>NZ_CP183978.1:4800000-8650038 GCF_049913175.1 Streptomyces sp. R-07
GCGTCAAGGAGGACGTCACCGACCTCATCCTCAACATCAAGCAGCTGGTCGTCTCCTCGGAGCACGACGAGCCGGTCGTGATGTACCTGCGCAAGCAGGGCCCGGGTCTGGTCACCGCCGCCGACATCGCGCCCCCGGCCGGTGTCGAGGTGCACAACCCCGACCTCGTCCTCGCCACGCTCAACGGCAAGGGCAAGCTGGAGATGGAGCTGACCGTCGAGCGCGGTCGCGGCTACGTCTCCGCCGTCCAGAACAAGCAGGTGGGTCAGGAGATCGGCCGCATCCCGGTCGACTCGATCTACTCGCCGGTCCTCAAGGTCACCTACAAGGTCGAGGCGACCCGAGTCGAGCAGCGCACCGACTTCGACAAGCTCATCGTCGACGTCGAGACCAAGCAGGCCATGCGCCCGCGTGACGCCATGGCGTCCGCCGGCAAGACCCTGGTCGAGCTGTTCGGTCTGGCGCGCGAGCTCAACATCGACGCCGAGGGCATCGACATGGGCCCGTCCCCGACGGACGCCGCCCTCGCCGCCGACCTCGCGCTGCCGATCGAGGAGCTCGAGCTCACCGTTCGCTCGTACAACTGCCTCAAGCGTGAGGGCATCCACTCCGTGGGTGAGCTCGTCGCCCGCTCCGAGGCCGACCTGCTCGACATCCGCAACTTCGGTGCGAAGTCGATCGACGAGGTCAAGGCGAAGCTGGCCGGTATGGGCCTCGCGCTGAAGGACTCGCCGCCCGGATTCGACCCGACCGCCGCCGCGGACGCCTTCGGCGCCGACGACGACGCGGACGCCGGCTTCGTCGAGACCGAGCAGTACTAAGAGCTCGGGCCTCACGGTCCGTACCCGGGTGCGGGTGCGCTGTGCTTGATCGCGCACGCCCGGCGGAGCCGGAAATCGACTCCTCCCCGCACCCCTTCCAGGCCCCCTAGGGGGCCTGGATCTCCGACGGGTGACCGCCCGCTCGGACACTGACATCGGTACCTCATACGGCCGGTGCAGATCACAAGGAGAAACACCATGCCGCGTCCCGCGAAGGGTGCCCGCCTCGGCGGTTCCGCCGCGCACGAGAAGCTGCTCCTCGCCAACCTGGCGAAGTCGCTCTTCGAGCACGGCCGCATCACCACGACCGAGGCCAAGGCCCGTCGCCTGCGTCCGGTCGCCGAGCGCCTGATCACCAAGGCGAAGAAGGGCGACATCCACAACCGTCGCCTGGTGCTGCAGACGATCACCGACAAGGGCATCGTCCACACCCTCTTCACCGAGATCGCCCCGCGTTACTCGGAGCGCCCCGGTGGCTACACCCGCATCACCAAGATCGGCAACCGTCGTGGCGACAACGCCCCGATGGCCGTGATCGAGCTGGTCGAGGGCGAGATCGCCAAGAAGGCGACCGTCGCCGAGGCCGAGGCCGCCACCGTGCGCGCCGTCAAGGAGGCCGACGCGGCCGCCGAGGCTCCGGCCGAGGAGTCGAAGGACGCGTAAGCGTTCTTCCGTTTCTCGTGAGCGGGCCCGTACCCCCTGGGGTGCGGGCCCGTTCCCGTGTGTTTGAGAGGATCTCCGCGTGAGCGATGACGTGCAGGACGGGTTCGTACGAGTTCGGCTCGACCTTTCGTACGACGGCAAGGACTTCTCCGGCTGGGCGAAGCAGGCCCATGGGCGGCGGACCGTACAGGGGGATATCGAGGACGCCCTGCGGACCGTGACCCGGTCCACGGAGACGTACGAACTGACCGTCGCCGGCCGGACCGACGCCGGGGTCCACGCGCGCGGCCAGGTCGCCCATGTCGACCTGCCCGTGGAGGTGTGGGGCGAGCACCGGGACAAGCTGCTGAGGCGGCTCGCCGGGCGGCTCTCCCACGACGTCCGGGTGTGGAAGGTGGAAGAGGCCCCCGCGGGCTTCAACGCGCGGTTCTCCGCCGTCTGGCGCCGCTACGCCTACCGCGTCACCGACAACCCCGGCGGGGTCGACCCGCTGCTCCGCGGCCACGTGCTGTGGCACGACTGGGCCCTCGACATGGACGCCATGAACGAGGCCGCCACCGCGCTCGTCGGCGAGCACGACTTCGCCGCGTACTGCAAGAAGCGCGAGGGCGCCACGACCATCCGCACGCTCCAGGTGCTGCGCTGGGAGCGGCGGGACGACGGGGTCATGGAGGCGACCGTCAAGGCGGACGCCTTCTGCCACAACATGGTCCGCTCGCTCGTCGGCGCCCTGCTCTTCGTCGGCGACGGCCACCGGCCGGTCGACTGGCCCGGCAAGGTGCTCGCCGCCGGCGTCCGGGACTCGGCCGTCCACGTCGTGCGGCCGCACGGACTCACCCTCGAAGAGGTCGGCTACCCGGCGGACGAGCTGCTCGCCGCCCGCAGCAGGGAGGCCCGCAACAAGCGGTCACTCCCCGGGAGCACCGGCTGCTGCTGAGGCCTGGGCGCGGCCCCGGGCGTAGATCTGGTTGAAGGCGAAGGTGCCGAGGTCGTCGCTGGCCTGGAAGACGGGCTTGTCGGCCTTGGTGACCTTCTTGCCGTTGCCGAACCCGGCCTGGGTGAAGTACGCGTACCGGCCGATCGCGTTCGAGCGGCGCAGGCAGACAGTGGCGTGGCAGAAATCACCCACGCCCGCGCCCGTCAGGGGCGCGATGCCGCCGCTGGCCTGGTCCTTCGCCTTCTGGGCCGCCGCCTCCGAGGGGAAGACGGCGACGCCGACGGTGACCGCCACGCCGTCCTTCACATAGGTGGCGCGGATCACCCGCTGGCAGCCGTTCCGCTTCAGGACGCTGCCGAGGCCGCCCTGGGTGACGGCCGCGCAGTTGGTGGTGGAGGAGGTCGCGCCCTTCTTGTAGGCGCGGTTGTTCATGGTCATCTTCTTGCCCGGGAAGAGGCCCTCGGCGGTGAGCGGGGCCTTGTCCTTCTTCGGGTCCGAGATGTAGTCCTTCGGGTTCGGCGGGGGCGGCGGCGCCACCGACGAGAAGGTCGGCTCGGGGGTGGGCGTGCCCGTGGGGGAGACCGTGCCGGTGGGGACCGGGCCGTTCTTGGCCTCGTCGTTCTTCTTGTTGGTGCTCACGACGGCGGTCGCGACGATCGCGCCCACGGCCACCGCGGCCACGACGCCGCCGACGATCATGAAGAGGCGCTTGCGGCGGCCGCGCGAGGCCGAGGCGTCGGCCAGGGCGCCCCAGTCGGGCGTCTCACCGCTGCCCTGAGCGCCCGGGAAGGGGTTCGGCTGCGCCGGCTGCTGCGGCTGGGGGTACCCGTACCCCTGCTGCTGCCCGTGGCCCTGCTGCCCCTGCCCCGGCCCCTGTCCCTGCTGTCCGTAGCCCTGCGGCTGTCCGTACCCGGGCTGCTGTCCGTACCCCTGCTGCCCCTGCTGCTGCGGCTCCTGCGGCCACTGCGGTCCCCCAAAGCTCATGCCGCGCATCCTAAACCGGTTGGGCGGGGCCGACGCGGGCGGTGACAATGCATCCCATGGGACATGTCGAGGCCGCGCATCTGGAGTACTACCTTCCCGACGGGAGGGTCCTCCTCGGGGACGCCTCCTTCCGGGTCGGAGAGGGCGCCGTGGTCGCCCTCGTCGGGGCCAACGGCGCCGGCAAGACCACACTCCTCCGGATGATCTCCGGAGAGCTCCAGCCGCACGGCGGCACCGTCACGGTCAGCGGCGGCCTCGGTGTCATGCCGCAGTTCGTCGGCTCCGTACGGGACGCGTCCACCGTCCGCGACCTGCTGGTCTCGGTGGCCCAGCCCCGGATCCGGGAGGCCGCCAAGGCCGTCGACGAGGCCGAGCACCTGATCATGACCGTCGACGACGAGGCCGCGCAGATGAAGTACGCGCAGGCCCTCAGCGACTGGGCCGAGGTGCAGGGGTACGAGGCCGAGACCCTCTGGGACATCTGCACCATGGCGGCGCTCGGCGTCCCGTACGAGAAGGCGCAGTTCCGGGAGGTCCGCACGCTCTCCGGCGGCGAGCAGAAGCGGCTCGTCCTGGAGTCGCTGCTGCGCGGCCCCGACGAGGTGCTCCTCCTGGACGAGCCGGACAACTACCTCGACGTGCCCGGCAAGCGGTGGCTCGAGGAGCGGCTGCGGGAGACCCGTAAGACCGTGCTCTTCATCTCCCACGACCGGGAGCTGCTCTCCCGGGGCGCCCAGAAGATCATCGCGGTCGAGCCCGGCCCGGCCGGATCGGACGTCTGGGTGCACGGCGGCGGCTTCGACACCTTCCACGAGGCCCGGCGCGAGCGGTTCGCCCGCTTCGAGGAGCTCAAGCGGCGCTGGGACGAGAAGCACGCGCAGCTGAAGAAGCTGGTGCTCAACCTTCGGCAGGCGGCCGCGGTCAGCCACGAGATGGCGTCCCGGTACGCGGCGGCGCAGACCCGGCTGAGGAAGTTCGAGGAGGCGGGGCCGCCGCCGGAGCCGCCGCGCGAGCAGGACATCCGGATGCGGCTGCGCGGCGGGCGGACCGGGGTGCGGGCCGTGACCTGCGAGAACCTTGAGCTGACCGGTCTGATGAAGCCGTTCTCGCTGGAGATCTTCTACGGGGAGCGGGTGGCCGTCCTCGGCTCGAACGGATCCGGGAAGTCGCACTTCCTGCGGCTGCTCGCCGGCGACGAGTCCGTCGCGCACACGGGGTCGTGGAAGCTCGGTGCCCGGGTGGTGCCGGGGCACTTCGCGCAGACCCACGCGCACCCGGAGCTGGCCGGGCGGCCGCTCGTCGACATCCTGTGGTCCGAGCACGCCAAGGACCGGGGCGCGGCGATGTCGATGCTGCGGCGGTACGAGCTGGAGCGCCAGGGCGACCAGTCCTTCGACAGGCTCTCGGGCGGGCAGCAGGCGCGGTTCCAGATCCTGCTGCTCGAGCTGGCGGGCACGACCGCGCTGCTGCTCGACGAGCCGACGGACAACCTGGACCTGGAGTCCGCCGAGGCGCTCCAGGAGGGCCTGGAGTCGTACGACGGGACCGTGATGGCCGTCACGCACGACCGGTGGTTCGCGAAGAGCTTCGACCGGTTCCTGGTCTTCGGGTCGGACGGGGTCGTACGGGAGACCAGCGAGCCCGTGTGGGACGAGCGGCGGGTCGACCGGGTGCGGTGAGCCCCGGGGGCGGGGACACCCCTCCTGGGCGGCGTCGGGAAGAGGTCGAGCGGGTGCGGTGACCTGGGGTCTCGCGGCGTTTTGACCCTTCGGGGGTGGCGCGGGTAGTGTTGCGGTTTGTTATGCGTATTGGCTTCGTCGTTCTCACGCGAGCGGCCCTTACGCAGGTTCCCTGGAGCAGTTACCAGTGGCTCGCATACGGGCGGTGTCCCGGCAGTGCAGGCCCCAGCTGCATGATCGCTTCAGGTGTGTCTGGACTCCATCCACTGAAGAAGCGAAGGCTACGAAGTGCGTACGTACAGCCCCAAGCCCGGCGATGTCACTCGCCAGTGGCACATCATCGACGCGCAGGACATCGTCCTGGGCCGTCTGGCGACGACGGCTGCGAACCTCCTGCGAGGCAAGCACAAGCCCGTCTACGCCCCCCACATGGACATGGGCGACTTCGTCATCATCATCAATGCTGACAAGGTCCACCTGTCCGGCAACAAGAAGACCCAGAAGATGGCCTACCGCCACTCTGGCTTCCCGGGTGGTCTGCGCTCCGTCCGCTACGACGAGCTGCTGTCGAAGAACCCCGAGAAGGCCGTCGAGAAGGCCATCAAGGGCATGATCCCCAAGAACACCCTGGGCCGTCAGATGCTCTCGAAGCTGAAGGTCTACGCGGGCGAGAACCACCCGCACGCTGCCCAGCAGCCGGTCCCGTTCGAGATCACCCAGGTCGCGCAGTAGTTCCGGCCACACCCCCTAAGAACGAAAGAAATCTGAGGAGAATCGTGGCCGAGACCACCCCCGAGACCCCCGTCGACGAGTTCGAGGGCGTCGAGGAGTACACCACCGAGACCGAGCTCGTCGAGGGTGAGTACACCTCCGAGTCGCTCGCGTCCCGCTTCGGCGACCCGCAGCCGGCCGCCGGCCTGGGCCGTCGCAAGAACGCCATCGCCCGCGTCCGGATCGTTCCGGGCACCGGCAAGTGGAAGATCAACGGTCGCACCCTTGAGGACTACTTCCCCAACAAGGTGCACCAGCAGGAAGTCAACGAGCCCTTCAAGGTGCTCGAGCTCGACAACCGCTACGACGTCATCGCCCGCATCGCGGGTGGCGGTGTCTCCGGTCAGGCCGGCGCCCTGCGCCTCGGCGTGGCCCGTGCGCTGAACGAGGCGGACGTCGAGAACAACCGCCCGGCGCTGAAGAAGGCCGGCTTCCTCTCCCGCGACGACCGTGCGGTCGAGCGCAAGAAGGCCGGTCTCAAGAAGGCCCGTAAGGCTCCGCAGTACAGCAAGCGTTAATCGCCTGCTCGGTCTGCTTTCGTACGCCCCGGCGGCACTGCCCGTGCCGTCGGGGCGTACGTTTTTTCATAACCTCTTTTCATCTTCACCTTTCATCAGCTTGGGCACGTATTTTCGGAGGACAGCTGTGGGACGACTCTTCGGCACGGACGGCGTACGCGGCGTCGCCAACGCGGACCTGACGGCGGAGCTCGCGCTCGGCCTGTCCGTCGCGGCCGCGCACGTGCTCGCCGAGGCGGGCACCTTCGAGGGCCACCGGCCGACCGCCGTGGTCGGGCGGGACCCCCGCGCCTCCGGAGAGTTCCTCGAGGCGGCCGTCGTGGCGGGCCTCGCCAGCGCCGGCGTCGACGTGCTGCGCGTCGGCGTCCTGCCCACCCCGGCCGTGGCCCACCTCACCGGCGTCCTCGGCGCCGACCTCGGCGTGATGCTCTCCGCCAGCCACAACGCCATGCCCGACAACGGCATCAAGTTCTTCGCCCGCGGCGGCCACAAGCTCGCCGACGATCTCGAGGACAAGATCGAGACCGTGTACGAGCAGCACCGCACCGGCGCCCCGTGGGAGCGTCCGACCGGTGCCGGCGTCGGCCGCGTCCGCGACTACGACGAGGGCTTCGAGACGTACGTCTCCCACCTCATGTCCGTCCTCCCCAACCGGCTCGACGGCCTCAAGATCGTCCTCGACGAGGCCCACGGCGCCGCCGCCCGCGTCTCGCCCGAGGCCTTCGCCCGGGCCGGCGCCCAGATCGTCACCATCGGCGCCGAGCCGGACGGCCTCAACATCAACGAGGGCTGCGGCTCCACCCACCTGGGGCTGCTCCGGGCCGCGGTCGTCGAGCACGGCGCCGACCTCGGCATCGCCCACGACGGCGACGCCGACCGCTGCCTCGCCGTGGACGCCTCCGGCGAAGAGGTCGACGGCGACCAGATCCTCGCCGTGCTCTCCCTCGCCATGCGCGAGGCAGGCACGCTGCGCGGCGACACCGTCGTCGCGACCGTCATGTCCAACCTGGGCTTCAAGCTCGCCATGGAGCGCGAGGGCCTGAACCTCGTCCAGACCGCGGTCGGCGACCGCTACGTCCTGGAGTCCATGAAGGAGCACGGCTACGCCCTCGGCGGCGAGCAGTCGGGTCACGTCATCGTGCTCGACCACGCCACCACCGGCGACGGCACCCTCACCGGCCTGATGCTGGCCGCCCGCGTCGCCGCCACCGGCAAGTCGCTCGCGGAGCTCGCGGGCGTCATGGAGCGGCTCCCGCAGATCCTCATCAACGTCAAGGACGTCGACAAGTCGCGGGTGAACACCTCCGGCGAGCTCGCCGCGGCCGTCACCGACGCCGAGCGCGAGCTCGGCTCCACCGGCCGCGTCCTGCTGCGTTCCTCCGGCACCGAGCCGCTGGTCCGCGTCATGGTCGAGGCCGCCGACATCGAGCAGGCCCGCGCGGTCGCGCAGCGCCTCGCGGACGTCGTGAAGTCCGCGCTGGGCTAGCCTTTCTGAGGCACCGTCATGCACGCGAGGGCCCCCACCGTTCCGGTGGGGGCCCTCGTCCGCGTCAGGTCTTCGGTGCGCGGCGCCAGCGGCCGCGCTGGGTGCGCCACAGCATCTTCTGCCCGTACAGGGTGAGCGTCCCGGCCAGCATGATGCCGAAGAGGTTGAGCAGCAGCTGCTCGATCGAGCCCCACATCTGGCCCACCTCGCCGTAGCTGAGCGCCACCGCCGCGTTCGCGCCCGCCGGGACCGTCGTCACCGAGATCGCCACGCCCACCAGGGCCCCCGACTTCGCGGAGGTCAGGGACAAGGTGCCGGCGATGCCCGCGAGCACCGCCACGACGAAGGAGAACGGGTCCGGCTGCCAGATGAACTTGGTGTTGGGGCGGTCCGCGTCCAGCTGGGCCCTGCTGAACAGGTCGAGCGCGTCCATCCCCAGGCTGAACACCGTCGTCGCCACGATCGCCGCCGCGAAGCCGACCAGCAGCGCGATCAGCGAACGCGCCGCCAGCTTCGGGTGGCGCTGCACGATCGACGTACAGACACCGGCCAGCGGGCCGAACTCCGGGCCGACCGCCATCGCGCCCACGATCAGGATCGCGTTGTCCAGGACGACACCGCAGGCCGCGATCATCGTCGCCAGGATCATGAACGCGCTGTACGTGATGGAGAGCGTCGACTCCTCGTGCGTCGCGCCCGCCAACTGCTCCCAGATCACCGCGTCCGCGGGCTCGCCCGGGGCCTCCTCCTCGGCGGCGTCCGCGCGCGTGGAGAGGGAGAGGTCGATGTTCTCGACGGCGATCGAGCCGTCCTGATCGATCCTCAGCTCACGCAGCCCGTGCAGCAGTTCGTCACCCGCCTCGCGGGCCACGTCGCACAGCACGAGGTCGCCCGAGGGGTCCCGGGCCGCGCCCGGCAGCACCACCAGATGGGTGGTGCCCACCGTCGACTCGATCAGCTTGACGGCTGCGGGCGTGCGGTCGGGCGGGACGATCAACCGGAGATGCAGCATAGGGAGAGCGTACGGAGGTCAGAGTTTGCGCAGACTCAGGCGCTGCACCTTGTGGTCCGGGCCCTTGCGGACGACGAGGGTCGCCCGGCCGCGGGTCGGGGCCACGTTCTCCAGCAGGTTCACCTTGTTGATGGTCCGCCACATCGTGCGGGCGTAGTCGAGGGCCTCGTCCTCGGAGACCTGCGTGTAGCGCTGGAAGTACGAGGACGGGTTCTGGAACGCGGTGTCGCGCAGCTTGCGGAAGCGGTTCAGGTACCAGCGCTCGATGTCCTCCGCCCGTGCGTCCACGTACACCGAGAAGTCGAAGTAGTCGGCGAGACCGACCCGCGTGCGGCCGTCCTTGCCGGGGAGCGCCGGCTGGAGGACGTTCAGGCCCTCCACGATGAGGATGTCCGGGCGGCGGACCACGAGCCGCTCACCGGGCACGCGGTCGTAGATCAGGTGCGAGTAGACCGGGGCCGAGACCTCCTCCTTGCCCGCCTTGATGTCCGCGACGAAGCGGGTCAGGGCCCGGCGGTCGTACGACTCGGGGAATCCCTTGCGGGACATGAGGCCGCGCGACTTCAGCTCCTCCATCGGATAGAGGAAGGCGTCCGTCGTCACCAGCTCCACGCGCGGGTGCTCCGGCCAGCGGGCGAGCAGCGCCTGCAGCAGCCGGGAGACCGTCGACTTGCCGACGGCCACCGAACCGGCGACCCCTATGACGAAGGGCGTGCCGCGCTGCTCGGCGCTCTCGCCGAGGAAGGTGTTCAGCGCGCCGCGGAGGCCGCTGGTGGCCTGCACGTACAGATTGAGCAGCCGGGACAGCGGGAGGTAGATGTCCCGGACCTCGTCGAGGTCGATGACGTCCCCGAGGCCGCGGAGCCGCTCGACCTCGTCGGCCGAGAGGGGGAGCGGCGTCTTGTCGCGCAGGGCGCTCCACTCGGCCCGCGTGAGGTCGACGTACGGGGTCGCCTCGGAAGGACGACGTTGTCCGTTGCCGTTGGCGCTTCGTGGCGGCGAAGAGATCACCCCGCCATTGTCGGGGGTCGGAGGGCTCCGTGGGCCGTGGGGTGGGTCACGCGACAAAAGCCGTTGTCCGACCCGGCGACTAGGGTGATCCTTCGTGTAGGCCGCGTGGGTTCCTGTCCTTCACGCGGGGGGGAGCCGCCCGTCCGGGCGGCACGAGGAAGAACAGAGAGCACCACACCCATGCGTACGTTCGTCAGAAGCGCCGCCGTCGCCGCCACCGCCGTCTCCTTCGCGCTGCTCGTCACCGGCTGCAGCGAGGGCGGCAAGGACGCGGACTCCGGCAAGGACGCCACCCCCGGCGCCTCCGCCTCCGCCACGAGCAGCGCCCCGGCCGCGAAGGCGCTGTCCGCCGCCGAGCTGGAGAAGCTGATCGTCGAGCAGGCCGACCTGCCGGGCCACCAGGTGCAGAAGGCCAAGGCCGCGGACATCGTGAAGTCCGACGCCGTCTCCACCGACAAGCCCGCCTGCAAGCCGCTCGCCGACGCGATGTCGTCCGTCGCCACCGGCCAGCCGGGCGCCTCCGCGCAGCGCAAGGTCATCGAAGTGCCCAAGACCGAGGGCGCCACGGCCTCGCCGAAGGACGCCCTGGGCGCCCTCGCCGCACCCGTGACGAGCGTGACGCTCGGCTCGTACGAGGGACAGGGCGCGCAGGAGGCCTTCACCTCCCTGAAGACGGCCGGCACCGAGTGCGCCGGCGGCTTCACGCTCCTCGGCGGCGGCGAGAAGACGAAGATCGCCAAGGTCGCGCCGGAGACGCTGTCCGCGGGCGAGGAGTCGCTCGCCTGGACGGTCACCACCGACATGGACGGCGAGCCCTTCGTCACCAAGCTGGTCGTCTTCCGCCAGGGCAGCACGCTGGCCTCGTTCTCCACCCTCAGCCTCGGCGGCACGGTCGAGGAGCTGCCGAAGGCCGTCATCGACGCGCAGGCCGCCAAGCTCGGCTGACCTCCGCTTCTGATTCTGCTTCCGTGGCCCGCGCCCACGCCCGCGACACGGGCGTGGGCGCGGGCCGCGTCGACTCCGGCCGGTGGGAGGGGTTCCGCCGTAGGCTGCCGCCATGTGCGGAATCGTGGGATACGTCGGCGGGCAGTCGGCGCTTGATGTGGTGGTCGCGGGCCTCAAGCGGCTCGAATACCGGGGCTACGACTCGGCCGGTGTCGCGGTGCTCTCCGACGGAGGGCTCGCCGCGGCCAAGAAGGCGGGCAAGCTCGTCAACCTGGAGAAGGAGCTCGTCGACCGGCCGCTGGCCGGCGGCTCCGTCGGCATCGGACACACCCGCTGGGCCACCCACGGCGGACCGACCGACGCCAACGCGCACCCGCACCTGGACAACGCCGGCCGCGTCGCCGTCGTCCACAACGGCATCATCGAGAACTTCGCCGCCCTGCGCGAGGAACTGACCGAGCGCGGCCACACGCTGCGCTCCGAGACCGACACCGAGGTCGTCGCCCACCTCCTCGCCGAGGAGTTCTCCTCCGCCGGAGACCTCGCGGAGGCCATGCGGCTCGTCTGCCGGCGGCTCGACGGCGCGTTCACCCTCGTCGCCGTGCACGCCGACCAGCCCGACGTCGTCGTCGGCGCCCGCCGGAACTCGCCGCTCGTCGTCGGCGTCGGAGAGGGCGAGAACTTCCTCGCCTCCGACGTCTCCGCCTTCATCGCCCACACCCGCTCCGCGGTCGAACTCGGCCAGGACCAGGTCGTCGAACTGACCCGGGACGGCGTCACCGTCACCGACTTCGACGGCGTACCCGCCGACGTACGGGCCTACCACGTCGACTGGGACGCCTCCGCCGCCGAGAAGGGCGGCTACGCCTCCTTCATGCTCAAGGAGATCGCCGAGCAGCCCAAGGCCGTCGCCGACACCCTCCTCGGACGGATCGACGGAGCCGGCCGGCTCACCCTCGACGAGGTACGCATCCCCGACGCCGTGCTCCGCGAGGCCGACAAGGTCGTCATCATCGCCTGCGGCACCGCCTTCCACGCCGGGCTCATCGCCAAGTACGCCATCGAGCACTGGACCCGCATCCCCTGCGAGGTCGAGCTCGCCAGCGAGTTCCGCTACCGCGACCCGATCCTGAACCGGCGCACCCTGGTCATCGCGATCTCCCAGTCCGGCGAGACCATGGACACCCTCATGGCGCTCCGGCACGCCCGGGAGCAGGGCGCGAAGGTGCTCGCCGTGTGCAACACCAACGGCTCGACGATCCCCAGGGAATCGGACGCCGTCCTCTACACGCACGCCGGGCCCGAGGTCGCGGTCGCCTCCACCAAGGCCTTCCTCACCCAGCTCGTCGCCTGCTACCTGCTCGCCCTCTACCTCGGCCAGGTGCGCGGCACCCAGTGGGGCGACGAGATCCACGCCGTCGTCCGCGACCTCGCCCGCATCGGCGACGACGTCGAGCGCGTCCTGGAGACCATGGAACCGGTACGGGCCCTCGCCCGCTCCCTCGCCGACAAGAACACCGTCCTGTTCCTCGGGCGGCACGTCGGCTACCCGGTGGCCCTGGAAGGCGCGCTCAAGCTCAAGGAACTCGCGTACATGCACGCCGAGGGCTTCGCCGCCGGCGAGCTCAAGCACGGGCCGATCGCCCTCGTCGAGGAGGGCCTGCCGGTCGTCGTGGTCGTCCCCTCGCCGCGCGGGCGGTCCGTCCTCCACGACAAGATCGTCTCCAACATCCAGGAGATCCGGGCCCGCGGGGCGCGGACCATCGTCATCGCGGAGGAGGGCGACGAGGCCGTCGTCCCCTACGCCGACCACCTCGTCCGCATCCCCGCCACGCCTACGCTGCTCCAGCCGCTGGTCGCCACGGTGCCGCTCCAGGTCTTCGCCTGCGAGCTCGCCACCGCGCGGGGCAACGAGGTCGACCAGCCGCGCAACCTGGCCAAATCCGTGACCGTGGAGTGAGTGGGAAATGATCATTGGGGTGGGGATCGACGTGGCGGAGATCGACCGCTTCGCCGCGTCCATCGAGCGCACACCGGGGCTGCTCCAGCGACTCTTCGTCGAGCGCGAGGTGCTGCTCCCGAGCGGCGAACGGCGCGGGCCCGCCTCGCTCGCCGTGCGGTTCGCCGCGAAGGAGGCCCTCGCGAAGGCGCTCGGCGCGCCGGGCGGGCTGCACTGGACGGACGCCGAGGTGTACGTCGAGGGCAGCGGGCAGCCGCGGCTGCGGGTACGGGGGACGGTGGCGGCGCGGGCGGCGGAACTGGGCGTCAGGCACTGGCACGTCTCGCTGAGCCATGACGCGGGGGTGGCGTCGGCGGTGGTGATCGCGGAGGGGTGAGGCGGGGGCTTCGGGGGCGGCCGGTGGGCGGGCGATGCCCCCCGGGCCGCGGCCCCGCCGGGCCGGGACCCGCGCCCACGCCGGCTGCGGGCCGCAGTCCGCGGGGCCGACACCGCGCCGCTCCCGTTGTCGCCGCTCGTCCGCGGGGCGGTGCCCCCGTCGCCCCCGTTGGGGGGTCGGTCGCCCGCCGGGCCGCCCCCCGCCGCCCCGTTGTGGGCATACGTTCCGCAAGGGGGACCCCCATCGCCCCTGCGGGACGATTGCCCACACGGCGGGTGGGCGGGGTGCTGCCCCGGCGGGCGCGGGGTCACGCGGGCGGTTGGGCGCGGCACTGCGCGGTGGGGCGCGCGGGTCCCACGCGGGTGGGTGCCGGCCCGTGGGGTCGGGTGTACGAGGGGCGTTGGGGGCGTGTGGGCGGCAGACTGCTGGGCATGCGTACCGCTTACCGCGTGGAGACCGTACGGGCCGCCGAGGCCGACCTCATGGCCCGCCTTCCCGACGGCGCCCTCATGCAGCGGGCCGCCGCCGGCCTCGCCGCCGCCTGCTGTTCGCTGCTCGGCAAGGGGCGGGTGTACGGCGCCCGGGTCGTCCTGCTCGTCGGCAGCGGCGACAACGGCGGCGACGCCCTGTACGCCGGGGCCCGGCTCGCCCGTCGCGGGGCGGGTGTGTCGGCCGTGTTGCTCGGGGAGCGGGCGCACGAGGGCGGGCTCGGCGCGCTGCGGGCCGCCGGCGGGCGGGTGGCCGACGATCCGTACGACGTACTGGCCGGCGCCGACCTCGTCCTCGACGGCATCACCGGCATCGGGGGACGCGGCGGGCTCCGCCCCGACGCCGTGCCCGTCGCCCGGGCCGCGCGCGGCTCCGACGCCGTCGTCGTCGCCGTCGACCTGCCGAGCGGCGTCGACGCCGACACCGGGGAGGTCCACGGCGAGGCGCTCCGCGCCGACGCGACGATCACCTTCGGGGCGTACAAGCCGGGCCTGCTCGTCGACCCGGCGCGGGAGTACGCGGGGGCGCTGCGGCTCGTCGACATCGGCCTCGGCGACGTGCTTCCGGGGGTGCCGGACCTGGAGGCCCTCCAGCACGACGACCTGGCCTGGCTGCTGCCCGTGCCGGGCGCCGAGAGCGACAAGTACCGGCGGGGCGTCGTCGGTGTCCTCGCGGGCTCCGCCCGCTACCCGGGTGCCGCCGTGCTCGCCGTGGCCGGCGCGCTGCGGGGCGGGGCGGGGGCGGTGCGGTACGTGGGCCACGCCGACGACGCCGTGATCGCCGCGCACCCCGAGACCCTGGTGCACCCCGGGCCCCCCGACAAGGCCGGGCGGGTCCAGGCGTGGGTCGTCGGGCCCGGCCTCGGCGAGGGTCCGGGCGCCGGGCTCGCCGTCACGGAGGTCCTCGCCTCCGACGTTCCCGTCCTCGTCGACGCGGACGGCCTCCGGGGGCTCGCGCCGGACGCCGTCCGGTCCCGTACGGCTCCCACCCTGCTCACCCCGCACGCCGGCGAGGCGGCGGCGCTGCTCGGTGTCGCCCGGGAGGAGGTCGAGGCCGGGCGGCTCGCGGCGGCCCGCGAACTGGCCGGCCGCTTCGGGGCGACGGTCCTCCTGAAGGGCTCGACGACGGTGGTGTGCGGGGCGGACGGCGGGCCCGTACGGGTCAACCCGACCGGGACGTCATGGCTGGCCACGGCCGGCAGCGGCGACGTCCTCTCCGGGCTCGCCGGGTCCCTCCTCGCGGCGGGTCTTCCGGCCCTGGACGCGGGGTCCTGCGCGGCCTACCTCCACGGCCTCGCCGCGCGGCGGGCGTCGGAGGGGGGTGCCCCGGTGACGGCCACGGACGTCGCGGACTCCCTGCGGGGGGCATGGCGGGACGTGACGGCGGGGTCGTAGCTTCGTCGGGGCCACCCCCACTCGGGCGAACACCGTTGACCCAGCCGTGGGTTCCCGCGCGCTGCCGGGGCGGGGGGCGGATTGGGTGAGTGGGTGATCAGTTGGAGAAGCCGTACCGCGCCGTTGTTGTTCGTCCTCGCCGCCTCCCTCGCCCTCGGACCCGCCGCCTTCGCCGCCTCGCCGGATCCGGTGACCCCGGTCCTCGCCGCCCCTCCGGATCCGGGGACCCCGGTCCTCGCCGCCCCTCCGGATCCGGCGACCCCGGTCCTCGCCGCCCCGCCCTCCGGTGACCCCGATCCGCTCGTGCCCGGGGTCGTCGGGGGCGGGCGGGCCGAGTATCCGATGGACACGCCCGACCAGGTGCTGCCGCCCCTGCACACGGAGGGCGACCCGACCGTGCCCGAGCCCGAGGAGGAGGTCGACGAGCTCGTCGAGTACCTGCCGCGCAGTGCCGTCGTCGGCACCGCCTGCACCGTCCGGACGGGGACCCATCAGCGCCGGGTCGAGCGGCTGCTCGGGCTGCCGGTCGACGGGAAGCAGTCCGCCGCCGACTGCCGGGCGATCCGCGCCTTCCAGGTGAAGGAGAAGATCAAGCCCGCCGTCGGGTACGCCGGGCCGGTCACCTGGGCCCGCGCCGAGCTGCTCGCCGCCCGGAAGAACCTCGACCCGGGCGGGCGCTGCCCCGTGAAGAAGTACGCCGTCGCCTGCGTCGACCTCGACCGTCAGCTGATGTGGGTGCGGAAGGGGAAGAAGGTGACGTACCCCGTGGTCAACATCCGTAGCGGGCGGCCCGGGTACGCCACCCGCACCGGCTGGCACACCGTCTACTGGCGGCACAAGGACCACTGGTCGTCCATCTACGACACCCCCATGCCGTACTCCCAGTTCTTCAGCGGCGGACAGGCCTTCCACGCCGTCTACGGGCAGCTTGCCACGCCCGTCGGCAGCCGCGGCTGCGTCAATCTCACCTACCGCGACGCGGGGAAACTCTGGGACGTCCTCCGTAAGGGTGACCGGGTCTACATCTGGGGAAAGCGGCCCGGGAGCTGACACCTGAGAGACTGGGCGCGATGACTGAGACACCTCCGCCCCGAAGGGCCCGCGCCGAGATCGACCTCGGCGCGCTGCGTGCGAACGTCCGCACGCTGCGCGCCCGTGTCGCCCCCCACGTCCGGATCATGGCCGTGGTCAAGGCCGACGCGTACGGACACGGCGCTCTGCGCTGTGCCCGCGCCGCCCTGGACGCGGGCGCGGACTGGCTCGGGACGGCCACCCCGCACGAGGCGCTCGCCCTGCGCGCCGCCGGGATCACGGACGTGCCCGTCATGTGCTGGCTCTGGACCCCCGGGGATCCCTGGGACCAGGGCATCGAGGCCGGTCTCGACATGTCCGTGAGCGGGATGTGGGCCCTGGAGGAGGTCGTCCGGGCCGCGAAGGCGGTCGGGAAGACGGCCAGGATCCAGCTCAAGGCGGACACCGGGCTCGGGCGCAACGGCTGCCAGCCCGCCGACTGGCCCGAGCTGGTCGGGGCCGCCCTGAAGGCGGAGGTCGACGGGCTCGTCAAGGTGACCGGTCTCTGGTCGCACTTCGCCTGCGCGGACGAGCCGCACCACCCGTCGATCGCCGCCCAGCTCGACGTCTTCCGTTCGATGCTCGACCACGCCGAGCAGGCGGGTGTCCGGCCCGAGGTCCGGCACATCGCCAACTCGCCGGCCACCCTCACACTGCCCGAGGCCCACTTCGACCTGGTCCGGCCCGGCATCGCGATGTACGGCGTGTCGCCGAGCCCCGAGCTCGGCACCTCCGCCGAGCTCGGCCTGCGGCCCGTCATGTCGCTCAAGGCGAGCGTCGCGCTCGTCAAGCACGTGCCCGCCGGGCACGGGGTGAGTTACGGGCACCACTACGTCACCGAGGGCGAGACCACCCTGGGGCTGGTCCCGCTGGGGTACGCGGACGGGGTTCCCCGGCACGCCTCCGGGCGCGGGCCCGTCCTCGTCGGCGACCGCGTCCGCACGGTCGCAGGGCGCGTCGCCATGGACCAGTTCGTGGTCGACCTCGGCGGGGACACCCCCGAGCCCGGCACCGAGGCGGTGCTGTTCGGCCCCGGCGACCGGGGCGAGCCGACCGCCGAGGACTGGGCGGTGGCCGCCGACACCATCGCGTACGAGATCGTCACCCGGATCGGCGCGCGCGTCCCGCGCGTCTACCTGGGGGAGTAGCCCGCCATGGCGGAGTCGAGTGGCAGCAGCTGGAGGCGTGCCGGGTTCGCCGGTGCCGCGATAGGCGTGCTCGCCGCCGGCGCGGCCGCCGGGGTGGCCGTCGAGCGGCTCACCGTCGGCCGTTCCGTGCGGCAGAAGGCACGGCTCGCCCTGGACGCCACCGGCCCGTACGGCGGTCTGCGCGGCGCCCCCGGCCGGGCCCTCGCCGACGACGGGACCGTCCTCCACTACGAGGTGGACGAGGTGGACGAGGCCGAGCCGGACACCGCGTCGGCCGGTCGCCTCCGGAGGCTCTTCGGGCGGAAGGAACCCGCTCCCGTCACCGTCGTCTTCAGCCACGGCTACTGCCTCAGCCAGGACTCCTGGCACTTCCAGCGGGCCGCGCTGCGCGGTCTCGTCCGCACCGTCCACTGGGACCAGCGCAGCCACGGCCGCTCCGGGCACGGGGTCTCCCAGGGCGGGCCCGACGGGGTGCCCGTCTCCATCGACCGGCTCGGCCGCGACCTCAAGGCCGTCCTCGACGCGGCCGCGCCCGAGGGCCCGCTCGTCCTGGTGGGGCACTCGATGGGCGGCATGACGGTGATGGCGCTCGCCGAGCAGTACCCGGAGCTGATCCGCGACCGGGTCGTCGGCGTCGCCCTCGTCGGCACCTCGGCGGGGAACCTCGGAGAGGTGTCGTACGGGCTGCCGCTCGCCGGCGTCAACGCCGTCCGGCGGGTCCTGCCGGGCGTCCTGCGGGCCCTCGGCTCCCAGGCGGAGCTGGTCGAGCGCGGGCGGCGGGCGACCGCCGACCTGTTCGCCGGGCTGATCAAGAAGTACTCGTTCGCCTCGAAGGACGTGGACCCGGCGGTCGCCCGTTTCGCGGAGCGGATGATCGAGTCGACCCCGATCGACGTGGTCGCCGCCTTCTACCCGGCCTTCGTCGAGCACGACAAGGCCGCCGCCCTCGCCGCCTTCCAGGAGCTTCCGGTGCTCGCGCTCGCCGGGGACAACGACCTGGTCACCCCCAGCTCGCACACCGAGGCCATCGCCGCCCTCCTGCCGGACGCGGAGCTGGTCATCGTCCCGGACGCGGGCCATCTGGTGATGCTGGAGCACCCGGAGGCGGTCACCGACCGGCTGGCCGACCTGCTGGTGCGGGCCGGTGCCGTCCCGGCCGGGGAGACCTTCCGCACGAGCTAAGTTTGCGGGTATGGAAGCAGCGCACCCGCCCGTCTCCGGCGCCGGCCCGTCCGTCTCCGGTGCCACCCTCTCCGTCGAGTCCCCGCAGCAGATGCAGGAGCTCGGCCGCCGGCTCGCGAAGATCCTCCGGCCCGGCGACCTCGTCATGCTCACCGGCGAGCTCGGCGCCGGGAAGACCACCCTGACCCGCGGCCTCGGCGAGGGGCTCGGCGTGCGGGGCGCGGTCACCTCCCCGACCTTCGTCATCGCCCGCGTCCACCCGTCCCTGGTCGGCGGGCCGGCCCTGGTCCACGTCGACGCGTACCGGCTCGGCGGCGGTCTCGACGAGATGGAGGACCTCGACCTGGACGTCTCGCTGCCCGAGTCCGTGGTCGTCGTGGAGTGGGGGGACGGCAAGGTCGAGGAGCTGACCGACGACCGGCTGCACCTCCTCATCCACCGGGTGACCGGCGACACCGACGACGACCGGCGCACGGTCGTCCTGCGCGGGATCGGCGCGCGCTGGGCCGACGAGGAGCTGGGCGCCCTCTGACCGTCCGTACGTAGGTTCCGACAACGTGTCGGGAAGGTGTTGCGTGCGTCGTGCGCGCCGTGGTCACATGGATGCACGAGATGGTTAGGTGTACCTAACCTACGGGAGGCAAGCATGGCGACGCCCGAACGCGCGGAACCCGGACGGGACCACGTCTCGATGAGTGAGCTGCTCGCGTCCTGCGCGGCCGCCCGGACCCTCTCGACCCCGCCGCCGCAGCCTGTCGAGCAGGTCGAGGAGGACGAGACCGTGCGGGACGAGGCGGCGTAGGGGGGGCGTGGCCCCCCCCCCCGCGGGGGTGCGCGTCAGGCGACGACGACGACCTTCGCGCCGATCACCGCGAACGTCCACATCGCGTTCCCGTCGGCCCGCTTCATGCGGATGCCGCCGGTCTTCCTCGACGGGTCCGGGGACGGCATCGAGCCGTCGACCGCCGCGCTGAAGCCGATCGCCACGTCCTCGGTCATCGCGAACCGCACCACGTGCTCGATCTGCACCCCGTCCGAACCGCGCACCGAGCCCGAGCGCGAGGTCACCGTGTACGCCCCCGGCGTCGGGTCGACCGAGCTCGGCCGCACCGTGAACGTCCGGGTCGCCTTGCCCTTCGCGTCCACCAGCCACACCCGGCGGTCGCTCAGCGCGTACACGACGCGCTCGCCGCTTCCCGAGCCCGCGGGGACGGCGAGCGGGTCCTTGGCCGGCTCCTTCGGGCCGCCGCTCGGCGAGACCGAGGGCGCGCCCGTGCCCGGCGTGCGCGGCTTCACCGACAGATCGGCGGGTGCGTTCGCCGAGGCCTGGTAGGCGAGGAAGCAGACCGCGGCGACGGCCGCCGCCGTGAGCCCGGCCACGAATCCCGAGCTGCTGCGTGCCACCGTGCCCACCTCTCGTACGAACGTATCGAAGGGTGACGGTAGCAGCCGCCCACCCGAGGTTCGGGGCAGCGTGCCCGGGAGCCGTAGGCTGTTCGCGTGCTGTTGCTCGCCATGGATACCGCCACCCCCGCCGTCACCGTCGCCCTCCACGACGGCGAGGCCGTCGTCGCCTCGTCGAGTCAGGTCGACGCCCGCCGCCACGGGGAGCTGCTGCTGCCCGCCGTCGACCGGGTCCTGAAGGAGGCCGGGCTGAAGCTCGACGCGGTCACCGGGATCGTCGTCGGCGTCGGCCCCGGCCCGTACACCGGGCTCCGGGTCGGCCTCGTCACCGCCGCGGCCTTCTCCTCCGCGCTCGGCGTGCCGGTGCACGGACTGTGCACCCTCGACGGCCTCGCGTACGCCTCCGGGATCGACGAGCCCTTCGCCGTCGCGACGGACGCGCGCCGCAAGGAGGTCTACTGGGCGCGGTACGAGGACTCCCGCACCCGCGTGGGCGACGCGGCCGTCGACCGGCCCGCCGAGATCGCCGGCGCGCTCGCCGGGCTCCCCGTCGTCGGCGCGGGCGCCCGCCTCTACCCCGAGGCCTTCCCCGACGCCCGCGACCCCGAGCACCAGTCGGCCGCCGCGCTCGCCGGGCTCGCCGCCGAGAGGCTCGCCGAGGGCGGGGACGGCTTCCTCGACCCGCTGCCCATGTACCTGCGCCGCCCCGACGCGCAGGTGCCGAAGAACTACAAGGTGGTCACTCCCAAGTGACCGCCAAGCTCCGTGCGATGCGCTGGTGGGACCTGGAGCCGGTGCTCGCGCTCGAAACCGAGCTCTTCCCCGAGGACGCCTGGTCGGAGGGCATGTTCTGGTCGGAGCTCGCGCACGCGCGCGGGCCGCGCGCGACCCGTCACTACGTGGTGGCCGAGGACGAGTCCGGCCGGCTCGTCGGCTACGCGGGGCTCGCCGCCGCCGGCGGCCTCGGCGACGTCCAGACCATCGCCGCCGCCCGCGACCAGTGGGGCACCGGCCTCGGCGCCCGGCTCCTCACCGACCTCCTCCAGGCCGCGACCGCCTTCGAGTGCGAGGAGGTCCTCCTCGAAGTGCGGGTGGACAACACCCGGGCCCAGAAGCTCTACGAACGCTTCGGCTTCGAGCCCATCGGCTTCCGCCGCGGCTACTACCAGCCCGGCAACGTGGACGCGCTCGTGATGCGACACATCGTTCAAGGAACAGAGACTGATTCAGATGGCTGCTGACGAACCGCTCGTACTCGGCATCGAGACCTCCTGCGACGAGACCGGCGTCGGCATCGTCCACGGGACCACCCTCCTCGCCGACGCCGTCGCCTCCAGCGTCGACACCCACGCCCGCTTCGGCGGCGTCGTGCCCGAGATCGCCTCCCGGGCCCACCTGGAAGCCATGGTCCCGACGATCGAGCGGGCCCTGAAGACGGCCGGGATCTCCGCCAAGGACCTCGACGGCATCGCGGTCACCGCGGGCCCCGGCCTCGCGGGCGCCCTGCTCGTCGGCGTCTCCGCCGCCAAGGCCTACGCCTACGCCCTCGGCAAGCCGCTCTACGGCGTCAACCACCTCGCCTCGCACATCTGCGTCGACCAGCTGGAGCACGGCAAGCTGCCCGAGCCGACGATGGCCCTGCTGGTCTCCGGCGGCCACTCCTCGCTGCTGCTCTCCTCCGACATCACCTCCGACGTGCGGCCGATGGGCGCCACCATCGACGACGCGGCCGGCGAGGCCTTCGACAAGATCGCCCGCGTCCTCGACCTCGGCTTCCCCGGCGGTCCGGTCATCGACCGGCTCGCCAGGGAGGGCGACCCGGCGGCCATCGCCTTCCCGCGCGGACTGAGCACCGCCAAGGACCCCGCGTACGACTTCTCCTTCTCCGGCCTCAAGACCGCCGTGGCCCGCTGGATCGAGGCCAAGCGGGCGGCCGGCGAGGACGTGCCCGTCCGGGACGTCGCCGCGTCCTTCCAGGAGGCCGTCGTCGACGTCCTCACCCGCAAGGCCGTCCGGGCCTGCAAGGACGAGGGCGTCGACCACCTGATGATCGGCGGCGGCGTCGCCGCCAACTCGCGCCTGCGCGCCCTCGCCCAGGAGCGCTGCGAGCGCGCCGGGATCCGGCTGCGGGTGCCGCGTCCCGGCCTGTGCACGGACAACGGCGCGATGGTCGCGGCCCTCGGCTCCGAGATGGTCGCCCGCAACCGGCCGGCCTCGGACCTGGAGCTGTCGGCGGACTCGTCCCTGCCGGTGACGGACCCCCACGTGCCGGGTCACTCCCACGACCACGACCACGTGCACGAGGTCAGCAAGGAGAACCTGTACTCGTGAGGCTCACGCTCATGTGGGAGGCCAGGGCCGCCCAGGGCCGGGGCGCCGAGCTCCTGGAGTGGGCACGGGCCCAGGTCCTCGTCCGTGAGCCGGTCCGCCGGGAGCTCTTCCGGGCCCCGCAGGACCGGGTCCTCGTGCTCACCTGGTGGGAGGCGGACGGCTTCGACGCCGAACTGCCCGAGCTGCCGGAGCCGGACGCGGAGCTGATCACCCGTCCGGTCCACCGCTGGCGCTTCGAATCGGTCGAATAGCCGACCGAATAGCACGTGCGACCGGAAGTCGAGCAACCTTTCGATCGCGTAGGGCATCCCACAGCGCGTGAAGAAGACGATCGCGCTGTGGGCGGCCCTGACGGCCGTCGCCCTCCTGGTGACCGGCTGCTCGGTGGAGGAGCCCTCCGCCGCTGCCGCCCCCGTCCCGGAGCGGACGAGCGCACCCGCCGCCACACCCTCCGCCGGTGGGCACAGGGCGCCCGAGGCCCCCGAGCGTGCCGCTGCCGCCGCGTACCGGAAATGGGGCCTGAAGCCCTTCGCCGCCCCGCCCGCCCCGCCCGCGGTCAAGCCGGTGGTCCGCGCGGCCGGCGGACCGGTGCCCGTCATCAGCGAGATCCCGACCCGCGAGAAGATCGTCTTCATCACGATCGACGACGGGGCCGAGAAGGACCCCGAGTTCGTCCGGATGATGAAGGACCTCAAGGTCCCCTTCACGATGTTCCTCACGGACGCGGCCATCCGCGCCGACTACCCGTACTTCGCCCCGCTCGTCGCCGAGGGCCACGGCCTCGCCAACCACACCCTCACCCACCCCAACCTGCGCACCCTCCCCCCGGAGGCCCAGCGCCGGGAGATCTGCGGCCAGCAGACGAAGCTGAAGCAGCGGTACGGCACGACCCCGCGGCTCTTCCGCCCGCCGTACGGCAACTGGAACGAGGCCACGCGCGCGGCGGCCGGCGAATGCGGCCTCGACGCGATCGTGCTGTGGCGCGAGTCCATGCAGATCAAGAACATGCAGTACCAGCGCGGCGACCGGAAACTGCACCCCGGCGACATCATCCTGGCCCACTTCCGGGGCCCGTCCGAGCTCAAGGGCCGGACGATGACCGAGATGACGGCGACGATGCTGCGCAAGATCCAGGAGCAGGGCTTCACCGTGGCCCGCCTGGAGGACTACGTCTAGAAAATTCTTCGGGCGCGGTGTCGATGCGGGCCCGGCCCGTTCGACGTATGTGTGGACGGCGGGGAACGGCCCCGCCCACCGCACCCCCGAGGAGTCGTCATGCCCCGCTTCCTGTCCCTCGTCCGCATCGAGGAGAACACCATCGACATGGAGAGCGCCGACCCCGGCTTCGAGCAGCGGATGGGCGCGCTCTTCGAGGAGATCACCAAGGCCGGTGCCATGGTGGACACCGCCGGGCTCAAGCCGACCGCCGAGGCCACCCGGATCACCTGGTCGGACGGGAAGCTGTCGTACACCGACGGCCCGTTCACCGAGACCAAGGAGGTCGTCGGCGGCTACGCGATGCTCCAGTGCAAGGACATGGCCGAGGCCGTCGAGTGGGGGAAGCGCTTCCTGGCCGTCCACCCGCCGCACTGGAAGGTCGGCCTGGAGGTCCGCGAGGTCGAGGAGATGCCGGAAGGCTGACCCGCGCTGTGCTGTCATGTGAACCGTGACGGTGGAGAGCACGCTGGAGACGGTCTTCCGGATGGAGTCGGCGCGGATCGTCGCCACCGTGGCGCGGATCGTCCGGGACGTCGGCATCGCCGAGGAGATCGCCCAGGACGCGCTCGTCTCCGCCCTGGAGCAGTGGCCGCGGTCAGGCATCCCGGAGCGGCCGGGAGCCTGGCTGACGGCCG
The DNA here is from genome assembly GCF_049913175.1 of Streptomyces sp. R-07. Classification (NCBI taxonomy): domain Bacteria; kingdom Bacillati; phylum Actinomycetota; class Actinomycetes; order Kitasatosporales; family Streptomycetaceae; genus Streptomyces; species Streptomyces sp. R-07. Next base: position 4,824,036 of record NZ_CP183978.1, read on the forward strand.
CCGCGAAGCACCGCGCCGTCGACCTCGTGCGGCGGCGCGAGACGTACGCCCGGAAGCTCGCCGAGGTCGGCCGGACGCTCGACCTCGGCGAAGCGGTGTACGACCCCGAGCCGTCCGGCCCGGGCGACATCGACGACGACGTGCTCCGGCTCGTCTTCACCACCTGCCACCCGGTGCTCTCCGCCGACGCCCGCGCGGCGCTCACGCTGCGCCTCGTCGGCGGGCTCCGGACCGACGAGATCGCCCGCGCCTTCCTCGTGCCCGAGGCGACGGTCGCCGCGCGGATCACCCGGGCCAAGCGGACGCTGGCGAAGGCGGACGTCGCGTTCGAGGTGCCGTACGAGGAGGTGGGGGTCCCCCCGGACGAAGTCTGGGGGAGGGCCGCCCGGCTCGGCTCCGTCCTGGAGGTCGTCTACCTGATCTTCAACGAGGGGTACGCGGCCACCGCGGGCGACGACCTGCTGCGGCCCGGCCTGTGCGAGGACGCGCTGCGGCTCGCCCGGGGCCTGGCCGCTCTGATGCCGGAGGAGAGCGAGGTGCACGGCCTCGCCGCCCTCCTCGAACTCCAAACCTCCCGCGGCCCCGCCCGCACCGGCCCCGACGGGCGGCCGGTGCTCCTCGCCGACCAGAACCGCAGCCGCTGGAACCGCCTCCTCATCCGCCGCGGGTACGCCGCCCTCGCACGTGCCGGGGACGGGCGCTCCTACGGGCCGTACGCCCTCCAGGCCGCGATCGCCGCCTGCCACGCGCGGGCCGCCTCGTACGAGGAGACGGACTGGGCGACCATCGCCGCGCTGTACGGACGGCTCGGCGTCCTCGCGCCGTCCCCGGTCGTCGAGTTGAACCGCGCGGTCGCCGTGTCGATGACCGAGGGCCCCGCAGCGGCCCTCCCGATCGTGGACGCCCTCGCCACCGAACCGTCCCTGGCGCGCTACCACTTGCTCCCAAGCGTGCGCGGCGACCTGCTCGCCCGCCTCGGCCGGACGGCGGAGGCGCGAGCGGAGTTCGAGCGCGCGGCCGCCCTGACGAGGAACGAGAGCGAGCGCGCACTGCTCCTCGGGCGCGCCCGGAAGCCGGGCGAGGCGTAGGGGAGTCGGGTGCGGTGACGGGCGTCGCGCCGCGGAGGGGCAGGGTGTCGGGTGTGGTGGCCGGCGTCGCGCCGCGGAGGGCCAGGGTGTCGGGTGTGGTGGCCGGCGTCGCGCCGCGGAGGGGCGGGGGTGTCCGGTGCGGTGACGGGCTTCGCGCCGAGAAGGCCGGCCCAGGGGTCTCCGGTCTTCTCGGCGGGGCGCACCTTAGGGTGCTGGACATGTCCCCGCGTACCCCGCTCCCGCCGCCGCCCCCGCCCGCCGAACTCCAGAGCTGGCCCGACCGGGAGGCGCGGCTCGCCGACCGGGCGCTGGCGCTCGACGAACTCGGCAGGCGGCTGCTCGGCGGAGGGCGGCTCGCGCTGTTCCTGCTCTGGTTCCTCCTGCTCGAACTGGGCTGGTCGCTCATCGGCGTGCTGCTCACCGCGCTCGGCGCGCCGCTCATCGACCCGATGATGACGATGCTCGGGCTCTTCGCGGCGCTCCTCGGCATCGGGGTCTTCGTCCCTGCCGTGTGGCTGACCGTCCGCAGCCTGCGGCGCGACCGGACCGTCCGCGAGCGCCTCGCCCTGTGGGCGGCCCTCGACCGGCACGGTCCGACGGACGCCCGGCTGCGCGCCCCCGTCCTCAGCGCCTGCTGGCTGCTGCTGTCCTTCGCGATGTGCGCGGTCGGCCTCTGGCTCGGCTTCGCGGTCCCGGCGGGCGTCACACGCGACGACGGTTACGGCTGGGTCGCGTACGGCATGGGCGTCGCCCTGATCCTCTGGGTCACGGGGCTGACCGGTCTGGCGAAGGCCATCGGCCACTACCGCTTCGCGGTACGGCTCACCGGCCCCCGCCCGCGGGCCGGCCGATCAGCATCGTCGGGGCTCCCGCGACCCGAGTGAGCAGCACGGTCGCGGAGTTGGGGCCCTTGGGCTTCACCCGGCGGCGGATCTCCTCCGGTTCGACGGCCGAGCCGCGCTTCTTCACGGTGAGGGTGCCGACCTCGCGCTCCCGCAGCAGGGCCTTCAACTTCTTGAGGTTGAAGGGGAGTTCGTCGGTGATCTCGTACGCGGCCGCGTACGGGGTGGGGACGAGGGCGTCCGCCGTCACGTACGCGATCGTCTCGTCGATCAGGCCGCCGTCCAGCTCCTGGGCCACCTCGGCGACCAGGTGCGCGCGGATGACGGCGCCGTCCGGCTCGTACAGGTAGCGGCCGACCGGGCGGACCGCCGGGTCGGGCAGCCTCCGGCCGGTGAGCCCGGCGCCGGAGGGCAGCAGGGTGGCCCGGCGGGCGCCCGGCTCCGTGCCGAACCAGAGCACGGCCTCCTTCACGTCCCCGCCGTCCGAGATCCACTCCGCCTCGGCCTCCTCGGGCACCGCCTCGTGCGGGATGCCCGGCGCCACCTTCAGTGCGGCGTGCGGGGCCCGGCGGGCCGCGTCGATCGCCCAGGAGAGCGGCGGGGAGTACGCCTCGGGGTCGAAGATCCTGCCCCGGCCGCCGCGCCGCGCCGGGTCGACGAAGACCGCGTCGTACGGGCTGGTGTCGATCTCGGTCACGTCCGCGCACCGGACCTCGATCAGCTCCGCGAGGCCGAGCGCCGCCGCGTTGGCCCGGGCCGCCTCGGCGGTCAGCGGGTCGCGGTCGACGGCGAGGACGGAGATCCCGGCGCGGGCGAGGGCGATCGCGTCGCCGCCGATCCCGGAGCAGAGGTCCGCGACGCTGCCGACGCCCAGCGCCTTCAGCCGGGCCGCCCGGTACGTGCCGACCGAGGCGCGGGTCGACTGCTCGACGCCGTTGGGCGTGAAGTACATCCGGTACGCGTCCTCGGCGCCGAACTTCGCCACCGCCCGCTGGCGCAGCCGCGCCTGGCCGAGGGCCGCGGTGACGAGCTCGGCGGGGTGGTCGCGGCGCAGCCGGGAGGCGACCGCCAGCTCCTGGGCGGGGTCGTAGTCGCGGAGGGCGGCGAGGAGCGTCTGGCCCTCGGGGCTGAGCAGGGCGGCGAAGGAGTCGAGGTCGGTCACCCGTCCCATTCTGGTCCAGGGCCTGCCTGACCTCAGACAGGCCCTGAAACGCTGTGGGCCGGCCGGGGGACGGTGGGTGTGTACGGCGGTGTCGTGGCCCGGAAGGAGCTGTCGCGCTGACAGGATGCGGCGCCATGCAGCTCGTACGACAAAAGGACCAGATGATGGCAAAAGGTGCGCACCGCCCCCGCCGGACGCTCGGGGCGGCGCTCGCCGTCGCCGCCCTCGCCTCCGCCGCCACGGCCTGCTCCGGCAGCGCCGAACCCGAGCGCGCCGCGCCGGGCCCCGCCGCCGGACAGCAGGCCCAGGGCGCCGCCGGCGCCCTCAGCGCCTACGTCCGGAAGGTCCGCGAGCAGCGGGCCGCCCGCGTGCTCGCCGCCCGGAAATGGGGCCTCAAGAAGGTTCCGCTCGACGCGCCGTCCCCGCCCGCCGTCAAACCGAAGATCACCACCCGCAAGGGCTTCGAGACGGACGGCGAGGACCTGCCGCCCGTCTTCACCACCGTGCCGACCAAGCAGAAGGTCGTCTTCCTGACGATCGACGACGGCGCGGAGAAGGACCCCCGGCTGCTGAAGATGATGAACGAGCTGCGGATCCCCTACAGCGCCTTCCTCAGCGACTACCTCGTCAAGGACGACTACGGCTACTTCGCGAAGATGCAGAAGTCGCAGGAGTCCGGCGTCTCGCTGCACAACCACACCCTCCGCCACCGCTACCTGCCCGGACTCTCGTACAGCGAGCAGAAGCGCGAGATCTGCGGCATGCAGGACGTCATCGAGAAGCGCTTCGGCAAGCGGCCCCCGCTCTTCCGCCCGCCGTACGGCAACTACAACGAGGACACCCTGGTCGCCGCGAAGAGCTGCGGCGTCAAGGCGGTCCCGCTCTGGGCCGCCGAGGCCTTCCCCGACCACATGGAGTGGCGCGAGTGGGACCGGGACCTGCACCCCGGCGACATCGTGCTCACCCACTTCCGGGGCAAGGGGGACTGGAAGGGCAGCATGCCCGACATGATCCGCAACGTGATGAACGTGATCACGGCCAAGGGGTACGCGGTCGCGAAGCTCGAGGACTACGTGTGAGAGGGCGGGCGCGGCGGTGGACCGCCCTGCTGACCGTGGCCGGCGCGCTCCTCGCCCTCCCGGCCTGCGCCTCCTCGGTCGACCCGATCGAACGGCTCGGCCGGAAGGCGGCGGAACGGGTGAGCCCCCCACCCGCGGCGGCCCCGCACGTACGGGCGGTCGTGGACGCGAAGAGCTGCGAAGAGGCGGGATCGCGCCGTACGGTCGCGCCTGCGGCCGGGCCCGCGATCGCGCCACGGAGCGATGAATTGGCACTCCGCTTGACCGAGTGCTAATCGCGGTCATAGTCTCGGCTCTGGCACTCCCCACTGGAGAGTGCCAACACAGCGACGGGCAGGTCCGGCACCCGCGACGACGGATCCACCTGGTCGCCACCTCAGACAGTTAACCCCGTGAGATCTCCGAAGGGGGAGGTCGGATCGTGACGACCACCAGCTCCAAGGTTGCCATCAAGCCGCTCGAGGACCGCATTGTGGTCCAGCCGCTCGACGCCGAGCAGACCACCGCCTCTGGCCTGGTCATTCCGGACACCGCCAAGGAGAAGCCCCAGGAGGGCGTCGTCCTGGCCGTGGGCCCGGGCCGCTTCGAGAACGGCGAGCGTCTGCCGCTCGACGTCAAGACCGGCGACATCGTGCTGTACAGCAAGTACGGCGGCACCGAGGTGAAGTACAACGGCGAGGAGTACCTCGTCCTCTCGGCTCGCGACGTGCTCGCGATCGTCGAGAAGTAATTCACCGAAGTATCTGAAGCAGATGCTTTGAGCTGCGCCCCTTGACCCCGCACCGGGCGTCCGGGGGCGCAGTTCGTTCCACCCCATTCCGAGAGGGCTGAACCGCTCCCATGGCGAAGATCCTGAAGTTCGACGAGGACGCCCGTCGCGCCCTTGAGCGCGGCGTCAACAAGCTTGCCGACACGGTGAAGGTGACGATCGGCCCCAAGGGCCGCAACGTCGTCATCGACAAGAAGTTCGGCGCCCCCACCATCACCAACGACGGTGTCACGATCGCCCGCGAGGTCGAGCTCGACGACCCGTACGAGAACCTCGGCGCCCAGCTGGTGAAGGAGGTGGCGACCAAGACCAACGACATCGCGGGTGACGGCACCACCACCGCCACCGTGCTCGCCCAGGCCCTGGTCCGCGAGGGTCTGCGCAACGTCGCCGCCGGCGCCTCCCCGGCCGCCCTGAAGAAGGGCATCGACGCCGCCGTCAAGGCCGTCTCCGACGAGCTGCTCGCCACCGCGCGCCCGATCGAGGACAAGTCCGACATCGCCGCCGTCGCCGCGCTCTCCGCGCAGGACCAGCAGGTCGGCGAGCTCATCGCCGAGGCGATGGACAAGGTCGGCAAGGACGGTGTCATCACCGTCGAGGAGTCCAACACCTTCGGCCTGGAGCTCGACTTCACCGAGGGCATGGCCTTCGACAAGGGCTACCTGTCCCCGTACATGGTCACCGACCAGGAGCGTATGGAGGCCGTCCTCGACGACCCGTACATCCTGATCAACCAGGGCAAGATCTCCTCGATCCAGGACCTGCTGCCCATCCTGGAGAAGGTCATCCAGGCCGGCGCCAGCAAGCCGCTCCTGATCATCGCCGAGGACGTCGAGGGCGAGGCCCTCTCCACCCTCGTCGTCAACAAGATCCGTGGCACCTTCAACGCCGTGGCCGTCAAGGCCCCCGGCTTCGGCGACCGCCGCAAGGCGATGCTCGGCGACATGGCCACCCTCACCGGTGCCACCGTCATCGCCGAGGAGGTCGGCCTCAAGCTCGACCAGGCCGGTCTCGACGTGCTGGGCACCGCCCGCCGCGTGACCATCACCAAGGACGCCACCACCATCGTCGACGGTGGCGGCAACTCCGAGGACGTCGCGGGCCGCGTCAACCAGATCAAGGCCGAGATCGAGTCCACGGACTCCGACTGGGACCGCGAGAAGCTCCAGGAGCGCCTCGCGAAGCTGGCCGGCGGCGTGTGCGTGATCCAGGTCGGCGCCGCCACCGAGGTGGAGCTGAAGGAGAAGAAGCACCGTCTGGAGGACGCCATCTCCGCGACCCGCGCCGCGGTCGAGGAGGGCATCGTCTCCGGTGGTGGCTCCGCGCTCGTCCACGCCGTCAAGGTCCTCGAGGGCAACCTCGGCAAGACCGGCGACGAGGCCACCGGTGTCGCGGTCGTCCGCCGCGCCGCCGTCGAGCCGCTGCGCTGGATCGCCGAGAACGCCGGCCTCGAGGGCTACGTCATCACCTCGAAGGTGGCGGAGCTCGACAAGGGCCAGGGCTTCAACGCCGCGACCGGCGAGTACGGCGACCTGGTCAAGGCCGGCGTCATCGACCCGGTGAAGGTGACGCGCTCCGCCCTGGAGAACGCCGCCTCGATCGCCTCCCTCCTCCTCACCACCGAGACCCTCGTGGTGGAGAAGAAGGAAGAGGAGCCGGCGGACCACGGCCACGGCCACGGTCACGGCCACTCCCACTGAGGCAGCTGACTGACAGCTGAGGCCCGGTGCTCCCGTCGCGGGAGCACCGGGCCTCACTGCTTGCCCGCGCCTCTACTGTTTGCCGACGCCTCGACTGCTTGCCTGTGCCCCGACTGTCTGCCTACGCCTCCGCTGCTTGTCCTACCCTTCCACGGCGCCGAGCTGCCCCATCAGCCCGAGCAGGTCGTACTGCCACCAGCCCTCGACGGCCTTGCCGTCCTCGCGGAAGCGGTGGACGACCATCCCGGTCATGCTCACCTCCATGCCCGTGGGCTGGATCCCCATGAAGTCGCCGACATGGGTGCCGTTCCAGGTCCAGCGGGTGCAGACCCGGTCGCCGTCGGCGATCTGGTCCTCGACGGTGAAGGTGAAGTCGAACGCCGACCGCCACATCTCGGCCTCGCGGCGCAGCGCGTCCATGCCGAACGAGTCGCTCGGGTTGCTCGGATCGTGGTCGTGGTACCCCTCGGCGAAGACCTCGTCGAGCGGCGGCAGCTCCCCGGGCATCGAGATCAGCTCGAAGAACCGGCGGGAGGCCGCCTTGTACATCTGCTCGTCCCGGACGACGTCCAGGTCGGTGAAGGTCGGCATCTCGTCACAGAGCGCGACCATCTCCCGGAAGATCCGGTCGGTCTCGGGGAGCTGTGAGTTCCGCATCGCCACGTCGTACGAGGGGAACTCGACGATCTCCACGACGTGGGAGGCGTCGGAACGGTCCTTGCCGACGATGCTGTGCGTCGCGGTGCGCTTGCCCTTGGTCTGCTCGACCCACCGGTCCATGAGCCGGTTCAGGTCCTCGACCCGGCTCGTCTTGCAGTCGATGATCTGCACGAATGTCATGACGCCTCCCGACCAGGTAGGACCTTTCCAGTCTAGGTCCGGAGCGGCTACGCCGATCGTTGGAGGTCGGCGGCCCGCACCTCCTCCAGGAACGGTTCCCCCCTCCCGTACCGCGCCACCTCCTCCAGGGCCTGGTCCGCCATGCGGTGGAGTTCGTTGCCGAGGGAGCCGGCGACGTGGGGGGTGAGGAGGACGTTCGGGAGGGTGTAGAGGGGGGAGTCCGGGGGAGGGAGTTCCGGGTCCGTCACGTCGAGGATCGCGTGGAGGCGGCCGGAGACGAGGTGGGGGAGGAGCGCCGTCTCGTCGATGAGGGAGCCGCGGGCGGTGTTGATCAGCGTCGTGCCGTCCGGCATCGCGGCGAGCTGGGCGGCGCCGATCATGCGGTACGTGGCCGGCAGTTGGGGCGCGTGCACGGAGACGACGGTGCTGCGGGCGCAGAGTTCGTCGAGGCCGACGAGCTCGGTGCCGTGCGGCGGGGTCGTGACGTACGGGTCGTACAGCAGGATCTCGAAGTCGAAGGGGCGCAGCAGGTCGACGACCCGGCGGCCGATGCGGGAGGCGCCGACGATGCCGATCGTGCGGCGGTGGTTGCCCCAGGTGGTGGACTCCTCCAGCCAGGCGTGGTCGGTGCGCAGCTCGGCGTACCGCTGGGCCGAGCGCAGGACGCGTTTGCCGGCGAAGAGGATCGCGGCGAGCGTGTACTCGGCGACGGGCAGCGCGTTGGCAGCGGCGGCCGAGGTGACGCGCAGGCCGCGTTCCCAACAGGCGTCGGTGATGTGGTGCTTGACGGAGCCGGCCGCGTGGACGACGGCCCGCAGGCGGGGCGCGCGGTCCAGGACCTCGGGGGTGAGCGGGGTCGCTCCCCAGCAGGTGAGGAGGATCTCGGCCTCGGCGAGGGCGGCGGCGGCGCGCGGGCCCGGGGCGGTCAGGTCGTGGGCGACCAGGTGGGGGTCGGTGTGCGCGAGCCGGCCGAGGCGGGTGCGGTGGGCGTCCGTGAGGAGGCGTTCGTCGATGCCGGGGCCCATGGCGAGGAGGACGGAGGGGCGGTTGTCAGTGGTCGGGTGCATCGTGGTCATGTGCCTTCCTCACTTGACGCTGCCGGCCGTCAGGCCGGCCTTCCAGTGGCGCTGGAGGGAGACGAAGGCGATGACGAGGGGGACGACGGCGAGCAGGGATCCGGTGACGACGAGGGGGTAGTAGTCGGGTTCGGCGTGGGCGTTGCTGTTCCACGCGTACAGGCCGAGGCTCAGCGGATAGAGCTTCTGGTCGGACAGCATCACCAGGGGGAGGAAGAAGTTGTTCCAGACGGCGGTGAACTGGAAGAGGAAGACGGTCACGAAGCCGGGCATGACCATGCGCAGGCCGATGGACCAGAAGACGCGCATCTCGCCGGCCCCGTCGATACGGGCGGCCTCCAGTGCCTCGTCGGGGATGTAGCCGGCGCAGAAGACCCGGGAGAGGTAGACGCCGAAGGGGTTGACGAGGACGGGGATCAGGACGGCCCAGTAGGTGTTGACGATGCCGACCTCGCTGGCCAGGAGGTACATCGGCAGGGCGAGCGCGGTGGTGGGGACGAGCACGCCCAGGAGAACGAGGCCGAAGAGCTTCTCCTTGCCCCGGAAGTCGTAGACGTGGAAGGCGTATCCGGCGGCGACGCTGACCAGGGAGCAGGCGAGGGCGCCGAGTCCCGCGTAGAGGAGGCTGTTGGCGTACCAGTGGAAGTAGATGCCGTCGTTGTAGGCGGCGAGCCGGGAGAGGTTGCCGCCGAGGTCGAAGCCCTCGAAGGAGAAGGCGTTTCCGGCGAGGAGGCCTCCGGCGTCCTTGGTGGCGGCGGTGAGCAGCCAGACCAGCGGGAAGAGCATGTAGACGACGGCGAGGACGAGGGAGCCGTTGACGGCCGTCTTCGACAGCCACCGGTTGGGGGTACGGCTGCTCATGCGGCCTTCTCCTTCCGTGCCGTGCTCGTCTTCCGGCGCCCGGTGAGCCGGGTCACGGCGAAGGAGAGCAGGGCCGCCGTCAGGGCGAGGAGTACGGAGGCCGCGGCGGCGAGTCCGTAGTCGTTGCGGTCGAAGGCCGCGGTGTAGGCGTACATGTTCGGCGTCCAGGTGGAGGTGACGGCGGAGCCGGTGCCCTTGCTGAGGATCAGGGGCTCGGTGAAGAGCTGGAGGGAGCCGATGATCGTGAAGAGGCCGACCATCGCGAGCGAGGCCTTGATGAGCGGGACCTTGATGGCGAAGGCGATGCGCCAGGCGCCCGCTCCGTCGACGGTGGCCGCTTCGAGGACGGAGCGGTCGATGGCCTGGAGGGCCGCGTAGAAGATGACCATGTTGTAGCCGAGCCACTCCCACAGGGCGATGTTGACGACGGAGGGCAGGGCGCCTTCGGGGGAGAAGAAGTCGAAGCCGACGCCTCCGGCCTCCATGGCCTGCACGACCGGGCTGAGCTGGGGCGTGTAGAGGTAGACCCAGATCAGGGCGGCGATGATGCCGGGGACGGCGTGCGGCAGGAACAGCGCGAGCTGGAAGAAGCGGCGGGCGCGGGCGAGCGCCGAGTCGAGCAGGAGGGCGAGGCCGAGGGCCCCGGCGAGCAGCAGCGGGATGTAGAACAGGCAGTAGCCGAGCAGGACGCCGAAGCCCTCGCGGAAGGCCCGGTCACCCAGCGCCGCGGTGTAGTTGTCGAGGCCGGTGAAGACGGTCTCGGTGCCGCCGAAGCCCAGTCCGGACTGCTTCTCGGTGAAGAGGCTGAGCCAGACCGCGTATCCGATCGGCACCACCATCACCGCGGTGAACAGGACGAAGAAGGGGGTCAGCAGGAGCGTGGCGGCGCGGGTGCGGGCCTTCATCCGGTCAGCCCTCGACCTTCAGGCCGCGCTTGGTGAGTTCGGCGACGGTGGCGTCGTGGCCGGCCTTGACGGCGTCGGCGATGGCCGGGCCGCCCTGGGTGATCTTGCCGAACTGGTCCTTGACGGCGGTGTTGGTGGTGCCGGTGGTCGGGCCCCAGGCCCAGTTGGGGTTGATGGAGGCGCCCGCGGCCTCGAAGAGGGCGTAGATGTCCTGGCCGCCGTAGTAGCCGGCGTCGAAGGCCTTCTTGGCGACGGGGCGCAGGGCCGCGGCGGCGGGGAAGGCGGAGGAGGTGCCGGAGGCGATGCGGGCCTTCACGCCGTCCTCGGTGGTGGACATCCACTCGGCGAAGGTGACGGCCGCGGCCTTCTGCCTGCTGTCCTTGGTGACGGCGAAGGAGGTGCCGCCGAGCATGCCGCTGGCGGGCTTGCCGTCCCAGGTGGGGACGGGGGCGACGGCCCACTTGCCGCTCATCTCGGGCGCGTTGCCCTTGAGGACGCCCGCTCCCCAGGAGGCGCCGAGGTAGCCGACGGTGGTGCCGTTCTTGAGGGAGCCGACCCATTCGGGGCTGAAGGAGGCGTTCTTGTGGACGAGGTCGGCGTCGAGGAGGCCCTGCCAGTAGGCGGTGACCTTGGTGGTGGCCGGGTCGGTGGTGTCGACCTTCCAGGTGTCGTTCTCGGCCTTGAACCACTGGGCGCCGGCCTGCCAGGCCATGGCCTCGAAGGTGGTCGGGTCGTCGGGGAAGAAGGTGGCGATGCGGGCCTTGGCGTCGGCCTTCTTGACCTGCTCGGCGGCCTTCTTGAACTCGTCCCAGGTGGTGGGGACCTTCACCTGGTACTTGGCGAAGAGGTCCTTGCGGTAGAAGAAGGCCTGCGGGGCGGCGTCGAAGGGGACGGCCCAGGACTTCCCGCCGAGGGTGGTGAGTTCGACGGTCTGCGGGAGGAGCTTGGCGCGGTCGGCCTCGGTGAACTGGTCGCCGATGTCCTGGAGGGCGCCGGAGCTCACGAACTCGGGGAGCGAGGAGTACTCGATGGAGACCAGGTCGGGGGCGTTGCCCGCCTTCACGGCGTTGGAGATCTTGGCGTAGCCGCCGGCGGTGCCGGAGGGGATCTCCTCGAACTTCACCTGGATGTCGGTGTGGGAGGCGTTGAAGGCGTCCACGACGTCCTTGGAGCCCTTGGCCCAGCCCCAGAAGGTGATGGTCACGGGCCCGTTGGGCTTGCTTGCGGTGTCGTCACCGCCGCCGCCGCAGGCCGTGAGGACGGCCAGGGCGGTGGCGGTGCCGGCTATGACGCGGGACGTTCTGCTCCAAGTGCGGGTCACGGCACGGCTCCTGAGGGCGGGGCGGCTGGGAGGTTGTGGCCGTGATCCTGTGACCGTTCATGACCGAAGTCAAGAGCGAAAGATTGATTGATCGAAAAAAGATCAAACTGAAGGTGTCGTGCTCGCCCCGCACGAGGCCCGTACCCGCAGCCACGGCAGCAGGCTCAGATGGCGCCGCGCCGCGTCCTCGTCGGGGCCCTCCGTGAGCCGCTCCACCAGGAGTTCCGTGGCGTGCCGCCCCACCTGCCGCTTGGGCGGCGCGACCGCCGTCAGCGGGGTGTCGGCGAGGGCGGCGACCTCGTCGTCGTACGCGATCAGGGCCAGGTCCTGCGGCACCCGCACGCCCAGCTCGGCCAGGCGCTGCACGATCTCGATCGCGTCCACGTCGTTGTGGACCAGGGCCGCGCTCGCCAGGCCCGAACCGACGGCCTCGTGCAGCGCCCGCACCGCCCGCTCGAAGCCCTCCGGATCCGCCTCCGCCGGTACGGAGTCGATGACCGGGCGCGGCTCCTTCAGGCCCAGCGTGCCCAGCGCCTCCGCGTAGCCCGCGCGCACCGCGAGCGCGGTCGGCGAGTCCCGGCGGGCCACGAGCAGCGGGGTCGCGTGGCCGAGCGAGAGCAGGTGGCGCAGGGCGAGCAGCACCCCGTGGGCGTGGTCGGAGGAGACCCGGTCCAGGCCGTCGAGCGGGCTGCCGGGCTCGGCGCGGCGCTCCAGGAGTACGGCCGGCACGGGCAGTTCGGCCAGCCAGTCCCCGTACGCGAGCCGGTCCTCGGGGCCCCGCCAGCCCGGCGCGACGAGGACGCCCTCGGCGCCGGCCGCGAGGAGGCCCTCGGTGCGGGCGCGGTCCTCCTCCGGCCGGTAGTCGGAGATCCGCAGCACGAGCCGCGCCCCGGCGCGGGCCGCCGCCTCGTGCGCCCCCCGGATGACCTCGGCGAAGTAGTACGTGGCGGAGGGGGCGAGCAGGCCGAGGACCAGGCCCTCGCCGGGGCGTCCGCCGCCGGGGGCGCCCTGCCTTTGGGGCCAGGACACCTGGCCGTGCACCCGGTCGAGCAGGCCCCGGCCGGCCAGGACCTCGACGTCCCGGCGGGCGGTGACGGGGGAGACCCCGAGGCGTTCGGCCAGTTCGGAGACGCGGGCGGTGCCGCGCTCGCGCACCAGGGCCAGCAGTCGGTCGTGTCGTTCGGCAGCACTCTCGCGCACGGCGCAGTTCCCCCTCGCGGTGGTGGTGGTTCCCCGACCTTAGTTCAAATCCGCGCTCTGAATGATCGAACGACGGGAATTTCGATCATTCGCTCCGATTCTCTTGACGTTCGATCGGAGCCTGTTCAGGATTCCCGGCGACGCAGACGTCACCGCAGGGAGCCCCAGGAGCATCATGCCCACGCCGCCCGAGAACCGTGAGCTCAGCCCGTACACCGGCTGGACCCGTGCCCACTGGGAGGCCGCGGCCGACCGACTCCTCCTCGACGTACGCCCGTTCGCCTCGCCCGGCCGCGGCCTCGTCGACCTCCCCGGCCCCCGCCCCAGCTGGTCCGGAGCCCGCTCCGACGGCCTGGAGGGCTGGGCCCGCACCTTCCTCCTCGCCGCCCTCCGCGTCGCGGGCGCCCACGGCGAGGACCCGCACGGACACCTCGACCGGTACGCCGAAGGCCTCGCCGCCGGGACCGCGACGCCGGGACGCGAGGACCGGGAGTCCTGGCCCCCGATGGCCGGCACCCGCCAGGCGATCGTCGAGTCCGCCTCGATCGCCCTCGGCCTCCGCCTCACCCGCCCCTGGCTCTGGGACCGCCTCGACGACCGCACCCGACGGCAGGTCGCCGACTGGCTCCTCCCCGCCCTCGGACCGTCCCCCGTCGACAACAACTGGTGGCTCTTCGGCCTCACCGTCGCCGGCTTCCTCCAGGACGCCGGCATCGACACCGACCGCGCCGCCGCCACCATCGACCGCTCCCTCGCCCGCGTCGAGGACTGGTACCTCGGCGACGGCTGGTACAGCGACGGCGACAACCGCGCCTTCGACCACTACAACGCCTGGGCCCTGCACTTCTACCCCGTCCTCCACGCCCACCTCGCCGGCGACCGGGAACTCCTCGACCGGTACGTGCCCCGGCTGCGGGCCCACCTCGACGCGTACGTCCACCTCTTCGACACGAACGGCGCCCCCGTCCCGTACGGGCGGTCCCTGATCTACCGCTTCGCCGCGGCCGCCGCCCCCTGGCTCGGCACCCTCACCGGCCACACCCCGCTCACCCCCGGCGCCACCCGCCGCCTCGCCTCCGGCACCCTGCGGTACTTCCTCGACCGCGGCGCCACCGACGAGCGCGGACTCCTCGGCCTCGGCTGGCACGGACCCCACCCGCCGCTCGTCCAGGAGTACTCGGGACCCGGCTCCCCCTACTGGGCGTCCAAGGGCTTCCTCGGCCTCCTCCTGCCCGCCGGCCACCCCGCCTGGACCGACCCCGAGGAAGCCCTGCCCGCCGAACGCGAGGACACCGTCCGCGCCTTCGCCCCCGCCGGGCTGCTCGTCCAGACCACCGCCGCCGACGGGCTCGTACGCCTCCACAACCACGGCAGCAACCACGTGGGCAGCACGACGGGCGGACCGGACGACCCCGGCTACGCCCGCCACGCCTACTCCACCCGTACGGGACCCACCACCGGGACCGCTCCCGCCGACAACCACTTCGCCCTGCTCGTCGACGGGAAGGCGACCACCCGCGGCCCCGCCGTCCCGGCCGGCACCGGCCCCGACCGGGCCGCGTCCCTCCACCACCCGCTGCCCGGCGTCCGGGTCCTGTCCGCGACCCTCGTCCACGGCCGCGCCGAGCTCCGCGCCCACCTCGTCCTCGGCGCCCCGGAGGGGACCCCCGTACGGCAGACCGGCTGGGCCGTCACCCCCGACGGCCCGCACGCCCAGCTCCACCCGGTCCACGGCTACCGCCCCGAAGCCGCGGAACTCCCCACCGGGGAAACCCTTCAGGGCCCCGGCAGCCGCACCCTCGCCCTGCACGGCACCACCCACGGCCCCGCCTCGCTCTTCGTGGCCCTCGCCTCCCTCACGGCCGAGCCCGACCCCGCACCCGTGTCGGAACTCGCGAACGTCCGGGTCACCGGCCCCCACACGATCACGGTGACCTGGCAGAACGGCACCACCGCACACCTCGCCCTCGAAGCCCCCGATTCGGAGGATCAGTGACCCAGCGCCGTACCCACACCGCGCTCGCCGCCCTCACGCTGTCCCTGCTCGCGGCCGCCCCCGCCCAGGCCGCACCCCCGCCAGGGGAGCGCCACTACGTCGACTGCTCGGCGCAGGGCGAGGCGCGGGCCCCCGGCGACGGCACCGTCCAGCGCCCCTGGACCACCCTCGCCGAGGCCAACGCCCACCCCTACGGGCCCGGCGACCAGCTCCTCCTCAAGCGCGGCACCACCTGCGTCGGCACCCTCAGCCCCCAGGGCTCCGGCTCCGCCGCACACCCCTTCACCATCGCCGACTACGGGGACGCGGCCGGACGCGCGGTCGTCGACGGGAACGGCGCCCACGACGCCGTACTCCTCGCCGACAGCCAGTACCTGCGCCTCACCCGCCTGGAGATCACCAACGCGGCCGCCCCCGGCACCGAGCGCAACGGCGTCCGGCTCCGCCTCGCCGACTTCGGCGCCGCCAAGGGCATCACCCTCGACCACCTGTCGATCCACGACGTGCGCGGCGGCGACTTCAAGACGATCACCGGCTCCAGCGCCATCCACATCGCCGTCGAGGGAACGACCGTCCCCAGCTGGTACGACGGCCTGGACATCCACCACAACGACATCCGGGACGTCGACCGCGAGGGCATCTACTCCAAGTCCCGCTTCTCCAAGCGCGACCTGGTCGGCAACCAGCAGGACCCGAACGTCTACCCCGGCGCCTGGACGCCCAGCCTGAACGTCCGGATCCACCACAACACGCTGACCTCGCTCGCCGGCGACGGCATCAAGATCGACACGACCAGAGGCGCGCGGATCGACCACAACCGGCTCGACGGCTTCCAGCTCCGCTCCCAGGCCGCCAACGCCGGCATCTGGACCTTCAACACCGACGACACCGTCGTCGAGTACAACGAGGTCTCCGGCGGCGGCAACACCAAGGACGGCATGTCCTTCGACGCCGACGGCGCCTCCCGGGGCACCGTCTTCCAGTACAACCACAGCCACGACAACAAGGGCGGCTTCCTGCTGATCTGCCCTTACAGCGGTGCCAAGACCCTGGGCACGGTCGTCCGTTACAACCTCAGCGTCGACGACGGCGCCCGGCTGATCCAGAACTGCTGGGGCCCCATCCTCGACACGCGGATCCACAACAACACCTTCGTCAACAGGACCGTCCGCCCCGGCTACCTCGTCCAGGACGACGCCGGAAGCCCCGCCACCACCCAGCACGAGCTGTCGATCCGCAACAACATCTTCGTCAACGAGGGCGCGAGCGGCGGATACGCCTTCAAGAACCCCACCCCCGGGCTCTCCTTCTCGCACAACCTCTTCCACGGCATCGCCATGACCCGCCCCGACCCGGGCGGCGTCGACGCCGATCCGCTGCTCCTCCCCGACCTCCGGCTCGCCGCCGGCTCCCCGGCCCTGTCCGCCGGCACGCTCATCGCGGACAACGGCGGCAGGGACTGGTTCGGGAACGCCGTGTCGGCGACGGCGGCCCCCAACATCGGGGCGTACGAGGGGCCGGGACTCTAGAGCCTGTCCCGTGGATCAGGTTCTAGATCCCGTACGGCACTACTTCGGCCCGTACTTGCGGCCCGCCTTCGAGGAGACCCCGCCGAGCAGGCCGCGCGGCGCCAGCTTCACCACACCCATGAGGGCCTTGTAGCGGGGGTCCGGGATCGACAGCGTCCGCCCCCGCTCCAGGTCGGAGAGCGCCGCCGTCACCAGCTTGTCGGCGTCGAGCCACATCCAGCCGGGGATGTTGTCCGTGCCCATCCCGGCCCGCTCGTGGAACTCGGTCCGCACGAAGCCGGGGCAGAGTGCCATCAGGCGCACCCCGCTGCCCGCGAGGTCCCGCGCGGCGCCCTGGGTGAACTGCACGACCCAGGCCTTCGAGGCGCCGTAGGTGCCGCGGGGCAGGAAGGCCGCCACCGAGGCGACGTTCACCACGGCGCCCCGGTGGCGGCCCTTCATCGAGGCGGCGGCCGCCGAGGTCAGCCGCAGCACCGCCTCGCAGTGCACCGTGAGCATCTTCAGCTCGTCGGCCATGGAGACGTCGAGGAAGCGTCCCTTGTTGCCGAAGCCGGCGTTGTTCACGAGCATGTCCACCGGCTGCCTGGGGTCCGAGAGCCGGGCCTCGACGGCGGCGATGCCCTTCTCCTCGGAGAGGTCCGCCGCGAGCACCTCGGCCTCGACGCCGTGCCGGTCGTGCAGCTCGGTCGCCTGCTCCCGGAGCCGCTTCACGTCCCTGGCCACGAGCACGACGTCGTGGCCGTCGGCCGCCAGTCTCCGTGCGAAGGCGGCCCCGATGCCCGCGGTGGCGCCCGTAATCAGTGCAGTCGTCATACGGGCAACCTAGTGCCCCGTCCGGCGGCTACGCCCGGGCGTACTTCTCGGTGTACTGGCGGGCGAGCGCGAGGAGTCCGGACTCCATCCACTCGGCGGCGGCCAACGTGGAGGGCAGCAGGGCGCGTTCGGTGGTCGCGGCGCGGTGCAGGAGCGCCACGGTGATGTCGTGGTCCGGCCGGTGAAGGACCGTGATCGGGTCGCCAGCCCGCACCTCGCCCGGCACGATCACCCGCAGCAGCGCGCCGGGACCGGCCTCGGACTGCGTGAACCGCTTCACCCAGCCCTTCTCCTCGACGAAGCCCGCGAACGTACGGCACGGGATGCGGCCGCCGGTCACCTCCAGGACGACCTCCTCTCCGATCCGCCACCGCTCGCCGATCAGGGCGCCGTTCACGTCGAGGCCCCGGGTCGTGAGGTTCTCGCCGAAGGAGCCGTTGACCAGCTCGCGGCCGAGCTCCCGCTCCCACAGGTCCATGTCCTCCCGGGCGAAGGCGTACGCCGCCCGGTCGTCGCCCCCGTGGAAGCGCAGGTCGCAGACCGCGTCCCCGGCGACCCCGCTCGCCCCGACGCCGGGCGCCCCCGGCGCCTCGATCCGTACGGGCCCCTCCACCGGACGCTTGTCGATGCCCGTCATCCCCGAGGCGGCGTCCGTGTACTCCACGGGCCTGGCGCGGCCCACATTCACACTCAGCAAGGTCATGCGGGCACTTTACGGGCGACCATCTCAAAGGCGTACGCGAGAACGGGAAGCTTCACCCAAGAGTCGCTTATGCTGGACGCATGATCGAGGCCCGCCACCTCCGCGTCCTGCGCGCCGTCGCCGCCACCGGCTCCTTCTCGGCCGCCGCGCGCGAACTCGGCTGCACCCAGCCCGCCGTCAGCCAGCAGATGAAGGCGCTCGAAGCCTCCGCCGGCACGCCGCTGCTGATCCGTACCGGCCGCGAGATGCGCCTCACCCAGGCCGGCGAGGTCCTCGTCCGCCACGCCTCCGGCATCCTCGCCGGGCTCACCGCCGCCGAGGAGGAGGTCGCCGCCATCGCCGGACTCCGGGCGGGCCGCGTCCGCCTGGTCTCCTTCCCGAGCGGCAGCTCCACCCTCGTGCCCACCGCGCTCGCCGCCCTGCGGGCCGCGCACCCCGGCACCCGGGTCTCCCTCGTCGAGGCCGAACCGCCGCGCTCGATCGAGATGCTCCGCGAGGGCGACTGCGACATCGCCCTCGCCTTCCGGTACGGCGCGGGCCAGGCCGAGTGGGACGACCTGGTCGTCCGTCCGCTCCTCGCCGACCGGCTCGTCGGCCTGGTCCCCGAGGGGCACCGGCTCGCCGGGGCCGGATCCGTCGGCATCGCGGAACTCGCGGACGAGTCCTGGATCGCGGGCTGTCCGCGCTGCCGCCGCCAGCTCGTGGACGTCTGCGAGGAGGCGGGCTTCACCCCCCGCATCGACTTCGCCACCGACGACTACCCGGCTGTGGTGGGCCTGGTCGGCGCCGGTCTGGGCGTGGCCGTCCTGCCGGAGCTGGCCATCGAGTCCGTACGGCCCAAGGGCGCGCGGACCGTGGCCGTGGAGCCGGCCGTCGAGCGGGAGATCGTGGCCCTGACGCTGCCGGACCTCGCGCAGGTCCCGGCCGTCGCCGCCACGCTCGACGAGCTGATCCGCGCCGCCACGCGCGCGTAGGCGCCAGGGCCACGCACGCGGGCGCGCGGATCCCGGTCAGCCGGTGCTCGTGAAGCCCGTGCTCGCAAGGCCCGCGCTCGTAAGGCCCGTGCTCATGAAGCCGGTGCTCAAGTAGTTGAGGAAACGTTCCTTCACATACGCTCCACGATCGACGTCACGGACGCGGCGGACGTGACCGACGCGGCCGCCGGGGCCGTCGTGATCAGGCGATTGCGCGCGCGTCCCATGAGCTCTTCGCGTTCGTCCTCGGTGAGGCCGCCCCATACGCCGTAGGGCTCCCGCACGGCGAGTGCGTGTGCCGCGCACTCCGCGCGCACCGGGCACCGCATGCAGACCTCTTTCGCCGAGTTCTCACGCGCACTCCTAGCCGCGCCGCGCTCTCCCTCAGGGTGGAAGAACAGGGAGCTGTCGACCCCGCGGCAGGCCGCGAGGAGTTGCCAGTCCCACAGATCGGCGTTGGGTCCGGGAAGGCGGGAGAAATCTGCCATTGCGCTTGTCCCCTTGAAACCGTGTCGAACGGATAGGTGGGCGGGTGGATGGCTGATGGCCGGGCTCCTCGGGTCCCGACGGGTCGGGTGGCGGTCGGGTGGCTACACCTACTGTCGAAGTAGATGTAAATATGACTCATTGCGAATCTAGCCACAGACACTACGAAAAGGGAAGAAATCCCGCTAAATGGGGCATAGCTTTCGATGTTGGGACGAACGACCCGCGACACTCTCCTCCGCGCACGACTCCTCACGTAGAGTGCCGAAGACGCCGTCCGACCCGTAACTCTTTCGAGTGACCGTCGTTGAGAGTTGCGAGGCGGTTGAAGAAAGAAGCGATCGGGCACATGTCCGAGAGCGTCAACCGCACAGGTGACGATACGTACAGCCCTGGAGGCTCAAGGTGACGCGCAACAGCTGCGAGAGCCGCGGAGGTCAGGCATGACATCCGTCCTCGTCTGCGACGACTCCCCGCTTGCCCGAGAGGCGCTCCGCCGCGCGGTCGCGACCGTGCCCGGCGTCGAGCGCGTGACCACCGCGGCCAACGGCGAGGAAGTCCTCCGCCGCTGGGGCGCGGACCGCTCGGACCTGATTCTGATGGACGTGCGCATGCCCGGTCTGGGCGGCGTGGAGACCGTCCGCCGGCTGCTCTCCGCGGACCCCGGCGCCCGCATCATCATGCTCACGGTCGCCGAGGACCTCGACGGCGTCGCGCTCGCGGTCGCCGCGGGCGCCCGTGGCTACCTGCACAAGGACGCCTCGCGCGCCGAGCTGCGCGCCACGGTCACGCAGGCGCTCGCCGACCCGACCTGGCGGCTGGCCCCCCGGCGGCTCCGTTCGGCCGAGATGGGCGCCGCGCCCACCCTCACCGCGCGCGAGATCCAGGTCCTCGAAGGCATGAGCCACGGCCGGTCCAACGCGGAGATCGGGCGCGAGCTCTTCCTCTCCGAGGACACGGTCAAGACGCACGCCCGGCGCCTCTTCAAGAAGCTGGGCGCCTCCGACCGGGCGCACGCCGTCGCGCTCGGATTCCGCTGGGGCCTGGTCCGCTGAGTCGCAGGTCACCCGCCGTCTCCCCGTCCTCGCCCGCGTCCGTCGTGGGGTGGACGGGGTGGGCTTGTGTCACTTCCCCGCGGAATGCCGCATCCTTGAGATGTGGAGTTCCTCGGGGACGAGTCGATCGAGCGGGAGGGGAGGGCGCAGGAGATGAGTACCGGCGCACCTGCTCATAACGCTTCGGTGCACAACTACGGACGCGGTGCCGCGAACGCGGAAGCGTCGGGGCACCATGGAGCGATGCGCGACGACGAGACCGTGGGTTCCCCCATGCCTGCCGGGCAGGGGGAGATCGGCGCGCTCGTACGCCGCGCGGTCGACGGCGACGCGCAGGCCACGCACGACCTGCTCGCGCGTGTCCACCCGCTCGCCCTGCGGTACTGCCGCACCCGCCTCAACCGGCTGCCCGGCGACGCCCGGCACTTCGTCGAGGACCTGGCCCAGGAGGTCTGTGTCGCCGTCCTGATGGCGCTCCCGCGCTACAAGGACACGGGCAGGCCCTTCGAGGCCTTCGTCTTCGCCATCGCCGGACACAAGGTCGCCGACCTCCAGCGGGCCGCCATGCGGCACCCGGGGTCCACGGCCGTGCCCTCCGACGAGATGCCCGAGCGCCCCGACGACTCCCTCGGCCCCGAGGAGCGGGCCCTGCTCAGCGATGACGCCGAGTGGGCCAAGAAACTGCTCGCCAACCTCCCGGAGAACCAGCGCGAACTGCTCGTGCTCCGGGTCGCGGTCGGACTGACCGCCGAGGAGACCGGCCAGATGCTCGGCATGTCCCCGGGCGCCGTCCGCGTCGCGCAGCACCGCGCCCTCAGCCGGCTGCGCGCACTGGCCGAGCAGTGAGCCGGCTGCCCGCACTGGCCGCGCAGTAAGCCTTGCCGGGCCCCGTCATCCCTTTCGTACACGTGCGAACGTCCAAAGCTTCCCGCTGATCTTGGTCGTGGAATGAGACACCGCTCAAGCCCGTTAGCATGGACATCCCGCACCGATCAAGGCCATTTGGGAAGGTGTCATGACTGCCAACGTCGACGGAGTGCCCGGAAAATTCGCGACACTCGGGCTGACCTACGACGACGTGCTGCTGCTGCCGGGCGCGTCCGACATGGCGCCCGACCAGATCGACACCGCCTCGTACATCTCGAAGAACGTGCGGGTGAACATCCCGCTCCTCTCCGCCGCGATGGACAAGGTCACCGAGTCCCGCATGGCGATCGCCATGGCGCGACAGGGCGGTGTCGGTGTCCTGCACCGCAACCTCTCCATCGCCGACCAGGCGAACCAGGTCGACCTGGTGAAGCGGTCCGAGTCCGGCATGGTCTCCGACCCGATCACGGTCCACCCGGACGCCACGCTCGGCGAGGCCGACGCGATCTGCGCCAAGTTCCGCATCAGCGGCGTCCCGGTCACCGACCAGGGCGGCAAGCTCCTCGGCATCGTCACCAACCGCGACATGGCCTTCGAGTCTGACCGCAGCCGCCAGGTGCGCGAGGTCATGACCCCGATGCCGCTGGTCACCGGCAAGGTCGGCATCTCCGGCGTGGACGCCATGGAGCTGCTGCGCCGCCACAAGATCGAGAAGCTGCCCCTGGTCGACGACTCGGGCATCCTCAAGGGCCTCATCACGGTCAAGGACTTCGTCAAGGCCGAGAAGTACCCGAACGCCGCCAAGGACAAGGAAGGCCGCCTGCTCGTCGGCGCGGCCGTCGGTGTCGCCGGTGACGCGTACGAGCGCGCCCAGGCCCTGATCGAGGCGGGCGTCGACTTCATCGTCGTCGACACCGCGCACGGCCACTCCCGCCTGGTCGGCGACATGGTCGCCAAGATCAAGTCGAACTCCTCGGTCGACGTCATCGGCGGCAACATCGCCACCCGCGACGGCGCCCAGGCGCTGATCGACGCCGGTGTCGACGGCATCAAGGTCGGTGTCGGCCCGGGCTCCATCTGCACCACCCGCGTGGTCGCCGGCATCGGCGTCCCGCAGGTCACCGCGATCTACGAGGCCTCCCTCGCCGCCAAGGCGGCCGGTGTCCCGGTCATCGGCGACGGCGGCCTGCAGTACTCCGGCGACATCGCGAAGGCGCTCGTCGCCGGCGCCGACACGGTGATGCTCGGCTCGCTGCTCGCGGGCTGCGAGGAGTCCCCGGGCGAGCTGCTCTTCATCAACGGCAAGCAGTTCAAGTCGTACCGCGGCATGGGCTCGCTCGGCGCCATGCAGTCCCGCGGCGAGCAGCGCTCCTTCTCCAAGGACCGCTACTTCCAGGAGGGCGTCGCCTCCGACGAGAAGCTCGTGCCCGAGGGCATCGAGGGCCAGGTGCCCTACCGCGGTCCGCTCTCGGCCGTCGTCCACCAGCTGGTGGGCGGTCTGCGCCAGTCGATGTTCTACGTCGGCGGGCGCACGGTTCCGGAGCTCCAGGAGAACGGCCGGTTCGTCCGGATCACCTCGGCGGGCCTCAAGGAGAGCCACCCGCACGACATCCAGATGACCGTCGAGGCGCCGAACTACAGCAGGAAGTAACACAGCGCGACGCGTGGGGGCGGTTCCGGCATGTGGCCGGAGCCGCCCCTCACGCTTGTGTCGGGGATACTGGTAGGCGCAGACGTAGAGGGAAAGGCCACACATCGTGACTGAGATCGAGATCGGGCGCGGCAAGCGCGGCCGCAGGGCGTACGCGTTCGACGACATCGCCGTCGTCCCGAGCCGGCGCACCCGGGACCCGAAGGAGGTCTCGATCGCCTGGCAGATCGACGCCTACCGCTTCGAGCTGCCGTTCCTGGCCGCGCCGATGGACTCGGTCGTCTCGCCGCAGACCGCCATCCGCATCGGCGAGCTGGGCGGCCTGGGCGTCCTCAACCTGGAGGGCCTCTGGACCCGGTACGAGGACCCGCAGCCGCTCCTCGACGAGATCGCCGAGCTGGACGAGGCGACCGCGACCCGCCGTCTGCAGGAGATCTACGCCGCCCCGATCAAGGAAGAGCTGATCGGGCAGCGCATCAAGGAGGTGCGCGACTCCGGTGTCGTCACCGCCGCCGCGCTCTCCCCGCAGCGCACCGCGCAGTTCTCCAAGGCCGTCGTCGACGCCGGCGTGGACATCTTCGTCATCCGCGGCACGACGGTCTCCGCCGAGCACGTCTCGGGCGCGGCCGAGCCGCTGAACCTGAAGCAGTTCATCTACGAGCTGGACGTCCCGGTCATCGTCGGCGGCTGCGCCACGTACACCGCGGCCCTGCACCTGATGCGCACCGGCGCGGCCGGTGTCCTGGTCGGCTTCGGCGGCGGCGCCGCGCACACCACCCGTAACGTCCTGGGCATCCAGGTCCCGATGGCGACCGCGGTCGCCGACGTGGCCGCCGCCCGCCGCGACTACATGGACGAGTCCGGCGGCCGGTACGTGCACGTCATCGCCGACGGCGGGGTCGGCTGGTCCGGCGACCTGCCGAAGGCGATCGCCTGCGGCGCCGACTCGGTCATGATCGGCTCGCCGCTGGCCCGTGCCACGGACGCGCCCGGCAAGGGCCACCACTGGGGCATGGAGGCCGTCCACGAGGACGTGCCGCGCGGCAAGCTGGTCGACCTGGGCATCGTCGGCACCACCGAGGAGATCCTCGCGGGCCCGTCGCACATCCCGGACGGCTCGATGAACTTCTTCGGCGCCCTGCGCCGCGCGATGGCCACCACGGGCTACAGCGAGCTCAAGGAGTTCCAGCGCGTCGAGGTCACGGTCGCGGACGCCCAGCACAAGCGCTGACGTCTTCCGTACGCATGCGAAGGGGCCCCGCACCGGGTGGTGCGGGGCCCCTTCACATGCGGGGGCGGCCTACTGGGCGGCCTTCTTGGCACCGGAGAACGCGGCGAACGCGGCGAGGGCGAAGAACAGGAACGTCAGGGGGTCCACTTCTTCCTTCCAGGCCGCGGTGAGCACGTCGAAGTGCTCGAAGAAGATCTCGGTGGCGGAGACGTTCAGGTCCTTGGCGGCGAAGATCGAGAGGGCGATCAGCTCGCCGAGGTACACCGAGCCGAGCGAGAGCACGGCGCTGACCACGGACAGCACGGGGTTGTTGCCGCCGGTCTTGCCGGCCGCGAAGCCGATGAGGAAGCCGACGCCGACGGCGGCCCAGCCGATCTCGCGCTCGACGGCGCCGGCGATGCCGCCGTAGAGACCGGCGGCGACGAGCGCCGCGACGAGGGCTGCGACCAGGCCGAGCCCCACGTTGCCGCGCGCGGGAGCGGGCGGCGGGGCCATCGGGTACGGCTGGGGCGCGGCGCCGTCGGCGAACGGGTTGCCGGGCGGCGGGACGGGCTGGCTCATGCGGATTCCCCCCCAGGGAACGGTGAAGAGCGGATGGTCGGGCAGGTGTGGGCGGGGCCGGCGCGGACGTGGGTTCGCGCCGGGCCGGGTCCTTCGCTGCCGGTGGTCGTCAGGCGGAGAGTGCCACGATCACCAGCGTGGCGGGCAGCCCAAGGCCGCACAGGGCCAGGATCCCGCCGAGCAGGCGGAAGCCGACGGCGGGGAGGAACCGGCTGGGCGGCTCCAGGTCGCCGCGGGCCTGCGCGCGCAGTGCGTGGTTGCGCAGCTGGTTCTGTTCCAGCCGCACGGCCGAGTCCTTGACGTTCAGGGCCACGTAGAGACCGGCCGTTCCCACCGTCAGGAAGAAGGCGAGAATCAGCAGAAAGACGATCACGTGGGGCCCCCGGGACGTGCGCGCGGTGCGGATGCGCGCGATTGCCCCGGAGGCTAGCAGTCGGTCATGACAGCGGCATAGGCGAATTCGGTGCGGGCGGCCCTGGTCGGGCTCACAGGCGGTGGGCCGCTCCGGCGGGCGTCGCCCCCCGTGTGTCGAGGAGGAGCTGCGCCTTCACCGAGAGGCCCTGGAGGTCGTACGTGCGGTGGTGCTGGAGGAGGATCGTCAGGTCGGCGTGGGCGGCGGCCTCGTAGAGGGAGTCCGCGCGGGGGACCGGGAGTTCGCGGACCCGCCAGTCGGGGACGTGCGGGTCGTGGTAGCTGACGGCCGCGCCCAGGTCCATGAGGCGGCGGGCGATCTCGTCGGCGGGGGAGCCCTGCCGGTCGGGGAGGTCGGGCTTGTACGTGATGCCGAGGAGCAGGATCCGGGCGCCGCGGGCCGACTTGCCGTGCTCGTTGAGGAGGGTGGCGGCGCGCTGGACGACGTACTGCGGCATGCGTTCGTTGACCTGGCCGGCGAGCTCGACGAGGCGCAGCGGGCGGTGGGTGCCGACGGTGTCGACGGGGAGGCCGTGGCCGCCGACGCCGGGTCCGGGGCGGAAGGCCTGGAAGCCGAAGGGCTTGGTCTCGGCGCAGCGGATGACGTCCCACAGGTCGACGCCGAGTTCGTGGCAGAGGACCGCCATCTCGTTGACGAGGGCGATGTTGACGTGCCGGAAGTTGGTCTCCAGGAGCTTCACCGTCTCCGCCTCGCGGGGTCCACGCGCGCGTACCACCTTGTCGGTGAGCCGGCCGTAGAAGGCGGCCGCGGACTCGGTGCAGGCCGGGGTGAGGCCGCCGATGACCTTGGGGGTGCCGGCGTAGCCGTGGGTGCGGCTGCCGGGGTCGAGGCGGCCGGGGGAGTACGCGAGGTGGAAGTCGCGGCCCGCGCGCAGGCCGGAGCCCGACTCGAGGATCTCGCGGAGGGGGCCCTCGGTGGTGCCCGGGGGGACCGGGGACTCCAGGAGGACGGTGGTGTGGGGGCGCAGCCGGGCGGCGAGCGCGCGGGCCGCGTCGGTGACGGCGGTGAGGTCGAGGGTCCGGTCGGGGCCGAGGGGGGTGGGGGCGCAGAGGACGGCGGTGCGGACCCGGCCGAGCTCGGCGGGGTTGATGGTCGGCCGGAAGCCCCCCGAGAGCATCCGGCGGATCTCGGGGGCGGTGAGCGAGCCGTCGACCGGGGAGCGGCCGGCGGCGAGTTCGGCGACGGGGCGGGGGTCGGTGTCGTAGCCGATGGTGTCGATGCCTGCGGCGGTGGCGGCCTGGGCCAGGGGGAGTCCGTGGTGGCCGAGGCCGATGACGGCGAGATCAGCGGGCATGGGGGGTGGGCCGTCCTTCCCAGTAGCCGGAGGGGACGCGACGCGCAAGCCCGGTGGACAGAACGGGCCGAGCGCAATGTCAGACTAGGCGTAAATATGACCGATATGCGGCATTGTGTGGCCGAAGGTCGCCGAGTGTTATCCACAGGTACGCGGCGAGGCGGTGGCTGAACTCGCGGGACCGGGACAGAATCGAGCTGTGAGCCGGACCACACGGGCCCGGTTCGCGTGCTGGGAAGACGGGGGAACGACGGGAGGCAGCAGCCGTGAGGACAGCGACACTGGGACCCGCCGAGCGCGCCGAGGCGCTCGCGGCCATGGCCGAGCGAGAGCTGGACGTGCTGGTCGTCGGCGCCGGGGTGGTCGGCGCCGGGATCGCGCTCGACGCCGTCACGAGAGGGCTCTCCACCGGCATCGTGGAGGCCCGCGACTGGGCCTCGGGCACCTCCAGCAGGTCCAGCAAGCTCATCCACGGCGGCCTGCGCTATCTGGAGATGCTGGACTTCGCCCTCGTGCGGGAGGCGCTCAAGGAGCGCGGACTGCTCCTGGAGCGGCTCGCACCCCACCTGGTGAAGCCGGTCCCCTTCCTCTACCCGCTCCAGCACAAGGGCTGGGAGCGGTTCTACGCCGGCTCCGGAGTCGCGCTGTACGACGCGATGTCGCTCTCCTCCGACCACGGCCGGGGCCTGCCCGTCCACCGGCACCTCTCCCGGAAGAACGCCCTGCGGGTCGCGCCCTGCCTGAAGAAGGACGCCCTCGTCGGCGCCCTTCAGTACTACGACGCCCAGATGGACGACGCCCGCTTCGTCACCACCCTCGTGCGCACCGCCGCGTCCTACGGCGCCAGGGCCGCCAGCCGGGCCCGCGTCATCGGCTTCCTCCGCGAGGGCGAACGGGTCGTCGGCGCGCGCGTCCAGGACGTCGAGGCCGGGGTCGCGTACGAGATCCGGGCGAAGCAGATCGTCAACGCCACGGGCGTGTGGACGGACGACACCCAGGCCCTCATCGGGGAGCGCGGCCAGTTCCACGTCCGCGCCTCCAAGGGCATCCACCTCGTGGTGCCCAAGGACCGCATCCACTCGACCACCGGACTGATCCTGCGCACCGAGAAGTCCGTGCTGTTCGTCATCCCCTGGGGCCGCCACTGGATCGTCGGCACCACCGACACCGACTGGGACCTCGACAAGGCCCACCCCGCCGCCTCCAGCGCCGACATCGACTACCTCCTGGAGCACGTGAACACCGTGCTCGCCACCCCGCTCACCCGGGACGACGTCCAGGGCGTCTACGCGGGCCTGCGGCCCCTCCTCGCCGGCGAGTCGGACGCCACCAGCAAACTCTCCCGCGAGCACACCGTCGCCCACCCGGTCCCCGGCCTCGTGGTCGTCGCCGGCGGCAAGTACACGACGTACCGCGTGATGGCGAAGGACGCCGTCGACGAGGCGGTGCACGGCCTCGACCAGCGCGTCGCCCCCTGCGTCACCGAGGACACCCCGCTCCTCGGCGCCGAGGGCTACCGGGCCCTGTGGAACGCGCGGGCCAGGATCGCCGCCAGAACCGGCCTGCACGTCGTGAGGGTCGAGCATCTCCTCAACCGCTACGGATCCCTGACGGAGGAGATCCTCGACCTCGTCGCGGCCGACCCGAGCCTCGGCCAACCGCTCGCGGCGGCCGAGGACTACCTGCGCGCCGAGATCGTCTACGCCGCCTCGCACGAGGGAGCGCGCCACCTCGACGACGTCCTCACCAGACGGACCAGGATCTCCATCGAGACCTTCGACCGGGGCACGCTCAGCGCCCGCGAATGCGCGGAACTGATGGCGCCGGTCCTCGGCTGGGACGACCGCCAGATCGAGAAGGAGGTCGAGCACTACGAGAAGCGGGTGGAGGCGGAGCGCGAGTCGCAGCGGCAGCCCGACGACCTGACGGCGGACGCCGCACGGCTCGGGGCGCCTGACATCGTGCCCATCTGACGGGGCGTCCGGGGGAGACGGCAGCGAGGCGGCAGCGGGGCGGCAGGGAGGCAGCAGCGAGGAGGCAGGGAGACAACAGGGAGGCGTCCGGGAGACAGGAGGGGGCGGTACGGGCATCGGAGTGACGTCCGGCGGAATGTCCGGCGGGGTGCCCCGGGGTACGTCCGGCGGGTCCGTGTCCCGTGGGAACCTCGGGGCCGTGCGGAGGCGTCGTATCCCGGAGTGCGGACCCGGGGGCGCCACCCGTCCCGAGGTGAGGGACAATGGCCTCTCTTCCAGGGCGGGTTACCGCATCGCGCGGGAAGCGGCAGACGCGGCGAAGATCAGGGATCGCAGAGGGGACGCATGTCGGAGGCGGAGCAGTCGCGGGACACGGCGAGGGACCCCAGGCGGGACGCCGCCGCGGGGGCCGCGACCGACGGCGACCGAGGAGCGGTTCCGGCCGCGCGTGAGCCGGAGCGGGACACGAAGGACGCGCAGGTCAGCCGGGGTGCGCAGGCCCCGGAGGACGGGCGTGAGCCGGAGCCGGGCGTCGAGGACGCGAAGCCCGCGCGGTCCGCGGAGGACCTCGCGGACCCGGTGCGCGGCGAGGGCGCGGAGAGCGCCGGCGACGCCGTCCCGGACGTGAAGGACCCTCAGGACGCGCCGTCCGACCGGGCGACGGGTGCGAACGGGACCGCCACCGGTGGCGACGCCGGCGCGGCCGGTCGGCTGCCCGGGACCGAGCCGTCGACCGGGCGGGCCGGTTTCGGCGCCGGGGACGGCGACGGCGAGAACGACCGCCGGACGGGCGCCGGAACCGCGCGCGGCGGCGACCGGCTCCGCAAGGCACCGGCCGGCGAGGGGCGGCTGCTCGCGGGCCGCTACCGGCTCGGCGCGGTCCTCGGACGCGGCGGCATGGGCACCGTGTGGCGCGCCGTCGACGAGACCCTCGGCCGCACCGTCGCCGTCAAGGAGCTCCGCTTCCCCACCAGCATCGACGAGGACGAGAAGCGACGCCTCATCACCCGGACCCTGCGCGAGGCGAAGGCCATCGCCCGGATCCGCAACAACGGCGCCGTGACCGTGTACGACGTCGTCGACGAGGACGACCGCCCGTGGATCGTCATGGAGCTCATCGAGGGCAAGTCCCTCGCCGACGCCGTCCGTGAGGACGGCACGCTCACGCCCCGGCGCGCCGCCGAGGTCGGCCTCGCCATCCTCGACGTGCTGCGTTCGGCGCACCGCGAGGGCATCCTGCACCGCGACGTGAAGCCGTCCAACGTGCTGATCGCCGAGGACGGCCGGGTCGTCCTCACCGACTTCGGCATCGCCCAGGTGGAGGGCGATCCCTCGATCACCTCCACCGGCATGCTCGTCGGCGCCCCCTCGTACATCTCCCCGGAGCGCGCCCGCGGCCACAAGCCCGGTCCGGCCGCCGACATGTGGTCGCTGGGCGGCCTCATCTACGCGGCGGTCGAAGGCAGCCCGCCGTACGACAAGGGCTCCGCCATCGCCACCCTCACGGCCGTGATGACCGAGCCGGTCGACCCGCCGAAGAACGCGGGCCCCGAGCTGGAGCAGGTCATCTACGGCCTGCTCGCCAAGGACCCCGCGCAGCGGCTCGACGACGCCCGCGCCCGGGTCCTGCTGCGGGCCGTGCTCGACGCACCCGAGGCGGCACCCGTGGCCTCGCCCGAGGTCACCACCGTCGTACCGCTGCCGCCGCGCCCCGAGCAGGCTCCGGTGGCCCCGGCGGCCGACAGCGCTCCCGACGCCGCCGCCGAACGGATGCGGGGCGCGCTGAAGTCCGTACGGAACGCGGCGGCGTCCGTGAAGGCCGAACCGAAGCCGAGCCCGGCGACCCAGCCGCTGCGGGGCGGCGGCAAGCCGGCCCCGGCCCGCGCGCCGCTGACCGACGTCGTACCGCGCCGCACCCTCGTGATCATCGCCGCGGTCGCCGTACTCGCCGTGCTCGGGACGATCCTCGCGGTCTCCCTCGGCGGCGGGGGAGACGAGGCCAACCAGGGCAAGGGCGACGGGGGCACCACGGCCTCGGCCGGTGCCTCGGCCGGAGGCGACGGCTCGGCGGGCGCCGACGGTTCCGGTGGTTCCGGTGGCGCCCAGGGCCAGTCCTCGGGCGGCCCCGGCCA
Organism: Streptomyces sp. R-07; assembly: GCF_049913175.1. NCBI lineage: Bacteria > Bacillati > Actinomycetota > Actinomycetes > Kitasatosporales > Streptomycetaceae > Streptomyces > Streptomyces sp. R-07. Next base: position 4,854,577 of record NZ_CP183978.1, read on the forward strand.
GCAGGGCGGCGCCCAGCCCGGCGGCGACGGCAGCACGGGTTCCACGGGCACCGACGGCACGACGGGGTCCACGGACGGGCAGAACGGCACCACGCCCACCGGCAAGCCCGGCGGCGAGGCGGGCGCGAAGCTGCCCGCCGGCTACAGCGTCGTCACCAACGGCCGGCTCCACTTCTCGATGGCGATGCCCTCGTCCTTCACGTTCCACTCGATCCCGGGATACGCCCTCGGCGGGATATACAACGAGAGCGGCGGCTTCCCGCGCGTCCAGGTCGACTACAACGGCAGCCCGAAGGACGACGCGGCGAGCGCCTGGGAGCTGGCCAGGTACGGCGTGGCCGCCACCAGCCAGGACTACAAGCACCTCGGCATAAGGACGGTCTCCTACAAGGGCTACCCGACCGTCGCCGACTGGGAGTTCGAGCGCACCCAGAAGGGCGTCCGCGTCCACGTGCTCAACCGCGGCTTCAAGGTGGACGCCACGCACGGCTACTCCATCATGATCAGCTGCGCGGCGGACGAGTGGAACGGCGCGGAGTGCAGGACGCTGCGGGAGACGGCGTTCGCCACGTTCAGCCCCAAGGACTGACCGGTGCCACGTATCGTGAGGTTCGCGGACCGAACGCAACCGAACAGAGCCGACAACTGCACGGTGCCGGACCGGAACTGACGGACTCGCGTGATCCCGCCCGATCCCGAGGGATCCGCGGGTCCACGGGGGAACAGCGTGCGCGCGTGGGGAGGCGTCGTGGACGACTACGCGGGAAGGGTGCTCGCCGACCGCTACCGCCTGCCGCTGCCGCCGGCGGACGCCGAAGCGTACGAACCGGTGGAGACGCGCGCCTTCGACACCTACAGCGGGCAGGAGGTCCTGGTCCGCCAGGTGCCGCTGCCGGAGTTCGTCGACGCCGAGGTGCTCGACGGCCGGGGCGGCCCCTCCGGACCCGACGGCGGCGCGGGGCGGGCCACCCGCCGGCCCGCCGAGCCCGTGGTGCGCCGGGCGATCGAGGCGGCCCAGGCCGCTGCGCAGATCCCCGACCATCCCCTTCTCGACCAGGTCTTCGACGTCTTCGCCGAGGCCGGCTCGCTGTGGATAGTGAGCGAGCGCGTGGAGGCCAGACCACTGGCCGCGCTCCTCGCCGAGCGGCCCCTCAACCCGTACCGCGCGGCCGAGATAGGCGCCGACGTCCTCACCGCCCTCCGCGCGCTCCACGCCCACGGCTGGGTGCACCGGAACATCACCGCCCGGACCGTGCTCGTCTGCGACGACGGCCGCGTGGTCCTCACCGGCCTGGCGGTGGGCGCCGCCGAGGAAGCCCTCTGCGGCTACGCGACGGTCCCGGAACCGGCCGACGAGTTCGCGTCGCCGGAGACGGGGGCGGAGGAGTACGAGAGCGGTCCGTACGCACCTGAGGGGGACGAGGACGAGGCGTACGCAGGCGAGGCGTACGAGGCGGAGCCGTACGGGACGGAGACGTACGGGGCGGAGGGGGACGGCTCCGAGACGTACGGGGCCGAGGTGTACGAGGCCGAGGCTTACGAGCCCGGGACGTACGAGTCCGGGACGTACGAGCCCGAGACCTACGAGCCCGGGGACGGGGTTCACGAGGTCGAGGTGTACGTGCCTGAGCCGTACGTGCCTGGGCCGTACGCGCCTGAGCCTTACATAGCCGCCGAGGAGTACGGCACCGAGGAGTACGGCACCGAGGAGTACGGCACCGAGGAGTACGGCTCCGAGAGGTACGGCTCCGAGGAGTACGGCTCCGGCCAAGGCGAAGGCGGCGAGGAGCCGGACGACGGGCTGCCCGCAGGGGAGGCCGGTACCCCCGGCCCCGACGCGTACGGTGCCGACCCCTACGGGCGGGCCGCCCCGGCCGTCGCCGAGACGCAGCCCGTGGTCGCCCCGCCCACCGCCGACGTGCGGGCCGCGCGGGCCGGGGCCATCGCCGCGTACCGGGCCGGTGCCCGCGCCGCCGCCCGGCTCGGCGAGACCGGGGCGCTCCCCGTCCAGCGTCCCGCACCGCCGGAGACGCCCGGGCCGCCCCCGCCGCCGACGGCGCAGGCCTCCGGCGCGCCCGAGCCGCAGTGGTGGGCGCGGGTGGCGGACGACGAGGACGACGAGGACGACGGCGACGAGCCGTACGGCGGCGGCCCGCAGGCCGGCCCGCCGCCGCGCGTGATGCTGGCCGGAAGCTGGAGCGACGGCCCGCACGCCTCGCGGGACGGATCCGGGCCGATCCCGGCCGGTGGCGGCTCCGTGCTGCCCGGTTCGGGCCGGCCGGCGCTGCCCGCCGGGTACACGCCGGCGACTCCGGACCGCACGCGCCTCCCGGTCCCCGCCGGCGCACGGGAGGAGGCACCCGTCGCGATCCCGGCCCAGGCGCACCGAGGCCCGACCACGCGGCTCACCGCCGAACGGGCCCGCCAGACACGGATAGCGGTCGTCGGCGCCGTGACCGAGCGCTGGGCGCCCGAGCAGGCAGGTCCCGTGCACGAGAACTGGCGCCTCGCCCCGCCGATCGGCCCCGCGACCGACCTGTGGGCGCTCGGCGCGCTCCTCTACCGGGCCGTCCAGGGCCACGCCCCGTACCCCGAGGACAACGCGGCCGAGCTCGTCCAGCTGGTCTGCGCCGAGCCGCCGGCCTTCGCCGAGGAGTGCGGGCCCCTGCGCCCGGTCGTGGAGTCCCTGCTGCGCCAGGACCCCACCGAGCGGCCCGACTTCGAGGAGCTGCGCGGCTGGCTGCGCTCCCTCGTCCGCTCGGCGCCGGAGCCGGACGCCGGGCTCGGAGTCGTACCGCTGCCGTCGTTCGACGAGGCCCGGCTTCCGATCGTGCGGCGGCGCGGCGAGCTGGTGCGCCGGTGGCGCGGGGGAGCGGGGGCGGGCCGCCACCGCCACAAGCGCGCCAAGGACCCGCGCCCGGCGGCCCGGCACGAGACCGCCGGGGTCGCCGAGTACGGCCCCGACCACGGCGGCCACGAGCACGCCCACGCGCGCGTACAGCCGGATTATCGCCAGGACTACCGCGAGGACTACCGCGAGGAGTTCCGAGAGGACTTCGACGGCGAACTCCCGCAGCGCGCCCCACGCGCCCCACGCGCCCCACGCGCCCCACGCGCCCCACGCGCCCCACGCGCTCCACGCGCCTCCCGGTCCCCCCGCGCCTCTCGGGACTCCGGCTCCCCGCGCGCCCTCGGCCGTACGCTTCTGATCCTGGTGTTCCTGCTGCTCGCGGGAGCCGTCGCGTACGCCGTCCTGTTCATGCCCGGCGCGGGAGAGCAACCGACCACGCCGACCACGCCCACGACCGCACCGCCGGCCGGTACGACCAAGCCCAGCAGCGCCCCGTCCGCGACCACGAAGCCACCGGCCGAACCGACCGCGAAGCCGGCCACCACCCCGCCCGCGGCGGACCCTTCGGCTCCCGCGCTCGCCGCCGGGTACGCCGTGCGCCAGGACCCGGAGGGCTTCCGGATCGGGGTCCCGAAGGCATGGCGGCGCAGCCCGATCAACGACGCGGGCCAAGTGCGCTACACGGGCGGCGATTTCACCCTGATCGTCGTCCCCGGCCGGGACAGCGTCCGGGACAACGGCTCGGACCCGCTGGAGTACCAGAACGTCAAGGAGCGCGAGCTGGAGCCGTACCGGTCGTCCAGCTGGTCGCAGCAGGAGAAGGCGCGCCGGGTGGACATCGGCCGGACGCCGACGGCCGAGGGGAACTACACCTGGACGGACAGCACGGGCCGTCAGGTGTTCGTACGCAATCTCGCCCTCATCGACGGCGGCCGGTACCACGTCGTCCAGGTCATCGGACCGGAGAGCGACCGCGACAAGGTCTCCGAGATCTACGAGCAGGCCACGAAGGCGTTCCGTCCGGGACGGTGAAATCGGGCGCCGCATCGGACGGCGAATCGGACGGAGTGTCGACCGGAGCGCCGGAATCCCCATCGGCCCCCGGTCACAGTGCTGTTCCTATGACCGCCCCGAGGTTCCGCCGCCCGTACCCACCTCCGTAACCTGGCATCAGAAGGAACGGGCGGGGGCAAGTGGAACATTCTCAGGACACAGGGGCGGGGCTGCTGCTCGCCGGTCGCTACCGGCTGGGCGAGTCCATCGGACGCGGCGGCATGGGCAAGGTCTGGCGCGCGCACGACGAGGTCCTGCACCGCGTGGTGGCGGTGAAGGAGCTGACGGCGGGCCGGTTCGTGGCCGAGGCCGACCGGCTCGTGCTGCACGCCCGTACGCAGAAGGAGGCGCGGGCCGCCGCCCGGATCACGCACCCGGGTGTGGTGACCGTCCACGACGTCCTGGAGCACGACAACCGGCCGTGGATCGTGATGCAGTACGTCGACGGGCCCTCGCTCGCCGACGCCGCCAAGGAGGCCGGCACGATCGAGCCCCGCGAGGCGGCCAGGATCGGGCTGCACGTCGTCGGCGCGCTGCGCGCCGCGCACACGGCCGGGGTGCTGCACCGGGACGTCAAGCCGGGCAACGTGCTGCTCGCACGCGACGGGCGCGTCCTCATCACCGACTTCGGGATCGCGGCGATCGAGGGGGACTCGACGATCACCCGGACCGGCGAGATCGTCGGCTCCATCGACTACCTGGCGCCCGAGCGCGTCCAGGGCGGTGACCCGGGCCCCGCCTCCGACCTCTGGTCCCTCGGCGCCACGCTCTACACGGCGGTGGAGGGCACCTCGCCGTTCCGCCGCACCTCCCCGATCAGCACCATGCAGGCCGTGGTGGCCGAGGAGCCGCCGTACCCGGAGAAGGCCGGGCCGCTGGCCTCCGTCATCGTGGCCCTGCTCCGCAAGGACCCGGCGCAGCGGCCGCGCGCGGACGAGGCCGAGCGGATGCTGCTCGACGCGATGGAGGGGCGGGCGCCGACGGCGGCCCAGGCGTACGTGCCGACCCAGCGGGTGGCCAGGGAGGACCTGGACTCGGCGGCGGGCGCGCACGGCCCGGGCGGCGAAGTCCGTACGGCGGACGGCTCGGGTACGGGCATGGGTACGGGTACGGGTACGGAGAGCCTGGAGGGCGGGCCGAGGAAGGCCACCACGCCGTGGCCCCAGCCGGCCCAGCTGCAGCAGCCGTCACACGTACCCCACCAGCCCCACCACCCCCACACGCCTCAGGGGCCCGCGACCCGCCTCCCCGCCACCCCGCCCTCCTCCGGCCGGGGCCGCTGGCGCTCCGCCGTTCTCGCGGCGCTGCTCGCCGGGGTCGTCGCCGGCGGTGCCGTCTTCGCCGCCATGAACTACGCGGGTGGAAACCGCCACCCCGGCGGCGGACGGACCACGGCCACGTCCCCCGCCACCAAGGGCACCGGGAACGGCGTCCCGGCCGGCTGGCACCGCGTCGAGGACCCGGACGGGTTCAGCCTCCTGGTGCCGAACGGCTGGAAGCGGCAGAAGGAGGGCGACCAGATCGACTACACCCCGGACAACGGCAAGCACCGCATCCGGATCAGCGTCGACCGGAGCCCCGACTTCGAGAACCCGTACATGCACGCCCTCGACCTGGAGCCCCTCCTCGAGAAGCGCATGGACTACGTGCGGGTCAAGCTCAACCAGACCACCTACCGCGACCAGGTCCGCTCCTGTCTGTGGGAGTTCACCTGGACCGAGAAGAAGGACTTCCCCGGGCCGCGGCACGCGATCGACCTCATGTACTACGAGGACGACGGCACGGAGTACGCGATCTACATGTCCTCGCCGGAGTCGAGCTGGGAGACCACCCGGGAGCAGTTCGACATCGTCCTCCAGCACTGGCGGGCGCCGGGGGCCTGAGGGGCGGAAAAATCTCCGCGCTCGGCCTCCGGCGGCCGTAAGCCGCTGATCAGGACTTATGTGCCAGTGATCGCTGGCGCTATGTGTGCGGACGGTGAAAACGCGTTACCGACGGGTACCCAAAGGCCGGAACGCGGCCTACGCTCGGCCTCATGACGGACTCGCAGGCCCCCGCCGCCCCCTCGGTTCCCGACGCCGCCGCCGAGGCGGCCCGCCCGGCCGCCCCCGCCGGCGCGACCAACCCGGTCGCGCCCGCGCCCGCCGGTGCGCGGACCGCCGCCGACGTCGTGACGCCCGAGCTGGTCGCCCGGCTCACGCGGGGCGTCGCCGGCTCGGGCCGCACCGCCAACCACACCCCCTTCACCGGGGAGAAGCTGGCGGACCTGCCCGAGTCCACCCCCGAGGACGTCGCCGAGGCCTTCACGCGCGCGCGTGCCGCCCAGGCCGCCTGGGCCGCCACCCCGGTCAGGGCCCGCGCCGCCGTCCTCCTGCGCTTCCACGACCTCGTCCTCCAGCGGCAGGCCGAGGTCCTCGACCTCATCCAGCTGGAGACGGGCAAGGCCCGCCTGCACGCCCACGAGGAGGTCCAGGCGGTGGCCGTCGCCGCCCGCCACTACGGCCGCAAGGCCTCCTCCTACCTGCGCGCCAAGCGCCACACCGGCGTCGTGCCGACCCTCACCAAGGTCACCGAGCTGCGCCAGCCGCGCGGGGTCGTCGGCCAGATCGCGCCGTGGAACTACCCGCTCGAGCTGTCCGTCGGCGACGCGCTCCCCGCCTTCGTCTCGGGCAACGCCGTCGTCATGAAGCCCGACACGGAGACCGCGCTCACCGCCCTCTGGGCCCGTGACCTGCTCATCGAGGCCGGCCTCCCCGCCGAGGTCTTCCAGGTCGTGCTCGGCGAGGGCCCGGTCGTCGGCCCCGCGGTCGTCGAGCACGCCGACTACGTCTCCTTCACCGGCTCCACCCGCACCGGCCGTGAGGTCGCCCGCGGCGCCGCCGCCCGGCTCGTCGGCGTCTCCCTCGAACTCGGCGGCAAGAACGCGATGCTCGTCCTCAAGGACGCCGACATCGAGAAGGCCGCCGCCGGAGCCGTCCGCGCCTGCTTCTCCTCCGCCGGACAGCTCTGCATCTCCATCGAGCGGCTGTACGTGCACGAGTCGGTCGCCGACGCCTTCCTCGACCGCTTCGCCGCCCGCACCAAGGCCATGCGGCTGGGCAACTCCCTCGCGTACGGGGCGGACATGGGCTCCCTCGTCGGCGAGCGGCAGCTGGAGACCGTCACCAAGCACGTCGAGGAGGCCGTCGCCAAGGGCGCCACGCTCGTCGCGGGCGGCGTCGCCCGCCCCGACATCGGCCCCCTCTTCTACGAGCCGACCATCCTCGACGGCGTCGAGGCCCCGATGGCCGTCTGCGGCGAGGAGACCTTCGGCCCGGTCGTCTCCGTCTACCGCTTCACCGACGAGGACGAGGTCGTCGAGCTGGCCAACGCCACCCCGTACGGCCTCAACTCCTCCGTCTGGACGACGGACTCGCGCCGCGGCCACGCCGTCGCGGCCCGGCTGCGCACCGGCACCGTCAACATCAACGAGGGGTACGCCCCGGCCTACGGCAGCGTGCAGTCCCCGATGGGCGGCATGAAGGACTCCGGGCTCGGCCGTCGCCACGGCTCCGAGGGCATCCTCAAGTACACCGAGGCGCAGACCGTCGCCCAGCAGCGGCTCATCCCGCTCGCGCCCTCCTTCGGGATGGACGACGAGAAGTACGCCGCGTTCATGAGCGTGTCCCTGAAGGCGATGAAGGCCCTGCGCCTGCGCTGACGCCCTTTCCTTTTCACACCTTTTCGTACGAGGAGAGCCATGACCGCGGTACCCCCTGCCCAGAATCAGGACGAGGACAGCTCGTACGACTACGACGTCCTCGTCGTCGGCTCCGGCTTCGGCGGTTCGGTCACCGCCCTCCGCCTCACCGAGAAGGGCTACCGGGTCGGCGTCCTGGAGGCCGGCCGGCGCTTCACCCGCGCGAGCCTGCCGAAGAACTCCTGGGACGTGAAGAACTTCCTGTGGGCCCCCGCCCTCGGTCTCTACGGCCTCCAGCGCATCCACCTGCTCGGCAACGTCATGGTGCTCGCCGGCGCCGGCGTGGGCGGCGGCTCCCTCAACTACGCCAACACCCTCTACGTACCGCCCAAGCCCTTCTTCGACGACCCGCAGTGGAAGGACATCACGGACTGGCAGGACGAGCTGGGGCCGTACTACGACCAGGCGAAGCGCATGCTCGGCGTCCGCCTGAACCCGACGATGACCCCCTCCGACGTGCACCTGAAGTCCGCCGCGCAGGCCATGGGCATCGGCGACACCTTCCACATGGCGCCGGTCGGCGTCTTCTTCGGAGACGGCGACGACGCCGACGGTACGGCGAAGGCGAAGCCCGGCGGCGAGGTCGCCGACCCGTACTTCGGCGGCGCGGGCCCGGCCCGGCGGGCCTGCACCGAGTGCGGCGAGTGCATGACCGGCTGCCGCCACGGCGCCAAGAACACCCTCAACGAGAACTACCTCTACCTCGCCGAGAAGGCGGGTGCCACCGTCCACCCCATGACCACCGTCGTCACCGTCACCGAGGACTCGCGGGGCGGTTTCGCGGTGAAGACCCTGCCCACCGACCAGCGGCGGAAGGGGAAGGGCCGCACGTTCACCGCGCGCCGGGTGGTGATCGCGGCCGGCACGTACGGCACGCAGACCCTGCTGCACCGGATGAAGGACAGCGGACTGCTGCCCCGGATCTCGAACCGGCTCGGCGAGCTCACCCGTACCAACTCCGAGGGCCTGGTCGGCGCCCAGACCACCGACCGCCGCTACCGCAAGAAGCACGGCAAGGAGAAGGCCGACTTCACCAGGGGCGTCGCCATCACCTCCTCCGTCCACCCGGACGCCAACACCCACATCGAGCCCGTGCGGTACGGCAAGGGCTCCAACTCCATGGGCAGCCTGACCGTCCTCCAGGTGCCCTACGGGGCCCACCGGGTGCGCAGCTGGTTCCTCAACCTGCTCAAGCACCCGGGGCTCGCCGTCCGCTCGCTCTCCAACTGGCACTGGTCCGAGCGGACCATCATCGGCCTGGTCATGCAGTCCCTCGACAACTCCCTGACGACCTACCGCAAGCCCGGCGGCCTCGGAAAGGGCCTGCTCACGGCCCGCCAGGGGCACGGTGCGCCGAACCCGGTCCAGATCGCCGAGGCCACCCAGGCCGCCAGCCTCCTCGCCGAGGAGATCAACGGCTTCGCCGGCTCCAACGTCGGCGAACTGATGGGCACCCCGCTCACCGCGCACTTCCTGGGCGGCTGCCCGATCGGCACCGACGGCGCGACCGGCGTCATCGACCCGTACCACCGGCTCTTCGGCCACCCCGGGATCTCCGTCGTCGACGGGGCGGCCGTCTCCGCCAACCTCGGCGTCAACCCGTCCCTGACGATCACGGCCCAGGCGGAGCGCGCCATGTCCTTCTGGCCGAACAAGGGCGAGGAGGACCCGCGCCCGCGGCAGGGCGAGGCGTACGTACGGCTCGCGGCGGTCGAGCCGAAGTCCCCCGCCGTTCCGTCCGAGGCCTTCGGCGCCCTGCGGCTGCCGTTCCTGGGGATGCCGGCGGTCCCGCCGAAGAAGGACTGACGTCGGACACGCGTAGATGAAAGGGCGCTGCACCCCCCTCCGAGTGCAGCGCCCTTCCAGCTCTGGTGTTGCTGCATAGATGACCTGCGACCCGAGGAATTGGTTGTAGCGGTTGCACGGGATCTTCGTGTGACGCGCGTCACGTCCCGTGGTCGGGTGTCGCCGGGCGCCGGTGGGCCTCTCCGGGGGTCTCCGGGGCTCCGCGTCTCCGGGTCTCCGGGGCTCCGGGTCTCCGGGCGACGTGCAAGGGCCCCGCGCTCGCGATTCCGGTCGCGGCGCGGGGCCCTTGGGGTCGGCACCGGTGTCAGGGCAGCGGCGGTGCCGAGCGGGGCGGCGCCGGGGGGTTGCGCCGCGAGGGGGAGGGGATCGGGGGACGGGAGGATCGGGGAGATTCGGGGGATCGGGAGATCGGCCGGTTGCGGCCGGCCCCGGGCGTCCCCGGGACCGACCGCCCTTTCTGGGTGACCGGGCTGCTGTCCCCTGCTGTCCGGTCACACGCGCTGGTGCGAGGTCCCACGACGTACCGGAGAGGTACGCCACACGCCCCAGCGAAGCCACGCGTGGTTTCTATTCGGGCCCGCCCCTGGCTGGCACGGACACCCGGACCAACGAAGCCCGGCGGCGGCCGGTCACGCGCCGTACGGGTGAGAGCGGGACCGAACTCAGATGCGGGAACGCACTCGGATGCGTCGCTCGCCCTCCGGGCACGCCTCTCGTGTGCGTTTCTCGGGCACGTGGCTCAGCCGCTTCGCTCAGCCGCTTCGCTCAGCCGCGTCGCTCACGCGCATCGCTCAGGCACGTCGCTCAGCCACTTCGCTCAGGCACGTTCCTGGGGTGCGTCCTTCAGATGCGGCCGCGGCACAGCTCCAGCATCGTCATCGCCAGCGCCGTGCCCGGCTTGCCCAGCGCGTCACGGTAGTGGCCGAGCACCTCCATCTCGCGGGCCAGGTTCACCCGGCGGCCGCCGGAGGAGATCCGGGCCTCCTGGATCACGGCCGAGACGGCCATCCGCTCCTGGATGAGGCCGATGATCCGGTCGTCGAGGGAGTCGATGCGATCACGGGCGTCGCCGATCAGCGTCGCCGCCTCGTCGGTGCGGGCGCCGGTCTGCTCGGTGATGGTCTTCGGGGTGGCGGTGTTCGTCGTCACGGTGGGGCTCCTCGGGGTGTCGGACGCCCTGGAGCGACATGGCCCGGAGACAAGCAGAACGCCCCGGGCCTTGTCGGCCCGGGGCGCCTGGGAAGTCGCTTGTCAGTTGCTCAAGCAGCACGACCATGGCAGCCGGTGGGCCGGTTGCCATAGGTAAACAGGAAGGTCGAGTGCTTGCGCATGGCCTCAGTATGGACCCCCTCCCGAAGCCGGGGACAACCCGGGTTCGGATGGTGAGACGAAAAGCGACACCGCCGCGCCGGTAGAATCGACAAATAGCCCCCCCCTTCGGGGGAACCTCTCCTACCGCCGGAAGGCCGCCGTAGTGTCATCAGCGACTCCCGCTGCCGCGCCCGACGTCTCCAACCCGGACGTAGTCCTCGTTGTCGACTTCGGCGCCCAGTACGCCCAGCTCATCGCCCGTCGCGTCCGTGAGGCGCGGGTCTACAGCGAGATCGTCCCGTCCACCATGCCGGTGGCCGAGATGCTGGCCAAGAACCCGAAGGCGATCATCCTCTCCGGCGGCCCGTCCTCCGTGTACGCGGAGAGCGCCCCGCGCCTCGACCGTGCGCTGTTCGAGGCGGGCGTCCCCGTCTTCGGCATGTGCTACGGCTTCCAGCTGATGGCGACCACCCTCGGTGGCACCGTCGACAACACCGGTGCCCGCGAGTACGGCCGGACCCCGCTGCACGTCTCCAAGGCCGGCTCCACCCTCTTCGAGGGCACCCCGGTCGAGCAGTCCGTGTGGATGTCGCACGGCGACGCCTGCTCCGCCGCCCCCGAGGGCTTCACCGTCACCGCCTCCACGGACGTCGTGCCGGTCGCCGCCTTCGAGAACGACGAGAAGAAGCTGTACGGCGTCCAGTACCACCCCGAGGTGCTGCACTCCACGCACGGCCAGCAGATTCTCGAGCACTTCCTCTACCGCGGCGCCGGCATCGAGCCGAGCTGGACCACGGGCAACGTGATCGACGAGCAGGTCGCGGCCATCCGCGCCCAGGTCGGCACCAAGCGCGCCATCTGTGGTCTCTCCGGCGGCGTCGACTCCGCCGTGGCCGCCGCGCTCGTGCAGAAGGCCATCGGCTCGCAGCTCACCTGCGTGTACGTCGACCACGGTCTGATGCGCAAGGGCGAGACCGAGCAGGTCGAGAAGGACTTCGTGGCCGCCACCGGCGCCAACCTGAAGGTCGTCGACGCGCAGGAGCGGTTCCTCAACGCCCTCGCCGGCGTCTCCGACCCGGAGACCAAGCGGAAGATCATCGGCCGCGAGTTCATCCGGGTCTTCGAGCAGGCGCAGCTGGAGATCCTCCAGGAGGAGGGCCCCGAGGTCGCCTTCCTCGTCCAGGGCACGCTCTACCCGGACATCGTCGAGTCCGGCGGCGGCACCGGCACGGCCAACATCAAGTCCCACCACAACGTGGGCGGCCTCCCCGAGGACCTGGAGTTCGAGCTCGTCGAGCCGCTGCGCCAGCTCTTCAAGGACGAGGTCCGCATGGTCGGCCAGGAGCTCGGCCTGCCCGAGGAGATCGTCCAGCGCCAGCCGTTCCCCGGCCCCGGCCTCGGCATCCGCATCGTCGGCGAGGTCACCAAGGAGCGCCTGGACCTGCTGCGCGACGCCGACGCCATCGCCCGCGAGGAGCTCACCGCGGCCGGCCTCGACCGCGAGATCTGGCAGTGCCCGGTCGTCCTGCTCGCCGACGTCCGCTCAGTGGGCGTCCAGGGCGACGGCCGCACCTACGGTCACCCGATCGTGCTGCGCCCCGTCTCCTCCGAGGACGCCATGACGGCCGACTGGTCGCGCCTGCCCTACGAGGTGCTCGCCAAGATCTCGACCCGCATCACGAACGAGGTCGCCGACGTGAACCGTGTCGTCCTGGACGTCACGAGCAAGCCGCCGGGCACCATCGAGTGGGAGTAAGCCCTCCCGCACGCCACTGAAGCCGCCGCCCCGGTCACCCGGGGCGGCGGCTTCGTCGTGTCCGGGTGTCCGGGGCGTGGCTTCGTCGTGTCCGGGCTCTGGTGAGTTGACCGGCCGGGCGTTACCTTCCGGCGCATGAGCGTGATACCGGACCCCGTCCCCGTCGAACGGCTCCACTTCGCCCTGCCGCCCGTCCACGCGACGGCCCAGGAGGAACGCACCCACCGCAAGCAGCGGCTCGCGGGCGCCCTCCGGCTCTTCGGGCGGCTCGGGTACGAGGAGGGCGTCTCGGGCCACATCACCGCCCGCGACCCGGAGTACCCGGACTGCTTCTGGGTGAACCCCTTCGGGGCACCGTTCGAGGAACTCACCGCGAGCGACCTCATCCTGGTGAACGGCGAGGGACAGGTCGTCCGGGGCGGCCACCACGTCAACCAGGCCGCCTTCACCGTCCACGCCCAGGTCCACCGGGCCCGGCCCGACGCCGTCGCCGTCGCCCACACCCACTCCGTCCACGGACGGGCGCTCGCCGCGCTCGGCGAACTCCTCGACCCGATCACCCAGGAGGCCTGCGCCTTCTACCAGGACCACGCCCTCTACGACGCCTACACCGGCGTCACCGTGGACGCCGAGGAAGGCCGCCGGATCGCCGTCGCCCTCGGCACCTTCAAGGCGATCGTGCTCCGCAACCACGGGCTGCTCACCGTCGGCACCTCCGTCGACGCGGCCGCCTGGTGGTTCATCGCCCTGGAACGCTGCGCCCAGGTCCAGCTGGCCGCGCGAGCCGCCGGCAAGCCCGTTCTCATCGACCACCACGACGCGGTCGCCACCCGGGAACAGCTCGGCAGCGACCTCGTCGCCTGGATCAACTACCAGCCCCTCTGGCGCAGGATCAGCCGAACGGACCCCGAACTCCTGTCGTAACACCATCGCTTCACCCTTCTGTACGTCAATGAGATGGCGCGGCAATCACTCTTCGGCGGGGCGCACGCGGCAGGCGCGGGAGCCGCCGGTGCGGCACAATTCCCTGGAATCAACGGCTGGTTGGCCCTCCGGGGCGCGCCCGGACGCACCGAAGCGGACCGAGGCGGATCGACGCGGACAGAAGCGTGCCGTGATGTGAGCTCGGGAGTGAGCACCGTGGCGGTTCAAGAGGCGAGACAGTACGGCGAGCACGCGACGGCCTGTGCCGGCTGCGCCCACTGCGGGCAGGCCGGTCACCGGCGCGCCGTCGCCGCCTTCCTGGCCCGGCGCGACGAACTCGCCGCCGGGCACGGCGTCCCCGCGGCCGTCGCCCACTCGCCGGTCGCCGCCCGCCAGTGGGTCTCCGACGAGCTCGCCCAGTCCGCCCGCGCGGTCGCCGTGCACGGCCGGGAGGCCGGGCTCGCCTGGCTCGACCGGGTACGGCGCGGCGGCCTCGGCGCCGTCTGGGGTGCCGTCCTCGCCCTCCTCCTCGGCCAGGCCCTCACCGCCATCGGTGGCGGCTGGACCGGTGCCCGCACGGCCGGCCTCTGGACGGCCCTGGTCCTCGCCGTCCTGCTCAGCGCCGCCGCCCACGCCCACCGGGCCCGCGGTGGTCTCCTCGCCCCGCTGATCGGCGAGGACAACCGGCTCTCCACCACCCGCGCCGTCGCCGCCGGCTGGCTCCTGTTCCTCGGCTACACCCTCCTCTTCCTGGCCTTCCGGGCACCGGGCGCGACCGCCTTCGGTCTGGCCCGGGGCGCGGGCCTGCTGACCGTCCTCGCCCTCGTCGCCTCCGTCACCGTCACCGCCCGTCTCGTCGTGGCCCTCGGCATCGCGGCCGGCCGCCTCCAGAAGGTGCGCGCCGACCGTCCGCGCGCCGCCGACCTGGTCTGCGACGACAGCGGCCGGGCCGCCCTCGCCGACGTCCAGTACCTCCTCGTCTCCGGCTCCGTCCTGGCCCTCGCCGCCGTCGGTCTGGTCCGCGCCCCCGACCGGCTCCCCGAGGTGCCCTGGTCCCTCGTGCTGCTCGTCGGCGTCTCGGTGGCCTGGCACCTCGCCGCGAAGTGCACCGAGGGCGTCCGCCCCACGATCCACTCCGTGGTCCGGTCCCGGGAGGCGGGCGATCTCGACGCCCCGATCCGCATGGGGGACGACATCGAGATCCGCGGCTGCGGCTTCGTCCCGCCCGGTGCCGGAGCCCCCGACCCGCTGACCCGTCTGGTCGTCCGGATCGGCCCCGTCCACGCCCACGTGCCGCTGGTCCCGGTCCCGGGCGGCTTCGCCAACCCCACCGACGCGGCCCTGACCGTCCCCCTCCCGGCGGACGTGGAGCCGGGCCGGGTGGAGGTATCGGTCGTCACGGCGGCCGGCGTGGAGACCAACCGGGTCACGATCGACGTCATGGACTGAGCTTCCGGCCCCCCTTCCCCTATCCCGGGCACCGGGTACGAGGAGAATCGTCCCGGGAACAGTCGTACGGGGCGTGGAGAGGTGACCGACGATGACGGGACAGGCGGACCGGACACACGACACGGGCGACGGCCCTGGCGGGACCGGCGACCGGGGTGGGACCGGCGGCCCGGGTGGGACCGGCGGCCCGGGTGGGACCGGTGGGGCGCGCGGCCCGGGCGGCACCGACGGCCCTGGCGAGACCGGCGGCGTCGGCGGGAACGGCGGTGCCGGGCGCTTCGTCGAGCGGAAGCCCACCTTCGACCAGTGGAAGGCGATCGCCTCCCGCTATGCCCTCCTTCCGCTGCGGATCTTCCTCGGGGTCACCTTCGTCTACGCCGGGCTCGACAAACTCACCGACTCCGCCTTCTTCGCCGACACCGGCAGCGGCTCCATCGGCGAGATGATGCGCGGCGTCCGCGACACCTCCGCGATCCCCGCTCTCGTCGACATCGCCCTCAGGAACCCGGCCGGCTTCGGATACGCCATCGCCTTCGGAGAGCTCGCCGTCGGGCTCGGGACCCTCTTCGGTCTCTTCGCCCGACTGGCGGCGCTCGGCGGCGCGCTGATCTCGCTGAGCCTCTGGCTGACCGTGAGCTGGCAGGTCCACCCGTACTACCTCGGCAACGACCTGGCCTATCTGATGTCCTGGCTCCCGCTGCTGCTGGCCGGGGCCCCGGTGCTCTCGCTGGACCGGCTCCTCGACGAACGGCGCCGTATTCGATAGGCGACCCAGGTCGCGAGGGCGGCGGTGCCCAGGCCGCCGCAGAGCACGGGGATCACCGCGTACCACGGGGTCGTCCAGGCCCCGGCGGCGTCGCCCGCGTAGGCGGCGGCCAGGGCGAGGGCGGTCAGGCCGACGAGCAGCCGGCCGGGGCGGAACTCATGAAGCAGCACGGGTGACCTCCACCTGTCCGAGTCCGACCTCCAGCGAGAGGTCCAGGGTGCCCGCCGGGGTGGTCCCGGCCGGCGGGGTGAGCGTCCGGGTCACGTCACGGTCCGGCGCGACGTCGATGTCGCCGGCGGGTGCGTCCGGCAGCTGCAGATCGCCCAGGCCCACCTGGGCGTGCAGCTTCACCACCGCGCCCTTCGGGACGATCACCTTGAGCTGCCCGGCGCCCACCTCGGCGCGGGTGACCACTGTCGTGCCGGCCGGGAGCGGGAGCCCGGACAGGTCGAGCGTGCCGACCCCCGTGCCCAGTTCGTAGTCCGGCTGCACGGCGGCGACCGAAGCGGGCCGCCACGTCTCGCGGACCCATTCCGTGCTGATCCGGTCCGGCAGCGCCGAGGCCATCGCAAGCAGGCCCGCCGTGACCACGGTCAGGAAGACCGTGCCGAAACCGGTCCGCCCGAGGAAACTGCTGACGACGAGGCCCAGGCCGAACACGGCGAGCGCGGCGGCCAGACCGATCTGCAGGCTGGTGCCCAGCGGGTGGGTGTCCCACGTCAGGCCCGTGCCGAGCCCGCCCGCCAGCAGGGCGAGCAGGAAGACGAGCCCCCCGATGGAGAGCGGGCTCCGGCGGACCGAGGGCGTCGGACGCCCGGGCTCCGCCGGGCCGGGGCCCCACTGGCTGCCCGGCTTCGGCACCTCGCCGTTCACCCGGCCGTCCTCGTCCAGGATTCCGTGCGGACCCCACAGGTAGCCGACGGCCACCTTGCCCGTCGAGCCGTCCTTGACGATCGGGTCCTTCCACCACGAGGGGAACTCGGCGAGCGGCGGGGCCTTGGTCTCGGGCGGTGCCTCGGCGACCGCGAGGCCCGTCGGCGCGTCCGGTCTGCCCTCGGTCTCGCCGCCGCTACGCCGCCGCTGCGACCAGACCGCCGCCCCGCACACCGCGAGCGACAGGGTCAGCGTGAAGCCCAGCACCGTCCCGCTGTGCAGCGTCGACAGGAAGATCCCGCAGCCGATCAGCGCCATCAGCAGGGCCGCCAGGGAAGCCCCGGAGACCCGGCCCGTCAGCAGCCGGCGCCCCTCGCTGTCCTCCTCGCCCGCGAGCGGGATCAGCAGCCACGCGAAGCCGTAGAACACGAGGCCCAGGCCGCCCGCCACCGCGAGCACGCCGATCACCACCCGGAAGATCACCGGGTCGAGGTCGAAGTGCCGCCCGAGGCCTCCGCAGACGCCGCCCACGACGTTGCTTCCGCGCGAGCGCCGGAGCGGCGGGGCGGGATCGGCCTCCGCCGGCGGCGGGGCCTCGTGCTGCGAAGGCATCGAACTCGTCATGCCTCCATGGTGACGGCCCGTGACGCCCGGCGGCACCGGGGCCGACCCTGGCCCGACCCTGATATTCGCGGGGCCGCCGTCCCCGAGTCCGTACCAGGGACGATCTCAGGGCCGACCCTGATGTCCGGGGCGGGCCGAACGTGTGACGATCGGTGCATGTCCGCAACCGCTCGCGTCACCGAGACCGACGAACCGCCCGTGCGCAGGCTCTACCGGAGCGCCGACGGGCGGTGGCTCGGCGGTGTCGCGCGCGGCCTCGCGGGCCACCTCGGCCTGCCGGTCGTCTGGGTGCGCGCGCTGTTCGTGGTGCTGTCGTTCTCGAACGGTCTCGGCATCGTGCTCTACGCGGTCTTCTGGATCGTCGTCCCGCTCGGCGTCGGCGGCCGGTCGGCCCCGCGCTCCCTCTTCGAGACCACCTCGGACGGGCGCCGCAGACTGCGCAAGCCCGACCGCGGCCAGGTCGTCGCCCTGATCGCGCTCGGCATCGGCCTCGCGGCCCTCGTCGGGAACATCAGCGTGGACAGCGAGACCGGGCGGTACATATGGCCGCTGATCCTCATCGCCGTGGGCGTCGTCCTCGTCTGGCGCCAGGCGGACAACGCCCGCCGGGCCAGCTGGACCGACCCCGGGCGCCGCAAGCGCGCGATCCAGCTCGTCCGCGGCCTCGTCGGCGTCGGCCTCGTCGGCACCGGGCTCGCGATCTTCGTGGTGGTCCGCGGCTCCGTCGCCCAGCTGGGCACGGCCGTCACCGCCGCCGTCGCGGTCCTCACCGGCATAGCGCTCCTCGCCGGGCCCTGGCTGGTCCGCATGTCGCAGGACCTCAACGACGAGCGGACCATGCGCATCCGTGCCCAGGAGCGCGCCGAGGTCGCGGCCCACGTCCACGACTCCGTGCTGCACACCCTCACCCTGATCCAGCGCAACGCCGACGACGCCGGCGAGGTGCGTCGCCTCGCCCGCGCGCAGGAGCGAGAGCTGCGGAACTGGCTCTACAAGCCCGAGGGCACCGGCCGGGACGAGGAGCCCGAGACCCTCGCGGAGGCGGTGAGGAGAGCGGCGGCCGAGGTCGAGGACAAGCACGGGGTCCCGCTGGAGGTGGTCGTCGTCGGCGACTGCCCCCTCGACGAGAAACTGGCCGCGCAGATGCAGGCCGCGCGCGAGGCGATGGTCAACGCCGCCAAGTACGGTGGCGAGGGCGGGGCCGTGCAGGTGTACGCCGAGGTGGAGGGGCGCAAGGTCTTCGTCTCGGTGCGGGACCGGGGACCGGGCTTCGACCTGGACGCGGTCCCCGAGGACCGGATGGGCGTACGAGAATCGATCATCGGCCGTATGCAGCGCAACGGCGGTACGGCCCGGCTGCGGTCACCGCAGGGCGGGGGCACCGAAGTGGAGCTCGAGATGGAGAGGGCGGACGGATGAGCGACGAGACCGGAGCAGCGACCGGAACCGATGCGGGGGCGCCGGGCACGGAGCGCCGGGTGCGGGTGGTGCTCGTCGACGACCACCGGATGTTCCGCACCGGGGTCCAGGCCGAGATCGGCCGGACCGAGGTCACCGGCGTCGAGGTGGTCGGCGAGGCCGCCGACGTCGACCAGGCGGTCACGGTCATCACCGCGACCCGCCCCGAGGTCGTCCTCCTCGACGTGCACCTGCCGGGCGGCGGCGGGGTCGAGGTGCTGCGGCGCTGCGCGAGCCTGATGGGCGCGCCCGAGGACCCGGTCCGCTTCCTGGCCCTGTCGGTCTCGGACGCGGCCGAGGACGTCATCGGGGTGATCCGGGGCGGTGCCCGCGGCTATGTCACCAAGACGATCACCGGCACCGACCTGGTCGACTCGATCTTCCGCGTCCAGGAAGGCGACGCCGTCTTCTCGCCGCGTCTCGCCGGCTTCGTCCTGGACGCCTTCGCGTCGACGGACGCGCCCCCGGTGGACGAGGACCTCGACCGGCTCACCCAGCGGGAGCGGGAGGTGCTGCGGCTGATCGCCCGGGGATACGCGTACAAGGAGATCGCCAAGCAGCTCTACATCTCGGTGAAGACGGTCGAGTCGCACGTCTCGGCGGTGCTGCGGAAGCTCCAGCTCTCCAACCGCCACGAGCTCACCCGCTGGGCCACCGCCCGCCGCCTGGTCTGAGCGGGGCTCAGCCGACCCGGGTCGCCCCGGCGAAGGGCATCTCGTCGATGGGTGCGATGCGCACCGGGGCGCCCGGCCGGGGGGCGTGGATCATCTGGCCGCCGCCGATGTAGAGACCGACGTGGCTGATCCCGGAGTAGAAGAAGATCAGGTCACCGGGGGCGAGCTGGGAGCGGGAGACCCGCTGTCCGGCGTTGATCTGGGTGTACGTCGTGCGGGGCAGGGCGACGCCTGCGGCGCGCCAGGCCGCCTGGGTGAGACCGGAGCAGTCGTACGCGGAGGGGCCCGTCGCCCCCCACACGTACGGCTTGCCGAGCTGGGCGCGGGCGAAGGAGATGGCTTCGGCGGCCCGGGCGTTCGGGGCGGTCACCGGCCCGCGTTCGCCGCCCGAGGAGCGATCGGCCCGCACCGTCGCGGAGTCGCTCGCCGCGCCCGTGCCGCTCGCGCCGTCGGCCCGCGTGGAGGCGCCGGAGCCGTCCCGGGCCGCGGCGGCCGCCTCGTACTGTGCGCGTTCCTCCTCGGTCAGCCGGGCGAGCAGCGTCCTGGCCTCCGCCAGCTTGCCGACGACGGCGGCCTTCTGCCGCCGCAGCTCCGCCTCGTGCCCGCGCAGGGCGGTGAGCTTTCCCGCCGACTCGCCGCGCAGCTGCCGGATCGCGGCGAGCTCGCGCCGGACGGCCGTGACGGCGGCGGCCTGCCGGTCCCCGGCCTTCTCGGCGAGCGCGGCCCGCTCCAGGTACTGGTCCGGGTTCGAGGTGAGGGCGAGCTGCACCGCGGGGTCGAGCCCTCCGGAGCGGTACTGGGCGGTGGCCATGGCCCCGAGCGCGTCCCGGGCGGTGTTGAGGCGCTGGGTCCTGCGGGCGGCCTCGTCGCGCAGCCGGTCGAAGGCGGCGCGCGCCTCGTCGGCCTTCTCCTTCGCCCCGTTGTACCGCTCCGTCGCGACCTCGGCCTCCTCGTAGAGCCGGTCGACCTTCGCCTTGACCTGGGCGGTGGTGGGCCGGGGGTCCGCGTGTCCGGACCCTTCGAAGAGCGTCGCCGTCGCCGCCGAGGCGAGGGCGAGGGTGGCGGCGGTGCGGATCGCCTGGCCACCGAGGGGGGACTGTTTGGACTTCCGGTGCGCTGCCACGAGGGCGGGTCACATCCTCTTCCCTGAGGGGTACGGTGCCCGCCGGGCCGACGGCGGGCCGCACAGGGGAGACGGACCGCCGCCGGGTTTCTCGGCGGGGGTGACCGACGGCCGCCGGATCGCCGACGGTGGTGGGGAGCCGGTCACCTGGTGGAGGACGCTAAACCGGGGGTCACGGCCGGACGGGGAGTTGACCGCTATTGGCGTCAGTTGACGTGTCGGGGACCGATCTCTTTCGCCCGGAGTGAGAGGTCGGGGGCATTCCGGCGGCCGCCGACCGAAGCGCCGGAAGCAGTGGACCCGTCGGGGGAGCGCTGCTAGGCCCTCGGTCGGCATCCGCCCACTTGGCCGGGAGCCGCGCAGGTGCCCGGGGTGGGCATCCCCACCCGGCCGAGGAGGGGGCCGACGCCCGGGTTCGGGATCCGCCCACCCGGTCGGGGAGCGGTGGCAGGGCCCCCGTTAGGCTCCGGCACATGGACGTACTCATCAATGTCTTCGTCGCCCTGCACATCGTCGGTATCGCCTCCCTCCTCGGCGGTTTCCTCACCCAGATGAAGGCGATGGGCGCCGGTACGGCCCGCTTCAGCCCCGCGATGCTGCACGGCGCGCTGACCATGCTGGTCACGGGCGTCGCGCTCGTCGGCCTCAACCAGGCCGACGACCAGACCGTGAACAACCTCAAGATCGGCATCAAGCTGGCGATCCTCGTCGTCGTCCTCGGCCTCGTCTACGTCAAGCGGGACGAGGAGAAGGTCGACAAGGGCCTCTTCGTCGCCGTCGGCGGCCTGACCACGGCGAACATCTTCATCGCGACCCTCTGGGTGTGAGCCCTTCCACAGAGACCGTGCCGAAGGCGGGCCCGGATGTCGGTGGGGCGTCCTAGACTCGTGAGGCGATGAGCAGCCTCTTTGACGACAGCTTCCTGGCCGGCCTCCAGAACCACTCCTCGGAGGAGCCCCCGCCCCACCCCGAGGAGCACGAGCACGGCTCCCCGGCCGTGGAGGAGGTCCCGCACGACCTCTTCGGGGAGCACTTCGACGCGCCCCCGCCCGCCCGGGACGCCTACTACCGCGACGGCGCCCACCGCCCCGTCGTGGACGCCGCCGCGCTCCTGGAGGGGCTGAACGAGCAGCAGCGTGCCGCCGTCGTCCACACCGACACCCCGCTGCTCATCGTCGCCGGCGCCGGCTCCGGCAAGACCCGGGTCCTCACCCACCGCATCGCCCACCTCCTGGGCACGCGGCACGTGCACCCCGGCCAGATACTGGCGATCACCTTCACGAACAAGGCCGCCGGCGAGATGAAGGAGCGCGTCGAGCAGCTCGTCGGACCGCGCGCCAACGCCATGTGGGTCATGACCTTCCACAGCGCCTGCGTCCGCATCCTGCGCCGCGAGTCGAAGAAGCTCGGCTTCACCTCCTCCTTCTCGATCTACGACGCCGCCGACTCGAAGCGGCTGATGTCGCTGGTCTGCCGGGACCTGGACCTCGACCCGAAGAAGTTCCCGCCGAAGTCGTTCAGCGCCAAGATCTCCAACCTCAAGAACGAGCTGATCGACGAGGAGACCTTCGCCGACCAGGCCGCCGACGGCTTCGAGAAGACGCTCGCCGAGGCGTACCGGATGTACCAGGCGCGGCTGCGCGAGGCCAACGCCCTGGACTTCGACGACATCATCATGACGACGGTCCACCTGCTCCAGGCGTTCCCGGACGTCGCCGAGCACTACCGCCGCCGCTTCCGCCACGTGCTGGTCGACGAGTACCAGGACACCAACCACGCCCAGTACACCCTCGTGCGCGAGCTCGTCGGCACCGGCTACGAGGACCTCGGCCCGGCGGAGCTGTGCGTCGTCGGTGACGCAGACCAGTCGATCTACGCCTTCCGCGGCGCGACCATCCGCAACATCCTCCAGTTCGAGGAGGACTACCCGGACGCGACGACGATCCTCCTGGAGCAGAACTACCGCTCCACCCAGACGATCCTCTCCGCCGCCAACGCCGTCATCGAGCGCAACGAGTCCCGCCGCCCCAAGAACCTGTGGACGAACGCGGGCGCGGGATCGCAGATCACGGGCTACGTCGCCGACACCGAGCACGACGAGGCCCAGTTCGTCGCCGACGAGATCGACCGGCTCACGGACGCGGGCGAGGCCAAGGCCGGGGACGTCGCCGTCTTCTACCGGACCAACGCCCAGTCGCGTGTCTTCGAAGAGATCTTCATCCGCGTCGGACTGCCCTACAAGGTCGTCGGCGGCGTGCGCTTCTACGAGCGCAAGGAGGTCCGGGACGTCCTCGCGTACCTCCGCGTCCTCGCCAACCCCGAGGACAACGTGCCGCTGCGCCGCATCCTCAACGTTCCCAAGCGGGGCATCGGCGAGCGAGCCGAGGCGATGATCGACGCCCTCTCCCTGCGCGAGAAGATCACCTTCCCGCAGGCCCTCAAGCGGGTCGACGAGGCGTACGGCATGGCCGCGCGCTCGGCGAACGCCGTGAAGCGGTTCAACGCGCTCATGGACGAGCTGCGGACCGTCGTCGAGTCCGGCGCCGGCCCCGCCGTCGTCCTGGAGGCCGTCCTGGAGCGGACCGGCTACCTGGCCGAGCTCCAGGCCTCGACCGACCCGCAGGACGAGACCCGGATCGAGAACCTCCAGGAACTCGCCGCCGTCGCCCTCGAGTTCGAGCAGGAGCGCGGCGAGGAGCCCGCGACCCTCGCCGAGTTCCTGGAGAAGGTGGCTCTCGTCGCCGACTCCGACCAGATCCCGGACGAGGACGAGGAGGGCCGCGGCGTCATCACGCTGATGACGCTGCACACCGCCAAGGGCCTCGAATTCCCGGTCGTGTTCCTCACGGGCATGGAGGACGGCGTCTTCCCGCACATGCGTGCCCTCGGGCAGGCGAAGGAGCTGGAGGAGGAGCGACGCCTCGCGTACGTGGGCATCACGCGCGCGCGTGAGCGGCTCTACCTCACCCGCTCGTCGATGCGCAGCGCGTGGGGTCAGCCCTCGTACAACCCGGCCTCGCGCTTCCTGGAGGAGATCCCGCCCGCGTACCTGGAGTGGAAGCGGACCGGTCCGATGGCGAAGCCCGCCGGGCCCACCTCGGGGATCACCTCCTCGCTCTCCTCCTCCCGCTCGCGCTCCGGCCCCTCCGGCTTCGCCACCCGGCGCGCCGGCGAGAAGCCGGTGATCTCCCTCCAGGTCGGCGACCGCGTCACGCACGACCAGTTCGGGCTGGGCACGGTCATGACGGTGACCGGTGCGGGTTCGGACGCCCAGGCGACGATCGACTTCGGCGACGAGAAGCCGAAGCGACTGCTGCTGCGGTACGCGCCGGTCGAGAAGCTGTAGCGCGTACGAGAAGGGGCCCCGGCTTCGCGCCGGGGCCCCTTCTCGTACGTACGGAGGTCAGCTGGTCGGATCGAGGCCGTGGCTGCGCAGCCAGGGCAGCGGGTCGATCGCGGAGCCGCCGCCGGGCCGGACCTCGAAGTGGAGGTGCGGGCCGGTGGAGTTGCCGGAGTTGCCGGAGTAGGCGATGACGTCGCCGGCCTTGACGTAGCCCGAGCGGAGCTTGGTGCTGCTCAGGTGGCAGTACCAGGTCTCGGTGCCGTCGGGCGCGGTCACGATCGCCATGTTGCCGTAGGCGCTGTTCCACTGGGTGCGGACGGTGCCGTCGGTCGCGGCCATCACGGGAGTGCCGTACTGCACGGGGAAGTCGATGCCCGTGTGCACCGACATCCAGTTGACGCCCGACTGTCCGAAGCGCGCGCTGAGCTCGTGGAGCTTCACCGGCAGCAGGAACTTGGGGCGCAGCGCCTCCTTGCGGGCCGCCTCCTCCTCGCGCTTCTTCTTGTCGGCCGCCTGGCGGGCCCGGAGGTCGATGCGCTCCTGGGTGCGGCTGGCGCGGTCGCCGAAGTCGCGGGCGTCGGCGCTGAGCGCGGCGAGCTGGGTGTCGAGCGCGCTGTTGGCGGCGACCTGCTTGACGGAGGACGGGTCGGCGGCGGCGAGCGCGGTCGTGTCTTCCTTCTGCCCGCCGGTCGTGGTGGGGCCGGTGAGCCCGCTGACCGAGGCGGCGGCGATGCCGGCGACACCCATGACGCAGGCGGAGGGGACGGCGACGGTCAGCAGCGCGGACCGCTTGGCGGGGGTACGGCGGCGGCCGCGGCTGCCACCGGAGGAGCGGCGCACGGGGCGGCCGGCGAGGGGTGAATCGGTACGGACCTCGACGGCCGGCTCGCCGCTCGGCAGGTCGTGGTCCTCGTACGACTCGTACGCCTCGTCCTCGCCGTCCTCGAGGGCTTCCGGGGCACCGGCCGGGCCGTCGGTCTCGGCCGGGTCGTAGGACTCCTCGGCCTCGTATCCGGAGTAGGCCCCTTCGGCGTCGTACGCCGGGTAGTTCTCGTCCGCCGCGTCGGAGGGGAGCCCCTCGTGCCCCGTGTGTCCCTCGGGGACGTACTCGAAGGCGAACTCGGCGGTGTGCTCGGCGTGCGGGGTGTACTGCTGGGGGACGACCGGCTCGGGCTCCGGGGTCGCGTGGTTCCACGCGGTCGCGTCGAAGGCGCCGGTCTCGGTCGCGAAGGCGGGGGCGGCCCACTGGCCGGTGGCGTCGTAGGCCTCGTAGCCGTACGCGCCCTGGGCGGCGTAGGCGCCGGCGTGTGCGGTGTCGTACTGGCCGGTGTGCTGGGCCTCGGTCCAGGCGGAGGCGTCCCACTGCCCGGTGGTGTCGTACTGCGCCGTGGTGGTCGCGTAGGTGCCGGTGGCCTCGTAGGAGGTGGCGGCGGCGTTCCACTGGCCCGTGGTGTCCCACTGGCCGGTCGTGTCGTACTGCCCGGTGCCGGTGGTGTCGTACTGCCCGGTGGTGGTGTCGTACTGCCCCGTCGTCGCGTACGTGCCGGTGGCCCCGTACTGACCGAGGTCCCACTGGCCGCTGTGGTCGGCCTGACCGCCGGGGTAGGCGCCGAACAGCGGGTCGATGGCGAAACTGCCAGTGGTGTGGGCGCCGTCTCCGACGTACCCGGCGTGGGGGTGCTGGTCGTTCACCAACGTCTCTCTCGCCTCGGCAGCAGGACCAGTCCGGGGCGGGCCCGTGAGGGGTGTCCCGGGGGTAAGCAGTGGCGCGACTGTACCCGGCGGTATGCGCGGCGGACAATCTTCGGAGGGGTTTGCGCCCGCAGGAAACGGGCAATCGGCCGTGTTTCGCCAGGTCGGGTGGAGAGCTTTGGCCTTGTGTTCGATGAACGTTCGAAGAATGGTGTCGCGCGGTCAGGCGACGGAGGTGGCGCCCGGCCCCTCCTCCCGCGTCCCGGAGACGACCGGTCCGCCCGCGTCGAGGGCTTCCCGGACCCCGGCGGCCACCGTCGGATGCACGGGCAGCGCGAGATGGCCGATCCCGCTCACCCGCACGTTGTGCACGAGCAGGTCGGGGTGGTCGAGGCAGGCGGTCTCCACCGGCACCATCACCTGGTCCAGATCGCTCCAGAAGCTCACGAACCGCGTCCGGCAGCCCGGCGCGGGACCGGCGAGCTCCCGCAGAACCTCCGAACCGGGCCGCATCTGCCGCACCAGCGGATGCGCGTCGGCGAGCGGGGCCACCGTGGTCCCCGAGTGCGGGGTGCCGAGCATGACGAGGGTGCGCACCCGCGTGTCACCGCCCAGGCGCTGCACGTAATAGCGGGCGATGAGACCGCCCAGGCTGTGCCCGACGATGTCGACCTCGGCGTGTCCGGTGCGGGCGCGGATCTCGTCCACCCGGCGGCCGAGCAGCTCGGCGGCGGCCCGCAGGTCGCAGGTGAGCGGTGAGTAGTTGAGCGACTCGACGCAGTCACGGCCGTGCCGGGTGAGGGAGCGGCGCAGCAGCACGAAGACCGAACGGTTGTCGACGAAGCCGTGCAGGAGGACGACCGGGCGGGTGCCGGGGGCGATCGCCGTGGGGCGCACGATGGGGTCCGTGGCCGTCGGGTCCGTGGTCCGGTCCGAGGTCCGGTCCGTGGCCGTCGGGTCCGTGGTCCGGTCCGTGGCCGGGTCCCTGGTCGGGTTCGCGGTGGGGGAGAGGCGCTCGGCGACGATCCCGGACGGGTAGAGGACGAGATGGCCGGTGAGGATCGCGACTTCCAGCGCGGTGGCCTTCATCAGGGCGGTGACCTTGGCGAGCTCCATGGCCGGCCTCCCGAACGGCACGCGGGGCCGGACGCTACGCCGGTCCGCCGCGCCCCCGTGCCGCACGGACGGCGGCACGGGGGCGCGGCGACCTCGTCGCGGCTCCCTTCGCGACCGGCCCCGCTTGCGGCTGGTGGGCCCAGGAGGAGGGCCCGTAAGCGGGGACGGCGCAGAGCGAACATGTCCCACGTGTGATTTCCCCCTCGTGCGCCACCGCGAAACGGCCGGGTGCGAGATGCTGGAGATAACGTTCGTTCACCTCCCCGGCAATCAGGCGCGGGGGTCGCATGTGGAGGCAGTGATGGGTGTGAGCGGTCCGATCCGCGTGGTCGTCGCCAAGCCGGGTCTCGACGGCCACGATCGCGGGGCCAAGGTGATCGCGCGGGCGCTTCGCGACGCCGGCATGGAGGTCATCTACACCGGGCTCCACCAGACGCCCGAGCAGATCGTCGACACCGCGATCCAGGAGGACGCCGACGCGATCGGCCTCTCGATCCTCTCCGGAGCGCACAACACGCTGTTCGTGAAGGTCCTGGAGCTCCTCAAGGACCGCGACGCGGAGGACATCAAGGTCTTCGGCGGCGGCATCATCCCCGACGCGGACATCGCCCCGCTGAAGGAGAAGGGCGTGGCGGAGATCTTCACGCCGGGCGCGACGACCACGTCCATCGTCGACTGGGTGAACGCGAACGTCCGCGTCGCCGTGTAGGTCCTCTCCGGCGGACCAAGGCCGGACCCGGTACCGGGACGGTCCAGGTCCGCGGCACGGTCCGCACCTCGCTGTCAGGGCCCTCCCGCAGGGGAGGGCCCTTCGGCGTATCAGCGGGCAGGCAGTACGGAGTCCGGCGGCGGTGGCGGCGTGAGTTCGGCGCGCATCGCCGCGCGGAGCCGGAGCGTGGAGACCAGGCGCTGGAAGGCTTCCGACCAGTAGTCGCCCGCGCCGGGGGAGCTGTCCTCCGCCTCGTCGGGACGGGCCGTCAGGGACTCCAGCTGCCGCGCAGCCTCCGGGGCGAGGCAGCGCTCCGCCAGGCCCATCACCCCGCTGAAGCTCCACGGGTAACTGCCCGCCTCCCGCGCGATGTCGAGCGCGTCGATCACCGCCACGCCGAGCGGCTCCGCCCACGGAACGGCGCAGACACCGAGCAGCTGGAACGCCTCGGACAGCCCGTGGGCCGCGACGAACGAGGCGACCCAGCCCGCCCGTTCCTCCACGGGCAGCGTCGAAAGGAGCTGGGCGCGCTCGGCCAGCGACGAGGTGCCGGGGCCCGTCGCGGGCGGGACCGCCGGGGAACCGAGCAGCGCGCGCGACCAAGCCGGGTCCCGCTGCCGCACGGCGGCCCGGCACCAGGCGGCGTGCAGCTCGCCCTGCCAGTCGTCGGCGACCGGCAGCGCCACGATCTCCTCCGGGCCACGCCCCCCGAACCTGGCCGGCCAGGACGGCAGCGGCGCCGCCTCGACGAGCTGGCCCAGCCACCAGGAACGCTCGCCCCGGCCCGTCGGCGGCGTCGCCACCAGGCCGTCCCGCTGCATCGCCGCGTCGCACTCGTGCGGGGCCTCGACGGCGATCGTCGGTGTCGGGGCCGTCCGGTCCAGGCCGACGCAGGTGGCGGCCCGGCCCGCCATCCGGCCCGCGAGAGCGGAGGCCGGCAGGGCGGAGAGCAGCTCGGCGGCGGTGGCCCGGACATTACGGCTGCGGTCGCCGAGGGCCTCCTCCAGGAACTCCTCGTCGGCGTCGGAGAGTCCGGTACGCAGCGAGTCCAGGAACATCAACCGGTCCTCCGCCCGCTCGGTCGGCCAGGTCGACGCGAGCAGCGCGAGACCGGCGGCCGGATCCTCGGTCCGTACGGCGGCGAGCAGGGCGACCCGCTCGGCGAACAGGCCCTCGTCCCACAGGGCGCGGACCCCCTCCGCGTCCCCCGGGGACGGCAGGTTGCCGCCCGCGCCCGTGCCCCGGAGGGCGAACCGCCACTCGGGATTGAGCCGCGCCAGCCACAGACCGCGCGGGCCGGCGAGCCGGAGCGCCTGGGGCCGCAGATCGGTGCGGGCCCTGGCCGCGTCGAGCAGCGCGGGCAGCGCGGCGGGCGAGGCCTTGTAGCCGTGCCGGTTGGCGAGGGCCAGCCACTGGGGGAGCAGCTCGGCGAGGTCGGGTGCGGCCCCGCGCCGTCCTGCGGGCGAGGGCGCGGCCCGGCCGGCGAGCAGCTGGTCGAGCCGCAGCCGGGCGGCCTCGGGCAGTGGCGGGCGCGGGTCTTCGGGCGCGGGCTCCGGCAGGGCCGCGGCGGGCCCGGGCCGCAGCCCCGCCCTGCGCCGTACGGTGTGCAGCGCGGCGGCGTCGAGCAGCGCACCCGGCCTGTCGCGGGCGGCCACGGAACCCGCGAGCCCGGCGGGAGGCCGCCGGTCCGTCCCGAGCAACGCCGAACTGACGAGCTCCTCCCACAGACGCGCGTCGTCGTCGGCGGTTCCGGGAGCGGTCGGCGCGGGCGGGCCGTCTGCCGTTCCGGTTGCCGTCGGTGCGGTCGTGCAGTCGGCGAGGAGACCGACCTGCGGGCCGGGAGAGCCGTCCTCGGTGGTGGCCGGGGTCCCCGGTGCGGCGTCCTCGGCGGCGGCGGGGGCCCCCGGTGCGGCGTGCGCGGTGGTGGCCGGGGTCCCCGGGGCGGCGGTGGTCGGACGGCTTGCGTCGTGGTCGCCGGGAGTGGGCGGAGCGGTCGGGTCGTCGGCCGTTCCCGCTGCCGGCGGTGCGGTTGTCGCTTGGGCAGCGGGGGTTTCCGTCGTCGGCGAGGGGGTGTCGGGGGAGGTGGTCGTGGGCGTGTCCATCGGGCTCCTCCGGTGGGCCGGTGCGCGGTGGGCGGGCGTCATATGAGGGGGACCGTCTCGGCCGGGGTATCCGGTGACCAGGCGGCGAGCGGGGTGAAGCCCAGGTGGCCGCACTCCCCGAAGACGGTCACCGGGGCGCCGCCCGACAGGGCGATCAGGCGCCAGAGGCCGGGCCGGGACTGGGCGGCGGGCGTCAGGGGCAGCGCCTCGCGGCCGTCGGCGTCGGCGAGCTGCCAGCCGTACTCCGCGCGCGCCGGTACGACCCCGCTCAGCGTCACGGGCCACGAGTCCAGCCACGGGTCATCGCACAGCGCACGGCCGTACGCGTCCAGCGCCGCGCCGACCGGTCCGCCCGCCGGCGGCGCGACGGGGCCCGCGACCGGGACGAACTCCGCCCCCGGCTCCGCCCGCACCTGGCCGGAGCCCGTGTGCGGGGTCAGTTCGCCGTCGAGGAGCGCGCCCACGGGGAGCGCCAGCTGGGGCGCCCTGCCCGCCGCGCCGAAGGAGAGCAGGAGCGCGGTGCGCCCGCTCGTCGTGCCGTGCAGCCAGATCCGCCGGGTGGTCAGCCGGGCGTCGGCCGCGTCGTACTGCGCGAGGACCAGCCAGTGGTCGCGCACCGGGACGCCGTCCGCCGGGGCGGTGAGGCCCACCCGGGTCCGTACCGTCGTCGCGAACGGGGCGGGCAGCCGGTCGGCCGCCAGCCACGCCCGGTCGAGGAGATGGGTCAGCGCGCACTCCTCCAGGAGCCGCACGGGCCAGCCCGGCCCCGAGCCCGGTATGGCCCCCAACTCCCGCACCCGGCCCGCCAGACCCGGAGCCTGGGCGTCGACCATGCGGGCCGCCGTCTCCTCCCACAGCCCGTACCCCGCCTGCCCGGCCGCCGCCAGGCCGCCGCGCAGCAGGTCGGCGAGCCGCTGCTCCAACTCCTGTGCGCCCGAGGTGATCCGGGCCGCTCTGCGCTCGGCCCTGCGGCGCGCGGCCTCGGGGTCGGCCGTCGCCCCCGGGGCCGCGTCCCCGGCCCGCCCGCCGGTGCCGGCGGCCCGGCCGCGCCGCGCGGTGAGCCACCGCGCGGCCCAGTCGGGTGCGGGGGAGTCCTCGGCGGCGATCCCGTCCGCCGCCCGGAGCAGCAGCAGGCCCAGCGCGTGCTTGCAGGGGAACTTCCGGCTGGGGCAACCGCAGGAGTACGCGGGCCCGGTGGTGTCGACGACCGTCCGGTACGGCGTGCTTCCGCCGCCCTTGCACAGGCCCCACACGGCGCCGTCGCCGCACCCCGTCTCCGACCAGGGCCCGGCCGTGCCGAGCTTGCTCCCCGCTCTGCGCGACGCTTCGTCAGGAGCCAGTGCCAGCACCTGTTCCGCCGTCCAGCGCACCCCCATGGCATTCATGTCATCGACGGTAGAGGCCACCACTGACAACGCCCCTGACCGTCTCGGCCCTCGCCGTCACCGGCCTCGCCCTCGGGGCCTGCTCCGAAGCCGCCGAGAAGGCCGTCGACCAGGTCGACAAGTCCGTGAACGAGACCTACGAGGCGTCGCCGTCTCCCCGGTCATGGGCTGACCCTCCCTCACCACCCCTCTCCCCAACCGGCCCTGACCAGCGGTGACAGCCGATTGTCAGTGGCATGGTGCACGGTGGATCGCACAGCAGGTCGAACGATCTGGAGGGGGATCCATGCCCGTGCCCGAAACCATCGCGAAGCCCGGTTCCGGTGTCGAGACGGACACCGGACCGGGACGGCCGCAGACCGCCACCGAGGCCCTGCGACCGCACGCGGAGCACGCCTTCGCCCACGAACTCGCGGCCCTCGCCGCCGCCGACGACCGGCCCCGGCCCGCCCGCTGGCGCCTCTCGCCGTGGGCCGTCGCCACCTACCTCCTCGGCGGCACGCTCCCCGACGGGACCGTCGTCACGCCCAAGTACGTCGGACCGCGCCGCATCGTCGAAGTCGCCGTCACCACGCTCGCCACCGACCGGGCGCTGCTCCTGCTCGGCGTCCCCGGCACCGCCAAGACCTGGGTCTCCGAGCACCTCGCCGCCGCCGTCAGCGGCGACTCCACCCTCCTCGTCCAGGGCACCGCCGGCACGCCCGAGGAGGCCATCCGGTACGGCTGGAACTACGCGCAACTCCTCGCCCACGGCCCCAGCAGGGACGCCCTCGTCCCCAGCCCCGTCATGCGCGCGATGTCCCAGGGCATGACCGCCCGCGTCGAGGAGCTCACCCGCATCCCCGCCGACGTGCAGGACACGCTCATCACGATCCTGTCCGAGAAGACCCTGCCCGTCCCCGAGCTCGGAGACGAGGTGCAGGCCGTCCCCGGCTTCAACCTGATCGCCACCGCCAACGACCGCGACCGGGGCGTCAACGAGCTCTCCAGCGCCCTGCGCCGCCGCTTCAACACCGTCGTGCTCCCGCTGCCCGCGACCCCCGAGGCCGAGGTCGACATCGTCGCCCGCCGCGTCGAGCAGCTCGGCCGCTCCCTCGAACTGCCCGCCCTCCCCGACGGCGTGGACGAGATCCGCCGGGTCGTCACCGTCTTCCGCGAGCTGCGGGACGGGGTCACCACCGACGGCCGGACGAGGGTCAAATCCCCCTCGGGGACGCTCTCCACGGCCGAGGCCATCTCCGTCGTCACCGGCGGACTCGCCCTCGCCGCCCACTTCGGCGACGGCGTCCTGCGTCCCGCCGACATCGCCGCCGGCATCCTCGGCGCAGTCGTCCGCGACCCGGCGGCCGACCGGGTCGTCTGGCAGGAGTACCTGGAAACCGTCGTGCGGGAGAGAGACGGCTGGAAGGACTTCTATCGCGCCTGCCGCGAGGTGAGCGCATGACGCCCACCGCCACGGACCCGACCCGCACACCGGAGGCCGGGCCTGCCGAGCCCGGGCCTGCCGACCGGGCGCCGGCAACCGGGCCTGCCGAGCCCGGGACCGCCGTCGGTCGCGCGCCGGGACTCGGTCACGGGGTGCCCGGCCCCGTCGGCTGTCTCCCGCCGGAGGCCGGCCCCGAGCGGAGCGGGGCCGTCGGCCGCCGGGTCGGGCCCTTGCTGCTCGGGGTGCGGCATCACGGGCCCGGGTCCGCGCGCGGGGTGCGGGCCGCCCTGGAGGCGGAGCGGCCCGCCGCCGTGCTCGTCGAAGGTCCCGCCGAGGCCGACGCCCTCGTGGCGCTCGCCGGAGACCCGGAGATGCGGCCGCCGGTCGCACTGCTCGCCCACGCCGTGGACGACCCCGGGCGCGCCGCGTTCTGGCCGATGGCCGAGTTCTCGCCCGAGTGGGTCGCGATCCGCTGGGCCCTCGACCACGGCGCCGCCGTCCGCTTCGTCGACCTGCCCGCCGCCCACACCCTCGCCGCCGCCGACCCCACCTGGAGCGACGGGGAGGACGAGGTCACCGGGAGCGGCCTGCGGATCGACCCCGTCGCCGAACTCGCCAGGGCCGCCGGGTACGAGGACGCCGAGCGCTGGTGGGAGGACGTCGTCGAGCTGCGCGGCGACGCCGACCCCACCGCTCCCTTCGAGGCCCTCGCCGAGGCCATGGGCGCCCTGCGCGAGACGTACGGCGACGGCGGCCACCCCCGCGACCTGGTCCGCGAGGCGTACATGCGGCTTCAGCTGCGCGCCGCCCGCAAGGAGTACGGGGACTCCGTCGCCGTCGTCTGCGGCGCCTGGCACGTGCCCGCGCTCACCCGCAGGACCACCGTCGCCGCCGACAAGGCCCTCCTGAAGGGCCTGCCCCGGGCGAAGGCCGAGCTGACCTGGGTCCCCTGGACCCACCGCAGGCTCGCCCGCCGCTCCGGCTACGGCGCCGGGATCGACGCACCCGGCTGGTACGGACACCTCTTCGCCGCCCCCGACCGGCCCGTCGAACGCTGGATGACCAAGGTCGCCCGCCTCCTCAGGGCCGAGGACCACCCCGTCTCTCCCGCCCACGTCATCGAGGCCGTCCGGCTCGCCGAGACCCTCGCCGCGCTGCGCGGCCGGCCGCTCCCCGGCCTCGACGAGACGACCGACGCCGTCCGCGCCGTTCTCTGCGAGGGCTCCGACGTGCCGCTCGACCTCGTCCGCGACCGCCTCGTCGTCGGCGACGTCCTCGGCGAAGTTCCGGCCGCCGCCCCCGCCGTACCCCTCCAGCGCGATCTGACCTGCCGCCAGCGCACCCTCCGCCTCAAGCCCGAGGCCCAGGAGCGCGAGCTCGGACTCGACCTCCGCAAGGAGACCGACGGCGAGCGCAGCCGCCTGCTGCACCGGCTGCGCCTCCTCGGCGTCCACTGGGGCGAACCGGCCGCCGGACGGGCCGGCACCGGCACCTTCCGGGAGACCTGGCGGCTGCGCTGGGAGCCCGAGCTGCACGTCCAGGTCGCCGAGGCCGGCGTCTGGGGCACCACCGTCGAGGCCGCCGCCACCGCCAAGGCCGAGTCCCGGGCCCTCGCCGCGACGGCCCTCACCGACATCACCGCCCTCGCCGAGCAGTGCCTCCTCGCCGGGCTCGCCGACGCGCTTCCCGTCGTCATGCGGGCGCTCGCCGACCGGGCGGCCCTCGACACCGACGTCGCCCACCTCGCCCAGGCCCTCCCGGCCCTGGCCCGCTCCCTGCGCTACGGCGACGTCCGGGGCACCGGCACGGCGGCCCTCGGCGAGGTCGCCGCCGGGCTCGCCGAGCGGATCTGCGTCGGCCTGCCGCCCGCCTGCGCCGGACTCGACACGGACGCCGCCGCCCAGATGCGCGACCACCTCGACGCCGTCCACACCGCGATCGCCCTCCTCCAGGACCACCTCGACGCGCCCCCGTCCCCGGACCGGACGGGGGCGGCCCTCGCCCCGGACCACGCGGGCGTACCCGCGGCTCCGGACCACGCGGGCGCGCCCGTGATCCAGGACCACCCGGGCGCGCCAGCGACCCCGGACCACGCGGGCGTACCCACGGCCCCGGACCACGCGGGCGCGCCCGCGATCCAGGACCACCTCGACGGGCTCACCGCCCCGAACCACCCGGGCGCACCCCCCGCCCCGGACCACCTCGACGGGTCCACCTCCCCGGACCGCCCGGACGCGCCGCGAGACGCGGCCCGTGGGCCCGGTGGCGGGCTCGTCGATCGGTGGGGCGGGGTGTTGCGGCGGGTTGCCGGGCGGGAGCGGATACCCGGGGTTCTCCGGGGGCGCGCCGTTCGGCTTCTGCTCGACGAGGGGCGGATCGGTGACGGGGAGGCCGCTCTGCTCATGAGCCGCGCCCTCTCGGCCGGCACCCCGCCGGCCGACGCCGCCGCCTGGATCGACGGCTTCGTCGGCGGGGCCTCCGGCGGCGGGCTGCTCCTCGTCCATGACGAGCGCCTCCTCGGCCTCGTCGACGCCTGGCTGACGTCCGTCCCGGACGCGGCCTTCGTCGACGTCCTGCCGCTGCTGCGCCGCACCTTCTCCACGTACGAGAAGGGCGTCCGCCGCACCCTCGGCGAGCTCGTCGCCCGCGGCCCGGACCACCACCGCGCCGCCGGGTACGCCACCTCCCCGCCCGGTTTCGCCCCCACCCCCGACCCCGAGCGGGCCGACGCCGTGCTGCCCCTCCTCCACCTCGTCCTCGGCAGGGAGGTCACCCCATGAGCAGCAGCAGTGGCACCGGCGACGAGCGGCTGCGGCGCTGGCGGCTCGTCCTGGGCGGTGCGGAAGCGGACGGTACCGGCCGGGCGCTCACCGGTACCGACGCCGCCATGGACCGTGCCCTCACCGCGCTCTACGACCGCGAGGGCGGCGACCGCTCGGCCGGGCTCGGCGCCTCCGCGCCCTCCGTCGCCCGCTGGCTCGGCGACATCCGCACGTACTTCCCGAGCTCCGTCGTCCAGGTCATGCAGCGCGACGCGATCGACCGGCTCGGGATCGCCACCCTCCTCCTGGAGCCGGAGATGCTGGAGGCCGTCGAGGCTGACGTGCACCTCGTCGGCACCCTCCTCTCCCTCGGCAAGGCGATGCCGGAGACGACCCGGGAGACCGCCCGGGCCGTCGTGCGCAAGGTCGTCGACGAGCTGGAGAAGCGCCTCGCCGCCCGCACCCGCGCCACCCTCACCGGCGCGCTCGACCGCTCCGCCCGGATCAGTCGGCCCCGCCACCGCGACATCGACTGGGACCGCACGATCCGCGCCAACCTCAAGCACTACCTGCCCGAGCACCGCACGGTCGTCCCCGAGCGGCTGGTCGGCCACGGGCGTGCCTCCCGGGCGGTCAGGAAGGAGGTGGTGCTCTGCATCGACCAGTCCGGCTCCATGGCGGCCTCCGTCGTCCACGCCGCCGTCTTCGGTGCGGTGCTCGCCTCCATGCGGTCGCTCGCCACCCGGCTCGTCGTCTTCGACACCGCCGTCGTCGACCTGACCGAGCAGCTCGACGACCCGGTCGACGTCCTCTTCGGCACCCGGCTCGGCGGCGGCACCGACATCAACCGCGCCCTCGCCTACTGCCAGTCGAAGATCACCCGCCCCGCCGACACCGTCGTCGTCCTCGTCAGTGATCTGTACGAGGGAGGGATCCGCGACGAGATGCTGAAGCGGGTCGCGGCGATGAAGGCCTCCGGCGTTCAGTTCGTGGCACTGCTCGCGCTCTCCGACGAGGGTGCCCCCGCCTACGACCGGGACCACGCGGCGGCGCTCGCCGCGCTCGGCGCCCCGGCCTTCGCCTGCACCCCCGACCTGTTCCCGGAGATCATGGCGGCCGCCCTGGAGAAACGACCCCTGCCGATACCGGAGGGGTGAGGGGCCGGGGTGCGGAGGAGGGGGACGGGCGGCACCGGAGGGGTGAGGGGCCTGGGTGCGGAGGAGGGGGACGGGCGGCACCGGACGGTGAGGGGCCTGGGTGCGGAGGAGGGGGACGGGCGGCACCGGACGGTGAGGGGCCTGGGTGCGGAGGAGGGGGACGGCCGGCACCGGACGGTGAGGGGCCGGGGTGCGGAGGAGGGGACGGCCGGGCACCGGACGGTGAGGGGCCGGGGTGCGGAGGAGGGGACGGCCGGGCACCGGACGGTGACGTGCCCGGGTGCGGATTCCGTCGTCTCGGGACCACCCGCACGGGTGCCGACAGGCCGACTGAGTCCCATATCACACTCGTGCACGAGAGGCCCTCACTTCTCTTCCGGGCGCGTCGTGAGAAGCCGGGAGCCCAAGCCCCGCCTGCCGTGAACGCCGCACGTCCCCACCTGTCGACCCCTACGGACCGCCCTCCGACCCCTACGGTCTGTGACCCGTATCACCGCTCTGTTGTGATCTGCGATTTAGGGACCCACGGCCCTCGGGGATAACCTGCGAGACGGACATGCCGCGTCCACGGACTCCGTGCACGCCTCCCTTGTGACAGCGCAGTCACGTTGCCCTTCGCGGCACGCCCACGCAGACAACGAACCGCGATCATCAGAAAAGGGACGGACGCGCGTGGACCTGTTCGAGTACCAGGCGAGGGACCTCTTCGCCAAGCACGGTGTACCGGTGCTGGCCGGTGAAGTCATCGACACGCCTGAGGCGGCGCGCGAGGCCACCGAGCGTCTTGGCGGCAAGTCGGTCGTCAAGGCGCAGGTGAAGGTCGGCGGCCGCGGCAAGGCCGGCGGCGTGAAGCTGGCCGCCACCCCGGACGAGGCCGTCGCCCGCGCGACGGACATCCTCGGGATGGACATCAAGGGCCACACGGTCCACAAGGTGATGATCGCGGAGACCGCTCCGGAAATCCTCGAGGAGTACTACGTCTCGTACCTCCTCGACCGCACCAACCGCACCTTCCTCGCCATGGCGTCCGTCGCCGGTGGCATGGACATCGAGGAGGTCGCCGCGACGACCCCCGAGAAGCTCGCGAAGGTGCCGGTCGACTCCAACACCGGTGTCGACATCGAGAAGGCGCGCGAGATCGTCGCCCTGGCGCAGTTCCCGGCCGACGTGGCCGAGAAGGTCGCCGAGGTCCTCGTGACCCTGTGGAAGACCTTCGTCGCCGAGGACGCGCTCCTCGTCGAGGTCAACCCGCTGGCCAAGGTCGCCTCCGGCGACATCCTGGCCCTGGACGGCAAGGTGTCTCTCGACGAGAACGCCGACTTCCGTCAGCCCGACCACGAGGCGCTCGAGGACAAGGCCGCAGCCAACCCGCTCGAGGCTGCCGCCAAGGCCAAGAACCTCAACTACGTCAAGCTCGACGGCGAGGTCGGCATCATCGGCAACGGCGCCGGCCTGGTCATGTCGACCCTGGACGTCGTCGCGTACGCCGGTGAGAACCACGGCGGCGTGAAGCCGGCCAACTTCCTCGACATCGGTGGCGGCGCCTCCGCCGAGGTCATGGCGAACGGCCTGGAGATCATCCTGGGCGACCCGGACGTCAAGTCCGTGTTCGTCAACGTCTTCGGTGGCATCACCGCCTGTGACGAGGTCGCCAACGGCATCGTCCAGGCCCTGGAGCTGCTCGCCTCCAAGGGCGAAGAGGTCACCAAGCCGCTGGTCGTGCGCCTCGACGGCAACAACGCGGAGCTGGGTCGCAAGATCCTGTCGGACGCGAACCACCCGCTCGTGCAGCGCGTGGACACCATGGACGGCGCGGCCGACAAGGCCGCCGAGCTCGCGGCTGCGAAGTAAGGGACGAGGTCAAGCACACCATGGCTATCTTCCTCACCAAGGACAGCAAGGTCATCGTCCAGGGCATGACCGGTGCCACGGGCATGAAGCACACCAAGCTCATGCTGGGTGACGGCACCAACATCGTCGGTGGCGTGAACCCGCGCAAGGCCGGCACGTCCGTCGACTTCGACGGCACCGAGGTCCCGGTCTTCGGCTCCGTCGCCGAGGCGATGGAGAAGACGGGCGCCGACGTCTCCGTCCTCTTCGTCCCGCCGGCCTTCGCCAAGGCCGCCGTGGTCGAGGCGATCGACGCCGAGATCCCCCTCGCCGTCGTCATCACCGAGGGCATCGCCGTCCACGACTCCGCCGCCTTCTGGGCGTACGCGCAGTCGAAGGGCAACAAGACCCGCATCATCGGCCCGAACTGCCCCGGTCTCATCACCCCGGGCCAGTCCAACGCCGGCATCATCCCGGGCGACATCACGAAGCCGGGCCGCATCGGCCTGGTCTCGAAGTCCGGCACGCTGACGTACCAGATGATGTACGAGCTCCGTGACATCGGCTTCTCGTCCGCCGTCGGCATCGGTGGCGACCCGGTCATCGGCACCACGCACATCGACGCCCTGGCGGCCTTCGAGGCCGACCCGGAGACCGAGCTGATCGTCATGATCGGCGAGATCGGCGGCGACGCCGAGGAGCGTGCGGCGGACTTCATCGCGAAGAACGTCACCAAGCCGGTCGTCGGCTACGTCGCGGGCTTCACCGCGCCCGAGGGCAAGACCATGGGCCACGCCGGCGCCATCGTCTCCGGCTCCTCCGGCACCGCCCAGGCGAAGAAGGAGGCCCTCGAGGCCGCCGGCGTCAAGGTCGGCAAGACGCCGACCGAGACGGCCAAGCTGGCGCGCGCCATCCTCGCGGGCTGAACGGGCTGACACGCACAGCGGCCTGACAGGCAGTACGTGAGAGGGCCCCGCCCCTCCCGGGAGACCGGGTGGGGGCGGGGCCCTCTCGCGTACGACGGCGGCTACTCGCTCGTCGGGACCAGCCGCTCCGGGCCCGGGTTGGGCTCGGAACGCAGCTTGTCGCGGAGCTCCAGGTCCTCCGGGCGGAGCTTCTGCGGGCCGCCGCGCACGGGCACCCCGTTGACGGTCTCGCCGGGGGCGTTCACCGGGATGTAGCGGGTCGGCGCGGTCACCACCGTGAAGCCGGTGACCCCGATGAGGACCGCCGTCACCCCGAGCACCGCACGCGTCCAGGTGCGGGCCCGGCGTTCGCTGCCACTCCGGACCGTGCGGGCGGCCGGCAGCGTCGCCGTCGGCGCCTCCGCGACCAGCGCGCTCAGGCGCCGGTGCAGGGCCTCCGGCTCGGCGAGGTCGGGAATCCGCTGCCCGAGGACCGTGCGGGCGTGCAGCAGCCGGTTCGCGGCGGCGGGGGTGCTCGCCTCCGTCTCGGCCGCCGTCTCCGGCAGGTCCAGGCCGAGCCCGTCGTAGAGCAGGACGGTCCGGCGGTACGGCGCCGGCAGGTCGAGGAGCGCGCCGAGCAGCGCCCGCCGGTTCGCCTCGGTCGGCGGGGCGTCGGGATGCCTGTGGGCGCGTCGCAGTCGGTGCCAGGGGGAGAGGGCGTACTCGTACGCCGCCGCCCGCACCCAGCCCACCGGGTCCGCGTCCACGGCGACCTCGGGCCAGCGCTGCCACGCCTGGTGGAAGGCGTGCTCGACGGCCTCGCGGGAGAGCCGGCGGCGCCCGCTGAGCAGGTACGTCTGGTGGACGAGGCCGGGCGCGGCGTACGCGTACAGCGCGTCGAAGGCCTGCTCGGGGGTGAGGGCCGGTGCGGTAGGGGCCGGTTCCGCGGGGGCCTCGGCCGCCACCGGTTCGGCCCCCACCGGTTCGGCCGCCACCGGTTTCAGCCGCTCCGGCGGCTTCGCGGGGCCTTTGCGGGCGGGACCGGGGGCGATGGCCGGGACCGGGGACGGGGCCCGCGGCGGCTTGGCGGCCCGCTTGACGGCGGCCTTGGGCCGGACGTTGGCGGAGACCGAGGGCTGCGCCTGGGCGGCGGCCTGCGGCTGGGCGTGTGCCTGCGGCTGCGACCGGACGGGCTGGGCCTGCGCCTGGGCCTGCGGCTGCGACCGGGCGGGCTGGGCCTGCGCCTGGGCCTGGGCCTGCGCCTGGGCCTGCGCGTGGGACGGGGCCGCCTGCGCGGGGGACGGCGACGTCTGTGGCCGGGCCGGTGGCTGCGGCGCGTCCGGGAGCGGGTCCTCCGTCCCCGGCGTGCCGAGCAGTCTCGCGTACGCCTCGAGCTTGCGGCCCCGGGGCGCCGAGCGCCCGGTCTCCCATGACCTGACCGTGGCCTTCGTGACGCCCATGGCCTCGGCGACCTGCTCCTCGCTCAGGGCGAGGGCCTCACGCAACCTGCGCCGCTCCTTCGGGGTCGGCAGGGTGACGGAGGATGCGGAATCCGCGGTGCTCCGGCTCATCGGCGTCGACCTCCCGCAGAGCTGCTCTGGGCGGAAAAGTACATAAACGTATCTTGAGCGACACAACGGAGGTTTGCCTGTTACGCGGCAAAAGCGCGTGTCGTTGGCAGCATGACCCCGTGACCCACGTGACCGAGCACCCCCTGGTCCAGGGCGGCCGTTCCGCCGCGTTCGCCACCGCCTGTGTCCGGGGCGGGGTCGCCGCCGGACTGGGTCTCGGCGCGCTCGCCGTCCTGGTGATCGCGGCCTGGATCAGCTCCCCGTACCCCGACAGCGGTCCCGTCGGCGCCCTGCACGTCGCCGCCGGGATCTGGCTGCTCGCCCACGGCGTCGACCTGGTCCGTACGGACACGCTGTCCGGCCTGCCCGCCCCCCTCGGCATCGTCCCGCTGCTCCTCGTCGCCCTGCCCGTCTGGCTCGTCCACCGAGCCGCCCGCGACACCCTCGACCCGGGCGGCGACGAGGTCAGGCCGCGCCCCTCTCCGGGCGGCGCCGTGGCCGCCGTGGCCGGGGGATACCTGCTGGTCGCGGCCGCCGTCGTGGTCTACAGCGAGAGCGGCCCGCTGCCCGCCGACCTGATCACGGCCGGACTCTGGCTGCCCGCCGTCGTCACCGGCGCCGCGGGCGCGGGCGTCTGGACGGCGCTCGGCCGCCCGCTGCCCGGGCAGCGGCAGGCCGCCGCCGCGCTGCGCGCCGCGGGGCTCGGGACCCTGACGCTGCTCGGTGGCGGCGCGGTGGCCGCGGCGGTCTCGCTGGCCTGGCACGCGGGCCGGGCGCAGGCCTCGTTCGACGGCCTCGCGGGGGAGTGGTCCGGTCGGGTGACGGTCCTGCTGCTCGTCCTGGCGCTGCTGCCGAACATGGCCGTCTGGGGGGCGGCATACGGCCTCGGGCCCGGTTTCAGCCTCGGTACGGGAGCGCTCGCCACCCCGCTGGGCCTCGTCGGCGACCCGACCGTGCCGCCCTTCCCGCTGCTCGCCGCGCTGCCCGCCGAGGGGCGCGGCACCTGGGTCCACTGGACGGTCGCGGCGGTCCCACTGGCCGCCGCCCTGGTCCAGGGCCACCGCGTGGGCCGCGCGGCGCGGAGCTGGCCGGCCCGGGACGCGGCCCTGACGGCGCTCGGCGCGGCCTGGGGGTGCGGAGCGGCCGTCGCCGTCCTGGCGGGCGCGGCGGGCGGCCCGCTCGGCACCGGCCGGCTCTCGGCGTTCGGCCCGGTGTGGTGGCAGGCGGGCGCGGCCGCGGTGCTGTGGGGGGCCTGCGTGGGGGTTCCCGTGGCCTTGGGCGTACGGGCCTGGGGGCGCCGGTCCCTGCGCCCGAAGAAGCCCTGGCCGGCGCCGGTGGCACCGGTCGCCCCGGTCACGCCGGTGGCCCAGGACGCCCCCGTGGCCCTGGGTGTACGGGCATGGGGCCGCCGGATCCTGCGTCCGAAGAAGCCCCGGCCCGCGCCCGTCGCCCCGGATGCCCCCGTCGCCCCGGTCGCCCCGGATGCCCCGGTCGCCCCGGTGGCACGGGCCCGGTCCCGCTGGGCCCTCCGTCCGGGACTCCGGTCCGTTCCGGCGGCGTCCGCGGCCATGGACGCGCCTGTCGCCGTGCCCGCGTCGGCCGCCGCTGCCGGGGCCCCTTCCGGCCCCTCGGAGCCCGGCGCACCGGACCGGCCGGCAGCCGAGGCGCCCCGTCCGCCGGCGCCGGCGGAAACCGGCACCGGCCGGGACCCGGGCAGCACCCCGTACGCCGATCCGCCCGCCGGACCCGCCGGCTATCTCACCGGAGACCCCTTCGCAGACCCCTTCGCAGACCCCTTCGGAGACCCCGGCTACGAGCCGTACGACTACCTCCCGGCGGCCTGGGAGCCCTCCCCGCCGCCGCCCCCCGCCGACTGACGCCGGTCGACTACTCCCGTACCCCGAAGCCCGCGCGCAGCGGCTTCGGCAGCAGGTCGTTGCAGGCCAGCTGGCCCGCGTGGGTCAGGGCGTCGTCGCGGCACTCGTAGAAGTCGCGGTAGACGAGCTGCATGGTGAAGCCCACCGCGACGATCATCAGGGCCAGGCTCGCCGCGACGAGACCGCTGATCGCCGCCGTCCGCATCGAGCGGAGCGGGGCGATCGCGGCGGACGCGCCCTGCCCCGAGGGCCGCTCGGCCGACGACTGCCCCGGAGTCGGAGACGCCGCCGGCGAGGCAGCGGGCGACTGTGAGGTCGGCGACACTTCCTCCGCCGCCTTCGGCTTGGTGCGCAGCGAGCTGATCCCCCAGTAGAGACCGAGGGCGCCGAGCAGCAGAGCGAGCTCCGGGATCTCGAAGATCGAGAAGAAGAAGGCCCACATGCCCGCGAGGATCGCGTACCGCGCCCGTCGCTGCGCCGGGTCCGTCGGGTCCCAGCGGGTCCCCGGGCCCCGCCGGGGTCCGTCCTGTCCTGGGTCGCCCTCCGGCCCGCCCTGGCCGCCTCCCTGGCGCTCCGGCCCCCGGCCGAAGCCGTCCTGGGAGGGGCCCGGCTGGTGCGGGCTCCAGCGGCCGTCGGACGGCCCCGACGAGTCCGGGGTGCCGGACGTGTCGTCGTCCGGGCCCTCCGGTCGCCGCGGCTGCCACGGCTGATCCGGCCTGCCCTCGGGCGGCGGCGCGAACGGGTTGTTGTCGTCCGTGGACTGGCGTTCCGGCATCTGCTGAACGTCTTCCCTCTGTCGTCTCGACCACGGCCGCACCCGTGGTCTCCGCTGCTGTCTCGTCTGCTGCTCGTCCGCCGAGCCGTCCGCCGCCCGAACCGGCCCTGATCCGGGCCCGGTCCGGCGCGCGTCCGACGTCGGACCCTGACGCTACCGCCCTGCTCCGCCCCCGTCCCGTGGGGGCCGTCCCGTGTGCCGGTATCGTTGCTGACGGTCGAGCCATTCGTAGGGTTCCCCGTATCGAGCGGCACGATTCGTTCGTACGACCGCACAAACACCACGGAAAGAGTGACCCAGTGGCTGCCGCCCGCCTCGTCGTCCTGGTCTCCGGTTCCGGTACCAATCTGCAGGCCCTCCTCGACGCCATCGCCGCCGACCCCGAGGGATACGGGGCCGAGATCGTCGCCGTCGGCGCCGACCGCGACGCGATCGTCGGCCTGGACCGCGCCGAGGGCGCCGGGCTGCCGACCTTCGTGTGCCGGGTCAAGGACCACGCGACCCGCGAGGAGTGGGACCGCGCGCTGACCGAGGCCACCGCCGCGTACGAGCCGGACCTCATCGTCTCGGCGGGTTTCATGAAGATCGTCGGCAAGGAGTTCCTCGCCCGCTTCGGCGGCCGGGTCGTCAACACCCACCCGGCGCTGCTGCCCAGTTTTCCCGGTGCCCACGGGGTGCGTGACGCCCTCGCCTACGGCGCGAAGGTCACCGGGTGCACCGTCCACTTCGTCGACGACGGTGTCGACACCGGCCCGATCATCGCCCAGGGCGTGGTCGAGGTGCGGGACGAGGACGATGAAGCCGCTCTCCACGAGCGCATCAAGGAAGTCGAGCGCTCGCTGCTCGTCGACGTCGTGGGGCGTCTCGCCCGGCACGGCTACCGCATTGAGGGACGAAAGGTTCATGTCGGTGAACACGGACACCGTTAAGCCCATCCGCCGCGCGCTGGTCAGCGTCTACGACAAGACGGGGCTCGAAGAGCTGGCCCGCGGTCTGCACGAGGCCGGTGTCGAGCTCGTCTCCACCGGCTCCACGGCCGGCCGGATCGCCGCCGCCGGCGTCCCGGTCACCAAGGTCGAGGAGCTGACCGGCTTCCCCGAGTGCCTCGACGGGCGCGTCAAGACCCTCCACCCGCGCGTGCACGCCGGCATCCTCGCCGACCTGCGCCTGGAGTCGCACCGCGCGCAGCTCGCCGAGCTCGGCGTCGAGCCCTTCGACCTCGTCGTCGTGAACCTCTACCCCTTCCGCGAGACGGTCGCCTCCGGCGCCACCCCGGACGAGTGCGTCGAGCAGATCGACATCGGCGGCCCGTCGATGGTCCGCGCCGCGGCCAAGAACCACCCGTCGGTCGCGATCGTCACCAGCCCGGAGCGGTACGCCGACGTGCTCGCCGCCGTCAAGGCCGGCGGCTTCGACCTCACCGCCCGCAAGCGGCTCGCCGGCGAGGCCTTCCAGCACACCGCGGCGTACGACGTGGCCGTGGCCTCCTGGTTCGCCGACGACTACGCGGCCGCCGACGACTCCGGCTTCCCCGACTTCCTGGGCGCCACCTACGCGCGCAAGAACGTCCTGCGGTACGGCGAGAACCCGCACCAGGGCGCCGCGCTCTACGTCGACGGCACGGGCGGCCTCGCCGAGGCGGAGCAGCTGCACGGCAAGGAGATGTCGTACAACAACTTCACGGACACCGACGCCGCGCGCCGGGCCGCGTACGACCACACCGAGCCCTGCGTCGCGATCATCAAGCACGCCAACCCGTGCGGCATCGCGATCGGCGCCGACGTCGCCGAGGCCCACCGCAA
Organism: Streptomyces sp. R-07; assembly: GCF_049913175.1. NCBI lineage: Bacteria > Bacillati > Actinomycetota > Actinomycetes > Kitasatosporales > Streptomycetaceae > Streptomyces > Streptomyces sp. R-07. Next base: position 4,899,436 of record NZ_CP183978.1, read on the forward strand.
GGCGCACGCCTGCGACCCGCTGTCCGCGTTCGGCGGCGTCATCGCCGTCAACCGCCCGGTCTCCGTCGCGATGGCCGAGCAGGTCGCGGAGATCTTCACCGAGGTCATCGTCGCCCCCGGCTACGAGGACGGCGCGGTCGAGATCCTCGCCAAGAAGAAGAACATCCGCGTGCTGCGCGCCGAGGGCGGCCCGGCCAACCCGGTCGAGGTCAAGCCCATCGACGGCGGCGCCCTCCTTCAGGTCACCGACCGCCTCCAGGCCGACGGCGACGACCCGGCGAACTGGACCCTCGCGACCGGCGAGGCGCTCTCCGCCGAGGAGCTCGCCGAGCTCGCCTTCGCCTGGAAGGCCTGCCGCGCGGTCAAGTCCAACGCGATCCTGCTCTCCAAGGACGGCGCCTCGGTCGGCGTCGGCATGGGCCAGGTCAACCGCGTCGACTCCGCGAAGCTCGCGGTCGAGCGGGCGGGCGAGGAGCGGGCGCGCGGCTCGTACGCCGCCTCGGACGCCTTCTTCCCCTTCCCCGACGGCCTGGAGATCCTCACCGCGGCCGGCGTGAAGGCGGTCGTCCAGCCGGGCGGCTCGATGCGCGACGAGCTCGTCGTCGAGGCGGCGAAGAAGGCGGGCGTGACGATGTACTTCACGGGCACGCGCCACTTCTTCCACTGACCCGCGACGAGGTGACACGACGAGGGCCCGCCGGTACGCGCGCGTACCGGCGGGCCCTCGTCGTTCGGCTCAGCTCATCCAGCGGTCACAGGAGTTCACCCACTGGTGGGACCGGATGTTGTTGCTCATGTTGTTGCCGTCGCTGAAGGTGTTCCGCGAGAGGTCGTCGACGAAGAACTCCTCGGCCTTCAGGCAGTTGTAGCCGCCGCCGTAGTTCGTCAGGTAGGAGAACTTCACGATGGAGTAGCTGCCGGTGTAGCCGGCGTTCATGACGGACTCCGCCCTGTCCCACGCGTTGACGAACCCGCCGCCCGACGCGTTCCAGTCGGCGTCGTTGCCGGCGGCGCTGCCGAGGAGTCCGTAGCAGTACGTGCTGTCGTAGGCGTACACGTTGCCGTTCCGGCCCGGCCAGATGTCGTTGCAGTGGTTGCTCGCCGTGCCGGAGCTCGATGCCTGGGCCGCCGTGGCGGGTGCCACGAGTCCTGCGACCGCGAGGCCGAGGGCGGCGACGGACGTACCGATTCTGCGCATGGTTCGACTCCTTCGGTGGTGGTGCCGATGGGTGGTGCCGGCGGGTCGTTTCAGACCCGGGCGCCGGTGATCCCGGCGGCCCGCTCGTAGGCCCCGCGCTGGAGTCGGCGATGGGTGTCGAGCTCCTCGCCGTACGTGTCGCGCAGGGCGTTCAGGTAGTGCGTCTGGCGCTCGCGGGCCACGGTGGCCAGCGAGGTCTCGCGGGCGCAGCGCGCCTCGGAGACCGCGGTGCGGGTCTCGCTCGCGAAGTCCCGCGCACGGGCCGCGGCGTCCCGTGCGGCCGTCGGGTCGGGGTAGGCGAAGCCGGCCCGTCGCATGCAGGCCTTCCAGCCCGCGAGCGCGGTCGTGAACCGCTCGTCCCGCAGGATCTCGGGGACGTACAGGGGCTGCAGATTGGTGACGGCCTTGTCGGCCCGGAACCAGGCGTCCGGGTCCCCGTACAGCTTTCGCTCGGCCTCCTCGGAGCAGCCGCCGAGCCGTTTGCGCACGGTCGCCTTGCCGCCGGGGAGCTTCGCGGTGAGGATCCTGGCCCGACGGCCGCCGTCCAGCGCCTCGTCGTAGGCCCTGCGGCGCTCGGTGGAGAGGCCCGTGCGGTACGCGCCGTTCGGATTCGTCCGCCGGTACCGGTCGGCCGCGGCCGCGATCCGGCTGCCGTAACCGTGCTTCCGCGCCCACTCGACGTCGTCGTTGACGTAGCCGGGCTCGCGGCTCTCCTCCAGGCTGGACCTGGGGCTCGTCCAGTACGAGAAGCCGGCCCGGTTCATGCACTGCTCGATCAGCACCTCGTCGGCGTCCGAGATCCGCAGCTGCTCGGCCTGCGTCAGCTCCCGCTCCGGCGCGGCGGCGGTGTCCGGTCGCGAGCAGCCGGTCGTCACCGCCGCGACGACGGCGACGACCGCGCCCGCGCGAACGAGCAGGTGCTTCATCGTCGGCCCCCCTTGTGACTGCGCCGCCCGTCCGCGGCGCAGTCACACCATGCGGCCGCCGGCGGCCGCGGGGTACCTCGTAACTCCTAGGGAGGCGCCATGGGCAGGCACCGCCCCAGGTCAGGGCTCAGCAGGTCTTGGCCCAGGTGTGCGAGGCGATCGGCCGGTCGAGGGTGAGGTCGCGGCGCGCGCCCTGCCGGATGCAGCCCAGACCGTCCTTCAGGTTCTTCTCCGCGAAGTAGGCGACATGGACGAAGCCCTTCGGGTCGGCGGAGCCGTTGTTGAACACCGAGCGGGGCGTCCGGTCCCGCGCCCAGCTGCAGACCGTGTCGCCGTCGAACCACTCGGGATCGTCGTTGAACCAGTCGCACATCTCGCCCTGGCCGCCCGCCTCCGAGAAGAAGCAGACGTTGCCCGGCGCGCAGCGCTCGTACCCGGCCGCGGTGTTCTTCACGTCGGTGTTCCCACCCGGCTCGTCGCGCAGGGAGTTCAGGCCGAAGCCCGCCGCCGTCAGCACGGCCAGGGACACGGCGAGGAGCGGGACGAGCCGTCTTCGGCGGCGCGGCGTCCGCCCCGCGGCCGCCTCCCTGGCGCGGCGCAGCAGGGATCTCGCGTCGTGGGCGGCCCGTTCCTCGTGGGTGCGGCTCAGGCAGTCCGTGACGATCTCCCGCCACGCTGCCGGGAGTTCGGGGGAGAGACGGAGTTCCTCCTCGCCGCGCGCGTAGCGCAGGGCCGCGTCCCGGCGGGCGGTCGGCGTGCCGCCGGGGAGCGGGGAGGAACCCGTGAGGACGAGGTGGGCCAGGACGCCGAACGCCCACACGTCGGTGCTGGGGCGGATGCGGGTGCCCCGCTCGCCGATCTCGGACCAGAGCAGCTCGGGCGGTGTGTAGTCGGGCGTGGCGAAGCCGGCGGCGTAGGCGTGCGTGCCCTCCAGCTCGCTCGCCGTGCTGAAGTCGCCGAGCCGGACGGTGCCGTCCTTCATCAGCAGGACGTTGCCCGGCTTGAGGTCGCCGTGCACCCAGCCCGCCGTGTGCAGCTGGTGCAGGCCCTCGCAGATCTGGACGAGCAGCGCGGGGCCGGAGGGCGGCGCCGCCGCCTTGGAGAGGAGCGACTGGAGCGGGCGCTCCGCCTCCTCCAGTACGAGGACGGTGGCGCCGTCCAGGTCCGGGTGCGCCGGGTCGTCGACGGTGAGGGTCTCGTACAGCCGGATCAGACGTGGCGAGCGGAGCCGGCTGAGGAGCTCCACCTCGCGCTCGGCCAGGTCGCGGAGGTGGCGCAGCTGGCGCGGGGTGCGGGTGCCCGTCGGGAGGAACTTGAGTGCGGCCCGGGCGGGGGAGGCGGAGGCGTCGAGGTGGCGTGCCGCGTAGACGCTGCCGAAGGCCCCCGCGCCGAGCGGGCGCTCCACGACCCAGTCGCCGATCTCGTAGCCGACCGGCACGGTCAGGGGGAAGGCGGTCACCGCGCCACCTCCGCCAGGGTCGACAGGTCGCCCTCGCGGACCAGGTCGAAGCGGAGGGCGAGCGAGACCAGGGAGTCCTTCTTGCCGTTGAGCCGCGGGCCACCGTCGGGAGCCTCGGGACCTGGCTTGAGCCGTAACTTGACGGCCAGGTAGTCGATGTTCCACTGCACGGAGGCCCGGTTCACCGCCGGCCACAGCGGGCGCAGCCGCGCCACGATCTGCTCGACCGTCGGCAGCGGCGCGTGCGGGGCGCCGCGCAGGCGGGACTCGCAGAGGGCGGTGAGGACGAGGAAGTACCGTTTGGTGCGGTCGAGGGGGAAGGCGAGCGCGGTCGGCTCGCCGTCCTCGGCGGCGTGCGCGTGCTCCACGTAGTCGTGGCGGGGCGCCCAGACGCCGAAGTCGAGCAGGTCGCCGCCCGCGGGCAGGACGACCCGGGAGAACTCGAAGGGTACGGGGGCGTCGACCCGCCCCGGCGCGATCTTGATGTGCTCCCCGGCGCCCTCCGGGTTCTCGACGACATAGGTCGCGGCCTTGCTGAAGTTGCTGAGCGTCCAGTAGCTCGCCGTCGCGCCGATCTCTCCGGCGGTGCGGGACACCCCGGGGTGCGGGATGTCCAGATGGAGGTGACGCTCGCCGGATGCGTGGGGGGTGGTGCGGCCGAAATGGAGTCTTTCGCCGGGCGCCAGCCTGACCTGGCTACCGGGGTCCGCGGCGTGTGCGGGCACCACGATGATGCTGTACATGACGCTTCCTTTCCCCGAGGACTGCGCGGTCAGGCTAGGGAGCTCCGATAAACGAATGCAGAACGTCACCTTCCGTGTACGGAGCCCGTCCGCCCCATGACCGGGCCCGGCGACGAGAGATCCGCCGATCGGGTGGACTCTGGTCTAATGGGTTGCTCTTTTGTCGGCCGCCGGTAGTGGGGGACGTGGTGTTGGACGTACTGAACAGACCCGCTGCGGAGACCTCCGGAGCGGAGACGTCCGACGGCCTCTCCCCGGCCCCGCTCCGCCCGTACCTGATCCTCGCGGGCGTCCTCTGCGGCCTGTACTTCCTGTACTCGTGGGTGCAGTACGCGCACTTCCGCACGCCCTCCTGGGACCTCGGGATCTTCGGGCAGTCGGTCCGGGCGTACGCCGAGTTCCGGGCTCCCGTCGTCGACATCAAGGGCCCCGGCTTCCCCATACTCGGCGACCACTTCAGCCCGGTCACCGCGCTGCTCGCGCCGCTCTACTGGATCTGGCCCTCGCCGGTCGCCCTGCTCTTCGGGCAGGCCGCGCTGTTCGCCGCCTCCGCCGTCGTCGTCGGCCGCACCACCCAGCAGATCCTCGGCAGCCGGGCCGCCGCCATCGGGCTCACCGTCGCGTACGGCCTGTCCTGGGGGCTCCAGGAGGCCGTGAAGTCCGACTTCCACGAGATCGCCTTCGCCGTCCCGCTGCTCGCCCTGACCTGCCGGGCCCTGCTCCTCGGGCGCTGGACCGCGGCCGCCGCCTGGTCCCTCCCGCTCGTCCTGGTCAAGGAGGACATGGGGCTCACCGTCGCCATGGTCGGCGCGGTCCTCTTCCTGAAGGGGCGGAAGCGGCTGGGCGCGGCCCTGGCCGGCTTCGGCGTGGCGGCCTTCGCGCTGACGGTCCTCGTCCTGATCCCGGCGGCCAGCAAGCTCGGCCAGTACGACTACTGGTCCAAGATCGAGAAGACCGGCCAGGGCGCCGACACCTCCTTCGGCCAGGTCATCGGCGACGCCCTCGCCTCGGGCGAGCGGTGGGAGATGGTCTTCTACCTGCTCGCGATCACCGGCTTCCTGGCCCTGCGCTCCCCGCTGGTCCTGCTCGTCCTGCCGACCCTGGGCTGGCGCTTCCTCTCCCAGGACGCCAACCACTGGGGCATGCACTGGCACTACAGCGCGATCCTGATGCCGGTCGTCTTCCTGGCCCTCGTGGACGGCGTCCGCTCGGTCCGCACCTCGCCGCGCGCCTGGCTCGTCTCGTACGGGAAGGTCGTGGTCCCGGTCGCGACGGCGGTCGCGCTCGTCCTCGCCGCGAACCTGCCGCTGCGGGAGCTGCTGAAGTCGGAGACGTACGCGACGGACACCCGGACCCTGGAGGCCCGGGCGGCGGTCGACGCGGTGCCGGAGGGCGTGAGCGTCGAGGCGGACGTCTCGCTCCTGGCCCACCTCACGGCGGACCACCGGGTCTACTGGGTGGGCACCTCGAAGGGGACCACCCCGGACTATCTCGCCTTCGACCTGCGCGGCTGGGGGCAGCAGGTGTCGGATCCGGCGCAGCTGGCTTCGCAACTGCATCCGGAGGCGCGATACGAGATCACCTACCGCTCGGACGGCTTCGCGGTCCTGAAGCGGCAGTGACAGAGGGATTAACAGCGGCAGTGACGGAGGGATTGACAGCGGCAGTGACAGCGGCCGTGACATGCGTGAGGGGCGGGACCCGTACGGATCCCGCCCCTCACGCGTTTCATGCTCAGTACTGCTGCTTGTTCCGGTTGAACCAGGCCGCGCCGTCCGCCTTCGCCAGGAAGACGATGATCATGACGCCGAGGGCGAGGCTCACGATGCCGAGCGGCAGCGAGAAGAGGCTGAACAGCACCGCGAACGAGGCCCAGACGATCGAGCCGATGCGGACGCCGCTGCCACCGGACTTGAACTTGGCGGCGAGCACCATGCCGAGGATGGCGAAGATCAGCGAGACGACGCCGGCGCCGATCATGATGCCCTGGCCCAGGTTCGCGAAGGTCTCCTCGTCGCCGGACAGGGAGCCCGACTTCTCCAGCTCGCTGGTGAAGCTGAAGGAGAGCGCGATCGCCGCGAAACCACCGAGCATGTTGAAGGCGCTCATGATCCACAGCATGACGCGCGCGCCCTTGACGTTGCCCGGCATGTCCATGGGCACGCCCGGGTAGCCGCCGCCACCGTACGGGGAGACCGGCGGGGCCGCCGGGTAGCCGTAGCCCTGCGGGGGCACGCCCTGCGGGGTCTGCTGCGGGTAGCCGTAGCCCGGCTGCTGCCCCTGTCCCTGCGGCTGGCCGTAGGGGTTGTTCGGATCGCCGAAGCTCATCGCGGGATTCCTCCGTGAATTTCTCTGTGCGGGGACGACGCGGCCCGCGCGGAGGACTTTCACGGCATTTGAGCGGATTTCCCCCCGGCACTTTCCGCGGTACTACGCGGATCATCGTCGTCGCAACCTCGACTTTTTGTCCAGTCGGTACGCAACGGAGTTGTGCAGATGCAACTCTTCGTTCCGCATCGCCGGCCGCTCCGCACGAGCGAATTGGAACAAGGCGGGGGTCATCCGGGAGGATGTCTCCATGAGCGCCCAGATTCTCGATGGCAAGGCCACCGCAGCCGCGATCAAGTCCGATCTGACCGTCCGTGTGGCGGCCCTCAAGGAGAAGGGCATCACGCCCGGCCTCGGCACGGTCCTGGTCGGCGACGACCCGGCCAGCCAGAAGTACGTCGCCGGGAAGCACCGCGACTGCGCGCAGGTCGGCCTCGCGTCCATCCAGCGCACCCTGCCGGGCACCGCCACCCAGGAGGAGATCGAGGCGGTCGTACGGGAGCTCAACGAGGACCCGGACTGCACCGGCTACATCGTCCAGCTGCCGCTGCCCAAGGGCATCGACGAGAACCGCATCCTGGAGCTGATGGACCCGGCCAAGGACGCGGACGGTCTGCACCCGACCAACCTCGGCCGCCTCGTCCTCAACGAGCCCGCCCCGCTGCCCTGCACGCCGAACGGCATCGTCACCCTGCTCCGCGCCCACGGCGTGGAGATCAACGGCGCCGAGGTCGTCGTCGTCGGCCGCGGCGTCACCATCGGGCGCCCGATGCCGCTCATCCTGACCCGCCGCTCCGAGAACGCGACCGTGACCCAGTGCCACACCGGCACCCGGGACCTCTCGGCGCACCTGCGCAACGCCGACATCATCGTCGCGGCGGCCGGCGTGCCGCACCTGATCAAGCCCGAGGACGTGAAGCCGGGCGCGGCCGTCCTCGACGTCGGCGTCTCCCGCAACGGCGAGGGCAAGATCCTCGGCGACGTGGACCCGGGCGTCGCCGAGGTGGCCGCCTGGATCTCCCCGAACCCCGGCGGCGTGGGCCCGATGACCCGTGCGCAGCTCCTCGTCAACGTCGTCGAGGCCGCCGAGCGCGCGGCCGCGGCGCTCTGACGTGACCTCGGGGACTCCGGGGGCGCCCGGCAACCCGGACGGGGCGGACGGTGTCGACGGCGCGGCCGAGGGCGGGGTGAAGGGCGGTCCGCGGCGGCGGCCGCCGAGCGTCACCACCGACACCGCGCGCCCCGAGGGCGGCGGCCGGGCCGCTCCCGGCGACGCCTCCGCGCCCGCGCGCCAGTGGCCGCTGCTCACCGTCCTCGTGCTCGCCGGGATCGGCCTGCTCGTGGTCGGGACGGATCCGTTCCCGCAGGCCTTCCGCGTGGGGGCGATCCTGGTCGGGGCTGCGCTCCTCACGGGCGCGGCGATGCGCCGGGTGCTGCCGTCCGTCGGCATGCTGGCCGTCCGCTCCCGCTTCACGGACATGATCACGTACGGGGTGATGGGCGGCCTGATCGTGCTGCTCGCGCTCATGGTGCAGCCGGGGCCCTGGCTGCGGATCCCGTTCCTGGAGGACGTGCTCCACCTCACGGTGACGTAGCCGTCCGGTGCGCGAAGTGCGGCGCCCGCCCTCTCCCCCGTGGGAGGGCGGGCGCCGTCACGATCAAGGGTCATGTACGTGCCAATGCCGGTTCAAGGCCGGTCGGTGCGCTGTGGCACGGAGGTGACCATTCCGCTACCTCGGAGGGCCGTCCGGACGGGTGTGCGGGCCTCTCCCGCTCGCCCCCCGGGACCTCTCCGGACGGGTGGCAGTGAGCCGGACCACAAGGGGGTGGGGATTCGCGGGGGTCCGGGTCGGATAGCCTGACCGCTGGATATCTCTTCATGTCGAGACACCGATCGATCAAGAGAGCTATCCCGCACCAGGGGCAGGGACCCCCACCGCCAGCTGTCTTACGGAGATCGCCATGACCCGCACTCCCGTGAATGTCACCGTGACCGGCGCGGCCGGCCAGATCGGCTACGCGCTGCTCTTCCGCATCGCCTCCGGCCACCTGCTCGGCGCGGACGTGCCGGTCAAGCTGCGCCTCCTCGAGATCCCGCAGGGCGTGAAGGCCGCCGAGGGCACCGCCATGGAGCTCGACGACTGCGCCTTCCCGCTGCTCAAGGGCATCGACATCTTCGACAACCCGAACGCGGGCTTCGAGGGTGCCAACATCGGCCTGCTCGTCGGCGCCCGCCCGCGCGGTCCGGGCATGGAGCGCGGCGACCTGCTCGCCGCCAACGGCGGCATCTTCAAGCCGCAGGGCGAGGCCATCGCCGCCCACGCCGCGGACGACGTCAAGATCCTGGTCGTCGGCAACCCGGCCAACACCAACGCCCTGATCGCCCAGTCGGCCGCCAAGGGCGTCCCGGCCGAGCGCTTCACCGCGATGACCCGCCTGGACCACAACCGCGCCCTGACGCAGCTGGCCCAGAAGACCGGCTCCTCGGTCACGGACATCAAGCGCCTCACCATCTGGGGCAACCACTCCGCGACCCAGTACCCGGACATCTTCCACGCGGAGATCGCCGGCAAGAACGCCGCCGAGGCCGTCAACGACGAGGCGTGGCTGGCCGACACCTTCATCCCGACCGTCGCCAAGCGCGGCGCCGCGATCATCGACGCCCGTGGCGCGTCCTCCGCGGCCTCCGCCGCCAACGCCGCCATCGACCACGTCCACACCTGGGTCAACGGCACCGCCGAGGGCGACTGGACCTCCATGGGCGTCCCGTCCGACGGCTCCTACGGCGTCCCGGAGGGCCTCATCTCCTCCTTCCCGGTCACCTGCAAGGACGGCAAGTACGAGATCGTCCAGGGCCTGGAGATCAACGACTTCTCCCGCTCCCGCATCGACGCCTCGGTGAAGGAGCTCTCCGAGGAGCGCGACGCGGTCCGCGAGCTCGGCCTCATCTGAGCTGATTCCAGCTCCACATACCCGGCGTCCCCGGACCGTACGACCGACCGTACGGCCCGGGGGCGCCGTTTTTTCGTGCCGAGGTCCCCGCTCCCTCAGGCCCCGGGCCCGCCCGCCTCGCGGAGCTTCGTCGCGAAGGCCGTCAGTTCGTCGAGGGTGCGCCTCAACAGCCCGTCGCCGAAGGTGATCCTCGTGGCGCCCAGGCGGCCGAGTTCGGCGAAGGACGGGCCGCCCGGCACGGCCAGGGCGTTGAGCGGGAGGTCGCCGAGGGCGGCGCGCAGGGCCGGGAGGTCGGCGGGCGGGGCCGCGATCGGGTAGACGCAGTCCGCGCCCGCCTCCGCGTAGAGCGTGGCCCGGGCGACCGCCGCCTCCAGGGCCTCGGGCGCCCTGCGGATGTACACGTCCACGCGCGCGTTGAGGACGAGTTCGGGCCCCGCTGCGGCCCGCACCTCCGCCAGCCACTCCGCGTGCGCCCGCGGGTCCCTGAGCCCGCCGGGACCGGAGTCCTCCAGGTTGACGCCGACGGCCCCGGACTCCCGTACGCGCTCCACCAGTTCGGCCGCCGGAAGCCCGTAGCCGCCCTCCAGGTCCGCCGTGACGGGTACGGAGACGGAGCGGACGATCCGCGCCACGGCGGCGAACATCTCCGCCGGCGGGGTCGCCCCGTCCTCGTACCCGAGGGAGGCGGCGACCCCCGCGCTCGGCGTGGCGAGCGCCGGATGCCCGGCCGCCTCGAAGGCGCGGGCGCTCGCCGCGTCCCACGGGCCGGGCAGCACCAGGGGATCGTCCGCAGGCCGGCCCCGGTGCAGAGCCCGCAGTGCGCCGGCGCTCATGCGGGGCGCGGGGTGTAGTGGCCGGGCGTCATCCGGGTGGTGACGCCGATCCGGTTCCAGGCGTTGATCGTGACGATCGCGGCGATGACCCGGGCGAGTTCGGTCTCGTCGAAGTGCGCGGCGGCCCGCGCGTACACCTCGTCGGGCACGAAGCCGTCGGTGAGGACGGTGACGGCCTCGGTCAGCGCGAGCGCCGCGAGTTCGCGCTCGGTGTAGAAGTGCCGGGACTCCTCCCAGGCGGAGAGCTGCACGATCCGCTCGATGCTCTCGCCCTCCGCCAGCGCGTCCTTGCTGTGCATGTCGACGCAGAACGCGCAGCGGTTGATCTGCGAGGCCCGGAGCTTGATCAGGTGGTACAGGGTCGGGTCGATGTCCTTCGCCGCCGCCGTCTCCAGCCGGATCATCGCCCGGTAGAACTCGGGGACGCGCTCGGCGAGGGGGAGGCGCGGCGCGTGCTCGTGGGCGTACGCGGTCTGCTCTGTCTGCTCCGTCGTGGTCGTCATGCCGTCCACCGTACGAAGCCGATGGCGCAGCTGTATGGTCCATTTCCATGGCAAACGAGTGGGCCGGTTTCGGGGCGGACCTCCACCTGGAACTCCGCGGCACCCGGCTCCGCGCGGGCCTGATGGACGCCCTGCGGGAGGCGGTGCGCAGCGGACGCCTGGAGGCCGGGACCCGCCTGCCGTCCTCCCGCTCGCTCGCCGCCGACCTCGGCATGGCCCGCAACACCGTCGCCGACGCCTACGCCGAACTGGTCGCCGAGGGCTGGCTCACCGCCCGGCAGGGCTCCGGGACCCGCGTCGCCCGCCGCGCCGCGCCCCGCACCCCGGCGCCGTCCTTCCCCAAGCTCTCGGCTTCGCGCGAGCAGGGGAGACCCCCCTCGCCGGCCGGCACGGGCCGGGGCCGGCCCTTCGCGCCCGCGCACAACCTGAAGTCCGGCACCCCCGACCTCGCCTCCTTCCCGCGCGCCGACTGGCTCAAGGCCTACCGCCGGGCGCTCACCGATGCCCCCAACGAGGCCTTCGGGTACGGCGATCCGCGCGGCAGGCCCGAACTGCGCACCGCGCTCGCCGAGTACCTGGCCCGCGCCCGTGGCGTGCACGCCCGGCCCGAGCGGATCGTGATCTGCGCGGGCTTCGTGCACGGCCTGACGCTGATCGGCGAGGTGCTGCGGGCCCGCGGGGTGCGGGACGTGGCCGTCGAGTCGTACGGGCTCGCGCTCCACGACGGCCTCCTGCGCCGGGCCGGACTCGGCACCCCCGCCCTGGCCTTCGACGAACGCGGCACGAGGACGGAGGAGTTGGCCGCACTCGACGGGTGCGGGGCCGTCCTCATGACCGCCGCCCACCAGTACCCGCTGGGCGGTGCCCTGCCCCCGGACCGGCGGGCGGCGGTCGTCGACTGGGCGCGCGCCTCCGGCGGCCTCGTCCTGGAGGACGACTACGACGGGGAGTTCCGCTACGACCGGCAGCCGGTCGGCGCGCTCCAGGGCCTCGACCCCGACCGAGTCGTCTACTTCGGCACCGCGAGCAAGTCCCTCGCGCCCGGGCTGCGCCTCGCCTGGATGGTCCTTCCGCAGGGCCTGGCGGTAGAGGTGGCGGCGGCGAAGGGGGAGGTGGACTGGACGTCGAGCGCGCCGGACCAGCTGGCGTTCGCCGAGTTCCTGCGCTCGGGGGCGTACGACCGGCACGTACGGGCGATGCGGCTGCGCTACCGGCGGCGCCGCGACCAGCTGGTGGCGGCCGTCGCCGCGCACTCGCCGGAGACCCGGGTCAGCGGGATCGCGGCCGGTCTCCACGCCGTCCTGGCGCTCCCGCCCGGCACCGAGCAGGCCACCCTGCGGGCCGCCGCCTGGCGCGGCCTCGCCGTCCAGGGCGTCAACCAGTTCCGCCGCCCCACGGTGCCGGCCACCCTGGACGGCCTCGTCGTCGGCTACGCCACACCCCCGGACAGCGGCTGGCAGGGCGCCCTCCAGGCGCTGTGCGGAGTGCTGCCGTAAGGACTGGGGCCCGCGTCCACGAGGGAGTGACCGTTTCCGCGGTGTCTACGACGGAGTGGCCGGCTCCGACTGTGGCTGCGGGGCCGGTGCCTCGCCGAAACGGGCCAGGGTCAGGGAGCCCGCCACCGCCACGGCGAAGCCGACGATCGCCAGCCAGCCGAGCCCGTCCCGCGTGCGGTCCCCGAGCCAGGCCACCCCCACGATCGCGGGGCCGATCGTCTCGCCGAGCACCGCGCCCGCCGTCGCCGTGGTCACCGCGCCCCGCTGGAGCGCCGAGGTCAGCAGCATGAACGCGGCCCCGCCGCCGACGAGGAGCGCGTACCAGACGGGATCGGTGAAGTCGATGCCGTCGATCAGCCGGACCGCCACCTCCACCACCCCGAAGCCGAAACCCGCCCCGAGGCCGAGCACCAGCGCCCGGGACCGCTCCGGCAGCCGGCCCGCCACCACGCCGAGCAGCAGGACCCCGAAGGAGATCGCGAGCAGCGCCCAGCGCAGCGCCTCCGAGCCGTCCTGGTGGCCCTCCTTGCCGGAGGCGAGCGCCAGCATCGCGAGCCCCAGACAGACCACGGCCACCGCCCACCACTCCACCCGGCTCAGCCGCGCGTTCAGCACCCGGGAGGCGATGACCGCCGTGACCGCCAGGCTCGCGGCGAGGGCCGCGCCCACCACGTAGATGGGCAGGGTGCGCAGGGCCACGATCTGCAGGACGAACCCCAGGCCGTCCGCCCCGAGACCGGCCAGATAACGCCACTGCTGCAGGGCCCGCCACATCAGCGCGACGTCGACGCCCCCGCCCGTCCCCGGTTCGGCGGCGCGGGCCGCCATCGCCTGGAGAACCGAGGCCGCGCCGAAGCAGACGGACGAAGCAAGCGCACAGATCATCCCGAGGAGCACGAAACGACTCTAGGGGGTGCGGCTGGAAATCACCGGCCTACACTGTGCGGTCGCGACGGTGAAGGGGAGGCGACGACATGCGCAGGCTGAGGTCGAGCACGGTGGTGCTCGGCGGGATGGGTGTGCTCGCGGCGACGATCACTTCGTGCGGTTCGGAGCCGGACAAGCGGTGCGTGGACCCGCTGACCCGGGAGGAGCTGCCCAGCTACCGGTGCGAGAGCGGCGGCGGGAGCGACGACGACAACGGCAGCACCACCCGCGGCTCGTACTACTACGGCGGATCCGTCCGCGACAAGCGCGTGAGCGGCGGCAGCTTCGACAAGACGGCCGTCGACAGCGGCGGCTTCGGCTGCTCCGGCACCGGCGGCGGCTGAGGCGGGCACGGCACCATGGAACGCCACACCATCGAGCCCCGGCCCGGATGGCAGCAGACCGTCGAGGAGCAGGGACTCGTCTATCCGCTGACCCGCTACCCGGACGGTTCGCTGCGCCCGTACTGGGACGAGAGCGCCTACTACTCCTTCTCGCTGCCCGAGGTCGAGGCCCTGGAGGAGGTCGTCGAGGAGCTGCACGCGATGTGCCTGGCGGCGGCCGCGCACATCGTCGAGCACGACCGGTTCGCCGAGCTCGGGATCGCCGACCCGAAACTGGCCGGGCTGGTCGCCGAGTCCTGGCGGCGGCGGGCCGAACTGCCCTCGCTGTACGGCCGCTTCGACCTGCGCTACGACGGCACGGGCCCGGCCAAGATGCTGGAGTACAACGCCGACACCCCGACCTCGCTCGTGGAGGCCGCGAGCCCGCAGTGGTTCTGGATGGAGGAACGGTTCCCCGGCGCCGACCAGTGGAACTCCCTCCACGAACGGCTCGTCGACGCGTGGAAGAAGCAGGCCCACCTGCTGCCTCCCGGCCCCCTCCACTTCGCGCACTCCGACGGCGACGAACTCGGCGAGGACCTGATGACGGTCGCGTACCTGCGCGAGACCGCCCAGCAGGCCGGGCTCGACACCGAGGCGCTCTCCGTCGAGCGGATCGGCTGGGACCGGCTCTCGCGCCGCTTCGTGGACGACCGGCTCCGCTTCATCCGCAGCTGCTTCAAGCTCTACCCGTGGGAGTGGCTGACCACCGACCGCTTCGGCCGGCACGTCCTGGACACCCTCGACAACGGCGGCGGCACCGGCACGACCTGCTGGATCGAGCCCGCCTGGAAGATGCTGCTCTCCAACAAGGCGCTGCTCGCGATCCTGTGGGAGCTGAACCCGGGCCACCCCAACCTGCTGCCCGCCTACCTCGACGGGCCGCGCGAACTCGCCTCGACCGCGGGCTGGGTCGCCAAGCCCCTGCTGGGCCGTGAGGGCGCGGGCGTCACCCTGCACGAGGCCGGGACGGAGCCCTTCGTACGGGACGGGGAGCCCTGCTGCTACCAGGAGCTGGCCCCGCTGCCCGACTTCGACGGCAACCGGGTGGTGCTCGGCGCGTGGGTCGTCGAGGACGAGGCGGCGGGGCTCGGGATCCGGGAGTCGGCGGGGCTCGTCACCGACGAGTACGCCCGCTTCCTCCCGCACGTCATTCTGTGACGTAGTCGCGCAGCGGCGCGGGCTTCAGGCCCGCCGCCTCCGCCGCGTCCAGGGCCCGCCGCAGATCCTGCGTCACCGTCTCGTTGAAGTGCAGCAGGACGATGTCGCCGGCCTTCAGCCGCGGGGTCGGCGGGGTCCATCCGCCCCAGGTCGTGAAGTCGTACGTCCAGGTCACCACGGCCTTCGCCCCGCAGGCGCGGGCGGTGGTCAGGGTGGTCGCGTCGTACGTGCCGTACGGCGGGCGCAGCAGCCGGGGCCCGTCGCCGAACTCGGCGAGGTGCTGGTCGCGGGCCCCGCACACCTCCGCCTTCTGGCCGGCGGCGTCGAGGGTGGTCAGGTCGGGGTGGCCGACGGTGTGGTTCTCGACGCGGGAGCGGCCCTGGTCGAGCAGGGTGTGGAAGTAGCCGGAGTCGTACGAGTAGGCGCCGGGGAGCAGGAAGAGCGAGGCGGGCACCCGGCGGTCGAGCAGCAGTTGGGCCGCGGCGGGGTCGTGGTACCAGCCGTCGTCGAGGGTGATGAAGACGACCGGGTCGGTGGTCTCCACGTGGGAGACCACCGGGACGGGCTCGGGCCAGGCCGCCTCCGGGGCGGCCTGCGCGGGTCCGGTGACCGCGCCGAGGAGCGCGAGCGGGACGAGGGCGGCGAGCGCGGCACGCACGGCGTGACGCAGACGGAGTCTCGGCATGGCGGCATCATTGGCCTAGACCAAGTCCGGTGTCAATGAGTCGAGTCGACCGCCCACCGCCCCCTCGAAACGGACTCCGTCAGTCCGACAGGACCCCCCTCAACTGCTCAAGGCCCCAGTCCAGATCCTCCTTCGAGATGACCAGCGGCGGAGCGATCCGGATCGTCGAACCGTGTGTGTCCTTCACCAGGACCCCACGCTCCATCAGCCGCTCCGAGATCTCCCGGCCCGTCCCCTTCGTCGGCACGATGTCGACGCCCGCCCACAGCCCGCGCCCCCGCACCGCCTCCACCGCGCCGCCGCCCACGAGCAGCCCCAGCTCCGCGTGCAGATGCTCGCCCAGCTCCGCCGCCCGCTCCTGGAACTCGCCCGTCCGCAGCATCGCGATCACCTCCAGGGCCACCGCGCACGCCAGCGGGTTCCCGCCGAACGTCGACCCGTGCTCACCCGGCCGGAAGACCCCGAGCACGTCACGGTCGGCCACCACCGCCGACACCGGCACCACCCCGCCGCCCAGCGCCTTCCCCAGGATGTACACGTCCGGCACCACACCCTCGTGCTCGCACGCGAACGTCCGGCCCGTCCGGCCCAGACCCGACTGGATCTCGTCCGCCATGAACAGCACGTTCCGCCGGCGCGTCAGCTCCCGCACCCCCGCCAGATAGCCGGCCGGCGGGACCAGGACCCCCGCCTCGCCCTGGATCGGTTCGAGCAGCACCGCCACCGTGTTCTCGGTGACCGCCGCCTCCATCGCCGTCAGATCCCCGTACGGCACGATCTCGAACCCCGGCGTGTACGGCCCGTAGTGGTCCCGCGCCTCGTGATCCGTCGAGAAGCTCACGATCGTCGTCGTCCGGCCGTGGAAGTTGTTCGCCGCGACCACGATCTTCGCGTGCCCGTCCGGCACGCCCTTCACCTCGTACCCCCACTTCCGGGCGGTCTTCACGGCCGTCTCGACCGCCTCCGCCCCCGTGTTCATCGGCAGCACCGCCTCCTTGCCGCACAGCTCCGCGAGCTGCGCGCAGAACTCGGCGAACCGGTCGTGGTGGAAGGCGCGCGACGTCAGCGTCACCCGCTCCAGCTGCGCCTTCGCGGCATCGATCAGACGCCGGTTGCCGTGCCCGAAGTTGAGCGCCGAGTACCCGGCGAGCATGTCCAGGTAGCGACGGCCCTCGACATCGGTCATCCAGGCGCCGTCCGCCGAGGCGACGACGACCGGAAGGGGGTGGTAGTTGTGAGCGCTGTGCGCCTCCGCGGAAGCGATCGCGTCTTCTGTCCTCGACACGGGATCTCCGTTCGTCCTGCGGCTCGGGGGGCGGCTCGTCCCCAGGGGGCTGTGGCCCCTTTCTTATCGTCGCTCGGATGCCGGACAGGGAAACCTCGGCGACGGCGCGCCAGCTACTGTGGAATCACGCACGGCGACTGGCGTACGGGGAAGCGACCCCGGGGGAGCCGCGCGCGCTCCACCACACGAGGTGCCGCTCGCCTGGGCATCACGGGCCCCCGGTCCCGTGCGCACCTCAGCCCCGGGACCGTTCCGCCGAACGCCCGGAGGACACCGCATGACCACCCCGCAGCAGCACCCCGCGCTCGCCGCCGCCGACCCCGAGCTCGCCGCCCTCGTCGGCGCCGAGGAACGGCTCCAGGCCGAGACCCTGCGCCTCATCCCCAGCGAGAACTACGTCTCCGCCGCCGTGCTAGAAGCCTCCGGCACCGTCCTCCAGAACAAGTACAGCGAGGGCTACCCCGGCCGCCGCTACTACGAGGGCCAGCAGAACATCGACCAGGTCGAGACGCTCGCCGTCGAGCGCGCCAAGGCCCTCTTCGGCGTCGACCACGCCAACGTCCAGCCCTACTCCGGCTCCCCGGCCAACCTCGCCGTCTACCTCGCCTTCGCGCAGCCCGGCGACACCGTCATGGGCATGGCCCTGCCCATGGGCGGCCACCTCACCCACGGCTGGGGCGTCTCCGCCACCGGCAGCTGGTTCCGCGGCGTGCAGTACGGCGTCCGCAAGGCTGCAGTCTCTGAGGGGGGCGGCCTCATCGACTTCGACCAGGTCCGCGACCTCGCCCTCAAGGAGCGCCCCAAGGTCATCTTCTGCGGCGGCACCGCGCTGCCCCGCACCATCGACTTCGCCGCCTTCGGCGAGATCGCCCGAGAGTCCGGCGCCGTCCTCGTCGCCGACGTCGCCCACATCGCCGGCCTCATCGCGGGCGGCGCCCACCCCTCCCCGGTCGGGCACGTGGACGTCATCTCCACCACCACCCACAAGACCCTCCGCGGCCCGCGCGGCGCCATGCTCATGTCCCGCGAGGAGCACGCCAAGGCCCTCGACAAGGCCGTCTTCCCCGGCCTCCAGGGCGGCCCGCACAACCAGACCACCGCCGCCATCGCCGTCGCCCTCCGCGAGGCCTCCCAGCCCTCCTTCCGCGACTACGCCCATGCCGTCGTCGCCAACGCCAGGGCCCTCGCCGAGGCGCTCCTCGCCCGCGGCTTCGACCTGGTCTCCGGCGGCACCGACAACCACCTGATCCTGATCGACCTCACGCCCAAGCAGGTCCCGGGCAAGATCGCCGCGAAGGCCCTCGACCGGGCCGGGATCGTCGTCAACTACAACACCGTCCCGTACGACCCGCGGAAGCCCTTCGACCCCTCCGGCATCCGCATCGGCACCCCCTCCCTCACCTCCCGCGGCCTCACCACCGACCACATGGCCACGGTCGCCGAGTGGATCGACCGCGCCGTCACCGCCGCCGGCACCGGCGACGAGGACACCCTCGCCGCCGTCCGCGCCGAGGTCGCCGACCTCATGGCCGCCCACCCGGCCCCGGGCCTCCCGGTCTAGGGCCTGTCACTCGGACCCCCCGTGCTCCTGGTCCCAGGAGCACGGGGCCGCCCGCCGGGCACGCTGTGTTCCTGGTCTCACCCACCGGTAGTCGGGGATCACTTCCCGCACCTGAGAGAATGATGTGCATGGCCTCTGACAGTCCCCGTGTGCTCTCCGGAATCCAGCCCACCGCAGGCTCGTTCCACCTCGGCAACTACCTCGGCGCCGTCCGCCAGTGGGTCGCCCTGCAGGAGACCCACGACGCGTTCTACATGGTCGTCGACCTGCACGCGATCACGGTTCCGCAGGACCCCGCCGAGCTGCGCGCCAACACCCGGCTCGCCGTCGCCCAGCTGCTCGCCGCCGGTCTCGACCCGGAGCGCTGCACCCTCTTCGTCCAGAGCCACGTCCCCGAGCACGCACAGCTCGCCTGGGTCATGAACTGCCTCACCGGCTTCGGCGAGGCCTCCCGCATGACCCAGTTCAAGGACAAGTCCGCGAAGCAGGGCGCCGGCAACGCGAGCGTCGGCCTCTTCACGTACCCGATCCTCCAGGTCGCGGACATCCTCCTCTACCAGGCCCACGAGGTCCCGGTCGGCGAGGACCAGCGCCAGCACATCGAGCTGACCCGCGACCTCGCGGAGCGCTTCAACGGCCGCTTCGGCGAGACGTTCACGATCCCCAAGCCGTACATCCTCAAGGAGACGGGGAAGATCTACGACCTCCAGGACCCGACGATCAAGATGAGCAAGTCGGCGTCCTCGCCGAAGGGGCTCATCAACCTCCTGGACGACCCGAAGGTCACCGCGAAGAAGGTCAAGAGCGCCGTCACCGACACCGACACGGTGATCCGCTTCGACCCGGAGAACAAGGCCGGCGTCTCCAACCTGCTCAGCATCATGTCCACGCTCACCTCCACGTCCGTGGAGGACCTGGAGAAGAGCTACGAGGGCAAGATGTACGGCGCACTGAAGACGGATCTCGCCGAGGTCATGGTGGACTTCGTCACGCCGTTCCGGGACCGCACCCAGGAATACCTGGACGACCCGGAGACGCTGGACTCGGTCCTGGCCAAGGGCGCGGAGAAGGCCCGCGCGGTCGCCGCGGAGACGCTGGCGCAGACGTACGAGCGCATCGGCTTCCTGCCCGCGAAGCACTGAGACGGCACCGAGTCCAAGGACCCTGGCCGAAAGGGTGGTGCAGGCCGCACACTGGCGCTGCACCACCCGTACACATTTCGACGCACGACGGAGGAGAACGACGTGGGGACCGTAACGCTCGGCGTTTCGATCGCGGTCCCGGAGCCCTACGGCAGCCTGCTCCAGGAGCGGCGCGCCGGCTTCGGGGACCCGGCCGCGTACGGCATCCCCACGCACGTCACCCTGGTCCCGCCGACCGAGGTCCCCGAGGAGCGGCTGCCGGAGATCGAGGCGCACCTCGCGGGTGTCGCCGCCGACCACCAGCCGTTCCCCGTGCGGCTGGAAGGCACCGGGACCTTCCGCCCGATGTCCCCGGTCGTCTTCGTGAAGCTGGCGGAGGGCGTGCCGCTCTGCAACAGGCTCCAGCAGCGGATCCGGGACGAGGCGGGCCCCCTCGTGCGCGAGCTCCAGTTCCCGTACCACCCGCACGTCACCGTGGCGCACGGCATCTCCGAGGAGGGGATGGACCGGGCGTTCGCCGAGCTCGCCGGGTACGAGGCGGCCTGGACCTGCCGGTCCTTCGCGTTGTACGAGCAGGGCCCGGACGGGGTCTGGCGGAAGCTGTACGACTACGAGTTCGGCAGCGGGCGCCCGATCGCCGCGGTCCCCGCGCAGGGCGGCAGCCCCGTCGACACGCCGGCGCCGACGGCGTAGAGGCGTAGAGCCGTAGCCGTAGAGCCGTACGTCACACCGGCAGGCGCCGGGAACAGCGCCTGAGCCGTACCCGTCATACCTGCAGGCGCGGGGAACAGCGCCTGAGCCGTACCCGTCGTACCGGCAGGCGCGGGGAACAGCGCCTGAGCCGTACCCGTCGTACCGGCAGGCGCGGGGAACAGCGCCTGAGCCGTACCGTCACACCGGCAGGCGCCGGAACAGCGGCCTCGGGACGTGCCGTACCGCCGCCATCACCATCCGCAGCGCCCCCGGCACCCACACCGTCTCCGAGCGCCGCCGCAGCCCCAGCTCGATCGCGCCCGCGACCGCCTCCGGAGTCGTCGCCAGCGGCGCCTCCGCCAGCCCGGCCGTCATCTTCGAGCGCACGAACCCGGGCCGTACGACCATGACGTGCACCCCCGTGCCGTGCAGCGCGTCACCCAGCCCCTGGGCGAAGGCGTCGAGCCCCGCCTTCGACGAGCCGTAGATGAAGTTGGCGCGGCGGGCCCGCTCGCCCGCCACCGAGGAGAGCACCACCAGGGACCCGTGGCCCTGCGCCTGGAGCGCGCCCGCGCACACCAGACCGGCCGAGACGGCGCCCGTGTAGTTGGTCTGCGCGACCCGGACGGCGGCGACCGGGTCGGACTCGTCACGCGCCTGGTCGCCGAGCACCCCGAAGGCGAGCAGCACCATGTCGATGTCGCCCTCGGTGAAGATCTTCCCGAGCCGCTCCTCGTGCGACTCGGTGTCGAGCGCGTCGAAGGGCACGGTGCGCACCTCCGCCCCGAGCGCGCGCAGCGAGTCGGCGGCGGCCGTGAGCGCGGGGGAGGGGCGGCCGGCCAGCCAGACGACGCGGGTGCGGCGGGCGATCAGCCGGCGGGCGGTGGCGAGCCCGATCTCGGAGGTGCCGCCGAGGACGAGCAGGGACTGCGGGGCACCGAAGGCGTCCTTCACGGGAACTCCTGGAACTCTAGAGACTGAGACGGCGGGCGAGGTCCGAGGTGAAGACGGACCGGGGGTCGAGCGCGGCGCGCAGCGCCCGGAACTCGTCGAGCCGGGGATACATCGCGGCCAGGGTCTCCGGCCGGACCCGGGAGTCCTTGGCGAGGTAGACCCGGCCGCCGGCGCCCACGACCTCCTCGTCGAGCGCGTCGAGGAAGCGGCCGAGGCCGGGGAGGCCGGTGGGCAGGTCGAGGGCGAGGGTCCAGCCGGGGAGGGGGAAGGAGAGCCAGCCGGGATCGCCCGCGCCGAACCGTTTCAGGACGGCGAGGAAGGAGGGGCAGCCCCGGTCCGCGATCCGCCGCACGATCCGCCGGAGGGTCTCCTCCTGCCCGTACGGGACGACGAACTGGTACTGGACGAAGCCCCCGGGCCCGTAGATCCGGTTCCAGTGCGGGACGCCGTCGAGGGGGTGGAAGAAGGACGTGAGCGGCTGGAGCCCGGCCCGGCTCGCGCGTGGGGCCTTGCGGTACCAGAGCTCGTTGAAGAGCCCGACGGACGTGCGGCCGAGCAGCCCGCCCGGGACGTACGGCGGCGGGGCGGGCAGCCGGCCCGGCCGGAAGCCGAGCGGTGCGCGGCGGGCCCGGTGGCGGCGGGGCAGCGCGTCGTACGGGGCGTGGTCGCCGCGCGTCAGGACGGCGCGGCCGGTGGCGGCGCCCCGCGCCAGCAGGTCGATCCAGGCGACGGAGTAGCGGTACCGGTGGTCGGTGGCGGTGAGCCGCGCCATCAGCTCGTCGAGGCCCGGGACGCGCTCGGTGTCCACGCGCATGAGGGAGGTCTCGACGGGCAGCAGCCGCAGGGTGGCGGAGAGGATCACACCGGTCAGGCCCATGCCGCCGGTGGTGGCGTCGAAGAGCGGGGTCCCGGGCAGCACGGTCCGGATCTCACCGTCGGCGGTGAGGAGTTCGAGCGCGGTCACGTGCCGGCCGAAGGAGCCCGAGACGTGGTGGTTCTTGCCGTGGATGTCGGCGCCGATCGCGCCGCCGACGGTCACGTACCGGGTGCCGGGGGTGACCGGGACGAACCAGCCGAGCGGCAGCAGCGCCTCCATCAGCCGGTGCAGGCTGACGCCGGCCTCGCAGACGACGAGCCCGGCGGTGGTGTCGAAGGCCAGGATCCGGTCGAGGCCGGTCATGTCGAGGACGGTGCCGCCGGCGTTCTGCGCGGCGTCGCCGTACGCGCGGCCGAGACCGCGGGCGACGGCGCCCCGGGAGCCGCAGGCCCGGAGGGCCTCGGCGACCTCGGCGGTCCCGCGGGGCCGGTGCACGCGCGCGAGGGTGGGGGCGGTGCGGCCCCAGCCGGTGATCGCTTCGCAGTCGTCGTCCAGGACGTGGGTCTCGACAGCCATGAGGGTGACCGTATAGCCGGGTCTGTCTGGTATGCCGGTATTGGATGGCGGTTCGTCGAAATGGGTGATTAAAGGAGTGTCAGGAAAGAGACCTCGTGCCCTCGGCCACGGGCCGCGCCAGAGTCGCGGTGACCGAGTGGAACGGCGGGCCCGACAGGGAGACGAAGACGCATGCGCGAGGCGAGACCGACCGTGCGAACACGCTCTGACGGGCCGGAACCGGCTGTGTCTGGGGGGCACGGCCGGGCGGAACCGACTGCGCCTGTGGGGCGTGGCGGGGCGGAAGCGGCTGTGTCTGTGGGGTGTGATGGGCCGGATGCGTCGGAGCCGTCTGACGGAGCTGGGCCTGCCGTCCTCCGGCGGGACGGTGCGGCCCGACCCGCCACGACCGGCCCGGTCGGCGAGCCGGGGAGTGACGTGGCCGAGCCGCCCGGCGCGGCTCGATCGGCCACGGCCGAGCGGGCCGGTGAGACGGGGAGCACCGCTGCCGGGCGGCCTCGCGGTGCGGGTGGCGCTACGGCCTTGCGCGGGCGCGAGCCCGGCTGGGGTGCGGCCGAGCGGCGCGTCCTGGTCGCCCTGCGCGCCTGCGGGCACCGGCCCGGTGTGGCCGCCGCCGCCCGGGTCCTCTCCCTCGGCGGCGAGCACGGCGCCCTCTGGCTGGCCGCCGGACTCACCGCCGCCGCCTGCGACCGCCCTCGCCGGAACGGCTGGCTGCGGGCCACGGCCCTGGTCGCCACCGCGCACCTCGCGAGCATGGGCGTCAAGCGGCTCGTACGGCGTCCCCGGCCGGCCCCGGACACGTACGAGCCCCTGGTGCGCACGGCCGGCCGGCACTCCTTCCCCAGCTCCCACGCCACCTCCTCCGCCGCCGCGGTGGTCGCCTTCGGCGTCCTCCACCCGACGGCCGGTCGGATCGCCGCCCCGCTGGCCGGTGCGATGTGTCTGTCCCGCCTGGTCGTCGGCGTCCACTACCCGAGCGACGTCGCCGCCGGCGCCCTGCTCGGCGCCGCCACGGCCGCGGCGGGCCACCGCCTCCTGACCCCGGCCAGGACCGACGCGAGCCGTCTCCTGGCCCCGGCCGTGACCGTCGCGGGCCACCTCCTGACCCCGGCCCCGGCCGACGCGGGTCACCTCCTCGCCCCCGCCGCCACGGCCGTGGGCCGTCTCCTCGCCCCCGCCGCGGCCGTCGTCGCCACGCGCGCGCGTAAGGCGGTCCTGTCGTGAGCGAACGGGGTGGGACCGCCGTGCTCGCCGCCCCCGCCGCCGTACCGGACACGCCCCTGCCGGCGCGTGGTGGGTGGGTCCTCGGGCTGGTCAGGACCGCCCGGCCCCGGCAGTGGGTGAAGAACGTCCTCGTGCTCGCCGCGCCCGCCGCCGCCGGGCGGCTCGGTTCCTGGCAGACCGGGGCCCGACTCGCCCTGGTCTTCGTCCTGTTCACGGCCGCCGCCTCCGCCGTCTACCTCCTCAACGACGCGCGCGACGCCGAGGCCGACCGCGCCCACCCCGCCAAGTGCCGCCGCCCCGTGGCCTCGGGGCAGGTCCCCGTCGCGCTCGCGACCGGCGCCGGGATCCTGCTCGGCCTCGGGTCCGCCGTCGCCGCCGCGCTGCTCTGCGGCCCGCTGACCGCCGCACTGCTCGTCGCGTACCTCGTCATGCAGGTCGCGTACTGCGTGCGCCTCAAGCACGTCCTCGTCGTCGACCTCGCCGTCGTCGCCACCGGCTTCCTGATGCGGGCGATGGTCGGCGGGGTGGCGCTCGGCATCCCGCTGTCCCGCTGGTTCCTCATCACGACCGGGTTCGGGGCGCTCTTCATGGTCGCCGCCAAGCGGTACTCCGAGGCCGTCCAGATGGAGGGCGCCGAGGGCGCGACGCGGGCGCTGCTCACCCAGTACACGACCGGATACCTGCGGTTCGTCTGGCAGTTGGCCGCCGGCGTCGCCGTGCTCGGGTACTGCCTGTGGGCCCTGGAGGCGGGCCCGGTGGAGACGTCGCTGCCGTGGCGGCAGCTCTCCGTGGTCGCCTTCGTCCTCGGCGTCCTGCGGTACGCGGTCTTCGCCGACCGGGGAGCGGCGGGCGCGCCCGAGGACGTCGTGCTGCGCGACCGGCCGCTCGCCGTCATCGGGCTGGCATGGGCCGCGCTGTACGGGATGTCGGTCGCGGGTGTGTGAGCCCCGGTGGGGGATTCTCGTACCCGGGCGATCCGACGGCGCGAGGAGTGGACGTACGACATGGACTGGCTGAAGAGGCTTCCCGTCATCGGGCCGTGGGTGACGCGCCTCATGCGGACCCACGGCTGGCACGCGTACGAGACCCTCGACGCGGCGCACTGGACGCGGCTCGCCGCCGCGATCACCTTCGTCTCCTTCATCGCCCTGTTCCCGCTGATCACGTTCGCCGCCGCGATCGGCGCCGCGCTGCTCACCGACGACCAGCTCGACCGGATCGAGAAGAAGATCAGCGACCAGGTGCCCGGCATCTCCGACCAGCTCGACATCGGCGGGCTGGTCGACAACGCCGGGACCATCGGACTCGTCGCCGGCGCCGTCCTGCTCGTCACCGGCATCAGCTGGATCGGCTCCATGCGGGAGTGCCTGCGCGCGGTCTGGGGGCTCGACGCCGTCGAGGGCAACCCGATCCTGCTCAAGGGAAAGGACGCGCTGATCCTGGTCGGCCTCGGCGGGGTCGCGCTCGCCTCGCTCGCCGCGTCCTGGCTCGGCTCCACCGCCGTCGGCTGGAGCGCCGACCGGCTCGGCATCTCGGGCGAGGGGGCGGGCGGCTTCCTGCTCCAGGGAGCGGCCGTCCTCGTCGGCGTCGTCGCCGACTTCCTGATCCTGCTGTACGTGCTGACGCTGCTGCCGGGCGTCGAACCGCGCCGCCGGGACCTCGTGGTGGCGGCGCTGATGGGCGCGGTCGGCTTCGAGCTGCTCAAGCTGCTGCTCGGCGGCTACATGAAGGGGGTCGCGGCGAAGTCGATGTACGGGGCGTTCGGCGTCCCGGTCGCCCTGCTCCTCTGGATCAACTTCACCGCGAAGCTGCTGCTGTTCTGCGCGGCGTGGACGGCTACGGAGTCACGTCGGGGGAGTCCTTCAGAGCCGGGGACTCCTCCGGAGACCGGTCCGGGGACTTTTCCGGAGACCGGTCCGACCGGTCCGGGGACTCCTCCTGAGACTGCTCCGGAGAGTGGTCCGGAGTCTGGTCCGGGGACTGCGAACGGCGACGACGCGCCGCCGACGCGGCCAGCGGCCAGCGGCGGTTGACCAGGAAGACGCCCGCGGCCAGGAGGACGAGGACGCCGCCCGCCACGGCGAGCGCGATCCCGATCCCGCCGGACCTGTCGGCGGTGGCGGCCGAGTGGACCGGCTCGTGCGGGGCGTTCTTGCCGGGCGCCGGGGCCGTGCCGTCGTCCGGGGCGGTGGGCGTCGTACGAGCCGAGCGCGGCGGCACCAGCTCACCCACCGGCGTCACCTTCCCGGAGGCCGCGAAGCCCCAGTCGAGCAGCCGGGCGGCCTCGCGGTAGACCGCGTGCTGCTCCTTCGAGGAGGGGTTCATGACGGTGACGAGCAGGACCCTGCCGTTTCGCTCGGCGACGCCCGTGAAGGTGGCACCCGCGTGCGTGGTGTTGCCGTTCTTGACCCCGGCGATGCCCTGGTACGGGGCGACGCCGATGTCGCCGGTGAGGAGCCGGTTGGTGTTCTGGATCTCGAAGGTCTCGCGCTTCTTGCCCGGCTTTGCCTCGCCGGGGAAGGCGGCGCGTGGCGTGGCGGCGTACTCGCGGAAGTCCTGGTTCTTCATGCCGTTGCGGGCGATGAGCGTCAGGTCGTACGCGGAGGAGACCTGGCGGGGGGCGTCGTAGCCGTCCGGGGAGACCACGAAGGTGTCGAGGGCCTGGAGGTCGACCGCGTGGTCGTTCATGTCCGCGACGGTCTGGATGAGACCGCCGTTCATGCTGGTCAGCACGTGCACGGCGTCGTTGCCGGAGCGGAGGAAGACACCGAGCCACAGGTCGTGGACGCTGTAGGTCTGCTTCTCCTTGATGCCGACCAGGCTGGAGCCGGCGCCGATGCCGGCCAGGTCCTGGTTCGTGACCAGGTGGTTCTCGGTTCTGGTGAACTTGGGCAGCAGGGTGTCCGCGAAGAGCATCTTGAGGGTGGAGGCCGGGGCGAGCCGCCAGTGCGCGTTGTGCGCGGCGAGGATCTGGCCGCTCTCCGCGTCCGCGACGATCCAGGAACGCCCGGACAGCTCCTTGGGCAGCACCGGGGCGCCGGGCCCGAGCTGCACCTGCGTCCCCGGCTTGCTGAGCAGGGCGCCGCCGACCTTGGACATCACGGCGGGAGGCTTGGGCTGCTTGTCCTTCCCGTCCTTTCCGTCCGCGTGGGCCGCGGGCGCGGCGAGGACGAGCGGCAGGAACACAGCAGCGGCGACCGCCCAAGCGGTCTTCTTCGAAGCAGACACGGTCGAGAACGTACATGTACGGAAGACCGATCCGAACCCCGGCAGGCGGTCCACCCGCGCTCGTCCACCCGGACGCGGGGGCCGAGGGGCGGACGGTGAGGCTGGGGTCATGAAACTCAGCTGCCGCGTCTCCTGGTTCCCGCTCGCGTTCGGGATGTGGAGCTGGTTCATCTGGATCACTTTCTACGTGTAGCTGACCGGTAGCGCTTCAACGACAGAGAAGAGCAGGTGAGAGGCTTGCCCCCTCCATTTCGCCCGCGGGGGCCGAGCAGCTGGACACGGTGCGGGAGGCCGTCTGCGCCCGGAAGTCCACGGCACGCCCCGACTCGTCCGAGCGGGCCTTGCTGTGCCCGCAGTGGGGCCGACCAGCGGGCGGAGCCATGACGGTATGACGGGCGCGCGGCTCAGCGCTGTGCCCACGCTGTGCCCACCTTCACCGCTGCCCCGCCGTCGGTGGTGATCAGGGCGACGAGCCATGGCGGGACGCGCTGCACGGTCAAGTGCAGTCCACCGCGGCGAAGTTCGAACTGCGGCCGCTGGACCGTGCGTCCCGCGGGGCCTTACTTCTTGGTCGCGCGGACGCCCCGGAAGCCGATCACGCCGACTGCCGTCCCTAGGATGAACGACGTGACGGCGAGGGCGAGGTGGACCCAGAAGTACGCCGTCGGGTTTCCCGCGTCGTCGAAGGCGAGGCCGCTCCCGTCCTTCCAGAGGTTCTTCGCGAAGGTCACCCAGATCACCCAGGACCAGACGCCGAACGCGAGCAGGAACCAGGAGACGCGGCGGCTGAGCTTCATGGGGTGTCCTTCGGAGTGGGGTGGCCGTGCCCTGCCAGTATCGAACGGGCCCGCCGCGATCTTTCGGCAGGGTCTCTGTACGTTGGTGGTCGGCTGCGTCAAGAAGCTCTGGAACGGGAGCGGCCTCGCCGTCACCTCCGTTGTCTTGGGGACGTGATCGGCGTGATCGGCGTGATCGGGTTGCGTGGGGTGCGTGCCGTGCGTCGCGCGGACGTCTAGAAGAGGGGTTCCGGGGGCGTGGTCGTCTTTCTGCTGGTCCTGGTCGTGGTCCTCGCGCTGCTCGGCGCGGTCCACTGGTACGTGTGGCGGCGCCTGGTGCGCGACGTGACGGTGCCCGGGAGCCTGCCGCGCCCGCTCGGTACGGCCGCCGTGATCGTCCTGCCGGTGCTGTCGCTCGCCGCCCTGGTGTCCGGCCGGGCCGATGCCCCCTTCCGGCTCCAGCAGGCGGTCGCCTGGCCGGGCTTCCTCTGGCTCGCCGTGCTCCTGTACCTGGTCCTGGCCCTGCTGGCCGGCGAGGCCGTCCGCCCGCTCCTGCGCGCCTGGCTCGACCGCCGCGCCGCCGCCACCCCTGCGGAGCCCGTACCGGCGGCCGTGACCACCCCTGCGGAGCCCGTATCCGCCGCCGTGACCGCCCCGGCTGAGCCCGCCGCACCCGAGCCCGCACCCGCCGCCGTGACCGCACCGGCTGAGCCCGCCGCCCCCGACGTCTCCCGGCGGCTGTTCGTCTCGCGCGTCGTCGGTGGTTCCGCCGCCGCCGTCGCCGTCGGGACCGTCGGATACGGCACGTACGGCGTGCTGCGCGGCCCCCGCGTCAAGCGGGTCACCGTCCCGCTCGCCAAGATCCCGCGCGCCGCGCACGGTTACCGGATCGCCGTCGTGTCCGACATCCACCTCGGGCCGATCCTGGGCCGGGCCCACACCCAGCGGATCGTCGATTCGATCAACGCCACCCAGCCCGACCTGATCGCGGTCGTCGGCGACCTCGTCGACGGCACCGTCGAGAACCTCGGCCCGGCCGCCGAGCCGCTCGCCCGGCTCCGTGCCCGCCACGGCTCCTTCTTCGTGACCGGCAACCACGAGTACTTCTCGGGTGCCGACGCCTGGGTCGACCACGTCCGCGAACTCGGCCTCCGCCCGCTGCGCAACGCGCGCGTGGAGATCCCGGCGGGCTTCGATCTCGCCGGCGTCGACGACGTCGCGGGGGAGAGTGAGGGCGAGGGCCCCGACTTCGCGCGGGCCCTCGGCGACCGCGACCGGGCCCGCGCCGCGGTGCTCCTCGCGCACCAGCCGATCGTCGTCCACGACGCCGTACGCCACGGCGTGGACCTCCAGCTCTCCGGCCACACCCACGGCGGCCAGCTGTGGCCCGGAAACCACCTCGCCGAACTGGCCAACCCGACCGTCGCCGGGCTCGAACGGTACGGCGACACCCAGCTGTACGTCTCGCGGGGCGCGGGCGCCTGGGGACCCCCGGTCCGGGTCGGTGCGCCCTCCGACATCACGATCGTCGAACTCGCCTCGAAACGGGCCTGATCGGACATTGTCACTCCCTGCATCGGGGTCGATACGTGCTGCTCATCGACTTAAATTCTCATATCCCGGACATATACCTGTCGTGTGAAAGTTTTCCCTTCCCCATGTGAAACCCGTGTGATGGGATGCAGGCCATCGCGACGTTTTTTGGGGGCCGTCGCATCTGGGGTGGTACCAAAAAAAGGAAGCACGGCAATGCGGTCGACGGTCCGTCTGCGGATCCTCATCACTTGTGGAGTACTGGTGGCCGCCGGAGTGGGGGGCTGGCAACTCCTGCCCTCCGACGGCGTCCGGACCGATCCGATCACCGTCGGCACCACCGACGAGGTCACTTCACTCGACCCGGCCGGCGCGTACGACGCCGGTTCCTGGGCCATGTACAGCAACGTCTTCCAGTCGCTGCTCACCTTCAAGCCGGGCCTGAGCCAGCCGGTGCCGGACGCCGCCGAGAGCTGCAAGTTCGTGGGGACCAAGCTCACCACGTACCAGTGCACGCTCCGCGACGACCTCACCTTCGCCAACGGGCGCAAGATCACCGCCGAGGACGTCAAGTACTCCTTCGAGCGGATGCTGCACATCAAGACGGACGTCGGCCCGCAGCCGCTCTTCCCGACCCTGAAGAACGTCTCGGCCGAGGGCCGGACCGTCACCTTCCACCTGAGCGGCCGGGACGCCACGTTCCCGCTGAAGGTGGCCACGGGCGCCGGCTCGATCGTGGACAAGGACCAGTACCCGGCCGGCAACCTGCGGACGGGCTCCGCGGTCGACGGCTCGGGGCCGTACGTCCTCAAGGAGTACAAGGAGGGCGAGTCCGCGCTCCTGGAGCCCAACCCGAAGTACAAGGGCGCCATCACCAAGGCCGGTCACACGGTCCTCGTGAAGTACTACGGCCAGTCCGCGGACCTCGCCACCGCCTGGAAGGCGAAGGACGTCCAGGTGACGCACCGGCAGCTGCCGCCGAACTTCCTCGCGACCCTGGACACCAAGGACGGGACCCGCGTCACCGAGGCCGAGAGCGCCGAGATCCGCAACCTCAACTTCAACGTCCGGTCCGGCTCGCCGATGGCGAACAAGGCCGTACGGCAGGCCGTCGCCGCCGTCCTCGACCGCCCGGCGATCACCGAGGGCGCCTACAAGGGCACGGTCGAGCCGCTCTACTCCCTCATCCCGCAGGGCTTCGTCGGCCACAGCACCGCCTTCTTCGACGTCTACCCGGAGCCGAGCGCGAAGGAGGCCAAGGCGCTCCTGAAGGACGCCGGGGTCAAGACGCCGGTGAAGTTCACGTACGGCTACCGCAAGGACGCCACGTACGGCGCCGAGGCCGCCGAGGTCAAGCGGCAGCTGGAGGAGACCGGCCTCTTCAAGGTCAAGCTCGTCGAGGCCGACTGGCAGAGCTTCCAGAAGGGGTACGCGAAGGGCAGCTACGACGCCTACCCCGTCGGCTGGCTCCCCGACTTCCCGGACTCCGACAGCTTCACCGCCCCGCTCGTCGGCACCCAGAACACCCTGCACAACGGCTTCTCCAGCAAGCGGATCGACAGCCTGATCGCCTCGACGCAGCAGTTCAGCGACCGTGGCCGCGCGACGAACGACTTCAAGGAGATCCAGAACGAGGTCGCCTCCGACGTCCCGCTCGTCCCGCTGTGGCAGAAGAAGGACTACGTCCTCTCCACGGAGGCGGTCGCCGGCTCCCAGTACCTGACGGACGGCACCGGCATCTGGCGCCTGTGGGAGCTCAGCTGGATCTAGCCGGATCCGGCTGGACCGGCTGGAGCCGGCTGGATCCAGCCGGCTCCAGCCGGAGCTAGTCGTTCTCCGACGGCTTCGGGCTCGTCCTCTTCTTGGGCTTGCCCGAGGCCGCCATCCCGGCCGCCGTCGGCATGAAGTCGGAGAGCAGCTCGTGCGTCTCCTTGACCAGCGGGCGCAGGATCCGGAAGCGGGAGAGCGAGATCGCGCGGGCGGTGACCGGCGCGAGGCGCTCCACCAGGCGCCGGCTGTTCGCCGCGCCCTCCGAGCGGTCGTACACCCAGAACAGCACCAGGCCCATCTGCTGGAGCCACAGCAACTGCGGGAGCGCTTCCTTCAGTTCCGGGTCGACCTTGACCGAGGCACCGGAGATGACCCGCCGGTGCACCTCGATGGCGGCCTCGCGCGGGCCCTCCGACTCGGGGGAGAACGGGCTGAGCGGGCTGTCCGGGTCGGCGGCGTTCTTGAAGAACTGGGCCGCGAACTCGTGGTACGGCTCCGCGATGTCGAGCCAGCCGAGGTAGACCCCGCGGATCCGTGCCGTGAGGTCCTTCTCGGGGCCGGTCAGGATCCCCTCGACGGCCGCCTGGTGCTCCTCGGCGATCCGGTCGTAGAAGCCCTGGACGAGGTGCTCCTTGGAGGAGAAGTAGTAGTACGCGTTGCCGACGGAGACCCCGGCCTCCTGGGCGATGGCCCGCATCGTCGTCTTGTCGTAACCGCGCTCCTTGAACAGCCGGAGCGCGGTTTCGAGGATGAGCGTGCGGGTCTGCTCGCTCTTGGGGGCCTTCTTCTCGTCGGCCGGCTTCAGGTCGGCCTTCTTCTCTTCCTTCACGTCCTTCACAGGGCCGAGCCTAACCGGGCGGACCGGGCACCTCGCAGTGCCCGTCCCCGCAGGACCGGTCGTCCGGTCCCGTTCCCTTGAGGGCCTCGCGCCACTTCGCGGCCGCCAGGACGGTCACCCGGGCGAAGGGCAGTCCCGCGGGGGTGGCCAGCCAGTGGGCCCTGGCCCGGTGGTCGGCCAGCGCCCAGAGGCAGACGATCCAGGCGGAGGCCTCCCGGTAGACCTGGCCCCGGTCCCCGATCACGGTGATCTCCCGCAGGGTGGCGGTGTGGTCGAGGGCCGGGAAGAGGCGCCGGGCCTGCTGCGAGCCGGCCGGTACGAAGTCGAGCGGGACGAGCTGCCGCTGGCGCAGCAGCCAGTGCCTGAGGTGCACGCAGAGCGGGCAGTCGGCGTCGTACAGCACGGTCAGGCGTCCCACGGGGGTCGTCGGCGTGCTCGCCGCGGTCGGGCCGGGCACGGCCGGTTCAGACCTGGGGCGCGGGCGGGGCCCAGGGGCCGCCCTTGGGGGTCGCGGTCCAGCCCTGCGGACCGACCGGCGGCACCTGCTCGCGCTCCATGACCCCGCGGCGGCGGATCTTGTTGAGTACGTACACGTTCCCGAGGTGCATCACGCCGAGGACGAGCAGGACCACTCCGAGCTTGACGGAGAGGGCCTCGAAGAGTGCCCGGGCGTCGAGGACGGCGTCGTCCTGGCTCAGGTAGAGGGCGACGAAGCCGAAGTTCACGAGGTAGAAGCCGACCACCAGGAGGTGGTTGACGGCGTCCGCGAGCTTCTCGTTCCCGTGCAGGACGTCGGAGAGGAAGATCCTTCCGTTGCGGCTGAGGGTGCGGGCGACCCAGATGGTGAGGCCCACGCTGATCAGCAGGTAGACGATGTACGCGACGACAGTGAGGTCCATGCCCCACCCTCCCTTGAACGCGTTCAAAAGCTGGCAGTCATGACTGTAGACCTCCTCTTGAACGTGTTCAAGTCGCGTGGGGGAAGTGGTCTCCGCGCGGCACCCGGCCGCTAGGGTCGCGCGGGTGACGCTCTCTCATGACCTGGCCGGCACCGGCCCCTCGACCGTCGTCCTGCTGCACTCCGGCGTCTGCGACCGCCGCATGTGGGACGGGCAGTTCCCCGCGCTGGCCGCGGCGGGACACCGGGTCGTCCGCTGCGACCTCCGCGGCTTCGGCGGCAGCCCGATCGACGCCCCGCACACCCACGCCGAGGACGTGCGCGAGCTCCTCGACCACCTCGGCGCCGAGCGGGCCGCCGTCGTCGGCTCTTCCTTCGGCGGCCGGGTCGCCCTCGAACTCGCCGCCGCCCACCCCGGACGCGTCTCGGCCCTCGCCCTGCTCGGCTCCGCCGTCCCCGGCATGGAGCCCAGCGACGAACTGCGCGCCTGGGACGCCCGCGAGGAGGCCCTCCTCGACGCCGGCGAAATCGACGCCGCCGTCGAACTCAACGTCGGCACCTGGCTCGGCCCCGAAGCCGGAGAGGCCGCCCGCGCCCTCGTCCGGGACGCCCAGCGGCGCGCCTTCGACCTCCAGCTCGCCGCCCCCGAGGAGCACCACCCGGTCGCACCCGAGGTCACCCGCGAGGACCTCGCCCGGATCCAGGCCCCCGCCCTCGTGGCCGTCGGCGCCCACGACCTCCCCGACTTCCGGGCCTTCGCCGACGAGCTCGGACGCCTCCTGCCCGCCGCCCGCCGCGTCGACCTCGACTGGGCCGGCCACCTCCCCGCCCTGGAACGCCCGGAGGAGACCGCCCGGCTGCTCGTCGCCTTCCTCGCGGAGACGGCCGCCGAGCTCAGCCCCGGCGTATCCGCGCGGTGATCGTCGCGTCGGTGATCCGGTCGTCGGCGGCCAGCAGCAGCGCCTTCGACAGGATCACCGACAGCAGCCCGCCGTCCTCCTCGAACGGCAGGAACACCGTCCCCCGGTCCCGCACGCGGTCCTCCACGACGCACAGGTACGTGTCGTCCGGCTCCATCAGCACGTTCCCCGAGCCCAGGTGGATCCGGTACGCCCGCAGCTCGCCCCGCACCCGCAGGAAGCGGTCGGTCAGCTCCACCCGGTCCGCGATCCGCGTCCGGGGCAGCAGCCGGGCCAGCGTCTCGCGCCGGATCAGCGCCGACTCCGTCAGCGCGCCGAACGACCAACTCTCCCAGTACCCGTCGTAGGCGCGGTCCTCCCCACGGTCCCGCCAGTGCGGGTCCGCCCCGATCGACGCCACCCCCACGAACAGATCGACGTCCCGCAGCGCCTCGGACAGCACGAGCGGCGGTACGTCGGCCAG
This sequence comes from Streptomyces sp. R-07, assembly GCF_049913175.1. Classification (NCBI taxonomy): domain Bacteria; kingdom Bacillati; phylum Actinomycetota; class Actinomycetes; order Kitasatosporales; family Streptomycetaceae; genus Streptomyces; species Streptomyces sp. R-07. The sequence goes on from NZ_CP183978.1 coordinate 4,933,708, forward strand.
CGCGGCCGCCTCCCAGGCGCCCCGCGTACCCGCCTCCCGGGCTCCCCGCGCCCCCGCCGAACCGTCCCGCGCGCCTGCCGATCGGGTCCGCCCACCCGCCGCCGCACCCGCCCGCCGCTCGAAGCGCACCTGGTCCGTGGAGCAGAGCCTGGCCACCCCGTCCCCGCGCGCCCCCTCGTCGACCAGCTCCACGAAGAACCGGGCCCGCCAGCGCGTCCCCTCACCGGCCGGCAGCTCGCCCGGCACGGGCAGCTCCTTCACCAGCTCCGAGGACCAGCCGTCCGAGAAGTACCCCAGATGGTTCCCCGTCCAGCCGCGCTCGGCCATCAGCGCCCGCGCCTGCCCGTACCGCAGGACGTGCCCCGCGAAGCGGTTGGAGTACGAGCCGGTCGTGAGCTCCGCCGGGGTCAGCGGGTACACCTCGCGGAAGACCTGCTTGAACGGCTGGCGCTCCTCCCGCTCCGCCAGCGCGGCCCGCCACTCCGCGACCTCCTCGCCACCGGCCCGCAGCGGATGCCACAGCCGCAGCCGGGCGCCGGGACCGACCGGACGCGCCGTCCCGTCCGCGGCCGCCAGGGCCCAGCCGCCCCCGGTGCGCTCCGGAAGCCCCGCGGTCCACCGCTCCTCGGCGTCCCCGTCGTCCTCCGTGACCTCCCAGAGCAGCGCCCGGGCCACCGTCCCCGTCACCGGGTGGTCGACGTAGTGCCGCTGCCAGTCCTCCGCGGGCCAGACCGTCCCCGCCGCGAGGTGCTCCTCGAGGCGGGCCCGCTCGGCGGCGAGCAGCCCCCTCAGCTCCTTCAGCCCCGCCCTGACCCCCTTCAACTCCTCCGCGCGCGTCTCACGGACCTCCTTCGGCGCCGTCTTCAGGACCCTCCCCTCCGGGCCCCTGAAGGCCAGCGCGACCGCACCCGGCTCCCGTACCGAGAACTCCGCCGTGTACGCCCCGAGCGGCACCTCCCGGACCCCGCGCCCGTCCAGGCCGAGCGTCGCCACCCCGCGCTCGCGGAGCATCGACGGCGTCACGCCCGAGCGCGCGGCGACGGCCCCCAGGGCCTTGGCGATCCCCTTGGCCACCGTCCGGTTCTTCACCTTCTTCGGCAGCCGCCCGAGCCACTGCACGGCCTCCTCGCCCCGGGCGCCCCCGCACTCCCCGAGCACCGCGACCGCCGCCGTGGCCAGCGGCTGACTCCGGCAGAACCCACCGGACCCCCCGAGCCCGGTCCCCGCGTGCAGGGCGACGGCCCCGACGAGCGGCACGACCCAGTCGGCGTCGAGGTCGAGCGCGGCCCACATCAGGCCGCGGACGAGGCAGGTGTTGGTGTCGCCCGCGAGATGCGAGAAGACCATGCCCCAACTGCTGAGGTCGGTCACCCGGTGCTCGGGCTGTGCGGCGATCCCCTCCAACAGCCGCCGCACCACCTCCGCTCCCTGCTCGGCCTCCCCGAGGAGGGCCGCCGCCGTCCGGCGCCAGACGCGCGTCGCCCGGGGCTTGTCCAGGAGCACGCAGTGCCCGAGGAAGTCCGCCACGCCCGCCCCCGCGAGCAGCTCACTGTGGGCGGCCCGCATCGCAGGGCCGTACTCGTCGAGCCCGTCGAGGAGATTGCGGGGGAGCCTGCCAGGCGGTGCCGTCGTCTCGCGGCGCAGCAGGACGTCCATCCGGTCCCGTATCGCGGCGAACTCGACGCTCTCGTAGGTGCGCAGCGACTCGGCCGTCCGGCGCAGTGCCCGGACCCGGGCCCGGTCGAACTCCTGGGCCTGCTCGGCCGCCGAAAGAGCGATCGGCACCAGGTTCATGAACGAGTGCCGCAGTTCGTGCGGGGCGACCTTCGCGTCCTGGCCGACGAGCCGCGCGAGGAGTTCGTCGGACTCCTCGGTGCTCCAGGCCAACTCCTGGCGGGACAAGGCGTCGAGGGCCGCCGACACCTGGCCGGGCCTCCTTCCGCAGGCCCTCAGATGAAGCGCGAGCGCCCACTCCCGTCGCTCCTCCGTCCCCAGGGAGGCGATCAACTCACCGACCACCTCCGGCCCTTCCGTAAGCGCCTCGTCCAGCCCGGTCTCCAGGACCGTGATCCCCACCATGCTCACGACGGTAGAGGACCCCACTGACAGCCCTAGCCGAACCGCCTCACCCCCGGCACGAGCGCCGTCCCCGCGCAGCACCCGCCCACCACCACCGCCGCGGCCAGGAGCGGCACTTCGGGGCCCCAGGCGGTGGCCGCGAGCGGGGCCAGGGTGTAGCCCAGGGGCATGGCGGCGAGGGAGAGCAGCCAGTCGTACGAGGTGACGCGGGCCAGGGCGTGTTCCGGGACGGCCCGCTGGACGGCGGTCTGCCACACGGGGGAGAGGAAGCCGAGCCCCGCCTGCGCGAGCCCGTACGCCGCGATCGTCAGCGGCGCGGGCGCGGCGAGCGCGAGCAGGACCAGCGGCAGCGCGTACGTGGCGAGGCCGAGGTTCGCGGTCAGGACCGGGCGCCGGGGGCGGGCCCGGTCGGCGAGCAGCGCCCCGAGGAGGAAGCCGACGGCGCCGACCTGGAGGAGGACGACCCAGGTGGTGCCGCCGCCGAGTCGCTGCACGGCGATCGCGGGCCCGAGGGTCATCAGGACGGCGGCGGCGCCGTTCCAGGCGCTGTGGCCGATGAGGCTGGTCCAGTACCAGTCCCGGGAGCGGACCTCCTGCCAGCCCTCGGTGAGGTCGGCGCGGAGCGAACGGCGCGGGATCGGGACCCGCTTCACCCGTACGGCGGTCAGGAGCAGGGCGCTGACGGCGAACGTGGCCGCGTCCAGGACGAACGCCCAGCCGGGGCCCACGGTCAGGACGAGGGTGCCGGCGAGGGCGGGTCCGGCGAGGCGGGTGGCGCTCTGGGCGACGCCCATCGCCGCGTTGGCCCGGTGCAGCGACTCCGTCGGCACCGTGCCCTTCACCAGCGGGGAGCCGGTCGGCATCGCGAAGGCTCCGGCCGCGCCGCCGAGCGCCTCGGCGACTGCGAGGACGGCGAGGCTGGGGGCGCCGCCGAGCAGCTGGAGGCCGACGAGGAGCTGGGTGGCGCAGCGTACGAGGTCCGTGGTGAGGGCGACCGTACGCGCGTCGAAGCGGTCGCCGACGACGCCGCCCAGCGGCAGCAGGAGCAGCTTGGGGACCATGGCGCAGCCGAGGACCAGGGCGAGTGCCGAGGTGGAGCCGGTGGCTTCCAGGACGGCGAGGGCGAGGGCGGCGGGGATGGCGGCGTCGCCCAGGAGGGAGAGGGCGCGGCCGGTGAAGAGGAGGCGGAAGGAGCGGGTGCGCAGGGGGTGGGGGACGGGTGAGGGCGCGGCGGTGCGTACCGGGGTCGCGGGCATGGGAGGCAGAGTATTTCGGTTCCGAATAGTTCGTCAACGAAATACTTCTCGGGAGGGGAGTGCCCCGCCGACGTACGATCACCCCATGGCGCTTCCCGAGGAACCGCGTGCCCCCCACGCACCGCGCGACTGGACCGACGACCACGTCGACCGCTGGCAGCCCGTGCTGCCCGGCCTCGACCCCGTCGTCGAAGGCGCGGTCACCCGGATGAAGAAGCTCTCGGTCCATCTGCGCCGGGTCAGGGAGCAGTCCCTCGTCGACTTCGACCTGGAACGCCACGAGTTCGACACCCTCCACAAGCTCGCGGGGCGCGGCGGCAGCGCCGCCCCCTCCGAACTCGCCCAGGACCTCGACCTGGCCCCCGCCTCCGTCTCCGGCCGCCTCGACGCCCTGGAGAAACGCGGCTTCGTCCGCCGCACCCAGTCCACGACCGACCGCCGCCGGGTCGTCGTCGAACTCACCGCAGCCGGCCGCGAGACGTGGCTGGGCGCGATGGACGTCCTCGGACACGAGGAGTACCGCCTCCTCGGCGTCCTCACCCCCGAGGAGCGCGACCTGCTCAACGGCATGCTGCGCCGGATCATGGTCGAGGCGGAGTCGGCCGGCCCCACCCAGTCCTGGCACGCCTGAACCGGGTGGGCGGCCGTCGGGCCGAGGGTCGCCTCCCCGGGGCTCACATGCTGAGCGAGCGCGCGTAGTTGAGCTGGCCCATGATGTGGTGGATGGTGTCCGGGCCGGTCGCCGGGATCATCGTCGCGTGGTGGCGGCCGCCGCTGGTCACCGTGACCTGGATGAAGCCGGTCGTGGTCTTCTCCTTCATCAGCAGGAACAGCAGGCCGAGCAGGCAGAAGAGGAAGAAGATGACCGCGAGGACGATCGCCACGGTGGGCATCTTCTCCTCGGTCCGCGACATGTCCATCGCGTTCCACACGGCGCCCTTGAGGGGCATGTTGCCCGCCGGCGTGATGATCTGGTCGCCGACCACGGTGATGTCACCGAGGCTCAGCACCGGCGCCCCCATGCCGGCCGGAGCGTGCTGCGGCGGCACCGGCACGCCGCCCGGCAGGGTCGGCTGGTAGGGCGGCGGCGACTGCGGGTACCCGTACCCGGGCGTCGCGTCCTGCGGATACCCGTACGCCGGCGTCCCGGGCGCCCCGCCCTGCTGCCCCGGCCCCCACTTGTACTCACCGTCCGCGTAAGGGTTCGGCTCGCTCATCAGTCCCCGTCCTTCCTTGCCCGTCAACGCTGCCCCAGATCCTGGCACATGCGCGCACCCTCTGGTGCGCCCGGTGGCCCCTTGGACATGCGAAGGGCCCCGTCCCCCAGAGGGAGACGGGGCCCAGCCGCGCACCGGCGGTCGGAGGCCGCCGCAGCGGCCCGCAGTGACATATGCGGCTCCGCCGCGTGGCCGTGAGGCGCCCCCGGCGCCGAGTGGTGCGAGGGGCGCGTCGAGAAGGCTAGAAACGGCGGGTGATGAGCGCGCGCTTCACTTCCTGGATGGCCTTCGTGACCTCGATGCCACGCGGGCACGCGTCCGTGCAGTTGAACGTCGTGCGGCAGCGCCACACGCCGTCCTTGTCGTTCAGGATCTCCAGGCGCTGCTCGCCCGCCTCGTCACGCGAGTCGAAGATGAAGCGGTGCGCGTTGACGATCGCGGCCGGACCGAAGTACTGGCCGTCGTTCCAGAAGACCGGGCAGGACGACGTGCACGCGGCGCACAGGATGCACTTGGTGGTGTCGTCGAAGCGCTCGCGGTCCTCGGCGGACTGCAGACGCTCGCGCGTCGGCTCGTTCCCCTTGGTGACCAGGAACGGCATGACGTCCCGGTACGCCTGGAAGAACGGCTCCATGTCCACGACCAGGTCCTTCAGGACCGTCAGGCCCTTGATGGCCTCGACCGTGATCGGCTTCTCGGGGTTGATGTCCTTGATCAGCGTCTTGCAGGCGAGCCTGTTCTTGCCGTTGATCCGCATCGCGTCCGAGCCGCAGATGCCGTGCGCGCACGAGCGACGGAAGGTCAGCGTGCCGTCGACGTCCCACTTGATCTTGTGGAGGGCGTCGAGCACACGCTCCTTCGGGTCGATCTCGATCTGGAAGTCCTCCCAGACCGCGGCGTCCGACACCTCGGGGTTGAAGCGGCGGATCCGCATCGTGACCGTGATGTACGGGGAGGCGGCGGACTCCGCCTCGACCTTGTCCAGTACGGGGGTAGCCATCAGTACTTACGCTCCATCGGCTGGTAGCGGGTCTGGACGACCGGCTTGTAGTCGAGACGGACGGTCTCGGAGCCGTCCTCGCCGACCTCGCGGTACGCCATGGTGTGGCGCATGAAGTTGACGTCGTCGCGGTTCGGGTAGTCCTCGCGGTAGTGACCGCCGCGGGACTCCTTGCGCGCCAGGGCCGAGACGGCCATGACCTCGGCCAGTTCGAGCAGGTTGCCCAGCTCGATGGCCTCCAGGAGGTCCGTGTTGAAGCGCTTGCCCTTGTCCTGGATGGACACGTTCTCGTAGCGCTCGCGCAGCTCGGCGATCTTCTCGACGGCCGTCTTGATGGTCTGCTCCGTACGGAACACCATCACGTTGGCGTCCATCGTCTCCTGGAGCTCACGGCGGATGTCGGCGACCCGCTCGTGACCCGTGGAGTTGCGGAGCTTCTCGATCGTCGCGACGACGAGCGCCTCCGGGTTCTCCGGCAGCTCGACGTAGTCGTGCTTCGCGGAGTACTCGGCCGCGGCGATGCCGGAACGCTTGCCGAAGACGTTGATGTCGAGCAGCGAGTTGGTGCCGAGGCGGTTGGCGCCGTGCACGGAGACACAGGCGACCTCGCCGGCCGCGTACAGGCCCGGGACGACGGTGGTGTTGTCCGAGAGGACCTCACCCTCGACGTTCGTCGGGATGCCGCCCATGGCGTAGTGCGCGGTGGGCTGGATCGGGATCGGGTCCGTGTACGGCTCGATGCCGAGGTACGTACGGGCGAACTCGGTGATGTCCGGGAGCTTGGCGTCGAGCTGCTCCGGCGGGAGGTGCGTCAGGTCCAGGTAGACGTGGTCGCCCTCGGGACCGCAGCCGCGGCCCTCGCGGATCTCCGTGTAGATGGAGCGGGAGACGACGTCACGGGACGCGAGGTCCTTCATGACCGGCGCGTACTTCTCCATGAAGCGCTCGCCGTCCTTGTTGCGGAGGATGCCGCCCTCACCGCGGGCGCCCTCCGTCAGCAGGATGCCCATGCGCCAGATGCCCGTCGGGTGGAACTGGAAGAACTCCATGTCCTCCAGGGGCAGACCGCGGCGGTAGCAGGCGGCCTGGCCGTCACCGGTCAGGGTGTGCGCGTTGGAGGTCACCTTGAAGAACTTGCCGGTGCCGCCGGACGCGTAGATCACGGCCTTGGCCTGGAAGATGTGGATCTCGCCGGTGGCCAGCTCGTAGGCGACGACGCCCGCGGAGTGCTTCACACCGTCGACCTCGGTGATCAGCTGGTCCAGGACGTAGAACTCGTTGAAGAACTCCACGCCCTCCTTGACGCAGTTCTGGTACAGCGTCTGGAGGATCATGTGGCCGGTGCGGTCCGCGGCGTAGCAGGACCGGCGGACCGGGGCCTCGCCGTGGTTGCGGGAGTGACCGCCGAAGCGGCGCTGGTCGATCGTCCCGTTGGGCGTCCGGTTGAACGGCAGGCCCATCTTCTCCAGGTCGAGGACGGCGTCGATGGCCTCCTTCGCCAGGATCTCGGCGGCGTCCTGGTCGACCAGGTAGTCACCGCCCTTGACCGTGTCGAAGGTGTGCCACTCCCAGTTGTCCTCCTCCACGTTCGCCAGCGCGGCGGCCATGCCGCCCTGCGCGGCGCCCGTGTGGGAGCGGGTGGGGTAGAGCTTCGTCAGCACGGCGGTGCGGCTGCGCTTCGTCGACTCGATGGCGGCGCGCATGCCGGCGCCACCGGCGCCGACGATGACGGTGTCGTACTTGTGGATCTTCATGAGTGGATTACCTCAGCCCCGTGCCTAGCGGATGTTCGGGTCGAAGGTGAAGATCACCAGCGTGCCCAGAAGGATGGTGAACACCGTGGCGGTGTACAGCAGGCCCTTGAGCCACAGGCGCGTGTTCGCCCGCTCCGCGTAGTCGTTGATGACCGTACGGAGACCGTTGGCGCCGTGCAGCATGGCGAGCCAGAGCATCAGCAGGTCCCAGACCTGCCAGAACGGGGACGCCCAGCGGCCGGCCACGAAGGCGAAGCCGACCTTGGTGACGCCGCCGTCCAGGAAGAGCTGGATCAGCAGGTGGCCGAGGACCAGGACGACGAGGACCACACCGGAGAGGCGCATGAAGAGCCATGCGGCCATCTCGAAGTTGCCGCGGGTCGCGCGCGGGGTCTTGCCCGTGCGCTTGCGGGGGGCCTCGATGTACGGCGCGGGGTTGTCCACGTCGTAGTGCGCGCCGCCCTCGACGGGGCCGATCGCGGCGGAGGTCGTGTCAGCAGACATGAGTGGCGTCAGCTCCCGAACAGTTCACGTGCGGCGTGGCCGAGGACGGGGTACAGCGAGCCCGCCATCAGCACGACCCAGATGCCCACGACGGTCCAGAGCATCTGCTTCTGGTAGCGCGGGCCCTTGGACCAGAAGTCCACGGCGATGACCCGGAGGCCGTTCAGCGCGTGGAAGAGGATGGCTGCGACGAGGCCGTACTCCAGAAGAGCGACGATCGGCGTCTTGTAGGTCGCGACGACCTCGTCGTACGCCTCGGGGGAGACGCGGACGAGAGCGGTGTCCAGCACGTGTACGAACAGGAAGAAGAAGATGAGGACGCCGGTGACTCGATGAGCCACCCAGCTCCACATTCCTTCCCGGCCGCGGTACAGCGTTCCAGCCGGCACGGAAAAACCCTCCGGGAGCGGGGATCAGGGTCGGCCGGCTTCTCTGTCGGTCTGACCCGGCCGGGTACGGTCCACCGGCCCCGGTCATCGTAGCGACGACTTGTCGGTTCGCTCGCGCGGGGTCCATCGGTGTGATCAAACAGGCACGGACGGACTATCGCACAGGCCGGAATCGCCGTATTCCGGACGGATTCACGGTGCGGAGTGTCGCGGTGTGAGCCCCTCGGCCAGCCGGAAGGCCAGCCGGGCGCGGGCGAGCCGCCTCAGTTCGTCGGCGGCGATCACCCGCTCTTCCTCCGCTTCGTTGCCGAGACGTGACCGGATGCCTGCCAATACCTGGTCGAGACGCTCTCCGGGGCGCACTCCGTCGAGGCTGATCACGAACGCGTGCCCGAAGCTGCTCTCGTACGCGGCGTGGGCGGCCCGCAGCGCGGTCCGGGCGGCCGGCGGGGCGTCCGGGTGCGGCAGCGCGGAGGACTCGGCGGCCAGGGCCTCGTCGAGATCGGCCCGGGACAGGTCGTACCCGGCCTCGTCGGCGGCGGCGAGCAGGGCGTCCACGGTCGGGTACGGGCGGTGCGCCGCCACTCGTTCGGCCCAGCGCGCGCTGTGGCAGCAGGAGAGCAGCAGGGCCACGGCCTCCGCCGGCGATGCCGCGTTGAATCCGAGGAGACCGCCCGGGTGCCGGGAGTGGGCCTGCTGGGCAGGTATGGCAGGCGTGTCCGTGGAGCCCGGCTTCCGGCAGGGGGCATGGGTGTCGCTGGTCAGCGTGGACTCCGGGACGGGAGGAAGGGGCAGGGGTGGGTGTGACGCAACGTTATCGACGGGACGGGGGAAGTGTCCGACGGATGCGCGAATTTCACCCGGAAGGGAGAGTTTCGGAACACGTGATGGACGAACGCGTTCCGACCGGCCCGGGGTTCCCCCGATTGGCCGGTCCGCCATTCGTACGGGAGGATTCCGAATGATGCGGTACTCCATACGGGCGCCTCGCCGGGGCCCCGCCGTCCTGGCGACCGCGGTGGCGCTGGTCACCGTGGCGGCCTGCTCGAACGGTTCTCCGTCAGGTCCGGCCGGCCCGTCCTCCACGGGCGCGTCCGCGAGCGCCGCGCCCACGAGCGCCCCGTCGCCCACCCCGACACCGACGCCCACGAAGAACTACCCGCTCTCCACCGCCCCGCGCACCGTCCCCGCCGTCCGCGCCCACGAGGCCGCCCGCGGACCCGGCTGGAAACCCGCGCCCACCGGCGGGGTCGTCCTCGCCGCGAACAGCGCGGGCCTCGCCGACGAGGGGCAGCTGCTCGCCGGGGAGCTCGGCATCCCGTACCGCGGCGCCGTCGCGGCCGGACCCGGGGACGTCGAACTGGCCCTGGGCGGGAGCGGCGCCCCCGAGTCGTACACCCTGACGGTCACGGGCGGCCGCGTCCGGATCGCCGGCCCCGACGAGGCCGGCGTCTTCTACGGCACCCGCACCCTCAAGCAGTCGGTCAGGGCCACCGGCGCGATGCCCGAGGGGACCGTCACCGACCGGCCCGCGAAACCGCAGCGCGGACTCATGCTCGACATCGCCCGCAAGCACTTCACCGCCGCCTGGATCGAGGACCGCGTCCGCGAGATGGGCGACCTCAAGCTCAACCAGCTCGGACTGCACTTCTCCGACGACCAGGGCTTCCGGATCCAGTCCGACAGCCACCCCGAGGTCGTGTCGGCGGAGCACCTCACCAAGGCCGAGGTCCGCCGGATCCTCGCCCTCGCGGCCAGCCGCCACATCACCGTCATCCCCGAGATCGACTCGCCGGGACACCTCGGCGCCGTCATCGCCGCGCACCCCGGGCTCCAGCTCGTCAGCGCGAGCGGCCGGACCCCGCGCGGGACCGTCGACATCTCGAACCCGGACTCGGCGAAGATCGTCGACGAGCTGCTGCGCGAGTACACGCAGCTCTTCCCGGGGGCGTACTGGCACCTCGGCGGCGACGAATACGTCGCCCTCATGTCCAAGAACCCCGAGGCGAGCTACCCGAAGCTGGCGCGGGCCGCGGTCGCGAAGTACGGGCCCTCCGGCCGCGTCCAGGACCTCGCCACCGGCTGGCTCAACGACCGCGCGGCCGTCGTCCGGCCCACCGGCAAGACCCTCAAGGCGTGGAACGACGGCTTCTTCACGGGCGGGGTGGTGAGCCCGGCCGGGGACCTCGAGGTCGAGTACTGGACGGGCAGGGAGATCGGCGCCCGGCAGCCCGTCTCGTACCTGAGCGCGGGCCGCAAGCTGGTCAACCTCAACGACGACTACCTCTACTACATCCTCGGCCAGCCCAACCACTTCCCGTACCCCACCGGCCGCCGCATCTACGAGCAGTGGACCCCGCGCGTCCTGCGCGGCTCCACCCCCGTGCCCGCGCGGTACGACCCCCAGATCCTCGGCGGCCGCCTCGCGGTCTGGTGCGACGTGTCGCGGGCCCAGACGCCGGCACAGGTGGCGGACGGCATCCGGCTGCCGCTCGCGGCCCTCGCGCAGAAGGTCTGGGACCCGGCGAAACCGTCGCTGACCTGGGAGCAGTTCAAGGCGCTCGCGGCGAAGGTGACCTGAGTCTTCGTCGTGGACGCGATCGAGCCGGATCGCGTACGTTCCCCCGGCGGCGGCCGAGTGGCCGCCGTTCGTTCCTTGGGGGGAACCACCACATGCGCACGCTCAAGAACCCGATCGGCCTCGCGTGGGCCGTCGTGGCACTGCTGGCCGGCAACATCGTCTTCGACGTCCTGCTCGGCCTGATCGACGTCCGTAACCTGGCGGCCGACGAGACGGACTTCTATGACCCGGCCGCATTCGGTCCGATCAACCTGAACGTGGCCTACAGCTTGTCGCGCCTGCTGTACTGGGCGACCGGGATCGTCTTCATCATCTGGTTCTACCGACTGCGGAAGAACGCCGAGATATGGGCACGCGACCTGCAGAGCCGGACGCCTGGATGGGCCATCGGCAGCTGGTTCATCCCGATCGCCAACTTCTGGATCCCGCAGGTGATCGCCGCCGACATCTGGCGGGCCAGCCGCCGGGAGCCGTACGCCGCCGACGGCAAGCGGGAGCTGGCGCTGCTCAACAGCTGGTGGGCGTGCTGGAACATCGGCATCGTGGCGGAGATGATCGCCACGATGCAGTACAAGTTCGCGGAGACCATCGAAGCCTGGACCACGGCGACCTGGTGGTCCCTCGCGGGCTACGTCCTGGACGCCGTCGCCGCCGTCCTCGCGATCCTCGTCGTCCAGCGTCTGACCTCTATGCAGCACGCCAAGGCCACTGGCATGATTCCGGCCGCGCAGTGACGAAAAAGCGCCCCTCGGCGCAGTAGTGGAAGTACTGCGTCCGCATCGGTTGGCGAGGAGGCGTCCATGACGTCCGTGACGAGCACGAGCCTGCAGGAGCTGATCGACCGCGCCGACGCGCGGGGCCTCGCGGCCGCCGGGCTCGCGTGCCTGGACCGCTGTCTGCCCCTGCTCGCTCCCGAGCGCTCCGAGGTGCTGCGGCCGGTGTGGGCCGCGGTGGCGCGCGGGGACGGCGGGGCGTGGGCCGAGGCCGTCGGCAAGACGCGGGTCGAGCTGGCCGGCGCGGGCGGCGAGCAGGCGGACGCGGGCGGGATCGTCACGATGGTGCGGGTGATGCTCGACGGAGTTCCCGCCGAGTGGGCCGAGGAGTCCCTGCGGGCCTGGGCCGAACGGTGCTCGGCGGTGGCCCTCACCGTGCACCGCCTGCACGACGCGACCGAGGCCGGCCCGCTCCACGCCGGCGAACTCCGCCGCCAGCAGGCCGTCCTGGAAGCCGTCGCGCACGGACCGACCGGTCTGCGCCGGGCACGCGAGCTGTCCATCGAGGGCGGCCGGGTACTGCGCGCGGTCGTCTCGCGCCGGGCGCGCACCGCCTGAGCCGTACGAAGCGAGGGGGCACCCCTCGCTTCGTACGGAACCCCGGGTCGGACCTACGCCTCCGGCTGCTGGATCGTGACCGAGGCGATCGTCTCGGCGATCTCCCGCTCCGCCGTGGCCTTGTCCAGGCCGAGCCCGCTCAGCACGCCCCGCCCGTCCTCGTGCTCCAGGAGGGCCAGCAGGATGTGCTCGGTGCCGACGTAGTTGTGGCCGAGGCGCAGGGCCTCGCGGAACGTCAGCTCCAGTACCTTCTTCGCCGCCGCGTCGTACGGGACGAGCGCGGGCACCTCGTCGGCGGCCGGCGGCAGGGTCGCCGTGACCGCCTCGCGGACCTGGTCGAGGGTGACGCCCCGCGAGGTGATCCAGTGCGCCGCGAGCCCCTCGGGTTCGGCGAGCAGGCCGAGCGCCAGATGGGCGGGGAGGGTCTCGGCGTTCCGGGCGGCGGTGGCCTCGTTCTGGGCGGCCATGACCACGTTCCGGGCCCGGGGGGTGAAGCGGCTGAACCCGGCGTTGGGGTCCATCTTCTCCGCGTCCGGCTCCTTGGGGACGAAGCGCTTCTGGGCCGCCTGGCGGGTGACGCCCATGCTGCGGCCGATGTCGGTCCAGGAGGCGCCGGAGCGCCGGGCCTGGTCCACGAAGTGGCCGATGAGGTGGTCGGCGACGTCGCCGAGGTGGTCCGCCGCGATGACCGCGCCGGAGAGTTGCTCCAGGGCGTCCGGGTGGACCTTCTTGATGGCTTCGATGAGCTCGTCGAGACGGACAGGGACATTCAGGCCGACTGGATTCGTCATGAGGCAACCTTAGGTTGACACCCCTCCACTGTCAACGGGCGGTTGACACTCGAAGGGTGTAATCCGCCCCGGGCGCGCGAAAGGTCGCGAGAAAGAGTGAGAAGAGGGGGAAATGGGAGACGACCGGGGCCGCCACCCCCCACAGGAGAGGCCCCGGTCGTCGTCCACGGAGCCGCAGCACGGCTCCGTATTCCTATCAGCGCCAGTCGTGCGGTTTCTGTCACACCCTCCCGGGCCACCCGAAGGTTGCAAGTTGCACAAAGACCCCGGACCGCGTGGACGTGACGCCGCGACACGACGTAGCGTGCAGGTGCGCGAGGCAGCGTGGCGGTGGTGACCAGCCGCGATCACGCGAAGGCGCGGCCACGTCACCGACGAACAGGGTTTGGGGAGTGCTGGGGGACGACGCGGAGCTGACCGCCGCGGTGCTCGCTGCGCAGGACGGGGACGAAGACGCCTTCCGTACTGTGTACCGCGCCGTGCAACCCCGGCTGCTCGGCTACATACGCACACTGGTCGGCGACGCGGACGCCGAGGACGTCGCCTCCGAGGCCTGGCTCCAGATAGCCCGTGACCTCGACCGCTTCGACGGCGACGCGGACCGCTTCCGGGGCTGGGCGGCACGGATCGCCCGCAACCGCGCCCTCGACCACATCCGGATGCGCGGCCGGCGCCCCGCCACGGGCGCCGACGAGACCGAACTCGCCGACAAGCCCGCCGACTCGGACACGGCAGGCGAGGCCCTGGAGGCCCTCGCCACGGGCGACACCATGCACCTGATCGCCCAGCTCCCGCAGGACCAGGCCGAGGCCGTCGTCCTGCGCGTCGTCGTCGGCCTCGACGCCAAGAGCGCCGCCGACACCCTGGGGAAACGCCCCGGCGCCGTGCGCACCGCCGCGCACCGGGGTCTCAAGAAGCTCGCCGAACTCCTCGGAGCGGACGGCGCGGGAACCGTCGTCCCCCTGGACGGCGTCCCTCCGCAACGCGGCCGGACACCGGGGTCCGTGGCCCCCGGCGGTGTGACGCAATCACGTCCGCGTACGCAGAAGGACATGTGATGGCCGACGAGCGGTACCAGTGGCTCGATCAGGAGGCCGCGGAGCGGCTGCTCCGCGGTGAGCCGGTCGAGGCCTTCGACGACCGTGTGCGCGCCCAGGCCGAGCGGCTCGCCGAGGCGCTCGGCACGGCCCGTACCCCCGCCGTCCCGTCGGCCGCGCACACCGAACTGCCGGGAGAGGCCGCGGCACTCGCCGCCTTCCGCAAGGCCACCGCCGAGCGCGCCGCGGCTGCCGCCGCCTCCGCCGTGTCCGCACCCGCCGCGTCCGTCGGCCGCACCGCCGTCGGCGACCTCGGCCGGGTCCGGCTCGCGCCCGTGACCGCCCCCGCGCGTCGCTGGGGACGTTCCGTTCGGTACGGACTCGCCGCCGCGGTCGCCGCCGTCACGGTCGGCGGCGTCGCCGTCGCCGCCGGCACGGGTGTGCTGCCGCTGGTCGGCCCGTCGCCCGCCAGCTCCGTCACGGCGGCCGAGACGACGGACCCCCGCGTCTCCGAGGAGCCCGGAATACGCCAGGACCCCGAGACGCCGCCGACGGAACCGGGCGCGGGCGACCCCACGCCCGGCTCGTCCCCCTCGGCCGACTCCGGGTCCCACGCCCCGACCCCCCGCGTCCCGGACGGGCGCGGCACGGTCACTTCGGGTCCCGGCACCCCGACACCTGGCAGGACGGCCGGAGGCAAGGTCGGCACGGACGGCACCGGTTCGGCGGACGCCCGGGAGAAGGCCCTCAGGGCCTGCCGGGACTACCGGACGGGCAAGCTCGACGCCGCCGGCCGGCAGCAGCTCACGAACACCCTGCGCAACGGCGAGACCCTGCGCCGCTACTGCGACCGGATCCTCTCCGGCGACACCGCCGGCACGCCCGCGGACGACGGCCAGGCCGAGTCCGGCGGCGGCGGCAAGGGCGACGGCAAGGACGACTCCGAAGACACCTCCGACGCGGACCGCAAGGGCGGCTCGAAGGGCGGGTCCGACGGCGGCGCGAAGGACGGCTCCGACAACGGCTCCGACGGCGGGTCCGCGAACGGCGGCGGGAACGGCGACAAGCGCGGCGCCGACACCGGGAACCAGGCCGGAAGCGGCCTTCCGGACGCCCGGCCCCAGCTCGCAGTCACCGCCGCACTGCCCGTCACCGTCACCGCCGAGGCACGCCTCCCGCTCGCGGTGTAACACTTCTGGACCCGCCGACGCAGTACGTAATGCCGACTGGTCATCGGCCGCGCAGAGAGCCGGGGTTCCCCCCGTACCTACGGCTCCGCGCACCCGGCGCGGGTGGGACACGTTCCCCCGGTCCCACCCGCGCCCCTTCCTCTCCTGTCGCCCCTACCAGTGGACGACGACCTTGTCGCCGACCTTCACCTGGTCGAAGAGGGCCGAGAGCTTGACCCGGTCCCGGACGTTGACGCAGCCGTGCGAGGCCCCGGCGTAGCCGCGGGCCGCGAAGTCCGCCGAGTAGTGCACGGCCTGGCCGCGGCTGAAGAACATCGCGTACGGCATGGGCGTGTGGTAGATCGTCGACGTCCAGTCCTTCGCCTTCCACTCGACCTTGAAGAGGCCCTCACGGGTCGGCGTGTTCTCCGAGCCGAAGCGGACGTCCATCGACGAGACGACCTTGCCGTCGATCATCCAGGCGAGGGTCCGGCTCTCCTTGCTGATGCACAGCACCCGGCCGGTCATGCACCTCGGGTCCGGGGTGTCCAGCTTGTTCGTCGTCGACGGCTTCAGCTCGTCGGCGGTCGGCTTCCGGGTCACGGCGAGCAGCTGCCGCCAGGTCGTCTCGTCGACGGAACCCGTCTCCGGCAGCCCCCGGCGCGCCTGGAACTTCCTGACCGCGCCCGCCGTCATCGTCCCGTAGAAACCGGTGGGTGCACGGTCGAAGAAGTCGAGCTGACGCAGCCGCGCCTGGAGCTCGCGCACCTGCTCGTTCTCGTCCCCGTCGCCCATCAGGGGCTTCGGCGCGGGCTTCCCGGTGGGGGAGGAGGCCGAGGGGGACGGCGGCTTGTCGTCCGTGGCCGGCGGGGCGGAGGAGGGCGTGGCGCCGGGGGCGGTGGTCCCGGGCGCGGCCGAGGACGGCGCGGACGGCGTGCCCGGACCCGTACCCGACGCGTCGGGCGTACAGCCTGCGGCGAGCGCCACCGCCGCCGCTGCCAGCACCACTCTGCGTATGACCGACGTGGACCGCTTCATCGTTGCTCCCCCGAGGTGTGTCGTGTGTACGTAGGGATGCTTCCCAGGCGCGTGCGGTTGCGCACCCGTGGCGCGAACCGCGCATCCTTGTGAGGAAGGTCCCAGCGCGCCGCCCTCCGCCCCGCCGCTACAGTCCGTCGCGAGGGTCGCTGCCGCTGAGTCACAGGTCTACCGGGAGGCACAACGCATGGCGCGCGAGTCGGAGTCGGGGCTGCCCATCGAGCCGGTCTACGGACCGGACGCCCTGGACGGATGGGATCCCGCGGAGAAGCTGGGCGAGCCGGGCTCGTACCCCTTCACGCGCGGCGTGTACCCCTCGATGTACACCGGGCGGCCCTGGACCATGCGGCAGTACGCCGGCTTCGGCACCGCCGTCGAGTCCAACGCCCGCTACAAGCAGCTCATCGCCAACGGCACCATGGGCCTGTCGGTCGCCTTCGACCTGCCGACCCAGATGGGCCACGACTCCGACGCCCCCATCGCGCACGGCGAGGTCGGCAAGGTCGGCGTCGCCATCGACTCGATCGACGACATGCGCGTCCTGTTCGACGGGATCCCGCTGGACAAGGTCTCCACGTCGATGACGATCAACGCGCCCGGCGCCCTCCTGCTGCTCCTCTACCAGCTCGTCGGCGAGGAGCAGGGCGTCCCGGCGGACAGGCTGACCGGCACGATCCAGAACGACGTCCTCAAGGAGTACATCGCCCGCGGCACGTACATCTTCCCGCCGAAGCCCTCGCTGCGGCTGATCGCGGACATCTTCAAGTACTGCCGGACCGAGATCCCCAAGTGGAACACCATCTCGATCTCCGGCTACCACATGGCCGAGGCCGGCGCCTCGCCCGCGCAGGAGATCGCCTTCACCCTCGCCGACGGCATCGAGTACGTCCGCACCGCCGTCGCCGCCGGCATGGACGTCGACGACTTCGCGCCCCGCCTCTCCTTCTTCTTCGTGGCCCGCACGACGATCCTGGAGGAGGTCGCCAAGTTCCGGGCGGCCCGCCGGATCTGGGCGCGGGTGATGAAGGAGGAGTTCGGCGCGAAGAACCCGAAGTCGCTGATGCTCCGCTTCCACACCCAGACCGCCGGCGTGCAGCTCACCGCCCAGCAGCCCGAGGTCAACCTGGTGCGCGTCGCCGTCCAGGGCCTCGCGGCCGTCCTCGGCGGCACGCAGTCGCTGCACACCAACTCCTTCGACGAGGCCATCGCCCTGCCGACGGACAAGTCCGCCCGCCTCGCCCTGCGCACCCAGCAGGTCCTGGCGTACGAGACGGACGTCACCGCCACCGTCGACCCCTTCGCCGGCTCGTACGTCGTCGAGAAGATGACCGACGACGTCGAGGCCGCCGCCCTGGAGCTGATGGGCCGGGTCGAGGAGATGGGCGGCGCGGTCAGCGCGATCGAGCGCGGCTTCCAGAAGAACGAGATCGAGCGCTCCGCCTACCGGATCGCGCAGGAGACCGACAGCGGCGAGCGGGTCGTCGTCGGCGTCAACCGCTACACCGTCGACGTCGAGGAGCCCTACGAGCCGCTCCGCGTCGACCCGGCCATCGAGGCCCAGCAGGCCGAGCGCCTGGCCAGGCTGCGGTCCGAGCGCGACCGGTCGGCCGTGGAGGCGGCGCTCGCCGAGCTGAAGAAGGCCGCCGAGGGCACGGACAACGTCCTGTACCCGATGAAGGACGCCCTCAAGGCGCGGGCCACGGTCGGCGAGGTCTGCAACGCGCTCCGGGAGGTCTGGGGCACCTACGTCCCGACCGACGCGTTCTGACCCATTCCACCCGTTGAAACTTAAAGCGGAGTGTCGTACCGGTGTGCGACACTCCGCTTCATGCTGGGTGTCACCGATCTTCCGACCTATCTCGCCGGGCTCGTCCTCATCATCCTCCTCCCGGGGCCGAACTCGCTGTACGTGCTGTCCGTCGCCGCCCGCAAGGGCGCCCGGACCGGCTACAAGGCCGCAGCCGGGGTGTTCACCGGCGACGCGGTCCTGATGACGCTGGCCGCGCTCGGCGCCGCCTCGCTGCTCCAGACCACCCCGCTGCTCTTCATGATCGTGAAGTACGCGGGCGCGGGCTATCTGACCTGGATGGCGATCGGCATGCTGCGGGCCGCCCTCGCCATGTGGCGCACCCGGCACGAGGCCGCCGCCGAGGCCGACGCCGAGCCCGACGCCGGGTCGTCCGAGCGCCCCTACCGCCGGGCGCTGATCATCAGCCTCTTCAACCCGAAGGCGATCCTCTTCCTGATCTCCTTCTTCGTGCAGTTCGTCGACCCCGGATACGCCTACCCGGCGCTCTCCTTCCTGGTCCTCGGCACCCTGCTCCAGCTCGGCAGCTTCCTCTACCTGACGACCCTGATATTCGGCGGCACCCGGCTCGCCGAGGCCTTCCGCCGCCGCAAGCGCCTCTCGGCCGGAGCGACCTCCGCCGCCGGCGCCCTCTTCCTCGGCTTCGCGGCGAAGCTCTCGCTCAGCAGCGCCGCCTGACCCGGAAGGGCTTGACCCTCACACCGTGTGAGGCCGTTCCGTAGGGGGCGTCATGTTCACCATCGGAGACTTCGCCCGACACGGGCGGGTGTCGGTCCGGATGCTGCGCCACTACGACGCCATCGGACTGCTGCGCCCGGCCCACGTCGACCCGCACAGCGGCTACCGCTTCTACTCGGCGGACCAGCTCGCCCTGCTCAACCGCGTCATCGCGCTCAAGGACCTCGGCTTCACCCTCGAACAGGTGGGGGCGATCCTCCGGGACGAGATCGGCGCGGAGGAGCTGCGCGGGATGCTGCGCCTGCGCCGGGCCGAGCTGGAAGCGGCCCTGGAGGCGGCGCGGGCACGGCTCGCCCAGGTCGGCGCGCGGCTCCGAGCCATCGAGAGCGAGGGACACATGTCCACGCAGGACGTCGTCGTCAAGAAGGTTCCCGCCGTCCGGGTCGCCGAGCTGAGCGCGGTCGCCGCGAGCTTCGGCCCCGAGGACATCACCCCGGTCATCGGGCCGCTGTACGAGGAGCTGTGCGGCCGCCTGGAGGCCGCGGGCGTCACCGGCTTCGGCCCGGGCATCGCGTACTACACGGACGCGGGCGAGGGGGACGGCTCCGTCCTCGTGCACGCCGCCATGACCGTCCCCGAGGGCACGGCCGCGGAGGGCGTCCAGGTGCTCGTCCTGCCCGGCATCGAAGAGGCGGCGACCGTCGTCCACCGCGGGGCGATGGACGAGATCCTGCCGACCGCGCAGACCCTCGCCACCTGGATCGACACCAACGGCTACGCCTCCGCCGGGTACGCCCGTGAGCTGTACCTGGAATGCCCGGAGGACAAGGCGCGGTGGGTGACCGAGCTCCAGGAGCCGATCGTCCGCGCCTGATCGCACGGCGCTGCGGGCCCGGGACCCCCGCACGGGTTCCCGGGCCCGCCCTTTCGGTGGGTCCTTCCGGGGCCTTACCTCTTCAGCGCCTTGCGCAGCCGCAGCGCGCGGCGCGCGAGCCGGCGGACCTTCGGGTGGCGGGGGATCGGCAGGCCGCCGGGCAGGTTCAGGACCGTGAGGCGGCGCCGGGTGAAGTGGTGCCGGGTGCGCTCGGCGAGCGGGCCCGACAGGTGCCGCACCGCCGCCTCCCGCAGCTCCGGGCGTATCTTCGGCTGCATCGCGAAGCCGACCGCCGCGACCAGGTCGTTCAGCTCCTCCGTACCGACCCCGGTGCCGCCGCCCTCCGCCTCCAGGGGCGGGACGACCGCGTCGACGACCGTGAGCGGGATCCGGTTGCTGTTCTGGAACGGGGTGAGCCGTTCCAGGAGGGGGCGCGTGCCGACCCGGGCGACCGGCAGCCCGTAGAAGGTCGCCGCCGTGAGCAGCGCCGTCGAGAAGCAGCCGACGACGAGCGCGGGCCGCAGCTCGCGGTAGAGCACCTCGGCGAGCACCGGCCGGTCCTCGACGGTCAGTACGGCTCCGAGCTCCTCGGCCGCCTCCGCAAGGGTTCGGGTCCAGGCGTCCGGGGCCGTCGGGTGCGGCTTGAAGACGAGCCGCCGGTGGCCGCGGGCGATCGCGCCCCGGACCATCCGCAGGTGCAGCTCCTCCTCCTCGGAGGCCGTCAGCAGGTTCAGCGCGGCCAGGTACTGGCCGAGGAGCAGCGCGGGCCCTTCCCCGGAGGCCTCCGCGCCCGGCCCCGACAGCTCCTCGACGACCTTCGTGAAGGCCTCCGTCGGCACCGGCTCCGGCACCGCCCCGAACTCGGCGAGCAGCAGCGGCGCGAGCCCCGGGACGAGGTCCAGGTGGAGCAGCCGGCCCACGCGCCCGCCGATGAGCGGGTCGATCTTGTTACGGGTCGGCCCGTAGCTCATCAGACCGTCCGCGTACACCGTGATCGGCGCGTCGGGGAGCAGCTGGGCGATGGCGAGCGCGGGTGTCACCTGGAGGGATTCCAGGGCGAGTTCGACGTGGTCGTCGCCGAGGTTCCACAGCGTGCGCAGATGGCGCTGGAGGAGCGGCAGGTCGCTCGGGCGCGGGGTCCAGCCGGCCGGGTGGAGCGGGGAGATCGTCTCGTTCCAGGACAGGACGGAGTCGAAGCGGCCGCGCAGCCGCTCGAAGCCCTCGGCCTCGTCCAGGGCGGGGGTCGTCTCCGGCACGGCCGCGTTGTTGGTGACCAGGAGGATCCGCCGGTCGGCGGCGGCGAAGCTGCCGCTGTCGAGGGCGGCGGCGAGCGTCACGGCGCCGTAGAGGGTGGAGGCGCAGAAGATCTGGGTGGTCCGGCGGGCGCTCACGCGGCCACCTCCGGGGAGTTCGCGCCGGCCTCGCGCGCGGGGGCGGTCGGCGGGGGTGCGGGGCGGCGCCTGCGCAGCCGGCGGAGCATCGTCGCGCGGTCCCCGCCCATCGAGGTCAGGGCCTCGTCGAGGACGTCCTGAGGCATCCGCCGCAGCGCGCCCGCGCTCATCGCCTTCAGCCGGCGCGCCACCTCGGGTTCGAACCGTTCGATCGAACCGACGTGATGGGAAATCACCGCGCAATACGTACGGACCGCCTTCGGGAGAAGAAGATCCGCGTCCGCGTCCTTCGCCGTTTCCTCGATCACCTGGTCGAACGCGCGGATGAAATCCAATTGCCGGACATCACCGATCTGAGTGAGCGAGGTCGCCACTCCGCGCCGGTAGAACACACCGAGTTCCCCGATCGCGGCGAACGATTCCGCCTCGCGGTGGAGTTTCCAGATCCACGGCCGGTCCTCGGCCGTCCGCAGCCCGTGCGGGAAGTGCAGCAGACCCCGGTCCAGGAGCCGCCGGTGGTAGATCCCGGCCCAGGCGTACGGGTAGTCGACCGAGGTCGTCCGGTGCGCCGGCAGGATCGCGTCCCGCGGGCGCAGCACCTCGCCGCGGCGGGGGACCGGCACCCGGCGCACCGCGCGGTTCCGGCCGGTGACCGAGACGTGGTCGGTGCGCAGGAAGTCGCAGCGCAGCGACTCGGCGGCGTCGACGAGCCGGCCGTAGTAGCCGGGGGCGAGCCAGTCGTCCCCGTCGAGGAAGGCGATGTACGCGCCGCGGGCGGCGTCCAGGCCGGTGTTCCGGGCCGTGGCGAGGCCCTCGTTCTGCTCGTGCCTGATCAGGACGGCACCCGGGATCTCGCGCGCGGCCCGTTCGAGGAGCTCCGGAGTCCCGTCCGACGAGCAGTCGTCGACCAGCAGGAACTCGAAGTCCTCTCGGGCGTTGGCCCGCAGGCTCGTGAGGGTGTCGGGGGCGTATGTCTGCACGTTGAAGAACGGCACGACGACGGAGAGCTTGACCACGCGGCCGACGCTAGGCGCCGCCCCGGCATTCCCACCGACCGCCGGGCAGCTTTTCGGTGAACACCAAGCGGCGGGCCGATTAACCGCCTTTCCCTGCAGGGGAAATCCGCCTCTCCGCGTCCGGACGGCGACCCACTTCAACGGGCGGAGAGGCTCTGTTCACCGTTTGTTGTGGCTCAGTTGGGCCGGAAAGCGGAATGCCCTTCTAGCGTCCTCGACGTGCAAGGAAGTAACAGTGAAGCGGTACGGGTCGCCGTACTCGCCGACTCCGACACCCGGTGGAAATGGGGCGCCCTCACGGCGCGCCGCATCACCACGGCGACCGCCGAACCCACCGGGTTCGTCCTGCGCGGACGGGCCACGCCCACCGCGCGCCAGCTCGCCGAGACCGGGGTGTCCCGGGCCACCCCGCGCGAGGTGACGGGCGCGGAGTTCCTGCGTGCGGTACGGGACGCGGAGGCGCGCGGCGAGGGATACGACGTCCTCGTGCTCGCCCTGGTCGGCGGCACCGTCCGGGCCGTCCTCCAGGGGCTGGCCGACCTCGGCCTGGAGCGCCGCCCGGTGATCGTCACCGGCTATGTCGGCGTCGTCTACGAGAAGCTGACCGACGGCCTCCTGCTGCGCCACGGCGCCGACGTGGTCCTCGCCAACTCCCGCCACGACGCCGAGCGTTTCCGTGCCGTCTACGAAGGCGTGGGCGCCGGCGCCGACTCGGTCGTCGAGGCCGCGCTGCCCTTCCTCGGCGGCGCCCCGCACGCCCCCCGGGACGGCCGCGACGCCCTGGTCTTCGCCGCCCAGCCCTCCGTGCCCGCCACCCGCGCCGAACGGGCCTACGTCCTGGAGCGGCTGATCGGGCACGCCCGCCTCCACCCGGGCCGCGAGGTGCTCCTCAAGCTCCGCTCCAAGCCGGGCGAACACACCACGCACCTGGAGGAGTTCCCGTTCCAGAAGCTGGTCCGGGAGCTCGACCCGCCGGCCAACTTCCGGCTCGTGTACGGGCACATGGGCGAGGTCCTCGACCGCACCGACCTCCTCGTCACCGTCTCCTCCACGGCCGCCCTCGAAGCGCTCCACCGCCGGATCCCCACCGCGATCCTCACCGACCTCGGGGTCCGCGAGGCGCTCGGCAACCACCACTTCGTCGGCTCCGGCCTGCTGACCTCCTTCGACCGGCTCGACAAGGGGCACGTGCCGGTGCCCGACGAGACCTGGCTCGCCCGGCAGGGCGTCGCCTCCGACGGCTCGTACGGGGAGGCCTTCGACGCCGCGCGCGACCGGGTCGCCGAACTCCTCGCGCTCGCCGCGCTGCCCCCGATCACCCCCTACTACACGGCGGAGTCGGCCCCCGGCTACCTGCCGGGGATCCTCGCCCGCCACCGCCTGGACGTCACCGCGCCCGAGCCCCGCGAGAGCGGGCTGCGCCGGGTCGTCCGGGAGGCCGCGCGGGGCGCGTACCGCCACGGCGTGCAGCGCGTCGCACCCGTCATCCGCCGCCTGGGAGAACTCTGATGAGCGCCACCGCCACGCCGCCCGCGAGCCCGGCCCCGAAGCCCGGCACCCCGACCGTGCTCGCCGTCATCCCCGCCCGGGGCGGCTCCAAGGGCGTGCCCGCCAAGAACCTCGCCCCGGTGGCCGGGGTCCCCCTGGTCGCCCGCGCCGTCCACGCCTGCCTCGGCGCCCGCACCGTCACCCACGTCGTGGTCTCCACCGACGACGCCGCCATCGCGGCGGCGGCCCGCACCGCCGGCGCCGAGGCCGTCCACCGCCCCGCAGAGATCGCGGGCGACACGGCCACCAGCGAGGCCGCGGTGCTGCACGCGATGGACGCCTTCGAGGCCACCCACGGCCGCCCGGCCGACGTGGTCCTCCTCGTCCAGTGCACGAGCCCCTTCCTCACCCCCGCCGAGGTCGCCGAGACCGCCGAGCGGATCACCTCGGGCGCCGCCGACACCGCCTTCACGGCCGCCCCGTCGCACGGCTTCCTCTGGCGCGAGACCCCCGAAGGGGCCACCGGCGTCAACCACGACAAGGCGCACCGCCCGCGCCGCCAGGACCGGGAGCCCGAGTACCTGGAGACCGGCGCCGTCTACGCGATGGACGCGGCCGGCTTCCGTACCCACGGGCACCGCTTCTTCGGCCGTACCGCGCTCGTCGTCACCGATCCCGCCCGGGTCCTGGAGATCGACGACCCGCACGACCTCGCCCGCGCCAAGGCCCTCGCGCCGCTCCTCGACGAGCCCGTCACGCCCGGCTTCGCCGACGTCGACGCCGTCGTCCTCGACTTCGACGGCACCCAGACCGACGACCGGGTCCATCTCGACGCCGAGGGCCGCGAGTTCGTCTCCGCGCACCGCGGCGACGGCCTCGGCATCGCGGCCCTGCGCCGCGCCGGCCTGCCCGTCCTCATCCTCTCCACCGAGCAGAACGCCGTGGTCGCCGCCCGCGCCCGCAAGCTCAAGATCCCCGTCCTGCACGGCATCGACCGCAAGGACCGCGCCCTCAAGGAGTGGTGCGAGGCCGAGGGCATCGACCCGCAGCGCGTCCTCTACGCCGGCAACGACGTCAACGACCTGCCCTGCTTCCACCTCGTCGGCTGGCCCGTCGCGGTGAGCAGCGCCCACGACTCCGTACGGGCCGCCGCCCGCGCGGTCACCGTCACCCCGGGCGGCTCCGGAGCGATCCGCGAGATCGCCGCCTGGCTCCTCGGACCCGAGCTCGACACCCCCAACTCGCCCAACTCGTAAGGAACACCATGAACACCCGTCTGCGCACCTTCGGCACCAAGACCGCCGGCCCGGGTCAGCCCGTCTACGTCTGCGGCGAGATCGGCATCAACCACAACGGCGACCTCGACAACGCCTTCAAGCTGATCGACGTGGCCGCCGAGGCCGGCTGCGACGCCGTCAAGTTCCAGAAGCGCACCCCCGAGATCTGCACCCCGCGCGACCAGTGGGACATCGAGCGCGACACCCCCTGGGGCCGGATGACGTACATCGACTACCGCCACCGCGTGGAGTTCGGCGAGGACGAGTACCGCCAGATCGACGAGTACTGCAAGGAGAAGGGGATCGACTGGTTCGCCTCCCCGTGGGACACCGAGGCCGTCGCCTTCCTGGAGAAGTTCGACGTCCCCGCCCACAAGGTCGCCTCCGCCTCCCTCACCGACGACGAGCTGCTCCGCGAGCTGCGCGCCACCGGCCGCACCGTCATCCTCTCCACCGGCATGTCGACGCCGAAGCAGATCCGCCACGCCGTCGAGGTCCTCGGCTCGGACAACATCCTGCTCTGCCACGCCACCTCGACCTACCCGGCCAAGGCCGAGGAGCTCAACCTCCGCGTCATCCAGACGCTCCAGGAGGAGTACCCGAACGTCCCGATCGGCTACTCCGGCCACGAGACCGGCCTCCAGACCACGCTGGCCGCCGTCGCCCTCGGCGCCGCCTTCGTCGAGCGCCACATCACCCTCGACCGCGCCATGTGGGGCTCCGACCAGGCCGCCTCCGTCGAGCCGCAGGGCCTCCAGCGCCTCGTCCGCGACATCCGCACCATCGAGACCGCCCTCGGCGACGGCGTCAAGAAGGTGTACGAGTCGGAGCTCGGCCCGATGAAGAAGCTCCGCCGGGTCCAGGGCACCGTCGCCGCATGACCGGGCAGCTGGCGTTCGTCGAGAGCCCGGTCCAGCTCCTCAACGTCCTGGAATGGGCGCACACCCGGGGCTCGTCCCCGGACGCGCCCTCCGCCGGGGCCCCCGCGGCCCCGGCACCCGTCCCCGCGGACGCCACCTCACCCCTCACGGTCGTCGTCCTCTCGCCGACCGACCCCATGTCGCGGGGCCAGCTGCGCCGGATGGCCCAGCTGGCCCGCGACGAGGGCCTCACCGTCCGCTGGCAGGAGGCCCGCGGCGGCAGCGGCGCCCTCGTCCGCACCCTGCGGCAGCTCGCCCGGCCGCTGCGCTCGGCGGAGCGGGTGATCATCGGGGACCCGTTCTCCCGGTACGTCCAGCTCCTCCTGACCCTCTTCGCCCCCCGGCACCTGACGGTGGTCGACGACGGCACCGCGACCATGGAGTTCGCCGCCCAGCTCGGCCGCGGCGAGCGCCTGGTGCGCTGGCACCGCAAGGGCAGCCTGGGCCCGCGCGAGCTGGTGCTCGCCCCGGTGACGACCCTCGCCCGGCGGCGGCTCGCCCCCGCCCGGGGCCGTACGGTCGAGATCTTCACCTCGCTGCCCGTGGAGGCCCCGCCGGGCGTCACGGTCACCGAGAACGCGTACGCCTGGACCCGGGACCGCTTCGGCCCGCCCCTGCTCACCGGCGGCGCGGACCTGGTCGGCACCTCGCTGGTCGAGACGGGAGTCGTCGACTCCGACCACTACGCGCGCGTGGTGAGCGAGCTCGCCCGCGCCCACGGCGCCACCCGCTACTTCGCGCACCGCAGGGAGTCCGCCGAGAAGCTGCACCGGATCGCGGTCGAGACGGGCCTTCAGGTCGTCCGGCCCGATCTGCCCCTGGAGCTGATCGCCCGGCGCGGCCCCATCGGACGTACGGTCGTCAGCTTCCCGTCCACGGTCGTGCACACCCTGCCGCTGGCCCTCGCCGGCACGGGCGTGAAGGTCGCCGTCATCGAGATAGCGCCCGAGTGGCTGCGGGCGACCGCCTCACCGCGCGCCCAGGGCTTCCTGTCCGGGGTGGCGGGCACCGCGGCCCACGAGGTCGACCGGCTCACCACCCGGGTGACGAACGCCACCGACCGGCTCGAATTCGGCTGAGCGTACCCACCAGGAGTGAGGTTCATGCCTGCGAAACTGAGATTCTTTCCCCTAAGGGGCTGAAATTCTCGTGATCAACGGGCAGTTGACCTCTCCACGGGCCTACCCTTCAAAGGGTGAACCAGTTGAAGTCCCGTGAGCCAGGCTCCGTCACCCTGCCCGGAACGCTGTCCGAATCCCTGCGCGCCGAACTCGTCGCCTTCCGCAGGGACTTGCACATGCACCCCGAGCTCGGGAACCAGGAGTTCCGTACGACCGCCGCGCTCAAGGCCCGCCTGGAGGCGGCCGGCCTCGCGCCGAAGGTCCTGCCGGCCGGCACCGGGCTCATCTGTGACATCGGCACCCGGACCGAGGGCCTGCCCGTGCTGGCGATCCGCGGCGACCTCGACGCGCTGCCCATCCCCGACGTCAAGACCGTCGCCTACCGCTCCACCGTGGCCAACCGCGCCCACGCCTGCGGACACGATGTCCACACCACCACCGTCCTCGGCGCCGGACTGGTCCTCGCCGAGCTCGACCGCCAGGGCCTCCTGCCGAACGCCGTGCGGCTGATCTTCCAGCCCGCCGAGGAGGTCCTGCCCGGCGGTGCCGCCGACGCGGTCGAGGCCGGGGTCCTGGAGGGCGTCGGCCGGATCATCGCCGTCCACTGCGACCCCCGGGTCGACGCCGGGAAGATCGGCCTCCGGGTGGGCCCCATCACCTCCGCCTGCGACCGCCTCGAGATCACCCTCGACGGCCCCGGCGGCCACACCGCCCGCCCGCACCTCACCACCGACCTCGTCACCGCCGCCGCCCGGGTCGCCACCGACGTCCCCGCCGTCCTCGCCCGCCGCGTCGACGCCCGCTCGGGCCTCTCGGTCACCTGGGGCCGCATCGAGGCCGGCCACGCCCCCAACGTCATCCCGCAGCACGCCGAGCTCTCCGGCACCGTCCGCTGCCTCGACCTGCCCGCCTGGCGGGACGCCCCCGACCTGGTCCACGCGGCGATCGACGAGGTCGCCTCCCTGCACCGGGCCAAGTCGACGGTCACGTACGTCCGCGGCGTCCCCCCGGTCGTCAACGACCCGGGCGTCACCGAACTGCTCCGCGACGCCATGACGGCCCGTCGCGGACCGCACGCGATCGAGGACACCGAGCAGAGCCTCGGCGGCGAGGACTTCTCCTGGTACCTGGAGCACGTGCCCGGCGCCATGGCCCGCCTCGGCGTCCGCACCCCCGGCGACAGCCGGGTGCGCGACCTGCACGCCGGCGACTTCGACGTGGACGAGCGGTGCATCGAGGCCGGCGTGGAGCTCTTCACGGCCGCGGCCCTGCTCGACGCCACGCCGAAGCCCTGACGGGGGTCACGTCCGGGAGTGGCGGCGAGTGATCATCGCCACGCCCCGGCGGTGATCAACGCCACGCCGAAAGCGTTGAAATCCGGCCGGACGGCACACTCGGCCGTCCGGCCGAGAGTTCGGCGTGTCTTCGTTCCGGGGCCTCCCCAACGCCCTTACCGGGCTGTATAACCGGCGGTACCGGGCCGAACGCCCCCGGTCGCCTCGGCTGGCCGGTTCGCGACGATCCGATAACGACTCATGAACGGGTCTTTAACTGACATCTACGCGCGTTACGATCGCCGCGAAACCAGCGCCGGAAGAGGCGCTTTCGGTCAGTCTTGAAGGGACCCTCCTCTTGCGCCGGATCACCAGGATCGCGACCGTGGGCATTGCCTCCGCGGCGCTCGCCCTGTCCGCCACCGCGTGCGGCAAGTCGTCCAACGACACGGGCTCGAGCTCCAGCTCGACCTCGGGCTCGGCGGCCAAGGTCGCCATCGCGTACGACATCGGCGGTCGCGGCGACCAGTCGTTCAACGACGCCGCCTACGCCGGCCTGAAGAAGGCCGAGGACGAGCTCGGCGTCAAGGGCTCCGAGGCCGAGCCCTCGCAGGGCGAGAGCGACGCCGACAAGGTCGCGCGCCTCACCTCGCTGGCCCGCGCCGGCAACAACCCGGTCATCGGCGTCGGCTTCTCCTACGCCCCGGCCATCGCGAAGGTCGCCAAGTCCTTCCCGAAGACCACGTTCGGCCTCATCGACGACACCTCGGTGACCGCCCCGAACATCGCCAACCTGGTCTTCAACGAGGAGCAGGGCTCCTACCTGGCCGGCGTCGCCGCCGCCAAGGCGTCCAAGACCGGCACGGTCGGCTTCATCGGTGGTGTCGAGGTCCCGCTGATCAAGAAGTTCGAGGCGGGCTTCGCCCAGGGCGTCAAGGACACCAACCCCAAGACGAAGGTGCTCGTCCAGTACCTGACCCAGCCGCCGAACTTCGACGGCTTCTCGAAGCCGGACCTCGGCAAGGCCGCCGCGCAGGGTCAGATCGACAAGGGCGCCGACGTGATCTACGCCGCCGCCGGTCTGGCCGGCTCGGGCTCGATCGAGGCCGCCGCGACCGCGGGCAAGTGGGCCATCGGCGTCGACTCCGACCAGTACAACCAGGCGGGTCTGGCCTCGTACAAGGACCACATCCTGACCTCGGTCACCAAGGACGTCTCCGGCTCGGTCTTCAACGTGATCAAGTCGGTCAAGGACGGCAAGCCGCAGACCGGTGAGATCCGCTACGGTCTCGCCGCGAACGGCGTCGGCCTGGCCGACTCCAACCCGGCGTACACGAAGATGACGGACCTCATCGCCGCGGTCGACGCGGCGAAGAAGAACATCGTCGACGGCAAGATCACGGTCAAGACCGCTCCGTAAGGACACCCAGGTCACGACCTGAGCCCGGGCCCGGCGTCCGGTGGCACCCCCACCGGACCCGGGCCCCGGCCCCATTCCCGTACGGGTTTTCATTTTTCGGCAGCGCTACGCGTGTAGATGTCTCCCTGGCACGATAACTTCGCCCCGCCCTGCCCTCCCGCTCCCACTCCTTCCGGCCAAGGAGAGTGCGTCATCAACGCGTCCAGCCCCCCCGCCGTAGAACTGCACGGCATCACCAAGCGATTCCCCGGCGTCGTCGCCAACAAGGACATCGCCATCACGGTCCGCAAGGGCACCGTGCACGCCCTCATCGGCGAGAACGGTGCCGGCAAGTCGACCCTCATGAAGATCCTCTACGGCATGCAGAAGCCGGACGAGGGCACCATCGCGGTCGACGGCGAGCAGGTCACCTTCTCGAGCCCCGGTGACGCCATCGCCCGCGGCATCGGCATGGTGCACCAGCACTTCATGCTCGCCGACAACCTCACCGTCCTGGAGAACGTCGTCCTCGGCGGCGAGAAGCTCTACGGCATCGGCGCCAAGGCGCGGAAGAAGATCAAGGAGATCTCCGACGCGTACGGCCTCGGGGTACGCCCCGACGTCCTCGTCGAGGACCTCGGCGTCGCCGACCGGCAGCGCGTGGAGATCCTCAAGGTGCTCTACCGCGGCGCCAGGATCCTCATCCTCGACGAGCCGACCGCCGTCCTCGTCCCGCAGGAGGTCGACGCGCTCTTCGACAACCTGCGCGAGCTCAAGTCCGAGGGCCTCACGGTCATCTTCATCTCGCACAAGCTGGGCGAGGTCCTGAAGGTCGCCGACGACATCACCGTCATCCGCCGGGGCACCACGGTCGGCACCGCCGACCCGAAGACCGCCACCACCAAGCAGCTCGCCGAGCTGATGGTCGGCAGCGAGCTGCCCTCGCCGGAGACCCGCGAGTCGACGGTCACCGACGTCCCGATGCTCCAGGTCGAGAACCTGAGCCTGGTCGAGAGCGGCGCCGCCGTCGCCCCGCTGACCACGGCAGCCCCCGCAGACCCCTCCGCCGCGGTCACCGTGTACGAGGAGGTCGCCACCGGGCGCAAGCTCCTCGACGACATCTCGCTCACCATCCACAAGGGCGAGATCCTCGGCATCGCCGGTGTCGAGGGCAACGGCCAGACCGAGCTCATCGACGCGCTGATGGGCATGGCCACCCCCGACAGGGGCGTCATCAGGCTCGACGGCGAGGACATCTCCAAGGTCTCCGTGCGCAGGCGCCGCGAGGGCGGCATCGGCTACATCCCCGAGGACCGCCACCGTCACGGCCTGCTCCTGGAGGCCCCCCTCTGGGAGAACCGCATCCTCGGCCACGTCACCGAGGCCCCCAACTCCAAGCGCGGCATCCTCGACCCGAAGGCCGCCCGCAAGGACACCGAGCGGATCGTGCGCGAGTACGACGTCCGCACGCCCGGCATCGAGGTCACCGCGTCCTCCCTCTCCGGCGGCAACCAGCAGAAGCTGATCGTCGGCCGCGAGATGAGCCACAACCCCAAGTTCCTGATCGCCGCCCACCCCACCCGCGGTGTGGACGTCGGCGCGCAGGCGCAGATCTGGGACGCGATCCGGGACGCCCGCCGAGCGGGCCTCGCGGTGCTGCTGATCTCCGCCGACCTCGACGAGCTGATCGGCCTGTCCGACACCCTCCGGGTCATGTACCGGGGCAAGCTGGTCGCCGACGCCGACCCCGCCACCATCACGCCCGAGCAGCTGGGCTCCGCCATGACCGGCGCGGCCACCGGCCGGCTCGAAGGCACCGAAGAGCAGCCCGAAGACGGTGACGCCCGATGAAGAAAATCGACAAGGACAAGCTGATCATCGGGGCCGCAGGCCCCGTGCTCGCGCTGGTCTCGTCCTTCGTGCTCACCGTCCTGGTGCTGCTCGCGACGGGCCTCGACCCGATCGAGCCGATCCGGCTGATGATCGACAACGCCGGGTACTCCGACGTCCAGGTCCTGATCATCAACTACACCGCGATCCTCTATCTGGCGGCCCTGGGCGTGTCCGTCGGCTTCCGGATGAACCTCTTCAACATCGGCGTCGAGGGCCAGTACCGCCTCGCCGCGATGGTCTCGGCGCTGGTCGGCGCGGCCGTCGACCTGCCCGGTCCGCTGCACATCCTGGTCATCGTGCTCGTCGCCATCGCGACCGGCGCCCTCTGGGCCGGCATCGCGGGCATCCTGAAGACCACCCGGGGTGTCTCCGAGGTCGTCTCCACGATCATGCTCAACGCCATCACCACCTCCCTGGTGGCCTGGCTGATCCTGCCGAAGAACTTCGGCGTCCAGCCCGCGGGCTCCAACGACCTCACCACCGGTCAGATCCCCGAGTCCGGCTGGTTCCCCGGCATCGACATGGGCGAGGGCGGCCAGATCTACGGCTTCACCTTCGTCGCCCTCGCGCTCGGCGTCGTCTACTGGTTCGTCATCAACCGCACGCGCTTCGGCTTCGACCTGCGCGCCACCGGTGAGAGCGAGTCCGCGGCCCAGGCCAGCGGCGTCGACGCCAAGAAGATGATCATCACCGCGATGCTGATCTCGGGCGGCCTCGCCGGTCTGGCCGGCATGCCGATCCTGCTCGGCGAGTCGCACACGTACAGCCTCGCCTTCCCGGTCGGCGTCGGCTTCACCGCCATCACCGTCGCGCTGCTCGGCCGCAACCACCCGGTCGGCATCCTCTTCGCCGCCCTCCTCTTCGCGTTCCTCGAAAAGGCGTCCTCCAGCCTGGACATCGCGGGGTACCCGAAGGAGATCACGCAGATCATGCAGGGCATCATCGTGATCGCCGTGGTCGTCTCCTACGAGCTCGTCCGCCGTTACGGCCTCCGCCGCCAGCAGCAGAAGGTCGGCGAGGAGCTCGCCGCCGGCGGCGCCATCAAGACCGACAAGGAGGTGACGGCATGAGCACCGGCACCGTTGCCAAGCCGAGCGCCGCGCCCAAGAAGGCCGGACGTCGCAAGCTGACCTGGCCCTGGATCCTGCTGATCGTCGCGGCCGGCCTCGTCCTCTTCTCGCTCGTCCGCGTCGTCTCCGGGGCCGACGACCTCACCTCCGTCGGCCAGATCTCCGGTGCGCTCCAGCTCGCCGTGCCGATCGCCATGGCCGGTCTCGGCGGCCTGTGGGCCGAGCGCGCGGGCGTCGTCAACATCGGCCTCGAAGGCATGATGATCCTCGGCACCTGGTTCGGCGCCTGGGCCGGCTACCAGTGGGGCCCGTGGACGGGTGTCGTCGTCGGCATCCTCGGCGGCGCGATCGGCGGCCTGCTGCACGCGATCATCACCGTCACGTTCAACGTGAACCACATCGTCTCCGGTGTGGCCATCAACATCCTGGCGGTCGGCTTCACCCAGTACCTGTCGAACTTCACCTTCGCCGAGGCCGAGGGCGGCTCCTCCAAGCAGTCCCCGCGCATCGACCCGATCACCGACATCACCATCCCGGGACTCTCGGACTGGCTGATCGACCTCCAGCAGAAGCACTGGTTCCTGATCTCGGACATCGCCGGCATCCTCGGCGGCGTGGTCACCCATCTGTCGCTGCTGACGATCGTGGCCGCCCTGCTCATCCCGGCCACCTGGTGGCTGCTCTGGCGCACGTCCTTCGGCCTGCGCCTGCGCTCCTGCGGTGAGAACCCGGTCGCGGCCGAGTCCCTGGGCGTCAACGTCTACAAGTACAAGTACATCGCCGTCGTCGTCTCCGGCGGCCTCGCCGGCCTCGGCGGCGCGTTCCTGGCGATCGTTTCCACCGGCATCTACCAGGAGGGCCAGACCGGCGGCCGCGGTTACATCGGTCTCGCCGCGATGATCTTCGGCAACTGGATGCCCGGCGGCATGGCGCTCGGTGCGAGCCTCTTCGGCTTCACCGACAGCCTCAAGATCCGCGGCGGCGCCGAGAACGTCCACGCGCTGCTGCTGCTCGTCGCGCTGCTCCTGGTGCTTGCCGCGCTGTGGCAGCTGTACAAGAAGAAGTACGTGGCCGCGGCGATCTCCGCCGCCTTCTCCGCCGCGTTCTTCCTCTGGTACTTCCTCACCGACGAGGTCCCGAGCCAGTTCGTCGACGCCGCCCCGTACATCACCACCCTGCTGGTGCTCGCCCTGTCGGCGCAGCGCCTGCGGATGCCCAAGGCGGACGGCCTGCCGTACCGGAAGGGCCAGGGCAAGTGACGACGGCGCCCGACTGGGACCTCCTCCGGGAGACCGCCCGCGAGGCGATGTCGCACGCGTACGCCCCGTACTCGGGCTTCTCGGTCGGCGCGGCGGCCCTCGTGGACGACGGGCGGGTGATCTCCGGCTGCAACGTGGAGAACGCCTCCTTCGGCCTCAGCCTGTGCGCCGAGTGCGGGCTCGTCTCGCAGCTCCAGGCGACGGGCGGCGGCCGGCTGACCCACTTCGTGTGCGTGGACGGCCGCGGCGAGTCCCTGGTCCCGTGCGGGCGCTGCCGGCAGCTCCTGTACGAGTTCGGGGGCCCCGAACTCGTCCTGGAGACCCCGGCGGGGTTCCTGACCCTGGCCGAGATGCTCCCGCAGGCCTTCGGCCCGGACCACCTCGCCAAGTAGCACCTCCGAGCGGCCCTTCCGCCACCATGGAAGGGTCGCTCCCCCTTTCCCCCTCTATGCGCGTAGAAAGAGGCACCACCATGGACGTCATCTCCGTCATCCGCACCAAGCGGGACAAGGGCGAGCTGAGCCCCGAGCAGATCGACTGGGTCATCGACGCCTACACCCGCGGTGTGGTCGCCGACGAGCAGATGTCCGCCCTGGCCATGGCCATCCTGCTGAACGGCATGAACCGCACGGAGATCGCCCGCTGGACCGCGGCCATGATCGCCTCCGGCGAGCGCATGAACTTCGACGCGCTGTCCCGCCCCACCGCCGACAAGCACTCCACCGGCGGCGTCGGCGACAAGATCACCCTCCCGCTCGCCCCGCTCGTCGCCGCCTGCGGCGCGGCCGTCCCGCAGCTCTCCGGCCGCGGCCTCGGCCACACCGGTGGCACGCTCGACAAGCTGGAGTCGATCCCGGGCTGGCGCGCGCTGCTCTCCAACGAGGAGATGCTGCACGTCCTCGACACCACGGGCGCGGTGATCTGCGCGGCGGGCGACGGCCTGGCCCCCGCGGACAAGAAGCTGTACGCGCTCCGCGACGTGACGGGCACGGTCGAGGCGATCCCGCTGATCGCCTCGTCCATCATGTCGAAGAAGATCGCCGAGGGCACCGGCTCCCTGGTCCTGGACGTCAAGGTCGGCACCGGCGCCTTCATGAAGAACATCGAGGACGCGCGCGAGCTGGCGCGGACGATGGTGGGCCTCGGCACGGACAGCGGCGTGAAGACGGTCGCCCTCCTCACCGACATGTCCACCCCGCTCGGCCTGACCGCCGGCAACGCGCTCGAAGTCCGCGAGTCCGTCGAGGTCCTGGCCGGCGGCGGCCCGAAGGACGTCGTCGATCTGACGATCGCCCTGGCGGCCGAGATGCTGACCGCGGCCGGCATCAAGGACGCCGACCCGGCGAAGGCCCTCGCGGACGGCTCGGCGATGGACGTCTGGCGCCGGATGATCGCGGCCCAGGGCGGCGACCCGGACGCGACCCTCCCGGTCGCCCGCGAGCAGCACGTCGTCACGGCCCCGTCCACGGGTGTCCTCACCCGCCTGGACGCGTACGACATCGGCATCGCCGCCTGGCGCCTGGGCGCGGGCCGCGCCCGCAAGGAGGACCCGGTGCAGGCGGGCGCGGGCGTCGAGCTCCACGCGAAGCCGGGCGACACGGTGACGGCGGGCCAGCCGCTGCTCACCCTCCACACGGACACCCCGGAGAAGTTCGACTACGCGCTGTCGTCCCTGACGGGTGCCTGGGACATCGCGGCCCCGGGCACGGAGTTCACCCCGAACCCGATCGTCCTGGACCGCATCGCCTGAGCCGAGGCATATGCCTACGACACCTTCGGGTGAACGGGGCCGGTGGACCCCCACCGGTCCCGTTCGGCGTGCTGGGATCGGTGACGACCGATTGGGGAGCACGCCGTGAGCGCACTCGCTGCCGAGCCCCAGCCCGACCAGGGCGATGGCTGGGAGGACCTGGTCCGTCGCTGGAAGTCGATGGACTGGCCCGAGGGCTGCAAGGTGGAGATCATCGGGGATCGTCACCGCGGCACCGTCGCCGTCCGGCATCCACAACGACATCGCCGATGACATCATTCGGGCGCTGTACCCGGTGATTCCGCGGGACTGGGGCGTCTACCGGACACAGCCCGTCGCTGTTCCCCCGCGCCAGGGAATGTTCGTTCCGGACGTCCTTGTGGCGCCCAAGAAGTCCGTGCGTGAGGCTGGCCACGGCCTTGCGGCCGCGGAGGCCGAACTCGTTGTCGAGATCACCTCGCAGGGGAACGCGAACCACGACAGGGTCGTGAAGCTCCAGGGACATGCGACTGCTGGAGTGCCGTTCTACCTGCTCATCGACCGCTGGCACGCTGGCCGCCCCACCGTCACCCTCTACGGTGAGCCGGAGAACGGCCTCTACCGCGTCCTCGACGTGGTCGAGTTCGGCCGGGAGATCCACCTCCCCGCCCCCTTCGACCTCATCCTCGACACCGCCGAGTTCCCCGTCAGCTGAGCAGCAACCCCGGCAGCTCCCGCATGTGGTCGAAGACCACCGTCCGCGGGCCCATCAGGCGGTCCGCGCGGGTCAGGCCGCCGCAGTAGCCGAAGGCACGCATGCCGGCCGTGCGGGCGGCCTGGACGCCGTACGGGCTGTCCTCGACGACCGCGCAGCGCTCCGGCGCGACGCCCATCGTGGCGGCCGCGTGCAGGAAGAGGTCCGGGGCCGGCTTGCCCCGGGCGACGTCACGCGCGCTGAACATCCGGCCCTCGAAGCGGTCGAGCAGCCCGGCGCGGCCGAGGTTCTTGCGGATGCTGGTGTGGCTGCCGTTGGAGGCGAGGCAGTACGGGACGGACACGGCGTCCAGGACGTCCGTGACGCCCTCCACGGCCGTCAGCTCCGCGTCCAGCGCGTCCTCGTACCGCTGCTTGAAGGGAGCCTGCCAGCCGGGCTCCAGGGGGCGGCCGCGCCGCTCCTCCACGATCGCGGTGAGCATCTCGTGGGAGGAGCCGACGAAGTGCTCGACCACCTCCGCCTCGGTGAACTCCGCCCCCAGGGAGGCGAACACCTCGCGGTCCACCCGGCAGTAGATCCGCTCGCTGTCCACCAGAACACCGTCACAGTCGAAGATCACCAGTTCGACAGGCTCGTGAGTCATGATCGAGAGCCTAGCGATGAGTTCCGGGCGCCCGGCCGGTCGTACGGACGTGGACACCAGTCAACCGCTCGTCGTGACCCTGCCCGCCCGGCCCGGCCGGGAGGACGTCGCCCGGCTCTCCGCCGAGATCGCCGCGGCCCCGCCCGGCCAGGTCGTCTGCGAGGTCGGCGCCCTCGCGCACGCCGATCTCGCCGCCGTCGACGCCCTCGCCCGGCTGAAGCTCGCCGCGGGGCGCAGCGGTCACCGGATCCGGTTCCACGGAGCAGGCCCCGAGCTCCGGGCCCTGCTCCTCCTCACCGGCCTGGACGCAACCCTGGGAGGCTAGGCCTCCAGCCGCGCCGGCAGGTCGAACAGCGGGAACCAGCGCTCGGTGTCCAGGAAGAAGTCCATCCCGCCGACCTTCCCGTCCCGAAGCTCCAGGACGATCAGCGCCCACGGACTGAAGCCGCCCGCCGGATCCGGGTGGTAGTGGGCGAAGGCCGGCGAGCCGTTCGCCACGGTCGCGACCAGCTTCGAGCCCCGGCACACGTCGCCGACGCCCAGCATCCAGCCCACGATGTCGTCGTGGCCCTGGAGCCACAGGTCGTACGGCGGCATGGACATCGTCGCGTCCTCGTGGAGGAGCGCCGTCAGCGCCTTCATGTCGTAGCCCTCGAAGGCCGCGACATAGCGCTCCAGGAGCGCCTTCTGCTCCTCGTCCAGCGGGTTCGCCGTGTCGGAGGCGGCCGGCGCCTGCTCGGCGAGGGTCGCGCGGGCCCGCTGGAGGGCGCTGTTGACCGAGGCGACGGAGGTGTCGAGGAGCTCGGCGACCTCGCTCGCCTTCCAGGCGAGCACCTCCCGCAGGATGAGCACGGCCCGCTGCTTGGGCGGCAGGTGCTGGAGCGCGGCCACGAACGCGAGCCG
Source organism: Streptomyces sp. R-07 (assembly GCF_049913175.1). Lineage (NCBI taxonomy): Bacteria > Bacillati > Actinomycetota > Actinomycetes > Kitasatosporales > Streptomycetaceae > Streptomyces > Streptomyces sp. R-07. The sequence continues at coordinate 4,971,311 of NZ_CP183978.1, forward strand.
TACGGACTCCCGGGACAGCGCCGTCTCCGCCGGGTCCCCGGCCGAGGGCAGCACCCGCCCGTCGGGCATCGGCTCCAGCCAGGTGACCTCCGGCTGCTTGACGAGCTGCGCCTGCGCCACCGGCGTCGGGGAGGTCAGATCCATCGGCCGCGCCCTCCGGTTGCCGGCGTTCAGCGCGTCCAGGCAGACGTTGGTGGCGATCCGGTACAGCCAGGACCGCAGCGAGGAGCGGCCCTCGAAGGAGTCGATGGCCTTCCAGGCGCGCACCATCGTGTCCTGCACCGCGTCCTCCGCCTCGAAGGAGGATCCGAGCATCCGGTAGCAGTAACCGGTCAGCTCCCTGCGGTACTTGTCGAGTTCGTCGGTCGTCGCGGTCGCGGCGTCGCTCATCGGGTCCACACCCCACTCACCCCTCACCGGCACCCGTTCGGTGCCGGTGAGAGGGAAGCTACCGCAGCGGACTGACAGCCGGGGTCAGGTTCCCGGCTTGCGTCCGTAGACGAAGACGTCGTCACCGTTCCTGAGCAGGTTCCAGTACGCCTTCGCGTCCGCCGGCCGCATGTTGACGCAGCCGCCCGAACCCGGCGGGTTCCACATGGACTTGGTGGTCGAGTGGAAGGCCTGGCCGCCGTCGAAGAACTGCGAGTACGGCATGGAGACGTGGTAGATCGTCGACCAGTGGTTGATGTTCCGCCAGTAGATCTTCTTCGAGCCGGTACGGGTCTCGGTGCCGTCCTTGCCCGTGCGCACCGGCACCGGTCCGTACTTGAGGCGCGCGCCGTCCTGGATCCAGCTCAGCTGGCGGGTCAGGTCGACGCAGGCGATCCGGCCCCGGTTGGTCGGGCAGGTGCCCGCGCGGTTGGGGTTGGTGCCGGCCGCCCGCTGCTGGAGCATCGTGTTCATGGTGCGCCAGGTGATCGGCCCGGCGTACCCGGCGGTCGGGGTGATGCCGTGCTTCGCCTGGAAGGCCCGGATGGCCTGACAGTCGGCGAGCGACTGGCGCCCGTCGACCGGCCGTCCGAGGAACTTCTCGACCTGCTTCTGGTACGGCCCCGTCGTCACGTTGCAGGACGCAGCCTGCGCCGGGGCCGTACCGAGCGCGATCGTCATCGGCACCACGAGCGACGTGATCCCGGCGGCGATGCCCGCCCTTCTCCCTATGCGTCGCGCGATTCTTTTCATGATCGTCAACTCCCCCTCGAGTCCCTGTATTTGAGGACGTACGGGGGAGTGTGACGGTTGCAGCGCCTCTACGGGAGAGGGCGAATCCGGTCAGGCCGCCAGGTGCAGGCGCCGCGCCGCGACGCGCGCGCTGTGCGAGCCGTACAGGGTGACCGAGACGACACCGAGGACCGCGACCAGGCCGATCAGGACCGTGCCCGCCCAGCCGCCCGCGTGGAAGGCGATCGCGCCGAGCGTGCCGCCCGCGCTGCTGCCCAGGTAGTACGCGGACTGGTACAGCGCCGAGGCCTGCGCGCGGCCCGTCTTCGCCGTGCGGCTCACCGAGGAGGAGGCGACCGCGTGGCCCGCGAAGAAGCCGGCCGTGATCAGGACCAGGCCCGCGAGCACGAGGACGAGCGCGTCGGACAGCGAGAACAGCAGGCCCGCCGTCGTCGTCGAGACCGCCAGGTACAGCGCCCCGCGCCGGCCGAGCCGCCCGACCAGCTTGCCGGCGGCCGCCGAGGAGACCGTGCCGACCAGGTAGATCAGGAAGATCGAGCCGATCACGCCCTGCGGGAGCGAGAACGGCGCCTCCACCAGGCGGTAGCCGATCACCGTGTACACGGCGCCGAAGACCGTCATGAACAGCGCGCCGATCACGTACAGGCGCATCAGGAGCGGGTCGGCGAGGTGCCCCCGGACGGTCCGGGCGAGTGCCTTCGGGTTGAGCGTGCCGGGGGTGAAGTGCCGGGCCTTCGGGAGCAGCGCCCGGAAGGCGAGCGCGCACAGCAGGGAGGTCAGGCCGACGGCGGCCAGACCCGCGCGCCAGCCCCACATCTGGGCGACCCAGCCGGTCACGAGCCGGCCGCTCATGCCGCCGATCGAGTTGCCCGCCACGAACAGGCCGATCGCGGCGATCAGCGCCTTCGGCCGTACCTCCTCGGCGAGGAACGCCATCGCGGAGGCCGGGAGACCGGCGAGCGCCGCGCCCTGCACCGCGCGCAGCGCGATCAGGGACTCCAGGTTCGGGGCGAGCGGCACCAGGAGGGCCACGGCGACGGCGGTCGAGAGCGAGGCGGTCATCATCGCGCGCCGCCCGAAGCGCTCCGAGAGGGCGCTGAGCGGCAGGACGCAGAGGGCGAGGGCGCCGGTCGCGGCGGAGACCGTCCAGGAGGCGGCGGAGGCGGTGGCGCCGAACTCGGCCGAGATGGCCGGGAGGAGGGCCTGCGTGGAGTAGAGGAGGGCGAAGGTGGCCAGTCCGGCGGCGAAGAGCGCGAGGCTCATCCGGCGGTAGCCGGGGGCACCGGGGGAGAGGCGGGTGTCGGCGGACGCGGTGGTGGCGGCCGCCTTGGTACTGGCGGAAGGCATGTCACGAACCTAGGACGGCCCGGTTCATGCGTCCAATGCACGGAACTGCTGTAATCGTTCCCATGGTGCATGAGTACAGGTCACAGCCTCGCCTGTCACCGAACAGTAACGAAGAAGACATGGGACTGCTGCTCGCGCCGCGGCTCGCGTACTTCGCCGCCGTCGCCCGGCACGAGCACGTGACCCGCGCCGCGGCCGAGATGGGCGTGCCGCAGTCGACGCTCTCGCGGGCGATGGTCCGGCTCGAACAGGACCTCGGCGTCAGTCTCTTCGCCCGCCGCGGCCGGACGGTCTCCCTCACCCCCGCCGGGCGCCGCTTCCTGACCGCCGCCGAGCGGGCCCTCGCCGAGGTGGAACGGGCCGCCGACACCGTACGCGCCGACGCCGACCCGACCGCAGGACGCGTCGCCTTCGGCTTCCTGCACACCATGGGCTCCGAGACCGTCCCCGGCCTCATCCGCGCCTTCCGCGTCGACCACCCCCGGATCCGCTTCACCCTCGTCCAGAACTACGGCGAGGCCATGATCGAGCGGCTGCGGGCCGGGGACCTCGACCTCTGCCTGACCTCCCCCGTGCCGGACGCCCCCGACCTGGTCGCCCGGCGCCTCGACGAACAGCGGCTGCGGCTCGTCGTCCCCGACGACCACCGGCTCGCGGGCCGCAAGCGGGTGCGCCTCGCCGAGGCCGCGGACGAGACCTTCGTGACCCTGGAACCGGGGTACGGGCTCCGCCGCATCACCGACGACCTGTGCGCGGAGGCCGGCTTCAAGCCCCGGGTCGCCTTCGAGGGCGAGGAGGCCGAGACCCTGCGCGGCCTGGTCGCCGCCGGGCTCGGTGTCGCCCTGCTGCCACCGCCCGCCGTCCCCCGCCCCGGCGTCGTCGAACTCACCGTCACCGCGCCGCGCGCGGTCCGCGAGATCGGCGTCGCCTGGCTCGACGGCCACCCGGACACGGCCCCGGTGGCCGCCTTCAAGAAGTTCCTGCTCAGCCGGCGCGGCCACCTGCTCCCGAAGGAGCCGTCACCGCCGGCGTGAGGGCCGCTCTGTAAGCCCCGCCCGGGGTGGCCGTCACCGTCGGCGGGAGCCGAGGCCACCCCCGAAGCCCGCCGCCAGGGGCATCCGCAGGCCGAGCGGCGGGGGAGCGGCCATCGCGTCGGTCAGCGGGCGGGCGACCGGCCGGGAGAACAGGGCGCCGAGCACGAAGTCCGAGGCGAGGGCCCGGACCTCGGCCGCGTACTGGCGCAGCGCGTGCCCGTCCGAGTGGACCTCGAAGCGGCAGGTGTCCCGGTTCGCCTTCTTCGCCCGCTCGGCGAACCGGAACGACAGCTCCGGGTCCGTCCGCGCGTCGTTCGTGCCGTGCACGAGCAGCACCCTGCGCCCCACCAGCTGCCGCACCGGCTCCGGCTCCGCCGCCACATCGTCCTCCGGCAGCCACGGCGCGAGCGCGAGGACCGCGCCGACCGCCGGATGCCCGGCCGCCCGCAGCGCAGCACGCGCCCCCATCCCGTGCCCGACGAGGCAGACCGGGACGTCGCCGTAGCGGCGTACCGCCTCCGCGACCGCCCAGGTGGCGTCCGCCACGAGGTCCGCGTCCGCGCCGTTCCAGCCGCGCGCCCGGTAGCGCACCACGTGCGCGGCGAGCCCCTCGGACCGGCCCGCCCGGACCAGGCCGCGGCCCAGCGGGAGCATCGCCGTGTGCGCCCGCGCGGAGGCCCGGCGTGCCGACACCGGCTCGCCGTCCGGCAGGAGCAGCACCACGCCGCCCACCGCCGCCGACGTGCGGGAACCTCCAACAGGCCGTCCGAGCCGGGGTCTCCGTGCCTCGGGCGGCCCCACGAGTGCGAAGTGCGCCATGACAGAACAGTCTCAGAAGCGGAGGTGTACGCCAGCCGTACGCGCGGTCACTGTTACGCATCACTGCCGCGCGGCTCGAACGGCCGTGCTCAGGCAGTCCGTTCGAAGCGGGCCACCGAGCCGATGACCGTGAAGCCCTTCCGGCCGTACCAGGTGTGCGGCCAGTCGCCCGCGAACGCGGTGAGGAAGCGGGTGGCGCAGCCCGCGGCGGCGGCCTCGTGCAGCGCCGTGTCCAGGACCTTCCCGGCGTACCCCTGCTTCAGGTGGGCCTCCACGGTGACCAGGTCCTCGATCTGCGCGATCCCCGTCTCCGGGTTCATGTACAGGTCGACCCACGCGGCCACCTCGCCCTCCGGGGTGTACGCGGCGAAGAAGCGCACGACGTCGGCGCCGCGCCGCCGCGCCACCCGTCGCTCCACCAGGTCGCGGATGTGCTCCTGCGGCGCCTCCGGGGCGAACCGCGGCCAGGACGCCGTCACCGGTCCCCGCAGCTCGTCGAAGTCCACCTCCCGCGCCCCGCCGTGCTCCGGCACCGGGGCGGTGTGCGCCATGATCAGCGTGGTGGCGTGCCGGAACCCGGCCCGCTCCATGGGCGCCAAGCAGGCGGCGGCGACGGACTCGTCGAGGACGTAGGCGAAGCGGTACGGGAGATGGCTCTGCGCCTCGTCCGCGTACCCGGGCAGCGCCTCCGGGTCCACGGCGCCGTACGCGAGCACGTGGTTGTTCCCCCGGGAGTGCCGGTAGGCGTCGTCGAGCACCGCGACGGCGCCGGGGAACTCGACGGTACGGGCGGCCTGCCGGCGGTGGAAGTCGGACAGGAAGCGGTGGATGCGCGGCAGTTCGGACGCGTTGCTCGTGGAAGTCATACGGGCAGGCTAGGACGGCCGGTCCTCGCGCCGCCAGGAGAAAAACGGCGCCACGAGCGGCGTTCTACGCGCGTAGGGGCTAGAGTGCGGAAATGACGAGCCAGACCCCCAACGTCCCCACCGCGGACCAGATCCGCCGTGCCCCGAAGGTGCTGCTCCACGACCACCTCGACGGCGGACTGCGCCCCGGCACGATCATCGAACTCGCCCAGGAGCAGGGCTACGAGCAGCTCCCCGAGACGGAGCCCGACAAGCTCGGCATCTGGTTCCGCGAAGCCGCCGACTCCGGCTCCCTGGAGCGGTACCTGGAGACCTTCGCGCACACCTGCGCCGTCATGCAGACCCGGGACGCCCTCTTCCGGGTCGCCGCCGAGTGCGCCGTCGACCTCGCCGAGGACGGCGTCGTGTACGCGGAGGTGCGCTACGCCCCCGAGCAGCACCTGGAAGGCGGTCTCACCCTCGAAGAGGTCGTGGAGGCCGTCAACGAGGGCTTCCGCGAGGGCGAGCGACAGGCCAGGGCCAACGGCCACCGCATCCGCGTCGGCGCCCTCCTGACCGCCATGCGGCACGCCGCCCGCGCGCTGGAGATCGCCGAACTCGCCAACCGCTACCGCGACTCCGGCGTCGTCGGCTTCGACATCGCGGGCGCCGAGGCCGGCTACCCGCCCACCCGCCACCTCGACGCCTTCGAGTACCTCAAGCGGGAGAACAACCACTTCACGATCCACGCGGGCGAGGCCTTCGGGCTGCCCTCGATCTGGCAGGCGCTCCAGTGGTGCGGCGCCGACCGGCTCGGCCACGGCGTGCGGATCATCGACGACATCGAGGTCGCCGACGACGGCTCGGTCCGCCTGGGCCGCCTCGCGGCCTACGTCCGCGACAAGCGCATCCCGCTGGAGATGTGCCCCTCCTCCAACCTCCAGACCGGCGCCGCCGCCTCCTTCGCCGAGCACCCCATCGGCCTGCTCCGCACGCTCCACTTCCGGGCCACGGTCAACACCGACAACCGGCTCATGAGCGGGACGAGCATGAGCCGGGAATTCGAGCTGCTGACCGAGGCATTCGATTACACGCTCGACGACATGCAGTGGTTCACTGTCAATGCGATGAAATCAGCGTTCATTCCTTTCGATGAACGACTCGCCATGATCAACGAGGTCATCAAGCCCGGATACGCCGAGCTCAAGTCCGAATGGCTGTTCCAGCAGACCGCCACGACCAGCGAGTCTTCCCGCGCGACGGACTGAAAGACGCCCCGCGAAGGGGAAGGGAGCGGCCGGGTCGTTGCGACACCCGGCCGCTTTCCGGTGTTTGCGGAGGCGACGTTCCCTGGTTAGGTTGCAGAGCCGCTCTCGATTCCCAGGATTTCCCCTCCCGGCTTTTCCCCGAAGCCCCCGGATTCCCCAAGGAAGATTTTCTGATGAAGCAGTCCACCGCCAAGAAGCTCGGTGTCGCCGCTCTCGGTGCCGCTTTCGCCGCTGCCGCCGCCGGCACGGCCTCCGCAGCGCCGTCCCTGCCGCTCGACGCCGACGCGCTCGGCACGGTGACCCAGGCCGTCCCGCTCGGTGACGGCCTCACCACGCTCCCCGACGGCGCATCCGAGTCCCTCGGCGCCGGCCAGGGCGCCCTCGGCCAGGGTGTCGACCAGGGCGTGAAGACCCTCCCGGCCGCCGCCGGCCAGGCCACCCAGAACCTCCCGCTCGACGCCGCCGCCGGCGGCCTCGGCGCCACCCCGCTCGGCGGCCTCCTCGGCGGCCTGCCGATCGGTGGCCTCGCCGGCGGCCTGCCGATCGGCTGACCCGCTCCGTACGACGCCGAAGGGGCGCGCACCCGTCATCCGGGTACGCGCCCCTTCGGCGTGAGGTCGGTACGGTCGAGCGGCTACCAGGCCGTGCTCGCGGTCTTCTCCGCCGGCAGGAAGATCCACAGACCCAGGTAGATCAGGAACTGGGGGCCGGGCAGCAGGCACGAGGCCAGGAAGATCAGACGCATCGTCGTCGCGGAGGTGCCGAAGCGCCGGGCCAGCGCCGCGCACACTCCGCCGAGCACGCGTCCGTCACGGGGGCGGGTCAGTGCGGCCATGGTGGGCTCCTTCGGAATCGGTCCGGGAGCCGCTCCTTGCGACCTCCCGATGACTCCATACTGCCGCCGCGAGGGGGGACGAAGCGTCGGTCTACGGGGCGATCGGGACCCTGGTAATCGTCGGGGTCGCACCCTGAGAACCCTCGTTCCGCAGCAGGGCGGAGTCCCGGTCCGGCGTGCTCCCCGCGGAGGAGGACGCCCGCCCCGCCTCCCACCTGCGGCGCATCCGGGTCCGGCCGGCCGGGACCACCAGGAGATGCGCGAGCGCGACGCCCGCCGTGTTCAGGAGCACCGAGTCCACGTCCACCACCTGACCCGGCACCGCGGTCTGCAGGAGCTCCACGGCCAGCGACACCAGCGCGCCCGCGGCGGTCGTACGGGTCAGGGAGGCCCAGCCGGAGACATGGAGCCGGCCGTCGGCCATCGGGAGCAGCACCCCGAGCGGGGCCAGGAGCAGCAGGCCCTCGCCGATCAGCCGGGCGGCCTCGGCGGCGGGGAGCGCGAGGTCGGCGCGCAGGCCGTGCAGCGGGATCGTGTTCGGCGGGGTCACCCAGGCCACGTCCCGTGGGCGCAGGCTGACCCAGGCGACGAGCAGCAGATGCGCGAGGAGGAGGACGAACCCCGCCACGCGGACGACCACGGCGGCACTGCCGCCCGAACCTTGACGCTGCACGCCCCCCAAGACGCCCGGAACAGCGGAATCGGTTCCGCGCCCCGTCGCCCCCGTTGTGGGCAGTCGTTCCGCTGGGCCCGCGCCCCGCCCGTTGTGGGCAGTCGTTCCGCTGGGGCGATGGGGGTCCCCCTGCTCGAGCGAAGCCGAGAGCTTGGGGGAGGGGGCACAACGGACGGCGCCCTTTGCCGGGCCCAGGCTTCCGCGCTTTGACCCGCACCACGTCGTGCGGCTCCCGAGGGTGCGGGTAGGTGCAGGGGGCGGAGGCGCCCGCAGCGGGCGCCGTCCCGTGTGCCCACCCGTCCCGCCCTGCGGGACGATTGCCCACACGGGGGTGGGGTCAGCTCGCTGAAGGGCTCGGGGCCGGGGCCGTCGGTGGGGAGGACTCCGGGCGTTCGCGGAGTTCCGGCGTGCAGCGGTAGCGCTTCGGGGCGTACGGCCCCGGGCCGCCGAGCAGGACCGTGTGGCCGCCCGCGCCCGCCGAGCTCTCCGCGAACGTGCAGACGATCTGCGACAGCGCCGTCGGCGCCAGGTCCTCCGGCTGCCGGCTCAGCCGCAGCGAGCCCGCCGGGTCGCCCCGGTGCGCGGCGCCCACCGTCAGCGGGCCGCGCACCTCGGTCGTGAAACCGGCCTGCCGCTCGCTCTCCGAGGGCTCGGCGAGCAGCTGCGCGAGCAGCCCCCCGGCCGTCCGCACGGGATCGCCGCCCGCCTTCTCCTCCGGCAGCGGCGACCGGCGGTCCACCGCCTCCAGCTCCGAGCCGCAGACCAGGAACACCCGGACCGGCACGCCCTGCGCTGCCGGCCCCGTCGTACCGTCCTCGGTCACGCTGCACGGGACCCGGGACGGGGCCGCGCCCGCGTCGACCGGGACCGACGTGGTCCGGATCCCGCAGCCGGTGACCAGCGCGGTGAGCGCCGCCGCCATGACATAGACGCGACGCCTCACGCTTCCTCCACCTCGCCCTGGCTGCTGCGCGTCTGCACCTCGCGCGTGATCCCCGAGGCGTCCAGGGGCAGCCGCAGCACGAACACCGCGCCGTCGACCTTCCCGTCCTCGCCGACCGAGTTCGAGGCCGTGATCGAGCCGCCGTGGATCAGCGCGTTCTCCATGGCGATCGACAGGCCGAGCCCGCTGCCCTCGGACCGCGGCCGGGACGCGCTCGCCTTGTAGAAGCGGTCGAAGACGTGCGGCAGCACCTCCTCGGGGATGCCGGGCCCGTGGTCGCGCACCGCGATGACGAGCTCCTCGTCCTCCGTGCGGACCGAGACACGCACCGGCGAACCGCCGTGCTTCAGCGCGTTCCCGATCAGGTTCGCCAGGATCACGTCGAGGCGGCGCGGGTCGAGCGGCGCCACGATCCCGCGCTCCGCGTCGAGGTCCACCGCGTCCAGCCAGGCCCGCGCGTCGATGCACGCGGTGATCTGGTCCGCGATGTCCACCTCGTCGAGGACGAGCCGCGCCGTGCCCGCGTCGAAGCGGGTCACCTCCATCAGGTTCTCCACCAGGTCGTTGAGGCGCCGGGTCTCGCTCACCACGAGGGCCACCGCCGGGGCGATCATCGGGTCCAGGGAGTCCTGCTCGTCCTCCAGGACCTCGGTGACGGCCGTCAGCGCGGTCAGCGGGGTCCGCAGCTCGTGCGACATGTCGGCCACGAAACGCCGCGAGGACTCCTCCCGCGCGCTCATGTCCGCGACCTTCTTCTGCAGCGACTCGGCCGCGCTGTTGAACGTACGGGAGAGATCGGCCAGTTCGTCCGCCCCGGTGACCCGCAGCCGGGTGTCGAGCTTGCCCTCGCCGAGCTGCCGGGCGGCCTCGCCGAGCCGGTGCACCGGGCGCAGCACGGTCGTCGCCGCGACCTGCGCGAGCAGTACGGAACCGGCCACCGCGAGCGCGGTGGCGATCCCCAACGACCAGGCGAGCGAGTTCAGATCGGCCTTCTCGGCGGCCAGCGACTTGAACATGTAGCCGGCGGGCCCGCCGCCGTCGATCCGCGTCCCGCCGACCAGGTACGGCGTCCCGTTCCGCTCCGTGCGCTGCCAGAACAGGTGGTACGGATACGCGTTGGCGTCCGTCACCGGCCGCTTCGTGTCCACGGCCTCCCGCAGCGAGCGCGGCACGTCGGCCAGGGTGAAGTCGTCCGGGTCCGAGGCGCCCACGATCGGCTTGCCCGCGGCCCGCTCGCCGAGCAGCAGCACCTGGTAGTTGGCGCTGCCGCTCGCCATCGCCTCGGCGGTCCGCCGCAGGTCGTCCTGGGTGGGCCGCAGCGGCAGCGTCGCCGCCCGGTTCTGCATCTCCTGCCGGAAGTCGTTGAGCGCCCCGTCCTGGGTACGGGTCAGCACCGCCTCCCGGTTGAGCCAGTACGCGATGCCGGAGGCGGCGACGGCCGCGGTGAGCGCGACCAGGGCGAAGACGATGACGAGCCGCAGCCGCAGGCTGGAGAGACGCAGCCGTGTGTAGATCCCCTTGCTCACGCAGGGACGTCCAGCCGGTAACCGACCCCGCGCACGGTACGGATGAGCGTCGGCGAGGACGGCACGTCCTCCACCTTGGCGCGCAGCCGCTGCACACAGGCGTCGACGAGCCGCGAGTCGCCGAGGTAGTCGTGCTCCCACACGAGCCGCAGCAACTGCTGGCGGGACAGCGCCTGTCCGGGCCGCCGGCTCAGCTCCAGGAGCAGCCGCAGCTCGGTCGGGGTGAGCTGGAGGTCCTCGCCGTTCTTGGTGACCGTCATCGCCGACCGGTCGATCACCAGGGAGCCGTACGTCGCCGAGTCCGTCGACTCGCGCTCCCCGCGCCGCAGCACGGCCCGGATGCGGGCGTCCAGGACCCGGCCCTGCACCGGCTTGACCACGTAGTCGTCGGCACCGGACTCGAGCCCGACGACCACGTCGATGTCGTCGCTGCGCGCGGTCAGCAGAATGATCGGCAACTGGTCGGTCCGGCGGATGCGCCGGCAGACCTCGAAACCGTCGATGCCGGGCAGCATGACGTCGAGCACGACCAGGTCCGGCCGCTGCTCACGCAGCAGCTGGAGGCCGTCCTCGCCCGTCGCGGCGGTGGCCACCCGGTGACCCTGCCGGGACAGGGAGAGTTCGAGGGCCGTGCGGATGGCGTCGTCGTCCTCGATCAGCAGCAGAAAAGGCACGCCGACATTCTGTCTCATGGGGCCGTCCGAGATCGACCGCTCGCGGACTCGCATCTGTTCCGTCCCCTGTGACACGGCTGTGACAGTCGGCGGACAACGCCATGAAGTCCGGCGGGCAAGCTTCTTGGCATACGGACCGAAACACACTCCAACCGACGGGGGGCGCGAGATGAACGCACTGCACAGCACCACCTCAAGCGCAGTTGTCACGCGTCTCCACGACGTCGTGCGGAGCACGGAGAAGTCCGGCGGTGTGAACGGGCGGGGGTGCGTTCGCAGCGTCGGGCGTCAGCGCAAGGCGCCGTACATGGTGGCCGTTGCTGACGGGGGAGCGGCGTACGGGGAGGTCACGGGGGAGCGCACGGGCTGTTCGGAAGCCGAGTTCACGGCTTACGTCCAGGAGCGTCGTGCCTCCCTGTACGCCACCGCCTACCACCTCACCGGTGACCGTTTCGAGGCCGAGGACCTGCTGCAGAGCGCGCTGTTCTCCACGTACCGCGCCTGGGACCGGATCAGCGACAAGGCCGCGGTCGGCGGATACCTCCGCCGCACCATGACCAACCTGCACATCAGCGCCTGGCGCCGGCGCAAGCTCAACGAGTACCCGACCGAGGAGCTGCCGGAGACGGTCGGCGAGACGGACGCGATGCGGGGTACGGAGCTGCGCGCGGTCCTGTGGCAGGCCCTGGCCCGCCTGCCCGAGCTCCAGCGGACCATGCTGGTGCTGCGCTACTACGAGGGCCGGACCGATCCGGAGATCGCGGAGATCCTGGACATCAGTGTCGGCACGGTGAAGTCGAGCATCTGGCGCTCGCTGCGGCGACTGCGCGAGGACGAGGTGCTGAGCTTCGGCCGTGACGAGGAGGAGTCCTTCGGCGAGCTGGTGGCCTGAAGGTCGGGGGGCGGGACCTGCGGGGGCTTACGGGGGAACGGGGCTGCTGCGGGCCGTACGGGGGTACGGGGGAAACACGACGCGGGTCGTACAAGCCGGGGGGCTTGCACGACCCGCGTCGTCTTTGCGTGCGCGTGCGCCACGGGCAGCCGACCCCGCCGTGGGCGCGCCCGCCCGCCGGGCGGGTACCCCGCCGCGTGGGTCGGCGCCCCCGACCCACCTCGTTGTGGGCATACGTTCCGCAAGGGCGGAACGGGTGGGCACAACGGACGGCGCCCCGTGCCGGGCCCAGGCTTCCGCGCCTGGACCCGCACCGCAGGCACGGCGCTCGACGTGGTGCGGGTCAGGGGACGGAAGGCGGAGGCGCCGCCAAGAGCGCCGTCCCGTGTGCCCACCCGTCCCGCCCAGCGGGACGATTGCCCACACGGTGGTGGGGTCAGTTCGGGGCTGGGGTGCGGTGGCGGCCGGCTGCTGCGGCGGCCAGGCGGCCCAGGGCCTCCGGTTTGGCGCAGGGGTGGGCGCCCAGGGCGGCCTGCCGGGCGACGATCGCGCGCTCGGCGCGCATCAGGCGCCAGCCGCGGCGCAACAGGAACGGCACGGACTTGCGCCCTTCGCGGAGGTCCCGCGCGAGCCGGCGCCGGAACGTCGTCGACGGGCGGCCGCGCAGGCACAGCGCGTCCGCGAGGACGTCGAGGTCGCGGCAGCGGGTCACGATCTCCGCCGCGAAGATGCCCTCCGCGACGAACAGCGGCGTCCGCTCGATGTCGAGGCGGTCGCGGCCCGTGCGGGAGCTGGTGCCGATGTCGTACACCGGGACGTCGGTCCGCCCCGTACGGCACAGCTCGACGATCGCGGAGACGGCGGCGTCCGCGTCCCAGGACCGTGGGGAGTCCCAGTCGATGTCCGTGCTGCCGTCGACGAGTGGGAGCGACGGGTCGTCGCCCTCCTTGTAGAAATCGTCGAGGCGCAGGACCGGAAGGCCGGTGACGGCGGCGAGGGACGACTTGCCGGAGCCGGAGGGGCCCGCGAGCAGGACGACCCGGGTCGGGATCGGTTGGGAACTCACGGAACACCAGTGTGAGGCATTCCCCCGTCCAGGGGACCACCGAGGAAGGCCGTTGGTATCGAGCATCACACCTCGACTACTGTCGGTGCCCGCTCGCTCACCCGCTGGAAGGATCTTCATGGCGCGTCACGCAGAACCCCGGACCTCTCGCCGCAGCGCCCTGCTGAGGGCCGGTCTCGGCGTCACGGCGGCCGGCGCCGCCGTGCTCGGCGCGGGTGCCGCCGCCCAGGCCGTGGCCCCTGTGCCGCTGCCCGTGGACTCGCTGAGCAGGACGGACGCCGGCGCGGCCGGGGCGGGTGCGCTGGCCGGCGTCACCCAAGGGGTGGGCCCGCTGACCCGGCTCCAGCTCGACCCGCTGGCCAACACCGGCGTCGACCCCCTCGACAACGGCCTCGGCACCCAGGTCGCCGACTTCAAGCCGGTCGGTACGAACCTCGTGACCGACCACGTCACGAAGGGCGGAGCGGTGTCCGATCTGCCGGTGGCCGGTCCGCTGACGCAGGGGCTGCTTCCGTAGCGGAGGCCCGCAGCGGGATCTCCCGTACGAACCAGGCGGCGGCGAAGGCGAGCGCGGCGAGCACGGCCGTGCCGAGCAGGACCCCGTGGACGCCGCTCGTCACCGCCGCCCGGAAGGCCTCCCGTACCGGCGCGGGAAGGGCGTCCGCCTGCGCCGGCGTCAGGCCGGGGTCCGTTCCGGTCAGCCGCGAGCTGAACACCGCGCCGAGCGCGGCCACGCCGAGCGAGCCGCCGATGGTGCGCACGAGCGTGACCGTGCCGCTCGCCGCCCCCATGTCGCGCCGCTCCGCGCTGTACATCGTGATCAGCATCGTCGACTGCATCAGGAAGCCCATGCCGGCGCCCAGGACGACGGTGAGCGCCGAGGCGAGGGCCGTGGGCGTGTCCACGTCGAGCAGCAGCAGGAGGAGCGCGCCCGCGGTCATCAGCGCGCCGCCGAGGATCGGGTAGTGCCGGTAGCGACCGGTGCGGGCGATGAGCCGGCCGGTGACCAGTTGGACGGCGACCATGCCCAGCATCAGCGGGAGCAGCAGCAGGCCGCTGGCCGTGGACGACCGGCCGCGGACGAACTGCAGGTACTGCGGCAGGTAGTTCATGGCGGTGAGCATGCCCGCGCCGACCAGGAAGCTGAGGAGCTGGGCGAGCGCGAAGTTGCGGCTGCGGAAGAGCCGGGGTGGGATGACGGGCTCCTCCGCGCGCCGCTCCACCATGACGAAGGCGGCGAGGGAGGCCGCGCCGGCCGCGCCGAGGGCGAGGACGGCCGGTGACGTCCAGGCGTACGTCCGCCCGGCCCAGGTGGCGAGCAGGGTGAGGGCGAGGATCCCGGTGGTGAGCAGGAAGGCGCCCGCCCAGTCGATCCGGGCGCGGACGCGCGGCGTGCGCACCGTCAGGCCGAGGGAGGCGAGCAGCAGGGCGGCGAGGCCGACGGGCACGTTGACGTAGAAGGCCCAGCGCCAGTCGGCGTGGTCGGTGAGCAGGCCGCCGAGGAGCGGGCCGCCGGCGAAGGCCACCGGCAGCATGGCCCCGGTGACCGCCTGGACCTTGGGGCTGTCCTCGGGGGAGACCAGGGTGCCGATGAGGGCGAAGGCACCGACCATCAGGCCGCCGGCGCCGACGCCCTGGAGGGCGCGGTAGGCGATGAGCTGGTCCATGGTCTGCGCGAGGCCGGAGAGGACCGATCCGGCGAGGAAGACGGTGATGGCGGCGAGGTAGGCGCCCTTGCGGCCGTACAGGTCGCCGAACTTGCCCCAGAGCGGGGTGGCGACGGCCGCGGTGAGGAGGTAGGCGGTGACCACCCAGGACAGCCGGTCGAGGCCGCCGAGCTCGCCCACGATGGTGGGGAGCGCGGTGCCGACGACGGTGCCGTCCAGGGTGCCGAGGACGATGCCGAGCATGAGGCCGGCGATGCCCGGGTAGGGCAGCCGCGCCGTGGCGGGCGGTGTGGTGGTGGTCGTCATGGCCGGGGCCCGCTCAGGCCGTGTACGGCGTCGCGGTGCGGGCGGTGCGGAGGGCTTCGCCCCACCAGGCGAGCCGGTCGAGCATGGCCTTCGCGGCGGTGTCGGCGGCGGGGTCGACGGCCTTGCCCTCGGCGTCGAACTGGCCCCAGACGCCGGCGAGTCCGACGGAGTCGCGGAGGGTGACGGCGTGCAGTTCGGCGAAGACGCCGCGCAGGTGCTCGACGGCGCGCAGGCCGCCGGAGAAGCCGCCGTAGGAGACGAAGGCGACGGGCTTGGCGTGCCATTCCCTGTTGTGCCAGTCGATGGCGTTCTTCAGGGAGGCCGGGTAGCTGTGGTTGTACTCGGGGGCGATGACGACGAAGGCGTCGGCTTCGGCGAGGCGCGGGGACACGGCGCGCAGGAGGGTCCGGTCGGCCTCGTCGGTGGGGGCCTGGCCGAGGTGGGGGAAGGTCGTGGGCAGCGGGGTCTCGGCGAGGTCGATCAGGTCGACGGTCATGTCGGGGCGTTCGGTGACGTGGGCGAGTACCCAGTGCGCGACGGTCGGGCCGAGGCGGCCCTCCCGGGTGGAGCCCTGGATCACGGCGACGCGGAGCGGAGTGGACATGGATCCCCCTGGGAAACGGTGACGTGTGTACGTTGTACGCCGACTGGTGTACAACGTACACGTCCATGTGTACGGCGTCTACAGCGCATACGATGTACGCAACCCAAGGGAGGCCGAGAAGTGGCGAAGAAGAACGAGACGGCGGACGGGGTCTCGCTGTGGGAGCGGCTCGATCGGCCCGCGAGCGCACCCCGCACGTCCCTCAGCGCGCGCCGGATCGCCGCCGTCGCGATCGAGATCGCCGACCGGGAGGGCTTCGGCGCCGTCACCATGCGCCGGATCGCCACCGAGCTCGGCGTCGCGCCCATGGCCGCGTACCGGCACGTCGCCGGCAAGGACGAACTGTGGGCGCTCATGGTCGACGAGGTCTCGGCCGAACTGGAGCCCCCGGCCCCGGTGGACGGCTGGCGCGAGACCCTGCGGACGTACGCCCACCGCACCCGCGACGGGATGCTGCGCCACCCCTGGCTCACCCAGTTGCCGGTCCCGCTCCTCGCCCTCACCCCCGCCCGGATGGCGGCGGTCGAACGCCAGCTGGCCTCGCTCGACGGTCTCGGCCTCGACGCCGACACGATGATGGCCGCGTTCCGCGCGGTGGCCTCGTACGTGCAGGGAGCCGTGCAGTCGGAGGTCGCCCTCGCCCAGTACATGAAGGAGCAGGGCTGGGAGAGCGGCGACGACACCCGGCGGGCCCTCGCGCCCCAGATGACCTACCTGCTCGGGACCGGGCGCTACCCCACGTATCTGCGGTACGTGCAGGGGGCGGCGCGCAAGGACGACGCGGGCTGGCAGTTCGAGACGGGGCTCGAGTGCGTGCTCGACGGGGTGGCCGGGCTGATCGGGCGTACCGGGGCATGACGGAACGGCCCCCGGGCAGTGCTGCTGTCCGGGGGCCGTTCGGCGCGGCGGCCGCTTCCAGGAGGAGGAGGAGCCGCTCGCAGGTACGGGGAGGTGCCCGCTAGTACGAGGAGCCGCTCGCGCCCAGCGAACCCGTGGGGTGCCAGACGGTCTTCGTCTCCAGGAAGGCGGTCATGCGGTCCGTGCCCGGCGACTCGGCGAAGTCCTCGGTACGGGGACGCAGGACGCGCTTCAGGTTGTCCGCCGCCGCGATCTCCAGGTCGCGGGCGAGGTCGCCCTCCGTCGCGCCCGTCAGGTCGATCGCGTTGACGTCCTGGTGGGCCGCGAGGTGCGGGCCCATCTCGGACGCCTTGCCGGAGAGGATGTTCACGACGCCGCCCGGCAGGTCCGAGGTGGCGAGCACCTCGCCCAGGGACAGGGCGGGCAGCGGGGACTTCTCGCTCGCGATGACGACGGCCGTGTTGCCCGTCGCGATCACCGGGGCGATCACCGAGACCAGGCCCAGGAAGGACGAGTCCTGCGGGGCCACGACCGTCACGACGCCCGTCGGCTCCGGGGTCGACAGGTTGAAGTACGGGCCCGCGACCGGGTTCGCGCCGCCCACGATCTGGGCGATCTTGTCGGTCCAGCCCGCGTACCAGACCCAGCGGTCGATCGCCGCGTCGACGACCACGGCCGCCTTCGACTTCGACAGGCCCTCGGCCTCGCCGACCTCGCGGACGAACTGGTCCCGGCGGCCCTCCAGCATCTCGGCGACGCGGTAGAGGATCTGGCCGCGGTTGTACGCGGTCGCGCCCGCCCAGCCGCCGAAGGCCTTGCGCGCGGCGACGACCGCGTCACGCGCGTCCTTGCGGGAGGAGAGCGGGGCGTTCGCCAGCCACTTGCCCTTCGAGTCCGTCACCTCGTACACCCGGCCGCTCTCGGAGCGGGGGAACTTGCCCCCGACGTACAGCTTGTAGGTCTTGAAGACGTTCAGACGGGTCGACTCAGACATCGAGGTAGCCCTCCAGGCCGTGGCGGCCGCCCTCGCGGCCGAAGCCCGACTCCTTGTAGCCGCCGAAGGGCGAGGTCGGGTCGAACTTGTTGAACGTGTTGGCCCAGACGACACCCGCGCGGAGCTTGGACGCGACCGCGAGGATGCGGGAGCCCTTCTCCGTCCAGATGCCGGCCGACAGGCCGTACTGGCTGTTGTTGGCCTTCGCGACGGCCTCGTCGGGCGTACGGAAGGACAGCACCGACAGGACCGGGCCGAAGATCTCGTCGCGGGCGATCCGGTGCGCCTGCGTGACGTTCGTGAAGAGCGTCGGGGCGAACCAGTAACCGGCCGACGGGATCTCGCACGCGGCGGTCCAGCGCTCGGCGCCCTCCGCCTCGCCCTGATCCACCAGCGAGGTGATCCGGGCCAGCTGCTCGGACGAGTTGATCGCGCCGATGTCCGTGTTCTTGTCGAGCGGGTCGCCCAGGCGGAGCGTCGACAGGCGGCGCTTCAGGCTGTCGAGCAGCTCGTCCTGGATCGACTCCTGGACGAGGAGGCGCGAGCCCGCGCAGCAGACCTGGCCCTGGTTGAAGAAGATGCCGTTGACGATGCCCTCGACGGCCTGGTCGATGGGCGCGTCGTCGAAGACGATGTTGGCGCCCTTGCCGCCCAGCTCCAGGGTGACCTTCTTGTCCGTGCCGGCGATCGAGCGCGCGATGGCCTTGCCGACGGCGGTCGAACCGGTGAAGGCGACCTTGTTCACGTCGGGGTGCGCGACCAGCGCGGCGCCCGTCTCCCCGTACCCGGGAAGGATGTTGACGACGCCCTTCGGCAGCCCGGCCTGGCGGCAGATGTCCGCGAAGAACAGGGCGGAGAGCGGGGTCGTCTCGGCCGGCTTCAGGACGACCGTGTTGCCGGTCGCGAGCGCCGGGGCGATCTTCCACGCCAGCATGAGCAGCGGGAAGTTCCACGGGATGACCTGGCCGGCCACGCCCAGCGGGCGCGGGTTCGCGCCGAAGCCCGCGTGGTCGAGCTTGTCGGCCCAGCCCGCGTAGTAGAAGAAGTGCGCGGCGACCAGCGGGAGGTCCGCGTCGCGGGTCTCCTTGATCGGCTTGCCGTTGTCCAGGGTCTCCAGGACGGCCAGCTCACGGCTGCGCTCCTGGATGATCCGGGCGATGCGGAAGAGGTACTTGGCGCGCTCGGAGCCGGGCAGCGCCGACCACTTCTCGAAGGCCTTCCGCGCCGCCTTCACCGCGCGGTCGACGTCCTCGGTGCCCGCCTGGGCGACCTCGGCGAGGACCTCCTCGGAGGAGGGGGAGACGGTCTTGAAGACCTTGCCGTCGGCGGCGTCGGTGAACTCGCCGTCGATGAACAGGCCGTAGCTCGGCGCGATGTCGACGACCGAGCGCGACTCCGGTGCCGGTGCGTACTCGAATGCAGATGCCATGTTGATCAGTCCACCGTCACGTAATCGGGGCCGGAGTAACGGCCGGTCGCCAGCTTCTGGCGCTGCATCAGCAGGTCGTTGAGCAGGCTGGAAGCGCCGAAGCGGAACCAGTGGTTGTCCAGCCAGTCCTCACCCACGGTCTCGTTGACGAGAACCAGGAACTTGATCGCTTCCTTGGTGTTGCGGATGCCGCCGGCCGGCTTCACGCCGATCTGCACGCCGGTCTGGGCGCGGAAGTCGCGCACGGCCTCCAGCATGAGGAGCGTGTTCGCCGGGGTGGCGTTGACCGCGACCTTGCCGGTCGAGGTCTTGATGAAGTCCGCGCCGGCCATCATGCCGAGCCAGGAGGCGCGGCGGATGTTGTCGTACGTGGAGAGCTCGCCGGTCTCGAAGATCACCTTCAGGCGGGCGCGGTCGCCGCACTCCGCCTTGATCGCGGCGATCTGCTCGAAGACCTGGAGGTAGTGGCCCGCGAGGAAGGCGCCACGGTCGATGACCATGTCGATCTCGTCGGCGCCGGCGGCGATCGCGTCGGCCGTGTCGGCGAGCTTCACGGGGAGCGCGGCGCGCCCGGCCGGGAAGGCGGTGGCGACCGAGGCGACCTTGACGCCCGAGCCCGCGACGGCCGCCTTGGCGGTGGCCACCATGTCGGGGTAGACGCAGACGGCGGCGGTCTTCGGGGTCGTGCGGTCGGTCGGATCGGGGTTGACGGCCTTGGCGGCGAGCGCCCGGACCTTGCCCGGGGTGTCCGCGCCTTCGAGTGTCGTCAGGTCGATCATGGAAATGGCCAGGTCGATGGCGTACGCCTTGGCCGTGGTCTTGATCGAGCGGGTGCCGAGGGACGCGGCGCGCGCCTCCAGGCCGACGGCGTCGACGCCGGGCAGCCCGTGGAGGAAGCGGCGCAGCGCACTGTCGGACGCGGTCACGTCGGCGAATGCGGATGCTGCGGATGCAGTGGTGGGCATGGTCACCAGTCGAGCATATCTACGCGCGTAGCGACCTGTACAGGGGAGCCCCGTCATGGAGCCCGAGGTCACAGCGGGTCCGACGGCGTGGTGACCCCTGTCACACGGCCGTGACATGGAGTGGACGGATCCCGAATACAAGATCAATAGATTCTTATCAGCAGCCAGCCAGACCTCACCGGAAACAGTCGGACCGAGAAAAAGCGGCATGCGACTCACCTCGACCACCACCTGAAAACACAGGAGTCGTTATGCGCACCGCCCTCCGCACCGCCATCGCCACCGCCCTCGTCGCGGGCGTCGCGATCACCGCCCCCGCCCTCACGGCGGCCGCCGCCTTCGCCGCCGACGGCCCGGCGGCCGCCGCCACGAAGAGCGCCGGCACCGCGGACGCGGCCCCCTCGGCCACCGCCACGGCGGATGCGAAGGGCACGAACGGCCAGACCGGCCAGACCGGCGAGGAGGACGGCGTCTTCGTCCGGAACCAGATCCTCCCGAACGGCGGCATCGCCCGCATCGTCAAGCTCGGCGACACCCACTACCGCGCCGAGCTCATGAAGGAGGGCCAGCGCGTCGGCACCCTGGAGGCCGACGGCCACCCGGTCGCCGGCAACGACGACGGCACCTTCCTCGTCCTCTTCGAGACGGGCCTCACCTCCACCTGGCAGGGCAACTACTTCCCCGGCGCCCGTCCCGGCGTCTACGAGCTCGTCGACGGCACCCGCGTGGAGCTGGTCCTGAGGCTCGGCGCGTACACCCTCCGGACCGTCGAGAAGAGCGGCGAGGGCCGCGTCCTCGTCCGGCTGCACGGCACCCGTCAGGTCGCCGTCCTCGGCAAGGCCGTCCTCGTCGTCGAGCCCGACGGCGGGTTCGCCGCCTACGTCAACGGCAGCATGCGGCAGGCCGCCCCGAAGCTCGTCGAGACGCCCGCCCCCGCGCCCACCCCGGGTCCCGTCGTCACCCTCGGCGAGTGCACCGTCCAGCAGGTCATCCCCTCGGTCTTCGCGCAGCTGACCGTCACGCTCACCAACGACCTGGAGAAGGGCCCGAAGGCCGTCCTCAACGACGAGGACGGGAAGCCCCTCGTCACCCTCGACCGCGCCCACTCGGCCGACCTGGGCCAGGGCCTCACGATCAGGGGCGCGGACACCACCACCCCGCAGCTCGGCCAGCGCACCCAGGGCGGCGACACGCCGTACGCCTGGACCGCGTTCCCGAAGCTGCCCGAGGGCTGCGAGAAGGACGCGACCCCCACCCCGGCGCCGTCCGCCACCACGCAGCCCCCGGCCGGCAACACCGGCACCACCACGAACAACGGGCAGACCTCCGTCGTCCCGAAGGGCGGGGTCGCGGCCGGCGCCGAGCTC
This sequence comes from Streptomyces sp. R-07, assembly GCF_049913175.1. Classification (NCBI taxonomy): domain Bacteria; kingdom Bacillati; phylum Actinomycetota; class Actinomycetes; order Kitasatosporales; family Streptomycetaceae; genus Streptomyces; species Streptomyces sp. R-07. Next base: position 4,992,605 of record NZ_CP183978.1, read on the forward strand.
GGCACCGAGGGCGACTCCACCGCCCTGATGGCGGCCGGCGGGGGCGCCGCCTCGCTCGCCGCCGCGGGCCTCGGCTTCGTCGTCCTGCGCCGTCGGTCCGCCTCCCGCGTCTGACACGCACCACGCACTCCACGCACTCCCCTTTTGACCCGAGCGGGAGCACACCCCACCTCCGGCCGGTCGCCACGCGCGCGCGTGACGACCGGCCGGAGGCTCGTCCGCCCCGCCCCGCCCTGCCTCGCCCCGCGCCCGCGTCCTGCGGGCATCCCGTCGCGTCCCGTCGCACCCCGTCCGCCCGGAGCCGTCCGTGAACCGCCGTCTCGCCCGTACCCGTACTCGTACCGTCTCCGCCGTCCTCCTCGTGGGTGTGCTCGCCGCGCTCACCGGCTGCTCCTCCGGAGGCGACGCCGCGCCCGTCACCCCGCCCGCGCGGATCTCCGAGGCCACCGCGCCCGCGCCCGCTCCGAAGGCGGACGCCACGCCCGTCCGGCCGCTGGCGCGCTCCCTGCCCGTCCGGGTGCGGGTGCCCGCCGCCGGGGTCGACGCCGGCTCCGTGCTCTCCCTCGGCCTGAACAAGGACGGCACCGTCGAGGTGCCCTCGGTCGCCGACGCCGACCGCATCGGCTGGTACGACAAGGGCGTCACGCCCGGGGAGACCGGCCCCGCCGTCCTCATCGGGCACTTCGACACCGCCCGCGGACCGGCCGTCCTCAAGAACGTCTCCCGGGTCCGGGTCGGCGACGAGATCACCGTGACCCGGGCCGACGGCACGACCGCCGTCTTCCGCGTCCGGGAGCTGCAGCAGGTCGACAAGGACGCCTTCCCGACGTCCAAGGTGTACGGGAACACGACCCGCCCCGAGCTGCGCCTTGTCACCTGCGGCGGGGAGCTGGTCGACGGCCACCGCCCGGACAACATCATCGTGTACGCGGATCTCGTGGCCGCGCGGGCCGCCTGAGGCCCCCGCCCGCCCCCTGAGGCACAATCGGCGGCATGACGACCCCCGAGCCGACCCCCGAGCCCAGCCACGAGCCGAGCCGCGAGTCGACCCCCGAGCAGCCGTCCGCAGGACAGGCCCCCGCCGGGCAGACCCCCACAGGGCAGACCCCCGGCGGACAGCCCTCCGGCGGGCAGCCGTCCGGCGGGCAGCCGTCCGCGGCGCCGGCCTCCGCCGACAAGGTCTTCCGCTCGCCCCTCGGGGTCGCGGGCGGGGTCTTCCTACTGGTCCTCGCGGCCCTGTTCGCCGGGGACGCGATGATCCGCGGCGAGGGCCGCACCCCCTGGCTCGCGCTCGCGGGCCTCGTCCTCGCCGTCCCGCTGATCGTCGCCTTCACCATCCGGCCCGCCGTGTACGCCAACGACGACCGGCTCCGGATCCGCAACCCGTTCCGGTCGATCGTCCTGCCCTGGGCCACGGTCGCCGACGTCCGCGCCGGCTACTCCAGCGAGGTCTTCACACAGGAGGGCGCCAAGTACCAGCTGTGGGCGATCCCCGTCTCGCTGCGCCAGCGGAAGCGGGCGGCCCGCAGCGCCGCCCGCGACTCCCAGGACGATCCGCACGGCCGTACCTCCGTCACCGCCGACGTGCGGGACAGCGCCTCGCGGACCGCGCCCAGTGACAAGACCGTCGCCGACCTGCGCGAGCTCGCCGAGCTGCGCGCGAAGACCCCGGGCGCGCAGGGCGAGCCGAAGGTGCGCTGGGCGTACGAGATCGTCGGCCCCGCCGTGGCCGGGCTGATGCTGCTCGTGATCCTGCTCGCGACGGGCTGATCCGTCCGGTCCTCGGACACCCCCAGGGGCTACGGCGCCCCGTCCCACACCAGGAGCATGTGGCCGCCCAGCCACGCCGAGGAGAGCGCCGCCCCCGTGAGGACGAGGGCGGCGACGTGCCACCGGGCGCGGGCGATCCCCACGGCGAGCGGCAGCAGCAGCGGGAAGCCCGGCAGCAGGAAGCGGGCGCGCGGGAACCAGACGCCGCCGCTGCCCAGGACCACCAGCAGCAGCACCCCCGTGAACACCAGCAGCGGCAGCGGCTGCCGGTCCGCGAGACAGCACAGGTAGAGCCCGGCGGACAGCACGAGCACCACCGACACGACGGACAGGAAGAACGACGGGGACGGGCTGTGGACCAGGTACCGCCGCAGCGCCCTTAGCGTCACCGCGCCCCCGTCCCACGCGTTCCCCCACCGCAGCTGCACCTCGAAGTAGCCGTCCCAGCGCCCCCGGACGAGCGCCACCCAGCCCACGTACCCGAGCCAGCCCAGCGGCGCCGTCAGGGCGGCGGCCGCCGCCCGCCGCTCGCGCCGGGCTGCGAGCATCCCCGCCGCGCAGACCGCCGCCGCGACCGCGAGCCCGGTCGGCCGGGTCAGCCCGGCGGCCACCGCGAGCCCGGCCGCCCACGCCCACCGCCCGCCGAGCACCGCGTACAGCGCCCAGGCGGCGAGGGCCGTGAACAGCGACTCCGTGTACCCCATCCACTGCACCGCGGCCACCGGCGAGGCCCCCCACAGGACCGCGAGGACCGTGCCGGTCCGGCGCCCGTGCAGCCGGTCGCCGACCGCGAACACCCCCCAGGCGGCGAGCAGCGAGCACACCACCGCGAGCCCGAGCGCGACCGAGGCCCGCGAGCCCGGGACGAGCGCCGAGAGCACCCGGACGAGCCCGGGGAAGAGCGGGAAGAAGGCCAGGTTCCGGGGGTAGGACGGCTCCGCCGTGTATCCGTGCCCCGCGATGTCCAGGTACCAGAGCGAGTCCCACGTACGGGCGAGCAGCGGCCACAGGCCGTGCCCCTCCCGATGCGCCCAGCGGGCGAGGACCGCGAGCCCCAGGAGCCGTACCGCCAGGAAGCCGAGCAGCGCCGGCGCCGCGTGCCGCAGCGCGCCGCGACGGACGGCGGGGGAGACGGGGCCGCGGGCGGTGGTACGGGGGGTGGGGACGTACGGCACGGGGGTGACGGACACCGGGTCACCCTGGCGCGCGCCCCCGGCGCACGGTCCCCGCTTTACGTCACGTGTCGTACGGGGTTCACCCGGACGGACGACGTGGGGGAACGCGCGAGGGCCCGTACGGAAGCGATTCCGTACGGGCCCTCGTCAGCGCGTCACAGGCCGGCGGCCTCGGACAGGTCCCGCTTGATCGCGGCGAGCACGTCCGCGCCCGTCGCGCGGGCCGTCGCCAGCTCGCTGCCGTCGCCCACCGGGACCACGACCTCCAGGTAGCACTTGAGCTTGGGCTCGGTGCCGGACGGGCGGACGATCACCCGGGCCTTGTAGGCGCCCTCCAGGTGGTAGCGCAGCCCGTCCGTCGGCGGCAGCGACTCCGTGCCCTTCGTCAGGTCCTCGGCCGAGACGACCGTCAGACCGGCGAGGGAGACCGGCGGCCGCTCGCGCAGCGCGGCCATCGCGTTCGCGATGATCCCCAGGTCCTCGACCCGCACCGACAGCTGGTCCGTCGCGTGCAGCCCGTGCGCCACCGCCAGGTCGTCGAGCAGGTCGGTGAGCGTCCGGCCCTGCTCCTTGAGCACCGAGGCCAGCTCGGTGACGAGCAGCGCCGCCGTGATGCCGTCCTTGTCGCGGACGCCCTCCGGGTCGACGCAGTAGCCGAGCGCCTCCTCGTAGCCGTACCGCAGCCCCTCGACGCGGGCGATCCACTTGAAGCCGGTCAGCGTCTCCTCGTAGCCGACGCCCGCCGCCTCGGCGATGCGGCCGAGCAGCGAGGACGACACGATCGACTCGGCGAACACACCGGTGGCGCCCTTGTGCACCAGGTGCGCGGCGAGCAGCGCGCCCACCTCGTCGCCGCGGAGCATCCGCCAGCCGCCCTCGGTTTCCGCGTCCGGCACGGCGACGGCGCAGCGGTCGGCGTCCGGGTCGTTCGCGATGATCAGGTCGGGGTCCACGGCTCGGGCGGCCTCGAAGGCCAGGTCCATGGCGCCCGGCTCCTCCGGGTTCGGGAAGGCGACCGTCGGGAAGTCCGGGTCCGGCTCGGCCTGCTCGGCGACGAGCGCGGGCGGCGGGAAGCCGGCCCGGCCGAACGCCGCCGTCAGGACCTCCTTGCCGACGCCGTGCATGGCCGTGTAGACGGTCCGCGCGGTTCGGGGGGAGCCGGGGGTCAGGACGGCGTCCGTACGCTCCAGATAGGCGTTCAGGACCTCGTCACCGAGCACCTCCCAGCCCTCCGAGGCCCGGGGCACGTCGTGCAGCGAGCGGATCGCGTCGATCTCGGCGGCGATCTCCGCGTCGGCCGGCGGCACGATCTGCGAGCCGTCGCCCAGGTAGACCTTGTAGCCGTTGTCGCGCGGCGGGTTGTGGCTCGCGGTCACCTCGACACCGGCGACGGCGCCCAGATGCCTTATGGCGTACGCGAGGACGGGCGTCGGCAGCGGGCGGGGCAGCAGCGCGGCGCGCAGCCCTGCGCCGGTCATCACGGCGGCGGTGTCCCGGGCGAAGTCGGCCGACTTGTGGCGGGCGTCGTAGCCGACGACGACGAGGCCGCCGGTCCGGCCCTTCGCCTTCAGGTACGCGGCGAGGCCGGCGGCGGCCCGGATGACGACCGAGCGGTTCATCCGCATGGGCCCGGCGCCGAGCTCACCGCGGAGGCCGGCGGTGCCGAACTGCAGGGTGCCGCTGAAACGGGCGGCGAGCTCGTCGCTCGCGCCGCCCTCGATGAGCTTCGCGAGCTCCTCGCGGGTCTCGCTGTCGGGGTCCTCGGCGAGCCATGCCTGGGCCCGGGAGAGGAGGTCGTCCTGCGTCACGGTGTGCCTTTCGGGGTGGGGCGGGCGTGTCAGGGGGCGGCGGGTGGGTGCGGGCCGGTGGGGCGGTGCGGGTCGTGAGCCGCTGCGCGGAGCCTTTCCCCACACCGCCCCTTCCCGTAACCCGGGGCTCCGCCCCCGGACCCCCGCGCCTCGAACGCCGGCGCGGCTGGAAGTTCGGCCCGTCCGGTGTTCGAGGACCGGGGTCCGGGGCGGAGCCCCAGTTCGGGAAGTGGGGGCCCCGCACGCCGCCGGGCGTAGGGGGAGGGGTGGGGAAGAAGCCCCGCGCAGCGGCGAACCGCCCGGATCAGATGCGGTCCAGCACCCGCGTCAGCAGCTCACCCATCCGCGCCGCCGAGTCGCGCCCCGCCTGGAGCACCTCCTCGTGGTTCAGCGGCTCGCCCGAGAGCCCCGCCGCGAGGTTGGTGACTAGCGAGATGCCGAGGACCTCGGCGCCGGCCTCGCGGGCCGCGATGGCCTCCAGGACGGTGGACATGCCGACCAGGTCGCCGCCCAGGACGCGGACCATGTTGATCTCGGCCGGGGTCTCGTAGTGCGGGCCGGGGAACTGGACGTAGACGCCCTCCTCCAGCGTCTCGTCGACCTCCTTGCACAGCGCGCGCAGGCGCGGCGAGTACAGGTCCGTGAGGTCCACGAAGTTCGCGCCGACGATCGGGGAGGCCGCCGTCAGGTTGAGGTGGTCGCTGATCAGGACCGGCTGGCCGGGGCGCATGCCCTCGCGGAGGCCGCCGCAGCCGTTGGTCAGGACGACGGTCTTGCAGCCGGCGGCGACGGCGGTGCGGACGCCGTGGGCGACGGAGGCGACGCCCCTGCCCTCGTAGAAGTGGGTGCGGCCGAGGAAGACCAGCGCGCGCTTCTCACCGATCTTGTACGAGCGGACCTTGCCGCCGTGGCCCTCGACGGCCGGCGGCGGGAAGCCGGGGAGCTCGGTCACCGGGAACTCGGCCTCGGGGGCGCCGAGGGCGTCGACGGCGGGGGCCCAGCCCGAGCCCATGACCAGGGCGACGTCGTGGTTCTCGACTCCGGTCAGCTCGCGAAGACGTGCGGCAGCGGCCTCGGCGGCCTCGTACGGGGTGGCAGTTGCGTTCACTGACTCTCTCGCCTCGGGGAGGGGTGTCCGAGGGGAGCCCCGGACGGATTTGGTACGCGAAGCAGCGTAGCCGGAGAATTCCTACGCGCGTAGATGACGATGCTGACGGACATGCGATCGTTGTCTTGTCGTTTCCGACGAACCGGGCCGCCGGGCGACCCGGACGGATCAACAGGGGCGCTTGCGCAACTCCATCACGTAGTCGTGCGGCGCGCCCGCCGACTCGGCCGCGTCGGCCACCTCGCCCAGGTACCGCGCGGACGGCAGCCCGCCCTCGTACGCGTTGAGGACGTACACCCAGGCCGGCTCCTCGCCGTCCAGGGTGTGCACCCGGACCCGCATCCGCCGGTAGATGTCGAGCCCCACGCCCTCCCAGCGGTCCATGGAGTCCTCGTCCATGGGTGCGACGTCGTACAGCGCCACGAAGACCTGGGACCGGGGGGCCTCCACGATGGTGGCCAGCGCTCCCTCCCAGCCCATCTGCTCTCCGCCGAAGGTCAGCCGCCAGCCGTTCAGCCAGCCGGTGCCGCGCAGCGGGGAGTGCGGTGCGCGGCGGCTCATCAGCCGCGCGTCGAGGTTGCCGGCGAAAGCGGCGTAGAGCGACATGGGACCGAGGGTACGGGAGGGGGCGGGGTGTCCGGAGAAGTCCGAGGTGGCGACCGTACGGGGGCCCCGGGGGCCGGTCCCGGAGCCGTGCGGGGACTCCGCGCGCCGGGTCCGCACCCCTTCGGAGGCCCCGGCGCGAGGCCGCGCCGGGAGTGCGGGAGAATGGGCTACGCACTTGAAGCGTGCGGGACAATGGCGTACGCACTGCATCCCAGCGGGGGGACTCCCCGGCAGAACGAGAGCGCGAGGCGTAGATCCCAGTGACCCGGATCGTGATCATCGGCGGCGGACCCGGCGGATACGAGGCGGCCCTGGTGGGCGCCCAACTCGGCGCGGAGGTGACCGTCGTGGACTGCGACGGCCTCGGCGGCGCGTCCGTCCTGACCGACTGCGTCCCCTCGAAGACCCTGATCGCCACCGCCGAGGTGATGACCACCTTCGACTCCTCCTACGAGGAGCTGGGCATCATCGTCGCGGACGACACCCCGCACATCGAGCAGGCCGCCCGTGTCGTCGGCGTCGACCTCGGCAAGGTGAACCGACGGGTGAAGCGCCTCGCGCTCGCCCAGTCCCACGACATCACCGCCTCCGTGACCCGGGCCGGCGCCCGGGTGCTGCGCGGCCGCGGCCGGCTCTCCGGCCGACAGGCCGTGGACGGCTCCCGCCAGGTGATCGTCACCGCCGCCGACGGCACCGAGGAGACGCTGACCGCCGACGCGGTGCTCATCGCGACCGGCGCCCACCCGCGCGAGGTGCCCGACGCCAAGCCGGACGGCGAGCGCATCCTGAACTGGACCCAGGTCTACGACCTGAAGGAGCTCCCCGAGGAGCTCATCGTGGTCGGCTCCGGCGTCACCGGTGCCGAGTTCGCCGGCGCCTACCAGGCGCTCGGCTCCCGGGTCACGCTGGTCTCCTCGCGCGACCGCGTCCTTCCGGGTGAGGACCCGGACGCCGCCGCCGTCCTGGAGGACGTCTTCCGGCGCCGCGGCATGAACGTCATGGCCCGCTCCCGCGCCGAGTCCGCGAAGCGGGTCGGCGACCGGGTCGAGGTCACCCTCGCGGACGGCCGGGTCATCTCCGGCACCCACTGCCTGATGGCGGTCGGCGCGATCCCGAACTCGGCCGGAATGGGTCTGGAGGAGGCGGGGGTCAAGCTGAAGGACTCCGGTCACATCTGGACCGACAAGGTCTCCCGTACGAGCGCCCCCGGCGTCTACGCGGCCGGCGACGTCACGGGCGTCTTCGCGCTCGCCTCGGTCGCCGCCATGCAGGGCCGGATCGCGATGTACCACTTCCTCGGCGACGCGGTGGCCCCGCTCAACCTGAAGACGGTCTCCTCGAACGTCTTCACCGACCCCGAGATCGCCACCGTCGGCTACACCCAGGCCGACGTGGACGCGGGCAAGATCGACGCCAAGGTCGTCAAGCTGCCGCTGCTGCGCAACCCCCGCGCGAAGATGCAGGGCATCCGGGACGGCTTCGTGAAGATCTTCTGCCGTCCGGGCACCGGCATCGTGGTCGGCGGCTGTGTCGTCGCGCCGAAGGCGAGCGAACTGATCCATCCGATCTCGATCGCGGTCGACAACAATCTGACGGTCGAACAGATCGCAAATGCTTTCACCGTGTACCCCTCTCTGTCGGGCTCGATCGCGGAAGTGGCACGGCAGTTGCACACCCGAAAGGTGACGGGCGAGGCCTGAGGCCACGCGCCGGCACGGCTCCCGCCTGCGGGAACGGTTCGCCGACTCGGACAACCCCCGGCAAGGCGGGGCATAGCCCTGACCCGGAGCGGATCAACGACGGGGCCTCCCATACCACTTGGAGGCCCCGTCCATGCGCATCTTCTGCAATTCGGCGCATAGTGCTGAAAACTATCGGCCGGTCACGTTACTGTCAGTTTCGTGTTCGCTGCAGAACGTCGCCAGTTGATCCTCGAAATGGTGCGAGCCAATGGGGCCGTGTCGCTCCGCGAGCTCGCCCGCGTCGTCCAGACCTCTGAAGTGACCGTACGGAGAGACGTACGGGCACTTGAGGCAGAAGGACTCCTCGACCGCCGCCACGGCGGTGCGGTGTTGCCGGGCGGATTCACGCGAGAATCCGGCTTCCCGCAGAAATCCCATCTCGCCACAGCGGAGAAGACGGCCATCGCCGACGTCGCCGCGAGCCTCGTCGAAGAAGGCGAGGCCATCGTCGTCGGCGCCGGGACGACCACGCAGGAGCTGGCCCGCCGGCTCGCCCGCGTGCCCGGACTGACCGTGGTCACCAACTCCCTGCTCGTCGCCCAGGCCCTCGCCCACGCCAACCGGGTCGAGGTCGTCATGACCGGCGGCACCCTCCGCGGCTCCAACTACGCCCTCGTGGGCAGCGGGGCCGAGCAGTCGCTCCAGGGCCTCCGGGTCTCCCGGGCCTTCCTCTCCGGAAGCGGCCTCACCGCCGAGCGCGGGCTCTCCACGTCCAACATGCTCTCCGCGAGCGTGGACCGGGCGCTCGTCCAGGCGGCTGCCGAGGTCGTGGTCCTGGCCGACCACACCAAGCTCGGCTCCGACACCATGTTCCAGACGGTGCCGACGGACGTCATCACCCGCCTGGTGACCGACGAACCCCCGGCCCACGACGAACGGGCCGCCACCGAGCTCCAGGCCCTCGCCGACCAGGGCGTGCAGATCGCCGTCGCCGGCACGGGCGCGGCCGCCGGCCCCTCCGGCGGTGACCAGGTCCCCCCGGGCGCCCGGCCCCGCCGTGACATGCCGCTCCCCGTCCAGCGCGGACGGATGGCGGCCGGTCAGTTCCGGGGACCGGGCGGCGGGATGGCCGCCGAGACGCTGGAGCGCACGGCCCGGGTCGCGGACATGCGCCGCCGCTGACGTCACCCGAGGGACCCTCCCCCAGGGGTCCCACGCCGTCCCCCGAAACCCTCAGTCCTTCAGTCCCCGCAGCGTCAGCGCGAGCAGACGGTCCGCCAGCTCCGCGTCCTCCGGGCACTGTTCCGCCGCCAACGCGATCGCGTTGGTCAGCTGCATCAGGTCGCCGATCGACACGTCGGCGCGCACCTGCCCCGCCTTCTGGGCCCGTTCGAGCAGCCGCTCGCCCGCCGCGCGCAGCGGATCACTGCACCGCGCCAGGGCCGAACTCCGGTCGTACGAGGCGGACATCAGCGCATGCGCGAGCCCCCGGTACTCGCCCGCGTGCGCGATCAGGGCCCGCAGCCACTCCACGAGCGCCCGGCACGGCGCGTCCGCCTCGGCCAGCACCCGTGAACGGTCGAGCAGTTCGGCCAGTGCCTCCTGGAAGACCGCGTTCAACAGGTCGGCCCGGGTGGGGAAGTGCCGGTAGAGCGTGCCGATCCCGACGCCCGCGCGGCGCGCGACCTCCTCCAGGGGCGCGTCCGCGCCCTGTGCCGCGAAGGCGGCGCGGGCCTCGATGAGCAGTCGCTCGTGGTTGCGGCGTGCGTCGGCGCGCATGGGCGAGAGGGCTCCCGTCGACGAAGGGCCCGCAGGCGGCTGCCTGCGGGCCCTTCGTACCGTACTTGCTGCGAGGTCAGTCCTTGATGTCGCAGATGGTGGCGCCGGAGGTGACGGAGGCGCCGACCTCGGCGCTCAGGCCCTTGACGGTGCCGGAGCGGTGCGCGTTGAGGGGCTGCTCCATCTTCATGGCCTCCAGGACGACGATCAGATCGCCTTCCTTGACCTCCTGGCCCTCCTCGACCGCGACCTTCACGATCGTGCCCTGCATCGGGGACGCGAGGGTGTCACCCGAGGCGGTCGGGCCGGACTTCTTCGCCGCACGCCGCTTCGGCTTCGCGCCGGCCGCGAGACCGGTGCGGGCCAGGGTCATGCCGAGCGAGGACGGCAGGGAGACCTCGAGGCGCTTGCCGCCGACCTCGACGACGATCGTCTCGCGGCCCGCCTCGTCCTCGTCCGCGTCCGAACCGGCCGGGGCGAACGGCTTGATCTCGTTGACGAACTCCGTCTCGATCCAGCGCGTGTGCACCCGGAACGGGTCGGCGGTGAAGGCGGGGTCGACCACGACGGCCTGGTGGAACGGGATCGCCGTCGCCATGCCCTCGACCTTGAACTCGCCCAGCGCGCGGGCGGCGCGCTGCAGCGCCTGCTCGCGGGTCGCGCCGGTCACGATCAGCTTGGCCAGGAGCGAGTCCCAGGCCGGGCCGATCACGCTGCCGGACTCCACACCCGCGTCCAGACGGACACCCGGGCCGGTCGGCGGCGTGAACACCGTGACCGTGCCGGGGGCCGGGAGGAAGCCACGACCCGGGTCCTCGCCGTTGATACGGAACTCGAAGGAGTGACCGCGGATCTCCGGGTCGCCGTAACCGAGCTCCTCGCCGTCGGCGATCCGGAACATCTCCCGGACCAGGTCGATGCCGGTGACCTCTTCGGTGACCGGGTGCTCGACCTGCAGACGGGTGTTGACCTCCAGGAAGGAGATCGTGCCGTCGACACCGACGAGGAACTCGACCGTGCCGGCGCCGACGTAGCCGGCCTCCTTCAGGATCGCCTTCGACGCCGCGTACAGCTGCGCGTTCTGAGCCTCGCTCAGGAACGGCGCGGGGGCCTCCTCGACGAGCTTCTGGTGGCGGCGCTGGAGCGAGCAGTCACGGGTGGAGACGACGACCACGTTGCCGTGGGAGTCGGCCAGGCACTGCGTCTCCACGTGACGGGGCTTGTCGAGGTAACGCTCGACGAAGCACTCGCCCCGGCCGAAGGCCGCGACGGCCTCACGGACGGCGGAGTCGTAGAGCTCCGGGACCTCCTCCAGGGTGCGGGCGACCTTCAGGCCACGCCCGCCGCCACCGAAGGCGGCCTTGATCGCGATCGGCAGACCGTGCTCCTGGGCGAAGGCCACGACCTCCTCGGCACCCGACACCGGGTCCGGCGTGCCCGCGACCAGCGGGGCGCCGGCGCGCTGCGCGATGTGACGCGCGGCGACCTTGTCACCCAGGTCCCGGATCGCCTGCGGCGGCGGACCGATCCACGTCAGACCCGCGTCGAGGACCGCCTGCGCGAACTCGGCGTTCTCCGAAAGGAAGCCGTAACCCGGGTGGACCGCGTCCGCGCCCGAGTCCTTCGCGGCCTGCAGGACCTTCGCCATGTCCAGGTAACTGGTCGCCGGAGTGTCACCGCCCAGAGCGAACGCCTCGTCCGCCGCCCGGACGTGCAGAGCGTCCCGGTCCGGCTCGGCGTACACGGCCACGCTGCCGATACCCGCGTCCCGGCACGCCCGGGCCACACGGACAGCGATTTCGCCACGGTTGGCGATGAGCACCTTGCGCACGATGGCTCCCTCCTTGAAAACAAGCTGAGTTTAGGGACTGCCGACACGGCCTTTCGACCCGTCCCCAGTGGTGAGCTTGCCCACACGGAGCGTGACCCCGGGCCCGCTCGGGTCGTGAATTCCCTTGTCGCACCACGGTACGCAGGGTTCCTTTACGGCACAGTAGCTCCGAGGTGTGGCGCAGGTCTCTGTTCGTGGGACCAGGGCCCATTCGGGTTTCTTTGTGGAGTCCCTACGAATGGCTCAACGATTCTTTGCCGCGCCGTCCCCCGTCGCCCGCCGTGCGCGAACTCTTGTCCGGGGGTTTACCGGCCAGTAGCCTTCGCGCTGTCGATCGTACTGTCGGTAACAGGCGAATCCAGGGGGTGGCCGAGGTGGCCCGCAGACCGATAGCTCTCGTGACGGCCGCGGTGCTCTTCCTCGAGGCACCCGGCATCGTCGCGATCAACGCCGTGATGGCGCGCTTCACGCAGGCCCAGTCGATGTCCCTCGACGGCATGGACCCCGACGCGATGGTCGCCGGCACCTGGGGGCTCGGCATCGCCTCCGGCGTCGCCCTCGCCGTCTGCGGCCTCGTCGCCCTCGTCGCGGGCCTCCGCGACCGCCGCCCGGGCCGCTTCGGCCGGGGGCTCCTCATCGGCTGCGCGGTCGTCCACGGCGTCCTCGGCGCGGTCGCCGTCGCCCTGCTCGGCTGGACCGCCTTCGCCTTCCTGGTGACCGTGCTCGGACTGCTCGTCCTCACCCTGGTGGCGTACGGGAAGGAGCAGGGCAAGGGCGCCGACGCCCGCGAGGAGGCAACGGCGCCCGTGTAGCGCCTGTCGGGCGGAAGGGCCGGGCAGGCCCTCGCGCCTTCCGGCCCTCCGGTCCGTCAGGCCCAGAGGTCGGTGATCTCGACGTCCAGCTTGCGCAGGAGCCTGCGCAGGAGCGGCAGGGACAGACCGATCACATTGCCCGGGTCGCCGTCGATGCCGTCGATGAACGGGGCCGAGCGGCCGTCCAGGGTGAACGCGCCCGCCACGTGCAGCGGTTCGCCGCTCGCCACGTACGCGGCGATCTCCTGGTCCGTCGGCTCGCCGAAGCGGACCACGGTGGAGGCCGTCGCCGACTCGTAGCGCTTGGCGGCCGTGTCGTACACGCAGTGGCCGGTCTGCAGGATGCCGACCCTGCCGCGCATCGACTTCCAGCGGGCGGTGGCCTCCTCGGCGTCGGCCGGCTTGCCGAGGGCCTGCTTGTCGAGCTCCAGGACGGAGTCGCAGCCGATGACGAGCGCGCCGAACACCTCGGGCCGGGCGGCGACATGGGCGGCCTTCGCCTCCGCGAGGGCGAGCGCGAGTTCGGCCGGGGTCGGGGCGTGGACCTTGTCCTCGTCGACGCCGCTCACGATCACCTCGGGGGCGAGTCCGGCCTGCCGGAGCAGACCGAGCCGGGCGGGGGAGGCGGAGGCGAGCACGACACGGCGCGGATCAGCAGTCATGGGGGCAGCGTAGCCAGTGACGGGCGTACGCACCCGCGCGCGTGGTCGGCCGTACGTACACGCGTGTTCGGTCATGCGCACGCGCGCGTGGTCGGCCGTGCGTACGCGCGTGGTCAGCGCACGCTCGCCACGAACATCGCCACCACCATCGCCAGCGCCAGCAGCACGCCGGTGCGGCGGAGCATCGCCTGCATGTCGCGCAGGAACTTCGGCGGCTGGTTCTTCGGGTCGGACCACAGCATGCCTCGATCCTCCGGGCGCGGCCCGCGGGGCGCCTGAGTACGGATACTCAGGCGCCCCCGTACCGAAGGACTATTCGCGGACGAACACCCCGTCCCGCGCGGCCGACAGCGCCGCCGCCACCGCCCGTTCCGCGACGGCCGCGTCGAGCTCCTCACGGGTGACCGTGAAGCGGTAGTAGAGCGGCGCGGAGACGGCGCGGAGGAGCTCGACGGGGTCCGTCCCCGCCGGGATCTCGTCGCGCGCCGCGCCCTTGGTGACGACCGGGGCCCATTCGGCGAGCCGGGTCCGGTAGAAGTCCGCGAGGGCGCGGGCGCACTCCTCGTCGCAGGCGGCCGCGGCGATGACCGCGCGGAAGACGGCGCCCATCCGGGGGTCCACGAGCGTGGCCCGGACGAGTTCGGCGTTGGCCCGCAGGTCGCCCGCGAGGCTGCCGGTGTCGGAGGCGGGGAGCGACTGCTCGGCCATGTCGTGCAGGAGGTCGGTGACCAGGCCGACGGGGGAGCCCCAGCGGCGGTACACGGTGGTCTTGCCGACTCCGGCGCTCGCGGCGATCCGGTCCATGTTCAGGGCGTGGAAGCCGGTGTCGGCGAGGGTGTCCCGGGTGGCGTCGAGGACCGCCCTGCGGACCTTCGCGGTGCGGCCGCCGGGGCGCGTGGTGCCGGGCGTGGCCGGCCGGCTCTCAGTCAAACGGGTCTCCAGTTCCATTAGCGCCATCGACTCTGCTACGGTACGGGACATCTTAACGGAACTAGTCTCCCATTAAGGGGTCCTCCGCATGGTCACCCTCGATCGCCCCACCCCCACGGACCGCGCCGAAGCCCGGATGACCGGCCGGATGCGGCTCGTCCTCGTCGTCCTCCTCCTCGCCCAGTTCATGCTTGCCGTCGACTTCTCGATCCTGAACGTCGCCCTGCCCGTCATCGGTCAGGGACTCGGCTTCACCCTCGGCGGACTCCAGTGGATCGCCACCGCCTTCGCCCTCGCCGCCGCCGGATTCACCCTCCTCTTCGGGCGCGTCGCCGACCTGATCGGACGCCGCCGCCTCTTCCTCGGCGGCATGGCCCTCCTCGGCGCCTCCTCCCTCGTCGGCGGCCTCGCCACCGGGCCCGAGATGCTCATGGCCGCCCGCGTCGCCCAGGGCCTCGCCACCGCCGCCGTCACCCCCGCCGGGCTCTCCCTGCTCACCTCCTCCTTCCCCGAGGGCCCGCTGCGGGCCAAGGCGCTCGGCCTGAACGGCGCCCTCATGTCCGCGGGCTTCACCACCGGCGCGATCCTCGGCGGCGTCCTCACCGACCTGCTCTCCTGGCGCTGGGCCTTCCTCGTCAACGTGCCGGTGGCCCTCGCCGTCCTCCTCGTCGCCCCCGCCGTCATCCAGGAGAGCCGCCCCGCCGTCCGGCCCCGCCTCGACGTGCCCGGCGCGATCACCGTCACCGGCGGACTCCTCGCCCTCGTCTACGGCCTGACCGTCACCGGCGAGCACGGCTGGACCGACCCCACCGCGCTCACCGCCCTCGCCGCCGGCGCCGCGCTCCTCGCCGCCTTCGTCCTCGTCGAGCGGCGGGCCGCCTCGCCCCTCGTCCCGATCCACGTCCTGAAGCGCCGCACGGTCGTCTGGGGCAACCTCGCCGGACTCGTCGCCTTCGTCACCGAGACCTCGCTGGTCTTCCTGATGACCCTGTACCTCCAGGACGTCCTGGGCTTCTCCCCGCTCGCCGCCGGACTCTCCTTCGGCGTCCTCGGCGCCGGCACGATCCTCGGCGGGGTGACCGCCTCCCGCTTCATCGGCCGCTTCGGCTCCCGCGCCGCCCTCGTCGCCGGCGGACTCCTCCAGGCCCTCGCGACCCTCGCCCTGTACGGACTCGGCGACGACCGCGGCAGCCTCGCCCTGCTGCTCGCCGCGACCTTCGCCGGCGGCGTCGGCAACATGCTCGCGATCGTCGGCTTCATGGTCACCGCCACCTCGGGCATCCCCGACGGCGAGCAGGGCATGGCGACCGGGCTCGCGACCATGACCCAGCAGATCGGCATCACCATGGGCACCCCGATCATGAGCGCCGTCGTCGTCACCGCGCCCGTGCTCCTCGACGGCATCGGCCTCGCGGTCCTCGTCAACGCCGCGATCGTCGCCGCCGGAGCCGTACTCTCCGGCCTCTTCCTCCGCCGTACGTGACCGGCGCCCGGGCATGCGAAAGGCCGGACCTCCCGCACACGGGGTCCGGCCTTTCTCGTACTGCGACGACTACACGGGCCAGTACGACCGCGCCCAGGCCCGCGGGCCCGGCCGCTGACGTACCGCACGTGCGATACGGGAGGGATCCGACCACCCCTCCGGCACCGCCGGGCCGCCCGCCTCGGCGGACGCCGCCGCCGTGGCCGCGGCCCGGGCTTGGACCACCGCCAGTGCGGCGGCCAACTCCTCCGGAGTGGGGTTGCCTCGTACGACCTTGATCATGTCGGCTCCTTGAGGGTCCGGAAGGGCTAGAGCGGGATGTTGCCGTGCTTCTTCGGAGGCAGGGATTCCCGCTTCGTACGGAGCTGACGCAGGCCCTTCACGATCTGCGGGCGCGTGTCCGACGGCAGGATCACCCCGTCGATGTAGCCGCGCTCGGCCGCCGTGTACGGGTTGAGCAGCGCGTCCTCGTACTCCCGCATCAGCCGCGCCCGCTCGGCCTCCTGGTCCTCGGCCGCGGCGATCGTCCGCCGGTGCAGGATGTTCACCGCGCCCTGCGCGCCCATGACCGCGATCTGCGCCGTCGGCCACGCCAGGTTCAGGTCGGCGCCCAGGTGCTTGGAGCCCATGACGTCGTACGCGCCGCCGAAGGCCTTCCGCGTGATGACCGTGATCAGCGGGACCGTCGCCTCCGCGTACGCGTAGATCAGCTTCGCGCCGCGCCGGATGATGCCGCCGTACTCCTGGTCCACGCCCGGCAGGAAGCCCGGCACGTCCACGAAGGTCAGGACCGGGATGTTGAAGGCGTCGCAGGTCCGGACGAACCGCGCGGCCTTCTCGGACGCGTCGATGTCCAGGCAGCCCGCGAACTGCATCGGCTGGTTCGCGACCACACCGACCGGGAAGCCCTCGACCCGGCCGAAGCCGGTCAGGATGTTCGGCGCGAACAGCGCCTGCGTCTCCAGGAACTCGCCGTCGTCGAGGACGTGCTCGATGACCTTGTGCATGTCGTACGGCTGGTTCGCCGAGTCCGGGATCAGCGTGTCGAGCTCGCGGTCCTCGTCCGTCACCTCGGTCTCCGCGACCTCGGGGAACGCCGGCGCCTCGGAGAGGTTGTTCGACGGGAGGTACGAGAGCAGGGACTTGACGTACTCGATCGCGTCCTTCTCGTCAGCCGCCAGGTGGTGCGCCACGCCCGAGGTCGAGTTGTGCGTCCGGGCGCCGCCCAGCTCCTCGAAGCCCACGTCCTCGCCGGTCACCGTCTTGATGACGTCCGGACCCGTGATGAACATGTGCGAGGTCTGGTCCACCATCACCGTGAAGTCGGTGATCGCGGGGGAGTACACCGCGCCGCCCGCGGCGGGGCCCACGATCAGGGAGATCTGCGGGATCACCCCGGAGGCGTGGGTGTTGCGGCGGAAGATCTCGCCGTACATGCCGAGCGCGCTCACACCCTCCTGGATGCGGGCGCCGCCGGAGTCGTTGATGCCGATGACCGGGCAGCCCGTCTTCAGCGCGAAGTCCATCACCTTGATGATCTTCTGGCCGAAGGTCTCGCCCAGCGCCCCGCCGAAGACCGTGAAGTCCTGCGAGAACACGGCGACCGGGCGGCCGTCCACCGTGCCGTAGCCGGTGACGACACCGTCTCCGTACGGCCGGTTCTTCTCCAGGCCGAAGTTCGTCGAGCGGTGCCTGGCCAGCTCGTCCAGCTCCACGAACGAGCCCTCGTCCAGGAGGAGGGCGATCCGCTCGCGCGCGGTCAGCTTGCCCTTGGCATGCTGCTTCTCCACCGCGCGCTCCGAGCCGGCGTGCGTGGCCTCGTCGATACGGCGCTTGAGGTCCGCGATCTTGCCCGCGGTCGTGTGAATGTCGATCTCGTACTGCTCTGCCGGCTCGGACATCGGGATGCGGCTCCCTGCCTGGTCACGGGGGGTTCGTTGACTACGAATGGGCTACTGCTGGCCTACTGACCCGTAGCGTATCGACGCCGATACGGTTCGGCACTGCGGTCTTTGCCACACCTAGTCTGGCTTGCATGACGTCCTCTCAAGGCTCCGGCGGACCCTGGTCCGACCTCGAACGGCCCCCGCTGAACGCCCCCGCGCTGCGCCGCGCCCTCGTCCTCCCCGACGGACTGTGGACCTCGCTCGACGTGGTCACCACCACCGGCTCCACCAACAGCGACCTCGCCGCCCGGGCCGACGAGCTGCCCGAGGGCGCGGTGCTCGTCGCCGAGGAGCAGACCTCGGGCCGCGGCCGGCTCGACCGCACCTGGACGGCGCCCGCCCGCTCGGGGCTCTTCCTGTCCGTCCTCCTCAAGCCCGCCGTGCCCGTCCACCGCTGGGGCTGGCTGCCGCTCCTCACCGGCGTGGCCGCCGCCACCGGCCTCGCGAAGGCCGCCGGCGTCGACACGTCCCTCAAGTGGCCCAACGACCTTCTGGTTTCTGTCGCGGGCGAGGAGCGCAAGACCGGCGGCATCCTCGCCGAGCGGGCCGGCGCCGATGCCATCGTCGTCGGCCTCGGCATCAACGTCACCCTCCGTGAGGACGAGCTGCCCGTCCCGGCGGCCGGCTCCCTCCTCCTCGCCGGAGCGGTCTCCACCGACCGCGACACCCTCCTGCGGGCCGTCCTGCGCTCCCTCGCCCAGTCGTACGGCGACTGGGTACGGGCAGACGGCGACCCGGCCGCCTCCGGCCTCCAGGCGGCCTACGCGGCCCAGTGCGCCACCCTCGGCCGCCGCGTCCGCGCCGAGCTCCCCGGCGAGCGCATGCTGGAAGGAGAGGCGATGGCCCTGGACGGCGACGGCCGCCTGGTCGTCGCGACCGAGGGCGGCGGCACGGAAGCGGTGGGAGCGGGCGACATCGTCCACCTGCGGACGTGACGGTAGGTGGGGGCATACGTTCCGCCTGGGGGTCCCCCCTGGACGAAGTCCTCGGGGGCGGAACGGGTGGGCACACCGGAACCCGCCGCGCGCTGCGCCCTCCGGGCCGTTCACCCGGAGGGCCCGCGCACCCGGGAGCACCCGCACGGCCTGGGGCTCGTACCCCGGCCATGGGACGGAATGGCTCGCCGTTCAGGCGTGAGCCATTCCACAGCTGCCGTATCGTGGACCGCGATCCAGGCGACAGATCGGCAGGACAAGTGGGCAGGGAACGGGCAGGAGGCGGCCGGTGACCGTCGACGACGCGAACGCGGGTGGCGGCGCCGAGCCGGCTGAGCCGCCGACGTATCCCACCCCCCACCACGAGGTCGACCACACGGCCGAGCCGAGCCACGACCCCCTCGCCATCCGCCTCGAACAGCTCATCCTCGGCGCGGACCGCCGCTACACCCCGTTCCAGGCCGCCCGCACCGCCGGCGTCTCCATGGAGCTCGCCTCCCGCTTCTGGCGCGCCATGGGCTTCGCCGACATCGGCCAGGCCAAGGCGCTCACCGAGGCCGACGTCCTCGCCCTGCGGCGGCTCGCCGGCCTCGTCGAGGCCGGACTGCTCAGCGAGCCGATGGCCGTGCAGGTCGCCCGTTCCACCGGGCAGACCACCGCGCGCCTCGCCGAATGGCAGATCGACTCCTTCCTGGAGGGCCTGACCGAGCCGCCCGAGCCCGGGATGACCCGCACCGAGGTCACGTACCCGCTGGTCGAGCTGCTCCTGCCCGAGCTGGAGGAGTTCCTGATCTACGTGTGGCGCCGGCAGCTCGCCGCCGCCACCGGCCGGGTCGTCCAGGCCGCCGACGACGAGGAGATGGTCGACCGCCGGCTGGCCGTCGGCTTCGCGGACCTCGTCGGCTTCACCCGGCTGACCCGCCGCCTGGAGGAGGAGGAGCTCGGCGAGCTCGTCGAGGCCTTCGAGACCACCTGCGCGGACCTCGTGGCCGCGCACGGCGGCCGGCTGATCAAGACCCTCGGCGACGAGGTGCTGTACTGCGCCGACGACCCGGGCACGGCCGCCGAGATCGCGCTCCGGCTCATCGAGACCCTCGGTCACGACGAGACGATGCCCGCGCTGCGCGTCGGCATCGCCTTCGGCACCGTGACGACCCGGATGGGCGACGTCTTCGGCACCACCGTGAACCTGGCCAGCCGCCTCACTTCGATAGCCCCCAAGGACGCCGTACTCGTCGACGGCGCGCTCGCGGAGGAGCTGACGAGGACCGGTGAGGCGCCCGCCTCGGAGGCGGAGGCGGCCGAGGAGGCGGCCCGCGCCGAGAAGGAGGGCCGCCAGGCCGCCACGTACCGCTTCGCGCTCCAGCCCATGTGGCAGCGCCCGGTCCGAGGCCTCGGCGTCGTCGAACCCTGGCTCCTGAGCCGCCGCCCGACTTAGGATCTCCCGGTGAACGCCTGTTAACAGCCGTTAACAGGCCCGAACCGGGAGGGTGCGGTCATGTCCGAGCAGCGCTTTGGTGAGTTCGTGGTGGTCCGGAAGGACGGTCACGTCGCGGAGCTGGTCCTCGACCGGCCCAAGGCCATGAACGCCGTCTCCTCCGAGATGGCCCGCTCCATCGGCGTCGCCTGCGACGCCCTCGCCGCCGACCCGGACGTCCGCGTCACCGTCCTGACCTCCTCGAACGACCGCGCCTTCTGCGTCGGCGCCGACCTGAAGGAGCGCAACTCCTTCACCGACGCCGAGCTCGTCCGCCAGCGCCCGACCGCCCGCGCCGCCTACACCGGCGTCCTGGAGCTGCCGATGCCGACCGTCGCCGCCGTGCACGGCTTCGCCCTCGGTGGCGGCTTCGAGCTGGCGCTCGCCTGCGACGTCATCGTCGCCGACGCGACCGCCGTCGTCGGCCTCCCCGAGGTCTCCGTGGGCGTGATCCCCGGCGGCGGCGGTACACAGCTGCTCCCGCGCCGGGTCGGTGCGGCGCGCGCGGCCGAGCTGGTCTTCACGGCCCGCCGGGTGGAGGCGGCCGAGGCCCGCGAGCTGGGCCTCGTCGACGTGCTGGAGGAGGACGCGCGGACGGCGGCCCTGGAGCTCGCCGGGCGGATCGCGGCGAACTCGCCGGTCGGCCTGCGCGCCGCGAAGAAGGCGATGCGGCTCGGTCAGGGCCTGGACCTGCGGGCGGGCCTGGAGGTCGAGGACGCGGCCTGGCGTTCGGTGGCCTTCTCGGGCGACCGGGCGGAGGGCGTGGCGGCCTTCAACGAGAAGCGGAAGCCGAACTGGCCGGGCGAGTAGGCGTCCGGTCGAGGCACTTCTACCGTTTTGTACCAAATGTGACTTACGGTGACGTCTCGGAGGGGAAAACGGATCAAACCTCCCTAAGCTGGAGGAATGGGTGAGGACGTGCGGCTGCGGGCCGTAGTGGCGCTGGCGCAGGGGATGGCGGCGGCGCACACCCCGCGCGAGTTCTGGCGGGCGGCGGCGCTCGGGGCCTGCGACGGACTCGACGGGAGCTTCGCCGCCCTGTCCGTCTGGCAGCGGGACCACGGCCGCCTCAAGGTCCTGGTGAACGCCGGGGACCGCGCCGTCGGCGAGGAGGAGTTCCCGGACTCGGAGACGTATCCGGTGCACCAGTTCCCCGAGATCACCGAGTTCCTGCACGAGCAGTGGGCGGGCGGCGGCGAGCCGGACGCGTGGGTGGAGACGGCCGCCGACTCCCTGCCGACCGGCCGGGTGGTGGGCCTGCGGCGGCGGGGGCGCGGCTGCTGTGTGGTGGCCCCGATCGTGCTGCACGGGCGCGCGTGGGGCGAGCTGTATGTGGCCCGCCCACCGCAGCAGAAACCTTTCACCCGGGAGGACGCCGACTTCGCGACCGTCCTGGCGGCGGTCGTCGCGGCCGGCATCGCCCAGGCCGAACGCCTGGAGGAGGTCCGCAAGCTGGCCTTCACCGACCCCCTGACGGGCCTCGCGAACCGGCGGGCCGTCGACACCCGCCTGGACGAGGCCATCGAGCGCTACCGGGCGGACGGCTCCGTCGTGAGCCTCGTGGTCTGCGACCTGAACGGCCTCAAGCGCGTCAACGACACCCACGGCCACGCCGTCGGCGACCGCCTCCTCGAACGCTTCGGCTCGGTCCTCTCCCGCTGCGGCGCCAGGCTCCCCGGCGCCCTCGCGGCCCGCCTGGGCGGCGACGAGTTCTGCCTGCTCACCGTCGGCCCGACGGCGGACGAGGTCGTCGCGGTCGCCGAGGAGCTGTGCGTACGGGCGGCGGAGCTGGAGCTCGGCGAGGGCGTGGCCTGCGGGGTCGCGTCCACCGGCGACCCCATCGGCCCCCTCAGGTCGGCCCGGCGCCTCTTCCGGCTCGCCGACGCGGCCCAGTACCAGGCCAAGGCCGACCGCTCGTCGAAGCCCGTCGTCGCCGGCCGCGACGGCACGGTCATCCGCCTCGCCGACGCGCCCCCCGGCGCCCGCGACCGCCGCCGCTTCCGGGACGCCCCTACGGCGGAGCTGCCGAAGGATCTCGACACCCCGGCGGCGGAGCCCCCGAAGGACCTCTAGGGACGAGTGGTCCCGTACGAACCGGGGCCGGCGGGTGTCCCTACCCCGGCACGACCACAGGCAGCGGTTCACGGGCCGCGTGCCAGGCCGGGGGGAGTCCGGCGACGCCCGTGCGGGCGGCGATCACCCCGCCCGCGATCGCGCAGGTGGTGTCGATGTCGCCGCGCCCGGCGACGGTGAACCACAGGCCCTCGTGCAGGTCGTCGAGGTGGCTCGCCGCGCACCACAGCGCGTACGGGACGGTGTCGGGCCCGGACATCCGGTAGCCGGAGCCCAGGACCTCCGCCGCGTGCCGGACCGAGGTGCGTTCCGGCATCCGGGCGGCGATCCGCAGCCCCGACCGGACGTCACTGTCGGGGAGCCGTTCGGCGACCGCCCTGAGGAAGTCCGGCCGGGCGGGTGCCTGTCCGCCCCGGCTGCGGGTCGCCAGCGCCGCGGCGAGGGAGACCGCCACCGCCGCGGCGACCGCCTCCGGGTGGTGGTGCGAGACCGCGCTCTGACGGGCCGCCTGCTCGGCGACCGCGTCGAGGTCGGCGGCGTGCCAGGCGCCGAGCGGAGCGGCGCGCATGGCCGCGCCGTTGCCCCAGGAGCCCTGGCCGCCGAACTGTCCGGAGACCACGTCCCGCCAGGGCTCGCCCGCGCCGATGCGGCGGAGCACGTCGTGCATCGAGGCCCCGTAACCACGGTGCGTGTCATCGGCGTAGGCGGCCGCGAAGCGCACGGCGAGGCGGTCCTGGTCGACGGTGCCGTCACCCTCGGCGAGTTCCCGTACGAGAACGAGCGCCTGGGCGGTGTCGTCGCTCCACCGCCACAGCGGCTCGGGAGGCAGGGTCCGCGCCTCCAGGACCTCCGTGCCTTCCCGGCGCAGGATGCCGAACCAACGGTCTCCGAAGGCGTCACCGAAGGCGAGTCCGTGCAATGAGTCCAGTACAGCTGCCGGGGTGTTGAGCATGGGCGCAGTATTCCGGCGCGGATCCACTCTTGTCCTGGGCTTTTGGCCAGGACGCGCAGGGTGCGGTGTCGCGTGACGACAAGGGTGATCTTGACAGGGCGTTCGGCGCGCCGTGATGCTCGGTCGACTAGTGAAGTGAGGTCGGATGAACGCCTACACGCCTGATCTGGAACGCGCGCGGAAGGTGCTGGCCGCGCAGCCCTTCAGCACCTACCTGGGCGCCCGGCTGACGGCCTTCGGGGACGGGGTCGCGGTACTGGAGCTCGACGTCCGCGACGAGCTCCGACAGCAGAACGGCTTCGTCCACGGCGGTGTCCTCAGCTACGCCGCGGACAACACGCTCACCTTCGCCGCCGGCACGGTCGCCGGCACCGGGCTGCTCACCGCCGGGTTCACCATCGACTACCTGCGCCCCGCCCGCGGCGAGACGCTCCGGGCCCGCGCCCAGGTCGTACGACCCGGCCGGAGCCGGGTCGTCTGCCGTTGCGAGCTGTTCATGCTGGACTCCGACGGCAACGAGACGCTCTGCGCGATCGCCCAGGGCACGATCTCCGTCGCCGACACGGCCCCGCCGGAGCCGGCTGCCTAGCTCACACGTCCGAGTGGACGATGTTCCACAGGTCGAAGTAGGAGCCGTAGCTCCTGTTGTCGCAGGTGTCGAGCTTCACCTGGGCGTTGGTGCCGTTGCAGCTCCACCCGGCTTACGGCGGGGTCGGTGGTGTGGACGGGCCGGCTTACGGCGGGGTCGGTGGTGTGGACGGGCCGGCTTACGGCGGGGTCCGGCGCCGCCTCGCCGGCCGCTGAGGCGCAGACTGGGAGCGCAGGGGTGAGGATCCGTCCGGTAAGGGGCCGTCCCGTGGAGGGCCGGTGACGAAATCGACTAGTGACATGTCGGTCTTCAATCCGTAGGGTGCTGAATATGGATATGCAGACAGTCGTCCTCGGCACGTCCGGCACGACCCCGCAGGACGTCATCGACGTCGCCCGCCACGGCGCCCGCGTCGAGCTGTCGACCGAGGCAGTGAGCGCCCTGGCCGCCGCCCGGGCCATCGTCGACGCGCTCGCCGCCAAGCCCGAGCCCGTCTACGGGGTCTCCACCGGCTTCGGCGCGCTCGCCACCCGGCACATCAGCCACGAGCTCCGCGCGCAGCTCCAGCGCAACATCGTCCGCTCGCACGCCGCCGGCATGGGCCCGCGCGTCGAGCGCGAGGTCGTCCGCGCCCTGATGTTCCTCCGGCTGAAGACCGTCGCCTCCGGGCACACCGGCGTCCGCCCCGAGGTCGCCCAGACCATGGCCGACGTCCTCAACGCCGGCATCACCCCGGTCGTCCACGAGTACGGCTCCCTCGGCTGCTCCGGCGACCTCGCCCCGCTCTCCCACTGCGCCCTCGCGCTCATGGGCGAGGGCGACGCCGAAGGCCCCGACGGCGTGGTCAAGCCCGCCGGCGAGCTCCTCGCCGCCGCCGGCATCGCACCCGTCGAGCTCAAGGAGAAGGAGGGCCTCGCCCTCCTCAACGGCACCGACGGCATGCTCGGCATGCTGATCATGGCCCTCGCCGACCTCGACACGCTCTACAAGTCGGCCGACATCACCGCCGCGCTCTCCCTCGAAGCCCTCCTCGGCACCGAGAAGGTCCTCGAACCCGAGCTGCACGCCATCCGCCCGCACCCCGGCCAGGCCGCCTCCGCCGCCAACATGCTGGCCGTGCTCAAGGGCTCCGGCCTCACCGGCCACGCCCAGGCGGGCGAGGCCCCCCGCGTCCAGGACGCCTACTCGGTGCGCTGCGCCCCGCAGGTCGCCGGCGCGGGCCGCGACACCATGGCCCACGCCCGGCTCGTCGCCGAGCGCGAGCTCGCCGCCGCCGTCGACAACCCGGTGGTCCTGTCGGACGGCCAGGTCCGCTCCAACGGCAACTTCCACGGCGCCCCCGTCGCGTACGTCCTCGACTTCCTCGCGATCGCCGCCGCCGACCTCGGCTCCATCGCCGAGCGCCGCACCGACCGGCTCCTCGACAAGAACCGCTCGCACGGCCTCCCGCCGTTCCTCGCGGACGACGCCGGCGTCGACTCGGGCCTGATGATCGCCCAGTACACGCAGGCCGCCCTGGTCAGCGAGATGAAGCGGCTCGCCGTCCCGGCCTCCGCCGACTCCATCCCGTCCTCCGCCATGCAGGAGGACCACGTCTCGATGGGCTGGTCCGCCGCCCGCAAGCTGCGCACCGCGATCGGCAACCTCAACCGGATCATCGCGGTCGAGCTGTACGCCGCCACCCGCGGTGTCGAGCTCCGCGAGGGCCTCACCCCGGCGCCCGCCTCGCAGGCCGCCATCGACGCCCTTCGCGCGGCCGGCGTCGAGGGGCCCGGCCCGGACCGGTTCCTCGCCCCCGACCTGGCCGCCGCCGACACCTTCGTACGCGAAGGAAAGCTGGTCGCGGCGGTGGAGCCGGTCACCGGCCCGCTGGCGTAGGCACGAACGACACCGAAGGGCCGCCCCCGATCACCGGGGGCGGCCCTTCACGCGTGCGGGAGCACCGTCAGGAGGCGCGGCCCCGGCGCCGCATCGCGAGCGCCACGAAACCCGCCCCGACGCCGAGGAAACCCGTCCCGCCGAGCAGGTACGGCGTGGTGTCCCCGTCCCCGGTCTCGGCCAGGCGCCCGTCGTCCAGGACGGGACCTTCCTGGGTCACCCCGATCCGCACCCCGCCGTGCTGGTCGGTGGCGTTCGCGGACGGCACGAACCACAGGGCGCACAGCAGCGTCCCCGCGGCGGTGGCGGTCAGCAGTGGGCGTCGGGCGGCGGACACGGAAATTTCGATCCCCCTTGCGGAAACCGCGAATTGGTCGGTGCGCCGATGCTACGGAACACAGCGGGTCGCGGGAAAGCCGAGGGCCTCCGGCCGCCTACGCTCCGACCCATGAGTACATCTGAGACCGCACGCTATGTCCGCCTTCGCGTCGATGTCGTCCTGGAGATCGACGGACCCGCCGAACTGACCGAGGCCGCCGAGGCCCGGATCGACGGCGACGAGTTCATGCCCGAGGAGGAGCGGGTGCACGCGCGCGAGGCGGCGCGCGAGGACAGCGCCGAGGCCCTCGCCTACCTCGTCGAGCCCTTCGACCTGATCCGCGACGTCCCCGGGATCGAGATGGTCCAGGCCTCCTGGAGCAGCGAGGAGATCGAATACGACCCCGATGCGCTGGAGTGGGACCTCGGCGAGGAAGATGGGGACGAGGAAGACGACGACCGGCCGTAGGGCCGGAATCCGCCCTGTTCACAGGCCCCGGGACGGCGTCCCGGGGTCTTTCCGCGCCCCGGGAACCGGACGGCGGGCCCGTGCGTGTGGATCAGTGGTGTTCCCCACAAACCCTCCGGTCATGGAACCGGACGGGGTGTCATGGGCGTTCATAGAAGAAGTTGGCAGGGAACCGGCGACGATGGAGAAGCGTGTGATGACGGTCGGCAAGCGCCGCAGGAGCCTGGCGGCCGCGGCCGCGGTGCTCGGTGGCGTACTCGTGCTCTCGGCGTGCAACGACGGGGACAAGGGCGGCAGCGCCTCCGGTTCCGCGACGCCGCAGTCACAGGCCCAGGTCGACGAGGCGGCCGCGCAGAAGACCTCCAAGGCGCAGATCACCATCTCGCCGAAGAACGGCGCGCAGAACGCCTCCATCAACAACGACGCCAAGGTCACCGTGACCGAGGGCAAGCTCACCCAGGTCACCATGACCTCCGCCGAGGGCGTCGAGGTCAAGGGCGACATAGCGGCCGACGGGCTCAGCTGGAAGCCGAGCGGGGCGCTCAAGCGGGCCACGGTCTACAAGATCGCCGCCACCGCCACCGACGCGGAGGGCCTGGAGGCCCACGAGAACTCCTCGTTCACCACCGTCTCGCAGGCGAACAGCTTCATCGGCAACTTCACGCCCGAGGACGGCTCGACCGTCGGCGTCGGCATGCCGGTCTCGATCAACTTCAACAAGGCGATCAGCGACAAGAAGGCCGTCCAGGGCGGCATCACGGTCTCCTCCAGCTCCGGCCAGGAGGTCGTCGGGCACTGGTTCAACTCGACGCGTCTCGACTTCCGCCCCGACGCGTACTGGACCGAGGGCTCGACCGTCACCCTGAAGCTCGACCTCGACGGCGTCGAGGGCGCGGACGGCGTCTTCGGCGTCCAGCAGAAGACCGTCACCTTCAAGATCGGCCGCAACCAGGTCTCGACCGTCGACGTCGCCACCAAGACCATGACGGTCAAGCAGGACGGCAAGACGATCAAGACCATCCCGATCTCCGCCGGCTCCCCGGACAACACCACCTACAACGGTCAGATGGTGATCTCCGAGAAGTTCAAGGAGACCCGGATGAACGGCGCCACCGTCGGCTTCACCGACGACGACGGCAAGGGCGAGTACGACATCAAGGACGTGCCGCACGCCATGCGCCTGTCCACCTCCGGCACCTTCATCCACGGCAACTACTGGGGCGCGCGGTCGATCTTCGGCAGCGTGAACACCAGCCACGGCTGCGTCGGCCTCGCCGACGTCAAGGGCGCGGGCGACCCGAACCAGACGGCCGCCTGGCTCTTCGACAACTCGATGGTCGGTGACGTCGTGATCGTCAAGAACTCCAACGACAAGACGATCAAGCCCGACAACGGCCTCAACGGCTGGAACCTGAGCTGGTCGGAGTGGAAGGCCGGCTCGGCCGTCTGACCCCCGCAGGCACACAGGAAGGCCCCCTCCCGCACCGGGAGGGGGCCTTCCTGCGCAGGAGAGGGGTCTTCCCGCGCGGGAGGGGCCGTCCGTCCGTCAGTCCCGTACGTCCACGGGCTCGTCCACGCCCCACTGCGCGAGCAGCCGCAGCGCGTCCGCCGAGGGCGTCCCCGGCTCCGCGTGGTACGTCACGAGGACCAGGTCCGGATCGTCTCCGGCCACCTTCAGCGACTCGTACGCCAGCGTCATCTCGCCCACCAGCGGATGCCGCAGCCGCTTCGTCCCGTGCCCCTTGTCGGTCACCGTGTGCGCCGCCCACAGCGAGCGGAACTCCTCGCTCCGCACCGACAGCTCGCCCACGAGCGCGAGCAGCTGCTGATCGTCCGGGTAGCAGCCCGCGTACAGCCGCAGCACGCTCACGACCTCGGTCGCCTTGCACTCCCAGTCGACGTAGAGATCGCGCGCGTTCGGATCGAGGAAGATCATCCGGGCCATGTTCCGGTCGCCCGGCTCCCAGGCGGCGAAGTCGCCCATCAGTGCCCGCGCCATCCGGTTCCAGCCCAGGATGTCGCCCCGGCGGCCCAGCAGGAACGCAGGCACCCCGTCCAGCGCGTCCAGGAGGTGCTGGAGCCCCGGCCGCACCCGCTGCGGACGCGCGATCGCCGCACGCTGCCGCTTCTTCACCGTCGGCTTCGCCAGATGCGTCAGATGCGCCCGCTCGGTGTCGCTCAGCCGCAGGGCCCGCGCGATGGAGTCGAGCACCTCCATGGACACGTTCCGCCCGTTGCCCTGCTCGAGCCGGGTGTAGTACGCCACGGACACCCCGGCCAGCTGCGCCAGCTCCTCACGGCGGAGCCCCGGCACGCGCCGGTGCCGCCCGAACTCGGGCAGGCCCACGTCCTGCGGCTTCAGCCGGGCCCGCCGGGAGCGCAGGAATTCACTGAGTTCGGCACTGAGGTCCATCCGTCCCATTATCGCCGCCGGGCCGCGCCGACGGACGTACGTTCCTGACCCTGCCAGTGGTAGGCACGCCGGTCGTAGGCAGAACAGGTGGCTGGGTGAAGCCGCCGCCCTCCTGCAGGCTTGGCGCATGACCACGAACGTGACCACCGTCCCCGCGTACGCCGCACCCGCCGCCGACGCCCCGCTGGAGCGCACCACCGTGCCGCGCCGGCCCGTCGGAGAGCACGACGTCCTCATCGAGATCAAGTACGCCGGAATCTGCCACTCCGACATCCACCAGGCCACCAACGGCTGGGGCGAGGGCATCTTCCCGATGGTCCCCGGACACGAGATCGCCGGCATCGTCGCCGAGGCCGGCCCCGGCGTCACGAAGTTCAAGGTCGGCGACCGCGTCGGCGTCGGCTGCTTCGTCGACTCCTGCCGCGCGTGCGAGTACTGCCTGCGCGGCCTGGAGCAGTACTGCACCGGCGGCATGACCGGCACGTACAACGCGCTCGACAAGAACGGCGAGCCGACCTACGGCGGCTACTCCACCCACATCGTCGTCGACGAGAACTACACCCTGCGCATCCCCGAGGGCATCGGGCTCGACGAGGCCGCCCCGCTGCTCTGCGCCGGCATCACCCTCTACTCGCCGCTCGCCCACTGGCAGGCCGGCCCCGGCAAGAAGGTCGCGATCGTCGGCCTCGGCGGCCTCGGCCACATGGGCGTCAAGATCGCCCACGCCCTCGGCGCCGAGGTGACCGTCCTCAGCCAGTCGCTGCGCAAGCAGGAGGACGGCCTCAAGCTGGGCGCCGACCACTTCCACGCGACCGGCGACCCGGAGACCTTCAAGAAGCTCGCCGGCACCTTCGACCTGGTGATCTCCACGGTCTCGGCGCCGCTCGACTTCGACGCCTACCTGAGCCTGGTCAAGACGGACGGCGCCCTGGTGAACGTCGGCGCCCCCGAGGAGCCCGTCAAGATCGGCCTCTTCTCCCTCATCGGCGGCCGCAAGACCCTCGCCGGCTCGATGATCGGCGGCATCGCCGAGACCCAGGAGATGCTCGACTTCTGCGCGGCGCACGGCCTGGGCGCCGAGATCGAACTGATCCGCGCGGACCAGATCAACGAGGCGTACGAGCGGGTCGTGAAGAGCGACGTCCGCTACCGCTTCGTGATCGACACGGCCACGATCTGATCCCGCGGCGGCCGGGGGCCCAGGCGATGATGGCCGGGCCATGACGTCCGGGCCATGACGTCCGGGGCATGACGTCCGGGGCATGACGTCCGGGGTAATCGACCCGGACGCCGTGCCCCGGCACGCTGTTCCCATGACCGCATACGCGATAGCGAACCTGCACCCGTCGGCCGACCTCCACGACGAGGTCCTCACGTACATGGAGCGGATCCAGTCCACGCTGGACCCCTTCGGAGGCCGCTTCCTCGTGCACGGCACGCCCGCCCGCGAGGTCCGCGAGGGCAGCTGGCCCGGCGGCCTCGTCATCGTCGGCTTCCCGGCGTACGAGGACGCCCGCGCGTGGTACGACTCCGAGGCCTACCAGGCCCTGCTCCCCCTCCGCACCCGCCACATGCCCGGCGACCTCCTCCTGATCGACGGGGTCCCGGAGGGCTACGAGACGGCCGCGACGGCGGGCCGCCTCCGAGCCGCCGTCAACTGACCCTCGCGCACAGGGAGTCGGTCGACCCGTGCAGCAGGTTCAGGGTCTTGTACCCGGTGGGGGAGACCTCCAGGGTGTAGGCGCCGTCGACCGTGTAGAGACCGCGCGGCACGTTCCCGCCGCCCTCGCCGAAGCCCGCGAGGATCGGCCCGACCACGTACCAGGACTGGGAGCGGTCCGGACGGATCTCGACCACCGCCCGGCCGCTCGCGTCCGCGTCGTACGAGGCACCGGTCGCCGAGTTGACGACCCGGACCACCAGGTCGCCCTTGTACTCCACGAGCTTCGTACCGTCCTCGTACGTGGCGAGAGTGCGTCGCACGACCTCGTCGACCACGGGCGAACCCTGGACGGCGAAGTCGCAGCGGGCGCCGGCCGGATAGGACCAGGAGGGCGAGGGGGCCGGCTCCCAGCCGCCGGTGGTCCCGGTGGCCCCGGTGGTACCGGTGGCCCCGGCGGACCCGGCGGACCCGGCGGACCCGGTGGTACCGGTGGCCCCGGCGGACCCGGTGGTCCCGGTGGCCCCGGCGGACCCGGCGGACCCGGTGGTCCCGGTGGTCCCGGTGGCCCCGGCGGGGGCGGTGACCGTCAGCAGGGCGCCGGCGGCCGCCAGGGCGACGAGAACGCGTCGCTTCATGAGAACTCCTCGGTGAGACGGGAAGTGCGTGACCGGACGTCACCCTCCTCCCGCCGCCTGACCACATCCTGACCACCCTCCGACTCACCCCTTAGGGTGACCGGCACCATGGACTTCACCCTTCTCGGCCCCTTCGAGGCCCGCCACGAAGGGCGCCGCGTGCGGCTCGGGAGCCGACGCCAGGAGCGGTGCCTGCTCGCGGTCCTCCTCCTGGAGGCGGGCCGCCCCGTCCCCATCGACCGGCTCGCCGACCTCCTGTGGAACGGCACCCCGCCCGCCGGTGCCCGCACCACCCTCCACACCTACGTCGGCCGCCTGCGCTCCGCGCTCAAGCCGTACGGCGTGACCGTGGAGACCCGCCACGACGGCTACGCGGCCGACGTGGCCGGACACACCGTGGACGTCCGGGAGTTCCTCGACCTCGCCGGCCGGGCCGCCCTCGCCGCCGACCCCGGTGAACAGGTCCGCTGCCACGACGCCGCCCTCGCGCTCTGGCGCGGCCCGCTCCTCGCCGACACCCTCGACGACACCCAGCGGGACCGGCTCGGCGGACGGCTCGCCGAACTGCGCCTGACCGCACTCGAACAGCGCGCCGAGGCCCAGCTCACCATGGGCCTCCACGAACGGGTCCTCGCCGGCCTCACCCCGCTCGCGGACGAACACCCGGGCAGGGAGCGGCTGGTGGCCGCCCGTATGACCGCCCTCTACCGCGCGGGCCGGCAGGCCGAGGCCCTGGAACTCCACAGGGCCACCCGCGACCACCTCGTCACCGAACTCGGCATCGAACCCGGCCCGGCCCTCACGACGCTGCACGAACGCATCCTGAACGCGGACCCCCGCCTCGACCGCCCGCCGGCCCCGCTCTACGCGGTCCGGGTCCGCGAGGAGTGGCTGCCCTGGTCCACCGGCGGCCACCCGGCCCTGGAGTTCTGCAACACGTACGCGGGCTGGCACCGCGCGCCAGCCCTACCGGGCTCCGACTGGCTCCGCACCTACCGCACCCTGGCCGTCTGGGCCGGCCACCAGGCCCTCGCCGACGACCCCCTCGTCGACCGGCTCCTCGCCACCGCCCGCGCTCGCCCCACGGAGGCCGCCGACGCCCTCGTGGAGGCGAAGGCCTTCCGTACCGCCCTCTACGCCTGCCTCACCACCCCGGCCGACCTCCGCGCCTTCCGCACGGTCGCGGCCGTCGCCGAGGACGCCGCCCGCGCAGCGGTCCTGAACCTCGACGAGGACGGCCTCGCCCACTGGCGCCTCCCGCCCGCCACGGGCCTGCGGCTCCCGCTCCTCGCCACCGCCCGCGCCGCCGCCGACCTCCTCGCCGACCCCCGCCGCCTCACCCTCCGCGCCTGCCCGAGCGACGACTGCGGCTGGCTCTTCCTGGACACGACCGGCCGCCGCCGCTGGTGCTCGACGGCAACCTGCGGCGGCGCCCGGTCCTGAGCCCGACCCCGGGGCCCTACTCGGCCTTCGCGACACCGATCGGGCAGGACACGCCCGTGCCACCGATGCCGCAGTAGCCCGCCGGGTTCTTGTCCAGGTACTGCTGGTGATAGGCCTCAGCAGGATAGAAGGGGCGGGTCTCGTCGGCCGGGAGGACGTGGGTGGTGATCTCGCCGTAGCCGGAGCCCGTCAGGACCTTCTGGTAGGCCTCGCGGGACGCCTCGGCCGTCGTGGCCTGCTCGGGGGAGTGGGTGTAGATCGCCGAGCGGTACTGGGTGCCGACGTCGTTGCCCTGGCGGAAGCCCTGGGTGGGGTCGTGGGACTCCCAGAAGAGCTTCAGGAGCGACTCGTACGAGACCTTCGACGGGTCGAAGACGACGCGGACGACCTCGGTGTGCCCGGTCAGGCCGGAGCAGACCTCTTCGTACGCCGGGTTCGGCGTGTAGCCGCCCTGGTAGCCGACGAGCGTCGTCCAGACGCCCTCGGTCTGCCAGAACTTGCGCTCCGCGCCCCAGAAACAGCCCAGCGCGAAGTCGGCGACCTCCAGGCCCTCCGGGTACGGGCCGAGCAGCGGGTTGCCGAGGACGGTGTGGCGTTCGGGCACGGAGAACTCCGGATCGGGACGGCCGCGCAGGGCCTGGTCGGGAGTGGGGAGGACGGGGGTGCGGGACAGGAACATGCTGCATCTCTCCTCGACGGTCGGCGACAGGCACAACGCGGCGGGGCCGGGAGGGATTCCCGGCCCCGCCGCGTGCCCACCGACTGTCCGCGGCCGTCAGGCCCCGCGTGCCTTCAGGACCTGCGCCGCCGTGTAGTCCCGCACCTTGGTGTACCGGGCCTTCGGGTCGCCCGCGTAGTTCCAGGGCCGGGTACCGATGTACCCGTCCACCAGCAGGAACTGGGCCAGCGCCTCCTCGTAGCGGTCCTGCCAGTACAGCATCCAGGCCACCAGGTGCCGGGTCCGCACGATCCGCGGGTCCCGCGCGTCGAGCAGCTGCTCCGCCGCCGCCAGGTCGGCGAGGGCGGCGTCGGTGGCGGCGACCACCTCGGGCCGGTTGTAGAACTCCTGGGGCTCGATGCCGCTCTCGTACGACTCCTGCTCGAAGTACGCCTCCAGCGGGAACATGGTCAGCATGTCCCCCGGCCGGGCCCCGTCCGCCCCGCGCCGGGCGAACGCGAGCGCCTGCTCGTGCGAGCCGCACCACTTGCGGCACCAGTACTGCACGCCGCTGACGTACGCCGAGTAGTGGTGCGGATCGCGCTTCTCGATCTCGGTCCAGATCGCCTCGAACGCCTCGTGCGGATAGCCGAGCCCCATGGCGAGCGGCAGCTCGTCGATGAACGGGGTCGGGTCGTCGCCCGCCAGTTCCTGCGCCCGCGCGAAGGCCTCGCGGGCCTCCTCGAGGACCCGGTGGAAGGAGGCGAACTGCTCCTGGGTGGTGTGCCGGGCCTGCTTGGAGCCGCGGATCTCCCACGCCAGGTAGACCAGCGAGGAGGCGTGCACCGCGGCCGCCGCCGGGTCCTCCGGACGCTCGCGGCGCCAGGCGAGCAGCCAGGCGTCGTCCTCGACGGCGGCTTCCGCGACGAGGCTGATCCGCCGGTCGCGTTCGTACCAGTCGCGGCCCGCCTCCTCCACGTATGCGGCGCCGGCCGCCCAGTCACCCGCGCGCAGCGCCTCGGTGACGGCGGCGTCCTCCGGCGACGGCGGGTTGATCTCCTCGGTGTCGAGGCGGTCGGCGGGCAGCAGCCCGAGGCGCGCGGCGGCCTCGGCGTTCGCCTTCCGGGAGGCCCCGGACGCGGACGACCCGGAACCGGACGACCCGGAACCGGACGACCCGGAACCGGACGACCCGGAACCGGACGACCCGGAAGCCGAGGCCCCGGAGACGGTGGCCGCGGACCCGCCGCTCTTCGCGGCGCGGCGGGACTTGAGCCAGAAGTAGACGCAGACCGCGATCACGGTCAGCGGGATGAGACGGGCCATCAGTCGGTCGATTCCTTCTCGGTCCTTCGTGGACGGGGTGAACGGGTGCCGGTCAGAGCGGCAGCGGGGCGAGCCGGGTCAGCAGCGCGCGCAGCGGCCCCGTGTCCGGCAGGTCCGCCGTGGCCGCGTCCAGGGCGGCCGGCAGCTCGTCCGCCGTCCCCTCGGGCAGTCGCAGGGTGGCGGGGCCGGACCAGGACAGCTCCCAGCGGGCCCGGCCCGAGCGCAGCAGCTCGTCCGTCACCAGGGCCGACAGGCCCCGCCGGAGCACGGGCCGGCCGAACTCGCGCGCCGCACGGCCGGTCGCCGCCGCGGCCTCCTCGGACTTCGGGAGCCGGCCGGCGATCTCCCAGGCCGAGCCCGCGTCGAACGCGTCGAGCAGCGCCGGAAGCGAGTCCGCCGCCGCGCCCGCCGCCGCCCGCAGTTCCTCCGTGCCCTGGGCCACCCGGGCGCTCATCGCCTCGTGGACCAGGTCGGGCCAGTCCAGACGGCGCATCCGCTGGGCCTCCGGGGTGAGGGACACGTCCTCGATCGCGCCGAGGGCGGCCTCGGGCGAGGTGAGCAGGCCGAGCGCGGGTCCGGAGCCCTCCGCCGCGCGGCCGTCGTCGGGGAGCGCCTCGATGCGGGCGACGCGCTCGGCGGTCGGCGGGTGCGAGTCGTACGGGGAGGCCGGCTCGTCGGGGAGCTCCTCGCACAGCCCGGCGAGTTCGTCGGCGCGGGCCGCGAGGAGGTGCCGCAGGCCGCCGAAGACCTCGCCGCGCGCCGGCAGGAGCCCGAACTCGGTGCCGAGGGCGGCGTACGACGACAGGTAGTGGTCGTTGGCGGCGTCGATCGCGGGGATGGTGCGCAGGGCCCGCGCGGTGGCGTCGCGGCCCGCGATCCGGGCCGCGGCGAGGTCGGCGGCGAGCTCCTGGCGGCGGGCGCCGGAGGTGGTGGAGCGCAGGTAGAGCCGGCCGTACGCGCCGTATATCTTCGCCATCGTGCGGTAGGTGACGCCGGCGCCCACGGTGTCGACCTCCTTGGCCTTCTTGCCGCGGGCGATCCGCTTCTCGGACTTGCGCTCCTGGCGGGCCCGCTCCTTGTCGACCTTCGCGTCGGCCTTGGCGTGGAACAGCTCGATCATGCGGCCGACCTGGACCCGCCCGCGCACGCTGAGGCCGGCGAGCCGGGTGTCGGAGTTGACGTAGTGGCCCAGTTCGTGGGCGAGGACGGCGCGCATCCCCGCCTCGTCGAGCCCGGCCATCAGGGGCAGGCCCAGGTACAGCCTGCGGACCCCGCCGAGGAGGCCGAGGAGGCGGGCGTCCTCGGTGACGGCGGCGTTCACGTCGGAGGTCAGCCGGATCTCGTCCGGGGCGCGGGTGCCGACCTCGCGGGCCAGCTCGCGGACGGTCGCCCACAGCCGCGGCTCGTCGGCCTCGGTGACGAGGACGCCGCCGGGCTCCTCGTCGCGCGGGGTGCGCAGCATCGCCATGCCCCGTACGACGGGGATCGCGAGGAGTACGGAGACGATGAGGATCTTGATCCGGATCGCGGCCGGCGCCCACAGGACGGCGGCCCAGTCGGCGGCGCCGAGCAGGGCGAGCAGGCCGAGGCCGAGCAGGTAGAAACCGGAGAGCAGTACGAGCGCGCGCACGGCACGCAGGGTCGCGCCCATCGGGCAGAGTCCCCCCACGGGAAAGGGTCGGCGAGATGCCGAAAACAACTGTTCGAAACGCGTGGGGGGAGTGCGGAGTATCGCGTACGGGCGAGGAGGGCGTCCACTCGATTCCGGTTGCCACACCCATGTCCGTCAGGTCGCCCGTACGTACGCCCGTCCGCCGGTACGAGAGGTCAGCGCGGCAGCGTCGCCGGGGTGCCGCCGTTCGCCTCGTAGCCCGCGACCGCAAGGTTCCGGAAGACGGTGAACTCCGCCGCAGGGTCGCCGCTCAGCGTCCAGGGGACCGCGCCCACGTGCCCGTCGACCCGCACCAGCTGGTGCATCGCCTCGGCCCAGCGCTCCGAGCGGACGAGGAACCAGACGAGGAGATGGCGGACGTGCGCCAGCATCGGGTCGTCGGCGCGGGCCGAGTGGACCGCGTACAGCGCGCCGTCCATCGCCTTGGCCACCACCGCCGTACGCCAGAAGTCCTGCACCAGCACGACGTCCGGCACGTGCTCGAACACCGCGAACAGCGGCAGCGCGGCGAGCAGCGAACCCCGCGGGGCGCGCGCCGCGGCCGTCGTCGCGAAGTGGTCGGCCTCCTCGCGCGAACCGTGCCACTTCTCGCACCAGTAGTGCAGGGCCGCCAGATGCGCCCCCATGTGCTCCGGCGCGCGGTCGATCACCATCGCCCACACCTGGTCGAACTGCTCGTGCCCGTACCCGAGTCCGCGTGCCACGGCCAGCCGCGTGATGTACGGCACCGGGTCGCCGGGGGCGAGCAGCGCCGCCTCCTCGGTGACCTTGAGCGCCTCCTCCAGGATGATCCGGAAGTCGTCCGTCCCGGCCGACGAGGAGCGCCACGCCTGCTGCACCAGGAACTCGGCGTGCACGGCCGCGCCGCCCGCGTCCTCCGGCGCCTCCGCCCGCCAGGTCCGCAGCCACGCCCCGCCGACGCCCGGCCGCTCCTGCAGTTCGAGGGAGGCCGCGCCCGCGAAGGCCTGGACGCGCTGCCAGCGGACCTCGCCCGCCGCGCCGGTGGCGGCGAGCAGCCGTGAGGCCGGCCGCCAGTCCTGGGTGGCCTGGACGACGTCGAGCACATGGAGGAGTTCGTCGTCGGCGCCGGGCAGCCGCACGTCCTGCTCCTCCTGCCGCACGAATCCGTACGCCTCCGGGTCCGCCGCGTCCGGCGCCCCCGGCGCGACCTGCCGGATCCCGCCGCCGCCCCGGCGGCGCAGCAGGTAGGGACCGAGGACGCCGAACAGGAGGCCGAGCGCGATCAGGAACCACAGAATGTCCATGTGTCCATTGTCCAGGACACCCGGTGAGACGAACGAAGCGGCGGGCGGCTCTCGGGACTACGCTCCTGACCCATGAGCGACCAGCACTCCCACCAGAGTTTCGAGACCCGCGCGATCCACGCGGGCAACACCGCCGACCCGCTGACCGGCGCGGTCGTCCCGCCCATCTACCAGGTGTCCACCTACAAGCAGGACGGCGTGGGCGGGCTGCGCGGCGGTTACGAGTACAGCCGCAGCGCCAACCCGACCCGTACGGCCCTGGAAGAGAACCTCGCGGCCCTGGAGGGCGGCCGCCGCGGCCTCGCCTTCGCCTCGGGCCTGGCCGCCGAGGACTGCCTGCTGCGCACGCTCCTCGCGCCCGGCGACCACGTCGTCATCCCGAACGACGCCTACGGCGGCACCTTCCGGCTCTTCGCCAAGGTCGTGGAGCGCTGGGGCGTCGACTTCTCCGTCGCGAACACCTCCGACATCGAGTCGGTGCGCGGTGCGGTCAACGACCGTACGAAGCTGATCTGGGTCGAGACCCCGTCGAACCCGCTCCTCGGCATCACCGACATCGAGGCCGTCGCCGGCGTCGCCCGCCAGGCCGGCGTGAAGCTCGTCGTCGACAACACCTTCGCCTCGCCCTACCTCCAGCAGCCGCTGGCGCTCGGCGCGGACGTCGTCGTGCACTCGCTCACCAAGTACATGGGCGGCCACTCCGACGTCGTCGGCGGCGCCCTGGTCACCGCCGACGAGGCGCTCGGCGAGGAACTCGCCTACCACCAGAACGCGATGGGCGCGGTCGCCGGTCCCTTCGACTCGTGGATCGTGCTCCGCGGCATCAAGACCCTCGCCGTGCGCATGGACCGGCACAGTGAGAACGCGGCGAAGATCGTCGAGATGCTCACCCAGCACCCGAAGGTCACCCAGGTGCTCTACCCGGGCCTCCCGGAGCACCCGGGGCACGAGGTCGCGGCCAAGCAGATGCGTTCCTTCGGCGGCATGATCTCCTTCCGCGTGGAGGGCGGCGAGGACGCGGCCGTCGAGGTCTGCAACCGCGCGCAGCTCTTCACCCTCGGTGAGTCGCTGGGTGGCGTCGAGTCCCTCATCGAGCACCCGGGCCGGATGACCCACGCCTCCGTCGCGGGCTCCGCCCTGGAGGTCCCGGCCGACCTGGTCCGCCTCTCGGTGGGCATCGAGAACGTCGAGGACCTGCTGGCCGACCTGCGCCAGGCACTGGGCTAGTCGGCCCGGCGGTGACGGCCGGGGGATCCCGGCCGTCACCAGCCTCCGAAAAGCCGGTGCCGCCTCGGGCCGTCACCGGCTTTCGAGCAGCGACATCGCCTCCGCCGTCACCAGCCTCAGAAGAGGCGGTGTCGCCTCCGCCGTCACCAGGCTCCGAAAAAGACGGCGTCGTCTTCGCGTCACCGGCTTTCGCGCGGCGCCGTCGTCTTCGCGTCACCGGCTTTCGCGCGGCGCCGTCGTCTTCGCCGTCACCGGCCTTCGAGCCGCGCCGTCGTCTCCGCCGTCACCAGCCTTCCAGTGGCGGTGTCGTCTCCGCCGGCGGGATCTCCCACGGCCGGGTCACCGACGCCCACACCACGAAGGCGAGCACGGCGACCGCGCCCAGCGCCCACAGCACGCGCCGCACCCGCCGCGCGTGGAGGCGCCGCCGGGCCCCGCGCGTGGCGGCCCGCAGCGCGAGGTCGCGGGGGACCGGCGGGTGCGGCGTGTCGAGCAGCCGCCGGACCGCCGCCTCCTTGTCCTCGTGCCGGCTCACGCGGCGGCCCCGCCGGCGCCCCGGGCGGAGGCCCTGAGCGCGGCGACCGAGCGGGCGCACACGACGCGGACCCGGGCCTCGGACAGTCCGAGCAGCGCCGCGACCTGCTCCTCGGCGACCCCCTCGTACAGCCGCAGGACGACGACGAGCCGCTCCTGCGGGGAGAGCACGGAGAGCACCCCGCCCTGGCCGCCGTGGTGGCGCCAGGCGGTGCGCGCGAAGCGGCCGGCGAGGTCGCGTCGTGCGAGGTCGTAGGGGTCCTCGTCGCGCAGCCGGTCCCACACCGCGTACGTGTACGCGAGGGACGCGGTCAGCAGGGCCTGGGCGTACGGGTTGTGGGCGCGGGTCTCGGCGGTGAGCAGCGTCGCGGCGTGCAGCAGCCGGCCCGCCGCCCCGGCCACGAACGCGTCGAACTCCCGGGTGCGGTGGGCGTGTTCGGCGCTCCGCCCGCGCTGATGCTCTCGCACCTCCTCATCTGAGGACAGCGCGGGTGCGGGGTCAAGAGGTCTGCGCGGACTCGGTCCCGGACGGTGCGTGGCCCGTGTGCGCCGACTGCCGTGCGGACAGGGCGGTGTTGAAGCGGGTGAGCAGGGTGCAGAAGGACTCCCGCTCGTCGGGCGTCCAGCCCTCCGTGACCTCGACCATCAGCTGGCGGCGTGAGGAGCGGACCTCCTCCAGGCGCGCGAGACCGCGCGGCGAGAGCTGGAGGACGACCGCGCGCCCGTCCTCCGGGTGCGAGGTCCGCTTCACCAGGCCGGTGTCGACGAGCGGGGCCACCTGGCGGGTCACGGTGGACGAGTCGATCCCCATGCCCGCGGCGAGCGCCTTCACGCCCATCGGGCCTTCCTGGTCGAGGCGGTTGAGGAGCAGGTAGGCCGCCCGGTCCATGGAGTTGCGGAGCTGGCCCGTGCCGCCGAGGCGGGTCTGCTCGGCCCGGCGGGCGAAGACGGCCACCTGGTGCTGGAGGGCATCGAGGAGACCGGGGTCGAGCGCCGTCATGTCCTGAGAATTGGGCATGGCTGTGGGTCTCTCTCGTGCGGGGGTGGTCGGTCGGTGGGGGACAGAGTACGCGGCCCCGCCGGGGTCCGTACCGGCGCTGCGCAAACCCGTCCGGCGGCCCGTCCGCCGGGCGGCCACGGGGGCCGTGAGCTGCGAGACTTGCTGTCATGAGCTTCCGTACACCACACCCCTTGCACCGGCTGATGCTCGACGACGTGCGGGGGGCGCAGAAGATGCTGGGCGGGGTGGCCAGGGTGACGGCGATGGAGGGCAGCCGCCACCTGTCCTCGCTGGTGGGAGCCCCGGTCCACCTCAAGTGCGAGAACCTCCAGCGGACCGGTTCCTTCAAACTGCGCGGGGCGTACGTACGGATCGCCGGGCTGCGGCCCGAGGAGCGGGCGGCCGGGGTGGTCGCGGCCTCCGCCGGCAACCACGCGCAGGGCGTCGCGCTCGCCTCGAAGCTGCTCGGGGTGCACGCCACCGTCTTCATGCCGGTCGGCGCCCCGCTGCCGAAGGTCGCCGCGACCCGGGAGTACGGCGCCGACGTCCGGATGCACGGCCACGTCGTCGACGAGACGCTCGCGGCGGCGGAGGAGTACGCCCGCGAGACCGGCGCTGTCTTCATCCACCCCTTCGACCACCCCGACATCATCGTGGGGCAGGGCACGGTCGGCCTGGAGATCCTGGAGCAGTGCCCGGAGGTCCGGACGATCGTCGTGGGCATCGGCGGCGGCGGTCTCGCGGCCGGCATCGGGCTCGCGGTGAAGTCGGTGCGCCCGGACGTGAAGGTGATCGGCGTCCAGGCGGAGGGCGCGGCCGCCTACCCGCCCTCGCTGGCCGCGGGGCACCCGGTGGTGATCGACTCGCCGGTGACGATGGCGGACGGGATCAAGGTCGGGCGCCCGGGCGACGTGCCGTTCGCCCTGATCCAGGAGTACGTCGACGAGGTCCGTACGGTCTCCGAGGACGCGCTCTCCTCGGCGCTGCTGCTCTGCCTGGAGCGGGCGAAGCTGGTGGTCGAACCGGCGGGCGCGAGCCCGGTGGCGGCCCTCCTC
This sequence comes from Streptomyces sp. R-07, assembly GCF_049913175.1. Lineage (NCBI taxonomy): Bacteria > Bacillati > Actinomycetota > Actinomycetes > Kitasatosporales > Streptomycetaceae > Streptomyces > Streptomyces sp. R-07. Next base: position 5,033,779 of record NZ_CP183978.1, read on the forward strand.
AGCGACCCGGAGTCCTTCCGGGGGCCGGTCGTGGCGGTGCTCTCCGGCGGGAACGTCGACCCGCTGCTGCTCCAGCGGATCCTGCGGCACGGCATGGCCGCCGGGGGCCGCTACCTGAGCCTGCGGCTGCGCGTCACGGACCGGCCGGGGGCACTCGCGACGCTGCTCGCGGTGCTGACGGTGGTCGACGCGAACGTCCTGGACGTGAGCCACGTACGGACCGATCCGCGCCTCGGCCTGACGGAGGCGGAGGTCGAGCTGCACCTGGAGACGAAGGGCCCGGAGCACTGCCGGGAGGTGGAGGAGGCGCTGCGGGACGCCGGCTACACGGTGCTCGGCTGACACTGCGCGTACGAGTCGGCTGACACTGCGCGTACGAGTCGGCTGACACTGCGCGTACGAGTCGGCTGCCGCCGCGCGTACGAGTCGGCTGCCGCCGCGTGTACGAGTCGCCGAGTCCCGCGACGTACGAGTCGGACGGCGCCCACGCGTACGTACGCCTCCTCCGCCTCAAGGCCCCGTCTCAGGGGCCCCGCCCCCCCCAGAGGCCCCCGCCCCTCAAAGGCCCTGCCCCAGGCCCCGCCCCCCAAGGCCCCGTCTCAGAGGCCCCTGCGGAGCCGGGACGCGCGGTTGAGGACGGTCACCAGGCCGCCGCCGACCAGGGCGCCCGCCGCGAGCAGGCCGAGCGGCCGGCCCAGGCGCGGCAGGCCGGAGTCCCGCCCGGGGGCCGGGTTCGCGGAGGCGAGCGCCGGCTCCCCGTCCCGTACGCCTCCCCGCACGCCGTCCTGGGCGGCGGCCGCGCGGGCGGCCGTCTCGAACGCGAGGGAGCGCTCCAGGCGGAGCAGGAGGGGGCCCGGATCCGTCCCGGCGGCCGCGGCGAACTCCTCGACCGCGACCCGGGAGGGCAACTGCTTCTGGTTCAGGAACCGTTCCCACGAGGAGCGGCTGTAGTGGGTGCGCTGCGCGAGCTTGCCGTAGCTCAGCTCGGTGGCGCACTTGATGCGGCGCATCTCGGCGGCCAGCTCGGCCCAGGGCGTCGTCGCGTCGCACCCGGCACAACCGGAGCACCCCCGGTCGTCCCTCGCGTCGGCAGTGCCCGACGCACCCGTCCCGCCGGTCCTGCCCGTCCCCCGCGTCGTCCCGCCGGTCCTGCCCGTCCCCCGCGTCGTCCCGCCAGTTCTGCCCGTGCCGTGTGCGCCGACCGCCATCTCGTGCTCCCCGTCGTCGTCGTGCTCCCTGCCAGGACCCCAGCTTCACCCCCGGTACCAACGGCCCGCCAACAGCACGCCAACGGCTGTCCCGGCCGTCCCGCCCGGGACACCCGGGACGGCCCGGGGCACGCCCCCGCGCCCACCGTCCGAAGCCCGTGATCATGTGTCTCGGATCACAGATTCGCCGGGCACGAGCCGCTCCGAAATCCTAGGATCGGTAGGAAACGCCCGAATCTCCCTGGGAGAATCCACATGCCAGGCGCGATATACGCCGAAGGTCTGGTGAAGACCTTCGGCGACGTACGAGCTCTGGACGGGGTCGACCTGGACGTGCCCGAAGGCACCGTCCTGGGTCTGCTCGGCCCGAACGGCGCGGGAAAGACGACCGCCGTTCGTGTCCTGACGACACTCATCAAGCCCGACAGCGGGAGAGCTGTCGTCGCCGGGATCGACGTCCTCAAACACCCCAACGAGGTCCGCCGCTCGATCGGCCTCTCCGGCCAGTTCGCGGCCGTCGACGAGTACCTCACCGGCCGCGAGAACCTGCAGATGGTCGGACAGCTCTACCAGATGAAGGCGAAGGCGGCGAAGCGGCGGGCCGTCGAGCTGCTCGAACGGTTCCACCTCGGCGACGCCGCCGACCGGACCGCCAAGACGTACTCCGGCGGTATGCGCCGCCGCCTGGACCTCGCGGCGGCCCTCGTCGTCTCCCCGCCGGTCATGTTCATGGACGAGCCGACCACCGGCCTCGACCCGCGCAACCGGCAGGAGCTCTGGGACGTCATCAAGGAGCTCGTCGCCGGCGGTACGACCCTCCTCCTCACCACCCAGTACCTGGAGGAGGCCGACCACCTCGCCCACGACATCTGCGTCATCGACCACGGCAAGGTCATCGCCCGCGGCACCTCCGACCAGCTCAAGGCCCAGACGGGCGGCGAGCGCGTCGAGGTCGTCGTCCACGAGCCGGAGATGATCACCGGCGCCCGGGACGTCCTGGCCCGCTACGGCGTCGCGGGGATCGGCCACGGCGAGGTCTCCGTCGAGACGCACACCCGCAAGCTCACCGTCCCCGTCACCGGCGGCGCCAAGCTGCTCGCCGAGGTCATCCGCGAGCTGGACGCCGTCGGCGTCGAGATCGACGACATCGGGCTGCGACGCCCGACCCTCGACGACGTCTTCATCTCCCTCACCGGCCACGTGGCCGACCGGGGCGAGGCGGAGGAGCAGCCGGCGGCCGAGGGCCGGAAGGGCCGGAAGGAGGCCGTGAAGTGACCACCGTCCTGGGGTCGGCGGACAAGCTGACCGCCCCGCGCCCGAGCGGGGGGATCGTCCAGTCCGTCAACGACTCGCTCGTGATCGCGCGCCGCAACCTGATCAGGATGTCCCGGATCCCCGAGATGATCATCTTCGGGCTCATCCAGCCGATCATGTTCGTGGTGCTGTTCAGCTACGTCTTCGGCGGCTCGATGCAGATCGGCGACTCGACGTCCCCGGCCGTCTACCGCGAGTTCCTGATGGCCGGCATCTTCGCCCAGACCGTCACCTTCGCCACGGCCGGAGCGGGCGCGGGCATCGCCGACGACATGCACAAGGGCCTGATCGACCGCTTCCGCTCCCTGCCGATGGCCCGCGGCGCGGTCCTCACGGGTCGTACGCTCGCCGACCTGGTCCAGACGACGCTCACCCTCGTCGTCCTCGCGATCGTCGCCCTCCTCGTCGGCTGGCGCATCCACGAGGGCGTCCCCAAGGCGCTGGGCGCCTTCGCCCTCCTGCTCCTCCTCGGCTACGCCTTCTCCTGGATCGGGGCGCTGATCGGCCTCTCGGTCCGCACCCCCGAGGCGGCGACCTCGGGCGGGCTGATCTGGCTCTTCCCGGTCACGTTCATCTCGATCGCGTTCGTGGACTCCAGCAATCTGGCCTCCTGGCTGCAGCCCATCGCCGAGTGGAACCCGTTCAGCGCGACCGTCCAGGCCTGCCGCGTACTCTTCGGCAACCCCGGCGTCTCGACCTCCGACGCGTGGCCGATGCAGCACCCGGTGTGGGCCTCGCTCCTCTGGTCGATCCTGATCATCGCGGTCTTCCGGACGCTCTCGGTCCGCAAGTACCGCTCGGCGACGGCGTGAGGGCCCGGGCGGGTCAGGGGAGATAGGCCGACACGACGAGGCCGTCGGGGAGGGAGAGGAAGACGGCCCCTCCGGCGGCCAGCGCGTCCCCTCCTGCCTGCGGGTTCGGGAGGCTGTCGGGGGGGTTGGGGCGGTACTCCCGGACGTCGTCGTCATCGGCGAGCCCGGACGCCGGATAGGAGAGCACGATGCTCTCCGACACGGTCACGACCCGGTCCCCGGCGAAGTACACCCGGTCCATCGGCTCGCCGGCGTTCTCCCGCCACCGCTCCCGCCCGCTGCCCAGGTCGTACGTGACCAGCGCGCCGGTGCCGTCGATCAGCGCGACGAGCCCGTCCGCGCGCACGGCGGGACCGGCCGTCAGCGGGCCCCCGCCGCCGCCCAGGGTGCGCAGCGGCCTCAGCGTGCGGGCGTCGAGGACCTCGACCGATCCGTCCGCGCGGCCCGCGCAGAGCACGCTCCCGCTCTTCTCGTGCACGGCGAAGGTGCCGCAGCCCTCCCGCATCCGGATCGGATCCCGGCCCGTGTCCGCGTCGATCGCCACCGACTCGCCCGAGCCGAACGCGACGAGCACCTTCCCCGCGCCCACGACGAGTTCCTCCGGAACCCCGTCGATCGGCGCGCTCCACAGCCGTCGCCGATCCTTGAGCCGGACGGCCGTCACGAGGCCCGTCCCCTCCTTCCGGACGCCGAAGTACGTCGAGTACAGGACGCCGTCGACCAGATCGGTGTGCTTGATGCCCCACTCGCCCTCCGGTCCGGGGATCCGGCCCCGCGCGCGGCCGTCGGCGAGCCCGTAGACGGCGACCCCGTTCATGTCCGTCACGTACACCGCGTCGCCGACGATCGCCGGGTACCCGGGTCCGCTCAGGTCGCTCCCAGCCTGGGCGGGCACCTTCCACACCTCCTTGCCGTCCGCCGTGCCCAGCCCGATCGCCGTGCCGCGGTTCCCGGGGCAGACCAGCACCTTCGGGGAGAGCGCGCAGGCGCCGACGCCCTGCTCCACCTCGACGGTCCAAGGCGACCAGCCGGCCGGGCGGTAGGCGCGGTCCGTACCGGCCTTGCCGAAGTCGTTGGTGTGACCCGCGGAGCCGTACGGCAGGACGACCTGGCTCAGCGCGACGGGGGCCGAGGTGGCGGAGCCGGTGCCCGACGGCCCCGCGGCCCCGCCCGTGGACGTACCACCGTCCCCGCCGGTCCGGTTCAGCAGCACCACCCCCGCCGTCGCCACCACGGCCACCGCTGTCGCGCCCGCCACGACCGCGCCCCACGGGCGGCGCCGGACAGGGGCGGGCGGGGCCGGCGGGCGGTCGGTCATGGCTGTGGGGGAGTACGGAACCACCGGGCCGAGCGTCGGCAGATCGGCCACGCCCGCGCCGGACGCCGCCGCCTCCCCGACGTCCCGTGCGGCCTCCCCGTACGCGGCGAGCAGCGACAACACCCCACTCGGCCACGGGAAGACCTCGGGCGCGCCCCCGCCGCCGAGCAGCGACACCAACTCGGCCGCCGACGGACGCTCGTCCGGGTCGAGCCGCATGCAGCGTTCCACCACCGTCCGCAACTCGTCCGGCACGCCGGACAGTTCGGCGTCCGCCCGGCTGATCCGGTAGATCACGGCGGCCATCTCGTCGTCGTGGAACGGTCCTTGACCGCTCGACGCGAACGCGAGCACCGCACCCAGGCAGAACACGTCGGAGGCGGGCACCACCGCCCGGCTCCCCACCAGGTGCTCAGGCGACATGAACCCGGGGGAGCCGACCACCAGACCGGTCGAGGTCAGGGCCGTCGCCTCGAAGGCCTGCGCGATCCCGAAGTCGATCAGCTTCGGCCCGGCCGCGCCCAGCAGCACGTTCGCCGGCTTGAGGTCCCGGTGCAGCACCTCGACTCCGTGTACGCCCTCCAGCGCCCCGGCGAGCGCGACCCCGAGCGCCCGCACGGCGGCCACGGGCAGCGCCCCCGACCGTACGACGGCCTCCGCGAGCGACGGCCCCGGCACGTACTCCGTCGCCAGCCACGGCGTGGGCGCGTCGGCGTCCGCGTCCACAAGGTGCGCGACCCCCGGCCCGTTCACCGTCCGCGCCGCCGCGATCTCCCGCCGGAACCGGGTCCGGAAGTCCGCGTCGACCTCCAGATCCTCCCGTACGGTCTTCACCGCGACCATCCGGTACGGATCGGCCGTCGGCGCGTCCGCCCGGCAGGCGAGGTGCACCTCGCCCATGCCGCCCGCGCCGATCCGGGCGAGCAGCCGGTAGGGGCCGACGAGGCGCGGGGGCTGCCCGGCGGGCAGGGCTTCCAGCATCGGACTACTCCTTCTCGGCGGGCAGCTCGACGGCGGCGACGGCGCCCTTGTCGAAGACGACGTACGCGATCCCTCCGACCGGCAGTACCTCCGGCCGCCTGATCTGCTTGGAGACGAACTCGCCGTAGTTCGGGTCGTAGTCCTCCTCCTCGGCCCGCGGCCCCGGTGCCCCCGGCACTGGCGTGACCTTGATCCCGCCCGGCCTGCCGTCGGCGCCGAGCCGCACGGTGTAGAGCGACGAGTAGTCGGCGTACACGACCCGGTCGCCCGCGAGCAGCGGCTCGGACCAGCTCTGGGCCAGGCCCGCCGGGGCCGCCGTGAGCGGGAAGGAGGCGAGCGTCTCGCCGCTGCGCCGGTCGAGGACCTTCAGGCCCTTGTCCCAGGCCACGACGGTGCGCGGGCCGACTGCCGTGGGCGAGGCGCTGCCGAGCGGGCCGGGCAGCGACGCCTTCGAGGCGAGCGTGCGGGCGTCGAGCAGGTGCAGGGTGGTGTCCGTGTTCGCGCCGAACCCGTCGCCGGCGCAGTAGGCGGACGTGCCGAGCACCTTGAGGGTCTCGCAAGCCGTGGCGTCCCCGTCCACCTGCCCGAGCTGGGTGCCGTTCCTGCCGTCGTAGGCCACGAGCCCGCCCTGGCTGAGGGCGTAGACGACCCCCCGGGCGTAGGCCACCGGCTCGTACGCCTTGCGCTCGGCGAGGGAGATCTGCCCGTTGGTGAGCTCCTTCGACCAGAGCTGCCGCCCGTCGGCCAGGGAGAACGCGGTCAGGGCGGCCCGGACCCACGAGTTGTCCTCCGTCACCTCCGTCGCCGCGAAGACGATCCCGTCCGCGACCACGGGCCGGGTGGCCCAGAAGCCCTGCGGCCCCTGGGCCGGCTTCCGCCAGCGCACCGCCCCCGTGCGCGCGTCCCGCACCTGGAGGGTGCGCCCGGCCACCAGGACCACGCTCCCGTCGTGGACCGTGGGGCGCGTGGCGCTCCCGGCCACCAGGGGATAGCCGTGGCCGCTGGTGTACGTCTCGCCCGGCGTGTCCTCGGGGCGCGCCACGTCCCACAGCTTCTTCCCGCTCGCCGGGTCCAGCGCCTCGTACCGTCCGTCCGTCGTCCGGCAGACGAGCACCTTCTCGCCGGCCGAGCAGCCGAAGGCGGGGGCGGTCAGCTTCGTGTGCCAGGGCTTCCAGCCGACCGGGCGCTGGGTGGCGTTCTGCGGGACCACGCCCGAGGCGTCGGCGGTGCCCCGGTCGTCCACGCCCGCGACGAGGGCCGCCACCGGCGGGCTTCCCTTCGCGGGCGCCTCCGGCGGCCCCGGATCCGGCCACAGCACGTACGCGCCGAGGCCACCGGCCACGACCCCGAGCGCGAGGACGGCGGCGAGCAGCCGCCCCCGCCGCCTCCGGGGCGCCTCGGCGGCGGGCACGGTCGGCGCGTTCACCGGCGCGAGCGTCGGTACGGAGTGGAGGCCCGGGGTGACCACGGGACCGGCCGCCCCGGGCGTCGCCTCCAGGAGCGGCCCGCCCGAGGCGACGAGCTGGGCGAGCTCCCTGCCGTACTCCCCGATGTGGTCCCGTACGCCCTCCGGCCACGGGAAGGCCTTCCCCGCCGCGCCGGCGAGCAGCCCGGCGAGCTCCCCGGGCGTGGGCCGGGCCGCCGGGTCCACGGAGAGGCAGGCGGCGACAGCCTCGCGCAGCTCCTCCGGCACCCGGGTCAGGTCGGCCTCCGCCTGGGAGACGCGGTAGAGGACGGCCGCGAGGGGCCCGTCGCCGAAGGGGTCCTCGCCGGTCGCCGCGTAACAGAGGAGCGAGCCGAGGCAGAAGACGTCGGAGGCGGCCGTGACCCGGCGGGCACCGGCCACGTGCTCGGGGGACATGAAGGAGGGGGTGCCGACCATCACACCGGTCGCGGTCATGGTGGTGGCGGTGCTGCTGCGGGCGATGCCGAAGTCGATGAGCCGGGGGCCGTCGACGGAGAGCATGACGTTGCCGGGCTTGAGGTCCCGGTGCAGGACGCCGGCCCCGTGCAGGTCGGCGAGGGCCCGGGCGACGTCCGTGCCGAGCGCCCGCACGGTGGCGACGGGCAGCGCGCCGCCGCGCCGTACGGCCTGCGAGAGGCTGGGCCCGGGGACGTACGCGGTGGCCAGCCAGGGCACCTCGGCGTCGGCGTCACCGCCGACGGGCGCGGCGGCGTACGCGCTGTCGACAAGCGCGGCGATCCTGATCTCACGCCGGAAGCGGTCCCGGAAGGCGGGATCACCGGCGACGTCCCGCCGCACGGTCTTGACGGCGACGAAGCCACCGCTCGCGACGGGCCCCGGGCTCGCGCCCGAGCCACCGCTCGCGACGGGCCCCGCGGCGCCGCGCCCCGCACCGTCCCCGGCGTCCCGCGCGAGGTAGCCGCCCCCCGCACCGTCCCCGCCGTCCCCGGTGTCCCGCGCGAGGAAGACCTCGCCCATGCCGCCGGCGCCGAGCCGGGCGAGCACCTCGTACGGTCCGATCCTGCGCGGCGCGCCCTCGCGCAACGGTCCCAGCACCTTGTCCCCCCCTAGGGCCTGTCTGACAATTCCCGTCGGGTCCGGCCCGCCCGGCACGCACGCTCGACGCACGGCCGAAACGCCCAAGTAGCTCCGCTACGAGGGCGTCCCGGCCGCACGCCGATCGCACGCACCGAACGACCCGGCCTGATCCGACGCGAATGGTCAGACAGGCCCTAGTGACGCGACGTCAGCTCCGCATCATTGCATGTGCATGCAGGACGAAGGGCCGGCCCCCACGGGGGCCGGCCCTTCGCTCGGGAAGTGCGGATCAGCCGGTGTACGGCTTGGCGCTGAGGATCTTCACCGCGGCCTTCTTGCCGTTCGGCAGCTCGTACTGAGCGTCCTCACCGACCTGCTTGCCGTTGACGCCGACGCCGAGCGGCGACTGCGGCGAGTAGGTCTCGATGTCGCCGCTCGCGTACTCGCGGGAGGCGAGCAGGAAGGTCATCGTGTCGTTCTCGTCGCCGTCGAACGCGATCGTGACGACCATGCCGGGCGCGACGACGCCCTCGTCCGCCGGCGCCTCGCCGACCTTGGCGTGCTCGAGGAGCTGGGTCAGCTGCCGGATGCGGAGCTCCTGCTTGCCCTGCTCCTCCTTGGCTGCGTGGTACCCGCCGTTCTCGCGCAGGTCCCCCTCTTCACGCGCGGCGGCGATCTTGATGGTGATCTCCGTGCGCGCGGGACCAGACAGGTACTCAAGCTCGCTCTTGAGCTTGTTGTACGCCTCCTGGGTGAGCCAGGTGACGTTGTCGCTGGTCTGGGTCACAGGTGCTCCTCGTAGGTACTGGGAATACAAAGCATCGCCCTACGCGGGAAAGCGGCGCTGTCCCGGGTGGGCGAAACCACGAGCCTAACAATGAGTGGCGAAAAGCGGGAGGACATAAACCATCAGGATGGCGTCACCCCAGGTCACCGCGGTGACTCGCCGGGACTCGACACCCCGTCCCTACCCACCGCTACCGCGCCGTACACCCGATGAGCTCGGCGCTCGTCGCGCGGGCGGTCGTGCGGAGCGAGAAGACGCGGTCGACCCGGGTCCCGGGGTCGTCGACCCGCACGTCCTTGCGGGCCACCTCGGCGCCGTCCTCGGAGCGCGAGCGCAGCGTGCAGACGCCCTTGACGCCCTCGTCCTTGCGGATCTCCAGGTGGACCTGGACCTCTTCGGCGCTCACCACGTCGAACTTGATCATCTCGGCGCTGATCTTGTTGTCGACGACGTAGTGCCAGCCGAACCAGCCCATCATGCCGAGGAAGAGGACCCCGAGCACCGCTCCGGTGATCTTGAGCTTGCGGTCGGCCCGCTCATCCGCGGAGCGCCCGTAGCGCCCCTCGGGCAGCTGCTCTCGCACCGCGCTCATGGTCGATCCTCTCGAAGCCGGGGGTGGCGGAATTTTCACTCCCCCGATTCCGTCACTATAGAGACCACCCTCCGCGTCGAATCACTGAGGATCGAGTCTTGACTGAGCAGCTTCGACTGATGGCCGTTCACGCCCACCCCGACGACGAGTCGAGCAAGGGTGCGGCCACGATGGCCAAGTACGTGTCCGAGGGGGTGGACGTCATGGTCGTGACGTGCACGGGCGGCGAGCGCGGCTCGGTCCTGAACCCCCAGCTTCAGGGCGACCCCTACATCGAGGCGAACATCCACGAGGTGCGCCGCAAGGAGATGGACGAGGCCCGCGAGATCCTCGGCGTCTCCCAGCACTGGCTGGGATTCGTCGACTCGGGCCTGCCCGAGGGCGACCCGCTGCCCCCGCTCCCCGAGGGCTGCTTCGCCCTGGAGGACGTCGACACGGCGGCCGGGGCGCTGGTCCGTGAGATCCGCACGTTCCGTCCGCAGGTCGTCACGACCTACGACGAGAACGGCGGGTACCCGCACCCCGACCACATCATGACCCACAAGATCACGATGGTGGCCTTCGACGGCGCGAGCGACGCCGAGAAGTACCCGGAGGCCGAGTTCGGCCCGGTCTGGCAGCCCCTGAAGCTCTACTACAACCAGGGCTTCAACCGCCCCCGCACCGAGGCCCTGCACGAGGCCCTCCTGGCGCGCGGCCTGGAGTCGCCGTACGGGGACTGGCTGAAGCGCTGGGACGAGTTCGGCGGCAAGCCGCGCAACCTCACGACCCACGTCCCCTGCGCGGAGTTCTTCGAGACCCGCGACAAGGCCCTGATCGCCCACCGCACCCAGATCGACCCGGACGGCGGCTGGTTCCGGGTCCCGATGGAGATCCAGAAGGAGGTCTGGCCGACGGAGGAGTACGAGCTCAGCAAGGCGCTGGTCCCGACCTCCCTCCCCGAGGAAGATCTCTTCGCGGGCATCCGCGACAATGCCTGACATGAGCGCACACCTGGCACTGACCCAGCTTGTCCCCTTCGCCGCCGAAGAGCTGGACAAGAACAAGGTGACCCCCGGCGTCCTCGGCTTCGTCGTCTTCGCGGCCCTGGCCGTGGCGGTCTGGCTGCTGATGAAGTCGATGAACCGCCACATGGGCAAGGTCTCCTTCGAGGAGGCCCCGGACCCGAAGGCGACCCCGGACACCCCGGCGGCCACCCCCACGAAGTAGCCACCGGACGGCCCGGCCCCCTCGGGGCCGGGCCGTCCCGGCATTCCCGGCACCGTCCCGGGCCCGTGGCGGGGACGCCTGCCGGACGGCCGCCCCGGGTCCTCGGCGCCGGGGCGTCCCGGCTTCCCCGCACTGGGTCAGGCCCGTGGCGGGGACGCCTGGCAGACGGCGCCCCGGGCCCTCAGGGCCGGGTTGTCCCTGCTTCCCTGGCACCGGGCAGGTCCTGTGGCGGGGTGCCTGCCCATGGTCGTTCCGGACGGACGGACGGACGGACGGACGGCCAGGCCCGGCCCCCAGGGGCCAGGGCCGTGCCGGATCCCCGGCGCCGTGCCGGATCCCCGGCGCCGTGCCGGATCCCCGGCGCCGTGCCGGATCCCCGGCGCCGTGCCGGGCCCGTGGCAGGGATGCCCGCCCACGGCCGCCCCGGCCCACCGGCACGGGACGTCCCGTGCCCGAGCCCCCTCAGCCGGTCGTCGGCACCCCCAGGACCTCCCGGGCGTGACGGGACGGGACCAGGCCCAGGTCCCAGGCCTGCCAGGGGGTCGCGGGGGCGATGCCCCGGTCCAGGATCAGGCCGTAGGCCTCGGCGCAGTCGTCGAGCCTCGGGTCGCGGGCCGGATGCCGGTCCGCGGCCAGCGCCGCGAGCCCTTCGCGCGCCGACGCCGTCCCCGGCTCCGGCGTGCCCGGGGCCGCGTGCGGGAGCAGCCCGCAGCGCAGGAGACGGGCCCAGTCCGAGCCCCGCCGGTCGCCGTACGCGTCGAACAGCGACCGTGCCTCCTCGCACAGCGCCAGCGCCTGCGGAACCCGCCCGTTGCCGGCGTCCACGATCGCGAGCTCCAGCCCCGCCCAGGCCTCCCCGTGCGCGACCCCGATCCGGCGGAAGTCCGCCCGCGCGTCCACGAGCAACTGCCGGGCGAAGCCCGAATTGCGCAGGTTGCCCGCCCGCGCAGCCTGCTGGTCCCGGGTGACCCGGCCCAGCTGGTGCCGGGCGCACGCGAGGCCGTACAGGTCCCGCATCCGCGAGAACATCGACCGCGCCCGCCCCAGCTCCCGCACCGCCTCGTCCCGGTCGCCCCGCTCCTCCAGCGCCTGCCCCAGGTAGTACAGCGTCCAGGCCTCGCCGCGCGCGTCCTCCTGCTCCCGGTGCCGGGCCAGTGCCCCGCGCAGCTCCTCCACCGCCGGCTCCGCCTCCCCGGCCGCGAGCCGCGCCCGGGCCAGCTGGGTCAGCGCCCAGGCCTCGCCGCGACCGTCATGGACGCGCCCGTACGCCTCCAGGGCGCGCCGCAGCTCGCCGTCCGCGCCCGGCACGTCGCCCCGGAGCAGCAGCACCTGCCCGCGCTGGAAGTGCGCCCACGCCTCGCCGTGCAGCGACTCGTGCTCCCGGTGCAGGGCCAGCGAGCGGTCGAGGAGGGCCGTCGCCTCGGCCAGGTCACCCCGGTCGCGTGAGACGGCGGCGAGCGCGTGCAGCGTCCAGGCCCGGTCGGCGGCCAGGGACTCCGGCTCCTGGAGCGCGAGCGCCTCCCGCAGCCGCGCCCCGGCCTCCGTGAGCCGCCCCTGGTGGTGCAGGGTGATCCCGAGCGAGCAGAGCGCGAGCGCCGCGCCCGCGTCCTGGTGAGCCTCCTGGTAGAGGGACACGACCGAGGTCAGCGTCTTGTGGGCCTTGTCGAGCTCGCCGAGCTGCCGGGCCGCGATACCGGTCCGCCACCGCACCGAGCGCGTGAGCAGCCCCTGCCCGACGGACTCGGCCAGCTCGTTGATCTCGCCGAGCCGGTAGAGGTCGCCGCGCAGCAGGCAGTAGTCGCAGAGCGCGCTGAGCAGACCGAGGACGGTCTCCTGGTCGACGCCCTCCGCGTGCCGCAGGGCCGCCGTGATGAAGCTGGACTCCTCGTCGAGCCAGCCGAGGGCCGCCTCCAGGGAGCCGAAGCCGTGCCCGTCGAACCGGTCGGCGCGCGTCGACATCTTGCCGTCGACCATCCGGATCACCGCGTCGGCGAGCTCCGCGTGGTTCCGGACGAGCCGCTCCTGCGCCGCCGCGATCTCGGTCGCGTCCTCCTCGTCGAGGAGACGGACGGCGGCGAAGCCGCGCACCACGTCGTGCAGCCGGTACCGCTCGCCGCGCACGTGGTCGAGCAGCCCGGCCGCGGACAGCTCGCGCAGCCGCCGGGCCGCCTCGGGCCCCTTCCCGCCGAGCAGGGCGGCGGCGGCCGCGGCGCCGAGGGAGGCCCGCCCGGCCAGCGCGAGCCGCCGCAGCAGCTGCCGGGCGTCGTCGTCGAATTCGAGGAAGTACCGGACGGACAGCGCGCGTTCGACGGGGTCGTCGCCCCAGCCGGGCCGGGCGAGGACGTGCGCGAGGTCGTCCATGGAGCGGCTCCCGAGCAGGGAGCCGGCGACCCGCAGCGCCAGCGGCAGGCCGCCGCACAGTTCCCGTATCCGCTCGAAGGCCTCGGCGTCGTACGGGCCGGGGTCGGGCGTGCCGGCCGTCGCGCGCAGCAGTTCCTCGGCGCCGGCCGCGTCGAGCGCGGCGACCGGCAGGGCGTGCACCTCGGCCGGTACGTCCGCGCCGAGGTCCAGCGGCTCCCTGCAGGTCACGAGGATCAGGCTGTCGGACCGCTCCGGCAGCAGGGCCCGCACCTGGGCGGCGTCGGCGGCGTCGTCGAGGATGAGCGCCACGGGCACCCCGCTCAGCTGCCGCTGGTACAACTCGGAGAACCGCCGCACCTGTTGCTCCGCGGAGGCGCCCTCACGGAAGAGGAGCCGGTCGCGTGGGGCGCCGAGCCGGTTCAGGAGGTGCAGCAGCGCCTCCCGTGTCGTCACGGGCCGCTCGCCGGTCGCCCCGCCCCGCAGGTCCACGACACAGGCCCCGCGGAACTGGTCGCGCAGCGCGTGGGCGGCCCGCACGGCCAGCGCGGTGCGCCCGGAGCCGGGTGCGCCGTGCAGCAGCACCACGGTCGGCCGGGTCGCGGGCGCGGCCCGCCCGGCCTGCACCCAGCGGGTGATCCGGGCGAGCTCCTCCCGCCGCCCGGCGAACACCCCGCCGGGGTCGGGCAGATGCCCGAAGGACCGCTCCAGGACGGTACGGCTCCGAGCCGCCGCACTCCGGTCGCCCCCACGTAACACCCGCACGGGCTCGCGCACCGACGGCCTCCCGTCGAAGCCCCCCTCCCGGGTGGCCGAAGCCCCACCACCGGCCTCGTCCCACCCGTTGGTCCCACCCGCACCGGCCGACAGCCCCCCGCCCGGGGAACCCCCGCCCGAGCCCGAGCCCACCTCCACAACCCCGCCCGAGCCCGAGCCCGCCTCCACAACCCCGCCCGAGCCCGAGCCCACCCCCACAAGCCCGGCCTTCTCCGCCCCCGCCCCCGCGTCTGCCCCCGCCGTCGCCTTCCGCTCCCGCTCCAGGAACGGCCGCACCCCCTCCACCTCAAGGGCCGTCAGCCAGTCGAGGCGCAGCTGCTCGACCCCGCCCGGCCGTCCCGGTTCACCGCCTCCGTGGCGGCCCGCCGTCGCCCGGAGGACGGTCGCCGCCGCCCCGGCCACGGCGACCGCCGCACCCGCGCCGAGCGCCGTCCCCGCCCCCGTGCCGAACGCCAGGTCCGCACCGAAGGCGGCGACCGCGGCCACGCCCGTGACCAGGGCGGGACCACCGATCGCAGGCCCGGTGAAGTTCTTCGGCGGCGCCCCGCCGGGCCGGGGCGTGTCGGGCACGGCGACGGCACGGCCCGCCGAACGCGCCCGCCCGACCCGGGCCCCGGCCTCCGCCTCCGCCTCGGCCCCGGCCGCAGCCCCGGCCTCCGCCTCCTCCACCGCCCGCAGATAGACCGCGTACGCGTCCGTCGCCATCGCGTCCAGCTCCGCCCGGCCCCGCGCGAGCAGCGCCTCCGCGTCGGCCCGGCCGCCGGAGGCCCGTACCTCCTCCGCGACGGCCCGCTCCAACAGCCGCTCGGCCTCGGTCCGGTGACTCTCCCGCATCTGCGTTCCCCCTCCGCACGTGCCCGACGAATCCGGCCCAGTGTCCTGCCTCGCGCGCGTCGGCGCGAGGGAGCGGAGAAAGGAGGAGGGCCCTGCGGCAGGATGGGCCCCATGCCGAACCGACTGGCCCATGAGACCTCCCCGTACCTCCTGCAGCATGCCGACAACCCGGTCGACTGGTGGCCGTGGTCGGCCGAGGCCTTCGAGGAGGCCCGGCGCCGCGACGTCCCCGTGCTCCTCAGCGTCGGATACAGCTCCTGCCACTGGTGCCACGTGATGGCGCACGAGTCCTTCGAGGACGACGCCACCGCCGCCCTGGTCAACGACAACTTCGTCGCCGTCAAGGTCGACCGCGAGGAGCGCCCCGACGTCGACGCCGTGTACATGGAGGCCGTCCAGGCCGCGACCGGTCAGGGCGGCTGGCCGATGACCGTGTTCCTCACCCCGGACGCCGCCCCCTTCTACTTCGGTACGTACTTCCCGCCCGAGCCCCGCCACGGCATGCCGTCCTTCCCGGAGGTCCTGGAGGGCGTCAAGGACGCCTGGGCCGGCCGGCGCGAGGAGGTCGCCGAAGTCGCGGACCGCATCGTGAAGGACCTCGCGGGCCGCTCGCTCGCCTACGGCGGCGACGGCGTCCCCGGCGAGGAGGAGCTGGCGGGGGCCCTTCTCGCCCTCACCCGCGAGTACGACGCCACCCGCGGCGGCTTCGGCGGCGCCCCCAAGTTCCCGCCGTCGATGGTCCTGGAGTTCCTGCTCCGCCACCACGCCCGTACGGGCTCCGAGGGCGCCCTCCAGATGGCCGCCGACACCTGCGAGGCGATGGCCCGCGGCGGCATCTACGACCAGCTCGGCGGCGGCTTCGCCCGCTACGCCGTCGACCGCGCCTGGGTCGTCCCGCACTTCGAGAAGATGCTGTACGACAACGCCCTGCTGTGCCGGGTGTACGCGCACCTGTGGAAGGCCACCGGCAGTGACCTGGCCCGCCGGGTCGCCCTGGAGACCGCCGACTTCCTGGTCCGGGAACTCCGCACCCCCGAGGGCGGTTTCGCCTCCGCGCTCGACGCGGACAGCGACGACGGCACCGGCAGGCACGTCGAGGGCGCCTACTACGTGTGGACCCCGTCGCAGCTGACGGAGGTCCTCGGCGCGGAGGACGCCGCCTTCGCCGCCGCCCACTACGGCGTCACCGAGGACGGCACCTTCGAGCACGGCAGCTCCGTCCTCCAGCTCCCGCAGGAGGAGGGCCCCGCCGACGCCGACCGGATCGCCTCGATCGCGGCCCGGCTCCTCGCCGCCCGCGAGGAGCGCGAGCGCCCCGGCCGCGACGACAAGGTCGTCGCCGCCTGGAACGGCCTCGCGATCGCCGCCCTCGCCGAGACCGGCGCCCTCTTCGAACGCCGCGACCTGGTCGAGCGCGCCACCGAGGCCGCCGAGCTCCTCGTCCGCGTCCACATGGACGAGACCGCCCGGCTCACCCGTACCTCCAAGGACGGCCGGGCGGGCACCAACGCGGGCGTCCTGGAGGACTACGCCGACGTCGCCGAGGGCTTCCTCGCCCTCGCCGCCGTCACCGGCGAGGGCGCCTGGCTGGAGTTCGCCGGCTTCCTCCTGGACATCGTCCTCGACCGCTTCACGGCCGAGGGCGGCGCGCTGTACGACACGGCCCACGACGCCGAGACCCTCATCCGGCGCCCCCAGGACCCCACGGACAACGCCGCCCCTTCAGGCTGGACCGCCGCCGCCGGGGCGCTCCTGTCGTACGCGGCGCACACCGGCTCCGAGGCCCACCGCGCCGCCGCCGAGGGCGCCCTCGGCGTGGTCAAGGCCCTCGGCCCGCGCGCGCCCCGCTTCATCGGCTGGGGCCTGGCCGTCGCCGAGGCCCTCCTCGACGGGCCCCGCGAGATCGCCGTCGTCGGCGACGCCGCCGACCCGGCCTTCCGGGAGCTGCGCCGTACGGCCCTGGCGGCGACCACCCCCGGAGCGGTCCTCGCCACCGGAGCCCCCGGCGGCGAGGAGTTCCCGCTCCTGAAGGACCGGCCGCTCGTGGCCGGGGCGCCCGCCGCGTACGTGTGCCGTCACTTCACCTGCGACGCGCCGGTCACCGACCCGGCCGAGCTGCGCCGGAAGCTCTGAGCCGGGAGCGGAACGGGGACGGCCCCGCAACCCCTCCGAGGAGGGGCGGCGGGGCCGCACCGTGGCCGGGCGTCGCTGCTCAGCTGTTGCCGGCGCCGTTGCCGGACAGGACCGGGATGTCGTCCAGGATGTGCGACAGGGCCTCGTCGCCCTTGGCCTGGGTGGAGTTCTCGGTGCACTGCTGGTTCTGCGGGGAGGACAGGACGTTGATGTCCTGGACCGCGATCGGGACGGCGCCGAGGATCGAACCGGCGTTGACCTTGGCCGGCAGACCGACACAGGGCTTGTTCAGGGAGCCCTGGACGAGCGCGAACTGCGGGCTCATGTCGCCGTGCGTGGTGGAGTTGCCGAACTCCTGGTGCGCGCCGTTGCCGGAGAGCGAGGTGGTGCCACCGTCGTCGGCGATCGCGAGCGCCTGCCCGGCACCCGCCGCCGTCGCGCCGAGGATGGACGCGGCCACGGCAGCCGTCGCGAGGAGCTTCTTCATGGTTCTGGCCTTTCCGGTACTGGCTAGCTGATTGCCGAGCCGCGCTGATCAACTGGTCAGCGGCCCGGAGGTTCCGCGAAGTCCACCGGACGGACTACGGGCAGATGAGCGAACCGCCGGGCGCGGGCCGGTAGGTGGCCGCGGCGATCTTGCTCGGCGCGACGGCCTCGGCGGCCGGCAGCGGCTCGTCCCGGCGCAGCCGCCCGAAGACCTCGGCGGCTCCCTCCGCGTCCCACCCGATCGTGGACCCGACGCCTTCGATGTCCGGGTTGAAACCGTGTACGGGCACGGTCGAGAACTCCATGCGGTCCGGGGGCAGGTCCTTCAGGCGCCCGGCGAGCGTCAGCAGCTCGGCCGTCGAGATCCCCCGCTCGGCCGCGCCCGTCCCGCGCAGGGTCGCGGCGAACGCCTTGAGCGCCGCCGGGTCGTCGAGGACGCCGTCGCGGAGCCGCTCCAGGGTGTTCACGACGAACTGCTGCTGCTTGCGGATCCGCCCGAAGTCCATCTGCCCGTCGGCCTTCC
The DNA here is from genome assembly GCF_049913175.1 of Streptomyces sp. R-07. Lineage (NCBI taxonomy): Bacteria > Bacillati > Actinomycetota > Actinomycetes > Kitasatosporales > Streptomycetaceae > Streptomyces > Streptomyces sp. R-07. The sequence continues at coordinate 5,051,614 of NZ_CP183978.1, forward strand.
GCGACCGCACGTACTGGAGCGCCTCCCCGCCCGCGACCCGCTTGGTCCCGGGCTGCAGGTCGATGCCGGTGGACGGGTCCTTGAGCGGCTGCGCCGTACAGATGGGGACTCCACCGTCGACGCGGTCCACGGTGTCCATGAAGCGCCGGAAGTCGATCTCCAGGTAGCGGTGGACGTGCACGCCGGTCATCGACTCGACGGTCTCGACGGCGAACGGCGGACCGCCTTCCGCCCAGGCGTTGTTGATCTTCGCCGGATGGGCGGCGTGCGTCTTCCCGGTGCGCCGGTCGCGGTGTCCCTCGGGGAAGGAGGTGAGGGAGTCCCGCGGCAGACTCACGAAATCGACCCGGTCGTTGGCCGCGGAGACGTGCACGAGCATCATCACGTCCGTGCAGTCGCACTCCTTCCCGCCGAGGTGGAAACGTTCCTTCTCCTCCTCGGTGACTCCCTTGCGGCTGTCGATGCCGACCACGAGGAGGTTCAGACCCTGCTCCGGGGCGGGGAGATCGCTGGGGACGGCGGCGAGGGCGCCGGGGGCGAGGGCGGAGAGGGCGGCGAGAGCCGCAGCGGCGAGCAGCGGTCGCCGGGCCGGCCGTGAACGCGGGAATTTCATGTCCGCACCGTATTTCGAACCGCTCGTACACAGGTACACGACGCGACTTGAACAGGACGAATCACTCTCCTGCGGTGCCTGTGTAATGATGCGGGAATCGCAGCGGAAGGAGCGAAAATGGCGCCGGATCCCGGAAAATGGGAACGGATGGCCTTCATTCCGAAGAGCCGATATGTGAGTGACCCGCCGCCCCCTGCCGACCGTACGCCGTTCCCCGTCTATTCGGCGCTGGTCACCCAGTGGGTGCAGGCGGGCCGGGCGGTGCCGGGGATGCCCGACCGGGAATGGGAGCGCCTGATGGCGACGCCGGTCTGGCCGAACTGGTAGCGGCGGGACGGAGGAAGACGAAAGGGGCCGCCCCGGAGGGCGGCCCCTGACGTGTGAACGTCGTCGTGCTCAGGCGGAACGTCAGTGGTTGCCGACGCCGTTGCCCGACAGGACCGGGATGTCGTCCAGGATGTGCGACAGGGCCTCGTCACCCTTGGCCTGGGTGGAGTTCTCGGTGCACTGCTGGTTCTGCGGGGAGGACAGGACGTTGATGTCCTGGACCGCGATCGGGACGGCGCCGACGATCGAACCGGCGTTGAGCTTGGCCGGCAGGCCGATGCACGGCTTGTTCAGGGAGCCCTGGACGAGCGCGAACTGCGGGCTCATGTTGCCGTACGTGGCGGAGTTGCCGTACTCCTGGTGCGCGCCGTTGCCGGAGAGCGAGGTGGTGCCGCCGTCGTTGGCGATGGCGAGCGCGGGGGTGGCCACGGCGGCGGAGGCGCCGACGATGGCGGCGGCTGCGGCCGCGGTGGCCATAACCTTCTTGATCACGGGAGTTCCCTTCTAGAACCGGCTCCGTGCAGGGAGCGACCTGATCAACAGGCCTTCGGATGCCGGGGTTCCGCTGTGTCACCCCGTTGGCGGAGCGCACGCGGCAGCGCGAAACGCGGACCCAGTCGAACGGGTGAAGCCACGGAACCAAAGTCCGCGACCGCAGTTGATCCCGTCGCATCAATCAGGTCGATTGGTGGGAACAGGAACGGAATCACCGTGATCAAGAAGATTATGGCGGCTGCGGCTGTGACGGCCTCTGTTGTCGGCGCTTCTGCTGCGGCGGCCTCCCCGGCGCTGGCCATCGCCGACGACGGCGGCACCACCTCGCTCTCCGGCAACCACGCGCACCAGTCGTTCGGCAACTCGAAGACCCACGGCGACATGAGCCCCCAGTTCTCGGCCGTCCAGGGCTCGCTGAACAAGCTCTGCCTCGGTGCTCCGGTCAAGGCCAACCTCGGTTCGATCGGCGGCGCCGTCCCGATCGCGGTCCAGGACGTCAACGTCCTGTCCTCCCCGCAGAACCAGCAGTGCACCGAGAACTCCACCCAGGCCAAGGGTGACGAGCCGCTCTCGCACCTCGTCGATGACATCCCGATCCTCTCCGGGAACGGCGCCTACAACGGCTGACCCGTCTCGCGTACGACAGGGCCGGAAGGGAACGTCCACGTTCCCGTCCGGCCCTGTTCCGTGCCGTCAATGGAGTGAAAGATCGGACGTCGTCGATAATCCGGTTTCCTTTGTGCGGCATGTTCGTTGTGTTCCGTGAAAAGTGTTCCGCCACCGAAAGGATGCAGACGAAAATGAACTGTAAGAAGGCTGCTGCCGTCGTCGCCGGAATCATCATGGCCATGGGTGCGGCCACCCCCGCGTTCGCCGACGCGGGCGCCGAGGGCCTGGCGGTCGGTTCGCCGGGTGTCCTCTCGGGCAACGTCGTCCAGGTGCCGATCCACATCCCGATCAACGCCTGCGGCAACAGCATCAACGTCATCGGCGTGCTGAACCCGACCGTCGGCAACACCTGCATCAACGCCTGAGTCCCTGGCGACCCGCAGACAGGGGGCCGGCCCCGGGGAGCACCCGCTCCCCGGGCCCGGCCCTTCGTCATGCCGGGACCGGCGCCTTCCCGCCCGTACGCGGCCGGCCCACCGTGCCGCCGGCCCGCAGCCGCCGCCGGACCCCCTTCACCAGACGCCCAGCCGTGTACTCGGCGCCGAACACGAACCGCATCGACGGCCCGTACGAAGGGGCCGTGAGCAGGCCCGCGAGGAAGAGGCCCGGCCAGGAGGACTCGAAGAGGCCGCCGACCTCCGGGGCGCCTCCCGCGCCGACCCTGCGCAGGGCGCCGCGCAGCGCGTGGGAGAGCACGCCGGCCCGGTCCAGGCTCGGGGTGAAGCCGGTGGCCGCGATCACGTGGTCCGTCTCCAGGACCGTCGTCCCGTCCGGGCCCGCCACGTCGAGACGGAGCCGCTCGTCCCCGGTCACCGCCGCCGAGGTGATCCGCTGTCCGAGCCGGACGTCGCCGACCGCCGCGAACCGCTCACGGAGCCACCACGCGCCCGCCGGGCCGAGCGCCGAGTGGAAGATCCGCTCGCGGGTGGGGGCCGGCAGCCGCCGGAAGAGCCCGGGGGTGTCCGCGTACAGCCGGTTGTGCCAGCCGCAGCCGAGACCCGTGTGCGGGGCGCGCAGCGAGGGCCACAGGCCGCGGTCGAGGGCCGGGGGCACGGTGTTCCAGTTCAGCCGGCCGGCGCGGGCGACGATCCGCACGGCGGCGGCCCCCCGCTCGGTGAGGAGCGCGGCGGTCTCCAGGGCCGCCTGACCGGCCCCGACGACGGTGACGTCCCGGCGGGCGAAGCCGTCGAGCTCGCCGTGGTGGCTGGAGTGGGTGGCGTACCGCCGGGGCAGTCCCCTCAGAGGCCCGGGGATCTCGATGAAGGGCAGGACGCCGACGGCCAGCGCCACCGTCCGGGCGCGCAGCGCCTCGCCGTCCTCGGTGCGCAGCTCGAAGCCCCCGGCGACGGGCGCGACCGAGCCGATGAGCCGCTCGTCGAGCGCGGGCACGGTCTGCCGGGCGAACCAGTCGCCGTACGCGGCGAAGAAGTCCACCGGGAGCGGCACGCCGTGCTCGGCGCGGACGCCCCTGGTCCGCGCGTAGGCGTCGAGGCCGTACGCCCCCGCCGGGTCCGAGAGGTGGGAGGCCCAGGGCTCCGACTTCAGGAACATGCCGGAGGGCATGGCGTGCCAGGACTCCATCGAGCGGCCGAAGACCCGGACGTTCAGCCCGTGGGCCGCGGCGTGGGCGGCCACGGACAGGCCGTAGGGTCCGGCCCCGACGACCGCCAGGTCGTCCATCGGCTTCGACATCGTGCCTTCCGTGTTCATCGCGGGGTGAGCTGGTCGGGGGAGGTGCGGGCCGCGGGCGCCGAGGGGGTCCCGGGCGGGTCCGTCCGGCGGGACCCGAGCGCCCGGCGCAGCGCGGCCAGGGCCTTGCGCAGCAGGTGCGCGAGCCAGGCGCAGCCCATGGCGAGCGCGGGCGCCGGGTCGTCGGCCGCGAACCAGGCGCACTCCGTCCGCCCCCGCGTGCCGCCGGGCTCGGGCGCGTACCGGCGGCGCGGGGAGGCCAGCAGTGAGAGCGCCGCGTAGTTCTCGACCAGGAACCGGCGGCCGTACGCGGGGGAGTGCGGCGGCACGGGACGGCCGGTGAGGTCCAGGTGCAGGGCCCGGACCACGTCCAGGCCCTCCGGGTCGGTGAAGAGCCGGAACTGGGCGCCGGGCCGGGGGTTGAAGTCGAGCAGGTGGTAGGCGCCGGTCGCGCTGTTCAGCCGGAAGTCCAGGTCGCACACGCCCCGGTAGCCCAGCGCGTCGAGCAGCTCGCGGGCCGTCCGGTCGACGGTCGGGTTGACCGTCCAGCGGCCGGAGGCGGTGAGCCCGGCCCCGTCCGGCCAGGAGCGCTCCTTGCGCCCGGTGGCCCCGGTCGAGCAGCGGCCCGCGGAGTCCACGTACCCGTGGAAGAACCAGTCGAGGTCCCGGCCCGCCGGGAGCAGTTCCTGGAGCAGCAGCCGGCTGCCGGCCTCCGGCGTGCGGGCGTACAGCTCCCGCACCTCCGCCGGTGAGCGCACGATCGAGGTGCTGCGCAGCCCGCCGCCGGCCGGAAGGAGCCAGGGGCGGCTCCACTTGGCGACCACCGGCAGGCCGAGCGACCACGCCATGGCGGCGGCCTCGTCGGCGCCGTCGGGGAGTTCGGTACGGGGATGGGGCAGGCCCAGGCCGGCGCAGGTCTCGGCGAGCGCGGCCTTGTCCGCTACCCGCAGCAGCTGCTCCTCGGTCTGCTCGGGCAGCAGGAAGCGCGGGACGAGTCCGGAGCGGCGGCGGGCCAGCGCGAGGGCGCTGACGTCGTCCAGCGGCACGACGAGCACGGGATGTGACGGGTCGTCGGTGATCTCGTCGGCGACCCGTCTCAGCAGGACGGCGAGCTCGGCGGAGGAGTTCGTCCCTGGGCGCACCCGGACCGAGCGGAGATGGCGGGAGCGGGTCACGGGACTGGTGCTCGATTCGATGACGGCGTGGACCGGAATTCCCGCCCGTCCCAGGGACCGGGCCGCGCCGAGCGTGCCGTGATGGAAGGGATTCCGGTCGAGCCGCACAAGGACGGTGGGGACGCTGGTGTCGAAACGCTGACGGCGCAGCACGGCATGCCCTTCATCTCGGGTGCCCCAACTGGGCGATCAAATCCTCTAATGGACTACGGAGCAGAGGGAAGCCGAGTTCACGGTCGGCTCATTAGGAATACTTTCTGAGCATCGGATTGACGGATCATCAAATGGCGAACGAGGCGAAGGAGCAGCCATGGCATCTGCATACCGGAGAAGATCGAGAGTGTGGCTGGGGGTGTTCACCGCCGGACTCCTCGCCTCGGGCTCAGTCGTGCTCTCGTCCCCCGCCCACGCCACCGAACCCGTGACGGCGACCGACCCCGGACCGACTCTCGCCGGAGCCATGGGGGCCTTTCTCGACTCGGGCACGCTCGGGGTCACCCGCATCGGCCAGCTCGAACGGTGGCTCGGCGGCCACGAACTCCGCGTCGGCCACACCTACCTGCCCGGCGACCTCTGGAAGAACATCGAGGGACCCCCCGGCTTCCTCGACGCCTGGGCCGACTGGCGCAACTCGCGGACCGACCGCATGTTCGTCCTCAACGTGCCCATGCTGGAGCGCAACGAGGCCCGCGTCCCCGACCGCGAGGTCCGCCGCCAGCTCCAGCTCGGCGCCGCCGGCTACTACGACCACCACTTCACGACCCTCGCCGAACGCCTGGTCGAGCAGGGCGCCAGGGACACCGTCATCGTCCTCGGCTGGGAGATGAACGGCACCACCTACACCCACCGCTGCGCCCCCGACCCCACCGCGTGGAAGAAGTACTGGAACCGGATCGTCACCGCGATGCGTTCCGTACCCGGCCAGAAGTTCCGCTTCGACTTCAGCCCCAGCCGCGGCCTCGACGCGATTCCGTGGACCGAGTGCTATCCGGGCGACGACGTCGTCGACGTCATCGGCATGGATTCCTACGACCAGCCGACGGGGGTCGATTTCGACCGGCACGTCAGCGAACCGTACGGGCTCCAGAAGCAGGTCGATTTCGCCGCCGAGCACGGAAAGCAGATCTCCTATCCCGAATGGGGGCTCTTCCGGAACGGCGACAACCCGGAATACATGCGGCGCATGCTGGACTGGATGAAGCAGCACAAGCCGCTCTACCACACGATCACCGACTACTGCCCGCACGGCGTCTGGCAGTGCGACGACAACCCGCAGTCGTCGCTGGTGTTCCGGCAGATGCTGTACGGCACGGAACCGGAAGTCCCGACGGAGCCGACGAACCCGACGGACCCGGTCGACCCGACCGACCCGACCGACCCGACGGGCCCGGTCGACCCGACCGACCCGACCGACCCGACGGGCCCGGTCGATCCCACGGACCCGACGGTCCCTGTGCCGAAGCCGGAACCGAAGCCGGAGCCGAAGCCGGAGCCGAAGCCGGAGCCGGAGCCGGAGCCGGAGCCGAAGCCGGAGCCGAAGCCGGAACCGAAGCCCGAGCCGAAGCCGGAGCCGAAGCCGGAACCGAAGCCCGAGCCGAAGCCGGAACCCAAGCCGGAACCGAAGCCCGAGCCGAAGCCGGAACCGAAGCCGGAACCGAAGCCTGAGCCCAAGCCGGAACCGAAGCCGGAACCCAAGCCGGAACCCAAGCCGGAACCGAAGCCCGAGCCGAAGCCCGAGCCGAAGCCGGAACCCAAGCCCGAGCCCAAGCCCGACTGCTGGACCGTGGACCTCGGTTCGTGGGTGGAGAGCTGGATCGGTGGGCCCGTCTGCGTCCCGAAGGACAACTGGAAGGACGAGGTCGACCTCGACTGGAAGGACGCCCTGAAGGGGGTCTGGCCCTTCTGACGTCCCTCACCCCGGCGGTGGCGGAGCTCATCCGCCACCGCCGCGCCCGAGCAGCCGTCCCACCCAGGCCCGTTCCCGCGCCTGCCGGGCCGCCCAGCGCCGGGCGTCGGCCGCGCCCGCGCGCAGCCAGAGGAGCGGGGCCGTACCGCGGCCGGTGAGGAGCAGGCGGCGATTGCGGACGGGTTCGGGCCGCCAGTGCTGCTTGTACGACTCGCTGCCCCGCAGCATGCTCAGCGTGGCCCGCCCGCCCGCGCTGGTCTCGCGCGCCCCGTGCCGGAGCAGCATCGTCGCCACGTCGACCTTGCGGGCCCGCAGCGCCGGGTCGGCGCCGTACAGGTAGCCGCCGGCGAGCCGCGGGGACATCAGGGTCAGGTCGGCGGCGACCACGTCCCCGGCGAGCCGGAACTCGGTGACCATCGCGTCGCCGCGCTCGACCATGGGCCGCACGGCCCGGGTGAGGTGCTGGGCGAAGCGTTCGCTGGTGTGCTCGGCGGTCACGCCCCGGCCCTGCCACTGGAGCTGGTGGAGCTTCAGGAGCCGGTCGAGGGCGGCCGGGACCTCCTCGCCGGTCACGACGTGGGTGTCGATGCCGAGCGCGTCCAGCTTCCGCAGCTTGGCGCGGACCCGCTGCGCCTTCCCGGACGGGATCCGTTCGAGGAGGCCCTCCATCGGTACGGCGGGCAGCTCCAGGCAGAGCGAGTCGGGAAGCCGGCGGCGCGGGCCGCGCCAGTGGGTGAAGACGCGTTCGCTGGCCGCTCCGGGCCTGACCTCCCGCAGGTCGACGACCGCGCCCCGGGCGGCCCGCGCGAGGGCCCCGGCCAGGGCGGGCGCCGCCTCGGGGCAGTCGTCGTCGAGGAGGACGTCCGTGAAGTCGGTGATGGTGCCGCCGAGCTGGGTGAGCACGGGCAGCGGTCCGCCGGCCCGCATCAGGGGCGCGGCGGCGACGAGCTCGCCGTCCTCCCGTCGTACGAGCACGACCCGCAGCGCACCTGGCCGGCCGTACGAGAGCCACCAGGAGTGCAGCCAGGAGTGGGACTGGAAGGGGGTGGCGGAGGAGCAGCGCCCGTACAGCGCCGTCCACTCGGCCGAAAGCCGCCCGAACTCCTCCTCGTCACGGCAGATCTCGCTCCGCAGGGCTCTCCGGGCGTGCGCGGTTCTCGGGCTCACACCGCCTCCGGCTGGTGCGTGGCGGGCGCCGGGGCGGGCACGGCGGCGGACGCGGCCGGGGCGGTCGCCTGCCGGGAGTGCCGTGCTCCGTCGCGCGCGGCGGCGCGCTTCGGGCGGACCAGGAGGGCGAGGCCGCCGAGGAGGCCGCCCGCGCAGCCGCCGACGAGCGCGGAGAGCGGCGCGGAGGGGGAGACCGGGGTGACGGGCTTGGTGGCGCGGGAGAACTGGACGACCTTCACCCCGGTGTTGCCCGCGACGTGGCTGCTGTCGAGGACGAGCGCGCGGGCCACCCCGTCGGCCATCGAGACCGCCTGGGCGGGCTTCGCAGCCCGTGCGGTGATCGAGATCATCGGCGCGTCCGGGGAGGTCGCGGCCTGCACGTTCTTCCGCAGGGTGTCGGCGGTGACCCCGGCCCACACCTGGGCGTCGCCGGTCACCGCGATGTCGGTGGCGACCCGCCCGTACGCCTGGGCGAAGCCGAGCGCCGCCGCCGGGTCGGACTTCTCCGCCGGCACGACGATGACGTAGCTGGTCGCCGCGTACTCCGGGGTCTTCAGGACTCCGTAGCCGCCGCCGAGGACCGCCCCGGCGAGGACGGCCGCGGGCAGCACCGCCCAGCGGCCCGGGGAGCGCAGGCCGGCGGGGAGGAAGGAGCGGGGTGGGGTGGTGTTCATGGTGCGGGCTCTCTCACTTCGCGGGGTCGGGGGTGCCGTGGACGGCCTGGTCGTAGAGGGACATCAACTGCCGTGCGCTGTGTGCGATGTCGTAGCGGCGGGCCGCGGCCGGCAGCGGGAGCCGGGCGAGCCGGGCGTCCCGGATGCCGCGCAGCGCGGAGATCAGCTCGGGCACGGACTCGCCGATCCGGCGCGCGCCCGGCGCCGCGTCCGGCGCCAGGTCGTCGATCGCGGGGCAGGCCACGTACAGCACGGGAAGGCCCGCGGCGAGCGCCTCGACGACCGCGAGCCCGAAGGTCTCGTCGGGGGAGGTGGACACGAAGACGTCCATGGCGGAGAGGAGTTCGGGCAGCGAAGGGCCGAGCGTGGCGACGGTCGGCGGGTCCTCGCAGGCGCCGGCGAGGAGGATCCGGCCGGCGGCCCCGCACTCCCGGGCCACCCGCAGCAGCTCCTCGCGGTGCTCGCCCTCGCCGACGAGGAGCAGCCGGGCCTCCGGCACGGAGGCGACGGCCCGGACCAGCCGGTCGAACCGCTTCCCGGGGGTGAGCCGCCCGACGCCGCCGACGACGTACGCGTCCTCGGGGATGCCGAGCACGCCCCGGGTGAGGCGCCGGGCGCGCGCGTCGAAGGCGAACCGCCCGGTCTCGATGCCGTTCGGCACCACCCGGATGCGCTCCGGGGCCACGCCCCAGTCCGCGAGCCGGCGGGCGACGCTGGGCGAGACGGCGACCGTGGACGTGCCGAGCCGCTCGGACGCCAGATAGAGGGCGCGGGTGCCCGCGGACAGCGGACGGCCCTCGATCTGGGTCTCGCCGAGCGAGTGCTCGGTGGCGATGACCCGGCGGACCCCGGCGAGCCGCGCCGCCGCCCTGCCGTACACGCAGGCCCGGTAGAGGTGCGTGTGGACGAGGTCGTAGCGGCCCTGCCGGACGATCCGGGCGAGCCGGGGCAGTGCGCCGAGGTCGCGGTTCCCGGTCATGCCGAGGTGGGTGACGGGCGTGCCGTCGGCCTCGATGCCCGCGGCGACCGCACCCGGGTTGGTGAGCGTGACCACCCCGCCGCTCACCGGGAGGTGGCGGAGCAGGAGCCGCAGCTGCTGCTCGGCGCCGCCGATGCCGAGCCCGGTGATGACGTGCAGGACCTTCACGGCGCACCGACCGCGGCCGGGCCGTACGGGGTGGTGAGCAGGTCGCCGGGGTGGCGGCGGCGCAGCGGGTGCAGGACCCGCTTCGCGGTGAGCCGCCACGGGGTGTCGTTCTCGCCGATGTGGACGCGCGGCAGGGCGTACGGACCCGTGTGCGGGCCCGGGTCGATCGCGCAGGCGTAGCGGTAACCGGCCTTGCGTACGGCACGGATCGCGCGCGGGTCGACCTGCCCGTACGGATAGCAGAAGCCGTCCACCGGCCGGCCGGTCATCTCCTCCAGGAGCTCACGGCTCCGCAGGGTCTCGGCGGCGAGCGTCGCGTCGTCGGCCTCGGTCAGCGGGACGTGCCGCAGGCCGTGCGAGCCGATCTCCATGCCGGCCTCGGAGATCCGCCGGATGCCGTGCTCGTCGAGCAGCGGCTTGCGCGGTCCCGCCGTGTCCCAGCCGTTCTCGTCGCCGAGGCGGCCCGGCAGGACGTACACCGTCGCCGTGAAGCCGTGCCGCCGCAGCAGCGGCAGCGCCGAGTCGAGGAAGTCCGCGTACCCGTCGTCGAAGGTCAGGCCCACGAGCCCCTTGGCGCGCCCCTCGGCGGTGGCGGCGAGCAGCTCCCGCACCGAGACCCCGCGCAGCCCCCGGTCACCGAGCCAGTGCAGCTGCCGGGCGAAGCGCACGGGGGAGACGGTCACCCGGTACGGATCGTCAGCGGTGTCCGTGATCGAGTGGTACATCGCCACCCACAGGGGCGGCTTCCACAGGGGCGGCTTCGGCAGCAGACGGCGCAGCGCGGTGGCGGCGGGCATGGGTGGTCCTCCGGAAGGCGGAGCGGGGCAGGGGCGGGATCTCGGGCGCCTTGGCGGCACAGGCGATGAAGAGCAGGAAGACGCCGCCGACGACCAGGCCGGCGACGGCGACGGCGAGGACGGCGGAGCCGATCGCCAGCTGGCAGAGCCAGCCGGCGCCGGTGGCCCAGGCGCCCGCGGTGGCGAGCCGGAGCAGTCCCTCGCCGAGCCGGTCGACCCGGACCGGGACGGCCTGGCGGTGCGCGCCCCGCAGCAGCAGGACGGCGCTGAGGGTGATGCCCAGGGCGTTGGCGGCGGCGATGCCCACCGCGCCCCAGTAGTGGGCGCCGGGGAGGCCGGCGGCGGCGGTCGTGACGAGGCCGGCGGCCATGGCGGCGGCCGGGTACCAGAGGGGGCGGGCGGCGGAGAAGTAGCAGCGGACGAGGGCGCCGACCATCGTCTGGCCGAGCAGTCCGAGCGCGTACACCCGCATGACGGCGGCGGTGGCGGTGGTGTCGGCGCTCGTGAACTCGCCCCTCTCGAAGAGCAGTTCGACGATCCGGGGGGCGGCGGCGATCACCGTCGAGGAGCCGACGAGCACGACGACGGCGGCGAGCAGCAGATCCCGCTCGACCCGGCGGCGCGCCGCCTCGGGATCGCCGGCCGCGAGCGCGCGGGCGACCACCGGGAAGCTGACCGTGCACAGCATCAGCGAGAGGATCATCGGCATCTGCGCGACCTTCTGCGCGTAGTTCAGATGCGAGATGGCGCCGGCGGGCAGCGGCGAGGCGAGGAACCGCTCGATCAGGGTCTGGGACTGGCGGCACAGCGAGAACGCGACGACGGGCGCGATCAGACCGAGGGCCAGGATGCGTCCCTCGCCCGTGGAGGCGGGCGGCTCCTTCGGCTGGAGGGCACGCCGTGGTGTCCGCAGCTCACGAAGGAGCGAGGGGGCCTGTACGAGGACCATCAGGACCCCGCCGACGGCGACCCCGGCGGCGGCGGACCGCACCCCCCACGGCTCGCGCAGCACCAGGATCGTGCCGATGATCCCCACGTTGTACGCGACGTAGATCGCCGCCGGCGGCAGGAAACGGCCGTGCGCGCGCAGCGCCGCCGAGCAGTACCCCACCAGGGCGAACGACAGCACGCAGGTCCCGGTGAGCCGCGTGCAGTCGACGGCGAGCCCCGGGTCGGGCAGCCCCGGCGCGAGCGCGGCCACGAGCAGCGGCGCGGCGACGATCAGGAGGACGGCCGCGACACCGAGCGCGAGGACGATCCGGGGGAGCGTGCCGCGCACCAGGGCGCGCACCGGGTCACCGGACAGGACGGCCGAACGGCGGGCCAGCGCGCGGGAGAAGGCGGGCACCAGGATCAGCGCCATCGCGTCCTCGATGAGCAGCGTCGAGGCGAACTCGGGCACCGTCCACGCCACCAGGAACGCGTCGGTCCCGGCCCCGGCCCCGAAGTACCCGGCCATGATCTGGTCCCGCGCGAGCCCGAGGACCGCCCCGGCCGCGGTGAGACCCGCGGTCACGGCCGCCGCCCTGGCCAGGAACCCGCCGCCCCCGGGCGCCCCTTCGCGGGTCGCCCGCACGCGGGCGTGCGCCCGCCGCCCGGAGGGCGGGGTGACCGGAGCCCGGGGCCCGGCGGCCGGAGCCCGGGGCCCGGCGGCCGGAGCCCGGGGCCCGGCGGCCGGAGCCCCACCGGGCCGACGCGGCACCCACCGGGCCCCGGCGACCAGCCGGGTGTCCCGGGAAGTCCCGGCACCGGCTGCCCGGCCGGATCCCGTACCGGCCCGGCCGGCCTCTGCCGAGCCGGGGCCGGGGCCCGGCCGATCGGGCGTGATGGTCCGGGCGGCCCGGGCGCCCGCCACGGCGGCGGCCGCGCCGCCTCGCGCTCCCGCGTCCGTACCGGACGCCGCCGCCCCCGCCCCCGGCAGCACGACGGCCCCCGGGGCCCACGGGGAGTCCGTGGGGCCCGGAGGCGAGGCCGGCCAGGGGTCGGTCAGCGGGGTGCCGCAGGGCGGCCGGGGCGAGGGGCGCGGCCCGTCGGCCCACGACGCGTCCGTGGGCTCCGGTTCCCCGGCCCACGGGTCACGCACGCCTCACCTCCGCCAGCGACCACCAGGCCGCGAGACCGAACACCACCGACATCAGGACCGTCGAGGGGCCGCCGATGTCCGCGTAGAAGAAGTCGATGAGCTGCCAGGCGAGCAGGCCCGTCGAGACGAGCGCGCAGTCCGCGCCGAGCCGCTGCCGCCGCAGCGCGCCGACCAGCAGCGCCACCCAGCTGCCGGCCAGGGCGAGCAACCCCACCAGACCCTGCTCGCCGAGCACGAGGAGGTACATGTTGTGCGGGGAGAGCAGCGGCTGGCGGGCGAAGGCGGCGCCCGCACCGGCGGTGTCGCTGCCGGAGGACAGGGCGAGCGAGGCGTTCGAGTCGCGGTACTGGGGGAAGCCCTTGAGGCCGACGCCCGTGACCGGCTCCGTGCGCCACATCCGCCCGGCCGCAGCCCACATCGTGTACCGGTCCGTCACCGACTGGTCCGGCGCGGCCGCCACCTGCGTGATGCTGGTGACCCGCTCCTTCACCATCGCCGAACCGATCCCGAGGCCGCCGACGAGGACCACCCCGAGCGCGGCCGCCGCGAGCACCACCCGCGCCGCCCGCCGGACCCCCGCGAGCAGCAGCTGGATCCCGCAGGCGAGCACGGTCGCGATCCACGCGCCCCGGCTGAACGACAGCACGAGCGGCAGGAAGAGCAGCCCCGCGCAGACCAGCGCGACCGTGCGGACGCGCCCGGGCCCGCTGCCGAGCGCGATCCCCGTGACGACGATCAGTCCGTACGCCACCACCGTCGCCATGCCCATCACGTCGGTGGCCCCGAAGGTGCCGACGGCCCGGATGTCCTCGCCCTGGTACGAGGCGCCCGTGCCCGTCAGGTACTGGGCGACGCCGACCGCGCCCTGGAGCAGCGCGAACGCGACCAGGCCCCAGGCGACCACGGCGAAGTCCCGCCGGTCGCGGATCATCAGGAGCACGGCCGCCGGGACGAGGACGAAGACCTGCACGTAACGGGCGACGCCCGGCAGGCTCGCCGCCGGGTCGTGCGAGGTGATCGCGGCCAGACAGATCCCGAACACCGGCAGACCGAGGACGAAGGCCGCCGCCCGGGTCAGCGGCCGGGTCCCGCCGCGCAGCACCCGCACCAGACAGATCAGGACCAGCAGCCCGGAGGCCGCGTCCGCGACCGTCCCCGTGCCGCCGGTGCCGCCCTGCGCACCGCCGCCGCCCGGGACGAGCAGCAGCGCGATCACGGCGAGGACCGGGGACAGCGCCCCGGCCCGGCGGGCCCAGTCCCGTACCTCGGCACCGGAGTCCGGAGCCGTCACCGTCGTCACGGCCGTGGCCATCCTCAGCTCCCCGTGGGTCGGACGAGCCCGGCCGCCGTGCGCAGCAGGATGCAGACGTCCTGCCAGAGCGACCAGTGGTCGATGTAGTGGTTGTCGAAGCGGCAGCGGTCCTCGATCGAGGTGTCGCCGCGCAGCCCGTGCACCTGCGCCAGACCCGTGAGACCCACCGGCATCCGGTGCCGGGCCGCGTACCCCGCGTGGATCTTGCTGAACTGGGTGACGAAGTAGGGGCGTTCGGGCCGGGGCCCGACCAGGCTCATGTCCCCGCGCAGCACGTTCCACAGCTGCGGCAGCTCGTCCAGCGAGCTCTTCCGCAGGAAGTTCCCGGCCGCGCTCATCCGCCGGTCGCCCGCCACGTTCCAGCGGGTCGCCGACTCGGTGTCGTCGGAGGGGCGCAGCGTCCGGAACTTGAGCAGCGTGAAGTGGCGCCCGTGCTGGCCCACCCGCTCCTGCCGGAAGAGCACCCCGGGACCGTCCGAGAGCCGCACGGCCAGCGCGCACAGCAGCAGCACCGGCAGCGCGACCGCGAGCGCGGGGGCGGCGAGCGCGATGTCGAGGGCCCGCTTCGCGGCCCGCCCGCGCCGCTCGCCCAGCGGGACGACCCGCTGCCAGGCGAACCCCCACATGTGCGCGCCCATCGGCCCGTTTTGCTGCCGGCCGCCGACCCGCCAGGTGGCGCAGCCGTACTGCTGGAAGAGGGCCACCAGACCGGGGTCGTCGTCGAGGAACACCGCGTCGCGCACGGTGTTCTGGATGACGGCCCGCTGGATCTCCTCGGTCGTCGTCAGCACCGGAAGCCCGGCCTCCCCGGCAGCCCGGGGAGCGCCGCCCTGCTCCGGGACGCCCACGATGCCGACCGGCCGCACCCCGTACTCGGGGTGCTGGGCGGCCGCCGCGGCGAACCGGCGCGCGGCCCCCGTCCCGCCGATGACGAGCGCCGACCGGGGCCGCTCCCGCGCGATCCGGCGCCGCCGCCCGAGGAGCGCGGCGCGGACCAGGCAGACCAGCGCGACATGCGTGCCGTAGGCGGCGCAGAGCCGCAGTGGCCCGATCGCCAGGGCGGGGGAGTACGCGGCGACCGCGGCCGCCGCCAGGCACCAGGCGAAACCGGCGCGGGAACCGAGCGCGGGCAGCTCGTCGAGCGCCCGGGTGTGCGCGGCCGGCCGGTAGAGGCCCGCGTGTCCGTCGAGGACGAGGACGAGCGCCACGACCGGCAGCACGAGCCGGACGTCGTGGTGCGCCGCGCTCAGCACCGAAGCGGCGGCGAGGACGGCCAGGGCGTCGACCGCCACGAGGACCGCCACGCCGGACCGCGGCCGCACGCGGCGGTGGCGCGGCACCGCGAGCCGCCCGGGCGTGCCGCGGCGCGGCGCGAGGGAGGCGAGACCGTAGGCCTGGCCCGCCGTGGGCCAGGGGCCCGGCGAGGAGGGAACGCTGGTACTTTCCGTGGTCACTGCGCAATCGGCTCTCTGTGCTCGGCCCCCCGCGCTCCGGCCAGTTCGCGGTAGACGTCCGCGACGGCCGCGCCGGTGCGCCGGACATCGAATCTGCTGAGGACGTGCTCGTGGGCCTCGCGGCCCAGGCGGTGCCGCAGCTCCGGCCTGCCGAGGAGGCGGCCCAGAGCGGTGGCGAGCGCGGCCGGGTCCTCGGGCGGGACCAGGCACAGGGGTTCATGGGCGGACGGCAGGCTCTCGCGCGCCCCGTCCACGTCGCTGACGACGACGGGCCGTCCTGCGGCCATGGCCTCCAGGGGCGCGAGGGCCATGCCCTCCCAGCGGGACGGCAGGACGACCACGTCGGCGGCCCGGTACCAGGGCACGGTGTCCTCGACGGCCCCGGTGAACCGCACCGAGGGACCGGCGGCGGCCCGCAGGGCTTCGCCGTCCGGGCCGTCGCCGACCAGGACGAGCCGGGCCGTGGGCACCTCGGCGAGCACGGAGGGCCAGGCGGCGAGCAGGACGTCCTGCCCCTTCTGGCGGCAGAGCCGGCCCACGCAGACGACGGTGGGCGCGGGATCGCCGGGCGGTCCCTCGCTCGCGAACCGGGCCGTGTCCACGCCGTTGTGGATGACCGACCAGTCCGCCGCGACGCCGGCCGCCTCGCCGGTACGGCGCTCGGCCTCGCTCACGCAGACGATCCGGTCCGCCCACCGGGCGCCGAACCGCTCCCAGCGCCGGGCGACCGCGGCGGTCGTCCCCTCGACGGCGGCGAAGGACCAGGCGTGCGGCTGATACACCGTCGGAATCCGTCCCCGCACGGCGAGTCGGGCGCACAGGCCGGCCTTGGCGCTGTGCGCGTGGACGATCCCGGGCCGGACCGCACGGACCAGCCGGGCGAGTTCCCGCGTCTCACGGACGACGGCCGGACCGGGGTCACGGCCGGCCCGCCAGTCATGGGTCTCGGCGCCCTCGGCGCGGACGGCGGAGGACAGCCCGGTGCCGGGCGGGCAGGCGACCGCGACCCGCAGGCCGGCGGCGCGCTGGGCGCGGACCAGGTCGACGACGACACGGGCGACCCCGCCGTCGCCGGGCTGGACCACGTGCAGGACGGTGACGGACCCGGGGTCCGTATCGAGTGGTGACAGCACGTCAGCGCCGGACGTCGGCCTGGAGGAACACCGCGCCGAGCCAGACGGTGTCCTTCCGGCTGCCGACCCGGACGTGGACCTTGTCGCCGCCCGCGCGGAGCGCTCCCCGCAGGTCGAACACGTCGGAGTCGTATCCGAGGGTCTTCGTACCATCGGGTCGTCGTACGGTTCCACCGGCACCGAATTCGGTGATGGTGGAGTTCAGCACGTCGTCCGCGGAATTGGCGGAATCGGAGAGACGGGTGCTCTTCGAGCGACTGGTTTCCACCGCCAGGTAATCCCCGGAAGTACCGCGGTCGCCGTCATAGGCGATCAACCCGAGCCGCCCGGCGACGCCCTTGGGAAAACGGTTTCCGTCGAGCGGGACGCGTAGCTCCCCGGCGCGCGGACCGACCGTTTCGAAACCGTCCCAGACGCTGATCCTGCGCAGCGGTTCCGAGGCCTTCTCGTACGCGGCGACCAGCGTCCAGCCGCCCCACCCGCCCACCGCGGAACGGCCCATGGCCACATTGACCTGGGCGACGGTCCACTGTCCCGGATGCGAGCGGCGGATCAGCTCGGTGACGTCCGCGGAGGCCTGGAAGGCGTCGGCGCCGTCGGCCGTGCGGTGCCCGATCAGCGAGTCGGCGAGCAGCGCCTTGTACCGGCCGCCGGGCTCGGCGATGAGCACGCGGCCGTTGTCCTTCGGCGGCTTCTGCTCGCCCACCCGCAGGTTCCCGCCCCAGTAGAGACGGGCCCAGGTGACCCGGGCGCCCGCCGGCACCGCGAGCCCGGCACGGCTGGAGTTGTACGTGTTGGGGTCGCGGTCCACGTCGACGTAGGCGATCGTGGCGCCGTCGTTGACCGACTCGGTGCCCTTCGCGCCCTTCGCCGAGACGTTCGCGGCACGCACGATCCCCCCGTGCTGCACGGCCTGGTGGCGCGCGGCGAAGGGGACGCGGCTCGCCTCACGCGGCTGGGGTGCGGCGGCGGAGGCGCCGGGCGGCGCGGCGGACAGCGCCGCACACGACAAGGCGCACAACACGCCGCGACGCACAGCAAGAACCGCTGAATTCCGCATACAGGTTCTCCGCTTTGATGAGAGAAGGGAGGGAAGACCCGAGTAGGCCGGGGGAGAGGAAGGTGTCGTCCGCACGAAATGGGTGAACGCGCGGCGGGCCCGGAAGCAACGTTCGAGAACGTTATAACCCCGGCGCGGGGCGATAGTAAGCATTAGATGCCCGGAAACGCTAACTCCCGTATCTGTGAGGCCGGTTCCTCGTTGAGCGTGTTGCGCCATTCCACGCCCTGTCCCTCCAATGGCCCTCCTATGGCCCAAAGATCGGTTGAACGTCACCCGTTCGGGAGAGCAACCGATGAATAGCCGGGGCGTTGTTGAGGGAGCCGGGCCGAACAGTCCGCGCAGTCCGAGTTGGATGAATTCGATCGAGGAGCACTTCCCCATGTCCCGTATCGCCAAGGCCGTAGTCCTGACCGTGGGTGCCGCCGCCGCCGTCGCCGGAACCGCCGGTGCCGCCTCCGCCGACGCCGGCGCCGAGGCCGCGGCCGTGAAGTCCCCCGGTGTCCTCTCCGGCAACGTCGTCCAGGTCCCGGTCCACATCCCGGTCAACCTCTGCGGCAACACCGTCAGCGTCATCGGCGCGCTGAACCCGGCCTTCGGCAACACCTGCGTCAACGCCTGATCTCGCACGCCTGATCGGTCCTTCCGAAGCCGGTGCGCCCACCCCGCCGGGGTGGGCGCACCGGCTTTTCCTTGCCGCCACTGGATCGGTACTCGTTCGGACGCACACCCGTGCGCCTTTCGGTGCAACGGCGTACGCCCCTCCGAGGGGCAGTCCGCAGGGGTGGATTCACTCGAACGGAGGCGTGGCGCTCCGTAGTTCCGCGGTTGCGGAGGGCTATACCCGCAGGCACGGTGAGAGAGCAGTTGTCCGACGCATAAGGAAAAGGAACACATATGCGTCCCCTGGCTATACGCCGTCTCACCGCCCTGGCGATATCCGCCGCCATCACCCTCGGCACGGCGGGACCCGCCGCCGCCGGCGAACACCACCCGTCCCCCGCGGCCGACCGGGCCGCCCACGCGCCCCTCCCGAACGCCGCCGCCCTGCTGAAGCAGACCGAAGCACTCGGCGACCTCGGCTCGGTGACGACCCCCGTGACCGAACTCGTCACGGCCGCGCTCAAGGCCGACTCCGGCCAGCTGCCAGCGGCCGACGCCGAGACCCTCAAGACCAAGATCGCGGCAGCGGTCGAACAGGCGAAGGCCACCACCTCGGCCCCGCTCCCGGACACCCCCGCCCCCGAGGTCCCGGTGACCCCGCCCGCGGCCGACCTCCCGGTCACTCCGCCCGCGGCCGATCTCCCGGTGACACCTCCGGCGGCGGACCAGCCGGTGACTCCGCCCGCGGCCGACCTCCCGGTGACTCCGCCCGCGGCCGATCTCCCGGTGACACCTCCGGCGGCCGACCTGCCGGTCACTCCGCCCGCCGCCGACCTGCCGGTGAAGCCGCCGGTGACCCTGCCCGTCGCGGCCGGTGCGAAGGCGGCGCCCGGCGCGGCCGCCCCGGCGGACATCGTGGCCGACGCCCTCGCGAGCGTCGAGAAGGCGGTCGCCGCCCTGCTCGCCGCCGTCACCTCCGGCGACGCCGGGGGAGTCGTACCCCAGGTCACCTCGACGCTGACCTCGCTGGTCAACCTGGCCGTCGCCACCGTGCTCGGCAGCGGGCTGCCCGCGCCGGACCTGGCCGGACTGCCCACGCTCCCGGCGCTCCCGGTCACCACGCCCGAGCTGCCCGTCGATCCGCCGGTCGCCGCGCCCGACCTGCCGGTCAAGCCCCCGCTGCCCCTCCGGTAGCACCCCGCACACCCGTACCGGCCCGGCGTCCGTCGGGCCGGTACAGGTGTGTGCGATCGGCAAATAGCACCGGCCCGCATCGATCGGGTGCAGTACCGAGAAATCCTCCCTCCCGGAGTTTCCGGGGCGCTCACTCCTCGTTACAGAAGCAGAACGATGTACAGGATTCGGCCAAGAACCCTGTGCAGTACGTGACTTGAAAGTACAGAGGAAGGATTTCTCCCATGAAGCCCACCAAGGTCGCCGCGGTTGTCGCCGGTTCGCTGATGGCCCTGGGTGCCGCCGCGCCCGCCATGGCCACGGATGCGCTGACCCCCACCAGCCTGAACGGTGGCCTCGAAGCGATCGCCGCCAATGGGCTGAAGAGCGACATGCTGAGCAGCACCACGGACGGTTCCCCGGTCCAGACCGTCACCAAGGCGGCCGACCAGGTGAACGAAGCCGCCAAGGGCGCCCCGCTCCTCGGTGGCCTCCCGGTCCCCGGTGGTCTCCCGCTCGGCGGCTGACACCACATCAGTGACACCGGCCCCACGGGCTCTTACGGCGGCGCATCGCGCCGCTGTTCCTCACGGTCGGCTGATCGAATGATTTTCTGATCAGCTGCCGTGTGGCCCCGGCTTCACACCGGGCGCCGACCCATACCTTTTGGCCGATCCCCCTTGAACGTCGGTGCGGATCAGGCCGGTCGGAGCGAGGGGGGATCCTCGCCGGTCTCTCCCTTTCTCCAGAGGAAGAGCGGTATGCGGTCCATCATCAGCAGGAAAGTACTCACCGCAGTGGCAGCGACCGGCGTCCTGTCGCTGACCGGCGGATTCGCCCTGGCCGCGAGCGCCCACCCCGGTACGGGGGACGGGCCGGGCTCCGGATCGGCGGGCCACGTCCAGGCCCCCCTGCCGGCGGACGTCTGCGGCAAGCTCGACGGCTACGTCGCCGCGGCCGTCGGGGACCTCTGCGCCCAGGCGGAGGAGGAACCCCCCGGCGGCTACGGCGACAACGAGCCGAGCCACCCCACGCCCACGGGCCACCCGACGGATCACCCGACGGATCACCCCACGGACCATCCGACGGATCACCCCACGGACCACCCCACGGACCATCCGACGGATCACCCCACGGACCATCCGACGGATCACCCCACGGATCACCCGACGGATCACCCGACGGATCACCCGACGGATCACCCGACGGACCATCCGACGGATCACCCCACGGGCACTCCGACGGATCACCCCACGGGCACTCCGACCGATCACCCGACAGGTACCCCGACCGATCACCCCACGGGCACTCCGACCGATCACCCGACAGGTACTCCGACCGATCACCCCACGGGCACCCCGACGGATCACCCCACGGGCACTCCGACGGATCACCCCACGGGCACTCCGACGGATCACCCCACCGGCACTCCGACCGATCACCCCACGGGCACCCCGACGGATCACCCCACGGGTACTCCGACCGATCACCCGACAGGTACCCCGACCGATCACCCCACCGGCACCCCCACCGATCACCCCACCGATCACCCCACCGATCACCCGACCTGTGAGCAGCCCGCGCCCGGTGAGGGGCCGCACGGTTGTGGGGAGCTGCCCGACACCGGCAGCGAGACCGCGCTCATGGGGGCGGCCGCGATCAGCGCCGCGCTGATCATCGGCGGTACCGTCGTCTACCTCCGTGGTGGACGGATCGCCCGCCGGCACTGACCCCGAGTGCTGACAACGCGTCAACCAGGGCCCCCGCCTTCACCGGTGAGGGCCCTGCGCGTTGCTGCACATGGGTTAGTCCCGCGACGTTTCGGCCAAGGGGCTCGTTCACCTCACATGAATCTGCGTTCTCACGCGGGCATGGGACTCCTCATGACCGCACTCGCCTCCGCCGCCCTGGCCTCTCCCGCCGCCGCCGTCGAGGCTCCGGTGATCATCCCGCTCCAGGGCCTGGAGCCGGTCCTGCCGATGGACGCGCCCACCGTGGCGACCGGCGTTCCCGTCCCGATGCCCGGCGCGCCCACCGGCTTCCAGAAGGGCCTCGGCGCGCTCCCGGACGTCGCCCTGCCCAGCGTCCCGCTCACCGGCACCCTGCCGGAGACCGTCGTCGACGCGCCGCTGCCCGAGCTCCTCAAGGGCAGCGAGCCCGGCCGCGCCCTGCTCAGCAGCCCGCACTCGGAGATGAAGGCGGCCACCCCCGGCGCCGTCCTCGGCAACCCGGTGGAGGCCCCGCGCGGCAACGGGCTCGCCGGGCTTCCGGACCTGGCGAAGCCCCAGGTCGGCCTCCTCACCCCGGTGCTCAGCGGAGCCCTCGACCCGCAGCTCGGTCTGGCGCAGGACGCGGGCTGACACACCCGCGTCCCCGTCCGTCCGCACGACCTGCGACCCGGCGGGTGAAGAGCGGGTGAAGACACGATTCTTCCCCGCCACCCCAAGGGATGTCGGTCGTTGCAAGAGAAGGCTTGTCGCATGGCCGCGGCCCGCGGACCGGAGCCGTCCCGTCGTATCCGACGGCGGGCGGAATTCGGGCCCGCGGGCCATTTTTTCGGTTTTCCCTCTTCTCGTTCGGACCAATGGCCGTGACCCGGCCCCGGCCGTCGGCGTTGAACGAGAACGACGGCCGTGATTCCTGCGGTCGCTTTCCACGTCCAAGGAGTTCTTGATGTCTCGCATCGCGAAGGCTGCCGCTGTTCTCGCCGGCACGGGTGCCGTTGCCCTCAGCGGAGCCGGCCTGGCCGTCGCCGACTCGGGCGCCGAGGCCGTCGCCGCCCACTCGCCCGGTGTCGCCTCCGGCAACGTCGTCCAGGTCCCGGTCCACGTCCCGGTCAACCTCTGCGGCAACACGGTCAGCGTCATCGGTCTGCTGAACCCGGCGTTCGGCAACACCTGCATCAACGCCGACGGTGGCCACGGTGGCCACGGTGACGGCGGCTACGGCGGCTGATCCCCCCCCCGCTCCACACAGGTGTCCCCCCGGCCCGCTGGGTCGGGGGGACACCTGCGTGTGGGGTCACGCGTACCGGTAGATCCGGCTGTGGTCGAACATCGCCGCCGGGGTGACGCCCCAGGGCGCCATCGGCTCGTGCCGGGCGGCGACCTTGCGGTACTGCGCGTCCCCGAGGGGCGGCGGTTCCGCCGGCAGGTAGGCGGCCCCGGGGTTCCGCCGCTGCCAGCGCGACCAGACCAGGTCGACGAAGGAGTGGTGCAGCCAGAAGACCGGGTCGTTCACCGAGCCGCCGCCGAGCATCAGACCGCCGACCCAGCGGTGCACCCGGTTGTGGATCCGGAACCGTTCGTTGCCCCGGCCCGGCGCCCAGCCCTCCAGGGCGTTGCGGAAGCCGGTCGCGCTCGTCGAGTTCCAGGGCGCCGCGTCGTACACCCGCTGGCGCATCACCTCGTCGAGCTGGGCCGCGGTGGGGAGCGTGATCGGGTCGCGGGGGCGGCCGAAGTCCCTGGTCAGGTAGCGGTCGTCGGTCATCGACTGGGTGATCGCCCACCGCCCGGTCGCGTGTGCGAAGGGGCCGGTCATCACCTGGAGGTCGCCCCGGCGCCCGTTGCCGCCCATGAAGTCCTCGCGCCAGATCGAGGAGGCCGGGGAGTTGTCCCGGGTCCAGTCCCAGTACGGGACGGAGACCGTCGGGTCGATCCGGCGCAGCGCCGTCTCGAACTCCAGCAGGAACTTGCGGTGCCAGGGCAGGAAGCTCGGCGTCATGTGGGCGATCCGGAGCCGGCCCTCCCCGTCGGCCGTGTAGTGGTCGATGTGGGTGCGGACGAAGCGGTCGTACGCACCGGTCCGCTTGAGCTCCAGGACGGCGGCGACGAACTTGCGGCGCTCGGCACCGGTCAGATCGCGCTGGTTCTTACGCGTGTACACCACGCGGGCTACCTCCCGTCGGGTCGGTGGGGACGCCGTGGGCGCCCGCGAGTGCGGAGAGCCGGGACGTGCCCAGTTCGTCCACGGCCGCGCGGGTGGCCGCCAGGGGCGTCGGGCAGGACTCGTAGTGGTCGATCGGGGTGACGTAGCCGCCGTCGGCGCAGCGCATCAGATGCAGCGGCCGGCCGTCGACGAGGGCCGTCGGCTCGCCCCCGGGGCCGGAGAAGCCCAGGATGCGGCGGCCCCGGTACATCTCGTCGAAGGCGTGCGGATCGCGCGTGGCCCCCGGTTCCGGGCGGGCCGCGATACGGCCGAGCGCACCACCCGTGAAGGCGGTGACGGCCAGGGCGAACAGGGACCGCAGTGCGACGCGGCGCGGGACGATCATCAGTGATCTCCTGGTGGTCGGCTAATGCCCTCAGGGCACAACGATGAAAACCCGGGTTCGTTGCGGCGGAAATGCCAGCGGCGTGAATGTCGGCCGTTCGGGTGAAAACGGCGCGGGGAAAGGGTGGTTGGAGGACTAGCATCCGGATTCATGACCACTTCCAACGTCGTTTCCTCGGCGCGAAGCGCCTCTCCGCTGGGAACTCTCACGGTGATTCCGTGGTCCAGCGAGCCCTCCGCCGACTCGGCGGGCACGCCGTTCCTGATGGCGTATTCGCTCGGTGACGGCCGGGACGGCCCGGAGGCCGGTGAGCAGGCGATGCGCGCGGCCCTGGAGTCGATGGGCCTCTCGGTCGGCGACCGGCTCTTCGATCTGGACAAGGACGCGGGGATCAACGCCTCGCTGCTCGTCGAGGGCGGCTCCGCCGTGCTCACGCTGCCCTTCCTGAAGGTGCAGTGCCCGGTGCCGGACGAGTGGCAGGCGGCCGCCCGCGAACAGGGCAAGGTCTACTTCATCTGCTCGGTGCGGCCCTGGTCCGAGGGCGTGCCCGGACAGCCCGTCGACGAGGCGCTGCTGCGGGCCTTCGTCTCGGACGAGGAGATGCTCGCCGACAGCGCCCACGTCCTGTTGCCGGTCCGCCGCATCCAGGGCTGAGCGGAAGGGGCCGCGTCATGGCGACGGCGAACGTACGGGGCGGGGTGCCGGGGCAGCGGCAGGAGGAGACCGCGCGGGAGAACGGCGGGGCGATCGGCGCGAGCCGGGCCCTCGCCTGGCTGCTGCTCGTCACCGGGGCGGCGGGCGTGCTCGCCGGCTGGGTGATCACGATCGACAAGTTCCTCCTCCTGGAGGACCCCGGCTTCCAGCCCGGGTGCAGCCTGAACCCGGTCGTGTCCTGCGGCAACATCATGAAGAGCGAACAGGCGGCGGTGTTCGGCTTCCCGAACCCGATGCTCGGGCTCGTCACGTACGCCGTCGTCGCCGCCGTCGGTGCCGGGCTGCTCGCCGGGGCCCTCTACCGCGGCTGGTTCTGGCTCGGGCTCAACGCCGGGATGCTCTTCGGGGTCGGCTTCTGCACCTGGCTGATGTACCAGTCGCTGTACGAGATCAACTCGCTGTGTCTGTGGTGCTGCCTGGCCTGGGTCGCGACCATCGTCATGTTCTGGTACGTCACCGCGCACAACGTCCGGGAGCGCGTCCTGCCCGCCCCGGCGGGGCTGCGGACCTTCCTCGGCGAGTTCACCTTCGCCCTGCCCGTCCTGCACACCGGGATCATCGGGATGCTGGTCCTGACCCGCTGGTGGGACTTCTGGACGAGCTGACGTGAGCCGACTCCCCGCCTGGTTCACCTGGCCGCGGGCCGCACTGACCGTGCTGCTCGCGGCCGTTGTCGTACTCCTCCTGCTGCCCGACCGGTTCGTGCCGGGCGGCCGGCACACCGGGACGGGGACCGCGCCCGAGCGACAGTCGCTGCCGGACGTCCCCTCGGGGTTCTTCACCGGCTCCGACGAGGCCGGGGTGCGCCGGATCGCGCAGGTGCAGGCCTGGCTCGGCGGGGACTCCCTGACCGTCGGGCACACGTATCTGCCGGGCGACCGCTGGTCCAACATCGAGGGGCATCCGGCGCTCTTCGGCCCCTGGGCGCGCTGGAAGGCCGAGCGGCCGGGGCGCCTCTTCGTGCTGAACGTGCCGCTGCTCGACCGCAACGAGGCGGGGCTGCCGGACACGGAGGTCCGGGCGGGGCTGCGGCAGGGCGCGGACGGCGCCTACGACGGGCACTTCCGGACCCTGGGGGAGCGGCTCGTGGCGCACGGGCTCGGCGAGGCGGTCCTGGTGCTCGGCTGGGAGATGAACGGCACCACGTACAGCCATCGCTGCGGCCCGGACCCGACGGCCTGGAAGGCGTACTGGCGACGGGTCGTGGGGGTGCTGCGGGCGGTGCCGGGGCAGCGGTTCCGCTTCGACTTCACCCCGAGCCGGGGGCTCGACGCGATCCCCTGGCCGCACTGCTACCCCGGCGACGACGTCGTCGACATCATCGGGATGGACGCCTACGACCAGCCGGCCGGGCTCTCCTTCGAGGAGCAGGTGGACGAGGAGTACGGGCTCGCGCACCACGTGCGGTTCGCGGCGGCTCACGGCAAGCCCGTCTCGTACCCGGAGTGGGGGCTCTTCAGGAACGGCGACAACACGGAGTACGTGCGGGGGATGCTGGACTGGTTCGCGGCGCACCGGCCCGTCTACCAGACCGTCACCGACTACTGCCCGCACGGCGTGTGGGAGTGCGCCGACAATCCGGAGTCGGCGCGGATCGTCAGGGGTGCGCTGGGGCCGGCCCGGCCCTGAGTCGCCGGACGGGTCCCGGGGCCGTCGCCGTGGGGATCCGTACCTCCTGGTCAGGAGTGCTGGTAGGCCACCAGCGAGATGCCGACGTAGTGGACGATGAAGGCCGCGAGGGTCAGCGAGTGGAAGACCTCGTGGAAGCCGAACCAGCGCGGGGAGGGGTTCGGGCGCTTGATGCCGTAGATGACGCCGCCCGCGCTGTAGAGCAGTCCGCCGACGATGACCAGGACGAGGACGGCGATGCCGCCCGCGCGCATGAAGTCGGGCAGGAAGAAGACGGCGGCCCAGCCCATCGCGATGTAGCAGGGCGTGTACAGCCAGCGAGGGGCGCCGACCCAGAAGACGCGGAAGGCGATGCCGGCGGCGGCCGCGGCCCAGACCGCCCACATGAGCGGCCGGCCGGTGGAGTCGGGGAGCAGCAGCAGGGTGAGCGGGGTGTAGGTGCCCGCGATGATCAGGAAGATGTTGGCGTGGTCGAGGCGCCGGAGCACGGCCTCGCCGCGCGGGCCCCAGTTGCCGCGGTGGTAGAGCGCGCTGATGCCGAAGAGCAGGCAGGCGGTGAGGACGTAGATCCCGCAGGCGATGCGGGCGCGGGGCGAGTCGGCGAGGGCGACGAGGACGATGCCCGCGACGACCACGGCGGGGAACATGCCCGCGTGCAGCCATCCTCTGAGCCGGGGCTTCGTCGGGAGCGGCAGGGTGCGCTCGGTCGGGGTCACTTCCGGCGTGGCTGCAGTCATGAGACGGAATCCTAGCTACGGCTCCGTAGGTACCGGATATGAGTGGCGATGCTCACGTGTGCACCCCCCTGGACATATGGGCGGATCCATCGGATGATCAAATGAGTGCGGTCGGCACCGGATGAGCAGCTACGAAGCATCCGGGTCGCGGCCCCCACGGGGCAGACATCTAAAAAACCCCTCAACAAGGAGCAATCGTGGCGCGCGACAACGCGGCTCCCACCGACGTCCCCACCCAGCACCAGGAGCTCGTCTCCTGGGTGAACGAGATCGCCGAGATCACCCAGCCCGACAACATCGTCTGGTGCGACGGATCTGAGGCCGAGTACGAGCGCCTGTGCGAGGAGCTCGTCTCCAAGGGGACCTTCAAGAAGCTCGACCCGGTCAAGCGCCCGAACTCGTACTACGCCGCCTCCGACCCGTCCGACGTCGCGCGCGTCGAGGACCGGACCTTCATCTGCTCCGAGAAGGAGGAGGACGCGGGCCCGACCAACCACTGGAAGGCCCCGGCCGAGATGAAGGAGCTCTTCGCGGGCTCCGAGGGCATCTTCCGCGGCTCCATGCGCGGCCGCACCATGTACGTCGTGCCCTTCTGCATGGGCCCGGTCGGCTCCCCGCTCTCCGCCATCGGCGTCGAGATCACCGACTCCGCGTACGTCGCCGTCTCCATGCGCACCATGACCCGCATGGGACAGGCCGTCCTCGACGAGCTCGGCACCGACGGCTTCTTCGTCAAGGCCGTCCACACCCTCGGCGCCCCCCTGGAGGAGGGCCAGGAGGACGTGCCGTGGCCCTGCAACACCACCAAGTACATCTCGCACTTCCCCGAGACCCGCGAGATCTGGTCCTACGGCTCGGGCTACGGCGGCAACGCCCTGCTCGGCAAGAAGTGCTACGCGCTCCGTATCGCCTCCGTCATGGCGCGTGACGAGGGCTGGCTCGCCGAGCACATGCTCATCCTGAAGCTGACCCCGCCGCAGGGCGAGGCGAAGTACGTCGCCGCCGCGTTCCCGTCCGCCTGCGGCAAGACCAACCTGGCCATGCTGGAGCCCACGATCTCCGGCTGGACCGTCGAGACCATCGGCGACGACATCGCCTGGATGCGCTTCGGCGAGGACGGTCGCCTCTACGCGATCAACCCCGAGGCCGGCTTCTTCGGCGTCGCGCCCGGCACCGGCGAGCACACCAACGCCAACGCCATGAAGACCATGTGGGGCAACTCCGTCTTCACGAACGTCGCGCTCACCGACGACGGCGACGTGTGGTGGGAGGGCATGACCGAGGAGGCGCCCAAGCACCTCATCGACTGGAAGGGCAACGACTGGACGCCGGAGTCCGCCCAGACAGAAAATGGATACAGCCCGGCCGCCCACCCCAACGCCCGCTTCACCGTGCCGGCCGGGCAGTGCCCGATCATCGCGCCGGAGTGGGAGGACCCGAAGGGCGTGCCGATCTCGGCGATCCTCTTCGGCGGCCGCCGCGCCTCCGCCGTCCCGCTGGTCACCGAGTCCTTCGACTGGAACCACGGCGTCTTCCTCGGCGCGAACGTCGCCTCCGAGAAGACCGCCGCCGCCGAGGGCAAGGTCGGCGAGCTGCGCCGCGACCCCTTCGCCATGCTGCCGTTCTGCGGCTACAACATGGGCGACTACATGGCCCACTGGGTCAAGGTGGGTGCGAACGCGGACGCCGCGAAGCTGCCGAAGATCTACTACGTGAACTGGTTCCGCAAGAACGACGCCGGCAAGTTCGTCTGGCCCGGCTTCGGCGAGAACAGCCGCGTCCTGAAGTGGATCGTCGAGCGCCTCGACGGCAAGGCCGAGGGCGTCGAGACCCCGATCGGCATCCTGCCGACCGCGGAGTCCCTCGACACCGAGGGCCTGGACCTGCCGGCCGAGGACCTGGAGTTCCTCCTCAAGGTCGACCGTGACGTGTGGCGCGAAGAGGCCGCCCTCGTCCCCGACCACCTGAACACCTTCGGCGACCACACGCCGAAGGAGCTGTGGGACCAGTACCACGCGCTCGTGGAGCGCCTCGGCTAGTCCCCCCTGAACTCGTGGTGGGTTGCCCCGAAACACCGCCCTGACCAGTGGGGTCACGACGGCCCATCACGACGCAACCGGCCCCCGGAGCCCCCTCAGGCTCCGGGGGCCGGCGCATGTCCGCTAGAGGATGGTCTGGCCGGCCTCGACGGTCGCGACGGCCCGGCGGCAGGCGTCGCGGAAGGCGAGGAAGCGGGGGTTGTTCCAGGCGTTGATGCGGCCGGTCCTGGAGTCGAAGTTCGTCGCCAGGTCCCCGAAGAGGGACCGGCGCATGTCCTCGGTGATCTCCAGCTGGGCGCCGGCACCGGTCATCGTCCGGTTGCAGATGTTCCTCGGGTCCGCGCCGGCGAAGTCCGCCAGGTTGTAGCGGTCCCGCCACTCGTCGGAGAGGGCGTCGAGCGCCGGGAATCCGGCCGTCTCCAGTTCGTGCACCAGTGCTTCCCGAAGGGCCTTGTTCAAGCCGCCCACGACGACCAGCTTCGGGTCCGACTGGGACGGCCAGATCATGGTCTCGGGGATGCCGAGCTGGCTGTACTGGCAGCCGTGCAGGCTCAGCACGTTCAGGTGGCTCGCGGCGAGCACGCTCGCGACGTGGTCGTCGCAGTTCACCGAGGTGACGTGCAGCTGGCTGTTGTTCGACGAGCGCGTCCCCTCGAACATCCAGTAGTCGTGGGTCGTGGGAAGCAGCGGCGCCCTGGTCGGATCCGTCGCGTCCGTCGGGTCGTATCCCGCGATCGCCAGACAGAGCTCGGAGGTGCCCCGCTCGATCTGGCCGCCGTGGATGGCCAGGATCGCCGTCTTCTTCTCGTAGACGGCCACCTTGGAGAGGTAGCCGTCGAACTGCTCGTGGCGCCGGTAGCGGCGGCCGTAGTCCTCGCCCTCCTTGGTGGGGTACGGGATGCCCTTGTAGAGGTCCGTGTTGGACTTGTAGGTGTCGTTCTCGCCGGTGGCGTACGCGGGCGCGGCGGTGGCGAGCGTCGAGAGGAGCGGGGCGCCCGCCGCGGCGGCGGCCAGGGCCGTCAGGACCGTACGGCGGGACGCGGTGGAGTCGGCGTATGTCATGCGCGGAACATAACTGATCAGTGGCCGCGCTCCTCCAGATAACGCGTATGGATCTCCTGACGGATCGCCTCCGCCTGCTGGAGGGCGGTGGCGATGGCGGCCATCTCCTCGCGCAGCACCGACAGTTGGCGTTCGAGATGGCGCTCCGGTGGTTCCGCGCCCGGGGCGACCCGCGACCACCACCGCGTCCGTACGAAGGTGTCGACGGCCTCCGGGACGTCCTGCCGCACCGCGCGGGCGAGGACGTGCAGGTGCTCCGGGTCGCTCACCCAGCCCGGTTCGAGCAAGGCCCCGACCAGGGTGTCCAGTTCGGCGATCCGGTCCCGCGCGGAGGCCGGCAGCTCCACCTCGGACAGGTAGGTGCGCAGGGTCGCGAAGTCGGCCCGCAGGGCGTCGAGTTGCTCGTCCGCGTCCGGGAAGTGCGGGGTGTCGGGCCGCTCGGGCGGGGCGATCAGCGCCCCCGCCGCGTACAGCCCCGCGATCACCAGCGGCCAGAGCCCGCCCGCCGCGCCGGTGAGGGTGATCCCGACGCCGGCCAGGCCGCAGACGCTGCCGGTGATGTTCTTGCGGGACTCGGCGTACCCGAGCAGGCGGCTACTGGTACCCACGGATCTCCTCGAAGGCTCCGTCGAGCGAACCCTGGTTGGCGTCGAAGAGCTTTCCGCCGGTCAGGCTCGCGATGTGGTCGAGCTCGCCCCGGTCGGAGTCCCCGAAGAGGATCGGGAAGACCGGTGTGCGCTGCTGCTCGGCCGGGAGGGAGCGGTAGAAGGTGTCGAAGGCGGCCGCCGGGTCGCCGTCGGTGTTCTCCCCGT
This sequence comes from Streptomyces sp. R-07, assembly GCF_049913175.1. NCBI lineage: Bacteria > Bacillati > Actinomycetota > Actinomycetes > Kitasatosporales > Streptomycetaceae > Streptomyces > Streptomyces sp. R-07. Next base: position 5,082,357 of record NZ_CP183978.1, read on the forward strand.
CCGTCATCAGGACGACCGAGGTGAAGGTGTCGCCCGGGGTCTTCCCGTCCCGGGCCGCTCCCAGGAAGCGGTACGCCTCCTGGAGGCTGGAGTAGACCGCCGTGCCGCCGGAGGCCGAGAGCTTCTGGGTGTCGTCGCGGATCGCGTCGAGCGCCGCCTTCGGCGAGGCCGGGTCGACCGTGTGCGTACGGACCTCGCCCTGCTTCACCGAGGAGCCGAAGGGCATCAGGGTCACCTCCTCCCGGTCCCGGAAGTCGCCGGTCAGCTCGGCCAGGGCCGACTTCAGCCGGTCGAGCCGCTCGCCGCCCATGGAGCCCGAGGTGTCGAGCACGTAGACCGTGCGGGAGGGCCTGCGCAGGGTGTTGTCGTACGCGTCGAGGAGACCGTCGGCGACCGCCCGGCTGCCCGGGAACGGCAGCTCGCGGCGCGGGTCCCGGGCGAGCGCCGAGGCCGGGCGGACCCCGGCGACCACCGGGCGGCGCAGGGTGGTCTCGGTGATCCGCCGCTGGGCCTCCGGGGTGCGCAGATACGTGGTGAGCCGGGCCGCCGCCTCCTTCGCCTCGGGGCGGGCGGAGGTGAGCAGGGTGAGCGGGTAGTCGGCGGTCACGACGCCGTCGGACGGCCGGATCACGGTCAGCTTCTCGGGTGCGGACAGCAGCACGGACTCGTAGTTGACGAGCGCGTCGACGTCGGTGCGGCGGGCGTAGGCCGTGGCGAGCCAGCCGGAGGAGCCCGAGGTCAGCTTCTGGCCCGTGAAGAACTCCTTCAGGCGCGGGGTGGCCTTGGTGACGTCCTGCTCGGTGAGGGCCGACTGGGCGCCGGACAGGCCCGAGGCGACCGAGACGAGCGCGGAGAAACCGGAGTTGGAGCGCTTCGGGTCCGTCATGCCGTACGTCAGCTTCCCGTCGGCGACCGCCCGGTGCAGCTGCGACCAGGTCACCTTCGCCGGGTCCCAGCCGAGCCGGGCGACGGCCGCCGGACGCACCCCGAGCGCCACCGGCGAGGTCATGACCGGCGTCTCGTTGGTGATCTTCTTCGCCGTGTCCGGGCGGAGCCGGAGGTAGTCGTTGGAGGAGAGCCAGACCGCGTCGTACGCCTTGTCCGCCTCGCCGGACGCGATGCGCTCGACGGCGTCCAGGGTGCCGGCGTAGGTGGGGCGGACGGTGATCCCCGTCGCCTTGGCGGCCTCGTCGAGGACCGGTCCCATGTCGGCCAGTTCGGAGGAGGCGAGGACCCGGAGCGTGCCGGGCGCGAAGTCCTGGCCGTGGCGGTCGATCGGGTCGCCCGTACCGCCGGTGCTGTCGTCGAGCGTGTCGCAGGCGCTGCCGGTGGCCGTGACGAGGAGGGTGAGGGTGAGGGCGGCGAGGGCCCGGCCGAGGGTCTTCACGCGAGGCCGCCACCCTCCAGGGAGCCCGTGCGGCGGCTGCGCTCCAAGTGGGCGCTCGCCTCCTGGAGTTCGGCCGTCAGCGCCCCGACCGTCGCCGCCATCGACTCCGTCGCCCGCACCTTGTACGTGTCGATGGCGTCGAGCGTCCGGTAGATCTGCTGGAAGGCCGTACGGAGGGTCTCCGCGCCGACCGCCGGGTTCGCCGCCAGGATCTGGATCTGGCCGGCCTGCTCGTCCAGCATCTCGGCGTTGCGCCGGACCAGGTCCTCGGTCGTCGCGCGCAGCACGGTCACCTGCTCGGTGACCTTCCGCTGGTTCTCCAGGGCCGAGGCGAGCATCACCGCGATCTTCAGTGCGGACACGGTCGTCGTCGCCGCCCGCTCCACGCCCTTGATCAGCTCGTCGTTGTTCCGGCGGACCACGTCCATCGCCAGGTATCCCTGCGCGCAGACGGCGAGCTGGGTCAGCAGGTCCTGGTGCTTCTGCCGGACCGGGAAGAGGACGTCGGCGCGCAGCGCGTCCGCCTGGGCCCGGTCCGGGGTGACGGCGATGCGCTCCTCCACGGCCGCGTCGAGGGCGTCGGTGAGCACCGCGTACTCCTGGAGCTTGCCCATGGTCTCCCACAGCCGGGCCCGCTCGGTCTGCAACGCGGCGTTGTCGCGGTTCAGTTCGTCCTGGCCGCCGCGCAGCGCGTCGACGATGCGGTTCAGAGTGGCCTGCGAGGAGGCGTACTTGGCGACGTGGTCCCGCAGCCTGTTGCCGCCGGGCAGCTTCGACAGCAGTCCCTTGAGGCCCTTGGCGGGGGTGTCCCGGGGGTCCAGGTCCTCGACCGTGCGCCGGAGTTCGACGAGGGAGGAGCCTACCCGGGCCTGCGCGTCGCCGCCGCCCTGGCCGAGCGAGCGGACCGTGCGGTCCAGCATCCGGTTCGACTGCTGCGCGGCCGTGCGGATCTCGCCCGCGCCGAGCGCCGCGATCTCGTTGATGCGGCCGGCGAACTCGGGGGAGCGCGGGTCGAGCCCGGACAGCGAGCCGACGTACTCGTCGGCCCGGCGGGACATCTCCAGGCGGACCGACTCGTCCAGCGGCACCAGGCCGGAGGCCTGCTCGGCGCGGACGGCCGGCACGGGCTCGGGCGGGGTGAGGACGAGCGGGGCGTCGTGCTCGGGCGGTGTCAGGGCCATCGTTCTTCTCGGGTCCTCGGGAGTGGTCATGCGGTGTCCCCCTGGTCACGGGCCCGCAGCGCCATCTCGTGCAGCACCTTGCTGGTGGGCACGGGCGCCTGGCGGACTCCGGTCAGCGTCTGGTTGAGGTATGCGGCGTGGCCGTCGGTCGCGGCGGTGAACTCGCTCGCCTCGCCCTGCGGCCGGAAGCCGTGGCGGACCGCGAGCTTGCGCAACTCGGCGTCGGTGGAGAGGAGTTCACCGAGCGCCCGGCCGTTCTCGGTGAGTGGTACGAGGGTGTGGTCGCTGTTGACCGTGGTGTCCGGGTAGAGGATGACGAGGTCGCCCATGGGACGCCCGGCCAGCAGCTGGGCGGCGACCTGCGACTCGTACACGAGGACGAGCGGGTTGCCGACGCCGCTGACGAAGTCCCGGAAGGGCGCGTCCGAGCTGGACTGCTGGGCGCCCTGCACCTGGACCAGCTTGCGCATCAGCGGGGCCGTGCGGGTGACGGCCGCCTTGTCGCCCGCGACCCGCCCGCCGTCGGCGACGTAGCTCGCGGCGGCGAGGTAGAGGGCGCCGGAGCTGGAGGCGACCGGGTCGGTGGAGGTGATGAAGAGGGTGCCGCTCAGCTCGGCGTGTCCGGCCGAGCCCCTGAGCTGCTGCCAGGTGCGGTCGGCGCGGGCCGCCGCGAGGTAGGCGTCCATCTTCAGGGTGCCGCTCGTCCCGCGCGGGCCGAGGGTCGCCAGGCCGTTGCCGGCGAGGACCTGGGCGGCGGCGCTGTGCGCGACGACGACGAGCGGTGAGTAGAAGGGCCGCAGCGGGGCGCTCGCCGCCTTGTCCTTCGCCTTCTGCCGCACCTTCGCGCGCAGCTCGTCGGCCGGCCCCTTGGAGGACGGGAACGCGAAGTCGTAGCCGTCGAGGGGCAGTTCCTCCATGTCCCAGGACCCGGAGGTCTCGGTGCCCACGGTGAAGCCCTTCGCGGCCAGGGCCTTCACCACCTGCGGATCGGCGAAGAACTCGGCCTTCTCCGATCCGATGACTCCTCGCACGGTCTTCGTTGCCGTGCCTGTGTCCTTGTCGCCGCCCGTCACGAGGACGGCGGCCACGCCGCCGAGGAGCAGGACGGCCAGGACGATTCCCAGGATGCGTCTCACGCGGGCAGCGTGCTCGCGGAAACCCACATTCCAGGGGGAGTCGGGTGGACGGGGGGTGAAGGAGCGATCCCGGTACCGAACCGGAGCGGAGGCTGCCGTATCCCGGGCGTTTCGCAGGCCGTTCGGCGCGGTGCGTGGCCCGGAGGGCGGTCCCGTCGGTGGCCCCGCCGGTGGCCCGGTGGGTGGCTCCCGGTCCGCGTGGTTCGTGCCACGCGGACCGGGGCCGTCAGGGGGCGGCGACCAGGGTGTCGCCGGCCAGTGCCGCGGTGTGCGCGTCCATGCGCCCGGCGGCGAGGATCGCGGCGGCCGTGTCGGCCCGGGAGGCGGCGACGACCAGGGCGCGGCCCGCGAGGGCGTGCGCCCTGCGGTGCAGGTCCTGCGCGGGCGAGCCGCTCAGTCCGGCGTGCCGGGCGGGCGGTGCGCCGCGCAGCCGCGCCACCTGCCGGGCGATGAGCTCGCCGGCCTCCGTGTCGCCCAGCTCGTCGGTGACGGCGAGCAGGGCGGCGAGGTGTCCGGCGAGCTGGATGTCCAGCTCCTCCTCGCGGGAGCGGTGCGGGTACGTGTCCTGGGCGTCGTCGGCCATCCGGTGGACCGACTTGGTGCGGATCGGTTCGTACATGGGATGGCCTCCTGAGTGCTCGGGAGTCATCTTAGCTTAGATCAGGTCTAAGGTTGAGTATTGTCCGAGTGCTGGTCCCTACGGCTGGCTGTACCCGTCGAGGAACCGGCCGATCCGGGTCACCGCGTCCGCCAGGTCCGCGGCCGCCGGCAGCGTGACGATCCGGAAGTGGTCGGGCTCGTGCCAGTTGAAGCCCGTCCCGTGCACGACCATGATCTTCTCGGCGCGCAGCAGGTCCAGGACCATCTGCCGGTCGTCCTTGATCTTGTAGACGTTCGGGTCGAGGCGCGGGAAGAGGTACAGCGCGCCCTTCGGCTTCACACACGTCACGCCCGGGATCTGCGTCAGCAGCTCGTACGCCGTGTCCCGCTGCTCCAGGAGCCGCCCGCCCGGCAGGACGAGGTCCTCGATCGACTGCCGGCCCTGGAGCGCGGCGGCCACCGCGTGCTGCGCCGGCATGTTCGCGCACAGGCGCATGTTCGCGAGGATCGTGAGGCCCTCGATGTACGAGGACGCGTGGTGCTTCGGACCGCAGACCGCGAGCCAGCCGGAGCGGAAGCCGGCCACCCGGTAGTTCTTGCTCATGCCGTTGAAGGTGAGGCAGAGGAGATCGGGGGCGATCGCGGCGGTCGGGGTGTGCGTGGTGCCGTCGTAGAGGATCTTGTCGTAGATCTCGTCCGAGCAGACGACCAGGTTGTGACGCCGGGCGATCTCCGTCAGCGAGCGGAGCATCTCGTCGTCGTAGACGGCACCCGTCGGGTTGTTCGGGTTGATGATCACGATCGCCTTGGTGCGGTCGGTGATCTTCCGCTCGATGTCCGCGAGGTCCGGCATCCAGTCCGACTGCTCGTCGCAGCGGTAGTGCACGGCCGTACCGCCCGCGAGCGAGACGGAGGCCGTCCACAGCGGATAGTCCGGGGCCGGGACGAGGACCTCGTCGCCGTCGTCGAGCAGCGCCTGCATCGACATCTGGATCAGCTCCGAGACGCCGTTGCCGAGGTAGATGTCCTCGACGGAGAGCGGGATGCCCTTGGTCTCGTAGTGGCTCATCACCGCCCGGCGGGCCGAGAGCAGCCCCTTCGCGTCGCCGTAGCCGTGCGCCTCGGAGAGGTTGCGGAGCACGTCCTCGAGGATGGCGGGCGGACACTCGAAACCGAAGGCGGCCGGGTTGCCGGTGTTGAGCTTGAGGATGCGATGACCCGCAGCCTCAAGCCGCATCGCCTCTTCGAGCACCGGACCCCGGATTTCGTAACAGACGTTGGCGAGCTTCGTGGACTGGATCACCTGCATGACGAGAGCTTACGGCGGGGTCGGTGAAGGTGCTGCGTGTTTTGGGACACGTCGGGCGTCCGGCATGTCGTGGGGCAAGTCTGTCCGGAATGTGCGTGGACTCGCACGACGGTCCCGTGCTCCCTACAATGCGCGCACATGAGCCACCAGGACAACAGCGTCTTCGTCGACGCCTCGGGCAGACGGGGCCGCACGGTGCGGTGGGCCGCCGCCGGGGTCGGCGTGGCATGCCTCGGCTTCCTCGCGATCGTCATCGCCGGCTCCTTCGGCGCCGGGCCGGCGGGCGGGCCGCTGCCCTGGTCGCGCGAGGAACAGCACGACGCGCCCGCGCTCATCCAGCCGGACCCCGCCCCCTCCGGGACCGCGGGCGACTCCCCCGAGCGCACGGCCACCCAGCGCGCCGCCACCGCGTCCCCCGATGCCTCGGCCACCCCCACCACGACGGCGACGACCACGGCCCCGTCGCCCACCGACGCCACCACCGCCCCGGCCACGACGGCTCCCGAGCCGACGGCCACCACCACGGACGGCAAGCCGGGCAGGTCCGACCGGGCGCCGGGCGCCACGAAGCGCCCGAGGTGACGGGCGCCCGGGAGGGACAGGGGTACGAGTCCGGGTACGGCCACCCCGACCCGTACGGGCAGACGCACCAGCACGGGCACGCGTACGGCCGCACGGGGGCGGAGTCGCAGGACTACGGGCAGGTGTACGGGGCGCCCGAGCCGATTCCGTACGACCCCTACGCCGGATCCGTGCCCGGGCCGAATCCGTACGAGCCGTACGCCGGATCTGCGCCCGAGCCGAACCCGTACGAGCCCTACGCCGGATCCGCGCCCGAGCCGAATCCGTACGAGCCGTACGTCGGATCCGCGCCCGGGCCGAACCCGTACGAGCCCTACGCCGGATCCGCGCCCGAGCCGTACGCCGCTGCCGATCCGTACCCGGCGGAGCACGCCGAGTACGCCTCGCACGCCCCGTACGACGCTCCTGCCGGACTCGTCGAGCCGCCCACCCCGCCCGTCATACCCGCCCAGCCCGTCATACCCACTCCGCCCGGAGGCGCCCGCACGCGGCACGCGCTGCGCCGGGACCCGCGGGCGCACTGGGTCATGCTCTCCCTGATCCTCCTCGCCGCCGCCACCGCCCTCGTCTTCGCCGGCTACGGCCGCCACGAGATAGCCGCCACCGACGCCCCGCCGTCGCACTGCCCCACCACCCCCGAGACCCGAGGCGAAGGCCCGGTCGTCCAGGTGGACCAGAACGGCATCGTGCACAGCGCCGCCCCGCCCGACGGCACCGTGGCCCTCACCTACGACGGCGGGCCGAGCCCCGACTGGACCCCGCGCCTGCTCGACGTCCTCGCCGCCCACCACGCGACGGCGACCTTCTTCCTGACCGGCTCCGAGGCCGCGGCCCACCCCGACCTCGTCCGCCGCATCGTCGCCGACGGCCACGAGCTCGGCTCGCACACGTACACCGACGTCGACCTCGCCCAGGTCTCGGACACCCGCGCCGACCTGGAGCTCTCCTTCACGCAGAACGCGCTCGCCGCGAGCACCGGCCTCGGCACCCGCCTGCTGCGGCTGCCCCACACCACCGAACTCGCCAAGCTCTGCGACGACCAGTGGACGGCCGGACGCCGGGCCGCGCAGTCCGGCTACGTCCTCGTGGCCGCCGACGGGAAGTCCGTCCTCCAGCTCACCGGCTCCCCGCAGGCCGTCGACGAGACCGAGAAGCTCCTCGCGCACCCCGGCGGCGCCACCCGCCACACCTCGGTCGGCCAGGCCCTCGGCCTCTCCGACACCACGTACCACGTCTCGGCGCTCGCCGAATGGAAGGGCGGCGCCTTCGTCCAGGCGCAGGGCACGTCCCGGAGCTTCGCCGACGCCATGACCTGGCTGCTCGTCGTGGCCGGCGTCATCACCGCCGTCCGGCTCGCCCTCCTCCTCGGCGTCGCCCGCGTCCACGTCCGCCGCACCCGGGCCCGGCGCCGCCGCGGCGCACCCCGGCTGCCTTCCGTCACCGAACCGGTCTCGATCCTCGTCCCCGCCTACAACGAGGAAGCCGGGATCGAGGCGACCGTCCGCTCCCTGCTCGCCTCCACCCACGAGGCGATCCAGGTCGTCGTCATCGACGACGGCTCCTCCGACCGGACCTTCGAGATCGCCGAGTCCATCGACGATCCGCGGGTGATGGTGGTCCGCCAGCCCAACGCGGGCAAGGCGGCCGCCCTCAACACCGGCCTCGCCTGGGCCCACCACGACATCGTCGTGATGATCGACGGCGACACCGTCTTCGAGCCGGACGCGGTCCGCCGACTGATCCAGCCGCTCGCCGACCCCCGCGTCGGCGCGGTCAGCGGCAACACCAAGGTCGGCAACCGGCAGGGCGTCCTCGGCCGGTGGCAGCACCTGGAGTACGTGATCGGCTTCAACCTCGACCGGCGCATGTACGACGTCCTGGAGTGCATGCCCACCGTCCCCGGCGCCATCGGCGCCTTCCGCCGAGACGCCCTCGCCGGCGTCGGCGGGGTCAGCGAGGACACCCTCGCCGAGGACACCGACCTCACGATGGCGCTGTGCCGGGCCGGCTGGCGCGTCGTCTACGAGGAGTCCGCCATCGCCTGGACGGAAGCCCCCTCCACCGTCCGGCAACTGTGGAAGCAGCGCTACCGGTGGTGCTACGGCACCCTCCAGGCGATGTGGAAGCACCGCCGGGCGGTCGTCGAGGGAGGACAGTCCGGCAAGCTCGGCCGCCGCGGCCTCCTCTATCTGCTGCTCTTCCAGACCGTGCTGCCGCTGCTCGCCCCCCTGGTCGACGTCTTCGCCGTCTACGGGCTGTTCTTCCAGGACCCCGGACAGGCCCTCGGGGTGTGGCTCGGCTTCACGGCGGTACAGGTCGGCACGGCCGTGTACGCGCTCCGCCTGGACCGCGAGCGGTTCGAGCCGATCTGGACCCTGCCCCTGCAGATCGTCGTCTACCGCCAGCTGATGTACCTGGTCGTCGTCCAGTCCGTGGTCACCGCGCTCCTCGGCAGCCGGCTGCGCTGGCACCGGATGCAGCGCACGGGCACCGCCACCGAGACGCTGGAGCGGACCGGGGCGGGGACCGGGGCACCGCGCGCAGGATAGGTTGGCGCGTCATGTGGTTTTTCAGTGCCTCCGGATGCCGGTGGCTGGGTGCGGGCGGCTCGCTCGCCGTCGCCGTGGGCGGCTGGGCGGCCGGAACGCTGCCCGTCCGCGGCGGCTGGGGCCTGTGGGAGCCGCGCGGCTCCGCGCTCACCGTCGCCGGCGCCGTCCTCGCGTACCTCGGCCTGACCCTGCTCGTCGCCGCCTGGTGGCGGTACGGCGTCCTCCTCGCCCGCGGCCTGCGCGACGGGGTCCTCGCGACCCTCGCCTGCTGGACCGCGCCGCTGCTCCTCGCCCCGCCGCTGCACAGCGCCGACGTCTACAGCTACATCGCCCAGGGCGCGATGGTCCTCGAAGGCCACGACGTGTACGGGGCCGGGCCCTCCGTCCTCGGCCCCGGCGACCTCGGGGCGGACGCGGCGGCCAGCGTCGGCGGCAACTGGACCGACACCCCCGCGCCGTACGGACCCGCCTTCCTGCTCCTCGCCGCCGCCGTCGTGAAGGCCACCGGCGGTGCGGTCGTGCCCGCCGTCCTCGGCCTGCGGCTGATCGCCCTCGGCGCGCTCGCCCTGATCGTCTGGGCCGTCCGCGGTTTCGGCCGCGGTGACGGAGCGCTCTGGCTTGCCGCGCTCAACCCGCTGCTCCTCGTCCACGTCGTCGGCGGCATGCACAACGACGGGCTGATGATCGGCCTCATGCTCGGCGGCGTCCTGCTCGCCGTGCGCGGGCGGTGGGTCCTCGGCTCCGTCCTCGTCGGCTTCGCCATGATGGTCAAGTCACCGGCGGCGGTCGCCCTGCTCTTCATCGGCGTGATGATCGCGCGCGGGGGCGGTGTACGGGGTCTCGTGAAGGGGCTCGTGCTGCCGGGGGCCGTCGCCGGAGCCGTGGCGGCGGGGGCGTCGCTGCTCGCCGGGACCGGGTTCGGGTGGCTGCGGACCCAGAGCGTGGCCGCGGCCATCCATACGCCGCTGTCCCTCAGCAGTGACCTGGGGCTCGGGGTGGGGGTGCTCTTCACCGGCGAGCCGGATCCGGTCAGGGGGGTCTTCCAGAAGCTGGGGCTGCTTCTCGCCCTGGTGGTCATCGCGGCCCTCGCGTGGCAGGCGTATCGGGGGCGGCTCGATCCCGTCCTCGGGCTCGGTCTGTCGCTGGTCGCGCTCGTCGCGCTCTCGCCGATGGTTCAGCCGTGGTACCTGCTGTGGGGGACGGTCGTCGTCGCGGCGGTCGCCTGGCGGGGGCGCGTGGGGCAGGTGTTGGCCGTGCTGTCTGCGGCGCTGGTGTACGAGACGCAGCCCTCGGGCCACACGCCCTGGTACGGGTTCGTGCTTGCGGGTGTGGTGCTTGTGGTGGGGATCTTGTGGGTGCGGCGGGAGCCGTGGGTTCGCGGCACCGTGGAAGGTGCCGCTCTGGTGGGCGCCGGGCGGTAGGGGCTCGGGCGCCGCCAGGGGTCTAGGGGGTGTCTTGCCGGTCAGGCCAGGCGTCGCGAGCCCGGCCTGACCGGCAAGGCACCCCCTAGGAGTGGCGGATGGATCTTCCCGCCAGGACGTCTGTCCGCTTGCCGTCCTCCATCACGAACCTTCCGTCGATCAGGACGTGCGGGATGCCCGTCGGGAGGCTTCGCGGGTTTTCGTACGTCGCCGTCGACGCGATCGTCTTCGGGTCGAAGAGGACCAGGTCCGCTGCGTAGCCCTCCCTCACCAGGCCCCGGTCCGGGAGGCGGAGGCGGGTGGCCGGGCGGGAGGTGAGGTGGGCGACGCACTCCTCCAGGGAGAGGACGCCGAGCTCGCGCACGTACCGCCCCAGGTACTCCGGAAACGTGCCGTACGCGCGCGGGTGCGGCTTGAGGCCCTGGAGGATGCCGTCCGAGCCGCCCGTGTGCACCCGGTGGCGCATGATCGCCCGGACGTTCTCCTCGTGGCCCACGTGCTGGAGGATCGTCGTGCCCAGGCGGTCCTCCAGGAGGAGCCGGCGCGCGCTCTCCCAGCCGTCGACGCGGTGGCCCACCCGGCCCGACAGGGCCGGGTCCGAGACGCCCGAGATCTCGATCGTGGCCCAGTCGACCGGGACGCCGTGGCAGCCGTCCGAGCCCAGTTCCTCCAGGTGGTGCCGGATCCGCTCCGCCGTGGCGTCGTCGCGGAGCCGTTCCAGGGTCGCGTCGGGCCCGCCTTCGCCCGCCCAGCTCGGGAGCAGCGCGAGCAGGGTCGTACTGCCGGGGGTGTACGGGTACGTGTCGAGGCTGATGTCGGCGCCGGCGTCGAGGGCCTCGTCGAGGAGGGCCAGGAGCTCCGGGGCCCTGCCCTCGTTCTCGCCGAAGTTCATGGTGGCGTGGGCCAGGTGGAGGGCGCAGCCCGCCTCCCGGGTGAGCGTCACCATCTCCTCGTACGCGCGGAGCGCCCCCGCCCCGTACGAGCGGTGGTGCGGGCAGTAGTAGCCGCCGTACTCCGCCACGACCCGGCACAGCTCGGTCAGCTCGGAGTCCGGCGCGTACATCCCGGGGGTGTAGGTGAGGCCCGAGGACATGCCGACCGCGCCCTGTTCGAGGCCCTCCGCGACGAGCTGCCGCATGCGGTCCAGTTCGGCCGGCGTCGCCGGGCGGTTCTCCCAGCCCATCACGTACATCCGGACCGTCCCCTGGGGGATCAGATACGCGGCGTTGACGGCGATGCCCCGGTCCAGCCGGTCCAGGTACTCGCCGACCGTGCGCCAGTCGAGGTCGACGTCGGAGCCGTCGCCGTTCCAGCCGGCGATCGCCCGCCGTACCTCCGCGAGCGTGCGGTCGTCGACGGGGGCGTACGACAGTCCGTCCTGGCCCAGGACCTCCAGGGTCACGCCCTGCGCGGCCTTCGCGCTGTGGTCCGGGTCGCGGAGCAGCGCGAGGTCGCTGTGGGCGTGCATGTCGATGAAACCGGGCGCCAGGGCGAGTCCCTCGGCGTCCAGGACGCGGCGGGCCGTGGGGCGCTGGCAGCCGGCCGCCGCGGCCTCCTTGACGATCGAGACGATCCGGCCGCCCTCGATCCCGACGTCGGCCCGGTAGGAGTCGCCGCCGCTGCCGTCGACGACCTCCGCGTCGCGGAAGACGAGATCCATCGCCCTGGTACTCCCTCGCTCCTAGAAGAACGTGCGGATGTGGTCGACCACCGTGCCGTCCGCCTCGACGAGCGGGATCAGCTGCCACTTGTCGAAGGACGTGCACGGGTGCGACAGGCCCATCCCGACCCAGTCGCCGACCTCCAGGTCCGCCCCGGGTTCGGTGCGGAGCCAGGCGTGCTGGTCGGAGAGGCCCGTGACGGTGATGCCCGTCGCGGCGCGGATCTCACCCGTGCGGGCGTCGCGGACCACCTGGGCCTCGGGAAGGTGCAGGTCGTGGGCGGCGTCCCGCTTGCCCGCGTTGGTGAAGGCCTGCTCGGCGGTCGGGCGCGACACGACCTGCGACCAGAGCCGGAACGCGGGCTGGAGCGCGCCCTCCTCGGGGATCCGGTTGAAGGGGGTGCGGTCGCGGTACTGGCCGTCGTCGTGCGAGACGTACGCGCCGGAGCGCAGCAGCTTCAGGACGGGGAGTGAGAGGTCGGGGATCTCCGCGAAGACCTCGGCGACCGTGTCGAACCACTCGCTGCCGCCCGCGGTCACCACGATCTCGCCGATGGCGGGGTCGAAACGACCGGCCTTGTCGAAGTCGGCCGCGAGCCCGACGAGCCGGCGGAGCCACTCACGCACCGAGTCGGCGTCGGCCCCGGGCATCGTGCCCTCGTAGCCGGCGACGCCTACGAGCCGCAGGGTGGGGACGGCTGCCACCGCGTCGGCGACGGCTGCGCACTCCGTCTCCGTCCGTACGCCCGTACGCCCGGTCGAACCGGCGGCCAGCTCGACGACCACGTCCACGGGGCGGCCGGCGCCCGCCGCGCGCAGGGCCTCGTCCATCAGCTCGACGCCGCGCACGGAGTCGACGTAGCAGACGAAGCGGAAGTCCGGGTCGGCGTCGAGCTCGCCGGCGAGCCAGCGCAGGGCGACGGCGTCGACGAGCTCGTTGGCGAGGAAGATCCGGGCGATGCCGTGGGCGCGGTAGACGCGGGCCTGGTGGGGGACGGCGGCGGTGATGCCCCAGGCGCCGTGCTCCAGCTGCCGGTCGAAGAGCTGGGGGGCCATGGAGGTCTTGCCGTGCGGGGCGAACGCGAGGCCGTGGCGCTCGGCGTACGTCTCCAGGAGGCGCAGGTTGTGCTCGACCGACTCGGCCGAGAGGGCGAGGACGGGGGTGGTGAAGCCGCCGGTGAAGAGGTTGCGCCGCTGGGCGGAGAGCTCGCCGACGGTCAGGCCCTCGGCGTCCGGGGGCAGGGCCTTGAAGCGGTGGTCGACACGCTCGCTCGCCAGGTCGGGCGTCTCGTTCGCCGGGTCGGGCATGATGCCTCCTCGTCGTGGACGTTGCGGTGTGTGCAACGCTCATTGCGCATATTGCTCAGGGCTGTCTAACATCCGGGCCGAGGCCGGGTCAATGGACCCGAACGAGTCGGAGGGGGGCCTGATCGTGAGTGGATCCGGACCCGAACCGGCACCTGCACAGGCGCCCGCACCCGCACCCGCGGACGCGGCTCCGGCAGCCGTCGCCCCGGCAGCCGTCGCTCCGGCCGCCGTCGCCCCGGCCGCCGTCGCCCCGGACGTCGTCTGCCTCGGCGAGTCCATGGTCACCTTCCTGCCCTCCCGGCCGGGCCGCCTCGCCGACGTCCCCTCCTTCACCCGCGCGATCGGCGGCGCCGAGTCCAACGTCGCCTGCGCCCTCGCCGCCGCCGGACACCGCGTCCGCTGGGTCGGCCGGGTCGGCCGCGACGGCTTCGGCGACCACCTCGTCGACACCATCGGCGGCCACGGCGTCGACGTCACCGCCGTCGGCCGCGACCCGCACCGGCCGACCGGCGTCTACTTCCGTACCGACGAGGACCGGGCCACCGACGCCCACGAGGTCGTCTACTACCGGGCCGGCTCCGCCGCCTCCGCGATGTCGCCCGCGACCGTCCCGTACGACGCGGTCGCCGGCGCGCGGATCCTTCACGTCACCGGCATCACCGCCGCCCTGTCCGCGGACTGCCTGGCCCTGCTGCGGGAGCTCACGGCCCCCCGCCCCGGCCGCCCGCTCGTCTCGTTCGACGTGAACCACCGGCCGGGCCTGTGGCGCGACGGCAGTGCCCCCGAAGTGCTTCTCGAACTCGCCCGCCGGGCGGACGTCGTCTTCGTCGGCGCGGACGAGGCGGAGCGGTTGTGGGGCTCGGCGGATCCGGATGCGATCCGGGCCGTCCTGGCGGAGCCGGCGGTGCTGGTGGTGAAGCGGGGGGCGGAGGGGGCGGTGGCGTTCGAGCGCTGCGCGGCTTCATTCCCCACCCCTCCCCCTACGCCCGGCGGCGTGGGGGGACCCCCGCCTCCCGAACTGGGGGCGAGCCCCCAGGCCCCCGTACGGCCTGCGGCCGTGCCCTCAAACGCCGGGCGGGCTGAATTTCAGCCCCGCTGGGGGTCCCCCGACGCCGCCGGGCGTAGGGGGAGTTTGAGGCGCGGGGTCCGGGGCGGAGCCCCAGTTCGGGAAGGGGCGGAATGGGGAACGGCCCCGCGCAGCGGCCCCGCACCCGCTCCCGACACCGTCACCCCCGTCCCCGCCCCCCGCGTCACCGTCGTCTCCCCCGTCGGTGCCGGGGACGCCTTCGCCGCCGGGTTCCTCTCCGGCACCCTCCGCGGGCTCGGCATGACGGGGCGGCTCCGGCACGGGCACCTCGCGGCGGCTGCCGCACTCACCGTGCCCGGGGACCTGGCGCGGCCTCCCCGGCGCGCCCGCGCCGACCGGCTGGCCGCGCTCGACGACGCCGCCTGGGGCACACTTCACCTCGGCCCCGGCTGGACGGGGAACGACCAGCAGGGCCCCGGCCGGACGGGGGACGACCAGGAGGTACGTACGCCATGAGCCAGACCGTCGACCGGGCGCTCAGCATCCTGCCGCTGCTCGCCCAGGGCCCCGCCGACCTCGGGCAGGTCGCCGAGCGGCTCGGCGTCCACAAGTCCACGGCCCTGCGGCTGCTGCGCACCCTCCACGAGCACGGTCTCGTCCACCGGCAGCAGGACCAGCGCTACCGCCTCGGCGCCCGGCTCTTCGCGCTCGCGCAGGAGGCCGTCGAGAACCTCGACGTCCGGGAGATCGCCCACCCCTACCTCGCCGCCCTCAACGAGCGGATCGGGCACACGATCCACCTCGCGGTGTACGAGGAGGGCGAGGTCGTCTACATCGACAAGGTCGAGAGCCGCTACCCGGTCCGCATGTACTCGCGCATCGGCAAGCCCGTCGCGATCACCGTCGCGGCCGTCGCCAAGCTGCTCCTCGCCGACCTGCCCGAGCCGGAGCGGCGCGCCGTCGCCGCCAAGCTCGACTACCCCCCGTACACGCCCCGTTCGACGCCGAACGCCGCCGCGTTCCTGAAGGAGCTGGCGACCGTACGCGAACAGGGCTGGGCCACCGACCTCGGCGGCCACGAGGAGTCCATCAACTGCGTCGGCGCGCCGATCCGCGGCGCCGACGGGCGGGTCGTCGCCGCCATGTCGGTCTCGGCGCCCAACGTGGTCGTCACCGCCGAGGAACTCCTCACCCTCCTCCCGCAGGTGCGCAGCACCGCGGACGCCATCAGCCGCGAGTACTCCGGCACCGCCCCGACGAAGGACACCGCATGAGCGAGAAGACCGCGATCACCCCCGCCACGCACACCGCCCCGCCCGCGAAGTTCTCGCACGGCGTGAGGAAGGGCGACATCCTCCAGGTCGCCGGCCAGGTCGGCTTCCTGCCCGCCGTCGAGGGCCAGGCCCCGACGGTCGCCGGCCCGACGCTGCGCGAGCAGACCCTGCAGACCTTCGCCAACGTCAAGGCGATCCTGGAGGAGGGCGGCGCGAGCTGGGACGACGTGATGATGATGCGCGTCTACCTCACGGACGTGGACCACTTCGCCGAGATGAACGAGATCTACAACCAGTACTTCGAGGACCAGAACCTCAAGGCCCCCGCCTCCGCCCGCACCACCGTCTACGTCGGCCTCCCGGCCGGCCTCCTCATCGAGATCGACGCGCTGGCCGTCCTCGGCTGAGGCGGGTCTCCCGGTCCGAACACGACCGCGCGGGCCGCACCTTCCGGGGGGCCCGCTCGTCCGCCGTCCACGGCTGTGGGGGTCGGCGCGCACGTCAGGTCGAAGCGGGCTCGGTGCGGTCCGTCGGGGATTCGTGGACGTCTACGAATTCCGCGTCCACGACCTCCCCGTCCACGAATTCCGCATCTGCCGCTCGATGCGTAGGATTCGTCAGCTCCAAGCCGGCGAGGTGCTTCTTCAGCCTCTTCGCCATGGGACGGTAGGTCGCGAAAGTGAGTCCGCCGGAAACAACGGCACCGACGACAGGAATGGCCTTCGAGACGGTCTTCGCGAAGGTCTGCTTCGTCATCTGAACGCCGAGGTAGCCGGCGACCTTCTTCACGATCGGATAGACGACGCCCTGGGTGAGTGCCTTCTGGGGCAGCTTCTTGGCGACCTCCTTCGACATCATCCCCGCGATCTGCCCCACAGCGGCGTTCGCCGACTGGGTACCGAACATCACGCCGAAGAAGAGTGTGAGGACACCCTTGGTCGCGTCGTCGACGCCGTCGCTGTCGCCGGAGAACAGATCGGGCCAGCTGTAGAGGTAGGCGAGCTTCTGCGCGATACGCAGCATATGGCCGAAGTACTGGGCCATATCGGCGGGCACGGTGGCCGGAAGGGCGATGAAGCCGGGTATCCCGGCGGCCGCGGAGAGGGCGCTGGCCTTGGCGGTCTCGTAGCCGATGGAGTCGTCGGCCGCTCTGTTCAGAACCTCGAGTGGGATACCCGCCGCCGCGGGGGTCTCTTCGACTGCTCTGCGGATGTCGTCCTCGGAGCAATAGCGAGCCAATGCCTTTCGGAGGTATGCCTCTCTATTGATACGCACGCCCGGAAGGCTTGCCGCGCTCGCAAGCACTGCGGAGAACCGTGACTCCGGGTTCTCCATCGCTTTACCTTTGACCATGGCCAGAACCTACAGCACCTCGGCGGACGCTGATCCGGCTTCAACAGGACTGCCGCGGTGGGCTATTGGGATCAAGGGCCGTGCATCTGGTCCGCCCGGAGCCGGGGCCGGCGGGAGTCCCCGCCGGCCCCGGTCCGTTCATCCGCTCAGGCCGCGCAGTACTGCGCCTGCTTGCCGATCGAGCGGTACATGCAGTCCGCGTTCTCCAGGAGCTGGAGGACGGCGTCGCGGTTGCGGCTCGTCTCGCGGTCGATGACCTCGTCGGGCGGGTAGAAGCCGCCCCCGCCGTTCGAGGGGTACATCTCGAAGGTGTACGCGAAGATCTTCTGCGTGCCCCACAGGTAGTCGTCGATCGAGCCGTCCGTGATGTACAGGTCGCTGGACTGCTCGGGTGTGTAGCCGTTGCTCGCGGCCATGCTCTGGCCGACCGTGGCGAAGGCGTCGCGGTCGTCCTGCGTCATGCCCGTGGTGGTGTTGGCCGTGGTCCAGCCGAAGGGCCAGAGGACCAGCTCGCTGTACGTGTGGAAGTCGATGGCCGCCGTGATCTGCTGTTTGCCGCCGACCACCCGGGAGCGGACGAAGTCGGCGACGACCTTCACCTCGGGGGCGGACTCGGGGGCCGCGCCCCGGTAGGTCTCGGAGCTCTTGGTGCCGGAGGAGCCGCCGCAGCAGCCCCACTTGAAGTCCCAGTTCCGGTTCAGGTCCGTGCCGATGTAGGAGGAGTTGGCGTTGGGCTGCCGGTTCTTGCGCCAGCTGCGGTAGGAGCCGCTCGCGATGTCGTACTCGCCGCCGTCCGGGTTGAGGTCCGGGACGATCCAGATCTCACGGTTGTTCACCATGTTCGTGATCCGGGGGTCCGTGCCGTAGCCCGCGCCGAGCTCGCGCAGCAGGTAGAGCGCCATCTCGACGGTGAGGTGCTCGCGGGCGTGCTGGTGGTGGGTGAAGAGGACCTCGGGCTCGTTCTCGTCGGTGGCGACGTTGTCGCTGATCTTGAGGGCGACGATGTCCCGGCCCTGGTACGTCTTGCCGATGACCCGCTTGCTCATGATTGACGGGTAGGCGGCGAGGCGCTGGTCGATCTCCGCGTTCATCTCGGCGTAGTTGTGGTACTTCGCGTCGGCGGAGGGGAAGTCGAGCGGGCCGGCCGTCTTGTCGCCGTCGATGCTGCGGTTCGGCGGGCCGGGCAGGGCGACCGGCCTGTAGCCGAGCTCCTTGAGCCGCGCGAGTTGTTCGGTGTTGGCGCTGACGACGACCGAGCGGGCGTCGACCTCGTCGATCGAGACGCCGGTGGCGGTCAGCGCGCTGCGGGCGGCCGGGGTGGACGGTCCGGCGATCTCGTACTGCCGGATCACCTCCTCGGCGCCGGAGGCGATGCGGGCGGCGGTCGGCGCCGGGTCGGCCCCGGCGGGTGTGGTGAGTGCGGAGAGGGGCGCCGCGAGGGCGAACGCCACGAGGGCCGCGAGGGTGGCGGACCTTCTGCCGCGAGTGGGACGTCGCATGGTGTCTCCTGGGTGGGGAGTGTGGGGGAGTGCGACCAAGTCGTGCGGGTGTCCGGGCACATGGTCCGGGCTATGTCATGGACCGGTCAAGGTGGGGAGTTCGGCCATAATGTCCCGCGTGGGGACCCTCATCGGTAGATACGTCATCGAGCACAAGCTAGGCGAAGGCGGCATGGGCACCGTCTATCTGGCCCGATCGCGCGGCGGGCGCGCCGTCGCCGTCAAAGTCGCCCGGCCGGAACTCGCCTCCGACCCGTCCTTCCGCGCCCGCTTCCGCGCCGAGGTCGCCGCCGCCCGGCAGGTCGGCGGCTTCCACACCGCGCAGGTCGTCGACGCCGACCCCGAGGCGGAGGCCCCCTGGCTCGCCACCGCCTACATCCCGGGACCCACCCTCTCCGGACTCCTCACCGCCGAGGGCCCCATGGACGAGGAGCGGCTGCGCGCGCTCGGCGCCGCGCTCGCCGAGGCCCTGGAGGCGATCCACGCCTGCGGGCTCGTCCACCGCGACCTCAAGCCCGGCAACATCGTCATGGCCTCCGACGGGCCGCGCGTCCTCGACTTCGGGATCGCCCGCGCCCTGGAGTCGACCCGGCTCACCGCCACCGGCAACGCCTTCGGCACCCCCGGCTACCTCGCCCCCGAACAGGCCCTCGGCGAGGAGGTGACCGGCGCCGCCGACGTCTTCGCGCTCGGCGCCGTCCTCGTCGCCGCGGCCGGCGGGCGGCCCTTCGGGGACGGGACGCCGATGGGCCTCATGTACCGCTCGGTGCACGAGGCCCCCGATCTGGGCGCCGTACCCGAGGCGCTGCGCTCGCTCGTGGGACGCTGCCTCGCCAAGGACCCGGCCGAACGGCCCACACCGGACGCCCTCATGGACGAGCTGGCGGCGGCGCCTTCGGCGTCCGGTTCGACACCGTCCGCGCCGCCGGTGATGCCGGTGGTTCCGGTGGTGCCGGATCCTCGGGTGGTGTCGGGGCCGGTCGACGCGGTGCCCGCCCCGGTCGACGCGGTGCCCGCCCCGGTCGACGCGGTGCCCGCGCCTGTCCGCGCGGTCCCGCCCGCCCACTCGCTGCCGACCCGCACCGCCGACATCCACGACGCCGTCCCCGCACCCGCCCCCTCCCCCGTACCGCATCCCGACACCCTCTACGTACCCCCGCCGCCCCTCGTACCGCCGCCGCCCGCGCCGGACTTCGCCGCCGCCGACCGGAACTCCGGCATCGTCGTCGACGGGGGAGGGGTGGCCCTGCACTTCTTCGGCGAGGAGGCCGACTTCCTCTGGAGCGAGATCGGGGCCGTACGGTACGAGCGCGTGCGGCGCGACCGGGTGCTCCGGCTCTCCGTCACCCTCTACGACGGCTCGGTCTACGACTGCGAGGTCGACGGCCGCCGCGCCGCCCGGGTCGACGAGTGGATCCACCTGCTCGACCCGGTGCTGCGCCACTACCTGCCCGCGTGAGGAAACGGCGCAGCGCCGCCGGGGGAGCGGCGGCGCTGCGCTGTCACCTCGGAACCGGGTTCCGTTACGGCAGGTTGTGCACGTGCGGGCCCACGGCGTTCGACCAGGCGTTGCCGGCCGTCGCGTCCCAGTTGGTCGACCAGGTCATGGCGCCGCGCAGCGACGGCCAGGTCTGGGCCGGCTTGAAGGTGCCGCAGGCGGTGCCCTTGGTCAGGCAGTCGAGCGCGTTGTTCACCGTCTGCGGGTCGACGTAGCCGCTGCCCGCGCCCCGGGTGGAGGCGGGGACGCCCAGGCCGACCTGGGACGGGTCGAGGCCGCCCTGGAGCTGGATGCAGGCGAGCGCGGTGAGGAAGTCCACCGAGCCCTGGCTGTAGACCTTGCCGTCGCAGCCGAGCATCGAACCGCTGTTGTAGTACTGGGTGTTGATCACCGTGAGGATGTCCTTCACGGCGAGCGCGGTCTTGAAGTACTCCGAGCTCGTGTTCTGCATGTCGATGGTCTGCGGGGCCATCGTCAGGACCATGCCGGAGCCCGCCTTGGCGGAGAGCTGGCGCAGCGCCTTGGTGAGGTACGTGGCGTTGACGCCGTGCTCCAGGTCGATGTCGATCCCGTTGAAGCCGTACTCCTGCATCAGGGCGTACGCGCTGTCGGCGAAGGCGGTCGCGGTGGCGTCACTGTTGATGGTGACGTTGCCCTTCTCGCCGCCGACCGAGAGGATCACGGACTTGCCGGCCGCCTTCTTGGCCGCGACGTCGGCCTTGAAGTCGGCCGCCGAGGCGTAGCCGACGGCCGGGTCGAGGTTGAAGGTGATCTGGCCGGGCGTGGCGGTCGAGTCGGCGAACGAGACCGCGATGATGTCGTACGCGGCCTGGACGTCCCGCAGCTTCTGCTGGGCGGCGCCGTTGTCGAAGTTCTGCCAGTAGCCGGTGACGGCGTGCCTGGGCACGGCCGGGCCGGGGCCCGGGTCGGTGGCCTTGGCGGTGCGGGCCTGCACGGCGGCGGACTTCGCGGACTCGCCCGCGGAGTTCGTCGCGGAGACCTGGAACTGGTACGCGGTGTCGGCGGTGAGCCCGGTGACGGTTGCCGAGGTGCCGGTCACGGCCTGCGGGTTGCCGCCGTCCCGGTACACCTTGTAGCCCGTGGCGCCGGAGACCGCGCCCCAGCTCAGGGCGACGGAGTTCGTGGTGACCGTGCCGGCGGCGAGACCGGCCGGGGTGGACGGGACGACCGGGTCGGGGTCCTGGCCGCCGCCCCCGTCGGGCCCGAAGACGCTCACGTCGTCGACGGAGTACGGGGAGGTGCCGTACCAGCCGTGGGTGTAGATCTGCACGGACGTGGTGCTCGCGCCGGTCGTGAAGGTGGTCGTGAGCTGCTTCCAGGAGGCGCTGTCGGGCGTCCAGGTGGAGACGTCGGTGGTGCCGGTGCCGGTCGCGCCGAGGTAGGCGTAACCGCCCTGGACCCAGGCGCTCAGCGTGTACGTCGAGCTGGGCTTCACGGTCACGGTCTGCACGCACCGGGCGTTGTCGAGGCCGGCCGGGGTGGCCCTGAGCGCACCGGCCCCGGTGCGGACCGGGGAGGAGACGGCGGCGCCGCTTCCGGCGGAACAGGACCAGTTGGTGAGGCCGTTCTCGAACCCGGCGTTCTTGGCGACGTTGACGTCCGCCGCCTGTGCGGTGCCGGCTCCGCCGACGAGGACGAGCCCGGAGCCGACGGCGAGCGCGAGGGCTCCGGCGAGCCGGCGCCGTCCGTGCGCCGGGCGGGTGGTGGTGCGGTCCACGTGCATCCTCCGGTGGGGGAGTTGGGGATGTGGAGGTGCCGTACGTCGTCGTACGGAGGGGAGGTGCGGGGTACGGGGGTACCGGCGGTGGCCACCGCTGTCACCGACAAGTTGGTCCAGACCAATCGCGTTGTCAATACCTCTGGCGGCGACGGGCGTTCGGCCGCGCGGGACCGCGGGCAGGGAGGGGGACGGGAGGTCCGAGGTCAGGGCCCGAATTAAAGGGGGCAGCTTGGCGGATTGTGTGTTCACCACCCCGGGGGACGTGGATAAGGTGCAGAGACGGCGGCACCCTGCGGTGACGCCGCGAACGCGGTAAGTGATCCGCGGCCCCCGGGACACCGGAGGCCGGAGGGGACGGGGGGTCCGACGTGCCGACAGCGATCGCCGTCACCAGCGCCGACCTGGTGCTGCCGGCGGCCGACCCCGGGACCCCGCAGGCCGCCGTGCTCCCGCCCCCCGAGACCCGTCCGCTCGACGCCTCCCTCGCGGACATGCAACAGCTCCTCGCCCGGTACGGGCACGTGGTCGTCGTCTGCCCCACCGCCGCACCGGCCGCCGTCGAGCACCGGCTGCACGCCGTCCGCGCCCTCCTGGAGAGCGACCGGATCGCCCTGGTCAGGACCGACCTGCCGCCCCTCGGCGCGGCCGTCCTCGTCCGCCAGCTGCGGCAGCTCGCCGGCTGCGACTTCAGCCCCGGAGTCCTCGCCTCCGCCGCCCGGCTGCTCGCCCACTACATCTACGCGGGCGCCGTCCTCGGCTCCGTGTCCCGGCTCGACCGCGTCCCCGTCAGCCTCGGCTCCCACCTCAAGGGCTGGCTCCCCGGCGCCCACTTCGCGGTCCTGGCGGGACCCACCCCACAGATGGTGCGGCTGGGAGCGGGATCCGGGTCTGCGGAAGAAGCGCTCGCCGGGCCCGAGTTCGCCACCGAACTCCTCCTCGCCCGCGGCCAGCTCCAGACCGACTGGCCCGTCACCACCCTCGTACCGCGGTGGCGGATCCCCGGCCCCGTCCACGAGGTGCCCCTGCCCGCGTCCTCGCCCGGCTGGTGGGGCACCGGCAAGCTCGTCGAGTTCGCCGCGTACCTGCCCGACCTGCCCGTCCTCCACCAGCTCGTCTCCTCCGTGCGCCGCGAGACCTGCCACTGGTGCGGGATGGAACTCATCGGCGACCGTTGCGGCTTCTGCGCCGCCCCGCTGGCCCCGGCCGCCCCGCCGCCCGACCCCGGCACCCGCGCCCTCGGGCCGGGCGCGCAGACCGGCGCACAGGCGGGCGCGCAGGCCCTGGGGCCCGGCGCGCAGGCCCGCGCCCTCGGGCCCGGCGGGCGCGCCGCCCGCGCCGCCCTGCCATGAGCGGCCCCGCGCGCCAGGCCCCACCCCGACCCACGTCTCCGACCGAGGAAGTACGGCCATGAACTCCCGCCAGCGCCGCGGCGTGATCCTGCTGCTGCTCTCCGTCCTGTGCGCCCTCGGCGCCTTCGCCGGCGTCCTCGCCGTCATCAGCGACGTGAACTCCAAGGTCGGCCCGGAGACCACGGCGTACCGGCTCAAGGAGAACGTGGAGCCCTACAAGCCCCTGAGGTCGGACCAGTTCGAGAAGATCTCCATGCCCAAGCGCTGGCTCTCCTCGACCGCCGTCACCGACCTCCGCCAGATCGAGGGCAGGATCGCCGTCACCGAACTCAAGGCCGGCTCCCTCCTCCAGACCGACATGATCGTCGAACGCCCCCAGCTCCGGCCGGGAGAGCAGGAGATCGCGATCATGGTGGACGCCGCCACCGGCGTCGCCGGCAAGATCAACGCCGGCGCCTCCGTCAACATCTACGCGACCTTCGCCGGCGAGAAGAAGGGCGACCCCGACCAGTCCCGGATGATCGTCGCCGGCGCCCGCGTCCTCGACGTCGGCAAGCTCACCCCGGTCTCCGACCGCTCCGACCGCGCGGACCGGGCCACCTCCGCCGTCCCCATCACCTTCGCGCTCTCCACCCTCGACACCCAGCGGGTCGCGTACGCCGAGTCCTTCGCCGAGCACGTACGCCTCGCCCTCGTCGCCCCGTCCACCGCCGGCTCCCCCGCCGACAAGGGCGACCGCACCTACACGCTCGACAACGACAAGTGAGGCCGGTATGACCACCAGGATCCTGCCGGCCGTCGGCGACCCCGACGCGGCCCGGTCCGTCAGTACGCTGCTCAGCCAGCTCCCCGACGCCGAACCCGCCCAGCCGGTCACCGACTCCACCCAGCTCGTCGACACCCTCGCCCGCCTCGCCGCCGCCTCCCTCGACGAACTCCCCGAGGTCGTCCTCGTCCACGAGCGGATCGGACCCGTCCCCGCGCTCGAACTCGTCCGCGAGGTCGCCCTCCGCTTCCCCGCCGTCGGCGTCGTCCTCATCACCGCCGACGCCAGCCCCGTCCTCTTCTCCGCCGCCATGGACTCCGGCGCCCGCGGCCTCGTCACCCTCCCCCTCGGCTACGAGGAACTCGCCAGCCGCGTCCAGGCCGCCGCCCAGTGGTCCCTCGGCGTCCGCCGCCACCTCGGCGCGGGACCCGACCAGTTCACCGGCCCCGGCGGCACCGTCGTCACCGTCAGCGGCGCCAAGGGCGGCGTCGGCGCCACCGTCACCGCCGTCCACCTCGCCCTCGCCGCCCGCGCCTCCGGGCGGACCGTCGCCCTCGTCGACATGGACCTCCAGAGCGGCGACATCGCCTCCTACCTCGACGTCCAGTTCCGCCGTTCCGTCGCCGACCTCGCCACCATCGCCGACATCTCGCCCCGCGTCCTCCAGGACGCCGTGTACGTCCACGAGACCGGCCTCTCGCTGCTCCTCGCCCCGGCGGAGGGCGAGCGCGGCGAGGAGGTCACCGACCGCGCCGCCCGCCAGGTCGTCAGCGCCCTGCGCGGCCGGCACGAGGTCGTCGTCCTCGACTGCGGCTCCCGCCTCGACAGCGCCAACGCCGCCGCGATCGAGATGGCCGACACCGCCCTCCTCGTCACCACCCCGGACGTCGTCGCGGTCCGGGCCGCCAAACGGACCGTACGGATGTGGGAACGGCTCCAGGTCCGCAAGGCCGAGGAGACCGTCACCCTCGTCAACCGCCACCACCGCTCCACCGAGATCCAGCCACCCCTCGTCCAGAAGATCACCGGCACCCGCACGGCGGGCGTCGCCGTCCCCGCCAACTTCAAGGAGCTCCAGGCCGTCGTCGACGCGGGCCGCCTCCACGAACTCGACGCCAGGTCGACCGTCAAGCAGGCGCTGTGGGCCCTCGCCGGCGAACTCGGCCTGGTCGGAGCCCCGGCCCCGCGCGAAACCGGCAAGCAGCTCGCCCGCACCGGCGACCGGGGCTCCCTCGGCCTCCGGCGCCGCACCGGAGGACGCTGAACGATGCGGGCGATCCGGGACGACGACAGGGGGCAGGTGGCGGTGGAGTTCCTGGGCATGGTGCCGCTGATCCTGCTCACTCTGGCCCTGCTCTGGCAGGTCGTCCTGGTCGGCTACACGTACACGCTGGCGGGCAACGCGGCGGACGAGGCGGCGCGTGCCTATGCCGTCGGCGACGACTGCGGAGAGGCGGCGAGGCGGCACCTGGACGGGGCCTGGACGGCCGAGCCCAGCTGCTCCACGAGCGGAGGCATGGCGACCGCGGTGGTGGACGTCAAGGTCCCCGTCCTCGTCCCGGGGTTCGGTGGTCTGTTCACGGTACGGGGCAAGGCGGGCGTGATCTCGGAGGTCCCCACACCATGAGCGAACAACCGCGAACGAAGGCTCGCGACCGGGGCCAGGCCGCCATCGAGTACCTGGGCTTCCTGCCCATCCTGCTCCTCGTCGGCATGGCGGGCCTCCAGCTCGGCATCGCCGCGTACGCCGCCCAGCAGGCGGGGACGGCGGCGCGGGCGGCGGCACGGGCCATGACCACCGACGACGAGAACCCGCTCGACCCTCAGACGGCGGCCAGCGCGGCCGTGAGCGGCTGGATCAACCCCAAGGCCGTGCCGACCCGGGGAGACGGGGAGGCCACCGTCACCGTCACCGTCCACATCCCCTCCGTCGTCCCCTTCTGGGACTTCGATCCCGTCACCAAGACCGCCACCATGCCGATGCCCGACGAGGAGGACCGGCCATGAGCCTGCGTGCCCGCATCAACGCACCCGAGGAGAAGAACGGCCCCGCCGGACGGGAGGACGGCCACCTCGTCGCCGCCTTCCGGGCCAAGCTCCTGGAGGAGATCGACCTCACCGAGATGTCAGCGCTGGCGGCGGCCGAGCGACGCGCCCGCCTGGAGCGCGTCCTCGGGCACATCATCAGCCGCGAGGGCCCGGTCCTCTCCACCGCCGAGCGGGCCCAGCTGATCCGCCGGGTCGTCGACGAGGCCCTCGGGCTCGGCGTGCTCGAACCGCTCCTCGAAGACGCGTCCATCACCGAGATCATGGTCAACGGCCCCGACCAGATCTTCATCGAGCGCGCCGGACGGGTCGAACTGCTCCCGCTCCGCTTCGCCTCCCACGACCAGCTGATGCAGACCATCGAGCGGATCGTGTCGACCGTCAACCGCCGCGTCGACGAGTCGAACCCGATGGTCGACGCCCGGCTCCCCTCCGGCGAGCGCGTCAACGTGATCATCCCGCCGCTCTCCCTCACGGGCGCGACGCTCACCATCCGCCGCTTCCCCCGCGCCTACACGCTCCACGAGATGATCGGCCTCGGCTCCCTCGACGAGCAGATGCTGCTCCTGCTGTCCGGGCTCGTGCAGGCCAAGTTCAACCTGATCGTCTCGGGAGCCACCGGCACCGGGAAGACGACCCTCCTCAACGCCCTCTCCGGCCTCGTCCCGGACGGCGAGCGGATCATCACCATCGAGGACTCGGCCGAGCTCCAGCTCCAGCAGTCCCACGTCATCCGCCTGGAGGCCCGCCCGCCGAACATCGAGGGCCGCGGCGCCATCTCCATCCGCGACCTCGTCCGCAACTCCCTGCGCATGCGCCCCGACCGGATCATCGTCGGAGAGGTCCGCGGCGGCGAGACGCTCGACATGCTCCAGGCCATGTCCACCGGCCACGACGGCTCGCTCGCCACCGTCCACGCCAACTCGGCGGAGGACGCCCTGATGCGCCTCCAGACCCTCGCCTCCATGTCGGAGGTCAAGGTGCCCTTCGAAGCGCTCCGCGACCAGATCAACAGCGCGGTCGACGTCCTCGTCCAGCTCACCCGGCACCCCGACGGCACCCGCCGCATCACCGAGATCTCCGTCCTCGCCTCGCACGGCCGTGAACGGTTCCTGCTCGCCACGGTCTGCCGCTTCCACGCCCAGCCGGTCGCCGCCGACGGCCGGGTGTACGGGCGGTTCACGTACCACCCGCTGCCCCGGCGCGTCGCCGAACGCCTCTACCTGGCCGGCCAGCCCATCCCGCAGGCCTTCGGCGTGGCCGCGACCGACGCCCACCTGGCCACCCGAGAGGCGGAATGATGCTGACGGACCCCTTCTGGCTGACGGTGGGCGTGACGCTGCTCGCCGCCGTGCTCGGCGTCACCGGCGTCCAGCTGTACGCGAGCGGGGCCCGCCGGCACGCCGCCCTCGTCGCCCGGCTCGACGAGACCGGCGAACCCGAGACCACCGGCCGCCGCAGACGCCGCTTCCGGGGCGTCGACCGGCGGGTACGGAAGACCGCCCTCGGCCGGAGACTGGAACTGCGGATCGCGGCGACGGGACTCGATGTCACACCGGGCGAGTTCACCGTCGCGCTTGCCGCGACCGTGGCGGTCCTGTGGGTGGTCGGACAAGCCGCGCTGTCCCCGTTCTTCGGCCCGATCTGCGGACTCCTGGGCATCTGGGTCGCCCTCGGCTACCTCAACTGGCAACGCCAGAAGCGCATCGAGAAGTTCATCAACCAACTCCCCGAACTCTCCCGCATCCTGGCCAACGCCACCCAGGCCGGACTCGCCCTCCGGATGGCCCTCAGCCTCGCCGCCGACGAGATGGAGGCCCCGGCCGGGGACGAACTGGAGAAGGTGGCCCAGCAGCTGGCCGTCGGCACCTCCCTCGACGACGCCCTCGGCGAACTCGCCGAACGCCTCCCCTCCCGCGAACTCGTCGTCCTCGTCACCACCCTCGTCCTCGCCAACCGGGCCGGAGGCACCGTCGTCTCCTCCCTGCGCAACCTCACCGAGACCCTGGAGGAACGCAAGGAGACCCGGCGCGAGGTCCGCACCCAGCTCTCCCAGGTCAGCATGACCGCCTACTCCGTCCCGGTCATCGGCGTCGGCTCCCTGCTCCTCATCGACAACATGCAGCCGGGCGCCCTGGACCGGATGACGGCGTCGGGCATCGGGCAGTTCGCCGTTGTGGCGGCGTTCGCCCTGTACGTGGTGGGCTTCGCCGCCATTCGCCGCTTCTCGAAGATCGACGTATAGGACGGGCGCGCCATGGACCTCCTCCTCGCCCTCCTCGCGGGCCTCGCCGTCACGGGCTTCGCGTACGGCCTCCGCCTGTACCGCGCCGACGCCCGGCTCCCCGACGACCTGAAGCTGGCCCTGGAGGTCGGCGCGACCCGCACGGGAGCCGTCGATTCCGCGGTCGACCGCCTCGGCATGCGCTGGTCCCCGGCGGTCCTCCGCCTCATGGGCCCGAAGCGCGTGAACGCCGTCCGCCGCCGCATCGACCTCGCCGGAAACCCCGGAGGCCTGACGATCGACAGGTACGGGGCGAGGCGGGCGGTGTACGGCGGCCTCGGCGGCCTCGGCGGCCTGGTGATGCTGAGCAAGGGCTCGTACGTGACGGCCCTGCTGCTCCTGGCCTTCGGCGCGTTCTGGACGGAGGTCGGGATCTGGTCGGCGGTCCGGATCCGCAAGGACCAGATCGAACGGACCCTGCCGGACTTCCTCGACGTCCTGGCCGTGGTGGTCTCGGCGGGCCTCGGCTTCCGCCAGGCCCTGGAACGCGTGTCGGAGAAGTACGAGGGCCCGTGGTCCGACGAACTCCGCATCACACTCCGGCAGATGGACATGGGCGTCAGCCGCCGCCAGGCCTTCGACGAACTGCGCCGGCGCAACGACTCGGAACAGGTGGCCCAGTTCGTCACGGCGCTCCAGCAGGGGGAGGAGCTGGGCGCGCCGATCGTGGACACGCTGATCCAGATCGCCAACGACATGCGGCGCACGGACGCCCAGAACGCCCGCCGCAAGGCCGCGAAGGCCGTCCCGAAGGCCACGATGGTGATCACGACCCTGATGGTCCCCGCGACGATGATCCTCCTCGGAGCGGGCCTGTTCCTGGGCACGGGAACGGACTTCGGGTCGGTGACGGGCGAGTGAGGGCGGTGACATATTCGAGGGAAACACCTTCGCGTGCGCAACTCGATGTGCCAGAGTGCGGACTGAGTGTGAGGGGGTGGAGTCGATGGACCTGATCGCGCTCCACCAGGCCCACCCGATGACCGGGCCCTGTCCGCCGACCCACCCGTCGGCGTACCGTGCCCGAACGCAGGCGTCCGAACGCGGAGGGGACCACGATGAACGACGCGATGCTGAGGGTCTTGACGAAGGCCAAGGTAGGAGTGACCAGCCGACTGCTGCGGGGGGACCGCGGCCAGACGGCGGTGGAGTACCTGGGGATCATCGTGGTGGTGGTGGCGATCGTGGTGGCGATCACCGGCACGGACATCGGCCAGTCGATCAAAAACGCCATTACGCAGAAGATCGCAGACCTGACGGGGAAGTAGGCCGTCGCAGCCAGTGGGGTGATGGGGGACAGGCGTTCCCCGTCTACATAGCCGCAATCGCAGGTTTGCTGTTTCTAGCCCTTGTCTACTTCGCGGTGGGGCAGGCCGCCGCAACGCGCAGCAGCGCCCAAACCGCTGCGGATGCGGCCGCGCTTGCAGCTGCGCAGGATGCTCGGGACCAACTGCGTGAGGGGTGGCTCGGCGTGATTCTGGTGCCGTCGCAATGGTCCGGGTTCCTTGAGGGGAAGAAATACTTCGCCTCCTCAGCGTGCGAGCAGGCGAATGTCTTTGCCGCCAGGAATGGTGCCCAGATCCCGGGTGACGGTTGCATGCAGCTTCCTGCGGGGCGCGAGGGCTTCACTGTAACGGTGCGAACCACGGGAACCGTCGGTAGTTCGGTTGTCCCAGGCACGGAGTCCCGGCATGCCACCGCGTCCGCGACAGCGGTGATCGAGCCTAAGTGCACCTACGAGGCTCCAGAAGTACCGACGCAGGAGGGGTCCACACCGGCTCCCGATCCCACGGAATCGGACGATGAGCCGGATCCGGAGAAACAGCCGATTCTAGGGCTGACCTGCGACGACGATGCCTGGACGATCGATCCCGATGACCCGACTCTGCCAAGTGCAACCGAACTCTTTACTGTTCGACTGACCAGCGACGACGAGTAAAGGAAGCACGCTTCATGAACGTTCGCCACGCACAAAGGGGATTGGCCTCCTTCGCGGTTGCGTCGCTGGCTCTCCTTGCGGTTGGCTGCGGAGCCGAGGAGAAGCCGAAGGCAGAGAAGCCGTCGCCCACGGCATCTGCACCTCAGAAGGGCGGCCCTAAACAGGGTTCCCAACCCGTTGAGTCGACGGAGACATTGGCTGTCGTCAAGGGGCAGAAGGGTCTGGAGCTGTCTGTCAACTCGGCAGAGCGGGATCTGGGTGGATTCCTGACTGTCAAGGGGCAGTTGAAGAACACCTCTGACGCGGCGAGCATCATTCCCGCCCAGGCGAGTGGGGACGAAACCGAGGTCGTGAAGCACGGCAATTCTCTGGGCGGGGCCACGCTCGTTGACTCCGTAGGGAAGAAGAGGTACTACGTCCTGCGT
Source organism: Streptomyces sp. R-07 (assembly GCF_049913175.1). Taxonomy (NCBI): domain Bacteria; kingdom Bacillati; phylum Actinomycetota; class Actinomycetes; order Kitasatosporales; family Streptomycetaceae; genus Streptomyces; species Streptomyces sp. R-07. Next base: position 5,112,691 of record NZ_CP183978.1, read on the forward strand.
GACACGGACGGGCGACCCCTCACCACCTCTGCGCTCTCCATTCTCCAGGCAGGCGAGGCTGTCGACGTCTTCATGCAATTCCCCGCACCCCCCGCCAACACCACCGAAGTAAGTTTCCAGCTCCCCACCTTCGAACCCGCCACCCTCAAACTCTCCTGAGGCGACGCCATGACGACGACCACCAACCGCCGCCTCGCCGCCCTCCTGCTCGTCTCCGTGGCCCTGGGGCCGTTCGCCGTGCCCGGCGCCTACGCCGACGACGCCCCCGGCTCCGCCGGCACCGCCTCGCCCGCGCCCGTCATCGACGCGCGCTCGCCGAATCTGATGCTGCCCGACGGCGCCACCCTCGCCCCCGCCAAGGTCCTCGACATCAAGCAGATCGTCGAGGAGGAGGGCGGGCAGGAGCGCCGACAGGACACCAACGTGGACGTGACGTTCGCGCTGCAGGCCGAGGTGCTGTTCCCCAAGAACAGCGCCAAGCTCTCGCCCGCCGCCACCGCCCGCATCGCGGCCATCGCCGCCGAGATCGACAAGATGGGGTCCGGGCGGGTCCGGGTGTTCGGGTTCACCGACAACCTCGGGACGTACGAGCACGGGCTCAAGCTGTCGAAGGAGCGGGCCGTGGCCGTGCAGCAGGTGCTCGCGCGGTCCCTCGACCCGGGGACGAGTTTCGACATCCGCGGGTACAGCGAGGACTACCCGATCGCCGACAACGGCACCGAAGAGGGCCGGAAGAAGAACCGGCGCGTAGAGATCTCCTTCCCCCGCACCACGCACTGACAGCGACGCACGAGCAATGGGCCGCTCCGCGACTCTCTCGCGGACCGGCCCGGTCGGCGTCGTGCCTCAGAGGCCCTCGACGTGCGTTCTGTTTCCACAGAGCTTGAGCATGTGGATCCTGGAGTGCCGCGCCTCGATGAGCGTCAGGTTGCTCACGGCCACGAGCAGGTCTTTGGCCTGGGCCGCCTTGATGGAGGCGGTGGCCTGAGGGTCGGCGTTCACGGCCTTCGGCAGGCCCTCGCTGTCGAGCAGCAGAATTCCATGACTCAGCCGGCGGCCCGGTCGGGCCGTGTCCCGTCCCCGTTTTCCCGGCTGCTCCCGGGCTCACTGCCCGGCCTTGAGTGAACTTCATCTGCGCCCAACCTCAAATGTTGATCAGATCGTTGATCGACTACTGGAGGTGCAAATGTCTGGGGCTTACTCTTCAGACACTTGATCGCCGGGGGGCGATCCTGAAGAGAGGTACCTCATGGGTATCTACACACGTAAGACGCTGATGAGATCTTCGGCAGCTCTACTGTTGTGCGTCGCCGCGGCAGGACCGGCCGCAGCGGACAGCGGGGACACGGCACCACTGACCGTCCAGACCGCGGACATCGGGGACACCCCGGGAAACTCTGCCGCCGTGGACACGAATGACGGACCGGCGGACGACAGCGTCGAGACGCCGGTCACGGAAGATCCGCACAACGGCCCGCTCCGCTGCGACAATCCTCACACCACCTGGTACGCCATCACGGGGAAGTCCGCGTATTTCATACCGTCCTGGTGGTCCGGCACGGAGTACAAGGACGGTCCGGGCGGGACCATGAACGTCAGCGTTACCAAGACGGGCACCATCTCGGCCTCCATAACGGGAGGAACCGAGGCGGAGGGAAAGATAATTGTGGCGAAGGCGAAGGTCAGCGTGAGCGCGACCATCGGAGGGAGTTTCGCCATCGCGGTTGGTCATCAATACACCCACGACGTCACCAAGAACAAGTACGGCCACCTCCAGTACGGCTCCTGGGGATACAACGTTTCTTGGGCGAAATACAGCACCAGCAGTGACGGCTGTGGGACCGTCAAGATCAAGTCCGGAACGGCGAAGCTTCCTACGAATTCCACGGGATGGAAGTACTGGGAGACTTCCTCGTGACGACCAACGGCGCCATGTCATCCCACCGGGCCTGGCTGGCTGGGTCCGCTCTGGCCGCAGGCCTCCTCCTCGCGGCATGCACGTCCGGTCATGCGTCGCACCAGCCCGAGCGGCCCCGGTCGTCGGCTCCCACCTCCTCTCCCAGTGACGTGTCGTCCTCCGCGCAAGCGGAGGAGCAGAAGCTCGGCGCCCAGGCGAAGGCGGCTCTGGACGCAACCGACCCCGACAGCAAGGGCCTTGTCGCATCGGGGGAGGAGCGTGTCCGGGACGGAGTGCACACGCAGGCCGGGCTGGACAAGGGGACCGCATACAAGCTCGCCGTTGTGTGTGCGGGCAGCGGAGAGGTGGAAGTCTCCTTCACACCTCCCACAGGCACGCCGTCCAAGGTCATTCCTTGCGATCAGTCCATGGCGTTTGTGCGCTTCCCGGGCTCCTCTGACCTGCTTGTCAATGTGACAGGAAGGGCAGGCTCAACGGGCATGATCGCCTGGCGAGTCAGCAAAGTCTGACAACGGCATCGCGGGGGTCGCCCGACCGGCTGGGTGACCCCTGTGCCCTCACTGAGGTACGCCGAGTCAGGTGTCAGAGACTCAGCGCCACCCGGATCGTCGCCACCATCCGCTCCGGATGCTGGAACACCTCCCGTGCCGTGAAGCGCAGCACGCGGCGGATCTCCGGGCAGGACTGCAGTGCGTTGAAGCGGGCGACGTCCCGTTCGTGGGCCCGGCGGGTGCCGTGGAAGGCGTGGCCCTCGATCTCCACCGCCAGGCCCGCCGCCCGGAAGAGGAAGTCCGGGCGCAGGGGCCGCCCGGTCGCGGTGAGCAGGGTCGGCTGGGACTCGGGAGACAGGCCCGTGTCGCCCATCCGGAGCCTCGCCACCGTCTCCGCCGGGGAGCCCGACGCCGCTTCGGTCAGGCGCAGCCAGGTCCGGGCGCGGGCCGCTCCCCTGCGGGGTGCCGAGAGTTCGGCGGCCAGCTCCTCGTAGCGGACGAGCGCCTCGCGCCGTACGCCGTCGACCACCCTCCGCGCGAGCGCCGAGTCCGCGACGGTCACCGCCTCCTCCCGGCTGCCGCAGGTCCGTATCAGGTCGCCGACCGTCCGCGCCGGGGTCGTCGTCCGCAGCCCCCGCCGTGTCGACCGGTCCCGGGACGTCAGGAAGGTCGTGCCGTGGATCCGTATGCCTTCGGCGCGCCCCGAACGGGATGCTCTCGGTGCCGTGAACTCCAGGACGCCGGCCGGGCCCGCCGCTCCGAGCGCCTCGATGCGGTGCAGCCGCGCCGCCGTCCCGTGGCTGCACACCACCTCCGGGCGCAGGAACTGGAGGGCCGCCGCCTTCAGCAGCCAGTCCACCTCCCTCCCCGGGGCCGCCCAGGCGCCCCGGCAGATCCGCTGCCAGCCGTCGCGGCGCAGCCGTCCGGCCAGCCGGCCCGGCGGCCAGCCCGCCGCGGCCGCCCAGACCGTCAGAAGGACCCCGCCCCTGGCGAGGATCGCCAACTCGTACATACGCCCAACGATCCACGGAAGAGGGACACTTCGCACCCCCTGTGGAAAACCCGGCGAAAGACGTCGCCAGGAAAGCGTAAATATGGCGAGACGTATGCGTCCGGCGGGAGCATTCTGGGGAGATGGCGGCGACCTCGAACGCGACCCCGAACCTGACCCCGAACCTCACCCCGACCCCGAACCCGACCCCGAACCTGACCCCGACCCCGACCCCGCACGCGACCTCCAGCGTGCAACTGGTCAGCGACCTCGTCACCCGGATCCCCGAGTTCCAGGGTGCCTACGAGACCCATGTCTCCCATCAGGGCGGTGTCCTGCCGCACGTCTTCTTCTGGGACGTCGTCCAGCACACCGTCCGTTCCTTCCTCGGCGAGGCCCCGGCCGCCGCCGACTGGCGCCGCACGCTCGACTTCCTGGAGGAGCAGAGCGCGCGCGGGGTCCTCGGCATCGACGAGGTCATCGTCACCTCCTTCCTCGGCGACCTGCCCTCGCCGCAGGAGCCCGGGCACGCCATCGTCGACCAGCTGGGTCCCGTCATGTCCGCGAAGTTCGTCCGCATAAGGCCCCTCGGCTGAGCCCCTCGGCTGAGCCCCGGGCGGCGCCGGGATAATCGGGCGCATGTCCCTGACCAGGTCCGACCGCGCCGTCAACCCCACCCTCGTCGCTCTCGGCGGCTACGCCGCCACCCGGATCGTCGGCCTCGTCGTCCTCGCGGTCGCCGCCGCCGCGACCGGCGAGGACGGGCTGCACCGGCTCAAGGGACGCTGGGACTCCGTCTGGTACGTGCGGATCGCCGAGCACGGCTACGGGTACGAGGCCACCCTGCCGAACGGCGACGTCCACCCCGACCTGGCCTTCTTCCCGCTCCTCCCGGCCCTGGAGCGCGGCCTCTCCGCCGTTCTCCCCGTCGACGCGGCCACCGCCGGGCTGTGTGTGTCCTGGACCGCCGGAGTCGTTGCCGCCTGGGGCATCTTCAAGTGCGGCGAGCAGGCCTTCGGGGCGCGCGCCGGCGTGTTGCTCGCCGTCCTCTGGGGCGTCTACCCGACCGCCTTCGTGCAGTCGATGGCGTACACGGAGACGCTCTTCACCGCCCTCGCCGCCTGGTCGCTGTACGCGGTGCTGCGCGGGCGCTGGATCCTCGCCGGTGTCCTGTGCGCGGCCGCCGGGCTCACCCGGCCGACGGCCGCCGCGCTGATCGCCGCCCTCGGGATCACGGCCCTCGTCGCGCTCGTACGGGACAGAAGGCTGCCCTGGTCCACCGTCGCGGGCGTGCTCGTCGCCCCGCTGGGCTGGCTCGCGTACGTCGCCTACGTCGGGGTCCGCGAGGGCGGTGCGACCGCCTACTTCGATGTCCAGGCCGCCTGGGGCAACTCCATCGACGGCGGTGTCGCCCTCGCCCTGTTCATCGCGGGCCTGCCGTGGCCCGCCGCCCTCGGCCTGTGCGCGGCGCTCGGGCTGCTCGGCTGGCTGGTCGCGCTGTGCGTACGGCAGCGGCAGCCGCTGCCGGTGCTCGTCTACACGATCGGCGTCGTGTTCGTCTCCCTCGTCGGCGCCGCCTACTTCGGCTCCCGGCCGCGCCTGATGATGCCCGCGTTCGGGCTGCTGCTCCCGCCCGCCGTGGCCCTCGCGCGGGTCAGGACCCGCACCGCCGTGCCGGTCCTCGCCGGCCTCGCGCTCGCCTCCGCCGTCTACGGGGCGTTCACGCTTCTCGGCTCGGGCCCGCCGTGACCTGTCCGCAGGACACGCGCACGCGTACCCCCTATTCCACGTCCACGCGCACGCGTACCCCAGGCTTCAGCCCCCACCCCGCCATCGCGCCCGCCTCCGCCTCCAGGACGTGCCGGCCGCGCGGCCGGATCATGCCGAGCCGGCCCGGCCGCATCGTGACCACGGACCGGACCGTGAACGAGCCGTCCAGGTAGGCCACGTCGATCGGGATCCGCATGCCGAAGGTGTGCACGCTGTTCGTCCGGACGATGAGCAGCGCCCCCGCGATCCCGTCCCGGCCGAGGAGGCCCCGTCGCCGCGCCCGGTACGAGGCCGCCACCTCCAGGGGGACCTCCGCCCCGCCGGACACGGCCAACGTCCCCGTCCCGTCCACCCATTTCCCCATGCGGCAGACCGTAGCGGCCCGGGCGCCTAGGGTCTCCTCCGTGTACGTCACCTTGATCGCCGTCGCCGCCCTGTGGGGGGCCGCCGTCGGGCTGCTCGTGCCCCGGGCCGCGTACCGGCTCTCGGTGGAGCCGGAGGAGCGGTGGCGGGACCGCTGCCCCGCCGGGCACGTGCTCGTCGGGCCCGGGCGCGGCTGGCTCGGCGGCCCCGGGCGGCTGGCCTGCGCGACCGCCGCGAGCCCGCTCGTCGCGCCGCTGCTCACCGCCCTGGTCTGTGCCGCGCTCGCCGCCGCCACCGGCGGGCCCCGGCCCGAGCTCGCGGTCTGGCTGCTCTGCGCGCCCTTCGCCGTTCTCCTCGCCTGCGTCGACGCGCGCGTGCACCGGCTGCCGGACGTGCTGACCCTGTCGCTGGCCGTCGCCGTCCCGCTGCTCCTCGGCGGCGCCGAACTCCTCCCGTACGACGCCGGTTCCTGGCTCCACGCGCTGCTCGGCGCGCTCGCCCTCGGCGGGGCCTATCTGGTGCTGTACGCGATCAACCCGAGCGGGCTCGGTCGCGGCGACGTGAAGCTGGCGGTGCCGCTGGGCGCCGCGCTCGGCTGGTACGGCTGGGGCGTGCTCTTCGCCGGGGCCTTCGCGGGGTTCCTGTTCGGCGCGGTGTACGGGCTCGGTCTCGTCCTGCTGCGGCGGGCCGACCGTTCCTCGGCGATCCCCTTCGGCCCCTTCATGCTCAGCGGCGGACTGCTCGGCCTCCTCTTCGGCGCGTTCACCGCCGTGCCCTGAAGACCCGCGCCTAGCATCGCCGCACATGCTGACAACTACGAGCGAACCGCCCGTAAAGGGCATGGCGCCCGCGCCCCCGACCCGCTCGTCCCTCATCCCCTGGATCTGGGCCGCCGGGCTCTTCCTCCTCTACGCGACCGTCGCCGTGCGCCGCCACCAGCTCCTGCGCACCACCGGCTACGACCTCGGCATCTTCGAGCAGGCCGTCCGCGCCTACGCCGAACTCCGCGCACCCGTCGCCCCCTTGCGCGGCGAGGGCTTCAACCTCCTCGGCGACCACTTCCACCCCCTGCTCGCCGTCCTCGCTCCTCTCTACCGGCTCTGGCCCTCCCCGCTCTGCCTGCTCCTCGCCCAGTCCGCGCTGCTCGCCCTCGCCGTCGTCCCCCTCGCCCGCCGCGCCGGTGCCGTCCTCGGCCCGGCCGCCGCGCACACCGTCGCCGCCGGGTACGGGCTGAGCTGGGGGATCGCCTCCGCCGCCGCCTTCGACTTCCACGAGGTCGCGCTCGCCGTCCCGCTGCTCTCCTTCTCCCTGGAGGCGCTCGCCCGGCGGCGCTGGCGGCCGGCCGTCGCCTGGGCGGCGCCGCTCCTGCTCGTCAAGGAGGACCTGGGCTTCACCCTCGCCGCCGTCGGCGTGTACATCGCCCTCAAGGGCCCCCGCCGCCTCGGCCTCGCCGTCGCGGCGGCGGGCGTCCTCGGCTCGCTCCTGGAGGTCGAGGTCCTGTTGCCGGCCTTCAACCCCGGCGGTGGCTACGCCCACGGCGGCAACCTCGCCGACGCGCAGGGCTCCCTGTTCTCCACCCTCGCCCACGCCCCGCTCGACGTGTTCCGCCCCGAGGTCAAGGCGGTCACGCTGATCCTGGTCTTCGCCCCGTCCGCGCTGCTCGCGCTCCGCTCACCGCTCGCCCTGATCGCCGTCCCCACCCTCGGCTGGCGCCTGCTCTCCGAGAACGGCTTCCACTGGGGCACGGCCTTCCACTACAGCGCGATCCTCATGCCGGTCGTCTTCGCCGGCCTCGTCGATGTCCTCAGTGACAAGTCCAGGCGTGAGCTGCGGGCCGTGCTCGCGACCGTCCTCGTCGTGACCGCCGTCCTGCTCCCGTCCTTCCCGCTGGCCCAGCTCGCCCAGCGGGCCACCTGGCGCACCACGCCGCACGTCGAGGCGGCCCGCGCGCTGCTCGCCCGCATCCCCGACGGGGCGACCGTCGCCGCCTCCAACCGGCTCGCGCCGCAGCTGACCGCGCGCTGCACGGTCGTCCTCTTCCCGACGTTCCCGGTGGGCGGCGAGCTCTACCGCCACGACATCCCGCGCATCCCGGCGCCGACCGCCGCGTGGATCGTCCACGACGAGCGGGCGCCCGAGGCCTGGCCGTATCCCTCGGGGCACTGGCCCTACCCACTGGAGCGGCAGCGGGCCGAGCTGGAGGCCGCGACCCGTACGTACGGCTACGAGATCGTCGCCCGGCGGGACGGCATCACCCTGCTGCGCCGGCGATCCGGCGGCTGACCCTGCCGAGAGGCCCTCCGTCCGGCAACGGAACCGCAGAAAGGCCTTCCGCCCGGTGGCTGACCTGCCGAAAAGCCGTTCCTCGGGACCCCGCGCGGGCGCCGTCGCGTCAACGCCGTGATCCTGCGGGCCGGTCCCTCTTCGGAGGGACGGAACCCCGCCGCCACGCCGGGGCGCATTCCCGCCACGGGGCCTCGGAGCCCTTGTGCCGCCTGGGATCCGGCGAATCCGACGCGGTTCGTTCGGCGCGCGTGGCGCGCAAGACGACTATCGAAGGGTTATGGTGGAAACCCCCCCTCGGGCCGGTCCGTATCCCCCCCACGGACCGGCCCGTTTTTCTTGTCCTGGTTCCCGTGAGGACCGTCAGCCCCGGCCGGCCCAGATGTTCGTGCCGGCGGTGTCCACGGCGAACGAGTCGATCTCCTTGAGCTCCTCGTCCGTCAGCGGAGCGCCCGCGAGCGCGGCCACGTTCTCCTCCAGCTGGGCGACGCTGGACGCGCCGATCAGCGCCGAGGTCATCCGCTCGTCCCGCAGCACCCACGACAGCGCCAGCTGGGCGAGGGACTGCCCGCGCCGCTCGGCGATGTCGGCGAGGCCGCGCAGGCGCCGCAGCACCTCGTCGGAGAGCAGGTTCGGGTCGAGGGACTTGCCCTGGGTGGCCCGCGAGCCCTCCGGGATGCCCTTCAGGTACTTGTTGGTGAGCAGTCCCTGGGCGAGCGGCACGAAGGAGATGCAGCCCATGCCGGCCGCCTCCAGGGTGTCGAGGAGGGCGTCCTCCTCGGTCCACCGGTTGATCATGGAGTACGAGGGCTGGTGGATGAGGGGCCGGACGCCCATCTCCCGCAGGATCCGCGCGGCCTCGGCGGTCTGCTCGCTGTTGTACGAGGAGACGCCGACGTACAGCGCCTTGCCCTGCTGGACGGCGGAGGCGAGCGCCCCCATCGTCTCTTCGAGCGGGGTGTGCGGGTCGAAGCGGTGCGAGTAGAAGATGTCGACGTAGTCGAGGCCCATCCGGTTCAGGGAGGCGTCGAGCGAGGACAGCAGGTACTTGCGGGAGCCCCACTCGCCGTACGGGCCGGGGTGCATCTCGTAGCCGGCCTTGGTGGAGATGATCAGCTCGTCGCGGTAGGGCGCGAAGTCCTGGGCGAAGAGCTTGCCGAAGTTCAGCTCGGCGGAGCCGGGCGGCGGCCCGTAGTTGTTCGCCAGGTCGAAGTGGGTGACGCCGAGGTCGAAGGCGCGGCGCAGGATCGCCCGCTGGGAGTCGAGCGCGCGGTCGTCGCCGAAGTTGTGCCAGAGGCCGAGCGAGATCGCCGGGAGCTTGAGACCGCTGCGGCCGGTGCGGCGGTACTCCATGGCGTCGTAGCGGTCCGCGGAGGCGCGGTACAGGGGGGAATCAGTCACGTATCTCTGCTTATCACGGACTTGTGACAGTCCCGGGCTGGGAGCCCGTCGCCCGTGCGCAGTAGTGTGGCGGCTTCGGGGGCCGGCACTTCATGGAGGGGTAAAGAACAGTGAACCTGCGCGACCTGGTGTACGGGCTCTACGCACGCCGGGTGGAAGGCCGCCTCGACCACACCCAGGTGCCCAAGCACATCGGGGTCATCCTCGACGGGAACCGTCGCTGGGCCAAGGCGTCCGGCGGGACCCCCGAGCAGGGACACAAGGCCGGCGCGGACAAGATCCAGGAGCTGCTCGGCTGGTGTGCCGAGACGGACGTCGAGGTCGTCACGCTCTGGATGCTCTCCACGGACAACCTGAACCGCCCCGAGGAGCAGCTCGTCCCGCTGCTCGGCATCATCGAGAACGCCGTGCGCGCGCTGGCCGCCGACGGCCGCTGGCGGGTGAACCACGTCGGCACGATGGACCTGCTGCCCGCGCGTACGCAGACCGTGCTGAAGGAGGCCGAGGAGGCCACCCGCGGCAACACGGGGATACTCGTGAACGTCGCCGTGGGCTACGGCGGACGCCAGGAGATCGCGGACGCGGTCCGCTCGCTGCTCCTGGAGCACGCGGACCGGGGGACGAGCTTCGAGGAGCTCGCCGAGATCGTCGACGTCGAGCACATCTCGGAGCACCTCTACACGCGCGGTCAGCCCGACCCGGACCTGGTCATCCGCACCAGCGGTGAGCAGCGCCTGTCCGGATTCATGCTGTGGCAGAGCGCCCACTCCGAGTACTACTTCTGCGAGGTCCACTGGCCGGCCTTCCGGAAGGTCGACTTCCTGCGCGCGCTGCGGGACTACGCGGCGCGGCACCGGCGCTACGGCACCTGACGGACTTCTGATCCCCTCGCCCTGATCGCCCCGCCGGAACCGATCGGAAACGATCACCTCGTGTTCATGAACACGTCGTCATATGCCATGGCATGGCAAGGGGTGTTCGAGGGCATATCCCTGGTGAAGTGAGCGGCACGGAGACCGCCACCCGGGAGGCCCCTTGCACCAGGACGACCGTGCGGGACACGTACGGGAGAAGCGGAGGGCCGTGGTTCGGCCCGCGCATCGCGGCCTGAACCCGGTCCCATTCCGCAGCGACACCGGTTCCGTCGCACCCCGACCTCACAGGGGTCTTCCGAGGGGGTCTGTCCTTCCGTGGTGACCAGCACGAAGCGCCGCCTTTCCGACCGGCGCACCTATGTTCTCGACACCAGCGTCCTGCTGGCCGACCCCAACGCCTTCTCGCGCTTCGAGGAGCACGAGGTGGTGCTCCCGATCGTCGTGGTGACGGAGCTGGAGGCCAAGCGGCACCATCCCGAACTCGGGTACTTCGCCCGGCAGGCCCTGCGCCTGCTCGACGACTTCCGGGTCCGGTACGGACGCCTCGACGCCCCCCTCCCCGTCGGGGAGCTGGGCGGCACCCTGCGTGTCGAACTCAACCATTCCGACCCCGGCGTCCTGCCCGCCGGCTACAGGTTGGGGGACAACGACTCACGGATCCTCGCGGTCGCGCGCAACCTCCAGGCGGAGGGGTACGACGTCACCGTCGTCTCCAAGGACCTGCCGCTGCGCATCAAGGCCTCCTCGGTCGGGCTCCTCGCCGAGGAGTACCGCGCGGAGCTCGCCATCACGGAGAACAACGGCTGGACCGGCATGTCCGAGCTGGCGCTCTCCGGCGAGCAGGTGGATCTGCTCTTCGAGCAGAGCACGCTGTACGTGCCGGAGGCCGCCGAGCTCCCGGTCCACACGGGCCTGGTGCTCCAGTCCGAGCGCGGCAAGGCGCTCGGCCGGGTGACCGCCGAGGGGAACGTACGGCTCGTCCGCGGCGACCGGGAGGCCTTCGGGCTCCACGGCCGCAGCGCCGAACAGCGGATCGCGCTCGATCTGCTGCTCGACCCGGACGTCGGCATCATCTCCATGGGCGGCCGGGCCGGCACCGGCAAGTCCGCGCTCGCGCTCTGCGCGGGCCTGGAGGCGGTCCTGGAGCGCCGTCAGCACCAGAAGGTGATGGTCTTCCGTCCGCTGTACGCGGTCGGCGGCCAGGAGCTCGGGTACCTGCCGGGCAGCGAGGCCGAGAAGATGAGCCCGTGGGCCCAGGCCGTCTTCGACACGCTGTCCTCGGTCGCGAGCCGCGAGGTCGTCGAGGAGGTGCTGGGGCGCGGCATGCTGGAGGTCCTGCCGCTCACCCACATCCGGGGCCGCTCGCTCCACGACGCGTTCGTCATCGTGGACGAGGCCCAGTCCCTGGAGCGGAACGTCCTGTTGACCGTTCTGTCCCGGATCGGGGCGAATTCGCGGGTCGTGCTGACCCATGACGTCGCCCAGCGCGACAACCTCCGGGTCGGCCGGTACGACGGAGTCGTCGCCGTGGTCGAGAAGCTGAAGGGGCATCCGCTCTTCGCCCACGTCACCCTCACCCGCTCCGAGCGCTCCCAGATTGCCGCGCTCGTGACGGAGATGCTGGAGGACGGTCAGATCTGACCGATTCGTACCCGTCCGTACGGGTAAGGCAGTTGGCGCCGCCCGGCGAAGCGCAGGAGCTTAGCCGGGCGGCGCCCTGCTGTCCCGCGTATCCGCCAAAACACCTGTGCCTTCCCAGGTGTGAGCTTTCACACGCAGCACAGAATTGCCTTGCGGTGTCGCCGTCCGGCAGAGTCTTGCTTCCGTCAGGCCCCGCATACGGCACACGTGCACCCTCTGGGCGCACAAGCACCACACAACTCCACAGCCGTTGACCGTATGCCGCCCACAGCACCACGGGCCCGTGTCTTCTGTGACCCCGTACGTCGGAGACCAGTGCCAGGGGCAAGATTTCGCCCGCGTGGTCACCTGTGCGGGCGTGCTGGAAGGAAACCGTGTGAGCCGGATCTCGGTCCGGGGATTCGCGGTGGCTTCGGCCACTGCGGTCACCACCGTCGGCGCCGTTGTCGGCGTCGCCTCGGGCAACGCCGCCCAGGCCACCTCCGACGACAACTTCGAGGCCACCGCGGCCGACACCACGCTGCTCGCGGACATCCCCGCGGGTGAGCAGGCGCAGGTACAGGTCTCGTCCCTCTCGGAGCAGGCCGACGTCCAGGCCGCCGCGGCCGACTCGGCCGCGAAGAAGTCCGCGGAGGAAGCGGCCCGCATCCGCGCCGCCAAGGACGCCGAGGCGAAGAAGGAGGCGGCCGACGAGGCCGCCGCCAAGGAGAAGGCCGAGAAGGAGCGCAAGGAGGCGGAGGAGCGCGCCAACCGTTCCTCGGTCCGCGACGCCACGTCCTTCGCCGCGCAGGGCTCCTACAGCATCGCCGAGGTCAAGGCGATGGCCCGGCAGATGATGCCGTCCGACCAGTTCTCGTGCTTCAGCAACATCGTGGACCACGAGTCCGGCTGGAACTACCGCGCGACCAACGCCTCTTCGGGTGCCTACGGCCTCGTGCAGGCGCTCCCGGGCTACAAGATGGCCTCGGCCGGCGCCGACTGGCAGACCAACCCCGCCACCCAGATCAAGTGGGGCCTCAACTACATGGACAGCCGCTACGGCAGCCCGTGTGGCGCCTGGTCGTTCTGGCAGGCCAACCGCTGGTACTAGGCCGCGTCATCTCGGGGGGCGACCCCCGAGCATCGATGCCGGTGCGCTCAACCTCCGAGAGCCCCTCGCCGTCCTACGGTGAGGGGCTTCTTGCGTGTAGGTTCGAAGGCCCACGGGCTCCCGGGGGAGCGGGCGGGGCAGAGTGAGCGGGGGGAAGAGGGAAGAGATGTCCAGAGTGCCAGGGTGGCTGGGCCGGCTGGGTGACAGCCTGAGCCGCATGGGTGAACGCCTCGACGAGCGCCGGGCCGAGGCGGAACGTGAGGATCCGCTCGGTCCGCCGTACGTGAGCCCCCACGACGTCCCGCACGAGGCCCCGCCCGCGCGGCCGGCGGTCCCCGCGCGGCCGGCCGTCGACCCGGACACCGCCGCGCCCCTCCCGGAGGCCGAGACCGCCACGGCGGGGGACGTCTCCGCCGAGCCGGGCCGCTCCGTCCCCGCACCCCCGTCGTACGCGCCGGCCGTCGCCGCCCGCCCCGACCCCGTCGCCGCCATCCCGTGGGGCATGCGCGTGGCGGCCGAGGCCGGTTGGCGGCTCCTCGTCCTCGCCGGCACGGTCTGGGTGCTGATGAAGGTGATCAGCTCCGTACAGCTGGTCGTCCTCGCCTTCGTCGCCGCGCTCCTCGTCACCGCCCTGCTCCAGCCCACCGTGGCCATGCTGCGCCGCAAGGGCCTGCCCCGCGGGCTCGCCACGGCCGTCACCGCCGTGTCCGGCTTCGTCATCATGGGCCTGGTCGGCTGGTTCGTGGTCTGGCAGGTCATGGACAACATCGACAACCTGTCCGACCAGGTCAAGAACGGCATCGAGGAACTCAAGCGAGGACTCCTCAACAGCCCCTTCCACGTCACCGAGCAGCAGGTCAACGGCATCGCGAAGAGTCTCAGCGACTCCGTCGGCGCCAACGCCGAACAGATCACCCAGGTCGGACTCCAGGGCGTCACCGTCGTCGTCGAGGCGATCACCGGAATCCTGCTCGCCATGTTCTCGACGCTCTTCCTGCTCTACGACGGGAAGAAGGTCTGGGAGTGGACGCTCAAGCTGGTGCCCGCCCAGGCCCGGCCGGGCGTCGCCGGCGCCGGCCCGCGCGCCTGGCGCACCCTCACCGCCTATGTGCGCGGCACGGTCCTGGTCGCCCTGATCGACGCCGTCTTCATCGGCCTCGGGCTCTGGTTCCTCGAGGTGCCGATGGCGGTGCCGCTGGCCGTCTTCATCTTCCTCTTCGCCTTCATCCCGCTGGTCGGCGCGGTCATCTCCGGCGCCCTGGCGGTCGTCGTCGCCGTCGTCACCAACGGGCCCTTCACCGCCCTGATGGTGCTCGTCGTCGTCCTCGCCGTGCAGCAGATCGAGGGCCACGTCCTCCAGCCCTTCATCCTCGGCCGGGCCGTACGCGTCCACCCGCTGGCCGTCGTCCTCGCCGTCGCGGCCGGCGGCCTGACCGCCGGCATCGGCGGCGCCGTCGTCGCCGTCCCCCTGGTCGCCGTCGCCAACACGGTCGTCGGCTACCTGCGCGCGTACACCACCGAACAGGCCCTCCGCAGCACCCCGGAGCCGCGCGGGGCGACCGCCTTCGCCGTGGCACCGGTCCCGGCGCCGGGCGCCCTCGAGGGGGAGCGCGCGTGATATCCGAGCCGGAGCTCGTGGGCGGCGTGGAGTTCGACGCCCCCGAGGTGCTCACCGAGGCCCCGCCGCCGCGCCCGCCCCGGGCGCGGCGCCCCTGGCTGTGGGCGCTCGGCGGTGCGGTGCTCGCCTCGGCGGTGTGGGGCGGCGGGCTCTACGCGTACGAGCAGCGGAAGGAACCGGGGCCGGACCTCGGCGGGTACCGCTCGGGGGTGAAGCTCTGCGAGGTGGCGAAGCTCAAGGCGCTCGGCGGGATCCTCGGCAAGCGGAGCGAGGACGGCGTGGGGCCCGAGATGGACGATCCGGCCGTGTTCGAGGCGTCCTGCTCGATGACGTTCGGCCCGCCGGAGTCGGGGTACAGCGCCTCCGTCACGTACACCCTGCACAAGGTGACGGACCCGGGGCCCGAGTTCGCGGCGCGGGCGAAGTACTACGACCTCACCACGCCGATCGGCGGTCTCGGGGAGCAGGCCTTCTTCGACGACCGCGGCGGCGAGGGCGCGGACCTCAGGATCCTCGACGGCCAGGTCGAGATCGCGCTGAACGTCTACCGGCAGTACAGCACGGACGCGGACGGCAACGAGATCGGGAACACCGAGCCGATCGACCTCTCCGGCATCGACGTCCCGGTCGCCCAGGACATGCTGGCCCTCATGGCGGCACTCAAGAAGTGACGGAAGCGGCGGAAGCGGCGGAAGGGCCCCGGGGCGTGCTGCCCCGGGGCCCTTCTCGTACGGTTCCGCCCTACTCGGCGAGGACCGCTTCCGCGTCGAGCGTGACGCCGACCGCCTGGATCACCGCGGCGATCTTCACGGCCTCCTGGATCGTGGCGCGGTCGACACCGGCCTGGCGCAGGACCTGCTCGTGCGAGTCCAGGCACTGGCCGCAGCCGTTGATCGCGGAGACGGCCAGCGACCACAGCTCGAAGTCGACCTTCTCGACGCCCGGGTTGCCGATGACGTTCATCCGCAGGCCGGCGCGCAGCGTCCCGTACTCGGGGTCCGACAGCAGGTGCCGGGTCCGGTAGAAGACGTTGTTCATCGCCATGATCGCGGCGGCGGACTTGGCGGCCTGGTACGCCTCGGGCTTCAGGTTGGCCTGGGCCTCGGGCTCCAGCTCCTTGAGCACCTTCGGCGAGCGCGAGGCGATCGCGCAGGCGAGGACGGTGCCCCACAGCTGCTGCTGCGGGAGGTCGCTGTTGCCGATGACCGAACCGAGGTTCAGCTTCAGGTCCTTGGCGAAGTCCGGTATGGCGGACTTCAGTTCGTCGAGAGCCATGTCGGATCCGTCCTTACTCGCCCGCGAGGAGGGCGGCGGCGTCGAGGGTGCCCTCGCCCTTGTTCCAGTTGCACGGGCAGAGCTCGTCGGTCTGCAGGGCGTCGAGGACCCGCAGGACCTCCTTGGGGTTACGGCCGACGGAGCCGGCGGTCACCATGACGAACTGGATCTCGTTGTTCGGGTCCACGATGAAGACCGCGCGCTGGGCGAAGCCGTCCTCGCCGCGGACGCCGCAGTCGCTCATGAGCTCGTGCTTCGAGTCGGCGAGCATCGGGAAGGGCAGGTCACGCAGGTCGGCGTGGTCCTTGCGCCAGGCGTGGTGGACGAACTCGGAGTCGCCGGAGACACCGAGGATCTGGGCGTCACGGTCGGCGAACTCGTCGTTCAGCTTGCCGAACGCGGCGATCTCGGTCGGGCAGACGAAGGTGAAGTCCTTCGGCCAGAAGAACACCACGCGCCACTTGCCCTCGTAGGCCTTGTGGTCGATCTGCTCGAACTCCTTGCCGCTCTCCAGCGACACGCAGGCGGTCAGGTCGTAGGCGGGGAACTTGTCACCGACAGTGAGCACGCGCTCTCCTTGCAATGTGGAAGGGTCCCTTTTGAGGTCTTCCGTGGGGGTTGGACGTCTCACATACTGGCACGGGGTGCATTGATCAGTGAAATAGCTAGTGTGGCTCGTGTTGATCGAAGGTGGTTATCAGTGGCATCCCCGTACAACCCCCCGCGCGGCCCGCACCGAGGAAAACAGCCGAGCCTCTCGCAGCTCAGAGCCTTCGCGGCGGTCGCCGAGCATCTGCACTTCCGCGACGCGGCCGCCGCCATCGGCATGAGCCAGCCCGCCCTCTCGGGTGCGGTTTCGGCCCTCGAAGAGGCACTCGGTGTCCAGCTCCTCGAGCGTACGACGCGGAAGGTGCTGCTCTCGCCCGCGGGCGAGCGGCTCGCGGTCCGCGCCCGGACGGTCCTCGACGCGGTGGCCGAGCTCATGGAGGAGGCGGAGGCGGCCCAGGCGCCCTTCACCGGCGTCCTGCGGCTCGGGGTGATCCCGACCGTCGCCCCCTATCTGCTCCCCACCGTCCTGCGGCTGGTCCACCGCCGTTACCCCGAGCTCGACCTCCAGGTCCACGAGGAGCAGACCTCCTCGCTCCTGGAGGGGCTCACCGCCGGCCGGCTCGACCTGCTGCTGCTCGCCGTGCCGCTCGGCGTGCCCGGAGTCACCGAACTCCCCCTCTTCGACGAGGACTTCGTCCTGGTCACCCCCGAGGGCCACGCGCTCGCCGGGCGGGACGACATCCCGCGCGAGGCCCTCAAGGAGCTCCGGCTGCTGCTCCTCGACGAAGGGCACTGCCTGCGCGACCAGGCCCTCGACATCTGCCGGGAGGCCGGGCGCACCGACGGCGCCGAGGTCACCACCACGGCCGCCGGGCTCGCGACACTGGTCCAGCTGGTCGCGGGCGGTCTCGGGGTGACCCTGCTGCCGCGCACCGCCGTGACCGTCGAGACCGCCCGTAACACCGCGCTGTGGACCGGGAGTTTCGCCGAACCGGCGCCCTCGCGGCGGGTCGCCCTCGCGATGCGGACGGGCGCGGCCCGGCACGCCGAGTTCGAGGAGCTGGCGGAAGCCCTGCGCGGGGCGATGAAGCGGCTTCCGGTACGGATGGTGGGCGGCGGTTCCTGACCTCGTACGTGTGAAGGGCGCCGGTTCCTGGCACCCCCCGGTGCCAGGACCCGACGCCCCCCTCGTACATGCGAACGGCGGGTTACTCCGTCCGCAGCCCGTCCGCCCGCATCAGCCGCCACAGCACCGGCATGCTCAGCAGCGTCACGGCCGCGATCAGCCCGAGGCCGATCCCGACGACGGGCAGGAACGCCCACCAGTCGTTCACCGGCTGCCCGCCCATCTTCAGCAGCACGAGGCCGAGGCCGAGACCGCCCGCCACGGCGAGCACGAGCCCGAGGAGGATCGGCACCGCCGTCTGCCACAGCACCGACCAGCACAGGGTCGAGCGCCGGGTGCCGAAGGCGACCAGCGAGGAGAGCAGCCGCTTGCGGTCCCTGAGCTGCTCCAGGGTCGCGACCAGGAGCGAGGCCGCCACCAGGAGCATCGTCAGGGTGGAGCCGACGAGGATGCCGGTGCGGACGCTGGAGAACGCCGCGTCGCGCTCGGTGTCCTTCAGGGTGCGCACCCAGGACGTCGGATCGATGGCCGCCGCCGTGTTCCGTACGTGGTCGGCGGCGTCGGGCACGGCCGGGTCGAGCCGGACCATGGCCTGGGCGTCGGGCTCGTCGAGCAGGGCGGTGTCGATCGCCGACGGGGTGGCGAGGACGCCGTACTCGTACATGCCGGTCGGGTCCGGGCGGGAGTCCACGATCCGGGCCGTGGTGGGGATGCGCCACTGCGGCAGCGGGGCGCCCTTCGGGCGCTGCGGCGCGCTCGGGTGCGGATGCGGGTCGCGCAGGGCGACCGTGGCGCCGGGCCGCGCCGCCCTGGTGACGAAGGAGTCGTCCGGGTTGCCCTGCGCGCCGTGCGCGAGGAAGACGAAGACGTCGCCGTCCGTGCAGGAGGGAAGCGTGGCGAACTCCCGCAGGGAGGCGCAGTCGCCGACCCGGATCGAGGACATCGGGGCGAACTCCTCGCCCTCCTTCAGCGGGCCGGGCCGCCACACGCGCGACTCGACGATCCCGATCACACCGGCGACGCCCTCGGTGCGCCGGAAGCGGTCGATCATCCCGCGCGCGTCCTCGGCGTCCCTCGCGTCGGCGCCGAACGCGATCTGGGCGCGGGAGGTGTCCTCACTGCTGACCTGCGTGAAGTCGTTCTCCATCGCCTGGAAGAGCATCTGGAGCGCGATCGCCCCGGTCGCCGCGACGACGATCCCGCTGACCGCGCGGGCCGCCGTGCCGCTGCTCAGCTGGAGCCTGCGGACCGCGAGCTGCCAGGCCACCGGGCCGGCGTGCAGCCGCTTCACGCCCGCTTCGACGAGCCACGGCAGGAGCGTGGTGAGGCCGATCAGGGCGAGCGTGGTGCCGGTCACGACCCCCACGGAGTCGATGCCGGTCTGCGTGATCCGGACCTCGCCCATGAGCGGGACGAGGAAGGCCGCGCCCGCCGCGAGGAGCAGGAGGCGCCACCACAGCCGGCGGCGGCGCGGGGTGGAGGTCCGGACGACGCCGAGGGGTTCGATCGCCACCCCGCGCAGCGCGAAGAGGGTGACCACGACCGAGGCGACCGGGACGACGGCGAGGACGAGCACGGTGAGCGTGGCCATCGGCACGACGTCGCCGGGGTAGGCGTTGACGTCCCAGATCGTGAAGGCCCCCGCGAACTGCCGGGCCACCGCGAAGAGTCCGAGGCCCACCAGGAGGCCGAGCAGTGCGCTCGCGAGGGACTCGCCGGCCGCGATCCGCCGGGTCGTGGCGGTGTCCGCGCCGATCAGCCGGAGCGCCGCGAGCCGCCGGTCGCGCTGCTCGCCGCCGAAGCGGACGGCGGTCGCGATGAAGACCAGCACCGGGAGGAGCAGGACGACGCAGGCGACGACGACGAGGAGGATCAGGAACGCGTTCATCGGTTCCTCCGGCACCGACCAGCCGTAGCGCGTGCCGCGCCCGTCGAGGTTCTCCGCGTCGAGGAAGTCGACGTGGGCGACGTACCGCAGTTCGGCCGGGCCGATGAGTCCGGCGGGTCCGATCGTGCCGACGGCCTCGTAGGGGAGCCGTTCCTTGAGCAGGGCGCCCTCGGGGGAGTCGAGCAGTGCGCCGAGCGCGGGGGAGACCAGCATCTCGCCGGTCCCGGGGAAGGCCTTGGCGCCCGGCGGGAGCGGAGGCGCGTCGCCCTCGGGGCGCAGCAGCAGACCGCTGATGACGTCGTCGCGGTAGACGGTGGTCCGGCCGAGGTGGAGAAAGGAGTCGGGGCGGGGCGAGGTGACCTGTTCGCTGCCGTCGACGGCGCGGACCGACTCCCGTACCTCCCGCTGGAAGAGCATGTTCGGGAAGGAGGCGGCGAGCAGCAGCAGGGCCACGCCGAAGCCGACGCCAGTTGCCGTCAGCAGGGTGCGGAGCAGGCCGGAGCGGCCGCCGGTGACCGCGAACCGGGCGCCGAGCGTCAGGTCGCGGGCCCAGGTGCCGAGGCTCATGCCGCCCACTCCGAGTCCCGCACCGAGCCGTCCCGTACGACGACCTCGCGGTCGGAGTACGCGGCGACCCGGGCCTCGTGGGTGACGAGGACGACGGCGGCGCCGGTGTCCCGGGAGGCGTCGGTGAGGAGCCGCATGACCCGCTCGCCGTTGAGGGAGTCGAGCGCGCCGGTCGGCTCGTCGGCGAAGATCACGCGCGGCGCGGTGACGAGGGCACGGGCGACGGCGACGCGCTGGCCCTGGCCGCCGGATATCTCGCCGGGGCGCTTGCCCGCGACGCCGTCGACCTCCAGGCGGGCGAGCCATTCGGTGGCCCTGGCCTCGGCCGCCTTCCGCCTCTCGCCGTTCAGGCGGAGCGGGAGGGCGACGTTCTCGGCGCAGGTCAGCTCGGGGACGAGCTGGCCGAACTGGAAGACGAAGCCGAAGTCGGTACGGCGCAGGGCGCTGCGGCCGGCGTCGGAGAGGGCCGTGAGCTCGCGCCCGTCGTAGGTGATGGTGCCGGCGTCGGGGCGGACGATTCCGGCCAGGCAGTGGAGGAGCGTGGACTTGCCGGAGCCGGAGGGGCCCATGACGGCGACGACCTCGCCGGCCCGGAGCGCGAAGTCGGCGCCCGCGAGCGCCGGGGTCGGGCCGTAGGCCTTGTCCAGGCCGGTGGCGCGCAGGAGCGGGGCGGAGCTCATCGGCGGACCTCCTCGGCGAGCGCGTCGAGGCGGGCGGCGGTCAGTTCCAGCCAGCGCAGGTCCGCTTCCAGGTGGAAGAGGGCGTGGTCGCAGATGAGCTGGTCGGCGAGGTCGCCGTCCCGCTTGCGCCGGGTGAGCTCGCGCATCAGACGCAGGTGCTCGCCGCGCTGGGTGTCGAGGAGCTCGGCGGCCCCGCGGCCGGTGAGCAGGGCCAGGACGACCTTGGTGTAGAGGGTGGAGTGGAGGTACGGCTCCGGCTTCTCGGGGGTGGCGAGCCACCGGGCGACATCGGTGATGCCGGCCTCGGTGATCGCGTACCGCTTCCGCTCCGGGCCGCCGCCGGCCTCGATGCCGTCGACGACCACGAGGCCGTTCTTCAGGAGCCTGGACATGGTCGAGTAGACCTGGCCGTAGTGGAGCGGCCGGTCCTGGCCGAACTTCTCGTCGAAGGCGCGCTTGAGGTCGTAGCCGTGGCGCGGTCCGGACTCCAGGAGCCCGAGCAGGGTGTGACCGATGGACATGAACGTCACTGTACACGGGGTGTATACGTGCGGTGTATAGCGACGTGTCCGGCCGCCTCGCACCACGTGTCCGGCCGCCGTGCGCCCACGCGTCCGGCCGCCGCGCACCCACATGTTCTGCTGACGATCACCCACGTGCGCGGCCGCCGGTCACTAAGCGGAACGAGTCCCTCACGCAACCATCCGGTCCGCCCGAGCGTCGGTTCCTCTGGGCGTGGGTGCTGATTCTCACGTCCGGAAAAGACGTGATCGGTTGTCCTTTGTCCGTCTCGTCGGTGTTAGCTTGCTGAGCTGATCCGGCGCGGACGGGCTCAGCACCGAGGGCGCCGGACACACGACGAGCGGAGCGACGGGACACATGGGCCGACCGGACAAGGGCAAGGCGAAGAAGCGCGGCATACGCCGCCTCTTCACCTGGAAGAAGCTCCTGGGCACCTTCTTCGTGTTCTGCCTGCTCGGCATGGGCGCCCTCTACGTCGTCTACCTGATGGTCCCGGT
Source organism: Streptomyces sp. R-07 (assembly GCF_049913175.1). Lineage (NCBI taxonomy): Bacteria > Bacillati > Actinomycetota > Actinomycetes > Kitasatosporales > Streptomycetaceae > Streptomyces > Streptomyces sp. R-07. The sequence continues at coordinate 5,134,236 of NZ_CP183978.1, forward strand.
GCCGTCGGCCAACGCCGAGGCGACGATGCAGAGCAACATCTACAAGTACTCCGACGGCAAGATCCTCGCCCGCACCGGCAAGATCAACCGCGAGATCGTCGGCCTGGAGAAGATCCCCCTCCAGGTCCAGAAGGCGTTCGTCGCCGCCGAGAACAAGTCCTTCTACAAGGACCACGGCGTCGACATCATGGGCACCACCCGCGCCGCCTGGAACACCGTCACCGGCAAGGGCAAGCAGGGTGGCTCGACGATCACCCAGCAGTACGTCAAGAACTACTTTCTGAGCCAGGACCAGACGGCGACGCGCAAGCTCAAGGAAATGGTCATCGCCATCAAGGTCGACCAGAAGATGAGCAAGAGCGACATCCTCGCCGGGTACATGAACACGAGCTACTACGGCCGCAGCGCCTACGGCATCCAGGCCGCCGCCCGCTCGTACTACGGCGTCGACGCCACCCAGCTCACCACCGCCCAGGGCGCCTACCTCGCCTCGCTGCTCCAGGCGCCCAACCAGTACGACTGGACCTCCGCGAGCACCACCGGCCGCAAGCTCGTCGAGGAGCGCTGGAACTACGTCCTCGACAACATGGTCGGCGAGGGCTGGCTCAGCCCGTCCGAGCGCGCCGGCCTGAAGTTCCCCGTCCCGCAGAAGCCCAAGCCAGCCCCCGGCATGGAGGGCCAGACCGGATACATCGTCGAGGCCGCCAACCAGGAGCTGATGCGCCAGGGCGTCAGCGAGGAGGACATCAAGGCCGGCGGCTGGACGATCACCCTCAACATCGACGAGAAGAAGCAGAAGGACCTCGTCAAGGCGGTCGACAAGCAGCTGGAGGACAAGCTCGACCGCAAGGGCGACGAGAAGCAGGCCACCGTCCAGGCCGGTGCCACCTCCGTCGACCCGAAGACCGGCGCGGTCGTCGCCCTCTACGGCGGCGTCGGTGCCACCGAGCACTGGATGTCCAACGCGACCCGCCGCGACTACCAGCCCGCCTCCACCTTCAAGCCGATCGTCCTCGCCTCCGCCGTCGACAACCGCGCGGTCACCCAGGACGGGCGGAAGATCGGCCTCGGCACGATCTACGACGGCACCAGTCAGCGCCCGGTCGTCGGCAGCCCCATCAAGTTCGCGCCGGAGAACGAGGACGACGAGAGCTACGGCCCCGTCAACGTCCAGAAGGCCACCAACAGCTCGATCAACTCGGTCTTCGCCCAGATGATCGTGGACGTCACCCCGGCCAAGGCCAAGAAGACCGCCCTCGCCCTCGGCTTGAAGGACGGCGCCGGCTTCCCCGAGACCCCCGCCATCTCCCTGGGCACGATGGGCGCCTCGACCATGGACATGGCCGGCGCCTACGCCACGCTCGACAACCACGGCAAGAAGGTCACCCCGACCCTCGTGAAGGCCGCCGAGCACAAGGACCGCACGGTCGACGGCGCCCAGGCGATCGGCGACCAGGTCATCAGCCGCGAGGCCGCCGACACCGCCACCCAGGCCATGACGGGCGTCGTGCAGAACGGCTCCGGCTTCCGCGCCGCCGGCGACTACGAGGCCGCGGGCAAGACCGGCACCTCCGAGAACAACCGGTCCGCCTGGTTCGTGGGCTACACCCCCGAACTCGTCACCGCCGTCGGCCTCTTCGGCGAGGACGCCAAGGGCAACCAGGTCACCCTCACCGACACCATCAACCCCGGCCGTGCCAACGGTGGCCGCACGCCCGCCCAGATCTGGGGCGACTACACCGAGCGCGCGCTGAACGGCGGCTCGGACGCCTCCTTCGACCTGGAGACCGACGGCGCCGCCCCGGACGACACGCTGCCGGAACCCACCCGGACCACCGAGAGCCCGGACCCGGAGGAGCCGACCGAGGCGCCGACCACGGCCCCCACGGGCCCGACGCCCCCGCCGACCTCGACGGCCACCACGCCGCCGCAGCCCACGGGCGACCCCGTCACCACGCCGCCGGAGCCCACCCAGGAGCCGACGGCCACCGAGGAGCCGCCGACGGCCCCGCCGACGACGATCCAGCCGCCGGACGCCGGTGGCGACCCGGGCCTGGACAGCACCACCCGCCCGCCGCGCTGACGACACGACCGAAGGCCGGACCCCCTCGTGGGGTCCGGCCTTCGGTCATGGGGTGGGGGCTCAGGTACGGGTCGCCAGCTCGAACCAGACCACCTTGCCGCCCGAGAGCCGGGTCGCCCCCCACCGCCGGGCCAGCCGGTTCACCAGGAAGAGCCCGCGGCCGCCCTCGTCCGTGTCGCGCGCCCGCCGCTGCCGGGGCAGCTGCGGGGAGTCGTCGCCGACCTCGCAGCGCAGCACGTCCGTACGGAGCAGCCGCAGCGTCACCGGCCGCTCCGCGTACCGCACGGCGTTCGTCACGACCTCGCTGATCAGCAGCTCGACCGAGTCCGTCAGCTCCTCCAGGTCCCAGCGGGCGAGCGCCCGCCGGGCGAGCCGCCGGGCCCGCCCCGGGGCCGCGTCCTCCGGCTCCAGGAACCAGTACGCCACATCGCTCGGCGCGATCCCGTCGAACCGGGCCGCGAGCAGCGCGATGTCGTCGTCCCGGTCGCCCGGGCCCAGCATGTCGAGGACGTCGTCGCAGAGCGCCTCCAGGGGCGGCGAGTGGTCAGGACCCGTCAGCTGCGCGGTCGCCGCGAGACGCTCCCGCAGCTGCTCGATCCCCGTCCACACGTCCCGCAGCCGGGACTCGACCAGACCGTCCGTGTAGAGCAGCAGGGTGGCGCCGGCCGGGGCGTCCAGCTCGACCGCCTCGAAGTCCACCCCGCCGACCCCGATCGGGGCGCCGGGCGGCACCCGCAGCACCTCGGCACGGCCGCCCAGGTGGAGCAGTATCGGCGGCGGATGGCCCGCGTTGGCGACGGTGATCCGGTGCGAGACCGGGTCGTACACCGCGTACATGCAGGTCGCCATCCGGTCCTGGCCGAGCCGCTGCGCCTGCTCGTCCAGGTGGTGCAGGACCTCCTGCGGGGGCAGGTCGAGACCGGCCAGGGTCTGCGCCGTGGTGCGCAGCTGGCCCATGATCGCCGCCGACGTCATGGAGTGGCCCATGACGTCGCCGACGACCAGGGCGACCCGGCTGCCGGGCAGCGGGATCGCGTCGTACCAGTCGCCGCCGACCCGGGCCGTCTCGGCCGCGGGCAGGTAGCGCGAGGCCAGCTTGACGCCGGTCGGCTGCGGCAGCGAGTCCGGCAGCATCGTCCGCTGGAGCTCGTCCGCGATGTACGCCTCACGGCCGTACAGCACGGCCTTGTCGATGCCGAGCGCCGTGTGCGTGGCCAACTGCGCCGCGACGAGCAGGTCGTTCGGCTCGAAGCCGGCCCGCTCGGGGCGGCGCAGGAACACGGCGGCGCCGATCACCCGGCGCCGGCCGCGCAGCGGCGCGAGGACCGCGCGCAGCCCGCCGGGCAGCGGGTGCTCGGGGCCGAGCAGCTCGGTCAGCGCCGCCTTGGCGGCCGCGGAGTCGCCGAAGACCGGCCGCACCCCGCGCAGCACCTCGGCCAGCGCCCCGCCGGACCGCACCTCGCAGAGTTCGGCTGCGGGGGTCGGATCCGGATCGGGTACGAGGACGAGCTCCTCGCCCTCCAGATCGCTTAACCGGAGCCGGTCGGTGCGGCGCAGCCGCAGCACGAACGGCGCCACCGGCCGCTCGTCGCCCACCGGGAGCGGGTCGCGGAGGTAGACCAGGATCTCGTCGGAGAAGGTCGGCACGGTGGCCCGGCACAGGCCGAGGACGATCTCGTCCAGGTCGATGCCGCGTGCGATGCGCCGGGTCGCGGCCCCGACGAACCGCAGCCGGTCGCCCTCCCGCCGGGCCGCGATGTCCCCGCCGCGGACCCCGGCGCCGGGGTGCTGCGGGGAGACGGCGACGGCCACGGCGCCGGGGGTGCCGGGGTGGCCCGTACCGCCGGGCGTGGTCGGGTGGTTCGTACCGCCGGGCGTGGTCGGGTGGTTCGTGCCGCCGGGGTGGTCGGCACCGCCGGGAGCGCTCGGGTGACCCGTACCGCCGGGGGCGTCCGGGCCGGTGGGTGGCGTGGGTGACTTGGGCGCTTCCGGGCCCGGAGTCGCGGGGGCCGCCGGGCCGCCCGACTGGGCGGGCACGTCGGAGGGCAGGCCGGCCGCCGCCTCCTGGCGAGGGCGCGCGCGTTCCTGCGACCGGGCAGCCAGGGGCTGCCGGCCTTCGTGGGAGGTGGGATGCTCCGTCACGCGTGGGGTTCCGTCCGTCCGGGCCGGTGGTGCGATGCACTCGCTCTTCTCGCCGATGCCGCGCCTTCGGCGGGGGTAAACCCCTCGTATGCAGCGGATCTGGACGTTCCGCGAGCTGCGGCAACGGCAGGGGTCGGAACACCCGGGCGCACGTCCGGCACTGCTCTCCCCCTCGTGGATGACTTCTGGTCAGGTCCTGCGCTGTGCTGAGTCGTTGACGTGCTGTTCGGTCGGTCCGTCGTGGAGTCCGGTGCGTCTCTGCCGTGCGGAGGACGATCCTACGTTTGAACCCCGGGGGCGCATCAAGGGTCTCACGGCGCCGTGTGCACCGGAGTGCGATCCCAGTCCGCCGGCAGCTCCGGGACCCGCCATGCCGGATCGGGCCGCCACTCCTCCCAACCGTCCGCGAACGGCGTCCCCCACGTCTTGATCCGCTCCACCGCCCGCTCCCCGGCGGCCCGCACCCGGGCGGCCTGAGCGGGGCTCATCAGGCCGGAGCGCTGGGCCTGCGCGAACTCGTCCTCGTCCCGCCACAGCCAGCTGCGGTCGGGGTAGACGGAGATGTCGAGGAAATGGTCCTCGGAGTCGAGGCCGCCGGACCAACGGGTCCGCGGCTCCTCCAGGTTCACGTACCAGCTGCGGAAGCGCCAGCCACGCTCCCAGAAGAGCCACACCGACCACGGTTCGCCGGGCCGGGCCAGCTTCAGCACCCCGCTGCCGGCCCAGCGGGCGCGCTCGGTGGTGCGCGGGGCGGTGTACCGGGTGGCGAGCGGCTCGTCGTGCACGGAGGTGCCGTCGGCGAGGACGGGCCGGACGCACTCGGTGCCGGGCGCCATCCAGACCGCGAGCAGTTCAGGCGTGTCCTGGACGACCGTCACCGGCCGGCAGATGTGCACCGCGCCGGTGCCGTTGCCGCGGTAGCGCCAGAGGATGTGCTCCCCCGGCGCCCAGTGTGGAGAGCCGCCCGATCCTGTCATGCGCAGATCTTAGGGGCGCGCTCCCACGACCGCTGCGGCACAGATCACGGAGGAGTCGGCTACCGGCCGGTCGCTACCGGCCGGTCACCTGGCGCCGCTTCCGCGTCAGGACGGTCCTACGGGTGCGTCATCCGCAGCACGTCGAGCGCCTCGTCGAGCTGCTCGACCGTGAGGTCGCCCCGCTCGACGTAGCCGGACTCGATGACCACCTCGCGGATGGTCTTCCGCTCGGCGAGGGACTTCTTCGCGACCTTGGCCGCCTCCTCGTAGCCGATGTGCTTGTTCAGCGGGGTGACCACGGACGGCGAGGACTCGGCGTACTCGCGGGCGCGCTCCACGTTCGCGGTGATCCCGTCGACCGTGCGGTCGGCGAGCAGCCGGGAGGCGTTGGCGAGCAGCCGTACGGACTCCAGGAGGTTCTTCGCCATCACCGGCAGCATCACGTTGAGCTCGAAGTTCCCGGCCGCTCCCGCCACCGCCACCGTGGTGTCGTTTCCGGTCACCTGCGCGGCGACCATCAGGACCGCCTCGGGGATCACCGGGTTCACCTTGCCGGGCATGATCGAGGAGCCGGGCTGGAGGTCGGGGAGGTTGATCTCGGCGAGGCCGGTGCGCGGGCCGCTGGCCATCCAGCGCAGATCGTTGGCGATCTTGGTGAGGGAGACGGCGATGGTCCGGAGCTGCCCGGACGTCTCCACCAGGCCGTCGCGGGCGCCCTGGGCCTCGAAGTGGTCGCGGGCCTCGGTCAGCGGCAGCCCGGTCGCGCGGGCGACCTCCGCGATGACGGCCGCGGAGAAGCCGGCCGGGGTGTTGATGCCGGTGCCCACCGCCGTACCGCCGAGGGGGAGCTCCGCGAGCCGGGGGAGCGCGGCGCGCAGCCGCTCGGCACCGTACCTGACCTGGGCCGCGTAGCCGCCGAACTCCTGGCCCAGGGTGACCGGGGTGGCGTCCATCAGATGCGTACGGCCGGACTTCACCACCGACGTGAATTCGGCCGATTTTCGCTCCAGGGCGGCGGCCAGGTGATCGAGGGCGGGGATCAGGTCGCGGGTGACGGCGCCGGTGGCCGCGATGTGGATGGAGGAGGGGAAGACGTCGTTCGAGGACTGCGAGGCGTTGACGTGGTCGTTGGGGTGGACCTCGCGCCCCTCGGGGAGCCGCTCGGTGGCGAGGGTGGCGATCACCTCGTTGGTGTTCATGTTGGACGAGGTGCCCGAGCCGGTCTGGAAGACGTCCACGGGGAAGTGCTCGTCCCAGCGCCCCTCGGCGACCTCCTCCGCCGCCGAGACGATGGCCTCCGCGCGGTCCTTCTCGATCACCCCGAGCTCGGCGTTCACCTTGGCGGCGGCGGCCTTGATCCGGGCCAGGGCCTCGATGTGGGCGCGCTCCAGGTGTTGGCCCGAGATCGGGAAGTTCTCCACCGCCCGCTGGGTCTGGGCCCGCCACTTGGCGTGCGCGGGCACCCGCACCTCGCCCATGGAGTCGTGTTCGATCCGGTAGCCGTCTTCGTTGCTCATGGTCTGTCAACCTCCGATAGAAGATGAGCACTTGTCTTGTTCGATGTATTCCCAAGGCGCGTACCGGCCAGTAAAAACCGTGGGTAACCCCACTTCCAGGAGGCGCAGTGAAGCGCACCAGGTACAGACTCCGCTGGCCCGTCGCGGCCGTCGCCGCCGCCGCGGCGGCCCTCGGCAGCATGACCGCCGCCGCCCCCGCCGGCGCGGCCGACACGAGCACGACGACCGGAATCACCTCCGTACCGCTCTCTCCCGAGCTGGAGGCGATCCGGGCAGCCGAGGCGACCAAGATCTACGGCAGCCCCGAGGAGCGCCCGCTCGCCGAGCGCAGGACCGGCCTGATCTCGCTCGGCGACAGCGAGATCTCCGGCGAGGGCGTCGGCACGTACGAGTCCCCGACCAACGGGCCCACCAACTGGTGCCACCGCTCCCCGGACGCCGCGATCCACCGCACCGGCATCCCCGCGGACCTCACCTTCAACGTGGCCTGCTCCGGTGCGTACACCGGCAACATCCGGATCGGAGGCTCCAAGCAGTACGCCGACGAGCTCGTCCAGAGCGACAACCTCGCGGTCAAGGCCCGCAACACCCGGATCAAGATGGTCCTGCTCGTCGCCGGCGCCAACGACGACCTGCAGTTCGGGCCCGTCATGACCGACTGCGTCGAGCGCTACGTGCTCATCCAGGGCACCTGCGAGCCCAAGTACGCCCCCGGCTGGCAGGCCCGCGTCGACGGACTCGTCCCCAAGGTCGAGCAGACGGTCCGCGACCTGAAGACCGTCATGCGCGACGCCGGATACGCCGACGGCGACTACAAGCTCGTCGTCATGGGCTACCCCAGCCCGATCGGCCCCGACTTCTACGACAACCCGAACTTCCCCGGCAAGCTGATCTGCGGCGGCATGGGATACGACTCCGACACCAAGTGGGGCCGCAACACCGCCGTTCCCGCCTTCGAGCGCGGCATGCGCACGGTCGCCGCCGACACCGGGGCCGTCTTCCTCGACAACTCGCGGCTCTTCAACGGCCACGAGGTCTGCATGGAGGACACCTGGGCCCGGGGCCTCTACATCGACCTCTCCAAGCCCGGCGGCCTCGACGAGAACTCCGTACGCCAGTCCTTCCACCCCAACAAGAGCGGCCACGGCGCCTTCGCGTCCTGCCTGACCCAGATCTACAACTCGGGCCTGCGCGAGGCGAGCTGCGCCGACGTCAACTCCTCCGGCACCCCGACGCTCTTCCCGGTCGCCTGGGACGACGCGTACAAGCCCCTGAAGAACCAGGCGACCGGCAACTGCATGGACGTCAACGCGGCCGAGTCCGCCAACGGCACCGCCGTCCTCGGCTGGGACTGCCACGGCGGCCGCAACCAGGGCTGGTGGTACGACTCCACGCGGCAGACCGTCCACACCCAGCTCACCCAGGACCGCTGCCTGGACGTGCCGGGCGCCGTCTACCAGGCCGGCAAGGCGCTCATCATCTGGAACTGCAGCGGCGCCGCCAACCAGAAGTTCATCCGTGACGGCGCCACCCTCCGCCCCGCCGCCTCGGCCGGGCTGTGCCTCACCCAGGGCGCGGCGAAGGAGCCGATCCGGCTCCAGACCTGCGACGGCTCCGCGAACCAGAAGTTCGTGTAAGGCCCCTTCGTGTAAGGCCTTCCTCAGGAACGCCGTGGCCTCCGTCCGGTGCGGGACGGGGGCCACGGTCATGTCCAGAGCGTCTTGCGCGTCTTGAGTGTCCAGAGTGTCTAGAGCGCCTTCGTCGTGCTCTTCGCCAGCTCGTAGGCGGGGAGCATCGCGCGGTGCTCTTCGGTGTCGAGACCGCCGAGGTGGACGATGACCGTCCCCTTCGGGGTGGTGACCGCGAAGGCCCGCTCCTCCTTGGTCTCGTCCGTGAGCTCGCTGTGCGTCGTGTACGTGACCTCGGTGGCGGCCAGCGCGCCCGCCTGCGTCTCGCGGTAGTTGATGGCGGAGGGCTTGTCCGCCGCCTTCACGAAGCCCTCGAGAGCGGCCCGGGCGGGGCCCTTCGCGGCCGTCCACACCCGCAGGTAGCCGATGTTCCCCGCGGGCTTGGCGTCGACCTCGCAGCGCATGACGGCCGGGCCCTGCCGGGTCAGCTCGGCGAACTCCGGGTCCTCCGGGTTCTTGATCGCCTCCGGCTTCCAGTCCGCCGCGAGCCCGAAGGAGACGGGTAGCACGCAGGCCGTCCCGGGGCCGCCGAGCGTGGCGGCGGGGGCGGTGGTCTTCGTGGCGGTGGTCTTCTGCGGGGCCGCCGTGGTGTCGGGCTTCGCGGTCGTCCCGCAGGCGGTCAGCAGCAGCCCGGCCGCCGCCACCAGGGCGGCGGGGACGGCCGTACGCATCGGTCGTGCTCTCTCTGGCATGGCGCCCATGATCCCCGACCGGGCGGCCCGGGATTGCGCCGAACGGGCGAGACGGCGGTGATCGCCGGACAATGTGAAGCGTGCCGAGGGGGACCCCATCCCACGGGAGGCAGGACATGATCCGCAGCTTCAGGAGGACCGGCGCGCTCGGCGTCTGCACGGTCGCGGCCGTCGCGGCCGTCTCCTTCACCGCCGCCGCGCCCGTCTCCGCCGACGACGGAGACGGGTTCGAGTTCACGCTCTACGCCAAGGAGGTCCCGGCCGCGGGAGCCGACGAGAGCGGTCCGCCGCCGAAGGTCGGGGACGTCTTCACGATCGCCGACGACCTGTACAAGACCAAGGGCGGAGAAAAGGTCGGCCGCGACGGCGCGACCTGCGCCGTGGTGCGCGTCTCCGGGGACCAGGCCGACGTGAACTGCGTCGGCACCTTCGTCCTGAACGGCGGTCCGGGCGGACAGCTCACCGCCCAGGCCCTCACCACCTTCGACACCACGAACGAGACGCCGGCCGCCTACGACGTCGCCGTCACCGGCGGCACGGGCGACTTCAAGGACGCGCGTGGCTACATCCGTACGACCCCGGACGGGGATTACGAGCGGATGGAGTTCCACATCACCACGCGCTGAGCCCGTTACGAGAGCTTGCCGCCGTAGTCCGGGAGCTTGAACGTGCGCTCGGCGTGGCCGCCGACGAGGTCGGTCGTGTTGTTCCCGATGTTCGCGATGATCGTGTAGCCCTTGGCCTCGATCTCGGCGCGCTTCTCGGTCTTGTACGCGCTGACCTCGGAGAACAGGTCGGGAAGCGAGCGCACGTACAGGCCGTCGACCGGGTAGCCGGACTTCTTCAGGTTCCAGTCCGTCAGGGAGTAGATGATCCCGGGCCGGGCGGTGACGAAGAAGACGGCAACCCCGCGCGCGTGGGCGTCGCGGACGAGCGTGCGCACGTCGGCGATCGCCGGGGTCGGCAGCTCCCAGAACGGGTGGAAGTCCGTCTCCAGGGAGCTGTTGTCGATGTCGAGGACGATGGCCTGCTTCTCGCGGCCGGCGTTCTCGGCGCGCGCCTCGATGTACGGGCGGGCCTCGGCGACGACGGCCGCCACGTCGCGGCGCCAGGTCGTGTAGTCGACGTCCGCGAGGGCCGCGGCCGACGTGAGGTGGGTGTCCGGGTCGGCGGCGGAGGCGGCGGGCGCCGCGCCGACGACGAGGAGGGCCGTCAGGCCGAGGGCGGTGGCGGCCGTGGCGGTGGCCTTGGCGGAGGGCACGGAGGGCACGGAGGGCATGGGGGGCTCCCGAGAGGTCGAACCGGCTCAGTGATTGACATGCTCGCGACCCATACTGGCCAGTAGGTGACGAGAGGGCTACCGGTCGGTAGCCACTTTCTGAGCGAAGATCGACGACCGGGCACGACGAAACCCCCCGGTCCGGGCGGACCAGGGGGTTCCGGAAGCCGGGACGGTCAGCCGAGACCGGGGCCGCGCACCGGGATGTGCGTGAAGGTCGGCTCGGGCGCCGGGTTCTGGAAGAAGTCGTTGCCCTTGTCGTCGACGACGATGAAGGCCGGGAAGTCCTCGACCTCGATCTTCCAGACCGCCTCCATGCCGAGCTCCTCGTACTCGACGACCTCGACCTTCTTGATGCAGTCCTGCGCGAGACGGGCCGCCGGGCCACCGATCGAGCCCAGGTAGAAGCCGCCGTGCGCGCCGCACGCGTTCGTGACCTGCTGCGAGCGGTTGCCCTTGGCCAGCATGACCTTCGAGCCGCCCGCCGCCTGGAACTGCTCCACGTACGAGTCCATGCGGCCGGCCGTCGTCGGGCCGAAGGAGCCGGAGGCGTAGCCCTCGGGGGTCTTCGCGGGGCCCGCGTAGTAGACCGGGTGGTCCTTCAGGTACTGCGGCATCTCCTCGCCCGCGTCCAGGCGCTCCTTGATCTTGGCGTGCGCGATGTCGCGCGCCACGACCAGCGGGCCGCTCAGCGACAGCCGGGTCTTGACCGGGTACTTGGTCAGCTCCGCGAGGATCTCGTCCATCGGCTGGTTGAGGTCGATCTTCACGACGTCCTCGTCGGCGGAGAGGTGCTCCTCGGTCGTCTCCGGCAGGAAGCGCGCCGGGTCGGTCTCCAGCTGCTCCAGGAAGACGCCCTCGGCGGTGATCTTCGCGACGGCCTGACGGTCGGCCGAGCAGGAGACGGCGATCGCGACGGGCAGCGAGGCGCCGTGGCGGGGGAGACGGACGACACGGACGTCGTGGCAGAAGTACTTGCCGCCGAACTGCGCGCCGATGCCGATCTTCTGCGTCAGCTCGAAGACCTTCTCCTCCAGCTCCTTGTCACGGAAGCCGTGGCCGGTCTCGGCCGAGCCCTCGGTGGGCAGCTCGTCCAGGTAGTGCGCGGAGGCGTACTTCGCGGTCTTCAGCGCGAACTCGGCGCTCGTGCCGCCGACGACGATCGCCAGGTGGTACGGCGGGCAGGCGGCCGTGCCGAGCGAGCGGATCTTCTCCTCCAGGAACTTCATCATGGAGGCCTCGTTGAGGACCGCCTTGGTCTCCTGGTAGAGGAAGGACTTGTTGGCCGAGCCGCCGCCCTTGGCCATGAAGAGGAACTTGTACGCGCCGCCGTCGGTCGCGTACAGCTCGATCTGCGCGGGCAGGTTCGAGCCGGTGTTCTTCTCCTCCCACATGGTCACCGGGGCCATCTGCGAGTAGCGCAGGTTCAGCTTGGTGTACGCGTCGTAGATGCCCTTGGACAGGGCCTCCTCGTCGCGGCCGGAGGTCAGCACGTTCTGCCCGCGCTTGCCCATGACGATCGCGGTGCCGGTGTCCTGGCACATGGGGAGCACGCCGGCGGCGGCGATGTTCGCGTTCTTCAGGAGGTCGAGCGCGACGAACTTGTCGTTGCCCGAGGCCTCCGGGTCGTCGATGATCCGCCGCAGCTGGGCCAGGTGGGCCGGGCGCAGGAAGTGCTGGATGTCGTGGATGGCTTCCCCGGCCAGCTTGCGCAGCGCCTCCGGCTCGACCTTGAGGAACGTACGCCCGTCGGCCTCGAAGGTGGAGACACCTTCGGAGGTCACCAGGCGGTAGGGCGTGGTGTCCTCTCCCAGGGGGAGCAGATCGGAGTACGCAAACTCAGGCATGACGGCGGCCATTCCTCACTCGGCAGACAGCGGCACCGCCTCCGTTGGCGGCGCCGCTGTCCAGCGTATGACGCGGGGGCGGTCCGGATCCTGTGAGGTAAGGCTCACTGGCCGCCGGGACCGCACCGGAATGGCGTGTTTCCCTACGGCCGGACCTCCGGCCGGCAGGGAGACGGCGGCGGTCGGGCGGCAGGTCGGGCGGTGGAACGGGTGGGGATCGGGCGGTGGATCGGGCGGTGTCGGGTGGTAGGTACGGGATTCCGGCGTGGCTTCGACCCGCCGGTCCCGCGCGCCGGTTCGGCGCCCGGGCGGGGTGCCGGGACGGGGTGGCGGGGCGGGGTGGCGGATGCGGTGCCGGGGCGCCGTGCCGGGGGCATCCCCTAGGGGACGGGACCAGGGTGTCTCCCCCTGGTTGCGATCTATCGCGTTTCGCTACGCTGACTCCGTGGACCTCGAAAAGCAGCCCGAACCCGAGAAGCAGCCGCAGCCGCAGCGGCCGGCCGCCCCCGCCGAGCCCGCTCTCACCGAGCCCGCCTTCGCCGATCCGCAGGGCTCGCTGCGGGCCTCGGACGCGGACCGGGACCGGATCGCGGACATCCTCAGGGACGCCCTGGCCGAGGGACGCCTCGACGCGGAGGAGCACTCGGACCGGATCGACGCGGTCTACCGGGCCAAGACCGTCGGCGAGCTGGAGCCGATCGTCCGCGACCTGCCGGGCGCCCGGACCGCCCGCGAGGCCGAACCCGCCTTCGCCTGGGGCTCCGACGACCCCGAGGGCCCCGCCGACAACCTCGTCGCGATCTTCTCCAGTACCACCCGCAAGGGCCGCTGGCGGGTGAGCCGCCGGACGAACGCCTTCGCGCTCTTCGGGAACATCGAGGTCGACCTGACCGAGGCGATCTTCGCCCAGCGGCTGACCACGATCAACGCCACCTCCATCTTCGGCAACGTCGAGGTGCGGGTCCCGGAGAACATCAGCCTGCGCGGCAGCGGCAGCGGCATCTTCGGGAACTTCGAGGTCGTGACCCTGGAAGGGGTCGACCCGCAGGCCCCGGTCGTCGTGATCAACGGCTACTCGGTCTTCGGGAACGTCGAGGCGAGACCCAAGCGCGGCAAGTGGATCACCGACCTCCAGGGCAAGCTCCGCAAGCACCTCGGCCACTGACGCCGGGCGTCGGGCACGAGCGTCGGCCACTGACGCCGGCCACTGACGCCGGCCACTGACGCCGGCCACTGACGCCGGGCACGGACGCCGGGCACGGATGCCGGGCTCCGGTTCCGGTCTTCGGGGGCCGGGTCCCGGGGGTGACCGGAATTCGCCCTCGGGTATCCGCAGTGCGGAACGGCGCGGCACGCAGTGCATAGGCGCGCGCACAGCGGGTAGGGCTGGTGCATCGCCGCTCGCTCGCGAAGCCGTCGTCAGGAGTAGACCGTGCTGCAACCGCCGCATCAGCCCCTCCAGGTCGCCGCCGTACCCCCTCAGCGCGTCCCTGCCCGGGAGGACGAGGGCGGTCCTTGGCACGCGGAGGCGGTGTGCCGCCGGGACGAGGCCGGGCTCTTCTTCGCGCCGTCCAAGGAGCCGACCGCCGCGCGGCTCGCCCGCGAGGAGGCCGCCAAGCGGGTCTGCGCGCGCTGTCCCGTGATGGTCGAGTGCCGGGAGCACGCGCTGCTCCAGCCCGAGCCGTACGGGGTGTGGGGCGGGCTCACGGCGGCGGAGCGCCGTGTCGTCCTCGCCCGGCGCCGTCGGCGTGAGGTGGAGCTGCGGAAGGCGGCCGCGACCGAGCGGATCGCCCAGGCGGGCTGACGGAAGCACGGAGCTTTCCCCCGGTCCGTACGGGAAGGGGCGCCCCCACCGCACATGGGGGCGCCCCTCTTCGTGCCGTCGCCGTCCGTCCGGACGGACGGTTACTTGGCCCGGTCGAAGTCGATCTGGCTGTACGCGCGCAGCTTCGAGAGCCGGTGCGTCGAGTCGATCTGGCGGATCGTGCCGGACTTCGAGCGCATGACCAGCGACTGCGTGGTCGCCGTCTCGGCGCGGTAGCGCACTCCGCGCAGGATCTCGCCGTCGGTGATGCCGGTGGCGACGAAGAACACGTTGTCGCCGCTGACCAGGTCGTTCGTGGAGAGCACCCGGTCCAGGTCGTGGCCCGCGTCGATGGCCTTCTGGCGCTCGGCCTCGTCCTTCGGCCACAGCTTGCCCTGGATGACACCGCCGAGGCACTTGATGGCGCAGGCGGAGATGATGCCCTCGGGCGTGCCGCCGATGCCCATGAGCATGTCGACGCCGGTGCCCTCGCGGACGGCCATGATCGAACCGGCGACGTCGCCGTCCGAGATGAACTTGATCCGGGCGCCGGTCTCGCGGATCTCCTTGACGATGCCCTCGTGACGGGGGCGGTCCAGGATGACGACCGTGATGTCCTCGGGCGCGGAGTTCTTCGCCTTGGCGACCCGGCGGATGTTGACCGAGACGGGGGCGTTGATGTCGACGAAGTCGGCGGCCTCGGGGCCGGTGACCAGCTTGTCCATGTAGAAGACCGCGGACGGGTCGAACATGGTGCCGCGGTCGGCGGCGGCCAGGACGGCGATCGCGTTCGGCATGCCCTTGGCGTTGAGCGTGGTGCCGTCGATCGGGTCGACGGCGATGTCGACCTCGGCGCCGGTGCCGTCGCCGACCCGCTCGCCGTTGAACAGCATCGGGGCTTCGTCCTTCTCGCCCTCGCCGATGACGACGACGCCGTTCATCGAGACGGTGGAGATCAGGGTCCGCATGGCGTTGACCGCCGCCCCGTCCGCGCCGATCTTGTCGCCGCGGCCGACCCAGCGGCCGGCGGCCATGGCTGCGGCCTCGGTGACCCGGACCAGCTCCAGGGCGAGGTTGCGGTCGGGCGCCTCGGGAGAAACGACAAGCTCGGGCGGAAGATGGTGGTGCTCGGTCATCGGAACGCACCTTTCTGTACGGCGACGGCCGGAAAAAAGAGGGTGCTGCGACTCTATCGGTACGTCGACAAAATGAGCAGAGGGGCCCACGTATGAGCACAACACCATGATGCGACCATGGTGGGCGTGGCAGGTATGCGAGGTAGGCAGACGGTACGCGGGATGTTCCAGTCCCTCGGGGTGATCATGGTCGCCGCGGGCGTGATGTATCTCTTCATCCCGCACGACGAGGGCGCGGACCCGGTCAAGGCGAAGGACTACCGGGTCGAGCTCCTGACGGCCCAGCGGGCGGCGCCCTATCCGGTGCTGGCCCCCGAGGGTCTCGGGGAGGGCTGGAAGGCGACGGTCGTCTCGTACAAGCGGGACAAGGCCGACGCCTGGCAGCTGGGATTCCTCTCCCCGGACACCCAGTACGTGGCCGTCAACCAGTCGACGGCCGAACCGGGGAAGTTCGTGCCCGAGGTGACCCAGAAGGCGAAGAACACCGGGAAGACCCAGATGGTGGCCGGCCGGGTGTGGCAGCGCTGGGAGGGCCCGAAGTACGACGCGCTCGTCCGCACGGATAACGGCGCGACGACCGTGGTGACCGGCACGGCCTCCTTCGAGCGGCTGGCCGAGATGGCGGGCTCGCTCCAGTCGAAGAAGGTCTGACACCCACACGTACGGAAAGGGCCCCGCACTCCATGAGTGCGGGGCCCTTCTCGCGTTCCGTCAGGCTCAGACGGTGGTGACGACCTCGTCGTAGGACAGGCGCGGGGAGCGCGGGAACCAGGCGTCCTCGCCCGGCTTGCCGATGTTGACGACCATCAGCGGGGTGTGGTCGTCGTCCAGGAACTCCTTCTGGAGGCCGGCGAAGTCCAGACCGGTCATCGGGCCGGCGGCCAGGCCGGCGGCGCGGACGCCCACGATGAAGTACGCGGCCTGGAGGGCGGCGTTCAGCAGCGCGGAGCCCTCGCGGACCGGGCGCTCGGCGAAGAACATGTCCTTGGCCTGCGGGAAGTGCGGGAGCAGGGCCGGGAGGTCCTCGTGGAACTCGTTGTCGGCGGAGAGGATCGCGACCAGCGGGGCGGCGGCGGTCTTCGCCTGGTTGCCCTCGGCCATGTGCTTGACCAGGCGCTCGCGGGCCTCGGGGGAGCGGACCAGGGTGATGCGCAGCGGGGTCTGGTTGAAGGCGGTCGGGCCGTACTTCACCAGGTCGTAGATCGCCTGGACCTGCTCGTCGGTCACCGGCTCGTCGGTGAAGGTGTTGGCGGTGCGGGCCTCACGGAAGAGGAGGTCCTGGGCGACGGCGTCAAGGGCGAGAGACATGCTGCGTACCTTCCGGACTGCAAAGGGGGGTCGCTCGTACGGGGTTCAAGCGATGTCTCGACAGTACGCGCATGATTGGTGAAGTTTCAACTAATCCATCCGGATAGTGATCCGCTTCACTCGGAGTCTACGCCGGTACGGCGCGAGCCGTGCGGCGCGCCTGGTCCGGGGCCCTCGGCGCGCCTGGTCCGGGGCCCTCGACGCGGCTGGCCGGGCCCCTTGAGACGCCTGGTCCGGGCCCTTTGAGACGAGGCGCGGTGCTACTCGTCCCCGCCCTCCGCCTCCGCCTCGGCCGCCCGCTCCGCCGCCAGCGAGGCGTCGAGCCGGGCCCGCGCCCCCTCCAGCCGGCGCCGGCAGACCTTCGCCAGCTCCTCGCCGCGCTCCCAGAGCGCGAGGGACTCCTCCAGCGACGTCCCGCCCGCCTCGAGCCGCCGGACGACCTCGATCAGCTCGTCCCGCGCCTGCTCGTATCCGAGGGCCGCCTCTTCCGCGCCCGCGTCCGTGCTCGTACCCGTACCCGCTGCCATCTGCCGCTCCATCCTCCGTGTCCGTTCTCTTCCCGACCCGCCGGCCCGCTCAGGCCGGGTCGGCCACGCGCCGCACCGTGAACTCGCCCTCGGCGACCCTGGCCCGCAGCTCCTCGCCCTCCGCGACCTCCTCGGGGGAGCGGACCACCGCCCCGTCCGACCGCTGGAGCACCGCGTACCCCCGCTCCATCGTCGCGGCCGGCGACAGCGCCCGGACCCGCGCGCGCGTGTGCGACAGCTCCGAGTCCGCCCGGTCGAGGAGGTGCCCGAGGACCCGCCGGCTCCGCGCGAGGAGCGCCGCCAGCTCGTCCTCGCGGACCTCGACCATGCGCTGCGGATGCTCCATGACGGGCCGCGCGAGCGCGTGCGCGAGGCCGCGCTCCTCCCGCTCCAGCAGGCCGCGTACGGTCCGCAGCGCCCGGTCGCGCAGCCCCCGCACCCGGTCCAGCTCCTCGCCGACGTCCGGGACGACCTTCTTGGCCGCGTCCGTCGGCGTCGAGGCGCGCAGATCCGCCACCAGGTCGAGCAGGGGCGAGTCCGGCTCGTGCCCGATCGCGGACACCACCGGCGTACGGCACTCGGCCACCGCCCGGATCAGCTGCTCGTCCGAGAACGGCAGCAGGTCCTCGACGCTGCCGCCGCCCCGCGCCACGATGATCACGTCGACGTCCTCGTGCGCGTCCAGCTCCTTGACCGCCTGGACGACCTGCGGGACCGCCTTCACGCCCTGCACCGCCACGTTCCGCACCTCGAAGCGGACGGCGGGCCAGCGACGGCGCGCGTTCTCCAGGACGTCCCGCTCGGCCGCCGAGGCGCGGCCGCAGACCAGGCCGACGAGGTGCGGCAGGAACGGCAGCGGCTTCTTCCGGTCGAGCGCGAACAGCCCCTCCGAGGCGAGGCTCCGCTTCAGCTGCTCGAGACGGGCGAGCAGCTCGCCGATCCCGACCGGCTTGATCTCCACCGCCCGCAGCGACAGCTGCCCGCGCGGCGCGTACCACTCGGGCTTGGCGTGCACGACGACCCGGGCACCCTCCGAGACGACGTCCGCGACCGCGTCGAAGACCTGGCGGTAGCAGGTGACGCCGATGGAGATGTCGTACGAGGGATCGCGCAGCGTCAGGAAGACGACCCCGGCGCCCGGGCGCCTCGACAGCTGCGTGATCTGCCCCTCGACCCAGATCGCCCCGAGCCGGTCGATCCACCCCCCGATCAGCCGGGAGACCTCACCGACGGGAAGCGGCGCTTCGGCGGACGTAGTCAGACCCATGGACCGAGCGTAACCGCGCGGTACGACAACGTCAGGGGCGCGCGGCGGTCCGGGGCGCACGAGGGCGGGGCCGCACGGCGGCGCGACCACCTGTCCCGACGCACGCGGCCCGACGCACAAGGCGGGACGCACGCGGCGCGTCCGCACCGCGCCGATCGACGTCATGCGCGCGGGGAGGCCGGGATGTGCCGATCGACGTCACGCGCGCGGGGAGGCCGAAGGGCACACATTCCGCGGGGAAGACCGGATGAGGCCGATCGGCCTCACGCGCGCGGGGGGAGGCTTCAGGGTGCGCAGATTGAGGTCACGCGCGCGTGGTCGTCCGGGTCGCGCCCTGGACGGCGAGGACGACGAGCCCCACGCCCAGCCACACCACGCCCACCACCTGCGCGGCGGCCGAGGCCTCGACGATCACCGCGATCAGGATCGCCGCGCCGACGACCGGCAGGACGACGTGCTTCAGCCAGTGCGGCGGCCCCTCCGCCCGCCGTACGGCGAACCAGCCGACCACGCTCGCGTGCAGCAGGACGAAGGCGGTCAGGGCGCCGACGTCGACCACCGAGACCAGATGGTCGAGGCCGTCGTCCCGGCGCGCCGCCCACAGCGCCGCGATCATCGTCACCGCCGCCGCCACGAGCAGCGCCACGCGCGGGACGCCGCTGTCGGTGCGGGCGAGCAGGTGCGGAAGGCGCCGGTCGCGGGCCATCGCGAACAGCAGCCGGCCGCCCGCCGCCTGTCCCGCGAGTGCCGCGAAGGCCGCGCCGATCGCCTTCGAGACGGCCACCAGGTCGTGCAGCCAGCCGCCGACCGAGGCGTCGACGGCGTCGTAGAAGGCCGAGCCCTGCTTCCCCGGGTCGGCGGCGAGCTCGGCGGAGGAGACCGGTTCGAGGAGCGCGACCAGCCAGGACTGCGCCACGAAGAGGACGCCCGCGAGGGCCAGGCAGAAGAGCACCGCCCGCGCCACCTTCGCCGACCCGCCGGTGACCTCCTCCGCGAAGGAGGCGATCGCGTCGAAGCCCAGGTACGACAGGACGGCCACGGACACCGCGCCCACCACGGCGGCGAGCGAGAACGAGACGTCGCCGGTGAGCGGCGACCACCAGTCGCGCCGTGCCCCGTCCCGTACGAGCACCACCACGGCCGAGACGACGAAGACGAGGAGGACCACGATCTCCATCGCGAGCACCGCGAAGCCGACCCGGGCCGCCGCCCGTACGCCCCACAGGTTCAGCAGGGTGGTGACCACCACGGCGATCCCGGTCCACACCCACCGGTCCACCTCCGGGACCAGCGCCTCCATCGCGATGCCCGCGAAGAGGTAGGCGACGGCCGGGATCAGCAGGTAGTCGAGCATCGCCATCCACCCGGCGATGAATCCCGGCCCTTCCCCGAGGCCCTTGCGCGCGTACGTGAAGACGGAACCGGCCTGCGGTGCGACCCGCACCATCTGGGCGTAGCTGAACGCCGTGAACGCCATGGCGACGGTGGCCACGACGTACACCAGTGCGACGGCCCCGTGCGACTTCGCGTCGAGCGTGCCGAAGACGCCGACCGGCGCCATGGGGGCGATGAACAGCAGTCCGTACACGACAAGGTCGCGGAATCCGAGATTCCGCCGCAGCCCCTCGTGCTCCGCCACCTGCGTCTCCTGAGCCATGGCGCCAGTTTCAGCCACGGCGCCGCTCCGAGCGCCCACCGACGCGGCCTTACGATGGGACGCATGACTGCAACGCCCGCGCCGACGCCCGAGTCCGCCCCCGCGACGAACCGCCCGAAGCGTGTCCTGCTCGCCGCTCCCCGCGGCTACTGCGCGGGCGTGGACCGTGCCGTGATCGCCGTGGAGAAGGCCCTGGAGCAGTACGGGGCGCCGATCTACGTCCGGCACGAGATCGTCCACAACAAGTACGTGGTCCAGACCCTGGAGCGGAAGGGCGCGATCTTCGTCGACCAGGCGACCGAGGTGCCGCCCGGCAACATCGTGATGTTCTCCGCGCACGGCGTCGCCCCGACCGTCCACGAGGAGGCCCGCACGGGCCGGCTCGCGACCATCGACGCCACCTGCCCGCTGGTCACCAAGGTCCACAAGGAAGCCGTCCGCTTCGCCAAGGAGGACTTCGACATCCTCCTCATCGGCCACGAGGGCCACGAGGAGGTCATCGGCACCTTCGGCGAGGCCCCCGACCACATCCAGCTGGTCGACGGCCCGGAGGACGTGGCCAAGGTCGAGGTCCGCGACCCCTCCCGGGTCGTCTGGCTCTCCCAGACCACGCTCTCGGTCGACGAGACGATGGAGACGGTCGACGCGCTGAAGGAGAAGTTCCCGCAGCTGATCTCCCCGCCGTCCGACGACATCTGCTACGCCACGCAGAACCGTCAGACCGCCATCAAGGAGCTCGCCGGCCAGGCCGAGCTGGTGATCGTCGTCGGCTCGAAGAACTCCTCCAACTCGATCCGCATGGTCGAGGTCGCCAAGCAGGCCGGCGTCCCCGCCGCGTACCTCGTCGACTTCGCCAGCGAGATCGACGAGGCCTGGCTCGAGGGCGTCACCAGCGTCGGCCTCTCCTCCGGCGCCTCCGTCCCGGACGTCCTCGTGCAGGAGGTCCTGGAGTGGCTCGGCGAGCGCGGCTACGCGGACGTGGAGATCGTCAAGACGGCGGACGAGTCCCTGACCTTCTCGCTGCCCAAGGAGCTCCGCAACAAGGACCTGCGGGCCGAGGCGGAGAAGCTCGCGGCGGCCGCGCCCGTCAAGGAGTAGCGCGGCGCGCCAGCCCTTACCGTGGGGTCCATGAACGTCTTCGGAGTGGACATCGGCGGCTCGGGCATCAAGGGCGCCCCCGTGGACCTGGAGCGCGGTGCGCTCGCCGATGAGCGCCACAAGGTACTGACCCCGCAGCCCGCCACACCCGACGGTGTGGCGGGCTGCGTCGCCGAGGTCGTGGAGCACTTCGGCTGGACCGGGCCGGTGGGGGTGACCTTCCCGGGCGTGGTGACCGGCTCCACCATCCGTACGGCCGCGAACGTCGACAAGTCCTGGATCGGCGTCGACGCCGGCACCCTGATCGGCGACCGCCTCGGCGGGCTCCCGGTGACCGTCCTGAACGACGCGGACGCGGCCGGGATCGCGGAGATGACCTTCGGCGCGGGCCGGGGCCGCAAGGGCACGGTGATCCTGCTGACCCTCGGCACGGGCATCGGCTCCGCCCTCTTCGTCGACGGGCGCCTCGTCCCCAACACCGAGCTGGGCCACCTGGAGCTCAAGGGCTACGACGCGGAGACCCGGGCCTCGACCAAGGCCAAGGAGGACGAGGACCTCACCTGGGAGCACTGGGCGACCCGACGGCTGCGCAAGTACCTCGCGCACGTCGAGATGCTCTTCTCGCCCGAGCTCTTCATCATCGGCGGCGGCGTGAGCCGCAAGGCGGACAAGTTCCTGCCGCTGATCGAGGGCATCCGCGCGGAGATCGTCCCGGCGGAGCTCCAGAACAACGCGGGGATCGTGGGGGCGGGGATGGCGGCGGGGACGGCCGCCAGGCCGGTCTGAGGGAGCGGGGCCCGGTTTACGCGACGGGCCGGCGGCCGGCGGCGGGGGTGCGACCCCCCGGCCCCTCGCCGGTCCCGGCACCGGGAGCCGTCCGGGCGGCGGGGCGCTGATGGCGGCGCCCCATGTCCCGCACCTTGCGGACGCTGGCGATGACACCGGCGACGAGGGTGCCGCCGTAGAGCCAGCCGGCGTGCACGGCGAGGGCGGTCACGACGGCCATGGCCTGGCCGCCGATACCGCCGGTGCCGCCCGCGATGGGGACGACGCCGACGGCGAAGGCGATGGGCACGCCGATCGGGGCGGTGACCAGGTCGGCGGTGCGGACCCAGAGCGCGGTCAGGGCGCTGACCGGCAGGAACAGCAGTCCGTAGACGACGGGGGAGCCGTCGAACAGGAGCTGGTCGAGGAGACCGAGGGCCAGCATGACGGCGGCGGCGAAGAGCCCGGCGCCGAGCCCGGTGAGGCGGGGCGAGGGAAGCCGGCGCAGGGCGAGGACGACGGGCGGCACGGGTCGGCGCCCGGCGGGCCGCCCGGAAGCGCGACCCGGGGAGTCCCCGGGGACGGCCGGTCCGGCCCGCTCCACGCGGGCGCGTCCGGGAGCGCGCCCGGCTCTGCCGGTCACGCGGTAGACGGCCGCGCCCTCCACGAGCGCGCCGGGCGGTGCGACCGGCGGCGTGGCGGGGGTCTGCGGCCTTCGGCGGCCTTGCGGCTGACTTGTCCTGTGCTGCTCCACCCGACCAACGTAGGTCGGAAGAGGGCGGGAACCGGGTCCGGGACACGCCCTTTGGGTGACCTTGCCCCCGAG
This sequence comes from Streptomyces sp. R-07, assembly GCF_049913175.1. Taxonomy (NCBI): domain Bacteria; kingdom Bacillati; phylum Actinomycetota; class Actinomycetes; order Kitasatosporales; family Streptomycetaceae; genus Streptomyces; species Streptomyces sp. R-07. The sequence continues at coordinate 5,156,849 of NZ_CP183978.1, forward strand.
AACGACCGAAGGTCGGCGTCACTGGCCGGTTCGGCCCGCCCGTAAACTGGGGGATCGGCCCACCATCCACACTTCAGGAAGTCGCCACCGTGTCGCTCACGATCGGAATCGTCGGTCTGCCGAATGTCGGCAAGTCGACCCTGTTCAACGCCCTGACCAAGAACGACGTGCTGGCGGCCAACTACCCGTTCGCCACGATCGAGCCCAACGTCGGCGTCGTCGGTGTCCCCGACACCCGCCTCACCAAGCTCGCGGAGATCTTCGGCTCCCAGCGCATCCTCCCGGCGACGGTCGACTTCGTCGACATCGCGGGCATCGTGCGCGGCGCGAGCGAGGGCGAGGGCCTGGGCAACAAGTTCCTCGCGAACATTCGCGAGTCGGACGCGATCTGCCAGGTCATCCGCGCCTTCAAGGACGAGAACGTCGTCCACGTCGACGGCAAGGTCTCGCCGAAGGACGACATCGAGACGATCAACACGGAGCTGATCCTCGCGGACCTCCAGACGATCGAGAAGGTCCTGCCGCGCCTCCAGAAGGAGATGCGGATCAAGAAGGACACGGCGCCCAAGGTCGCCGCCGTCGAGGCCGCCCAGGCGATCCTGGAGAAGGGCGACACCCTCTTCTCGCAGGGCATCGTCCAGGGCTCGGAGAAGGCGGAGCTCCTCCACGACCTCCACCTCCTCACCACCAAGCCGTTCCTGTACGTCTTCAACGTGGACGAGGACGAGCTGACGGACGACGCCTTCAAGGCCGAGCAGAGCGCCCTGGTCGCCCCGGCCGAGGCGATCTTCCTCAACGCCAAGCTGGAGCAGGACCTCGCCGAGCTCGACGAGGAGGACGCCATGGAGCTCCTCCAGTCCGTCGGCGCCGAGGAGCCCGGCCTGGCCACCCTCGCCCGCGTCGGCTTCGCGACCCTCGGCCTCCAGACCTACCTGACGGCCGGCCCGAAGGAATCCCGCGCCTGGACGATCAAGCAGGGCGCGACGGCCCCCGAGGCGGCCGGTGTCATCCACACCGACTTCCAGAAGGGCTTCATCAAGGCCGAGGTCATCTCCTTCGCCGACCTCGTGGACACGGGCTCGGTCGCCGACGCCCGCGCGGCCGGCAAGGCCCGCATGGAGGGCAAGGAGTACGTCATGCAGGACGGCGACGTCGTGGAGTTCCGCTTCAACGTCTGAGGCAGAGCGGAAGGGGCCGGACTCGTCGAGTTCGGCCCCTTTCGTGTGACCGGGGCGGCTCCGGGTGGGTGGGGTCAGGTGTGGGGGACCGCCGTGGCGAGGACCACCTCGAATTCCTCCAGGCTGGTGGTGGTCGCGCGGGCCTTCGCCGTGGCCTCTCCGCGGACCGCCGCGACCGCGCCGCGGGACGCCACGAGTGCGTTGCGGTCGCCGTAGAGCGCGCCGACGGCGGCTCTGCCCCGGTCGCGGTCGACGAGCAGGGAGATGCCGTCGAGGCCGGGGATCTTCTGGACCTTGGGCAGTGAGGTGTCGCGGAACGTGGCCACCAGCTGGTCGATGTCGGCCGGTTCGACGTTCATGCGGACCAGTCGGAAGCCCCCGCCGGGCCCGATGTCCTCTGCGCGCCGGGCGACCGCCGCTTCCCAGTTGTCGACCATCGTGGTCTGCGCGAAGGGCGCCAGCAGCTCGTTCCGCCGCTTGCCCAGCTTCTCGAAGCTGGCCTGCCGGGAGGCCTCGTCGTCCCACCACGATCCCACCAGGAGCTTGCCGAGCTCGCGGTCGACGAACAGCCCCATCCCGCGATAGCCCGGCTGCGCCGACAGCAGCTCGCGCCCCTCGGTCCGGAGCGCCTCTGCGACCCCGTCGAGCTCGGCCGGATCACCCGTTGCGTAGATGCTGCGTACGTACATAGCTCCCTTTCCTGCCTTCCGGAGGCCCCGTGCGGGCTCACGTCCCCCACTCCATGCGAGGGCCGGGGCGGGTGGGGGGCAACGCGGCGGGGGCAATCAGGTGAAGCCGCCCCGGGTCGATGTGACCGTGGCCACCCGCCGGAGGTGACGGAGGGGCCTCGCCCCGGCGCGGGGGGTCGTCTCGTCCACGTATCCTCGACTACCTCGGAAAATGGGGGAGAGTGACCGCGGAGGTATACAGGTGGAGTTCCGGCTGCTCGGCTCCGTTGCGCTGGTGACGGAGGACAGGGACGTAGCCTTGGGGCCCGCCAAGCGGTCCAGTCTGCTCGCCATGCTCCTGCTCCGGCCCAACAGCGCCGTGAACGTCGGTCGGTTGATCGACGCGCTGTGGGAGGAGGAGCCGCCCACGCACGCCAAGACCGTTCTCCAGGGGCACGTCTCGCGGCTGCGGGCGCTGCTCGCCGAGCACGGTGCCGAGGCGTACGGGGTCGAGCTCGCCACCCAGGGGTCGGCGTACGTGCTGCGGATGCCGGAGACCCTGGTGGACGCCCAGCGCTTCGAGGAGCTCGTCGGGCTCGCCGGCGTGCAGCGCCGGCCCGCCGACGCGGTGCGGATGCTGCGGGAGGCGCTGTCGTACTGGCAGGGGCCCGCGTTGACCGGGACGGTGCACAGCCGGCCGCTGGAGGCCGCCGCCGGGGGGCTCGAGGAGATGCGGCTCGCGTCGGTGGAGGCGCTGGCGGAGGCGTACGGGCAGCTCGGCGAGCACGGCAGGGCCGCCGCCGTCCTCCGTACCGAGGCCGTCGCACACCCGCTGCGCGAGTCCCTGGCGGCCGCGCTGATGCTGGCGCTCGCCCGCTCCGGCCGCCAGTCGGACGCGATCGACTGGTACCACCGGACCCGGCGGCTGCTCGCCGAGGAGCTGGGTGTCGACCCCGGCGAGACGCTCAGCGAGGCCTACGCGACGCTGCTCCGTTCCGCCGCGCCCGTCTCCGTGCCCCGGCCCGCCGCCGAGGTCAAGGCCCCGGCGCCCGAGGGCCTGCCGCGCGCGCCGCGCGGCTTCACCGGGCGCGCGGCCGAGATGGCCGCGCTCGACCGTGCCGTCCGCGCCGGGGACGGCCCGGTCTGCCTCGTCACCGGACCCGCCGGCGTGGGCAAGACCGCCTTCGCCGTCCACTGGGCCTACGAGCGGCGCGCCGACTTCCCCGACGGGCGGCTCTTCGCCGACCTGCGCGGCTTCAGCGACACCCCGGCGCCCGAGACCGCCGCCGTCCTGCGGGAGTTCCTGCTCGCCCTCGGCGTCCCGCCGCAGAAGGTCCCGGAGACCGTCGACGCGCGCGGTGCGCTCTTCCGCTCCCTCACCGGCGGGCGCCGGCTGCTCGTCGTCCTCGACAACGCCCGCTCCTCCGAGCAGGTCCGGCCGCTGCTGCCCGGCGGCGACCAGTGCGCGACGGTCGTCACCAGCCGCGACCGGCTCGGCGGCCTCGTCGCCTCCGACGCCGCCCGCCCCGTGCCCCTCGGACACCTGCAGCCGGCCGCCTCGGCCGCCCTGCTCACCACCGTCCTCGGCGAGGAGCGGGTCGCCGCCGAACCGGCCGCCGCGACCCGCCTCGCCCGGCTCTGCGACGGCCTGCCGCTCGCCCTGCGGGTGACGGCGGCCCGCCTGGCCGAGCGGCCGCAGTGGACGCTCGAAGCGATGGTCGGCGAACTCGCCGACGAGCAGAGCAGGTTGATGCTGCTCGACGTCGAGGACCGGGGCGTGTCCGCCGCGTTGCACCTCACCGTGCAGCAACTGCCGGAGTCCGCCGCCCGGCTGTTCCGTGCGATCGGTCTGCACACCGGCTCCGACCTGGACCGCTTCGCGGCGGGCGCGCTCGCCGGGACGACACCCGGGCACGCCTCCGCCGACCTGGACCGGCTCGCCGCCGCGCACCTGCTCACCGAGGCCGTCCCCGGCCGCTGGATGCCGCACGACCTGGTGCGCCTCTACGCCCGCCATCTCGCCCCGCAGGCCGACCCCGAGGGCCTGCCCCGGCTCCTCGACCACTACCTGTACACGGGCCTCGCGGCCGACGCCGCCGCCGAACCGGGCTCACAGCCCTGCTACTCGCTGCCCGCCGACGCCCGACGGCCCGCCTCGACAAGGGAGTTCGAGGACCGTACGGCCGCGCTCGACTGGTACGCGGCCGAGCGCCCCGCCCTGGAGGGCGCGGTCGCCGCCGCGGCCGCCCTCGGGATGCACGACCGGGCCTGGCGGCTCGCGCTCGTGCAGTGGCCGCTGATGCTCATGCGGATCGGGGACGGCTGGACGCCGCTCCTGGAGGCCGGGCTCGCCTCGGCCGAGGCGGCCGGCGACCTCGACGCGCAGTCGCGCGCGCGTGCCCTGCTCGGCTGGATCCTGCACGAGGAAGGACGGAACGCCGAGGCGCTCGTCCACCTGGAGAAGGCGCCCGGCCTGGCCGCCCGGGTCGGCGACCCGATCAGCGAGGCGATCGCCTACGTCAACTACGCCGCCGTCCTGGACGCGACCGGCGAGCACGAGCGGGCCGGGCTGCTCATGCTGCACGCGGTCTCGCTCGCCGACCGCACCGGCCACCCGTCCACCCAGGTGCTGACCCTCCAGCACCTGGCGGGCCACTGCCTGAAGGCGGAGGAGTACGAGGCGGCGCTGGCGCACACCCTTCGCGCCGGGGAACTGGTCGCGCCCGACGCGGTGGTCGTCCAGGCCCAGCTGCAGATCGTCCGGGGCGAGGCACTGGCCGGCATCGGCCGGGTCGAAGAGGCCGCTGACCAGCTGGAACGCGCGATCGTCGCGGCCGACGCGGCCGGTTTCACCGAGGGCTCGGCGCGCGCGGCGGCGCACCTTTCGCGGCTGTCAGCGGATCGTTAGCGGTACGCAAGCGGGACGGCAGCGCGGGACGGGAAGCTGGATACAGCACCGGGGGAGACCGCGCCGGTGCAGCGACGCACACGCACCGAGCGCGTGCGCCGACCGATCGCGTCAACGGGGGAGTACCACCATGCGCAACCACCGCAAGAACACCGTCCTGGCCGCCGCCGCCATCGCCGCCCTGTCGCTGGGCCTGACCGCCTGCGGCGGCGGGGACGACGCCGCGGGCGCCAAGGACGCCGGGAGCGCGAGCTCCGCCCAGTCCACCGCCGGCACGGGCGACAACGGCACGGCCGGCGGCACGGCGGACCAGACCGCCGCGAAGAGCGGCTCGGGCTCCACCGGCGGTTCGTCCACCGGCGGTTCCACGGCGGGCGGCTCCACCGGTTCCACCGGCGGCTCCAAGGCCGGCTCGACCACCGGCGGCAGCACCGGCTCCACCGGCGGGAAGAGCTCCGCCGAGGCCCCGGCCTGCGCCTTCGGCGACATCAAGGTCACGGCGGCGAAGGCGGACGAGGTCCCGACCGAGCACATCGTCCTCACCGCCACCAACACCTCCACCCGCTCGTGCACCCTGCTCGAGTACCCGCTCATCGCCTTCGGCCCGATCCAGACCGCCAAGGACATCCCGGCCGTCGCCAAGAGCAAGCCGGCCACGCCGATCGTCCTGAAGGCCGGCGAGCCGGCGTACGCCAACGTGCGCGTGGCCCTCGGCGGCGCCCACGAGGACAACAAGGTCGTGAAGGAGTTCAACGTGAACCTCTTCGCCCCCGAGGGCCCGGCCGAGGGCAGCATCGTCGTCAAGGCCCCCGCCGGCGGCCTCGCCGTCGACGAGGCCGCCGCGAAGACGGGCTACTGGACGTACGAGCTCCGCAACGGCGCCGACGAGTTCTGATCCGTACGGGGGTGTGAGTGACCCCGGTGCGGCTTCAGTGACCCCGGTGCGGCTTCGGGGACGGGTCCCGCCGTCCGCGAAGCCGCACCGGGGGTTCCGGACGGGCCGGGCCTCCGCGTTCAGGGGGCCAGGCCCGTCTTCGCGCCCGCCCCGCACAGGGGCACCACGGTGAGCCCCGGGCGGGGCGGGGCCGCGCTCACCGCCGCCCAGCAGGCCACGCCGGTCGCCTCGACGAACAGGCCCCGGCGGGCCAGGTCCCTTTGGGCGAGGCGGATCTGGTCCTCCGTCACCGTCAGGAACGTGCCGCCCGTCGCCCGCACCGCCCGCAGGATCTGGCGGGCGCGCGGCGGCGCCGGGATCGCGATGCCCTCGGCGAGGGTGGGGCGTGCGACGGCCGGCCGCGTGAGGTCCTCCGCGCCCGCGTGGAAGGCCTCGGCCAGCGGGGACACGGCCTCCGCCTGGACGGCGAGGAGCGCGGGCCGGGTGTCGGTGAGGCCGTGGCGGTGCAGCTCGTCGAGGGCGAGTGCGGCGCCGAGGAGCAGGGTGCCGTTGCCGACGGGGACGACGATCGTGTCCGGGAGGCGCCCGCCGAGCTCCTCCCACAGCTCGTAGACGTAGGTCTTGGTGCCGTGCAGGAAGTACGGGTTGTAGACGTGCGAGGCGTAGAACACGCCCGGTTCGTCGGCGGCCTCGCGCGCCGCCCGGGCCGTCGCCTCGCGGTCGCCTGCCACCTCGACGACCCTGGCTCCGTGCGCCCGGATCTGCTCCAGCTTCTTCGGGGAGGTGCCCTCGGGCACGTACACGACGCAGTCGAGCCCGGCCCGCGCGGTGTACGCCGCGATCGCCGTGCCCGCGTTGCCGCTGCTGTCGGCGAGGACCGTGCGGGGCTCCAGACGGCGGGCGTGCGCGGCGAGCAGAGCGGCGCCGCGGTCCTTGAAGGACAGGGTCGGCATGAGGAAGTCGAGTTTGGCCGAAACCGAGTCGGTGAGACGGACGAGCGGGGTGCGGCCCTCGCCGAGGCTCACCTCGGGCCCGTACGGGAGCGGAGGCAGCGCCTCCTCGTAACGCCACAATGAATTCACACGTGAGGCGAGTGACGGGAGGGGAACGGGCGCGCTCGCGAACGTGAGGTCCCAGGGGCCGCGGCACTTCGGACAACACCAGGTGAGGGCGGAGACGGGGGACTGGATCCGGCAGCGAGGGCACTCGTAGGCGGTCATGAGGGTCAGCATGTCAGCGGTGTGGCACGGGTGTTGCGGCCTTGTGAGGGCCCTTGTGAGATTCCTATGGATCAGTCAATCTTTCGCTCGGCAGCCGGACGTTCGAGACGGCGCGGGCCTCCCGTGTCGTATTGACATGTCCATGCCCTAGATCAGGCACAGTCCTGTCGTGCTCCTGCCTTACCCCACGAGGAGGACCCCCCACATGTCAGTGATGCGCGCACCGCGCCGCCGGACGGCCACCGCGGCGGCCATCGCCGTCGCCGCCCTCGCCCTCGGCTCCCTCACCGCCCTCCCGGCGGCCGCCGCACCGGCCGCCCCCGAGGGCGTCATCGAGAACGCCGGCGCCGAGGGCACCGTCCCCGGCAGCTACATCGTCACCCTCGACGAGTCCGCGCAGGCGGAGACCGCCAAGGGCCGGGCCGTCGCCGCCAAGTTCGGCGGGAAGATCAGGCGGACGTACACCACGGCGATCAACGGCTACTCGGTCGAGCTCTCCGAGGCCCAGGCGCGGAAGCTCGCGGCCGACCCGGCCGTGAAAAAGGTCGTCCAGAACCGCGTCTTCCACGTCGACGGCACCCAGCCCTCGCCGCCGTCCTGGGGCCTCGACCGGATCGACCAGCAGGCCCTCCCGCTGAACCAGAGCTACACCTATCCGGACTCCGCGGGCCAGGGCGTCACGGCGTACATCATCGACACCGGCGTACGCATCACCCACAGCGACTTCGGCGGCCGCGCCTCCTACGGCTACGACGCCATCGACAACGACAACACCGCCCAGGACGGCCACGGGCACGGCACCCACGTCGCCGGCACCGTCGCCGGCTCCACGTACGGCGTCGCCAAGAAGGCGAAGATCGTCGGCGTCCGCGTCCTCGACAACTCCGGCTCCGGCACCACCGAGCAGGTCGTCGCGGGCATCGACTGGGTCACGCGGAACGCCGTCAAGCCGGCCGTCGCCAACATGAGCCTCGGCGGCGGCGTCGACAGCGTCCTCGACGACGCCGTCCGCAACTCGATCGCCTCCGGCGTCACCTACGGGGTCGCCGCCGGCAACGAGACCGACAACGCCGCCAACCACTCACCCGCGCGCGTGGCCGAGGCCATCACCGTCGGCGCCACCACCTCGACCGACGCCAAGGCCAGCTACTCCAACTACGGCAGCGGCCTCGACCTCTTCGCCCCCGGCTCCTCCATCACCTCGTCCTGGAACACCGGCGACTCCGCCACCAACACCATCTCCGGTACGTCGATGGCGACCCCGCACGTCGTCGGCGCCGCCGCCCTCTACCTGGCCGACCACCCGACGGCGACCCCGGCGCAGGTCTCCACGGCCCTGACGACCGCGGCCACCCCCAACGTCGTCACCAGCCCCGGCACCGGCTCCCCGAACAAGCTGCTGTACGTGGGCGGTTCCACCACCCCGCCGCCCACCGGCCCGAAGTTCGAGAACACCGCGGACTACGCGATCAACGACAACGCGACCGTCGAGTCCCCGGTCACCGTCAGCGGCGTCACGGGCAACGCCCCCGCCGCCCTCCAGGTGCCGGTGAACATCGTCCACACCTACATCGGTGACCTCCAGGTCCAGCTGATCGCCCCCGACGGCACGGCGTACACGCTGAAGGCCTTCGGTACCGGCGGCAGCGCGGACAACATCAACACCACGTACACCGTGAACGCCTCCTCGGAGGTCGCCAACGGCACGTGGAAGCTGCGGGTCACGGACAACGCGGCCTACGACACCGGGAAGATCGACTCCTGGGCCCTGCAGTTCTGATCCACACCGCACGTCCCACACCGCACGTTCCACACCTGACGTAAGGGGGGGCGGTCGCCTGCGGGCGACCGCCCCTTCCGTACGATGCGCGACCGAGCGTTTGTTCGCATCGCCCGCCCGCAACAGGAGTACGTACTCGTGGAGCCGAGCCAGCCGACCCCGCCGATCCCGCCGCCCGCAGGCGGCCCGCAGCCCGGGGGATGGCCCGCCCCGGGGCCGTACACCTCCCCGGGGATGCCGTACACCCCGTACGGGCAGCCCGGCATGCCCGGCGCCGTCCCCTACGGGCAGCCGCCGCGCCGCTCCACCAACGGCCTGGCCGTCGCCTCCCTCGTGTCCGGCATCGTCTGCTGCCTCCCGCCCCTCGGCCTGATCCTCGGCCTCGTCGCCCTGCCGCAGATCAAGAAGAAGGACCAGGGGGGCAAGGGGCTCGCGATCGCCGGCATCGTGCTCTCCGCCCTCAGCTCCCTGCTGCTCGTCGTCGGCCTCGCGACCGGCGGCTTCAGCTCGGCGTGGCACGGCTTCAAGAAGGGCATGGACGAGGCCGCAAGCGCCAGGTCGACGTTCTCGCTGCGGACCGGGCAGTGCTTCAGCGGCGACGGCAAGCTGGAGGACTACACGACGGACGTCACCGTCGTCGACTGCGCCCGCCCGCACGACGGCGAGGTCACCGGCGACTTCAAGGTGACCGGCTTCGACAAGTGGCCTGGCGACGACACGCTGGACGACCTCGCCGGGGAGCGCTGCGAGACGGTCAACTCCACTTACGCGATGGACACCTGGGCGGTCCCGAAGGACGTCTCGATCTACTACTACATGCCGAGCAGGGAGAGCTGGCGGGCCGGTGACCGGGCGGTGACCTGCGTGTACGCCAGTGAGAGGAAGAAGTTCTCCGGCTCGGTGCGCTCGGACAAGACCACGCTGACCCTCGACCAGACCTTCTTCCTGACGGCCGTGAACCCGATCGAGACGGCCGTCTACGAGGAGCCCGAGGACGACGCGGACGAGGACTTCGCGTCGAACAAGGAATGGGCAGGGGAGCTCCTGGTGGCGATCGACGCGGCCCGCTCGAGCCTGGGACAGCGCACCTGGCCCGGCGACTCCACGGCCCCGGTCGCGGCGCTCCGCAAGGACCTCGACGCGGCCTCGAAGCGGTGGGCGAAGCTGGCGCACGCGGCCGACGCGGACGCCTACTGGGAGGCGTACGACGCCGCCTGGGACGCCCTTCCCGAGAACCTGGGCGCGGAGGCGCGGATCTCGCTCGGCCTGACGGGCACACCGCCGGCGGGCGAGGGCACGCAGGCCTGAGCGGGTCGCTTCGCCGTGCGGACGGGGCCGGGTCTCCCTCTGAGGGAGGCCCGGCCCCGTCGTGTGCGGACCGGAGACGGCGGACCGGGGACGGCGGCCCGTGACCGACCGCCGTTCCGGAGCACCGTGAGCGGCGGGGTACCGGTCCGCGGCTCATGGGGAGGGGGCGAGGATTGTCAGCGCGGGGTCAGGCCCCGGTCGATGGCGGTGATCAGCTCGCCGTCCGGGGTGTCCCCGTCGAGGGACCAGACCATCGCGCCGCCGAGCCCGCGCTGCCGGATGTAGGACGCCTTGGTGCGCAGGACGGTCGGGTCGTCGTACGTCCACAGGGTGGTGCCGTCGAAGAGCCACGCGTGGCCGTTCCGGTGTCCCCGGTGCAGCGTGTACGTCCCCGAATCCGCCAGCTTCTTCAGGAACTTGTAGTCCTCGGAGCCCGCCGTCCAGGTCGCCGGGGCGGGCCCGGTCGCCGGCTGCCCGAGGCCGTCGCCGCCGCCGGCCACGCCGGTCCAGCCCTGGCCGTAGAAGGGCATGCCGACCACGAGCTTGTGGGCGGGGGCGCCGCGGCGCAGCCAGGCCCTCACGGTCTGGTCGACGCTGAAGTCGTCCTTGGCGAAGAGGGCGGACTGCTGGGCGGTGGTCTTCTCGCCGGAGACGTGGAAGTCGTAGCCCTGGAGGTTCACGAAGTCGAGGTCCCGCATGATCCTCGCGACGTCGAAGCCCGCGTCGATCTTGGCGGGGGCGGTGGGCACGTAGGCGCTGAGGTCGTAGTGGACGCGCCGCGGCAGCGAGCGCCCGTAGGCGTCGAGCTGCGTGCGGAACTCCCGTACGAGCGCGGTGAAGTGGGGCTTGTCCTCCGGGCGGATCACGTTCCCCGGGGCGCCGTCCGAGCCGGGCCACTCCCAGTCCAGGTCGATGCCGTCGAAGAGTCCGGCGGCGGCCCCGGCGCCGCCGCGGGCGCCGTCGACGGGCAGGTTCCCCTTGATGTACGTGTCGACGCATGAGGCGACGAGGGCCTTGCGTCCGGCGTCGGTGCGCACCGCGTCGGAGAAGTGCGCGGAGCCGCTCCAGCCGCCCAGCGAGATCATGACCTTGAGGCCGGGGTTCTCGGCCTTGAGCTCGCGCAGTTCGTTGAAGTTCCCGGCCAGGCGCTGGTCGGCGGTGTCACCGGTGCCGTCCACGGAGTTCGCGGCGCCGACGGGGCGGACGTAGTCGGCCCAGGGGTCCGAGCCGGGGGCGTTGCCCATGAGGCAGGTGCCGTCCGGGCCGACCACGCCGAAGGCGTAGTTGATGTGGGTCAGCTTGGCGGCGGTGCCGCTCGTCTGCAGATCCTTGACCTGGAAGTTCCGGCCGTAGATGCCCCATTGGGTGAAGTAGCCGATCCGCTTGGGCGCGGGCGTGTGCGGGGATGTCCGCGGGGACGCCTGCGCGGACGTGCGCGGGGACCGCTGGTGCGCGTCGGCGGCGGGGGCCAGGGTGGCGAGGAGACCGAGGGCGGCCGCGGCGGCGAAGGCGAAGGCCGGCTTGGTCATGGCTCTGGGGCGCATGGGCTCGTTCCTGTGCGGGGCGGGATGGAGCGTGCGGGCAGGAACCTATTGGTCTGGACCAATAGGGGTCAAGGGGTTCGTCCGCATCCCTCCGGGGTGACCGCGGGTAGCCAGGCGTTTCATCACTTCGAGTGAAACTTTGGCCCATGCTTGCGGATCGCGACCGTCGGTTGTCAGGCTGTAGCTGTCAGTCAACCTGAGGGGAGTGTCCAGTGACGTTCGGTGAGCAGCCCGCCTATCTGCGCGTGGCGAGCGATCTGCGGGAGAAGATCGCCAACGGCTCGCTTCCGCCGCATACCCGCCTCCCCTCGCAGGCACGCATCCGCGAGGAGTACGGGGTGTCGGACACCGTCGCGCTGGAGGCCCGCAAGGTGCTCATGGCCGAGGGGCTCGTGGAGGGGCGCTCGGGTTCGGGCACGTATGTGCGCGAGCGTCCCGTGCCGCGCCGGATCGCCCGCTCCGGCTACCGCCCCGTGTCCGGAGCCAGCCCCTTCCGTCAGGAGCAGGCCGCCGAAGGGGCCCGCGGCACCTGGGAGTCGCGCAGCGAGCAGGAGCCGGCGGGCGCCGAGGTGGCAGAGCGGCTCGGCATCGAGCCGGGGGAGCGGGTGATGCGCACGCGGTACGTGTACCGGGACGGGGGCGAGCCCATGATGGTCTCCACCTCCTGGGAGCCCCTCGCCGTCACCGGCCGGACGCCGGTCATGCTGCCCGAGGAGGGCCCCCTGGGCGGCTGCGGCGTCGTCGAGCGCATGGCGGCCATCGACGTGGTCGTCGACAACGTGGTGGAGGAGGTGGGGGCCCGGCCCGGCCTCGCGGAGGAACTCCTGGCCCTGGGCGGCGTGCCGGGGCACGTGGTGATGGTCCTGGAGCGGACGTACTACGCCTCGGGCCGCGCGGTCGAGACGGCCGACGTCGTCGTCCCGGCGGACCGCTACCGCGTCTCCTACCACCTGCCGGTGCGGTGAGGCCCGTGCCGGAGTGACAGTTCGGCGGTGCCGGGCCGGTGCCGGGCAAACGGTCGGAGGGGCTGGGTCGCTGCGGGGGTGGCCGTTCGGTGGTGCCGGGCCGGCGTCGGGGTGGCCGTCCGGCGGGGGCGGCGGCGGGCCCACCGGTCAGCGGGGCCGGGTGTCCGGGGCTTGTGACCAGGAGTTAACGGGGCGTCAGGTCGCGTAACCGCGCCGCAATCACGCGCCGTCGGCCGCCGTCACGCGCGGCTCCTACCTTCCTCGTCCGTACCCGCGACCCGGTCGGACGACAGGAACCCTCATGACGGACACGGTCACCACACCCACCCCGGAGCCGGTTGGGGGCACCTCCCAGGCCGTTCAGGCACTCGGGGAGGCCGCGCCGCCGCCCGCCGGCCCCCGCCGCAGTTACGCGAAGCTCGCCGCGGACGAGAGCCGCGAGGACTACTCGCTGCGGTACGCCCCGCACTCCTTCCGGCGCTGGTCGCCCGGGACCGTCGCCGGCACCGCCCTCGGCGGCATCGCCTACCTCGCCGACTTCGCGATCGGCGCCTCGATCGTCTTCACCTACGGCTTCGGCAGCGGCCTCGCCTCGATCCTCACCGCCGCCGTCCTCATCTTCCTCACCGGCATCCCCATCGCCCGGGCCTGCGCGAAGTACGGCCTGGACATGGACCTCATCACGCGCGGCGCCGGCTTCGGCTACTTCGGCTCCACGCTCACCTCGCTCATCTACGCCTCCTTCACCTTCATCTTCTTCGCCCTCGAAGGCTCGATCATGGCCCAGGCCATGCACCAGGCCGTCGGCCTGCCGGTGCAGGTCGGCTATCTCCTCACGACCCTGATCGTCATCCCGATCGTCTTCCGCGGCATGGGCGCCCTCGCCAAGGTGCAGGCCTGGACCCAGCCGGTCTGGCTCGTCGGCCTGGTGCTGCCCTTCGTCGTGCTCGCCTTCGAAGCCCCCGACGCCTGGGGCGCCTTCGCCTCCTTCGGCGGTACGGAAGGCGCGGGAGCGGGCTTCTCGTGGATCGGCTTCGGTCTCGGCACGGGCGTCGCGCTCTCCCTGATCGCCCAGATCGGCGAGCAGGCCGACTATCTGCGCTTCATGCCCGCCAGGACGGAGGTCAACAGGCGCCGCTGGAACCTCGCCGTGCTGGCCGCAGGGCCCGGCTGGGTCGTGATCGGCGCGGCCAAGCAGCTCGGCGGCGCGTTCCTCGCCTTCGTGGCCCTGGAGGCCGTCGGCAAGACCCACGCCCTGGAGCCGATCGCCCCGCAGATCGAGGCGCTGAGGCCCTGGCTCGGCTCGTTCGCGCTGCCCGCCGCCGCGCTGTTCGTGATCGTCTCCCAGGTCAAGATCAACGTCACCAACGCCTACAGCGGCTCGCTGTCCTGGTCGAACTTCTTCTCCCGCGTCACCCACCGTCACCCCGGGCGCGTCTGGTACATCTTCCTCAACCTCGCCGTCGCGCTGACGCTGATGGAGATGAACATGTTCGCCGCCCTGAACAAGCTGCTCGGGTTCTACTCCAACGTCGGCATCGCCTGGATCGCGGCCGTCGCCGCCGACCTCGTCATCAACAAGCGGGCCGGCTGGAGCCCCCCGTACATCGAGTTCAAACGCGCCTATCTGTACGCGGTGAACCCCGCCGGCTTCGGTGCCATGGTCATCGCCTCGGTCGTCTCGATCCTCGCCTTCTTCGGTCTCTTCGGCACCTACGCCGAGGCGTTCTCCACCTTCATCGCCGCCGGCCTCGCCGTCGTGCTCTGCCCGCTCATCGCCTGGGCGACCAGGGGCCGCTACTACCTGGCCCGCCCCAACACGGTGAACGGCCCCGGGGCCGAGGTCGCCGACGAGCGGGCCACCCACATCTGCGCGGAGTGCGAGACGGCCTACGAGCTGCCGGACATCGCCGACTGCCCCGTGCGGTCCGGCCCGGTCTGCTCCCTCTGCTGCTCGCTCGACGCCACCTGCGGGGACGTCTGCCGCAAGGACCCCGAGGGCGCCGGCGGCCCCGTCCTGATGCCGGTGCCGACCGTCCCCGCGGCGGCGCCCGGCGCGTGACCTTCGGCCTCCTTCCGTCGGTTCCCGGCCGATCCGTGCCTCTTTGTGAAAACCCGTATCCGCTGTGTGAAGGTCAGGCGTAAGCTCCGGCATATGCGGATTGCGGTTTCCCGGAGATCCTTAGCGGCGCCCGGACCGGCGGAGGGAGAAGTCTGATGACCGACAGCGGCCCCGTCCTTTCCTGGCTCGTCATACGCCAGGACGACAACGGCAACCGCTACCGGGTGGGGCGGTACGCGACCAAGGACGAAGCCCAGAAGATCGCGGACAGCCTCGACGACCGCGGTCACAAGCAGCTCTACTGGGTCGAGCACATCGGCAGCCCCGCCCTCTGACCCCGGCGGGCACCGGCCGGGCCGGGCTACGCTCGCGCCCATGACGGAACGCACCACCGACCCCGCCGCGCCCCACGAGCCCCACCGCGACGCCGGCCCCGGCCAGGGGGCCGGCGTCGTGGTCGTCGTCGCGGGCGCCCTGTACGACCGGGGGCGGCTGCTCGCCGCGCGGCGCAGCGCCCCCGTCGAGCTCGCCGGCCGATGGGAACTCCCCGGCGGCAAGCTCGAACAGGGCGAGAGCCCGGAAGAGGCCCTGGTCCGTGAACTCCGGGAGGAGCTCGGCGTGGAGGTCGAGCCCGGCGAGCGCATCCCCGGCGAGTGGCCGCTGAAGCCCGGATACGTCCTGCGGGTGTGGACCGCCCGGCTGCTCTCCGGCGAACCGCGCCCCCTGGAGGACCACGACGAGCTGCGCTGGCTCTCCCGGCGCGAGCTGGACTCGGTCGACTGGCTCGACCAGGACCGCCCCGCCGTCGCCGAGGCCGCGCTGAGACTCCCGGCGGCCCCCGCCGACGGAGCGCGCGGCTGACTCTCCCTACGCCGTTCGTGCCACCGTGCGCCCGCTGACGCCCCCGACGGGATATCCCGTCCCAAATAGCGGGTATGTCCAAAATGACCCCTTGGGAGGGGGCATGGACCTTCCTGCTGACGCACGGCTGGGGAAGTGATCG
Organism: Streptomyces sp. R-07; assembly: GCF_049913175.1. Lineage (NCBI taxonomy): Bacteria > Bacillati > Actinomycetota > Actinomycetes > Kitasatosporales > Streptomycetaceae > Streptomyces > Streptomyces sp. R-07. Next base: position 5,172,380 of record NZ_CP183978.1, read on the forward strand.
GGTGTGATCGACACCGACGGCGACCGCGCGGAGTGGAACTTCCCGGCGGAGGCGAACGCCGTGCGCACGGCTCGCCACGCGGTGCGCGAGACCCTGCGTGCCTGGGAGCTCGACAAGGCCCTCGGCGATGTGACCGTCCTGCTGGTCAGCGAGCTGGTGACCAACTCCCTGCGGTACGCCTCCGGCCCCATCGGGGTCCGCCTGGTCCGCCCCCGCTCCGACGGCGCCGACCCGGCGCATCCGCCGGCGCTCCTGGTGGAGGTTTCCGATCCGCTTCCGGATCCACCGACCGAGCGGGTCCCGGGGCCCGAGGACGAAGGGGGTCGAGGGCTCGGTCTCGTGGCCTGTTCCGCACGCCGCTGGGGAACCCGTAGAGGAAGGACGGGCAAAACCGTATGGTTCGAGCTGGCTCTCCCTGGTGAGTAAACAGGGTGGGACAACGATCACCGGTACTCGGCGAGGGACGAACGAGACCACCCTGTGATCGTGAACGTCGTGCCGTCGGGGCCTGCCGTATTGAATACTGCGGGCATGGCCGGTCCGGTGCGGTGAGCTGGAGGGGACGGTCGCGTGAGCGAGATACCTGAGACGGCGAGCGGCGGCGTCGTGTGGCAGAGCAGCCCGCCCGGCTCCATCTATGACTACATCCGGGTGGCCTCCTTCTCGATCGGGCCCGACGGCCTCGTCGAGCAGTGGAGCCGAAGGGCCGTGGACCTCTTCGGGGTCACCGCGGAGGAGGCCAGGGGCAAGGACCCCGTCGAGGCCTTCATGCCCGCCGACCTGCGCGAGCGCGGCCACCGGCGGGTCAAGGAGATCCTCGACGGCAAGGAGTGGACGGGCCTCGTCCCGTTCCGCATGCCCGGCGAGGACCGGCCCCGGGGCATCGCCGAGATGTACGTCATGCCGAGCGAGACCCAGGCCGGGGAACGGGCCGCGCTGTGCATCGTCGTCGACGTACGCGCACTCCGCCGCATCGAGACGGACCTCGCCGCCTCCCAGGCGATATTCGGCCAATCCCCCTTCGGCTTCCTCCTCTTCGGCACCGACCTCACCGTGAAGCGGGCCAACCGGCGCTTCGCCACCGTCTTCGGCGGCGAGGCCGACGACCACCGCGGCCGGACCGTCCACGACTACCTGGGCCACGCCGAGGCCGACCGGATGACCACCGCCCTCCGGCGGGTCCTGGAGACCGGCGAGTCCGTCACCGACTTCCAGATCGTCGGCGCCGCCCCCGGCGCCAGGGACCGCCGCCACTGGTCCATCAACCTCTACCGCGTGCACAGCGGCTCCGGCCGCCCGATCGGCGTCGCCGGCCTCGGCATCGACGTCACCCGCCGCCACAACGCGGCCAGGGAGGCCGCCAGCGCCCGCCGCAACCTCGCCCTCCTCAACGAGGCCGGCGCCCGCATCGGCAACTCCCTCGACCTGGAGGCCACCGCCCGCGAGCTCCTCGACGTCGCCGTCCCCGGCTTCTGCGACCTCGCCTCCGTCGACCTCTACCAGGGCCTGCTCACCGGCGACGAGGCCCCGCCCGGCCGCTGGGGCAACTCCCACGACGTCGGCTACGGGGCGGGCAGCGCCGAACTCCGCAGGGTCGCCTTCGCCAGCGCCGTCTCCGACACCCCCCTCAGGACCGACGAGGGGCACGGCCCGGGCAGCGGCTGCTGCGGACCCGTCCCCATCGAGGTCGGGGCCGTCCACCGCTACCCCTTCAACTCGCCCTGCGCCGGAGCCCTGCGCACGGGCCGGATCCGGACGGTCCCGGGCTCCGAAGGAGAGCTCGTCCAGTCCACCCTGGTCGTCCCGATGGTCGCCCACGACACCGTCGTCGGCCTCGTCCAGTTCTCCCGCACCAAGGGCAGCGAGCCCTTCGGGGAGCGCGACCGGGCCCTCGCCGTCGAACTCGCCGCCCGCACCGCCGTCTGCATCGACAACGCGCGCCTCTACCGCCGCGAGCACGAGCGCGCCCTGATCCTCCAGCGCAGCCTGCTCCCGCCCGGCGACCCCGAGGCCGCGGGACTCGACATCGCCTGCCGCTACCTCCCCGGCACCGCCGCCACCGAGGTCGGCGGCGACTGGTTCGACGTCATCGAGCTCCCCGGCCATCGCACCGCCCTCGTCATCGGCGACGTCATGGGCCGCGGCCTGCGCGCCGCCGTCGCCATGGGCGAACTCCGCACCGCCGTCCGCACCCTCGCCCAGCTCGACCTGGAACCCGCCGAAGTCCTCTCCCACCTCGACGAGATCGCCCGCGGCCTCGGCGCACCGATCGGCGCACAGCAGTCCCGCACCCACAAGAACCGCGGCCCCGAGCTCGCCGAGGTCTACCTCGCCACCTGCGTCTACGCCGTCTACGACCCGGTCACCCGCCGCTGCACCTTCGCCAACGCCGGGCACCTCCCGCCGGTCCTCGTCGAACCGGGCGAAGAGGCCCTGCTCCTCGACGTACCCCCCGGGATGCCGCTCGGTGTCGGCGGGGAACCCTTCGAGGAGGTCGAGGTCGAACTGCCCGAGGGCGCCCTCCTCGCCCTCTACACCGACGGGCTCGTCGAGTCCCGCGACCACCCCCTGGACGAAGGACTCCAGGCCTTCCGGCGCGCGCTCACCGACCCGGCCCGCCCCCTGGAGGACGTCTGCGACCGGGTCCTCACCAGCCTGAACACCGGACACGGCGAGGACGACATCGCCCTCCTCATGGCCAGGATCCAGGGGCTGCCCAGCGAGGCGGTCGGCGACTGGCAGCTGCCCAGGGAGCCCCGCTCCGTCGGCCGGGCCCGCGAACTCGCCCGCGCCCAGCTCGCGGCCTGGGACCTCGAACCGCTCGTCGACACCGTCGAACTCCTCGTCAGCGAGCTCGTCACCAACGCCCTGCGCTACGGCGAGGGGGAGATCCGGCTGCGCCTGCTGCGCGACCGCACCCTCGTCTGCGAGGTCTGGGACGCCGGTCTCGTCCAGCCTCGACGCCGCAGGGCCCGGGACACCGACGAGGGCGGCCGCGGCCTCCAGCTCGTCGGGCTGCTCTCCTCTTCCTGGGGCTCGCGCCGCACCCCGCGCGGCAAGACCGTCTGGTTCGAACTGGCCCTGCCGGACGGCGAGGGGGCGACGGAGCCCACGGTGGAACAGCTCCTCAGCATGTTCTGAGGCGCGCTCACGCGTACGCGAGGAGCCGCCGGATCAGGCCTTGAGCGCGGCCAGCCGGGCCTCGATCTCGGCGCTGTCGCCGAGCGCGTCCAGCTGCTCGAACTGGGCGTCCAGCGAGGAGGCGGCGAGCTCCTGCTTGCCCAGCGCCTTCGCCTCCTCGCGGCGCACCTTGTCCTCGAAGCGGCTCAGCTCGCTCGTCGGATCGAGCACGTCGACGTTCTTCACGGCGTCCATCATCCGGTTCTGCGCCTGGGCCGACTTCGCGCGGGCGACCAGCTCGTCGCGCTTGGCCTTCAGCTCGCCCAGCTTCGCCTTCATCTGGTCGAGGCCGGTCCTGAGCTTCGTCACCACCTCGGTCTGCGCGGCGATCGTCGGCTCCGCCGTCCGCGCCTCCTTCTCCGACTGCAGCTGGCGGCCCAGGGCCACCTTCGCCAGGTTGTCGAAGCGGTCCGCCTCCGCCGTCTGCCCGCCGCTCCGCAGCTCGTCCGCCTTCCGGCTCGCGGCGAGCGCCTTGCCGCCCCACTCCTTCGCCGCCTCCACGTCCTCCAGGTGGTCCTGCTCCATCAGCCGGAGGTTGCCGATGGTCGCCGCCACCGCCTCCTCCGCCTCCGCGATGTTGTTCGAGTAGTCGCGGATCAGCTGGTCCAGCATCTTCTGCGGATCCTCCGCCTGGTCCAGCAGCGCGTTGATGTTGGCCTTCGCGAGCTGGGTGACCCGGCCGAGAACGGTCTGCTTGCTGCTCATGGCTCATCTCCTCGAAGGGACGGAAGGGAGAGGACGGCCGTCCTCAGAAACGGCCTCCGCCGCCCAGCCGACCGCGTGTGCCGCTGCCGCCGAAGCTGCCGGGCCCGCCGCCGAAACCTCCACCCCCGAAACCCCCGCCCCCGCCGTCGCCCCCCGAACCTCCACCGAACCCCCCATGTCCGCCTCCCCGTCCACCGCCGAACAGTCCGCCGAGGACGATGCCGCCGAGCACCGCACCGCCGAGCCCGCCGCCACCGCTTCCTCCCACTCCAGTCGCACCGCCCAGGCCGTTCGGGTTCCCGTACGTCCGGACGTCCTGCTCGGCCAGGTCCTGGGCGCGCCGCGCCAGCGTGTCCGCCTGCTGGGCCTCCACCAGGGCCGCCTGGGGGTCGTCGGCGGCCGCGAGCGACCGTGCCTTCTCCCAGCGGCGCTGGGCCTCGGCGAGGCGCGTACGGGCCTCGCTGCCCACCGCGCCCCGGTGCGTGGTGATGTAGTCGGAGGCCGCCCCGATCGCCGAGCGGCCCGTCAGCATCACCTGATCGAGGAGTGCGCGGGCGCGCCGCGTACCCGACTCGCGCTCCCGCGCGCCCTCCAGTGCCTCGTCGAGCACCGTGTCGGCCTCCTCGACCCGGCGCAGGGCGTCGATCGGGTCGTACCGCCCGGCGTCCACACCGCGCCGCACCTCGGTGAGCACCGACTCGGCGCGGGCGATCCGGCCCTGGAGATCGGCCGTGGACACCCCCTCGGCGGTCCCCTTCAGCAGCCCCCGGGCCTCCGCGAGGTCCGCGTCCGTCTCCGCGAGCGCGCCGGGCAGCTTTCCCACGGCCTCGGCCAGCTCCTGCGCCCGCCGGTCCACCGCCTCGATCAGCCGGGCCGTCTGGTCCACGGCGCCCTCGGCGGCCCGGATGTGCACGGCGGCCCCGCCGTTGTCATCGGCGTCGATCTGCTGGCGGGCCCGATTGATGTGGGTCGTCGCGAACACGAGCCGGTCCTTCGCCTGCTCGACGTCGCCGGCGACGGGCGCGGCCGCCGTCTCCGCGTACCGCTCGCGCATCGAGGCCAGCGCGGCCTCGGCGATGCCGATCCGCCCGGTCTGCTCCCGGAAGGCGGCCTCCACCACGGCCAGCGCCTCCGGGGCCGTGCGCTCCAGGGCGCGGAGCCGGTCGAAGTCCTCCGTCTCGGCGTCGAGACGCGCGTTCGCCTCGGCGCAGCGGCGGAGGATCTCGTCGAGCATGGTCCGGCGGGTCGCGTCGTCCTCGGGAAAGGCGTCGTCGAGTTTCTGCCGCAGCCGGAACGAGGCCGTCAGCTGCTCCTCGGCGAAGTCGACCGCCTCGGTGAAGGGACGCACCGCCTCCTCGCCGAACTGGGCGGACGCGAAGCCGAGTTCCTCCTGGCTGGTGCGGACGGCGTCGTCGGTGGCGACCAGTGTCCGGCGGGCCTCCCCGTCGAGCTCGTCCAGGGACGGCGGTACGGGTTCCTTCGGAGGGCCCCAGCCCTGCCCGCCCCGCGGCGTGGTGCGGGTCTCGGCCCGCCGCCGCCGTTTGGTGTACGCGTAGGCCGCCACGGCCCCCGCGCCGCCGACGAGGACCAGGGGCAGCACGAGGTCGGTCGCCGAGGTGCCGTCGTCGGCCGCGGCGCCGGGGTCGGCGGGCCCGGGGGTGAGGGCCGGGGTGGGGACGGGCCGGCCGGCGAGGACGGCGTCGTAGCCGTTCGCCGCGCCGATGGCGGCACCGGCCCAGTCGTTCTGCCGCAGGGCGGGTTCGATCGCGGTCCGCGCGACCTCGTCGAGCTGGGCCTGGGTGAAGCGGGAGCCGGCGTCGGCCGAGTAGCCGTACTGCCGGTCGTGGGTGGCGACGGCGAGCAGGACGTCGTCGAGGCCGAGCGCGTTGCGCTCCGCGGTGGCGTCGGCCCAGCTCGGGCCCGAGCGCCCGGAGAAGTCCCGTACGTAGACGACGAAGAGCTGGACCCGCCGGTCGTCGTAGAGCCGGTCGAGTGCCTGGACCACGGAGGCCCGGCGGTCGCCGAGGGCGTCCACCCGGTCGGTGATCTGCCCGTCCCGGGACAGGGCGACGGGGGCGTCGGCGTGGGCACCGTGTACGGCGGGCACGAGGATCCACCACGCCGCCACCAGTACCGCGAGAAGGGCTCGGGTGGCTATTCGCGTCACAAAGGGGAGGTTATGTCCGCGTATGCGCGCTCGCGACTGGACCGACGCCCGTCGGCCTGACGGTCACCCGCGACCGGACCGACGCCCGTCGACCGTCTGCCTGACGCCCGGTCGCGACCGGACCTGGGCCCGCCCGCCCGCGACCGGACCTGGGCCCGCCCGCGACCGGACCCCTGCCGTCCGGAAACCGTTCCGGCCGCCCGGGCGTCACTGTCAGTAGCCGCCGCTACGGTGGTTCCAGTGACGCGACGGCTCTTGGGGGGCACGGGTGGACGGACGGCCGAGGCGTGTGTGGAGGCGGGGGCGCTGGTTCGTCCTCGGCCTCGTCCTGCTGCTCGTGGTGCCCCCGCTCTTCGGGGCCCTTGCCCTGCGCGTCAGTTACACGGGCGACCTCAGGGAGGACGCGCGCACCCGCGGCAAGGACGCCTACTGGATCGGGCACGCCTGGGTCGACGGGCGGAAGAAGGACGCCGACCTCGCGGCCCTCGCCGCGCGGTTGAAGGACAGCGGCATACGCGACCTGTACGTGCACGCCGGGCCCCTGGAGCACGACGGCACGCTGCCGGCGGCGAAGTACCCCCGCGCGAAGTGGCTGATCGACGGGGTGCACCGCGCGATGCCCGGGATACGCGTGCAGGCCTGGCTGGGTGACGTCCTCGCCACCGAGGGCCCCACGGGGCTGCGCCTGGAGGACGCCGGGTCCCGCCGGGCCGTGGTCGGCTCGGCACGGCAGATCCTCGACGCCGGCTTCGACGGGGTCCATTTCGACCTGGAGCCGCTGCACTCCGACGACCGGGACTACCTCTCCCTCCTCGACGACCTGGGAAAGCTGACCCGGGCCCGCAAGGTCCCGCTCTCGGTCGCCGCCCACCAGATCGACCCGCTGCCGGGCGCGCACACGGTGAACGGCGCGCTGAGCGGCAGCGAGAAGTGGTGGTCGCAGGAGTTCTTCGGCGAGGTCGCCCGGCGCGTCGACCAGATCGCCGTCATGTCGTACGACACCTGGATGCCGCTGGAGGGCCTGTACGGCGGGTACGTCGCCCAGCAGACCGCCCTCGCCCTCGAAGCGACCCCCGAGACGACCGACCTGCTCATGGGCCTCCCCTTCTTCCACGAGGACGACCTCGGCCACCACGAGGACGCGGAGACGGTCGCCGCGGCCGTCAAGGGCGCGAGACTCGGCCTGGGCCGGACCGACCCGGGCCGCGAGCGGTTCGGCCTCGCCCTGTACGTCGACTTCGCCGCGCGGGAGGGCGACTGGGCGGCGTACCGCGCGGGCTGGCTCTGACCCGGAGCGCGGCCCGGCGGCCCGACCTCACGCCTTCCGTCGCCTGATCGTCTTCCCGAGCCAGACCAGCGGGTCGTACTTCCGGTCCACGACCCGCTCCTTCAGCGGGATCAGGGCGTTGTCGGTGATCCGGATGGACTCCGGGCAGACCTCGGTGCAGCACTTGGTGATGTTGCAGTAGCCGAGGCCGTGCTCCTCCTGCGCGGTCCGCCGCCGGTCGAGTCCGGCCTCCTCCGCCGCGTCCAGGGGGTGCATGTCGAGCTCCGCGACCCGCATGAGGAAGCGGGGCCCGGCGAAGGCCTCCTTGTTCTCCTCGTGGTCGCGCACCACATGGCAGGTGTCCTGGCACAGGAAGCACTCGATGCACTTCCTGAACTCCTGCGAGCGGTCCACGTCCTCCTGCTTCATCCGGTACTCGCCGGGGCCGAGCCCGGCGGGCGGCACGAACGCCGGGATCTCCCGGGCCTTCGCGTAGTTGAAGGAGACGTCCGTGACCAGGTCGCGGACGACCGGGAAGGCCCGCATCGGGGTGATGGTGACGACCTCGTCCCGGGCGAAGACCGACATGCGGGTCATGCACATCAGCCGGGGCCGGCCGTTGATCTCGGCCGAGCACGACCCGCACTTGCCGGCCTTGCAGTTCCAGCGCACGGCCAGGTCGGGGGTCTGGGTGGCCTGGAGCCGGTGGACGATGTCGAGGACCACCTCGCCGTCGTGCACCTCGACGGTGTAGTCCGTCAGCTCCCCGCCGTCGGTGTCGCCCCGCCAGATCCGGAAGTGGGCCTGATACGTGCTCATGCGTCCAGCTCCTCCTCCGCCAGGTACTTCGCCAGCTCCTCCTTCTCGAAGAGGGCGAGCAGATCGGGCCTGATCGGTTCGGTGCGCACCCGTTCCAGGGCGACGCCGCCGCCGTCCGCGGCCCGGCAGAGCAGGTTCACCGGGCGCCACGACCGCTCCATCGCCGGACGGTCCTCGCGGGTGTGCCCGCCCCGGGACTCGGTGCGCTCCAGGGCGGCCCGGGCCACGCACTCGCTGACCAGGAGCATGTTCCGCAGGTCGAGGGCGAGGTGCCAGCCGGGGTTGAACTGCCGGTGGCCCTCGACGACGACCCGCCGGGCCCGCTCGCGCAGTGCGGCGATCCGCTCCAGGGCCTCGGCCATCTCGCCCTCCCGCCGGATGATCCCGACGAGGTCGTTCATCGTCTGCTGGAGCTCCTGGTGGAGGGTGTACGGGTTCTCCACGGCAGGGTTCTCCCCGCCGCCCTCCGGAAGACCGTCGAACGGCGCCAGCGCCTCCGCCCGCGCGGCGGTCACGTCCTCCTCGGCGACCCCGCCGCCGGCCCCCGACATCGCGTACTGCGCCGCGTGGAGACCGGCCCGCCGGCCGAAGACCAGCAGGTCGGAGAGCGAGTTCCCGCCGAGCCGGTTGGAGCCGTGCATGCCGCCCGCGACCTCGCCGGCCGCGAAGAGTCCGGGCACCCCGACGGTCGCCGCCGTCTCGGAGTCGACGGCGACTCCGCCCATCACGTAGTGGCAGGTCGGTCCGACCTCCATCGCCTCGGCCGTGATGTCGACGTCCGCCAGCTCCTTGAACTGGTGGTACATCGAGGGCAGCCGGCGGCGGATCGTCTCCGCCGGCATCCGGGTGGACACGTCCAGGAACACCCCGCCGTGCGGGGAGCCGCGCCCCGCCTTGACCTCGGCGTTGATGGCCCGCGCCACCTCGTCGCGCGGCAGCAGCTCGGGCGGGCGCCGGTTGTGCTCGGGGTCCTCGTACCAGCGGTCGCCCTCCTCCTCCGACTCGGCGTACTTCTCCTTGAAGACGTCGGGGACGTAGTCGAACATGAAGCGCCGGCCCTCGGAGTTCCTCAGCACCCCGCCGTCGCCCCGTACCGACTCGGTGACCAGGATCCCCTTCACCGACGGCGGCCAGACCATGCCGGTCGGGTGGAACTGCACGAACTCCATGTTCACCAGCGGCGCCCCGGCCAGCAGGGCAAGCGCGTGGCCGTCGCCGGTGTACTCCCAGGAGTTCGAGGTCACCTTGAAGGACTTGCCGATGCCGCCGGTCGCGAGGACGACCGCGGGCGCCTCCAGGACGAGGAAGCGCCCGCTCTCCCGCTCGTAACAGAAGACCCCGGAGACCCGCCCGTCGGCGTCCTTCAGGATCCGGGTGACGGTGAACTCCTGGAAGACCTTCAGGTGCGCCTCGTGGTCGCCGGTCTCGCGGTGGTCCTCCTGCTGGAGCGCCACGGCCTTCTGCTGGAGGGTCCGCAGGAGTTCGAGACCGGTGCGGTCGCCGACGTGCGCGAGCCGGGGGTACTCGTGGCCGCCGAAGTTCCGCTGGGAGATCCGGCCGTCCGGCGTCCGGTCGAAGAGCGCGCCCCAGGTCTCCAGCTCCCAGACCCGCTCGGGGGCCTCCTGGGCGTGCAGTTCGGCCATCCGCCACTGGTTGAGGAACTTCCCGCCGCGCATGGTGTCCCGGAAGTGCGTCTTCCAGTCGTCGTGCTCGTTGGCGTTCGCCATGGAGGCGGCGATGCCGCCCTCGGCCATCACCGTGTGCGCCTTGCCGAAGAGGGACTTGCAGATCACGGCGGTGCGCGCGCCGGCCCGGCGCGCCTCGATCGCGGCCCGCAGCCCGGCGCCGCCCGCGCCGACCACGACCACGTCCCACCGCTGCCGTTCCACGGAGCTCACAGGACTCATGTCAGAAGAACCTCGGGTCGTCGAAGGCGCCGGTGGCGAGCAGGTACACGTACAGGTCGCAGACGGCGACGCTGATCAGCGACGCCCAGGCGAGTTGCATGTGACGCCGGTTCAGGCGCCCCACCCAGGTCCACAGCCGGTAGCGGACGGGGTGCTTCGAGAAGTGCCTCAGCCGGCCGCCGACGATGTGCCGGCAGGAGTGGCAGGAGAGGGTGTACGCCCAGATGAGGACGATGTTGACGAGGAAGACCAGCGTCCCGAGCCCGGCGTGGCCCCACGCGTAGTCGGCGTTCCGGAAGGTCAGCGCGGTGTCGTACGTGAGGATCCCGGCGACCGGCAGCGCCGCGTAGAAGAAGTACCGGTGGAGGTTCTGCAGGAGCAGCGGGAAGCGGGTCTCGCCGGTGTACGCCCGGTGGGGTTCGGCGACCGCGCAGGCCGGGGGAGCGGCCCAGAATCCCCGGTAGTACGCCTTGCGGTAGTAGTAGCAGGTCAGCCGGAAGCCCAGCGGGAAGACCAGGATCAGCAGGGCGGGGGAGAGCCCCCACCAGCTGCCGAAGACCTCCCAGTTCGGTCCGCCCCGCATGGGGACGCAGTTCTCCGCGAGGCAGGGCGAGTAGAACGGGGAGACGTAGGGGGCGGCGTAGTAGTGGGCGTTCGCGAAGGCCCGCCACGTCGAGTACGCGACGAAGGCGAGCAGTCCGGCGGCCGTGGCGGCGGGGGAGAGCCACCAGCGGTCGGTGCGCAGATGGCGGGCGGCGATGGAGGCGCGCCCCGGGGAGCGCACCCCCGTCGCCGCTCCGTGACTCGTCGGGGGTTGCGTACCTGTGGCCAACAGGGCCTCCTACGGTCGGTTGCCGGTACGTCCTACGGCGCGTGACGGTCGCGTGCTCCCAGTCCCTCGTCGTCCGTGTCCGTCCACAGCCCGCTGTCGTACGGGGTGTCGGGGATGGTCACCAGACTCTCGGCGCGGCCGGCGGTCTGCGCCCGGGGCGCGCCCCGCTCCGTACCGACGCGGCGCTCCAGCTCTTCGACCGTGTGCTCCAGGTCCTGCAGGCGACGCTTGACGGCCGCCAGATCGTCCTGAACGGACATGGGTTGCCCTCACTTCCGCGAGCGGCTTCGGCAGGAGTGTCGCGCGTCACATCCCGCTTGGGAAGCCATGTGCACGGGTTTCCACTCGTCCGGAGCGCCCGGCCGCCGCGGTATTGGGCCGCACGAGTGGGGTTTGTCCGTCGTGCCGCCGTGTCGCCGTGGCCGAATCCGCTCCGTCCTTTTCAGTGTATGAGCAATAGGTCTGATCATCTCCAAATGGCATAAATCTGGACGAAGGGGTACAAGTCATGTCCCAGATCGGCGCCCCTCGCGGGAGGACATGCTCCAGGAGCCCCCGCTCCCGCACGCTCCGCTCCGTCGCGGCCCTCACCAGCGCGGTCCTCGCCGTCACCGTCCTCGCCGGCTGCAGCTCCGGCGACGAGGCCGACGAGACCCCGGCCGCGGCCCAGGACAACGCGCCCGCGACGCGCGACAAGGTCGCCGACGGGGGCACCCTCCGCTGGGCCGTCGACGCGCTGCCCACCACGCTCAACAGCTTCCAGGCCGACGCCGACGGCACCACCTCGCGCATCGCCGGAGCCGTGCTCCCCTCCCTCTACACGCTCGACGAGCGGGGCCGGCCGAAACTGAACCCCGACTACCTGGAGACCGCGCAGGTCGTCGAGACCGAGCCCAAGCAGGTCGTCCTCTACAAGCTCAACCAGCAGGCGGTGTGGAGCGACGGACGCGAGATCGGCGCCCCCGACTTCGTGGCCCAGTGGCGCGCGCTGAGCGGCCGCGACACCGCGTACTGGACCGCCCGCAACTCCGGCTACGAGCGGATCGAGAAGATCGAGCGGGGCAAGAACGACCTGGAGGTGCGGGTCACCTTCGCCAAGCCCTACGCCGACTGGCAGTCCCTCTTCTCGCCGCTCTACCCGAAGCAGGTGATGGGCTCCCCGAACGCCTTCAACGACGGGGCGCGCACCAGCCTCAAGGCCACCGCAGGACCGTTCCTGCTGAAGGCGATCGACCGGAAGGGCGGCGACGTCACCCTCACCCGCAACCCCCACTGGTGGGGGCAGCCCGCCAAACTCGACAGCGTCGTCCTCAAGGCCGTCCCCCGGGCCGACCGGGCGGCCGCGCTCGCCGCCGGCACCCTCGACCTGGCCGAGATCGACCGGTCCACGGCCGAGCGGATCTCCCTCGCCCTCCGGGACGCCCACGCCGGCCGGAACGGCGCGCAGGCCGCCGTCGCCCACGGCCCCGGCTCCGCGATCACCCCCTCCAAGGCCCTGAGGTCCTGGGCCCTCGCCCACGGCTCCGACGAGGAGAAGGCGGAGGAGGTCAAGGCCGCCCGCAAGAAGAACGAGGAGGCCATCGCCCGGTACGCGAGCGCCCAGGACGCCCTGGCGAAGTACGTGGTCCGCAAGTCCCTGGAGCCCGCCTACACCCAGCTCTCGCTGAACGGCGAGTCCGGCCCGCTGGCCGACGAGCGGGTACGGCGCGCGGTGGCCCGCGCCATCAACCGCCAGGAACTGGCCGAATCCGTACTGAAGCCGCTCGGCCTCCCCGCGGAGCCCCCCGGCAGCCACCTCGCCCTCGCCGGGCAGGCGGCGTACGCGGACAGCAGCGACGCGCTCGGCGGCCAGGACACCAAGGAGGCCCAGGCGCTCCTCGCCGACGCGGGCTGGGTCCCCGGCGGAGCCGCCAAGAAGCCCGCCGGCACCAAGGCGGGCAGCGAGGCGGAGAAGAAGGAGGCGGAGAAGAAGGCCGCGGAGAGGAAGGCCGCGGAGAAGAAGGAGACGGAGAAGAAGGCCGGCGGCTCCACCGACGCCAAGAAGCAGGCGAGCGACACCGCCTCCGACGAGGGCCTCTACATCGTCGGCGACGACAAGCCCGGCGACCGCCGCGCCGAGACCGCTCCCGGCATCGGCGCGAACGGCCCCGAGAACGGCACGAACATCCTCGCGCCGGCCCCCGCCGCCGCCCGCCAGAGCGCCGCGCTCCTCGCCCGCGCCGAGGCGCTCGACACCGGCTCCGGCTCCGGCGCCCACACCGCCCAGTCGGCCGCCAAGCCGGACCAGGGGATGGCCGGGGCCTACGCCCCGAGGGGCACCGCCGCCCCCGTGACGGCCCCCGAGGCGACCAGGGCCCTCGGCAAGGACGGCAAGGCGCTCAGCCTCCGCTTCGTCCTGCCGTCCGGGCCCGGCTCCGAGTCGCTGCGGGCGGTCGGGGACCGCATCGTCCGGATGCTCGACGCGGTCGGCATCCGTACCGAGGTCACCAAGGTCTCCGACGACAGCTTCTTCAAGGACCACGTGGCCTCGGGCGACTACGACCTGGCCCTCTACTCCTGGCCGGCCTCCGCCTTCCCGGCGACCGACGCCCGGCCGATCTTCGCCAAGCCCGAGCCGGCCTCGGACGGCTCGCTCCTGGTCGAGCAGAACTACTCCCGGGTCGGCACCGACCGCATCGACCAGCTGTTCGACCAGGCGGCGGGGACGCTCGACGAGGAGGAGGCCCGCGATCTGGTGCGCCAGGCCGACGCCCGGATCTGGGCCGCGGCCGGTTCCATCCCGCTGTACCAGCGCCCGCAGCTGGTCGCCGCGAGGGCCGATCTCGTGAACGCAGGGGCCTGGGGTCTCGCCGCTCCCCGCTACCAGGACATCGGCTTCAAGAAGCCCGAATCCTCCAAGGGAGCCGAACGAAACCGCTGAAAGCTCTGAAACCGCTGGTCACAACCTCAGAAGCAGCTCAAGTTCCTTGCCCGCCGGTGATCCCGGCGGGCAGGATCGCGTCGGCCCTTTGACCCGGTCGCACGACCTCCCCCACACCCTTGAGCACACCCGGTAACACCTCTCGGATCTTGGCCGGGGAAGCCCCTTGCGCGGCAGCCCCGTACCATAGGACATAGCCGTGGCGCGTCCGCCCGGCGGGCGTACGAGGAACTGACGCCGCATCCCACGATCCGAGAGAAGCGCAAGCACCCATGCCCACGCGCCACGACATCCGTAACGTCGCCATCGTCGCCCACGTCGACCATGGCAAGACGACCATCGTCGACGCCATGCTCAAGCAGGCCGGTGCCTTCGCCGCCCACCAGCAGCTCGACGACCGCATGATGGACTCGAACGACCTGGAGCGTGAGAAGGGCATCACGATCCTCGCCAAGAACACGGCGGTGAAGTATCACCCCAAGGACGGCGGGGCCCCGATCACGATCAACATCATCGACACCCCGGGCCACGCCGACTTCGGTGGCGAGGTCGAGCGCGGTCTCTCGATGGTGGACGCGGTCGTCCTCCTCGTCGACGCCTCCGAGGGCCCGCTCCCGCAGACCCGCTTCGTGCTGCGCAAGGCCCTCCAGCAGCGCAAGCCCGTCATCCTCTGCATCAACAAGACGGACCGCCCGGACTCCCGGATCGACGAGGTCGTCAACGAGACCTACGACCTCTTCCTCGACCTGGACGCGGACGAGGACCAGATCGAGTTCCCGATCGTCTACGCCTGCGGCCGTGACGGCGTCGCCTCGCTGACCAAGCCGGAGAACGGCACGGTCCCCGCGGACAGCGACAACCTGGAGCCGTTCTTCTCCGCCATCCTGGAGCACGTCCCGGCCCCGGTGTACGACGAGGAGGCCCCGCTCCAGGCCCACGTCACCAACCTGGACGCCGACAACTTCCTCGGCCGCATCGCGCTGCTCCGCGTCGAGCAGGGCGAGCTGCGCAAGGGCCAGACGGTCGCGTGGATCAAGCGGGACGGCACGATCTCCAACGTCCGCATCACCGAGCTGATGATGACCGAGGCGCTCACCCGCAAGCCCGCCGAGGTCGCCGGCCCCGGTGACATCTGCGCCGTCGCCGGTATCCCCGACATCATGATCGGTGAGACCCTGGCCGACCCGGAGAACCCGATCGCGCTTCCGCTGATCACGGTCGACCAGCCGGCCATCTCCATGACCATCGGCACCAACACCTCGCCGCTCGTCGGCCGTGGTGGCACGGGCAAGGGCGCGGACGCCAAGTCCGCGGTCAAGCAGCGCAAGGTCACCGCCCGCCAGGTCAAGGACCGTCTGGACCGCGAGCTGATCGGTAACGTCTCGCTCCGCGTCCTCGACACCGAGCGTCCGGACGCCTGGGAGGTCCAGGGCCGTGGTGAGCTCGCGCTCGCCATCCTGGTCGAGCAGATGCGCCGCGAGGGCTTCGAGCTGACCATCGGCAAGCCGCAGGTCGTCACCAAGGAGGTCGACGGCAAGACGCACGAGCCCGTCGAGCGCCTCACGGTCGACGTCCCCGAGGAGCACATGGGTGCGGTCACGCAGCTCATGGGCGTCCGCAAGGGCCGCATGGACAACATGTCGAACCACGGCTCCGGCTGGGTCCGCATGGAGTTCGTGGTCCCGTCCCGCGGCCTCATCGGCTTCCGTACGGAGTTCCTGACCAACACCCGCGGTACGGGCATCGCCCACTCGATCCACGAGGGCCACGAGCCGTGGTTCGGCACGCTGACGACCCGCAACAACGGTTCGCTGGTCGCCGACCGCGCGGGTGCCGTCACCGCCTTCGCGATGACCAACCTCCAGGAGCGCGGCGTCCTGTTCACCGACCCCGGCACCGAGGTGTACGAGGGCATGATCGTCGGCGAGAACTCCCGCTCCGACGACATGGACGTGAACATCACCAAGGAGAAGAAGCTCACCAACATGCGCTCCGCCTCCGCCGACTCCTTCGAGGCGATCGTCCCGCCGCGGAAGCTGTCCCTGGAGCAGTCGCTGGAGTTCTGCCGCGACGACGAGTGCGTCGAGGTCACGCCGGAGGCCGTGCGCATCCGCAAGGTCATCCTCGACCAGAACGCGCGCGGTCGCGCGTCTTCCCGCGCCAAGAACAGCTGAGTAAGGTCGCATACTGCCGTTGACGGCGGGGTAGATCACGGTCGCCTGTGATCTTCGCCGCCCTCGGCTGACGCGACGTCAGCATCGAGCCCGGACCCCCACAGATCACTGTGGGGGTCCGGGCTTTTCGTCAAGTTCCGTCAACTCCATTTCGGACGGCCGGTGTCCGCATATCGGCGATCGCTCTCCGGTACGTGTGTTAACGGTCCGTTTCGGGGGTGTCTGTCTGTGCTCAGTTTGTCCGGATTTCGGTCTCTGATGCCTTGGCGATGTTGTCAAAACGAGACCACTTAAGTGTGGTTTACAGCCCGGACGTACTTAATAGTTGGCTCCATTGAGCTCGGGTCAATGGGTCACGCACTGTGGGGAGTGCCGACTCACGAGCACACTCGGGGCACTTGAGTCCAAAGCCGTCAGGGGTGTCGGCAAAACTCGGAGTGCCCCTCTTGTAGTGACAAAGTGGACTCATGAGGAGGAACCCATGCGCGGTGCCAAGAGCGCCAAGTGGGTAACGGGCGCGATCATCGTTGCCCTTGCTGCGACCGCCTGTGGCGGGGGTAAGAGCGACGGCGGCAGCGACGCCAAGGGCGCTGTTGACCCGAACGGAATTTTCTCCATCGAGCTGGGCGAGCCTGAGAAGCCCCTGCTCACCGGTGACACGATGGAGTCCAACGGCTCCGCGGTCATGGCCGGCGTGTTCTCGACCCTGGTCGACTACAAGGCCGATGGCTCCCTGGAGATGATCAACGCCGAGTCGGTCACCACGACGGACTCGAAGACCTGGACCGTCAAGCTCAAGCCGGGCTGGACCTTCCACGACGGCACTCCGGTGACCTCCAAGTCCTACGTGGACGCGTGGAACTGGAACGCCAGCCTGAAGAACGCCCAGGGCCTCGCGTCCTGGTTCGCGGACATCAAGGGCTACGACAAGGTCCACCCCGACGCCGAGGGTGCCAAGCAGACCGCCGACAAGCTCGAGGGTCTGAAGGTCGTCGACGAGAACACCTTCACGATCGAGCTCTCGAAGGCCGTTCCGTACTTCGGTCACAAGCTCGCCTACATCGTCTTCGCGCCGCTCCCGGACTCCTTCTACAAGCTCAGCGCGAAGGAGCGCGGCCAGGCTCCGGTCGGCAACGGTCCCTACAAGTTCAAGAGCTGGGACCACAAGAAGAAGATCGAGATCACCCGGTTCGACGGCTACAAGGGCCCGAACAAGGCGAAGAACGGCGGTGTGGTCTTCAAGAACTACACCACCCTCGAGGCCGCGTACGAGGACCTGAAGTCCGGCAACGTCGACGTCCTGCGTCAGCTTGCCCCGAAGGACCTCCCGGTCTACCGCCAGGACCTCGGCGACCGCGCCGTGGACCAGCCGTACTCCGCGATCCAGACCATCGCCGTCGCCTTCTACTCCGACCAGTGGAAGAAGCCGAAGCTGGTCGACCCGCGCGTCATCCAGGGTCTGTCCATGGCGATCGACCGCGCCACCATCACCAAGACGGTGCTGAACGGCACGCGTGAGCCCGCGACCGGCTGGGTCGCGAAGGGCGTCCTGGGCTTCCAGGAGGACGGTGGCGCCGGCGTCACCAAGTTCGACCCCGCGAAGGCCAAGGAGCTCATCAAGGCCGGCGGCGGCGTCCCGGGCAACAAGATCTCGATCCAGTACAACGCCGACGGTGGCCACAAGGAGTGGGTGGACGCTGTCTGCAACTCCATCCAGCAGGCCACCAGCGTCCAGTGCGTCGGCGACGGCAAGCCGGACTTCCAGGCCGACCTGACCGCTCGTAAGACCAAGCAGGTCAAGTCGCTCTACCGTTCCGGCTGGGTGCTCGACTACCCGGTGAACGCCAACTTCATCTCGGACCTGTTCCGCACGGGTGCGGGCGGCAACCAGGGCGACTTCTCCAACAAGGAGCTGGACGCCAAGATCGCGAAGGCCGACTCGGCCGCCACCCTTGACGAGTCCGTCAAGGCCTACCAGGCGATCGAGAAGGACCTCAAGAACTACATGCCGTCCATCCCGCTCTGGTACTACAAGGTCAACGCCGGCTTCTCCGAGAAGGTTTCGGGCGTTGCCTACGGCCAGGACGGCGACCCGATCCTGACCGGCGTCGAGGTCAAGAAGTAATCACCCGAGCGTAGTCCGCACGCCGTCACGGGACTTGGCGGATCGCCAGTCCCGTGACGGTGCCTTACGCAGCGGCTGGGGGGCCCTTCCACGACATCAGCATGCCCGGATACGGGCATGCTGTCGGGGGAGGGCCCGTCGCCTGCCACTGTCACATCTCAACGGAGGCATGATGGGGCGTTATGTCGCACGACGACTGCTCCAGATGATCCCGGTTTTCCTCGGGACAACCCTGCTGATCTTCCTCATGGTGCACAGCCTGCCCGGTGACCCCGTGCTGGCGATGTTCGGCGACAAGGGCGCCGACCCGGCGACGCTCGCCGCGAAGCGCCATGAGCTCGGTCTCGACAGGTCCTTGCCGGTGCAGTACGTCACGTACATGCGGGACATGATCCTGCACCTGGACTTCGGTACCCAGATTCGTAACGGACTGCCGGTCACCGAGGTGCTGGGCGACGCGTTCCCCATCACCCTCCAGCTGGCCGCCCTGGCGTTCGCGATCGAGCTGGTCTTCGGCATCGGCCTGGGCATCATCGGTGGTCTGCGCGCCGGCCGCCTGGCCGACAACCTGATCCTGATCTTCACCCTGCTGATCATCTCGATCCCGGTCTTCGTCCTCGGCTACATCATCAAGATGGTGTTCGCCTTCAACCTGGGCTGGATCGCGCCGAACGTCAGCACCGAGCCGGTCCTGAGCGAGATGATCGCTCCGGCCATTGTGCTCGGCGGTCTCTCCCTCGCCTATGTGGCGCGGCTCACCCGCACGTCCATGGCGGAGAACCTGCGCGCCGACTACATGCGCACGGCCGTCGCCAAGGGCCTGCCGCGGCGCCGTGTCATCGGCGTCCACCTGATGCGCAACTCGATGATCCCCGTGGTCACCTTCCTCGGCACCGACATCGGCGCCCTCATGGGCGGCGCGGTCGTCACCGAGGCGATCTTCAACATCCACGGAATCGGCGGCGTCATCGCCGAGTCGATCTCCCGGCGCGAAGGTTCGACCCTGGTGGGCCTCGTCACCATCCTGGTGATCGTCTACCTCGTCACCAGCCTGCTCATCGACCTGCTGTACGCGGTCCTGGACCCGAGGATCCGGTATGCCTGACGTGACCAAGACCGCCGCAGCCGTCGAGGACGCCATCGCTCCCCCCTCGGTGGGTGCGTCCGCGCCGGCGGCGAAGCAGGACAAGGCCCGCAGCCTCTGGGGCGACGCCTGGGCCGACCTGCGCCGCAACCCGTACTTCATCATCTCGTCGGTCCTGATCGCGCTGCTGCTGCTCATCTCGGCGTGGCCGAGCCTCTTCACCAGCGCGTCCCCGACCGCCGGTGACCTGGTTCACCACTTCCTGAGCAAGCCCGAGCTGGGCAAGATCGGCTCGCCCGAGTGGCTGGGCTACGACGGCCAGGGCCGCTCGGTCTACGCCCGACTGATCCACGGCACCCGTGCCTCGGTCACCGTCGGCATCGCCGTCACCGTGATCGTCACCGTCATCGGCGGCATCATGGGCATGATCTCCGGCTACTTCGGCGGCTGGATCGACGCGCTGCTCTCCCGGCTCACCGACGTCTTCTTCGGCATCCCCTTCCTGCTCGGCGCCATGGTCGTCCTGCAGGCCTTCGTCGAGCGGACCGTCTGGGTCGTCGTCTTCGCCCTCGCGTTCCTCGGCTGGACCCAGATCACCCGCGTCATGCGCGGTGCCGTGATCACGGTCAAGCAGGCCGACTACGTCCACGCGGCGAAGGCCCTCGGCGCCGGCACGACCCGGATCCTCTTCCGGCACATCCTGCCGAACGCCATGGCCCCCGTGATCGTCGTCGCGACCATCGCGCTCGGCGGTTACATCTCGGCCGAGGCCACCCTGTCCTTCCTCGGACTCGGCCTCGCCGCCCCGACCGTCTCGTGGGGTGTCGACATCTCCGCTGGTGTCGCCCAGATCCGAGTGGCCCCGCACGTCCTGCTCTGGCCCTCGATCATGCTGAGCATCACCGTTCTGGCGTTCATCATGCTCGGCGAAGCCGTCCGCAACGCCCTCGACCCCAAGCTGCGCTGAGGAGGGCGTAAAAGATGAGCATCATCGACAAGACCGCGGCCGTCCCCGCGCCGCGCGGCGGTTCCGACCACACCGGTCCGCTGCTCGAAGTCCGCGACCTGCACGTCGAGTTCCACACCCGTGACGGTGTGGCCAAGGCGGTCAACGGCGTCAACTACTCGGTGGACGCCGGCGAGACCCTCGCCGTCCTCGGCGAGTCCGGCTCCGGCAAGTCCGTCACCGCGCAGGCCATCATGGGCATCCTCGACATGCCGCCCGGCAAGATCCCGCAGGGCGAGATCCTGTTCCGCGGCGAGGACATGCTGAAGATGTCCGAGGAGGAGCGCCGGAAGATCCGCGGCCGGAAGATCGCCATGATCTTCCAGGACGCGCTGTCCTCCCTCAACCCGGTCCTCACCGTCGGCTACCAGCTCGGCGAGATGTTCCGGGTGCACCACGGCATGTCCAAGAAGGACGCCACGGTCAAGGCCGTCGAGCTGATGGACAAGGTCAAGATCCCCGCCGCCAAGGCGCGGGTCTCCGACTACCCCCACCAGTTCTCCGGCGGTATGCGCCAGCGCATCATGATCGCCATGGCGCTGGCCCTGGAGCCGGACCTGATCATCGCCGACGAGCCCACCACGGCTCTCGACGTGACCGTCCAGGCCCAGGTCATGGACCTCCTCGCGGAGCTCCAGCAGGAATACAACATGGGTCTGATCCTGATCACCCACGACCTCGGCGTCGTCGCCGACGTCGCGGACAAGATCGCCGTGATGTACGCCGGCCGGATCGTCGAGCAGGCGCCGGTGCACGAGCTGTACAAGCGCCCGGCCCACCCGTACACCCGCGGTCTCCTCGACTCGATCCCGCGCCTGGACCAGAAGGGCCAGGAGCTCTACGCGATCAAGGGCCTGCCGCCCAACCTGCTCAAGGTGCCCACCGGCTGCGCCTTCAACCCGCGCTGCCCCAAGGCCGACGACATCTGCCGTACGGAGATCCCGGCCCTGGTGCCGGTCACCGAGCAGGACGGCGCGGATCTTCCGGGCCGTAAGAGCGCCTGCCACTTCTGGAAGGAGACGATCCATGGCTGACCTGAACGACGAGGCCGTGGCCGCCGCCCTCGACGCCCCCGTGGGCCGAGGTGAGCCGATCCTCCAGGTGCGCAACCTGAAGAAGCACTTCCCGCTGACGCAGGGCATCCTCTTCAAGAAGCAGGTCGGTGCGGTCAAGGCCGTGGACGGGGTCTCCTTCGACCTCTACCAGGGCGAGACCCTCGGCATCGTGGGCGAGTCCGGCTGTGGCAAGTCCACGGTCGCCAAGCTCCTGATGAACCTGGAGCGGGCCACCGCCGGCGAGGTCTTCTACAAGGGCCAGGACATCACCAAGCTGACCGGGCGCGCGCTCAAGGCCGTCCGCCGCAACATCCAGATGGTGTTCCAGGACCCGTACACCTCGCTGAACCCGCGCATGACGGTCGGCGACATCATCGGCGAGCCCTTCGACATCCACCCCGAGGTGGCCCCGAAGGGCGACCGGCGCCGCAAGGTGCAGGAGCTGCTCGACGTCGTCGGTCTGAACCCCGAGTACATCAACCGGTACCCGCACCAGTTCTCCGGCGGTCAGCGCCAGCGCATCGGCATCGCCCGCGGCCTCGCGCTCAACCCGGAGATCATCATCTGCGACGAGCCGGTCTCGGCCCTGGACGTCTCCGTCCAGGCGCAGGTCATCAACCTGATGGGGAAGCTCCAGGACGAGTTCAACCTCTCCTACCTCTTCATCGCGCACGACCTGTCGATCGTCCGGCACATCTCGGACCGCGTCGGCGTCATGTACCTCGGCAAGATGGCCGAGATCGGTACGGACGAGCAGATCTACGAGCACCCGACGCACCCGTACACGCAGGCGCTGCTCTCCGCGGTGCCGGTGCCGGACCCGGAGGCCCGCGCGCACCGCGAGCGGATCATCCTCACCGGTGACGTCCCCTCGCCGGCCAACCCGCCGTCGGGCTGCAGCTTCCGCACCCGCTGCTGGAAGGCGGAGGAGCGCTGCTCCCAGGAGACGCCGCTGCTCGCGATCCCGCAGCGCTTCCAGGGCCAGGACACCCCGGCCGCGCACCTCTCGGCGTGCCACTTCGCCGAGGAGAAGCAGGTCGTCCCGGTGCACTGACGCACTGAGCCCGAGAGGCCCCCGGCCACCCGCAAGGGTGCCGGGGGCCTTTTGCGTGCCCGGGGGGCGTCCCGGGCGCTTCCCGCGCGACGGCGACGGGCGACGGCGACGGGCGACGGCGACGGACGACGGGCGACGGGGACGTCCCACGGCACGGGCGTACGGGTGTCCCGTTCCTGTCTCGCCCCCCGGGCCCGTCCCGTGAACCCGACGGGACGTCGTCTCCCGTCCGTTCCCGCTGCCTCGAACGTTGGGACCCCCGGCCGTACCGGCCCCGCCGACGGGACGGAGACGGTACGGCCGGGACGCCCGGGACAGCGGGCGGGACTGGCAGCGTGTGCCCCAGCACAGCCCAACGGCCGCCCGCCGCCCACGACTTCCGGACGAGGAGTCACCCGTGAACGCACTGACCCGCAAGCTCGCCACCGTCGGTTCGGCCCTCGCGCTCGCCGCGTCCGGCCTGCTGTTCGCGTCCTCCCCGGCCTCGGCCGCCACCTCCTGCTACGGGCCCTCCCGCGACGGCCTCGACCCGGCCACCACCGTCTGCCAGAACGACGTCCCGCACCGTGCGGTGCGCGCCTACGACACCCTCCAGACCCACTGCACCAGCAGTCACTGAGCTGAGGACCGCATCACCATGACCCCGGTCACCGAACCGAACCCCCGCCGCCGGACCTTCCTCACCGGCGGGCTCGCGCTCGGCGCCGCGACCGTGCTGCCCCTGTGGGCGACCGGCCAGGCGCGGGCCGCGAGCGGGCCCGCCATCGCGGACACCACCGCGTGGGGCGCCCGTCCGTCGAGCAGCCCGGTGCGGGTCCTGTCGACCCCGCCGCAGAAGATCATCGTGCACCACACGGACACGCCCAACACGACCGACTACTCGCAGGCCCAGGCGTTCCAGCTCGCCCGTTCCATGCAGGACTGGGCGATGGACGACCGCCACTGGATCGACACGGGCCAGCACTTCACCGTCTCCCGCGGCGCATACGTCCTGGAGGGCCGGCACAGCAGCCTGGCCGCGCTCCAGGGCGGCACCCAGACCGTGGAGTCGGCGCACTGCACCGGGCAGAACACCATCGCCATCGGCATCGAGAACGAGGGCACCTACACCACGGTCGACCCGCGCGGCGAGCAGTACGCGAAGCTGGTCGAACTGTGCGCGTACATCTGCCGCCAGTACGGGCTGCGCGCCTACCAGATCTACGGGCACCGGGACTTCAACGCCACCGAGTGCCCCGGCGACCGCCTGTACGCGATGCTCCCGCAGCTGCGGCGGGACGTCGCCGCCCGCATCGGCGGGGACCCGACGGCGCCGGTGTGGCCGCTGCTGCACAACGGCGACACCGGGGACGGGGTCCGCGCACTCCAGTACCTGCTCGTCCGGCGCGGCGCCACGATCACCGTGGACGGCGGCTTCGGCCCGGCCACCGAGAAGGCCGTACGGGACTTCCAGACGCTGGTGACCGCGACCGCCGACGGCTACGCCGGCAACCAGACCTGGCACCAACTCGTCGTGCCCGTACGGCAGGGCGACACCGGCGAGGCCGTCAAGGCCGTCCAGCTCCTGCTCACGGCCAAGGGCGTCCCGACCGACGTGGACGGCACCTTCGGCCCCGGCACGCTGGCGTCGGTCGCCACCTTCCAGAGCACGGTCGGTCTGTCCGCCGATGGCCTGGCCGACGCGCGCACCTTCGGCCGCCTCCTCGCCTGATCCGAGCCGTCCCGCCCGAGGAGAATGCGCCGTCACGTCGTCGACCACCTGGTCGCTCCGCCCCGCGCGCGGGGCGTTCCCGCTCGCGGCCCTCGCCGCGCTGCTTGTGCTCATCGGCCTGGACACGCCCGCGCACGCCCTCGCCGGCGCGTCCGTCCCCACCCGGAGCAAGGGCAACCGGGGCTCGGACGTCACCGCCCTCCAGTACCTGCTCAACGGGCAGGGCGCGCAGCTCGCCGCCGACGGCGTCTTCGGCGCGGGCACCGACACCGCCGTCCGGTCCTTCCAGTCCTCCCGCGGCCTGGACGCGGACGGCATCGTCGGCCCGGACACCTGGTGGGCTCTGGTCACCGGCTCCTCCGGCGGCAGCGGCGGCCTACAAGCCGGACTTCGCCGCGACCAGCTGCCTCAGCACCTAGGTCACCGGCACGTTCGCCCACTCCGGCACCCGCGGTGACGGCGCCGCCCTCTAGACCGCTCCCTTAGACCGCTCCCTCGGGCAACGTCTACGCCCGCGAGAGCAGCCACTGGGATGTGACCTTGCTCAACTGACGTGCTCCCCGGCGCCGCACCGGACCGGGCGACGCCGAATATGTCATGTCCGCGCGATACTCTCCCCGTTCATGCAGGTGTTCAATCAGCTGAACGGGGGGAGATCTTGTGTTCGATGAGGAGGGATACGGCTCCGAGTCGTCGGGCGGGGCGCACGACCGGCTCGCGGCCCGGATGCGTGCCGTGAAGGAACGGTCGGGGCTCAGCTACGGAAGGCTGGCCGGCAAGACCCACTACAGCCGCTCCTCCTGGGAACGGTTCCTCAACGGCAAGCAGTTGCCGAGCCGGGTCGCGGTCGAGGAGTTCGCCGCGGCGGTGGGGGAGGACAAGGAGCCGCTGATCGCGCTCCTCGACGAGGTGCTCTCGGGTGAGCGCACCGGCCTCGCCTCCGGGCGAGGACCTGCACAAGGGCCCGGATCCGATGTGGAGATCGCCGCCGCTCCCGGCCCCGCCGCCCTGGTGGCCACCGCCGTCCTCGTACCCGCCCCGGACCCGGTGGTGTCGTCTCCCCCACGGGCGGCAGCGCAGGAGGAGCCGGGGTTCTGGCGGCGCAAGGCGGCCGCGTGGCTGCCCGCCGGACGTGCCCTCGGGTACGTCACCCTCGGAGCGCTCCTCGGCACCGTGGCCAGCGTCCTCGTTCTCGCCCCCGCCGGTGCCGGGCAGGGCGGCGAGAAGGGCGGGAGCGCCGCCCGGCCGGCGGCGTCCGCCGGTGCCGGCCAGAGCACCTCGGCCGCCGGGACCATCAAGGTCGGCTGTTCGAGCGACACCTGTCTGCGCCGCGAGCCGCAGGCCATGGACTGCCAGTGGGACGCCACCACCGTGCGGCAGACGTGGCTGCGCGGCTTGCAGATCGAGCTGCGCTACAGCGCCGCGTGCCAGGCCGTGTGGGGGCGCATCGAGGGCGGGACCATCGACGACTCCGTGACCATCAAGGACCACGGCGGCAACGAGCTGACGGCGCAGATCCGCGTGGAGCACGACACGTACACCCGGATGCTCGCCGTCGCGGCCGACCGTCCCTGGCAGGAGGTGACGATCTGCGGCACGATCCCCCGCTTCCACGAGCGGGAGTGCTCGCCGAGGGGTGCCGTGCAGCCGTGACGGGCTTCCACGGACAGGTGCCGTAAAGATGCGTCCTCGTCAGGCTTGGGGTGATATTGGGGCCTAAGTCAGACTTGGGACATATGGGAGGCACTCCATGCGCGGAGCCACGCACGCCAAGTGGGCCGCACTGGCCACCGCCGTCGCCCTCGCGGCGACGGCCTGTGGCGGCGGTGACAGTGGTGGTGGCGGCGGAGGGGCCGACGGCATCGTGAGTTCCTCGTGGGGCGACCCGCAGAACCCGCTGGAGCCCGCCAACACCAACGAGGTCCAGGGAGGCAAGGTCCTGTCCATGATCTTCCGGGGGCTCAAGCAGTACGACCCGAAGACCGGCGAGGCCAAGGACATGCTCGCCGAGAAGATCGAGACCACGGACTCGATGAACTTCACCATCACGGTGAAGAGCGGCTGGACCTTCTCCAACGGCGAGAAGGTCACCGCGAAGTCGTTCGTCGACGCCTGGAACTACGGCGCGAGCCTGAAGAACAACCAGAAGAACGCCACCTTCTTCGGTCAGATCGCGGGCTACGACCAGGTCCATCCCGATCAGGGCACGGCCACGGCCGAGACGATGTCCGGTCTCAAGGTCGTCAACGACAACACCTTCACGGTCAAGCTCACCCAGAAGTTCTCGACCTGGCCGGACACCCTCGGCTATGCCGCCTTCTCCCCGCTGCCCCAGGCCTTCTTCGCCGACCACGCCGCCTGGCTCTCCAAGCCCGTCGGCAACGGTCCGTACACCATCGACTCCTACTCCAAGGGCTCGCAGATGGCCCTGAAGAAGTGGGACGCCTACCCCGGCCCCGACAAGGCCCAGAACGGCGGCATCACCCTCAAGGTCTACACCGACAACAACACCGCCTACACGGACCTCACGGCCGGCAACCTCGACCTTGTCGACGACGTGCCGGCCGCGCAGCTGAAGAACGTCTCCGCCGACCTCGGCGGCCGGTACATCAACGAACCCGCCGGCATCATCCAGACCCTGTCCTTCCCGTTCTACGACCCCGCGTGGAACAAGCCGGGCCAGGAGAAGCTCCGGCAGGGCCTCTCCATGGCGATCAACCGCCAGCAGATCACCGAGACGATCTTCCAGAAGACCCGTACCCCCGCCGTCGACTGGACCTCCCCGGTGCTCGGCGCGGACGGCGGCTTCAAGGACGTCTGCGGCGACTTCTGCAAGTACGACGCGGCCCAGGCCAAGAAGCTCGTCGCCGAGGGCGGCGGCATCCCCGGCGGCACGATGACGATCTCGTACAACGCCGACACGGGCTCCCACAAGGAGTGGGTGGACGCCGTCTGCAACTCCATCAACAACGCGCTCGGCAACAACAGGGCCTGCGTCGGCAACCCGATCGGCACCTTCGCCGACTTCCGCAGCCAGGTCAGCACGCAGAAGATGAAGGGCCCGTTCCGGGCCGGCTGGCAGATGGACTACCCGCTCATCCAGAACTTCCTCCAGCCGCTGTACTACACCAACGCCTCCTCCAACGACGGCAAGTACTCCAACCCGGAGTTCGACAAGCTGGTCAACGAGGCCAACGCCGAGACCGACACCTCGAAGGCCGTCGGGCTCTTCCAGCAGGCCGAGGGAGTCCTCCGGGACGACATGGGCGCCATCCCGCTCTGGTACCAGAACGGCAGCGCCGGCTACTCGGACCGGGTCGAGAACGTGACCCTGAACCCCTTCAGCGTCCCCGTCTACGACCAGATCAAGGTCAAGTGACGCCGTAGCAGTTCGGCGGTGTACGGCCCGGGCCGCGGACCCCCGCACCGGGCCGTACGCCGTCCCGCAACCCACCCTTCCTGGAGGCTTCCGTGGGTCGATACGTGATCCGGCGGCTGCTGCAGATGATCCCGGTCTTCTTCGGCGCCACGCTGTTGATCTTCCTGATGGTGAACGTGATGGGCGACCCCATCGCCGGTCTGTGCGGCGACCGCGCCTGCGACCCGGCGACCGCCGCCCAGCTGGAGAAGGAGTTCGGCCTCGACAAGCCGGTCTGGCAGCAATACCTGACCTACATGGGCAACGTCTTCACCGGAGACTTCGGCACCGCCTTCAACGGCCAGCCCGTCACCGAACTGATGGCCACCGCCTTCCCCGTCACCATCCGGCTGACCATCGTCGCCATCTTCTTCGAGATCATCATCGGCATCACCCTCGGCGTCGTCACCGGCCTCAAGCGCGGCCACCCCGTCGACACCTCGGTGCTGCTGCTGACCCTGGTCGTCCTCTCCATCCCGACCTTCGTCACCGGCCTGCTCGCCCAGCTCCTCCTCGGCGTCGAATGGGGCTGGATCGATCCGGCGGTCTCGCCCGAGGCGCCCTTCAACGAACTGATCGTCCCCGGCCTCGTCCTCGCGTCCGTCTCGCTCGCGTACGTCACCCGGCTCACCCGGACCTCCATCGCCGAGAACAAGCGCGCCGACTACGTCCGCACGGCCGTCGCCAAGGGCCTGCCGCGCCGCCGGGTCGTCACCCGGCACCTGCTGCGCAACAGCCTCATCCCCGTGGTGACCTTCATCGGCGCCGACATCGGCGCGCTCATGGGCGGCGCCATTGTCACCGAACGGATCTTCAACATCCACGGCGTCGGCTTCCAGCTCTATCAGGGCATCGTCCGCCAGAACACCCAGACGGTCGTCGGCTTCGTGACCATCCTCGTCCTGGTGTTCCTGATGGCCAACCTCCTCGTCGACCTTCTGTACGCCGTCCTTGACCCGAGGATCCGCTATGCCTGAGCAGCCCTATGAGCCGCTGGAGTCGTACGGCGAGGAAGGACGCGCCGTGGCCTCGACCGGAGCCGGAGGCGCCGCCGACCTCGGCACGCAGGAGGCGGAGACGCTGGAGAAGACACCGGGCGGACCCGAAGGAACCGGCGCCGACAAGAAGCCCCGCTCCCTCTGGTCCGACGCCTGGCACGACCTGCGCCGCAACCCGATCTTCATCATCTCCGCGCTCGTCATCCTCTTCCTGGTCGTCATCTCCATCTGGCCCCAGCTGATCGCCTCCGGAGACCCCCTCGACTGCGACCTGGCCAAGGCCCAGGAGGGTTCCCAGCCCGGCCACCCCTTCGGCTTCAACGGCCAGGGCTGCGACGTCTACACCCGCGTCGTCTACGGCGCCCGCACCTCCGTCACCGTCGGCGTCTGCGCCACCCTCGGCGTCGCGATCCTCGGCGGCGTCCTCGGCGGACTCGCCGGCTTCTACGGCGGCGGGTGGGACGGCGTCCTCTCCCGGATCACCGACGTCTTCTTCGCCATCCCGGTCGTCCTCGGCGGTCTCGTCTTCCTCTCCGTGGTCAGCAGCGCCACCGTCTGGCCCGTCATCGGCTTCATGGTGCTGCTCGGCTGGCCCCAGATCTCCCGCATCGCGCGCGGCTCGGTCATCACCGCCAAACAGAACGACTACGTCCAGGCGGCCCGGGCCCTCGGCGCCTCCAACTCCCGGATGATGCTCCGGCACATCACCCCGAACGCCGTCGCCCCCGTGATCGTCGTCGCCACCATCGCCCTCGGCACGTACATCGCGCTCGAAGCGACCCTGTCGTACCTCGGCGTCGGCCTCAAGCCGCCCACCGTCTCCTGGGGCATCGACATCTCCTCGGCGTCGCAGTACATCCGCAACGCGCCCCACATGCTGCTCTGGCCGGCCGGCGCGCTCGCCGTCACCGTGCTCGCGTTCATCATGCTCGGCGACGCGGTGCGCGACGCCCTCGACCCGAAGCTGAGGTAGGGACCCATGCTGCTCGAAGTGCGCGACCTGCACGTGGAGTTCCACACCCGGGACGGGGTGGCCAAGGCGGTCAACGGCGTCAACTACTCCGTCGACGCGGGGGAGACCCTCGCCGTCCTCGGCGAGTCCGGCTCCGGCAAGTCCGTCACCGCCCAGGCCGTCATGGGCATCCTCGACATCCCGCCGGGGAAGATCAGCAGCGGCGAGATCCTCTTCCAGGGCCAGGACCTCCTGAAGCTCAAGGAGGAGGAGCGGCGCAAGGTCCGCGGCGCCAAGATGGCGATGATCTTCCAGGACGCGCTGTCCTCCCTCAACCCCGTCATCAGCGTCGGCGACCAGCTCGGCGAGATGTTCCAGGTCCACAAGGGGATGTCGCGCAAGGACTCCAAGGCCAAGGCCGTCGAGCTGATGGACCGGGTCCGCATCCCCGCCGCCAAGGAACGCGTCGGCCAGTACCCCCACCAGTTCTCCGGCGGCATGCGCCAGCGCATCATGATCGCGATGGCGCTCGCCCTCGAACCCGAACTGATCATCGCCGACGAGCCCACCACCGCCCTCGACGTCACCGTCCAGGCCCAGGTCATGGACCTCCTCGCCGAGCTCCAGCGCGAGCTCAACATGGGCCTCATCCTCATCACCCACGACCTCGGCGTCGTCGCCGACGTCGCCGACAAGATCGCCGTCATGTACGCGGGCCGGATCGTCGAAGAGGCCCCGGTCCACGAGATCTACAAGGCCCCCGCCCACCCCTACACCCGGGGCCTGCTCGACTCCATCCCGCGCCTCGACCAGAAGGGCCAGGAGCTCTACGCGATCAAGGGCCTCCCACCCAACCTGCTCGCCATCCCGCCCGGCTGCGCCTTCAACCCGCGCTGCCCCCTGGCCCAGGACGTCTGCCGGACCGACGAGCCGCCGCTGTACGACGTGACCGAGTCCCCGGTGCCGCGCGCCAGCGCCTGCCACTTCTGGAAGGAGTGCCTCCATGGCTGAGGCGATTCTCGAAGTCCGGGACCTCCACAAGCACTACCCGCTGACCCGGGGCATCCTCTTCAAGAAGCAGGTCGGCGCCGTCAGGGCCGTGGACGGGGTCGACTTCGATCTCGCCGCCGGCGAGACCCTCGGCATCGTCGGAGAATCCGGCTGCGGCAAGTCCACGGTCGCCAAGATGCTGGTCAACCTGGAACGGCCGACGTCCGGATCCATCAAGTACCGGGGCGACGACATCGCCACACTGTCGCCCAAGGCCCTCAAGGCCGTCCGCCGCAACATCCAGATGGTCTTCCAGGACCCGTACACCTCGCTGAACCCGCGCATGACGGTCGGCGACATCATCGGCGAGCCGTACGAGATCCACCCCGAGGTCGCCCCCAAGGGCGACCGGCGCCGCAAGGTGCAGGACCTCCTCGACGTCGTCGGCCTCAACCCCGAGTACATCAACCGCTATCCGCACCAGTTCTCCGGCGGTCAGCGCCAGCGCATCGGCATCGCCCGCGGCCTCGCCCTCCAGCCCGAGATCATCGTCGCGGACGAGCCGGTCTCCGCCCTCGACGTCTCCGTCCAGGCGCAGGTCATCAACCTCCTCGACAGCCTGCAGTCGGAGTTCTCCCTCTCGTACGTCTTCATCGCCCACGACCTGTCGATCGTGCGCCACATCTCCGACCGCGTCGGCGTCATGTACCTCGGCCGGATCGTCGAGATCGGCACCGACGCCCAGATCTACGACCACCCCACCCACCCCTACACCCAGGCGCTGCTCTCCGCGGTGCCCGTCCCCGACCCCGAGGCGCGCGCCCACCGCGAGCGGATCATCCTCACCGGCGACGTCCCCTCCCCGGCCAACATCCCCTCCGGCTGCCGCTTCCGCACCCGCTGCTGGAAGGCCCAGGAACGCTGCACCCTGGAAGTCCCGCTCCTCGCCGTCCCGGCCGTCTTCCGCCTCACCGACACCCCCGCGAAACACGACTCGGCCTGCCACTTCGCCGAGGAGAAGCAGGTCGTCCCGCCGGAGAACGGCGAAGCCGGGCCCCAAGAGCCGTAACGCGCGGGCAACTCCTCGGAAGCGGTTCCGATATACGGACAGGGCAGGGTCGTCGACGTACGGCCGTGCGGGTGCCGTGAGCCGGCCGGGACGCGCCATGCGCCCCGGCCGGCTGCCCGCCCACTGTTCATGCGGAACCGCTTGTTTCGGTCGGTCGCGACCGTGAGTATCGGGGCCGTGACTGTGACACGACCGGCACGTCTCACCGGCGCCGCGCTCTGCGCCGCGCTCGCCCTCATCGCCGCCGTGTGGATCCTCCAGGACGTCGCCGCGCTCGGCTCGCCCGCCGACCTCGCGTGGTACTGGGCCGGGGACCACCACTTCCTGATCCGGGGGCGGTCCACCACCTCCCTGATCGACCCCGTCCTCCTCGCCGCCTACGCCGCCACCGTCGTCGCCGCACTCCGCTCACGGCACGCGGCCGCCGCGCTCGCAGCGGCCGGCGCCGTCACCCTCGCCCTGCGCCTCCCCGGGCTCTGGGCGACCGGGAGCGGCGCCCTCGTCACCGCCCTCCTCGAACTCGCCCTCGCCGCCGGGCTCGTCCTCACCGCCGTCGTCGGCCGCAGCCCGGCGGACGCCCCGTACGAGCGGACGCCCGCCCGCCCCCGTACCGGCCCCGCCGTCACCGCCGGGATCCTCCTCGCGACCGCCGCGCTCGTCGTGACCCTGTGGGAGCTGTACTGGGCCGGCGAACTGCCCCTGGAGATCACCGTCGACCGGTTCACCGGCGGCCGCTCCATCGTCAGACCCGCCCTCGCGCCCCCGCCCGGCTGGCTCTCGGCGATCACCGCCGGGCTGTACGGCACGGCCGCCGTCTCCGGCCTCCTACGGGCCCGCCACGCCCGCGCCTTCGGTCTCCTCGCCGCCGTGTTCCTGACGGCGGGAGGCCTCGGAGGGGTCGCCCGCGCCGTCCGGTACGAGACCCTCACGCGCCTCGGCGACCTCACCCCCCTGGACACGGCGGACGTCCTCACCGCCGTCTTCGAGCTGCTCGCCGGCCTCGCGGTGCTCGTGCTCCTCGCCGGGCGCGACGCCCCCGCCGCCGCGCCCGCACCGTACCCGCCGGGCGGGATGCGGCCCCCGGCCCCGCCCCGCCCGACACCGCCCGGCTGGTGACTCAGGGCCTGCCTTTCGGGTCGGGCCGGGCTCGCGGGGCCTAGCGCCTGATGCCGAGGGACCGCTTCAGGAAGTCCACCTGGAGCAGCAGCAGGTTCTCCGCCACCTGCTCCTGCGGCGTCATGTGCGTCACCCCGGACAGCGGCAGCACCTCGTGCGGCCGGCCCGCCGCGAGCAGTGCGGACGAGAGCCGCAGCGCGTGCCCCACCACCACGTTGTCGTCGGCGAGGCCGTGCACGATCATCATCGGCCGGGCCGGCTCCTCCGGCGCCGACAGACCGTCGTCGGTCAGCAGCGACTGCGCCGCGTACACCTCGGGGTCGTCCTGCGGGGTGCCGAGGTACCGCTCCGTGTAGTGCGTGTCGTACAGCCGCCAGTCCGTCACCGGCGCCCCGACCACGGCCGCGTGGAAGACGTCAGGCCGCTGGATCGCCGCCCGGGCCGCCAGATAGCCGCCGTACGACCAGCCGCGGATCGCCACCCGGTCCAGGTCGAGCGGGAACCGGCCGGCGAGCCCCCGGAGCGCCTCCACCTGGTCGTCGAGCGTCACCGCGAAGTCCCGCAGGACCGACTTCTCCCAGGCGGGGGAGCGGCCCGGCATGCCCCGCCCGTCCGCCACGACCACCGCGAAGCCCTGGTCGGCGAACCACTGCGAGGTCAGGTGGGGGTTGTGCGCGGCGAGCACCCGCTGCCCGTGCGGACCGCCGTACGGATCCAGCAGGACCGGCAGCGGCCCGTCCCCCTCCTCGTACCTCGAGGGCAGCAGCACCGCGCACGGGATCCGCCGGGCCCCCGCCTCCGTCAGCCGCACCCGGGCGGAGATCACCGGCCGCTGGGCGTACGAGGCCACCACCGCGACCCGCTCGCCGTCCCGCAGCACCCGCGCCACGCTCCCCGGCTCCTCCGGCCGTGCCGACACCAGCACGGTCACCGGACCCGAGCGGACCGCGCCGTGCACGCCGACGCCCTCGGAGAGCCGCTCCGCGCCCGCGCCGGTCACCCGGTACACATGGATCTCGCCGGTCTCCGGCTCC
Organism: Streptomyces sp. R-07; assembly: GCF_049913175.1. Lineage (NCBI taxonomy): Bacteria > Bacillati > Actinomycetota > Actinomycetes > Kitasatosporales > Streptomycetaceae > Streptomyces > Streptomyces sp. R-07. The sequence goes on from NZ_CP183978.1 coordinate 5,205,963, forward strand.
GCCGCCGCACCCGCCGAGGCCGACACGAGGACGTCGTCCGCCCCGATGTCCAGCACCGCCCGGACGTGCAGCTCCGCGCCCGTCCACGCCTCCTCCCCGACGGCGAGGACACGGGCCCCGCCCTCGTCCGTGACCCGGACGAGCCCGCCGCCCGGCCCCCACGCCGGCACCCCGTGGTGCAGCTCCAGCCACGCCGGGTCCGTCTCCGCCCGCACGGTCGCGGTGCTGCCCGACTCCGGGTCCACCGCCAGGAACAGCTGCTCCCGCTGGTCCCGCGTCTGCACGAGCAGCAGCGGCGCCCCGGCCGCCGACCAGTGCACCCGCGCCAGGTACGGATACCGCTCACGGTCCCACACCACCTCCGTACGGGACCCGTCCAGGCCCACGACGAACAGCCGCACCTCCGCGTTGGCCGTCCCCGCCGCCGGGTACCCCACCCGCTGCGGCTCCCGCTCCGGGTGCGCCGGGTCCGCGATCCACCAGCGCCGTACCGCCCGGTCGTCCGCCCGCGCGACGAGCAGCCGGTCCGAGCCGGGCGACCACCAGTGGCCGCGCTCCCGCCCCATCTCCTCCGAGGCGATGAATTCGGCCAATCCGTAGGAGACGTGCTCGTCCTCCGGGACGGCCAGCGCGCGGTCGCCCGCGCCGTCCGCGCCCACCACCCGCAGGGCGCCCTCCGCCAGGTACGCGACGAACCGCCCGTCCGGCGAGGGACGGGGGTCGATCACCGGCCCCGGCACCGCCAGCTCCCGCGCCGTCCCCGCCCGCAGCTCCGCCGTGAACAGCCGCCCGGACAGCGCGAACGCGGCCAACTCCACGGCCGCGTCCACCGCGTACGCCACGATCCCGGCCGAGCCCTCCCGGCTCCGCTCCCGGCGCGCCCGCTCCTGCGGCGACAGCTCCTCGTCCGCGCCCGCGAGCAGCGCCGCCGGGTCGGCGGCCGTCCGCTCCCCGGGCCGACCGTCCCGGGGCAGATCGAGCACCCAGAGCCGGTGCGAACGGTCCGTCCCCGCACCGGATCTGACGAACACCACGCGCTCCCCGTCCGGGGAGACCGAGAATCCACGCGGAACCCCCAGGGTGAACCGCTGGGTCCGGGCGTGCTGGCGGGGGAAGGAGAGCTCGGCCGAGGGTGTGGCCGGCTGCTGCGAAGACGAGGTCATGCGGCTGAAACTAGCGCCGTGCGCCCCCCTCGTGCCTCCGTCCGCCGATCGATGCGGCCGCACGGATAGTTATGATCCGTAGCGCTAGGTGGGTATGCATCGGACTGACATGCCCTCTGGCACATGCTGATCGACCGAACCGCTCGAATATCCGACCGAAGGTGGAGGTGAACCGCCGTGGCACTCTCGATCTCCGTGGTGGTGCTGCTGGCGATCGTCGTCTTCCTGCTGATCCGGAAATCCGGGCTGAAGGCTGGACATGCGGCGGTCTGCGCGCTCCTGGGCTTCTACCTGGCGAGCTCGTCCATCGCCCCGTCCATCAGCACCCTCACCACGAACGTCGCGAGCATGATCGGCGGCCTCAAGTTCTGACCTCGCTCCCGGCCTGACCTCGTAGGGTGGGGGGCATGTCCGATCTCCCCGCCCGCCGTCTGCTGCTCGTGCACGCGCACCCGGACGACGAGTCGATCAACAACGGCGCCACCATGGCCAGGTACGCGGCCGAGGGCGCCCTCGTCACCCTGGTCACCTGCACCCTCGGCGAGGAGGGCGAGGTCATCCCGCCCGGTCTCGCCCATCTGGCCCCCGACCGGGAGGACCGGCTCGGTCCGCACCGCGTCGGCGAACTCGCCGCCGCGATGACCGAGCTGGGCGTCACCGACCACCGCTTCCTCGGCGGCCCCGGCCGCTTCCGCGACTCCGGGATGATGGGCGCCGAGCAGAACAAGCGCGCCAACGCCTTCTGGAACACCGAGGTCGACACCGCGGCCCCCCACCTCGTCGAGGTGATCCGCGAGACCCGCCCGCAGGTCCTGATCACCTACGACCCCGACGGCGGATACGGCCACCCCGACCACATCCAGGCCCACCGGGTCGCCACCCGCGCCGCCGAACTCGCCGCCGACCCGGACTACCGCCCCGACCTCGGACCGGCCCACACGATCGCCAAGATCTACTGGAACCGCGTCCCGCGCCCCGTCGCCGAGGCCGGATTCGCCCGCCTCCGCGCCGAGGGCTCCGCCTTCCCGGCCGTCGCCGAGATCGACGACGTCCCCGGTGTCGTCGACGAGGACCGGATCACCGCCGAGATCGCCGCCGACCCCGCGTACACGGCCCGCAAGAGCGCCGCGATGGCCGCCCACGCCACCCAAGTCGCCGTCGACGGTCCCTTCTTCGCCCTCTCCAACGACCTCGGCCAGCCGATCTTCACCACCGAGTACTACGAACTGGTCCAGGGCACCTCCGGCGCCCCCGCGGGCGAACGCGAGACGGACCTCTTCGCGGGGGTCACCGCATGAGCACCACCACGCCGACCCCGTCCCCGGGCGTCCGGTACGCCCTGTACGGCGCCCTGCTCGTCCTCGGCGCCCTCGTCGGCATCGCCGGATCCCTCGTCCAAGCCGCCTGGTTCCCCGGCGGCTTGCTCCTCGCGCTCCTCGCCACCACCGGCCTCTTCTACGGAGGGCTCCGCGCCACCGGCACCCAGGTCGGCGTCGCCTCCGCCGGCGCCGGCTGGCTCGTCGCCGTCATCCTGCTCAGCCTCGGACGGCCCGAGGGCGACGGGGTGTTCGGCGGAGGCGGCGGCGAGCTCCTCTTCCTCTTCGGAGGCATGGCGCTCGCTGTGATGTGCGCCACTCTGCCCCAGCTGTCCCGACCGGCCCCGTGAACAGGACGACTTGAGACCGCGGACGCCCTGACTTCGGCCGGATTGCCCGTCGTCCTCCGCCCAGGGGTCGGGTATGAGTCGGCGGCGGCCAGTATGGTGGTGCCGCCGCCGAACCGCCCGGGTCAACACGAGCATCAGCAAGAGCGGGCGGTGGAGCCAACCGGGAGATCCTGCTTTGAGTCGTGAAACTGGTCGAGAGACTGACAGTTCGTCCTCCGGCGCCCAGGGGCGCGGTGGAGCCGCGTACCCCTCGGGTACCCCGCCGTACGGATCCCGCCAGTATCCGTCGCTCCACCCCACGCAGGACGCGCCGGAGGAGCCCTCCGCCGCGCCCGCGCCGCCGGAGGAGCCCAAGACCGAGACGACGCTGACGACCCGGATCCGGATCAACATCCCGGGTTCGCGTCCGATCCCGCCCGTCGTGGTCCGCAAGACGGTCAACGAGGCGCCCGCCCCGGACCCCGAGCCGGCGCCCGCTCCCGTCGTGGAGCCGGAGCCCGAGCCGGTGGCCGTGGCCCCGGAGCCCCCGCGGGCGGCCGACGAGGCCCCGCAGGCGCCGAAGGCGAAGGAGACGAGCGACTGGTTCGCCCCCCGCAAGGCGGCGCCCCCGAGCCCGGCTCCCACGCCCGCCCCGGCCCCGGCCGCCAAGCCCGCCCCCGGTCCGGCCGGACCGGACGCCCCGGGCACGGGCTTCGCGGGCTCGGCGACGTCGGGCGTCCCGACGGTCGGCACCACCCCGTCGAGCCGCCCGGTCACCCCGGCCGCGCAGACACCGCCGGGCAACCCGCTGTACGAGAGCGGGACGCCTGCGGCCGGCACGCCGATGTACGACGGGACGCCCGCGGGCGGTACCCCCATGTACGACGGGACCCCTGCGGGCGGCACCCCGATGTACGACGGGACGCCCGCCGCCGGTACGCCCATGTACACCGGCACCCCGGCCGCCGGCACGCCCGCGTACCGCGGTCCGGGCGGCCCCGTCGGCCAGGGCGGCCCGGGGGCACCGGGCGGCCGGAGGACCCCCGCGGCGCCCACCGGCCCCACCACGGGCCCGGTCACCGGCACCGCCTCCCTCGGCGGCCCCGCCAACGCCCCCCGTCCCTTCGGCGGCGGCCAGGGCGCGGGCTCCCCGTTCGCGGCCGGCGGCGCGCCCCGCATGTCCGACGACACGGCGATACTGACGCCGCAGCAGCCCGCCCCTGGCCCGAACTCCGGACCGGGCATGACGCCGTCCGACAACGGCGCCCACGTCTCCGGGGACACGCTCACCAGCGGCATCCCCGTGGTCCCGCCGACGGCGGCCCGCCCGAACCTGACCCCGCGCATCGAGGAGCAGGCGTCCCCGGCCCCCGCGCCGGCACCGCGCCAGGCACCGGCGGCCGGGCGAGCCCCGGCGAAGAAGGGCCGCTCCAAGCTGGTCCTGGCCGCCGTCGGCGTCGTCGGCCTGGCCGGCGTCGCGTACGGCGCGGGACTGCTCCTGAACCACTCCGAGGTCCCGAAGGGCACCACGGTGCTCGGGGTGGACATCGGCGGCGGCACGAAGGAGGAGGCCGTCGACAAGCTGGACGCGGCGCTCGGCAAGCGCGCCACCGCGCCGCTCCAGCTCGGCGTCGGCGGCAAGAAGGTCCAGCTGGCCCCGGACAAGGCGGGCCTGGCGCTCGACAGCCAGGAGACCGTCCGCGCGGCGGCGGGCAGCGACTACAACCCGGTGTCGGTCATCGGCTCGCTGTTCGGCGGCGAGCGGGTCGCCAGGCCGGTCTTCCCGGTCGACGAGGAGAAGCTCGCCGTCGCCCTGACCGACCTGGCCGGCTCGTCCGCCTCGGCGAGCGAGGGCACGATCCTCTTCGCGCCGAACAAGGTGACCCCGGTCGAGGGCAAGCCCGGCAAGGGTCTGGACGTCCAGCGCTCGATGATCTCGGTACGGGACGCCTTCCGCGCCCAGGTCGAGACGGGCCAGGGCAAGCTGGTCGAGCTGCCGGTCACCGAGCGGCAGCCCAGCATCACCAAGGCCGAGCTGGACCGGGCGATGAAGGAGTTCGCGACGCCCGCCATGTCCGGCCTGATCAGGATCCAGGCCGGCGGCAAGCACATCGACTTCGGTCCGGCGCGCTCGCTGCCGCAGATCCTGTCGATGAAGGCGGTCGACGGCCGGCTGGTCGAGGTCTACGACAAGAAGGCGATCGAGCGGCTCCTCGAAGGCACCTTCGACGGCGTCATGATCACCAAGGGCGACGGCACCAAGCACCAGGTCTCCGCCGACGACGTGGCCTTCGTGATGCGCGACGCCCTCATGGGCAAGACCCTCGCGGAACGCACGAAGACGATCGACCTCAGCGGCGAGGGCTGACCGCCCCCGCTCCCGCACCCGAGCCCCCGTCCCGCCCCGGTACGGGGGCTCGCGCGTACCCCTGGCAAAACGGGTCGCCGGGCCGAGCGGGGCTCGCGTAGGGTGACGGACAAGGGCGGGGTCGTAGCACAGAGGTAATGCGCCGCGATGGCATCTCGGAGGACGCCGGTTCGAATCCGGTCGCCCCGCCCCCCTTCTTCTCCCAGGGCCTGATCCGGCCTGATCGGCAGGACACCCCCTAGTTGAGCAGCGCCCTCGCCGCCTGCGCCCGGCGGCGGATCGTCGTCGCCGAGTCCGGGTCCACCGCGTCCATCACCCGCGCGTACGCCTCCATCTCCACCGCGCCCGTGAGGAAATCCCCGCGCTGGACGAGCAGCTCGGCCCGTTCGTAGCGGAGCCTCGCCGGGTGGGAGGGGAGCAGCAGGGCGAGCTCCACCGCCCACAGGGCCACGTCGGAGCGCTCGGGGCGGGGGGCCGCCCAGGCCCGGATGTTGTTGAGGATCCGCAGGACGATGGCGCCGGGCTCGGCGGGGCGGAGCATCGAGCGGTCGAGGGCCTCGCCCGTCGCGCTCGCCACCAGGAGTTCGGCGTCCGTGCCGGTCATGGCCCGCCCGCCCGCGAACGGGTCGGCGAGGTTCAGGTCGGCCGGGTCGCCGAAGCCCACGACGAAGTGGCCGGGCAGCCCGAGCCCGTACACGGGGGCGCCGGCCCGGCGGGCGACCTCCATCCAGACGACGGACAGCAGGATGGGCAGGCCGCGGCGGCGCCGGAGCACCTCGTGCAGCAGGGAGGACTCCAGCCGCTGGTAGTCGGCGGGCACGCCCTCGAAGCCCTCGTGGCGGCCGAGGAGCGCGGCGAGCTCGGCGGCCCAGTCGCCGGTGATCCGGGTCGCGTACGGGACGAGCCCGGCGAGGCGGTCGAGCTCGATCTCGGCCTCGTCGAGGTCGCGCCGGGTGACGGCGGGGTCGGCGACCGCGCCGATCAGCAGGCAGAGCCGGGCGAGGTCGGGCCGCTCGGCCCGGGCCTCCTCGGCGAACTCCCGCCGCCAGTCGACCGGACCCGCCTCGTCGGAGGCACCTTCCGGTACGTCCTCCGGGTCCCCGTCGTCCCGTCCGCCGCCCCGTCCGCCCGGTGGTGGTACGTCCTCCGTCACGCCTCGGCCCATCGGTAGTGGTGGTAGTGGTGGTGGGTCGCGAAGCCCATCCCGTCGTAGAGCGCCCGCGCGCCGTCGTTGTCCGCCTCCACCTGGAGCCAGGACGCCGACGCGCCCTCGTCGAGCGCCTGGCGGGCGAGCGCCGTCATGACGGACGTCGCCAGCCCCCGGCGTCGCTGCTCGGGGTCGACCTCGACTGCCATGAAGCCGGCCCAGCGGCCGTCGACGACACAGCGTCCGATCGCCGCCGGTACCTCTCCCGTGCCCGCGACGGACGCGAACCACACACTCGGGCCGGACGCGAGGACGGACCGGACGGCGGGGCTCGCCTCCTCGAAGCGCTGGTAGCGGCGCAGCCACGCCTCGTCGACCGTCCGGGAGAGGCGTACGGCGGAGATGTCGGCGTCCAGGTCGCCGATCGGGGCGAGCGCCCCGATGCGCACCTCGGCGGACACCTCGCGCCGCCAGCCGTGCCGGTCGAGGTCGGCGCACAGCAGCTCCTGGGTGCCCTCGGCGCCCGTGGCGGTCTGGATGTACGGGGGCAGCCCGCGGGCCGCGTACCACGCGCGTACGTGCGTCAGGGCCTCGGCGACCGGCAGCCCCGGATCACCGAGCGGGAGGACGGAGTTGGCGCGGCGGGTGAAGCCGTCGGAGGCCCGCAGGGTCCACTCGCCGAGGGCTTCGCTCTCGACCGGCCGCCACGCGCGCGCGGTGGCGCGGGCGAGCTCCGGGAAGGTGGCCGAGGGGCCGCGCCGGCGGGCCGGGGCGGCCGGGACGATCTTCCCCGCGGCCAGCGCGGATTCCGCGATCCGGACGCTCTCGCCGCTCTTTCGTGTGATCAGCAGCACACCGGTGTCCCATGATGTGAGAACTCCGACCGCGTCGGTGAACTTCTCACCCGGTTCCGCCGAGTCCGTCACGTACCGAACGGAGACACGTTTTCCCACGTCAGCGCTGGTGATTCGCACCTCAAGACGCCCTCCGCCGGTGATTTCCACAGCTTCTCCGCCCCTCCTGTTCGGATCGCCCCCAAGAACGGAGATACTAGGTGCGGGCATCGACGACGCCGCGCTCCCGCGCAGACCAGCCCTATCGAGGAGGAACGACAGCGTGACCTACGTCATCGCGCAGCCTTGTGTCGACGTCAAGGACAAGGCGTGCATCGAGGAGTGCCCCGTCGACTGCATCTACGAGGGCAAGCGGTCCTTGTACATCCACCCGGACGAATGCGTCGACTGCGGGGCCTGTGAGCCGGTCTGCCCGGTCGAGGCGATCTTCTACGAGGACGACACCCCGGAGGAGTGGAAGGACTACTACAAGGCGAACGTCGAGTTCTTCGACGAGCTCGGTTCGCCCGGTGGTGCCTCCAAGCTCGGCGAGATCGAGCGCGACCACCCCTTCATCGCCGCCCTGCCGCCGCAGAACGGCTGATTCATTCGCCCTCGGTCCCGTACGGCCTCGCCGCTGTACGGGACCGAAGCGTTTTCCGTACGTACGAGGAAGTGAGCCAACCCGTGAGCGCAGTTTCTTCGCGCCTGCCCGTCTTCCCCTGGGACAAGCTGGAGCCGTACAAGAAGACGGCCCTGGCGCACCCGGACGGAATCGTCGACCTCTCCGTCGGTACGCCCGTGGACCCGGTCCCGGCGCTGATCCAGGAGGCCCTGGTCGCGGCGGCGGACTCGCCGGGCTATCCCACGGTGTGGGGGACGAAGGAGCTGCGGGACGCGCTCACCGGCTGGTGCGAGCGGCGCCTGGGCGCGGTGGACTTCGCCCACGAGAACGTGCTGCCGGTGGTCGGGTCCAAGGAGCTGGTGGCCTGGCTGCCGACGCAGCTGGGGCTCGGCGCGGGCGACGTGGTCGCCTACCCGCGGCTCGCGTACCCGACGTACGAGGTCGGCGCGCGGCTCTGCGGCGCGACGCCCGTCGTCTACGACACGGAGACACTGGCGGCTGGCGCCGCGGGGACGGAGCTGGACCCGGCGGGCCTGAAGCTCCTCTGGCTCAACTCCCCGTCCAACCCGACCGGCAAGGTCCTCGCCAAGGACGAGCTGACCCGGATCGTGGCCTGGGCCCGCGAGCACGGCGTCCTCGTCTTCTCCGACGAGTGCTACCTGGAGCTGGGCTGGGAGGCCGATCCGGTCTCGGTCCTGCACCCGGACGTCTGCGGTGGTTCGTACGAGGGGATCGTCGCGGTCCACTCGCTGTCCAAGCGCTCCAACCTGGCGGGCTACCGGGCCGCGTTCATCGCGGGCGACGCGGCCGTCCTGGGCGAGCTGCTGCAGATCCGCAAGCACGGCGGCATGATGACCGCGGCCCCGGTGCAGGCGGCGACGGTCGCGGCGCTCGGCGACGACGCGCACGTGGCCGAGCAGCGGGAGCGGTACGCGGCCCGCCGGGCGGCGCTGCGGGCGGCCCTGGAGGGGCACGGCTTCCGGATCGAGCACAGCGAGGCGAGCCTGTACCTGTGGGCGACGCGGGACGAGCCGTGCTGGGAGACGGTGGCCTACCTGGCGGAGAAGGGCGTCCTGGTGGCGCCCGGCGACTTCTACGGCGAGGCCGGGGAGCGCTTCGTGCGGGTGGCGTTCACGGCGACGGACGAGCGGGTCGAGGCCGCGGTCAAGCGCCTGGGCTGAGCACGCGCGCGAGGGCCCGGGGAGCACACGCTCCCCGGGCCCTCGCGCGTTCCCGTGGGATCAGCCGCCGATGGGGAGGCCGCCCAGGGTCTGGCCGGTCGGCAGGCCGCCCAGGCCGCCGCCCAGGGCCCCGCCGGTGGGGGCCTCGGTGCTCTCGGCGGCGGCGCCGGCGGTCTGGCCGACGACCTCGCCCGTGCTGCCGGCCGTCTTGCCGACGACCTCCTGCGCGGCGGGGGTGGCGGTCTTGCCGGCGGTCCCGAGGGCCTTGCCGGCGGCCGGGACGGCCGTGCCGACGGCCTTGCTGCCGGTCTCGCCGACGACGCCGGTCGCGGTCTGCGAGGCGCTGTCGACGGCGGTCCCCGCACCGGCGGCGTCCAGGGCGGACACGCCGCCGAGGGCGCCGACCGGCGCCAGGCTGGGCTCCAGGGCACTCGCGGAGCCGGCCGCACCGACCACGGGGGCTGCTCCGGCCGCGACGATGAGGGCGGCGCGGGCGATCCGGCGGGTCAGGGAGAGGGACATGGTGCTCCTTCGGCGGAGAGGACGATTACGCGATGACAACCGGCCCTGGGGCGGGGGAGGTTGCGGCGACCGAAGGTAAAGAGTTGGCAATGCGTCGTATTGTCGGGTGGGGAGGAAAACGGGCGAACGTGTCATTGTGCGAAGCACTGCCGAACCGTCACTTCCCTTGTGCCGCAAGGGGAACGAGGGGGAGGAGTGACGCGGGGGAGAAGCGGCGCGAAGACCGCTCGAATTTCTCCCGCCACGAACCCGGGCCGTGCCACGCCCGAGTGAAGCACCGCACGGACGCTCGACCGCCGAGCGGGCCCGTCGGGAGGGATCCGGTCGCCAGGGGGTGTCCTGGCGCGCCCCTACTGGGCGAGCCGCAAACGGACCGAGTCGTCGGCCGCGGCCGGTGCGCCCGAGGGCTTCGACCAGCCCCCGCCGGCCTCGCCCGCGCGCCACACCCGGCCCCCGTAGGAGACCTCCGTGATGCGCAGCGTGTCCGCCCGCGCCACCGCCCACTGCGCCAGCTCCCAGCCGCGCCGCTCGTCCGACCCGGCCCCCGGCGCGCTCCCCGCGCCCGTCGCCGCCCGGACCGGCACCACGAGCACCGGCGGCTCCGACGCCGAACGGCCCGCGCTCGGACCGCCCGCCACCGCCTTCGGCGCCGCCTTCTCACCGAAGGCCCGCACCAGCTCCCGGCGCACCCGCTCAGGGTCGCCCGGCCGCCCCTTAGCCTCGCTCGCCGTACAGGACAGCGCCGCCGGAGACCGGCCCGTCAGCGCGGCCGACAGGAGCGTGGCGTCCGGCTCGTGCTTCGCGTACGCCTGCGGGAAACCGCTCCGCTGCACCCGCTGCGCCGCCACCGTCAGCGGCAGCCGCGAGTACCCCGGGACCTTCTCCAGGCCCTCGTAGAACCTCCCCGACGCGTACACCGGGTCCATGATCTGCTCCGCCGTCCCCCAGCCCTGCGAGGGCCGCTGCTGGAAGAGCCCCAGCGAGTCCCGGTCGCCGTGCTCGATGTTCCGCAGCGCCGACTCCTGCAGCGCGGTCGCGAGCGCGATCGTCACCGCCCGCTCCGGCAGCCCCCGGGTGGTGCCCACCGCCGAGATCGTCGCCGCGTTGGACGCCTGCTCCGGAGTGAACTCGTAGCGGTTGTCACCACTGCCCACACTGCACCGCGGCGCGCCCGTGCTCCCCGTCATCTGGTGGACGGCCACGTACGCGGCGAGGCCGAGGAGCACGGCGAAGGCGGCCGCGGAACGGGCGAGGCGGCCGCGACGGCGGGGGCGGGTGGGCTCGGACACGGGGCCCACCGTACTGGAGGCCGCGTTAGGGTCGGCACATGGCCGACATCACCCCGCCCGACGCCCTCCTCGACCTCTCCCTCGACGGGGCCGCGCTCACCGCAGCCCTCGTCGACTTCCCGTCCGTCAGCGGGACCGAGCAGCCGCTCGCGGACGCGATCGAGCGGGCCCTGCGCCTCCTGCCGCACCTCACCGTCGACCGGTACGGCAACAACGTCGTCGCGCGGACGCGGCTCGGCCACGGCGAGCGGGTCGTCCTCGCCGGCCACATCGACACCGTGCCGATCGCCGACAACGTGCCCTCGCGGCTCGACGAGGACGGCATCCTGTGGGGCTGCGGCACCTCCGACATGAAGTCCGGGGTCGCCGTCCAGCTGCGGATCGCCGCCACCGTCCCCGAGCCCAACCGCGACCTCACCTTCGTCTTCTACGACAACGAGGAGGTCGCCGCCGACCTCAACGGCCTCGGGAAGATCGCCACCGCGCACCCCGACTGGCTGGAGGGCGACTTCGCCGTCCTCCTGGAGCCCTCGGACGCCCAGGTCGAGGGCGGCTGCCAGGGCACCCTGCGCGTCATCCTGCACACCGCCGGCGAGCGCGCCCACTCCGCGCGCTCCTGGATGGGCTCCAACGCCATCCACACCGCCTCCCCGATCCTCGCCCGCCTCGCCGCCTACGAGCCGCGCAAGCCGGTCATCGACGGCCTCCAGTACCACGAGGGCCTCAACGCCGTACGGATCGAGGGCGGCGTCGCCACCAACGTCATCCCCGACGCCTGCGCCGTCACCGTCAACTACCGCTACGCCCCCGACCGCTCCCCGGCCGAGGCCCTGGCGTACGTCCGCGAGTTCTTCGAGGGCTGCGACATCGCCGAGTTCGTCGTCGACGACGAGAGCCCCGGCGCCCTGCCCGGCCTCTCCCACCCCGCCGCCGAGGCCTTCATGAAGGCCGTCGGCGGCAGCGCGCAGCCCAAGTTCGGCTGGACCGACGTCGCCCGCTTCAGCGCCCTCGGCGTGCCCGCGGTCAACTACGGTCCCGGCGACCCGATCTACGCGCACAAGCGGGACGAGCACGTCCCCGTCGACCGGATCCACCACTGCGAGGCACGGCTCCGCGACTGGCTGACCGCCTGACTCCCGTAATTTCGCATTTCGTCACCTCTGTGGTCCTACGCTGGCCGGACCAGAAGATCGTCGGTTCGACGGAGGGAGCAGGCCATGGGTATCCCCGAAGGGGAGACGAAGCCGGAGGAGCAGCGGCTCGGACCGGTGCTCAGGCGCAGGGACCAGGTCCAGCCGGGCACCACGGACCAGAGGCTGCTCGACACCGAGGGCGACTCGGAGTGGGTGCACACCGACCCCTGGCGGGTCATGCGCATCCAGTCCGAGTTCGTCGAGGGCTTCGGCGCCCTCGCCGAACTGCCGAGCGCGATCAGCGTCTTCGGCTCGGCCCGCACGAAGCCGGACTCGCCCGAGTACGAGGCGGGCGTACGGATCGGCCGGGCGCTCGTCGAGGCCGGCTTCGCGGTCATCACGGGCGGCGGCCCGGGCGCCATGGAGGCGGCCAACAAGGGGGCCAGGGAGGCCAACGGCGTCTCGGTCGGCCTCGGCATCGAGCTCCCCTTCGAGCAGGGGCTCAACCCGCACGTCGACATCGGCGTGAACTTCCGCTACTTCTTCGTCCGCAAGACGATGTTCGTGAAGTACGCGCAGGGCTTCGTCGTCCTGCCCGGCGGCCTCGGCACCCTCGACGAGCTCTTCGAGGCGCTCACCCTGGTCCAGACCCGCAAGGTCACCCGCTTCCCGATCGTGCTCTTCGGCACGGCGTACTGGAAGGGCCTCGTCGACTGGCTGCGCGACTCGGTCGTCGCGGGCGGCAAGGCCTCGGAGCGCGACCTGCTCCTCTTCCACGTCACGGACGACGTGGAAGAGGCGGTCGCGCTCGTCACCAAGGAGGTCGGCCGCTAGGGCCTGTCTGACAATTCCCGTCGGGTCCGGCCCGCCCGGCACGCACGCTCGCCGCACGGCCGGGACGCCCAAGTAGCTCCGCTACGAGGGCGTCCCGGCCGCACGCCGATCGCACGCACCGAACGACCCGGCCTGATCCGACGCGAATTGTCAGACAGGCCCTGGGCGCGCCTCAGCGTGGTGGCCCGGCTACGCCAGCCCGCGCCGGGCCACCGCGGGCTCCCGGTAACCGGCGATGGACGCCACCATGTCCAGGACCTGCCGGGTCTCCGCGACCTCGTGCACCCGGTACACCTGGGCGCCAAGCCAGGCGGAGACGGCAGTCGTCGCCAACGTCCCCAGCACCCGCTCCTTGACCGGCCGGTCGAGCGTCTCGCCGACGAAGTCCTTGTTCGACAGGGACACGAGCACGGGCCACCCCGTCTCCGTCATCTCCCCGAGCCGCCGCGTCGCCTCCAGGCTGTGCCGCGTGTTCTTCCCGAAGTCGTGACCCGGGTCGATCATGATCCCGTCCCGCCGCACGCCGAGCGAGGCCGCGCGCTCCGCGAGCCCCACCGTGACCCGCAGGATGTCGGCCATCACGTCCTCGTACTCCACCCGGTGCGGCCGGGTCCGCGGCTCCGCGCCGCCCGCGTGCGTGCAGACGAGCCCCGCGCCGTACTTCGCGGCGACCTCCGCGAGCCGCGGGTCGACCCCGCCCCACGCGTCGTTCAGGACGTCCGCACCGGCCTCGCAGACCGCCTCGCCGACGTCCGCCCGCCAGGTGTCCACGCTGATCACCACGTCGGGGTGACGCCTGCGGACCTCGGCGACGAAACCGACCGTGCGCCGCGCCTCCTCCTCGGCCGACACCTCCTCGCCGGGGCCCGCCTTCACCCCGCCGATGTCGATGATCGCCGCCCCCTCCGCCACGGCCTGCTCGACCCGGGCGAGCGCGGGCTCGTCCCGGAAGGTCGCGCCCTGGTCGTAGAAGGAGTCCGGGGTCCGGTTCACGATCGCCATGATCACCGGCTCGTGCGGCCCGAATTCACGCCGTCCCAAGCGCAGCATCCCTTATGTCCTCCCTCGCGTCCGTTCGCCTGCGACCCTAACCGTCGGTGGCTCATGGCACGATCGGCACGGGACGGTTTCCACTCCGGGAAGAGGCGCGCAGGTGTTCTGGTTTCTGCTCATCACGATGGTCGTGGTCGTGGCCGCGGTGACCCTCGCCGTGGTCGGCGGCGGCGACAGCGAGGTGCTGCCCGAAGTGGCGCCCGAGCAGCTCGTCGACCCGCTCCCGGCCGCCCGGCCGGTGGACCGCGCCGACGTCGAGGCGCTCCGCCTCCCCGTCGCCGCCCGCGGCTACCGGATGGCCGACGTGGACGACGTCCTCGACCGCCTCGCCGCCGAGCTCGCGGAGCGCGACGCGCGGATCGCCGAGCTGGAGGAGGCGCTCGCGGGCGCGGCCCCCGCCGGCGACGCCGGCCCGGAGGGCGGCGAGCAGTGACGGGCGAGGCGATTCCCGGGCCCGACGGGCGGCTGCGCTGCCCCTGGGGCCTGTCGACCGAGGACTACGTGGCGTACCACGACGAGGAATGGGGCCGCCCGGTCCACGGCGACGACGCGCTGTTCGAGCGACTGTGCCTGGAGGCCTTCCAGTCGGGCCTGTCGTGGATCACGATCCTGCGCCGCCGCGAGGGCTTCCGGCGCGCCTTCGCCGGCTTCGAGATCGCCTCCGTCGCCGCCTTCGGCGAGGCGGACCGCGAGCGGCTCCTCGCCGACGAGGGCATCATCCGCAACCGCGCCAAGGTCGACGCGACCCTGGCCAACGCGAAACTGCTCGCCGACTGGTCCCCGGGCGAGCTCGACGCCCTGATCTGGTCCCACGCCCCCGACCGGGCGACCCGCGCCACCCCGCGCACGCTCGCCGAGGTCCCGGCGGTCACCGACGAGTCGACGGCCCTGTCCAAGGCCCTCAAGAAGCGCGGCCTGCGCTTCATCGGCCCCACCACGGCCTACGCCCTGATGCAGGCCTGCGGCCTGGTCGACGACCACCTGGCGGGGTGCGTGGCCCGGGGCGAGGACTGACCCCGGGCCGTTGATCCGGCCGGATCAGAAGACGTGGACGCGCGGGGCGTCGTCCCAGTCCCCGAAGCTTTCCGGGCCGCTGATCCCGCCGCGCCCGTCTCCTGTGTGGAGGTACATGGTGCCGTCGATGGTGCGGAGGATGTCGGACTTCCCGTCGCCGTTGATGTCCCCGGTGGCCATCAGGCTCTCGTTCGAGGGCCAGGCGTACGGATGTCGCCCTGACCGAGCGGTGCGCTGAAGACGCAGATCTGGTCGAGCGCACATCGGGCGTAGCCCGATTCGGCCGCCGCCGGCGAGGACAGGACGGTGGCGGACAGGCCCCAGGCCGTGCCCGCCGTGAGCGCGCCGCGAAGAAGGCGCGCGGAAGGAGAAGGACGCACGGAACCCCCCAGGTGTGTGCGCACGAAGGTGAGCGGATCCTATAGACGCGCTCACCCGTCGCACGAACCGGTTCCGGCCTACGTCACCTGCCCAGATACCGCGGCTTCTCCTTGGCGATGAAGGCCCGGACCGCGATCGTGTGGTCCTCCGAGGCTCCCGCCAGGTTCTGGAGCTCCTCCTCCTTGTCGAGGGCCTCGGTGAGGGAGTGGGCGGCGCCGTGGGCCAGGGACTCCTTCAGGGCCGCGTACGCCACGGTCGGGCCCGCCGCGAGCGTGCGGGCCACCTTCTCCGCCTCGGCGGCCAGATCGGCGGCCGGGACCAGGCGGTTCACGATGCCCAGTTCGTACGCCTCCTGGGCGCCGATCGACCGCGGGAAGAGCAGCAGGTCGGAGGCCCTGCTCGCGCCGATCAGCCGGGGCAGCGTCCACGACACGCCCGAGTCGGCGGTGAGCGCCACGCCCGCGAAGGCGGTGTTGAAGGAGGCCGTGTCCGCGACCACCCGGTAGTCCGCGGCGAGCGCGAAGCCGAAGCCGGCCCCGGCGGCGACGCCGTTCACCCCCGCGACGACCGGCTTGCGCATGCCGGTGAGCGCCCGCACGATCGGGTTGTAGTGGTCACGGACCGTGTTCATGGTCTCGCTCGTGCCGGACTCCTGGTCCGCCATGAGCAGCCCGACGTGCTCCTTCAGGTCCTGGCCCACGCAGAAC
The DNA here is from genome assembly GCF_049913175.1 of Streptomyces sp. R-07. Classification (NCBI taxonomy): domain Bacteria; kingdom Bacillati; phylum Actinomycetota; class Actinomycetes; order Kitasatosporales; family Streptomycetaceae; genus Streptomyces; species Streptomyces sp. R-07. The sequence goes on from NZ_CP183978.1 coordinate 5,221,858, forward strand.
GCCCGGTCACCGGCCGCCGTGAGCAGCACCGCCCGTACGGCGGGGTCGGCCGCGGCCGTCTCCGCGGCGTCACGGAGGGCGACTTTCGCCGCCACGTTCATCGCGTTCATGGCCTCGGGCCGGTTGAGCGTGATGGTGGCGAGCCCGTCGCTCACCTCGTACAGAACCGTGTCGGCCATCGGGATCCCTTCGCCTCTTTGCGTGGTTGACCAGCCCAGCATGGCGGAGATCACCCGCACCGCCCATGTGAGCTGCGTCAAAGTTCTGAGGGATTCGGAACGACGCAGAGCGGCGAAGTATCGCAGGCCGATCGCCGAAATGTGGGGTTTTGCGGGAGCGCGTTGCGCAAGCGATGCCAATCGATGTTGGTCATCGGGTCCTGCCATGCGGGATAATGACCTGGAAGCAATGTGTTCGAAGCCGGTGACGCGTGCTCCACATCATGGAGCTGCCCGGCTGACGATGAGCTGGTTTCAGGAAGGGGAACAAGCATGGCGGCCATGAAGCCGCGGACGGGTGACGGCCCGCTCGAGGTGACCAAGGAGGGGCGGGGCATCGTCATGCGCGTTCCGCTCGAAGGCGGCGGTCGGCTTGTCGTCGAGCTGACCCCGGACGAGGCCGAGGCACTGGGCGACGCCCTCAAGAAGGTCGTCGGCTGACCCTCTTCTCCACGAGTTCCCAGCACTGCCCCGGTACGGTCCGCCGTACCGGGGCAGTGCTGTGTCCGGAGGTGGTGCGCCCCGTTCGGAGGAGCCGTCAGCCGCGGCGTACCGCGCAGAGCAGGCCGTCGCCCACCGGCAGCAGCGAGGGGACGAGCTCCTGGCTCTCCCGCACGGCGCGCAGCAGCTCGCGGACCCGCTGGACCTCCGCCGGCTGGGCCCCCGAATCGACCGTGCGGCCGTCCGCGAAGACGCCCTCGAAGCAGACGAGACCCCCGGGTCGCAGCAGGCGCAACGATTCAGCGAGGTAGTCCAGGTACTCGAGCCGGTCGCCGTCGCAGAACACGAGGTCGTACCCGCCGTCCGCGAGCCGGGGCAGCACGTCCAGGGCGCGGCCGGGGATGAAACGGGCCCGGTTGCCCGCGAAGCCCGCCGCCCGGAACGCCGTCTTGGCGAACTGCTGCCGCTCCGGCTGGAGGTCGACGGTCGTCAGGACGCCGTCCGGCCGCATCCCGAGGAGCAGGTAGATGCCGGACACGCCCGTGCCGGTGCCGATCTCCGCCACCGCCTTGGCGTCCGCCGTCGCGGCGAGCAGGCGCAGTGCCCCACCGGTGCCCGGCGACACCGAGGGCAGCCCTGCCTCCCGGGCCCGCTCACGGGCCCAGCGCAGAGCTTCGTCCTCGGCGACGAAGGCGTCGGCGAACGACCAGCTCGTCTGCCGGTTGGCGGTAATGGCCCTCTCCTGTCCCCGTAGTTGACGCAACGGTGACTGTATCCGCTGTCAGTGGGAACCCGCAGATGGGACCGTGCGTTCACCAGGGGAAGGACGCGACAGGAGGCAGCCGGGCGAGCCGGCCCCAAATTCGCGTAAAGATTCTTATCCGGAGCTAACGGGCGAGGTGGCTATGGTAGGGGCTCCGCTGGACACCACCAGAGCCGACAGGGGAGGTGCGGCTGCGCCTGTGGATCGGGGAGGAGTGCTTCGGCGTCTTCTCAGGTCGGCGGGTGAGCCGAAATCCGTGACCGACACCGCTGACCGTTTCCGCACCACCGACTCCGCTCCCACCACCGCGACCTTCGCATCGGATGCGGAATCGCAGGCGTGGACCCCTCCCACCTGGGAGGAGATCGTCAGCACGCACAGTGGCCGGGTCTACCGCCTCGCCTACCGCCTGACGGGCAACCAGCACGACGCCGAGGACCTCACCCAGGAGGTCTTCGTCCGCGTCTTCCGCTCGCTGTCGACGTACACCCCGGGCACCTTCGAGGGGTGGCTGCACCGCATCACCACCAACCTCTTCCTCGACATGGTCCGCCGCAAGCAGCGCATCCGGTTCGACGCGCTCGCGGACGACGCGGCCGAGAGGCTCCCCAGCCGTGAGCCCTCGCCGCAGCAGGCGTTCAACGACACGCACTTCGACGCCGACGTGCAGCAGGCCCTCGACACCCTCGCGCCCGAGTTCCGCGCGGCGGTCGTCCTCTGTGACATCGAGGGACTGTCGTACGAGGAGATCGCCGCGACCCTCGGGGTGAAGCTCGGCACCGTCCGCAGCCGCATCCACCGCGGCCGCTCCCACCTGCGCAAGGCACTCAAGCACCGCTCGCCCGAGGCCCGGGCGGAGCGTGCGCTCGCCTCCGTCGGATGGGAGGCAGGGACAGCGTGAGCGGCACACGTCCCACGTCACCGACCCCCGCGGAACACCACCTCGGGGACCGGCTGGCCGCGCTCGTCGACGGCGAACTCGGCCACGACGCCCGCGAGCGGGTCCTCGCCCACCTCGCGACCTGCGCCCGCTGCAAGGCCGAGGCCGATGCCCAGCGCACGCTGAAGAGCGTCTTCGCCTCGGCGGCTCCTCCACCGCCCTCGGAGGGCTTCCTCGCCCGGCTGCAGGGCCTCCCCGGGGGACCCGGCGAGCCGGGAGGTCCCGGCGGACCGCGCGGCCCCCTCGAAGAGCTCCTCGGCGCGCGCGGAGTGAAGTCCGACGGCTTCGCCACCGCCGCCGTGGTCACCCCGCACCCCGGCCCCCCCGGAACGGGCTTCCGCATCCACGAGGTCGGCTACCGCACCACCGGGACCTCCGGGCGCGGCCGGCGCTTCGCCTTCGCGGCGGCCAGCGCCGTCTCGTTCGCGGCGATCGCCCTCGGCGGCACCCTGCCCCTGGAGGCCTCGGTGAGCGCGAGCGCACGCGGCGGCCAGGGCACCGGCAGCGCCGTCACCCCGCTGCGCGCCACCTCGACCGGCGGCGGCACCGGCACGGCGACGGGACGCGGCACGCGCTCCGGCGAGCGGTCGGGCTCCCGGTCCGTCGACGCCGCCGAACCGCTCGCCGCGGTCACCCCGGGCGCCGTCCCGCACGGCCCGGTCGTGGCCGCCGGCCAGGGCACGGTCCCGTCGGGCGCGGTCCCCATGGACGAGGTGCGTTCCACTCTCGCGCCGTTGGCCGCCGTCCGGCTGCGGAACCCGGCCCCGCAGTCGCTGCTCGCCCTCTCGCCCTTCATACGGCCGACGGGTCCGGCCCTCCAGCTGGCCTTCGCCCCCGGGCCCAGCCCGATGGCGAGCCCGTCGACCGGACCGCTCGGCTCCCACCGCTGACCCGCGACCTGGTTGAATCCAGGGACAGGGGCGCCCGACCCAGGGGCGCGGACGGGTCAGCGGTTGCGGGGAGAGCATGAACAACGGGAAGCCGAACTGGTGGAGCCGGCCTTCGAGCACACCGGAGGCGGCGCGGATACCCACGCCGCCGCTGGCCGACGAGGGCGACGGTGACTTCCCCCTGCCCGCGCCCCGGCCCTCCCCGGGGCAGGAGCCGGCCGACCTGACGGACCCGGCGCCGGCACCCGCCCTCCGGACCTCACCCGAACCCGAGGTGACGGAGCCTCGGACGACGGAGCCTCAGGCGGCGGAGCCGGTGCAGGTCGCGGAGCCGGTGCGGACGACGGAGCCGGGCCAGGGCGTGGAGCCCGGACAGGTTGTGGAGCCCGGGCGGACGGCGGAGCCGGGGCAGGGCGTGGAGTCCGAGCCGGTCGCGCCCGCGCCCGTGCCGGCCGTCGAGCTGACGAAGTCCGGGCCCGCGCCCGAGCCGTCGGCCGAACCCGTCGCCGTACCCGTGGCGGAGGCGGCCCCCGTGGAGGCCCCCGCGCCCGTCGGGGCCCCCCGAGCCGCAGGCGCAGCAGCCCCTGCACGCGCCCGACGAGTACCGGACGCCGCCCTACGGCGAGCCCGGGCCGTGGGCCCCCGCACCGCCCGTGCAGCGCCCGCCCGCCGCCGTACCGCCGCAGGCACACGCCCAGCCGCAGCCGCAGGCTCACCCGCACGCCCAGCCCCAGCCGCATCCCCAGCCTCCGGCGCACCCGCACCCGCAGCCTCACCCCCAGGCCGGGGGTGCGCCCTGGGTGCAGTACGACCCCTGGGGCGCCGCCGGGACCGGAGTCGCGCCGCTGCCCGCGAAGAAGTCCCGCAAGGGGCTCGCGCTCGCGGGCGCGCTCGCCCTCGCCCTGGTCACCGGCGTCATCGGCGGCGGGATCGGCGCCTACGTCGAACGGAACGGCGGGCTCACCACCGTCGAGCTGCCGCAGGCCGAGGCCGGGGACACCGGCCGCGCCCCCGACAGCGTCGCCGGCATCGCCGCGAGCGCCCTGCCCGGCGTGGTCACCCTGCACGTCAAGGGCAACGGATCCTCCGGCACCGGCACCGGATTCGTCCTGGACACCAAGGGCCACATCCTCACCAACAACCACGTCGTCGACGGGGCCGCGACCTCCGAGGACATCTCGGTGACCTTCTCCAGCGGCGAGACGGCCCGCGCCAAGCTCATCGGCAAGGACACCGGCTACGACCTTGCCGTCGTCCAGGTCACCGGCGTCTCCGGCCTCAAGGCGCTGCCGCTCGGCAACTCCGACAACGTCCGCGTCGGCGACCCCGTCGTCGCCATCGGCGCCCCCTTCGACCTCTCCAACACCGTCACCTCCGGGATCATCAGCGCCAAGGAGCGCCCGATCACCGCCGGCGGCGAGAAGGGCGACGGCAGCGACATCAGCTACGTCGACGCCCTCCAGACCGACGCCCCCATCAACCCCGGCAACTCCGGCGGCCCGCTGCTCGACTCCAAGGCCCAGGTCATCGGCATCAACAGCGCCATCCGCGCCGCCGGCGGCGGCTCCGGCGAGGGCGAGGGCGGCAGCGCGAGCCAGCCCGGCTCCATCGGTCTCGGCTTCGCCATACCGATCAACCAGGGCAAGCGCGTCGCCGAGGAGCTCATCAACACCGGCAAGGCCACCCACCCCGTCATCGGTGTGAGCCTCGACATGCAGTTCCAGGGCGACGGCGCCCGCGTCGGCGAGAAGGGCAAGGACGGCTCCGCCTCCATCACCGCCGGCGGCCCGGCCGCCAAGGCGGGGCTCCGGCCCGGGGACGTCATCACCAAGGTCGACGGCCAGCGCGTCCACAGCGGCGAGGAGCTCATCGTGAAGATCCGCTCCCACCGCCCCGGCGACAGGCTGGAACTCACTCTGACCCGGAACGGCAAAGAGCTGACAAAGACGTTGACCCTCGGATCCTCGCAGGGCACCTGAGGGCCATGTGGCGGACGCCGCAAGGTACCCGTCCGACAGTTTGGGCGGGTACCGTGGACCGGGCCCTGGACCGGCGTGAAGGAGCTACTAGGTGTTCAGCGACATAGGCGCACTCGAGCTGGTGACGCTCGTCGTCCTCGCCGTGCTCGTCTTCGGGCCCGACAAGCTCCCGAAGGTGATCCAGGACGTCTCGCGCTTCATCCGTAAGGTCCGCGAGTTCTCGGACAGCGCGAAGCAGGACATCCGCAGCGAGCTTGGCCCGGAGTTCAAGGACTTCGAGTTCGAGGACCTCAACCCCAAGACGTTCCTCCGCAAGCAGCTGGAGAGCAACGAGGACCTCAAGGAGCTCAAGGAGCTGCGCGGCACGTTCGACCTCAAGAAGGAGATGAACGAGGTCGCCGACGCCGTCCACGGCCGCGAGACCGCGCCCGCCGCGGTCAACGGCTCCGGCAGCGGATCCTCCGTCAACGGCTCCCCGGACCTGCTGAAGAAGCAGGACAAGCCGGACACCGACGAGCGTCCTCCGTACGACTCCGACGCCACCTGACGACGGCCTGTCACCGACCCACTCCTTCCTGGTGGCTATCCTCCCTCTGTTGACGGAACGAGGAGGCGGCCGAGATGAAGACGACGAGTCGGGTGGAAGCCGATGGCTTTCTGCGCGCACCCTTCGCCTGGTACGGGCTCGACGAGGCCTTCACCGGCCCGCGCCGGCTGATGCAGATCGGCACGGCGGCGGACGGCACTGTCCAGCACGGCTCGGTGGGGCACGGTGACGAGCCCTCGATAAAGTCCGAGGCCGGCAGCGCGGAGAAGGAGCGCTTCGCGGTCGTCGTGACGGTCGCGGCGAACCCCGTGCGCCGCACCGGAGACGGCACGGGCGTCCTCGACGCCACCACCGTCTCCTCCGCCGCCTGGCTGGCCGGCTCCGGGCTCCTCGCCCACACCTGGCCGGCCTCGCTCGACCACGCGCTGCGGGACCACTGGCTCGACCAGCAGACCGAGACGGCCTTCGAGCTCGCCGACGACCTCGACGGGCCGGACTGGTCGGCCCTGTCGCTGCCGGTGGACGGGGTGCCGGTGGCGTTCCACTACCGGGAGACCGAGTTCGGCTGGGTGCTGGCCGGCTCTGCCGGGGACGTTCACATCGGGGCGTACGGGCGGGGCATGAGTGCGTACGGTCTGGGGTTCGCGAGGGTGAAGGACCTGGGCGCGTACGCCTGACGGCGCGTAAGCAGGAAGGGGCACCCCGGATCGGGGTGCCCCTTCCTGCTCACGCGGCCCTTGCGGGCCGTGGCCGGGGTGTGCCCCCCCGTTCCGCCCCGGGCGGAACGGGGGCCACACCCCTGGCTCAGAACTTGTTCCTGGGGGTGATGCCCAGGCTCATGCCCGACAGGCCTCGCTGGCGGCCGCCGAGCTTGCCGGCGATCGCGCGGAGGGCCGCGCCGGCGGGGGAGTCGGGGTCGGACAGGACGACCGGCCTGCCGTCGTCGCCGCCCTCGCGGAGCCGTACGTCGATCGGGATCGAGCCGAGGACCGGGACCGACGTGCCCGTGGTCTGCGTCAGGCCGTCCGCGACCTTCTGGCCGCCGCCCGTGCCGAACACGTCGACCATCTCGTCGCAGTGCGGGCAGGGCAGGCCCGCCATGTTCTCGACGACGCCGACGATCTTCTGGTGGGTCTGGACGGCGATGGAGCCGGCCCGCTCGGCGACCTCGGCCGCCGCCTGCTGCGGGGTGGTGACGACAAGGATCTCCGCGTTCGGCACGAGCTGCGCGACGGAGATCGCGATGTCGCCGGTGCCCGGGGGCAGGTCGAGCAGGAGGACGTCCAGGTCGCCCCAGTACACGTCCGCGAGGAACTGCTGGAGCGCGCGGTGCAGCATCGGGCCGCGCCACACGACCGGCGCGTTGCCCGGGGTGAACATGCCGATGGAGATGACCTTCACGCCGTTCGCGGACGGCGGCATGATCATGTTCTCGACCTGGGTCGGACGGCCGTCCACGCCCAGCATCCGCGGCACGCTGTGCCCGTAGATGTCGGCGTCGACGACACCGACCTTCAGGCCGTCGGCAGCCATCGCCGCGGCCAGGTTCACGGTCACGGAGGACTTGCCGACGCCTCCCTTGCCGGACGCCACCGCGTACACGCGGGTCAGCGAGCCGGGCTTGGCGAAGGGCACCTCGCGCTCGGCGCTCGTGCCGCGCAGCGCCGCCGCCAGCTCCTTTCGCTGCTCGTCGCTCATCACGTCCAGCGAGACGTCGACGCCGGTGACGCCCTCGACCCGGGAGACGGCCTCGGTCACGCGCTGCGTGATGGTCTCGCGCATCGGGCAGCCGGAGACCGTCAGGTAGACCGTGACGGCGACCCTGCCGTCCGGTTCGATCTCCACCGACTTGACCATGCCGAGCTCAGTGATCGGCTTGTTGATCTCAGGGTCGTTCACCGTCGCCAGCGCTTCGAGCACCGCGTCTTCCGTAGCCATACCGACGATGGTACGGCGCCGACCACGGGCCCATGAAAGGGCTGTCAACGGTCGGGTACATCACTTCCCCGGTCCTCGCCCGACGGGAATAGATCCCGGCGCTCCTCCAGCTCCTTGATCAGGTCCTGCAGCTCCGAGCGGATCCAGTCGCGGGTCGCGACCTCGCCGAGGCCCATCCGCAGCGCCGCGATCTCCCGGGTCAGGTACTCGGTGTCCGCGATCGACCGCTCGTTCTGCTTCCGGTCCTGCTCGAGATTGACCCGGTCCCGGTCGTCCTGGCGGTTCTGGGCGAGCAGGATCAGCGGCGCCGCGTACGAGGCCTGCAGGGACAGGGCGAGCGTCAGGAAGATGAAGGGGTACTCGTCGAACCTCAGCGGTGACGGCGCGAAGATGTTCCACCCGATCCAGACGATCACCGTCAGGGTCATCCAGACCAGGAACCTGCCCGTCCCCAGGAAGCGGGCGATCCGCTCCGAGAGCCGCCCGAAGGCCTCGGGGTCGTACTCCGGCAGCAGCCGGGACCGCCGTTCGCGCGGCAGGTCGAGCCGGATGCGGGGCACGGACCGCTCCCGCTCGCGCTCCCGGTCCTGCGTGCGCTCAGCCGCCATGCCCGGCCCCCTCCTCGTGGAACTCGGTCTCCCGCCAGTCGTCCGGCAGCAGGTGGTCGAGCACGTCGTCGACGGTGACCGCGCCGAGCAGCGAGCCGCTCTCGTCGACCACGGGCGCGGCGACCATGTTGTACGCGGCGAGATAGCTGGTCACGGCGGGCAGCGGGGTGTCCGGGCCGAGCGGCGGCAGATCGCTGTCCACGAGCGAGCTGACCAGCGTGAACGGCGGGTCGCGCAGCAGCCGCTGGAAGTGCACCGTGCCCAGGTACTTGCCGGTCGGCGTCTCGTCCGGCGGCCGGCACACGTACACCTGCGCGGCGAGCGCCGGGGACAGGTCCTGCTGGCGGACCCGGGCCAGCGCGTCCGCGACCGTGGCGTCCGGGCGCAGCACGATCGGCTCGGTCGTCATCAGGCCGCCCGCCGTGCGCTCCTCGTACGCCAGGAGCCGGCGCACATCGGCCGCGTCGTCCGGCTGCATCAGGGTGAGCAGCCGCTCCTGGTCCTCCTCGGGCAGCTCGGACAGCAGGTCGGCGGCGTCGTCCGGGTCCATCGCCTCCAGGACGTCGGCGGCGCGCTCCTCCTTCAGCTTGCCGAGGATCTCGACCTGGTCGTCCTCCGGCAGCTCTTCGAGGACGTCGGCGAGCCGGTCGTCGTCGAGGGCGGCGGCGACCTCGGCGCGCCGCTTGGGGGAGAGGTGGTGCAGGGCGTTGGCGAGGTCGGCGGGGCGCAGCTTCTCGAAGGTGGCGAGCAGGCTCTCGGCGCCCTGCCCGTGCTCCTCCAGGGAGAAGCCGGTGACGGCGGACCACTCGACGGTCAGCGTCTCGCCCTTGCGGCTCAGCACCCCGCCCTTCCCCTTGCGGACGAAGACCTTGTCGATCTCCCAGTCGCGGCGGGCGGGCAGCTGCTGGATGGCGACGTCGAGGACGGTGACCTCCTCGCCGCTGTCGACGAGCCGGACGCGCCGGTCGAGGAGCTCGCCGAGGACGAGCCGTTCGGTGGGGCGCCGCTCGAAGCGCCGCATGTTGACGACGCCGGTGGTGATGACCTGGCCGGAGGCGACGCCCGTGATGCGGGTCATGGGGACGAAGACCCGGCGGCGGCTCAGCACCTCCACGACCATGCCGAGCAGCCGTGGCGGCCTGCGGCCGACGCGGAGCATGGCCACCAGGTCGCTGACGCGGCCGACCTGGTCGCCGACGGGGTCGAAGACGGGGACTCCGGCGAGGTGGGAGACGAAGATACGGGGGGCGCCTGCCGCCATGCCACGCGCCTCCTCGGTGCCGCACGATTCGAGTCGTCGCAGAGCTTTGCCGGGGATTGCAGAGCTTTGCCGGGTTCAGGCTAGCCCGTGCCGTTCCGCCCCGCCCCGGCAGTGACTCCGTACGGCTGCCTGCGGGGCCCGTCACCTGTCCCGGGTACGCTGCGGTCTGCCGTTCCCCCCCATCGGCCCCGGCACCGGACCCGGCCCTTCCGCCCGGCCGGAACGCGGCCGTCCCCCCGGCACCCGTACGGGCCGTGCCCGTCGCCCCCCCCACGACACGAGAGGCAGCGCAGATGACCGTTCGTACCCCGTCATCGCGTATCCGCAGGGCGGTCACGCCCCTGGCGCTCTGCGCCGGACTGACGGTGGGACTCACGGCCTGCGCCGCCGACCCGGACGAGGGGACGAACGGGGTGGGGAGACTCTCCCCGCCCGAGATCGAGCACAAGGCGCAGACCGCGGCGGACGCCGCGAAGGCGGTACGGCTGTCCGGGACCCTGGTCAGCAAGGGCGGCACCTTCAAGCTGAACATGCGCCTCAAGCAGGACGGCGCCACCGGCTCGGTGACGACGAAGAACAGCACCTTCGAGCTGCTGCGGGTCGGCGACGCGCTCTACCTGAAGGCCGACGCGGGGTTCTGGGCCCACGACGGCAAGGAGGACGACACGCCGTCGGAGGCGGACTCCGAGGCCGCCGACACGCTCGACGACAAGTACGTGAAGGTCCCGCAGGGCGACCCCTCGTACAAGCAGCTGCGCGGCTTCACCGACATGGGGCCGCTCCTCGACGGGCTGATCGGCCTGCACGGCGAGAAGGTCAAGGGCGACCGGAGCCAGATCGGCGGGGTCCGCACGATCAAGGTCAAGGGCGGCGCCGACGGCGAGGGCGGCACGCTCGACGTGTCCCTGGACGGCGAGCCGTACCCCGTGCAGTTCGCGCGGGGCGGGGGAGCGGGCGTCGTGGTGCTCTCCGAGTGGGACAAGGACTTCCCGCTCCAGGCGCCGTCGAAGGAGGAGACCCTCGACTACGGCAAGCAGCTGCCCCGCACCTAGTGTCCTGAGTCGGAGATCCTCGACGAAGTCGCCGCCCACTGCCGACGAATCTCTGACTCAGATCACTGGCGCCGCTTCTTGCGGAACAGCAGCTTCGGCAGCCCCGCCGGGATCGGCCGGCGGGTGTTCGCCGCCGTCGGCAGCGGTACGGCGGCCAGGGAGCCGTCCGGCAGCTCCGTGGTCGAGGACCGGGGGTCGAGCCGCACCACCCGGCATTCGCGCGCCCAGCGCCCGGGCATGGCCTCGCCGTCGGGGGCGTTGAGCCGCTTGCCCTTCAGCTCGGCGACCGCCGCGTCCCACTCCTCCGTACCGGGGGCGAGTTCACGAACCGCGGCGGTCCAGGCGACGAGCCGGCCGCCCTTGTCCTTGCTGCGGACGGTCACCTCGGCCGTACCGCCGTCGACCAGGCCCGGCAGCGGCTGCTCGCCGGGGCCGTCGCCGACGACGTGCGCGGCTCCGTCGTGCCAGACGTGCCAGAGCGCGCGGGCGGGTCCCGTGCCGCGCACCCACACGAGGCCGGACTTCTTGGTGGCCTCCTCGACGAGGGCGGACCCGAACAGCTCTTCTGTCATGCCCCGAAGCCTATCGGCAGGGCTCTACAGCCAGCCGTTGCGCTTGAGCGTGCGGTGGATGGTGAAGCAGACCGCGATGATGCCGGTGAGCACCATCGGGTAGCCGTACTTCCAGTGCAGCTCGGGCATGTGGTCGAAGTTCATGCCGTACACCCCGCAGACCGCCGTGGGGACGGCGACGATCGCGGCCCACGAGGTGATCTTGCGCATGTCCTCGTTCTGCGCGACGGTCGCCTGCGCCAGGTTGGCCTGGAGGATGGAGTTGAGGAGCTCGTCGAAGCCGACGACCTGCTCCTGGACGCGGGCGAGGTGGTCGGCGACGTCCCGGAAGTACTTCTGGATGTCGGGGTCGACGAGCCGCATCGGCCGCTCGGAGAGCAGCTGCATCGGGCGGAGCAGCGGCGTGACGGCCCGCTTGAACTCCAGTACCTCGCGCTTGAGCTGGTAGATCCGGCCGGTGTCCGTGCCGCGCGTGGAGCCCTTCGCGGCCGGCGAGAAGACGTCGATCTCCAGCTGGTCGATGTCCAGCTCGACGGCGTCGGCGACCGCGATGTAGCCGTCGACGACGTGGTCGGCGATGGCGTGCAGGACGGCCGAGGGGCCCTTGGCGAGCAGCTCCGGCTCGCCCTGGAGGCGGTGCCGCAGGTTGCGCAGGGAGCCCTGTCCGCCGTGCCGGACGGTGATGACGAAGTCGGGGCCGGTGAAGCACATGACCTCGCCGGTCTCGACGACCTCGCTGGTCGCGGTGAGTTCGGCGTGCTCGACGTAGTGGATGGTCTTGAAGACGGTGAAGAGGGTGTCGTCGTACCGCTCCAGCTTGGGGCGCTGGTGGGCGTGGACGGCGTCCTCGACGGCGAGCGGGTGCAGCCCGAACTCGGCGGCGATACCGGCGAATTCGGCCTCGGTGGGCTCGTGGAGACCGATCCAGGCGAAGCCGCCGCTCTCCCGCACCTGGCGCATCGCGCCGCGCGGCGTGAGGCACTCGCGGTCGTCGATCCGGCGCCCGTCGCGGTAGACGGCGCAGTCGACCACGGCGCTGGAGGCCGAGTGGTCGCGGGTGGGGTCGTACGAGGTGTACGTGGTGGGGGTCTTGCGCAGGGTGTGCCGCAGGCTGGGGCGGACGGCGGCGGTGAGGTCACGGATCATCGACATGGGCGTGCTCCTTCACGGATCGGCCGTCGGCGAGCGTGGCACAGCCCGGAATGGGGACGGGGAGGTACGTCGTCCACAAAGCGGGCGGCACCGAAGGGTCGCGGTGACGGCGGTCGCTACAGACAGGGAAAAGGCGAAAGATGCTCTTCCGTCGAGCGAGATGCCGGAGAGGCGGGTCCGTGCCGGACCCGGACGTCACCGGGAGGAGCGCACCGGGCTGGGGTGCGGAGCGGCGGAAGAGCGGCTGGTACTGCCCGATCGACTTCGGTCCATCGCAGTCCCACCTCCTCCGGCCGGTCCCCTGTCGGGGATGACGTGTGACGAGCAGTCGGGAATCCCGACCAGTGGCCAACACTATCAGCCGACAGAGGGTCAATCCCTTCCTTTGCCCGTTCCATACGCGATCTATGCTCCCCCCATGGGAGAAGTTCTTGCACTCGTCGAGGCACGGCTGCGGACGGCGCTCGGCGAACCGGACGCGCGGGCCGCGGTGACCTTCCTCGGCACGGACCGGATCGAGGTGCTGCGCTTCGTCGACGGCGACCTCGTGCGGTACGCGACCCTCGGGATGTCCGCGCAGCCGATGGCGGATCCGACCTCCGCGCTCGCCGACCCGGTGAAGGGCCCGCGCGCGGAGCTCGTCCTCACGGTACGGGGCGGGCTCGCCGACACGGACAAGGTGCTGCGCCCGCTCGCGGTCCTCGCCGCCACCCCGCAGGTCGAGGGCGTGGTCGTGGCCCCGGGCGCCTCGCTCGACGTCGGCGACCCGCTCTGGCCCGGCGCCTCGTTCAGCTCGGTGCTCGTCGCCGAGTCGGGCGGTCTGGTGGAGGACCTGGAGCTGGACGAGCCGATGGACCCGGTCCGCTTCCTGCCGCTGCTGCCGATGACCTCGAACGAGGCCGCGTGGAAGCGGGTCCACGGAGCGCAGGCCCTGGAGGAGCGGTGGCTGGCACAGGGGACGGACCTGCGCGATCCCCTGCGCAGGTCCGTGAACCTGGACTGAGGGCTTGCCGTACGGCGTGGCCTGCTCTTTGCCGTCAGCCACGGGCCGTGGTGATGTGAGGTCCCGTCAGAGAGGGCGAGTGGCACGGCGATGCCCAGGGTCGACGCCGACCTCCGGGCCGGGGTGCGGATCGGGTGCCGGTTCGCGGGTCCGGATGCGGAGGCGACCTGCCGGCCGAGCGCGTCCTTCACCGGGCGGGCTCCGGTGATCCGGGTTCCACATCACCCGCGCCGCATGCGCCCGAGCATCGACCCGATGCTCGAAACTGTCCTCATCGGGGCGAATGCCCACCGAGGGTGAACGGCTCGGGCCGGACGGGTGATCGTTCGTGGTCGTCCTTGACGCGGGGCGGAAGAGCTAGGACCGTTGAGCCCTATGAGGGGCGAACCCAGTTGTCCGAAGTGCGGTGGCCGGGTCAGGGCGCCCGGTCTCTTCGCCGACTCCTGGCAGTGTGACGTGCACGGCTCGGTGCACCCGCTCCAGCCCGTGATCCCGCCCAGCGTCGAGGGCCTCGGGGTCGTGGTGCACAGGTCCCACGTTCCGGTGTGGATGCCGTGGCCCCTGCCCGTCGGCTGGCTCTTCACCGGCGTCGCGTACGCCGGGGACGACCGCAGCGGCGGACGCGCCACGGCCGTCGCCTGTTCGGGCCCCGGCCCGCTCGGCGGGATCGGCGAGCTGCTCCTGGTCGCCGAGGAGCTCGGCGTCGGGCTCGGTGCCCGGTACGCCGGCATCGACGGCCTCGATCCCGGCTCCGGCATGGCCATCGACAAGCCACCCCAGGCGAAGGTGCTCGCCGCCGGGCGGCCCACCCCGCTCTGGCACGTCACCGGCGCCCCGCAGGACCGCGCGGTCTTCGCGGGCGAGGCGCGCGGCCTGTGGCTGTGGGCGATCGTCTGGCCCGAGCAGTCCGGACTCCTGATGTACGACGAGCTGGTGCTGACGGACCTGCGCGACGCCGGGGCCGAGGTCGACCTGCTGCCCTGCGGCGCCCTCACTCCGAGGCTGCTCGGCTAGGGGCGTCCTGCCGATCGGGCCGGGCTCGCGGCCTGGTCGACGAGACACCCCCCGGGGGATGCGCGGCGCGGTGCGGTCGGTCACGTTCCGTACGGGCGTGTTCGATTCGCCCGTTATGCTGGAGCGTCCCTCGTCCGTGCCGAGTCCCTGGAGTACCGCGTCGTGCGCATCGATCTGCACACCCACTCCACGGCCTCCGACGGTACGGACTCCCCGGCCGAGCTCGTCAGGAACGCGGCCGCGGCCGGTCTCGACGTCGTCGCGCTCACGGACCACGACACCACCCGCGGCCACACCGAGGCGATCGCGGCCCTGCCCGAGGGGCTGACCCTCGTCACCGGTGCCGAGCTGTCCTGCCGGATGGACGGCATCGGGCTGCACATGCTCGCGTACCTCTTCGACCCGGCGGAACCGGCGCTCCTCGCCGAGCGCGAACTCGTCCGGGACGACCGGGTGCCGCGCGCCCGGGGCATGGTCGCCAAGCTCCAGGAGCTCGGCGTCCCCGTCACCTGGGAGCAGGTCGCCCGGATCGCCGGCGACGGCTCCGTGGGCCGCCCGCACGTCGCCGAGGCGCTCGTCGAGCTCGGGGTCGTACCGGACGTGTCCGGCGCGTTCACGTCCGAGTGGCTCGCCGACGGCGGCCGGGCGTACGTCGAGAAGCACGAGCTGGACCCGGTCGACGCGATCCGCCTCGTCAAGGCGGCCGGCGGCGTCACCGTCTTCGCGCACCCGCTCGCCGTCAAGCGCGGCCAGGTGCTGTCCGAGGCCTCGATAGCCCGGCTCGCCGATGCCGGACTCGACGGCATCGAGGTCGACCACATGGACCACGACGAGGCGACGCGCGCACGGCTGCGCGGACTCGCGCAGGAGCTCGGTCTGCTGACCACCGGCTCCAGCGACTACCACGGCAGCCGCAAGACCTGCCGCCTCGGCGAGTACACCACCGACCCCGAGATCTACGGCGAGATCACCCGCCGTGCGTCGGGCGCCTTCCCGGTCCCGGGCGCGGGGGGACCCGCCGCCTAGTCCCTGGGTCACCGGCCCCGGTCGACCGGCTCGGACCGCGTCCCGCGCGGCTCCGTGCCGTGCCTCGCCGTGTCGCGCCCGGTTCGCCGGCGCGCGGCCTGTCCGCCCGACCCCTTGTCGAGGGCTCCCCTCCTTCCGCTCCGCCCCCGTCCGGCTCCGTGCCGTGCGGGGATGGCGCCCTTTCCTGCCCTGTCGCCGGAATCCTGCATTCCGCACCGCAGGGGCACACCCCACCGTTCCACCTCTCCCGCAAGGCACCCCACCGTGTTCGACGTCGCCGTCTTCGGCTCGCTGTTCCTCACCCTCTTCGTGATCATGGATCCCCCCGGGATCACCCCGATCTTCCTCGCCCTCACCTCCGGCCGCCCGGCCAAGGTGCAGCGCCGGATGGCCTGGCAGGCCGTCACCGTCGCCTTCGGCGTCATCACGGTCTTCGGGCTCCTGGGCCAGCAGATCCTGGACTACCTGCACGTCTCCGTCCCCGCGCTGATGATCGCGGGCGGTCTCCTGCTGCTGCTCATCGCGCTCGACCTGCTCACCGGCAAGACCGACGAGCCCAAGCAGACCAAGGACGTCAACGTCGCCCTCGTCCCGCTCGGCATGCCGCTGCTCGCCGGGCCCGGCGCGATCGTCTCGGTCATCCTCGCCGTGCAGAACGCCGACAGCGTGGCCTCGCAGGTCTCCGTCTGGACCGCCATCGCCGCCATGCACGTCGTGCTCTGGCTGACCATGCGCTATTCGCTGCTGATCATCCGCGTCATCAAGGACGGCGGCGTCGTCCTGGTGACCCGGCTCGCCGGCATGATGCTCTCCGCCATCGCGGTGCAGCAGATCATCAACGGCGTCACCCAGGTGATCCAGAACGCCTGAGCAGGCCCCCGGGGGAGCCCCCGGACACCACTGCGCCCCCGTACGGATTCCGCTCTTGCGAAGTCCGTGCGGGGGCGCGGTGCGTGGTGTGGACCTGACCTGTTACGAGGCCGAGGTCTCGGCGGGGCGGATCCAGATGCGCTGGCCGACAGCGGCGGCCTGCTGCACGATCCGGTTGACGGAGGCGGCGTCCACGACGGTCCGGTCGACGGGCGTGCCGTCGATGTCGTCGAGTCGCAGGATTTCGAAGCGCACAGGCTTCTCCCTTCGTCTGAGTTGATCCTCCTGATGGAGAACTGCGTTACGTATGGGTCCAACGACGTGCACCCTGCAAACATTCCTTACGCTAAGGAAAATTTTCGGATGGCTAACTACCAATGGGTAGGGGGGTGTGGCGGCCGGGCCCGGAGCGGCGGACAATGAGCCCCGTATGAACGACGCAGACACCACTCAGCCGCCCGCGACCGACGCCCGCCTGCACGCCCTGGACGCCCGTCTGGAGCGCACCAATGAGCTCCTGCAGCGGATGCTGGCCGAGGTGGCCAAGACCCCCTCGACCCACGCCATCTTCGTCGACGCAGGTTACGTCCATGCTGCGGCCGGGTTGCTGGTGGCGGGCACCGAGGACCGACGCTCCTTCGACCTCGACGCCGAGGGCCTGATCGAGGCCTTCATCGACACGGCCCGCACGATCTTCGCGGACAGCAGACTGCTCCGCGTCTACTGGTACGACGGGGCCCGCCGCCGGATCCACACCCCCGAGCAGCAGGTCATCGCCGAGCTCCCCGACGTCAAGGTCCGCCTCGGCAACCTCAACGCCAACAACCAGCAGAAGGGCGTCGACTCCCTCATCCGCACCGACCTGGAGTCCCTCGCCCGCCACCGCGCCATCAGCGACGCCGCCCTCGTCGGCGGCGACGAGGACCTCGTCTCGGCCGTCGAGGCCGCCCAGGGCTACGGGGCCCGCGTCCACCTCTGGGGCATCGAGGCCGCCGAGGGACGCAACCAGGCCGAGGCGCTCCTCTGGGAGGTCGACAGCCAGCGCACCTTCGAGCTGGACTTCTGCCGCCCGTACGTCACGCGCCGGCCCGTCACCACGTACGAGAACGAGGGCGAGCCGCCGCCCTCCCGCGAGGAAGTGCGCTTCGTCGGCGCCCAGATCGCCGCGACCTGGCTCGCCGAGCGCGGCCGGGACCGGCTCGCCGAACTCCTGCCGGGCGCGCCCTACCTGCCCGGGCCGGTCGACCAGGACCTGCTCGTCGAGGCGGAGCGCCTGCTCAGCCGCTCACTGCGCGGCCACTCCTCGCTCCGGCGCTCGCTGCGCGACGGCTTCTGGCAGCACCTCAAGGCGCAGTACTGACCCCAGCCGGGGTGCCGCCCGCGGGGGCGGCCCCCGCGGGGTCGTCCGTGCCCTCCCAGAAGCCGGTCAGGCGGTCCGTCAGCTCCTGGGGGTGCGAGACGTTGGGGGAGTGGCCGGCGCCCGCCACCACCGTGCGGTGCGCGCCCGTGCGGGCGGCCGCCACCGTGAGGTCCGCCGGCGACCAGACCATCTCGTCCGCCCCGTACGCGAAGTGCAGCGGCGTCCGCAGCGCGGCCAGCTCCTCCGTACCGTCCTGACGGTCCAGCAGCAGCCGCCCTGCGCCCGCGAGTTGGGCGATACGGGTACGCATCCAGCGCCGCCGCAGGAAGCCCGTGAGCTCCGGGGTGTCACCCGTGTCCGGCTCCTCGCCCCGGCTGTCCAGCCAGCACATCGCCTGCCACACCCGCTCCTTCGGCAGCACCGCGAGCGCGGCGCGCAGCACCCGCACCCGGATCCGCTGCGGCCGGGCGACGCGGCCGGGGCCCGAGGAGAGCAGGGTGAGCGAGCGGAAGGCGCCCGGCGCGAGGGCGGCCGCAGCGCGGGCCACCAGGCCCCCGAACGAGTGGCCGACCAGATGCACGGGACCGTCTCCGAGGGCCGCGGCCTGCGCCACCGCGTCCAGCGCGAGCGCCTTGCGGCGGTAGGCGGCCCGGCCCCGGGGGCCCGGTGTGTCGTTCTGGCCGCGCCCGTCCACGGCCACCGCCCGGTACCCGGCCTCGCTCAGCGGGCCGAGCAGCGCGAGGAAGTCCTCCTTGCTGCCGGTGTAGCCGGGCAGCAGCAGCACCGTGCCCCGCCGCTCGCCCGCGGGCTCCGTGTCGAGCACGGCGAACCGGCCGCGCGCGGTCTCCAGGCGGCGGGCACGGGTGCGGGGCGGGAGGACGAGGGAACGGGGCTTGCTCATATCTGGACTGTAACGGCGCGGGGTCGCTGTGGCCGAGCGGGGCGGAGCGGGGGAGTCCGCCGGGCCGGGGCAGGCCGTTCCTCCCCGGGTCGGCCGGGGTACGACCGAGCGGCCCGGCCCCTTGGTGGGGACGGGCCGCTCGGGCGTCACGGGACGGGGATCAGCTCTCGGGCTGAGCCGCCGCCTTCTTGGTGGTGCGGCGGCGCGGAGCCTTGGGGGCCTCCTCGGTCGCCGGCGCCTCGGCCTCGGCGGCCGCGGCCTTCTTCGTCGTACGGCGGCGCGCCGGAGCCTTCGGCTCGGACGCGTCCGGAGCCTCGGCGGCGACCGCCTTCTTGGTGGTGCGGCGGCGCGGAGCCTTGGGGGCCTCCTCCGTCACCGGCGCCTCGACGGTCTCGGCGACCGGCTCCGCCACGGCCTTCTTCGCCGTACGGCGGCGCGGGGCGGCCTTCTTGGGGGCCTCCTCGACGACCGGCTCCGCCACGGTCTCGGCGACCGGGGCCTCGGCGACCGGCGCCTCGACGACCGGGGCCTCGACGACGGCGGCCTTCTTGGTGGTGCGGCGACGCGGAGCCTTCGGGGCCTCCTCGACGACCGGAGCGGCGACGGCCTCGACGACCGGGGCCTCGACGATCACGACCTGCGCCTCGGCGGTCACCGGGGAGCCGGCGGGCCGCGTGGCCGTACGACGACGGCGGCGCGGTGCGGCCTCGGCGACCGGCTCGGCGACCGGCGCCTCGACGACGGGCTCGACGACGGGAGCCGCGGCGGTCACCGGGGACCCGGCGGGCCTGGTGGCCGTACGGCGGCGGCGCGGCGCGGGGACCTCGGCGACGGCCGGGGCCTCGGCGACGGCGACGGGCTGGGCCACCGGCGCGGCGACGGTCTCGACGACCGGCTCCGCGACGGCCTTCCTGGCCGCGCGGCGACGGGGAGCCCGGGGGGCCTCCTCGGCCTTCGGCTCCTCGACGACCGGCGCCTCGACGGACCGCTTGGCCATCAGGGCGGCCGCGGCGGTCTCGGGCGTCTGGAACGACACGGTCTCCTCGACCGGACGCGCCACCCGGGCACGGCGGCGGCGCGGGGCCGGAGCCGGCTCCGGGGCCGCGGGGGCCCGGTCGGCCGGGGCGGCCGGCACGGCCTCCGGACGGGCGGCACGGCTCCGGCGACGGGGGGCCTTCGGCTCCTCGAAGACCGGGGCCTCGACGACGGGCGCCTTGGCGGCCGGCGCCTCGGCGGCAGCCGCGACCTCGACGACCGGAGCCTTGACGGCGACCGGAGCCTCGGCGACAGCGGCCTTGACGGCGACCGGGGCCTCGGCGACGGCCGTGGTGGTCCGGGTCACGGCCGGCGCGGAGCCCGGGGCGCCGACGCGGGTGCGACGGCGACGGCGCGGGGTGCGCGGGCCGGACTCGGCAGGGGCCTCGTCGGCAGGGGTCTCGACGGCCGCGGTCTCGACGGCCGGGGCCGCCGACGCCGGGGCGTCACCGAGCTCGCCGCCACGGGTGCGGCGACGCTGGCGCGGGGTCCGCGTGCGGTCCGGGCGCTCCTCGGTCTTCTCGGCGGCCTTCGGGGCGCGGCCACGGCGACCGCCGGGCTCGCCCAGGTCCTCCAGCTCCTCCGCGCCCAGACCCGCGCGGGTCCGCTCGGCGCGGGGCAGGATGCCCTTGGTGCCCGCCGGGATGTCCAGCTCCTCGAAGAGGTGCGGGGAGCTGGAGTACGTCTCGACCGGGTCGTGGAAGTCGAGGCCGAGCGCCTTGTTGATGAGCTGCCAGCGCGGGATGTCGTCCCAGTCGACCAGCGTCACCGCCGTACCCTTCGCACCCGCGCGGCCGGTGCGGCCGACGCGGTGGAGGAAGGTCTTCTCGTCCTCCGGCGACTGGTAGTTGATGACGTGGGTGACGCCCTCGACGTCGATGCCGCGCGCGGCGACGTCGGTGCAGACGAGCACGTCGACCTTGCCGTTGCGGAAGGCGCGCAGGGCCTGCTCGCGAGCGCCCTGGCCCAGGTCGCCGTGGACGGCGCCCGAGGCGAAGCCGCGACGCTCCAGCTGCTCGGCGATGTCGGCCGCCGTGCGCTTCGTACGGCAGAAGATCATCGCGAGCCCGCGGCCGTTGGCCTGCAGGATGCGGGAGACCATCTCCGGCTTGTCCATGTTGTGCGCGCGGTAGACGTGCTGCTTGATGTTGGCGACGGTCACGCCCTCGCCGTCGGGCGAGGTGGCGCGGATGTGCGTCGGCTGCGACATGTAGCGGCGGGCGAGACCGATGACGGCGCCCGGCATGGTGGCCGAGAACAGCATGGTCTGGCGCTTCGCCGGAAGCATGTTCATGATCTTCTCGACGTCGGGCAGGAAGCCCAGGTCGAGCATCTCGTCGGCCTCGTCGAGGACGAGGACCTTCACGTGCGAGAGGTCGAGCTTGCGCTGGCCGGCCAGGTCGAGCAGGCGGCCGGGGGTGCCGACGACGACGTCGACGCCCTTCTGCAGCGCCTCGACCTGCGGCTCGTACGCCCGGCCGCCGTAGATGGCGAGCACACGGACGTTACGCACCTTGCCGGCGGTCAGGAGGTCGTTGGTGACCTGCTGGCACAGCTCGCGGGTGGGGACGACGACGAGCGCCTGCGGGGCGTCGGTCAGCTGCTCGGGCTTGGCCCGGCCGGCCTCGACGTCCGTGGGGACGGTGACGCGCTCCAGGATGGGGAGGCCGAAACCGAGGGTCTTGCCCGTGCCGGTCTTGGCCTGGCCGATGACGTCGGTGCCGGTGAGGGCGACCGGGAGGGTCATCTCCTGGATGGGGAAGGGGGTGACGATGCCGACGGCCTCGAGGGCCTCGGCCGTCTCGGGAAGGATTCCGAGTTCACGGAAAGTCGTAGTCAGGGTGCTGCCTCTTCTGTGAGACGCGGTGCGAGGCGAACGAAGGGGGTCGTACCGTGCCGGGATCTTCCGGGGGGATCAGGGGAGATCACCGCCGGGTGGCACGGGACCACTGCCGTCGCTCGAGCGTCGTACCGCTGAGGGTGACCCTTCCGCGGGTCCGCCGGAAGGGCTGTCGGGCCGGAGCCGATCGGGCCACCGACCGGGCATCCTCATTCATGAGTCGGCCCACCGAATACGTCCGAACGTGCGAAAACATGTCCGCATACTCAGCAGGCGCCTTATCACTGTACCCCGGATTCGCGCATGTGTGTCGGGGGAAATCGCGATGAGGGCACGGTCACACTGACTGACCAGGGCCTTCCCGGGCCGCGCGAGCGGGCTATTGTGCGCTCCATGGAGACGCCTGACAACGCCACACCCACCGGGATCGCCGCCAAGGACTGGGCGGAGGCTTCCACCGAGCCGCAGTACCGCGCCGCCGTGATCGACCTCCTCGGCGCCCTCGCCTATGGAGAGCTCGCGGCCTTCGAGCGGCTCGCCGAGGACGCCAAGCTGGCGCCGACCCTCGCGGACAAGGCGGAGCTGGCGAAGATGGCCTCGGCCGAGTTCCACCACTTCGAGCGGCTGCGGGACCGCCTCGCGGCCGTCGACGCCGAGCCGACCTCGGCCATGGAGCCCTTCGCGAAGGCGCTCGACGACTTCCACCGCCTGACCGCGCCGTCGGACTGGCTGGAGGGCCTGGTCAAGGCGTACGTCGGCGACTCGATCGCCAGTGACTTCTACCGGGAGGTCGCGGCCCGGCTCGACTCGGACACGCGCGGGCTCGTCCTCGCGGTGCTCGACGACACCGGCCACGGCAACTTCGCGGTGGAGAAGGTCCGCGCGGCGATCGATGCCGACCCGCGCGTCGGCGGCCGGCTCGCGCTCTGGGCGCGCCGGCTGATGGGCGAGGCGCTCTCCCAGGCGCAGCGCGTGGTGGCCGAGCGCGACGCGCTCTCGACGATGCTGGTCGGCGGCGTGGCGGACGGCTTCGACCTCGCGGAGGTCGGCCGGATGTTCTCCCGGATCACCGAGGCGCACACCAAGCGCATGGCCGCGCTGGGCCTGGCCGCCTGAGGCGCGAGCGCCGGTCAGACAGCGGCTGATCGGCGCAGTCGGCGGGAGGCCGGGCGGATCAGCAGCGAGAGCAGCACCGCCGCCACCGCGACCGCGCCGATCAGGGTGGCGAAGAAGTGGCCGGGGCCGAGCGCCCCGTGCGTGACGAGTGCGCCGAACACCCCGCCGAGCGCGCCGGTGGCGAGGACTCTCCCCCGGACGGGGAGGCGGTCGGCAAGCCGCTGGACGGCGGCCCAGGCGAGGGCGAAACCGAGCAGGGCGGAGCCGAGGACTTCCAGGAACACGGCGGATCACCTCGCGAGGGGTGCGGGGCGGGTGGTGCGGTCAAGGGCGTCCTACCCCCGGCGTCCGGAACGCAATCCTCCCGTACCTCCTGACGTGGGAGTACAGGGAGTACGGACAGACGAAAGGCCCGGTGGACCGAAGCGGTCCACCGGGCCCTTCCCGTCAGATCCCGGGCTCAGAGCGCGCCGAAACCCACGCGGCGCACGGCGGGCTCGCCGAGCTCCACGTACGCGATCTTCTCGGCCGGAACGAGGACCTTGCGGCCCTTCTCGTCCGAGAGACTGAGCAGCTGCGCCTTGCCGGCCAGCGCGTCGGCCACCGCGCGCTCGACCTCCTCGGCGGACTGCCCGCTCTCCAGAACGATCTCCCGGGGTGCGTGCTGCACGCCGATCTTGACCTCCACGGCTATGTCCCTCCGAACGGTCAGCGTTGCGCGAATACCCGCGCCGTACGCTGCACACATTAGCCCGGTGAGGGGACCCGCACGGGTCAGCCGCCGCACGCCAGGAGCGAACAGACTCCGGGAATGATGCGCGCGGGAGCGCTCAGTGGCCCTCGGCGCTCAGCTGGCCGTCCACCGGGTGCAGCGGGAAACCGGCGATGCCGCGCCAGGCGAGCGAGGTGAGCAGCCCGACCGCCTTGTCGCGGGGGATGCCGGAGCCGCTCGACAGCCAGTAGCGGGCGACGACCTGGGAGACCCCGCCGAGAGCGACGGCGAGCAGCATCGACTCGTCCTTCGACAGACCGGTGTCCTCGGCGATCACGTCGGAGATGGCCTCGGCGCACTGCAGGCTGACCCGGTCCACGCGCTCGCGTACGGCCGGCTCGTTCGTCAGGTCGGACTCGAAGACCAGGCGGAACGCGCCGCCCTCGTCCTCGACGTACGCGAAGTACGCGTCCATCGTCGCCGCGACCCGGAGCTTGTTGTCCGTGGTGGAGGCCAGGGCCGTGCGCACGGAGAGGAGGAGGGACTCGCAGTGCTGGTCGAGCAGGGCGAGGTACAGCTCCAGCTTTCCGGGGAAGTGCTGGTACAGCACCGGCTTGCTGACACCGGCCCGCTCGGCGATGTCGTCCATGGCGGCCGAGTGGTACCCCTGCGCGACGAAGACCTCCTGGGCCGCGCCGAGCAGCTGATTCCGTCGGGCACGTCGCGGCAGGCGCGTGCCCCGGGGGCGTGCTGCCTCTGTCTGCTCGATGGCGCTCACGCGGCCTCCCAAAAATCGATCCATGCGCGCTGTCGCGCCGCGCCGCCATCGTACTTTTGGGTAACCCGGCTGTGCGCGGTGCGAACGCAGAATTTCACGGACCGGACGCCCAGGTCGACAGTCGATTCAAGATTAAACCGAACAAATCAGCGGGAGCGGTCCGCTCAGCGGTAGTCGTCCTCGTCGAGGGTGACGACCCGCGCCTGTTCGGACGCGTCTGCCTCGTTCGCCGAATCGTGCTCGAGATGGGTGGGCTGCTCGTCGTCGCGCTGCTGGAGTTCGGTGTGCTGTTCGGCAGCGTCGGCCTCCGGGATCTCCTGGTCCAGCACGGCGACCTCTTCCTCGGTGAATGTGTCCGGCTCGCTCGGATCGACAGTCATGCGGTTCCTCCCGGGGGTGAGGGTCGCGGTGCTCCCGATGGCCCTCCCTTCGAGCCTAGGAGCGAACGCGCCATGCCGCACACGCACCTGTGACCGCACCCACACACGTCCGCGCGTGATCGTCTCGTAATATTGCGGCCATGTCCTCGACCGAGCTGCCGGAAACCCGGACCGCCGCCGCACCACCCGCGTCGCGGAACCGCGCCGTACGGGTCGCCGACGGCGAGGAGCTCCGCTCCGTCGCGCTGCCCGGACTCACCCTCACCGTGCGCGCCCGGCCGGGGAACCGGCCCGGACTGCCGCCCGCGCTGTACATCCACGGCCTCGGCGGTTCCTCGCAGAACTGGTCCGCCCTGATGCCGCTGCTCGCGGACCAGGTGGACGGCGAAGCGGTCGACCTGCCCGGCTTCGGCGACTCCCCGCCGCCCGACGACGGCAACTACTCGGTCACCGGGCACGCCCGCGCCGTCATCCGGCTCCTGGACGCCGCCGGCCGCGGACCGGTCCACCTCGTCGGCAACTCGATGGGCGGCGCCGTCGCCACCCGGGTCGCCGCCGTCCGGCCCGACCTGGTCCGCACCCTGACCCTCGTCTCCCCGGCACTGCCCGAGCTCCGCGCCCAGCGCACCGCCTGGCCCACCGCGCTGCTCGCGGTGCCCGGCATCGCCTCGTTCTTCGCGAAGCTCACCAAGGACTGGACCGCCGAGCAGCGGGTCAAGGGCGTCCTCTCGCTCTGTTACGGGGACCCCGGCCAGGTCACCGAGGAGGGCCTCCGGCACGCCGTCGAGGAGATGGAGCGGCGCCTGGAGCTCCCCTACTTCTGGGACGCCATGGCCCGCTCCTCGCGCGGCATCGTCGACGCGTACACCCTCGGCGGGCAGCACGGACTCTGGCGCCAGGCCGAACGGGTCCTCGCCCCGACGCTCCTCGTCTACGGTGGGCGCGACCGGCTCGTCTCGTACCGGATGGCCCGCAAGGCCGCCGCGGCCTTCCGCGGCTCGCGCCTGCTGACCCTCCCCGAGGCGGGGCACGTGGCGATGATGGAGTACCCGGAGACGGTCGCGCAGGCCGTCCGGGACCTGATCGCCGATGACGGCGGGAGCTGATCCGGGGCGTGGGACGACATAGTCGCAAGGGCTCCGCGCCCTCAGTGGCCGACACCGGGCAACAGACCGCGGTCGGGACGGGCACGGGGCCGGGGACGGGCCAGGCGGGACCGCCGCCCGGGACGGGACGGCGCCGCAGGTCCACGGGCGGCGGCGGCCAGGACGCCACGGGCGCACAGGGGTACGGGACCCCGGCGCACGGCACGCCGATGTACGGCACTCCCGCGCAGGGCACCCCGCAGTACGGGACCCCGCAGTACGGCACCCCGCAGTACGGCGCCCCGGCGCAGGGCAGGCCCGCGCAGGGCAGGCCGGTCCAGGGCGCTCCCGCGCAGGGCAGGCCGGTCCAGGGCAGGCCGGCACAGGGTGCCCCCGCGCAGGGCAGGCCCGCCCAGGGCGCCCCCGGGTACGGTCCGCCGCGGCACGGCACTCCCGCCCACGGCACCCCCGTGTACGCCGGTGGGGCCACCGACACCCCCGCGCACGGCACCCCCGGCACCCCCGCGCACGGCGTTCCCGTCTACGGGGCGTCCGTACGGGGCGGCCACCCGCAGCACGACGAGACCTCCGCGCCGCGCCCCGGGACCTACGGCCCCCGGCACGGCGCCCCCCGGGCCGCCGCGCCCGAACAGGCCGACGTCCAGGCGCCGTTCATCCCCGAGCCCCGCCACGAGAGCGCCGTCGACGAGCCGGAGACGGAGGCCCCGGCCGGCCGGGGCGGTCTCGGTCGCACCCTCACCGGAGTCGCGGCCGCCGCCGTCGCCACCGTCCTCGCCGTCGTCGTCGCCGGACAGGTCACCGACCGGGACGAGTCCCCGACCGCCGCCCCCGCCGCCGGGAGGAGTCCGGCCGAGCGGCCCGCGGACGAGACCTCCGCCTCCCGCTCCGACGACCGGGCCGTGCCGGCGAAACCGGCGCCCGCGGCCACCCCGCCGACGTACGAGCAGCTGATGACCCGGCAGTTCCCGATCGACCCGAAGCTGAAGGGTTCCGGGGAGTTCGAGGCGGTGCCCGGCCTGCAGAAGGCGCCCGGCAAGGGGCAGCTGATCCGCTACCGGGTCGACGTCGAGAAGGGGCTCGGCCTCGATCCGAAGCTCTTCGCCGACGCCGTGCAGAAGACCCTCAACGACAAGCGCAGCTGGGCCGGTCAGGGGGAGATGACCTTCGAGCGCATCTCCAGCGGCGAGCCGAAGTTCGTGATCACCCTCGCCAGCCCGGGGACCACCGGCGACTGGTGCAGGAAGTCCGGGCTCGACACCACCGTCGACAACGTCTCCTGCGACTCGGCCTCCACCGAGCGCGTGATGATCAATGCCTTCCGCTGGGCGAAGGGCTCGGACACCTTCGGCCCGAAGGCGATGTACGCCTATCGCCAGATGCTCATCAACCACGAGGTCGGACACCGGCTCGGGCACGGGCACGTGAGCTGCAGTACGCCGGGTGCCCTCGCCCCCGTGATGCAGCAGCAGACGAAGTCACTGAACATCGACGGGATCAAGTGCCGCCCCAACCCCTGGGTCTATCCCACGAGTTGACGGGTCACCCGGTCCACGGGTGTCCGCATCCCGAGACGGCTGTCTCGGGATGACGGGGAGGCGCGTTGACATCGATCACGCGTTCGTCCATATTTCTCGGCATGTCGCCCCGTCACGCCGTTTCCGGCAGCGCCGCCCTCGAGCTGGCGCTCTTCGGCGTGACCGGACACACGGTCGCCGACATTCTCTGTAGCTGACGCAGCCCGAGCGCTCGTCGGCTTTCTGTCTTTTCTCGCCGCGCCCGGGTTCTTCATTCCCGCAGGCGCCGCCCCCCCCTTTCGGGCTGTTTCCCCGTGCCTGCGGAATGTCCTTTCCCTTTCCCGCAGTTCACCCCGAGAGGTCTCTTTCCGATGCGTCATTCGTCCGTCATCTCGCGCCGCGTGGCAGCGGCCGCCGTCAGTGTCGTCCTGGCCTCGGGCGCCGCCGCCTGCGGTCCCGAGGACGCAGGCGCCAAGGGCGGTACCTCCGGCAAGGCCGCGGGCGCCCCGCAGAAGGGCGGCACGCTCACCGTCCTCAACAACGAGGCGCAGAGCGACTTCGACCCGGCCCGCCTCTACACCTCCGGCGGCGGCAACGTCCCCTCCCTCGTCTTCCGTACGCTCACCACCCGCAACCGCGAGGCGGGCGCCGCCGGCACCCAGGTCGTCCCCGACCTCGCCACCGACACCGGCCGCCCCAACAAGGACGCCACCGAGTGGACGTACACGCTGAAGGAGGGCCTGAAGTTCGAGGACGGCACGGCCATCACCAGCGCCGACATCAAGTACGGCATCGAGCGCTCCTTCGCCGCCGAACTCTCCGGCGGCGCCCCCTACCTGCGGGACTGGCTCGTCGGCGGCGACACGTACCAGGGCCCGTACAAAGACAAGAAGGGCCTCGCGTCCATCGTCACGCCCGACGCCCGGACCATCGTCTTCAAGCTGAGGAAGCCCGAGGGCGAGTTCCCCTTCGTCGCCACCCAGACCCAGTTCGCGCCCGTCCCGAAGGCCGAGGACACCGGCGCGAGGTACGAGGAGCACCCGGTCTCCTCCGGCCCGTACAAGGTCGTGAAGAACGAGAACGACGGCGAGCGCCTCGTCCTGGAGCGCAACGAGCACTGGGACCCGAAGACCGACGAGGAGCGCAAGGCCTACCCGGACCGGATCGACGTCAGGTCCGGGCTCGACGAGGCCGTCATCAACCAGCGCCTCGCCACCTCCTCCGGCGCCGACTCCGCCGCCGTCACCACCGACACCAACCTCGGCCCCGCCGAACTGGCCCAGGTCGGCTCCGACAAGGCGCTCGCCGCCCGCGTCGGCACCGGCCGCTTCGGCTTCACCAACTACATCGCCTTCAACCCGAAGGTGAAGCCCTTCGACAACCCCAAGGTCCGCCAGGCGATCGCGTACGCCGTCAACCGCACCAGCGTCGTCAACGCCGCCGGCGGCTCCGCGCTCGCCGAGCCCGCCACCACCTTCCTGCCCGAGCAGAAGGCCTTCGGCTTCACGCCGTACGACCACTTCCCGGCCGGGAGGACGGGCGACCCGGAGAAGGCCAAGGAGCTGCTCCGGCAGGCCGGCTACCCGAACGGGCTCACCGTCACCCTGCTGCACTCCACCGCCCAGAACCGCACCACCAGCCCCGAGATCGCCACCGCCGTCCAGGAGGCCCTCGGCAAGGCCGGCATCACCGTCAAGCTCGACGGACAGGAGCCCAACTCCTTCAACGAGAAGCGCTGGAGCGTCAAGGACGCCCCCGGCTTCTTCCTCTCCCGCTGGGGCGCCGACTGGCCGGCCGGCGGCCCGTTCCTCGCGCCGATCTTCGACGGCCGCCAGATCGTCACCAACGGCTCCAACTACAACCACGCGCAGCTGAACGACCCGACGGTCAACAAGGAGATCGACGAGATCAACAAGCTGACCGACCTCAAGGCCGCCGCCACCCGCTGGGGCGCCCTCGACAAGAAGATCGGCGAGCAGGCGCTCGACGTGCCGCTCTTCCACCCGGTCTACAAGCGGCTCGTCGGCAAGGACATCAAGAACGTCGTCATCAGCGACTGGACCGGCGTCCTCGACATCTCGCAGGTCGCGGTCAAGTGACAACCCTGACCGACACGACGGCGCCCGTGGCGGGCCTCCCCGCCACGGGCGCCGCCCGGCAGGTGTGGCGACGGCTCCGCACCCGCCCGGCCGCCCTCGTCTCCGCCGCCGTCCTCCTGCTGCTCGTCCTCCTCGCCCTCGCCGCACCGCTGCTCGCCGCCGTGGCGGGCCAGGACCCGCACACGTACCACGACGACCTCGTCGACTCGGCCCGCGGAGGCGTCCCGTACGGCGCCTTCGGCGGGGCGAGCGCCGAACACTGGCTCGGCGTCGAACCCGGCACCGGCCGCGACCTCTTCGTCCGGCTCCTGTACGGCGCCCGGATCTCGCTGCTCGTCGCCCTCGGCGCCACCGTCGTCCAGGTCCTGGTCGGGCTGCTCGTCGGCCTCGCCGCCGGACTCGGCAACCGCTGGGTCGACGGCGCCCTCGGCCGGATCACCGACGTCTTCCTCGCCCTGCCGTTCCTCGTCCTCGCCATCGCGCTCACCGCGGTCGTCCCCCGCGACTTCCCGCGCCCGCTGCTGCTCATCCTGGTCATCGGGCTGCTCGGCTGGGCCGGCACCTCCCGGATCGTGCGCGCCCAGACCCTCACCCTCAAGGGCCTCGACTTCGTCGCCGCCTCCCGGCTCGCCGGCTCGGGGCGGTGGCGGACCGCCCGGCGCGAGCTGCTGCCCTCGCTCGCCGCGCCCGTCATCACGTACGCCGCGATCCTCGTCCCCACCGACATCGTCGTCGAGGCCTCGCTCTCCTTCCTCGGCGTGGGCGTCACCCCGCCCACCCCCTCCTGGGGGCAGATGCTGTCCACCGCGCAGACCTGGTTCCGGGCCGACCCGGCGTACGTACTGCTCCCGGCCGGACTGCTCTTCGTGACCGTGCTCGCCTTCACCGTCCTCGGCGACGCCGTCCGCACCGCCCTCGACCCGCGCGAGGCCGGCCGGCTCGGCGTGGGCACGCGAAAGGAGACCTCCCGATGACCCGCTACGCCCTGAAGCGGCTCGCGGGCGCCGCGCTCGTCCTCCTCGCGCTCTCCGTCCTCGTCTACGCGCTCTTCTACGTCGCGCCCGGCGACCCCGCCCGGCTCGCCTGCGGCGAACGCTGCAACCCGCAGCAGATCGCCCAGGTCCGTGAGCAACTCGGCCTGAACGAGAGCGTGTTCGCCCAGTACCTGCACTTCCTCCAGGGCGTTCTCGCCGGCCGTGACTACTCCACCGGCACCGGCGTCCTGCACTGCGACGCGCCCTGCCTCGGCCTGTCGTACCAGACCGACCAGCAGGTCACCGAGCTCATCCTGGACCGGCTGCCCGCCACCGCCTCGCTCGCCCTCGGCGCCATGGTGATCTGGCTCGTCATCGGCATCGGCACCGGACTGCTCTCCGCGCTCCGCCGCGGCGGACTCACCGAGCGGACCCTCACCCTGCTCACCCTCGCCGGCACCGGCACGCCCGTCTTCATCCTGGGCCTGCTGCTGCTCATGGCCGTCTGCGCCTACCTCCAGTGGCTGCCCTTCCCCTCGTACGTGCCGCTGGGCGAGGACCCCGAGCAGTGGGCGTGGAACATGCTGCTCCCGTGGCTCACCCTCGGCTTCTTCGAATCCGCCAAGTACGCGCGACTCACCCGCAGTTCCACCCTGGAGACGCTCGCCGAGGACCACATCCGCACCTTCCGCGCGTACGGGGTGGGGGAGCGGTCCGTCGTCGCCCGCCACGCGCTGCGCGGCGCCGTGCCGCCGGTCATCGCGCTCAGCGCCATCGACCTCGGCACCATGTTCGGCGGGGCCGTGCTGACCGAGTCGCTCTTCGGCATCCCCGGGCTCGGCAAGACCCTCATCGACGGCGTCCGCCACATCGACCTGCCGATCGTCGTGGGCATCGTGCTCCTCACCGGGGTCGCCGTGGTCCTCGCGAACGTCGTCGCCGACCTCCTCTACGCCCTCGCCGACCGAAGGGTCGCCCTGACATGACGCTCCGCACCACCACGCCGCTCGTCGAAGTCGACGGCCTCACCGTCGAGTTCGGCGGCACCGTACGGGCCGTCGACGGGCTCTCCTTCACCCTCGGCGAGGGCCGCGCGCTCGCCCTCGTCGGCGAGTCCGGCAGCGGCAAGTCCACCGTCGCCGGCGCCCTCCTCGGCCTCCACCGGGGCACCGGCGCGCGCGTCGGCGGCACCGTGCGGGTCGGCGGCATCGACGTCGGCGCCGCCGGACCGGGCGAGCTCCGGAGACTGCGCGGCGGGGTCGCCGCCATGGTCTTCCAGGACCCGCTGTCCGCCCTCGACCCGTACTACGCCGTCGGCGACCAGATCGCCGAGGTGTACCGGATCCACCATCCTGGATCCAGAAAGGCCGCCCGGGCCCGCGCGATCGAGGTCCTCGGCCGGGTCGGCATCCCCGACGCGGCGCGCCGCTCCCGCTCCCGCCCCCACGAGTTCAGCGGCGGCATGCGACAGCGCGCCCTCCTCGCGATGGCCCTCGCCTGCGAGCCGAAGCTCCTCGTCGCCGACGAACCGACCACCGCCCTCGACGTCACCGTGCAGGCCCAGATCCTCGACCTGCTGCACGAACTGCGGCGCGAGACGGGCACCGCGCTGCTCCTCGTCACCCACGACGTGGGCGTGGCCGCCGAGAGCGTCGACGAGGTGCTCGTCATGCGCGAGGGGCGCGAGGTCGAGCGCGGACCCGTCGCCGGGGTGCTCGGCGCCCCCTCGGAGCCGTACACCCGCGCACTGCTCTCCGCCGTGCCACGGCTCGACGGACCGGCCCGGACCCCCTCGCAGCAGGGCGAGGTACTGCTCGAAGCGGTCGACCTGCGGCGGGAGTTCGGCCGTGGCAAGCGCGCCGTGACCGCCGTCGACGGGGTCTCCCTCACCGTCCGCGCCGGCGAGACCCTCGGCGTCGTCGGCGAGTCCGGCAGCGGAAAGACCACCCTCGGCCGGATGCTCGTCCGGCTCCTCGACCCGACCGGCGGCCGGCTCCGCTACCGGGGCACGGAGCTCGGCGCCCTGCCGGAGCGGGAGCTGCGTCCGTACCGCCGCGAGCTCCAGATGGTCTTCCAGGACCCGGTCGCCTCCCTCAACCCGCGGCGCTCCGTCGGCGAGTCCGTCGCCGACCCGCTGCGCATCGCGGGGGAGCGGGACGAGGCCCGGATACGGGGCCGGGTGCGGGAACTGCTCGACCGGGTGGGGCTCGACCCCGACCGGTACGAGGCCTACCCGCACGAGTTCAGCGGCGGCCAGCGCCAGCGCGTCGGCATCGCCCGCGCGCTCGCCGCCGAACCCCGCCTCATCGTCTGCGACGAACCCGTCTCCGCGCTCGACGTCACCACCCAGGCCCAGGTGACCGCGCTGCTCGCCGAACTCCAGGCCGAACTCGGCCTCGGGCTCGTCTTCATCGCCCACGACCTCGCGGTCGTCCGGCAGGTCAGCGACCGGGTCGCCGTCATGCGCGGGGGCCGGATCGTCGAGCAGGGCACGGTCGGGGAGGTGTACGGCGCGCCGCAGGATCCGTACACCCGGCAGCTGCTCGCCGCCGTCCCCTCGCTCGACCCGGTCCTCGCGGCGGAGCGCAGGGGGCGCCGCCAGGAGCTGGCCGCTGCCTGACCCTCCGTGACCGTTCCGCCGCGTAGCGCGACAGAACGCGACCGGGGTGGGAAAGTTACGTGCATTCACCCCTTCCGGTGGTGCGACGGACAACCGTCCGTCGCACCACCGGTGTCTCCGCTTACGTTCTTCCCGCTGCGAGTCACCGGACCAACGGTGGCCGTCGTCAAGGGAGATCGGGGGTGCACGCGTGCGGATCGGACTGCTCACGGAGGGTGGCTACCCGTACGCCACCGGTGAGTCCGGACGCTGGTGCGAACGGCTCGTACGCGGGCTCGGACAGCACCAGTTCGACCTCTACGCCCTCGGCGGGACCGGCACGACGCCGCCCCTCCCGCCGAACGCCCGCCTCGCCCGCACCGCCGACCTCGGCGGCCCCGACGCGGCCACCGCCCCCAAGGGCCTCCTCGGATGCACCGCGCTCGGCGAGCACCGCGCCTCCCGCCGGGCCTACGGACGCCACGAGCGGCGCCGCTTCATCGAGGCCTACCGCCGGCTCGCCACCGGACTCTGCGCCGAGGACGACGCGAGCGAGGGCGGCGACGAGACCTCCTTCGCCGGCGGGCTCTACGCCCTCGCCGAACTCGCCCGCGAACGCGGCGGACTGCCCGGCGCGCTCCGCTCCGACGACGCCGTCCGCGCTCTGGAGGCCGCCTGCCGCGCCCCCGGCGCACGCCAGGGCGCGGCCGCGGCCGGACTTCCCGACCACCTCGCCTTCGCCGAGCACCTGGAGCGGGCCCTGCGCCCCCTCTCCCTCGACTGGTACGAGGAGGAGGCGCTCGGCGCGGCCGACCTCTGCCACGCCGCCGCCGGAGGCACCACCGCCCTCCCCGGCCTGCTGGCCAAACGCTTCTTCGGCACTCCGCTGCTCGTCACCGAGTACGGCGTTCCGCTGCGCGCCCACTACCTCGCGGCGGCCGGCGCCGACCGCTCCGCCCCCCTGCGCGCCCTGCTCGCCGCCCTCCACGGCCGGCTCGCCGGCGAGATCTACCGACAGGCCGCCCTTCTCACCCCCGGCAACGCCCACGCCCGCCGCTGGCAGGAGAAGTGCGGCGCCGACCGGGCCCGCATCCGCACCGTCCACCCCGGCATGGCCGCCGACCGCTTCGCCGAGGTCGGCGAGGACGAGGAGAGCGGCGACCCCGCCACCCTGGTCTGGGTCGGCCGCGTCGAACCCGCCAAGGACCTCATCGGGCTCCTCCACGCCTTCGCCGAGATCCGGGCCCGGCAGCCCGACGCCCGGCTGCGGATCGTCGCCGTGCCCGTCCGCGAACCCGGCGGCGGCGCCTACCTCACGTACTGCAAGGGGCTCGCCGCGCAGCTCTTCCCCGACGAGGCCTCCGGGGCGCACGCCGTCGGCGAGAACCCCGTCACCTTCGAGGAGCTCGGCGGCCCGGAGGCGCCCACCCTGGAGGACACGTACGCCTCCGGCGCGCTCGTCGTCATGTCCAGCGTCGTCGAGGGCTTCCCCGCCAGCCTCGTCGAGGCGATGTTCTGCGCACGGGCCACCGTCTCCACCGACGTCGGCGCCGTCGTCGAGATCATCGGCGGCACCGGCCTCGTCGTCCCCCCGCGCAACCCCCGGGCGCTCGCCGACGCGTGCCTCGCGCTGCTCCGCGACCCCGAGCGCCGCCACCGGCTCGGCGCCGCGGCCCGCGCCCGCGCGCTCGAACTCTTCACGGTCGAACAGAACCTCGCCGCGTTCCGCGGCATCTACCTCGAACTCCTCTCCCACGCGCCGGTGCGCCACCGCCCCGGGGACGGCGTCCCCTTCGCCCACCCGGCCGAGGCCCATGTGCCGGGCAGCTGGGCGCACAAGGCCGTGACCGCGGGGACAGGAGCCCCCGATGCCTGAAGGAGGCACCCCCATGCGCGGCTCCGCCGCCCCGACGAGCCCCGGAGCCTGGGACGCCCGCTCCGAAGCCCTCCTCGGCACCCCCGCCCTGACCGCCGACACCGCTGCCGGTACGGCTGACACA
Organism: Streptomyces sp. R-07; assembly: GCF_049913175.1. Classification (NCBI taxonomy): domain Bacteria; kingdom Bacillati; phylum Actinomycetota; class Actinomycetes; order Kitasatosporales; family Streptomycetaceae; genus Streptomyces; species Streptomyces sp. R-07. Next base: position 5,256,546 of record NZ_CP183978.1, read on the forward strand.
CCTGCCCTGACCGCCGACACCGCTGCCGGTACGGCAGAAGCCCCCGCCCGTACGGCCGGCACTCCTCTCTCTACGGCCGGCGCCCCCGCCCGCACTCCTCTCTGTACGGCCGAAGCCCCCGCCCGCGCGACGGCCGGCACCCTCGACCTGCGCGCCGCCGCCCCCGACGGCCCCGTCGACGCCGCACCCTCCGGGATAGCCCCGGCCCCGGGGGAGGCCACCGATACGCCCCCTCGGCCCGGCACGGCCTGGGCCCCGCTCCCGGCGCCGGACGAGGTGGACCCGACGGAGCCGGCAGCCGTCGCGCCGGACCCGGCGGGACCCGAGGACCGCGCCCGACCGGGCGCCGACGGCACCGCGCCCCGCCCGGCCCCGGCCGGGCCGGCGGACGGCACGGCCGGGGCCGCGCCGGGCACGGACGGCGCCGGGCACCGGGCCGTAGCGGCCGGGCCCGGCTCGGACGGTACGCCGGAAGCGACCGCTGCACTGCCACCGGAGCCCGGTCCCGACCGGCAGCCCACCGACCGCGGCGACGCCCCGGTGCGGGGTGCCGCGTGGAGGGCGGAGCCGGCCGCGGCATCGGCGCCCGGCTCGGCATCGGCGCCCGGCTCGGCACCGGCGCCCGGCTCGGCACCGGCGCCCGGCTCGGCACCGGCGCCCGGCTCGGCATCGGCGCCCGGCGCCGCCCCGCGGCCCCGCCGCGGGAACGCCGACCCCGTCAAGGTGCTCATGCACCGGCACCGCGAGCTCTGCGAGCGGGCCGTCGACCCGCTGGAGATCGCCGCCGGCCTCGAAGCGCAGGGGTTCACCGACCGGACCGCCGCACGGTTCCGGCACCGGGACGTGTTCTCGCTCGCCGAGGAGCTGTACGCGCGCGTGCCGCGCGGACAGGGCGGGCCCGCGCCCGCCGCGCAGCCGGAGCGGGCACGGGCGCCCTGGGCGCTCGCCGCGCTCGCCGCGCTCGCCCCCGGCGGGGTCGCCGGGCTCGCGGGCCTCGGACTCACCTTCAGCTACGGGCCCGTCCGGCTCGCCGTCGGCGCCGCCGGGGCACTCGCCCTCGGCGCGGCACTGCTGCTCGCCGTCCGACGCGGCCCCTTCCGCGCCCCCGAAGGAGGGACCGTTCCCGCCGCCCGGCTCTGGACCCTCTGGCTCCTGGCGTACGCGGTCGGCGGCGACGGACTCCTGGAGCAGGTCCTCAGCGGCGGCCCCGACGGGCCCTGGGAGCTCGCCCCCGCCCCCCTCCTGGGCCTCGCCCTCGCCGTCGCCCCCGCCGCCTGGGGCGCCCACCTCTTCGCGAGCCGGGCCCGCCGCCGGATCGCCGACAGCCGCGGCCTCGCCGACTTCGCCGCCGCCACCCGGCCGCTGCTCCTCGGCACCGTGACCCTCCAGCTCCTCGCCCTCGCCGGACTGCTCGCCCTCACCGGCTTCAGTCCCGGGGCCCTCGCCCTCGGCGCCCTCCTGCTGTTCGCCCGGCTCCTCACCGTCCACGGCTTCCCCGAGACGGCCGCCGCCGCTCTCGCCGCCGCCTGTGCCGCCGAGGCCCTCGCCCTCGCGAGCGTCCTCGCCGCCCGCGTCCCCGTCCCCGGCTTCGACGCGCTCGCCGTCCCCGTGCGCGCCCTCGTCGACACCTGGGGCCCCGGGGCCGTACCCACCCTCGTCTGCGGCGCCGCCGCGCTCGGCCTCCTGGCCCACGCGACCGGCGCCCTCGCCCGGGCCTCCGCCCACGCCACTCCGTGAATCCCCCGCCCACCCGCGGAGCCGACGCCGCGGGCGCGCCCCGACACCTCTCTCATCACCCCGCAAGGAGACCGAAGACCATGACCCCTCAAACCCAAGGACCGGCCGGTCGGCACGTAGGGGCCGCACGATGAGGGTGCTACTGCTCGGAGCCAACGGCTTCATCGGCCGCTTCGTCGCCGACCGGCTGCTCGCCGACCCGGCCGTCCACCTCACCGCGCTCGGCCGGGGCGACGACGCCGACGTGCGCTTCGACCTCGCCTCCGGCAGCCCCGGCGCGCTGACCCGCTTCCTGGACGCCGTCCACCCCGGGGTCGTCGTCAACTGCGCCGGAGCCACCCGCGGCGGCGCGCGCGAGCTGACCCGGCACAACACCGTCGCCGTCGCCACCGTCTGCGAGGCCCTGCGCCGCAGCGGCTGCGGGGCCCGGCTCGTCCAGGTCGGCTGCGCCTCCGAGTACGGGCCGAGCCAGCCCGGCTCCTCCACGGCCGAGGACGCGATCCCGCGCCCCGGCGGCCCGTACGGCGTGTCCAAGCTCGCCGCGACCGAACTGGTCCTCGGCTCCGGGCTCGACGCCGTCGTGCTGCGCGTCTTCTCGCCGGTCGGTCCCGGCACGCCCGCCGGCTCCCCGCTCGGCCGCCTCGCCGAGGCGATGCGCCGCGCGATGCAGGCCGGGGACGGCGAGCTCAAGCTCAGCGGCCTCGGGGTGCAGCGGGACTTCGTGGACGTACGGGACGTGGCGCGGGCCGTCCACGCGGCCTCCCTCTCCGCCGCCCAGGGCGTCGTGAACATCGGCACCGGCCGCGCCGTCCGGCTCCGGGACGCGGCCGCCGTCCTCGCCCGGGTGGCTGGCTACGCCGGCAACCTGCACGAGCTGGACGCCCCGCACGGCATCCCGCAGCGCCCGATGATCGGCGCCCCCCGCACGGAGGGGACCATCGCCGACCAGCTGGCCTCCGCCCCGTACCCGTACCCCGACGGCTGCGGACCCTGGCAGCAGGCCGACGTCCGCACCGCCCGCGACCGGCTCGGCTGGCGGCCCCGGATCAACCTGGAGGAGTCCCTCGCCGACATCTGGATGGAGGCGGCGTGTCGCATCTGACGACGTCCACGGCCACCGGGGCCGTCCAGGCACTGGGCTTCGGCGTCCCCGGCTACGCGCATCCGCTGCTCGCCCCCGTCGAGTGGGCCGAGCTGACCCGCCCCGGGACCCCGCTGCACTGGGCGGTGCTCAACGTGGCGGAGGGCCCCGGCAGCCGCCCCGACCCGCACTGCCTGGAGGCGGCCGGGAAGCTGCGGAACGCCGGGGTCAGGGTCCTCGGGCACCTGGACCTCGCGTACGGCTCGCGGCCCTTCGGAGAGCTCGTCTCGGACGCCCACCGCTTCCTCGACTGGTACAAGGTCGGCGGCTTCTACCTGGACCGGGCCCCCGCCGACCGGGCGGACCTGGCCGGGACGCGGCGGCTCACCGCGACCCTGGAGGCCGTGCTCGGCGGCGAGGCCCACCTCGTCCTCGGCCACGGCACCCACCCGCACCCGGGGTACGCCGAGGCAGCCGACCAGCTGGTGACCTTCGCCGGCTCGTGGGTGGACTACCGCTGGTCGCAGGTGGCGGAGTGGACCGCCGAGTACACGGAGGCCAAGTTCGTCCACCTCGTCCACGGCGTCCCGCGCACCCACCTGGACGAGGCGCTGCGGATCGCCCGCTGGCAGGGGGCGGGGACGATCTTCTTCACGGACCGTCCCGGCCGCCCGGGACAAAGCGACCAATTCCACACGCTGCCCGGCTACTGGGACGAAATCGTCTCGCGGATCGGACCGGGTGTCTCGGAATGAGAAGGGGCGTGGCAGTGTTACGGGGAGAACAACCGTACTGACATACCGACCACCGGAGTCCCCGTGTCGCTGCCACCCCTGGTCGAGCCGGCTGCCGAGCTCACCGTAGACGAGGTCCGCAGGTACTCCCGCCACCTGATCATCCCGGACGTCGGGATGGACGGGCAGAAGCGGCTGAAGAACGCGAAGGTGCTGTGTGTCGGCGCCGGCGGCCTCGGCTCGCCGGCGCTGATGTACCTGGCCGCCGCCGGCGTGGGCACGCTCGGCATCGTGGAGTTCGACGAGGTCGACGAGTCGAACCTCCAGCGCCAGATCATCCACAGCCAGGCCGACATCGGCCGCTCCAAGGCCGCGTCGGCGCGCGACAGCGTGCTCGGCATCAACCCGTACGTGAACGTGATCCTTCACGAGGAGCGGCTCGAGGCCGACAACGTGATGGACATCTTCAGCCAGTACGACCTGATCGTCGACGGCACCGACAACTTCGCCACGCGCTACCTGGTGAACGACGCCTGCGTGCTGCTCAACAAGCCGTACGTGTGGGGTTCGATCTACCGCTTCGACGGCCAGGCCTCCGTGTTCTGGTCCGAGTACGGCCCCTGCTACCGCTGCCTCTACCCGGAGCCCCCGCCGCCGGGCATGGTCCCGTCCTGCGCCGAGGGCGGCGTCCTGGGCGTGCTGTGCGCGTCCATCGGCTCCATCCAGGTCACCGAGGCCATCAAGGTCCTGGCCGGCGTGGGCGACCCGCTGGTCGGCCGCCTGATGATCTACGACGCCCTGGAGATGCAGTACCGCCAGGTCAAGGTCCGCAAGGACCCGAACTGCGCGGTCTGCGGCGAGAACCCGACCGTCACCGAGCTCATCGACTACGAGGCCTTCTGCGGCGTCGTGTCCGAGGAGGCCCAGGAGGCGGCGCTCGGCTCGACGATCACTCCCAAGCAGCTCAAGGAGTGGATCGACGCGGACGAGAAGATCGACATCATCGACGTCCGCGAGCCGAACGAGTACGAGATCGTCTCGATCCCGGGCGCGCGTCTGATCCCGAAGAACGAGTTCCTGATGGGCAGCGCCCTCCAGGACCTCCCGCAGGACAAGCGGATCGTCCTGCACTGCAAGACGGGTGTCCGCAGTGCGGAAGTCCTCGCGGTGCTCAAGTCCGCGGGCTTCGCGGACGCGGTCCACGTCGGCGGCGGCGTGATCGGCTGGGTCCACCAGATCGAGCCCGAGAAGCCGGTCTACTAAGAGCGGTGCGCGGAAGGCCCCGGACCTGTCTCCTCAGGTCCGGGGCCTTCCGCATGCCCGCCGGCTACTTGCAGACCGTGCCCGAGGCCGGGACCCTGCCGTCCAGGAGGTACGCGTCCACCGCCTTCTTCACGCACTTGCTGCCGCTGTTGTAGGCGCCGTGGCCCTCGCCCTCGTACGTCAGCTCCACGCCGACGCCCTTGCCGAGCGCGTCCACCATGGCCCGGGCGCCCTCGTACGGCGTGGCCGGGTCGCCGGTGTTCCCGACGACGAGGATCGGGGCCGAGCCCGGCGCCGAGACGTCCGGGTGCTCCCAGACCCCGGGCACCGGCCACTGCGCGCAGCTCGACAGCGCCCAGCCCATGAAGTCGCCGAAGACGGGGGAGGCCTCGCGGAACTGGGGGAGCCGCTCCTTCGCCTGCCCGAGGGTGTAGCGCTCCTTGAAGTCCACGCAGTTGATCGCGGCGTTCGCGGCCTGGATGTTGCTGTAGGAGCCGTTCTCGCCGCGCCCGTTCATCGAGTCGGACAGCGAGAGGAGCAGCCCCCCGTCGCCGCCGTCGGCCGCGTCGAGCCCCTGCTCCAGATACGGCCAGAACTCCTTCGAGTACAGGGCCTGCGCGATGCCGTTGGTGGCCTGCGTCTGGGTCAGTTTGCGGTCGCCGATGCCGGGGATCGGCTCCTTGTCGAGGGCCGCGAGGAGGTTGGTGATCCCCGACTCGATCTCCGAGACGGTGGTGCCGGGCAGGGTGCACTCCTCGCCGCGTTCCACACAGTCCTGGGCGAAGTTGTCGAGGGCCAGCTGGAAGCCCTTCGCCTGGCCGAGGGCGCCGTCCTCGACGCCCGCGTCCGGGTCGACGACCCCGTCGAAGACGGCCCGGCCCACGTTCTCGGGGAACATGTGGGCGTAGACGCCGCCGAGTTCCGTGCCGTACGAGATGCCGAAGTAGTGCAGCTTCTCGTCGCCGAGGACCTGGCGCATCAGGTCCATGTCCCGGGCCGCGTTCTCGGTGCCGACGTGCGGCAGGGCAGAGCCCGCGTCCCGCTCGCAGCCCTTCGCGTACCGCTTCTGCGCGTCCGACAGCGCCCGCTCCTCCGCGGTGTCGTCGGGCGTGAAGTCCAGGGCGTAGTAGGCGTCGAGCTCCTTGTCGGTGGCGCACTCGACCGGGTCGCTGCGGCCCACCCCCCGCGGGTCGAAGGAGACCAGGTCGTAGCGGGCGCGCAGGGTCTCGTAGTCGGTGGCGAAACCGGGCAGGGCGGTGACGCCGGAGCCGCCGGGGCCGCCGAAGTTGAAGACGAGCGAGCCGATCCGGCGGGCGCTGTCCTTGGCCTTGGCCCGGATGAGGGCGAGCTCGATGGTCTGGCCCTCCGGCACCGACCAGTCCAGCGGCGCCTGGAGGAAGGAGCACTCCCAGGCGACGCCCCCGGGGAGGGGGGAGGGCGCGGCCCCGCCGCCCTCGGCGGCGGACGGCGCCGGACACGGAGCCCAGGACAGCTTCTGCGCCGTCAGCCCGGCCGAGCCGGTCGGCTTCACCGGGTCCGCCGCCTCGTCTCCCCCGTCCGAGCACCCGGCGGCGAGCAGCACGGTGGTGGCGGTCAGCAGAGCGGCGCGCTGGGCGGCGGAGATCGGCATAGGCCCATCGTGGGCCGCCGTCCCCGCCCCCGCGCGGGACGGAGGTCCAAAGGGGTGGCCGGCTCGGGCCTCTCGCGTGGGAGGCCCCGCGAGCCCGGCACGATCCGGAAGACAGGCCCTACAGGGCTTCCCGTCTGGTCAGCCAGTTGAAGCAGAGCCAGCCCGGCAGGACCGGGATCCACAGGGTGAGCAGGCGGTACAGCAGCACCGCCGGGGTGGCGACCTCCAGCGGCAGGCCGCCGACGGTGACCAGGCCGAAGGTGAGCGCGCCCTCGACCGCGCCGACACCGCCCGGGGTGGGCGCCGCCGAACCGAGCGCGTTGCCCGCGAGGAAGACGACGGCCACGGTCGCGTAGCTGATCGTCTGGTTCCCGTGGCTGAACGCCCGGATCGAGGCGTCCAGACAGAGGACGAACATGATGGTCAGGAGCAGCATCCCGCCGATGCCCGTCGCCAGCTTCATGGGCCGCTGGAGCACGTCCAGCATGCGCGGCACCACACCGGCGAAGAGCGAGCGCAGCCGCGTCGACACGAACTTGCGCATGAACGGGATCGCCGTCACCACCAGGACGAGCACCGCGACCGTCAGGAGTCCGGCGATGACCGTCCTCGACGGGGTGAAGGACTGCGACTTCTCCGTGCCCGTCAGATAGCCGAAGGACAGCAGGAGCAGGATGTGCGCCCCGAGCCCGAACAGCTGCGAGGCGCCGACGCTCGCCACCGCGAGCCCCGGGCGTACGCCCGCGCGCTGGAGGAAGCGGGTGTTGAGGGCGACACCGCCGACCGCCGCCGGGGCGACGATCTTCACGAAGGAGCCGGCGACCTGCGCCACCACCGTCCGCCAGAAGCCGACCCGCTCGGGCACGAAGCCGAGCAGGCTCATCGCCGCCGCCACATAGCTGACCGCCGAGAACAGCACGGCGGCCGCCACCCAGCGCCAGTCCGCCTCGCTGATCGTCGACAGCGGCGTCCGGGCGATCTGCGAGAGCAGGAAGTACGCGGCGACCGCGCCCGCGATCAGACTGACCAGGGTCCTCGGCTTGATCCGCTCCAGACGGACCGGCTCGACCGGTGCCTGCGGGCGGATCAGCAGCACCTGCTGCCGGATCTGGGCCAGCAGATCCTCCTCGCGGGCCTCGTCGAGAGCGGTGTCGAGCGCCCGCTTCTCGGCCTTCTTGTCCGCCTTCTTCTCGGCCTTCGTCTCCGTCCGTACGCCCTCGTGGGCCGCCGCCTTCGCGCGCTCCCGCTCGTGCTTGGCGGCCTCGGAGGCCGCGAGCACGGCCTCCCGCTCCCGCGCGGACCGCTCCCGCGCCAGCTTCCGCAGCGTCGCGCGCGTGGAGCGGCTCAGTGCGATGGGCTGGAGCAGCGGCAGACAGTCGGCGACGGTGTCCGGGCCGAGCACCTCGACGGCCGCGGCGACCGCCCGCTCCGCCCCGACCCGCAGACCGAGGGTGGTGAGCAGCTGGGCGATGTCCATCCGCAGGACCAGATCGCCGGCCGCGATCTCGCCGCCCCGCAGGTCGGTGAGGATCACCTTGCCGGAACGATCCACCAGGATCGCGTCCCCGGCGAGCCGACGGTGCGCGATCCGGCGCGACTGGAGCGCCCGGACCTGCCGCCAGGCGCTGCGGACCAGGTCGTCGGTGATCTCGGCGTCGTCGAGCGAGTCCAGGCTCCGGCCGCCGACGTGCTCGTACACGAGCATCACGGCGTCCGGGCCGAGCTCCGAGGTGGCGATCAGCTTCGGCGCGTTCGCCCCGGCGGCGATCGCCGCGTACGCGAGCAGCGCCTCCTGCTCCAGGGCCTGGCGCAGCGAGACGATGGAACGGCGGGTGGTGATCGTCCGCAGGGTGATCCGCCGCCAGGCGCGGTAGAAGAAGCCGTGCGCCTGCTGCTCCCGGTCGACGACGGTGACGTCGAGCGGCGGCCCGTCCTCCAGGGTCACGATGTAGCGGCGGCCCCGGTCCCCGCTGTCCACCGCGTCGGGCACGCCCTCGGCGCGCAGCGCGGTCACGGGCCGGAAGCCGACCCGGCGCAGGCCGGCGAGGAGGTTCTGCCCGGTGGGCCGGACGTTCGGCGAGCCGACGGCGTACAGCGTGCCGTACGCCACCGTCCAGCCGATCAGTACGGTCAGGATGATCGAGAGGGCGGTGGTGTAGCCGGCCACCAGCATCGTGAACGCGTCGAGCAGCAGCACCACCCAGAGCGACACCCGCCAGCGGGGCCTGCGGGCCATGCCGACGGCGGTCATGTACGCGATGACCGGCGCGAGGTAGTTGTGCACCGGGTCGGTGAGCCCGCCGCCGGACTGCGGCTGGGTCAGCGCGTCCTGGATCGTGCCGGGCGCGGCCTGGGCGACCCAGAGGTCGGTGGCGAGGGTGACGCCGTGGGCGAGGACGGCGGCCAGGACGCCGTCCGCGATGCGCAGCCCGTCGCGTTTGATCAGCCGTTCGATGGCGAAGGCGACCGGCACGAGCAGTACGGCGATGGACGAGACGAGACCGGCGATCTTGACGAAGACGTCAGGGGCGCCGACCGCGCCCTTGTTGATGTCCTCCTCCAGGCCCGAGGTCGTGCCGTGGGCGAACGCGGCGATGGCGATGACGAGTCCGATGGCGAGCAGGCCGACGAGCAGCCGCATCAGGTCGGAGGGCCGGTGGACGCGGGCGGCGAGCAGCGGCTCGTCACCGGAGACCCGCTCGGGCAGCTCGGGCTGAGCCCCCCCGGGAGGCTGCGTGTCCTGCCCCATCACCATGTCCGTCTCTGCCTGTGCGTCTTGTCGATCACATTCTGGTTCTCGTACGTGTTCTTGTACTTGTCGCTCTTGATCTCGTATCACCAGTCACCGCCCGCACGATGGTGGCACGAAGAGCTGCCGTGCGGAGGCATCAGGGCCATGTCGGTGGGGTGAGGCAGGATGGGGCGGATGAGCATGGAGGAGCCCGTGGGGGAGACCGGAGAACTGCCCGAGTACGCGGAGCGGGTGCTCGACGTCGCCGACGCGATTCCTCCGGGCCGTGTGATGACCTACGGCGACGTCGCCGAGTGGCTGGGCGAGGGAGGGCCGCGTCAGGTCGGCCGGGTCATGGCACTGTACGGCGGGACGGCCCCCTGGTGGCGAGTGGTCCGCGCCGACGGCACGCTGCTGCCCGGCCACGAGCTGCGGGCCCTGGGCCACTACCGCGAGGAGGGCACCCCGCTGCGCGCGGCGGGCCAGGCGGCCGAGGGACACGTGCCGAAGATCGACATGCGGCGGGCCCGCTGGGACGGCGGTACGGGCGAGGGTGCCGGAACTCACACCTGAGGGCGCCCGCCCGGCCGGCCCGGCCGGGACGGACCCGCAGGGGTGGACGGGGCAGTGAGTACGGCTCGTCGGCGGCCCGCTTCGCGTAACGTCGACGTTCGCGTCTCCCGAGGCGGCGGCCACGGCACACAGCCGCCTCACCCGCACCACCACACCCACCAGGACCGGCGATCCACGTGAGCTCCTCCTCCACCACCCGGCGTACGCCGCCGCACCAGGGACAGCCGTACCCGGGTCCGGGACGGCAGCGGACCCCGGGCGCGTACCGACTGGTGCGCACCACGCCGGCCCCCCTGGATCCCCCTCAGCTGGACGCAGCGCAGCGGGAAGTGGTTGACCACACCGGCGGACCTCTCCTCGTCCTCGCCGGACCGGGCACCGGCAAGACGACCACCCTCGTCGAGGCGGTCGCCGCCCGCATGGAGAAGGGCGCCGACCCCGAACGCCTCCTCGTCCTCACCTTCAGCCGCAAGGCCGCCGTCGAACTCCGCGACCGCATGGCCGCCCGGCTCGGCGGCCGTCGCCCGCCGCAGGCGACGACCTTCCACTCGTACTGCTACGCCCTGATCCGCGCCCACCAGGACGCCGAACTCTTCGCCGAACCGCTGCGGCTGCTCTCCGGCCCCGAGCAGGACCTCGCCGTCCGCGAGCTGCTCGCCGGCCAGATCGACCTGGAGAAGGCGGGCCTCGGCCGCGTCGGCTGGCCCGACGAACTGCGCGCCTGCCTAACCACCCGCGGTTTCGCCGACGAGGTACGGGCCGTCCTCGCGCGCTCCCGCGAGCTGGGCCTCGGACCGGACGCGCTGGCCCGCTTCGCGGACCGGGTCGGCCGCCCGGACTGGAAGGCGGCCGCCGGCTTCCTCGCCGAGTACCTCGACGTCCTCGACCTCCAGGGCGTCCTCGACTACACCGAGCTCGTCCACCGGGCCGTACCGCTCGCCCGGGACACCCGCCTGCCCGCGTACGACGCGATCTACGTCGACGAGTACCAGGACACCGACCCGGCACAGGTCCGGCTCCTGCACGCGCTCGCGGGCGGCGGGCGGAGCACGGTCGTCGCCTTCGGCGACCCGGACCAGTCCATCTACGCCTTCCGCGGCGCCGACGTGAACGGCATCCTCGACTTCCCGTCCGCCTTCGGCGGCGCGGACGTCCGCGTCCTGCGCACCGCGCGCCGCTCCGGAGCCGCCCTGCTCGGCGCGACCCGGCTGCTCGCCCAGCGGATGCCGATGACCCGGCTCCCCGCCGACAAGGTCCGCGCGCACCGCGAGCTCGCCCCGGTACGGGACGGGGGCCGGGCGGAGGCGTACACGTACCCCACGGCCTCGGCGGAGGCCGAGAACATCGCCGACCTGCTGCGCCGCGCGCACCTGGAGGACGGCGTCCCCTGGCAGGACATGGCCGTCCTCACCCGCGCCGCCGCCTCCCTGCCCTCCCTCCGCCGCGCCCTCACCTCGGCGGGCGTCCCGGTGGAGACGGACGCGGCCGACACCCCCCTCCGCCACGAACCGGCGGTGGCCCCACTGCTGCTGGCGCTGCGGGCGGTGGCAACCGTTGCGGGCAGGCGTTCCGCCGCGTCGGACCCGGTTGTGGGCAACGAGCCCCAGGACGCCGCGCCAGCGCAGGACTCGGACCCGGTTGTGGGCAACGAGCCCGAGCCCCAGGACGCCGCGCCAGCGCAGGACGGCGAGCCCGGCGAGACCGCCCCCGGTGCGGCGGGCCATCCGGACGCACCCGCACCCGAGGCCTGGCTCCCCGTAGAGACCGCACTCGAACTGCTCGCGTCGCCGCTCGCGGGCGTGGACCCCGCCGACCTCCGGCGCCTCGGCCGCGCCCTCCGCGACGAGGAGCGCGCCGCAGGCAGCAAGGTCCCCCCGCCCTCCGACGTCCTGCTCGCCCGCGCCCTCGCCGAACCCGAGCGCCTCGTCGCGCACGACCCCGCGTACACCAGGGGCGCGCAGCGGCTCGGGCAGCTCCTCCAGGAGACCCGCACGCTGCTCACCGACGGCGGCACCGCCGAGGAGGCCCTCTGGGTGCTCTGGCAGGGCACCCCCTGGCCCGGCCGCCTGGAGCGCGCCGCCCTGCGCGGCGGCCCCGCCGGGCGCAACGCCGACCGCGACCTCGACGCCGTCTGCGCCCTCTTCGAGACCGCCGCCCGCGCCGAGGAGCGCGTCGGCGGCCGGGGCGTCCTCAACTTCCTCGAAGAGCTCGACGCCCAGGACATCGCCGCCGACACCCTCACCCGCCGGCACACCCGTCCCGACGCCGTCCGCCTCATGACGGCCCACCGTTCCAAGGGCCTGGAGTGGAGCTTCGTCGTCGTCGCCGGGGTGCAGGAGGGCCTCTGGCCGGACCTCCGCCGCCGGGGCTCCCTCCTCGAAGCCGACCGCATCGGACGTGACGGCCTCGCCGAACCCCTCACCCCCGGTGCCCTCCTCGCCGAGGAGCGCCGGCTCTTCTACGTGGCCGCCACGCGCGCGCGTGACCGGCTGGTCGTCACCGCCGTGAAGGCCGCCGCCGAGGACGGGGACCAGCCGTCCCGCTTCCTCACCGAGCTCGGCGCCGAGCCGAAGGACGTTCCGGGCCGCCCCCGCCGCCCGCTCGCCGTCTCCGCCCTGGTCGCCGAGCTCCGCGCCACCACGGTCGACCCGGAGGCCTCGCCCGCGCTCCGGGAGGCGGCCGCCGACCGGCTCGCCCAGCTCGCCGCGCTCACCGACGACGAGGGGCAGCCGCTGGTCCCGGCCGCGCACCCGGACCGCTGGTGGGGCCTGTTCGAGCCGACGCGCAGCCCGGCGCCGCTGCGGGAGCGCGACCGGCCCGTGGCGCTGTCACCGAGTGCCCTGGAGAACCTCGTCGGCACCTGCTCCCTCCAGTGGTTCCTGGGCCGCGAGGTCAAGGCGGCGGCTCCGGCCACGGCCGCCCAGGGCTTCGGGAACGTCGTCCACGTCCTCGCCGACGAGGTCGCCTCCGGGCGCACCCCGGCGGATCTCGACGTCCTCATGGCCCGGCTGGACTCCGTCTGGGACGCGCTCGCCTTCGACGCGCCCTGGAAGTCGGCGCAGGAGAAGCAGAACGCACGCGTGGCCCTCGAACGCTTCCTGAGCTGGCACGTCATGGACCGCGGCGGCCGCACCCCCGCCGCGTCCGAGCACGGCTTCGACGTGACGCTGGAGGCGGGGGAGTACGAGGTCCGGATCCGGGGCTCCATGGACCGCGTCGAGACCGACGAGCACGGGCGCGCGTACGTCGTCGACTTCAAGACCGGCAAGTCCGCCCCCACCCGCGACGAGGTGGCCCACCACCCGCAGCTCGCCGTCTACCAGCTCGCGGTGCGGGAGGGCGCCCTCGACGAGGTCTTCGGCGGCGACCGACCGGAGCCGGGCGGCGCCGAACTCGTACAGCTGCGGCAGGCCGCCCCGCAGAAGGAGGGCGGCGACGCCCTGCCCAAGGTCCAGGCGCAGGGGCCCCTGGCCGGGGAGTGGGTCGGCGAGCTGCTCGCCAGTGCGGCGGGCCGGGTCCTCGACGAGCGGTTCACCCCCAGCACCGGCCAGCACTGCACGACCTGCGCCTTCCGCGCCTCGTGCAGCGCCCAGCCGGAGGGCCGCCAGGTGGTCGACTGACCCCGCCCCTCCCTGCGGGGAACCGAAGTCGCGGGCACGCGCGCGGGGGGCGACCCTGGTGGACAGGGGTCCGGGAACGCGAGGAGGCTCGCATGGCGTCCCACCGAAAGCTCCGCGCCGCCGCCGTCGTCTGCACGGTCGTCGTCGTCGCGGGTCCCGCACCCGTCGCGGCCTGGGCGGCGACGGACCTTCCGGCCGCCGCGCCGGCGGTGTCGGCCCCGTCCCCCGCCCCGTCCCCCGACCCGTTCTCCGGTCTCACCGCCGACGAGATCGGCGAGCGGGCCGTGACCGCCACCCGGTCGGCGACGTCCCTGCGCATGACCGGCCGGGTCGTCAGCCAGGGGCAGCCGCTCGACATCGACTTCGCCGTCGACGACAGCGGCGAGTGCACCGGCCTGATGAAGATCAAGGGCGGCACCGCCGAACTGCGCCGGGTCGGCCACGTCACGTACCTGAAGGGCGACGAGGCCTTCTGGCGGGCCTCCATGGCCTCCCAGGGCATGCCGGAGGCGCAGATCGCGGTCACCCTCGAACTGATCAAGGGCCGCTGGCTGAAGATCGCCCCGGGGCAGGCGGGCAGCGAGGACCTCGGCGGCGTCTGCGACCTGAAGTCGCTCCTCGCCGACCTGGACAAGGACAAGGAGCAGCGCAGGGGACTGACCCGGGGGCCGGACGGCAAGGTCGACGGGACCCCCGTCGCGACCCTGGTGAAGAAGAAGGCGGGCGGCGAGACGGCCACCGTGTCCGTCTCCGAGCGGGGCAAGCCGTACATCCTGAAGATGGTCAAGAAGGGCGGCGACGAGCCCGGCGCGATGGTGCTCTCCGACTACGACAAGCCGGTCGTGGTGAAGGCCCCGCCGGCCGACGAGACGGTCGACCTCTCGAAGCTGGTCGGCGGCGCGCCCGCGTAGACCCGGGCACGACCAGGCCGGACACCCTCGGGTGACACCCCAGGTCAGAGGCGTACGGAGTCGGACTGTCGGTCGGCCCCGTTAGCCTCTTTGGGGTGACCGCACGCATCACCGACCCCGAGCAGCTCAAGGAGCTCCTCGGCATCCCCTTCACGCCGGAGCAGACGGCCTGCATCACCGCGCCGCTCGCCCCGCAGGTCGTCGTGGCCGGAGCCGGCTCCGGCAAGACGACCGTGATGGCCGCCCGGGTGGTCTGGCTGGTCGGCACGGGCCAGGTCGCCCCCGAGCAGGTCCTCGGTCTCACCTTCACCAACAAGGCGGCCGGCGAACTCGCCGAGCGCGTCCGCACCGCCCTCGTCCGCGCCGGCGTCACCGACCCCGACGTCGTCGACCCGGCCCACCCGTCGCCCGGCCACCACCCCTCAACGACGGCGGTACCCGCCGACCCCTATTACCTCCCGGGCGAGCCCCGCATCTCCACGTACCACGCCTTCGCCGGGCAGCTGCTGACCGACCACGGCCTCCGCATCGGTCTGGAGCCCACCTCCCGGCTCCTCGCCGACGCCACCCGCTACCAGCTCGCCGCGCGCGTGCTCCGCGAGGCCCCCGGCCCGTACCCGGCGCTCACCCGCTCCTTCCCGACCCTGATCACCGACCTGCTCGCCCTCGACGCCGAGCTCGCTGAGCACCTCGTGCCGCCCGAGCGGCTCCACGCGTACGACTCCGAGCTCCTCACCGCCCTCGCCGACGCCCGGCTCAGCAACGCCGAACTGCGCAAGATCCCCGAGGCCTCCGCCGCCCGCCGTGAACTCCTCGACCTCGTCGTCCGCTACCGCGCCGCCAAGCGCTCCCGCGACCTGCTCGACTTCGGCGACCAGATCGCCCGCTCCGCCGAGCTCGCCACCACCCGGCCCGAGGTCGGCGCGATCCTCCGCGAGGAGTTCCGGGTCGTCCTCCTCGACGAGTACCAGGACACCTCCGTCGCCCAGCGGCTGCTGCTCTCCGGACTCTTCGGCCAGGGCCCGTCCGGCGGGAGCACCGGGCACGCCGTGACCGCCGTCGGCGACCCCTGCCAGGCCATCTACGGCTGGCGCGGCGCCTCCGTCGCGAACCTGGACGACTTCCCCGAGCACTTCCCGCACCGGGACGGCACCCCCGCGAGCCGCTACTCCCTCTCCGAGAACCGGCGCAGCGGCGGCCGTCTCCTGAACCTCGCCAACGGGCTCGCCGCCCCCCTGCGCGCCATGCACGCGGGCGTGGAGGCGCTGCGGCCCGCACCCGGCGCCGAGGCCGACGGCAGCGTCCGCATCGCTCTCCTCCCCACCCACGCGGAGGAGATCGACTGGCTCGCCGACTCCCTCGCCCATCTCGTACGGACCGGCCGCGAGCCCGGCGAGATCGCCGTCCTGTGCCGTACCGCCACCGACTTCCCCGCCATCCACGCGGCCCTCGTCGCCCGAGACGTGCCCGTCGAGGTCGTCGGCCTCTCCGGCCTCCTCCACCTGCCCGAGATCGCTGACCTGGTCGCCGTCTGCGAGGTCCTCCAGGACCCGGGGGCCAACGCCGCCCTGGTCCGCCTCCTCACCGGCCCCCGCTGGCGCATCGGCCCCCGCGACCTCGCACTCCTCGGCCGCCGTGCCCGCCTGCTGGTCCACCGGGGCGGCGAGGACGCGGATCCCGAGCAGCGGCTCGCCGCCGCCGTCGAGGGCGTCGACCCGGCCGAGGTCGTCTCCCTCGCCGACGCGCTCGACACCTTCCTCGACTCCGGCGGCGCCGCCGACGACGGCCTGGCCTTCTCCGCCGAGGCCCGGGTCCGCTTCGCCCGCCTCGCCACCGAGCTGCGCGCCCTGCGCAGCTCGCTCGCCGACCCCCTCATGGACGTGCTGCACCGCGTCCTCGCCGCCACCGGCCTGGAGGTCGAGCTCTCCGCCTCCCCGCACGCGCTCGCGGCCCGCCGCCGCGAGACCCTCGGCCACTTCCTCGACATCGCCGCCGGCTTCGCCTCCCTCGACGGCGAGGCCAGCCTGCTCGCGTTCCTCGCCTTCCTGCGCACGGCCGTCCAGTTCGAGAAGGGCCTCGACAGCGCCCTGCCGGGCGGCGAGAACACCGTGAAGGTCCTCACCGCCCACAAGTCCAAGGGCCTCGAATGGGACGTCGTCGCCGTCCCCGGCCTGGTCACCGGCCAGTTCCCGAGCGCCCGGGCCCGCGAGTCGTGGACCTCGCAGCCCCAGGTGCTCCCGCACGCCCTGCGCGGCGACGCGGCCACCCTGCCGGGGATCGACACCTGGGACGCCAAGTCCCTCACGTCCTTCAAGAACGCGATGCGGGACCACCAGCACACCGAGGAGCTCCGCCTCGGCTACGTCACCTTCACCCGCCCCCGCTCCCTGCTCCTCGGCTCCGCCCACTGGTGGGGCCCGGCCCAGAAGAAGCCCCGCGGTCCCTCGGACTTCCTCCAGGCCCTCCACGACCACTGCGCGGCCGGCCACGGCGAGATCGAGGCGTGGGCGGAGGAACCGGAACCGGACGCGGAGAACCCGTCCCTGACGCCCTCGGACGGCGACCAGGCCTGGCCCCTGCCGCTGGACGGAGAGGCGCTGAAGCGTCGCCGGGCGGCGGCGGAAGCCGTCACGACCCGGTTGTGGGCAATCGATCCGCAGGGCGATGGGGGCACCGCCGGACGGAGTCCGGGGGAGGGTGGGCACAACCCCCCGAGCGCAGCACCCGACCTGACGGACCCGCACCCCGAGGACCCCTGGCCCGAAGAGGAGGAACCCGTCTGGGAAGAGGACGAGGAGACCCTCCCCGAAGACACCCACACGGACGCCGTCCCGGCCCCCCGCGAGGAGCGGCACCAGCTCACCCCCGAGGAGCTCCGGAGCATCGCCTCCTGGGACAGAGACCTCACCGCCCTCACCACCGAACTCCGCCGCGCCCGCGCGACCACCCGCGAGGTCCTCCTCCCCGCGTACCTCTCCGCCTCCCAGGTCCTGCGCCTCGCCGCCGACCCCGACGGCTTCGCGCAGGAGCTGGCCCGGCCGATGCCCAAGGCGCCGCAGCCCGCGGCCCGCCGGGGCACCCGCTTCCACGCGTGGGTGGAGTCCCGTTTCGAGGAACTCCCGCTGCCGTTCCTCGGCCCGGAGGAGCTGCCCGGCGGCGAGGACTTCGCGGGCGAGCCGGAGATCCTCGACGACCGGGACCTCGACGAGCTCAAGGAGGCCTTCGACCGCACCCCGTACGCCCGGCGCACCCCGTACCGCGTCGAGGTCCCCGTGCACCTCTCCCTCGCGGGCCGGGTCGTCCGGGGCAGGATCGACGCCGTCTACCGGGACCCGGAGTCCGGCGCGTACGAGATCGTCGACTGGAAGACCAGCCGGGACCGCACGGCCGATCCGCTCCAGCTCGCGATCTACCGGCTCGCCTGGGCCGAGCAGCACGGCCTCGCACCCGAGGAGGTGGCCGCCGCCTTCGTGTACGTCCGAACGGGTGAGATCGCCCGTCCCGCCCGCCTGCCGGGCCGTGCCGAGCTGGAGGCCCTCCTGCTGGGTGGGGCACCCCCGGACGCCGGATAGGCTCGGGGGCATGAGCGAGACCCCGGACAGCGCCGTCCGCACCGTACGTACGTACGTCGAGCAGCACCGTGCCGCCTTCCTCGGCGACCTGGCCGAGTGGCTGCGCATCCCCTCCGTGTCGGCCCAGCCGGACCGGGCCGGGGACGTACGGCGCAGCGCCGAGTGGCTCGCCGCCAAGCTCACGGAGACCGGCTTCACCACGGTCGAGGTCTGGGAGACGGACGGCGCCCCCGCCGTCTTCGCCGAGTGGCCCTCCGGCGACCCGGACGCCCCGACCGTCCTCGTCTACGGCCACCACGACGTGCAGCCCGCGGCCCGTGAGGACGGCTGGCACACGGACCCGTTCGAGCCGACCGTGGTCGACGGCCGGATGTACGCGCGCGGGGCAGCCGACGACAAGGGGCAGGTGTTCTTCCACACCCTCGGCGTCCGCGCGCACCTCGCCGCCACCGGCCGCACCACGCCCGCCGTCAACCTCAAGCTGATCGTCGAGGGCGAGGAGGAGTCCGGCTCCCCGCACTTCCGCGCCCTCGTCGAGGACCGTGCCGACCGGCTCGCCGCCGACGCCGTGATCGTCTCCGACACCGGCATGTGGTCCGAGACCACCCCCACCGTCTGCACCGGCATGCGCGGGGTCGCCGACTGCGAGATCGAGCTGTACGGCCCCGACCAGGACATCCACTCCGGCTCCTTCGGCGGCGCCGTGCCGAACCCGGCCACCGTCGCCGGCCGGATCGTCGCCGCGCTGCACGACGAGCACGAGCACGTGGCGATCCCCGGCTTCTACGACGGGGTGACGGAGCTCACCGACGCAGAGCGGGCCCTCGTCGCCGAGCTGCCCTTCGACGAGGCCGCCTGGCTGCGGACGGCCAAGTCGCACGGCACCCTCGGCGAGGCGGGCTTCACGACCCTGGAGCGGGTCTGGGCCCGTCCCACCGCCGAGGTCAACGGCATCGGCGGCGGCTACCAGGGCCCCGGCGGCAAGACGATCGTCCCCTCCTCCGCCCAGCTCAAGCTGTCGTTCCGGCTGGTCGCGGGCCAGGACCCGGCCAAGATCGAGCTCGCGGTACGGGACTGGCTCGCCGGACTCGTCCCCGCCGGCATCCGGTACGAGATCGTCTTCGGCGCACCGACCCGCCCCTGCCTCACCCCCCTCGACCACCCCGCACTCAAGGCGGTGGCCGGGGCCATGAGCAGGGCCTTCGACGGCGCCAAGGTCCGCTACACCCGCGAGGGCGGCTCCGGACCGGCCGCAGACCTCCAGGACGTCCTGGACGCACCCGTCCTGTTCCTCGGCATCTCCGTACCGTCCGACGGCTGGCACGCCCCCAACGAGAAGATCGAACTCGATCTCCTCATGAAGGGCGTCGAGACGACCGCGCACCTGTGGAGCGACCTGCCCGCCGCCCTCCACTTCGCCGCGCGCTGAACCCACACACCGATCCGGGGGAGTTGGAAGCACCTGTGAGCACCTTGAAGAACGCGTCGAGCAGCCCGAAGCACGCGCCGGCGGACCGCCCGATCTCGCTCACCGCCCCGAGCGGCATCGACCGCGCCGCCCACCACCGCCTCGACGAGGCGTGGCTGGCGGCGGCCTGGAGCCACCCCACGACCCGGGTCTTCGTGGTCTCCGGGGGCCAGGTGCTGATCGACGACCGCCCCGACGGCACCACCGAGCTCGTGATGACCCCGGCCTTCGAGGCCCCGGTCACCGAGACCCACCGCTACTTCCTGGGCACGGACGCCGACGGCGTCTCCTACTTCGCGCTCCAGAAGGACTCCCTGCCCGGCCGCATGGACCAGTCCGCCCGCCCGGCCGGGCTGCGCGAGGCCGGGCTGCTGCTCTCCGACCGCGACGCGGGCCTCATGGTGCACGCGGTGGCCCTGGAGAACTGGCAGCGCCTCCACCGCTTCTGCTCGCGCTGCGGCGAGCGCACGGTCATCGCGGCCGCCGGCCATATCCGCCGCTGCCAGGCCTGCGGCGCCGAGCACTACCCGCGCACCGACCCCGCCGTGATCATGCTGGTCACCGACGAGAAGGACCGGGCGCTGCTCGGCCGCCAGGTGCACTGGCCGGAAGGCCGCTTCTCGACCCTCGCCGGCTTCGTGGAGCCGGGCGAGTCCATCGAGGCGTCGGTGGCCCGCGAGGTCTTCGAGGAGGCCGGCGTCACGGTCGGCGAGGTCGAGTACATCGCCAGCCAGCCCTGGCCGTTCCCGTCCAGCCTGATGCTGGGCTTCTTCGCCCAGGCCACGTCCTCCGAGATAAACGTGGACGGCGAGGAGATCCACGAGGCGCGCTGGTTCTCCCGCGAGGACCTGGCCGCCGCCTTCGAGTCCGGCGAGGTCCTGCCCCCGTACGGCATCTCGATCGCCTCCCGCCTCATCGAGCGCTGGTACGGCAAGCCGCTCCCGAAGCCGGGCGACGTCGTCTGACCCGCTCCGCACACGAAGAAGTCCCCCCGCCCGGCGCCGCCGGACGGGGGGACTTCTTCGTGGCGCTCACAGGCGGGCGAGGTTGCGCTTGAGATACCGGCTGAGCGGCCGCTCGACGAGACGGTGGACCAGGTACGACAGCACCAGCATCCCGAGCAGCACGGTGACGAGCAGCACCCACGGCGGGACGCGCGCCCCGAAGCGGGTGAAGAACTCCCAGCCGATGACCTCGTGCAGCAGGTACAAGGGGTAGGTCAGTGCCCCGGCGACCGGCAGCCACGTCCACCGGATGCCGGAGAGCCTGCCGGTGGCGACCAGCGCCATCGCCCCGAAGAACGCGGCGAGCACGACGAGCACGGGCCACGCCGGCCGGTCGCCGAGGAAGGTGAGCCCCTTGAACTTGTCGATGGAGGGCGCCAGCGAGGCGCAGTAGCAGAACCCGACGACGCCCCAGAGCATCAGGTTCGGACGGAACCGGTACATCAGGTAGAACGCCATGCCGGCGATGAAGAACCAGCTGTACTCGGGGATCAGGAGCAGGCGCACGGGACCGGGCGCGGCCGGGGAGACCAGGACGGTGGCCGCGCCCCAGACGCAGCAGAACAGCAGCACCCTGCGGTACGTCAGCCCCCACCAGGCGAGCAGCGAGAAGAGGAGGTAGAAGCGGAGCTCGGCGAAGAGGGTCCAGTAGACCCCGTCGACGGGGTCCACTCCCAGCGGCTCCTGGAGCATCGTCAGATTGGTGAGGATGTCGTTCCCGGGCAGGTGGCGCCGCCCGCCGGGGATCACGGCGACGGTGACGGACGTGGCGACGACGGCGAACCAGTACGCGGGATAGAGGCGCACCACACGGGAGACGAAGAAGTCCTTCACCGGCCGGCCCCAGCCGCTCATGCAGATGACGAAGCCGCTGATGAGGAAGAAGAACTCCACGCCGAGATAGCCGTAGGAGGCGACGGAGAAGGTCTGCGGGAAGAGGTCCTCGACCGGGCTCGGCCGGCCTTCCCCGAAGGCCAGGTAGTGGTAGCCGACCACCATGAGGGCGGCGGTGAGGCGCAGGCCGTCGAGGGCGTGGAGGCGTCCGCGAGCTCTGCCCGTGGGGTCCGTGGAGTCCGTCGTGAGCCTGGGCGCTCTCCCGGGTTCGCGCGACGCCGGAGGAGCAGGAGCTATCTGGATGAGCAAGGGGTATCCCACCTGGATATGCAGTCGCAAATCTCGGTCGGGACGAGAGCGTAGGCGGGACGCCGGGGGCCGCGCAAAAGCTCGCAGGTGTGTGACGCCCTTCACGACGAGGTGGGATCAGGGGGGTTCGCTCGAGCGAAGTCCCTGCACAAAGGCCCCACGGCCGGTTCTCACCGGCCGCGGGGCCACTGCCACTCCTCGCGGTCTCCTCGCGAACGTTTCGCGATCTTCACGCGAAGGTCTCGCGATCTCCTCGCGATCAGACGCCGAGCGCCTGCTTCACCTGCGCGAGGCTCGGGTTCGTCAGGGTCGAACCGTCCGGGAAGAGGACGGTCGGCACCGTCTGGTTGCCGCCGTTGGCCTTCTCGACGAACGCCGCCGAGTCGGGGTCCTGCTCGATGTTGATCTCCGTGTACGCGATGCCCTCGCGCTCCATCTGGCTCTTCAGCCGACGGCAGTAGCCGCACCACGTGGTGCTGTACATCGTCACAGTGCCCTGCATGACCAGGCGCTCCTCTTGTTCGCGGACGGGTGCCGAGTAGGAGAACGTACGCCCTCCCGGCGTCATTCCCGGAATTCGTATGACCGGCGGCACGCCCCTGTGGACAAGCCTCGACGGCAAGCTCGCCCGACCTGGCAGCATTGGGGGGTGACAGCAGCAACGCACTCCACTCTCTTCCCGCAGGTCCCGGAGACGGCCGACGCGGTGCTCGACGGGCTCGACCCCGAGCAGCGCGAGGTCGCCCTTGCCCTGAACGGACCGGTGTGCGTCCTCGCGGGAGCCGGCACGGGCAAGACGCGGGCCATCACCCACCGCATCGCGTACGGGGTGCGGGCGAGCATCCTGCAGCCCGCCAGCGTGCTCGCCGTCACGTTCACCAACCGCGCCGCGGGCGAGATGCGCGGCCGGCTGCGGCAGCTCGGCGCCGGCGGCGTCCAGGCGCGCACGTTCCACTCCGCGGCCCTCCGCCAGCTCCAGTTCTTCTGGCCGAAAGCAGTCGGTGGCGACTTGCCCCGGCTCCTGGAGCGGAAGATCCAGCTCGTCGCCGAGGCCGCGGCCCGCTGCCGGATCCGGCTCGACCGGAACGAGCTCAGGGACGTGACCAGCGAGATCGAGTGGGCCAAGGTCACCCAGACCGTCCCCGCCGACTACCCGGCCGCCGTCGCCAAGTCCGTCAGGGACGCCCCCCGCGACCCGGCGGAGATCGGCCAGATCTATGCCATGTACGAGCAGCTGAAGCGCGACCGCTCGGTGATCGACTTCGAGGACGTGCTGCTGCTCACCGTCGGCATCCTCCAGGACCGGCACGACATCGCCGACCAGATCCGCCGCCAGTACCAGCACTTCGTGGTGGACGAGTACCAGGACGTCTCCCCGCTCCAGCAGCGGCTGCTCGACCTGTGGCTCGGCGACCGCGACAACCTCTGCGTCGTCGGCGACGCCAGCCAGACGATCTACTCCTTCACCGGCGCCACCCCCGACCACCTGCTGAACTTCCGCACCCGGCACCCGGGCGCCACGGTCGTCAAGCTGGTCCGCGACTACCGCTCCACCCCGCAGGTCGTCCACCTGGCGAACGGGCTGCTCAGCCAGGCCAGCGGCCGGGCCGCCGAGCACCGCCTGGAGCTGATCTCCCAGCGCGACCCGGGTCCCGAGCCGGTCTACACGGAATACACCGACGAGCCCGCCGAGGCCGAGGGCACCGCCCGCCGCATCCGCGACCTCATCGCCGCCGGCGTCCCGGCCGGCGAGATCGCCGTCCTCTACCGGATCAACGCCCAGTCCGAGGTCTACGAGCAGGCCCTCGCCGACGCCGGAGTGCCCTACCAGCTCCGCGGCGCCGAGCGCTTCTTCGAGCGCCAGGAGGTACGGGAGGCGGGCATCGCCCTGCGCGGAGCCGCCCGCGCCGGGGGCAACGACTCCCTCCTCGACGACGTCGAGGACCTGCCCGCGCAGGTGAGGGCCGTCCTCTCCACCAAGGGCTGGACCAGCGCGCCGCCCGCCGGCTCCGGCGCCGTCCGCGACCGCTGGGAGTCCCTCGCGGCCCTCGTCCGGCTCGCCGAGGACTTCAGCCGTGCCAAGCCCGGGGCCACCCTCTCCGACCTGGTCGCCGAGCTCGACGAGCGGGCCGCCGCCCAGCACGCCCCGACCGTCCAGGGCGTCACCCTCGCCTCGCTGCACGCGGCCAAGGGCCTCGAATGGGACGCCGTCTTCCTGGTCGGCCTCACCGAGGGCATGATGCCGATCACCTACGCCAAGACGGACGAGCAGGTCGAGGAGGAGCGGCGCCTGCTGTACGTGGGCGTCACCCGGGCCCGGGTCCACCTCACGCTCTCCTGGGCGCTCTCCCGCTCCCCGGGCGGCCGGGCCAGCCGGCGCCCCAGCCGTTTCCTCAAGGGGCTCCGGCCCGGCTCCGGCTCCCTCGGCGCCGTCGGCTCCGGCGGCGGCTCCGGCTCCGTCGAGCGGGGGAGCGGCCTCCGCCGGCGGGGCCCGCGCGGCCCCGTCCTCTGCCGGGTCTGCGGCGCCACCCTCACCGAGGCGGGCGCGATGAAGCTCATGCGCTGCGAGGACTGCCCCTCGGACATGGACGAGGGGCTGTACGAGCGGCTGCGCGACTGGCGGTCGGAACAGGCCAGGGAGCTCGGCCAGCCGGCGTATTGCGTGTTCACCGACAAGACGCTCATGGCGATCGCCGAGCGCGTCCCCGCCACCGACGGAGAGCTCGCCTCGATCTCCGGCGTCGGCGTCCGCAAGCTCGACCGCTTCGGAGCCGAGGTCCTGGCCATCTGCGCAGGTGAGGAGGGTGGGGCGGGAGAGGGCGAGGTCTGAGGAAAACTCGTCGAAAAAATAGTTTGCGCCCGCCCCGTCAAGCCCCATAGGTTCTTAACCACGGAAACAGCGGCTTCTTGGAAGCCCTGTCTTCGTGCTGTACTTGTCCAAATAAACATGAGGGTCCGGCTCACACCCGAGCCCTCCGAGACGCCGAGAGGAGGCGATTCCAGTGATCAGCTACACCGTCCAGACCAGCACCGTCAGCTTCGTCGGCACGGCCAAAATGACCGATCGCTCGGTCGTCTCCGCCTGCTCGCTCGGCCTCTCCGCCTCGGCGCTCATTGGCACCGGTCTGCCCGTCGCCGGCCTGCCCGTCACCGGTCTCTCCGGTCTCGGTGTGGCCGCCGTGGCTCCGCGCAATGAGCGACCGACCAAGGCACTGGAAGCAGGAGCAGCAGGCAAGGCCAAGGCCTATGACTTTGCGGCGACCGGTGCCGGAACCCAGCAGCAGACGACGACGCACCACCACATGATGTGGGCCTTCCGTGGGCTCGAACCCTGGAGTGATCCAGTCTGATCCATGATCAGACAGGCGCCTTCAGGGCCGCGGAACCCCACCCGGGATCCGCGGCCCTTCTGTTTGTCCCCGAACGGGGACGACGGCGCGAAGGGGCCTCGGGAAGCAAGAACCCGGTACCAGCCGAAACCCCGGCCAACAGGCCGGAACGACCAGACGAGGAAAACACCACCGTGCAACTCGAAGCGCACGCCCCGTCCGTACCGCCTTCCGAATCGATCCCCCTGCCCGGCCTCACGGAGGACCCCGCCTTGACCCCCCTCACCGCGCTCACCGCGCTCGACGACGCCATCGAGAACCTCGGCGTCCCCGTCCCGTGTCGCGCCTACGACCCCGAGGTCTTCTTCGCGGAGTCCCCGGCCGACGTCGAGTACGCGAAGTCCCTCTGCCAGACCTGCCCGCTCGTGGCCGCCTGCCTCGCCGGCGCCAAGGAGCGGCGCGAGCCGTGGGGCGTCTGGGGTGGCGAGCTCTTCGTCCAGGGCGTGGTCGTCGCCCGCAAGCGGCCGCGTGGCCGTCCGCGCAAGAACCCGGTCGTCGCGGCATGAGCGCCACCGGAACCATCGACCGCCCCCTCACGCACGATCCCCAGAAGCAGGCCCCGATGACCTCTTCCACCAGCGAGCCCGCCGGCTCCGCGACCCCAGTCTTCTCCCCCGCCGCCGCGTACACCGCGCGTCAGAACAGGACCCGTGAAATGCAACTCGCCCCAGAAGCCCTGGCCCGTGCCCATATGCACGAACGACAGCGTGAGGCCGACGCGGAACGCCAGGCCGTGCGCCTGGTCGCCGCCCGGCGCATGCAGCGCCGCGCCGAGCGCGTCTCGCTGCGCGCCCGCCGCGCGCTCGCCATGGCCGTCATGCACTGACGCATCCTCGTGATGCCTCCGCGGGGGCCGGTCCGAACGGACCGGCCCCCGCGGTGCGTTGTCCCCGCCGCGCAGCCCCGCCGGGTTATCGTCACGAGGATGAACGAGGCCCGTACCCCCGAGGCACCCTTCGCCTGCGCGCGCTGCGGCAAGACCACCGAGACGCTGCCGCTGACCTGGACGTGCTCGGTGGAGAACGGCAGGCGAGAGTACTTCTGCGAGGAGTGCGCCCGCGCCAACATCCGCTCCATCGAAGGCCGCCTCGACTCCTCCTGGTGGTGAGCCACGCCCTCGCCGACCCGTTGTGGGCATACGTTCCGCAAGGGCGGAACGGGTGGGCACAACGGACGGCGCCCTTGCCGGCGCCAGAGGCTTCCGCGCCCGAACCCGCTCCGCGTTGTGCGGCGCCGCTGGGGGTGCGGGTCCAGGCACGGAAGGCGGAGGCGCCCGCAGAGGGCGCCGTCCCGTGTGCCCACCCGTCCCGCCCTGCGGGACGATTGCCCACACGGCGGGTGGGTGCGGAGCAGCCCTACGCGGGGTCCGGTTCCCCGAAGCCCGGGAGCCACTCGGCCAGCTCGTCCCGTAGCCGTACCGTCGCGTTCAGCTGGCACAGCACCCCGATCGTGCTCAACGTCACACGGTGTATCAGCAGATACGAGGGCGGCAGGTTCAGCTGCTTGCCCAGCTGGTGGGCCGGGGAGCGGGGGTCCGCGATCCGGGCCGCCTGGGCGCGCATCCAGCCGCGGGTGAAGACGAACGCCTCCGCCTCGGCCGGTTCGATGATCGGCAGCAGGTACTCCAGGACCGCGTCCGGGTCGAGCGCCACGGACTTCTTGACGAAGCCCTCCTCGCGCAGCAGCTCGTACACCGTCTCCGCCTCGCCGGCGACGGTCATCCGCAGACACGTGCCGATCGTCTCCGGCAGCCCGCCCGGAAGCCGGTCCACCGTGCCGAAGTCGAGGACACCGAGCCGCCAGCCCTCCGGCCCCTCGTCCTCGTCCGCGCCCGGCAGCAGCCGGAAGTTCCCCGGATGCGGATCGGCGTGCAGCAGACCCGTGCGCGCGGGTCCTGAGAAGAGGAAGCGGGCGAGCAACTGACCCGCCCGGTCCCGCTGCTCCTGCGTGCCGTCCGCGATCACCTCCGCGAGCGGGACCCCGTCCATCCACTCCGTCACGAGGACCTGCTCCGACTGGTGCACCACCGCGGGCACCACCACGTCGGGATCGTCCGCGAACTCCTCCGCGTGCCTCCGCTGGGCCTCCGCCTCCAGGGAGTAGTCCAGCTCCTCGGCGACCCGGTCCCGCATCTCGGCGATGAGCGGCTTGATGTCCATGCCCGGGATGAGCGGACCGAGCAGCCGGGCGAAGCGGCTCAACTGCGTCAGGTCCGAGAGCAGCGCGTCCCCGGCGCCCGGGTACTGCACCTTCACCGCGACCTCGCGCCCGTCGTGCCACACGGCCCGGTGCACCTGCCCGATCGAGGCCGCCGCCGCCGGTTTGTCCTCGAACTCCACGAACAGCTCCCGCCACTCGGCGCCGAGCCGCTCCTCCAGGACCGTGTGCACCGTGCGCGTCGGCATCGGCGGGGCCGCGTCCTGAAGCTTCGTCAGCGCCGCCCGGTACGGCCCGGCGACCTCCTCCGGAAGCGCCGACTCGAAGACGGACAGCGCCTGTCCGAACTTCATGGCCCCGCCCTTGAGCTCGCCGAGCACCTTGAACAGCTGCTCGGCCGTCCGCTGCTGGAGCTCGCGCGCGACGAGCTCCGCCGATCTGCCGCCGATCCGCTTGCCCAGACCCCAGGTGGCCCGGCCCGCGAAGCCCAATGGCAACGCGGCCAACTTGGCGGTCCGGGTGACCGCCTTCCGGGGTAGATCAGACATACGCCCCTCCAAAACCCAGACTGCCGTGCCGCGCAGGGCCGTTACCCCGCCATTGTGTCGTGCGCGTCCCCGGCCGCCGAGGCGCGCTCCCCTTCTGCTCCGCGCGCCGCCCCGCAGGGGCAGGCCGGGTGAGGTCTCAGCCGCTCCGCCCGCCACTCGAGCAGCGGCAGTGACACCTCCCAGCGCGTGCCCGTGCTCGCCGGGAGGTCCCCGTCCAGGAAGGCCAGCGCGTGCGCCGCCGCCAGACCGGCCACCGCCGTGGCGAGGCCGAGGTCGCAGGCGGGCAGCGGATGCGGGGCGCCGGAGCGCCACTGGGCGAGCAGCCGGGGTGTCACCGGGTCCCGGTCCGTCCGCTCCTCCTGGAGGCACCGCGCGCAGGCCGTGCCGCCGGGCAGGACGAGCGGCCCGACCGTCCCGGTGGCCTCCAGGACGCCCGCGTACAGGTGGGGGGTGCCGGTGGAGATCCACGGTTCGGCCGGGAGCGGGTCGGGGACATACGCGCCGAGGCCGTCCCGAGGCGTCACCACGACGAGTGACAGCCCCTGCTCACCCAGGCTTTCACCCGATCCGCTCCGCCCCCGCGACCCACCGGAGCCGCCGGAGCCTCCAGGGGCGCCGCGCCCACCAGGTCCACCGGGTCCGGCGCGCCCACCAGGTCCACCGGGTCCGCCGCGCCCGCCGGGTCCGCCAGGTCCGCCGCGCCCACCAGTTCCGCCGAGACCGCCAGGTCCGCCCAGACCTCCGGATCCATCGAGTTCGCCAGGTCCTCCCGTGCGGTCCCGGGCCCAGCGGCCCACCAGGCGTCGGGCCGCCGTCGCCCGGCGCTCGCCGACGGCCTCGGCCGGCAGTCCGCCGGGGGTCGTCTCCCAGGGCTCGACCCGGCCCGAGTCGAGGACCTCGACCGAGCCCACCCCCGCCGCCGCGAGCAGGGCCGCGACCGTCGCCCCCACCCGCCCCGCGCCCCTGACCTGGACGCGCAGGGCCCGTCGGGCCGCCAGGGCCCGCGCCGCCCGCTCCGGCTCGGGGTGGACCACGGACAGGGAGGCCAGGTCCGCGCGGAGCGGATCGAGGGCCACGTCCACCGCGCCCGCGGCCGGGCCCGCCTTCCCGGGCCGCCCGGTCGCGGCGTCCGTCAGGAGCCCGGCCGACTCCAGCCGGCCCAGGAGCGCCTCCAGACGTCCCTCCGGGAGACCGAGCGCCCGCGCCTCGGCCCGCAGCAGCGCGGTCCCGCGGGTGCCGTCGAGCAGCCCGAGCACCGCCCCCGTCACCGGGTCGACCGGGTCGAGCACCACCGCGTGCGCGGGGGCGACGCCGTACTGGACGCACCGCAGACTCCGCCATGCCCGCCGCAGCGCCGGTTTCACCATCGGATGCATTTCCCCGCCCCCGTCCGTCCCCATGTCCGGCCTCGGCCGTGACCGCATTTCATGATCGACAACTGCATTCCGTCGCCCCGGAACGAGAATGCCCCGCCGTCGTGACGGTCGCCGAAAGTTGTCCACAGGCCAGGGGGATTAGTCATTCAAATGGTGCGCGGCGGGGTCGGATCGTTCCCGAAACCACTCCGGAGGCGGGACTTCCCCCGTGGGCAGCGGGTAACGTCGGGGCCGTGCCCGCCGACCCACAGCGCAGCGTGACCAGCGAACCGCCCCGCGGGGCCGGGACGAGTGCGGTCGAGGTCCGCAGAAGCCCGCGGCGGAGCAGAACCGTCTCGGCCTACCGCGAGGGCGACCGGACCATCGTGCTCATCCCGGCCCGCATGTCGGAGGCGGAGGAGCGCCGCTGGGTCGGGGTGATGCTGGACAAGCTCGCCGCCCAGGAGAGCCGGAGCGTCCTCGGCGACCGCGAGCTCACCGAGCGGGCGCTGCGCCTCTCGGAGCAGTACTTCGACGGCCGGGCCCGCCCCGGCTCGGTCCGCTGGGTGACCAACCAGAACACCCGCTGGGGCTCCTGCACGCCCTCCGAGGGCAGCATCCGCCTCTCCCACCGGCTCCAGGGCATGCCCGAGTACGTCGTCGACTACGTCCTCCTGCACGAGCTGGCCCACCTCCTCGTCCCCGGGCACGGACCGCGGTTCTGGCGGCTCCTGGAGGCGTATCCCCGCACCGAGCGGGCGCGCGGCTACCTGGAGGGCGTGGTCGCCGCCGACCGCCTGCCGCACCTTCCGGCGGCGCGCGAGGAGTGACGGCGGCGCCACGCGCGCGTGGCGCACGGGTTTCCCGATTCCGTACCGAATACGACCTGGCCTGTCTCAATGTCATGGACAACGGTTAGCCTGGCGCGAGCATTCGCCATTCGGGATGGGGGACGGTCGTTACGCATGGCCAGGGAATTCCAACGCGGCCACAAGGCCAAGATCAGTGATCTGACCGCGGGTACCGATCTGTACATCGGTGTGCAGATCGCGGCGCCCGGACTGACTTTCGACATCAGCTGCTTCGGACTCGACGCCGACGAGCGGCTCTCCGACGACCGCTACTTCGTCTTCTTCAACCAGCCGAAGTCGCCCGAGGAGTCCATCCAGCTGCTCGGCGCGCAGTCCGGTGACACCGAGTCCTTCCGCGTCACCCTCGACCGCATCCCCGCGAACATCCACAAGCTGTCGTTCACCGCGACGATCGACGGCGCCGGCCAGATGTCCCAGGTCGGCCCCGGTCACCTGCGGATCGTGGCGGGCGGCGAGGAGGTCGCGCGGTACGCGTTCACCGGCGCGGAGTTCTCCACCGAGCGCGCGGTGATGCTCGGCGACTTCTACCTCAAGGACGTGTGGCGGTTCGCCGCCGTCGGCCAGGGCTTCGACGGAGGCCTGGACGCGCTCCTGCGGAACTTCGGCGGCGAGGTCGCCGAGGAGGCGCCCGCCGCCCCGCAGCAGCAGGCCGCGGCCCCCGGCTTCGCCCCGCCGCCGCAGGCGACGGCGCCCCCGGCCTTCGGCGCACCCGCGGCGCCCGCCCCCGCGCCCGCCTTCGGCGCGCCGGCGGCCCCGCAGGCGCCCGTCCCGCCCGCGCCCGTGCAGCCGGTCCACACGGCGCCCACGATGGTCGCGCCCCTGGCCCCGGCCCCCGTGCCGCCGCCCGCGCCGGCCCCCGCGCCGTACGGGCAGCCGCCGCAGCCTCCGCAGTACGGCCAGGTCCCGGGGCAGCCTCCGGGCCAGTACCCCGCGCAGGTCCCCGGCCAGTACCCCGGTCAGGGTCAGCCTCCGCAGGCCCCGTACGGGCAGGCCGCTCCCGCCCCGTACGGGCAGCAGCCGCCGGCGTACGGGCAGCAGCCCGGCGTCCCGCAGGGCGTGCCCGCGGCCGGAGCGGGGCTCGCCGCCGCGCTCGCGCCGTACAAGGAGACCGCCACCGGCGCCCGCTGGACCCCGCAGAACCAGCAGCTCATGCGGGTCGACCTCGCCATGGGCGGCGTGCCCGTCCTCGCCCGGCAGGGCTCCATGGTCATGTACCAGGGCAAGGTCGACTTCGGCTACAAGGGCGCGGGCTTCGCCGGCCGGATCGTCGGCAACGCCACCGGCCAGGAGATGCAGCTCATGCGCTGCACCGGCCGCGGCCAGGTCTTCCTCGCCGAGCAGGGTGCCCACCTGCACCCGATCGAGCTCCAGGGCGACGGCATCTGCGTCTCCGCCGAGAACGTCCTCGCGTTCGACGAGTCCCTGCAGTACGAGGTCCGTCGCATCGAGGGCCACGGCATCCCCGGCGGCGCCCTCTTCACCATGCAGTTCCAGGGCACCGGCACCGTCGTCGTGAAGACCCACGGCGTCCCCGTCGTCCTGCCCGTCACGCCCACGACCTTCGCCGACTGCAACGCCGTCGTCGCCTGGTCGTCCGCGTCCCAGGTCGTCCTCTCCAGCCAGGTGCGGCTGCGCCGCAACGCCTACCCCGGCCACAGCGGGGAGACCGTGAACCTCCAGTTCCGGGGAGCCCCCGGCAACTTCATCGTCGTCCAGCCCTACGAGGTCTGAGGGAGCCCGTCATGAACCAGCAACTCGCGGGCTACGCCCCGACCCCCGTCGCGGCCCGCATGGAGAACCACGGCCGCACCATGCTCAAGGTCGCCATGGCCTCCGGCCAGGACCTCTACGCCCGGACCGGCTCGATGGTCGCCTACGAGGGCTTCATCACCTACGAGCCCAACCCGCCCGCCGTCCGCCAGGTGGCCCAGCAGTGGGCCACCGGCGAGGGCGCGCCCATCATGAAGTGCTCCGGCGACGGCCTGCTCTACCTCGCCGACTACGGCGCGGACGTCGTCGTCATCAACCTCCAGAACGACTCGCTCTCGGTCAACGGCACCAACGTGCTCGCCTTCGACGCCCACCTCCAGTGGGGCGTCGAGCGGGTCAAGGGGCTCGCCAAGTTCGCCGGCCAGGGCCTGTTCAACGTGGAGATCGCCGGCACCGGCTGGGTCGCGCTCACCTCGCGCGGCACGCCGATCGTCGTCGACTGCGGCCGCGGCGAGGACGAGACGTACGTCGACCCCGACGCGCTCGTCGCCTGGTCGCCCTCGCTCAAGGTCAAGGGCAAGCGCAGCTTCAAGGCGTCCTCCCTCATCGGGCGGGGCAGCGGCGAGGCATACCAGATGGCCTTCTCGGGCCAGGGCATCGTCGTCGTACAGCCGAGCGAGGACAGCACCGACCGCCTGCGGGCACGGGGCTGAGGGGGAGCGAGAACACACCATGCAGAGCCCGCTTTTCAACCACGCCGAACAGCAGAGCCAGGAGCGGTACGTCATCCAGAACCCGCAGCTCCTGCGGGTCAGCCTGACCGGGCAGGACGACGTCCTCGCCCGCAAGGGCGCCATGGTCGCGTACCAGGGACTCGTCGACTTCGACGGCGAGTACCAGACGCCGAACCAGCGGCGGGCCCGCGCCCGCACCGGTGAGGGCCTGGACCTGATGCGCTGCTCCGGCCAGGGCACGGTCTACTTCGCCAACCTCGCGCAGTACGTCCACGTCGTGGAGGTCGAGCAGGAGGGCCTGACCGTCGACAGCGCCTACGTCCTCGCGCTCGACTCGACCCTCCACACCGAGGTCATCGCCGTCGACAGCCAGTACGGCATCTCCGGCTCCGGCAAGTACCAGCTCAACATCTCCGGCCGCGGCAAGGTCGCCCTGATGACCTCCGGACAGCCGCTGATGATGCAGGTCACGCCCGAGAAGTACGTCAGCGTCGACGCGGACGCGATCGTCGCCTGGTCCACCGGGCTGCGCGTCCAGATGCAGGCGCAGACGACGAACTCCAGCGTCCGCCGCCGCCGGGGCGACACCGGCGAGGGCTGGGAGCTCAGCTTCCTCGGACAGGGCTTCGCACTCGTCCAGCCGAGCGAGGTCATGCCCCCGCAAAACGCGGCCATCGGACAGGGCATCGCCGCCCAGTTCGGCGCCGGACAGCACGGCTCGCACGCCCAGAACCAGAACAACGCCTGGAACTGAGCACGCGTGAGGGGGCGGTCGCCACGGCGACCGCCCCCTCGGTCATGCCTGGGCCAGCCGCGCCAGCGTGCCCTCCAGCAGCCGGACCACCGAGGTGTCCGCCACACCCGCCACCTCGTCGTACGCGAACCAGCGCAGGTCCAGCGACTCCTCGCTGATCTCCGCCACCGCGTCCGCCGGGGCGAGCGCCGCGTACTGCACGTCCAGATGCCAGTGGCACGGCGCCGGGATCGGATGCCGGTCGAGCCGCACCGGACCGCCCGCGAGCAGCCTGAGGCCCGCGATACCGGACTCCTCCGTCGCCTCCCGCAGCGCCGCGGCCTCCACCGTCGGATCGCCGTCCTCGCAGTGACCACCCATCTGCAGCCACATGCCCAGCTTCTTGTGCAGGGTCAGCAGCACCCGGCCGCGGGACGGGTCGATCACCAGCGCGCTGGACGTCAGATGCCCGGCCGTGCACGGCTTGTACATCCCGTCGGGATGGGCCGCGAGATGGTCCAGATAGACGTCACGCAGTTCCCGCTGGTCCTCGTACCCCTTCAGGACGAGGACCGCGTCGTCGTACAGGCTCACTTCTCGGCGTCCCCGTCCTCGGGGTTCTCGCCCTTGGCGGCCTCGCCGAGCATCTTGTCCAGCTCGGAGAAGTCGAGGTGCTCGCGGTGCACGAAGCCGTCCGGGTCGTCCAGGTCGGTCGCCGTCGGCAGCATGTCCGGGTGCTCCCACAGCCCGTCCCGGCCGTCGACCCCGCGCGCGTCGGTGAGCGAGGCCCACAGGCGCGCCGCGTCCCGCAGCCGCCGCGGACGCAGCTCCAGACCGATCAGCGTCGCGAAGGTCTGCTCGGCGGGACCGCCCGAGGCCCGGCGCCGGCGCAGCGTCTCGCGCAGCGCGTCCGCCGAGGTCAGGCGCGACTTGGCCGCCTCGTGGACCACCGCGTCCACCCAGCCCTCGACCAGCGCGAGGGCCGTCTCCAGACGGGCCAGGGCC
This sequence comes from Streptomyces sp. R-07, assembly GCF_049913175.1. Classification (NCBI taxonomy): domain Bacteria; kingdom Bacillati; phylum Actinomycetota; class Actinomycetes; order Kitasatosporales; family Streptomycetaceae; genus Streptomyces; species Streptomyces sp. R-07. The sequence goes on from NZ_CP183978.1 coordinate 5,290,516, forward strand.
GCCTTCTGCTCCGGGGTGTCCTCCGGCTGGAACATGCCCTGCTGGAGTGCCTCCTGAAGCTGCTCCGGGTGCGTCGGGTCGAGCTGCCCGACGGCCTCCTCCAGCTTCGAGGTGTCGACCTTGATCCCGCGTGCGTATCCCTCGACCGCGCCGAAGAGGTGCGCCCGCAGCCACGGCACGTGCGCGAAGAGACGCTGGTGCGCGGCCTCGCGCAGGGCCAGGTAGAGCCGCACCTCGTCCGAGGGCACGCCCAGGTCCTTGCCGAAGGCCTCGATGTTCAGCGGCAGCAGTGCGGCACGCCCGGCCGGGCCCAGCGGCAGACCGACGTCCGTCGAGCCGACGACCTCACCGGCGAGCGCGCCCACGGCCTGCCCGATCTGCTGGCCGAACATGGCGCCGCCCATGGAGCGCATCATGCCGATCAGCGGGCCCGCCATGGCCTGCATCTCCTCCGGCAGGACGTCGCCCATCGCCGAGCCGACCCGCTCGGCGACCGGGTCCACGAGCTGCTGCCACGCCGGCAGCGTCGCCTCGACCCACTCCGCGCGGCTCCACGCCACGGCCGTGCCCGCGCCCGAGGGCAGCGAGGTGACCTCGTCCAGCCACAGGTCGGCGAGGCGCACGGCCTCCTCGACCGCGGACTTCTCGGCCGGGCCCACGCTCGCGTCCTTGGTGCCGTCGGCGGTGCCCTGGGCCACCACCTGGCGCGCGATCTGCTTCGCCATGTCCCAGTTCACGGGACCGCCCTCGTAGCTGAGCATCTGCCCGAGCTGCTGGAAGGCGGCACCCAGATCGTTGGGGTTCAGGGAGCCGAACATCGCGGCGAACGGATTGTCCGCGCCACCGGGACCGCCCATGCCGGGCAGCCCGCCGAAGCCGAACGGGTTCGCACCGAACGGGTTGCCGCCGGACCCCTGGCCACCTCCGGCGGGGTCCTTCTTCTTGCCCTCGTCGCCGTTCTCCGGCTCCTCCGGCGGAAGGCCGAATCCGAATGGGGTGTCACTCACAGGTTTCCTCGGCTCGTAGGGCCGCCGGCCTCCTGCCGACGGCGACTGCCCGACCAGGCCTGTCAGACAGACCCGCACACCACCAGCGTAGACATCCGTGCCGGAAATGGGCTCGGTGCTCCGCCGGGCCGTGCCCTGCGGCAGGATGGACGCCACCTGGTCCGTACGCGTCATGCGCGTCCGTACTGAAGACAACCGCTGGAGACGCCCGGTGAGTTCCCCAGATCCACAGGTTCGCGGAGCGCGAAACCACTCAACCCGGTCCGCCGCGCGCGGCCCCGTCGTCGCGGTCACCGGCGCCGCTTCCGGCGTCGGTGACCTGCTGACCAGGCGCCTCGCCGCCTCCGACGAGATCAAGCGGGTCGTCGCCATCGACGAGCGCCGGGGCGACGTCGCCGAGGCACAGTGGCACATCCTCGACGTGCGCGACCCGGCCATCGCCGAGAAGCTGCGCGGCGCGGACGTCGTCGTGCACCTCGCCGTCGACCTCGACCTCGAGACCGACCCCGCCGCCCGAACGGCCTACAACGTGCGCGGCACGCAGACCGTGCTGACCGCCGCCGCCGCGGCCGGGGTCCACCGGGTGGTGCTCTGCACCTCCGCGATGGTCTACGGCGCCCTGCCCGACAACGACATCCCGCTCTCCGAGGACGCCGAGCTCAGGGCGACGGCGGAGGCCACCGGCGTCGGCGACATGCTGGAGATCGAGCGCCTCGGCCGCCGCGCCCCCCGCGCCCACCCCGGCCTGCACGTCACCGTCGTCCGCCCCGCCGTCCTCGTGGGCGGTACGGACACGGCGCTGACCCGCTACTTCGAGTCGCCCCGGCTGCTCGTCGTCGCCGGGTCCCGGCCCACCTGGCAGTTCTGCCACGTCGAGGACCTGGTGAGCGCCCTGGAGTACGCGGCCCTGGAGAAGGTCGAGGGGGAGTTCGCGGTCGGCTGCGAGGGCTGGCTCGAACAGGAGGAGGTCGAGGAGCTCTCCGGGATCCGGCGCATGGAGCTGCCCTCCGCGGTCGCCCTCGGCACGGCGGCCCGCCTCCACCGGATCGGGCTCACCCCGTCCCCGGCGGGCGACCTCGCCTACACCATGCACCCCTGGGTGGTGAGCGTCGGACGGCTGCACGACGCCGGCTGGCGCCCGAAATGGACGAACGAGGAGGTCCTCGCCGCGCTCCTGGAGGAGGTCGAGGGCCGCCACACGGTCGCCGGGCGCCGCCTGGGCCGCAAGGACGCGACGGCGGCCGGCGCGGCCGGTGCGACGGTGGCGCTGCTCGGCACGGCGGCCCTGGTCCGACAGATGCGGAAGCGGCGCGGGATCTGACCGGGGGCCGGGCGCCGGCCCGGAGCACCCAGCCGGAGGACCTGGCCGGCCGGCGGTCTGTAGGACCCTCCTACGGCGGGGTCCGACCGCCGGTCGAAACCGCTATTCCGGGATGTCGCGCGCGTACGGCACGATGGGGCCATGGCACACACGCACGACCACCCCGGCGAGCAGGCCGCGGCCGACCCGATCAAGCTCCTCGCGATCCGTGAGACCCCGCTCTCGGTCGACGAGGTCTTCCGGGCGGTCGGGGACGACGCCTCCGGCGGCACCACCCTCTTCGTCGGCACCGTGCGCAACCACGACGGCGGCGCGGACGTCGACGCGCTGGGCTACTCCTGCCACCCGAGCGCCGAGGCGGAGCTGCGCCGGGTCGCCGAGAAGGTCGTCGCCGACTACCCGGTCCGCGCCCTGGCCGCCGTCCACCGCGTCGGTGACCTGCGCGTCGGCGACATCGCGGTCGTCGTCGCCGTCTCCTGCCCCCACCGCGGCGAGGCCTTCGAGGCCTGCCGGAAGCTGATCGACGACCTCAAGCACGAGGTCCCGATCTGGAAGCACCAGACCTTCTCGGACGGCACAGAAGAGTGGGTCGGCTCCTGTTGAGCCTTCGCCCCTGGTGTGAGGGGTCCCACCGGCCGAAGGCTGGGGGAGGGGTGGGGGCCTGCTAGGGGCGGCAAGGCGACGCGCCGACGCGGCGTAGTCGAACGCCCGATTTGCGTAACCGGCCCCCACGCGCGAGCGTTGACCTCACAGATGAAAGTCTGTTGATCAACTCACTGGGGATGGGAGGTCGGGATGGCAGCGCTGGCCTGGTTGCTGATTCCGCTTTTCGCAGTCGTCGGCGCGGCGATATGGGGAAGCTGGGCTTCGAGGAACAGGACCATAGGTGACGTGGCCGAACTCGCCGGCTACGCACGTTTCCGGGACGCGATGGAGCGATCCCACACCACGACCGCCGATTCCGTTCTTCCGGAGCGGGAACCGGCCGCGACGGCCTCCGCCGTCACCACCACACCCGCCGGCTGACCGGGGCCTCCTCGTACGGACCGCCCCAGGGGTGCACCCACAGGCGAGTCCCGTACTGTCGTTCCATGCCACGCCGCACCGCGACGATGCTCGCCTCCACCCTGGTCCTGATCTGTCTGCTCATCGCAGGCGTTCTGATCCCGGTGCCGTACGCGGAGATGAGTCCGGGCCCCACGGTCAACACCCTCGGCGAGGCCAGGGGAGAACCGGTCCTCCAGATCTCCGGACGCAAGACCTACCCGACCGACGGGCACCTCAACATGACGACGGTCCGCGTCACCAGCGCGGACTACAAGATGAACGCCGTCGAGGCCGTCTACGGATGGCTCGCCCACGACAACGTGGTCGTGCCGCACGACACGCTCTACCCGGACGGCAAGACCGAGGAGCAGTCGAGCCAGGAGAACGCCGAGGAGTTCAGCCAGTCCCAGGAGAGCGCCAAGGTGGCGGCCCTCGCGGAGCTGGACATCCCCGTGGTCGCCCGGGTCGTCGTCGCCACCGTCATCAAGGACGCGCCGGCCGAGGGCAAGCTGCACGCCGGGGACGTCATCAAGGCCGTCGACGGCGTGCCGGTCAAGGAGCAGGGTGACGTCGCCAAGCAGGTGACGAAGCGGAAGCCCGGCCAGGACGTCGTGTTCACGATCGTCCCGGCCAAGGAGGCGGCCGCCGCCGAGAAGGCCCGCAAGGAGCCCACCGTCACCCGGAAGGTGGTCATCAAGACCACCACGTCGGAGGAGGGCGACCGGGCGGTCGTCGGCATCCAGGCCGGCACCGACCACGTCTTCCCGTTCACGATCGACATCAACCTGGCCGACGTCGGCGGCCCCAGCGCCGGTCTGATGTTCGCCCTCGGCATCGTCGACAAGCTCACCCCGGAGAGCCTCACCGGCGGCCGGTTCGTCGCCGGCACCGGCACGATCGACGACAAGGGCGAGGTCGGCCCGATCGGCGGCATCGAGATGAAGCTGGTCGGTGCGCGCAAGGCGGGCGCCGAGTACTTCCTCACCCCTGCCGACAACTGCGAGTCGGCCGCCGCCGACACGCCCGACGGCCTCACCCTGATCAAGGTCGACACCATCGACGACGCCACGAAGTCGCTGGAGAAGCTCCGCAAGGGCGACACGAAGTCGCTGCCGAGCTGCTCGAAGAGCTGACACGCGCGCGTACCCACGGAGAAGGGGCTCCCGGCCGGGAGCCCCTTCTCCGTTCCGTCAGGTCTCAGCTCTCGAAGGTCGCCGCCAGCGCCTCGGCGAGCCCCGGCACCAGGTCGGGGCCGGTCAGCACCTCGGTCGCGGAGTCCTTCTCGCGCAGCCGGATCGCCGCCTCGCGCGCGCCGTCCCGCAGGACCGCGACGGTCATCCGGACCTCCTGGCGGTCCGGGTGCCCGGCGACCCATTTGGCGAGCTGCTTCTCGCTCAGGCCCTGCGGCACCTGGGCCTCGGCCGACGGGGGCAGCATGAGCCGCTCCACCGTCATGGCACAGCCGGCCACGGAGGCGGGCCAGGCGATCGTGCCGAGGAACTCGTCGAGCGGCTTGCCGCGCGGGAGCTTGTCCTGCTCGATCGGGGTGTAGGCGGTCGCGTCGTCGCCCAGGCCGAGCTGGGAGGCGAGCTTGGGTTCCTGGGCGCGCAGCCGTGCGGTGTCGACCAGGGCGAACAGGCGGGCGGGCTGGTCCCAGCCGAGGCCCGAGGCGTACTCGTCGATCTCGAGCACCGCACGGGTGAGGGGGCTCGCGGCCATCGCCGGGCCGGAGGGGGAAAGGTTGGACATGACCAACATCCTGCCTCCTCTTCCCCGGAAGACGGGAACTAGGTAAAGCCTCAGTAAGTTGCACCAGTGGGCTCTACGATCGCGGGGCCTGCTTTCAGACGCATCAACATCGAGGGGCGCACGTTGGCTTTCCAGATGCCGGACCGCGGCCAAGGCCCGTCCGGGCCAAGGATGAGAGTCGGCCGGCCGTCCCGGCGGGCCCGCACCCTGCTCATGACACTCGGGGTGCTGGCCGTCCTGGCCATGGCGTTCGTGATGTTCGCCGGGTTCTGGACGGACTGGCTCTGGTACCGCTCGGTCGAGTACTCGTCCGTGTTCACCACCACCCTGTGGACCAAGATCGGTCTCTTCGCGGTCTTCGGCCTGCTGATGGGGCTCGCCGTCGGCTTCAACATCTGGCTGGCGTACCGGCTGCGGCCGCCGCTCAGCGCGATGTCGCTGGAGCAGCAGAGCCTCGACCGGTACCGGATGGGTCTGGCCCCGTTCAAGAAGTGGGTGCTGCTGGCGGTCACCGTCCTGGTGGCCCTGATCGCCGGCGCCTCCGCGTCCGGCCAGTGGCGCACCTGGCTCATGTGGGTCAACGGTGTGAAGTTCGGCCAGAAGGACCCGCAGTTCGGGCTCGATGTGTCGTTCTACGCCTTCGACCTGCCCTGGTACCGCTTCCTCCTCGCGTTCGGCTTCGCCGCCGCCGTCCTGTCGCTGATCGCCGCCGCGCTCACGCACTACCTGTACGGCGGGCTGCGGATCACCAGCCCGGGCGCGCGTGCCACCGCCGCGGCCACCGGCCACCTCTCGGTGCTGCTCGGCCTCTTCGTCGCGCTCAAGGCCGTCGCGTACTGGCTCGACCGGTACGGCCTGGCGGTGAAGTCCAGTGACTTCAAGGCCACGGGCAACTGGACGGGCCTGCGGTACGTCGACGCCAACGCCTTCCTGCCGGCGAAGACGATCCTGTTCTGCATCGCCGTCATCTGCGCGCTGCTGTTCTTCGCGACGCTCTGGCGCCGCACCTGGCAGCTGCCGGTGATCGGCTTCGGCCTGATGGTCCTCTCCGCGATCCTGATCGGCGGCCTGTACCCGGCCATCGTGCAGAAGTTCCAGGTCCAGCCGAACGAGCAGGCCAAGGAAGCCCCGTACATCCAGAAGAACATCGACGCGACCCGCAAGGCGTACGCGATCGACGGGACGAAGCCCGAGAACTACTCGGGCAAGTCGACGGTCAAGGCCAAGGACAAGCTGCGGTCGGACGCCGACACGGCGGCCAGCTACCGCCTCCTCGACCCGAACATCGTGTCGCCGACGTTCCAGCAGCTGGAGCAGAAGCGGAAGTACTACCAGTTCCCGACGACCCTGGACGTGGACCGCTACAGCGGCAAGGACACCGTCGTCGGTCTGCGCGAGCTCAACATCCGGGGCATCCCGAAGCGGAACTGGATCAACGACCACTTCACCTACACCCACGGCTTCGGCGCGATCCTGGCCTCGGGCACGCACACGGACGCCAACGGCTCCCCGGTCTTCACCGAGTCCGGACTGCCGACGACCGGCTCGCTGAAGACGTACCAGCAGCGGATCTACTACGGAGAGAAGACCGACCAGTACTCGATCGTGGGCGGCCCGCAGAAGGAGCTGGACTACGAGGAGAACGGCGAGAAGACCACCAGCTACAAGGAGAAGAGCGGCGTCAGCCTCTCCAACACCTTCAACCGCGCCGCGTACGCGGTGGCCTTCAGCGAGCCGCAGATCCTCTACTCGGGAGCCATCGGCGAGGGCTCGCGGATCCTCTACAACCGCACGCCCAAGGAGCGCGTCGAGGCCGTCGCGCCGTGGCTGACCATCGACGGTGACGCCTACCCGGCGGTCGTCGACGGCCGGATCCAGTGGATCATCGACGCCTACACGACGACCAACGGCTACCCGTACGCCTCGCGCACCACGCTCGGCGACACCACGGCCGACTCGCTGACCGTCGGCAACCAGCAGCGCACGGTCGTCGCCCAGCAGAACCAGGTCAACTACATCCGCAACTCGGTCAAGGCCACCGTCGACGCCTACGACGGCACGGTGAAGCTCTACGAGTGGGACACCGAGGACCCGGTCCTCAAGACCTGGATGAAGGCCTTCCCGGACACGGTGAAGCCGAAGTCCGAGATCAAGGGCGACCTGCTCGCGCACCTGCGCTACCCGCAGGACATGTTCAAGGTCCAGCGCGAGCTGCTGACCCGCTACCACGTCACCGACCCCGCGCAGTTCTACAGCGGCTCGGACGCCTGGCAGGTGCCGGACGACCCGACCAACAAGGACGGCAACGCGGTCCCGCCGTACTACCTGAGCATGAAGATGCCCGGGGACACGGCGCAGCGCTTCTCGCTGACGACGACGTTCACGCCGAACGGGCGGCCCAACCTGGGCGGCTTCATGGCGGTCGACGCCGACGCCACCAGCAAGGAGTACGGCCGGCTGAGACTGCTGCGGGTCACCGAGGACGTGCCGGGCCCGGCCCAGGTGCAGAGCAAGCTCAACGGTCTGCCGTCCGTGGCCACCTTCGTCCGGGACATGAAGGGAGCCGACTCCGACATCCAGTACGGCAACCTGCTGACCGTGCCGCTCGACGGCGGGTTCCTGTACGTGGAGCCGGTGTACGCCCAGGGACGCAACGCGCTCTACCCGCTCCTGAAGAAGGTCGCGGTGTCGTACGTGGACGCGGACCAGCCGGACGGTGACACGACCAAGGACACCACGGTGTTCGAGGACAGCCTCACCAAGGCGCTCAACGCGGTCTTCGGGGTGGAGGCGCCCACCACGCCGACGACCCCGCCGGGCACCACGCAGCCACCCGGCACGACCCAGCCGCCGGCGTCGAACGACGTGGCCCTGAAGCAGGCCATCGCCGACGCCCAGAAGGCGTACGACGCGGGCGAGGCCGCTCTCGCGAAGGGCGACTGGGCCGCGTACGGCAAGGCGCAGGACGACCTCCAGGCGGCGCTCCAGCGGGCCGCGGCGGCCGAGGCGAAGCTCAAGACGCCGGGGTCAGGCGGCTGACCTGAGGTTTTCCGTCCCCGCGTCGTGATACTGTGGTTTCACCGACGCGGGGTGGAGCAGCTCGGTAGCTCGCTGGGCTCATAACCCAGAGGTCGCAGGTTCAAATCCTGTCCCCGCTACTCAGAGGGCAAGGGCCCGGATCCATAAGGATCCGGGCCTTTGTCGTGTGTCGGCGTGCCCGGGGGTGCCGAAGAGCGGTAGGGAAGGGGCGAGTTGGCGTGAGTCGTGTTTGACTTGTCTCTCTGTGGGCATGTCGACAAAACGCTGAGTGACCTCACTGGCTGCGGTATACCAGGTGTGCTCGGGTTGCGGGTGGTGCGACGATGGTATTTATGGGGGACAGGGCAACTCTGTTGGAGACAGGGCGGTTTGTGCAGCGGCACGCCAGAAACGCCGCAGACGAGATCATCGAGGCCGTGGGGGCCGTCGATGCGGCCGTCGACACCACCGCCGAGACCGATGCCGACGCCGAGAACGAGACCGAGACCGAGGCCCGGCACCGACGGGCGGCCGAGCGCGGTGACCTCGCCTCGATGAGCGCCCTCGGTGCGCTGCTGCTGCGCCGCGGCGACCTCGACGGCGCCGAGCCGTACCTGCGCGGCGCCACCGCCGAGGGGGACCGGGCCGCCGCCAACAACCTGGGCGTCCTGCTCCACCAGCGCGGGTACGCCGAAGAGGCCGCCGGCTGGTGGCGGGTCGCCGCCGTCGCCGGCTCCGCCCCCGCCGCCCACGCCCTCGGCCGCCACCACCGCGAGCGCGGCGACGAGCCGGCCGCCGAGTACTGGCTGCGGCAGGCCGCCGAGCAGGGCCACGCCCTCGGCGCGTACGCCCTCGCCGACCTCCTGGAGCACCGCAGCGACGTCGGCGCGGAGCGCTGGCTGCGCGCCGCCGCCGAGCAGGGCCACCGCGAGGCCGCCTACCGCCTCGCCCTCGCCCTGGAGCGCCGCGCCACCGAGACCACCCGCGGACCGCACGAGACCGGCACCCGGCTCCGGGTCCCCGGCACCGGCGCGATCGTGCCCTCCGGCACGGCCGCGACCGGCGGCGGCGCCGTTCCCGGGCAGCCGGCCGGCGAGACCACGAGCGAGGCCGCCGAGGCCGAGCAGTGGTTCCGGCAGGCCGCCGCGCGCGGACACCGGCGGGCCGCGCTCCACCTGGGCGCGATCCTGGAGCACCGCGGCGACCTCAAGGAGGCCGGCCGCTGGTACCTCAGCTCCGCCAAGGAGGGCGAGGCGAAGGCCGCCTGCGCGCTCGGCTTCCTGCTCCGCGACGCGGGCGACGAGGAGAGCGCCGCCGTGTGGTGGCTGAGGGCCGCCCAGGACGGCGACGGCAACGCCGCCAACGCGCTGGGCGCCCTGCACGCCGCCCGGGGCGAGCAGCAGACCGCCGAGCGCTGGTACCGGGCCGCCATGGACGCCGGCGACGTGAACGGCGCCTACAACCTCGGGCTGCTCTGCGCCGCCCAGGACCGCATCCCGCAGGCCGAGCAGTGGTACCGGCGCGCCGCCTACGCGGGCCACCGCGAGGCCGCCAACGCGCTCGCCGTCCTGCTCCTCCAGGCCGGCGACGCCAACGGCGCCGAGCCCTGGTTCTCCAAGGCCGCCGAGGCCGGCAGCGTCGACGCCGCCTTCAACCTGGGCATCCTCCACGCGGGCCGCGACGACGACCGCACGGCCCTCGTCTGGTACGAGCGGGCCGCCGCGGCCGGACACACCGAGGCCGCCCTCCAGGTCGGCATCGCCGCACTGCGGGACGGCGACGAGCAGACCGCCGAGCGGCACCTGCGATGTGCGGCCGGCGGCGGCAGCGCCGAGGCCGCCTTCCGGCTCGCCTCGGTACTCGACGCGCGTCGCCCCGAGCCCGGCCCCGCCGTGCTCGGCGCGCCCCGCGAGGAGAAGTCCGAGTGCGAGGCGTGGTACGAGCGGGCCGCCCAGCAGGGCCACCGGCGCGCCCAGGTGCGGGTCGGGATGCTCGCCGCCGGGCGCGGCGACCTGGCCGAGGCCGATCGCTGGTACCGCGAGGCCGCCGAGGCGGGCAGCCGCAACGGCGCCTTCAACCTCGGGCTGCTCCTCGCCCGTGAGGGCAGCGAGCGGGAGGCCGCCCTCTGGTGGACCCGGGCGGCACGGGCCGGCCACGGGCGCGCCGCGCTCCGCCTCGCGCTGCTCGCGGCGCGCCGGGGCGAGCTCACCGAGGGGCGTCGCTGGTGCGACCGTGCGGTGGAGCTGGGCCCGGCGGAGGTCGCCGAGCGGGCGGCCCGGCTGAGCGAGGCGCTGCACCAGGAGCTCACGGCGTAGGGAGGCGGCGTCTCAACGGATTTGCGCTGGTGACAGGGGTCCCGTAGAGTCGTGTTTACCGACGCGGGGTGGAGCAGCTCGGTAGCTCGCTGGGCTCATAACCCAGAGGTCGCAGGTTCAAATCCTGTCCCCGCTACTCAGTAGCAAACGAAGGCCCGGATCCTTGTGGATCCGGGCCTTCGTCGTGTGCCCGTCTGCACGACGCGAGGAAGCCCCCGCCGGAGCGGGGGCTTCCTCGGAGGGTCGTCAGGCCGTCGTCGCGCAGCTCGGGCAGATGCCCCGGTAGGTGACCTCGACGTTCGAGATGGTGAAGCCGAAGCGCTCGGTGTCCGGGAGGTCCGCCAGCGGGTCGCCGGCCGGGTGCACGTCGCGGATCGCGCCGCAGCGGCCGCAGACCAGGTGCTGGTGGGGCCGGTGGGCGTTGGGGTCGTACCGCTTGGCGCGGCCGTCGGTCGCGACCTCCATGACCTCGCCGAGGGTGACCATCTCGCCCAGCGTGTTGTACACGGTCGCGCGCGAGATCTCCGGCAGCCGCGTCACGGCGCGCGCGTGGACCTCGTCGGCGGTCAGGTGTACGTGGTCCCCGTCGAGGACCTCGGCCACGACGCGCCGCTGCGCGGTCATTCGCCAGCCGCGTCCGCGCAGTCGTTCCAACAGGTCACTCATGGGGGCCAGCCTAACAGCCGGGGGAGCGGGGTCCCGAACTGGTGTGACTTTGGAACTTCACTTGACTTGGACATTGTCCATTGTAGGATCGAGACCGGCATTGGCCAAGGCTCTGTCCAAGGGTCGTGGCCGAGGACAGGACTCGCAGGAACTCACGCAGGAGGCGCACGTGACGCAGGGACCGCTCACCACGGAGGCCGGGGCTCCGGTCGCCGACAACCAGAACAGCGAGACCGCGGGCGTCGGCGGTCCGGTCCTCGTCCAGGACCAGCTCCTCCTGGAGAAGCTCGCCCACTTCAACCGTGAGCGCATCCCGGAGCGCGTGGTCCACGCGCGCGGTGCGGGCGCCTACGGCACCTTCACGCTGACCCGCGACGTGTCCCGGTGGACGCGCGCCAAGTTCCTCTCCGAGGTCGGCAAGGAGACCGAGACCTTCCTGCGCTTCTCCACCGTCGCGGGCAACCTCGGCGCGGCGGACGCGGTGCGCGACCCCCGTGGCTGGGCGCTGAAGTTCTACACCGAGGAGGGCAACTACGACCTCGTCGGCAACAACACCCCGGTGTTCTTCATCAAGGACGCCATCAAGTTCCCCGACTTCATCCACACCCAGAAGCGCGACCCGTACAGCGGCTCGCAGGAGGCGGACAACGTCTGGGACTTCTGGGGCCTCTCCCCGGAGTCGACCCACCAGGTCACCTGGCTCTTCGGTGACCGCGGCATCCCCGCCTCGTACCGCCACATGAACGGCTACGGCTCGCACACGTTCCAGTGGAACAACGAGGCCGGCGAGGTCTTCTGGGTCAAGTACCACTTCAAGACCGACCAGGGCATCAAGAACCTCACCCAGGACGAGGCCAACCGCCTCGCCGGCGAGGACCCGGACTCGCACCAGCGCGACCTGCGCGAGGCCATCGAGCGCGGCGACTTCCCCAGCTGGACCGTACAGGTCCAGATCATGCCCGCGGCCGACGCGGCGGACTACCGCTTCAACCCGTTCGACCTCACCAAGGTGTGGCCGCACGAGGACTACCCGCCGATCGAGATCGGAAAGCTGGAGCTCAACCGCAACCCGGAGAACATCTTCGCCGAGGTCGAGCAGTCGATCTTCAGTCCCGCGCACTTCGTGCCGGGCATCGGCCCCTCTCCGGACAAGATGCTCCAGGGCCGTCTCTTCGCCTACGGCGACGCCCACCGCTACCGCGTCGGCATCAACGCCGACCACCTTCCGGTGAACCGCCCGCACGCCACCGAGGCGCGCACCCACTCCCGTGACGGCTTCCTCTACGACGGCCGCCACAAGGGCGCGAAGAACTACGAGCCGAACAGCTTCGGCGGCCCGCACCAGACCGACCGGCCGCTCTGGGTCGGCTCCGCCGTCACCGGCGCGACCGGCGACCACGCCGCCCCCTCGCACGCCGAGGACAACGACTTCGTACAGGCGGGCGACCTCTACCGCCTGATGTCCGAGGACGAGAAGGGCCGTCTCGTCGGGAACCTGGCCGGGTTCATCGCCAAGGTCTCCCGCGACGACATCGCCGAGCGGGCGATCGCCAACTTCCGCCAGGCGGACGGTGACTTCGGCAAGCGGCTGGAGGCCGCGGTCCAGGCCCTGCGCGGCTGAGGGCGCTTGCCGTAGGTAGGGGGCGGGCCGGACTCCGTACGCGGAGTCCGGCCCGCTCTCGCGTTCCGGGGGCGGCTATCCGGCGACGCTGTGCACCGGGATCCAGCAGCGGATGATGTCGCGTACGGAGACGATGCCGACGGGGCCCCGGTCGTCGAGGACGACGAGGTGGCGGAAGCCGCCGTGCGTCATGGCCTCGGCCGCCTCCGCCAGGGTCCAGGCGGGCGCGGCGAACACGACGTCGCGCGTGGTGTGGGCGCCGGCGGTCTCCCGGTCGGGATCCTGGTCCCGGGCGAGGGAGTTGAGGATGTCGCGCTCGGTGAGGATGCCGAGCCCGCCGGCTTCGGTGTCGAGCACGACGGCCGCGCCGACGCGGCGCGCCGACATCAGCCTGGCCGCCTGGCGGAGAGTGTGGGCGGGGCCGATGGTGAGGACCACGGTGCTCATGGCGTCACGGACGAGCATGGGCGGAGCCACCTCCTTGGTGAAGCCTTCAAGAAGAAGGAATTCACAAGTTCACAAGTGGGGGGACTCTCAGGGTGGCACCGGGGGGACGGGTCGACAAGGGGGCGCGCGAAGCGTCCCCGGGGAGCGTCGGAGGCGCTCAGCCCTCCTGGTTCAGGTAGCTCAGCAGCTCGCCGTGGAGCAGGCCGTTCGACGCCGCCGCGTTCCCGCTGTGCGGGCCGTGCCGCCCGTCCAGGCCCGTGTACGTGCCACCGGCCTCCTGGACCACGACCGCGACCGCCGCCATGTCCCACAGCGACAGCTCGGGCTCGGCGCAGATGTCCACGGAACCCTCGGCGACCATCATGTACGGCCAGAAGTCGCCGTACGCCCGGGTCCGCCAGCACGCGCGCGTGAGGTCGAGGAAGCCGTCGAGGCGGCCCTGCTCCTCCCAGCCGCTCAGCGAGGAGTACGCGAAGGAGGCGTCCGACAGGGACGCGACCTTCGAGACGCCCAGCCGGGTCGCCGAGGCCAGGCTGCGGCCGGTGTACGCGCCGAGGCCCTTCGCCGCCCACCAGCGCCGGCCGAGCGCCGGGGCGGACACCACGCCCACCACCGGCTGGAACCCGGTCTCCCCGGCCTCCATGAGCGCGATCAGGGTCGCCCAGACCGGCACCCCGCGCACGTAGTTCTTCGTGCCGTCGATCGGGTCGATCACCCAGCGGCGCGGACCCGAGCCCTCCACGCCGTACTCCTCGCCGAGGATCGCGTCGCGCGGCCTGGCGCGCTGGAGCTGCCCGCGGATCAGCTCCTCCGCCGCCTTGTCGGCCTCGCTCACCGGAGTCATGTCCGGCTTCGTCTCGACCTGGAGGTCGAGCGCCTGGAATCGGTCCATGGTGGCCGCGTCGGCGGCATCCGCGAGGACGTGGGCGAGACGCAGATCATCGTGGTAGTCGGCCATGGTCGGCACTCTATCCCCGAGGTGCGGACGCGCGGAGAACCGTCCACCGGAGCCCCTTGACAGGGTGGGGGCGCCTGTCGACGCTGAGCGGAGAACCGTTCCCTCCCGGAGGTGAGGATGGCGAACGCCCGAGAGGCCCTGCTCGACGCCGCGCTCGCCGCGCTCGCGCACCGCCCCTGGTCCGCCGTGCGGATGGCCGAGCTCGCCGCCGCCGCCCGGGTCTCCCGGCAGACGCTCTACAACGAGTTCGGCAGCAAGGAGGGGCTGGCCCGCGCCCTCGTCCGCAGGGAGGCCGACGCCTACCTCCAGGGCGTACGGCGACTGCTCGCCGCCCCCGCCCCGCCCGAACGGAACCTCGTGGCCGTCGCCGAGTGGATCGTCGCCCGCGCCGCCGTCCGCCCGATACTGCGGGCCCTGCTCACCGGCGCCTGGAACGAGCGCCTGCCCCAGCCCCGGCCGGTCCGGCCCGGAGCCCGGCTCGCCCCCGTCCCCGCCCAGCGGCGCGCCGACGCCGGGCCGCCCGCTCCCGGCGAGCTCGTGGCGGAGACCGCGGCCTGCGCGGGGGAGCGCTGGGCGGCCGGCTGCGAGGTGGCCGTACGGATCGCCCTCAGCCATGTCGTCGCACCGGCCCTGCCGGTGACCCCTCAGTGCGCCGAGCCGGAGAGCTGGAGCCCGATGACCCCCGCGATCACCAGGCTGATCGAGACGATCTTGAGCGTGGAGACCACATCACCGAGGAAGACCATCCCGTAGATCGCCGTCCCGGCCGCGCCGATCCCCGTCCACACCGCGTACGCAGGACCCACGTCGAGCTTCCGCAGCGCGAGCGTGAGGAGACCGAAGCTGCCCAGGGCGAAGGCCGCGAAGGCGATCGTCGGCCACAGTCGGGTGAATCCGTGCGAGAGCTTCAGGCAGACCGCGAACCCCGTCTCCAGGATCCCCGCGATCACCACCAGCAGCCACGCCATCGTCAGTGCCTCCCACGCCGTCGGTGACTGCTTCGTCTCACTTGGTGCGATTATGCACTTACCGGCAGTGAGTGGGTGCAAACGCAGGCGGCTCAGTCGCCCTCGCGTCGCTCCCGGGTCGCGAGCAGCCGCCGCAGCGAGAACAGCCGCGCCGGATCGGCGTGCCCCTCCGCCACATACGCGTCGAGCGCGCAGTCCGGCTCGTCATGACTGCACGCGCGCGGGCAGTTCTCCGTGCCCGGCACGAGATCGGGGAAGGCGAGGATCACCCGGGACGGGTCGACGTGGTGCAGACCGAAGGAGCGGACGCCCGGGGTGTCGATGACCCAGCCGCCCTCCTTGTCGTCGAGCGGCAGCGCGAGCGCCGAGGTGGTGGTGTGCCGGCCGCGGCCGGTGACCGCGTTGACGACACCCGTGGTGCGCCGCCGGTCGGCCGGCACCAGGGCGTTCACCAGGGTCGTCTTGCCGACGCCGGAGTGGCCGACGAACGCGGTGGTCCGCCCCTTGAGGTGCTCGTGGACCCGCTCGGCGGCGACCCCGTCGACGAACTCGTCGCGGGTGGTCACCACATGGGGCACGCCGAGCGCGCCGTACATCTCCAGGAGCGCGTCCGCGGGGGCCAGGTCCGACTTGGTCAGGACGAGCAGCGGGGACAGCCCGCCGTCGTACGCCGCCACCAGACAGCGGTCGATCAGCCGGGGCCGCGGCTCGGGGTCGGCGAGCGCGGTGACGATCGCGAGCTGGTCGGCGTTGGCGACGACCACCCGCTCGTACGGGTCGTCGTCGTCGGCCGTGCGCCGGAGCACCGAGCTGCGCTCGCCGATCCGCACGATCCGGGCCAGGGTGTCCTTCTCGCCGGAGAGGTCGCCGACGAGGGAGACCCGGTCGCCGACGACGGCGGCCTTGCGGCCCAGCTCGCGCGCCTTCATCGCGGTCACCGCCCGGTCGTCGACCAGGACGGTCAGCCGGCCGCGGTCGACGGTGAGGACCATGCCCTCGACGGCGTCCTCGTGCTTCGGACGGATGGTGGTGCGGGGACGGGTGCCCTTGCGGTTGGGCCGCTGGCGGATGTCGTCCTCGTCGGTGTGCTTGCCGTAGCGCCGCATGGTTCAGACCCCGAGCATTTCGGTCCACATCGTCGGGAAGTCCGGCAAGGTCTTCGCCGTCGTCGCCACGTCCTCGATCTCCACGCCCTCGACCGCGAGGCCGATGATCGCGCCCGCCGTCGCCATGCGGTGGTCGTGGTACGTGTGGAAGACCCCGCCGTGCAGCGGGCGCGGGCGGATGTGGAGGCCGTCCTCGGTCTCGGTCACGTCGCCGCCCAGCTCGTTGATCTCCTTGGTGAGCGCCGCGAGCCGGTCCGTCTCGTGCAGACGGAGGTGGGCGACCCCGCGCAGGGTCGAGGGGGAGTCGGCGAGGGCCGCGACCGCCGCGATGCCGGGGGTCAGTTCGCCGACCTCGCCCAGGTCCACGTCGATGCCGTGGATCCGGCCCGTGCCGGTGAAGGTCAGGCCCGCGTCGGTGAGTTCGCAGGAGCCACCCATCTCGGTGAAGATCCGCCGCAGCTCGTCGCCCGGCTGGGTGGTCCGCTCCGGCCAGTCCGGGACCGTCACCCGGCCGCCCGTCACCAGGGCCGCCGCCAGGAACGGCTGGGTGTTCGACAGGTCGGGCTCGACGACGAGGTCCCGACCGCGCAGCGCGGAGGGCGCCACGCGCCACACGTTCGGGGCGCCGCCGTGCTCCGGCTCGTCGACCTGGGCGCCGACCGCGCGCAGCATGTCGACCGTCATCCGGATGTGGGGGAGCGAGGGGAGCCGGCTGCCCACGTGCCGCACCTCGACGCCCTGGTTGAAGCGGGGCGCGGAGAGCAGCAGGGCGCTGACGAACTGGGAGGACGAGGAGGCGTCGATCTCGACCGTGCCGCCGTCCAGACCGCCGCCGCCGTGCACGGTCAGGGGCAGCGCGCCCCGGCCGTCGTCGTCGATCCGGGCGCCGAGCGCGCGCAGCGCGTCGATCACGCCGTGCAGCGGGCGCTCGTGGGAGCGGGGGTCGCCGTCGAAGCGCACCGGGCCGTCGGCGAGCGCCGCGACCGGAGGCAGGAAGCGCATGACCGTGCCCGCGTTGCCGACGTCGACGGTCGCGGGGCCGCGCAGCGGGGACGGGATGATCCGCCAGGCCTCGCCGGAGCCCTCGGGGCCGACGCCCTCCTCGATCTTCACGCCGAGGGTACGGAGCGCCTCGGCCATCAGGAGGGTGTCGCGGGAGCGCAGCGGCCGCCGCAGCCAGCCGGGCTCGGCGGCGAGCGCGGCGAGGACCAGGGCGCGGTTGGTGACCGACTTCGATCCGGGCACGGTGACGGTCGCGTCGACGGCACCGCGGGCGTACGGGGCGGGCCAGAGGTCGGTGGGCGGGTCGGTGTGCGCGGAAGCTGCTGCGGTCATGGACTCACTGTACGGGGGAGTCAGATGCCCAGGAGCCAGCGACCGCCGCCGATCAGGGCGGTGATCGCGACCGCGTGGAAGAAGAAGAGCCACACCCCGGCGGGCACGTGGGTGAGCCGTGAGAGCTGGTCGGCGTCCGAGTCGGGGGCGCCGCCGTGGCGGCGCTTCGCCTGGAGCTCGAAGGCCGGGCGGACACCGCCGAGGAGCAGGAACCAGACCACCGCGTAGGCGAAGACCGACTGGACGTCGGGGCCGGTCAGCCAGGAGACGAGGAGGAACGCGGCGCCCGTCAGGAGGACGGTGAGGACCCCGTACGCGTTGCGGACCATCACCAGCATCGCGAGCAGCAGGGCGGTCGCGATCCACAGCAGCAGGGTGACGTGGCCCGTGCCGAGCAGGGCGGCGCCGCCGAGACCGAGCAGCGGGGCCGCCGGGTAGCCGGCGGCGAGGGTGAGGACCACACCCGTGCCGGTCGGCCGGCCCCGGGTCACGGTGAGTCCGCTGGTGTCCGAGTGCAGCCGGATCGCCTCCAGGCGGCGGCCGGTGGCGAGGGCGACGAGCCCGTGGCCGCCCTCGTGGGCGATGGTGATCGCGTTGCGGGCCAGGAGCCAGACGCGGCGCGGCACGGTGACGGCGAGGGCGGCGACGCCGGTGGCGATCACCAGCCACTCGGCCGGGGCGGCCTGCGGGCTGAGGAGGTCGATCGCGAAGTCCATCTTTCGGGCCGCTCCTCGGAGGGTCGGGGATCGTGGCAGTGTGGCACGTATGTGCGGACGGTATGCATCGAGTCGGCGACCCGAGGACCTCGTCGGTCTCTTCGGGGTCGAGAAGTGGGAGCCGGAGGAGACCCTGGCCCCCGACTGGAACGTGGCGCCCACCAAAGAGGTCTGGGCCGTTCTGGAGCGTCCTGTGAAAGACGCCGGATCCCCGCGCCCGGTTCGCCAGCTGCGCGCGCTGAAATGGGGCCTCGTGCCGTCCTGGGCGAAGTCGCCCGAGGGCGCCGCCCGGATGATCAACGCGCGCGCGGAGACCGTGGACGAGAAGCCCTCCTTCAAGCGCGCCTTCCAGTCGCGCCGGTGCATCCTGCCCGCCGACGGCTACTACGAGTGGGTGACCGGCGCCGCCGAGCGCGACCTGGAGGTCGAGGGCAAGAAGAAGCGGCCCCGGAAGCAGCCGTACTTCGTGACCCCGGCGGACGGCTCCGTCTTCGCGATGGCCGGGCTCTACGAGTTCTGGCGGGACCGCACCCTGCCCTCCGAGCACCCCTCCGCCTGGTGGGTGACCTGCTCGGTCGTCACCACCGAGGCCGAGACCGGCCCGCTGGGCGTCGCCCCCGCCGAGGGCCCGCGTACGCTCGCCGACATCCACCCCCGGATGCCGCTCATGCTGACGGAGGACCGCTGGGACGCCTGGCTGGATCCGGCGCGCACCGACCCCGAGGAGCTGCGCGGACTCCTCGCCCCGCCGCCCGGGGGCCTGATGCGGGCCTACCCGGTCGCGACCGCCGTCAGCAACGTCCGCAACAACGGCCCCGAACTGCTGGAGGAGCTGTCGGGACCGGAAGTCGGCACCCTCTTCTGACGCGCGAGCCGCACCGGACGGCAGGATGGGGACGTGACACAGTACGAGACCGTTTCCACCGACGCCGGTGAGGCACGCATCACGTGGCGCGCGGGGACGAAGCCGTGGGCCGTCCTCGCCCTCGGGCACGGCGCCGGCGGCGGCGTCGAGGCCCGCGACCTCCAGGCCCTCGCCGGGGCGCTGCCCGCGCACGGCGTGACCGTCGCCCTCGTCGAGCAGCCCTGGCGGGTCGCCGGCAAGAAGGTCGCGCCCGCGCCCAAGACCCTCGACACCGGCTGGCGCGGTCTCTGGCCGGCCCTCGCGAAGCCCGGCCTCCCGGTGATCGCGGGCGGCCGCAGCGCCGGCGCCCGGGTCGCCTGCCGGACCGGACGGGAGCTGGGCGCGCTCGCCGTCCTCGCCCTGAGCTTCCCGCTCCACCCGCCGGGCAGGCCCGAGAAGTCCCGCGCCGAGGAGCTGCTCTCCACCGGCCTGCCCACCCTCGTCGTGCAGGGCGGCAACGACCCCTTCGGCCGGCCGGGGGAGTACCCGGAAGGCCCGTACGAACTCCTGGAGATCCCGCACGGCGACCACGGCTTCGCCGTCCCCAAGCGCGCCCCGCTCGGCCAGGACGAGGCCCTCGCCCTCCTGGTGGACGGGGTCGTCGAGTGGATCTCCGCGCTCCGCTGACCCGCGCCCCGCACCGGGCCTCCGTACCGGGAATGTTGAGCGGGGGACCACTGTTGTGGAGAGCGTCGGTGTGAGAGCAAGGAAGAGGGAGTCCGTCGCATGGGTTCGACCATCTGCCCGGAGCGTGCGCAGGCCGCTGACCTCGACTGGACAGTGCTGCCCGCGCCCAAGGCCACCCCTATTCGGGCGGCGGGCGGAGCGGTTCCTCGTCTATCCTCCGAAACGAGCGGGTCCGCCCTCGGGCTCGCCGCCGCGCTGGAGGAGGTGGGTCCGGTCACTGGGACCGACACAGGGACCGACGACGGCCCCGAGGAGACGACCGCGGAGCGCAACGCGCGCTTCGAGCGGGACGCCCTCGGCTACCTCGACCAGATGTACTCGGCCGCGCTGCGCATGACGCGCAACCCCGCGGACGCGGAGGACCTGGTGCAGGAGACCTACGCCAAGGCGTACGGATCCTTCCACCAGTTCCGTGAGGGCACCAACCTCAAGGCGTGGCTGTACCGCATCCTCACGAACACCTTCATCAACTCGTACCGCAAGAAGCAGCGTGAGCCCCAGCGCAGCGCCGCCGAGGAGATCGAGGACTGGCAGCTCGCCCGCGCCGAGTCGCACATGTCGACCGGTCTGCGCTCCGCCGAGTCGCAGGCGCTCGACCACCTTCCCGACTCGGACGTGAAGGAAGCGCTCCAGGCGATTCCCGAGGAGTTCCGCATCGCCGTCTATCTCGCCGATGTCGAGGGCTTTGCGTACAAGGAGATCGCGGACATCATGGGGACACCCATCGGTACGGTGATGTCCCGACTGCACCGGGGCCGCCGCCAGCTGCGCGGCATGCTCGAGGACTACGCTCGCGACCGCGGGCTGGTTCCCGCGGGCGCCGGAGAGTCGTCGAACGATCTGAAAGGCTCGGGCTCATGAGCTGCGGAGAGCCGCACGAGACGGATTGCTCAGAGGTCCTGGATCATCTTTACGAGTTCCTCGACCATGAGATGCCCGACAGTGACTGCACCAAGTTCGAGGTGCACTTCGAGGAGTGCTCCCCGTGCCTGGAGAAGTACGGCCTGGAGCAGGCGGTGAAGAAGCTCGTCAAGCGCTGCTGCGGCAGTGACGACGTCCCCACCGACCTGCGCGCCAAGGTCATGGGCCGGATCGACCTGATCCGCGCCGGACACCTGGTGCCCGAGCAGGACATCACGGTGAGCGCCCCGACGACACCGGCCCCGCAGGAGTAGCACCCCTCTCCCGTACCCGGGGAACGAGGCCGTCGCGATCGGTTCGCGGCGGCCTCGCGCATATATCAGCTTGTATCACCCGATGGTGCGAATCACTGGCACCGGGCCGCCCCCGGCCGCCCAACTCGCTAGCGTGACGGGCGTGATGGGCGTCAACGGCATTCCGCGAGCGGCCCGCGGGTACATCGGCTGCGCGCTGCTCGGCGCCGGGGCGTGCACCCTGCCCGCGCTGCGCCCAGGCGCCGCCGTCCCCTGGGGCACGGTCGCCCTCCTCGCGGCCCTGTACGCGCTCTGCGAGCTGCCCGCCCGCTGCCGCCTCATCGGTCGCGCCCTCGGCGGCTCCGTCCCCATGGGCACCGGCTCCTTCTTCCCCGTCCTCCTCGCCGCCGCACTGCTCCTGCCGCCCGCCGCCGCCGCGCTCACCGCGGTCCCCGGCAGCCTCCTCGCCCGCGTCGAGGAAGCCCCCGCCGCGCCCCGCCGCGCCTGGCGGGCCGCCGCCACCACCCTCGCCGTCTGGGCCGCCGCCCTCACCGCCGGCGCCCTCGGCGGCCCCACCGCCCTCGGCCGCGGCCCGGACGCCCCCGACCTGCCGTACGCCCTGCTGCCCGCGGGCGCCGCCGCCCTCGCCTTCTGCCTGGTCCTCACCGCCCTCGACGGCGGCATCCGGGCCACCGCCGGCGGACTCCCCCTCCGGGCCGCCTGGCGCGGCCTCCTCGGCCGGGCACTCGCCCCGCACACCGTCCACGGACTCGCCGGACTGATGATGGCCGTCCTCTGGCGCAGCACGTACGGGCCGATCGCGGCGCTCTTCGTCCTGCTGCCCATGTACATCTCCTGCTGGGTCTTCGCCCAGTACCACCGCGAACGCGCCGCCCACCAGGCCACCATCCGGGCCCTCGTCCAGGCCGTCGACATCAAGGACCGGTACACCCGCGGCCACAGCGAACGCGTCGGCCACGCCTCCGTCCTGATCGCCCGTGAGCTCGGCATGGCCGAGGACCGCCTCGACGTCGTCCGCTTCGCCGGCATCCTGCACGACGTCGGCAAACTCGGCGTCCCCACCCGGGTGCTCCGCAAGGACGGGCCCCTCACCCCCGAGGAGCGCCGGGTCATCGAACTGCACCCCGAGTACGGCCACGAGATGGTCCGCGGCATCGGCTTCCTCGGCGAGGCGCGGGCCGCGATCCTCCACCACCACGAACGCATGGACGGCAGCGGCTACCCGTACGGGCTCCGCGGGGACCAGATCCCCGAGTTCGCCCGGGTCGTGGCCGTCGCCGACGCCTTCGACGCCATGACCTCCACCCGCTCCTACAGCCGGGCCCGCCCGGTGCCCACCGCCCTCGCCGAACTGCAGCGCTGCGCCAGCACCCAGTTCGACCCCCGGATGGTCGCCGCCCTCGCCCACGCCCTGGACCGGCACGGCTGGCAGCCCGCCGTCACCGCCGACGAGGCCCTGCCGGGCCCGGCCGGCGCGCACGTGCCCCCGCCGCGCGAAGTGGACCCGAAACCGGCCGACGGCCCCACCGGGCCGGCGGAAGACGCCGCGCCGCCCGCCTGCACGGACGTGCCCCTGACCGCCAGACCGAAGGAGCGCGCGTGAGGCCCGGTCCACGCCTGAGGATCGGGCCACGCCTGAGGCCCGGGGCGCTCACCGTCGGCGCCGTGCACGGCGCGGCGCTCCTCCTCGGCCTCGCCGGCTTCGGCCACACCCTCTGGCACGGCATCGACGAACCCGGCAACGCCCTCGCCTTCGGCACCCTCATCACCCTCGGCGAGCTCGCCCGCTGGGGCTCCGCACCCGGCGCGGGGGCACCTCCCGTCCGCGAAGCACCAGGAGGGAGCGAGCCCGCACCGCTCTCCGCCGCCGGAGCCCTCGCCTACGCCCTGCTCGGGACCAGCGCCGGCAACGCCACCACCCACGGCGTCCTCCAGACCGTCGCCGTCGTCGTCGCCGCGGGCCTCGCCGGGATCGTCCCGCACATCGCCCGGGGCCGGGGCCCCGGCCCCGACCACCTCGCCCGCCGCGTCCTCACCGTCGGCTTCGCAGCGCTCTGCTTCCAGCCCCTCTACAACTCGGGCGCCGTCACCGAGCACCTCGGCCAGGGCCCCGAGTACGCCCTCTTCCCGGTCCTCCTGCTCCTCCTGACCGCCCTGTGCGACGCCGTACTCGGCGCCCTCGTCCTGCGCGCCCGCACCGGCTTCCCGTACGGCCCCCTCCTGCGCGACGAACTCCGCGCCCTCCTCGGCATCGGCTCCGCCGTCTGCGCCACCGGCACCGTCATGGCGCTCGGCGTCGCCGCCGCCGGACTGTGGGCCCTGCCCGTGCTCGCCGTCCCGCTCCTGCTCACCCAGGTCTCCTTCCGTCGGTACGCGGCCGTGCGGACCGTCAACCGGCAGACCATCGCCTCCCTCGCCCGCGCCACCGAGATCGCCGGCTGCACCCCGCCCGGCCACGCCCGCCGGGTCGCCGCCCTCAGCGCGGCCGTCGGGCGTGAGCTCGGCCTCTCCGGGGCCGAGCTCACCGTCCTGGAGCAGGCGGCGCTCATGCACGACATCGGGCAGCTGTCCCTCGTCGACCCGGTCGCCGACGGTGCCACCGCCCTCCTGCCCGCCGAGGAGCAGCGCCGGATCGCGCTCCTGGGCGCCGAGGTCGTCCGCAGGACCGGGGTCCCCGAGGCCGTCGCCGTCGTCGTGGAGCGGCAGGCCGACCCGTACCGCGAGCAGCCGCCGGCCGCCCGGATCGTCCGGGCCGTGAACGCCTACGACGACCTCGCGGGCGCCGGAGCGGGCAAGGGCGCGGGCGAGGGGGCGGTCGCCGCCCTCGGCGCCCTGGAGCGGCTCAGGCTGGGCACCGCCCGCGACTATCACCCGGATGTCGTCGAATGCCTGGCCAGGGTCCTGGCACGGGGCGGAACCGCTGGGGTGACCTCCGCGGTCCCTGGGTAACCCATGGGTAATGAGCGCGCGTCCGACCGGGCATGGTTGGATGCGAACAAGAGGGTGAAGCGACCGGCAGGCGGGAATCGTGAAGATCTTCGGGAAGGTACGGCATCGGCCCTCCGCCTCGTGGCGGCAGGCCACCGACCGCGCGTTCACGCTGATCGGCGACGGCCGGTACGAGGACGCGGGCGCACTCCTGACGCGCGCGGCGGACCTGGAGCCCTGGCTCTCGGAGTCCTGGTTCAACCTGGCGCTGCTGCACAAGTTCCGGCACGACTGGGAGCAGGCGCGGGCCGCCGGGCTGCGCGCCGTCGCGCTCCTCGACAAGGAGACCGGCGCCCCCGACTGGTGGAACGTGGGCATCGCCGCCACCGCCCTCCAGGACTGGCCGCTGGCCCGCCGCGCCTGGCAGGCGTACGGCCTCAAGGTGCCCGGCGCCGCCGCCGGCACCGGTGAGCCCGCCGGCATGGAGCTGGGCAGCGCCGCCGTCCGCCTCTCGCCCGAGGGCGAGGCCGAGGTCGTGTGGGGCCGCCGGCTCGACCCGGCCCGGATCGAGGTCCTCTCCATCCCGCTGCCGTCCTCCGGCCGCCGCTGGGGCGAGGTCGTCCTCCACGACGGCGTGCCGAACGGCGAGCGGACCACCACCGCCGGCCCCTCCTACCCGGTCTTCGACGAGATCGAGCTGTGGGCGCCCTCGCCCGTCCCCACCTGGGTCGTCCTCCTGGAGGCCGCCACCGAGGCCGACCGGGACGCCCTGGAGCAGCTGGCCGCCGAGGCCGGTTTCGCCGCCGAGGACTGGTCGTCCTCCGTGCGGCTGCTCTGCCGTGCCTGCTCCGAGTCGACCATGCCGAGCGCCGAGGGCGAGGGCGAGCACTCCGACCCGCACGACCACAGCGAGCCGGGGCACCCCGGGCCGCTCGGCCACCGCTCGCCGGGCGAGTTGTGGGTCCCGGAGCGGGAGTGCGGCATCGCCGCCCCGGCGGGCCTGGTGCGGGGACTCCTCGACGGGTGGGTGGCGGACAGCCCGGACAGCCGCGAGTGGCGTGATCTGGAAGAGGTCTGCTGATCGTCTGCCCCCAGCCCCGTAGGCTGTCTTCGACGGAATCGGGTTTTCAGAAGGGCGCGGCCGGACATGGCGCAGCAGGAGACGGACGAGCAGACGATCAACGACGGCTTCGTCGTGGACACGGAGGACTGCGAGGCGCGTGAGCTCGCCTACCGCGAGCGCGGCACGGCCCGCCCGATCACGGTCGTCGGCAACCCCGTCCTCCACCGCGAGTGCAAGGACGTCACCGAGTTCGACGACGAGCTCGCGCAGCTCATCGACGACATGTTCGCCAGCCAGAAGGCCGCCGAGGGCGTGGGCCTCGCCGCGAACCAGATCGGTGTGGACCTCAAGGTCTTCGTCTACGACTGCCCCGACGACGAGGGCGTCCGGCACACCGGTGTCGTGATCAACCCGGTCCTCCAGGAGCTCCCGGCCGAGCTGCGCGTCCTGGACGAGTCCAACGAGGGCTGCCTGTCCGTGCCGACGGCGTACGCCGAGCTGGCGCGCCCCGACTACGCGGAGGTCCACGGCCAGGACGCCCAGGGCAACCCGATCAAGGTGCGCGGCACCGGCTACTTCGCCCGCTGCCTCCAGCACGAGACGGACCACCTGTACGGCTTCCTGTACATCGACAAGCTGTCGAAGCGTGACCGCAAGGACGCCCTGCGCCAGATGGAAGAGGGCACCCCGCGCTACGAGACGGTCCCCAACGCCTGACCCCATGACGAAGGGCCCCGCACTCCGAGGAGTGCGGGGCCCTTCGCCGTACCGGCCTTAGAAGTCCTCGTCGAGGTCCACCGAGCCCTCGACCGCCACCTGGTAGGCGGACGGGCGGCGTTCGAAGAAGTTGGTCAGTTCCTGGACGCCCTGGAGCTCCATGAACGCGAACGGGTTCTCCGAGCCGTACACCGGCGGGAAGCCGAGGCGCTGGAGGCGCTGGTCGGCGACGCACTGGAGGTACTCGCGCATCGACTCGGTGTTCATGCCCGGCAGTCCGTCGCCGCACAGGTCGCGGCCGAACTGCAGCTCCGCCTCGACGGCCTCCTTCAGCATGTCCGTGACCTGCTGCTGGAGCGCGTCGTCGAAGAGCTCCGGCTCCTCCTTGCGGACGGTGTCCACGACCTCGAAGGCGAAGTTCATGTGCATCGTCTCGTCCCGGAACACCCAGTTGGTGCCGGTCGCCAGGCCGTGCAGCAGGCCGCGGGAGCGGAACCAGTACACGTACGCGAAGGCGCCGTAGAAGAACAGGCCCTCGATGCACGCCGCGAAGCAGATCAGGTTCAGCAGGAAGCGGCGGCGGTCGGCGGCCGTCTCCAGCTTCTCGATCTTCTCGACCGAGTCCATCCACTTGAAGCAGAACTGCGCCTTCTCGCGGATGGAGGGGATCTCCTCGACCGCGTCGAAGGCCGCCGCGCGGTCGGCCGGGTCGGGCAGGTAGGTGTCGAGCAGCGTCAGATAGAACTGGACGTGGACCGCTTCCTCGAAGAGCTGACGGCTCAGGTACAGCCGCGCCTCCGGGGAGTTGATGTGCTTGTAGAGCGTCAGCACCAGGTTGTTCGACACGATCGAGTCGCCCGTCGCGAAGAACGCGACCAGCCGGCCGATCATGTGCTGCTCACCGGGGGTGAGCTTGGCGAGGTCGGCGACGTCCGAGTGGAGGTCGACCTCCTCCACGGTCCAGGTGTTCTTGATGGCGTCCCGGTAGCGCTCGTAGAAGTCCGGGTAGCGCATGGGACGGAGCGTGAGCTCGAAGCCCGGATCCAGGAGGTTCTTCTTCTCGGTACTCATTACTGGCAGGCCTCGCAGGACTCGGGGTTTTCCAGGGAGCAGGCGACGGCGTCCGCGTCGGGGGCCGCCTGCTGGACGGGGATCGGGGCGGCGGCCTGTGCCGCGCGGGCGATCCGGGTCGCCGGGCGGGAGCGCAGGTAGTACGTCGTCTTCAGGCCCTGCTTCCAGGCGTACGCGTACATCGACGACAGCTTGCCGATCGTCGGCGTCTCCATGAACAGGTTCAGCGACTGCGACTGGTCCAGGAACGGGGTCCGGTCGGCGGCCATGTCGATGAGGCCGCGCTGCGGGATCTCCCAGGCCGTGCGGTACAGCTCGCGCACCTCGGCCGGGACCCAGGTGAAGCCGGCGACCGAGCCGTTGGCGTCGCGCAGCGCCTCGCGGGTCTGCGCGTCCCACACGCCGAGCTTCTTCAGCTCGTCGACGAGGTACGAGTTGACCTGGAGGAACTCGCCGGACAGCGTCTCGCGCTTGAACAGGTTGGAGACCTGCGGCTCGATGCACTCGTAGACGCCCGCGATCGAGGCGATCGTCGCGGTCGGCGCGATGGCGAGGAGGAGGCTGTTGCGCATGCCGACGGCGGCGATGCGCTCGCGCAGCGCGGCCCAGCGCTCCGGCCAGTTGAGCTCCACGTCGTAGTGGTCGGGGTGCAGCACGCCCCGCGCGGTGCGGGTCTTGTCCCAGGCGGGGAGCGGGCCGCTGCGCTCGGCGAGGTCGGCGGACGCCTCGTACGCCGCCAGCATGATCCGCTCGGCGATCCGGGTGGACAGCGCGCGCGCCTCGGGGGAGTCGAACGGCAGCTTCAGCTGGAAGAAGACGTCCTGGAGGCCCATCGCGCCCAGGCCGACCGGGCGCCAGCGGGCGTTGGAACGCCCGGCCTGCTCGGTCGGGTAGAAGTTGATGTCGACGACCCGGTCGAGGAAGGTGACGGCCGTGCGGACGGTCTCGTCCAGGCGCTCCCAGTCGATGTCCGAACCCGACACGAAGGCGCCCAGGTTGACCGAGCCCAGGTTGCAGACCGCGGTCTCACCGTCGTTCGTGACCTCGATGATCTCGGTGCACAGGTTCGAGGAGTGGACGACCGTGCCGGGCTCGGCCGTCTGGTTCGCGGTCCGGTTGGACGCGTCCTTGAAGGTCATCCAGCCGTTGCCGGTCTGCGCGAGGGTCCGCATCATCCGGCCGTACAGGTCGCGGGCCGGCATCGTCTTGCGGGCCAGGCCCGCCGCCTCGGCCTTGCGGTAGGCGGCGTCGAACTCCTCGCCGTACAGGTCGACGAGCTCGGGCACGTCCGCCGGGGAGAACAGCGACCACTCGGCGTCGGCGTTGACCCGGCGCATGAACTCGTCCGGGATCCAGTGCGCCAGGTTCAGGTTGTGCGTACGGCGCTGGTCCTCGCCCGTGTTGTCGCGGAGCTCCAGGAACTCCTCGATGTCCGCGTGCCAGGTCTCCAGGTAGACCGCGGCGGCGCCCTTGCGGCGGCCGCCCTGGTTCACGGCGGCGACGGAGGCGTCGAGGGTCTTCAGGAACGGCACGATGCCGTTGGAGTGCCCGTTGGTGCCGCGGATCAGCGAACCGCGGGCGCGGATGCGGGAGTAGGAGAGGCCGATGCCGCCCGCGTGCTTCGAGAGGCGCGCGACCTGGTGGTAGCGGTCGTAGATGGAGTCCAGCTCGTCCTGCGGGGAGTCCAGGAGGTAGCAGGAGGACATCTGCGGGTGGCGGGTGCCGGAGTTGAAGAGCGTGGGGGAGGACGGCAGGTAGTCCAGACGGCTCATCAGGCCGTACAGCGCGGCCACCTCGTCGAGCGCGCGCACCGAGTCGTCCTCGGCCAGGCCGGAGGCGACGCGCAGCATGAAGTGCTGCGGGGTCTCGACGACCTTGCGGGTGATCGGGTGGCGCAGCAGGTAGCGCGAGTAGAGGGTGCGCAGACCGAAGTAGCCGAAGCGGTCGTCGCCGGCCGCGTCGATCGTCGCGTCGAGCCGCTCCGCGTGCAGCGCGACGAACTCGGCGGTGCGGTCGGCGATCAGGCCCTCGCGGTGACCGACGGCGACGGAGGCCGAGAAGCAGACGGCGCCCTGGCCGGCCGCCTCGTCGGCGATGGTGATCGTGAGGAGCCGGGCGGCGAGCCGGGAGTACGCCGGGTCGTCGGCGATCAGACCGGCGGCCGCCTCCGTGGCCAGCTCGCGCAGCTCCGCCTCGTCCGACGTGGCGCTGCGGCCGCGCAGCGCGGCGGCGGCGACCTTGCCGGGGTCGGTGTCCGGGAGGTCGGCGGTGAGATCGGTCAGGGTCCGCAGGAGTACGGTCCCGGGTCCGTCGGTCTCGATCGCTGCGGCCGGATCGGCGGGCGCGATGGTCACGTGGGGGCTCTCCCTCGCTCGGCTCGGGGCCAGGGCGGGGAGGCGGGAACGGGGCGGCCGTACGCACGGCGGCACCGCGTCCACCGACCCAACTCCGCGAGGCCCGGACGTCTGTGGCACCCGGACCGGACGGACCGGGCGCGCTGCCGGCAGGTCCTCGGACTCACCCCGTACGAAACCGCACGAAGCACACCGTTGCGGGACAGTTCCGGATTCGCGCCGGATTCCCCTGCGTCGACAGCGAGCATGAGCATACATGTGGGGGGCGCCGCTCGTGGCACCCCCCACATGTTGTGTCGGTCCCGGCAGTCACAGCTCCAGGGCGTACGTCAGCAGAGAGTGGTCGGGGATCGGCTGCCAGTCCCGGTCCGGGGTGCGGACGAAGCCCATCCGCTCGTAGATCCGGTGCGCCGAGACCATCTTCGAGTCCGTGGAGAGCACGAGCCGCGCGCACTCCGGCAGGGCCCTCGCCCGGTCCACGCACGCGCGTACGAGCGCCTCCCCGACGCCCCTGCCGCGGGCCCCGGGTGCCACCACGAGCATCCGGAACTCGGCCTCGCCGGTGACGCCGATGTCCGCCCAGGTGGTGCCGCCGGGGGCGAAGGTCACCCCGCCGATGATCCCGCCCTCCGCGTCGACGGCGACGAGCACCTCGCTCTCGCGCGCCCGCCGGGCCGTGTCGCGGAGCACGTCCAGATAGAAGTCGTCCTCGCCGTGCAGCAGCAGCCCGTCGTTCAGATAGGTCAGCCCGGTCAGGTCGCCGAGCTCCTCGTACTCCTCGGGCCGTACCGCCCTGATCGTGAAGTCCATGCGCCCCAGTCTGCCTCCGCCGCACGCGAAGGGGCCCGGAGTTTCTCCGGGCCCCTCTGGTGCGCGTCCGTGGGTCAGTGCACCGCGGCGCCGACCGTCGGGAGGTCCTTGACCCCGGCGTCGCCCGCGTCCGCCGTGTAGTCCTCCGGGGAGGTCTCGTCGACGCCCTCGGGGGCCTTGACGGCCTTGAGGACGAAGGTCAGGACGACCGTGACGACGACGTTGAGCACGAAGGAGGTGAGACCGATGTAGCCGATCTCGCCGATGCCCGGGATCTCGGCGGAGGAGCCGCCGAAGTGCTTCTGGGTCGGGCTGGCGACGCCGTACGCGGCGAGCGTGCCGTAGACCATGCCGACGGCCCAGCCGGCGAGCAGCGCCCAGCGGTGGAACCAGCGGGTGAAGAGACCGCCGACGAGCGACGGGAAGGTCTGCAGGATCCAGATGCCGCCGAGCAGCTGGAAGTTGATCGCGACCGTCTTGTCCATGGTCAGGACGAAGACGAGCGCGCCGACCTTCACCAGGAGGGACACCAGCTTGGAGACCTTGGTCTCCTGGGCCGGGGTGGCGTCCGGCTTGATGAAGTCCTTGTAGATGTTGCGGGTGAAGAGGTTGGCCGCGGCGATCGACATGATCGCGGCCGGGACGAGCGCGCCGATGCCGATCGCGGCGAACGCGACGCCCGCGAACCAGTCGGGGAACATGGTCTCGAAGAGCTGCGGGATGGCGAGCTGGCCGTTCTTGACCTTGATCCCGGCGGCGATCGCCATGAAGCCGAGCAGCGCGAGCAGGCCCAGCATCAGCGAGTACAGCGGCAGGATCGTGGTGTTGCGGCGGATGACGTTGCGGCTCCGGGACGACAGCGTCGCCGTGATGGAGTGCGGGTACATGAAGAGCGCGAGCGCCGAGCCGAGCGCGAGCGTCGCGTACGTCCACTGGCCCGCCTCGCCGGGCACGAGCGCGCCCTTCGGCTTGCCGGTGGCCGGGTTGACCGTCGCGTACGCCTCGCCGGCCTTGGCGAAGATCTCGTCGAAGCCGCCCAGCTTGATCGGGATGTAGATGATCGCCACCGCGATGACGATGTAGATCAGGGTGTCCTTGACGAAGGCGATGAGCGCCGGGGCGCGCAGGCCGGAGGAGTACGTGTACGCCGCGAGGACACCGAAGGCGATGAGCAGGGGCAGGTCCTTGACGAACCAGTTGGTGCCCTCGCCGCCGCCGACGCCCATCACGTCCAGGACGGCCTGGATGCCGACGAGCTGGAGCGCGATGTACGGCATGGTGGCGAGGATGCCGGTGACCGCCACCGCGAGCGAGAGGCCCTTGGAACCGAAGCGGCCGCGCACGAAGTCGGAGGTGGTGACGTATCCGTGCTTGTGCGAGACCGACCAGAGGCGCGGCAGGAAGGTGAAGATCAGCGGGTACACCAGGATCGTGTACGGCACGGCGAAGAAGCCGGCCGCGCCCGCCGCGTAGATGGCCGCGGGGACGGCGACGAAGGTGTACGCCGTGTAGAGGTCGCCGCCGAGCAGGAACCAGGTGACCCAGGTGCCGAACGAGCGGCCGCCCAGACCCCATTCGTCGAGGCTGTGCTCGTTCTCGGCCTTGCGCCAGCGCGCGGCCAGGAAGCCCATGACCGTGACGGCCAGGAAGAAGAAGACGAAGACGCCGAGCGCCACGCCGTTCACGCCGGTCACGTCCTTCATCGCGCGTCACCTCCCTTGCGGGCACGCTGGTCCAGCTGCCACAGCTTGTACGCGACCATGGTGAGCACCGTGGAGATCAGCACCCAGAGCATCTGGTACCAGTAGAAGAACGGGATGCCGGCGAAGAGCGGTTCGACCTTCGCGTAGGAGCTCACCCAGAGCATCGCCACGAACGGGGCGAACAGGCAGAGCGCGATCACCACCCGCAGGGCTGTGATGGTCGGTTGTTTCCCTTGTGTCGCATCTGGCGTGTCTGACATGGCGATTCCCGTCCCCTCGCTGATCACCTCGGTAATGCTGGGGAAATCTAGGGGACTGCTCCCGTGCTGGGAACCCCTGTCCGCATAACGGA
Source organism: Streptomyces sp. R-07 (assembly GCF_049913175.1). Lineage (NCBI taxonomy): Bacteria > Bacillati > Actinomycetota > Actinomycetes > Kitasatosporales > Streptomycetaceae > Streptomyces > Streptomyces sp. R-07. Next base: position 5,322,554 of record NZ_CP183978.1, read on the forward strand.
AGCGATTCTTCGGGGCTTCGTCGGAGCCGGCCCCCTCGCCGCTTCAGAGCCAGCCCTCCTTCGCCGCCCGCACGCCCGCCTCGAACCGGCTGCGCGCGCCCAGGCGGTTCATCAGCTCCGAGCTCATCCGGCGGACGGTCCGCAGCGAGACCCCGAGCCGCCGGGCCGCGATGTCGTCCGTGCAGCCGATGCCCAGGAGCATCAGCAACTCCCGCTCCTGCGGGGAGAGGTCGTGCGCGTCGCGGCGCGGGGCCTCGCCGAAGGGGGTGCCCGCGTCCCACAGCCGGTCGAAGAGCACCACGAGCGCGTGGACCAGGCCGGGGCTGCGCACTTCGAGCGCGCCCGCGCGGCCGTCCTCCGGGTCGACGGGGACGAGCGCGGCCTCGCGGTCGACGATCACCATGAGCATCGGGACCACGGGCACGGTCCGCGCCTCGCCGCCGAGGTCGCAGTACCAGCGCACGTACTCGACGGTCGGCGGGTCGTTGCGGAAGCTCTCCTGGTAGATCGAGCGGATCTTCACCCCGCGCTCCAGGGCGAGTTGGTCGAGCGGCTGGCTCGCGTCCATGGTGTCCGGGAGCTGGGCGCCGCCGGGCAGCAGCGAGAGGCACTCGGTGCGGGCGTTCGCGGCCAGGTCCTCCAGCCGTTCGCGGACCTGGTCGAGTCCCGTGATGCGGTCCACGAGGTCGTGCCGGACGCCCGGTTCGGGGCAGTCGGCGTACGAGGCGAGGATGCCGGCCACGGCCCGGCCCGCCTGCTCGACCTGGCGCTTGCGCTTGCTCAGCTCGGCCTCGGCGCGGGAGAGCAGGAAGGAGAAGCCGACGTCCGGGTTGAAGGGTTCGGCCTGGCCCGAGGAGTCGTCCATGAGGACGAGCTTGAGGTCCGCGAGACAGGCGAGAGCCTCGCGGACCTCCGGTTCGGGGCGGCCCAGATGGGCGGCCATCTCCGTCACGTCGTACTCGGGCCGCTCCAGGAGCAGGCGGTAGACGGCCTCCGTCGACTCCTTTATGCCGAGCGCCTCCAGCATCAGGTATCTCCCCCTCGTCACGTTCCGTCGCGCGACCGGTCGTACTCGTGATCGCGGTCGTCGATGCTAGAGGGGAGGAGCGGTCTAGGTCTAGACCAATCGAGGTGAACTCCGGGATGCGCTCCCGTCCGTACGCCGGCCAGCGCGTCGCACACCGCGCCCGCCGCGAACCCCGAGACCAGCAGGGCCAGTTCGACCTGCGGGCCGATCCCCACCGCGAGCACCGCCAGCGCGCCCGCGCCCGCCGCCACCGGACCGGCCCAGCCGGGCCCGCCCGCCGCCGAGGCCGCCGCCCGCTCCAGGGACACACAGAACGCGAAGGCGCCCACCACCAGCGGCACCCAGCCCGTCACCGCGCCGGTCCCCGCCGGGCCCCACTGCCACAGCACCACCAGCGCCCCCGCCGCCGCGCCCGCCGCGAGCAGCCCGCCGATCACCGCCCGCCCCGCCGCGCCCGGCCCCAGCCGCCGGGTGAGCACCCCGAACGCCGCCAGGGCCGCCACCGGGACCGCGAACGGAAGCAGCCCGTACACCCCGTCCACCAGATCGCGGTCCACCACACCCGAACCGCCCACCACGGCGCCCGTGTCCACGAGCGCCGACCGCAGCGCCGTCACCGTGACGGCCCCGGCCGCCGTCATCGGCTCCTCCTCCGGCACGACGACCACCACCGCGGATCCGGGGCGGCGCCAGTCGGCGGGCGCCGCCGCGAGCAGCACACCCGGGACCCGCGCCGCCCGCGCGGCCACCGCCGCCGGGTCCGTGCCCCCGGGCACCAGGACCTCCAGCGGGTTCAGCACCCCCGACGGCACCCCGGCCGCCGTCAGCCGGTCGAGACCGTCCCGGGCCGGACCGCTCGCCACCAGGGCACGGGCCTCCGGATTGCCGACCCGCAGCTGGGTGGCCGCCCCGGTGAGGAGGACGAGGAGGACGAGACCGGTCGCCGGGACCGTCCGGGTGCCCCGTACGGGCCTCCGCACCACCGGCCGGGACACCGACCGCAGCACCGGCCCCAGCGTCACGGCCGCCGCCGTGCCCACCACGCAGACCGCGAGGCCCGCCACCCCGACCGACCGCAGGAACGCGGCGGGGAAGAGCGCCAGGACCGCGCAGGCCGCCGCGCCCGCCGCGCCGCCCGTCACCGCCGACCGTGCGGCGGTCCCCGGCGGCTGCGCCCAGCGGTGCACCGCCACCACGAGCGCCGTCACCGGCACCAGGTACACCACGACGAAGCCGATCTCGGTGAACCCGGCCACCGCCTCCACCAGGACGAGCGCCCCCACCGAGGTCACGGCGGCGAGCAGCAGCGGCCCCAGGACCCCGAGCGCCGAGCGGAACGCCAGGACGAGCACGAGCAGCAGCCCGAGGGCACAGACGGCCTTCGCCGCGAGAGCCACCGGGCCCGGACCCGCGAGCGCGCTGTCGTGCTGGAGCGGCAGCACCCCCGTCACCTCGACCCGGGCCTCGGGCAGCGCCGACCGCAGCCCCGCCCGGAGCGTGACCGCCGCTTCCTCGACGGCCGTCAGGCCCGCCAGGTCCGGCTTCCCCGCCGCCGGGTACACCAGCGCGTACACGGTCCGCCCGTCCGCGCCGAGGAACCCCTCGTCGCCCGTCCCCGCGTACGAGACCGTCCGCGCGCCCGGGCCCGCCGCCCGCTCCAGGGCATCCGCCAGCCGGGTCCCCCCGGCCCGTACGTCCGTCCCCGCCGGCCACGTCACGACCGCGACCAGCGGGGCGACCGCGGCCCCGTTCCCGTACCGCTCCTGGATCGCCTGGTTCGCCCGGTGGCCCGGCCCGCCGGAGGCGGTGAACGACTGGTCGAGCCGCCCCAGGCCCAGGACCGCCGCCGCCCCGCCCAGGACCAGCACGAGCAGCCACGCCACCCCGACCGCCACCCGGTGCCGCAGCACGACGGCCCGCACCCGCTCAGTCCACATCGTCGAGCCGCTTCCTCAACTCGTCGTCCAGGCGCAGCCCCGCCGCGGCCAGCGACTCGTCGAGCTGCTCCGGCGAACTCGCCCCGATCACCGGCAGGACGGGCAGCCCGCCGCCCAGCGCCCAGGCCAGCACCACCTGGCCGGCGGTCACCCCGAGCTCGCCCGCCACCTCGGCGAGCACCTTCAGTCGCCGCTCCGAACCCTCGTGCCGGTACTGCTCCGGGATCTCCTTGCCCGGATCGGTGTACGCCCCCGTCAGCTGCGTCGTGTACGCCGTGAACGTCAGCTCCGGCCGCGTCCCCAGATAGTCCAGCAGCTCCTCCGAGGCATGCGGGTTCACCCCGAACTCCGCGCCGGGGCGCGGCCGCAGATACGTGTACCGCTGCTGCACGGCCGCGTAGTCCGGCACGTCGGCGGCGGCCGCCGCGCCCCGCGACTCCTCGATCCGCCAGGCCGCGAAGTTCGAGCAGCCGGCCCGGCCGATCTTCCCGACGTCCGCGAGCTCGCCGAAGGCGCCCATCGTTTCCGCGACCGGCGTCTTCCGGTCGTCGATGTGCGCGTAGTACAGATCGATCCGGTCCGTGCCCAGGTTCCGCAGGCTCTCCTCCACCTGGCGGCGGATCACCGGCGCCGACAGCCCCTCCGCGCACTCCGGCCAGGCCGAACCCGGCGGGTCCGGCAGCGCCCCGACCTTGGTGGCGAGCACCATCTCGTCCCGGACGCCCCGGCTGCGCAGCCACCGGCCGATGAGCAGCTCGCTCTCGGCGCCGGTCGCGCCCGGCTCCCAGAAGGCGTACGTGTTCGCGGTGTCGATGAAGGTGCCGCCGGCCTCGTGGAAACGGTCGAGGACGGCGAAGGCCGCGGCCTCGTCGATCCGGGTGCCGAACGGCAGGGTGCCGAGGCACAGCGTGCTGACGCGGGGGCCCTCAGGGCCGCCCAGGTTCGTGTACTCCATGGCTACTTCCCTCTCTCTCGAACGGTTCGTACGGTGACGGTCAGCTCCTGGACCAGGTGGTCCGAGAGGCCCTCCGCGTCGCGGAAGCGGTACGAGCCGACCCGGGCGCCGCCGCCCGTGAACGCCCAGTCGATCCGCCACAGCCGCAGCCGCGCGCGGGCGTTCCAGCTGGCCGGGCAGAGCGAGCGGCACGCGCCGATCACGTCGCGCAGCGAGCGGGGCATCCGGCGGATGTCGCCGATGGCGGCGCTGGTGTTGAAGTCCCCGGTCACCACGACCGGGTGCGGGTTGCCCCGCAGGTCGGCGACGAGCGCCGCGTACTCCCGGTCGCGGGCGGCCGCCCGGCGCCGCATGTCCCGGAGGAAGGCCGGCCGCAGCGGGTTCATCACCGTGAGCTGGACCGGGATGTGCACGTTGTACGTCGACAGGACGCCGTCCCCGACCCGCAGGTCCACCCGGAGCGAGCAGGCGCCGACCGGCACGGGCGGCCCGGCGGGCGGGAACCGGGACAGCGTCACGGAGTTGTTGTCGACGGCCAGGTGGTGGCCGGGGAACTCCGCGCGCAGCCGGTCCCCGTCGTCGATGTCCCAGACCTCGCCGCCCTCGAAGCCGTTCAGGTACTCCTGGAGGACGTACACGTCGGCGTCGAGCGAGCCCAGGAAGGCGTAGAAGCGGTCGGGGTCGCCGCCCTGGTTCCAGTGCTGGGTGTTCCAGGACACGAGCCGCAGCCCGTCCGGGGCCTCCGTGCGCGGGGCGAGGGCCCGCAGATTGATCCCGTTCTGCGGCCAGGCCGCCAGCAGGCAGCCCGCGGCGAGCGCCGCCGCGAGCCGGTCTCCGGTGACGAGCGCGGCGGCGAGCAGGACGAGCGGCACGGCCGCGAAGACGACCGGCGGCAGCAGCGAGACCGCGAGCCACGGCCACCAGCGGCCGTTGAGCGCGAGGTGCAGCGCGAGGAACACCGCCCAGACCAGGGCGCAGGACAGCACCATCGCCGTCATCCACTCCCCGGCAGCGACACCCACAGGTCCTGCACGGCGTGGTCGGAGAGCTTCTCCGGCGCGCCGAACTCGTACCGCTCGGCCCGCGCCCCGTTCCCGGTGAACGCCCAGTCGGTCCGCCAGAAGGGCTTCCAGCCGCCCTCCTCCCAGCTCGTCGGGTACGGGTCGGTGCTCACCTCCGCCGCGTCGTCGAGGCGCTCCCGGAGCGGGTCGAGGTCCGCCATCGCGGCCGTCGCGTTGAAGTCGCCGGCCACCACCACCGGGTTGCGGTTGGCCGCCAGGTCGGCCTCCAGGCCCTCGTACTGCGCCCGGCGCGGGGCGAACCGTTCCCGCATGTGGCGGTAGAAGGCGGCGGAGAGGAGGCCGTCCGGCATGCTGTTCCACACCGGCATGTGCACGTTGTAGAAGGACACCGCACGGCCCCTGACCAGCACGTCCGTCCGCAGCACCTTGTTCGCGAGGTACTCCGTCGGCCAGTCGGCGCCCGGCGGCACCTCCCGGGCCGGGCCCACCGCCGGCTGCCGCAGGATCGGGAAGCGGGAGAGCGTCACCAGCTCGCCCCGGACGGCCACCTGGTAGCCGGGGAACTCCCGCCGCAGCCGCGCCAGGTCGTCGACCGGCAGCTTGCCCTTCCGGTCGGCGGTGACGTGCTGGTACTCGTGCAGCAGGTACACGTCCGCGTCCTTCGCCTTCAGGAAGGCGTAGAAGTGGTCCTGGGTGCCGAGGAGCTGGTTCCACGAGTTGGTGTTCCAGGCGAAGACCCGTACCGCCTCCGGGCCGGGCCGCGGCTCCGCCCGCCACAGCGCCGCCGGGTCGAAGCCCGACTGCCCGAAGCCCAGGATCAGGGCGAGCGCGGCGGCCGCGAGGCTCCGCCACCGGGCGGCGCCCCGGGCGAGCGGGGCGAGGGCCGCGAGCCCGAGCGGCACGAGGGCGAAGACCGCCGGCGGCACGATGCCGACCAGGTGCCCGAGCCAGATCCGGCCGTCCGCCGCCCACTCCACGAGGAGCAGCACGAGCCAGGCGAGGGCCGAGCCGAGGACCGGCCCGTTCCAGCGGCGCCGGGCCGGGCCGGCTCGGACGGCCTCCGCCGGGGCGAGCGTGTCAGCCATGGTCGGCCGCCGAGGCACCCACGCCCACGCGCGCGAGGTCGGGGCGCGGCTGCGGGTCGTACAGGTGCCGGAACCGCTTCGAGCACAGCCACTGCATGCCCGCGACGCCGATCGCCGCGAACACCGTCAGGTTCACCAGGAAGTTGACGGCCACGAAGTAGCCGAGGAACAGCCGCCCCCGGTGGCGTCGCACCTCCCGGTACATGTCCAGGTCGCCCCAGACGCCGAGGACGAACAGCGCGAGCGGAAGGAGCGCCCACGCGGCCCCCCACAGGAGCGGCGCGGCCAGCGCGGCGACCGTCAGGGGCGCGGCGAGGCTGGCGCCCGCGCGCGGGCCGGTGACGAAGCCGCCCTGGAGGTGGCGCCTGCCGAGGATGAGCGGCACGGCGAGCCGGGCGCGGGCGAAGACCTTGTCGAGGACGATCCGCACGGTGTCGTCGTGGTCGTGCCGGCCGCGCACCTCCAGGGAGCTCAGCACCGTGTACCGCTCGGAGATCCGCCGCCCGTAGTCCTGGTCCTCGGTGTGCCGCAGGATCGGGTTGAACGGCCCCACCTCGTCGAAGACCCGCCGGGGCATGGCCAGGATCGCGGTGTGGACGGTGTCGATGACCCCCTCCGACTTCAGCAGCAGGTAGTACTGCTGGAGCGAGCGGTACTCCTCGATGAGGCTGTCCCGGATCAGCGGCTCCGGCTCGTAGGTGCCGCAGATCGCGCCGTACCCCTGCCCGGAGGCGAGCAGTTCGACCGACTTGGCGACCGCGTCGGGGTGCATGGCGACGTCGGAGTCGAGGAAGACCAGGATCTCGCCGGAGGAGAGTTCCGCGCCGAGGTTGCGGGCGACCGCGACCCCGCTGTTGACGCCGGTGGAGACCACCCGGGCGCCGGCCGCGGCGGCGATCGCCGCGGAGTCGTCGGTGGAGCAGTCGTCGACGACGACGACCTCGATGTTCGGGTACGTCTGGGCGAGGGCGGCCTCGACGCACAGGCCGATCGAGCGGCCGTAGTTGTAGTTGGGGACGATGACGGAGACCAGGGGGAGGGACATGATCGGGTGCTCCTAGAAGAGGACCTTGGCGAGGGAGAGGGCCCCCTGCCGCCACGGTTCGACACTGGTGACGCCCTCGCTCTTCTTCGCGGGGCGGGCGACGGCGGTGCGCTGCTGCTCCCGCCACCAGGCGAAGGTGCGCAGGATCGCGTCCTGGTTGGAGTGCTTCGGCCGGAAGCCGAGGACGTCCCGCGCCTTGTCGGTGGAGACGAAGCTGTCGTCGAGGAGCTTGTGGAGCAGGCGCCCGTAGACCGGGGAGAGCCCGGAGCGCTGGAGCAGGCTGAGTGCGGCGAGCGCGGGCCTCGCGGGCAGCGAGCGGACCCGCTTGCCGTGCCCGGCCGCGTCCAGGACCGCCTGGAAGTCCTCGCGTATCGTGCCGAACTCGGTGGCGCCGAGGTTGAAGGTGTCGTCGGCGCGCTCGGCCGGCGCCTCCATCGCGGTGACGACCGCGTCGACCAGGTCGGCCACGTCGAACATCTGGATGCGGACGTCGCCCCGCCCGAGGACGGGGAAGTTCCGGCCCTCCTCGGCCCACTCGAAGAGCATCGCGAAGAGCCCCATCCGGCCGGGTCCGAGGAAGGTCTTGGGCCGCAGGATCGGCACGCACATCTCCCGGCCCCGGAAGCGCTCGGCGACCTCCTCGGCCTCCGCCTTGGCGGCGCTGTACGTGTCGACCGGTTCGCGCGGGTACTCCTCCGGGGTCGGCACCACCTTCGGCAGGCCGTACACGGCGGTCGAGGAGATGTGCACGACCCGGGGCACGGCGTTCGCCTCGGCGGCCGTCAGGACCGCCTCCGTCCCGCCGACGATCACCGAGCGGATGGTGTCCGCCGGGTAGCTGGGCAGGGCGGCGGCGCAGTGCACCACCACGTCGGCGTCGGCCGTGACCCGCTTCATCGTCACGGTGTCCCGGACGTCGGAGACCGTGTGCGTGAGGTGGGCGTGCTCCGTGCGGGGGGCCCGCAGGTCCACGCAGTGCACCTGCCGGCCGTCGTCGAGCAGCCGCTCGATCAGGGTCGAACCGAGCATTCCGGCACCGCCGGTGACCACGATGCGCTCTACCACAGCGACGACACCTTCTCCTTGACGAAACGGGTGAGCAGACGGGGCAGACCCTGGGCCAGGGTCTTGTCGAGGCAGTCCAGGAAGAACTCGACCTCGTGCGGCTCGGCGACCAGCGAGGGGGCGACCATCAGCGGGTTCTCGCCGTTGAGCGTGTAGTACGTGTAGATCCCGTGGTCCCGGTACAGGGCGTTGACCACCGAGGACGTGATGAGCTTGGTGCGGAAGCGCGGGTCCTTCGTCATCGCGCCCGGCACCAGCTTCGTCACCAGCTCCAGGATCTTCGGGCCCTTGTGCAGGAAGACGCCGTGCAGCGCGCCGTGGCCGCGGACCTCGGCCACCACGTCCGGGTACTCCTTCGCGATCCGCTCCAGACCCGGGGCGAGGATCCGCTCGATGTCCCGGGCGCGGGCCGGGTAGTCGTCCTCGACGGCCACGTTGACGGCCTCGATCGCGGTGACCGCCTCCTCGCCGAAGCCGTAGTAGGTGGTGGAGGTCGACTGGAGCAGGGCGTCCGTGAGGTTGTCGTACGCCTTGCGGAAGACCGGCTCCCGGGCGACGAAGGCGGAGATGGACGACTTGCCGCCGCCGAAGGACTTCGAGGTGGTGAGGACGTCGGGGACCAGACCCTTGTACCGCATGAAGTGGAAGAGGGTGCCGGTCTTGCCCCAGCCGGTGTAGATCTCGTCGAAGAGCAGCACGATGTCCTCGGCCGTGCACAGCTCCCGCAGCCCGCGCAGGAACTCCTCCGAGCACTCGTTCATCGTCGACGCCGACAGCGGCTCGATGAGGATCGCGTACACGTCCGACCCGCCCTTGTCGGTGCGGAGTTCGGCGACGAGCTGCCGGACCGAGTCGAGGTCCCCGTACCGGAAGATCCCCACGCCCGGGATTCCGGGGAACTGGAACCCTGACTGGTTCTGGCCGGTCAGGCTGCCCGAGCCGAGCAGCTTGCCGTGGAAGGAGATGTCGGCCCGCAGCACCCGGGAGCGCCGGCCGCCGTGGTACTTGTACGCCAGCTTGACCGCGCCCTCGACCGCCTCCGCGCCGGAGTTCGGGAAGAACGACATGTTCAGGTCGCCGGGCAGCAGCTCCGCCAGGTTGTGGCCGAGGGCCGCGACGTACGGCGAGAAGTACGTCTTGTGGACCTCCATGCTCTTCCGCTCCTGGAAGCGCTGCCGGGCGGCGAGGATCCGGGGGTGGTTGTGGCCGTGGTTCAGGACGCCGACACCGCCGGTGAAGTCGAGGACACGGCGGCCGTCGCGCTGGGTGATCCAGACGCCCTCGGCGCTCTCCACGAGCTCCTGGCCGAAGCCGAAGGAGGTCATCAGGGAGACCTGGCTCTTGTTGACGTGGTCCTTGTACAGGCCGTGGACCTGCTTGGGCGTCAGCGACTCGCAGTCGTCGACGGTGTAGAGGGCGGTCATGTCCGTTCCTTCGGGTCGGTGGGGGGAGTCGTGCGGTGGGGGAGGGTCAGGAGGAGGGCGGCGCCGCCGACGATGACCTCGCTGAGGGTGCACACCACCCGGCTGGCGACGGCGACGGCGGTCGCCTCCTGCCAGGGCAGGACGGCGGTCAGGGCCAGGAGCAGCAGGGCCTCGCGGGCGCCCCAGCCGTCCGGCAGCACCACCACGAGGCTGGCGGCGGCCGTGGCGAGGGCGAAGCCGCCCACGCAGACCGGCAGCGCGGTCAGCGGCGGGGCGCCCAGCATCACGGCGAGCGCCCACAGGTGGAGTCCGCCGACCGCCCAGGAGCCGGTCGCGGAGGCGAGGGCCCGGCGCATGCCCCGGTCGCTCGCCCGCGCCTCCGGGGCCGGGCGGCGGGCAAGGCGCGCGGCGAAAGCGGCGAGGCGGTGGAGCAGTCCGGGCCGTACGGCGAAGGCGAGGGTGACCGCGCCCGGCAGCACCAGCCACCAGGCCTCGGCGCCGATCGTCCAGGGCGCGGCGATCGGGCCGACGGCGAGACCGGTGAGGACGGCCACGATCAGGTTGAGCAGGAAGACGGCGAGCACGACCGGCGCGGGCACTCCGGCCGCACCGCCCATCCGCAGCTGGGCGAGGACGCCCCAGACGGCGCCCGGCACGTACTTGCCGAGGTAGGAGGTGAAGTAGATCCGGGTCGCGGTCCGGCCCGGCACCCGCGGCCCGAGGTCGGACAGGAGGGTTCGCCAGGTGGCCATGGAGAGCAGGACGGCGAGGGCGTTGGCCGCGAGCGCCGCCAGGAGGTACGGGACGGAGCCGGGCCGCAGGACGAGCGCGGCGAGCTCGCCGGCCCGGCCGTACAGGGCGAATCCGATGCCCGTGACGACCGCGACGGGGAAGAGGACGGGGAGCAGGCGCCGTACCCCTCCGGGGGCGGGAACGGTGACCGCCGTCATGAGCCGAGCCGGCCGAGCAGCCACGCGCCGGCGAGCAGCGCCGACCAGAGCAGGGCGTTGGAGACGGTCGTCCGGTCGCTGAACAGGGCCCGCGAGGGGTTGCCGCCGCCAGAGTCGACCACGATCAGCTGGAGGTAGCGGGCCAGCCCGAACAGCGCGAACGGGGCGGAGAGCACGGCGACGAGCGGGCCGTGCGCCCCGAAGGCCGTACTGCCCTGGACGTACAGGACGTAACTGACCGCCGTGAGGACCGCGGTGAAGGCGAGCAGCTGGTCGAGGAAGCCGAGGGTGTAGCCGCGCAGCGCCGGCCGGTGCAGCACCCCGCCGACGGCCATCTCGTGGCGCCGCTTGCCCAGGATGAGCAGCAGGCAGAGGGAGAAGACGCAGAGCGCGAGCCAGTCCGGCACCGGGTTCCCCGCCGCCAGGCACCCCTGGGCAAGCCGCAGCACGAAGCCGAGGGCCACGATGAAGACGTCGACCAGCGGGACGTGCTTGAGGCCCTTGCTGTACGCGGCGTTGAGCGCGATGTACGCGGCCACCGGCCACCAGTCCGCGAGCTCGGCCGTGCCGGTGAGCGCGGTCAGGCCGACGGTCCCCGCGAGGAGGGCGGCGAGCACGGCGGCGAAGGACACGGCGGTCCCGACGCCGATCCGTCCGGCGGCGATCGGCCGGTACCGCTTCTCCGGGTGACGCCGGTCGCGGTCCCGGTCGCCGATGTCGTTGACCAGGTAGATCAGCGCGGACGCGAGGGTGAAGACGGCGATCGCGGCCAGCGCGCCGACGAGCGCGCCGCCGTCGAGCCGGGGTGCGCCGAGCAGCCCGAGGGGGACGACGACCAGGTTCTTCGTCCACTGTCCGGGGCGGACGAGGGCGGTGAGGTCGGCGAGACGACCGGGGGGACGGGAGGCCGGCGGACGGACCGCCGGCGCTTCTCGGCCGGTGAGCGTGGGCGTGGCCATGGACGTACTCCTGTGGGGAGGGTCGTACGGGAGGTCATACGGAGGTGGTGGGGGCGGCGGTGACGTCCCGGCGGCGCACGCTCGGGCCGAAGTCCGGCTCGGTGAGCCAGCGGACGGTGCCGCGGGCCGCGCCGAGGACGATCGCCTGGTGCAGCGCGAAGTGGACCGCCGTGAAGTAGACGAGGAACCACGGCCCCCGCGTCCGCAGCGCGAACCGGCTCAGGCCCGGATCGGCGCAGGCGAAGAGCAGCGCGCACAGCGCCGGGAGCAGCAGCAGCCAGGGGGAGAGGAGGCCGAGGAACAGGGTGGGCAGCGTCAGCGCGGCGGCGAGGACGCCGAGCGGCCGGTTGGCGGTGAGCCCGCCCTCTCGCATCTGCCCGAGCGCCGCGATCAGCAGCTGCGAGCGCCGGTACTGCTCCGAGAGCATCGCCCCGAGCCGGTCCACGTCGTCGTGCCGGCCGCGGATCGCCTCGGTCATCAGGATGCGGTGGGTCCGGACGAGCCGGCCGCTGTACTCGACGTCCTCCGAGTCCCGGAGGTTCTCGTCGAAGGGGCCGGTGGCCTCGAAGACCTCCTTGCGGATCGCGCCGAGGGCGAAGAAGGCGGTACGGACCTCGCCGGCGGCGCGGCGGCGCCAGAAGTGGGCGTGCAGGGCGTGGTAGCGCTCCACGGGCCCGTCGTCGAAGAGCGGTTCGGGGTCGAGGACCCCGTGGACGCAGCCGAGCCCGGGGTCGTCCGCGAGCAGGTCGGCGGCGTGGGCGAGGGCCTCGGGGTGGAGGGCGGTGTCGGAGTCGAGGAAGAAGAGGACCTCGCCGCGGGCGGCGGCGGCCCCCATGTTCCGGGCGGCGGACACCCCGCGGTTGTGGGGGCTTGCGATGAGGACGACGCCGAACTCGCGGGCGATGTCCCGGGACCGGTCGGTGCTGGCGTCGTCCACGACGATGACGTCGAGCGGGGCGTGGGTCTGCGCGAGGACCGAGGTGAGGCAGGCGCGCAGGGTCTTCTCGTAGTTGTAGTTGGGGATGATGACGGACACGCTGGGACGGGCCCTGGGCATGGGGGTTCCTTGGGTTCCTTGGGGCGGGGCTCCCCGGGCGGTGGGGGGCGTCAGAGGAGCCGGAAGTCCGCGATGCGGTGGCGGGAGAGCTCGGGGGAGTGGCCGAGGAGGAGCCGGCAGAGCAGCAGCGCGTGGCCGACGGCCTCGATCTCGTCGGGGCCCCGGATGTACAGGGCGAGACGGACGGTCCGGTCCAGGACCAGCGCCCGGGCGGACTCGAAGCGGTCCTGCGGCCGGGCGACGCGGTGCAGCGTCTCGACGAGTCGTGCGGCGGACGGGGCCGGTGGGGGGTCGGTGTCCGGTGCGGGGTCGTCGTCCGGTTCCCTCATCGAGACGCCGATGAGGTAGATGGGGATCAGCCCCAGGAGAAGCCGTCGTCGCCGTCGGTGGGCTGAGCGGTCGCGGTCACGTCCGAGGCGGTGACGGCGGCCGTCCCGGCGGGCGCCGGCTGGGCGGCGAGGACGAGGGTCAGCGCGGCGGCGGCGGGGACGGCCAGGGCGACGGCGGCACGGATCCGAATGCGGGCGAAGGTGGCGAATCGGGCGCTGCTGGGCATGGCGGGGCTGCCTTTCTGGACGGTGCGGAGTGGAGGTCGCGGGGGTGGGGTCCCCGGGGCCGCTCCCGGGCTCTGCCGGGCGGCTTCGACATGTCCAAGACTGGCCTGCCGGGGGTGCCCTGTCACCGGAAACCGGCTGGCGCCAACCGCGTGGCCGTTAGGGGCCAGTCCGTGCCACGGGCCGCCGCGCGCCGCCCACCAGCGGGTTTCCGGGAGGCGTCACGTTCCTGCCAGGCGGAAGGTGCCGGGGGCCCGTCACGTCTGCCCGGGGCCGGGCTCGTGCGGCCCGGCTCGTACCGCCCGGCTCGTGCGGCCCGGCTCGTACCGCCCGGCTCGTGCGGCCCGGCGGAAGCCTCGTACGGCCTCCGGAAACGCCGAACGGCCGCACCCCCCGCCGGGGTGCGGCCGTTCATGCCTGACGATTCATGCCGTACGAGAGGAAGCTCAGCCGTTGGGGCGCTTCAGGCGCGCCACGAACTTGTACCGGTCGCCGCGGTACACGGACCGCACCCACTCGACCGGCTCGCCCTGGGCGTCCAGCGAGTGGCGCGAGAGCATCAGCATCGGCAGGCCCACGTCCGTGCCGAGCAGCCCGGCCTCGCGCGGGGTGGCGAGGGAGGTCTCGATGGTTTCCTCGGCCTCGGCGAGGTGCACGTCGTAGACCTCGGCGAGCGCGGTGTACAGCGAGGTGTACTTCACCAGCGAGCGGCGCAGCGCGGGGAAGCGCTTCGCCGACAGGTGCGTGGTCTCGATCGCCATCGGCTCGCCGCTCGCGAGGCGCAGGCGCTCGATGCGGAGCACCCGGCCGCCGGCCGAGATGTCGAGCAGCCCGGCGAGGGTGTCGTCGGCCGTGACGTACCCGATGTCGAGGAGCTGCGAGGTGGGCTCCAGGCCCTGGGCCCGCATGTCCTCCGTGTAGGAGGTGAGTTGCAGGGCCTGCGAGACCTTGGGCTTGGCCACGAACGTGCCCTTGCCCTGGATGCGCTCCAGGCGGCCCTCGACGACCAGCTCCTGGAGCGCCTGGCGCACGGTGGTGCGCGAGGTGTCGAACTCGGCGGCGAGCGTGCGCTCCGGCGGGACCGGTGTGCCGGGCGGCAGGGTCTCCGTCATGTCGAGCAAATGCCGCTTCAGCCGGTAGTACTTGGGCACGCGCGCGGTGCGGGTCGGTGTCCCGCTCTCTGTCTCCGTACTGCCCGCGTCCGTGGCCATGGCCTGCCTTCCCGACTCCTGTGCTGCTGCCGTCACCGGCTCCTCCGTCTGTCGCGGCTCACATGGTGGCACGGACCGGTCACGGGTCGTCGCCCTCCCTCAGGTGTCGGTCCGATAACGGACGCGACTGCCCTTCTTATACACCCTTGACACCCCTAAAGGTCTAGGCCAAGCTCCGGGTACTGGTCTAAACCATTAAAGACCAGGTCCCAGCCCCACGAGCACTACCCGACGTATGTCTTCGCGCGGTGGGCAGGGGTTGCAGGCATCCCTGAGGAGGGTGGCGTGAAGCGCAAGCTCATCGCGGCGATCGGCGTCGCAGGCATGATGGTCTCCATCGCTGCGTGTGGTTCGGACAGCGACAGCGGCAAGGACGGCGGCAAGGCCACGGCCGGGGGCGACAAGACCCTGACCGTCTGGGTCATGGACGGCTCCGCGCCGGACGCCTGGATGGCCGAGGTGAACAAGGCCTTCGAGGCCAAGCACCCGGGCGTCAAGGTCAAGGTCGAGAAGCAGATCTGGAACGGCATCCAGGAGAAGGTCACCACCGCCCTCTCCGAGGACACCCCGCCGGACGTCCTGGAGCTCGGCAACACGCAGACCGCGGGCTACGCGGTCACCGGCGGTCTCGCCGACCTGTCCGGCGACAAGGCCACGCTCGGCTACGACGCCTGGAACAAGGGCATGGTCGCCTCCAACGAGCTGGACGGAAAGCTCTACTCCGCCCCGTGGTACGCCGCCAACCGCGTCGTCGTCTACGACAAGGCCGCCTTCAAGAAGGCCGGTGTCACCCCGCCGAAGACCCGCGCCGAGTGGATCGACGGTCTGAAGAAGCTCAAGGCGTCCGACCCCAAGTCGCAGGCGATCTACCTGCCGGGTCAGTCCTGGTACGTCCTCGCCGGCCTCATCTGGGACGAGGGCAGCGACCTGGCGGTCAAGGACGGCGACAAGTGGAAGGGCAACCTGTCCTCCCCCGAGGCCGCCAGCGCCATGAACTTCTACAAGGAGCTGGCGTCCTACTCGACCGCTCCGAAGGACAAGGACGAGGCGACCCCGCAGCAGTCCACCGACATCGTCCCCAAGGGCGGCGTGTCGTCCTGGATCGGTCTCGGCTGGGAGGCCGGCGGCGCGATCGACGCCATGAAGAAGGCCGGCAAGACCGCCGACTTCGGCTACTTCCCGATCCCGGGCAAGACCGCCGACAAGCCGGGCTCCGTCTTCCTCGGTGGCTCGAACCTCGCCATCGCCGAGCGCTCCAAGAACAAGGACCTCGCGAAGGAGTGGCTGGCGCTCGCCGCCGGCAAGGACTTCATGACGAAGTACGCCGCCGCCACCGAGGGCGCGCTGCTTCCCAACACCGACGCCGCGCAGTTCAAGCCGGCCGCGGGCTCCTTCGCCGAGGCCATGGCCGCTTCCTCCGCCTCCGGCAAGGTCACCCCGGTCACCCCGGGCTGGGCGAACGTCGAGACCGCCCCGAACCCGATCAAGGACTACATGACCAAGGTCCTGAAGGGTGAGGACGCCAAGAAGGCCGGCGAGGCGGCCGACAAGGTCATCAACGAGCGCATCAACCAGCAGTAATCCGTAGCCCCGGTGGTGCGGCCGGTTTCGCACCGGTCGCACCACCGGCGCGTCGCAGTGATGCAGTGATCAGCGGCCCGCTCCCCCGGGCCGTGCCCCGGTGGGCGCGGGAGCCCCAGAACCGCGAGGAATAAGACCATGACCGTGGACTCCCAGGGGACGGCGACCGCCGGTCCCCAGGACGCGCCCGGGAGGGCGGCAGGGAAGTCTCAGACTCCGCCACCCTCTTCGGGCCCGAAGGAAGTCCTTCAGCCTCCACGCGGCAGACGCTCCCTGCCCAGCGGGGTGCTGCCCTACCTGCTCGTCGCGCCGGCCCTGCTGTCCATGGCGGTGCTGCTGCTCTACCCGCTGATCCGCAATGTGATCCTCTCCTTCCAGCAGCTCAACCGGAAGGAGTTCATCACCCGCGAGACGGTCTGGACGGGCTTCGACAACTACACCGAGCTCCTCGGTGACGCGGACTTCTGGACCGTCGTCGTCCGAAGCGTCGTCTTCACCGCCGTCAACGTCGCCCTCATCATGGCGATCGGCACGGGCATCGGCCTGCTGCTGAACCGCCTCGGCAAGAAGATGCGACTGGTCCTCTCGCTGGCCCTGATGTTCGCCTGGGCCATGCCGATCGTCGCCTCCGTCACCGTCTTCCGCTGGCTCTTCGACGAGCAGTTCGGTGTCGTGAACTGGCTGATGCGCACGCTGGGCTTCTCGGGCTACGACCAGCACAACTGGTTCGAGACCGGCTTCTCCACCCTGGTCATCGTCCTGATCCTGCTCGTCTGGGGCTCCGTCCCGTTCGTCGCCCTCAACATGTACGCCGGCCTGACCACGATCGGGTCCGAGCTGTACGAGGCCGCGAAGATGGACGGCGCCAGCGGCTGGCGCACCTTCTGGGCCGTGGTCTTCCCGAACCTCAGGTCCTTCTTCATGATCACGACGTTCCTGGAGATCATCTGGATCTTCAAGGCCTTCGCCCAGGTCTACGCCATGAACCTGGGTGGTCCCGACCGCGGTTCCGAGACGCTCCCCGTCTTCGCCTACATCGAGGGCGTCGGCCAGTTCCACTACGGTGTCGCCGCCGCCATCTCCATCCTTACGATCGTGATGCTCATCGCGGTCATGTCCTTCTACTTCCGCCTGATCCTGAAGGAGGAGGAGGAGCTGTGAGCGCCGCCACCACCCGGACCCCGCAGAAGCTGCGCACCAGGAAGCCGCTCACGGTCGGTGCGGTCGCCAAGAACGTCGGCGCCCTCCTGATCGCGGTCGTGTTCGTCTTCCCGGTCTACTGGATGTTCGCGTCCTCGCTGAAGCCGCAGCACGAGATCATGACGAAGGATCCGGTCTTCGTCTTCACGCCGACGTTCGAGAACTACAAGACCGCCACGGGCGTCGACCTGTTCTGGACGTACGTCACCAACAGCCTCATGGTCACCATCGGGGCCGTCCTGCTCGCCCTGGTCGTCGCCCTCGCCGCGAGCTTCGCGATCGCCCGCCTCAGGTTCAAGGGGCGCAAGGGCATCGTCCTCATCGTGATGATGGCGCAGATGGCCCCCTGGGAGGTCATGGTCATCGCGATGTACATGATCTCGCGTGAGAACGACCTGCTGAACAGCATCCCGATGCTCACGCTCATCTACTTCGTCATGGTCCTCCCCTTCACGATCTGGACCCTGCGCGGCTTCATCGCCGCCGTCCCGGTCGAGCTGGAGGAGGCCGCGCAGATCGACGGCTGCACCCGGGGCCAGGCCTTCCGCAAGGTGATCTTCCCGCTGCTCGCGCCCGGCCTGATGTCGACCTCGCTCTTCGGCTTCATCACCGCCTGGAACGAGTTCGCCATGATCCTCATGCTGAACAAGGACAAGGAGTCGCAGACCCTGACGCTCTGGCTGACCCAGTTCCAGACCGCGTTCGGCAACGACTGGGGCGCCACCATGGCCGCCTCCACGCTCTTCGCCCTCCCCGTGCTCATCGTCTTCCTCTTCCTCCAGCGCAAGGCCGTCGGCGGCATGACCGCCGGCGCGGTGAAGGGATAACGGCTCCCCATGACCACACTCGTACACGGCTCGGACACCCTGACCCGTGACGCGCTCACGGTCCTCCAGCCCGGCTTCGTCGGCACCACCGCCCCCGACTGGCTGCTCCGCCGCATCGGCGAGGGCCTGTCGTCGGTCGGCCTCTTCGGCCGGAACATCGTCGCCCCCGAGCAGCTCGCCGCGCTGACCGCGCAGCTGCGCGCCGAGCGGGACGACGTCCTCGTCGCCATCGACGAGGAGGGCGGGGACGTCACCCGCCTGGAGGTCAAGCAGGGCTCGTCCTTCCCCGGCAACTACGCGCTCGGCAGCGTCGACGACGTCGAACTCACCCGGGCCGTCGCCCGCGAGCTCGGCCGCCGGCTCGTGCAGTGCGGCGTCGACCTGAACTGGGCGCCCTCGGCGGACGTGAACTCCAACGCCGAGAACCCGGTCATCGGCGTCCGCTCCTTCGGACCGGACCCGGACCTGGTCGCCCGGCACACCGTGGCGTACGTCGACGGCCTCCAGGGCGTCGGGGTCGCGGCCTGCACGAAGCACTTCCCCGGACACGGCGACACGAACGTGGATTCCCACGACGCGCTGCCCCGGATCGATGTGGACCTCGCCACACTGCACGCCCGTGAGCTGGTGCCTTTCCGCGCGGCCGTCGCCGCGGGTACCAAAGCGGTCATGAGCGCGCATATTCTGCTCTCCGCGCTCGACCCCCACCGTCCGGCCACCCTGAGCCCGCAGATCCTCACCGGTCTGCTGCGCCAGGAGCTGGGCTTCGAGGGGCTGATCGTCACCGACGGCATGGAGATGCAGGCCGTCGCGGCGACGTACGGCATCGAGCGCGGATCCGTCCTCGCGATCGCGGCGGGCGCCGACGCCATCTGCGTCGGCGGCGGGCTGTGCGACGAGGACACCGTGCTGCAGCTGCGCGACGCGCTGGTGAACGCGGTACGGACCGGTGAACTGCCCGAGGAGCGGCTGGCCGACGCCGCGGCGCGCGTGCGCGCCCTGGCGGCATGGACCCAGGCGCACCGGGCCAGGGGGGCTGGATCGGTGCCGGGCGCGGCAGTGCAGGAGGGGACCGCGCCCGGCACCGACATCGGACTCGTGGCGGCCCGCCGGGCCCTCAAGGTGACCCGGGGGGAGCACCCCCACACGCCGATGGCCGGCGCTCCCTACGTGGCCTCCTTCACCCCGGTCGCGAACTTCGCGGTCGGCGACGAGACGCCCTGGGGCGTCGCGGCCGAGCTGGAGCGCCTGCTCCCCGGCACGGAGACCGGCTCGTACGACGAGTCGTCCGTGGACGCCGTCCTGGCCGCCGCGGGGGAGCGGCGGATCGTCGCGGTCGTACGGGACGCCCACCGGCACCCGTGGATGACCCGGGCCCTCGACGGCCTGCTCGCGGCCCGCCCCGACACCGTCGTGGTCGAGATGGGCCTCAACGAGGCGGAGCCCCGCGGGGCCCTGCACATCGCGACGCACGGCGCGGCGCGGGTCTGCGGCCGCGCGGCCGCCGAGGCCGTCGTCGGGACCGGTTCCTGACGGGACGGACGTACGGAGAAGGGCCCGGCACCTGAACAGGTGCCGGGCCCTTCTCCGTACGTCCTAGATGCCCTGCCAGGCGGGCTTGTTCGCGAAGGTGTGGCGGAAGTAGTCCGCGAGCTTCAGCTTGGAGGCGGCGGCCTCGTCCACGACGACCGTGGCGTGCGGGTGCAGCTGGAGCGCGGAGGCCGGCACGAGCGCCGCCACCGGGCCCTCGACGGTCTGCGCCACGGCCTCGGCCTTGCCCTCGCCGGTGGCGAGCAGCACCAGGTGACGGGCCTCCAGGATGGTGCCGATGCCCTGGGTGATGACGTGGTGCGGCACCTGCTCGATGTCGTCGTCGAAGAAGCGGGCGTTGTCCACGCGGGTCTGCTCGGTGAGCGTCTTGATCCGGGTGCGGGAGGCGAGCGAGGAGCACGGCTCGTTGAAGCCGATGTGCCCGTCGGTGCCGATGCCGAGGATCTGCAGGTCCACGCCACCGGCCTCGGCCAGCGCCCTGTCGTACGCCTCGCAGGCCGCCAGGACGTCCTCGGCGGAGCCGTCGGGGCCCATGAAGGCCTCGGGGGAGAGCCCGAGCGGCTCGACGACCTGGCGGAGCACGGTGGAGCGGTACGACTCCGGGTGCCCGGCGGGCAGGCCGACGTACTCGTCCAGCTGGGCGATCCGCGCCCGGGAGGCGTCCACGGCGCCGGCGGAGACCTGGGCGACAAGGGCGTCGTAGATCGGGATCGGAGTCGAGCCCGTGGCCACGCCGAGCAGCGCGTCGGGCTTGCGGCGCAGGAGGTCGGCGATGCCGTCCGCGATGAGCTCGCCGCCCGCCTTGGCGTCCTTGACGATGACAACTTCCACGCTGTGCCTGCCGATCTGGTGAGGGGCTGCTGAAGGACCGTGTGGTATAGACCAATCTAGGTCCAAATCTAGCAGAGGGGAGGCCTTCCCCTCATGCCGTTCCGCCCCGCGGACGGCACCGCCTCCATCGTCGGCCGCACCCGTCCCCCCAGCCACTCGAACCCCAGGAAACCGGGCCCGGCAGTCCCGCACCAACCGCCCCCGCCGGCCCGCAGCGGTCGCCCCCCGACCGCCCCCGCCGGCCCGCAATGACCGCCCTCGGCGGGTCCGCTCAGGCCAGCGAGCCTCCCGTCACGTCGATCCAGTCGCCCGTCACCCAGCGCGCGTCGTCGGAGGCCAGGAAGGCCACCACGTCCGCTATCTCCGGCGGCGTCCCGACCGCGCCCAGCGTCGCCATCGCCGCCGCCCCGGCCCAGGCCTCCTCGTTGCCCCGCAGCCACCCGGCGTTGATGTCCGTGTCCACGATCCCCGGCGCCACCGCGTTGACCGTGATCCCGCGCGGGCCGAGCACCTTCGACAGATAGCGGGTGAAGACGTCGAGGGCGCCCTTCGACATCGCGTACGCGATCAGGTCCGGCATGGCCGCCGCCCTGCTCAGGCCCGTCGAGATGTTGATGATCCGGCCGCCGTCCCGCAGCCGCTCCGCACCCAGCTGCGCCAGGAAGAAGGGCGCCTTCGTGTTGACCGCGAAGATCCGGTCGTACTCCTCGTCATCGATCGTCGCGAACGGCTGCGACGCCCCGATCCCCGCGTTGTTCACCAGGATGTCCAGGCCGTCCGCGTGCGCGTCGAAGGCCCGCCACAGCGCCGCCGCGTCCCCCGGCACCCCCAGCTCCTGGCCCAGGGCGAAGGCGGAACCCCCGGCCGCCTCGATCGTGGCGACCGTGTCCTTCGCCGCCCCCTCGTTCGTCCCGAAGTGCACCGCGACCCGCGCGCCCTCGCGGCCGAGCCGCTCGGCGATCCCCCGTCCGATGCCCCGGCTGCCGCCTGTGACCAGTGCCGTCTTGCCTGCCAGCTTTCCGTCGAGCACGCCCATGGCGACGCCCCCCTCATTTCTGTAGCGGTCGTTACGCAAAGACCGTACCCCATGATCCGTAGTGGCCGCTATAGAATTCACTCCATGGTGACGAGACAGCGCGGCCGCCCCCGCTCCTTCGACCGGCTCACGGCCCTGGAGCAGGCGACGATGGCCTTCTGGGAGCACGGCTACGAGACGACCTCCGTCTCCGACCTCACCCGCGCCATGGGCATCAGCGCGCCCAGCCTCTACGCGGCCTTCGGCGACAAGAAGACGCTGTTCGAGGAGGTCGTCGAGGCGTACGCCCTCAGTTACGGGGCCTACGGCAGCCGCGCCTTCGCCGAGGAGCCGACCGCCCGCGCCGCCCTGGGGCGCATGCTGCGCGAGGCCGCCGTGCTCTTCACGGAGTCCGGGCACCCGCACGGCTGCCTGATGATCTCCGCCGCCGTGAACTGCTCGACCCCCGAGGTCGAGGAGGCCCTGCGGGCCCGGCGGAACAGCAATCTGGCCGCGTTCGAGGACCACATCCGGCGTGACGTGGAGACGGGCGAGCTCCCGCCGGACACCGACCCGCGCACACTGGCCCGCCTGACCGGCGCCGTCCTCCAGGGCATGTCCCTGCAGGCCCGCGACGGGGCGACGGCGGAGGAGCTGACGGCGGTGGCGGAGGCGGCGATGCGAGCCTGGCCGACGCCCTGAGGAGGGGGAGGGGAGGGGGGAGACCCCGGAAAAGCCCCGGAAGAAGCCCCGAATGAGCCCCGGAGGGGATCCAGGAAAGGCCCGGAGCGCACCCGCAGAGCCCCCGGAAACACCCGCGGGCCGCGGCGCCTGGCGGGACCCTCAGCCCGCCCGGCACCGCAGCCCGGAGCTTCCCGGCCGGGGGTGTGCGGTCCCTCGGCCGTGTGGGAGGTGCCGACGCAGTCAGGGCAGAGAGCGTCGGGTACCTCGTTCCATCCTCCTGTGCGGGGAGGATGGAGGTTCTGTTGCATTCATTGTGGACTAGACCATTCTTGTCTGTCCATCCACAGGAACGCGGTGTTTCCGGGCCCATCCTCCAACACGGAGCCCCGGAGATCCAGGTTCACCGCCCCTGCAATTCCGCAGGTACGCTCGCACCGTGCCCTCCATGAACGACCTCGTCCGCCAGCACACCGCCCTGAGCGACTCCGACCTCGAGTGGCTCCACCTGCTGGTGTCGGAGTGGCAGCTGCTCTCCGACCTCTCCTTCGCCGACCTCGTCCTCTGGGTCCCGACCCTCGACGGCACGCGGTACGTCTCCGTCGCCCAGATGCGGCCCAACACCGGCCCCACCTCCTACCAGGACGACATGGTCGGCCATCTGGTGCCGCGCGGCCGGCGCCCGCTGCTCGACGCCGCCCTCGACGAGGGCCGGATCGTCCGCGAGGGCGACCCGGAGTGGCGCGAGGAGGTCCCGGTGCGGGTCGAGTCCATCCCCGTGCGCCGCGAGGGCCGGGTCCTCGGCGTGATCGCCCGCAACACCAACCTGCTGACCGTCCGCACCCCCTCCCGCCTGGAGCTCACCTACCTCCAGTCGGCCTCCGACCTCGCCCAGATGATCGCCGCCGGAACGTTCCCCTTCCCCGGCGAGCAGGTCGACATGGACTCCTCGCCGCGCGCCGGCGACGGCCTCGTCCGCCTGGACGCCGAGGGCGTCGTCCAGTACGCCTCGCCCAACGCCCTCTCCGCCTACCACCGGCTCGGCCTCGCCGCCGACCTGGTCGGCCAGCACCTCGGCCAGATCACCGCCGAACTCGCCCCCTCCCGCGGCCCGGTGGACGAGGCCCTGGTCAAGCTGGCCTCCGGCTACGCGCCCCGCGAGTTCGAGGTCGAGGGCAACGGCGGGGTGATCCAGCTGCGGGCGATCCCGCTCAGCCCCAAGGGCACCCGGATCGGCTCACTCGTCCTGCTCCGCGACGTCACCGAACTGCGCCGTCGCGAGCGCGAGTTGATCACCAAGGACGCCACCATCCGGGAGATCCACCACCGGGTGAAGAACAACCTCCAGACGGTGGCCGCCCTGTTGCGGCTCCAGGCCCGACGGATGGACTCCGACCAGGGCCGCGAGGCCCTCAACGAGGCCGTGCGGCGCGTCGGTTCGATCGCCATCGTCCACGAGACGCTGTCCCAGAACCTGGACGAGCGGGTGGAGTTCGACGAGATCGCCGACCGGGTCATCGCGATGGTCGCCGAGATCTCCCCGGGCAAGGTCACCTGCCGGCGCAACGGCCGCTTCGGCATCCTCGACGCCGAGGTCGCCACCCCGCTCTCCATGGTCCTCACCGAGGTCCTGCAGAACGCCCTCGAACACGCCTTCGCGCAGGGGGAGCAGGGCACGGTCGAGGTCAGCGCCGTCCGTGGCGAGACCCGGTCGGACGCCCGGCTCCTGATCACGGTCCAGGACGACGGCCGCGGTCTGCCCGAGGGATTCGACCCGCAGCGGGCCGGCAACCTCGGCCTGCAGATCGTACGGACCCTGGTGGAAGGGGAGTTGGGCGGTTCCTTCGACATGCTGCCGGGCGCCGTGCGCGGCACGAAGGTGGTCCTCGACATTCCCGTACAGCCGCAGAAGTAAGCGCCGCGGAAAAGAGACAGGCGCGCACAGCAGCGAGCCCCGGACCGAAGGGAATCGGTCCGGGGCTCGAATGCTGTGGGTTACTGCTGCGCGCTGCGGCTCGGGGGCGGTGATTGCGTACGCGGTGTACGCGCCGCGTGCCTCAGGCTGTGCAGGTGGCTCAGGCGCTGGCGTTACGCGCCCGGTTGCGAGCGGCACGGCGCTTCATCGCGCGGCGCTCGTCCTCGCTGAGGCCACCCCAGACGCCGGAGTCCTGGCCGGACTCGAGCGCCCACTGCAGGCACTGCTCCATGACGGGGCAGCGGCGGCAGACGGCCTTGGCTTCCTCGATCTGCAGCAGCGCAGGACCGGTGTTGCCGATGGGGAAGAACAGCTCGGGGTCTTCCTCACGACAAACGGCGTTGTGACGCCAGTCCATGGCTGCTACCTCTCTCAGTGTTACGTGCGAGTTGCTTGTGAATGTGAACGCTTTCACGAATCCCCCCGCAAGGGAAGGGCCGACTGCCAGCTGAACTGGTGTGGTCCTTGTTACTGAGGAGGGGTTCTGGCTCTCAGTGGAGGCCGGTGTTGCGGGCCGTCCCGATCGCCAAGAAGAGACTCCCAAACCCCAGCAACGGATACAACCCCTTCCGGAAAGTTTTTTTTGATTCCTCGGTGTCGGCTAGGTCACAGCCGTACTTCTAAGGGGTGGATGCGCGCCTAAACGTTCGAGTGAAAGGACTTTGGGCCCTTCCACTCACACAATCACACGCAGTGCACGGCGTACGCCTGTGAACGTCACGCTCGTACGCAGTCCGAGGTGGTCTCCGTCCATCTGCAGGGGGAGGGGAACCTTCGAATGCAAGGTGAAGTCGGTCAGGTCGTGCAGAGATACGGCGTGCTTGCCGCGCGGACCCCGCTCGGGGGTCGAGGTGAGCAACTGGGTGCCGTAACGGGCCACCGCCGGGGTGGAGAGCCGGCGCAGTCCGAGCACGTCGAGCGCGGTCTCGAAGGAGGCCTCCGGGGACGCGTACACCGGACGATTGCCCAGGTAGGTCCAGGGGGAGGTGTTGCAGATTATGGAGAGGACGAGATCCTCGACCGGCTCCGCGCCGGGCCGCTCCAGGGTGATCGTGCCGTGCCGGCGGTGCGGCTCCTCCAGGAACTGGCGCACCACCTGGCGCAGATAGAGGGCGTGCGTCGACCTCTTCCCGCGCTCGCGCTGCTGTTCGACCCGGCCGATGACGCTCGCGTCGAAACCGAGTCCGGCGCAGAAGGTGAACCAGCGTTCGGGCACGGCCTCGTCCTCGGTGCCCGGCGTCCCGGACGCGAGCCCGAGGCTCACCGTCCGTGTCCGCCGCTCACGCAGCGCGTCGAGCAGGGCGCCGGTCGCCTCCACGGCGTCGTTCGGCAGTCCGAGGGCGCGGGCGAAGACGTTGGTCGAGCCGCCGGGGACGACCGCGAGGCTCGGCAGCCGCTCCGGATCCGGCCCGTCGTGGAGCAGTCCGTTGACGACCTCGTTCACCGTGCCGTCCCCGCCGAGGGCCACGATCAGGTCGATGTTCCCGGCGTCGGCGGCCCGCCGGCCCAGGTCGCGGGCGTGCCCGCGGTACTCGGTGGTGACGGCCTCCAGCTTCATCTCGCTGGCCAGCGCGTGGATGAGCACGTCACGGGTGCGGGCACTGGTGGTGGTGGCTGCCGGGTTGACCACGAGAAGTGCGCGCATGAGCGCCAGCGTACCTACCCGGCGGTACCTATCCCAGCCCAGCCTGCCCGATACCGGACCCCTCGCCCCCGGTGCGCCCCGGCTACCCTGCCCCCATGAGCGGTACGGAGCAGACAAGCACGGAACAGGGCGGCGGCACGGAGCAGGGGTCCCGGCCCACCCGTCTCGCCGCGGCGGCGGCCGTCGCCGGCATCGAGGCCCTCGGGCTCGTCGCCGGCGGTGTGTACATGCTGGTGGGCAGCCTCACCGACGGCGGCGACCTCACCAGCGGTCTCACCGGAGCTCTGACGCTCGTCGCGCTCGGCCTGATCCCGCTCGCCGCCGCCCGCGGCCTGTGGCTGCGCCGCTCGTGGAGCCGGGGCCCGGCCGTCATCACCCAGATCCTGGCCCTGCCCGTCGCCTGGCAGATGCTCCAGGCGAACAGCGCGATGATCCCGGCCGGCATCGTCCTGGCCGTCCTCGCCGTGACCGGGCTCGTCCTCCTCGTGAACCCGGCCACGACCGAGGCGCTCGGCATCCGGCGCCCCGGCCAGGAGGCCTGACGGGGATCACTCCTCGACGAGGAGCTTCTCCCGCAGCTGGGCGAGCGTCCGTGCCAGCAGCCGGGAGACGTGCATCTGCGAGATGCCGACCTCCTGCGCGATCTGCGACTGGGTCATGTTCCCGAAGAAACGAAGCAGCAGGATCCGCTTCTCCCGGGGCGGCAGGTCCTCCAGGAGCGGCTTGAGCGACTCGCGGTACTCGACCCCTTCCAGGGCCTCGTCCTCCGCGCCCAGCGTGTCCGCCACCGCCGGCGACTCGTCGTCGGTGTCCGGGACGTCCAGGGAGAGCGTCGAGTAGGCGTTGGCCGACTCCAGACCCTCCAGGACCTCCTCCTCCGAGATCCCGAGCCGCTCCGCCAGCTCGTGCACCGTCGGCGAGCGGCCGTGCTGCTGCGAGAGCTCCGCCGTCGCCGTGGTCAGCGAGAGCCGCAGCTCCTGGAGCCGGCGCGGCACGCGGACCGCCCACCCCTTGTCACGGAAGTGGCGCTTGATCTCGCCGACGACCGTCGGGGTCGCGTACGTGGAGAACTCCACCCCGCGCTCCGGGTCGAAGCGGTCGACCGACTTGATCAGGCCGATCGTCGCCACCTGCGTCAGGTCGTCCAGCGGCTCGCCGCGGTTGCGGAAGCGCCGGGCCAGATGCTCCACCAGCGGCAGGTGCATGCGCACCAGCCGGTTGCGCAGCTCCGCCTTCTCCGGGGAGCCCTCGGGCAGCTCGCGCAGCTCGACGAAGAGGGCGCGGGCGCCGCTCCGGTCGTGCGGGTCCGGAACGGCGGGGGCGTCAGGGCCCTCGTCGTCCTCGTCGCCGTCCTCGGCCTTCTCCGCCACCCGGGCCGCCTCGGCCTCGTCGGCGGTCCGCGCCTCGGGAGCCTCGGGGGAGCCCTCGGAACTCGCGGGGGCCTCGGAGACTCCCGGTGTCTCGGGAACCTCGTGGTGCTGCTCGTGCTCGCTCATCTGGTCCGCCTGCTCCGTAGCGACCCTGTTCGGCCGCGCCTGCTGCTCAGGGATGCCGGCCGTCGCGTCCCCGCTCCTCACGCCGGGCCTGGCCCCGCGCCGCGCTGTTTGTACAGGCTGATCGAGACCGTACGGTCCTCGGCCACCGACGACTCCACCTTCCCGGCCAGCGCCGACAGCACGGTCCACGCGAAGGTGTCCCGCTCGGGCGCCCTGCCGTCAGTGGTCGGGGCGGAGACCGTCACGTCGAGGGAGTCGTCGACCAGCCGGAAGACACAGCTGAGGACGGACCCCGGCACGGCCTGCTGGAGCAGGATGGCGCAGGCCTCGTCGACCGCGATCCGCAAGTCCTCGATCTCGTCGAGGGTGAAGTCCAAGCGCGCCGCGAGGCCGGCCGTGGCCGTACGCAGCACGGACAGATAGGCACCCGCAGCGGGCAGCCGGACTTCCACGAAGTCCTGGGTCCCGGGCTCGCCTGCGATCTGGGACACCCTCACCTCCAAGGTGGCACAAGCTCATTCGGGGCTCGGGGGAGAGGCCCCCGAACCGGGCGGTACGCAGGGAGCCTGCGCGGTCCGCCGTGACGCTATCGCGATCCATCCTGCCGTGTCGCCGTGAGCCCCGGAGACCTCCTGAAGACTGAGGGTTCCCCGCTCCCGCCCCCGGCAGCCGCGGGAGACCCGCGGAGGGGTGACGTACCCAGCGTCCGGGCGATCGAACCGTCCGTGACCGCACCGGCCGTCCGCGCCCGCGCGCACGACCCGTGACCGCACCCGCCGTCCGCGACCCGCACCGGCCACCGGTCGTCCGCGCCGTCAGACGATCGAACCGTCGACGAAGCACCAGCGCCAGGCCTCGCCCGGCTCGAAGGTCCGCATCACCGGATGCCCGGTCGAGGAGAAGTGCCCCGTCGCGTGCCGCCCCGCCGAGGAGTCGCAGCAGCCCACGTGCCCGCAGCTCAGGCAGAGCCGCAGCTGGACCGGGTGCGTGCCGTCCGCCAGGCACTCGGGACAGGTGTCGGCCAGCGGCGCCGGTTCGGGGCGCGGCATTTCGGCTACGTGCGGGCACTCGCTCATGATGGCCAGGTTACGTTGCGGCACGGGACGGGGTCGGGGATGGACGCACTACAACTGGTGGCACTGGTGGCGGCGAGCGCCGCCGTGGCCGGGTTCGCCCGCAGGACGCCGGTGCCGGCCCCGCTGCTCCTGGTCGCCGTCGGCCTGGCCGCCTCGTACCTCCCGGGGGTTCCCGACTACACCCTCGACCCGCACATCGTGCTGCCGCTGATCCTTCCCCCGCTCCTCTACACGGCCGCCGTCGACTCCTCGTACCTCGACCTGCGGGCCAACATCCGGCCCGTCGCGCTGCTCTCCGTCGGGTACGTCCTCTTCGCCACCGTGGCCGTGGGCTGGCTCGCGTACGTCCTCGTGCCCGACCTGCCGCTCACCGCCGCCCTGGTGCTCGGCGCCGTGATCGCCCCGCCGGACGCGGTCGCCGCCACCGCCATCGCCCGCAGGCTCGGTCTGCCGAACCGCATCACCACGATCCTCCAGGGCGAGTCCCTCGTGAACGACGCCACCGCGATCACCGCGTACAAGGTCGCCCTCGCGGCCGCCGTGGGCGAGGGCATCAGCTGGGCCGGCGGCCTGGGGGAGTTCGCGCTCGCCGCGATCGGCGGCATCGGCGTCGGCCTGATCCTCATGGTCCCGATCCACTGGCTCCGCACCCATCTGCGCGAGGCCCTCCTCCAGAACACCCTCTCCCTGCTCATCCCGTTCATCGCGTACGCCGCCGCCGAGGAGGTCGGCGCCTCCGGCGTGCTCGCGGTCGTCGTGGTCGGCCTCTTCCTCGGGCACAAGAACTGGAAGGTCGACTTCGCCACCCGACTCCAGGAGGAGGCCGTCTGGAAGATGGTCGCCTTCGTCCTGGAGTCCGCCGTCTTCGCCCTGATCGGCCTCCAGCTGCCGTACGTCGTCAAGGGACTCGGCCGGTACGGCATGGGCGAGGCGGCCTGGTACGCGGTCGGGGTCTTCGTCGCCGTGGTCGTCGTCCGGTTCGTCTGGGTCTACCCGGCGACCTTCCTGCCCCGCTGGATGTCCGCGCGGATCCGGGAGCGGGAGCCGGAGGTGGACTGGAGGGCGCCGCTCGTCGTCGGCTGGGCCGGGATGCGCGGCGTCGTCTCCCTGGCCATCGCCTTCTCCATCCCCGTCGTCACCGACGGGACGGAGTTCCCGGCCCGGAACCTCGTCCTCTTCCTCACCTTCACCACCGTGATCGGCACCCTCGTGGTGCAGGGCCTCACCCTGCCGCCCCTGATCCGGCTCCTGAAGCTCCCCGGACGGGACCGGTACGCCGAGACCCTGGCCGAGGCGCAGGCCCAGAGCGAGGCCTCGCGGGCCGCCGAGGAACGCCTCGACGCGCTCCTCACCGACGAGCGCAACGCCCTGCCGAAACCCCTCGCCGACCGGCTGCGCACGGTCCTGGAGCGGCGCCGCAACGCCGTGTGGGAACGCCTCGGCGCGGTCAACGAGATCACCGGGGAGACCGCGGACGACACCTACCGGCGTCTCTCGCGCGAGATGATCGAGGCCGAGCGCGAGGTCTTCGTACAGCTGCGCGACGCCCGCCGGATCGACGACGAGATGATGCGTACCCTGCTCCGCCGCCTCGACCTGGAGGAGGCCGCGGCGTTCCGCGAGACCGACTAGTCGGCGGCGGCCTCCGGCGCTCCCGTGATCACCGCCGCGAGCCGGGTGCCGGCCGGGAAGGCGCCCTCCTCCGCGAGGGTCGTCAGGCCGTACAGCATTTTGGCGACATACAGCCGCTCGATGGCGAGTCCATGCCGCGCCTCGAAGTCCTGTGCGAACTCCTCCAGGACGGGGGGTACGCGCGCGTAGCCCCCGCAGTGGAAACGCTCCTCCAGCGCCCAGTCGCCGCGCGGGCCGCCGAAGGCCGCCTCCTGGAGCGCGCGGACCTCCCCGCCGAGGAAGCCGCCCTTGAGCACCGGGACGCCCAGTGCCTGCTGCCCCGGGGAGAGCCCGGCCGCGAGCCCCGCCAGGGTGCCGCCCGTGCCGCAGGCGACCGCGACCGTGTCCGCCGCCCCGGCGAGCTCGCGGCCCAGCTCCAGGCACCCGTGGACGGCGAGCGCGTTGCTGCCGCCCTCCGGCACCACGTACGCGCCCGCGGGGGCCCGCTCCAGGAGCGCCGCGAGCGTTCCGGGGTCGCTCTTCGCGCGGTACGTCGCCCGGTCCACGAACTCCAGCCGCATCCCGTCCGCCGCGCACCGCGCGAGGGAGGGGTTGAGCGGGCGCCCGGCCAGCTCGTCGCCCCGGACCACCCCGACCGTCGGGAAGCCGAGCAGCCGCCCTGCGGCGGCCGTCGCCCGCAGGTGGTTGGAGTACGCGCCGCCGAAGGTGAGCACGGGCCGGCCGGCCGCCTCGCGCAGGTTGAGCGCGAGCTTGCGCCACTTGTTGCCGGGCAGGTCGGGGTGGATGAGGTCCTCGCGCTTCAGCAGCAGCGTGAGACCGCGCCGGGCGAAGCGCTCGTCCTCCACCGGCTCCAGGGGCGAGGGGAGCCGGGGCCGCAGGCGGGAGAGGTCGAACGCGTTCACCCGGCCATTCTCGCCGCCCTCCCGGGGGCCGGCACAGCAGGTTGGTGCGGCCCGGGGGCCGGCACGGCAGGTCGGTGCGGCAGGTCAGCGCAGCAGGTCGGCGATGCGTTCCCGCATCGACGCCATCGTGAACCCGCGCGGGTCCACCTTCCCCGGCTGCCACTCCAGATGACCGATGACCGAGCGGTGCGTCCAGCCGTGCACCCGGCACAGGGCGGCCGCCGCCTTCGCGATGGCCTCCAGCTGGACCTTCGGCCAGGGGTCCTCGCCGTCCCCGAGGTTCTCGCACTCGAAGCCGTAGAAATGCCGGTTGCCGTCCGTGGTGGCCTCGTCGTCCGGTGGCAGCCGCCGCTCGGCGATGACCGCCCGGAGGACCTCGTCGTCGCCGAGCCCCGCGTGGTTGGCGCGACCGTAGCCGACGAGGTGGACCGTGCCGTCCTTGGCGATCACGCCGTGGCACAGCGGCCCCGGCAGGGCCTCGTAACCGTCCCGGCAGATCCGGACGGTGTTGGCGGTGCCGCGGGTCACGGTGTGGTGGATCAGCACACCGTTCACCGGGCCCCAGGGGCCCTTGTGGTTGCGGTTGTGGGTGGTCCAGTCGCCGACCTGGACGACCGCGAGGCCCTCGCCGCGCAGCGCGCGGAGGAACCTGTTCGCGGACATGGGTGTGGCCATGACCGACTCCTTCCGGAGGACGGGGTGAGCCTCCGGAGTACCGGAGTCCGCCGCTCCGCCGCCATCCGTTCGGACCGTGTGCGAGCCGATCCGGACAGAACGTCAGGAGACGGGTGGGGCTGCGCTGTTCGGATGGAAATCACGTGACATGCCCCGAAGATCGTCGAACAGTCCCACCCGAATGTGTAATGGCGCCGACACGCTCAGTGCTGAAAGGCTTCCTCTCGCAAGTCAGTCATACGAGAGGGAGTTCCATGTCCGTTGGTTCGGTTGGCGACGAGGTCCTCGCGGGGCAGCAGGCGCCGCAGCAGAGTCTCGGCACCGCCGCCGCGCGGAACCTCGCCACGACCACCAAGTCGGCTCCGCAGATGCAGGAGATCACCTCCCGGTGGCTGCTGCGGACGCTGCCGTGGGTCCAGGTGCAGGGCGGCACGTACCGGGTGAACCGGAGGCTCAGCTACTCCGTGGGTGACGGCCGCGTCACCTTCGTCCAGACCGGAGAGCGCGTCGCGGTGATCCCCGCCGAACTCGGCGAACTCCCCGCGCTGCGCGGCTACGAGGACGAGGGCGCGCTGGCCGAGCTCGCGGCCCGCTGCACCCAGCGGGAGTACGCGGCGGGCGAGGTCATCGCCGTCGCGGGCGCCCCCACCGACCGGGTGTACCTCCTCGCGCACGGCCGCATCGAGCAGATCGGCGAGGGGCCCTACGGCGACGAGGCCGTCCTCGGGGTCCTCGCCGACGGCGCCTACCTCGGCGAGTCCGCCCTCGTCCGCGAGGACGCCACCTGGGACTGGACCGCCCGCGCCGCCACCGCGTGCACGGTGCTGGAGCTCACCCGGGACGACGTACGGAACCTCGCGGAGCGGGCCGGCTCGCTCGCCGCCCACCTCTCGGGCGTGGCGTCGATGCCCGACCAGCGCACCAACACCTACGGCGAGGCCGCCATCGACCTCTCCGCCGGCCACGTCGGCGAGGCGGTCGTCCCGCACACCTACGTCGACTACGACGCCTCGCCCCGCGAGTACGAGCTGAGCGTCGCCCAGACCGTGCTGAAGGTCCACAGCCGCGTCGCCGACCTCTACAACCAGCCGATGAACCAGACCGAGCAGCAGTTGCGGCTCACGGTCGAGGCGCTCCGCGAGCGCCAGGAGCACGAGCTCATCAACAACAAGGAGTTCGGCCTCCTCTCCAACTGCGACTACGGGCAGCGGCTCCAGCCGCACGACGGCGCCCCCAGCCCGGACGACATGGACGAGCTGCTCTCCCGCCGCCGGGGCTCCAAGATGTTCCTCGCCCACCCGCGCGCCATCGCCGCCTTCGGCCGCGAGCTCAACAAGCGCGGACTGGTGCCCGAGACCATCGAGATCGCGGGAAACCGCATCCCGACCTGGCGCGGTGTGCCGATCTACCCGTGCAACAAGATCCCGGTCTCGGACGCCCGGACCACCTCGATCATCTGCATGCGTACGGGCGAGGCCGACCAGGGCGTGATCGGTCTGCACCAGACCGGCCTCCCCGACGAGATCGAGCCCAGCCTCTCCGTCCGCTTCATGGGCATCGACGAGCAGGCGATCATCTCCTACCTGGTCACCGCCTACTACTCGGCGGCCATCCTCGTCCCGGACGCGCTCGGCGTCCTGGAGAACGTCGAGGTCAGCCGCTGGCGCTGAGCCGCCGGCGCCCGGGGGCGGGCACCGAACCCGCCCGCCCCCGGGCGCTCCCCGGCCCGTCACGGCGAAGGGCCGCCGTGGCCGATCGCCGCGGCCGACCCGCCGCGCAGGATGCGAAGGAAACGACCGTGACCATGACCAGCGCGGATGCCGGCACCGACGGCCAGGGGGCAGTGACCCTCCTGGACCGGACGCGCACCGCCGTCGATCCCCAACTGCGCTCGACCGTCGAGTCCCTGCCGGGCTCCATACGACGGGTGGCGATGTACCACTTCGGCTGGGAGCGCGCCGACGGCACCCCGGACGCCGGGCAGCAGGGCAAGGCGATCCGGCCCGCCCTGGTCCTCGCGGCGGCCCGCGCCCTCGGCGCCGACGAGACCCGGGCCGTGAAGGCCGCGGCGGCGGTGGAGCTCGCGCACAACTTCACCCTGCTCCACGACGACATCGTCGATGAGGACCCCACCCGGCGGCACCGACCCACCGCCTGGACCGTCTTCGGCATCCCCGACGCCCTCATGGCCGGTGACGCGATGAGCGCCTTGGCCCTGCGGCTGCTCGCCGAGGACCCGCACCCGGCGTCCGCGGCGGCCTCCGCGCGTCTCGCCGCCTGCATCATCGAGCTCTGCGCCGGCCAGCAGGCGGACTGCGCCTTCGAGCAGCGCGACCCGCGCGAGGTCTCCCTCGACGAGTGTCTGGCCATGGCCACCGCCAAGACCGGCGCCCTGCTCGGCTGCGCCTGCGCCCTCGGCGCGCTCTACGCGGGCGCGGGGGAGGAGGAGGTCGCGGCGATGGACGCCTTCGGCCGGGAGGCGGGCCTCGCCTTCCAGCTGATCGACGACCTCATCGGCATCTGGGGCGACCCGGAGCGCACGGGCAAGCCGGCCGGCGCCGACCTCGTCGCCCACAAGAAGTCGCTGCCCGTGGTGGCGGCGCTCACCTCGGGCACCCCCGCCGGCGCGGAGCTGGCCGCGCTGTACGCCCGCCCGGCCCTCGACGCGGAGGCCGTACGGGCGGCGGCGGACGCCGTCGAGCGGGCCGGCGGACGCGACTGGGCACAGGCCCAGGCGGCCGAGCGCATGGGCCGGGCCGTCGAACACCTGGCCCAGGCGGTCCCGGATCTGGCGGCGGCGGAGGATCTGCTCGCCCTCGCGGAGTTCGTCACCCGGCGTACGCGCTGATCCACGGGGCGGGTGCTCAGGCCTCGGGGACGATCCGGGAGACGACGGTCTCGATCATGTCGTCCAGGTCCCGGTCGCCGAGGAGCCCCGGGACGGTGAAGTGGTCGAGGAGCAGTCCGGTGAGGGCGACGTAGAGCACCCGGACGGTGTCCGCGTCCCCCGGCATGCCGGAGTCGAGGTGCAGCCGGATGTTCAGGTCGAGGTCCGCCCGGAGCACCTCGGTGAACCGCTTCTGCAGCCCCGGGCGGCGCGCGGCCTCCAGGCGCAGTTCGAAGAGGCCCAGGTAGCAGGTGCGCTCGGCCGTCATCCGCCGGGCGAGCCAGCGCATCAGCTCGACGACCAGGGCGCGGCTGGGCGCCGGCAGCAGCGCGGCGTCGATGGCTCCGGGCTCCGGGGTCAGCCGTACGAAGATCCGGTCGGCGACCTGGGAGAGCAGCTGGTCCCGGTCGCTGAAGTAGTTGGAGGAGGTGCCCGTGGGGACCCCCGCCCGGGCGTCGACCGCCCGGAAGGTCAGCCCACGGGCACCCTCGTCCGCCAGGACCTCGATCGCGGCGTCGAGCAGGGCCGTACGGCGTTCCGGGTTTCTCGCCACGTCGGGCTCCTTCGAGAAGAGGTCTTGCGCGAAAAGGGCCTTGCGCAACCACTACAGATGAAGCACTATAGCTGTCGTGGTTGCGTCCGCAGCCCACTTCCCCGGACGAAGAGGACCGGTTTGCGCAAGCTCACCTACTACATCGCCTGCACCATCGACGGCTTCATCGGTGACCCCGAGGGCGATGCCAGCTCCATGTTCGCGTACTCGCAGGGGCCGTACATGGCCTGGATGGGCACCGAATACCCGGAGACCATTCCGACGCAGGGCCGGGAGATGCTCGGCATCGACGGCGACAACAAGCACTTCGACACGGTGATCCAGGGACTGGGGTCGTACCGGCTCGCGCTGGACATCGGCGTCACCAGCCCCTACAGCCACCTGCGCGAGTTCGTCGCCACCCGCTCGCTCACCGAGTCGCCCCACCCCGACGTCGAGCTGATCGCCGACGACCTCGTCGGCCGCGTCCGCGAGCTCAAGGCCGAGGACGGCCCCCTGGACGTCTGGCTCTGCGGCGGCTCCACCATCGCGGGCGAGCTCATCGAGGAGATCGACGAGCTGATCATCAAGACCTACCCGCAGGTCTACGGCACCGGCATGCCGATGTTCGGCGCCGGCTTCGAGCCCCGCGACTTCGAACTGGGCGGCGTCCGCGTCTTCGACAACGGCGTGATCGTCCGCACGTACACCAGGAAGCGGTAGGTCCCGTCTTCCGCCTCAGGCCGGGCTCGCGGGGCCGCCCCCGGCGGCGGGAAGCGCTCGCGTGCGGGGCGACCTACCCTGGATGCATGGGTGACGAGGCGTCTCGCACGACACGGGACCCCCTGGCCGAGCGCCACTGCCCGGCCTGCGGCGAACCGCTCGGCATGGTGGCCACCCGGCACAAGGTCCTCGGGGCCTGGGTGCCGGAGTGGGAGGCGCGGCCCTGCGGCAACCCGGAATGCCCGCTCTACGAGGGGGCGGAAGCCGCTACCACGCACGTGACCGGCAAGAACGGCGAGATCGGGAGAAGTCCGGCCCCGGGGTGACCGGGCGCGCGGCGGAGCCGGTCATACCGCTACAGTCCGCGCATGTCATCGGAGTCGACAGAAGTCTGGACCGGCTGGTACCGGGACCGCAGCGGCGCGGAAGCGATCGTCATCACGGCCGACGGGCGGCGCGTCGCCACCCGGATCAGGGGGATCGAGTACGCGGGCGAGGGCTTCGCCGCGCTCGGTGCCGCCGACGAGGGCGGGAGCGCCCTCACGGGCTGTGTCCTGGAATGGGACCTGCCGCTCCCCGTCGTCGTGGACGGCGTCGCCCAGCCGGCCACGCTGGCCTGCCTGCTGACGCTCGGTGAACGCGCCGACCTCAGCCTCACTTTGCACTACGGCGGCGCCGCCTTCGAGTCCTGCGTCGCCGGGGGTGACTTCGAGGGAGCCCTGGAGCGGGTACGGCGCCAGCTGCCGCCCGGTGCGGACTTCGGCCGCCGGCTCCTCCAGGCGGCCTGAGCCGAGACGCGCCGACGGCGGCGCCCCGGGGAGGGGGCGCCGCCGCCGTCGTCGTACGGGACCGCGTGGCCGTCGTACGGGGGGCCGCGTGGGGCGTCGTACAGGGCCGTGTGGCCGTCGTACGCGACCGCGGGTCAGTTCTTGAACGCGGAGGCGAGGCCGTAACGCCACAGCTGGTCGACGCGGGACCTCTCCTGCGCGTTCGGCTGGGCGTTCTGGCAGGACGTGCCGGGGCCGCCGCCCGACATCAACTCGCTGCACGGGCCGCTGTAGTGGTCCGGGAGCCCGAGGACGTGCCCGGTCTCGTGGGCGGTGACCCGGGTCGAGTTGTACTGCTGGTTCTGCTGGTAGTCGAGGAAGATGTAGCCGCTGCCGTGGCCGTCGGTGCTGGCGTACGAGCCACGGGAGTCGTTGCCCTCGTAGTACGCGAAGTCAGGGTTGCTGCCCTCGACGAGACGGACGTTCACCACCGAGCTGTTCCATATCTGAGCCGAGCGGGAGATCTGCGTGCGGAAGCTCGGCGCGTTGGCGGTGCTGTAGACGACGGTGACGGCGGTCGCGCCCGGGGTGGCGGCCCGCTTCTTCGCCACCGACTTCACGACGGCGTCGAAGAAGGCCTGGTTGGCCTTGGCCTCCTCGGCGGAACCGGCGTACGCCACGGCGGCGTTGCCGGCGGTGACCGTGCCGACCGCCGCCGCCGGGGCCGTACCGAGGGAGGCGGCGAGGCCGAGGCCGAGGGCGGCGGTCAGTACGGAGGTGAGGACCTTGGGGTGACGCATGGGGGGCTCCTCCTGTTGGGGTTTCGGGGAGAGTCTCGGGGGAGCCGGGCCGCGCCGGGATGATGTCAACCGCCGATAACCTCACCGCATCACCGAGGCGCATCAACCCTCAACTCCCTTGGAATCAAAGGTGATTGAGGGGTTCCGGGCGTCTGGTGCGACTCCGGTGACCGCCCTACCCTCGGGGCATGGAGCTGGAGGTGAGACACCTGCGCGCGCTCTGCGCCATCGCGGACACGGGCAGCCTGCACAAGGCCGCCCGTCAACTGGGCATGAGCCAGCCCTCGTTGACCACCCAGCTGCGCCGGATCGAGAACTCCCTCGGCGCCGAACTCTTCTCCCGCGGCCGCACCGGCTGCCGCCCCACCCCGCTCGGCCGATCCCTGCTCAGCCGGGCCCGCCCCCTGGTCGCCGACATGGCCGCGCTCGTCACCGAGACCCGTGCCGCGGTCGCCCGCGCCGACGGACCCGGACTCCGCGTCGGCTCCACCGCGAGCCGGGCGCTGCCGGGCTGGCTGCGCCGCCTCCGACAGCGGCTGCCCGGCACGGACGTCGGCCTCCGGGTGGACGTCTCCGCCAACGCCCTGCTGCGCACGGTCGCCACCGGGCAGCTCGACGTGGCCTTCGTCCACGAGGTGGAGGGCTGTCCGCTGAGGGTGCCCGAGGGCCTCACGGGCCGGGTCCTGGTCGCCCGCGAACCGCAGTTCATCTCCATGGCCCGCGACCACCCGGCCGCCGGGCGCCCCGTCGTGGACCTCGCCGACCTCGCCGCCGACCACTGGATGGTCGACCCGACCGTCGACGGCGAATGGGACGGTCTCCGACGGGTCCTCGGCGCCGCCGGAATCGACCCGCCCCTGCTGCACGGCGACTACCACACGGCCGCCTCGCTCATCGTCCTCGGCGAGGCCGTCGCCCCCTGCCAGCCCACGTCGGGCCCGCGCGAGGACATGGCCATCAGGCCGCTGCGCGGCGACCCGCTGGGCGTCCGGCTGCTGCTGTACGCGCGCCCGGGAGCGCCGCTCGACGCGCTGTACGCCGAACTCGCGGCGGCCTACCGGGAGGTGGCCCTGCGGGCGGCCCCGTACCGCGAGTGGCTCCGCCGGCAGGGCACGACGGCCACGCTGCCGGTGGGACCGTGCATGATGACCGCATGACCGAACGCGAGGAAGCCCCCGGCCGGGCAGAGGTACGCCACGCACGCCCCGAGGACCTGCCCCGGGTCGTCGAACTCATCGCCGAGCACGCCGTGTACGAGAAGGCCGCGGCCCCGGCACCCGGCCTGGCGGACCGCCTCGGCGGCCTCCTCTTCGGCCCCGAACCGCCCCGCCTCCGCTGCTTCGTCGCGGCCCTCCCCGACGGCACCCTCGCGGGCTACGCCACCTGCGCTCCGGAGATGTCCACCTGGGACGGCACCGAGTACCTCCACATGGACTGCCTCTACCTCACGGAGACCTCCCGCGGCCACGGCCTGGGCCCCCTCCTGATGACGGCGATCCGCACCGAGGCCCGCACCCTGGGCCTCCCGGAACTCCAGTGGCAGACCCCCGCCTGGAACGAGAGCGCGATCCGCTTCTACGACCGCCTGGGCGCCACGTCGAAGGAGAAGCGCCGCTACACACTTCCGACGGAGCAGTAGGAACAGGACCGGCGCGCGGCGGAGTCCCTGCTCCAAGGGGCTGCCGTGCTCCGCGTTCCGGACGACGATGTGCCGGTCGGGGGACGGGGAACTGGCCAGAGTTCTGGTGCCTTTCCGGGGTCTTCGAGAAATCGCGCGAAATCGGTGACGACGTCACTGGAAGCAGAAGCAGAAGCAGAAGCAGAAGCAGAAGCAGAAGCAGAAGCAGAAGCAGAAGCAGAAGCAGAAGCAGAAGCAGAAGCTGACGCGAATGCGGTTGCCGAGTCAGGTGCCGGTCAGGAACGATCCCACCATGTCCACCGAAGTCGCCGGGATGATCGAGTGCCGCCCGGGCGCCCGTCTCTGGGGCCCCGACGACGAGGACTCCGTCTGGTGGACCGCCATCGACCTCTTCCTCCTCAACAACGGCAACGCGTATGACGCCCTCGCCTGCCTCTTCGGCATCCGAAACCACGTCGGCTTCCGCCCCCTGGCCGAAGGACGGGGCTTTCCGGCTGACGCGTCCGAGGCCCTGCGAACCGAGTACGCCACCTACGGCGGCTCTCCTGATGTCCACGGCACGACGTGGGTCACCTGGTCCGAACTCGCCGCCGCCGACTGGAACGAGACGGACAGCTCCGGCACCCGAAGCCGCGACAGCGTGGCGGGGAACGATACCGACTGGGGCCCGGTCTGGACCGTGATGCGAACGCTCGGCGAGCTCCACGGCGCGGACCAGGTGCGGCTCGTCGTCTGGTTCCACTGAGGGGACGTTGCCTGAGGGCGGCGGTTCTCGCTCAGGCAGGCGCAGCCGGCTCTGGCGTTGATCTTCTGATGGCCCTGGATCCTGCGCGATCACACTGGGTACGTTGGCGTGATGTCGTTCGAACCGCGCAGCCGTGAAGAGCTGGTCACCTTCCTGCAGGACCTGCACCAGGAGTTCCGTGCCCGCGGCCGCGAATGGGAGAACAACACCCTGGACGACTTCCTCGAGGCGCTCGCCGCATGGGTGCACGACTCCCCGGGCGCGTACCGCCACGCAGGAGAAGACATCCCGCCGGACGGGGACTGGACCTTCATGGCCCGAGCCCTCCATGCAGCCACCAGTTACGAGTAGAGCGGCGCTCAGCGCCCACATCCGCGCGTCACAAGATCACTGACTGGCCGGAATCGCACGTGTCCACGGGGACGCAGGCCGTGGGCCTCGGGGTGCCGAACGCGCTCGCCGCTCTCTTGCGGCGTCGGCCGTGAGCGCGCCGGCCATCGCTGTGGCCGGGAAAGACGACCGCACCCGGGCCGTCATGGACGCCGTGTTCGGCGGCCTGCGGACCGGGTGCGGACAGCTGGGCGGTACGGCCTGCGAAAGCGCAGGTCGGGCCGCCTAGAGGGAGATCAGGCCTTCTTCGTCTCCCAGAAGATGCGGTCGATCAGTCGGGTGGCTTCGCCGCCAGGATGCTGACCTGCTGATATGGCGCTGACCTGCGTCTTAGCGGTGCGCGTATCTAGCAGTATCTAGCAGGAGTTTGCAGTCTTGCGCATCCACTCCTCATGATCATCTCCCATGGAATCTCCCACACCTCCCAGCCCGAGTGGCAGGCACAACGAAGACCGCCCGCCCGCCGGGGGTGCTCGGCGAACGGGCGGCCGTTTTCGGGGTCCCGTATCAAGATCACGAAAAGCGTCACAGCTGACGCTGACATGGGATCATGCAGGTCACAGCGTTGTCGAGTGCCTCACGAACAACCGCAATGGGTCCATGACCAACGCCGAGTCTTAGGTCGGCGCATCCGTGACCTGCGGATACACCGAGGTCACACCCAGGAAGATGTCGTGGAGATGACCGATATCGACCGCAGGACGTTCCAGCGAATCGAGGCCGGCGAGAGCGACCCCAGATACGGCGACCTGCTGCGGATCGCCCGCGCCCTCGACGTTCCCCTCGCAGAGTTGGTGCGGTAGCCCCGGCCGGCCATGGGGGATGGATACCGGCCGGGGCCGTCTGTGCCTGCTCGCCCGTGGTCCGCCGAGAACACGGACGAGCAGGAGCTCAGAGGTGGCTCAGGCGCCGTTGGAGGGGAGAGTGACCGGTCTCCCGCGTCTCGGCGACTATGCAGTCCGTGGCGGTTTTGTGCCAGTACGCCGTGGGGCGGGCGCCGCTTGCCGATTCGGGGGCGATCTCCTCGGCCTCGCCGACGATGAGGTGCCCGCAGTACGCGCAGTGCTTCACCGGGCCACCTCCTTCCCGTGGCAGGGGCAGTCGCAGCGCTTCGCGGGGATCACGAGCACCGCGCCAGGAGTGCCGGCCGCGACCCGGTTCTCACCGAGGACGTGGACCCCGCCGGTCTTGCACGACACGTGCAGGGCGAGCTGGCACTCGGGCAGCATGACCCTGGCTTCCTTCGTCACCGCGGTGCCCCAGCCGGCTGCTCGTCAGTGAACACGTACAGCGTCGGCACCTTGCGATCGGCGGCGCATGCCTGGTGGGCGTAGACATGGTCGCCGCCCTCCTCGTCGCTGCGGGCGCGGACGCAAGCGTCAGCGTCGGGCTCAGGGCAGTACGTGCAGTGGCGGCGGCTGCGTGGCTGCCGGGCCGGGCCCGCCATTGGTAACGTCACGAGGCGCTCCTCCCTCAAGGTCATCTGCTGACCTCAAGGTAAGAGCGCCCCAGGAACGCGAGGGGTACGAAAGTACCCCCTTGTCTCAGGCGGCCAACAGGCCGACCTTCACGGCCAGTCGGGAGGCCCGCTCGCGGCGGCCGGCGGCACGTGCTGAGCACTCCTCCAGGATCAGCGCCTTGGCGTAGCCGTTGTACCGGATGGTCTCCGGCGCCGACTCGTGCGCCTTCTCCAGTGTGGCGATCGCGACATCAGGCTGATTGTCGAGCTGGTAGCCGCGGGCCTCCTCAATCCGGTGCCGGGCCCGCCGCGGCCGAGACGGAATCGTCGTGGCGTCCGCCCGGACTGCCTGCCGTACAGACTCACCGCCGGCGTGCAGCTCTACCGCCACCGTCACGGCATGGGCGCCCATGATGGCCTGCGAGAACGACGTCACAGGGTGGAAGTAGTCGGCGGGCAGCGCCTTCGCCATCTTCCGAGCCTTACTCCAGTGCCCCCACGCCGTGCCCTTGCTGCCCCGGCGGGCCGCGGTGTACCCAGCTTCGAACTCCAGGGCGCCAGCGATCGCCAGGACGCGATCGTCGGCGTCCGGCAGCAGCGGTGCCAGGTACTCCAGCGCTTGCATGGTGACAGCGTCCGCGGCGTCGTAGTGACCCGGGCCGGAGTCGCGGTGTGCTTGGGCCATGAGCCATGCCGAGACGCCGATGGCGTGCGGATCCGCGGACTGGGCGGCGGCCACCATGCTGCGCTCGGCGACCCGCCACAGCAGCGACGGGTCAGGCTGGTAGGCCAGGAAGAACTGCGACAGCGAGTAGGTCTCGCTCAGCACCGCCTGCGCGGCGCGCCAGTCGGCCTGGGTCTCAGCGTGCTGCACGGCCAGGTGGGCATCCCGGATGAGGCCCGGCAGCAGGCCGCCCACGATCTCCCGGTGGTTTGGTGCAGAGTGCCGAGACTGCCAAGCCACCGCGAGCCGCGCCGCAAGGTGCTCGGCGCGCGGCGGGGCCGCCGCAGGCGTACCGATCGGCAGGGCATCGACCGCTGCGCGGACGGCGGCAAGACGGGGGTGGCCGGGGCCTTGGAAGAGAGGGGCGTGCATGTCGCTGCGTCCTGTGAGTTCGGAGAGGTCGCGGACCCGGAGCGCTTCCGCGGCCCGCAGTACGGTACTGAGGCCCGGCTCCTCAATCCGCCCGCTCTCGACCCGCTTGACCCACTCGACGGACATGCCGATGAGGCCGGCAAGGACCTCGCGGGTCATCCCGCGGTGCTGGCGCAGGATCTGCAGTCGCGTTCCAAATGTCATCGGGTTGGCGTACGGGTCCGGGGTAGCATCAGGTGACACGGCCTTGCCCCTATCTCTGAACAGACTCGACACCTGCCAGGGTATGGGGCAAGGCCACTGTTATGTGATCCAGAACGCAGAAAGCCGCCCCCTCCGCCCGAAGGCAGAGGGGGCGTCGCTTACTGGTCCTGCTTGTCCCGGCCCTTCAGCGGCGCCGAGGGCACGGTCCTCTGGCAGACGAGGATGTTCGGATCCCCAGCCAGCGGCTGCAGCGT
The DNA here is from genome assembly GCF_049913175.1 of Streptomyces sp. R-07. Lineage (NCBI taxonomy): Bacteria > Bacillati > Actinomycetota > Actinomycetes > Kitasatosporales > Streptomycetaceae > Streptomyces > Streptomyces sp. R-07. The sequence continues at coordinate 5,365,428 of NZ_CP183978.1, forward strand.
GTACCCGTCGGGGCAGGTCTGCCCATCCGTGCCGTCCTGGCCGGCGGCGCCATCGCGGCCGGGCACCCCCTGTTCACCCTGCGGTCCAGTCGGGCCTGCCGGTCCAGTGGGCCCCGGGGGCCCGGTGGGCCCTGGTGGTCCGGACGCCCCCACGCCGTCCGTACCAGCCACCCCCGGACTCCCCGACGGACCAGGCGGACCCGTCGACCCCGGCGTCCCCGCAGGGCCCGACGGGCCAGGATCGCCCGCCGGACCGGTCGGCCCCGGCGGACCCTCAACCGTCTGACCAGGCTGACCGCGCGACCCGGGAGGGCCGGCGATCGGCTTGCCGCCAAGGTCCTCCACCTGCGCCGCGAGCTGATCCCGCGCGGCGTTCGCTGTCCGCAGCTCCAGCTGCAGCGACCGGACCGCGACGAGGATCCCCGCCAGCACAAGCCCGATCGCCACAGCAGCCACAACCGCGAGCATGTCCCCCCGCCGCCACCGCCGTTCCTCGGCACGCAGCTGGATACGGGTCATGTGCTCGCCCCCTGGATGAGCAGAATGATCACGGGCAAGAGAACCGCGACGAGTGGAATGATGACGGCGCCGATGAGCCAACGGCGGGTTGCAGCAACCTTCTCGGCGTCCTTCTCCCGCACTGTCTCCAGCGCCGCGACACGTGTGGCGAGCGCCTCGTGCCGGAGGTCGTACACCTTCTGGTCGACCTTCTCGTCCATGCGCCGACCGAGTTGCTGGATGTCGTCGCGGACGTCAGCGAGCCGATCCTCCAAGCGTCGGACCATCTCCCCAGGAGTCGGCTCGTCGACCATGTGTGGTGCTCCGATCAGCGCAGGTTGTTCTTGGCGATCCAGCCGACCGTGGTCTTGTCGCCGATCAGGGTGCCGACTGCGGCCTTCACCACGGACAGGGCGGCCGGCACCGACGCGATCGCGGCGGCCTTCACCGCTCCGACGCTGGTCAGGTCGAAGCCGTCAGCGAGGAGCAGGCCGAGGAAGGTGACGGCGTACGTGCCGAGGGTCCGCTCGACGGTGTCGAGGAGGAGACGGTTCATGGGGTGCTCCGTTCAGTCAGCGAGTCGGGCGGCGAGCTTGTCGGCGACGAGCTCGGCCAGGTGGTCGGCCTGCTCGGGGGTGAGGCCAGTGGTCTCCAGGGCATCCACGCGGGCGGCCAGGGCGCGAACGTCGTCACGCGCCTGGCGGGCCAGCGTGTTGGTGTCGCGCTGGTACCAGTACGCGTCGCGAGTTTCGTCCTTGCCCTTGTAGGCCCAGACGTCGACCGGGTCCATGTCGTCCTCCTGCTCGGGGGGTGGGGTGGTGGTGCCGGCCGCGCGGGCGACGATGCCCGGAAACACGACCTCGCGGAACTGCTTGATGCGCGCGGCGCCCGGGCAAGCCGTGCCCGAGACGGCCCACTCGGGGTACAGCGCGTGGTATCCGAAGCCCGGGTCATCCCAGGAACGACAGATCCGCAGGGGGATGCCGTGGGTCTTGTGAGCCCAGACCCCGAGCTTGATCAGCTCCTCGACCTGCGCCGCCGTCCACGGGTCGGTGTGCTCGAGGTTCGACGCGCTCTCGAGAGAGATCGCGCCCGTACCGTCGGCCCGTCGGTTCGCCTGATAGTTGGCGTCCGCCCGGGTCTCCGTACCGATGAACTGACCGAGGTCACCCTCGTACCCGAGGCCGAAGTGGGACTCGAGGTTCGTCGAGTCACGCCAGTACTCGTACACCCGCTTCGCCGTCCACGGCGCCGCGATGCTGTGGAAGATGACCTGCGTCGGACGGATCGCCGGCTGGGCGTCCGACTCCGGCTGCAGCTCGTACCGGGTCGCCCCGGGATACCAGGCCATGGGGCCTCCAGACATGACGAAAGCCCCGGCCGACGGCGCGGGGCGGACAGTGTGAAGCAGGGGTCAGGTGGCCGATTCGTATGTGCCGGTGATCCTGAGCTCGTTGCCGGACGCCCAGGCGAACGGGGTGGTGGCGGCCACGCTGGAGAGGTTGGAGACGGCCGATGACGCGGGGAAGAACGGCGAGGTGCCCGTGGCGGCAGGGCTGATGACGACCTGCCCCGGGAACCGCGAGCCGCCGAGGGCCTGCGCCACACCGATGCGGCTGCCAGACGAGGCCGCGGCCGCGAATGGCAGCGTCAGGGACCAGGCGCCGGAGCCGTAGGTGGTCGTGCTGCCCATGGTGAGGTCGATCTGAAAGTTGACCAGCCGGCCGATCTTCTTCGAGCGGCCGACGATGGTGCCGTTGCCGAGGACCGGGTTGGTGGTGGCTGCGGTCCAGGTCGGGGTGTACGTGACCCAGGCGGCGAGGACGTCGTTCCACTGGTCGCGGATCTCAGCGTTGAGCTCGGCCGCGGTGACAACCTCACCGACGACCCAGGTACGGGGGACTGCGATAGCCACGGGTCAGACCTCCAGGGTGGGGCGTGCGGGGTCGGGCTCGGCCCACCAGTTCCGCTCAGCGACAGGAAGAGCTGCGAGGGACTCCTCGACCGCAGTGACGTCGGCGGGGAAGGTGAGCTGCCACCAGCCGGTGCCGCACTCGACGCACCACATGCGCGGGTCTGTCGGCGTCACGATCTGCGCCGACCCGCAGGTGCAGTCGGCCAGCCACCGGCCGTGGTTGATGCGTGCGTACAGCTGCTGGCCGATGACGAACGCGTCCCCGGTGTGGATCCGTCGCTGCTGGCGGTACTCGTACCAGAGGACGCAGCGCAGTGCCGGCGCCTTGTCGGCCCAGGCGTCGGGGGCGAGGTAGGGCGGGGGGAGGTAGTAGTCCTCCGCGCGGGTGATCAGGCCCATCAGGTGCCTTTCAGTAGCCGAGGCGGGTGGTGGTGCCGAGCACGCTGTACGTGGGGTCGTCGAGGACCCACACGCTGTCGGTGTCCGAGCGGGAGGTGTGGAAGTCCAGGAAGTGCTGCCCCTGGGAGATCCGCTCGGTGTAGCCCTCGACCGTCACGGTGACAGTCGGGGACATAGCCTCTGCGGGCAGGCCGATGACCGTGAGGACCGTGGAGATGTCCGCAGTCAGCAGGGCCCGGTACGTGGCGGTGCTGAGGGTCGAGGCCTCGACCGGCAGCTGCCGCATCTCCGGCTGCGGGTCGGCGTACCGGATGACCATCCACGTGGCCGCGTCGATGACTTCCGAGTCGGACGTCTTGAGGACATCGAGCTGATCCTCGTAGATGCCGTACAGGCCGATCGACTCGGCGTCTTGGATCCGCTGCGTCGCGCCGCCGGGCCGGGACGCTGTCACCAAGTTCACGAGCTTCTGGTCATCGTCGGAGAACTCAACGCCGCCTGTCTCCAGGTCGGCGTAGGACAGCGTCACAGCCGACACAGGGTTGTAGCGGACGGTCCGACCCTGGAAGACGAGCCACGCTGACCCGCGGTCGGCGAAGAGCTTGCCGGACTCGGTGCGCTCGATGTCCCGCATGTGAGCCAGCGGCGACGACCCCAACGTGCCCTGCGAGGCGACGTTGGAGAAGGTGCCCTGCGGGGTCACCCCCGGGATCCTGGCGTACCCGGCAAGACGGTACATCCGGATCCACGCCTGCTCGCCAGCGAAGCCGTTCAGGCCAGCGGTGTAGTGCTCGACGATCTCACTGATCGCGGGGAAGCCGCCGTTGCGGACGTAAGCGGCGACGTGGCTGATGGAGCCGACCCACAGGTTGCTGCCAAGCTCGTTGGCCCCGACGTTGAGGACGACCCGGTCTTGCCACGTGGTGGTTCCGGCGGCGTACTGGATGCCGTCGACCCACACATCGTGGCCGGCCTCGTCCCATACGAGATGGTGCGCGCCGCCGTCCGCGAGGTTCGGGGTGGCGATCGTGTGCGTCGTCGTGCCCAGCGAGGAGTACTCGATGACCTGCAACTTTCCGGTGCCGCTCTCCAGCTGGAACCGGATGCCCGCGTCGAACGCTGCGGGAGCGCCCGACGTCCAGGCCATCAGGGCCCGGCCCGACGTGGACGTGGAGAACCACGTCTCGAACACCTGGTCGCCGGGGATTGCGGGCCCCGTCGCGCCACTGGAGGTGAGCATCGGCGAGATAGAGCACTGCAGGAACTTCCCGGCCGTCGCCGATGCCGGGGTGAAGATGGGCGCTGGCAGGTCGTCCGAGGGGGCGCCCGTGCCGGCCCCGAAGGTGAGCGTGCCGCCGACCCCCGTCTGCTGGATCGTCATCGACGGCCGGCCGTACCCGGACTGATCGCCCGCTGTCGACGACGATTCGGGCTCGGACAGCGGGTAGTAGAGCCTGGCCTCGTCGCCCTGGATCTCCTCGACCAGCATCGGCCCCAGCGCGGGTCTCCGGCTCGGCCACTTCAGCATGTCCGACGCGGTGATCCGTACCGTGGACTGGAGTCCGGACCAGCCCATGGGCCAGGACGTCACCATGCCGAAGTACCGGGCGTGATGGGTCGCGGCCGTCGACGACCACGTCGTGGGCGAAGAGCCCTGCTCGACCTGTGCCTCGTCCATCCACACGAAGTCGCCGACGACCGGGGAGGTGGTGTTCGTTGTGATCCGCAGGATGTGCGAGGCGGCGGTCGTTGTCCACGTCACGCTGATCCGCTGGAAGGCGCCGGTCACGTTGGACGCCGTGCCGATGGTGGTGCCGTCGATGTCGAGCCGCACTGCCGGGTCACCGGCCGGTACCCACACGTACACCGACGCCGTGTACTGGACGCCGATCGTGAGCCCGTACAGGGGGCACTGCATCACGCCGCCGGTCCCGCTGTTCGTCCATCCGATCTTGAAGCCGTAGGTTCCGGACCGGACATGCGTGGTGTCGATCGTGGCCGAGTCCGGAGCCAGCCCCGGTGCCGCGTCCCACCCGTTGTCGGCGACTTCGAACCCGGGCTGGGCGAGATAGTTGATCCCGCCCAACACGGTCGTGATCACCCTGATCGGAGCGTTGCGGCGCACGTTCGGGTAGTACGGCGACGCCGAGTTTCCCGCGGTGAACCGGCCGTCGCTGTTGTCCAGGTCCAGCGACAGCGTTCCAGTCTGGGTGTCGGCCAACTCGTCCTCCGCCCCGCGGGTGATGGCGATCTCGTCGCCATCACCCAGCGCCACGTACCGCGTGATGTCCGTCCACGCGATACCCGACGCGATCGGGGAGTACCCGAAGCCGCACTGCACAGTGACTCTGGTCAAAGCCCGAGCCCTCCTCCGCCGTTGGTGCGGTCCAGCTTCACCAGGACCCGCTGCAGCTGCTTAGCCGTCGACACCGGATCGATCGCGCCCTGGACCGTGATGTAGATGGGGGACCCACCACCGGCAGACGCCCCGGCGGCGCGGCCGGGCATGGGCCGGATCCCAGCCATGCGCCCGGCCACAGCGTCGACTGCGCGGCCGACGGCCGGCAGCGACGCGAGGGTGCCGCCGCTCAGGCCCTGGCCGAAGTTGACGCCGATGGCGTGGGCCACCCGGCTCGGGCTCTTGATGCCGAGGGCCTTCTTGATGGCCTTCTCCATCGCCTTCGCCAGCTTGTACATCTGGTCGACGACGGCCTTCTCCTGGGACTGGAGCCCCTTCACGAGGCCCCGAGCGGAGTTGACGCCGGCGTCGTACATGGTTCCCGCAGCCCGCTTGCCGAGGGTGTCGGACTCCTTGTCGATCTGGGACTGGAGACTGTTCACGGCCTTGAGGTCAGCGTTGGACATGCCGACCAACGCAGACGCGTAGGCGTAGCCCTCCTCCGGTCCCATCGCGAGGACCTCCCGCAGGAGGTTCTTGTTGATGCCGCGCTTCGTCAGCACGCCGATCCAGCGGGTGAACTGCCGAAGCCTGCTGAGCTTCTGCCCCAGGCCCTGCTTGATCGAGCTGGCGGTGACCTGCTTCGGCTCCAGGCCCAGGCTGGACAGGCCCGACGCCGACCGTGCCGAGGACCGGATGTCGGCCGCGTACCGGTCCCGCTCCTCGATCCTGGACTTCAGGAGAGCCTGCGCGCTCCCGAGCCGGGTCCGCAGCGCGTCCCGCTTGCTGGCCAGGGCCTGGAGCTTGGCGTGCTCGCGGTTGACCATCTTGACCAGGCCGCTGTCGACGTTGGTCTTCTGGCCTTCCCACGCCTTCCAGATGTCCTTGACCAGATCCATGGCGACAGCCTTGATCTGCGCCTTCGTCCCCGTCAGGCCGACGATCATTCCTCGGCCGGTGTCCTTGGCCAGGGCGATCATCTTCTTGCTGGGGCTGGCGATCTGGAGTTCGGCCCGGACACCGGCCTCCACGCCAGCAGCCATGCCGCGCGCCGCCTGCTCGACGCCGGACCGGGACTGGAGCATCCCAGCCATCAGGCCGGCGCCCACGTCCTGCCCGGCGCCGACCTGCCGCACCATGCCCATCGACGTCTGATGGTCGTAGACGTGAGCGCCACCCCGCCCGAAGCGGACGAGCTCAGGGCCGTTCTCGCCGACCCAAGCAACCTCGCCCGGACGAGGGTCACCACCGCCCGCGAAGCCACCGATCGACTTGGTGAAGTCGGACGCGCCGCTGTGCTGGGTCCGATAGGTGACCATCACCGACGCGGTTGCCACTGTGCCGTCGATCGCGTTCAGTTCGCCACGCGCCTTGGCCAGCTGCGCCTGCAGCTGGGCGATGTTTGCCCGGACCTGCGCTTTCCTGGAGTCCGGCACCTTCCCCAGCTGCGCCTTCGCGCTGTTGAGCTTGGCCTGCAGGTCCTCCATGTTGCCCCGGATCTGGGCAGTCTTGTCGGGCGTCCGCAGGATCTGATCGGCAAGCCGCTTGGCAGCTGTCTCGCTGAGTCCCATCTGCTGGGCAGACGCAATGAGCGCGGTCCGGCCCCGGTCATAGATCCCGTTGACCGTGGACCACGACGCCCCGGACTCGCGCGCGGCTGCCGTGGCCTCGTCGGTCTTCGCCGCGAGATCACTCAGTGCAGTTGCGGCGGCCCGTCCCTTCTCGGACGACAGGTTGTAGGTGTTGGCGTTCGTACCCCAGACACCGGCGTTCTTCTTCGCCGCCTCGGTCGTCGCATCCAGCGCCGCCTCGAACGCGACCATCCCGCCCAGCCCGGCGCGGTTCACATCGTTGAGAGCCTGAAGTGACTGCCTCAAGCCGTCCGCGCTCAGCTTCTGCGCGTCCAACTTCTGCTTCGTCGCCAACGCCTGCTGACCAAACAGGCCCATGCTCTGAGCAGCGAGATCCTGCTCGAACTTGGCATCGTCCAGAGCCGACTGGTAGTCATCCAGCTTGCTCGTGAACTCGGACGCGTCCCGCCCACTCTTGGCATACCCGGCAGCCAGACGCTGTACCGCGCCCGCCGCCAGGTCCGCCTGCCCGTTCGACACCAGGCTGGCGAGAGACTTGTCGATGGCGTCGATGTTCTCCTTCGCCTGCTTGACCGGCGTCGAGTCCCAGGTACCCAGGCCGCCCAGCGTGACGACGAACTGCTGGATGTTGTCCGCTGTGCTCGGGTCCGTCAGCGAACGGACCTTGTCATGCAGGCCACTCAAGTCATCGCCGAAGGCGCGTGCTGCCTCACCCGAGGCAAAGCCATTCCTGCCCAGCTGCGCCAGCGACGTCGTCAGCTTGTCAACGTCCGGCGGCGCCTGCTCCGACGTCGCCGCCAGCTCCGACAGCGCAATCACCAGCAGGCCAATACCCGATCCGATCAGCGCGGTCTTCGTCGCCCGCGACATCGCACTGAAGGACGCCGACAGCGCGGCCAGACGACCCGGAGCCGCAGACGCAGAAGCCTGCATAAGCGTGATCTGCGCCGCGAACGCAGCCACCGACGCCCGTCCTGCCGCAAGTCCTGCTGCCGCAATCCGAACTGCCTTGATTGCAATCGCCATCTGCAGAAGGTTCGTGATCGCGCCTGGCGGCACAGCAGCCACCAGGTGACTCAGCGCCTGCACCACCGCCAGCATGCCAACGCCCACATCACTGCCAGCCTGCAGCAGGTTCAGCAGAGCGCGGCCGAGGTCCTTCAGCGTCGCAGACACCGCAGGGCCCTGCGCACGGGCCCACTCCATGAACTCGGCAACACCGCCCGACAGCCGACCGTTACTCGCCTCCCGGAACAGGTGAATCAGCCCGTCCGTGGCACGCTTCAGCGCCCCAGACGACCAGCGGTCCACCTTCTGCATGAACGCATCGAAGCCGGGACTGGCCACCTGGCCACCAGCCACCGTGAACAGGCGGTCCAGCTGAGCAGCCGCGGTCTTCACCGTCGGCGTCAACTTCGGGAAAATGCCCTGTATGACGCCCAGGCCCTTGATCAGCGGCGCGGTGGTGTCCTTCGCAAGGCTGTCAGCCCACTGCTTGTACTCGTCCTTGAACACGGACAGCGCGGCCGCCGCCTGCCGCGTCTCGGGCGGCAGCTTCGCCATCACCTTGGCATAGGCCACCTGGGCCTTGACAGCCTCCTCCGACGTCCGGCCGTTCTTCTCAACCGCGTCGGTGTACTTCGTCTCAGCCTGCGACGCCTCCGCCATTGCCGCGATCTGCCGGCCTGCGGCGAGCGCCAGCGCGGCCATGCCCACACCCGCGGCTGCGGTGGCCGATGCCACCGGTGCCAGAGCCGCCGCCATGGGCAGCGCGGCCGGCGTGAGCGCCAGCCACGACCACTTCAGCTCCTTGCCGAGACGCCGCGCCTCGTCGGCGGCCCGCGACCAATCCGCAAGCGGCCGCCGCGCACCCTCGGTCTGATGGCCCATGAGTGCCGCAGCGTCCGCCACAGACACGAACCGACCCTCAAGGTCATGCAGGCGGCCGTCGGCATCCTGGGTGAGGGTGAGGATGGCCTGCCCGGACCCGTCGGACGCATCCTCCATCTGGCGCCGGAGACGCTCCGCGGAGTCCCCTGCGTGGCCGAGAACCCGCGACAGGTGATCCCGGCCCTCCAGCGTGAACGTCAGCCGCTCCGACGCCATCACTCACCTCCGGTCTGCTGCTGCGCTAGGTGCTGGTCCAGCCACACCACGTACCGCTCGAAGTCGTCGACGAGGAGCTCGTCTACGACTGGGGCAGGGATGTGGAGGAGGTGGGCGAAGAGTCCGAGGTACTCGGTGCGGTCGGCGTCGATTCCTCGGTCGGCCCGCTCGGGACCTCGGTTTCGGCGCTGCTGGCCGCCGGGTCTTTTGGGGCCGCGGCAAGCCGGAGGATCAACTCCCGCGCGAACTCGGCGTCGACCGCGGCATCCACGATCGGCTGCATCACGATCAGCGCCTGCTCCGGCGTCGCAGTGTCGTCAAGGGCGGCCATCGCTTCGGTGACCCAGCTCTCGACCTCGGTCTTGTCGAGGCGCACAGCCAGCTCGTCCGCCACCGGGTTGAAGTCGGCCAGCCGCAGCGCCGGCTCCGTCCGCTTCTTGATGACCCAAGCCACGGCCTGCATGGCCTCGGGGTCATCGTCGGCCAGCCGCTCCTTGACCTGCTTCCAGGTCGCGTCCATGGTGCGGGAGATGATCGACGCCTCGTTGACCCGCACAGTACGGATGTCGAACTGCTCGACCTCCCCGCCGGCGGGGGTGTGGACGATGAGCACAGGGTTCTCCTAGGTGATGGTGCGGCGTACGTCGCTGAGGACCTTCTCGACCTCGGCGCGCATCCGGGGTTGGTGACGCTGGACGGTCTTGTCCCACCACATGGGGGTGGTCCACTGGTTCACCCAGCCGCCACGGCCCTTGTTGCCGAAGGTGGGGTGGCGGATCCGCCCGTTGGACTTGTTCATGCCTTCGGGCATGAACTTCAGGTCGGAAGGCAGCGCGGATCGGTCGACCCAGACGCGGGCGCCCGGGTTGGCTCCGGTGCGGACGGACAGCCGGACAGCCTCAGCGATCGTCGCCCGCAGTGGCCGAGTCGTAGGGGACTTTCCCCCTCGCGACCCGGCCCTGCGCGGCTCAGCGTCGATCGGCAGCGTCCGAATGGTCTGCCGCATGTCGTTGTGCAGCGGCTCAGCAGCCCGCCGGATCCGGCGAGTGAAGTTGGCCTTCAGGCGGGGGCCGCCGGCCATCTTCAGACGCCGCGACAACTCGATGAGCTGGCCGGTGCCGGTGATCTGTACGTTGCCGACGGCCACGGACCACCTCCGTCACACGGTCGTGTCGGTGCTCATGTACTCGATGGCGACCTGGTTGGTGCCGTCGAATAGCGCGGTGAAGTTGAAGGTGGGCTTGACCACTCCGTAGCCGTCCACGGTCGGCGGCGCATCGTCGACCTTCACGGCGGGCAGCTTGATCCGGAACGTCTCGAAGTAGGTCGACGCGATGAGCGGGCCGACGAACTCGACGACGAGGCTGGTCGCACCGTCCGACGTGTGCAGGTCGTCGACCGTGGTCGCGACGTAGTCCATCTCCAGCGACCCAGTCACCTTGACGAGGTCGTTGGAGATCGGCTGAGCCTTCAGGGCGGACTGGTTCGCGTAGAACCTGCCGACGTCCTGCGGGCGCTCGATCTTCACGCTGACCTTGCGGACGCCATCGAGGGCCGTCTCCGTGCCGAAGGTGCCGGACTTGACCGCCAGCTGCCCGAAGTGGAAGGGGCTCATGTTGCTGTAGCTCGCGGCTGCCAGGGTCTGCGTCTCGTCGCAGTCCTTCCCGTCGAACTCGAAACTGGAGGTCAGCATGCCGCCGACCTCGCAGCTGAACTCAGCCGAGGTGACCTTGCAGCCGAGCATGGTCTTGTCGGTGACCGTGCCGGTCGTCAGCGGCACACCCTTCTGGATCGTCAGCGACTTGCCCCAGGTGTCGGCCAGGGTGTGCGTCTGCAGGTAGGCCGTGGTGACGGCCTGCTGCACCGGGGTCACCGTGGTGCCCATGAGCGCCTGGAGGAGGACACCCATGCCCTTGTTGGTGACCTCCAGCTCCAGCGAGCCGGACACCTCCTTCTGCGTCACCACACGCCGCGACGACAGCGCCATCAGCCGCCCCGCCGCAATGCCGGAGCTCTGGGCCGTCGTCTTCTTGAGGACCAGCGATTCCTTCGTGAACTCGATGAACCGCGTCGGTGCCACGAACGTTCCGTAGGTGACCTCCGACGCGATACCGATCTGCGCGCCGAGACCGGATCCGATCGCCATGGTCAGGCCTCCTTCTTCGTGCTGGTCTTCTTCGCGGCACCCGGTTCCTCAACCGGCTCCCACGTCGTGGTCTGGCAGACGTAGCCCTCGAACCGCTCGTCCGGTACCTCGACGAGCTGATCGGGCTGGATCTCACGGCCACCGAGCTCCGGCACGGTGACCGGCTCCGGGCCGATGAAGCGCACACGCGCCATCGCAGTACTCCTTCAGGAAGGGGGGATCAGATGCGGGCGAAGCAGGCCACGCCGAAGTTGAGGCCCGCGCGGGTCCCCTCCGACTTGCTCTGGTCCAGGTCGCCCGTGGTGATGTGAGCCCACAGCACCGAGCCGTTCAGGGTGGGAGCCTCGGGAAACGCATTCGACGCTCGGAGCTCGGTCTCGACGACGCCAACGATCTCGAAGACCCGGTCACGCCGGGCAGCCATGTCCTTGTCGCCACTGCGGCTCTCCGCGTAGCAGTTGATGACGAAAGCCTCGTCCCTGGTGCGGGCGCCGGCTGCGTTGAAGTCCTGCTGCAGGTTCACAGCGGCCTCACTGTTGGGCTGCCAGCCGACGTAGATCCGGTCGGGATCGGTGAGGTTGACCGCGGTCGGGCCGTCCTCGATGTGCACGCTGTCGGCGAGGGACGGCGCCGCGCGCAGGATGTCGAGGAGGGCCGCGACCGCGGCCGGGACCCGGGAAGTCACCATCACGCCACCCCCGGGGGTACTCGGTACGGCTCCAGCAACTGCAGCACCCGGTTCGGGATCGCATAGCCGAAGCCGATGATGGGCTCGTTCACGTCGAAGTCGTCGCCGCCACCCACAGCGCCACGGGCCGCCCCGTACTGCGTACGCCACAGGTGCTGCAGCAGGATCAGGGCGGCCTGCCGGATGGTGGGCGGCACGGTGCCACGGCCGGCTGTGTAGGTCACCGTCCACAAGCCGCCGCAGAACGAGCCGCCGTCGAGCCGGCGAACAACGCCCTTGGCGCCGTCGAGGAACACGGTGCCCGTGCTGATGGCTTCCCCGCCAGTGAGCGCGGGGACGATCGTCGTAAGCGAGACCACGGGAACGCTCGACAGGCACAGGGTGGTCGTCTTGCCCTGGATGACCTCGGACACCGACCGGTTCTCCACCGGCCCCACGAACCGCTCGATCGGGGCGGTCAGCGCGTCGATGTACGCCTGAAGTTCCGTGTCGCTGGTCGTCGTCGTGATGTCGAGCTGGGCCTTGGCCTCAGCGAGTGTCACCAGCGCCATGACCGCCTACCCGCCAGGCTTCCTGGCCTGACCACGGCGCCGGGCCACCACGGCCTTCTCCGTGTCGTCGGCTGGGGTAGCCGACTCCTCGACAGGCACACGCTCGTCGCCCGCGGGCTCGGCCAGCCGGGCGTGAACGAGCTGCGCGGCTTCCTCCTCCGGGAGGTCCACCACGCCGCCCCTGTCCGGCCACTCGACCCCGTCCCGGGTCCCGGACACCTTCACCCTCATCTGCACACGCATCCGCGCGCTCCCTTCACTAGAACGGGGGCGGCCCCGGCAAGAGGGCCGCCCCCGAAGAGACCGACTACGCGGCGTTGCCGATGAAGTGCTTGATCGCACCGGTGGTGTCGACCTGGTCGCCGTCACCGCGCAGGATCGCCCGGTACGTGATCAGGTCGGTGTTGAACGCGAAGTCGTCCGACCGCTCGAACCGCAGGCTTTCGACCTCGCGGACGAAGTACGTCGAGAAGTCGCCGAACATGATCGACTTGGCGCCGAGCGCGACCGCGGGCACGTTCGGGTCGGTGTAGACCGGCTTGCCGAGGATGCGGTCCGGGGCGCCCTCCTGGAGGCCCGGCTGCCACAGGTACTGGCCCGTCGAGTCCTTGAGCTTCCGGATCGCGGCCACCGTGGCGTCCCGCATCATCCAGCCGCACGAGTTGGACTGCCGGTACGGGGCGATCACCGAGTAGAACAGGTCGATCAGGTCGTCGCCGGACGGTGCGCCGGCCACGGACGCCGAGCCGGTCTTGCCGAGCGTCGACGCGGTCAGGACACCGTTGGGCTTGGAGGAGCCGTCACCGGTGACCAGGTGCGCGCCGAACCCGTTGCCGAGCGCACGACCGGCCTGCATGGCCAGGTAGCCGAGCAGGTCCACGCCGGTGTCGTTGGCGAGCTCGTGCGACACCTGCAGGAGGAACCCGTACTTGTACGCGTCGAGGGACACCTGCCCGAACGTCGGGTCGTTCGCGGTCAGCGTGCCGGCCTCGGCCACGATGCCCGCGGACGCGGAGTGCGCCGTGGTCTTCGGGATCTGGAGCTGCTCGCCGGTCGCGGTGCGCAACACGGTCGGGCCGGCAGCCAGAACGCCGCTGGTCTCGATCATGTGCTGGACGAGCTGGTTGTAGAACGAGATCGGCACGGTGTTCGCGCCGGCCCCGGCCGACAGCTTGGACAGGGTGCGCTGGTCCAGCGGGATCCGCTGATCCGGCGTGATGTCGATGGAGCGGCCGGAGACGCCGGTCAGCCAGTCGCGGACCCGCTTGGTCTCCTGCTCGACAGCGCTGCCCCGGGCCTCGGGCGCCGGCTCCTTGTCGAGCAGGGCACGGAACGCCTCGCCGGCGTCCTTCGTGCGCTGCTCGGCGGCCGCCATGTCCTTGGCGCGCGCGTCGATGGCGTCGAGGTCGCCGTTGAGACGCTGGTAGGTCTGCTCCTCCTCGGCGGACAGCTCGCGCTTCTCCGCCTCCGCGGTGTCGAGCAGGGCCTTGGCCTGCTCCCACACGCCGGCACGGCGCTCCTGCAGCCGCTTGATGTACTCGCTCACGTGCCCTCCTGGGCATGACGACGACACCCGCAGGCCTGTTGCCCAGGGTGTCTGGTGGATGAGGTGTCGAGGTGGGTGTCGCCCTGCCTCAGAAGGTGCGGCGCTGTTCCAGCTCGGCGCGCCGCCGCCGGATCGCGATGAGCGGGTGGGTGTCGCCCTGCCCGCTCGGCGCGAGGTCGATGGTGGTCGGGGCGGGACGCCCCAGGAATCGGGCCAGCTCGCCGCTCTCGGCCGCGGCCCGTACCTCGGTGAGGTCGGCGCCGGCCTGCTCGGCCAGCGACCGCAGCCCCGTCGAGGTGTCCATGTACGCCGGGGTGTTGACGGGTGCGACGTCGACGAGCGCGCCAGACAGCAGGGTGCGCAGGGGGAATCCGTCCTCCGTCATGCCCCAGTCGTCGGCGAACGTTCGGAACGCGAAGCTGGACCGGCGGACGTCGCCGCGGCGGACCAGTTCGAGAACGTCCTCGCGCGAGTCGGGGACGTCGACGCTGTAGTCCAGGCCGGTGCCGTCCGTGGCCAGCCGCAGCGTTCCCGCCTCGGAGGTGCCGAGGAGCCGGTTGTCGTCGTGGTTGTAGCGGGCCATCACGTCCGGCCAGCCGTCGCCCTCCGCCTTCGCGAAGAACCCCGGGTCGATCCGCTCGACGAACCCTCCCAGGTTCTGCGACAGCCGGTTGAACTTCGCGGCGTACCCACCGATCTGACGGGACTGCTCGCCGGCCGCCCGGACCTCCACGAGGCCGCGGGTGAACCGACGCTCTTGCTCGGTCATGAGTCCTCCGGGGCCGCGGGGGCCTGGTAGTGGCCGGTGAGCTTGGCTCCGGCCTGATTGAGGATCGCCCGCGCCTCGTCGGCGGAGAGCATCACGTTGACGCCTGCGCCGACCTTCTGGACCATCTCGACGATGTTGCGGGCATTGGCCTGCTCCGGGTCGAGGCTCACGGACATCGCCGACGACAGCGGCAGGTACGTCTGCCCCAGGCCGTTCGGCAGCGGCGCCTCGTTCTCGATCGCGCGGACCTCATCACGGTTCCGCCAGCCCTGGTCCAGCGACATGCCGTGTGCCTCATACCGGGTCTTCAGGTCGGTACGGATCATCGCGTCCGCGTTGAACCGAGCCTCCTCAACGGGCGGCCGGAGCATTGAGAACGCCATCTCCAGACGAACCAGCCACGGCCTGAGCGTCCACGTCAGGAAGTCGATGCTGTCCTGTTCGACGGTGTTGTAGGTCAGGGACCCGCCCGTCTCGCCGCCGATCTTCTCCGGTGGCACACCGTAGATCGCGGCCACCTGGTTCGCCGTCGCCTTGATGGTCTCCAGGAACTGGGACTCGTTGGCAGGTACCGAGATCGGCCGGTACTTCACGCCGCCGCCGAGGGCCACCACGTCGCGTCCTGCCGCCGCGTCCTTGAACCGAGCCTTCAGGATGTCCGCCGCGTCCCTGGTGACCTCCATGTCGGTCTCCAGAACCGCCGACGGAGTCGAGCCGTTTGCGAACCAGTCCCGGCCGAACTGCTGGGCCAGCAGCCCCGTCTCTGTCATCGACGCGAAGTACGCGATCGGCGACAGGCCGAGCGTCTGTCCAGGCAGCGTGTATGCCGGGATGTGGAACATCTGCCCGTCGTCAAGGCGCCGGCCCTTGTAGTGCCAGACCGGCACGGGCGCCAAGTTGTCCGCGATCGTCACGTCGTCCGGGTGCAGCCACTCAATCTGTGACGGCCACCCATCGGCGCCTGTGGCGACGATCAGCCCGTACGCGTTGCCCCGCAGCGTCAGCGACGTCATCGCCCGATGCAGCCAGTCGTACCGGGTGCCGACGGCGGCCGGCTGCCGGAACAGCGGGGGCAGAGGCGACGGTAGACGCTCCTCACCGACGGCCAGGTAGGACTTCATCGGCAACGATGCCACCGAGTCCGCCAGCAGCCGCGTAGCCGCGTACACCGGGGCCAGGCGCAGGGCGCTCTCGGCCGTACCTCCCCGGAGCGCAGCAGCGTCACCGCCCGCTCCCCACACGTCCTGGAACGAGATCGCCCGCTGCTCCTGCTGCCTGCGGCGGAAGGGCCACCACCAGCTCATGCCGATACCCCTCTCACCACACGTTGCTCAGAATGTCCCGGTTGGGTTCGATCTCGACCTCAGCCGACAGGCCCCACTTCGCCAGCGTCGCGGCTACCAACGGGCTGATGTCCACGCCGACGTTCCGTCGGGCCCACGCCCACGCCTCACCCAACGGGCGCTTCTGCGCGCCTGCCAGAGCCACCGCAAGGGGCGGCGGATCGAGGTGGCTGATGGACTGGTCCGCGACCGCGTCGTAAAACTGGCCGGTCGCCTGCGCGATCTCCCGCGCCTTCGGCTGCACCACGGTGACGCCAAGCTCCTCCTCCAGGTCCGCAATGAGGGAGCCGGCCGGGCCGCCGCCGTCGACCACCCAGCACCGCGGCTTCCACTTCTCCTGGAGCTGCTTGGCCCGCTCAACGACCCAGCCCATGCCGGGCCGATGCTCGATGACCTCGATGTGCGTGCCGCCCCGCCACGGGCAGGCCACCACGATCGATGCGGAGTCCCGCTCGGGAGTCGCGTCCACCGAGAACGAGTAAGGGCCGGTCGGCTTCGCCTTGGCGTCCGCCAGGGCCCGCCAGGCGTCCTCTCCGATGACTTGCCAGGTGGCGCCGGACTCTGCCGGGTAGTCGCCCACGCCTAGCCGCTCACGGGCGTACAGGGCGTCGCCCATCTTCAGCCGCTCGTTCATGCACTTCTCGACCCGCAGCCGGTAGCCGATCGCAGGGTTCGACTTGACCGCGGCCTCGGGCGACGCCACGGCATCGTGCTTGTCACAGTCTGAGGGGCACTCGTCGACGTGCGGGTCGATCGACCACTCGAAGTAGGCGAGGGCCGGATCCGGCGTCCCCGTCTCCAGGGAGTCCAGGGCGCGCTGCCGAAGCCGCCCAAGCTGCACTGACGGGGCACCGATGCCAGCGCTGCCCAGGTACCACAGCTGGTCGTTGTCGACGGCGGCCTGCGTCGGCGCGAGCGCACCCATGGCGTCGTCACCGAGGATCATGCACTCGTCGAGGATCACGCAGTCCGCCGTGAAGCCGCGGCCGGAACCACCGGAGCGGGCAATGAAGCGGAGCGTCTGCCCGGTGTAGAGCTCGATGCCTTCCTCGCCGACGGTCTGCCGGTACGCCTTGACGCGTTTGTGCAGGTCAGGGCATGCGCGGATCAGGCGTTCGATCCGCTTGAACGCGTTCTTTGCCGTCTTGAACTCGTGGGCGCTGTGGAGAATCAGCCTCTCGCCGCCGATGAACAGGCCCCACAACTCGCGGGCTTCGATCAGCCCGCCCTTCCCGTTCTGCCTCGGGAGGTTGACGCACACCTCGGGGGCGACCCAGTCGCCGCGGGCGTTCTCCCCCATGGAGACGTTGAGGATGTACTGCTGCCACGGGTCGAGCTTCAGGCCGGCCCGCGCAGCAAGGCCGATGGCCTCCTGGCCGGCGGTGGAGACGGTGCCGGGCGGGACGGTCTCGATGCGGGGGCGCTGGGCGCCGTAGACCGGCTTGTCAGCCGAGCTGCTGCTGGACGTCGGCGCGGCGCCTCTCTCGCTCGCGAGTGAACTCATCGACGCTGTCCCCCTGCTCCTGGACGGGCGCGAGCGCGCGGAGACGAACCATCAGGGCGTGGAGCTTGTCGGCGACATGGGCCTGCGCTGTCGGAGAGTCACCGTCGGGGATCTGGTCGAGAGCGCGGGCGAGCTTGAGTGCGACAGCCGCAAGGCCGGGAGACGTACTGCTCACACCGAGGTTGTCAAGCTCATCGTGGACTTGATCTTCGACCACGACCCACCCCCATTACCCAGAGTAACGTCACGCTGCGTAGTCAATTTGAGGTCGAATCGGAAACGGGGTCAAGATCTTTTTTCGCCGCGCAAAAAATCGGGCGAGAAGGGCTTTTGGGTCGCCCGGTCCTGCCACTAAAGAACGGGCCCGCCCCCGGGGTGCGAGCTGGAATCGACCCGTTGTCGATCACTCGTCGACCCGTCTCGGACCGTCTGTCACATGCTGTGACGCGGGGCCGTGGCGGTGGGTCACCACTGCCGTGAGGCCTGGGGCATGACGGTGCGTGGCAGGTGCTTGCGCTGGCTGTACCAGCGGGAGGCGACGCGCTTCATCTCGGGGGACCGCATGGCTTCGATGCGCGCCATGACGATCTCGCGCCCGGGGTCGACGGCCACGATCTCGGCGTCGTACCTCTTGTACTTCGCCATGGCCTTCGCGCTGGGCATGGTGTGGATGAGGTAGACGTCAACCTTGTCGAGGAGCTGGTACGCCTCCTCGATGGCCGCGTACCGGGCCTTGTGGGCGACGCGCAGGATGGTCGGGTCCTGGTTCCACTGTGGTGCGCCGGGGCCTGTGAGGGCGGTGGCGATGAGGTCGAGGTCGATGACGATGTCCCGCGCGGTGGCGTGGGCTCGAATCCAGGACGACTTGCCTGCGGCCGGCGGGCCGGTGACGACGTACAGCACGACGTCACCTGCCGTACCAGCCGAGGGCCTGAAGGCCGAGGGTGGCCAGGTAGATCAGGGAGCCGCCCGCAAGCCAGAAGAGCACAGTCGAAGCGCGTGACATCGTCACCACCTCCGTGAGGCACGCAGTGGGGCTGTGGTGCCTGTCCTGTTGCCGCGTGCGCTGTTGCAGCGCCGGTGCATGGAGCGGGCGTTGGCGGGGTCGAGGAGGCTGCCGCCGCGTGACAAGGGGACGATGTGGTCGAGGGTGAACGACCACGGCGACCGCGGGTCGAGCTGGGGGTTGATGTAGCCGCCGCAGCGTGCACAGGGCAGGCCGAGGGCCTTCTGTGCGGCAACGAGGCGGCGGTAGGGGCGCCCGTTGCGCGGGTTGCTGAGCACGGGCGCCTCCTCGTCTACGGGGTGCTGGTGGGGTTGAGGATCTCGTCCTTGTGGTTGGTGAGGACTTCGCCGACGGCCCGCTGGTACTCGTCGGGGCTGAGGTGGGCGCACTCGGGGTCCTTCGAGTCGTCCTTGGGTGTGCCTTGGCTGAAGTCGTAGTCGAGGAGGGCTACGCAGTCTTGGAAGGTGTAGGCCTTCGCGGGCGTCGTTGTGGCGGAGGGCGCGGGCTTGGGGTCGCTGCTGCCGCTGGTGCATGCGGTGAGTGCGAGGAGTAGGCCGGCGGTGGCGAGGGCGGGTCGTGTGCGCATCGGGCCAGGGTGCCGTGTGTGCCCACGGTGTGGGGGTGGTGTGTCCGTGTCGTGACATGCGGACGGCCCCGACCGGGGGGTTGGTCGGGGCCGTGCCGTGCGTCGATCGACTTGAGCCGCGCCCGCGGGTGTCACGGTTTCCCAGTGACAGGCGATCGTCCGCGCCCTCGTTCCGGGCATGCCGGAAGCGCTCTTCAATGTAGACGAACCGTCTCGTCTCTGCAACGAGGTACGGGAAAGCCCCGCCGGTCCGGTCGCTGTTCCGGGGGCGGGGCTTCGGGGTCCGAGTCGCGGGCAGCCAGCCGCAGCGGATAGGACTGGTGTCCACGGTAGCGGCGGCCACTGACAGTTGGGGCTACGGCTTCTTCGGGGGCGGCGGGGGCGGGGTCTTCGCGGCCTGTGCGGCGGCCTGGCTGGCCTCGTTGCGCTGCCGCAGCTCGCTGATGGACATGGTGGTCTTGAACTCACCCACGGGGGCTCCTCAGGGGGTCTTGGCGACGGCGTGATGGAGGCGCTCAGTCGGGTCGGTAACGGTGTGGCCCCACGGCCAGCGCCGCACCCTCTTGCCGTTGTTGTTGTCGCTCTGACCTGGGGCAACAACAGCCTCAGAAGGGGTTGAAGCGGGGGAGGGGAGGGGCGGGAAGTCCTCGGCCTTCACGCCCGTGGAGGAGCCGCGGCCCTTCATCCGGCAGGCGTCGATCGGGATGCCGGCCTCCGTGAGGGCTTCCCGCGTGTGCGCGGGGGACAGGCCGAGGTGCTCCGCGAGGACGGCGAGATGAGCGTGCGGGGCGCCGATGCTGTGCAGGGCGGTGGCGAGGTCCTCACGGCCGGGGAGGACGTCGGTGGCCTCCTCCCCGGCTGGGGGGTCCGGCTGCTCCTCGGCGGCCGGCAGGGAGGGGTGGCGCAGCCCCTGGATGACTGCGGTCGCAAGCCAGGCGACGGCAGCCGAGAAGGCGATCTGAGTCGTCCAGGGGAGCCCCTTGAGGAACCCGGCGAGGAGCAGCAGGGCCACGAGCCGGGCCGCCACTCCCCCGGCGATCCACGCGGCGATCGTCCGGCAGATCAGCGTCGAGCCGTCCCAGACGGCGATCCAGACGCGCATCTCAACCCCCGAACGAGGCGAGGAGGGAGGCGGCGACGTCGGATGGGATCGCCCAGACAGCGCCGGTGCCGGTCGCGGGGAACACGAACCCGGCGATTGCGCCGAGGACGGCGCCGAACACGGGGGTGACGGACGCGGTCAGGAAGATGATGAGGAGGATCAGCGCGACGGCGCCGAGGCCGACGTCGCCGAACGGGCCGTCGGCTCCCTGTCCGACGCCGAGGCCGCTGAGGCCTTGGCCGACGACCTGCTCGGGCTTGGCCCATGTGCGGCCGGCGGCGGAGGCCGCGGTGGCGGCGAGGAACGCGACGTAGGCGGCGGGGCTGGCGGTGAGCTTGACGCGGCCCTTTCCTCGTACGCCGAAGAAGAGGAGCAGGGCGATGGCGAGGGCCAGGCCGCCGGTGCCGAGGTGGCCGAAGATGCTGCCGCTCGCGGCGAGGGTGGTCACTGGATGGCTCCGGGGGTGTGAAGGGCGAGCGCGAGGAGGATGGTGGCGGAGGGGATGTGGGCGGCCCAGTCGGCGCCGTCGTGGACTTCCTGGATGGCGTCGCGGGGGACGAGGCGCAGGAGCCAGGTGGCGGCCCGCCAGGCGATGAGCCAGAGCAGGAGGGCGAAGCCGATGGCGCCGGGCCCGGCTTCGTCGAGCTGGGACGACACTGCGGGGCCGAGGCCGAGGCCCCAGCCGATGCCGGCCGCGGTGCTGCGGCGGAGGACCCACCAGCGAATGCGGGCCTTGCGGGGGCTGACGGGCGTGGCGGGGGTGGTGGGTCGGATGGTGACCTGGAGGCCGGGAGGCTCCGGCGCGGGGTTGGTGTTGCGCGTGTACCAGCGGCGCGGTGTCTCTGCTGGCACGGCGTGGGGCTGGTCGTCGGGGCCGTAAAGGTTGTCCCACCAGTCGGGGGCGGTCACGCGGTCCTCCGGAGGCTCCGGAGGGTCCGGGCGACAGACTCCTCCTTGGCGTTGGCGTCGACGACTTTGCGGACGTAGCGGAGGACGGCGTCCGGGTCGGTGATGCCGCAGGAGATGGCGGTCCGGACGGCTTCCGCCATGGTCACGGGCCCGGAGGCGGGGAGTTCCGGAGTGTCCTCCGGAGCCTCCTCCTGGTCCTCCGGAGTTTCCGGAGACGGCTCCGGAGCGCTCCGGAGAGCGACCTCCTGGGCGGCGGCGCGGGCTTCCGCGCGGTTGAGCTGGCGCATGCTCGCGCCCAGGGCGAGACGGCCGCCGATCTCTCCGCGCTTGATGTTGACCCACTGCTGCGTACGGGAGTCGAGGGGCGCGGCCTGGCGGTCAAGGACGAGGGTCCACAGCCACTTCGCGCCACCGGACAGGACTGCGCCGATGACGCCCACGATGAAGGAGTCGGCGATCCAGCCGTGACCGCAGACGGCGGCCATGTCGGCGGCGAGGAAGACGTGGCCGGCGGTTCGGGGTCGACGGATGCGGACGGGGTCGTAGCGGTCGACCCATTCCAGGGCCATGCAGACGATCCAGCCGAGGCTGAAGCCGGTGGCGGCAGCGTAGGCGATGGCCGGTTCGGAGACGGCGCGGGCGAGGAGGTCGCCGATTGAGGAGGTCGACCAGACGATAACGATGCCGAGGCCGGCGGCAACGACGGCAAGGGCGCCGGTGAGGACGATGTGGTCCCAGTCCTTCGGGGGGACGGGCACCTCGACGGTGTATGTCTCGGGGACCATCTTGGTCTCGCCGTCGATGGTGTGGGGGACGAGCCGCGTGCGGGGCTCGGTGCGGGTGCGCATCAGGGCCTCCGCTGCTTGTCGAGCTCGGCGCGGATGTGGGCGGCTGCGGCGTAGTCCTCGGCGCATGCGGCCGGCGTCGCGGGGGTGTCGACGATCGGGCTCGGCCGCGGGGTGTAGTCCGGCTCGGGCGCGGTCTCGTACGTGGGGGTGTCCATCAGGCCGTCACTCCCTGGATGAGGAGCTGAATGCGGGCGGCGTACTCGGCGCGGGTGTCGGTGGGGAGGGCCGCGGGGAGGGCGTCGCGGAGGTCCCACGTCACGCTGTTGGCGGTGTGGTCGTCGCCGTGGTGGTCGAGGACGTAGCGGGTGATCGCGGCCTCGCGGGCGTTGTCCGTCATGGGGTCGGTGGGCCGGAAGGTGGCGAGACGCTGGGCGATCCACTGGAGGCCGGCGCGGGTGCGGAGCTCGCGGGTGCTGGCCTGAGCCTGGCGGAGGGCTTCGTCGGGCTGGGAAAGGTCGGTACGGTGTTCCATGAGCTGTTCCTCCTGGTTGGCAGGTGGACGGCTGGCCCCGGCCGGGCTCTCACACACCGACCGGGGCCGTCTTGCGTACGAGACCGGGGGCGGCCTCGCACCACCAAGCTAGACCCTAGGGTCTATGCCGTGCAAGACCCTAGGGTCTATCGTGGTGTCTGGCCGCACTTCCACAGCAAGGGAGGAGCGGGATGGCAGACCAACCTGAGGAGGTGCAGAGGCTCTTGGAGGCGATCGAAGCCCTAGAGGCCATCGAGGACGACGCGGAGGCGGCACGCGCGGCCACGCAGGTCCTCGACGACTGGCCGGCCCATCACGCTCGGCTGCGGGAGCTGCGGCAGCGGCGCGTGCTGGCGTTGAAGGCGCAGGGGAAGACATGGCAGCAGATCGCCGACGAGGCGCTCGGTGGCGTGCATCCGACGCGGGCGCAGCAGATTGCGCAGGGGAAGCGCGGCACGAAGCGACCGAAGGCTGACCCCGCCGAGTGACACTGCCGAGCCCCCGACCGTCACGGTCGGGGGCTTCGTCGTGTCCGAACGCTTCGGGGTGCTCCGAAGCGCGCGGGTCAGGCGGCGACCACTCCCCGTTCGGACCAGAGCGCCCCGCACTGCTTGCATCGTGCGGTGGGCTGGGCGCCGGCGCCGCCGCGGATCTCGATGGCGCCGCCGCACTGGCACGGGTGCGCGGCTGTCAGCTCGCGGCGCCCGTCGGCGAGGTCGAGGGCGCGTTCGATGCGGGCGAGGGCTCCGGTGGCGACGGTGGCCAGGGTGGTCGTCTGAGCGTCCGTGAGAGGCCGTCCGGGCCACGGGGTCCCGGCAGCCCTGGCGGAGAGCCAGAGGGCGGTGTGGATGGCTCCGGGGCGGCGTCCCTTGTACTTCCAGCGGTGGGGGTGGTTGGCGTCGGCGTTGGCGAGGCGGTTGCGGCGGATGCGGTCCTTCGTGGGCCAGGTGGCGGGGGCGGGCTGCATGGGGTCGCGCTGGGATTCGGCGGCGATCTGGTCGGCGGTGTCGTGGAGAACGGCCTCGACGGTGCGCATCGTGTCCAGCACACGGAGGCTGATCGGGACGGGCCGGGTACCGAGCTGGTCGGGGGAGCGTTCGAGGGCGCGGAGGGCGGCAGCTTCGGCAAGGTCGTACCGGTCGAGCCCGGCGAGGTAGTCGCGGAGTTGCGGCGGGGGCCAGGCGTGTTGGGTGCGGTCGCCGAGGGCGTCGGTGAGGTCGGCCCACAGGGTGGCCACGGTCTGGAGCTGCTGGGCAGTGTTCACGGTGCTCCTTGCGGGGGTGGGGCGCGCTGGTGAGGGCGCGCCCCGGCGGGTCTGGGGTCAGGCGGTGTGGGCGTCGAGGGCGGCACGGAGTCCGGCTTCGGCGAGCGGTTCGATGTGGATGGTGCCGAGGTCGCGGCCGAGGTGAGTGAGGGCGTAGTCGCTGATGGCGAGTGCGGCGGCGAGGATGGCTTCGGGTGAGGTGACGGCGTTGAGGGCGGCCTCGGCCCGCTCGGCGCGCTGCTGCTGCTTGTCGCGTTCGGCAGTCCGCTTGGCCTCGGCTGCTCGTGCGTCCTGGGCGAAGCGCTTCCAGAAGTCGAGGTCGGCGTACAGCTGTCCGATGCCGTCGCGGAGCCGGGTGGCTTCGTCTCCGGTCAGCCCGCCGTGGTGTTCGGCGCGGTCGACGAGGTTGCGGAGGGGGTCCGTCGTCGGCTGGGTCATCGGGGTCTCCGGCGGGGGTGCTTGAGGATGTGGGCGGTACGGCAGGCGGCGGTGGTGGTGAGCAGGGAGGCGGCGAGGTAGCAGGCGAGGCACGCCCACCAGGTCATCGGTTGGTCTCCTCGTCGGCCATGCGGCGGAGCAGGCGGACGACGTCGGCGATGGCGTGCCGGTAGCCGAGGGGCGCGTCGCCGGTGGGGGTGAGGTCGAGGGCGACCCGGTCGGCGGCCTGGTTCCATGCGGCGGCTCGGGTCTCGGCGCGCCGCCGGTCCCGGGCGGCAGGGGTCTCGCCGGGGGTGCCCCATCCTTCTTCGAAGTCGGGGTCGCTGAACTCACTGAAGTTGGTCATCGGGTCTCGTCCTCCTCGACGGTCCACGTGGTCGTCTCCCGCACCAGGCGGCGGTCAACCGGCGTGCCGTCCTTCCACCTCGGCCCGATCGCTCGGGCGTTGGCGAGGTGGTCCAGGGCTTGGTCGCGGTCGAGATAGCGAGTGCCGGGCGCCCACTCGCCAGCCAGGGGGTCGTGCAGCTCGACGGCCCACCTGTGGACGGGCGGCCGGGCCTCCTCGGCGGCGCGGTCGTTGGCCGGCTGGGTGTCGGACAACCCGGCGGCGGGGGCAGGCTCGGGCGTGTGGGGGTCGTCCGGCCACCTGCCTGCACGGTGGTCCGCGTCCTTCTCGCATCGGCCGACGCCCTGGAACATCACGGGGCACCGTCCGGGGTGTGCGGTGGCGCTGTCCGGCTGTTGTCCGCTGGCCTGACGGGCGGCGTCCCGGATCCCGGCGGCGAGCTGGGCGTAGACGGCGCCCTTGCGCTCGTCGTCGATCCTGGCCGCGCTGATGGCCTTGACGAGGTACTTGGACGCGACGGTGAGGTCGGGGGTGCAGCGGTGGCAGAAGTCGTGGGTGGCGCAGTGCCGGGTACTGCGGCACGGGGCGGCCTGGTCGGTCATGTGCTGCTCCTGGCGGTCGGCGTTCGGATGGTCGGCGGCAAGTCGGGCGTTGTGGGCCATGGCGTAGCCGACTGCGTCGCCGATGCTCGGGTGGTGCCGCATGTGCTGCTCCTGGTTTTGGGGCCGGGCCGCCACGGGGACGACCCGGCAGACGGCGGGGGTCAGGCGGTGGTGATGCGGGCCGGGCAGAAGCGGGCGCCACGGCCACCCGCGAGGTCGAGCCACATGAACTCGCCCATCGACCGGTCCTCGTTGGTCCGGAAGAAACAGTCCGCGGCCTCGGGGCGGCCCATCTCGGTGAGGACCGGGGTGAGGTACGGGATGGCGTGCTCGGCGACCGCGCGGTGGAACTCGTTGATGTCGTCGGTCTCGACGGTGAGCGGCGGAACGGGGCGGGTGTCGCCGAGGGCGCCGAACTCGATGCTGTAGGTGGCCACTGTGTGCTCCTGTCGTGGGTAGTGTCGGGTCGGGTCGCCCTGCTTGGTTGCGACGAGCAGGGCGGCCTGCGGCATGTCAGGCGGTGGCGGCGCGGAGGAGCGCCGTGGCGAGCTGGACGGGTGCGGCGTTGCCGATCTGCTGGCTGATGTCGCGGCCGGACCAGGGGTAGTCCGCGGGGAAGCCCTGGAGGACGCCGGCCTCGGCGTGGGTGAAGCGGGGGAGTTCGTGGCCGTCGGGGTCGAGGAGCCGGAAGCGGCTGATCTTGCCGGTGACGGTGAAGGCGGGGACGGTGCTCGCGCGGCGGCCGCGGTTCTTCGGGTCGCCTCCGGTGCCGTAGTTGGAGACGACGGTGAACGGGCCGCGCTCGGGCAGGGCGTCGGCCATGGACACCCAGGACAGAAGGCTCGGGTCTCCGGCCGACTGCGGAACGCCCCTCTCGTACCGGCGGTGCGTCGGCGCAGGGAGGGCCACGGGGCCGTCCAGGCGGGCCACCAGGACCGCGCGGCGCCGGGTCTGGGGCACGCCGTACTCCTCCGAGTGGAGGACCCCGCAGGCGGCGTTGTAGCCGAGCGTCTCCAGGACTTCGGCGTAGGCCTGCCAGATCGGGAGGACGGCGGGGACCTGCTCCAGGACGACGGCGCGGTACGGGCGCCGGTCCTGGGCGGCTTCGAGAATCCAGCGCAGCGGCTCCAGGACGAGGGCGGTGCGGTCGTCGAGGCTCTCGGGGATGGTGACGTGGCTGTCGGCGCCCGCGGTCTTCACCGTGGCGACGAGGAGATCGAGGACGGCGCGTCCCTTGCCGGTGCCGCCGATGCTGAACGTCTGGCACGGGGGGCCGGCGGTGATGACGTCCTCGATGGAGGTCTGGCGGGAGTCGTGGAGGCGGACGTTGCCGTGGATGGTGGGGAGTCCAGCGGCGCGGCGGGTGGCGACGGCGTTGGCGTCCCGTTCGATGCCGGTGAGGTGGATGCCGAGCTGGCGGGCGGCGAGGTCGATGCCGCCGGGGCCGGCGAACAGGTCGGGCATCAGGTCTCCTGGGTGGGTGTGATGGTCCATCCGCTGCGTCCGAGTTCGCGGCCGATGCGGGTGGCGCGGGCGTGGTCGTCCTCGTGGAGGACCGTGGCGTCCTGCTCGGCGGCTTCGATGACGGCGAGGGCGGCGAGGGGGATGGCGGTCTGACCGGGGACGGGCGTGGGGGTGGGCTGGTCGAGGAGGGCGCGGGTGGCGGCCAGGCGCCCGGCCGGCGTCATGCCGCAGTCCGGGTGCCCTCAGCGGTCCGCTGCTCGGCCTCGGCGAGGATCGCGAGGATCGCGGCCCGGTTCGGGGACGTGTTGGTGCGGCCGTTGGCGTCGTGCTCGGGCTGGATGTAGCCATTCCAGTTGGTGCGGCCGAGCTGCTCGGCAACCTGCTCGACGAGGTCGGGGTACCGGCCGATGATCTGGACGCGGGCGGCGCAGCGGGCGGCGGCCTCGCGGCCGGTCTGCTTGATGAACGCGGCGAGGTCCTGCTGCTGCCGCATCGCAGCAACGTCGGCCTCGGTGACGGCCGCGGTGAGCGCGGGGATGGCCGGGGTCTGGCCGGTGGCGACGTTGCGGCGGTGGGTGCGGAGCGTTCGCAGGTAGAGGGGGACGTTGTTCGGGTCGGCGGCCGGCGGTTCGGTCTCGGCGTCGACGGAGACAAGGGCGCGGCGCTGCTTGCGGACCTCGGTGGCGATCTCGCCGGGGGCAACGAACGCCTGGCGTTGGGCAACCTCGGCGGCCGCGGTTCGGGCTTCGTCGAGGGTGTAGTCGCGGAGGACGTCGTGCCAGGCGTCGGGGGTGTACTCGTCGAACTTCTGCTGGGGGCAGAGGGCGCGAACGTAGCGGGCGAGGATGACGGTTTCGTCGGGGGTCATGAGGACTCCTGCTGCATGCGGGCGCGGGCGCGGGCCATCGCGCGGTCGAACAGGTCGTCGGACTGCTGCTGGGGGCTGGAGTTCCAGGGCTGGCTGTCGACGGAGTGGAGCTGGGGGAACTGGCCGGCGGGCTGCTCGGGTTCGTCGTCGTAGCAGCCCTTGTTCAGCCACGTGGCGGGGTACTTCGTGAACTTGGGGTCCTTCTGGAAGCGCTCGCGGGCGTAAGCCTGGGCGGCGGTCACGATGTGCTCGGGGTCGACGCCTCGTTTGATGGCGGCGATCCAGGCCTTCTTCGCTTCCTCGCGGGCCTTCTTCTTCGGGTACGTGAGCCAGAAGGCGCCGAAGGCTTCGAGGTCTGCCTCAGCCCCGAGAGAGTCTTTGTCTTCGTGAGGGGGTGAGGGGAGTGAGGGGAAGGGGGTAGCCGTGGCTCCTTCAGAGTGAGCCGTGGCTCCTTCCGAAGGAGCCGTGGCTACCCCTTCCACCCCCGAAGGGGTAGCCGTGGCTCCCTCATGGGGGAGCGTGGGCTCCCCCTTAGGGGTAGCAGTGGCTACCCCTTCGATCGTGAAGTCGGGAACTCTGAACGTCGTCCGCATCCCCGGCACCGCGTACAGGACACGGCCGTCCTTCCCCTTGCCGATCGGTACCCGGAACTCCCAGCCAGCCGCCGCAAGACGCTTCAAGGCATTCCGCACGACGACGGCATCCTTGGCGCCGGTCCACCGAGCGAGGACCTCCAGGGGCACAAGGGATTCGCGGGTGTTGTCGTTGGCGTCGTCGGCGATCTCCAGGGCGACCGCGCGCTGGAGGCCGGTGATGTCCCGTCCCAGTGCTTCGCGGAGATCGCGACGAAGCTGGTAGCCCATGAGGTCTTCTCTCGGTCAGTGCGGGGAGGGTGGTTCGGGGGCCCGGGGCGCACGGCCCCGGGCCGGGGGGGCTAGGCGGCGTTGGCGGCCTGGCGGCGGAGGCGGCGGCGCTCGCGCTCGGACAGGCCGCCCCACACGCCGAACCGCTCGTCGTGGTCCAGCGCGTACTCGGCGCAGCGGACCCGGATCGGGCACGCCATGCACACCTGCTTGGCGTCCTTCGTCGAGCCGCCCTTCTCGGGGAAGAACACCTCGGGGTCGGTCTGGGCGCACAGGCCGTCGTCGAACCATGCCGGTGTCGACTGGGGGAGGATCATGCGGCAGCCCCCCTGTCCCGGCGCTGGCCGGTGCGGAGTTCGTGGAGGATGGCGCGGACGGTGCTGATGTGAAGGTCGAGCCGCTCGGCGATGGTCTCCGACTCGAAGCCGTACGAGGCGAGGTGTTCGATCTCCTCACGGCGCAGAGCACCCAGCTCGTTGCGGTTCAGCTCCCGATCCACCACGACAGGCGACGCCGACGGGTTGTCGATGTCGTCGTCCCACGCGGCCGGCGGAGCCCAGCCCCCAGCACGGGCACTGGCTCGGGCACGGCTGCTGTTTCCGGGAGTGGCAGCGAGCTGCCGGTAGGCGGCACGGACGGCCTTGTACGTGGCCGCGGTGACGTCCTCGGTCCGCTCGTACAGCAGGTTCTGGATGGACGTGTTGGTCAGGCCGACGATCGGACTGAGGACAAGGGAGCCGTGGCCCATGGCGTACAGGGCCTGAAGCCGGCGCCGAGTACCGACAGCCGGGAGGCGGTCGGTGTCGCGGACGATCCGGGGCCGGACGGCCAGAACCTTGCTGGCAGTCCCGCGGTTGCAGGTCGGGTTCTTCGCCCGAGCGACGTTGAGGACGGCGCCCCGGGAGACTCCGGCCGCGATAGCGATCTGGGTGTGGCTCATCCCGACCGCGAGCAGGGCGTGCACGTGGTCGCGTACCGGTCCGACAGGAACGCGGGGCGGGTTGCCGCTGAGGTGAGCGAGCTCGCGTTCGTTGCAGGCTCGGCGGTGGGCGTCGAGGCAAGGGCGGCACTTGCATGGCGGGCGGGTGCCGGTGCGGTTGCCCTGGTAGCGGGCCGGGGTGCCGTGCGGGGGGATCGGGCGGTTGGTGCCCGTGGTGGGGCGGGTGGTCAGCCCCACCACGGGAGTCTCGGTGGTCACTGGGCGGCCCCCACGTACCGGACGTAGATCCGGTGCTCGCCGAACAGCGTGCGCATCTCGGCCTCGAAGCCCGTGCCGAACATGGCCCATCCGGGCTTGCCGTTGCGTACCGAGTAGGCGTCCTGACGGGCCGAACCGGCAACCTTGCGCCGGCCAAGGAGGGCCCAACGACCGGGCACCAGCTTCAGTGCCTCCGCAACCTCGGACCGTGCCTCGTCACTGAAGGGGATGAGAGGGGCAGCCTTCTCGAATCGGAGCGTGGTCACTGGTCCTCCTTGCGGGGGTCGATGCCGAGGGCGGTACGGGCCGCGGGCAGGAGCGGTTCGCCCTGGTAACCGGTCGCGTCGAGGAGCTGGTCCGTGAGGTGGGCGATGGTCCGGCGCTGGACGGCGGCCTCGGCGCGGTACCGGGCGACGGCGCGGAGGGCGCGGGTGAGGCGCACCCCGTTCTCGTAGCGGCCGTCCTCGGCCTGTTCGACGTACGCCACCGCACGGCGGTACTTCTCGCGGTCTGCAGCGGCGTTACCTTCGGCCGTGCGTTGGTCGGCCCGCGCCTCAACCGTCGCCTTCTCGGCCTCGTCGACGAGGTGCCACACACCAGCCACAGCCAGGTCGACAGCGGCCTGCGCGCGGCGCCGGGAGATGAAGGGGAGTCGCATCACGCCACCGCCCCGCCGTTGCCGGGCTGCGTGGTCTCCGGCCAGTCGGTCGAGCCGTCGACCTCTTCCCACTCGGTCTCGGCGTCGTCGCGGGTCACCGTGTACTCAGCCTCAGCCTCAGCCTCGGCCGGTGCCGGGGCGGGCGGCGCGGTGAGGGCGGTGATGTTCAGCGGTGCCCGCTCCGGAACGACCTCGGCGTGGACCGTGCCCTCCAGCTCCTCCGCGACGTACGGCATGCCGTGCAGCGCGTCCGAAGCGATCAGCCGGCAGACCTCCCCCGTCGCGCGGGCGATCAGCATCGTCTTCGGCTGCTTCTTCCACTGGTCCTTGCCCAGCAGCCCCAGCAGCCGGGCCCGGTCGAGGTCCCACTCGACCTCCTGCCAGGCTTCGGAGCCTTTCCGGCGGCCGCGCATCTTGCAGTACGTGGGGGTGGACTCGACGACCTCGACTTCGTGGCCCTGCGCCTGGACGATGCCGCGCATGGCGTGGGCCCGGAGGGCGGGCTGTCCCTGGATGACGTCGATGCTCTTCAGCGATGTCATCGGCTGGAGTCCCAGCTCGTGGCCCGCGAGGACCACGGCGACGATCTCGTCCCGCTTCCCGCGGTAGGCGCCGGCGAGGGTGGTTCCAGCGATGGCCTGGGCGATGCCGGAGATGGCCGCGGCCTCGCGGGCCCAGGTCTCCAGCGACGAGCCGATCGGCTGGTTTGCGGGCACAGGCATGTTGGTGTCGCGGGTGGCGATCTCGGTCACTGGAGGTACTCCTCGGCCTGGCGGATGGTGTCCCAGGAGGGCATGCCGATCTGGGGAATGTCGGTGGTGGGCCCGGTCCAGTCGGGCCAGATGCCGGTGGACTCGCACTCGGCGTAGATGCGCAGGGCGCGTTCGTTGCGGGCGCGGCCGATGTCCCGGTCCTCCTGGTGCAGTTCCCGTACGGTGATCAGGTACGGGGCGGTCTTCGACTGGAAGACGAAGACGAACCGCGTCTCCTCTGGGGCAAGGACGGCGGTGATGCCGTCGATGTAGAAGGCGTCCTGCTGGTGGTACGAGTAGTCCCGGATGCACCGCTGTACGGCCGTGGGCGCGGCGTCGGCGCAGGACTTGTAGTCGACGCACAGCGTCAGTCCCGGCAGCTGCTTCAGCCAGTCCGGCCGGACCCGGCAGCGGACCCCGGTGGCCGGATCGGTCCAGTACAGCGACTGCTCCGCCAGCCCCGTGCCGGGCACCAGCAGCGGACCGGCCAGCGGGTGAGCGCGCAGCGCGGCGGCCATGGCCTCGACCTGGTCCATCTCGGCCTGCTTGAGCGGGATTCCACCCCGCTCCCGGATCTCCGCGACCTGGGCCTTCGCGACCTTGGTGTCCCAGCGGGCACCCTCGACGACTTCCAGGTCCGGGCCCTCGCCGAGCACGAGCTTGTGCGCGGCGTGCCCCACGTCGAACGTCTTCTTCGGAGCCGGCGGCTGGTCCTGCTCGTACCTGAACTGGGCCGGGCAGCCCGGCGCGAGGAGCGCGCGGAGACCAGACGACGAGATCGAAGTACGGTCCGCGTGGTATACCTCGGCCGGCAGCCCGTCACGCATCTCCGGCGCGAGCGTCTCCGCGGTGATGCTCACGAAGCGGCTCCGGTGTAGCGGGCGTACAGGGCGGTGCCGTCGTCGACGAGTGCAGTCCGCGTTTCGTACGCCCCAACAGGGGTGTAGTGGCGGATGCGGTCGGCGGTGCGAATGTGTCGCGCGGTGGACTCGGCGGACTGGCGCGAGTTGTAGATGCCGACCTCGATCCACATGCCAGGGTGACGCCGGCAGTCGTCCGCCCGTAGGGCGTGGTTGGCGAACGATCGCCTCATCCAACGGCGGCCCATCAGACGGCACTCCCGCAGGTGCAGTCCTCGAACGTGTGGCCCTTGGGGCAGCGGCCGGTGGTCTGCCGGGGGATGGTCGGCAGGTCGCGGGGCACGACGTAGTCGTGGTGCAGCGGACTCGTGTGCGGGTCCTCCTCCTGCCGCTGCTGCGGGACCGGAGGCAGCGCGGGAGCGTTGACCATCACCCCGTCAGCGGCGTTGCGGATCAGCGCCACCCACTCCGGGACGGGCAGCGGCTGCTCCCACCGCGTCGCCTGCTTCTCAGCCGCGTCACACACCGCGTACACCGCGTCGAGGCAGCGGCTGATGTAGGCCATCTCCTCGGCGATCGTCGGCTCGACGCCGACGTACTTCTTCCGCTCGGCCTCCAGCTCGGCGATCCGGTCCCGCTGTACCCGCAGCTGCTCGGCCGCGTCGGACAGGGCCTGGTTCGTCGAGTGCCGCTCCGCCCGCAGACGGGCGTTCTCCTGCTCTTCCTCGTGCCGAGCCAGACACGCGCCGGTGATGTCGTTCTGCAACTGCCGGGCCTCGGACCGCAGACGGTTGTTCTCCGACCTCAGCCGGTACAACTCCGACACCCCGGTCTCGTCGTCGCGGACCGCACCACGGGACAGCTTGTCGGCCATCAGCGCCACCGCGTCCGATGCCGTCCGGTTCTCCCGGTTCGAAGTCCCGTACTCCCCGGCCTTCTTCGCCAGCCACGCGACGATCTGCGCGTCCCGCTCGGCGATGACCTCGGCACGATGGGCGTCGGCGGCGGCCTCGAATCGGTCGCGACTGTCGCTCAGGAAGCAGTCACGGAGCTCGTCGCGGGCGCTCATGCGGCCACCGCCTCAGCGGCCGGGCGCTCCGACAGCGGCGGCAGGCCCACACCCGACAGCTGCACCCGCACGACCATCGGTACGCCGCCGACCAACTGCCGGAGCTCGCCCTCCGCCAGCAGGAACGAGTCGGCCTCCGACGACCACAGCTTCACGTCCTCGATGACCAGGCCCAGCGCCTCACGCCACGCCTCGAATGCCGAGTGCGGCACCTGCACGCCCACCGTCGTCCAGTGGAACGTATGCACCGTCAGGTACGGGGCGGGCAGTGTCGGGTGTTCCAACGCCAGCCAGGAGAAAAGCTCCAGCGCTTCCAGCTGGTCACTCACATGGGGGGTAAGGTCGTTGTTCACGGTGTTCCACTCCTTCTTGGGTGTGTGGGATTCCGAGGGGTCGCATGCGGACCAGGCCCGGTCCGGGCGGCCCCGTTTCGTTGGTCAGGCCGCGCGGCGGCGGCGCTTCGGCTGCGCCGGGATGCGGTGCATCGCCGCGATCTCCGCCCGGTCCTGCGGGCTGAACATCAGCCGGCGGCCCATGCGGTGGGCCGGGAAGCCCATGTGGTTCACGCCGTCGCGGAGCCGGCGGGCACCGATGCCGAGACGGCGGGCCGTCTCCATGACGTCGGTGAAGTCTTCGATGGTGGGTACGGCGGTCAGCGTCGCCATTGGGTCACCTCGGGTGGTGTGAGTCCTCGCTCTCGGCAAGGAGCTGGGTGCTGGTGTCAGGAAGTTCGAGTGCTGCGCGGAGAGCCGCGTACGTGTGCGGCCGCATGTTGCGTCGGACGCCGATTTCCAGCCGCGTGAGGTAGCTGCGACTGATGCCTGTGCGACGGGCGAGGTCGGCGATCGGGAGGCCACGTGACATGCGGATCTTCCGGATAGCCGCCCCGTCCACCTCGAAAGTGGGTCGGGGTGCCTGCATGCAGAGAACCTAACAGAAGTTGCTAGCAGCTTCTAGCAGTACTTGGCGGTAACTAGCAGAAGATGCGAGGAGCTGGCAGGGCTGCCTTAAGGGAAGCTCAAGGAACTGTTACGGACCCGTAGAGGCTGAAAGCTGTTCCTGGCGGTACCTAGGAGTTCCTGGGAATATGGGGGCATGACCACCCCCAGCCACGCCGACAGGCTGAGACTCGCCAAGCTCGTGATCCACCGCCGCCGAGAGCTCGGCTGGCACAAGGTGGACGCCGCCAAGGCGGCCAGCCTCACGCACACCACGTACATGCGCGTCGAGAACGCGCAGCCCGTACGTGATGTCACCTACGTAGCCATCGAGAAGGCCTTTAGCTGGGCGCCTGGCGCCTGCCACGCCGTCCTCGACGGACTCGAAGAGGCCCCCCTCGCTGGCGACGTATCAGGCGGAGCAAGGTTCGCGCCTGCCCTCAACATTGACGAGGAAGCACGCAAGGCGGTGCAGGACGTGGTCATCGCCGTCACCCCAGAGATGCCGGCCGGGAAGATGGCGGAGCTGGAGAAGGGCATCGTGGAGATGCTCCGTCAACGCGGCGTGATTCCACCCAAGAGTGAAGAATCAACCCCCTAGGACTACAACCTTTTTGCTGTAACTGCATCGTTACAGTGGGTTCGAATATGTCTTGTGACATATGCCTTTCGGTCGAACGTTCAACGTGTGATGCTCGCAGCTCTGGGGTTCCATCGCACCGAAGGGAGGCCCATGCACGAGTTCATCGCGTTCGACCCTGGGCCCGGGTTCATCGGCATGGCGGGCAAGGTCGGCGAGAAAATCGTGTGCGTAGCGACGCCCAAAGTCCGTACCGATCCGACCATCAGACGGCAGGCACGGGAACTGATCCGGCGTCAAGGAGGAGACTGCGACGCGTGCGAGCAGAGCTGCCCGCTCCGCCAAGCCGCGTAAGCAGTCCATGAGTAGGTGATCGGCAGTCAGGGGTGCCTGTCGGCCACCGTCCGCACCAGGAGGGCGGGACTGTGGCGTACGCAGAGAAGCGCGGCAAGAGCTGGCGGGTGCGATTCCAACTCCCCGACGGCAAGTACGACTCTGAGAGCGGCTTCGAGACGAAGCAGGATGCCCTCGACCACGGCAGGGCGCAGGAGACCGACGTCAAGCGGAAGGTCTTCGTCAACCCGAAGGACGGCCGTCAGACTCTCGGCTCCTGGGCCGATGAGTGGATCAAGGTGATGGACGTTGCTGAGACCAGCGACCGCACCTACCACAGTCGACTCAACGCGGTGATCCTCCCCAAGTGGAAAGACACCCCCCTCGGCGACATCACCGCCACCGCCTACAAGGCCTGGCGAAACAAGCTCGCCGACGAGTTCAGCAAGAACTACGTCGACGGCATCGAAGGCATGATGCGCATGCTCCTCGATGACGCCGTCGAAGAACGCCTCATCCCCTTCAACCCCATGCCCAGCAAGTCCAAGCGCCGCCGCGGCCGGCACGCCCCCGTCGACACCGAGGACACCTACGTCTGGCCCACCCCCCGGCAGGCCCTGCTTGTTGCCGAGAACGCCCGCGCGCTTCGCGGCGACCAGTGGTACGCCATGATCCTGACCATGGCCTACACGGGCATGCGCATGGGCGAGATCGCCGGCCTCCGCCGGGACCAGCTCCGCCTGCTCGGCCTGGAATACGGCCGGCACCTCCGCGTCCAGTGGCAAGGGCAGTGGCTGTCGACCCACGCCAAGCATGACGTCGTGAAGGGCGAGACCTGCGAATCGATCGCCGAGCTCCGTCTCGCCGATCCGACCCGCGCGGGAGAGATTGCCGAGCTGAACGAGATCGACGTCGACGCCCGCATCCGCGTCAAGCGCAAGCTGCTGCTGCCGAAAGGGTTCACGCTGGTTCCGCCGAAGTACAGCTCCTACCGGACGCTGATCCTTCCGCCGTTCCTCGCCGACCTCCTGGCCGAACAGCTCGCCAAGAAGGCGCACGACACGCTCGTCTTCCCCTCGCAGCGTGGAAAGCCACTGCGGGTCGACGACCAGTTCTACGGTCGCTTCTGGCACCCGGTCCTCAACGGGCAGGACGCGGAGCCGAAGCGCCGCGGCCGCCCGGCCCAGAAGGCGCTGCCAGCTGTCAAGGGAGTCGAGGACATGGTCCCGCACGGAACCCGGCATGGGCACAAAGTGTGGCTCGACGGCCAGGGTCATCCGCGGGTGGCGGTCGAGGAGCGGATGGGGCACAAGCTGAAGGGTGTGGAGGGCACCTACTCACACACCTCGGGCGAGATGGAGCTCGCCATCGCTCAGGGGCTGCAGAAGCTATGGGAGACATCTCAAGGTGCCGAGGAGAAGGTCGGTGAGGACTGGGCGCACCGTCGGTCCGGTTGACGCTCTCCCACCTTGTCTCCCATCCCTCTCCCAAAGGATCTTGAAAACGGCAACGGCCCGCACCGGGGCGACCGGGCGGGCCGTTCCATTTGCCCTCTGACCTGTATCGGAGCAGGGGGCAGGGAGAGCCTGGATCAGGCCTTCTTCGTCTCCCAGAAGATGCGGTCGATCTCGGCGATGAGCTCCAGCGCCTTCTCGCCCGTCTTCGGGTCCGTCGACGCCTTGGCGGCCGAGAGGGCCTTCAGGGTGTCGTTGACCAGCTGGTTGAGCTCGGGGTACTTCTCGAAGTGCGGGGCCTTGAAGTAGTCGCTCCAGAGCACCGAGACGTGGTGCTTGGCGAGCTCCGCGCGCTGCTCCTTGATGACCGTGGCGCGCGCGCGGAAGTGCGGGTCCTCGTTGGCCAGGTACTTCTCCTGGACAGCCTTGACGGACTCGGCCTCGATGCGGGCCTGGGCCGGGTCGTACACGCCGCACGGGAGGTCGCAGTGGGCGCTGACCTTCACCTTGGGGGCAAACAGGCGGGAGAGCATTGAGCCGTCCTTCCTCGTGATCGTCTTCTCAGGTGGGACATTACTCGGTGAGAAGGGCGTTTTCGCGGGCGCCCCCTGGGGCTTAGGTCAAAAGTCCAGGGTCACCATGGGACTCGTGTACGAGTGGACGAGTCCACGCAGGAGCGGATCGGGAGGTGCCGGATGGCGCGGTCGGGGCGGGAGCAGGTGGGGGAGGCCGGTGCTCCGTTCGGGATCGCCGAGGTGACGGGGGTGTCGATGGTGCCCACGCTGCTCCACGGCGACCAGCTGCTCGTGCAGTACGGGGCCCGGCTGCGGGCGGGGTGCGTGGCCGTGCTGCGGCATCCGCTCCAGCAGGATCTGCTCATCGTGAAGCGGCTGATCGAGCGACGTGACGGCGGCTGGTGGGTGCTCGGTGACAACCCGGACGCCGAGGGGGACAGCCGGGTCTTCGGGGCCGTACCGCCCGAGCTGGTTCTCGGGCGGGTGCGGGCGCGGTACCGGCCGGTGACGCCGGGGCGTCAGCGTTCGGCGGCGGTGGTGCTCTCCTGGCTGGTGTCCTCCGTCAGGCCCGTACGGTCCGACCGCTCGGCCTCCAGGCGCTTGCGGGCGCGGTAGGCGGCCACGTTGGCCCGGGTCGCGCAGCGGTCCGAGCAGTAGCGGCGGGAGCGGTTGGTGGAGGTGTCCAGGTAGGCGTTGCGGCAGGGCGGCGCCTGGCAGAGGCCGAGCCGGTCCGCGCCGAACTCCGTCAGGTGGAAGGCGAGGCCCATCGCCGAGATGGCGGCGTAGCCCGTGGTCGCGTTCGAGGAGTGGTCGGCGAGGTGCATGTGCCAGCGGGGCCGGCCCTCCTCGTCGAGGTGGTCGTGGCCGGAGATCTGCGGGCTGACGGGGAATTCCAGGAGCAGGGAGTTGAGGAGGTCGACCGCCCCTGTGTGGTCGCCCTCGTCCGCCGCCGCGAACACCGCCCGCAGCCGGGCGCGCACCGTGCGGAAGCGCGGCAGGTCCGCCTCCGTGACCCGCCGGGCCATCTGGGTGGCGGGGCCGAAGAGGTCCCGGAGCACCTCGACGGAGGTCAGGGTGTCCT
The DNA here is from genome assembly GCF_049913175.1 of Streptomyces sp. R-07. NCBI lineage: Bacteria > Bacillati > Actinomycetota > Actinomycetes > Kitasatosporales > Streptomycetaceae > Streptomyces > Streptomyces sp. R-07. Next base: position 5,403,089 of record NZ_CP183978.1, read on the forward strand.
TGTTGCGGGCCGGCTCCTCGGTGTTGACCAGACGTACGGCGAAGTCCGAGTAATGGGCCAGTTCCACTTGTAGTCCTTACTTCGGCGGGCTAGTGTCTCGGTCGGAAGGGGTAACGCCTGTTTCCCCTTCGAGGGTATTACGAACACGGGGAGGAACGGCCATGACCGGAACCGACTGGGCGGGCTGGCAGCAGAGCTGGGACCGTCAGCAGGAGTGGTACATGCCGGACCGCGAGGAGCGGTTCCGCGTGATGCTGGACATGGTCGAGGGGCTGGTGGGACCCGAGCCCCGCGTCCTCGACCTCGCGTGCGGTACGGGGAGTATTACGAGCCGGCTGCTCCAGCGGTTCCCCGGCGCGACCAGTATCGGCGTCGACCTCGACCCGGCCCTCCTCGCCATCGCCGAGGGCTCCTTCGCGGGCGACGGCCGCGTCACCTTCGTGACCGCCGACCTCAAGGACCCCGCGTGGGCCGAGAGCCTGCCGTACGACACGTACGACGCCGTCCTCACCGCCACCGCCCTCCACTGGCTCCACAGCGAGCCCCTGGCGGCCCTCTACGGACAGCTCGCCGGTCTCGTCCGCGAAGGCGGCGTCTTCATGAACGCCGACCACATGATCGACGAGTCCACGCCCCGCATCAACGCCGCCGAGCGCGCCCAGCGGCACGCCCGCATGGACCAGGAGAAGGCCGCCGGGGTCCTCGACTGGGCCGACTGGTGGGCCGTCGCCGCCAAGGACCCGGTCCTCGCCGGGCCCACCGCCCGCCGCTTCGAGATCTACGGCGAGCACGCCGACGGCGACATGCCCTCCGCCGGCTGGCACGCCGACACCCTCCGCGCCGCCGGCTTCGGCGAGGCCCGGCCCGTCTGGGCCTCGCCCTCCGACACCCTCCTGCTCGCCGTGAAGTAGCCGGGGGAGGGACCGGGGGAGGAACCGGGGGAGGGACCGGGGGAGGAAGAAGGGGCGGTACCGGCTCTCGCCCGTACCGCCCCTTTCCGTACGCCTTACAGCACCTTCGAGAGGAACGCCTTCGTCCGGTCGTGCTGCGGGTTCCCCAGGACGTCCCGCGGGTTGCCCGACTCGACCACCACGCCGCCGTCCATGAAGACCAGCGAGTCGCCGACCTCGCGGGCGAAGCCCATCTCGTGCGTGACGACGATCATCGTCATGCCCGACTCGGCCAGGTCCCGCATGACGTCGAGGACGTCACCCACGAGCTCCGGGTCGAGCGCCGAGGTGGGCTCGTCGAAGAGCATCAGCTTCGGCTCCATCGCCAGCGCGCGGGCGATGGCCACACGCTGCTGCTGGCCGCCGGAGAGCTGCGACGGGTAGTTCCCCATCTTGTCCCGCAGGCCGACCCGGTCGAGCAGGCGCTCGGCCCGCTCGCGCGCCACCGCCTTGGACTCGCCCTTCACCTGGATGGGCGCCTCCATGACGTTGGCCAGGGCCGTCATGTGGGGGAAGAGGTTGAAGCGCTGGAAGACCATGCCGATGTCACGGCGCTGGACCGCGACCTCGCTGTCCTTCAGCTCGTAGAGCTTGTCGGCCTTCTGCTTGTAGCCGACCAGCTGGCCGTCGACGGACAGCCGGCCGCCGTCGATGCGCTCCAGGTGGTTGATGCAGCGCAGGAAGGTCGACTTGCCGGAGCCGGAGGGGCCGACGAGGCAGAAGACCTCGCCGTTCTGCACCTCCAGGTCGATGCCGCGGAGGATGTGGGCCGCGCCGTAGGACTTGTGGACGCCTTCGGCCTTGACCATGGGCTGACCGGTCATGCCGCTGCCTCCGGGGAACGCTTGAAGGTGGTGAGGTTCTTCTTGACGCGCTGGAACGGCGTGGGCGGCAGGTTACGCGTCGAACCGCGGGCGAAGCGCCGCTCCAGGTAGTACTGGCCCACGCTGAACACGCTGGTCAGCGCCAGATACCAGATGGAGGCGACGAACAGCATCTCCATCACGGCGCCGGCCGTGTTGCCGATGTTCGACGAGGCACGCAGGAGTTCGGTGTACTGCACGGCCGAGACCAGCGACGAGGTCTTCAGCATGTTGATGAACTCGTTGCCCGTCGGGGGCACGATCACCCGCATGGCCTGCGGGAGCACGATGCGGCCCATGGTCTTCGTCTGGGACATGCCCAGCGCGTGCGCCGCCTCGGTCTGGCCCTCGTCGACCGACTGGATGCCGGCGCGGACGATCTCCGCCATGTAGGCGCCCTCGTTCAGGCCGAGGCCGAGCAGGGCCACCATGAACGGCGTCATGACGTCCACGGTCTCGTTCTTGTAGATCGGCCCGAGGTTGATGTAGTGGAAGATCAGCGACAGGTTGAACCACACCAGCAGCTGCACGTACACCGGGGTGCCGCGGAAGAACCAGATGTAGAGCCAGGCGACCGCACCGGTCACCGGGTTCTTGGAGAGCCGCATCACGGCGAAGACGATGCCGAGGACGAGGCCCAGCGCCATGGACGCGACGCTGATGATGATGGTGTTCCACAGACCGTCGATGACGGACGGGTCGAACACCTTGTCCCACACGGTGTCCCAGACGACGTCGCCCTGCGAGAAGGCGTAGACGAGCCATCCGAGGAGGACGACGACCACGACGGCGCTGACCCAGCGGCCGTAGTGCCGCACGGGGATGGCCTTGATCGCCTCGTACGGGACGCCCGAGGGGGAGGGACCGGCCGGAGCGGCGGCCGGTTCCTTGCTGATCTTGTCAGTCATGACGACTGCCCTTCAGTGGTACGAGGAGAGGTCACTTGCCGGCGTTGATCGTGGCCGACTTGACCGCACTGCCCTCGACGTCCCACTTCTTCAGGACCTCGGCGTAGGAGCCGTCCTTGATGATCGCGTCGAGGGCTTCCTTGACGGCGTCGCGCAGCTGGGTGTTCTCCTTCGAGACGCCGATGCCGAAGAGGCCGACGTCGCTCTGGCTGCCGACGACCTCGAAGTCGTTGCCGCCGCCCGAGGTCTTCGCGATGTACGCGGCGACCGGGTAGTCGTTCAGGTCGGCGACCGCGCCGCCGGCCTTCACGCGGGTCTGGGCCTCGGCGTCGGTGTCGAAGGCCTGGATGGTCAGCTTCTTGTCACCGCACTTGGTGGCCTGGGCCTTGAAGGTGTCCTCGTAGATCGTGCCGCGCTGGACGGCCACGGTCTTGCCGCAGAGGTCGTCGAGGGAGTTGACGCCCTGCGGGTTGCCCTTCTTGACCAGCAGGGAGACGCCGGAGCTGAAGTAGTCGACGAAGTCGATGCCCTTGCCGATCTTCTTCCCGTTGTCGTCCAGGCCCTCCTGGCGCTTCTTGTTGTCCGTCATCGAGGACATGATCAGCTGCTGGCGGCCGGTGTAGATCGAGGTGATCAGGCCGTCGAAGGTGCCCGAGACGAACTCGAGCTTGACGCCGAGCTGCTTGCTGAGGGCCTCTCCGAGGTCGGGGTCGACACCGACGATCTTGCCGCCCTCGGTGAACTCCATCGGGGCGTACGAGGCGTCCGTGCCGACCTTGATGACACCCGACTTCTGGATGTCGGCGGGGAGCTTCGAGAAGAGCGGGGCCTTGCTCGCGGAGGCCGAGCCGGTCTCCTTCGTGGTGCCCCCGCTCTCGGTCTGGTCGCCACAGGCGGTCAGCAGCATCGAGCCGGCGACCGCGATGGCGGCGACCGCGGCAAGACGGGACGTGCGGGTCTTGGCGGTCGTACAGCGCGTGGAGCGTGCGGTCATGGTCGGGTTCCTCCGGCGTGTGAGGTGCTGCCAGGTATCGCGTACACATCTTCGAGTGTCGCGACCTCGTGTGATTACGGCATCTTGCCATTCGGACTGCCACAAACCGACGGCCTCGGATGTCAAAATCGGATAACGGGTGACCCCCGAATCGCGACAGGCCGGTACATCAAGGCCGGATCTTCTGCGGAATCCCTTCCCTGTCACCGGAAAATCTCCGGTTCATCTCGCCATTCGGACGATTGGAAAACCACCAATCGGGTGGGGGGACCATCTATCGGGACATCGGGTGACGTGTCGTTCTCCGTCCGTGTCCGGATGCGCTCGGTATGAGTCGCGTCACCGAGCGGATATGGACTCGTCTGCGGTGCCGTCCGTCCGGTAAGAAGGATCCTTACACCCCTCATCCGGGGCTCAGGGCGCGTTGTGCGGCGCGCCCGCGCGGCTGCCAGACACGGCGGCCGCGGGACCCGCCCACCGCTCCACACGCAGGAGCGGCCAACCCTCAAACGAAGCAGACTTAAGGGGTCAACCCAATGGCAGCGGAGATCGTCAATCCTCGCAATGACAGTGGTACGGAAGGAGCTCCGGAGGAGCCCTTCGATCCTGTCTTCGCCCTCCACCGGGGCGGCAAGATGGCCGTGCAGGCCACCGTCCCCCTCCGGGACAAGGACGACCTGTCCCTCGCGTACACGCCCGGCGTCGCCAAGGTGTGCACCGCGATCGCCGAGCAGCCCGAGCTGGTCAACGACTACACCTGGAAGTCCCAGGTCGTGGCCGTCGTGACCGACGGCACCGCGGTGCTCGGCCTCGGCGACATCGGCCCGGAGGCCTCCCTCCCGGTCATGGAGGGGAAGGCCATCCTCTTCAAGCAGTTCGGTGGCGTGGACGCGGTCCCGATCGCCCTCGCCACCACCGACACCGACGAGATCGTCGAGACCGTCGTCCGGCTCGCCCCGTCCTTCGGTGGCGTGAACCTGGAGGACATCTCGGCCCCGCGGTGCTTCGAGATCGAGCGCAAGCTCCAGGAGCGCCTCGACATCCCCGTCTTCCACGACGACCAGCACGGCACCGCCATCGTCACCCTCGCCGCCCTCCGCAACGCGGCGAAGCTGACCGGCCGGACCCTCGCCGACCTGCGCGGTGTCATCTCCGGCGCCGGCGCGGCCGGTGTCGCGATCGCCAAGTTCCTCCTGGAGGCCGGCCTCGGCGACGTCGCCGTCGCCGACCGCAAGGGGATCGTCAGCCGCGACCGCGAGGACCTCACGGACGTCAAGCGCGAGATCGCCGAGCTCACCAACAAGGCGGGCCTCAGCGGCTCCCTGGAGAGCGCCCTGGCCGGCGCGGACGTGTTCATCGGCGTCTCCGGCGGCACGGTCCCCGAGGCGGCCGTCGCCTCCATGGCCCCGAACGCCTTCGTGTTCGCCATGGCCAACCCGAACCCCGAGGTCCACCCCGACGTCGCGCACAAGTACGCGGCCGTCGTGGCGACCGGCCGTTCGGACTACCCGAACCAGATCAACAACGTCCTCGCGTTCCCCGGCATCTTCGCCGGCGCGCTCCAGGTCCGGGCCTCCCGGATCACCGAGGGCATGAAGATCGCCGCGGCCAACGCCATCGCGGACGTGGTCGGCGACCAGCTCGCCGCCGACTGCGTGATCCCGTCGCCGTTCGACGAGCGGGTCGCCCCGGCCGTCGCGGCCGCGGTCGCCGCCGCCGCCCGCGCCGAGGGCGTCGCGCGCCGCTGACGCGCACCAGGCACACCGTAGGGCCCCGTTCCGCTTCCCGGGACGGGGCCCTTCGGCGTACGGGGGGGGTGGGGCGGGGCCGTTCGGCGTACGGGGGGGGGTGGGGCGGGGCCGTTCGGCGTACGGAGGTGGAGGGGCGGGGCCGTTCGGCGTACTCGGCGTGCTCGGCGTACGGGGTGGGGCCGTTCGGGCGTACGGGACGCGGGGCCGTTTCGCGTACGGGAGTTCAGGGGGGTCGGGCGGGGGTGCCGTCGCGTCCTGTCCAGGCGACACGGGTCACACCGGGGCGTGGTTCCCCCGGTCGCCCGCGGCGCCCTAGGGTCGGGGCCATGTTCGCTGCCTACGCCGCCCGAATCGACCGCGACCAGCCCCTGAACGGCCTCGAACTGGGCGAACGCCCCGAGCCCGAGGCGCGTCCCGGCTGGACCACCGTCACCGTCAAGGCCGCCTCGCTCAACCACCACGACCTGTGGTCGCTGCGCGGGGTCGGACTGCCCGAGGAGAAGCTGCCGATGATCCTCGGCTGCGACGCCGCCGGCATCGACGAGGACGGCAACGAGGTCGTCCTGCACTCCGTCATCGGCCAGACGGGTCACGGGGTCGGCCCGGACGAGCCCCGGTCCATCCTCACCGAGCGTTACCAGGGCACCTTCGCCGAGCGGGTGACCGTCCCCTCCTGGAACGTGCTGCGCAAGCCGAAGGAGCTGTCCTTCGAGGAGGCCGCCTGCCTGCCCACCGCCTGGCTGACCGCGTACCGCATGCTCTTCACCAACGCCGGTGTGCGGCCCGGGGACTCCGTGCTCGTGCAGGGCGCGGGCGGCGGCGTCGCCACCGCCGCGATCGCCCTCGGCAAGGCGGCCGGCCTGCGGGTCTTCGCCACCAGCCGCGACGAGACCAAGCGCAAGCGGGCCGTCGAGCTCGGCGCCGTCGAGGCGTACGAGCCGGGGGTGCGGCTCCCGCAGCGGGTGGACGCGGTCATCGAGACCGTCGGCGCCGCCACCTGGTCGCACTCGGTGAAGTCGCTGCGGCCCGGCGGCACGCTCGTCATCTCGGGAGCCACGAGCGGAGACCGGCCCTCGCACGCCGAACTGACCCGGATCTTCTTCCTGGAGCTGAAGGTCGTCGGCTCGACGATGGGCTCCAAGGACGAGCTGGAGGACCTGCTGTCGTTCTGCTCGGTGACGGGTCTCCGGCCGGTGATCGACGAGGTCCTTCCGCTGGACCGGGCGCGGGAGGGCTTCGAGAAGATGGCCTCCGGGGAGCTCTTCGGGAAGATCGTCCTGAAGACCTCCTGACCGACCTCTTGAACCAGGTCGGTTGACCTGATGGGATCTCCGGCACGCGAAACGTGAACATCTCTCACCTCGTCGTGCCGGAGGCTCTCCTTGTTGCGAACCACCCTTGCAGCGACCGCCGTTGTCGCCGCGCTTCTCGCCCCGACCGCCGCCCGCGCCGACACGGGGGATGCGATACCCGCCCTCACCGACGCCAAGGGGCGCACCCTCCAGCTGCGCGGCTGGAACCTCGCGGACAAGTCCCACCGGGGCGAGCAGGCCCTCTCCGGGATCACCGAGAAGTCCATCCGCGACATGCGCGCCAAGGGCTTCAACACCGCCCGGCTGCTCTTCTTCTGGGACGACCTGGAGCCCAGGCCCGGCCAGTACAGCCAGGACTACCTCCGCAAGATCGAACGGATCCTGGACTGGGCCCGGAAGTACGACGTGAAGGTCGTCCTCGACGCCCACCAGGACGTGTTCGGCCCCGCGTTCGACAGCCGGGGCGTCCCGGCGTGGGCGACCAGGACCGACGGGCTGCCTTTCACCCATCACCCCGACGACTGGTTCTCCGAGTACTTCGAGCCCGCCGTCCAGCGCGCCTTCACCCACCTGTACGAGGACGAGGACCTGCGGCGCGCCCAGGCCCGCATGTGGCGGGTGCTCGCCGACCGTTTCGAGGACCACCCGGCCGTCCTCGGCTACGACCTGATCAACGAGCCGATGGGCGAGATGCGCGAGGGCGAGGACCTCGCGACGGCCGCCCGGCGCATCGAACGCGACCAGATCACCCCGATGTACAACCGCCTTGCGGACGCGGTCCGTTCCGTCGACAAGGACGGGTGGCTCTTCGTCGAGCCGACCCCGATCGTGGGCGAGGGCGTGCCCACCGGTCTGGGGCGGATCGACGACCCGAAGGTGGTCTACGCCCCGCACTTCTACAACAGCACGATGGAAGCGGGCGGCGACTACGACCCGGCGGCCGGCTGGGTCGAGAACTACGAGGCGGCGGTCACCCTGTACCCGAAGGAGTACAAGGTGCCGGTGGTCGTGGGGGAGTGGGGGCCGCTCAACAACTCCCTGCCCCACATGAACCGCTTCTACCGGGAGGCCATGGCCTCCCTCGGCCGCTACAGCTCCGGCTGGACCGGCTGGGAGTGGTGCTACGGCGGCGGCTACTGCGCGGTCGACGGCACCGGGGCCTTCCGCACGAACAAGGAGCTGACCGCCGAGCCGTACGCGGAGGCGGTCGCGGGCCGGGTCCGCTCCGCCGCGTACGACTCGTCGACCGGGGTCTACCGCCTGTCGTACGACGCGGCCGGCCGGCGCGGTCCCCGCGTCACCGAGCTCTCCCTGCCGCCCGGCGACTGGCGGGTGACCGCCCGGGGCGGCGCGCTGGTCCTCCGCAAGGACCGAGGCAGGGCCTGGATCCTCGCGGCCCCCGACGCCCGCGTGACGGTCACGGTCACCCGGGGCTGAGGGGCCTCGCGAGGCCCGGGCCCCGGTGCGCGCCTGCCGGGCGACCCTGGTGCGCGCCTGCCGGGCGACCCTGGTGCGTGCCAGGCCGGGCGGCCCCGGGCGGCCCCCGGTGGCCCCGGGTGGTCCGTCAGGCCTTCGGCTTCGGGCGGAGGAGGCCCGTGATTCTGGTCGCCGCCGTCGACAAGTGGTGGCGGGTCTCGGCGAGTTGGTCATCGGTCACCCCGTGGTCGCGGGCCGCGTCGCGGATCTCGTCGCGGAAGCGGTCGAGGAGCCGGTCGAGGTCACGGGCCGGGTCGCCCGAGCCCGCCGTGTCCCGCGCCCACTCCGGCGCCTCGTCGGCCGGGGCCTTCGTGAACTCCGGCCCCTGCGCGGCGGCCTTCGGGTGGGTCGTGCCCGCCACCAGGTCGCCGAGCTGGGCCGTGATGCCCGAGATCCCCTCCCAGACGCCCTTGGGCCAGTCACCCCGCGAGAACCGGTCCTGGACCTCCTCCTGCACCCGCTGGGCGACCCGCTGGAACTCCTTCGCCTGGCGCCGCGCCGACCGGGCCTCCTCACGGGCCTCGCGGGCCTGCTGCTTCCACTCCTGCCTGACCCGGCGCATCTCCTCCTTCGCCTCGGCGAAGGAGGGGGGATCCACCGTGCGGTTCTGTCCGGCGGCGGCACGCATCTCGCTGCGCACCCGGCCGGCCGCGCCCCGCACGTCGTCGCGGATCTCCGCCGCCAGCTCCGAGACGGACTCGCGGATCTCCCGCTCCAGGTCGTCCAGTTCGGCGCCGCGCCCGGCCAGCTCGGCGCGGCCGGCGTCCGTGATCGAGTAGACCTTGCGGCCCCCCTCGCTGGCGTGGGTGACGAGGCCCTCGGCCTCCAGCTTGGCGAGGCGCGGATAGACCGTGCCGGCCGAGGGTGCGTACAGCCCCTGGAAGCGCTCCTCCAGGAGCCGGATCACCTCGTACCCGTGGCGCGGAGCCTCGTCCAGCAGCTTGAGGAGGTAGAGGCGGAGGCGTCCGTGGGCGAAGACGGGCGGCATGTCAGAGCACCTTTCCGGTCGCGGAGGGGGCGGTCGAGGGCGCGGTGCCGCCGTCCTCTTCGGGCTCCGGACGGCGGAGCAGGGCGATGGAGCCGGAGACGGTGGTCGCCTTGAGAGTGCCCCGCCCCGAACCGAGGGTGCCGGTGATGGACTTGGCGCCCCACTGGCCGCCCACCCGGAGGTCCTCGAAGGCGTTCGACACGGCGCCGCTCGTGGTGCTCGCCTCGACGCGGGCGTCGGCCGGGTGCGGGAGCCGGATGGCGACCTCTCCGGAGACGCTGGTGAGCCGGATGTCGGCGGGCGGTCCGTCGAGCCGGGACGGGTCGAGGTCGATGACCATGTCGCCGCTGACCGTGTCGGCCTTCACGGAGGAGCCCGCGCCCTCGATCACCGTCACGTCGCCGGTCACGGAGTTGACGCGCAGCGCGCCGGTGACCGACTGGGCCTCCAGATTGCCCGAGACGCTCTCGGCGCGGACCGGGCCGGAGAGTCCGAGGAGGGTGGTGTCGCCCGTGACGCCGCGCACCTCCGTACGCCCTCTGATCCCGGTGACGACCGCCTCGGCGCCGACCACCCCCACCTCGACGTCGACGCCCGCGGGGACGGCGACGGAGACGACGGCCCGGCGGCGGTACTCCTTGCGCTCGAACCACTTGAGGATGCTCTTCCAGTGCAGGTCCTCGTAGGTCACGGTCAGCGTGGAGCCGTCCTGCGTCACGATCAGCGGCGGACCCTCGATCTCGGAGACCTCCACGCGGGCGGAACTCTCGTCCGTCCCCACCACGTTCACCGTGCCGTTGACGATGCGGACCTGCAGGAGCGTCACGGGGTCGGCCGGAGCCAGCTTCGTCGGCTCGGTGACGGACCACTCTGTCATGGTGCTGACCTCCCGTATCGGCAACGCAACATATCGCGTTTCTCGATAGACACGATATATCGCGGTCTCGCGAAGTCAACCCCGACTCATCCCTGATATGCGGGGGACAATCACCGTCGTACACGGACAAATTGGCCTAGCGTAGGGCCCATGAACGCGACATCCGGACCGCACCCCGTCGGAGCCCTGCTGCTCTGCCGCGCCGACCCCCCGACGGTCCGGCCGCCCGCCCAACTCCTACGGGAACAGCTGCTCCTCGCCCCCGCGGGCGCCGAGTGGACCGTGCTCGTACCGGAGGGGAAGCCCTGGCTGCACGGCGGAGAGCCCGTCGAGCAGGTCGTCACCGGCTGGGCCACCGCCCTCGCCGTCTCGGCCGCCGGATGGCCCGTCGTCGCGCTCTGGTGGGACCGCGACCGGGCCGGCCTCACGCTCGCCGCCGGCTTCCGCCGTACCGTCGGCTACACCTGGCTCGCGGACGGCACCCCCGTCGGCGAGGACGAGGCCATGCGCACCTTCGCCGCACGGCTCGCCCTCGACCCCGTCCTGGACGTGCAGGCCCTCGAACCTCTCACCGAGCCCGACCAGGACGCCGACGCCAGCACCCGGCTCCTCGGCGTCGTCGCGGTCCTCGCCCGCGCCGGACTCGCCCTGCCCACCGGACTCGTCCCCGGCGAGAGCGCCGACCGGCTCCGCTCCGTCGCCCTCGCGCAGGGCGCCGAGCAGCTCGAATGGGGAGGGTGGAGGGACGCGGTGCGCGCGGAGCTCGACGTGGTGGAGGGCGGACCCCTCGGCCCGTACCTGCGCGGCCCCAAGGCGCGCGTACTGGGCGGGGCGCAGCTCCTCGTGGGGGTGCCGCTGCTGCTCTGGGGCGCCGGCCGGCGCAGCGGCGGCTGGACGGCGGCCGGGGCGCTGCTCGTCGCGCACGGCGCGCTCGGGCTCGCCTACGACCGGCTGCGGGAGCGGTGACCCCGCAGCCGGGCGCGCTTCCTACTCGTCGTCGTCCTCGTCGTCGTCCAGACGGGCCAGCCAGGTCGCGAGGCGCTCGACCGGCACCTCGAAGTCGGGGTTGAGGTCGACGAACGTCCGCAGCTGCTCGGCGAGCCACTCGAAGGTGACCTCCTCCTCGCCGCGCCGCTTCTCCAGTTCCTCGATGCCACGGTCGGTGAAGTACATGCGATCAGGATAGGCCGTACCCCTCACGTCCCCTGTCGCCCGTCAGTCCCACCGATTAGCCTTCTGGATCCAACATCGCTTCGGGGAGCGGGGGGCCGCTGTGGCACAGGGGATCGCTCGGATTCGACTCGACGACGGCACGCCCGTCTGGGCGCGGGTCAGCGACGCGGAGGAGCTCGGCGGGGGCGGCGGCTTCCAGGACACCGGCGTCAGGGACCGGGTGGTCTCGATGGCCGGCGGACTCACCGACGTGGTGCGCGGGGTCGTCGGCTCGCTGCGCGCCGGACTCGACCCGCAGGGACCCGTGGAGGTCGCCGTCAGCTTCGGCATCGAACTGTCGGCGCAGTCCGGCAAGGTGATCGGCGTCCTCGCGGACGGCGCGGGCAAGGCCTCCGTGAACGTCTCCCTCACCTGGACCGAACCGGGCCCGACGGCCGAAGTCGGCACGACGGGTGCTGCCGCACCCCCGGTGCCACGCGCGCGCCCGGCGGCCGAAGTCGGCACGACGGGTGCTGCCGCGCCCCCGGTGCCACGCGCGCGCCCCACGACCGAAGTCGGCACGACGGATGCTGCCGCACCCCCGGTGCCACGCGCGCGCCCGGCGGCCGATGAGACCGCATGAGCGCCTTCGACGCTCTCGTGCGCCCCGCACTCGTACGCATCGCAGCCCCCGGCGGCGGGTATGACCCGCACGGCGACCGGTACTGGGGCACCGGCTTCTTCATCGCCCCCGGCTGGGTGCTGACCTGCGCCCATGTGGTGGCCGAGGGGGGAAGCGCGGTGTGGAGGAGCGAGCCGGTCGTCGGCATCACGTGGGAGGACGGCAAGACCACCCGCGAGACCACCGGCACCGTCGTGCTCGCGCTGCCCCGCCCCGACCGGCCCGAGGACCCGCCCGACCGGTGGGCCTTCCCCGACCTCGCGCTCGTCAGCGTGCCCGCCGCGCGCAAGGCCTCCTGCGTGCGCCTCAGCGAGCGCCCGCCCGTGCCGCCGACCTCCGTCGGACTGCACGGCTGGTCCCGCGAGACCGGCGAGCTGGGCATCCGGCACGTCCACGGCACGCTGATCGGCAGCGACGGGCAGGCCCTCGTCACCGACTGGGTCATGCCCGTCGAGGGCTGCTCCGGCGGCCCCGTCGTCGACCACGCCCAGGGCGCCGTCGTCGGCCTCAACAAGGGACGCGGGCGGGACGGCGGCGCGGTCGTCCCCGTCACCGCCCTGCGACGACTGCACGACCTCCCGGGCGGCGAGGCGATGGGCGAGGCGCTGCGCGCCCACGACCGGTACCACCTCGCCCGCTACCGCTCGCTCGACGACCGACCCGACTGGACCCGCGCCCAACGGCTGCTGCCCGCCGCGAGCGGCGTGAGCCCCGGGCTGCGCACCCAGCTGTACGGGCACTTCGCCGAACTGCCCGTGCCCACCGCGCCCGGCGAGATCATGGACCTGATCGACCAGGTCAAGGCCTGGATCAGGGACGACGACCTGCCGGACGCCCTGGAGGACGACCCGCGCACCTGGAGCGAGGGCGCCGGGCTGCTGCGCGGACTGCGCGCACCCCGCAGGGACGGCGTCCGCGACCTCGACCTGGACGCCGTCCTGCTGTACGCGGCGCACGTCGTCCGGCACGTCTCCGGGCGGTACGGCGAGCGGGCCGACACCGCGGGCCTCACCCGCTGGATCGTCGACGAGTCGGGCGACGCCGACCGGCACCTCCGCCGCGAGATAGACCGGCTCGTCACCCCCGGCCGGCCCGCGCCCCTCTCCGTACGCGAATCCCGCGCGCGTGCCGACGTCCTCCTGGAGATCGACACCCCCCGCTGGGGCCGGAGTTACCCGTGGCGGGTCAAACTCCTCCTCGACGGGCACACGGTCAGCCCGCTCCACTGCGACGACCGGGGCGTCGAGCGCTCCCGGCTCAAGGAGACCCTCCGCGAACCGCTCGCGGACGCCCTGCGGCGCGGCGACAGCGGACCCCACCTGGCCGCCGTGGAGGCGGTGCTGCCGCGCGAACTCTTCGACGAGCCCCTCGACACCTGGCGGCTCGAACCGCCCCACGGACCTGACGACGCCTGGGCGACCACCCTCGGCCAGCGCAGGATCGTCGTCATCCGCGACGCCCGGCGCCACGACCGGGAACCGGCCCCCGAATGGCGCGAGCGCTGGGAGGCGGCGGAGGGCGGCCCGCTGCGCGCGGCCGCCCTGCGCGCCGAGGTCCCCGGCGCGGGCCCGGACGCCCACACCCCGCGCGTGCGCCGGGAGACCTGGGCGGAGACGTACGACCGGCTCCGCGAGGCCGAGGGCGGCACCGTCCCCGTCTACTGCGGCCCGGTGGGCACCGGCGACGGACTCATGGCGATGAACGCGGCGCTCGCCGCCGGCCACCCCATGGCCCTCTGGCGGACCGGCGCCCACGACCACACCGACTGCGCGGAGTTCCACGAGCGCGCCGAGCGGCTGCTCGCGGGCACCGACACCGCCTGGGACGTACGCGGCCCCGTCCGCTCCCTGCGCACCCGCGCCCAGGACCGGGCGGCCGGCCCCGAGGCGCGCGCCGCCTACGCGTGGGCCGAGTCGATCGCCGTCCTCCTGGATCCGCCCGACCGCCCTCCGCACGGCGGGCGTCTGGAGGCCCCGCCACTGCTCGGGGAGGGGGAGCAGTGACCGGAGCGACCACCGGGACGGAGCGGCTGCGATCCGTCCGATTACGGCATCGGCAGGCCCCGCCCCCGGGCGGTACGGTCGACGGACCCGGCACCGACACCACAGCCAGGAGGAGTCCATCGTGAACGATTGGCGGATCTACCGTGGTGCCGGTCTTCCGCACGACGAGATACAGCGCCTGCCCGCCCCGCCGCCCTGGCGCGACTTCTCGGCGGGCGGCGCCGACGACACCCTGGCCGGCTCCGACCGGCGGCTCGGCGTCAAGCGCAGGCTCGTCCAGAACCACCATCCCCGGCCCGCCGAGACCGACGCCGTCAACGCCGCCCTGTACCTGCGGCGTCCGCTCCTCGTCACCGGCAACCCCGGCACCGGCAAGTCCACCCTCGCCCACGCCGTCGCCCACGAGCTCCGGCTCGGCCGGGTGCTGCGCTGGCCGATCGTCAGCCGCTCCGCCCTCCAGGACGGCCTCTACCGGTACGACGCCATCGGCCGCCTCCAGGACGTCCAGCTGGAACGCGCCCAGGCCGGCTCGCCCGGCTCCGCCGCCGCGGCCCCGGCCGGCATCGGCTCGTACATCCGGCTCGGGCCGCTCGGCACCGCGCTGCTCCCCTCCGAGCAGCCCCGCGTGCTGCTCATCGACGAGCTCGACAAGAGCGACCTCGACCTGCCCAACGACCTCCTGAACGCCCTGGAGGAGGGCGAGTTCGCCATCCCCGAGCTGGAGCGGCTCGCCGACCGGGAGCCCGTCGTCGAGGTCCTCAGTGACGACGGCCGCAAGGTCCCGGTGTACGGCGGCCGGGTCCGCTGCACCACCTTCCCCTTCATCGTGCTCACCTCCAACGGCGAACGGGACTTCCCCGCCGCCCTGTTGCGCCGCTGCATCCGCCTGGAGCTCGAACCGCCCGGCGAGGAGCAGCTCGGCGCCATGATCGAGGCCCACCTGGGCTCCGACGCCGCCGCGGGCGACGGAGAACAGGGCCTCGTCCAGCGCTTCCTGAACCGCGAGCCCGGCGAGGTGATCGCCACCGACCAGCTCCTCAACGCCCTCTACCTGACCCAGCACGCCTCCCGCGCCGAACGGGTGACCAGGGAACGCATCGCCGACATGCTCATGCAACCGCTCGATCAGCCGAGGTGACGATCGGATGCACCGGATGCATCTGGAAGAGCTCACCCGCAGACTGCGGGCCGGCGGACAGGACCCGACCGCCGAGGACATCGCGGACGCCCTGTGGCTCTCCCGGTGGCTCCCCGGCCCCTCCCCGGAAGGGCCGGGGACCGACCCGCCGCAGGACACGGCGGAAGAGGCCCCCGGCGCCGAGGCGTGCCCAGCCGAGAGCGGGGACCCGGTCCGCCGCGCGGACGAGGCCGCACGGGCGGAGGGGACCCGGCCGGCCGGGCCCGAGGGTGCGGCCCGCGAGTCCGTCTCGCTCCACATGAGGGCCGGAGCCGGCGGCGCGGGCGGCGGAGCGGCCCTCATGGAGCGAGGCGCCACCCTGCCCGTCCGCGCCCCCGGCGCCAACGCCCTGCCCGGGCTCCTCGGCCTGCAGAAGGCCCTCCGCCCGCTCCGCGACTACGCCCTCGCCCCGCACCGGCCCGGCGAGGGCACCCTCGACGAGGAGGCCACCGCCGAGCGCAGCGCCGCCGCCGGCATCCTCACCCCGGTCCTGCGCCCCGCCACCGGCCTCCGCGCCGACATCCAGCTCCTCATGGACACCGGCCCCGCCATGGTCGTCTGGGACCGCATGGTCGAGGAGCTGCGCCAGGCCTGCCAGCAGTCCGGCGCCTTCCGCGACGTCCAGGTGCACCGCCTGTACGACACGGGCGAAGGCCCCCCGCTCGTCACCACCACCTCCGCCTCCGACGGCCGGCCCCGGCTCCGGCCCGTCGACCAGCTCCACGACCCCTCAGGCCGCCGCCTCACCCTCGTCGTCAGCGACTGCGTCGGCCCCCTCTGGCAGCGCGGCGCCGCCCAGCGCTTCCTGCGCCAGTGGCCCCGCCACTCCCCGCTCGCCCTCGTCCAGCCGCTGCCGCCGCGCCTCTGGCCGCGCACCGCGCTCCCCGCCGAACCCGGCACCTTCCAGCGCTCCGCGGCCCCCGGCGGCCACACCGCCTTCCGCTCCGACGACGAGCCCTGGGGGCCCCTCGCCCCCGGCCGCCGGGCCGTCCCCGTGCTCACCCCCACCCCCGAGGCCTTCGCCTCCTGGACCCGGCTCCACACCGGCCACGGCGGCAACGCCGTCCGCGGCTGGGCCGCCTGGCTCGACCCCGAACCGGCCGGGCCGCGCACGCCCAGGACCCCCCGGGCCCCGCGGAGCGAGGAGGAACTCCTGCGCGCCTTCCGGGCGGGCGCCTCCCCGGGGGCGCTCCGGCTCGCCGTCCACCTCGCGGCGGCCCCGCTGACCCTGCCCGTCATGCAGCTCG
This sequence comes from Streptomyces sp. R-07, assembly GCF_049913175.1. Classification (NCBI taxonomy): domain Bacteria; kingdom Bacillati; phylum Actinomycetota; class Actinomycetes; order Kitasatosporales; family Streptomycetaceae; genus Streptomyces; species Streptomyces sp. R-07. The sequence continues at coordinate 5,419,470 of NZ_CP183978.1, forward strand.
TCCAGCGCGCCATGCTGCCCGACACCGGCCCCATGGAGCTGGCCGAGGTCCTGCTCAGCGGGCTCCTGCGGCGACTGCCCGGCCCCACCCCGTACCCCTGCTTCAGCTATCCGCCCGGCATCCAGCAGCACTTCCTGGGCTCGCTCGACCCGAGCGCCGCCGCCCTCGTCCTCAAACACTGCTCCGCCTACGTGGAGCGCAATTTCGGCCAGGGCATGCGGAACTTCCCGGCGCTCGCCGCCGCCCGTCTGGCCGGCACCCAGACCGGTACGGGAAGCGGCGCGGGCGCGGGCCCCGACTCCGGCGGACGGGGTACGGGGAGGGCAGCGGGCCCGCCCGAAGACACCGACGAACCCCTCGGGCCCGAGGGCGCCGAGACCGAGCTGTTCGCGCGCATCCCCGCGCGCGTGCTCCGCTTCTACCACCCCGACCTCATCACCCCCGACCCGCTCACCGAGGCCCGCCGCCTGCTGGAACAGGGCCGCGGCCAGTCCGACCCCGCCCTCCTCGCCGGCGCCCGCGAGCGCGCCGAGGCGGCGCTCCCCGCCGAACCCGTCGAGGCCCGGATCGTCCTCGCCCGCGCCCTCCACGCCGAGGCGGGCACCGCCGCCGCCCGCCGCTCCGAGCGGCGCCGGGAACTCCTCACGCGGGCCGCCGACACCCTCGCGCACGCCGGGGAACTGGCCCGGCCCGGCGACGAGGCATGGGCCGAGGCGCGGCTCGAACTCGCCGTCGTCCACCACGCGCTGTGGCGCGACACCGACGAGCCCGGCCACCTCGAAGCCGCCCTCGACGCCCTCGCCGGGGACGCCGACCGCTGGCCCGAGACCGCCCGCCACACCCTCCACCTGCGCCGGGGCCGACTGCTCCTGGCCCGCGGCGACGGCGCCGCGGCCGCCGGGGAGCTCACCGCCGCCCTCACCCTCCGGGAGAGCGCCGCCGCCCTCCTCGACCTCGCCGACGCCCTCCACCTCGCCGAGGCCGGACCCGACCGCATCGAGCCCGTGCTCGACCGCGCGGAACCCCTCCTCGGCGACGGCCGCGCCCTGCGGCTGCGCTTCACCACCGCCCGCGCCCGCCTGTACGACACGGCCGGGGACGGGGCCGCCGCCGACGCGGCCTACGAGGAGGCCACCCTGCTCGCCCCCGCCGACAGCGAGCAGCGCGGCCGGACCCTGCTGGCCTGGGGCGGATCGCTGCTCCGACGCGCCGCGGCCGGCACCGGCACCGAACCCGTCGACCGGGCCGAAGGCGTACTGCGCGAGGCCCTCACCCGGCTGCCCGCCGGCGCGCCCGAGCGGGCCAGGGCGCGGACCCTGATCGGCAGCGTCCTCGCCCTCCGCTTCCACCGCGCCGGCTTCCTGCCCGACCTCTTCGAGAGCCGCCACCTGCTGGAGCAGGCGCTCAGGGGCACCGACGACCCGGGGGACCGCGCCGGGATCTGGCTGCAACTGGGACGGGTGCGCCTGGAGTTGGCCGAATCCGCTCGGGACGGCGTGCTCGGCGACGCGCTCACCGCCTACTGGAACGCCGCGGAGGACTCCCGTACGGCCGACGGCGAGGCCCCGGGCACGGTCACCGGCGCCCGCGCGCTGCACGCCCAGGGGGCGGTGCTGCTGCTGATGGGCCGTCCGGAGCGGGCGCGGTCGGTGCTGCTCGCCGCGACCGAGCGGTGGCGTCGGCTCACGGGGGAGCTGGTGGAGGTCGACTGGGGAGACGTGGAACGGACCCGGGCGCTGCTCGCGGGGGTGGAGAGCGCCGGGGGGAGGAACGGCGAGCCGCTCACGTCCGACGAGCGCCGCCGCGTCACGCCTCCGTGGTGGTCCTGGACGGCTGGATAACGGGGGCGCACATGGGGGCAGTTGAATCGAATGGGTTTCCGGTCTCGTGGGGTCGGGAAGAACCGCCGCACTGCTACGACCGTGGGGGACAACGTCGGTGAGGAGGAGCCGAGAGTGTGCGAGCGCACGGGGTGGGCGACCGGTGTCGGCCGGGTTGCCGTCATGTCTTCGCAGCTGCCCGATTTCGCGGCCGTCGACCTGCGGACCTTGCGGGTCATGGACGACGCCGCCCTCGGGGCGGCGGTGGAGAGAGTGCTGCTCCGCTCCTCGGATCTCGTCGAGTCCTGGGTCGAGGACGAGTTCGTCGGCTGAAGGCCGGGCGCACACGCGGAAGGCCGGAGCGGGGCGATCGTTTTCGGCCGTATCGACGCCCGGCCGTCCCTCGACCCCCGGGCTGCCGGGCGCACCGTTCGTCGCCCCGCCAGTCGTCCCGTCCGGCGTACCGTTCGTCGCCCCGCCAGTCGTCCCGTCCGGCGACCCGCTCGTCGCCCCGCCAGTCGTCCTGTCCGGCGCACCGCTACTAGTCCTCCTGCCCGTCGCCCCGCGCTTCGCCCCGCCCGGCGGCCGGTCGCGTCTCCGGAGCCGGGAGTGATCGCCGCCCCGCCCGACCCGGCGGTCCTCGCCGCTCTCGCCACCACGCGCCCCGGACCGGCCGGGGCGTCCTTTCTGCGGTCCGGGCTGCACGCCCGCCGGCTGCTCCTGCTCAAGACCCTCCTGGTGCGGGTCCAGCGCCACCGCGAGACCGTGGCGCCCGAGGCGCTGCGCCGCTTCGAGGCGGGCTGGCTCCTGCTCGAACGGGCCGAGGGCGCCCGCCCGGACGTCGTGCGCGCCGTCCTCGACTACCCGACCACCGGGACCTGGCTCGCCGCCGCGCTCACCGAGCCGCCCGGAGCCGGCCTCGACCGCCACCTCGCCCATCTCGAACTGCTCGCCGTCACCGCCGCCCTGCGCGCCGGACTGTCCGTGGACCTGGTGGTCGAGGCCCCCGGCGGGGTGCTCCCCTTCCCCGGGCTCGGCCGGGTCGAGGCGGGCGGCGCGGGGCGGGTCCGGATCGACGCCCGCTCGCGCTCGGTACGGATCGGGCGCGGGGACGGTACGGGCTCCCGCGCCGTGCTCCGCCGCCGCGCGCACGGCTCCGGGGTGACGCTGACGGGCAGCGGTCCCGGCTGGCGCGGGCTGTGCGCACTGCCCGGCGGCGTGACCCGTCTGGAGGACCTCGACCCGTACCGGCTGCCGCCGGGCATGGGCATGCCGGCCCGGGCCGCGGCCGACCGCGCCGACACCGTCCACACGGGCTGGGCCGGCAGCTGGACCGCCGCCCGCGGCCTGCTGCGCGCGACCGACCGGGCCCGGGCCGTCGAGGTGTGCCGCACGGTGGACGCCGTCGTGCCGCTCGTCCCGCTCGGAACGCGCTCCATCGGGGCCACGCTGAGCGCCGCCCCCGGGGCCATCCTCATGACGCCCGCCACCGGTGCCCCCGACATGGCCGAGACCCTCGTCCACGAGCTGCACCACAGCAAGCTCGCCACGCTCCACGAGCTGGTCCCGCTCCACCGGCCCCACCCGCCGGACCGGGCGGCCCCCACGTACCGGGTCGGCTGGCGCAGGGACCTCCGCCCGGTCGCCGGCGTCCTCCAGGGCGCCTACGCCCACCTGGCGCTCGCCGACCTGTGGCACCGGGCCGTCAGGGCCCCCCGCGCCTCCGGCGTGCCCGGACCGTGGCGCATCCAGTCCGCACGACAGTTCGACCATGTCCACGATCAGGTGGCCGAAGCCCTTGCGGTCCTGCTTGAATCCGATGAACTGACCAATGAGGGAAGGGAGTTCGTCCGGCAAATGAGGCAGCACCATGCGAGCCTCGGCTCCGGCCGGCGAGTCCTTGGGTAACACTGTGCCCACGGCACATGACACTGCGTTGCGCGCGAGCGGGACGGGAGATGCACACATGGCGGAACAGCGGTCGGGCGGCGCCACGGCGGACGGTGGCAGGGCCGCTCCCGAACACGTCCTCGTCGTCTTCCCCGGCTACCACCGGCCGTGGGCGGCCTGGATCAACCAGCGCCTCGACACCCACGGCGTCCGTGCCACCCTGCAACGCTGGGACCCGCCCCGCGAGGTCCCCCTGGAGGACTCCCTCGGCGACCTCCTCCTCGCCCGCGGCCAGGTCCTCCTCGTCCTCGACGACTGGTTCTTCGAACTGGGCCCCCGGCCCGCCGGCGAGTGGAACGACGTCCTGCGCAGCTTCGTCGCGCTCCACGCCGACCGCTTCGCCGCCGTCAACCTCACCAACCGCACCCTGCTCCCGGCCACCGCCGTCCTCGAACCCGTCAGCCTCTGGGGCGTCGGCGAGGAGGAGGCCGAGGCCCGGCTCCTCGGCAGGCTCGGCATCGAACCCCGCCGTTCCCCCGCCCGGCGGATCTCGCAGGCGGCCCTCGTCCGCTACCCCGACACCCCGCCGGACATCTGGGGCGAGATCCCGCGCCGCAACCCGCGCTTCACCGGCCGCGACGAGCTCCTCACCGAGCTGCAGCAACGGCTCATGGACGCCGAGCGCGGCAACGCCGCGTACACCCTCCTCGGCATGTCCGGCATCGGAAAGACCCAGATCGCCGCCGAGTACGCCCACCGCTTCAGCTCCGACTACGACGTCATCTGGTGGGTCAGCTCCGACGACCGGAACGTCCAGCGCGACCGCCTCGGCGAACTCGCCGTCGCCCTCGGCCTGTCCACCGGCAGCGAGCCCGGCGAACGCATCCGCGCCGTGCGCGAAGCCCTCCGCCGCGGCGAACCGCACGGCCGCTGGCTCGTCGTCTTCGACGGCTGGGACGACATCGAGGGCGTCAACGTCATGCTCCCGCACGGCACCGGCCACGTCCTCATCACCTCCCGCAACCACGGCTGGCGCGAACACACCGACGTGCTCCCGGTCCGCAACTTCGACCGCGCGGAATCCACCGCCTACCTCATGCGCCGGGCCCCGCACATCACCGCCGCCGAGGCCGACGAGGTCGCCGCCGAGTTCGGAGACGTACCCCTGCCCCTCGTCCAGGCCGCCGCCTGGCTCGGCGAGTCCGGCATGGAGGCCGCCGAGTACCTGCGCATGGTCCGCGAAGGCCGGCTCTCCACCGTCGACGAGCCGAGCACCGGCGAGGGAATGCCCAACACCTCCCTCACCTCCTGGTCGATACTGATCAACCGGCTCCGGCGCGCCCAGCCCCAGGCCATCGACATCCTGAGCCTCTGCGCCTCCTTCGCCCCCGGCCGCATCCCCCTCGGCATCGTCCGGGCCCACCCGCAGGCCCCCCTCCCCGAGGACCTGCGGTGGATGGCCACCGACCTGCCCGCCTGGTCCCGGGCCCTCGACACCCTCGTCAACTACTCGGTGCTCACCCGGGAGACCCGCGGCCCCGTCACCAGCGAGGAGGCCGCACCCCAGCAGGAGTCGGTCCACATGCACCGGCTGGTCCACGACATCGTCTCCCGGCTCACCGACGGCGAGCACCGCGACGCCCACCGCAAGGCCGTCCGCACCCTCCTCGCCGAGGCCGACCCCGGGAACCCGACCGACAGCAGGAACTGGCCCCGCTACTCCGAGCTCCTGCCCCACCTGGAGCCCTCCGGGGCGCTCCGCAGCACCGACCCGCGCATCCAGACCGCCGTCCTCAACTGCCTGCGCTACTGCGACCGCAGCGGCGAGTACAAGGCGGGCACCCGCCTCGCCGAACGCATCCGCGGCAGCTGGACCGGCTTCATGGACCCCCTCTCCGCGCCCATGCAGGAACTCACCACCCTGGAAGGCGACATCCTGCGCCGCAGCGGCGGCTTCCGCGAGGCGTACGAACTCGACCTCGCCCGCCGCACCCTGCTCGCCGCGGCCGATCACCCCGACGAGCTCGGCGACCTCCAGTCCAAGATCTGCATCGCCCGCGACCTGCGCTTCCTCGGCCAGTACAAGGAATCCGAACGGCTCCAGCGCGAGGTCCTCGCCGAGGCGCAGAGCCTCCTCGGCGAGACCCAGCAGCTCACCCTCGCCGCCCGCCACAACGTCGGCGTCGTCCTGCGGATGCTCGGCCGCTACCAGGAGGCGTACGAGCAGGACGCCGACACCCTCGCCCGCTGCGAGAACATCCTGCGCCCCCACCACCCCTCCACCCTCAACTCCAACAACGCCGTCGCCCAGGACCTCCGGCTGCTCGGCCGCTACCGCGAGGCCCTCGGCCGCCAGGAGGCCAACGTCCGCCTCCACGTGAAGATCCTCGGCGCCCAGCACCTCCAGACCCTCTACGCGCGCAGCCAGCTCGCCCTCTGCCGACGCCGCGAAGGCGGCTTCAAGGAGGACATCGGCGCCGTCATGGCCGGGGTCCTCGACCACCTCGAACAGGCCCAGGGACGCGGCCACTACGTCACGCTCTCGGCCGTCACCAACTACGCCAACTACCTGCGCGAGCACGGCGACCTCGACCGAGCCCGCGAACTCATCAACGAGGCCGAGGCCGGCTACCGCTCCCTGCTCGGCCCCGCCCACCCCGTGTCCACCGGCGTCCTCGCCAACACCGCCCTCGTCATGCAGGCGGCCGGCGAACGCACCGAGGCCATGACCATGCTGGAGGCGGCGCTCGCCGGACTCACCGCCGCCCTCGGCCCCGACCACCCCTGGGTCCTCGGCTGCGCCCTCAACGCCACCGCCGCCCGCAACTTCAACGGGCGCGTGTCCGACGCCGCCGAACTCAGCCGGGACACCCTGCGCCGGGCCCGGCACGTCATGGGCCCCGAGCACCCCCTGACCCTCTCCTGCCAGGTCTCGCTCGCCACCGACCTGCGCGGCCTGCGCGAGGTCGAGGAGGCCGGGAAGCTGGAGGAGGACGCCCTCCTCACCCTCACCCGGACCCTCGGCGCCCAGCACCCGCACACCCTGTCGGCACGCCAGCGGAACCGCCCGTACTGGGACTTCGAGGCCAACCTCTGACCGACCGGGAGAACGCCGGAGGCCCGGCACCCCGAGTGGGGTGCCGGGCCTCCTTCCGTACGCGTACGGGACAGCGGATCAGGCGTCGAAGACCTCGTTGACCAGCTGCTGCTGCTCCGCCTGGTGGCGCTTGGCCGAGCCGACCGCCGGGGAGGAGGAGTGCGGACGCGAGATCCGGCGCAGGCGCTCGCCCGCCGGGATGTCCGCGCCGACCGCCAGGTCCAGGTGGTCGATCAGGTTGAGCGCGATGAACGGCCAGGCACCCTGGTTCGCCGGCTCCTCCTGCGCCCAGATGTACTTCGCGGCGTTCGGGTACTTGGCGATCTCGGCCTGCAGCTCGGCACCCGGCAGCGGGTACAGGCGCTCCAGACGGATGATCGCGGTCTCCGTGTCACCGCGCTTCTGACGCTCGGCCTCCAGGTCGTAGTAGACCTTGCCGGCGCAGAAGACGACCTTGCGGACGTCGGCGGGGTTCGCCGTCGCGTCGCCGATCACCGGGCGGAAGCCGCCGGTGGTGAACTCCTCCACCTTGGACGCCGCGGCCTTCAGACGCAGCATCGACTTCGGGGTGAAGACGATGAGCGGCTTGTGGTGCGGGTTGTGGACCTGCCAGCGCAGCAGGTGGAAGTAGTTCGACGGCAGCGTCGGCATGGCGACCGTCATGTTGTCCTGGGCGCACATCTGGAGGAAGCGCTCCGGGCGCGCGGACGAGTGGTCCGGGCCCTGGCCCTCGTAGCCGTGCGGCAGGAGCAGCGTGACGCCGGAGGTCTGGCCCCACTTCTGCTCGGCCGAGGAGATGAACTCGTCGACGACGGTCTGCGCGCCGTTGACGAAGTCACCGAACTGGGCCTCCCAGATGACCAGGGCGTCCGGGCGCTCCAGCGAGTACCCGTACTCGAAGCCCATCGCCGCGTACTCGCTGAGCAGCGAGTCGTAGACGTTGTAGTGGGCCTGCTCGTCGGTCAGGTAGAGCAGCGGGGTGTAGTCCTCGCCGGTCTCCTGGTCGACCAGGACCGCGTGACGCTGGCCGAAGGTGCCGCGGCGGGAGTCCTGGCCGGACAGCCGGACCGGGGTGCCCTCCATCAGCAGGGAGCCGATGGCGAGGGTCTCGCCGAAGCCCCAGTCGATGGTGCCGTCGTCGATGGAGGCGGCACGGCGCTGCATCTGCGGCAGCAGACGCGGGTGGACCGTGATCCGCTCCGGGACGCTGACCTGCGACTCGGCGATCCGCTTCACGACCTCCTGGGAGACCGCGGTGGTGACGCCGACCGGGAAGGTGGCCTTGGCGTCCGGGACGGTCGTCGTCGCCGGGGCGGCGGTGGCCTCGCGGACCTCCGCGAACACCTTCTCCAGCTGGCCCTGGAAGTCCTGGAGCGCCTGCTCCGCCTCTTCGAGGGTGATGTCGCCGCGACCGATGAGCGACTCGGTGTACAGCTTGCGCACCGAACGCTTCTTGTCGATCAGGTTGTACATCTGCGGGTTGGTGAACTGCGGGTTGTCGCCCTCGTTGTGACCGCGGCGGCGGTAGCAGATGAGGTCGATCACGACGTCCTTGTTGAACGTCTGGCGGAACTCGAAGGCGAGCCGCGCGACGCGGACCACGGCCTCCGGGTCGTCGCCGTTCACGTGGAAGATCGGCGCCTCGATCATGCGGGCCACGTCGGTCGCGTACATCGAGGAACGCGAGGACTCCGGGGCGGCGGTGAAGCCGACCTGGTTGTTGATGACGATGTGGACCGTGCCGCCGGTGCGGTAGCCCCGCAGCTGCGACATGTTCAGCGTCTCGGCGACGACACCCTGGCCGGCGAAGGCCGCGTCACCGTGCAGGGCGACGGGCAGGACGGTGAAGTCCGTGCCGCCCTTGTTGATGACGTCCTGCTTGGCGCGGACGATGCCTTCCAGGACCGGGTCGACCGCCTCCAGGTGCGAGGGGTTCGCGGCGAGGGAGACCTTGATCTGCTCGCCGTCGAGGCCGGTGAAGGTGCCCTCGGCGCCCAGGTGGTACTTCACGTCGCCGGAGCCGTGCATCGACTTCGGGTCGAGGTTGCCCTCGAACTCGCGGAAGATCTGCGCGTACGACTTGCCGACGATGTTCGCCAGGACGTTCAGCCGGCCGCGGTGGGCCATGCCGATGACGACCTCGTCGAGGCGCGACTCGGCGGCCGAGTCGATGACCGCGTCGAGCAGCGGGATGACGGACTCGCCGCCCTCCAGGGAGAAGCGCTTCTGGCCGACGTACTTCGTCTGCAGGAAGGTCTCGAAGGCCTCCGCCGCGTTCAGCCGGCGCAGGATCCGCAGCTGCTCCTCGCGCTCCACGCGGGAGTGCGGGCGCTCGACGCGGTCCTGGATCCACTTGCGCTGCTTCGGGTCCTGGATGTGCATGAACTCGACGCCGGTGGTGCGGCAGTACGAGTCGCGGAGAACGCCGAGGATGTCGCGGAGCTTCATCATCGACTTGCCGGCGAAGCCGCCGACCGCGAACTCCCGCTCCAGGTCCCACAGGGTGAGGCCGTGCTCGGTGATGTCCAGGTCGGGGTGCTTGCGCTGCTTGTACTCCAGCGGGTCGGTGTCGGCCATGACGTGGCCGCGGACCCGGTAGGAGTGGATGAGCTCGAAGACGCGCGCGGCCTTGGTGACGTCGTCGTCGTGCGAGGCGTCGATGTCCTTGAGCCAGCGGACCGGCTCGTAGGGGATGCGCAGGGCCTTGAAGATCTCGTCGTAGAAGCCCTCCTCGCCGAGGAGGAAGTTCGCCACGATCCGCAGGAACTCGCCGGAGGCGGCGCCCTGGATGACGCGGTGGTCGTACGTCGAGGTCAGGGTCATGACCTTGGAGATGCCCAGCTTGTTCAGGGTGTCCTGGGAGGTGCCCTGGAACTCGGCCGGGTAGTCCATCGAGCCGACGCCCATGATGACCGACTGTCCGGGCATCAGACGCGGCACGGAGTGGACGGTGCCGAGGCCGCCGGGGTTGGTCAGGGAGACCGTGACGCCGGTGAAGTCGTCCATCGACAGCTTGCCCACGCGGGCGCGCTTGACGATGTCCTCGTAGGCCTGCCAGAACTCGAAGAAGTTGAGCGTCTCGGCCTTCTTGATGCCCGCGACGACGAGCTGGCGGTCGCCGTTGGGCTTGACCAGGTCGATCGCGAGGCCGAAGTTCACGTGCTCCGGCTTGACCAGGGTCGGCTTGCCGTCCTTCTCCGCGAAGGAGTAGTTCATCGACGGCATGGCCTTGATCGCCTGCACCATCGCGTAGCCGATGAGGTGCGTGAAGGAGATCTTCCCGCCCCGGGCGCGCTTCAGGTGGTTGTTGATCACGATCCGGTTGTCGAAGAGCAGCTTCACCGGGACGGCGCGGACGGACGTGGCCGTCGGCACCTCCAGGGAGGCGTTCATGTTCTTCGCGACCGCGGCGGCGGGGCCGCGCAGCGTGATCAGCTCGGGGCCGGCGGGGGCCGCGGCGGCCGGAGCGGCCGGGGCGGCCTTGACCGGCGCCGGAGCGGCGGCGGCGGGCTTCGCGGCGACCGGCGCGGGGGCCGCGGCCGGCTTCACGGGGGCCGGGGCCGCGACCGGGGCGGGCGCGGGGGCCGGAACGGCCGCCGGAGCGGCAGGCGCGGCCTGTGCGGGGCCCGCCTGCGTCGAGGCGGGCACGCCCTGAGCGCTCGGTGTGGTGGTGGGGGCCGCGGCGGCCGGGGTCTCCGACGCGCCGGGCTTGTAGTCGGCGAAGAAGTCCCACCAGGCACGATCGACCGAATTCGGGTCCTGGAGGTACTGCTGGTAGATCTCGTCGACGAGCCACTCATTGGCACCGAAGGCGGTTGCAGGGTTCTTGCCCTGCCCGTCCTGGTCGGTCGGGGAGCTCGGGGTACTGGGGGACTGAGACGACACGGCGGCAACCGCCCTCTTCCGCTTCACAAGGTGATGGACAGCGGAAATAAAGGCTACGCCTGTCCGGCCGAGAGGTGCAGGCCAGGCACTCCAACGTCGCGCAAGTCACACTTGACGCGGTGTTTCGACGCCGTGAATGGCGGGAAACAACCGTGGTTCCGCAGGTGTGAGGGTACGGAAAAGTGCGGGCACGGCCCGCTTCGGCCGCATCCCTGACCGCGCCCCGCTCACGTGCACGCAGGTCCTGATCACGTACACGCAGAACGTGCGCTTCCGGTTCGAACCCTACGTCAATCTCTCGGCGGAAGGCTGCCCGGAAGAGTGACTCTGATGCGGCAGCCACGTGACGATTCGGCCACTCCGATCCCGCCGCCGTGCAGATCCACCGCCCACCGGGCGATCGCAAGACCCAGGCCCGTGCCGCCGTCGCTGCCCGGGCCCTGCCGGTCCGGGGCCGAGCCCCGGTTGAACCGCTCGAAGACCTTGTGCCGCTCCGACTCCGGGATGCCGGGACCCTCGTCCTCGACCTCCAGCTCCAGCGAGTCCGGATACGGGCCGCGCCGGGCCCGGACCGTGACCCGGCCGTGCGGCGGGGAGTGCTTCACCGCGTTGTCGATCAGGTTCGCCATCACCTGGTGCAGCCGCTCCGCGTCCGCGTGCGCGACCAGCTCGGGCGGCGACACGTCCAGATGCAGATGCACGTCCGTACGGCGGTGCAGCCCCGAGGTGGACGAGAGGCCGCGCTGGGACGCGGCGAGATTCGCCTCCCGGAGCACCCCCGACAGATACGGCCAGACCTCGAAACGGCTCGCCCTGAGCGCGACGACACCGTTGTCAAGACGTGACAGGTCCAACAGCGTCTCGACGAGCCGGCCGAGCCGCTCCGTCTGCTTCAGCGCGGAGCGCATGGTCTCCGGATCGGCCTCGGACACCCCGTCCACCACGTTCTCCAGGACGGCCCGGAGCGCGGCGATCGGCGTGCGCAGCTCGTGCGAGACATTGGCCACCAGCTCCTTGCGGTGCCGGTCGACGGCCTCCAGGTCGTCCGCCATGCGGTTGATCGTCGAGGCGAGGTCGCCCAGCTCGTCCCGCCGGTCCGCGCCCCGCACCCGGCGGCTGAAGTCCCCGCGCGAGATCGACCCGGCCACCGTGTTCATCTCGTCCAGCGGAGCCGTCAGGGACTGCGCCACGAACTGCGTGATCAGCAGGGTCGCGATCATCGCGAAGATCGTGATGTACCGGAACTCGGTGGACGTGCGGATCGCGACCAGGGCCAGGCAGGAGGTCAGCAGGACCGCCCCGACGACCAGGGCGCCCAGCTTGGTCTTGATCGAGATCACGATCCGGCGGGGCCGGTGCGGCCCCGGTCCCACGTGCGGCCTCCCTGGCCCCGGCCGGTTCACGACGCCGGGGTCTCCAGCGCGTAGCCGACGCCGTGGACCGTACGGATCCGCTCGGCCCCGATCTTCCGGCGCAGCGCCTTGATGTGGCTGTCCACGGTGCGGGTGCCCGAGGCGTCCGCCCAGTCCCACACCTCGGCGAGCAGCTGCTCGCGGGAGAGGACCGCGCGGGGGGTGCTCGCCAGGCAGACCAGCAGGTCGAACTCGGTGGGGGTCAGGTGCACGTCCTCCGCGCGGACCCGGACCCGGCGCTGCGCGTGGTCGATCTCCAGCTCGCCCAGGCGCAGGATCCCGCTGCGCGGGGTGACGGCCGCGAGCGCGGCCCGCTCGACCCGGCGCAGCAGCACGTGCACCCGGGCGGCCAGCTCGCGCATCGAGAACGGCTTGGTCATGTAGTCGTCCGCGCCGACGCCGAGGCCGACCAGCATGTCGGTCTCGTCGTCGCGGGCGGTCAGCATGAGGACCGGGACGGGACGCTGGGCCTGGACCCTGCGGCACACCTCCAGGCCGTCGAAACCGGGCAGCATCACGTCCAGGACCATCAGGTCGGGCTGCCAGGCCTCGGCGGCGTCGACGGCCGCCGGACCGTCCGTCGCGGTCTGGACGAGGAAGCCCTCGGCGCGCAGCCGCGCGGAGATCGCCTCCACGATCGTGGCGTCGTCCTCGACCACCAGGACGCGCCGCTGGGCCCCCGGAGTGGCCGCCGCACCGTGGTGAGTGGTGTGTGTCTGCTCCATTGCCCCGCCTCGCGTCGCCGATGTCGGCTCAGCAGCCTAGAGGTACCGGCGGCGTCCAGGCTATCCAGGAGCTACCTGGGACGGGCGGCGAGGTGGACCACGTCGGGGACGCCCCGGGCAACGGGGATCTCTTCCGTCCGTACCCCGCTGAATCCGGCATTCCGCAAGGACCCTTCGAAATCGGCGGACGGCCGCGCGGACCACACGGCGAGGATTCCGCCCGGGTTCAGGCGGGCCGCGCAGGACGCCAATCCCTCGGCCGAGTAAAGGGATTCGTTGTCCTCGGTGACCGTCCAGTCGGGGCCGTTGTCGATGTCGAGACAGAGGGCGTCGTAGGTGTCGGTGGTGGTGCGGAGGTAGTCCACGAGGTCCGTGTGCAGGATCACGGTCCTCGGATCGGCGAGCGCGGCCCCGGAGATCGCCGCGAGCGGCCCCTTCCGGTGCCAGTCGATGATCGCCTCCTCGCGCTCGGCGACCGTGATCCGGCCCCAGCGGGGGTCGGCGGCGGCGTGGGCGAGGGAGAAACCGACACCGAGGCCGCCGACGAGGACGGCGGCGCCGGGACGGGACTCCTCGGGGAGGGCGGCCAGGGCCGCGTCGATCAGCAGCCGCTCGGAGCGCCCGTCGGAGGTGTCCATCAGGAAGGTGCCGTTGGCGATGATCTCGTAGTGCTCGGCACGGCGGCGGAGCACCACTTCGCCGTACGGTCCTTCGCGGCGGTCGAGGGTGACGGGGCTGTTCATGAACACTCCGTTGTCTCGTGTGCGTACGGTCCGTCCCGGCCATCCTTACGGGGCCGGGACGGCCGGGACAAACACTTAACGAGCCTCACGGACACGGGGCTTCAGGGGAGCGGACGGCAGCGGTCCCGCTCACGGGGCGGTCGGCGGACCGCCTTCCGGGAGGGCGGCGAAGACGCGCTGGAGGGCGGGCGGGCGCTCGCCGTCGCCCGCGACGACCAGGCGGTGGCGGTACGTCACGTAGTACTGGAATCCGTCCGGGACCGGGCTGCCCGTGGGGCGCTCCGGGACCAGGGCGAAGGCGGGGTCCTCCAGGGCGGCCCGCAGTTCCGCGGCCTCGGCGGGGGTCTGCTTGCCGGTCCGGGGCGGCTTGGTGCCGGAGCGGCTGGTCCAGCTGCCGTCGTAGTGGACGACGAGCTGGTTGCGGACTCCGGCGAGCCCGCCGTTGACGACCACCTCGACGAGGACCTCGCCCGGCTGGGGGTCCGCCGCCGGGGTGCCGGGGTCCGTCGTGGGGCTCGGTACGGCCGGCGCGCTCGTGCTCGACCGCGGCCCGCCGGGCGCGGACGGCACGCCCGGGCCGCAGCCGCTCACCCCGGCGACCAGGGCCCCCGCGAGCAGTAGGGTCCCGCACCACGTCCTCGTCACCCGTACGCCTCGCACCATGGGTCGAGCATGCCCCGTCCGGGGGCCCGCGCGCAGCCGGACGGCCGGGTTTCCCCCGTTCAGTGACCCTCGGGTCCCGTGCGGACGATTCCGGTGACCGGTCCCCGGTAGCGCCAGTCCAGCGAGTCGTACAGGGCGAGGCCGTCCGTGGTCGCGGCCAGCACGCCGGTCTCCGCGCCCGCCTGGGCGGCGGCGGCCTCCAGGGTGCGCATGACGTTGGCGCCGAGGCCCCGGCGCCGGTGCGCGGGGTCGGTCTCGATCTGGTCGGCGACGGCGGTGGAGCCGGTCGGGGCGATCTGGCCGCGCGCGGCGAGGGTGCCGTCGGGGGCGAGTATCCGGACCCGGATGACGCCGTCCTCGACCTCGGTGGTCCGGGCGTAGCCCTCGGGCGGCGCGGGGCGGGCGCCCGGGTCCAGCGGCTTGACCATCATGAAGCCCGGGTCGTCGGGGACCGTCCACCCCTCGGTGATCCAGGGCGCCACCTCCTCCGGGCCCGCCATCACCTTGAGCCAGCTGTACGGGGCGGTCAGCCGGGCGCAGAGCGCGCCGACGGAGTCCGCGTCGGGGGCGGGCAGGACGTGCCGTACGACGTGCCGGGGCAGGCCGACCTCGATCCGGTGGCCCCAGGGCTCGGCGACGGCGGCGGGGGTGCCCCGGGAGACGGTCCAGCCCGCCACCCAGGCTGATGTAATGGCTGCAATATCCATGGAGGTATTACATCGGTCGGTCGTGGGGGCGCGCGAGGGTGATCGCTCAGAGCGAACGAGCGCCTGGGAACATTCCACCGCTCACAAGCATTGAGTCCGTACAGCTCAACTTGACTGCCGAAGGGGAGATCATGGCTTCTGAGTCCATGGCGTCTGTGCCGCTCACTCTGCCTGTGCTGCCGCTCGACGACGAGGTCGTGCTGCCCGGAATGGTGGTGCCGCTCGACCTGTCCGACAACGACGTACGGGCCGCCGTCGAGGCCGCCCAGGCCGCCGCCCGCACCGCAGCGGGCAAGCCCCGCGTGCTCCTCGTGCCGCGGGTCGACGGAACCTACGCCGGCACCGGCGTCCTGGGCATCGTCGAGCAGGTCGGGCGCCTGTCCGACGGCGACCCCGGCGCGCTCATCCGCGGCCTCGGCCGCGTCCGCATCGGCGCCGGCACCACCGGCCCCGGCGCCGCCCTGTGGGTCGAGGGCAGCACCGTCGAGGAGGCCCTGCCCGACCCGCTGCCCGGCTCCGTGACCGAACTGGTCAAGGAGTACAAGGCGCTGGCCACCAGCTGGCTCAAGAAGCGCGGCGCCTGGCAGGTCGTCGACCGCGTCCAGCAGATCGACGGCGTCGGCGCCCTCGCCGACAACTCCGGATACTCGCCCTTCCTCAGCGTCGACCAGAAGGTCGAACTCCTGGAGACCGCCGACCCGGTCGCCCGCCTCAAGCTCGCCACCGCCCAGCTCCGCGAGCACCTCGCCGAGCAGGACGTCGCCGAGACCATCGCCAAGGACGTCCAGGAGGGCGTCGACAAGCAGCAGCGCGAGTTCCTGCTCCGCCGCCAGCTCGAAGCCGTCCGCAAGGAACTCCGCGACCTCAACGGCGAGACCGAGGGCGACGAGTCCGACGACTACCGCGCCCGCGTGGAGGCCGCCGACCTGCCCGAGAAGGTCCGGGAGGCCGCCCTCAAGGAGGTCGAGAAGCTGGAGCGGTCCAGCGACCAGTCCCCCGAGGGCTCCTGGATCCGCACCTGGCTGGACACCGTCCTCGAACTGCCCTGGAACGAGCGGACCGAGGACCGGTACGACATCCGGGGCGCCCGCGCCGTCCTCGACGCCGAGCACGCCGGCCTCGACGACGTGAAGGAACGCATCACCGAGTACCTCGCGGTGCGCAAGCGCCGCTCCGAGCGCGGCCTCGGCGTCGTCGGCGGCCGCCGCGGCGGAGCCGTCCTCGCCCTCGTCGGCCCGCCCGGCGTCGGCAAGACGTCGATCGCGGAATCGGTGGCCCACGCCATGGGCCGGAAGTTCGTCCGGGTCGCCCTCGGCGGCGTGCGCGACGAGGCGGAGATCCGCGGCCACCGGCGCACGTACGTCGGCGCCCTGCCCGGCCGGATCGTCCGCGCCGTCAAGGAGGCCGGGTCCATGAACCCGGTGGTCCTGCTCGACGAGATCGACAAGGTGGGCTCCGACTTCCGCGGCGACCCCGCGGCGGCGCTCCTCGAAGTCCTCGACCCCGCGCAGAACCACACCTTCCGCGACCACTACCTGGAGGTCGAACTCGACCTCTCCGACGTCGTCTTCCTCGCCACGGCCAACGTCCTCGAAGCCATCCCCGAGGCGCTCCTCGACCGCATGGAGCTGGTGCGCCTCGACGGCTACACGGAGGACGAGAAGGTCGTCATCGCCCGCGACCACCTGCTCCCGCGCCAGCTGGAGCGGGCCGGTCTGGAGCCGGGCGAGGTCGTCCTGGAGGAGTCCGCGCTGCGGAAGCTGGCCGGCGAGTACACCCGCGAGGCCGGCGTCCGCACCCTGGAGCGGTCGATCGCCCGGCTGCTCCGGAAGGTCGCGGCCCAGCACGAACTGGGAGACCGCGAGCTGCCGTTCAGCATCGGGTCCGACGGCCTGCGGGAGCTCATCGGGCGGCCGCACCACGTGCCGGAGTCGGCCCAGGATCCGGCGGAGCGGCGGACGGCCGTGCCGGGCGTGGCCACCGGGCTCGCGGTGACCGGAGCGGGCGGCGACGTCCTCTTCGTGGAGGCCTCCCTCGCCGACCCGGAGACGGGCGCCGCCGGACTGACCCTCACCGGCCAGCTGGGTGACGTGATGAAGGAGTCCGCGCAGATCGCGCTCTCCTTCCTCCGCTCGCACGGCGCGGAGCTGGAGCTGCCCGTCACCGGCCTCAAGGACCGGGGCGTGCACATCCACTTCCCGGCCGGCGCGGTCCCGAAGGACGGGCCGAGCGCGGGCGTCACGATGACGACCGCCCTCGCCTCCCTGCTGAGCGGCCGGCTGGTCCGTACGGACGTGGCCATGACCGGCGAGGTCTCCCTCACCGGGCGGGTGCTGCCGATCGGCGGCGTGAAGCAGAAGCTGCTCGCCGCGCACCGGGCGGGCATCACGACGGTCGTGATCCCCAAGCGGAACGAGGCCGACCTGGACGACGTCCCGGCCGAGATCCTGGAGAAGCTGGAGGTCCACCCGGTGACGGACGTCCGCCAGGTCCTGGAGATCGCCCTCGCCCCGGCGGTGGTGCCGGTGGACGTGGCCGCGTAACCTCCCACGCCGGAGCGGGGTGTCCCCTCGGGGCACCCCGCTCCGGCGTACCCGGATCTCGGTTCTCGGATGTCGGTCCGGGCTGGCATGCTCGTACGCATGAACGACGACGCCTTCTGGGCTCTCATCGACGAGTTGAGCCGCCGGCCCGGTGACCGGGACGAGCGCCTCGAGTGGCTGCGGGCGGAGCTGGTGCGGCGCCCGGCGGCCGAGAGTGTGGAGTTCCAGGTGCGTCTCGAGCGGGCGTGCGAGAGAGCCGACACCCGCGCGGTGTGGACGGCGGCGAACCGGATCGAGGGCGGCGACTGCACGGACGACGGCTTCCACTACTTCACGCTCTGGCTGGTCGGCCAGGGGCGGAAGGTGTACGAGTCGGTCGTGGCCGACCCGGACGCCCTCGCCGACGTGCCCGGGCTGCGCGCGCTCGTGGGCCGGCACCACGACGAGTGGCACGACGACGAGTGGCCCGAATGGGAGGAGCTCGACTACGTCGCGCAGGACGCGTACGACGAGCTGACGGGCCAGGAGGACGACGACGGCGAGGAGTTCCTCGACGCCGTCGAGGAGGCGGAGGACGCCGCGGAGGCGGCGGGGGAGTGGGAAGAGGACGAGGAGCCGCGGGGGTCTCGGCCGGAGGGGTTGGCACTGCCCCGGCTCACCGCCCTCTTCCCGCTCGGGACGTCCGGCCCCTAGAGGGCCCCTTCCCAGGAACCTCCCCGGGGCCTCCCAGGGGCTTCCGGGAGGTTCCTGAGGGCTTCCTGGGAGCTTCCTAGGAGGCGGACGAGTTGCGGCGGCGGCGGCCCAGGAGCAGGCTGCCCGCCGCGAAGACGGCGAGGGCGCCCGCGCCCGCGAGGGCCGTCGGCAGCGGCGAGGAAGGGGCCTCGGCGGTCTCGGCGGAGAGGGCCGGGGGCTGCTCGTCGCCGCCGTGGCCCGCGTGGCTCACGGTGGACAGCTCGGCGCCCGCCGCGATCTTCGCCTCGCTCGGCGCCTGGGCCTGCGTCCCGGTCCCCGTCGCCGTCGCCGTCGCCGTCGCCGTCGCGGTCGCCGTGCCGCCGAAGGTGACGTCCGAGCAGCTGTAGAAGGCCTCGGGGCTGTCGTTGCGCTGCCACACCTTGTAGACGATGTGGCGGCCGGTGCGGGCCGGGAAGGTGCCCGTGAAGTTGTAGTAGCCGTCGGTCGCGGTGCGGGCGGTGTCGTGGACGGCGACGGGGGTCGGGTCCAGGTCCGACCACTTCAGGGGCTGGGTCGGGTCGAAGCCGGCCTTGGTGATGTAGACGGTCATCGTGCCCGAGTGCGGGGCCGTCACCCGGAACTTGAAGTCGAAGGAGCCGGCGGCCACGGCCGTCGCCGGCCAGTCGGTGCGCGCCCAGTCCAGGGCCCGGTACTTCTCGCGGTTCGCCGAGCAGAGCTTGCCGTCCGGGATGAGGGCCTGGTGCTGCCCGGCGGCGTTGGCGATGTTGACCTCGTTCCAGTCGTAGAGCGGCTGGGTGCCGGAGTCGGCGACGAGGTCCTTGCACACCTGCGACTTGGGCGTCTCGGGGCCTTCGGCGTAGCAGGCAGCGATCCGGCTCACGGGGTTGAAGACGGCCCCGTGGGCGCTCGCGGTGGCGGGGGTGAGGGTGACCAGGGCCGCGGCGGCGGACAGGGCTGCGACGCCGGTGGCGGTACGGCGGGAGGACGGCATGCGGGGGCTCTCTCTCGTGCGTGGGGGAGTACGGGGTGAGCAACGCGCTGCGGACGCACGGGAGTTGGATGCCGGGCGACCGGCGTAGAGCGTCGCATTGGTCCATACCAATGGGCAAGGGGCGGGAACGAAAAAGCGGCCCGCCGGGGTGCCGCCGCACACCCGGAGGGCCGCCGTGGAACGCGGCGGGGTCAGCCGTTCGCGAGTGCCTGCACTCGCGAGTAGTCCCCGTTGAAGTGGTTGTGGTCGCCGACCGTCGGGCCGGAGGAGGTGTACTGCCAGATCGTGTAGTACGACCAGCCGGCCGGGAGTTCGCCGACCTCGGTGGCGTACCGCGCGATCCACAGGGGGTTGGTGGAGGCGAAGGCCGCGGAGTTGCCGGTGCACTGCTTCCACCAGCTCGTGGCCGTGTAGATCACCGGGTCGCGGCCCGTCCGGTAGCGGTACCGGTTCACGAAGTCCTGGATCCACGCGACCATCCCGGACGCCGTCTTGCCGTAGCAGGTCGCGCCGTACGGGTTCCACTCGATGTCGAGCACGCCCGGCAGGGTCTTGCCGTCCCTCGACCAGCCGCCGCCGTTGTTGACGAAGTAGTCGGCCTGGGCCGCTCCGGTCGTCGTGTCCGGGGTGGCGAAGTGGTACGTGCCGCGGATCATGCCGACGTTGTAGGAGCCGGTGTACTGCTGGGTGAAGTACGTGTTCTTGTAGTACGTGCCTTCCGTCGCCTTGACGTAGGCCCACTTGACCCCGCTGTTCCACAGCGTGGACCAGGCCACGTTGCCGTTGTGGCTGGAGACGTCGACGCCTTCCGTCTGGACGGCCAGGGTCGAGACGCCTCCGGGCCTGGCGCCCTGGCCGTCGTGCGCGATCACGCCCATGCCCATGTAGGCGGAGCCGCGCGCGGGGGTCGCCTTCAGGGCGCCGGCGTCCTCGGCGGCGGTGGCGGTGCCGGAGAGGCCGAGGGGGAGGAGGAGGGCCAGGGTCGCGAGGGCGGCGCCGGCGAGGGTCGTTCCGGATCTGTGCACACGCATTGCGTGCCTCCGAAAGGCTCGGTGGGGAGCGGTGGCGGCAGACGGCATGACAAGGCCTGGAATGGACATGTCATTCAGGGCTGCCGGGGAAGACGCTACGCACGTAGACCCGCCCGGCGGAAGGGGGCCTGGTTGCCGCCGTTGGTCTACGCCTGCGAAATACTGAAGGAGCTGCGGCGATGGACGCCGCCGGAAGAAACTTTCAGCGATCGGAAAGCGCGCGGGAGGTGCTGACGTGCACGGAAGCAGTACGGGAAATGAAGGCCGGGTCACCGCCGGAGGTGGTGTGGACCAGGAATTCCTCGCCCTCGAACGGGAACTGGCGGTCTTCCTGCGCCGCGCCCGAGCCCAGTCAGGGGAGATGGCGCGCGAGGTCCACCCCGAACTGGAGCCCGCCGCCTACGGCCTCTTCGTACGCCTCGACGACGCCGGACCCCAGCGAGCCACCGAGCTCGCCGGATACTTCGGCGTCGGCAAGGCCACCATGAGCCGCCAGCTCCGCGCCCTGGAGGACCTCGGGCTCGTCGCCCGCGACCCCGACCCCGCCGACGGCCGCGCCTCGCTCGTCCGCCTCACCGAGGAGGGCCGCGACCGCTTCCGCAGCGTCCGCGACGCCCGGCGCGAACGCTACGTCCGCAAACTCGCCGACTGGGACCGCGCCGAGGTCGCCGAACTCGCCCGCCTCCTGAACCACTTCAACGTCCGCTCGGAGGGCTAGGGCCTGTCTTGCGCGAGGCGCGCCGCTCAGCGGTCCCGCAGCTCGGCGTAGACCGCCGTCGCGTCGTCGTGGAGCTTCCAGCGGCGCAAACCGCCCGCGTGCGCGTCCGCCGTCTCGAGGGCCCGCACGCGGCGGAGCAGGCCGGCCGGGCCCTCCTCGCGCAGCACGCCGAAGCAGTCCGTCCAGTCGCCCGCGCCGAACAGCTCCACCCAGCGGCTCGCCCCGTCCGTGAGCGCCGCCAGGGCCCGCACCTCCGCACGCGGGCTCGTCCCCGTCACCGCCCGCTCCGCGACCGCCGGGTCCGCCGCCGCGGTGAAGAAGCCGCCCTCCCGGTTCCGCAGCCGGTCCGTCGCCTCCAGGGAGCGCAGCACCTCGTCCGGCACCCGGTCCAGCCGGTCGTCGAGCACGGCCCGCACCGTCCCGTCCGGGCCCTCCAGGAGGAGGACGGAGTCGGAGAGGACGAGGTGCTCGACCGACTCCTCGTCCCAGCGGGCGAGCACCACGGTCGCCTGAGGCGTTCGCACGTGAGAAAGGTCACAGGTGTCACGGTGGGCGTCCGCGGTGCGCCGGATTGCCGACGACAGGATCTCGGACAGGGGCATGTCCCGGCGGGAACCGGACAGTTCGGTCAAAGCCCCGCCCAGTCGCGCAGTGAACCACGGGACCGTGTGCACACAACCGTCATCACCGGCGGGGGGTGTGACGCCGTCGAGCAGAACGACCGTCCCCCCGCTCCCCGACGCGGGCAGAGCGGCGGCCACCCAGTCCTCGTCGGGGCGTTCGGGGCTGCCGGGAAGAGAGGCGACTTCGCTGCGCATGCCATCCAGTGTGCCCGCCCCCGCGTATTCCCCGGCGAACTCCTTCACGGGACCTGCAAATGACCGGAAAAGGCCTGTACCAACCCGGCGGATGCGGCGCGAGAGGCGGAAGGGCCACCTCCGGGGAGCTGCGGGCGGGCATCCTGCCAAAGCCCGCCCGGAAGATCCAACCGGCGCCCCGTACGGGCCCTCGGCGCCCGTCTCCGGAAGTTGTTAGCCAACTACTGAGTGTTGTTCACTCGTTCGGGTGGCGGAGCGGCCGATGCCCGTCCCCCTGCCGTAAGCGCTGGAATGGTCGGAAGCCGTACCAGGGGTGGGGGCGCTCCATGTGACCGATCGTCACCTCTGCTTCATCGGCGGACGAATCAAGAATGCGAGCACCGGTGCAGAAGAAGCGGCCTCGGAGCAAGAACGGCACGCAGAGCCAGACCCCCGGTGAGCCGCAGGCCCCCGCCGGCCGGCCCAAGCGCGTCCGCAACCGGCTGGTCGCCGGCGTCGCCCTCGTCGGCGTCACCGTCCTCGCCGCCGGAGCCCCCGCGATCCTCGCCGCCTCCGCCGAGCTCACCGAGTCCCAGCGCCTGGTCACCCTCGCCGAACTCGACCGGCAGGCCGTCACCCTCGCCCACTCCCTCGCCGACGAGCGCGACGAGGTCGTCGCGTACATCGCCGCGGGACGCGACAGCCAGACCGGCGACGCCAAGCACAAGCGGCAGATCACCGACGCGCGGTCCACCCGGGTCGATCGCCAGATCGACGAGATCCGGCCCGCCGCCCCCACCGAACTCCGCCGCGAACTCGCCGGGGTCCCCTCCGTCCGCCGCACCGCCCTCACCGGCAAGGGCACGGCCCTGGAGGCCCACAAGGCGTACTCGGACGTCATCGCCAAGCTTCAGGCCCTCGCCGACGAACTCGCCGACAAGACCCCGGCCCGCGCCTCCGACGCCGCCCTGACGGAGGCCACCCGCGCCCCCGCCGCCCTCGGCCGCGCCGTCGACCAGGCCTCCGCCACCCGCGGCCTGCTCCTCGCCGCGCTCTCCGTGCCGCAGCCCGAACCCAGCGGGGACGTCCACTACGACCCCCAGACCGGCACCTACGTCGCCGACGTGCCCGAGGGCGCCGCCGAGGCCGAACGGGCCCGCGACAGCGTCACCGCCGCCGCCCAGCAGGCCCGCGTCCGTGAACTCGCCGCCCTCGGCGACTTCGACCAGGCCGCCGGAGCCACCGCCCGCGACTCCCTCGCGGCCACCGTCACCGGCCCCGACGTCAAGAGCGCCGAGCTCGCGCTCGCCGCCCTCACCGACCAGCCCAAGCTGACCGAGGCCGAGCGCGGCACGGACCCGGCCGGCCTGGAGTCCGCCCTCTCCGCCCGTATCGAGCAGATGCGCGGCGTCGAGTCCGCCCTCGCCACCGAGCGGGTCGAACGCCTCGGCGCGCTCCGCGACGACGACGTCACCGCCCTCGAACTGCGCATCGCCTTCCTCGGCGGCTGCCTCCTCGTCGCGATCGGCATCTCCACCTACGTCGCCCGCACCCTCACCCGGCCGCTCGCCGTGCTCCGCATCGGCGCCGCCCGGCTCGCCGCCGCCCCCGAGCCGCACACCGAGGAAGCGGTCCGCTTCACCGGCCGCAACGACGAGTTCGCACAGGTCGTCCGCTCCCTCAACGCCCTGCACGGCAAGCTCTCCGGCCTCGCCGCGCACACCGAGCGCCTCACCGACGAGCGCGCCGAGCTGGCCGACGCCAAGGACGCCGTCGGTGCAGAACTCGCCGCCCAGCGCGCCGAGCTCCAGGGCCGGGTCGCCCTCCTCACCGCCGACCTCGAACGGCTGAGGAACTCGGTCCACCACACCTTCGTCAACCTCTCGCTGCGCAGCCTCGGGCTCGTCGAGCGGCAGCTCGGCGTCATCGAGAAGCTGGAGGAGCGCGAGCAGGACCCGGACCGCCTCGCGACCCTCTTCAAGCTCGACCACATGGCGACCGTCATGCGCCGCCACAGCGAGAACCTCCTCGTCCTCGCCGGCCACGAGCACGTCCACGGCCACGCCGGGCCCGTCCCGCTCGTCGACGTGCTGCGCGCCGCCGTCAGCGAGATCGAGCGGTACGAGCGGGTCACCATCCAGGCCCTGCCGCCGCACGCCCAGGTCGCCGGCTTCGCCGCGGACGACCTGAGCCACCTGGTCGCGGAACTCCTGGAGAACGCCACCTCCTTCTCGCCGCCCGACGCCGAGGTCCAGCTCTCCGGCTGGCTCCTGGAGAGCGGCGAGGTGATGCTCTCCGTGCAGGACGCGGGCATCGGCATGACCGCCACCCGGTCCGCCGAGCTCAACGCGCGCCTCGCCGAGGCCGACCCGGAGGCCTTCGAGGGCGAGGGGCTCGGCATGCGGGTCATCGCCCTGCTCGCCGCCCGCCACGGGGTGCGCGTCGAGCTGCGCGAGCAGAAGCCGGGCGGCACGGCGGCCGTCGTGGTGCTGCCGCTGCCCCTGCTGCCCACCACCCCGCCGACGGCCGTGACGGAGCCCGTACGCGTCGCGGGCACGGCGCCGGCCATCCAGCTGCCCGGCTCGGTCGCGGAGGCCAACTCCAACACCCTGCCGTCCAGGACCCGCGACCCGCTCGTGGAGGCGGCGGAGGCCGCGTTCCTGGCGGCGGAGACGGAGCAGGCGCGGGAGCCGGAGGCGCCGTACGCCCCCACGCCGGAACCTTCGTACGCCCCGGAGCCGGAGGCGCCGTACGTCCCCGAGCCGGAAACCTCGTACGCCCCGGAGTCCGCGCAGGAGCCGGAGGCGCCGTACGCCCCCGAGCCGGAGGCGTACGCGTCCCGGCCGGAAGTCCAGGACGAGCCCGCCCCCCTCGGGGAGTCCGTCTCCGAGACCACGCTCCAGGTCCGGCTGCCCGACCCGCCGCCGGAGCCGGACACCCACGAGCGCGCCGCCGACGGCGAGGACGCGGCCCCTGTCGAGGCGGCCGCCGCCGCCGAGGTTCCCGGCCCGCGCCCCGCGCAGTGGGAGCGGGTCACCGACAAGGGCCTGCCCAAGCGGACCCCGCAGGTGGTCCGCCAGCCCGCCGCCGCCACGCCCCGCCAGGGCGGCGTGGACGCGGAGGCCCTGCGCCGCCGGCTCGGCGGCTTCCACCAGGGCGCCAAGGCCGGGCGCCGGGACGTGGAGGCGGAGCTGGACACGGCGCGCATAGAAGCCACGAGGACTGCACGTACAGAGGAGATGACGGGGGACACAGTCGAGGAGGCACGCAGTTGACCGCGACGGGAACGTTCGGACTGAGCACGGAAGCCCGCAACCTGCAATGGCTGCTGGGGAATCTGGTGGAGGAGGTCCCGGGTGTCCGCTCGGTGGCCGTCGTCTCCTCCGACGGCCTGATGCTGCTCTCGTCGGACCCGGCCACACAGCCGGCCACGACGGTCGCCGCCGACGCCGGCCGACCCGACGGGCCGCGCGGCTCCAGCGCCGACCTGGCCACGATCGTCTCCGGCATCGGCAGCCTCACCATCGGCGCCGCCCGCCTGATGGACGGCGGCGGGGTCAAGCAGACGATGGTGGCGATGGAGGAGGGCAGCGTCTTCGTCATGTCGATCAGCGACGGCTCGCTGCTCGGCGTGCACGCCGAGCCCGACTGCGACATGAGCGTCGTGGCGTACCACATGGCGCTCTTCGTGGGCCGCGCCGGTCACGTACTCACCCCCGAAGTCCGCAGCGAACTGCGCAGATCGATGGAGAGCACCCAGTGACCGCGATGTCCTCGGCTCATCACGCCTTCAAGCTGCCGGTACGGGGAGAAGGACGGCGCCCCGCGCGCGTGCGCCCGTACTCGCTGACCGGCGGCCGAACCCGCTTCGGTCACATCCTGCTCGTCGAGACCTTCGTGGCGGCGCTCGAAGCGCCCGCCGTCCGCAAGGTCCTGACGGACGGCGGGCCCGCCGCCCGCGGGCTGATGCCCGAGATGCGGGCCATCGTCGAGATCTGCCGCCGGATGCGGACGGTCGCGGAGATCTCGGCGCTTCTGAAGATGCCGTTGGGGGTCGTCCGGGTGCTGCTCAGCGACCTGGCCGACCAGGGAAAGATCCGTGTGTACGGGACCGGTCACGGCACCGGCCAGCCCGACCGCGCGCTCCTCGAAAGGGTGCTGAGTGGACTCCGTCGTCTCTGACGCCACCGCCGTCTCCGCCGTCTCCGACACACCGGTGGCCGTCGGCATTCCCGCCCAGCAGGGCACCGAACCGCGCGAACCGGAACCCGGAGAGGCCACCGAGGCCGACACCGAGGACGGCGCCCAGGACTGGCAGCTCGACCACTCCCGCGCCCCGATCGCGACGAAGATCGTCGTCGCGGGCGGCTTCGGCGTCGGCAAGACGACCTTCGTCCGCGCCGTCTCGGAGATCACCCCGCTCCAGACCGAGGCGCTGATGACCCGGGCGAGCGAGGACACCGACGACCTCACCGCCACCCCGGACAAGCTCACCACCACGGTGGCGATGGACTTCGGCCGGATCACGCTCGACAACGACCTGGTGCTGTACGTCTTCGGTACGCCGGGACAGCAGCGCTTCTGGTTCATGTGGGACGACCTGGTGCGCGGGGCGATCGGGGCGATCGTGCTCGCCGACACCCGCCGGCTGACCGACTGCTTCCCGGCGCTCGACTACTTCGAGAGCTGCGGGCTGCCGTACATCGTGGCCGTCAACCACTTCGAGGGCACGGAGCTGTTCGAGGCGGACGACGTCCGCGAGGCCCTGACCGTGCCCGCCCACGTGCCCGTGGTGATCATGGACGCGCGCAAGCGGTACAGCGTCGTCGAGAGCCTGCTCGCGATGGTCGCGCACGCCCTCGAAGCCACCCCCGAATAGTTCGACCAGTTCGCCCCGTCACGCCAGGAGCCCCGCCCATGCGGAAGATACTCATAGTCGGCGCCGGCCAGTCCGGCCTGCAGCTCGCCCTCGGACTCCAGTCGCAGGGGTACGAGGTCACCCTCATGTCGAACCGGACCGCGGACGAGATCCGTACCGGCCGGGTCATGTCCACCCAGTGCATGTTCGACACCGCCCTCCAGCACGAGCGGGACCTCGGGCTCAACTTCTGGGAGTCCCAGGCCCCCCGGATCGAGGGCCTCGGCGTCTCCGTCGCCGGCCCCGACTCCGCCCGCCTGATCGACTGGGTCGGCAGGCTCGGCGGCTACGCCCAGTCCGTGGACCAGCGCGTGAAGATGGCCGGCTGGATGGACACCTTCGCCCAGCGCGGCGGCCAGTTGGTGATACACGGCGCGGCCGTCGGCGACCTGGACTACTTCTCCCGCAACTACGACCTGGTGCTCGTCGCGGCCGGAAAGGGCGAGCTGGTCTCCATGTTCGGCCGGGACGCGTCCCGTTCGCCGTACGACGCACCGCAGCGGGCCCTCGCCGTCGCGTACGTCCACGGCCTCGGCCCGCGCCCCGAGCACCCGGACTTCGACGCGGTCCGCTGCAACGTCGTCCCGGGCGTCGGCGAGCTGTTCGTCATGCCGACCCTCACCACCGGCGGCCGCGCCGACATCCTCTTCTGGGAGGGCGTCCCCGGCGGCCCGCTCGACGTCTTCCAGGGCGTCAAGGACCCCTCCGAGCACCTGGCGCTGACGCTGGAGCTCATGGAGAAGTTCACGCCCTGGGAGTACGCGCGGGCCACGAAGGTCGAGCTGACCGACGCGGGCGGCACCCTCGCCGGCCGGTACGCGCCGACCGTCCGCAACCCCATCGGCCGGCTCCCCGGCGGAGGCCTGGCCCTCGGCGTCGCCGACGTCGTCGTCGCGAACGACCCGATCACCGGCCAGGGCTCCAACTCGGCGTCCAAGTGCGCCGCCGCGTACCTCGCCGCCATCGTCGAGCAGGGCGACAAGCCCTTCGACGAGGAGTGGATGCAGGGCGCCTTCGACCGCTACTGGAAGACGGCCCAGCACGTCACCAAGTGGACGAACGCGATGCTGGCGCCCCCGCCGGAGCACGTCCTGAACCTGCTCGGCGCCGCCGGCCAGCTCCAGCCCGTGGCCGACCGCTTCGCCAACGGCTTCAACGACCCGGCCGACTTCGAGAACTTCTTCTTCGACCCGGAGAAGACGAACGCCTACCTGGCCGAGGTCGCGGCCGGCTGACCGGGGTCGACGGCCGGCACCCGCGCGCCGGGGTCGGCCGTCCTGGTCCGGGCGTTCGGGACCTTCGCGCTCTTCAGCGACTGACGGCCCTCCTCCGCGCGGCGGACGGCGAGCGGGGTCAGCAGACCGGTCAGGGCGAAGAGCGCGCCCACCACGTACCAGCCCGGACGGCCCCAGCCCACGCACAGTGCGATGAGGAGGCCGGGGCCGAGGGCCTCGGAGAGGCCGGCGCCCAGCCCGAAGACGCCCAGGTACTGGCCGGTGGCGTGTGGCGGCGCCAGCGCGTACGACACCTCGAAGCCGCCCGCCGCGTGCCACAGTTCGCCGAGCGTGTGGACGACCACCGCGGTCAGGAGCAGGACGACCGCCACCGCGACGGGCGTCCCCGCGGAGAGCGAGACGAGGGCGCAGGACACCAGGAAGGCCGCCCCGGCCCGCCGGTAGGCGCGGCCGCCGGCCCGCGGCGAGTCGATGCCGCGGCTCGCCCGCACCTGGAGGCCGACGACGAGGACGGTGTTGGCGAGCATGGTGCCGGAGACGAGCCAGTGCGGGGCGGTGGTGGACCCCACGAGCCAGAGCGGGATCGCGACGGTGAGCACCTTGAACTGGATGGCCATGACGCCGTCGAGCGCGGTGAGCGCCAGATACGGCCGGTCCCGCAGCGCGATCCACCGGGGGCCGCGGGCGACGGGCGCGGGGGCGACGGGCGGCAGCAGGAACAGGACGGCGGCGGAGGCGGCGAACGCGCAGGCGTTCCCGGCGACGAGGACCTGGTAGGCGCCGAGGGTGCCGACCTGGACCGCCCACCCCGCGAGGAGCGCGCCGAGGGAGATGCCGACGTTGGTCACGGCCCGCAGATAGGCGCGGAACTCCTGCGGCCGCTCCCCTCCGTGATGCCGGACGAGCGGCGCCCGGGCGGCGAGACCGGCCGCCTTCGCGCCGGTGGCCGCGGAGACGGCGAGGACGAACGGCCAGAAGCTGTCGGCGAGCACGAAGGCGGCCGTGGCGAGCGCCTGCACCGCCAGGGTGGCCACGTAGACCCCGCGCGCCCCGCGCAGGTCCGCGAGATGACCGACGGCGATGCCCACGGCCAGCGAGAGGAACCCGGCGATGCCGAGTCCGAGTCCCACGGTGGCGGCGGGGAGGCGCACGGCCTGGGTGAAGTACAGGACTCCGGCGGTCAGGAAGAGCCCGCTGCCGACGGCGTTGACGAAGTTCGAGGCGGCGAGCGCGCGCTGGGGGCGGGTGTCCGGCAGAAGTCTGGGCATGACGGGGCTCCGTGTCCGGGCCTGACAGTCGGCCGTCGGTAAGGACCCCGTCAGCTTCGCGCTTATTACGCGCGAGAGCAAGGGGTGGGCCGGGAAAGGGAGTTCACCCCCGGTCGTAGCCCTCGTCCCCGCCGTCCCGGGCGCCCGCCGGGAGTGGGGGAGGGGTGTACGCCGCCAGGGCCGTTCCCTCCGGATCGGGCCGTACGGCCCCGAGCACCGGGTTCGCCGCGAGCGGCGAGACCTTCACCTTCCCGCCCGGACGCGGGGCCTGCACCACCAGACCCTCGCCGAGGTAGAGGGCCACATGGGTCGCGCCCGGGAAGTAGACCACCAGATCGCCCGGGCGGAGCTCGGCCAGCGACACCCGGGGCAGGGTCGCCCACTGCTCCTGACTGGTCCTCGGCACCTCCCGGCCCGCCGCCGCCCACGCCTGCTGGGTCAGCCCCGAGCAGTCGTACGCCTCCGGGCCCTCCGCCCCCCACTCGTACGGCTTGCCGATCTGGCCCACCGCGAAGCGCAGGGCCTCCGCGCCCGCCCGGGACGGCGTGCGGAGGCCGTCCAGGACGCCGGAGTCGAGCAGCTCGCGCTGCGCGCCGGCGGTCTGGACGCGTTCGAGCGCGGTCAGCCGGGCCAGCTGGTCCGGCGACAGGGCGGCGAGCAGCTTCTCGACCGCGAGCAGCTTGGCCCGCACCTCGTCACGCCGGGTGCGCTGCGCGGCGGCGAGCCCCTGCTGGCGGTCCAGGGCCTTGCGGGAGGCGCTCGCGAGGCTGCCGGCCTGCCGTTCGGCCCCGGTCAGGCGGGAGACGGCGCGGGCCCGGTCGCGGGCCGCGCGGGCCATCAGATGCCCCTCGTCCAGGGCCGACTGGGGGTCCGCGGCGAAGAGCAGCGGCAGGTACGAGGGGAAGGAGGAGAATGCGGACCTGCCCTGGTACTGGTCCCGGGCGATCCGGCCGGCCGCGGCACGGCCCTGCGCCAGGGCGGTCCGGGCGGCGGTGAGCCGGGCGGTCACCTTCTTGGTGTCGGCGGCCTGGAGCTTCAGCGCCTCCTCGGCGGCGTTGTACCGCTCGGTCGCCTCCTCGGCCTGCTGGTAGAGCGTCCGCAACCGGGTGAGCAGCCCGCTGACGGAGTCCCCGCCGGGGGGAGGGAGGGCGGCGGCGTCGTCGTCGACGGGATCCGTACGGGGGCCTGCGCTGGGGTCCGTGCTCGTACCGGTGTCCGTGGCGGCGGCAGGGGAGTCCGGGGTGACTGGTCCGGCCGGGTCCGCCGCCGGGGGGACCGGTCCGGCATGGTTCCCCGCCGGGTCCGCCGTCGGAGGGACTGGTCCGGCCGGGTCGGCCGCCGGGTCCGCCGTCGGGGAGACCGGTCCCGCCTGGTCCCCTGCCTGCTTCGCCTCCGGATCGACCGGTCCGACGGGTTCCGCCGTCGGGTCCGGCCAGGCGATCGGGGCCTCCGCCGGAGGGTCCACGGGCGGGTCCGGGGCGGCTCCCGCCGCCGGGAGCACCCCCGTGAGCGCCGTCGCCGCGGCGAGCGCCCCCGTACAGACCGTGCGCAGCAGCCTTCGTGACACGTCACCACCTCCACGGGGATGATGACGGCTCACTTCATCCGATTACCGTATGAATCGGGGCGCACGCCGTCACGTCACCCGTTCGGCCTCGGTGACGGCTTCGACCACGGCCACTTCAGCTCGCGCCGCTCCCGCCCCTCGGGGGCGTACACGTAGACCCAGCCGCGCTGGAGCCCGAGGCGCTTCGTGTAGCCGGAAGGTTCGCGCCGGTAGGCGTACAGGGTCGGCGGGCGGCCGTCGTGCGCAGGGACCGGGACCTCGTACCACTTCGGCGGGTGGCCGGTCGGGCCGAGCAGGATCGGCAGGACCCGGCCGTCGAGGGGGCCGCCGCGGAAGGGGGTGTTCTCGCTCTTCACCCCCACAGTCTCTCCCGGTTCACGGCCTCACAGCAGGTGGGCCGCCTCGCCCACCACCGGGATCACCCGGCGGGCCAGCGCCGCCACCGGCCCCTCGGCGGTCTCCTGGGCGAGGAGCCGCTTCACGACCCCCGCCGTCTCCTCGTCGCTCGCCGTGGTCGCCGCGAGCAGCGCGACGAGGTGGTCGACGAGCCACTCCCGCAGCTCCCGGGCGGGCGGCTGCTTCTCCTCGTCGAGCCAGATGAGCGAGGCGGCCTCGACGGCGGCGATCCACGTCCGGACGAGCATGGAGAGCCGGGGGCCCGGTCGCTCCGCCCCGAGATGGACGAGGATCTGCTCGGCGGCGGCCCGCCGCACCTCGTCGACGATCGCGGAGGTCCCGGAGGTCTCGGCGACGCTGCCGCCGCGCAGCAGGGCGCTGAACCCGGCGTCGTGCTCGTCGACGAAGGCCAGGTAGCGGTCGAGCACGCGCCCGAGCCGCTCCGTGGGCGGCCCGGCCGGCGGCTCGCTGAAGCAGCGGTTGAGGGCGTCGGCGGAGGAACGCAGGGCGGCCTCGTACAGCTGCTGCTTGCCGCCGGGGAAGTAGCGGTAGACGAGGGGCCGCGAGACGCCGGCCGCCTCGGCGACGTCGTCGAGCGACACGTCCTCGGGCGCCTGGTGGGCGAAGAGCTCCAGGGCGGAGGCGAGGAGCTGCCCGCGCCGCTGCTCGACGCTGAGCCTGCGGTAGGCGGGGGTGGCGGGGCTCGTCATGCACGGCAGCGTAACCGCGCGGCCCCACCCCGGACACCGCCCGCCCGCCCGGACCCCGCCACGACCAGGCCAGGCACCCCTGGTGCGGGCGGTCACCGCGCCGCGCCCCCGTTGTGGGCAGGCGTTCCGCGAGGGGCGGAACGGGTGGGCACAACGGAACGGCGCCCTTGTCGGCGCCAGAGGCTCCCGCGCCCTGACCCGCACCCCTTTGCGCGGCGCACGTGTGGTGCGGGCAGGTACAGGGGGTGAAGGCGCCCGCAAGGGCGCCGTCCCGTGTGCCCACCCGTCCCGCCCCAGCGGACGATTGCCCACACGGGCGGTGGCGAAGGGTGCAGGCGTGTGCCCACGCGGAGGTGGCGAAGGGTGCGGGCGCGTGCCCGCGCGGCGGGCCAGACGTGGGCCTGCGCCCACGGCGCGAGACGGCGACCGCGCGACGCGGGCACGGGCACGGGGGTCGCCCGTGCGGCCTGCCTCCCGCATCCGGTGCGGGGCAAGGGCCCCCGCCTGACCCCCATCAGATCCCCCCTGCAATCCCCCGTGCGCGACTTGTTGACGATCCGTCTACCACCATGTGAGCCTGCTGGAAACGGACGGAAGGAGTCGTCAGTGTCGACGCACGACCTCTACGTGAACGCCCCCGTCGAGCCCGGCTGGCACGTGCCCGCCACCGGTGCCGCCCGCTTCTCCTGGGACTACGACGACGGACGCGAGCGCCTCCTCGCCCTCTACCAGAAGGGCAAGGACAAGCAGTGGGACGGCGCCACCCGCATCGACTGGGGCATCGAGGTCGACCCGTACGACCCGCTCGGCACCCCCGACGAGGTCCTCACCCTCCACGGCACCCGCCACTGGGCGAAGATGACCGAGAAGGACAAGGGCGACCTGCGCCGGCACTACGCCTCCTGGCAGTTCAGCCAGTTCCTGCACGGTGAGCAGGGCGCCATGATCTGCGCGGCCCGGATCGTCGAGTCCGTCCCCGACCTGGACGCCAAGTTCTACTCGGCCACCCAGACCATGGACGAGGCCCGGCACGCCGAGATCTACGGCCGTTTCCTCCACGAGAAGATCGGGATGCTCTACCCGATCAACGACAACCTCAAGGGCCTGCTCGACGACACCCTGCGCGACTCCCGCTGGGACATGCCCTACCTCGGCATGCAGGTCCTCATCGAAGGCCTCGCGCTCGCCGCCTTCGGCATGATCCGCGACACCACCGACAAGCCGCTGCCGAAGCAGATCCTCGCGTACGTGATGCAGGACGAGGCCCGGCACGTCGCCTTCGGCCGGATGGCGCTGCGCGACTACTACAAGCAGCTCTCGGACGCCGAGCTCCGCGAGCGCGAGGAGTTCGTCATCGAGGGCTGCTACCTCATGCGCGACCGGCTGCGCGGGGTCGAGGTCCTGGAGAACTTCGGCATCCCGAAGAAGGAGGCGGAGGAGCTCAGCGAGCAGAGCGAGTTCCTGCACCTGTTCCGCAAGCTCCTCTTCAGCCGGATCGTCCCCTGCGTCAAGGACATCGGCCTCTGGGGCGAGCGCCTCCAGAAGGCCTACCTGGACATGGGCGTCTTCGACCTCGGCGACTCCAACCTCGACCTGCTGATGACCCAGGACGAGGAGATCGCGGAGGCGTTGGACCGCGAACGGTTCGCGACGGAGGAGGCGGAGCGGGTCACGGAGGTGGCGGATGCGATCGCGGCGGGGGCCGCCGAGAAGCCGGGGGACCAGGAGGAGTAGGAGGAGGAGTGGGAGGGGGGTGTCCTTCGGGTGACGTAGCGTGCCGGTCATGACCATGCCGCCATCGCCGACTCCACCGCCCCACCAGCCGTACGGCGGGCCCGTACCGCCCCCTCAGCAGCCCGGCCCGTTCGGGGGTCCGCAGGGACACCTTCCGCAGGGTGTTCCGCCGCAGTACGCGGGGCCGGGCGCCGGGGCCTGGGGGCACCCGCCCATGGGGCCGCCGCCCAAGAAGAAGCTGTCGGCCGGAGCGATCGTCGCCATCGTCCTCGGATCCCTGGTCCTGGTCGGTGGTCTCGGCTACGCGGCCAAGGCCGGGCTCGACGGCATAGGCGTCACCGGCCCCTTCCCCGAGGCGACCCACAAGCTGGTCGTCCCCAAGGCGCTCCTCGCCGGCCGGTACACGCTGGTCTCCGACCTCTCCGACACCCAGGGCAAGGAGATCGAGGACGCCCCCGATTTCACCGTGAAGGACGCCAAGGCGGCGGTCGGGCAGTACAGCGGCAAGGACGAGTCCACGCTCGTCGTCTCGGGGATGCACGGACGCATCAAGAACGGCGAGTCCACCCGTACGTCCATCCTCAGGGGCGCGGCCACGGAGAAGGGCTCCACGCTCGTCGTCCGGCCCAGGGAGTTCACCCCCGCCGGGTACGGCGTGACCGTCAGCTGCCAGGTCACCACGTCGAAGGACACCTTCGGCACGACCACGCTCCCCATGTGCGCCTGGGGCGACGACAACACCGCGGCCGCCGTGGCCCTCGTCACCCCCGACACGGCCACCACCGACCCGAAGGACATCGACCTGGCCGCACTCGCCGAGACCACGGTCAAGATCCGCGCGGAGATCCGCAAACCGATCGGCTGACGTCCGACGAGGGCGACGGGGGCGGGGGAGACCGGACAACCGCGCTACGGATTCCGCGCCTCCGCCTCCAGTCGCAGCGCCTCCTCCATCACGGCCTTCGCGATCGGCGCCGCGCTGCCGCCCCCGCTGATGTCCGTACGGGACGCCTCCGCGTCCTCGACGACGACCGCCACCGCCACCGCCGGCTGTGCCGCGTCGTCCGCCTGGGCCCAGGCGATGAACCAGGCGTACGGGGTGCCCGTGTTGCCGAAGCCGTGCTGGGCGGTGCCCGTCTTGCCGCCGACCCGGGCCCCGGGGATCGCCGCGTTCGTCCCCGTCCCCTCCTCCACGGCCTTCACCATCAGCCGCTGGAGCTGCATCGCCGTCGCGGGGTTCATCGCCCGCCGGTAGCTGCTGCGGCCCGTGCGGTCCACGGTCGTGCCGCCGGAGGTGGTGGTGCGGTCGACGAGGTACGGGTGGGCGATCTCCCCGTTGTTGGCGACGGCGGCCGCCACCAGCGCCATCTGGAGCGGGGTCGCCGTCGTGTCGAACTGCCCGATCGACGACAGCGCCAGCTGGTCCGGGCTCATCTGCCGGTCGAAGTTGGACTTCGCCACCCAGGACGGCACCCGGAGCCCCGTGTCGTTGAAGCCGAACCGTTCCGCCGCGTCGACCATCCCCGTCAGCCCCACCTTCACGCCGAGTCCGGCCATCACCGTGTTGCAGGACCACTGGATCGCGGACGCGAGGGACGCGTCGCCGCAGCCCGTCGCCTCGTTCGGCAGCACCTGCCGGGTACCGGGCAGCACGAACGGGTCCGGGGTGTCCGTCGGCGCGTCCACGTCCCGCACCACCCCCGCGTCCAGGGCGGCCGCCGCCGTCACGATCTTGAAGGTGGAGCCCGGCGGGTACGTCTGCCGCAGCGCGCGGTTCAGCATCGGCTGGTTCGGCGAGGTGTTCAGCCGCCGCCACGCGTCCTTGACGCCCTGCCCCGTCCCGGAGAGGACCCCCGGGTCGTACGACGGTGAGCTGACGAGCGCCAGGATCCGGCCGCTGGACGGCTCGACCGCCACGACCGCGCCCCGCTTCCCGTCGAGCCCACGGTAGGCCGCCTCCTGCATCGGGGCGCGGATCGTCGTCACCACGTCGCCGCCGGGCTGCCGGCCGCGGGTGAGGTCGTTCCAGAGGGGCAGCGGCGCCAGCATCGGGTCGGTGCCGGCGAGGATGTCGTCCTCGGCGTTCTCGACGAGCGTCGTGCCGTACGTCTGGGAGGCGTAGCCGGTCAGCGGCGCGTACAACGGTCCCTGTTTGTAGGTGCGTTCCCAGCGCAGCTGCTGTCCGCTGTCGCGGGAGCCGGTCACCGGCTTCCCGTCGACGACGATCTCGCCGCGCGGTCGCGCGTACCGGTCGATCGCGATCCGCCGGTTGGCGGGGTTGTCGTCGAGGGACTCGGCCTCGAAGACCATCACGCGGGCGGCGTTGACGAGCAGCGCCACCAGGAGGACGAGGCAGAGGGCGGCGGCCCGCCGGATGTACCGGATCACCGGACGCCTCCCTCGGACCTCAGGTCGACCCTCGGGCTTGTCATCGCGCGCCCTCCCCGATCTTGGTGAGTTCCCCGGTGTCGGTGGCGTCCGGCTGGGGCGCGCGGGCCGAGTCGCTGACCCGGATGAGGAGCGCGACGATCACCCAGTTGGTCACCACGGACGAACCTCCCTGGGCGAGGAACGGCATCGCCATGCCGGTCAGCGGGATCAGCCCCATCACCCCGCCCGCGATCACGAAGACCTGGAGCGCCACGATCGAGGCGAGGCCGATCGCGAGCAGCCGCCCGAAGGGGTCCCGCAGCGAGAGGCCGGCGCGGTAGCCGCGGGCGACGAGCAGCGCGTACAGCAGGAAGAGCGCGGTGAGACCGACGAGCCCCAGCTCCTCGCCGGCCGTCGCCAGGATGAAGTCGGACTTGGTGGCGAAGCCGATGAGGACGGAATGGCCGAGACCGAGCCCGGTGCCGAGCATCCCTCCGGCGGCGAAGGCGAACAGCGACTGGGCCAGCTGCCCCGGTCCGTCGCCCGCCCGGATGGAGGCGAAGGGGTCGAGCCAGTCCTGCACCCTGCTGTGGACGTGGGGTTCGAGCGAGCCGACGAGGAAGGCGCCTGCGGAGGCCAGCACGAGACCGACCGCGATCCAGCCGATCCGGCCGGTCGCCACGTACAGCATGATCACGAAGAGGCCGAAGAAGAGCAGCGAGGTGCCCAGGTCCCGCTCCAGGACGAGGACGCCGACGCTCAGCAGCCAGATCGCCACGATCGGCCCGAGGACCCGGCCCGTCGGGAACTGGAACCTCCAGATCCGGCGGCCGGTGTACGCGAGCGCGTTGCGGTTGGCGGCGAGGTACGCGGCGAAGAAGACCGCGAGCAGGATCTTGGCGAACTCGCCCGGCTGGAAGGAGAGCCCGCCGAGCCTGATCCAGATCTTGGCGCCGTTCACCGCGGGGAAGAAGATCGGCAGGATCATCAGCGCGAGCGCGGCGGCCACCGACACGTACGCGTACCCCTGGAGGGTGCGATGGTCGCGCAGCAGCAGCACGACCACGATGAACAGCGCCACCCCGAGCGTCGACCAGACCAGCTGCGTCGTCGCCGCCTGGTCCTTCGGCGTCTCCAGGTCGAGGCGGTAGATCAGCACCAGGCCGAGGCCGTTGAGCAGCACCGCGATCGGCAGCAGCAGGGGGTCGGCGTACGGGGCGCGGAAGCGGACCGCGAGGTGGGCGACGAGCGCGAGCAGCCCGAGCCCGGCCCCGTAACGGGCGGCGTCGGGCGGCACGGCGCCGCTGCGGGCGAGGCCCACCTCGGCGTAGCCCAGGACGGAGATCAGGACCGCGCCGATCAGGAGCGACAGCTCCACGCCGCGCCGCTTCGGGACGCGGATGCCGGGCGGGGGTGCGGTCATGGCCGCAACGTAGCAAGCGGTATGCCCTATGTCCCTTTTGTGTGACGGTGTGCCGTCACTCCACATCCGGCGCGGGCTCGGCGAAGCGCACGTACTCCGGCAGCCGCAGCCGGGCCTCGGCGCCCCCGTCCGGGGCGACCGCGAAGACCAGCTCGGCGCCGACCACCTCCGCCTGCCCCACCGCGATGGTCAGCCCGAGGCCGTGCCCCTTGCCCCCGCTCTCGGTACGGAACCGCTGCGGCCCCGACTCCAGGAGGTACCCGGGATACCCCGGCCCGTGGTCCCGCACGGACACCACCGGGCCGTCCACCGTCACCACCACCGGCGGCGCCCCGTGCTTGTGCGCGTTGGCCACCAGATTGCCGAGCACCCGCTCCACGCGCCGCCGGTCCGTCTCCACCGTGGCGTCCCGGACGATCCGCACCTCCGTGTCCGTCCCCGAGGCGCGCACCACCCGCTCGGCGAGCGGCCCGAGCTCGTGCACCGCCAGGTCCACGGTCTCGGTTCGGGCGTCGAGCCGAGAGATCTCCAGGAGGTCCTCGGTGAGCCCGCGCATCGCCCGCACCCGGTCCCGTACGAGCTCCGAGGGCCGCCCCTCCGGCAGCAGCTCGGCCGCGGCCGAGAGACCGGTCAGCGGGGTCCGCAGCTCGTGCGCCACGTCGGCGGTGAACCGCTGCTCGCTCTGCAGCTTGCGCTGGAGCGAGGAGGCCATCGTGTCGAGCGCCCCGGAGACCGTGGCCACCTCGTCCTGCGGGCGCGAGGGGTCCTTCGTCCGGGGATCGTCCACGCGCGCGTCGAGGTCGCCGGCGCTGATCCGGCGGGCCACCTGCGCGGTGAGGTGCAGCCGGCGGGTGACCCGGGTGACGGCGAAGGCGCCGACGAGCAGCGTCGCCCCGATCGCCAGGACGGAGGAGCCGAGGATCGAGCGGTCCAGCGCGTCGATCGTCTCGGCGCTCTGGGTGTAGTCGAGGCGTACGGCGAGGGCGCGGCCGTCCGCCGGGCCCGCCGCCCACATCGTCGGCCGGCCCTCGTACTCCGCGACCATCGTGCCCCGCTCCCCGTGCGCGGCGAGCGCCCGCAGCGAGGCCGGCAGCCCGGGCGGATCCACGCCCGCGAACCGGGGGAGCGGCTCGCCCGCCTCGTAGAGCCCGCTGACCTCGGTGAGCCGCGTCAGGGCCTTCTCCCGGGAGTCGCTCACGGTCTGGCCGGTCACCGAGACGTGGACGAGGACGCCGAGCAGCGCGGCGAGGGCGCAGCACATCACCGCGATGAAGACCGCGGCCTTCCAGGTGAGGGTCGCGGTCCAGGCGGGCAGCCGGGGCGCCCTCACGGCGTCGCCTCCGGGGGGAGGGGCACGGGCGCGGGGGTCTGGCCGGGGGCCGGCGTGGGGCTCACCAGGCGGGGCGCGGGCACCGTCGAGGGCCCGGAGCCGGAGGGCTTCACCCGGACGATCTCGTCCCGGGTGGGCAGCATGCTGCCCTGCTGCTCGTCCCAGGTCCATGCGGTCCGGTACTCGTACCCGGGGATGCCGGCCGAACCGACCCGCAGGATCAGGTCCCGGCCCGCCAGCTCCACGCTGATGACCTGGTCGACGGTGGACATGATCCGGGTCAGACCGCCGTTCTCGGCGAGGTAGACCCGCACCCCGACCTGCTGGTCCGGCATCCGGATGCCGACGATCAGCTCGTCCCGGCCGTTGCCGGTGAGGTCGCGGTAGTAGGGCCGCAGGATCGGACAGGCCGCGGGCGCCGTGTCGCAGGCCTCGATCGCCCGGGCGGTCTGCTCGTACAGCCCGTCCGCGCCGGTGTACGTATCGGGGTGCGCGCGCACCTCGGCGCGGACGACCGCCACCGCGTCGACGGAGTGGACGTCGTTGTCGGCGACCTCGACGCCGGGGACGCGCTGGGTGTCGGACTCGCCGTAGTCGAGCGGCGGATTCGTGGCGGGCGGCAGGTCGGGCCAGAGCCGGACGGGTCCCACGGCGGTGGGTGTCGCCCCGGCGCTCTTGAGCCCGCCCTCGCTGCCGTCGCAGCCGGTGAGCGCGAGGGCGAGGCCGAGGGCGCACAGGACGCCGGCGGCGGCGCTCTGCACTCCGCGCGGTCTCACGCTGCTCCTCGCTCCTCGGTCGGTCGGTGGGTGGGTGGGGATCGGGCCCGCCCCTGTAGACCTTATGCGGAGTGAAGTCCTTTTTGTCTCATCGTCGGATGGTCGCCGCCCGGCGGGACGACGGGAAGGCCCCTGTCGCCGATCCGTCGGGACGACGGGAAGGCCCTTGTCGCCGTTCCGCCGGGACTGCGGGAAGGCCCTTGTCGCCGTTCCGCCGGGACCGCAAGAAGGACCCTGTCGCCGTTCCGCCAGGACCGCGGGAAGACCACTGGATCGCGAACCTGGAACGCCCCTCGCTCGCGAACCTGGAACGCCCCGTCGAACCTAGAACGCCCCCCGCTCCATCCGGGCCAGCGCCGCCCGGCACAGGGTCAGCAGCTTCTCGTCGAGGTGAAGGTCATGGCTGCCGGAGGCGCCCTCGCGGGCGTTGTGGCGGCGCCTCCGGGTCAGCTCGGTGAGGACGACCAGCTGCGCCTCCGAGGCCGCCGGACCCATCTCCGCCAGGCACTCCGCGACGTCCACGCGCGCGTGCCGGTTCTCCTCCCAGGCCGCGAGCAGCACCGGAAGGGACGCCGACGCCTCGCCGGACACCCGCCACAGCGCCGCGGCGCTGCGGACCCGCACCCACAGGTCCCGCGAGGCCAGACCGGGCCGGAGGGCCGGGGCCGCCGCGGCCGCCGCCGGGCCGATCTCGCCGAGTGCCTGCGCGGCGGCGCACCAGTCCGCGGCCGCCGTGCCCGGCCGCAGCCACCGCTCCAGGGCCGGCAGCACGTCCCCCCGGTCCCCCTCGGCGGCCCACAGGGCCCGCGCCGCCGTCGTGGCGACCGCGGCGGACTCGGCGGCCAGGAGTCTTCGGATGTCCGGTACGGCCGGCCGGGCGGCGGGCCCGAAGGCCGCCAGGGTCCGCAGGGCGGCCTCCCGCACCCAGTCGCGCCGGTTCGCGGGCCCCCCGCGCAGGACCCGCAGCACCTCCGGCAGGGCCTGGCCGCCCCGCACGGCCGCCAGGGCGTACAGCAGCGGCGCCGCCCGGTCGTACAGCCGCTCGTCGAGCTCGACCTCGGCGAGCCGGCGCCGGAGCAGCGGGGCGAGCATCGCCGCCGAGGGCCCGAGCCCGTCCATGGCGTACAGCAGCTCGCGCCGCACCTCGGGCTCCTCCAGGGCGCGGGCGAGCAGCGGGACCGCGCGGGTGTCCCCGGCGCGGGCCAGCGCGAGCAGCGCCCCGTCCCGCCCGGACCGCCCGACGAAGGCCGGCCCGGCGCTTGAGGCGGGGCCTGGGGTGGGGCCCGAGGTGGAGCCTGAGGTGGGGCCCGAGGTGGGGCCCGACGTCGTGTCGGGAGTGGCGCCCGAGGTGGTGTCAGGGCTGGCGCCTGAGAAGGGGCCCGACGTGGCGCCCGAGGCGGGGCCCGGGCCGGTGCCCGAGGCCGCGGGGCCCGGCCCCGCCGCGAGGCGGGCGGCCAGGGCGTCGGCGGCGGGGGCGCCCAGCTCGAAGAGCCGCTCCAGGAACGACGTGGCCGCCTCCCGGAGCCGGGGCTCGGGGTCCTGGAGCTGCGCGCCGACGAGCCGGACGACCTCCTCGTACCGCCCGCGCCAGACCCGTATCAAACTGCCGCACAACCAGATCGCGTCCGCACGCTGCCCCCAGTCCGGGCTGCGCAGCTGCGCGAGGATCAGCGCGATCCGGTCGTCGACCCGGTCGTCGAGCGCGGCGTGCAGGGTCCGCAGCAGCTCCTCGGTCCACGGGGCGGGACGGCCGGCCGCGTGCTCCTCCAGGAGCTCGCGGACCTGCCCGATGAGGGTGGGTGTCGCGGCCCGCGCCGTGCCGGGGGCGGCCGGCCGGTTCGCCGCCGTCCTGATCTCCTCCAGGAGCCCCGTCACCCACGGCACCACGTCGTCCGGGATGTCACCGGGCGCGCAGCGGGCCCGCTGCGCGAGGGCCGCGAGCCGCAGCCCGGGGTCGTGGGCGGCGCGGGCGAGCCAGTCGAGCCAGTCGACGGTCTCGGTGCGCAGCGAGGCGTGCCGCAGGGCGATCCGCCCGACGGCGGCCACCAGGGCGAGCCGCACCTCGGTGTCCCGCTCGACGGTGAGCCGCTCCCGCAGCAGGGTCAGCACCCGGGCGGGCTCGGGGTGCAGCGAGGCGAGCGCGCACGGCGCGGCGAGCCGCACCTCGGGGTCGGGGTCCGAGACGAGCCCGAGGAAGACGTCGGCCCCGGCGGCGATGGCGGCGGCGGCCATCGCGTAGTTGGCGGCGGGGATGAACTCCTCGTCGTCGGAGCCGAGTTCGTCCAGTTCCTCATCGTCGTCGTCGAGCTCGATCCCGCCGATGCTGGTGAGCAGTTCGACGATGCAGCCCCGGTCCTGGACGGCGGGGTCGGCGACGAGTTCGAGGAGGAAGGGGATGCAGGCGAGGGTCGAGTCGTAGACGTCGCCCTGGTGGTGCACCGCGCCGTACATGCCGTCGAGGGCGGTCTCCCGCTCCGCGGGGTCGGCGGAGGCGAGTCCGCGGAGCAGCTCCGGCACGTCGTCCGCGGGGCCGTACGCATGCCCCAACGAGGCCCAGTCGACCTCCTCGATCCCCGTCAGCATTGCCGGCCGCCTTCCCCGTGAGCGCTGTGCCAGGCAGCAAGTGTGCACCACAGGAGGGACAACAAGGCCGAACCGACGACACCTGCCGCGCCCGGAGCGCGTGTTGCGGCCTCTTTGCGCCATGTACGGTGCGGAGCAGGGCAGTTGCTATCGGTATCCGAGCCGGCGCCACGCCGGCTCCAGGCGTACTCACCCCTCCGAACGGACGCGGACGAACGCCGCGGTCTCGTGCCGCCCCGCGACCTGCCGAAGCTCGACGGGGAGGGGCGGCTCCACCCAGCGCACCGGCCCGTGCTCCGGATCCTCGGCGAGAGGGCCCGCCCGGTCGGCCGCCAGGTCGCCGACCTGGCGCGACTGCGCCGGGGTGAGCCGGGGCGAGGTGGTCAGGGTGCGGCCGTCGGGGAGCCGTACGACCAGCGCCCGGGGCCGCTCCGGCGGGCCGACGAGACCGAGGAGGAGGGCGTCGCTCGTGTCGGCGTGCCGGATCTTGCGCCAGGCCCAGGTGGAGCCCGCCCGGTAGGGCGAGTCCAGCCGCTTCGCGACGACCCCCTCGACGCCCGCGGCCCGCAGGTCCCGGAACCAGCCCCGCGCGGTTCCCTCGTCCGACGTGGCCAGGACCCGCTGGAGCGGCGGCTCGGCCTCCCGCAGGGCCGCCCCGAGCAGCTCCCACCGGTCGCGGAGGGGCAGCGCCCGCACGTCGCGCCCCGGGACGGCGAGCAGGTCGAAGGCGACGTACGAGACGGGCACCCCGGCCCGTACCCGGTCGGCGTGCGAACGGAGCAGGTCCGTGAAGCTGAGCCGGCCGTCCCGGTAGGCGCACAGCTCGCCGTCGAGGACGATGCCCGGCGGCAGCTGGTCGCGCAGGTGCGCGGCGATGTCGGGGAACTCGGGGGCGAGGTCTCGGCGGGAGCGGGACTGGAGGACGACCTTGCCGCGGTCGAGAACGAAGGCCAGGGCGCGGAACCCGTCCAGCTTGAGGGAGTACTGGAGTTCCCGGGGCGGCTCCGCCTGTGCGGGGATCTCGTCGGCGGCCCGGGGTCGCATGACGTCGACGGGCGGCGGGAGCGCGACCCGGCCGCCGGCGGCGGCGGAACGGGAGGCCGGGGTCCCGGAGTCCATGGCCCCGGAGTCCACGGCCCCGGAGTCCGCGGCCCCGGGGTCCGCGCCCCCGGCACCTCCGCCCCTGCCATCCCCGGCTCCACCCGGGGCCCGGTTGACGGCCCGGTTCACGGCACGGCTCCCGCCCGTTCGGGGGCGAAGAGCGGGGCCAGGAGGTCCCCGTACTGCTCCAGACGTGGCGCGATGTCGCCCATGAGAAGGACGAGCTCCTCGGGATCGCCGGCGGGGGCGGCGCAGCCCTCCACCTCCTCCCAGGTGACGGGCGCCGAGACGGTGGGCAGGGCGCGCGCCCGCAGGGTGTAGGGGGTGGCGGTGGTCTTGGCGGCGGCGTTCTGGCTGTGGTCGACGAAGACCTTCCCGGACCGCAGGGCCTTGGTCATCCGGTGCGTGACGAGGTCCGGCAGCTCCGCCTCCGCCTCGACGGCGAGCTGCTTCGCGTACGCCGAGACCTGCGCGGACGGCGTCGGCTCCACCGGGACGAGCAGGTGGAGGCCCTTGGAACCGGAGGTCTTGGCGAA
The DNA here is from genome assembly GCF_049913175.1 of Streptomyces sp. R-07. Taxonomy (NCBI): domain Bacteria; kingdom Bacillati; phylum Actinomycetota; class Actinomycetes; order Kitasatosporales; family Streptomycetaceae; genus Streptomyces; species Streptomyces sp. R-07. Next base: position 5,463,132 of record NZ_CP183978.1, read on the forward strand.
GGCCTGCAGGCCGTCCGCCGCGAGCCGCTCGCGCAGGTGGAGGGCGACCCGGCAGCAGGCGGCGACGCCGGCGGGCGGCCCGGGGTCGAGGTCGAAGACGAGCCGGTCGGCGACGGCGGGGGAGGAGGCCCGCCACTGGGGCGTGTGGAACTCCACGACGAGGTTCGCGGCCCACATGAGCGAGGCCAGGTCCTCGATCACCACCTGCCGGGCGCGGGGGTCCTCGGAGCGGGGTACGGGGGTGGTCCTCACCCAGGAGGGTGTGCCGGGCGGGGGATTCTTGGTGAAGAAGAGCTGCCCGTCGGGACCGTCCGGGTAGCGCAGGAACGACACCGGGCGGTCGCGCAGATGGGGCAGGATCACGGCCCCGACGGTCGCGTAGTAGTGGAGCAGCTCGCCCTTGGTGGTGCCGGTGACCGGGTGGAGCACCTTGTCCAGGTTGCTGAGCGCCAGGCGCCGTCCCTCCACCTCTGTGATGGGCGTCATACGATGAGAATCCCACGTTTCAGGACATACCGGCTCGAAAGGCAGGGAACGTGCGATCCATCTGGAACGGCGCCATATCCTTCGGGCTGGTCAGCATCCCGATCAAGCTGGTGAACGCTACGGAGAGCCGGTCCGTCTCCTTCCGTCAGATCCACACCGAGGACGGCGGCCGGGTCCGCTACAAGAAGGTGTGCGAGCTCGACGGGGAGGAGGTCCCCCAGGCGGAGATCGGCAAGGCGTACGAGGACGCCGACGGGACCATGATCCCGATCACCGACGAGGATCTGGCGGCGCTGCCGCTCCCGACCGCGAAGACGATCGAGATCGTCGCCTTCGTGCCGGCCGGCGAGATTGACCCGCTCCAGATGGACGCCGCGTACTACCTCTCGGCGAACGGCGTGCCCGCGGCCAAGCCGTACACCCTGCTCCGCGAGGCCCTCAAGCGCAGCGACAGGGTGGCGCTCGCCAAGTACGCCCTGCGGGGGCGGGAGCGCCTCGGCATGCTCCGGGTCGTGGACGACGTGATCGCGATGCACGGCCTGCTCTGGCCGGACGAGATCCGCGCTCCCGAAGGCGTCGCCCCCGAGACCCCGGTGACGGTCCGCGACGCCGAACTGGACCTGGCGGACGCCCTGATGGCCACCCTCGGCGAGGTCGACATCAGCACGCTGCACGACGACTACCGCACGGCGGTCGAGGAGATGATCGCGGCGAAGGCGGCGGGCGGCGAGGGCGTCGCACCCCCGGAGCCGGGGGAGGAGGCGGGCGGTGGCCGGGTCATCGACCTGATGGCAGCCCTGGAGAACAGCGTCCGGGCGGCGCGGGAGGCGCGCGGCGAGGACGCGGTGGTGACCGAACTCAAGCCGAGGAAGGCCCCGGCGAAGAAGACGGCCGCGGCGAAGAAGACGACGACCCCGAAGAAGACGACGGCTGCGAAGAAGACCGCTGCCACGAAGAGCACCGCGGCGAAGAAGTCCGGCGCGAAGAAGACGACGGCGAAGAAGACCACGCCGCGCAAGCGCACGGCCTGAAGCGCCACGGCGGCGCGGTCAGTCGCCGTCCCCCGCGCCGTCGCCCCCCGCACCGTCGTAGGCGCGCCGGGAGCTGCTGATGTACGTACGGTGCTCCTCCGCCCACCGGATGAGCCCGCCGACCTCCGTGGACAGGGTGCGGCCGACCGGCGTGAGCGCGTAGTCGACGCGGGGCGGGGAGCTGGGGGTCACGGTGCGCAGGACGAGGCCGTCGCGCTCCAGGCTGCGCAGGGTGATGGTCAGCATGCGCGGGGAGATGCCCTCGATCGAACGGCGGAGCGCGGAGTAGCGGCGCGAACCGTCGCCGAGGAGCGCCATGACTAGGACGCTCCACTTGTCGCCCACCCGGTCGAGCACCTCGCGCAGTTCGCAGACCTGGTCGGTAACACCGGTGTGCGCAGGTCCTGTTGAAGTGCGTTCTTCTGTCACGCGGGCAGCATCGCGCAGACTGCGGGCGGGGCACAAGAAGTACCCAGGGCACTCCTGGTAACCACCTCTTGGCCCACCCGCCTGCCGCTGCCAGAGGAGAACCATGCCCGCCGACAAGACGCCTACGGGCGAGACGTCCTGCGACGCGAAGCCGTCCCACGAGACGCCCTCCGGCGCGAAGCCCTCCCACGAGACGCCCTCCGACGCGAAGCCGTCGCGCACGAAGCCCTCCCACACACCCCGGGGGGCTCGACGTGACCGATCTGCCCCCGCGCAAGGGACCCCGCCCCCGCACCACCGGTGCGGAGATCCCGCACGACCAGCTGGAGGACTTCTCGCCGTCCGCGATACGGGAGGAGCTGGTCGCCCGCGCGCGGCTGCTGCCCGGTGTGGTCACCGGCCGGAGTCTGGTGTCCGAGCCGGGGTCGCTGGCGCTGCGCCTGCCGGGAATCCCCGACCGGAACCGTCTCTTCACGGCCTTTCTCCACCCGTCGGTGGACGAGTTCGGCCATATCCACCGCTCCGGTTTCCTGCATCTCACGGTGGAGCCCGGGGTGCTGCAGACCCTCGTCGACCTGGGCTGGGTGGAGCAGCACCCGATCACCCGCCGCCCGGAGTTCCCCGACACGATCGTGATGTTCTACGCGCCGCGCGACAAGGGGGAGCTGGAGGTGGCGACGGCGGTGCTGCGCTCCTCGCACGCCCAGGCGCTGGTGTCCGATAAATGAACAGAGGTTGAAGATTGGCCAACTCACCGCATAGCGGACGTGATTGGCCGCCCTTCGGACAACAGATGGTCAAATCCTTGTTGCATACCTGTCAAACCGGGATCTTCGCTGGCACGCTCACAGCCGCACCACCCACCCCCACGATCCCCACGCTTTTCAGCGAAGGAGCCCGCGTGACCCGCCAGCAGTCTTCGTCCCGCCGTACCACCGCCCGCGCTGCCGCGCTGCTCGCCTCGGCCGCCATGGTCGTCGTCGGAGTCCAGACCGGATCCGCCAACGCCGACGCCCAGCGCGAGGCCGGTGCCACGGCCGTCCAGCTGACCGGCACCCAGCGCGCCACCGCCATCCACGAGGCGCAGGGCGAGGCCGCCGCCACCGCCCAGGCCATCGGCCTGTCCGCCCAGGAGAAGCTGGTCGTCCGCGACGTCGTCAAGGACGCGGACGGCACCGTCCACACGCGCTACGAGCGCACCTACGAGGGCCTCCCGGTCCTCGGCGGCGACCTGGTCGTCCACCAGAAGAAGTCGGGCGCCCGCTCCACCACCAAGGCGACCCAGGCCCGCATATCCGTGGCCAGCACGACGCCCGCCGTCGAGCGCGCCGCCGCCGGCAAGGCGGCCCTCGCCTCCGCCGCCAACGCGGACGAGGCCGTCGCCAACGCCCGCAAGGTGATCTGGGCGGCCTCCGGCAAGCCGGTCCTCGCCTGGGAGACGACCGTCACCGGCGTCCAGAAGGACGGCACGCCGAGCCGCCGCCTGGTCGTCACCGACGCCACCACCGGCAAGGAGCTGTCCTCGATCGAGACGATCGAGACCGGCGTGGGCAACACCATGTACGCCGGCCAGGTCACCCTCGGCACCTCGGGCTCGTACACCCTGACCGACGCCACGCGCGGCGGCCACAAGACGTACGACCTGAACGGCGGCACGTCCGGCCAGGGCACGCTCTTCACCAACTCCACGGACACGTGGGGCAACGGCCTCGCCTCCAACCGTGAGACCGCGGCGGCGGACGCGCACTACGGTGCGGCCGTCACCTGGGACTTCTACAAGAACGAGCTGGGCCGCCTGGGCATCCGCGGCGACGGCGTCGCCGCCTACTCCCGCGTCCACTACGGCAGCGCGTACGTGAACGCGTTCTGGGACGACTCGTGCTTCTGCATGACGTACGGCGACGGCATCAACAACACCCACCCGCTCACGTCCCTGGACGTGGCCGGCCACGAGATGTCCCACGGCCTGACCTCCTCCACCGCGAACCTCCGCTACAGCGGCGAGTCCGGCGGCCTGAACGAGGCGACCTCCGACATCCTCGGCACCTCGGTCGAGTGGTTCGCCAACAACTCCTCCGACGCGGGTGACTACCTCATCGGCGAGAAGATCGACATCAACGGCAACGGCACGCCGCTCCGTTACATGGACAAGCCCAGCAAGGACGGCAAGTCCGCCGACTACTGGTCGAAGTCGGTCGGCCGCCTGAACGTCCACTACTCCTCGGGCCCGGCCAACCACTTCTTCTACCTGCTGTCCGAGGGCAGCGGCTCGAAGACGATCAACGGCGTCACCTACAACTCGCCGACCTACGACGGCTCCACGGTCACGGGCATCGGCCGCCAGGCCGCGTACAAGATCTGGTACAAGGCCCTCTCCACCTACATGACCTCCTCCACCGGCTACTCGGGCGCCCGCACGGCCACCCTCTCGGCCGCCGCGGACCTCTACGGCTCGGGCAGCACCCAGTACAACGCTGTCGCCTCCGCCTGGACCGCGATCAACGTGAAGTAACACCCTCCGGGGAGGCGGGAGGGAGTCCCTTCCCGCGAACCTGAGCGACCCGATGCCGTCCACGCTGCCCCAAGCGGTGTGGACGGCATCGGCGTGCGACGAGCAGATGTGAGGGCTGGTGTGGCTGTCACCTGCCCCGATGGCCTGCAGGCGTCCGCCGATGTTCGTCGGCGTTGTCACGCAGTCGAACCCGCGCCGTTCAACGGCCACTTCATGACAGGGCCGATGTCAGTGCCCGCCCCTATGGTTTACGTCGCGCGGCCGGCTTCCGGGGGTTCCAGCTCTGAAGGGAATGGTTGCATCCCTGGCCTGTCTGGGGGCGGCCCGGAGACTCGTCCGGGACCCAACCGACGGTCGGGCTTCGTCGATGGCCAGGAGACGCCCTGCCAGCGCCGGCCGCGCAGCCCCCACACCCCCGTCTACCGGGACTGGCAGGGGCCGGGAGCTGGCCGCTCCTGACGGCCATCGTCCTCGACGGCCGCCAGGAGGTGGCGAACCGGCGTATCGAGAACCTGCTGCGCGAGTACGAGTAAGCGTCGCCTGACACCCCTGATCCATGGCCCCTGGACCTGTCCGGGGGCCGTTGGCGTTCAGCCGCTGCGATGCCGCACGGGCGATGTCTAGAACGGAGGTGTCCAGGCCCAGTCGCGGCCCACCAGCACCGGCCGAGCAGGCTCCGCCGCGGTCTCCTGGGCTCCAGCAGTCATCCGGCAGCCCCTCGTTCGCCGGCCGGACGCACGTACCGGACCTTCGTCGATGCCTCACGGCCCAGGCCGCGAATAGGCCGCGGCCCCTGTCATACGGCCGCTCACCCCGGCACACGTCTGCGCATACAACAAGACCCCGTTCTCAGCGTTTCCGCTGATCACGGGGTCTGTGTGGCACTTCCTGCGAAGTGCCCCCGGCAGGATTCGAACCTGCGCACACGGCTCCGGAGGCCGTTGCTCTATCCCCTGAGCTACGGGGGCGTCCGCCGCGTTCGGCGGCGACGGGTAGAACCCTACCAGCTCTGCGGGCGTGCCTGTGAACAGGTATTTCCGGGGCGTCACCGGGGGCCGCGCCCCCCGCACGGGTCAGAAGTGGGTAAAACCCGGACGCAGCCGTTCGGGGCCGCCTACTCTCGTTCGTGTGTCAGGCGTGTCCGGTCGGGTGCTCGTTGTCGATGACAACAAGGTGATCCGCCAGTTGATCAGGGTCAATCTCGAACTCGAGGGGTTCGAGGTCGTGACCGCGGCCGATGGTGCCGAGTGTCTGGATGTCGTACATCAGGTCTGTCCTGATGTCGTCACCCTGGACGTCGTCATGCCCCGCTTGGACGGGATCAAGACCGCCGAGCGGTTGCGGGCCGACCCCCGGACCAGTCATCTCCCGGTCGCGATCATCAGTGCCTGCGGCGAGCACGAGGCCGGCGGGGTCACCTCCGGTGTCGATGCCTTCCTCGCCAAGCCCTTCGAGCCCTCCGAGCTCGTGCGCGTGGTGCGCCAGTTGATGCACCGCGAGCGGCGGGAGCGGCCCGAGGGGGCCGGGCCCGACGGGGGAGAGGAACCGGCCGCAGTCGACGGACTCCAGGAACACGACAGTCGGCACGACAGCCGCCATGACAACCGGCAGGACGTCCGCGGGCTTCAAGAGCACGACAGCCGGCACGACGGTCGGCAGGACATCCGTGGGATGCAGGAGCGCGACAACCGGCAGGGCAGCCGTGGGCTCCAGGAGCGTGACAGTCGGCACGGCAGTCGGTCGGCCGGGAGTTCGCGCGGGTGACGCGGGTGATCTGAGGTCCGCGAGTCCGGGCCTCGGCGGCGTCGGTGCCCGCATGGCGAAACCGGTTCGCGTTTCGACCCCCCTCCTCCCCTAGGCTTGTCCCGTGACCCCCGCGGACCTCTCCCTCACCGTGCAGCACGCCGTGCGCCGTGCGGTCGACGACGGTGCGCTGCGGGTCGACGTCCCCCCGCGCGTCAAGGTCGAGCGGGCCCGGCCCGGTGGTACCGGGGAGTACGCCAGCAGCGTCGCCCTCGGGCTCGCCCGGGCCGCCGGGCGCAGTGCGATGGATGTCGCCGGGGTTCTCAAGGAGCGGCTCCAGGGAGCCCCCGGGATCCTCGCCGTCGACATCACCGGGCCCGGGTTCCTGAACTTCACCCTCCGTGCCGATGCCGGCAGTGACCTCGTGCGGGCGATCCGGGAGGCCGGAACCGCGTACGGGCACGGCACCGCCCTCGCCGGGACCGCCGTGCGGTTCGCCGACGTGACGGAGTCGCGGGCCTCGATCGTGACCGACGTCGTCGTGCGGCTGCTCCGTTCCCAGGGGGCCGATGCCGCCCTCGGCGGGGACGAGCGGATCCATGTGCGGGGTGGGGCGTACGAGCCCGGGACCCTCGGCGTCGACGCCGCCCGGTGGGCCCTGCTGCGGGCCGCGCCGGGCGACCGGCCCCTCGACGGGCCGCCCCTCCTCGTCCAGCACGAGCGCAACTCCCTCTTCCGTGTCCGGTACGCCCACGCGCGCGTGCGCCGGCTGCTCGCCAACGGGCTGCAGCTCGGTTTCACCCCCGCGTACGAGACCGACATCCCCGCACCCGAGCTTCTCGGCGTCCTCGGCGACCACCCCGTCGTCCTCCTCACCGCCGCCCGCCACCGCGCCCCCGACCGGGTCGCCCGGCACCTGGAAGCCACCGCCGACGCGCTGCTCGCGTTCCAGCACAGCGTTCTGCCGCTCGGCGACGAGAAACCCTCGGCCGCCCACCGTTCCCGGCTCGCGCTCGCCGAAGCCGCCGGGACGGTGCTCGCCGGTGGCCTCTCCGTGCTCGGCATCAGCGCACCCGATCGGATCTGAAAGAGCCAGCCATGAGTCGTTCCGCCCACCCCGCCGGGCCCCGTCACGCCGATGTCCTCCCCGAGGGGCACTACTCGGCGCCGCCCGCCGACCTCAACCGCCTCGACCCCAAGGTCTGGGCCCGGACCGTCACGAGGGACGAGCGCGGGGTCGCCACCGTCGGCGGGATCGCGGTCGACGCCCTCGCCGAGGAGTTCGGCACGCCCGCCTACTTCCTCGACGAGACCGACTTCCGCGCCCGCTGCCGCGCCTGGGCCGAGGCCTTCGGCAAGGACGCCGACGTCTTCTACGCCGGGAAGGCCTTCCTCTCCCGCGCCATCGTGCGGTGGCTCAAGGAGGAGGGGCTCAATCTCGACGTGTGCTCCGGGGGTGAGCTGAGCACCGCTCTCTCCGCCGGGATGCCCGCCGAGCGGATCGCCTTCCACGGGAACAACAAGAGCGAGGACGAGATCCGCCGGGCCGTCGAGGCCGGGGTCGGGCGGATCGTGCTCGACTCCTTCCAGGAGATCGTGCGGGTCGCGCACGTCGCGCATTCCCTCGGCAAGCGGCAGCGCGTACAGATCCGGGTGACCGTCGGCGTCGAGGCCCACACCCACGAGTTCATCGCCACCGCCCACGAGGACCAGAAGTTCGGCATCGCCCTCGCCGGCGGGCAGGCCGCCGAGGCCGTGCGGCGGGCGCTCAAGCTCGACGGGCTCGAGCTCATCGGCATCCACTCGCACATCGGCTCGCAGATCTTCGACATGGCCGGGTTCGAGGTGTCCGCGCGGCGCGTCGTCCAGCTCCTCGCCGAGGTGCGCGACGAGCACGGCGTCGAGCTGCCCGAGATCGACCTCGGGGGTGGGCTGGGTATCGCGTACACGTCCGAGGACGATCCCCGCGAGCCGCACGAGATCGCCAAGGCGCTGAGCGAGATCGTCACGCGGGAGTGCGAGGCGGCCGGGCTGCGGACGCCGCGGATCTCCGTCGAGCCCGGGCGCGCCATCGTCGGGCCCACCGCCTTCACCCTCTACCGCGTCGGCACCGTCAAGCCCCTCGAAGGGCTGCGGACGTACGTGAGCGTCGACGGCGGCATGTCGGACAACATCCGCACCGCCCTGTACGACGCCGAGTACAGCGTCAGCCTCGTCTCGCGGACCAGCGACGCCGAGCCGATGCTGTCCCGTGTCGTCGGCAAGCACTGCGAGAGCGGCGACATCGTCGTACGGGACGCCTTCCTGCCCTCGGACCTGGCACCCGGCGACCTCATCGCCGTCCCGGCCACCGGCGCGTACTGCCGCTCCATGGCCAGCAACTACAACCACGCGCTCCGGCCGCCGGTCGTCGCCGTCCGCGACGGCGAGGCGCGTGTGATCGTCCGGCGCGAGACGGAGGAAGATCTCCTGCGTCTCGACGTCGGCTGATGAAATAGTCGAGTGATGAAATAGATGTCTCAGGATCCGGACCGGGGGCTGAAACCCCCGTCCGGTGAGTGAGACTGGTCCCACCGTAGAAATACGACGACGAAGTAGTACGAGAAACGAGGTCGGATGATGCGTACGCGTCCGCTGAAGGTGGCGCTGCTGGGCTGTGGAGTGGTCGGCTCAGAGGTGGCGCGCATCATGACGACGCACGCCGACGACCTCGCCGCGCGCATCGGCGCGCCGGTCGAGCTCGCCGGCGTGGCCGTCCGCCGGCCCGACAAGGTGCGCGGGGGAGTCCCCGCCGAGCTGATCACCACCGACGCGACCGCCCTCGTCAAACGCGGGGACATCGACGTCGTCGTCGAGGTCATCGGCGGCATCGAGCCGGCCCGCACCCTCATCACCACCGCCTTCGAGCACGGTGCCTCCGTCGTCTCGGCGAACAAGGCGCTGCTGGCCCAGGACGGCGCCAGCCTCTACGCCGCCGCCGAGCAGCACGGGCAGGACCTCTACTACGAGGCCGCCGTCGCGGGTGCCATCCCGCTCGTCCGGCCGCTGCGCGAGTCGCTCGCCGGCGACAAGATCAACCGCGTCATGGGCATCGTCAACGGCACGACGAACTTCATCCTCGACAAGATGGACACGTCGGGTGCCGGATACTCCGAGGCGCTCGACGAGGCCACCGCGCTGGGATACGCCGAGGCCGACCCCACCGCCGACGTCGAGGGCTTCGACGCCGCCGCCAAGGCCGCCATCCTCGCCGGGATCGCCTTCCACACGCGCGTGCGCCTCGACGACGTCTACCGCGAGGGCATGACCGAGGTCACCGCCGCGGACTTCGCCTCCGCCAAGCAGATGGGCTGCACCATCAAGCTGCTCGCGATCTGCGAGCGGGCCGCCGACGGCGGGTCCGTCACCGCGCGCGTGCACCCCGCGATGATCCCGCTCAGCCACCCGCTCGCCTCCGTCCGCGAGGCGTACAACGCGGTCTTCGTCGAGGCGGAGGCCGCCGGGCAGCTCATGTTCTACGGCCCCGGGGCGGGCGGCTCGCCGACCGCCTCCGCCGTGCTCGGCGACGTCGTCGCCGTCTGCCGCAACCGTCTCAACGAGGCGACGGGCCCCGGCGAGTCCGCGTACACCCAGCTGCCCGTGAGCTCCATGGGCGAGGTCGTGACGCGGTACCACATCAGTCTCGACGTGGCCGACAAGCCGGGCGTCCTCGCCCAGGTCGCGACGGTCTTCGCCGAGCACGGCGTATCCATCGATACGGTGCGCCAGCAGGGCAAGGACGGCGAGGCCTCCCTCGTCGTCGTCACCCACCGCGCGCCCGACGCCGCCCTCTCCGGGACCGTCGAGGCGCTGCGCAAGCTCGACACCGTGCGCGGTGTCGCCAGCATCATGCGTGTTGAAGGGGAGTAAGGACCCATGACCCACAAGGGCACCCACCAGTGGCGCGGCATCATCGAGGAGTACCGGGACCGCCTTCCGGTCACGGACACGACGCCGGTCGTCACGCTTCGTGAGGGCGGCACGCCGCTCGTCCCCGCTCAGGTCCTCTCCGAGCGCACGGGCTGCGAGGTGCACCTCAAGGTCGAGGGCGCCAACCCCACCGGCTCCTTCAAGGACCGGGGCATGACCATGGCCATCACCAGGGCCAAGGAGGAGGGCGCGCAGGCCGTCATCTGCGCGTCCACCGGCAACACCTCCGCCTCGGCGGCGGCCTACGCGGTCCGCGCCGGCATGGTCTCGGCCGTCCTCGTGCCGCAGGGCAAGATCGCGCTCGGCAAGATGGGCCAGGCGCTCGTGCACGGCGCGAAGATCCTCCAGGTCGACGGAAACTTCGACGACTGCCTGACCCTGGCCCGCAGCCTCTCCGAGAACTACCCGGTGGCGCTGGTCAATTCGGTCAACCCGGTCCGCATCGAGGGCCAGAAGACCGCCGCGTTCGAGATCGTGGACATGCTGGGCGACGCCCCCGACATCCACGTCCTGCCCGTGGGCAACGCCGGCAACATCACGGCGTACTGGAAGGGGTACCGCGAGTACGCCGCCGACGGTCTCGCCACCCACCGCCCGCGCATGTGGGGCTTCCAGGCCTCCGGTTCCGCCCCGCTCGTGCGCGGCGAGGTCGTCAAGGACCCGTCGACGATCGCCACCGCGATCCGCATCGGCAACCCGGCCTCCTGGGACTACGCGATCGCCGCGCGCGACGAGTCGGGCGGCTTCATCGACGAGGTGACGGACCGTGAGATCCTGCAGGCCTACCGCCTGTTGGCCGCGCAGGAGGGCGTCTTCGTCGAGCCCGCCTCGGCCGCCTCGGTCGCCGGTCTGCTGAAGGCCGCCGCGCAGGGCAAGGTCGACCCCGGCCAGACGATCGTCTGCACGGTCACCGGCAACGGCCTCAAGGACCCCGACTGGGCCGTCGCCGGCGCGCCGCAGCCGGTCACCGTCCCGGTCGACGCCGCGACCGCCGCCGAGCGCCTCGGCCTGGCCTGAAACAGCCGAGGCACGGCCGGGCGCCTCGGTCCGGTCCGAAGCGGTCAGGGCCCGGCCGAGCACCTCGGTCCGGCCTGAAACAGCCGAGGCACGCCGGTTCCTGATCGGGTGAAACCCGATCAGGAACCTACATAGGCGCACAGGATGGCTCGCGACACGCATCGTGCGCCTCCTGTGCGCCCTATGTCGCCACAGAACCTTCCTTCGATAGGCTGTACCGAACCCGCCCCGACGCATATGCGCGGTGTCGTTGCCGTTGTCGCCTCCGCGGCCGAGACGGCCCCCGGGTCCCCGAGTACTTCTCTTGAATACCCGTTGTCTGAAACACCGTTTTCGCAATCAAGGAGAGTCAACGAGCGATGGCCGGTCCAGCGTTCCGCGCCGCCGCCGTACGGGTGCGCGTCCCCGCCACCAGCGCCAACCTCGGCCCGGGCTTCGACGCCTTCGGCCTGTCGCTGGGCCTCTATGACGACGTCGTCGTCCGGGTCGCCGACTCCGGGCTGCACGTCGACATCGCCGGCGAGGGCGCCGAGACGCTCCCGCGCGACGAGAGCCACCTGCTCGTACGCTCCCTGCGCACGGCCTTCGACCTGCTCGGCGGACAGCCGCGCGGCCTCGAGGTCGTCTGCGCCAACCGCATCCCGCACGGCCGCGGCCTCGGCTCCTCCTCCGCCGCCATCTGCGCCGGCATCGTCGCCGCCCGCGCCGTGACCATAGGAGGGGACGCCAAGCTCGACGAGGCCGCCCTCCTGGAGCTGGCCACCGAGATCGAGGGCCACCCCGACAACGTCGCCGCCTGTCTGCTCGGCGGATTCACGCTCGCCTGGACCGAGTCCGGTGCCGCGCGGGCGATCAGGATGGATCCCTCGGATTCCATCGTTCCGGTGGTTTTCGTCCCCGGGAAGCCCGTGCTGACCGAGACCGCCCGCGGACTCCTGCCGCGCACCGTCCCGCACGTGGACGCCGCCGCCAACGCGGGACGTGCCGCCCTCCTCGTCGAGGCCCTGACCCGCCGCCCCGAGCTGCTGCTCTCGGCCACCGAGGACCGGCTGCACCAGGAGTACCGGGCTCCCGCGATGCCGGAGAGCCTCGCCCTGGTGAACCGGCTGCGGGCGGACGGTGTCCCCGCGGTCATCTCCGGCGCGGGCCCCACGGTCCTCGCGCTGGCCGAACACGGGACGGCCGACAAGGTCGCCCGCCTCGCGGGCGAGGGCTGGGCCGCGAACCGGCTCGACCTCGACGCGTCCGGAGCGAGCGTCCTGCCGCTGGCGCCCTAGGCGTGTGGCGGCCGGGGCGCCGGGCAGCGCCTCGGACAGGAGATTGCCGGTGAGGGAGAGGGGGAATGTTTGTTGGAGCCGGTAGTGTTAACCTCAAGTCAGCACCCGGCGCCTTTTTGGCGCGGTGCTGAGTGTCCCCATCAGGGACCACCGATTCTTCCGGGAGCCTCCCCAACTGCCTGAGCAGCCTGCCTGAGCAGTTTCGAGCACGCTCCGGAACCGGCACGACACCCCTCGCTCTTCTGCAGTGAGGGCCGAGCAGGGGGCGCTCGGGCCGGACCCACAGCACGTTTTCTCTCTCCGCCGTACCCGGCGGGACCACCGCCCCGGACACGGTCCACGAACCAGGACCCTGCCGGACAGCACAACCGGTCGCCGAGCCAGATGGCCGACGTCCGCTCCAGGGAAGGACCCTTCGTGAGCGACACCACCGATCTGATGGGCGTGACTGCCGACAGCAGTGTCGACACCGCCGCGCCCGCCGCAGGTGCCACCGGCACCGCACGGCGCCGCCGCTCCGGCACCGGCCTCGAGGGCATGGTCCTGGCCGAGCTGCAGCAGGTCGCGTCCGGCCTCGGCATCAGGGGCACCGCGCGGATGCGCAAGAGCCAGCTGATCGAGGTCATCAAGGAGGCGCAGGCCGGAGGGTCCGCCGCCCCCGCCAAGGCCGCCGACGCCGCCGAGACCAAGCCGAAGCGCCGCGCCACCTCCAAGACCCGCACGGGCGAGACCGCCGAGGCCGCCGCGCCCAAGGCGGAGAAGGCCGAGAAGGCCGTCGCCCAGCAGCAGATCGACATCCCGGGCCAGCCGGCCGCCGACGACGCCCCGGCCGGTGAGCGCCGCCGTCGTCGTGCCACCGCCCCCGCCGGTTCGCCGGAGGGCGAGGCCAAGGCCGAGGCCCAGGTCGTCAAGACCGAGGCCCGCACCGAGACCCGCGAGGTCAAGGCCGAGCCGCAGGCCGACGCCAAGGCCGAGTCCGCCGTCGACGGCGCCGAGGGCCGTGGCCGTCGTGACCGCGGCGAGCGGGGCGAGCGCGGGGAGCGCGGCGAGCGCCGTGACCGCCGTGACCGTCAGCGCGACCGCAAGGGCGACGAGCAGCAGGGCGGTGGCCAGGGCGGCCAGCGTCAGCGCCAGGGTGGCCAGGGCCAGGGCGGCCAGGGTCAGCAGGGCGGGCAGCAGGGTGGCCAGCAGGCCGGTCCGCAGGACGACTACGACGACGCCGAGGGCGGCCGTCGCGGGCGTCGGGGCCGTTACCGCGACCGCCGTGGCCGTCGTGGCCGTGACGACTTCCAGGCCGGCGAGCCGCAGGTCGCCGACGACGACGTCCTGATCCCCGTCGCGGGCATCCTCGACATCCTCGACAACTACGCGTTCATCCGGACCTCCGGCTACCTGCCCGGTCCGAACGACGTGTACGTCTCCCTCGCCCAGGTCCGCAAGAACGGCCTGCGCAAGGGTGACCACGTCACCGGCGCCGTGCGTCAGCCGAAGGAGGGCGAGCGCCGCGAGAAGTTCAACGCGCTGGTCCGCCTGGACTCCGCGAACGGCATGGCCGCCGACTCCGGCCGCGGCCGCCCGGAGTTCAACAAGCTGACCCCGCTCTACCCGCAGGACCGGCTCCGTCTGGAGACCGACCCGGGCGTGCTGACCACGCGGATCATCGACCTCGTGTCGCCGATCGGCAAGGGCCAGCGCGGTCTGATCGTGGCCCCGCCGAAGACCGGCAAGACCATGATCATGCAGGCGATCGCCAACGCGATCACGCACAACAACCCCGAGTGCCACCTGATGGTCGTCCTGGTCGACGAGCGTCCGGAAGAGGTCACCGACATGCAGCGGTCGGTCAAGGGCGAGGTCATCTCCTCGACCTTCGACCGCCCGGCCGAGGACCACACCACCGTCGCCGAGCTGGCCATCGAGCGCGCCAAGCGTCTCGTGGAGCTGGGTCACGACGTGGTCGTCCTGCTCGACTCGATCACCCGCCTGGGCCGCGCGTACAACCTCGCGGCGCCCGCCTCCGGCCGCATCCTGTCCGGTGGTGTCGACTCGACCGCGCTCTACCCGCCGAAGCGCTTCTTCGGTGCCGCGCGCAACATCGAGGACGGCGGCTCGCTGACCATCCTGGCCACCGCGCTGGTCGACACCGGCTCGCGGATGGACGAGGTGATCTTCGAGGAGTTCAAGGGCACGGGCAACATGGAGCTCAAGCTCGACCGGAAGCTCGCCGACAAGCGCATCTTCCCGGCCGTCGACGTCGACGCCTCGGGTACCCGCAAGGAGGAGATCCTCCTCGGCAGCGACGAGCTCGCCGTCACCTGGAAGCTGCGTCGCGTGCTCCACGCGCTCGACCAGCAGCAGGCGATCGAGCTGCTGCTCGACAAGATGAAGCAGACGAAGTCGAACGGCGAGTTCCTGCTCCAGATCCAGAAGACCACGCCGGGTGCCGCCAACAACGACTGACGCGAGAGCTGCGTCACACGACGAGAGCCGGACCCCGGCCCCGTAACCCCGTCGTGACCTGCGTGAACACCTGCGCCCACCGTGCCCCGCACGGTGGGCGCAGTGCTGTTTCCGGGCGGATCCCACCCAAACCTCACAGGCCCGCGTGCAACCCTTTCGGGTGCATCGCCGTCACAGAAGGTGAATCCTAGGGCTGAGGGAAGACGATGACCGAGCAGAGTGAGAGCGGCCGCGCACGCGGCGCGGGCGGCGGCCGGCGCCGCAAGCGGCCCGCCAAGCGGCGCAAGGCGCCGATCCTGATAGCGGGGGCCGCCGCGGTCCTCGTCCTCGGCGGCGCCGGACTCGGCTACGTGTACTTCAAGCTCGACGGCAACCTCCAGGGCGTCGACATCAACGCCCAGCTCGGCACCGAGCGCCCCGACGACGTCGACAACGGCTCCCTGGACATCCTCGTCCTCGGCTCCGACTCCCGCTCCGGCGACAACGGCGCCTACGGCAAGGACGAGGGCGGAGCCCGCTCCGACACCGCGATGGTCGTGCACGTCTACGAGGGCCACAAGAAGGCGAGCGTGGTCTCCATACCCCGCGACACCCTCGTCGACCGGCCCTCCTGCACCGACGGACAGGGGGGCGCCGTCGCCGGCGAGCGGCGGGCCATGTTCAACACCGCCTACGAGGTCGGCGGCCCGGCCTGCGCCGTCAAGACCGTCGAGTCGATGTCCGGCATCCGCATGGACCACTACATCGAGGTCGACTTCACCGGCTTCAAGAAGCTCATCGACGAGCTCGGCGGCGTCGAGATCACCACCACGCAGGCCATCGAGGACTCCAAGAGCCACCTCGACCTCGCGCCGGGCACGCACACCCTCGACGGCGAGCAGTCCCTCGGCCTCGTCCGTACCCGCAAGAGCGTCGGAGACGGCAGCGACCTCGGTCGCATCCAGCTCCAGCAGGCCTTCATGAAGGCCTTCATCGACCAGGCCAAGGACGTCGGCGTCCTCACCAACCCCGCCAAGCTGTACGGCCTCGCCGACGCCGCCACCAAGGCCATCACGCCCGACTCCGAACTCGACTCGGTCCAGGAGCTGATGGGCTTCGCCAAGGGCCTCTCCGGCATCGGCGCCCAGAACGTCCACATGGTGACCCTGCCCGTCGAGTACGACCCCCGGGACCCCAACCGCGTCGTCCCCCTCGAAGCCCAGTCCCGGCAGGTCTGGAAGGCCCTCAAGAGCGACCTTCCGATCCCCGCCGCGGCGACGAAGGACACCGCCACCGGCAAGGCCGACGGGGTCGTGAAGTAGGCCGGGGGAATACCTCCGGCCCCACCCCCGTTTTGGGAGATGCGGCCGGTCCTGGCAGACTGGTACGTCGGCCCCGGTTCACGCTTGCCGCAACCCGCGACGGCGACCCGGAGCCCTCCCGAAACTAGGAGACACCTTGAAGCGCGAGATCCACCCCGAGTACGTCGAGACCCAGGTCAGCTGCACCTGCGGCGCGTCGTTCACCACCCGTAGCACCCTCACCGAGGGCACCATCCGTGCCGAGGTCTGCTCCGAGTGCCACCCGTTCTACACGGGCAAGCAGAAGATCCTCGACACCGGCGGCCGCGTGGCCCGCTTCGAGGCCCGCTTCGGCAAGGCCGGCTCCGCCAAGTAGCGAGCCCCTGCGCCGGTCCTCGGCCGCCCCGCGCGGGTGGCCGGGACCGGCGCTTTGCCGTCCCCGTAGCAACTGACGAAAACCCCAGGAGCCCCCGATGTTCGAGGCGGTCGAGGACCTGGTCGGCGAGCACGCCGACCTTGAGACGAAGCTCGCGGACCCTTCGGTCCACGCCGATCAGGCGAACGCGCGCAAGCTCAACAAGCGCTACGCCGAGCTGACCCCGATCGTCGCCACCTACCGCTCCTGGAAGCAGACCGGTGACGACATCGAGACCGCCCGCGAGCTGGCACACGACGACCCCGACTTCGCCGCCGAGGTCAAGCAGCTGGAGAAGGACCGGGAGGAGCTCACCGAGAAGCTCCGCCTGCTCCTCGTCCCGCGCGACCCGAGCGACGACAAGGACGTCATCCTGGAGATCAAGGCGGGTGCCGGCGGCGACGAGTCCGCCCTCTTCGCCGGCGACCTCCTCCGGATGTACCTGCGGTACGCCGAGCGCGTCGGCTGGAAGACCGAGATCATCGACGCCACCGAGTCCGAGCTCGGCGGCTACAAGGACGTCCAGGTCGCGGTGAAGACCAAGGGCGGCAACGGCGCCACCGAGCCCGGCCAGGGCGTCTGGGCCCGGCTCAAGTACGAAGGCGGGGTGCACCGCGTCCAGCGCGTGCCCGCCACCGAGTCCGCCGGCCGCATCCACACCTCCGCCGCCGGCGTGCTCGTCACGCCCGAGGCCGAGGAGGTCGAGGTCGAGGTCCACGCCAACGACCTGCGCATCGACGTCTACCGCTCGTCCGGCCCCGGCGGTCAGTCGGTCAACACCACCGACTCCGCCGTCCGCATCACCCACCTGCCGACCGGCATCGTCGCCTCCTGCCAGAACGAGAAGAGCCAGCTCCAGAACAAGGAGCAGGCCATGCGCATCCTGCGCTCCCGGCTTCTCGCCGCAGCCCAGGAGGAGGCCGAGTCCAAGGCCGCCGACGCCCGCCGCAGCCAGGTCCGCACCGTCGACCGGTCCGAGAAGATCCGTACGTACAACTTCCCGGAGAACCGGATCTCGGACCACCGCGTCGGCTTCAAGGCGTACAACCTGGACCAGGTGCTCGACGGCGAGCTGGACCCCATGATCCAGGCCTGCGTCGACGCCGACTCGGCGGCGAAGCTCGCCTCAGCGTAAGGCCCCCCTCAAGCCCCACCCCGCACCACGGAGGACCAGCGTGAACCTGCTGCTTGCCGAGGTGGCCCAGGCCACCCAGCGGCTGGCCGACGCCGGCGTTCCCTCACCGCGTTTCGACGCCGAGGAGCTCGCCGCGTTCGTGCACGGCGTCAAGCGGGGGGAGCTGCACAACGTCAAGGACGCGGACTTCGACGCCCGCTACTGGGAGGCCGTCGCCCGCCGAGAGGCCCGCGAGCCGCTCCAGCACATCACCGGCCGGGCGTTCTTCCGCTACCTGGAGCTCCAGGTGGGGCCCGGCGTCTTCGTGCCCCGCCCCGAGACCGAGTCGGTCGTCGGCTGGGCCATAGACGCCGTACGCGCCATGGACGTCGTCGAACCCCTCATCGTCGACCTGTGCACCGGCTCCGGGGCCATCGCCCTCGCCATGGCCCAGGAGGTGCCGCGCTCGCGCGTGCACGCCGTCGAGCTCTCCGACGACGCCCTCGTGTGGACCCGCAAGAACGCCGAGGGCTCCCGCGTCACCGTCCACCAGGGCGACGCGCTCACCGCGCTCCCCGACCTGGACGGCCAGGTCGACCTGGTCATCTCCAACCCGCCGTACATCCCGCTCACCGAGTGGGAGTACGTGGCGCCCGAGGCCCGCGACCACGACCCGGAGATGGCCCTCTTCTCCGGCGAGGACGGCCTCGACACCATCCGCGGCATCGAGCGCACCGCCCACCGGCTGCTGCGCCCCGGCGGCCTCGTCGTCATCGAGCACGCGGACACCCAGGGCGGACAGGTCCCGTGGATCTTCAACGAAGAGGCCGGCTGGGCCGACGCCGCCGACCACCCGGACCTGAACAACCGGCCGCGCTTCGCGACCGCCCGCAAGGCGATGCCATGACCGCCATGACGAACCACGTGTACGAGGAGGCCGGGAACTGATGGCACGGCGATACGACTGCAACGAGGCGACCGACCGCGTGACCGGTCTGCGCGAGGCCGCGTCCGCCGTCCGCCGGGGCGAGCTGGTCGTGCTCCCCACCGACACCGTGTACGGGATCGGGGCGGACGCCTTCAGCAGCGAGGCCGTCGGTGACCTGCTCGCCGCCAAGGGCCGCGGCCGCAACATGCCCACGCCCGTGCTCATCGGCTCCCCGAACACCCTCCACGGCCTGGTCACCGACTTCTCCGAGCAGGCCTGGGAGCTCGTCGACGCCTTCTGGCCCGGCGCGCTCACCCTCGTCGCCAAGCACCAGCCGTCCCTCCAGTGGGACCTCGGCGACAGCCGGGGCACCGTCGCCATCCGGATGCCGCTGCACCCGGTCGCGATCGAGCTGCTCACCGAGGTCGGCCCGATGGCCGTCTCCTCCGCCAACCTCACCGGCCACCCGGCGCCGGAGGACTGCGACGCGGCCCAGCAGATGCTCGGGGACTCCGTCTCCGTCTACCTCGACGGCGGCCCGACCCCCGGCATCGTCCCGTCCTCGATCGTCGACGTCACGGGCAAGGTGCCGGTGCTGCTGCGCGAGGGCGCGCTCTCCCCGGAGGAGCTCCGGAAGGTCGTACCCGACCTCGAGGTGGCACATTGACCGCCCCTGAGGGGCGTGGCATAGCGGGGCACGAAGACAGCGACACCTTCCGCATCCTCCACGTCAGCACCGGCAACGTCTGCCGCTCGCCGATCACCGAGCGGCTGACCCGCCATGCCCTGAGCGACCGCCTCGGCGACCCCCTCGGCGGCGGCCTGATCGTGGAGAGCGCGGGCACCTGGGGCCACGAGGGCGCCCCGATGGAGGCCAACGCGGAACTGGTCCTCGCCGACTTCGGCGCGGACTACAGCGGCTTCGTCGGCCGTGAACTCCTCGACGAGCACGTCATCCGCGCCGACCTGGTCCTGACGGCGACCCGCGACCACCGGGCGCAGGTCATCTCGATGGGCCACTCGGCGGGCCTGCGCACCTTCACCCTGAAGGAGTTCACCCGCCTGGTCCGCGCGATCGACCCGGCCACGCTCCCGGACGCCCGCGACGAGGGCATGGTGGAACGCGCCCGCGCCCTGGTCCGCGCGGCCGCGGCTCTACGCGGGTGGCTCCTGGCCCCCTCGGTCGACGCCGACGAGGTCAACGACCCGTACGGCGCGCCGATCACGTTCTTCCGCTCGATCGGCGACGAGATCAATCAGGCGCTGGACCCTGTCGTCACCGCGCTGACGGGCGTCTCGGCCCGGCGCTGAGGGCCGAGCGGTGTGAGGGGCGCGTCGGGAGGAGGGGCTCAACCAGGCCCTCGATCCGGTGGTCACCGCGCTGACGGGCGTCTCGGCCCGGCGCTGAGGGGCGGGGTGGCGGGGGCGCGCCTACATTGGTGGCATGCCGGTCACCGCGCCCCCCGATGAGGAACTCGACGTCCTGCGCCGGCAGGACCCCGAGGTCGCCGACGTGCTGCTCGGGGAGATGCGGCGGCAGGCCGACAGTCTGCAGCTGATCGCGGCCGAGAACTTCACGTCGCCCGCCGTCCTCGCGGCCCTCGGCTCCCCGCTGGCCAACAAGTACGCCGAGGGCTACCCGGGTGCCCGGCACCACGGCGGCTGCGAGTACGCCGACGCCGCCGAGCGGATCGCCGTCGAGCGGGCCACCGCGCTCTTCGGAGCCGACCACGCGAACGTGCAGTCCCACTCCGGCTCCTCGGCCGTCCTGGCGGCGTACGCGGCCCTTCTCAGGCCCGGTGACACGGTCCTGGCCATGGGGCTCGGCCACGGCGGGCACCTCACGCACGGGTCGCCCGCCAACTTCTCCGGCCGCTGGTTCGACTTCGTCCCGTACGGCGTCGACGCCGAGAACGGGCTGGTCGACTACGAGCAGGTCGCCGCGCTCGCCCGCCACCACCGCCCCAAGGCGATCGTCTGCGGCTCCATCTCGTACCCCCGCCACCTCGACTACGCGATCTTCCGCGAGATCGCCGACGAGGTCGGCGCCTACCTCATCGCGGACGCGGCCCACCCCATCGGTCTGGTCGCCGGGGGAGCGGCCCCCACCCCCGTCCCGTACGCCGACGTGGTGTGCGCGACGACACACAAGGTGCTGCGGGGGCCGCGCGGCGGAATGATCCTCTGCGGCGAGGAGCTCGCGGGGCGGATCGACCGGGCGGTGTTCCCGTTCACGCAGGGCGGCGCCCAGATGCACACGATCGCGGCGAAGGCGGTGGCCTTCGGCGAGGCGTCCACTCCGGCGTTCACCGCGTACGCCCATCAGGTGGTCGAGAACGCCGAGGTCCTCGCGGCCGCGCTCGCCGCAGAGGGCTTCGCGCTGACCACCGGCGGCACCGACACCCACCTCATCACCGCCGACCCCGCACCCCTCGGCGTCGAGGGCCGCACCGCCCGCGCCCGGCTCGCCGCCGCCGGCATGGTGCTCGACACCTGCGCCCTGCCACACGGCGGAGCCGTACGCGTCGGGGCCGGGGAGAGCCGCGGGATCCGGCTCGGTACGGCCGCCGTCACCACGCAGGGGATGGGCGCACCGGAGATGGCGAGAATTGCCGCACTGTTCACCGTCGCGTTGCGGGACGACCCCGGGGAAACGGCCCGGGTACGCGCGGAAGTACGGGAGTTGACCTCCCGATTTCCCCCGTATGGGCGCTGACCGGAGGCCGAACGCAACCGTTCGGGTGGCCCCGGTGTCTCCAAGCACATGGACGGCACGGCTAGGGTGTGGGGCTGAGATGGCCAGCTATTCCTGTGGGGCAGCCCGTGCGTGATTACCTGCTGACGCTCTGTGTCACGGCCGCGGTGACCTATCTGCTCACCGGTCCGGTGCGGAAGTTCGCCATCGCGACCGGGGCGATGCCTGAGATCCGCGCCCGCGACGTACACCGAGAACCGACTCCGCGGCTCGGTGGCATCGCCATGTTCTTCGGGCTGTGCGCGGGACTCCTCGTCGCCGACCACCTGCAGAACCTGAACAGCGTCTTCGAGCAGTCCAACGAGCCCCGCGCGCTGCTCTCCGGCGCCGCGCTGATCTGGCTGATCGGCGTTCTCGACGACAAGTTCGAGCTGGACGCGCTCATCAAGCTGGGCGCGCAGATGATCTCGGCGGGCGTGATGGTCGCGCAGGGTCTGACGATCCTGTGGCTGCCGATCCCCGGTATCGGCACGGTCGCCCTCACCCCCGGGCAGGGCACGCTCCTCACGGTCGCCCTGGTGGTCCTCACCATCAACGCCGTGAACTTCGTCGACGGCCTCGACGGTCTCGCCGCCGGCATGGTCTGCATCGCCGCCGCGGCCTTCTTCCTGTACGCGTACCGCCTCTGGTACGGCTACACGATCGAGGCGGCCGCCCCCGCGACCCTCTTCGCCGCGATCCTCATGGGCATGTGCCTGGGCTTCCTGCCGCACAACATGCACCCGGCGCGGATCTTCATGGGCGACTCGGGCTCGATGCTGATCGGCCTGATCCTGGCGGCCTCCGCCATCTCGATCACCGGCCAGGTCGACCCGGACGCGCTGAAGATCTTCGAGGGCTCGACCCGGCAGGCCACCCACGCCGCCCTGCCCGTCTTCATCCCGCTCGTGCTGCCGCTGACGATCATCGCGATCCCGATGGCCGACCTGGTCCTGGCGATCGTCCGTCGTACGTGGAAGGGTCAGTCGCCGTTCGCGGCCGACCGCGGGCACCTGCACCACCGGCTCCTGGAGATCGGGCACTCGCACAGCCGCGCGGTGCTGATCATGTACTTCTGGTCGGCGCTCATCGCCTTCGGCACGCTGGCCTACTCGGTCCACTCGACGTCGATGTGGATCGTCCTCGGGGTGGTCGCGCTCAGCGCGATCGGTCTCGTGCTGCTCCTGCTGCCGCGCTTCACGCCGCGCGCTCCCCGCTGGGCGCAGGCCGTCGTGCCGCCCCGCTACCGCCGCCGCAAGCCGGCCGCCGTGGTGGCGGAGACCCTCGACGCCGTCGAGGGGGAGCGGGAGCCCGTCCCCGCGGGGGTCAACGGAGCGACCGCCATCGGTCACCGTTCGCGCTTCTCCGACAGGAGTAAGGCCGGGGCGCGTGGTTGACGAAAGCCCCATCCAGGGCCAATAGCAGACAAGGTGCCCCGCTGTCGTGCACACACGCGCGGGGTAACTCTCATGTGTGACGGTTGGCACACCTTATGGGTAAAGACCTATTCAAATAGTTTGTGATACGGTTCACGAGACCCGGCGACAGTGCCGAAAGACCGTAGTGCGACGGTCTGTTGGCCCCGAGACCCACCTCGGACCGGGCTTACGCTCGTCCCTGACGACACCACCGCCCCCTCCAGAGCAAGCGGAGACACCGCCATGCCGTCGAACGACGCACGCATCCTTCTGCACACCGCCGTACCCACCGCAGCCGTCGGCGCCATCGCCACGGTCATCAGCGGGGTGGTCGCCGGTGGCAAGGGTGCGCTCGGTGCCGTTGTCGGCACCCTGGTGGTCCTTCTCTTCATGGGGATCGGGCAGCTGGTTCTCCAGCGGACGGCAAAGTCGCTCCCGCACCTCTTCCAGGCCATGGGGCTCATGCTCTACACGGCCCAGTTGCTGGTGCTCTTCATCTTCCTGGCCTTGCTGAAGAACACGACGCTGTTCGACTTCAAGGCTTTCGCCTTCACGCTGCTCGCGACGACCGTGGTGTGGGTCGCCGCACAGGCCCGGGCCTACATGAAGGCCAAGATCACGTACATCGACCCCGGAAACACGGGGTCGAAGTCGTGAAGGGTAGGGCCGGGATAAAGCCGCGTTCGGCTTCCTGCTATCGTCCGGTGCCAACTGCGGCACTGCGGACGCGGGCATCCGAAACGGCGCCTGTCCCAGCGAGAGGCTCGATGCCGAACCGCCGCCCCCTTATTCGTAAGACCAGTCCAGTGCCGACCCGCGGCTGCGCGCCGCGCCGACACAACGAGGTTGCCGTACCTATGCGCCACGCTGAAGGAGCCCGCGGTGAGTGCTGACAAGACGCTTGCCTTCGACCCGGATTGCCACATCTTCAGTGGATGTGGCTTCCCGGCGCCGGGCCTGCACACGTTCATGTACGAGCCCATCGCCACGGTGGCCGGCATCGAGATCACCAAGCCGATGCTGCTCGCCGTTCTCGGCTCCATCGTGGTCGTCGGGTTCTTCTGGGCCGCCTTCAACAAGCCCAAGCTGATCCCCGGCAAGATGCAGATGGTCGGCGAGGCCGGTTACGACTTCGTGCGACGCGGAATCGTCTACGAGATCATCGGCAAGAAGGACGGCGAGAAGTACGTCCCCTTCATGGTGTCGCTGTTCTTCTTCGTCTGGATCATGAACCTCTGGTCGATCATTCCGCTCGCCCAGTTCCCGGTCACCTCGCTGATCGCCTTCCCGGCCGGTCTCGCGCTGATCGTGTATGTCATGTGGATCTCGCTCACCTTCAAGAAGCACGGCTTCGTGGGCGGCTGGAAGAACATCGTCGGTTACGACAAGTCCCTCGGTGCCATCCTCCCGATGGTCGTCGTCCTCGAGTTCTTCTCGAACCTCCTGATCCGGCCCTTCACGCACGCGGTGCGACTGTTCGCGAACATGTTCGCCGGTCACCTGCTGATCGTGATGTTCTCGCTGGCCACCTGGTACCTCATGAACGGCCTGGGCTTCGTCTACGCCGGCGCCTCGTTCGTGATGGTCCTCGTGATGACCGCCTTCGAGCTCTTCATCCAGGCCGTCCAGGCGTACGTCTTCGTCCTCCTGGCCTGCAGCTACGTCCAGGGCGCGCTCTCCGAGCACCACTGA
The DNA here is from genome assembly GCF_049913175.1 of Streptomyces sp. R-07. Taxonomy (NCBI): domain Bacteria; kingdom Bacillati; phylum Actinomycetota; class Actinomycetes; order Kitasatosporales; family Streptomycetaceae; genus Streptomyces; species Streptomyces sp. R-07. Next base: position 5,487,637 of record NZ_CP183978.1, read on the forward strand.
GCCTCCCCGGCCCCGTAGCTCCACCCCCGAATCCATCAGTCGTCCGGTGGCCAACCCCCATCGGGTCATTGAAAGAGAAGGAAGTAACGGCATGTCCGCTGCTCTCGACATGATCAACCTCGCCGCCGAAGGTGGCAGCGCCAAGACCAACGTCGTCGGCAACGTCGCCTCGATCGGTTACGGCCTCGCCGCGATCGGCCCCGGCGTCGGCGTCGGCATCATCTTCGGTAACGGTACGCAGGCGCTCGCCCGCCAGCCCGAGGCCGCTGGTCTCATCCGTACCAACCAGATCATGGGCTTCGCCTTCTGTGAGGCGCTCGCCCTCATCGGCATCGTCATGGGCTTCGTCTACCAGTAAGCCGGACCGACTGCCCGATTCTTTTTACGGAAGGCACTGATGTGAACGCTCTGCTTCTTGCGCAGGGTGAAGAGGCGCAGCCTCCTCTCATCCCGCATCTCGACGAGCTCGTCATCGGCCTGATCGCCTTCGTCATCGTCTTCGGCTTCCTCGCCAAGAAGCTCCTCCCGAACATCAACAAGGTTCTGGTCGAGCGCCGCGAGGCCATCGAGGGTGGCATCGAGAAGGCCGAGTCGGCCCAGATCGAGGCTCAGAGTGTGCTGGAGCAGTACAAGGCCCAGCTCGCCGAGGCTCGCCACGAGGCCGCGCGTCTTCGCCAGGAGGCCACGGAGCAGGGCACCGCGATCATCCAGGAGATGAAGGCGGAAGGCCAGCGCCAGCGCGAGGAGATCATCGCGGCCGGCCACACGCAGATCGAGGCCGACCGCAAGGCCGCGTCCGCGTCGCTGCGTCAGGACGTGGGCAAGCTCGCCACCGACCTGGCCGGCAAGCTGGTCGGCGAGTCCCTCGAGGACACCGCCCGCCAGAGCCGCACCATCGACCGCTTCCTCGACGAGCTCGAGGAGAAGGCCGAGGCTGTCCGATGAACGGAGCGAGCCGCGAGGCACTGTCCGCCGCCCGCGAGTCCCTCGACGCGCTGACCGACAACACCCCGGTCGACGCGACGAAGCTCGCGGACGAGCTGGCCGCCGTCACCGTGCTGCTCGACCGCGAGGTGTCGCTGCGCCGGGTCCTGACCGACCCCGCGCAGTCGGGTGAGGCCAAGGCCGAGCTCGCGCAGCGACTCCTGCGCGGCCAGGTGGGCGGCGAGGCCGTCGACCTGGTGTCGGGCATGGTCCGTTCCCGCTGGTCGCGCTCGCGTGACCTGGTCGACGCGGCCGAGGAGCTGGCGAACACCGCCGACCTCACCGCGGCGCAGAAGGCGGGTGCGCTGGACAACGTCGAGGACGAGCTGTTCCGGTTCGGCCGGATCGTGTCCTCCAGCACCGAGCTCCGCTCGGCGCTGACGGACAAGGCCGCGACGGCCACCGCGAAGGGCACGCTGCTCAGCAGCCTGCTCGGCGGCAAGGCCCACGCGACCACCGAGCGTCTGGTCGTCCGTCTGGTGACCCAGCCCCGGGGACGTAGCCTGGAAGCGGGACTCGAGTCCCTGTCCAAGCTCGCCGCGGCGCGCCGGGACCGGATGGTCGCCGTCGTCACCTCGGCGGTGCCGCTGTCGGACCAGCAGAAGCAGCGCCTCGGCGCCGTTCTGGCCAAGCTGTACGGCCGCGAGATGCACCTGAACATGGACGTGGACCCCGCGGTCCTCGGCGGGATCACGGTGCGGGTCGGCGACGAGGTCATCGACGGTTCCATCGCGGAGCGCCTCGGCGAGGCGACCCGTCGACTGGCCGGCTGACGGCAGCGACCACAGCAGCATCAAGGCAGCACAGCAACACAGCATCACCAGCGGCCCGGTTGGGCCGTGCAGAGATTGCAGAAGATTCCTGGGGGTCGGCCCCCAGACCCCTTAAGAAACTTCGGGCCCAACAAGGAGAGCAGGGAACCCAGATGGCGGAGCTCACGATCCGGCCGGAGGAGATCCGGGACGCACTGGAGAACTTCGTCCAGTCGTACCAGCCGGACGCGGCCTCGCGCGAGGAGGTCGGCACGGTCAGCCTGGCCGGTGACGGTATCGCGAAGGTCGAGGGTCTTCCCTCGGCCATGGCGAACGAGCTGCTGAAGTTCGAGGACGGGACCCTGGGTCTCGCGCTGAACCTCGAAGAGCGCGAGATCGGTGCGATCGTCCTCGGCGAGTTCAGCGGTATCGAGGAGGGACAGTCGGTGCAGCGCACCGGCGAGGTCCTCTCCGTCGGTGTCGGTGAGGGCTACCTGGGTCGCGTCGTCGACCCGCTCGGTAACCCGATCGACGGTCTCGGCGAGATCGCGACCGAGGGCCGCCGCGCCCTCGAGCTGCAGGCCCCGGGCGTTATGGCCCGTAAGTCGGTGCACGAGCCGATGGAGACCGGCTACAAGGCCGTCGACGCCATGACGCCGGTCGGCCGTGGTCAGCGTCAGCTGATCATCGGTGACCGTCAGACCGGCAAGACCGCGCTGTGCGTCGACACGATCATCAACCAGCGCGACAACTGGCGCTCGGGCGACGTGAACAAGCAGGTCCGCTGCATCTACGTCGCCGTCGGCCAGAAGGGCTCGACCATCGCGTCCGTTCGCGGCGCCCTGGAAGAGGCCGGTGCGCTCGAGTACACGACGATCGTCGCCGCCCCGGCGTCCGACCCGGCCGGCTTCAAGTACCTGGCGCCGTACACCGGTTCCGCCATCGGTCAGCACTGGATGTACCAGGGCAAGCACGTCCTCATCGTCTTCGACGACCTGTCGAAGCAGGCCGACGCCTACCGCGCCGTGTCGCTGCTGCTGCGCCGCCCGCCGGGCCGTGAGGCCTACCCGGGTGACGTCTTCTACCTGCACTCCCGTCTCCTCGAGCGCTGCGCGAAGCTCTCGGACGAGCTGGGCGCGGGTTCGATGACCGGTCTGCCGATCGTCGAGACGAAGGCCAACGACGTCTCCGCGTTCATCCCGACCAACGTCATCTCCATCACCGACGGCCAGTGCTTCCTGGAGTCCGACCTGTTCAACGCCGGCCAGCGTCCGGCCCTGAACGTCGGTATCTCGGTCTCCCGTGTCGGTGGCTCCGCCCAGCACCCGGCGATGAAGCAGATCGCCGGCCGCCTCCGCGTGGACCTGGCCCAGTTCCGTGAGCTGGAGGCCTTCGCGGCCTTCGGTTCCGACCTGGACTCGGCCTCGAAGGCGCAGCTGGAGCGCGGTCAGCGGATGGTCGAGCTGCTCAAGCAGGCTCAGTACCAGCCGATGCCCACGGAGAACCAGGTCGTCTCGGTCTGGGCCGGTACCACCGGCAAGATGGACGACGTCCCGGTGGCCGACATCCGCCGCTTCGAGGCCGAGCTCCTGGCGTTCCTCCGCCAGAGCCACTCCGGTCTCATGACCTCCATCCGTGAGGGCAAGAAGATGTCGAACGACACCCTGACGGCCGTCGCCGACGCCATCGCGGAGTTCAAGCAGCAGTTCGAGACGTCCGACGGCAAGCTGCTCGGCGCGGACGCCCCTGCCGCCGTCAACGTCTCGAAGTGACGACGGAAGGGACCTGACTCATGGGAGCGCAGCTCCGGGTCTACAAGCGTCGCATCAAATCCGTCACCGCGACGAAGAAGATCACCAAGGCGATGGAGATGATCGCCGCCTCGCGTGTCGTCAAGGCGCAGCGCAAGGTGCAGGCGTCGACTCCGTACGCGACCGAGCTCACCCGCGCGGTCACGGCGGTGGCAACCGGTGCGAACGACAAGCACCCGCTGACCACCGAGGCGGAGAACCCGAGCCGTGCCGCGGTCCTGCTCCTCTCGAGCGACCGCGGTCTGGCCGGTGCCTTCAACTCCAACGCCATCAAGGCGGCGGAGAAGCTCATCAAGAAGCTGGAGGGCGAGGGCCGCGCGGTCGACATCTATGTCGTCGGTCGCCGTGGTGTCGCGCACTTCAACTTCCGTGAGCGGAAGCTGAGCGACACGTGGACCGGCTTCACGGACGAGCCCACGTACGCGGACGCCAAGAAGATCGCGGCACCGCTGATCGAGGCGATCGAGAAGGACACGGCCGAGGGTGGTGTGGACGAGCTCCACATCGTCTACACCGAGTTCGTCTCGATGATGACCCAGACGGCGATCGAGGCCCGGCTGCTGCCCCTCAGCCTCGACGAGGTGGCGAAGGAGGCCGGCGAGCCGGACACCCTCCGTCCGCTGTACGACTTCGAGCCGTCGGCGGAGGACGTCCTCGACGCCCTTCTGCCGCGCTACGTCGAGAGCCGTATCTACAACGCGCTGCTCCAGTCGGCTGCTTCCAAGCACGCCGCCACGCGCCGCGCGATGAAGTCGGCGACCGACAACGCGGGAGACTTGATCAACAACCTCTCCCGACTTGCCAACGCGGCCCGCCAGGCCGAAATCACCCAGGAAATCAGCGAGATCGTCGGTGGCACCGCAGCCCTGGCCGACGCGACCGCGGGGAGTGACAAGTAATGACGACCACTGTTGAGACGGCCGCCGCCACGGGCCGCGTCGCCCGGGTCATCGGCCCGGTCGTCGACGTGGAGTTCCCCGTCGACGCGATGCCGGAGATCTACAACGCCCTGCACGTCGAGGTCGCCGACCCGGCCGAGGAGGGCGCGATCAAGACGCTGACCCTCGAGGTCGCGCAGCACCTCGGTGACGGCATTGTCCGCACCATCTCGATGCAGCCCACCGACGGTCTGGTCCGCCAGGCCCCCGTGGTCGACACCGGCGACGGCATCACGGTGCCCGTCGGTGACGTCACCAAGGGTCGCGTGTTCAACACGCTGGGCCAGATCCTGAACGAGCCCGAGGCCGAGTCCGAGGTCGGCGAGCGGTGGTCCATCCACCGCAAGGCCCCGGCGTTCGCGGACCTCGAGTCGAAGACCGAGATGTTCGAGACCGGCCTGAAGGTCGTCGACCTTCTCACCCCGTACGTCAAGGGTGGAAAGATCGGTCTGTTCGGTGGTGCCGGTGTCGGCAAGACCGTTCTGATCCAGGAAATGATCATGCGTGTGGCGAAGCTGCACGAGGGCGTTTCCGTGTTCGCCGGTGTCGGTGAGCGCACGCGTGAGGGCAACGACCTCATCGCGGAGATGGAAGAGTCCGGCGTTCTGGACAAGACCGCGCTGGTCTTCGGCCAGATGGACGAGCCCCCGGGCACCCGTCTGCGCGTGGCCCTCGCCGGTCTGACCATGGCGGAGTACTTCCGCGATGTGCAGAAGCAGGACGTGCTGTTCTTCATCGACAACATCTTCCGCTTCACGCAGGCCGGTTCCGAGGTCTCGACCCTGCTCGGCCGTATGCCCTCCGCGGTGGGTTACCAGCCGAACCTGGCCGACGAGATGGGTCTCCTCCAGGAGCGCATCACCTCGACCCGTGGTCACTCGATCACCTCGATGCAGGCGATCTACGTCCCCGCCGACGACCTCACGGACCCGGCGCCGGCGACCACCTTCGCCCACCTCGACGCGACGACGGTTCTCTCCCGTCCGATCTCCGAGAAGGGCATCTACCCGGCCGTGGACCCGCTGGACTCCACGTCCCGGATCCTGGACCCGCGCTACATCGCGCAGGAGCACTACGACGCCGCCACGCGCGTCAAGGGAATCCTGCAGAAGTACAAGGACCTCCAGGACATCATCGCGATCCTCGGTATCGACGAGCTGAGCGAGGAGGACAAGCTCGTTGTCCACCGCGCCCGCCGTGTCGAGCGCTTCCTGTCCCAGAACACCCACGCGGCGAAGCAGTTCACCGGTGTGGACGGTTCGGACGTTCCGCTCGACGAGTCGATCGCCGCGTTCAACGCGATCTGCGACGGTGAGTTCGACCACTTCCCGGAGCAGGCGTTCTTCATGTGCGGTGGCCTTGAGGACCTCAAGAACAACGCCAAGGAGCTCGGCGTCTCCTGAGCCTCGTGCTCGCCTGAGGGGGGCGGGATCCGTCCCGTCCCCCTCTCCACGCCCCCTAGAATTGACCCCAACACCCGGCACGACCGCCGGGTGGTGACCCGAGGAGCCACCCTTGGCTGCTGAGCTGCACGTCGAGCTGGTCGCCGCGGACCGGAGTGTCTGGTCCGGCGAGGCCACCTTGGTCATCGCGCGTACCACCTCCGGCGACATCGGCGTCATGCCCGGCCACCAGCCGCTGCTCGGTGTGCTGGAGTCGGGCCCGGTGACCATCCGTACGAGCGAGGGCGCGACCGTCGTCGCCGCCGTCCACGGCGGATTCATCTCGTTCGCCGACGACAAGCTGTCTCTGCTCGCGGAGATCTGCGAGCTGGCGGACGAGATCGACGCCCAGCGCGCCGAGCGCGCGCTGGAGCGTGCGAAGACGGACTCCGACGCCGCCGCCGAGCGGCGCGCCGAGGTCCGGCTGCGCGCGGTGTCCGTCCGCTGACGGTCCGCGCCGAGTAGTAGTGCCCTCAGCCGCGGCACGGTCCGGAATACTCCGGAGCGTGTCGCGGCTGAGGCGATGCAGATGCAGGTTGTATTCGGTTCTGCCGGCGGTGCCGGCTACGGGACGCAGCGAGGAGGTCGGTGAAGATGTTCCTCGCTCTGCTCGTGTGCGGCCTGGTCGTCGCACTGGTGGTGATCGGGCTCTTCGTCTTCGGCTTGCGCCGGAGGCTGATCCAGCGCGCCGGCGGCACCTTCGACTGTTCGCTGCGCTGGGACATCCCCGACGAGCCGGATCCGACCGGCAAGGGCTGGGTGTACGGCGTCGCCCGCTACAGCGGTGACGAGATCGCCTGGTTCCGTGTCTTCTCGTATTCGCCCCGCCCGCGCCGGGTCCTGGAGCGCTCCTCCATCGTGGCCCTGGAGCGCCGGATGCCGGCGGGCGAGGAGGAGCTCGCGCTGCTCTCCGACGCGGTGATCCAGCCCTGTATGTACGAGGGCGTCCGCCTGGAGCTCGCGATGAGCGAGGACGCCCGGACGGGCTTCATGGCCTGGCTGGAGGCGGCGCCTCCCGGGCAGCGAGTGAACGTGGCCTGATACGGCTGAAGCGGGGGACGGCGTGCTGCGCCGTCCCCCGCTTCGTCGTTCCGGCTAGTTCAGGCCGCTGTTGATGGCGCCGACCAGCTCGCCGTTGCCGGTGTCACCGCTGAACTCCCAGAAGAACGCTCCGCCGAGGCCCTGGTTCTTGGCCCAGCTCATCTTCGAGTTCACGGTCGCCGGGGTGTCGTAGCTCCACCAGTTGCTGCCGCACTTGGCGTATGCCGTGCCCGCGACGGTGCCGGTGGCCGGGCAGGAGTTCTTGAGGACCTTGTAGTCCTCGATGCCCTGCTCGTAGGTGCCCGGCGCGGGGCCGGTCGCCGAGCCGCCGGGGGCGTCCTGGGTGACGCCGGTCCAGCCGCGTCCGTAGAAGCCGATGCCGAGCAGCAGCTTGTTGGCGGGGACGCCCTTCGCCTTGAACTTGGCGATCGCCTCGGCGGAGTTGAAGCCCGCCTGCGGGATGCCGGCGTACGAGGTGAGCGGGGAGTGCGGGGCCGTCGGGCCCTGCGCCGCCCAGGCGCCGAAGAAGTCGTACGTCATGACGTTGAACCAGTTCATGTACTGCGCGGCGCCCGCGTAGTCGGCGGCGTCGATCTTGCCGCCGGCGGAGGCGTCGGCCGTGACGGCAGCGGTGATCAGGTTGTTGGCGCCGAACTTGGCGCGCATGGCCTGCATCATGTTCTTGAAGGAGGCCGCGCCGCTGGTGTCGCAGGACAGGCCGCAGGCGTTGGGGTACTCCCAGTCCAGGTCGATGCCGTCGAAGACGTCGGCCCAGCGCGGGTCCTCGACCAGGTCGTAGCAGGACTGGGCGAAGGCGGTCGGGTTCTGTACGGCCTGGCCGAAGCCGCCGGACCAGGTCCAGCCGCCGAAGGACCACAGGATCTTGATGTTCGGGTAGGCCTTCTTCAGCTTGCGGAGCTGGTTGAAGTTGCCGCGCAGCGGCTGGTCCCAGGTGTCGGCGACGCCGTCGACGGACTGGTCGGCGGTGTAGGCCTTGTCGTAGTCGGCGTAGGAGTCGCCGATGGTGCACTTGCCGCCGGTGACGTTGCCGAAGGCGTAGTTGATGTGGGTGATCTTGGACGCGGAGCCCGAGGTCACGATGTTCTTCACGTGGTAGTTGCGCCCGTAGACGCCCCAGTTGGTGAAGTAGCCCATCTTCACGGCGTTCGGGAGGGGCTGGCCGCCGCCTCCGCCGGTGGTGCGGACGGCGACCGGGCCGGCGGCGGGGCCGGTCTGGTCGATCGTGTCGCGGGCGACGACGGTGTACGCGTAGTCGGTGCCCGCGGTGAGGCCGCTGTCCGTGAAGGTGAGACCGGTGGTGGTGGTCACCTTCGTGCCGTCGCGCAGGACGTCGTAGTTCTTGACGCCCTTGTCGTCGGTGGCCGCGGTCCAGGTGAGCTTCGCCGAGGTGTCGGTGATGTTCGAGGCGACCGGGGTGCCGGGGGCCGAGGGCGGGTTGTCGCCCGGCTGGCTGGTGCCGTCGCAGGGAGCGCCGTTGATCTTACAGCCGGTGGGCGCGCCGGAGCCGGTGCCGTTGTAGCCGAAGGAAACGGAGGCACCGGGGGCGAGGGTGCCGTTCCAGCCGACGTTCTTGGCGGTCCAGTGGGTGCCGGAGCTGGTGACGGTGGCGTCCCAGGCGGAGGTGACGGCGGTGCCGGAGGGGTAGTCCCACTCGACGGTCCAGGAGGAGAGGGTCGTGGTGCCGGTGTTCTTCACCGTCCACTTGCCTTCGAAGCCGGTGCCCCAGTCCTGGGGCTTGGTGTAGGTCGCGGTGGCCGAGGCGGCGGCTTCGGCGGGGGAGGCGAGGCCGACCATGGCGGCCAGCGGCAGGATCAGGGCGGTCAGTCCGGCGGCGGTCCGGTGTCTGAACCCTGCTCTGCGCGTCGGTGCTTGAGTGCTCAACGGTGCTCCTCAAGTTGCGGACGGACAAGGTGGGGGTGGTCCGTGGAGATGCGCGCGCCCCGCGAGCGTAGGAAGGTCTGGACCAATCGTCAAGAGGTCCAGACCAACGTCGGCAAAGATCTGCTAAACCCCCAACTCCTGCGCCAGTACGGCCGCTTGGACCCTGCTCCGCAGCTCCAGCTTTCCCAGCACCTTGCTGACGTGCGTCTTCACCGTCGCCTCCGCCATGTCGAGGCGTACCGCGATCTCCGCGTTCGACAGACCCAGGCCGAGCGCCCCCAGCACCTCCCGCTCCCGGGGCGTCAGCACGTCCAGTACGGCGGAGTCCGCCGCCGGACGGCTCGGGGCCGCGAACTCCGCGATCAGCCGGCGCGTCACCGCCGGGGCGATCAGCCCCTCCCCGCGCCCCACCGTCCGTACCGCCGTGATCAGGTCCTTCGCCTCCGTGTCCTTCAGCAGGAAGCCCGAGGCCCCGGCCCGCAGCGCCCCGAAGACGTACTCGTCCAGGTCGAACGTCGTCAGGACGAGCACGTCGGCGAGACCCTCCGACACCACCAGACGGGTCGCCGTCACCCCGTCCATCCGGGGCATCTGCACATCCATCAGGACCAGGTCCGGGCGCAGTTCGCGTGCCAGCTCCACCGCGCGCTCGCCGTCCGCCGCCTCGCCGACCACCTCGATGTCCGGCGCGCTGCCCAGGATCAGCACGAGCCCCGCCCGCACCGCGGACTGGTCCTCGGCCACGACCACCCGGATCGTCATGCGTTCCCCGCCTTCTCGTCCGCGGGCAGCACGGCCCGCACCTGCCAGACCGTTCCCGCGGCCGCCGCCCGGAACTCCCCGCCGAGCAGCTCCGCGCGCTCCCGCATCCCCACCAGTCCCGAACCCGTCCCGGGCGCCGACGGCCCCGGCCGCCTCCCGTACGGCGAGTCGACGGCCACGGTCAGGACCCCGTCGCCGCGGCCCACCCGCACGGTGACGGTACCGGGGGAGGCGTGCTTGACCGCGTTGGCCAGCGATTCCTGCACGATCCGGTACGCGGCCAGCTCCACCGGCGCCGGCAGGGCGGCTCCGCCCGCGGGCCGGGTGTCGTGGAGGACGAACTCCAGCCCGCCGGACGAGCCGTTCGTCCGGGCCCGGGCGAGCAGACCGTCCAGTGCGTCGAGGCTCGGCACCGCTCCCGGCTCGGCGTCCCCGCTGCTGTCCCGAAGGAGTCCGATGAGCCGCCGCATCTCGGCGAGACCCGCCACGCTGTTCTCCCGGATCACCGTCAGCGCCTGCCGGGTGGTGGCCGGCTCGTCGAGGGAGAGCGCGGCGGTGGAGTGGATCGCGATCGCCGAGAGGTGGTTCGCCACCATGTCGTGCAGCTCGCGCGCCATCCGCGCCCGCTCGGCCACCACTGCCTGCGCCCGGTCCATCTCGGCGAGCAGCGCCGTCTGTTCGGCCCGCAGCCGGGCGGCGTCCGCCGCCTCGCGGTGGTTGCGGACGATGGCGCCCGTCACCGCCGGAAGGAAGGAGATCATGCCGGTGATGACCCCGACGAGCAGCGCGTACGCGTTTTGCCACCAGACGAGGAAGCCGATCGTCACCCCGACCGTCACGAGACCGGTGGAGTACGGGACGCGGCGGGCGTGGGCGGTCGGCCCGTACACGACGGCCGCGTAGACGACGTCCGTGAACATCAGGACGGTGGCCAGGCTTCCGTACGTGAACTGGTCCGCGACGATCGCGAGCGTGCCGACCGTCAGCGCCGCCCTGGGCGCCGTCCGGCGCATCGCCTCGCACCCGGCCATCACCACGAGCGGCACGAGCGTCGCCCAGCGCTGGGTGAACAGCCGGTCCACCTGGGTGTGAAGACCGAACGACCAGAGGAGCAGGCCGCCGACGAGGCCGGTGGCGGCGATGAGCAGGTCGTCGCGGTGCGGGCGGGGGACTGTCACGTACTCATCCAACATGCCGCACCGGGCCGGGACCTCCTCGCCCCGGCCGATCCGTCCCTCCGTCGAAGGATGTAGGCCCGATTCGTCACCGGCGACGACGAACCGGGCGCGGACCCACGGGACGCTGAAGGGGAACCGAGAGGGGAACCGCCGTGATCGTCACGCTGATCGTGCTCTGCGAGGTCGGCTTCTGGGTCCTGCTGGCCGCCGGCCTCGCCACCCGCTACCTCCTGAAGATGCCCCGGACGGGTATGGCGCTGCTGCTCGGCGAGCCGCTGCTGGAGGTCGTGCTCCTCGTCGCCACCGCGATCGACCTCAAGAACGGCGGCGAACCCGGCTGGGAGCACGGCCTCGCCGCGCTGTACATCGGCTACACGGTCGGCCACGGCCACCGCACCGTGAAGTGGCTCGACGGCCACGCCGCCCACCGCCTCGGCGGCGCCCCGCCGCCCCCGAAGCCCCCGAAGTACGGCATGGCGCGCGCCCGTCACGAGGGCAGGATCTGGCTGGGCACGCTGGTCGGCGGCGCCATCGCCACGGTCCTGCTGCTCCTCGCCCTCTGGTACGTCGGCGACGACGGGAACACCGACGGCCTGCGGAGCTGGATGTTCGCCGCCTGGCGGGCCGTCGGCATCCACGGTCTGATCGCGCTGAGCTACTTCGTCCGGCCGAAGAAGGACCCGGAGGCCGGCTCAGCGGTCGCCGCCCGGGACCCAGAGCACGTCCCCGACCTCCTTGTTCGCCGTGCGGGCAAGGATGAAGAGCAGGTCCGATAGCCGGTTGAGGTACGTGGCGGTCAGGGCGTTCATCGTCTCGCCGTGCACCTCCAGGGCCGCCCACGTGGAGCGCTCCGCCCGCCGGACCACCGTGCACGCCTGGTGCAGCAGGGCCGCCCCGGGCGTGCCGCCCGGCAGGATGAAGGAGCGCAGCTTGTCGAGCTCTTCCAGGAAGCGGTCGCAGTCGGCCTCCAGCTTGTCGACGTAGCCCTGCTCGACGCGCAGCGGCGGGTACTCGGGGTTCTCCACCACCGGCGTGCAGAGGTCCGCGCCCACGTCGAAGAGGTCGTTCTGGATGCGGACGAGGACCTTCACGAGCTCCTCGTCGAGCTGTCCGAGGGCGATGGCCGTCCCGATGGCGGCGTTGGCCTCGTTGGCGTCGGCGTAGGCCGAGATCCGCAGATCCGTCTTGGCGGTCCGGCTCATGTCGCCGAGCGCCGTGGTGCCCTTGTCGCCGGTACGGGTGTAGATACGCGTCAGATTGACCATGGGGTCCAGCCTAGTTAGGCACCGGCGCTCCGGAACGTGCGTGTGCCGACCGTCACGGCGAGCGCCGTCAGCGCGAGGGCGACCAGCACCCCGTACAGCATGGTCGGCGTCGTGTAGTGGCCGATGTACGCCTCCCGGACCGCGTCCACCAGATAGCGGAGCGGCATGAGGCGCGAGACCACGTCGAGCCAGCCGGGGGCGAGCGCCATCGGCAGCATCAGGCCCGAGAGCAGCATCGCCGGCATCGCGAGCGTGTTGATCGCGGGGCCGAACTCCTGCGGGGTGCGCAGCTTCAGGGCCAGTGCGTACGACAGCGAGGCGAGCGCGGCGGAGAGCAGGGCGACGAAGCCGAAGCCGAGGAGGATGCCGGCGACCGGGGCCCGCAGGCCCATCGGGATCGCCACCAGGACGAGCAGGACCGCCTGGAAGACGAAGAGCGCGGCGTCCCGCAGGACCCGGCCGAGCAGCAGGGCGAGCCGGCTCACCGGGGTGACCCGCATCCGGTCGAACACGCCCCAGTTCTTCTCCATGATGATCGAGAAGCCGGCGAACGAAGCCCCGAAGAGGCCGAGCTGGAGCAGCAGGCCGGGGACGAGGATCTGCCAGGAGTCGCCCTCGCGGCCGAGCGGGATGCCGGTGAGCAGCGGTCCGAAGAAGAACAGGTAGAGCAGCGGCATCAGGGCGCCGAAGAAGATCTGGAACGGGGAGCGCAGGGTCTGGCGGGCGTAGCGCCCGAAGAGCAGCGCGGTGTCGTGGAGCAGCATCACGGGTCTCCTAGACCGCTACGGGGGTGGTGTCGGCGGGGGCCGGGGCGCGGCCGGTGGCGGCGAGGAAGGCCTCCTGGAGGCTGGTCACGCCGTGCGCGGCCTTGAGGCCGGCGGGGCTGTCCTCGGCGACGACCGTGCCCTTGTCCACGATCACGAGCCGGTCGGCGAGCGCGTCGGCCTCGTCGAGGTAGTGCGTGGTGAGGACGACGGTGGTGCCGTGCTCGTCGCGCAGCCGCCGGACCAGGGCCCACAGGTCGGCGCGGCTGCCGGGGTCGAGGCCGGTCGTCGGTTCGTCGAGGAACAGGACCTCCGGGCGGTGGGTGAGCCCCATCGCGAGGTCGAGCCGGCGGCGCTGGCCGCCGGAGAGCGCCGGGGTCTTCCGGTCGAGGAGCCCGGTGAGGCCGAGGTCGGCCGCGAGCTCGTCGGCACGGGCGGTCGCACGGGCCCGGTCCAGCCCGTAGAGCCTGCCCTGCATGACGAGCTCGGAGCGGACGGTCTCCTGGGGGTCGAGGCCGCCGGACTGGGCGACGTACCCGATGCACCGGCGTACGGCGGCGGGGTCCCTGACGAGGTCGTGGCCGGCGACGGTGGCGGCACCGCCGGTGGGCGGCAGGAGCGTCGTGAGCATCCGGAGGGTGGTGGTCTTGCCGGCGCCGTTGGGGCCGAGGAGTCCGAGGATCTCGCCGGGCCGGACGGTCAGGTCGATCCCGCGGACGGCCTCCACGGGGCCGCTCCTGGTCGTGAAGGTCCGGGCGAGCCCGGCTGTGCTGATGATGGGCATGGCGACCACGAAAACAGAGTCACTGAAATTTTGCAACGTCACCAAAATTTCAGACGGAGCAAGATTTCAGGGGCACCGAAATTTCAGGGAGCCTAGGATGAGGCCATGGCCGAGGGACTCAGGGAACGCAAGAAGCGCGAGACGAAGCAGCGGATCTCGGACATCGCGACCGGGCTCTTCCTGGAGCACGGATTCGTGAGCGTGACCGTCGCGGACGTCGCCGAGGCGGCGGACGTCTCCGTCAACACCGTCTACAACTACTTCCCGGCCAAGGAGGACCTCTTCCTCGACCGGATGGACGGCGTCACCCTGCGCCTCGCCCGGATGATCCGCGGCCGCGACCGGGGCGAGTCCGCCGCCCACGCGGTCCTGCGCGAGCTGCGCCAGGACATCGGGGCCGTCTCCCCGGCGTACGGACTCATGGACGGCTTCGACGCCTTCATGAACGTCATCGAGCACGCGCCCACCCTCAAGGCCCGCCTCTTCCACCTGCGGGACCAGGTCCACGAGGCCGTCGTGACCACCCTGCGCGAGGAGACCGGCGCGGCCGGCGACGACCCGCTGCCGCTGCTCGTCGGTGGCCAGATCGCCTGGATCGAGAACACCGTCGTCGGCTACATCACCGGCGAGATGACCGCCGGACGCAAGGCGACCGCCGTCTCCCGCGAGGCCCTCGTCCTCCTCGACGAGATCGAGGAGCTGCTGAGCGAGAAGGTCCTGACGTACGCGGTGCGCGAGGGCTGAAGGCCCGCCCGGCACCCGGGCGGGCCCTTCGCCGCCGGTCGTCAGGCCGCCGCCCGGGCCGCCGGGCCCGACACCCCGGCCGCGAGGGCGCGGGCCGCGTGGACGGCGTCCTCCTCCGTGGTGAAGCGGCCGAAGCCCACCCGGATGCTGCCCCGGATCCGCTCCGGCGCCAGACCGGCCGCCGTCAGGACGTGCGAGGGCTCCTGCGCCGAGCTGTTGCACGCCGAACCCGTCGACACGGCGATGTCCGTGACCTCCAGGAGCAGCTGCTGGGCGTCCGTGCCCGCGAAGGACAGGTTCACCGCGTGCGGCAGGAACCCCGGGCCCGTACCGCTGTTCAGCGTGTACGGAACCAGCTCCGCGAGCGTCGCCAGGAACCGGTCCCGCAGCCCGGCGAGCCGGACCGACTCCTCCTCCCGGCCCGCCGCGAGCACGCCCACGGCCGCGCCGAGGCCGATGACGGCGGCCGTGTTGACCGTGCCCGCCCGCAGCCCGCGCTCCTGACCGCCGCCGTGCAGGAGCGGCGCGAGCGGGGCCCGGTCCGACAGGCCGTTGGACACGTACAGCACGCCGACGCCCTTCGGGCCGTAGATCTTGTGCCCGGAGAAGGTGAGCAGGTCCACCCCGAGCGCCCGGACGTCGACCGGCAGCGAGCCCACGCCCTGCGTCGCGTCGCAGTGCAGCGGCACCCCGGCGGCCCGGGTGACCGCGCCGATCTCCGCCACCGGCTGGATGGTGGAGAGCTCGTTGTTCGCCAGCATCACCGAGACCAGCGCCGTGTCCGGCCGCAGCGCCGCCGCGACCTGGCGCGCCGAGACCCGGCCCTCGGCGTCGACGGGCAGCACGGTCACCTCGTGCCCCGCCGCCCGCAGCGAACGGCAGCTGTCGAGCACGGACTTGTGCTCCACCGCCGTCGTCACCACATGGCGGCGCTCGCCGGGCGTGACGACCCCCTTGATCGCGAGGTTGTTGCCCTCCGTCGCGCCGGAGGTGAAGTAGATCTCGCTGCGCGCCGCCCCGATCAGCCGGGCGACGGCCCCGCGTGCCCGCTCGACCTCGCGGAAGGCACGGATGCCGGCCGCGTGCGGGCTGGACGGATTGGCGAAGCAGTGGGTGGCGGCGAAGCTCATCGCCTCGACGACCGCCGGGTCCGCCGGTGTGGTCGCCTGGTGGTCGAGATAGATCGTGGCCATGCCTGAACTCCCTGTCCTCGTCCTGGTTCCGGTCGGTGGCGGTCCGTCAGAAGTCGTCCGCGGTGTACGGCAGGGCGATCGGGTCGGCGCAGGCCGCGTCCGCGAAGACGAGGACGATCTCCTCGTCGGGGTCCGCCTGGGTCCGGAGGTAGATCTCGGCGCCCTTGGTCACCTTGTCCCGGTCGGCGAGCGAGTTGATGTCGACGACGTGACGGCGGGCGCAGTCGGGGAAGGCGGCCCGCAGCCGGTCGAAGTAGCGGGCGAAGTACTCGGCGACGATCAGCGGGCAGCGCGGTACGACGTGGTCGTCCTTGACGGTCCCCGCGAGCACCTTCGCGTACTGCCGGGAGCGGAAGAGGATCTCGTCGCCCTCCAGGGTGAACAGCGGGTGCTCCGCCGGTTCGCGCAGCCGGCGCTTCATGGCGCGGGCGGCGCGATTGCGCAGGGTGCGCTCGCGGGTGACGGTGAAGGAGGTCCCGGCTTCCGCGGCCGCGGCGGTGAGCGGGGCGAGGTCGAGCGGGGCGGGGCCGGCGGCCGGCAGCGTACAGACCTCGTCGGAACAGGACATGCCGAGGTCGTTGACGATGACGTCGTACACCACCTTGTTGCCGCGGTGCAGGCGGCGGGCGGCGGCGCCGGTCTCCCGGGCGAGGGCGAAGGAGCTGAGCGAGAACTCCCCGATGCCGGCGGCCGTGTCGAAGTAGCCGCCCGCGACGAGGACCGCCGAGCGGACCGAGCGGTCGACGGTCTCCAGGAGGGGCGCGACACGGGGCGGTACGGGGACCGTGCGGGTCCGGGGGGTGGTGAGGGTCCCTGGGGTGGCGAGGGTCCGGGGGGTGGCGAGGGTGTTCAACTGTGCACTCCGTTCTTCCGGGAAGGGGATCGATCGGACGGTGCGAGAGGTCCTTCGGGTGGGGCTGGATCGGGCCTGGCGGCCGAGGAGGGTACGGCCGTGCCCACCGCCGCCGTCACCACGCAGAGCACGGCGGCCCACTGTGCGGGGGAAAGGTGTTCGCCCAGGAGGGCGAGGCCCACCAGGGCCGCGATGACCGGCTCCACCGTCGACAGCACGGCGAAGACCCGCGGCGGCATCCGCCGCAGCGCCGCGAACTCCAGCGAGAAGGGCACGACGGTCGTCAGGACCGCCACCGCGAGCGCGGCCCCGAGCACCTCCGGGTCGACGAGGACGGCGGGGGAGGGCAGGCCGAGCACCGGGGCGGTGGGCAGCGCGAGGACGGCGGCCACGGTCAGGCCGAGCGCCAGGCCGGAGCCGCCGGGGACCGCGCGGCCCACGCGGGCGCCGAGCAGGATGTATCCGGTGAGCGCCGCGCCGGTGAGCAGGCTCGCCGCGAGGCCGACCGGATCGTCCATGCCCCGCGTCCCGCCGAGCACCAGCAGGCCGGCGGCCGCGACCGCGACCCAGAGCCGGTCGAGGGCGCGGCGCGAGGTGAGCGCGGCGAGCAGCAGCGGCCCGCTGAACTCCAGCGTCACGACGACGCCGAGGGGCAGCCGGGCGGTGGCCTCGTAGAAGGCGAACTGCATGACGGTGAGGACGGCCCCGTACGGGAGCAGCAGGCGCCAGTGGGTGCGCAGCAGCCGTGGTGCCGGCCGGGACAGCAGGCAGAGCAGGGCGGCGGCGATGACCAGCCGGAGCAGGGTCGCGCCGGCCGGGCCGGTCTCCTCGAAGAGCCGTTTCGCGAAGGCGGACCCGAACTGCAGGCTGACCATGCCGGTGAGGAGCAGCAGCGGGGCGGGCGCGGCTCCGAGGGCGTACGAACGCATGACGGCACCTCCTCTCCAGGCGTCGACCGCCGGACGGATGCCGAAGACTCTATACCCCCTAGGGGTATGCCGCGACCGAAGGGGGGCGCGAAAGGGACGGCGCGGCCCCCTGGGGGGTGTCGTGAGTGTGACGTCCGTCAAAGAGGGCGTGACGCGCATTACTTCGCGGTCACATGGCGCCCCGCGACCGCTAATCTCCGCCGGAGAGCCAGAAGTGAACAGGTGTTGAGGGGTGGAAGATCGTGGCCAGGAAGCTCGCCGTCATCGGGGCCGGACTCATGGGTTCCGGCATCGCACAGGTCTCGGCACAGGCGGGCTGGGACGTCGTCCTGCGTGACGTCACCGACGCCGCCCTGACCCGCGGCACCGACGGCATCAAGGCGTCGTACGACAAGTTCGTCGCCAAGGGCAAGCTCGGCGCCGAGGACGCCGCGGCCGCGCTCGGCCGGATCACCGCCACCACCGAGCTCGACGCCGTCGCCGACGCGGACGTCGTCATCGAGGCCGTCTTCGAGAACCTCGACGTCAAGCACGAGATCTTCCGCTCGCTCGACAAGATCGCCAAGGACGGCGCCGTCCTCGCCTCCAACACCTCCGCGATCCCGATCACCAAGATCGCCGCGGTGACCGAGCGCCCCGAGGCCGTCGTCGGCGTCCACTTCTTCTCGCCGGTGCCGATGATGCAGCTCGTCGAGCTGGTCCGCGGCTACAAGACGAGCGACGAGACCCTCGCCACCGCCCGCGCGTTCGCCGAGTCCGTCGGCAAGACCTGCATCGTCGTCAACCGCGACGTCGCCGGCTTCGTCACCACCCGCCTCATCTCGGCCCTCGTCGTCGAGGCCGCCAAGCTCCACGAGTCGGGCGTCGCCACCGCCGGGGACATCGACATCGCCTGCAAGCTCGGCTTCGGCCACGCCATGGGCCCGCTCGCGACCGCCGACCTCACCGGCATCGACATCCTGGTGAACGCCGCCAACAACATCTACACCGAGTCCCAGGACGAGAAGTTCGCGCCGCCGGAGCTGATGCGCCGGATGGTGGACGCGGGTGACATCGGCCGCAAGAGCGGGCAGGGCTTCTACAAGTACTGAGCCGGACCCGCCACCCCGCCTCACTCCGTGGGGTGAATTCAGGTATCGGTTCGCTGACAAGGCGCAACGTATCTGCCCGTGCGGCAGTCAGTTGTTGCGAAGACGGAGCACTCTCGGGGAGCGCATATGCACATCAGGGGCGACCACGTCGAGCTGGTCGTCGGGGGCCGCCTCGACGTCCGCAGCGCGGCGGACGCCCGCACGGTCCTGCACACGGCCGTCGACGACGGAGTCGGCGACCTGGTGCTCGACCTGACCGGCCTCGACTCCTGGGACGCGACCGGACTCGGCGTCATCATGGGCGCCCACCGGAGGGCCGGCCGCTGCGGCCGGCGCCTCGTCCTGCGCGGGGTGCCGCCCCAGATGCAGCGGCTCCTCGTCGCCACCCGGCTGCACCGCATCCTCGCCATCGAGGGCGGCCTCGCCCTGGAGTCCCTGCCCCGCGTATGACTCCTCCCCGGCCCCGCCGTGTGTGAAGCAGCTGTGTGGACCAGGCGTCACGCTCAATCCTCACGAGACCGTGACGTCTTGGTCTCGGGAGCACCCCGGCTGTTCCCGAGCGTCTGACCACGGTCTAGGGTTCGGTCGCCCGCACATTGACGGACCCGCCTGCACACGGACGGAATCACCCGGCGGGCACCGGACACCGCTTCTTGGGAGCTTGGACCATGGACCCGATCAACCCTGGGTCGGAGGAGTACGGTCACGAGACCGAGGGCGAGGAGGCCCGCCAGGGCCGCGGCGTGCCCGCGCCGGCGCCCACGCGTGCCCGCGTCGTCCGGCTCGTCTCCGGCGAACTGCTCCTCACCGTCAACCCCGTCGACGGCAGCGAGATCGAACCCTGCCCGCCCGGGCAGGAACCGGCCGCCCCCCGGCCCCGCACCCCCGACGAGCGCGCCGAGGCCGCCCGCGCCGCCGCCCCGCCCGTCCCGCCGGGCCCCGCCGCGCCCGAGCTGCCCCTCCTCGAACGCCACGAGGAGCGCGAGCGGCTCACCGGCATCCTCGGCGGAGGCCGCTCCGCCCGCCTCACCGGCGCCCCCGGATCCGGCCGCACCGCCCTCCTCGACGCCGTCGCCGCCGACTGCGCCGGCCTCGCCCCCGACGGCGTCGTCCGCCTCTCCGGCCACCACCGCACCCCCACCGAGCTGCTCCACGAGCTGTTCACCGCCGTCCGGTACGCCCCCGGCCACCGCCCCGACCGGGACACCCTCCTCGACCGGGCCCGCGACATCGGCGCCGTCGTCGTCGTCGACGACCTCGAGTTCGGCGGCGCCGCCCTCGACGAGCTCCTCGCCGCCGCCCCCGAGTGCGCCTTCCTCCTCGCCGCGGGACCCGACACGCCCGCGCCCTCCGCCGACGCCCACATCGAGGAGATCCTCCTCGCCGGCCTCGGCCGCGGCGCCGCCCTGAAGCTCCTGGAGAGCGCCGTCGGCCGCCCCCTCACCGACGAGGAGGCCAACTGGGCCGGCGACCTGTGGTTCGAGTCCGAAGGCCTCCCGCTCCGCTTCGTCCAGGCCGGTGCCCTGCTCCGGCAGCGCGACCGGCTGCGCGTCACCCCCGCCGAGTTCGACGCCTTCGGCGCCCTCGAAGAGGCCTTCGGGCCCGCCGACCCCGCCGCCGCGGCGGCCGCCGCAGCCGCCGCCTTCGACGGCGTCGACGACTCCGACGTCGAACTGCGCGAGATACCGCTGCCCAGCCTCGGCGAGGGCGCCGCCCCCGCCGCCCTCCTCGCCTCCCGCCTCAGCCGCTCCGCCCAGACCGCCCTGCGCTTCGCCGTCGCCCTCGGCGGCGAGGTCCCGCACCAGGCGCACCTCCCGGCCCTCGTCGGCGACACCCACGCCGACGCCGCCCTCGGCGAACTCGTGGCCTGCGGACTGCTCTCCCCGGTCGGCCCCCGCTACCGCCTCGCCACCGGCGTCCTCACCCAGCTCCTCGCCCACGGCTACGAGCACGAGGCCGCCGACCGCGCCCACACCGTCGCCCAGCACTACGCCTGGTGGGCCGCCCACCCCTCCGTCACCCCCGAGCGGGCCGCCGCCGAGTCCGACGCCCTGCTCGCCGCCCTCACCACCCTGATCCCCGGCGCCGGGGCCGCCACCGACGCCGAGCACCGGACCACCGCCGTCCTCCTCGCCCGCGCCGCCGCGCCCGCCTTCGCCGCAGGACTGCACTGGGGCGCATGGGAGCGGGCCCTGCGCGCCGGACAGGAAGCCGCCCGGCTCACCGGAGACGTCGCCGAGGAGGCCTACTTCCACCACGAGCTCGGCGTCCTCGCGATCTGCGCCGGGAACCTGGAGCGCGCCCGCGCCGAGCTGGAGGCCTCCATCGCCATGCGCGGGGTGCTCGCCGACAAGCGCGGCACCGTCGCCGGCCGCAGGGCGCTCGCGCTCGTCGCCGACCTCTCCGGAGAGCACGCCGCCGCGCCCCTCCCCGAGGAGCCCGTCTCCCCGCCGCGCGGCACCCCCGCCCTGCGCGGCCCGGCCGCCCGCCCCGCCCTGATGAGCAAGGAGCCCCTCACGGCCCCGCTGCCGGGCGGACCCGTCCGGACCCCCGCGGCGGCCCCTGTGCCCGCGTTCCCCGACTTCGCCGACGAGGGCCCGACGCTCGTCGCCGGCCCCGCCACCGCCGGGAGGGACGGCCGCCGCCCCGGCCTCAAGGGCGGCATCCTCAGCGGCGCCCGCCGCAACCTCGTCGCGGTCGGCGCGGGCGCGCTGCTCGTCGCGGTCCTCGGCACCGTCGTGACCCTCGGCGCCACCTCGGGCAACGGCGAGAACCCCGCCACCGACCGCGTCACCTCCGACAGCACCTCGAGCGAGAGCGGCACCGACGACGGCCTCGACGGCGAGGAGCCGCCGGCCGAGGGCGAGGCCGACCCGGCGCAGACGGGGGAGGCCACCCACTCGGACTCGCCGAGCCCGTCCGGCTCCGGCAGCGCCTCGCCGTCCGGCCCGACGAGCTCGGGCACACCCGGCACCTCCGGCACCCCCTCGTCCTCGGACAGCCCGACCACCACGGCTCCCCCGACGACGACGGCACCGCCGACGAGCCCGCGTACGACCACGCGCCCGCCGCGCCCGACGAGCTCCAGCCCGAAGCCCACGACGAGCTCTCCGAAGCCGACCACCTCGTCGGCGACGCCCTCGCCGGAGCCGAGCACGACCGCGCCGACGGAGTCGACCACCCCGCCCATGACGGGCGAGACCACCACCCTCGGCGCGCCCTCCGCGTCCGAGACCTCCGCAGGCGCGGAGCCGTCCGCCTGACCCCCGTACCGCGACACGGCGACGGCCCCGGGCGCTCACCGCGCCCGGGGCCGTCCCCGTACTCGTACTCCCGCCGACGTCAGAACAGCCGCAGCTTGTCGTCCTCGATGCCGCGCAGCGCGTCGTAGTCGAGGACCACGCAGCCGATCCCGCGGTCCGTCGCGAGGACCCGCGCCTGCGGCTTGATCTCCTGGGCCGCGAAGACGCCCCTCACCGGTGCCAGGTGCGGGTCGCGGTTGAGCAGCTCCAGGTAGCGGGTCAGCTGCTCGACGCCGTCGATCTCGCCGCGCCGCTTGATCTCCACCGCGACCGTCGCGCCGTCGGAGTCCCGGCACAGGATGTCCACGGGGCCGATCGCGGTCGGGTACTCGCGGCGGATCAGGGTGTAGCCCTCGCCGAGGGTCTCGATGCGGTCGGCGAGCAGCTCCTGGAGGTGCGCCTCGACGCCGTCCTTGATGAGACCCGGGTCCACGCCCAGTTCGTGCGAGGAGTCGTGGAGGATCTCCTCCATCGTGATGATCAGTTTCTCGCCCGCTTTGTTGATCACGGTCCAGACGCCGGCCTCACCGTCGGCACCCTCCTTCAGGGTGCACGGCGGCGACATCCAGTTGAGCGGTTTGTACGCCCGGTCGTCCGCGTGGATCGAGACGCTGCCGTCTGCCTTGACCAGGATCAGACGGGGGGCGGAGGGCAGGTGGGCCGTGAGCCGGCCCGCGTAGTCCACGGAGCAACGGGCAATGACGAGACGCATGGTCCGCAACGCTACAAGACGGGCGCTCTTCCGCGCGATTCGGGCGTCGTCCGGGAGACGGCGGGGAGGCGGCCGGGGGTCGGCCAGGGGTCGGCCGGGGGTCGTCGTGAGCCGAACACCCGTCGGTTATCAGCCGGTTGTGTGCCCATTCTTCTGGTGCGGCCCGGACTGCGCGCTTACCGTGGAAGCTGGAGGTCGTCGTCCGTGCACGCTGCGTGGCGCACGGCCGGCCTTCGTCCCTGCCCGCAAGACCCCGTCCGCGGGGTCGCGAGAGGAGAACCCATGTCGCTCGACGTCTCACCGGCACTGTTGGAACAGGCCGAGCGAGGCGAGGTCGACGAAGCCGACTTCGTCGACTGCGTCCGGACCTCCCTGCCCTACGCATGGGAGATGATCAGTTCTCTGGTGGCACAGCTGAAGGTCGACGGCGGAGAGTTCGCCGACAACCAGACGCCGCCGCCGAATGAGCAGGCACGTGGTCAGCTGCTGCGCGCGCTCGCGAGCGATGCCATTCGTGGCGCGCTGCAGCGGCATTTCGGGGTGCGTCTCGCCTTCCAGAACTGCCACCGTGTGGCGGTCTTCCCGCTCGATCCGTCGGTGGACGAGCGGCTCGCCCGCTTCACGTCCGTACGGGGACAGCTGCTGAACCAGTCGCCGGAACTGCGCGACTGCTGAGACATGGTGCTGCCGCTCCGCATCGCGGGAGAAGGCGATCGATGCGCGCCGACGCGCATCGCCGCCGACTGGTGCGGGAGCGGCAGCACGGTCCCGGACGCCAAGGTCATGAACAGCATGAGGACCGCGAGGGTGGTGACCGCTCTCACGCAAGGACGGGTGGTGACCGCTCTCACGCAAGGACGGGCGGTGAACGCTCTCACGCCGGGACAGGCGGTGAACGCTCTCACACCAGGAGCGGCAGGACCTCCGCGCCCAGGCGCCGGACGTTCTCCTCGGTCGCCGCGAGGTCGCCCGAGCCCTCCGCGAGCAGGGCGAAGCGCGTGATGCCCGTACGCTCCGCGGTCGCCGCGAGCCGGTCCGCCGCCAGTCGGGGCGTGCCCACCGGGTGCAGTCCGCACAGCAGCTCCGTGTACGCGACGGGGTCCCGCATCGACCGGTGCCGGCCGTCCACCGTCACGTGCGCGTCGAGCCCCTGCCGCAGCCAGCCCGGCATCGCCTTCACCAGGGCCTCCGCCGCGTCCGCCCCCCGGTCCGCGAGCTGGGCCACTCCCGCCGAGACGTGCCCGGCCCCGATCCGCGCGATCTCGTCCGGGTCCCGCCCGGCCTCCCGGGCGCACCGCGCCCAGGCCGCGACCATCTCGGCCTTGTCCTCGTCGCCGCAGTGCATGCCGAGCAGCATCGGCAGTCCGCGCTCCGCCGCGAGCCGCACGCTCTTCGGCGAGGTGCAGGCCACCACCACCTCGGGTGCGGCCGCTCCGCCGATCAGCTCGTCGGGGCGGGGCACCACTGGCACCTCACGGAAAGCGAATCGTTCCCCCTGGGCGCCGACGCGCGGCTCGGTGAGCCAGCGCAGCAGCAGGTCGAGCGATTCGGGGAAGCCCTTGTCGTACGCCGGCAGGCCCGCGCCGAAGACCTCCAGGTCGACCCAGGGCCCGCCCCGGCCCACCCCCAGGGTGAACCTGCCGCCCGAGGTGAGGTGCAGCAGCGCCGCCTGCTCGCCGAGGGCGACCGGATGGACGGTCGGCAGCACGCTCACCGCCGTACCGACCCGGAGCCGCCGGGTGCGGCCGAGGATCAGGGCGGCCAGGGTCACGGCCGAGGGGCAGACCCCGTACGGCACGAAGTGGTGCTCGGCCAGCCAGACCGAGTCGAGCCCCGCCTCCTCGGCGACCTCGGCGGTCCGCACCGCCCGGTGCAGTGCCTCCCCCTGGCCCTGGCCCGGGAACTGGGCTGCCAGAACGAACGTACCCACGCGCATCGCCTTCTGCCTCCTTGCGGCCGACGCGTATCTCCCCTCGCACTGGCATCAACGTCTGACACGTGCCAAAGGCAACGGCCGTTCATGAAGTTCTTGCGATTTTCGGCTAAGCCGTCCCGGACGGGGCCCGGGGCACCGCGTGGCGGCCCGTAGGCTGGAGGGAACGGTCCGTGTTCCCAGACCCTGTGAGGTGTGCCCGTGTCCCCGCGTCACAACCGCTCCCGAGGCGGCGAGAAGCCCGAGCAGCAGGGCGATCACGGCGACCGGTACGGCGGTGTGCAGCGCACCGAGAGCTGGCAGGGCGAGGAGTGGTTCGTCCGGCTCGTCGCGGGTGCGAGCGCACCGGGCAAGCGCTACCGCTGCCCGGGCTGCGACCAGGAGATCCCGTCCGGCGCCCCGCACGTGGTCGCCTGGCCGGAGTGGGGCGGAGTGGACGACCGGCGGCACTGGCACAAGGCCTGCTGGAACGCGAAGGACCGCCGCACCAGCAGGGTGCAGCGGTCCCGCAACGCGCCGAGGTACTGAGCCCCGGGAGTACCGTCCTACACGTCCCGGCTGTTCAGCAGGGCGAACGCGCCGCCCAGCGCCGCCGCCGCGATCGCCGCCATGATCAGCAGCGGCTCCCAGCCCGCCGGGCCCGAGTCGCCCAACGGGGGACGCTCGCTGTAGAGCGCGATCATCTGTGAGGGGATCGCGTAGGTGAACAGGAACTCCTGCACCGGCTTCAGCGACTGCGAGAACATGAACATGGCCGCCACCAGCGGCAGCAGCAGCAGACCGATCATCACGGTGATCGCGCCCGCCGAGTGCCGGATGAGCGTGCCGACCGCCATCGAGAGCAGCCCGAGCGTCGCGAGATAGGCGGCCGCACCCACCGTCGCCCGCAGCCATTCGGCGGCCGTCGGCTCGGTCGCGTCCACCATGGCGACCTGGGCCACCGCCACGAGCGTCGTGACCACGGTGGTGAGCGTGAAGACCAGCAGGAAGAAGACGAGCGCCTTCGCCGTGAGCACCCGGGCCCGGCTCGGACAGGCCGTCAGGGTCGTACGGATCATGCCCGTGCCGTACTCGGAGGCGATCGTCAGGACGCCCAGCGTGATCACGCAGATCGACGCCGGCAGCATCCCGAAGAAGCCGAAGCCGAGCGCGGACTCCTCGCCCATCGGGGCGTCGGAGGCCGCGGCGATGGCGGCGACGCCGATCCCGATGCCGACCATCAGAAGGACCATCACCCCCAGCGTCCACATCGTCGAACGCACCGAGCGGATCTTCGTCCACTCGGAGGCGAGCGCGTCACCGAGGTGCGCGGCGCGGACCGGGATGGGGGAGACGTAGGCGTGCGGCGCCGGGGCGTGGTGGTGGGCGGGGGCGGTCATCGGGCGTCCTTCGGGGTGTCGCTCGGCTGCGGGAGGCCCGGCTGCGAAGCGGCCGGAGGGGCGTACGGACCCGGCGCGGGGGTCTGCGGGGCCTGCGGGGTCCCGGCGTACGGACCGGGCGCGGGGGCGTAGGAGCCCTGCGGAGCGGCGCCGTACGGGTTCTGTCCGGGCGGCGGCGGGGCGTACCAGCCCTGCTGCGGCACCTCATGGACCTGCGGCTGCGGCGGCAGCCCGTACCCCGGCTGCCCGGGGTGCACGGGCGGCTGGAGGTGGGCGAGGCGGTCGTCGGTGGAGCGGTAGTCCACGGCGCCCTGCGTCAGCCGCATGTACGCCTCCTCCAGGGACGCCTGGTGCGGGGACAGCTCCCAGAGCCGTACGTCCGCGCCGTGCGCCAGATCGCTGATCCGCGGCAGGGGCAGGCCCGTGACGCGCAGCGCCCCGTCCGGCTCGGACAGCACCTGGCCGCCGGCCTCCATGAGCACCGAGCTCAGCTTCTCCCGCTGCGCCGGCTCGGTCCCCGGGCTCCGCACCCGGGCGAAGTCGGCGGAGTTCGCCGAGATGAAGTCCGTGACGCTCATGTCCGCGAGCAGCTGCCCCCGGCCGATCACGATCAGATGGTCCGCCGTCAGCGCCATCTCGCTCATGAGGTGGCTGGAGACGAAGACCGTGCGGCCCTCGGCGGCCAGCTTCTTCATCAGGTTCCGCACCCAGAGGATGCCCTCGGGGTCCAGGCCGTTGACCGGCTCGTCGAAGAGCAGCACCTGCGGGTCGCCGAGGAGGGCCGCCGCGATGCCGAGCCGCTGCCCCATGCCGAGCGAGAAGCCGTTCGAGCGCCGCTTGGCGACGTCCTGGAGGCCGACCACGCCGAGGACCTCGTCGACGCGCTGCGCCGGGATGCCGGCCAGCTGCGCGAGCGACAGCAGATGGCTGCGCGCGCTCCGGCCGCCGTGCACGGCCTTGGCGTCGAGCAGCGCGCCGACCTGCCGGGGCGCGTTCGGCAGCTGCCGGAAGGGGTGGCCGCCGATCGTGACATGACCCGCGGTGGGGCGGTCGAGCCCCAGGATCATGCGCATCGTCGTCGACTTGCCGGACCCGTTGGGCCCCAGGAACCCGGTGACGACACCGGGCCTCACCTGGAAGGAAAGGTTGTACACGGCCGTCTTGGCGCCGTAGCGCTTCGTCAGGCCGACTGCCTCGATCATTCTCCAGCCCCATCGACAGGTCGGTCGCATCCATGTCGGGGCGTGGCGGCCGTCGGCCGGAGCCCCCCGTATGAGCTAGGAGCTTATCCAGCCGTTGACGGTTCCGGCGAAGCGGAGAGAGTCTCCGGGCCGCCCCCGGGGGAAATCTCGGGGTTCTCCCCCAGGGGACGCGCGAGGAAGGGCCGACGGGTCAGGCGTCCCGCGCGGGCGCCTGGCGGCGGGGGTCAGGAGTACCGCGCCGGCGCTTGGCGGCGGGGGTCAGGCAGCGTCCCGCGCGGGCGCTTGGCGGCGGCGGGGGTCAGGCGTCCCGCTTCTTCAGCACCAGATAGCCGCCGAGGAGCGAGACCACCACCCAGATCAGCATGATCCCGAGGCCGCCCCAGGGGCCGTACGGCGCCTTCTCCGAGCCCATCGCGTCCGGCACCACCTGCATGATCTTGGAGCCGGCCTGGTCGGGGAAGTACTTGGCGACCTCCTTGGCCTTGGGCACCGCCGAGAGGATCTGCGAGATCAGGAAGAAGAACGGCACCAGGATGCCCAGCGACAGCATCGAGGACCGCAGCATCGTCGCCACGCCCATCGAGAAGATCGCGATCAGCCCCATGTAGAGGCCACCGCCGACCACCGCGCGCAGCACGTTGTCCGCGACGAGGGTGGTGCGGTGCTCGCCGAGCAGCGCCTGGCCGAGGAAGAAGGAGAGGAAGCTGGTCGCCAGGCCCACGACCAGGGCGAGGACGCCGGCCACCGCGATCTTCGAGAAGATGAAGGTGGCGCGCTGCGGGACCGCCGCGAGCGAGGTGCGGATCATGCCCGAGGAGTACTCGGTGCCGACCACCAGGACACCGAAGACCACCATGGCCAGCTGGCCGAGGATCATCCCGGAGAAGCTGGCGAACGTCGGGTCGAAGGTGGCCCGCTCCACGTCGCTGAGATCGTCGAAGGTCGACTTGAACAGGGCGCACAGCGCCGCGCTCATCGCCACCGTGACGAACAGGGCGCTCGCCAGCGTCCAGACGGTCGACGACACCGTCCGGATCTTGGTCCACTCGGACTGCAGGACCGCGGTTGCCGCTGCCATCGTTCAGGCTCCCTCGGAGGTCGTGCCCCAGTGGGGGCCGGGCGCCGAGGCGCCGCCGTGTACGTCGGTGCCGTGCGCGTGGTACTCCACCACGCCGGCCGTCATCTGCATGAACGCTTCTTCGAGGGAGGCGCGCTGCGCGCTCAGCTCGTGCAGCACCAGACCGTTCTCCGCCGCCAGTTCGCCCAGCTTCTCCGTCGTCGCCCCGTCCACCTCAAGGGTCCCGTTGCCCGCCTCGACCACGACGAATCCGTTCGTGTGGAGCACGTCCCGCAGCCGTTCCTGCTGCGGAGAGCGCATCCGTACATAACTCCGGGAATTCTGCTGGATGAAATCCGCCATCGAGGTGTCGGCCAGCAGTTTCCCCTGCCCGATCACGATCAGATGATCGGCCGTCAGCGCCATTTCACTCATGAGGTGGCTGGAAACGAAGATCGTCCGGCCCTCGGCCGCCAAGGCCTTCATCAGATTGCGGATCCAGTGAATTCCCTCGGGGTCCAGACCATTGACGGGCTCGTCGAACATCAGGATCTCGGGATCACCGAGGAGCGCCGACGCGATGCCGAGCCGCTGCCCCATGCCGAGGGAGAAACCCTTCGACTTCTTCTTCGCGACCGCCGTCAGACCCACCAGGTCCAGCACCTCGCCCACCCGGCTCGCCGGGATGCGATTGGACTGCGCCAGACACAGCAGGTTGTTGTACGCGGAGCGGCCGCCGTGCATCGCCTTGGCGTCGAGCAGCGCCCCGATGTACTTCAGCGGCTCGGCCAGGTCCCGGTAGTGCTTGCCGTCGATCCGGACCGTCCCGCTCGTCGGGTTGTCCAGGTCGAGCATCATCCGCATCGTCGTCGACTTGCCCGCCCCGTTCGGCCCGAGGAAGCCGGTGACCACGCCAGGACGCACCTGGAAGGAGAGGTGGTCGACCGCGGTCGTCGTCCCGTAGCGCTTGGTCAGGTCCTCCAGCTCGATCATGCGTCCCAACCTACGGGCGCGCAAAACCCCCCGCCACCGGAATGACGGGGGGTGCGTCGAACTTGTTACCGCGACTGCTGGGCCGGGACGCCGGCCGCGCGCTCGTCGTCGATCGGGGAGCCGGCCGCCGCCACCGCGGCACCCGTCAGCGTCGCCAGCATCTCGCGGACGTTGGTCAGCTGCGCGTTGATCGAGTCGCGGCGGTTCGTCAGCGCCGCGAGCTCGCGCTCCGATTCCGAACGGATCCGGTCGGCCTTGGCGTTCGCGTCGGCCACGATGTCCTCGGCCTGGCGCTGCGCGGTCTCCACCGTCTGACGGGCCCGGCGCTCCGCGTCCGTCCGCAGCTTCTCCGCCTCCAGGCGGAGCTGCTCGGCGCGGTGCTCGATCTCCGCGAGGCGCTTCTCGGCCTTCGCCTGGCGCGAGGCCAGGTCCCGCTCCGACTGCTCGCGGCGCTTCGCCAGGTTCGTCTCGAAGTCCGCGGCGGCCTGGGCGGCCTTGGCGCGGGTCTCCTCGAAGAGGGCGTCCGCCTCCTCGCGCTTCGACTGCGCGTCCTTCTGCGCCTCGGCGCGCAGCGAGTTGGCCTCGCCCTGCGCCTTCTCGACGATCCGGACGCCCTCGTCCTCGGCCTTCGTCTTGCGCTCGGCCGCGAACGACTCCGCGTCGTTGCGCACCTGCTGGGCGGCCGACTCGGCCAGCTCGCGGTGCTGCTCGGCGGCGCGACGGGCCTCCTCACGCAGGTCCTTCGCCTCCTCCTCGGCCAGCCGGAGGATCTTCTCGACCCGGGCGCCGAGCCCCGCGTACGACGGCTCGGCGTCGGTGACCTGCGCCTGGGCGTTCTGCGTCTCGAGGTGGAGCTCCTCGATGCGCTTCTCCAGGGAGGTGATGCGGGACAGGGCGCTGTCGCGGTCGGACACGAGCTTGGTAATGCGGTCGTCCACCTGACCGCGGTCGTAACCGCGCCGCACGAGCTCGAAGCCGAAGGGGGAGGATGTGTCGCTCATGGGTTTCCTGTCGAATGAGACCGGTGAGGTGTTAGAGGGAATCCTAGGGGCCGAAGCGGCGTGTCATCGAGCGTATGCCCGTTTGATCTGGAGAATGTCCAGCCTTTTGAGTGGCTAGCCGTCCTGGGCCTTGCCACCCGTACGAGTGGACCCCGACGACGCACCCGCCTTGACCCCGTCCTTTCCGGCGGACGGCGTCTCGAAAGACTCCAACGCCTCCAGGACGTCCTGGACACGGGAGATCTCGGCATTGATGTCCTTGCGGCGGCGCGTCAGCACCTCCAGCTCGCGCTGACCCTCCGCGACGGTCTTCTCGGCCTCGGCCGCGGCCTCCGCCCGGATCCGCTCGGCCTCCGCCTTGATGCCCTCGGCCTCCGCGACGAGCGAGGCCTTCTTCTGCTCGGCCTCCTTGAGGAGCGCCTCCGCCTTGCGCACCGCGGCGATGCGGACCTTGCTCGCCTCCGAACTCGCCTCGGAGAGCATCTCCTTCGCCTTCTCCTCGGCCTCGGCGCGCTGCTCCGTCGCGGCCTTCACCAGGTTGTCGACCCGCTCGCCCGCCGTCTTCATCTGCTCGGCGCTCTCGCGGCGCGCCCGCTCGTGCAGTTCCTCGATCTCGCCCTCGATGCGGCCCCGCAGCTCCTCGGCCCGCTCCCTTATGGCCGTCGCGTCGCTGCGCGCCCCGACCAGGAGCTCGTCCGCGTCCGTACGGGCCTTCTCCACCAGCGAGTTGCCCTCGACGGTCGACTCGGCGACGATCCGCTCGGCCTCCTTGCGGGCCGCGCCGACCATCGTGTCGGCCTGCGTCTCGGCCTCGGTGGTGGCGCGCAGCGCCTCCTCCTGGGCCTTGGCGACGAGCTGGTCGGCCTGCTCGGCGGCGTCCGAACGCTTCCGGGCCGCGGCCTCCCGGGCCTCGTCGAGGGTGCGGTCCGCCGCCTCGCGGGCCTCCGCGCGCATCTGCTCGGCCGCGGCTTCGGCGTCCGCCTTCACCCGCTCCGACTCGGTACGGATCCGCTCGGCGTCCCGCAGGGCCTCGGCGATCGCCTCGGCGCCCTCGGCGCGCAGCCGTTCGGCCTCCTCCGAGGCGGCGCCGACGGTCCGGCCCGCCTCGGCGCGGGCGTCCGCGCCGACCGAATCGGCCAGCTCGGCCGCCTCGTTCACGATCCGCTCGGCCTCGGCGGTGGCCTCGCCGACGAGGGCGTCGGCCTGCTCGGCGGCGTCCGCGCGGCGCTTGTCGGCGGCCTTGCGGGCCTCGTCCAGGATCTGGTCGGCGTCGGCGAGCGCGGCGTTCCGCAGGGCCTGGGCGTGCGCCTCGCCGTCGGCCTTGACCTGCTCGGCCTCCGCGCGCAGCCGCTGGGAGTCCCGCTCGGTCGTCTCGCGCAGTTCGGCGGCCTCGGCCGCGATCCGCTCGGCCTCGGCGGTGGCCTCGCCGATGAGGGTGTCGGCCTGCTCGGCGGCGTCCGCGCGGCGCTTGTCGGCGGCCTTGCGGGCCTCGTCGAGGACCTGCTCGCCCTCGGCGCGGGCCTCGGCCCGCAGCGCCTCCGCCTGCGCCTCGCCCTCGGCCTTGACCTGCTCGGCCTCGGTCCGCAGGCGCTGGGCCTCCTGCTCGGTCGTCTCCATGAGCTCGACCGCCTCGGCGGTGAGCCGCTCGGCCTCGGCGGTGGCCTCGCCGATGAGGGTGTCGGCCTGCTCGGCGGCGTCCGTGCGGCGCTTGTCGGCGGCCTTGCGGGCCTCGTCGAGGACCTGCTCGCCCTCGGCGAGCGCCGCGTCGCGCAGCGCCTCCGCGTGCGCCTCGCCGTCCGCCTTGACCTGCTCGGCGGCGGCGCGCAGTTCGGCGGCCTCCGCCGCGATCCGCGCGGCCTCCGTCGTGGCCTCGCCGATGAGGGTGTCGGCCTGCTCGGCCGCGTCCGCACGCCGCTTGTCCGCGGCCTTGCGGGCCTCGTCCAGGATCTGCTCCGCCTCGGCCCCGATCCGGTCCGCCTCGGCCCGTGCCTCGCCGACCGTCGTCTCGGCGCGCTCGGCGGCCTCCGAACGGATCCGGTTCGCGTCCTCCCGGGCGTCCGCGCGGGTGCGGGCCGCGTCCTGCTCGGCCGAGGCGAGCGAGTCCGTCGCCTCCGTCCGTACCCGCTGCGCGTACTCGGCGGTGTCCGTCCGCAGCTTCTCCGCCTCGGCGAGCGCGTCCGTGACCGTCCGCTCCGCCAGCGCCTTCGCGGCCTCCGACTCCTCCTGGGCACGCGCCCGCGTGCGGACGGCGTCCTCGGACGCCCGCTCCCGCTCCTCGTACGCGTCGGCGCGGACCCGGTCCGCCTCCTCCTGCGCCTCGGTGCGCGTCCGCTCGGCCGCGTGCTCGGCGGCGCTGCGCAGCCCGGCGATCTCCTCCTCGGCCTGCTCGCGCAGCCCGGCCACCGAGTCCCGCACCTCCTGGGCGGTCTGCTCGGCCGCGGTGACCATCTCGGTCGCCCGCGTGTCCGCCTCCTCGACCAGGCGCTGCGCCTCGGTCTGCGCGTCCTCGACGCGCTTGCGGGCGGCGGCGAGGAGCTCCTCCGACTGCTCCCGGGCGTGCTCGCGCTCCCGGCCGGCCTCGGAGCGGGCCGATTCGAGGGTCTCCTCGGCCTCCCGGCGGCGCCGGACGGCCTCCTCCTGCGCGGCGGCGAGGGCTTCGGCGGCCTCGGCGGCCACCCGCTCGGCGGCGGCGGCGGCCTCGGCCCGCACCCGGTCGGCGGTCTCCTGGGCCTCCGACCGCAGGCGCTCGGCCTCCTCGGACGCCTCCCTGCGGAGCCGTACGGCAGCCGACTCGGCCTCGGTACGGGCGGTGGACGCGTCCGACGCGGCCTCGGCCCGCAGCCGCTCGGCCTCCTGCTCGGCCTGTTCCTGGAGGGTACGGATCCGCTCGGCGGCCTCGGTCCGCTGCCGCTCGGTCTCCTCGGCGGCCTCGCGCCGGATCCGCTCGCCCTCGGTCCGCGCGTCGGAGAGCTCCTCGCCGGCGGCCGCGACCTTCGCCTCGGCGTCGTTGTGCAGCCGGGTCAGCTCCTCGGCGGCCTCCGCGCGGCGCGCCTCGGCGGCCCGCTCGGCGTCCGCGCGCAGCCCGGCGGCGGCCGCCTCGGCCGCGTCCTTGACCGCCTCGGCCTGCTCCTCGGCCTCGGCGCGCAGCCGCTCGGCCTCGGCGCGGGTGCGCTCCAGGGTCTCCTCGGCCTGGGTGCGGAGCGTCTGGGCGCGCTCCATCGCCTCCGACTTGACCCGCTCGCTCTCTGCGCCGGCCTTGGTGCGCTGCTCCTCGGCGTCCGTACGGGCCTTGGTGAGGAGCTCCTCGGCGGTCTTCGCCGCCTCCTCGATCTGCTGGAGGGCCTCGCGGCGGGCCTCGCCGCGGATCCGCTCGCCCTCGTCGATGGCCTCGGCGCGCAGCTGTTCGGCCTCGCCGCGCAGCCGGCGCGCCTCCTCCTGGAGCTCGACGGTCTTGGCGCGGTACTCCTTGGTGTCGTCCTTCGCCGAGCCGAGCAGCTCGTCGGCCTGCTCGCCGGCCTCGGCGCGCAGCCGGTCCGCCTCGGTCTCGGCCTCGCGGCGGACCCGCTCGGCCTCCTCGGAGGCCTTGCGGGTGGTCTCGCGTGCGTCCTCGGAGGCCTTGGTGAGGATCTCCTCGGCGTTGCGGGCGGCCTTGGCGAGCGCGGCGGCGGAGTCCTCGGCGGCGGCCCTGACGGCCTTCTCGGAGGCTTCCGTGACGAGCTTCTCCGCCTCGGCGGTCGCCTCGCGGAGCTTCTCCTCGGCCTCGGCCTTCAGCGCCTCGGCCTCCTTGGTGGCCTCGCCGACGAGCCGGGCGATCTCCGTCTTGGCGGTGCGGGTGCGCTGCTCGTTGACCGACTCGGCGGAGGCGAGCTGCTTGGCGGCGGAGTCCTTGGCCTCGGTGAGGGCCTTGTCGGCCTCGGCGCGGGCGAGCCGCAGCTTCTCCTCGGCCTCCTGCAGGCGCTGCTCGGCGGCGCGGGAGAGCTCGGTGGCCTGGCGGCGGGCCTGGTCGGTCTCGGCGGCGGTGGTGGAGCGGAGCTGCTCGGCGTGGCTGGTGGCCTCCTGAGCCTGGCTGGAGGCGGCGCCGATGAGCCGCTCGGCGTCCTTGCGGGCGCGCAGCAGAATCGCTTCGGCCTCGGCACGGGCGGCCTCGGCCTCGGTGCCGACGCGGCGGCTGGTCTCCTCGGTGAGCCGGGTGGCCTCGGCGCGGGCGGTGGCGAGCGCCTGCTCGGCCTCCGCGCGGGACTCCTCCAGCAGCCGGCGGGCCTGGGACTCCGTGCGGGCGCGCAGCTGTTCGGCCCAGGCGACGTTCTCGTTGACGTGCGCCTCGACGGTCTGGCGGCGCTCGTTGAGCTCCTGGTCGAGCTGCTGGCGGCGCTGGACGGCCTCGTTGTGCAGCTCGGCCTGGAGCCGGGCCTGGTGCTCGGCGTGCTCCTGGAGGATGCGCTGGGTCTGGGCGCGGGCCTCGCGCAGTTCGCGCTCGGCGTCCTGGCGGAGCTGCTCGGCCTGGGCCTGCGCGTTCCGCAGCAGTTGCTCGGCCTGGTAGCCGATGTCGGCGCTGTCGTAAGCGGGCCGGGACGCGATGGTGCGGCGCGCCTCGTGGAGCTTGGCGCGCAAGACCTCGACCTGGTAGCCCAGGTCCTCGGCATGCTGGACGGCCTTCTCGCGTTCGGTCTTCAGCCGGTCCATCTCGGCTTCGAACCTGGCGAGATGGTCGTCTTCAGCTCGGTGGCTCTCCTGGCGTTCGTAGCCCCGCACTGCGCGGTCCCATCCTTCCCCGAGCTCTTCGAGCAGGGGATACCCCAACCCTGGTCGCAACTCCAAAGAGCACGCCCTCACGGCCGAGGACGGACCCCCGGGGAATCGTGGCAGATCGGACGACCCCGACATCCCGACTTCGGTGCCGCACGGAACGGCCCCGACCGGCCCCGGCCCGGAGCCGCCCACTCTACCGGGCCAGGAATCCGGAGGTCAGTGCTCCGCTGAGGAGTGGTCAGCGGACGGCTTGGCCGAGGTGACCAGTTCCGTGAGGACGCCGTGGCAGTCCTTGGGGTGGAGGAAGGTGATCCGGGAGCCCATGGAGCCGATCCGCGGCTCGTCGTAGAGGACCCGGACGCCCTTGCCGCGGATGTCCGCCGCGTCCCCGTCGACGTCCGCCGTGCCGAAGGCGATGTGGTGCACGCCCTCGCCGTTCTTGGCGAGCCACTTGCCCACCGCGGAGTCCTCGCGGGTCGGCTCGAGGAGCTGGAGGTAGGAGGCCCCGCCGTCAGAGGTGTCGTTGATCTTGAGCATGGCCTCGCGGACGCCCTGCTCCTCGTTGACCTCGGAGTGGAAGACCTCGAAACCGTACGTCGCACGGTAGAACTCGACAGTCTTGTCCAGGTCGAAACAGGCGATCCCGATGTGGTCGATACGCGTCAGCATGCCTCCAGTGCAGCGCCGGAAAGGTGGTTACGCAACGTGCGCGCCGTCACACCGGCCGGACGATGACCTGACACGACGCCCCTCAGTACATTGGCGGTAAACCCTCGTTCACTCCTCATCCCAAGGGGCCGTGCCTCATGTCTGGAACGACCGGTACCACCTCAGTGATCGTCGCGGGCGCCCGCACGCCCATGGGTCGCCTGCTCGGCTCGCTCAAGTCCTTCTCGGGCGCCGACCTGGGCGGCTTCGCCATCAAGGCGGCCCTCGACCGGGCCGGCATCGGCGGCGACCAGGTGCAGTACGTGATCATGGGCCAGGTGCTCCAGGCGGGCGCCGGGCAGATCCCCGCCCGTCAGGCCGCCGTCAAGGCCGGCATCCCGATGAACGTCCCCGCGCTCACCATCAACAAGGTGTGTCTGTCGGGTCTCGACGCCATCGCGCTCGCCGACCAGCTGATCCGCGCCGGCGAGTTCGACGTGGTCGTCGCCGGCGGCCAGGAGTCCATGACGAACGCCCCGCACCTGCTGCCGAAGTCCCGCGAGGGCTTCAAGTACGGCGCCATCGAGATGCTCGACGCCATGGCGTACGACGGTCTCACCGACGCCTTCGAGAACATCGCCATGGGCGAGTCCACGGAGAAGCACAACACCCGGCTGGGCATCAAGCGCCCCGAGCAGGACGAGATCGCCGCCCTCTCGCACCAGCGCGCCGCCGCCGCCCAGAAGAACGGCATCTTCGAGGCCGAGATCACCCCGGTCGAGATCCCGCAGCGCAAGGGCGAGCCGGTCGTCTTCTCCAAGGACGAGGGCATCCGCGCGGAGACCACCGCCGAGTCCCTCGGCAAGCTCCGCCCCGCCTTCGCCAAGGACGGCACCATCACCGCCGGCACCTCATCGCAGATCTCCGACGGCGCCGCCGCCGTCGTGGTGATGAGCAAGGCCAAGGCCGAGGAGCTGGGCCTGGAGTGGATCGCCGAGATCGGCGCCCACGGCAACGTCGCGGGCCCGGACAACTCGCTCCAGTCGCAGCCGTCCAACGCGATCCTGCACGCCCTCAAGAAGGAGGGCCTGACCGTCGACGACCTCGACCTGATCGAGATCAACGAGGCCTTCGCCGCGGTCGCCGTCCAGTCAATGAAGGACCTCGGCGTTACCCCCGAGAAGGTGAACGTCAACGGCGGCGCGATCGCCCTCGGCCACCCCATCGGCATGTCCGGCGCCCGTGTCGTCCTGCACCTCGCCCTGGAGCTCAAGCGGCGCGGCGGCGGCATCGGCGCGGCGGCCCTCTGCGGCGGTGGCGGCCAGGGCGACGCGCTGATCGTCCGCGTGTCCGGCAAGTAAGCACCTACCCGAGGAGCAGCGCAGATGGTGGACGTCCCCGAACTCGTCGCCCAGGCACGAGAGGGCAGGCCGCGGGCCGTGGCCCGGCTGATCTCGCTCGTGGAGGGGGCGTCCCCGCAGCTGCGGGAGGTGATGGCGGCGCTGGCGCCGCTCACCGGCGGCGCGTACGTGGTGGGCCTGACCGGCTCGCCGGGCGTGGGCAAGTCCACGTCGACGTCCGCGCTGGTCTCCGCGTACCGGCGGGCGGGCAAGCGGGTCGGCGTCCTCGCCGTCGACCCGTCCTCCCCGTTCAGCGGCGGGGCGCTGCTCGGTGACCGGGTCCGGATGTCGGAGCACGCCTCGGACCCGGGCGTCTACATCCGCTCCATGGCCACTCGCGGCCATCTGGGCGGTCTCGCCTGGTCGGCTCCGCAGGCCATCCGCGTCCTGGACGCGGCCGGCTGCGAGGTGATCCTGGTGGAGACCGTCGGTGTCGGGCAGTCGGAGGTGGAGATCGCCTCCCAGGCCGACACCTCGGTGGTGCTGCTCGCACCGGGCATGGGCGACGGGATCCAGGCCGCGAAGGCGGGCATCCTGGAGATCGGCGACGTGTACGTGGTGAACAAGGCCGACCGGGACGGCGCGGACGCGACCGCCCGCGAGCTCAACCACATGCTGGGCCTCGGCGAGGCGCGGGGCGCGGGCGACTGGCGGCCGCCGATCGTGAAGACGGTCGCGGCGCGCGGCGAGGGCATCGACGAGGTCGTGGAGGCCCTGGAGAAGCACCGCGCCTGGATGGAGGAGCACGGGGTCCTGGCGGAGCGCCGCCGGGCCCGTGCGGCGCGCGAGGTGGAGACCATCGCGGTCACGGCCCTGCGCGAGCGCATCGGCGACCTGCACGGCGACCGGCGTCTGGACGCCCTCGCCGAGCGGATCGTGGCGGGCGGCCTGGATCCGTACGCGGCCTCCGACGAGCTGGTCGCGAGCCTGACCGGAAACTGATCCCCGGTACGTACGCGAAGGGCCTCTCCGGTGACCGGAGAGGCCCTTCGCGTCTTTGTCAGGTCACGGCTTGCCGCGGCGGCCGCGGAGCTGCTCGGCGACCGGCTTCAGGGACTCGTGGAGGTCGCCCAGGGCCTCGCCGCCGATCTGGTCGATGAAGTGCTTGCGCACCGACTCGACGTGGTGCGGGGCGACCTTGCGCATGGTCTCCATGCCGTCGTCGGTCAGGACGGCGTAGAGGCCGCGTCGGTCGGACTCGCAGTTCTCGCGGCGTACGAGGCCCGCGTTCTCCATGCGGGTGATCTGGTGGGAGAGTCGGCTCTTCGACTGGAGGGTGGCCGCGGCGAGGTCGCTCATGCGCAGCCGGCGCTCCGGTGACTCCGAGAGGTTCACCAGGATCTCGTAGTCGTTCATCGTCAGGCCGAAGGGCTGGAGGTCCCGCTCCAGCTGGTACGTCAGCATTCTCTGGACGTCCAGGAACGTGCGCCAGGCGCACTGCTCGCCGTCGGTGAGCCAGGGGGTGGCCGTCTCGGTCTCCATATATGGATTCTACCTAAGAAGTTGAATACTTGACGAAGTCGGGGGGTGTGACGCCGGGCACCACGCTTCGGGCGCCCCGGGGTCCGGCACCGGCGCAGACGTTCGAGGACGTCACACTCCGCAGACTACCGGCTACAGGCCGAAGCGACGCTGGAGGTCGCCGAGCTGGCCGGGAAGGCGCGGTACCGAGCCCAGCGGTCCCTGGCCGGAACCCGGTGCCCCGTGCCCGCCCGGAACACCCGCCTGCGCCGGCGGCCCGCCGATCGCCCGCTCCGCCATCAGCAGCTCCGTCGACTGGAGCAGCACCGTGCCCGCCCCGACGAACTCGAACTGGTGCTCCTCGCCCGAGGTCCCGCCGATGCCCGTCAGCGCGCGCACGCCGCCCATCACGCCCGTCATGTAGCCGTGGTCGTAATGGTGACAGGGCGAGGGGCAGTCCGCCCAGCCCACCAGCGCCTGCGGGTCCACCCGCATCGGCGGCTCCATGAAGACCACCGGCCCGTTCGACGCGGCCACGAACTTGCCCGTGCCGATCAGCGTCACGAAACCCGGCACGATCGACTGCTTCAGCGCCAGCGTCGGCTGGTAGGCCAGCAGGTTCCCGGAGCGGATCGTCAGATTGCCCTCGTCCAGGTCGTACGAGTTCACGTCGAAGGCCCGGTCCGCGAGCAGCATCTTCCCGCTGCCCTCGGCCACCACCCAGTCGCTCGCGTGCAGCGGCGAGTGGAAGGACGTCCGGACCAGCCGGTCGAGCCGCCCGTGCCCGATGCCGTTGAACTCGATCCGCCCGTAGTAGGCGATCATCTTCCCCTTCTGCAGGAACCACTGGGAGCCCTTGAGCTCCACGCAGAAGGTGTACGGATTGACGTTGTCGTCCGACGGCAGGGAGTGCGGGTCGTGGATGACAGGGGTGCTCACAGCTTCTCCTCCGAGGCCTGGACGTACACCGCGCCGCTGCCGCTCAGCTCCAGCTGGAACGCCTCGCCCGAGCCGCGCCCCACCATGTCGCGCCAGCCGAGCGCGGTGGAGAGCTTGTTCCGCACGTCGCCGTGGTGCGCCACGTACGCCTGCGGGTCCACGTGCACCGGGCGGTCCGGGGTGATCGGCAGCTGGATGACACCGCCGTGCGCCATGACCGCCACCGAGCCGTGGCCCTTCAGGGTCGTGGTGAAGAGGCCCTGGCCGGTCACCTGGCCGCGGACCATGCCCATGACCCCGCCCTGCGAGCCCATGAACATCGTGCCCTGCTCCAGGGTCCCGTCGAAGGCGAGCAGCCGGTCCGCCTCGACGTACAGGGTGTCGCCCGTGAGTGCGATCACCTGGATGTGGTGGCCGCCGTGCCCGAACATCACCGTGCCGTTGCCCTCGACGGTCATCAGCGG
The DNA here is from genome assembly GCF_049913175.1 of Streptomyces sp. R-07. Taxonomy (NCBI): domain Bacteria; kingdom Bacillati; phylum Actinomycetota; class Actinomycetes; order Kitasatosporales; family Streptomycetaceae; genus Streptomyces; species Streptomyces sp. R-07. Next base: position 5,527,310 of record NZ_CP183978.1, read on the forward strand.
GGTCGCCTCGCCGGCCACCCGGCGGCCGATCATCGACATCAGGCCGCCCTGGCCGCCCGCCATGTTCGGCGTGAAACTGACGTCGCCGCGGTACGCGAGCATCGCGCCGCGCTGGCTGAACATCCGCTGCCCGGGGATGACGGTCGCCTCGACCATCTTCGAGTTGATCTCGCGGAACGGCATCAGACGTCGCCCCCGATCGTGTTCCGCTCGCTCGGCTGGACGTACACGAGCCCGTCCCCCTCGAAGCGGATCTGGAAGGCCTCGCCGCCGCCCTCGCCCATGAGGGTGCGGAAGGTCACCCCGGACTGGAAGTGCTGCTGGAGGTTGCCCTGGTGGGCGATGTACGCGCCGGGGTCGACCTGGAGCGGGTACTGCGGGGTCACCCGCAGCACCACCGCCGGGCCGTCCGACATGATCGCCGCCTGGCCGGTGCCCTCGACCGTCGTGGTGAAGAGGCCGTTGCCCGTCGCGCCACCGCGCAGCCCGGTGAAGGTGGTGCCGGTGCGCAGCCCCGCGTCGGTGCAGAGCAGATTGCTGGCCTCCACCCACAGCTTGTCGCCGTGCAGGGAGACGAGATTGATCTCGGAGGCCCGGTCGGCGAACCAGCAGGTCCCCTGGCCGCGCACCTCCATCACCTCCATCTGCTCACCCGTGAGCCGGCGGGTCACCATGCCGCGCAGGCCCTCACCACCGCCACTCATCTTCTTGAACGCCATCTGGCCGTCGTAGGCGACCATCGAGCCGTTCTTCGCCTTGACGGCGTCGCCTGTCATGGAGACGGCGAGCACCTTGCTGCCTTGGAGTCGGAACGTTGCCACCCGAGGAAGGTACTGGGCCCCCGGTCAAAGAGACAGCAAAGTCGGCGTGCACAATGGACGGGCCCTTGTGCATCCGTTCACAAGATCGAACGAAGGTGACCCCCTCCGTGGACATCAAGACCGCTTCCTCCCTCCACCGGCTCCGGCTCGTCTCCGCGCCGGAAGCCGTATCGTTCCTGCTCCTGCTCGTCTGCTCGGTGCTCAAGCGGACGACGGACTTCAACGCGGTGCCGGTCATGGGTGCGATCCACGGGATCCTCTTCGTCCTCTACGTCCTCTTCTGGCTGGACGCCTGGAACCGCACCAAGTGGAGCTTCGGGACCGCCGCCCTGTACTTCGTCCTCTCGGTGCTGCCCCTGGGCGGCTTCTATGCCGAGCGGAAGCTGAAGCGTGAGGCCGAGGACGCGGTCATCGCCTCCCGCGCCCGCGCGGAGAGCGCGGTGCAGGCATGATCGTCGCCTTTTCCGTGACCCCGCTGGGTGTCGGGGAGGAGGTCGGTGAGTACGTCGCCGACGCGGTCCGGGTCGTCCGCGAGTCCGGCCTCCCGAACCGCACCGACGCCATGTTCACCTCGATCGAGGGCGAGTGGGACGAGGTGATGGACGTCGTGAAGCGCGCCGTCGCCGCCGTCGAGGCGCGTGCGCCGCGCGTCTCGGTCGTCCTGAAGGCCGACATCCGTCCCGGCGTGACGGACGGCCTGACCGCCAAGGTCGAGACGGTGGAGCGCCACCTCGGCGCCTGACGCCGCCCGCGAGCCCGACGAAGCCCCCGGTCCTGATCCAGGACCGGGGGCTTCTGTCTTCCCTGTGGTTGAGCGGGTGCTCAAAATCGGCTACCTTCCCTCCCGAGGCAGTTTTGAGCAGTCGCTCAAAATGCTGGTCGAACTGGGGGAACACCCATGGGTCTCTACATCGAGACGCGCGTGCGCGCGGACCTGGAGACGCTCTGGGAACGCACGCAGGAACCCGACCGCCACCAGCGGTGGGACCTGCGGTTCACGGAGATCGGATACCTTCCGCGCGCCGAGGGCGAGCCCCAGCACTTCCGCTACGCCACGCGCGTGCTGCCCTTCCTGGTCGTCGCCGGCACCGGTGTCTCCGCTGGGGAGCGCCACCGGGCCGGCGGCGACCGGGTCTCCGCCCTCCGGTTCGCCTCGCCGCACCCGCTCTCGCTCCTCGCCGAGGGCAGCGGCTACTGGCGCTACGTACCGACCCCCGACGGCATCCGCTTCCTCACCGGCTACGACTACCGGGCGCGCTGGGGACGCCTCGGCCGGCTCGCCGACCGGCTCGTCTTCCGGCCCCTGATGGGCTGGGCCACGGCCTGGTCCTTCGACCGGCTGCGGCTCTGGTGCGAGCGGGGCATCACCCCCGAGCGCTCGCGCAACCGCTGGCTGCTCGAACTCCTCGCCCGCGTCCTGCTCGTGGCCGTGCCGTGGACCGCGACCTCGCTGCCGCTGGGGTTCGTGTCGCTCGCCGCCGTGCCGCTCACCGTCCTCGGGCTCGCCGCCGCCGTCCTCGTACCGCCCTCGTCGCGCGTGCCCGCGGCCCGGCGCTGTCTGCGCACCCCGCCCGCCCGCACCCGGGAGCCCCGGCTCCTCGCCACCCTGGAGCCCGCCCGCACCCCGGAGCCCCCGCTCCTCGCCGCCCTGGAGCAGTCGTGACCTCGATCTTCCGCACCGCCATGGGGGACGCCGCGTTCGAGCGCCTGCACCCGGAGCTCCAGCGGCGCTTCTCGGTCGGGCTCGCGAGCGGCGAGCTGTGCGTCGGACACGGCGTCATGGACCGCATCTGGCACGGCCGGGCCTTCGTGAAGCCCTTCCTCGCACTCGGCGGGCTGCGGAACATCCTGCTGCCCCGCACCGGCCACGACGTCCCCTTCACCATCGAGAACGTCCCCTACACCGACTCGTACGGACGCGAGACCGTCACCTTCGTCCGCACCTTCGCCCTGCCCGGCGGCCCTCGGCGCTTCGACGCCACCATGGTCCACAGTCCCGAGCGCGGCTGCGTCCTCGACTACCTCGGCACCCACCAGCACCTCGCCAGCGACCTGCACCTCACCGCCGAACCCGACGGCTCGCTCCTCATCACCTCCGGCGAACACCGCTTCCGCGAAGGACCGCTGGACGTGCGCGTCCCGGAGCTCCTGGGCGGCCGGGCCGAGGTGCGCGAGTGCTTCGACGAGCGCACCGGCCGCTTCCGCATCGACGTCCGGGTCGTGAACCGCCACTTCGGGCCGCTCTTCGGCTACCAGGGGTCGTTCACCGCCACCTACGCCGACGTAGGCTCCCACGGGGTGCGCGCCGGGCTGCGCCCGGTGCGCGAGGAGGTACGGGTGTGAGCGGGCGGACCGCACAGGGCGCGAAGGCGCAGGACGCCCGGAGTCAGGAGACCCGGGAGAAGCTGCTCGACGGCGCCCTGCGCACCCTCGTCGAGCAGGGCATCGCCAAGGCCTCCGCGCGCGCGATCGCGACCACCGCCGGCGTCAACCAGGCCCTGGTCTTCTACCACTTCGGCTCCGTCGACGAACTGCTCTCCGCCGCCTGCCGGCACGGCGCCGAGCTGCGGGTGGCCCGCCACCGGGAGCGGCTCCGCTCCGTCCGCAGCCTCTCCGAACTGCTCGCCTTCGGGCGCGAGATGCACACCGAGGAGCGGGACGCCGGCCATGTCGCCGTCCTCGGACAGCTGCTCGCCGGCGCCCAGACCCACCCCCGGCTCGCCCCGGCCACCGCGGCCGGACTCGACCTGTGGATCGCCGAGATCGAGCAGGTGCTCGTGCGCGTCCTCGCCGGGACCCCGCTCGCCGAGTTCACCGACCCCGCCGGGCTCGCCCGCGCGGTCGCCGCCTCCTTCGTCGGACTCGAACTCTACGAAGGCGTCGACCCGGCGGGCGCGGAGGCCGCGCTCACCGCCCTGGAGCAGCTCGGCGCCCTGATGGCCGCGATCGAGGAGCTGAACCCGGTGGCGCGGAAGGCCGTCACGTACACGCTGCGACGACAGGGCGGCCGCACCCGGTAGCCGGGCCCGGTGGCCGCACCCGGCGCGGCGGTCAGTTCGCCTCCGGCTGCGAGACCGCGATGCCCAGCGGGGTCCGCTCGTACAGCACCTGGTGGCCGTACCGCCGCGAGGTCAGCAGCCCCGCGTCCCGCAGCACCGTCAGATGCGAGGAGACGGACGAGGGCGCCCGGCCCAGGAGATGGGCGAGCGCCGTCGTCCCCATCGGCTCGGCCAGGGCGCACAGCACGTCCGCCCGCACCGGGCCGAGCAGCCGGGCCAGCGCCTCCGGGGTGCGGTCCCCGGCCTCCGACCACAGCCCGCCGATCCCGCGGGCCGGATAGACCACCGTCGGCTGCCACGGCGGATCGAAGCCGCTCACCACATCCGGCCAGGTGAACACCGAGGGCATCAGCACGAGCCCCTGCCCCTCCAGCGGCCGGTCGTGCTCCCCGGGATAGTCCACCCGCAGCGTGGCCGTCTCCGCCGTCCAGTCGAAGGACGGGTGCAGCTCGCCCAGGAGCCGTTCGAGGCCGCCCTCCGCGAGCCGCCGCGAGTGGTACGCCACGTCCGCTTCCAGGAGCGCGCGCAGCCGGGGCCACTCCGGGGCGATCAGCGCCTCCCACGCGGCTTTGAGCAGGTCCGCGAGCCGCAGCACCGCGCCGGCGGGATCCGCGAGCAGCCGCCGGCCCTCCGCGGTGTCCGCCGCCCCCGGCGTCTCCGCGAGCGCCCGCTCGAAGTCGTTCAGGACCAGCGCCGGATCGGTCTCCCGTACGGCCGCGATCTCGTCCTCGAACGCGGCGGCGGGGCCGAGGGGTGGCGGGTAGAGGAAGTCGGGGCTGTGCCCGCGCAGCGGCATGAGCAGCTGCAGCGGCCGGAGGTCGAGCTCCCGCGCGGCGCCCGCGATCCGCCGCATCCACGGCAGGTGGTACCCCTGCTTCGCGGGCCGCGCGAGCACCCGCACCGCGGAATGCGTCTCCCAGAGCGGCGAGATGGCGAAACGGATCCGCAACGGGTCGGCCTCGCCGAAACGCAGGTGGTACGGCACGGGCCCTCCGGGGATGGCTCTGAACATTCGCCTGGAACCGAAAGTCTAGGGCCCGGCCCCCACGCCCGGCAGGCTGCCCCCATGCCCGAGAACGACATCCGGACGCCTCTTTCGGCGCCCGCGCCCGCCCCTGCCCCCGAGTCGAAGGCCAGGCCCGCGACCATCGGAACCGAGGCCGCACCCACGTCCCCCGGCTACCGCGCCGTCTTCGCCGTCCGCGAGTTCCGGTTCGTGTTCGTGGCGCATCTGTTCTCGCTGCTCGGGGTCGTCGTCAGCGAGCTCGCGCTCACGGTGCTCGTCTACGACCTGACCCGCTCCCCGCTCCTCTCCTCCCTCACCTTCGCCCTCGGCTTCCTCCCCTACCTCCTCGGCGGCACCCTCCTCGCCGGCCTCACCGACCGGCTCCCGCCCCGCCGGATCCTCGTCGTCTGCGACCTCCTGTGCGCCGGCTGCGTCGCGCTCATGGTCGTGCCGGCCACCCCCGTCGCCGTCCTGCTCGTCCTGCGCTGCGCCATCGCCGTCGTCTCGCCCGTCTTCAACGGCACCCGCATGGCGACCCTCGCCGACATCCTCGGCGAGGGCGACCTCTTCGTCCTCGGCCGCTCCCTCCTCCGGATCGTGTCGCAGAGCGCCCTCCTCACCGGCTTCGCCGCCGGCGGCGTCCTCCTCACCCTCGTGCCGCCGCGCGGCGCCCTCGCCGTCACCACCACCACGTTCCTCGTCTCCGCGCTGCTGCTGCGCCTCGGTACCGCCCGCCGCCCCGCCCGGGCGTCCGGGGCCGCGGTCAGCGGGCTCTCCGGCACCTGGGCCGTGCTGCGGAACCGGCGGGTGCGCGCCCTGATGGTGATGTTCTGGGTGCCGCCGCTCTTCGCCGTCGTCCCCGAGGCGCTCGCCGCCCCGTACGCCGACGAGATCGGCGTCTCCACCGCCGCCCTCGGCCTCCTGATGTGCGCGCTGCCCTTCGGCACCATCGCGGGCGAGCTCTTCGCCGGATCGTTCCTGTCCGCCGCGACCCGCTCCCGGGTCGTGCTGCCGCTCGCTCTGGTGAGCGTCCTGCCGTACCTGCTGTACGCCCCCGAGCCCGGCGTCGCCCTCGCGGCCGTCGCCCTCTTCCTGGCCGGCGCCACCGGCGCGTACACCCTCGGCCTCGACGCCTGGTTCGTCGCCGCCGTCCCCGAGGAGCAGCGGGGGAGGGCCATGACCCTGATGACCGCGGGCATGATGACCGTCCAGGGGATCGGCATGGCGGGGGCGGGGATCGCCGCCGAGTTCGCCCCGGTGCACGCGGTCGTCGCGGGCACGGGCGTCCTCGGCACGCTGTGCCTGTGCGCCGCCGCCGCCGAGCTGCGGGCGACCGAAAGGCGAGACGGGGCTGACCGGCATATGACCAGTCGGTAAGGTCGACGCGTGCCGAAGCCCCTCAGTCTCCCCTTCGACCCCATCGCCCGAGCCGACGAACTCTGGCAGAAGCGCTGGGGACCGGTCCCCTCGATGGCCGCGATCACCTCGATCATGCGCGCCCACCAGATCCTCCTCGCGGAGGTCGACGCGGTCGTCAAGCCGTACGGGCTGACCTTCGCGCGGTACGAGGCGCTGGTCCTGCTCACCTTCTCCAAGGCGGGCGAGCTGCCGATGTCCAAGATCGGCGAGCGACTGATGGTCCACCCGACCTCGGTGACGAACACGGTGGACCGCCTCGTGAAGTCGGGTCTCGTCGACAAGCGGCCCAACCCCAACGACGGGCGCGGCACCCTCGCCTCCATCACCGAGAAGGGCCGCGAGGTGGTCGAGGCCGCGACCCGCGACCTGATGGAGATGGACTTCGGTCTCGGTGCGTACGACGCCGAGGAGTGCGGGGAGATCTTCGCGATGCTGCGCCCGCTCCGGGTGTCGGCGCACGACTTCGACGAGGGCTGACCCCCCGCGAAGATCGCCCGGAACGTGCCGTTACGCTCGACGGCATGAAATCCAGCGTGCTGACCCGCTACCGCGTCATGGCATACGTGACCGCGGTCATGCTCCTCATCCTGTGCGCGTGCATGGTCGCCAAGTACGGCTTCGGCGTCGGCGAGGACCTGACCTTCGCGGTCTCCCAGCTGCACGGCGTCCTGTACATCATCTACCTCGTCTTCGCCTTCGACCTGGGCTCCAAGGCGAAGTGGCCGTTCGGCAAGCTGCTGTGGGTGCTGGTCTCCGGCACGATTCCGACCGCTGCTTTCTTCGTCGAGCGCAAGGTCGTCGCCGAGACGCTTCCGCTGGTCAGCGGCGCGCGGCCGGAGCCGGTCGAGGCCTGAGCACTCACCCCCCGCACTGATGTGCGGGGGTTTGCCATCGACATTTACTAGGACGTCCTAGTAAATTCGAAGCATGGACGCTGACGCCATCGAGGAAGGCCGCCGTCGCTGGCAGGCCCGTTACGACAAGGCCCGCAAGCGGGACGCCGACTTCACCACGCTCTCCGGCGACGCCGTCGAGCCGGTCTACGGGCCCCGGCCCGGCGACACCTACGAGGGGTTCGAGCGCATCGGCTGGCCCGGTGAGTACCCCTACACCCGGGGACTCCACCCGACCGGCTACCGGGGCCGGACCTGGACCATCCGCCAGTTCGCCGGCTTCGGCAACGCCGAGCAGACCAACGAGCGGTACAAGATGATCCTGGCCGCCGGAGGCGGCGGCCTCTCCGTCGCCTTCGACATGCCGACCCTCATGGGCCGCGACTCCGACGACCCCCGCTCGCTCGGCGAGGTCGGCCACTGCGGTGTCGCCATCGACTCCGCCGCCGACATGGAGGTCCTCTTCAAGGACATCCCGCTCGGCGACGTCACCACCTCCATGACGATCTCCGGGCCCGCCGTCCCGGTCTTCTGCATGTACCTGGTCGCCGCCGAGCGCCAGGGCGTCGACCCGGCCGTGCTCAACGGCACGCTCCAGACCGACATCTTCAAGGAGTACATCGCGCAGAAGGAGTGGCTCTTCGAGCCCGAGCCCCACCTGCGCCTCATCGGCGACCTGATGGAGCACTGCGCGCAGGGCATCCCCGCGTACAAGCCGCTCTCCGTCTCCGGCTACCACATCCGCGAGGCCGGGGCGACGGCCGCGCAGGAGCTCGCGTACACCCTCGCCGACGGATTCGGCTACGTCGAACTCGGCCTCTCCCGCGGCCTCGACGTCGACGTCTTCGCCCCCGGCCTCTCCTTCTTCTTCGACGCGCACCTCGACTTCTTCGAGGAGATCGCCAAGTTCCGCGCCGCCCGCCGGATCTGGGCCCGCTGGATGAAGGAGGTCTACGGCGCCAAGACCGACAAGGCGCAGTGGCTCCGCTTCCACACCCAGACCGCCGGCGTCTCCCTCACCGCCCAGCAGCCGTACAACAACGTCGTGCGGACCGCGGTCGAGGCCCTCTCCGCCGTCCTCGGCGGCACCAACTCCCTCCACACCAACGCCCTCGACGAGACCCTCGCGCTCCCCAGCGAGCAGGCCGCCGAGATCGCGCTCCGCACCCAGCAGGTGCTGATGGAGGAGACCGGCGTCGCCAACGTCGCGGACCCGCTGGGCGGTTCCTGGTACGTCGAGCAGCTCACCGACCGCATCGAGGCCGACGCCGAGAAGATCTTCGACCAGATCAAGGAGCGCGGCCGGCGCGCCCACCCGGACGGGCAGCACCCGATCGGCCCGATCACCTCCGGCATCCTGCGCGGCATCGAGGACGGCTGGTTCACCGGCGAGATCGCCGAGTCCGCCTTCCAGTACCAGCGCTCCCTGGAGAAAGGCGACAAGCGGGTCGTCGGCGTCAACGTCCACCACGGCTCGGTCACCGGCGACCTGGAGATCCTGCGGGTCAGCCACGAGGTCGAGTGGGAGCAGGTCCGCGTCCTCGGCGAGCGCAAGGAGCGCCGTGACGACGCCAAGGTCCGCGCCTCGATCGACGCGATGCTGAAGGCGGCCCGCGACGGCTCGAACATGATCACGCCGATGCTGGAGGCCGTACGGGCCGAGGCCACGCTCGGCGAGATCTGCGACGCGCTGCGCGACGAGTGGGGCGTCTACACGGAGCCCCCGGGCTTCTGATCCCCCGCACACGACAGGGGCGGTACGGGAACTCCCGTACCGCCCCCGCTGTGTTCCCCGCTCAGCCCGTGGCCGCCGCCGCGCCCAGACCACCGAGGAGCAGCGCGGAGAGGCGCGCCGCCCAGGGCTCGTCCACCGCCTCCGCGCTCACCAGGGCGCGGTGCACCACCGCGCCGGCGACCACGTCGAAGATCAGGTCGTCGAGGGCGGCGACCGTGGTCGCGGGGTGCTCCTGGGGGAGTTCGCCGCGCTGCTGCGCCCGCTCGCGGCCCGCGAGGACCAGTCGCTTCTGACGGTCGACGATCGAGGTGCGTATGCGCTCGCGCAGCGGCTCGTCCCGGGTCGACTCGGCCACGACCGCCATCAGGGCCGTCTTCGTCTCGGGCCGTTCGAGGAGGGTCGCGAACTGCAGGACCACGTGCTCGATGTCGGCCTGGAGGGAACCCAGGTCGGGCAGTTCGAGTTCGTCGAAGAGGACGGCGACGGCGTCCACCACGAGCTCGTTCTTGTTGGCCCAGCGGCGGTAGAGGGTCGTCTTCGCAACCCCCGCGCGGCCGGCGACGTCCCCCATCGTGAGCTTGGACCAGCCCAGCTCGACCAGGGCCGCGCGGGTCGCCTCCAGGATGGCCGTGTCGGCCTCGGTGGAGCGGGGGCGCCCGGTGCGGGTGCTGCGGGGCTTGGTACGGCTGCACATGGAAAATGACCATACCCGCCGGTAGGTACCGCGCCAGAGGCCGGTGATGTGAGGCAGTTCACCGTGCGGATCCCGCTCGCTCCCTCCCGCGCGCTCCCTCCCTGGAGTTACGCTACGACCTGTAGCGAAAGGCATTGAGCGGCCTGAGCGACAACCACAGTGCCGGGTGGGGACCCGGCGCGAAACACAAAGGTGTCGGGTGGGGATCCGGCGCCACCGAAGACGAAGAACCGTGTCGTCCACGCGTCTCGCACACCGGCGGGAGATGCGCGGACGGCACGGTTCAGCCATGGCTTACCGGTTACGCGCGCGGAAGGGGGAGGATGTATCCATGCAGCCCCGAAACATGTCCATGAGCGGCGTCGTCGACCTCGCCGCGGTGAAGGCGGCCGGAGAGGCCAAGGCGAAGGCGGAGCAGGTGCGCGCCGAAGCCGCCCGGCAGGGTGGTTCCGCCGCGGTGCCCCCGTCGGCCCTGGTGATCGACGTCGATGAGGCCGGCTTCGAGCGCGATGTGCTCCAGCGCTCCGCCGAGGTTCCGGTCGTCCTCGACTTCTGGGCCGAGTGGTGTGAGCCGTGCAAGCAGCTCGGCCCCCTCCTGGAGCGGCTCGCCGTCGAGTACAACGGCCGCTTCCTGCTCGCGAAGATCGACGTCGACGCCAACCAGATGCTGATGCAGCAGTTCGGCATCCAGGGAATTCCGGCCGTTTTCGCTGTGGTCGCCGGTCAGGCGCTGCCGCTGTTCCAGGGCGCGGTGCCCGAGGCGCAGATCCGGGAGACCCTCGACCAGCTGATCCAGGTCGGCGAGGAGCGCTTCGGTCTCACCGGCATCGCCGTGGACACCGACGCCGACGCCTCGGCCCCCGCCGCGCGGCCGGCCGGCCCGTACGACGCCCTCCTCGAAGCGGCCATGTCCGCGCTCGACGCGGGTGACCTGGCGGGTGCCGTCCAGGCGTACAAGAACGTGCTCGCCGACGACCCGGCCCACCCGGAGGCCAAGCTCGGCCTGGCGCAGGCCGAACTGCTCACCCGGGTACAGGACCTGGACCCCGGCGCCGTCCGCAGGACCGCGGCGGACAACCCGGCCGATGTCACCGCGCAGATCGCCGCCGCCGACCTCGATCTGGTGGGCGGTCACGTGCAGGACGCCTTCGGGCGCCTCGTGGAGACCGTGCGCCGCACGGCGGGCGAGGACCGGAACGCGGCGCGGCTGCGTCTCCTGGAGCTGTTCGAGGTGATCGGCACCGACGACCCGCGCGTGACGGCGGCCCGGCAGGCCCTCGCCCGGGTGCTGTTCTGAGGCTCCTCCTGCCTGGTGCAGGGCGCCGGATCGTTTGACGATTTGGCAGCAGGGTGACAAATCGCGGCCGCGCTTTACCAAAACTTGGTAATCGCGGCCGCTGTTACTTGCAGTAAATCGAACCCGGCGTTCTGTCCGGATTCATACGATGATCTGCCGACATTCCCCACCGCTCGAACGTACCCAGCGTGCCCGTTCGGTACCGCCCCGCCATGGCGTGGTTATCCACCCGTTACTAGCCAGTAACGAACCCCCTTGTGCGGGGGCCCGGAATGGACCACGATCGGCGACGCTCGGTCCGAACCGCACCACCCCGGCAACCAACCGGGATCGCGGCGAGGGTCCCCACCGAGTGGACCGGTGTTCCGGCACCGGTCGCGGACAGGGGGGTTCCCGCTCTCACGAACGGGGCCTGTCCGAAATCAGGTCGCGCTCGAAGGCGTGATCCATGGTTGTCGCTCGGGGGTGATCGCCGGTGATTCGGACGCGCATCGCGCCGCCTGATGCCTCGGCGCTCTCCTTCCCGAGGACGTAGCTCTTCTCCCATCCCAGGGCGGGCCCCCGGGCCCCTCCGGAGATGTACGTCCGAGAAGGAGGAATTCTCATGAAGTCCCAGGTTCGTGGCGGGACCAGATGGAAGCGGTTCGCCGTCGTCATGGTCCCGAGCGTGGCCGCGACGGCCGCGATCGGTGTCGGCCTGGCCCAGGGCGCGCTCGCCGCGTCCTTCAGCATCTCCGGCCAGGAATTCAAGGTTAAGGCCAACAGCCTCGTCGGTACGGACTTCGTCCAGTACGGCAGCGTGGACGCGGGCAAGGACCTCGAGGGCAAGGACTTCGCCGCCCCCGTGGCCGTGTCCGGCTTCTCCGAGGCCTGGATCACGAACATGTGCCAGTCGGTCGTCACGCCGAAGGTGCCGTTCATCGGTGACGTCACCCTCCGCCTGGAGGCCGGCACCGACGCCGTCAAGACCGGCAAGGACGAGGACAAGGTCTACGCGAAGGACATCTACCTCGATGTCTCGGACCTGAAGACCGACGCCGAGTTCAAGAACCTCGACATCGGCGTCGCCGCGGGCGCGCTCGCGAAGCAGCCGGGCAAGCCGGGCATCCAGCCCAACACCAAGGCCAACCCGTACGGCTTCGGCCAGCGTGCCGACCAGGCGACGCTGAACAACGTGCAGCAGAAGGCCTGGGCCACCACGGCCGGCACCTTCAAGCTGCCCGACCTGCACCTGTCGCTGCACCGCGGCACGGACGCCGAGTGCTACTAGGACCGGCCGGTCCCTGAGGACCGATCCGATCCGGAGGGTGGGGCCGTCCCGTGCGGTCCCACCCGCAGGGTTCCTTCAATCTTTCTCAGCAACACCGCTTCCAGGGAGCTGTTCCATGAGCGCCGAGATCCCCGCCTCCCGCGAAGTCCCCCAAAAGGAGAACCGGTTCAAGGTCTGGAGGCAGACCCGGCCCTTCTGGGCGGGACTGTTCACCATGATCGGCGGCGTACCGATCGCCTACCTCCCCTACGGGGACATGCGGCTCGGCAACATCACCATGGCCATGCAGACGACCGCCGGATCGGGTGCGCTGATCATCGGCGTCCTGCTCGTCACCCTCGGTCTGACGATGTGGTTCCAGCCCGTCGTCCGGGTGTTCGCCGGTGTCGCGTCGATCGTCCTGGCACTCGTCTCCATCCCGGTGTCGAACTTCGGCGGCCTCGTCATCGGATTCCTGTTCGCCCTCATCGGAGGCGGCCTGTCCGCCGCCTGGGCGCCCGCGCCCCCGGTCGAGGAGATCGCGGACGCAGAGCACGACGGTCGGCCCGAGGCCTCGGACGAGGCCGGCGCGGAGCCCGAGACGCAGGTCGTGCCCGCGGCCGCGGTCCCGGAGCAGCGCGAGGCGGAGCACCAGGCGACCGAAACGACGATCGACGCCAATGGCGGGAGGAACAGTGCGGGGTGACGAGAATCAGTCGGCGCTCGCGAAGGAGGGCCCGCGTCACGCGGCCCCGCGCAAGTCGCTGCTGAACAGGATCCAGGGCCCCGCCGGGAAGGCGATGGCACTGGCGGCCATGCCCACCGCGGTGTTCGTGGGCATGGGGCTCACGCCCAGGCTCGCCCTCGCCGACGACAAGGACATCCCCTTCGCCCCCGGCCCCTGTGTGACGCGCTCGGACGAGCCGACGCCCGAGGCCTCCGACACGGCGAAGCCGAACGACGGCGCCAAGCCCACCGGCACCGCCACGGTCAAGCCGACGGACACCCCCTCGGCGACCGCCACGTCGTCCGCCACCGTGACTCCGTCCGCGACCCCGACGCCCACCGCGACGGCGACCGGACAGACGGGCACGCAGACGACGCAGGAGCGCGCCACGGCCGCCCCCGCGCCCACCGCGACCCCCACGGCCACCCCCTCGCCGACGCAGTCCAAGAACCCGCTGGACCCGCTGGGCCTCGGCGACGCCCTGAAGGACCTCTTCGACGGCCCCGACACGGAGCCGACGGCCACGCCCACCACGGCGGCGCCGACGACCGCCGCTCCGCAGCAGACGGAGGCCCCCGCCGAGAAGGCGCCGGCCACCGACGCGCCGGCCCCGGACGCCACCGCGTCCGCGAAGCCGAAGACCGCGGCCGACCCGGCCGCCGAGAAGACGCGGACGGAGATCGAGAAGGCCGCCGCGAAGGCCGGTGCCGAGGTCCAGGAGCTCCCGGAGAGCGCCAAGGGGCTCGACGTCACGAAGGACACGGACATACCCGACGGGGCCAAGCCCCGCTTCCCGTGCCCCGAGCTCGACCAGCAGGCGCTCGCCGACGCCGAGCTGGAGCCCGGCATCCCCCTCCTGCCGGACGAGCCCTGGCGCCTGGAGAGCAGCCTGCTCACGCTGAGCGGCCTCAAGTACCACGGCATCGTCGAGGTGAAGACCGCCGGCGGCAAGATCAAGAAGGTCCTCAAGTTCACCGCGTCCTCGGTGGACATCAAGGACCTGCACCAGATGACGGACCACTCCGACGGCCGCACCGCTCACATCCGCTCGGACAAGGGCACGACCTCGACCATCCGCAACGGCACGGTGACCATGTACACCGAGGAGCTGAAGGGCAACCTCTTCGGCCTCATCCCGATCACCTTCGCCCCCGAGTCCCCGCCGCCGCTCGACGTCCCCTTCGCCTTCTTCACCAGCGTGAAGCTCAAGCAGGCGGGCCAGTTCGGCGGCACCCTCAAGGTCTCGGGCCTCCGCAACACGATCGAGCCCAGCTGACCCCCGTACCACTCCGGGAGCCGCACACGACGAAGCCCCCGTCCGCACCGGACGGGGGCTTCGTCATGCCTCGGGAGGTCAGGCCTTCTCGGCGCCGCCCAGGTGGTGGACGCGGACCATGTTGGTCGTGCCGGGGACGCCGGGGGGCGAGCCGGCGGTGATGATCATGGTGTCGCCCGCGCTGTACCGCTGGAGCTTGAGGAGCTCCGCGTCGACGATGTCGACCATCGCGTCGGTGGTGTCCACGAACGGGACGAGGAAGGACTCCACGCCCCAGCTCAGGGTGAGCTGGTTGCGGGTGTCCGCGTCGGTCGTGAAGGCCAGGATCGGCTGCTGCGTCCGGTAGCGGGAGAGCCGGCGGGCCGTGTCACCGGACTGCGTGAAGGCGACCAGCGCCTTGCCGCCGAGGAAGTCGGCGATCTCGCAGGCCGCGCGGGCGACGGAGCCGCCCTGGGTGCGCGGCTTCTTGCCCGGCACCAGCGGCTGGAGGCCCTTGGAGAGCAGCTCCTCCTCGGCCGCGGCGACGATCTTCGACATCGTCTTCACGGTCTCGATCGGGTACGCGCCGACCGAGGACTCCGCCGACAGCATGACCGCGTCCGCGCCGTCCAGGATCGCGTTGGCGACGTCGCTCGCCTCGGCGCGGGTCGGCCGCGAGTTGGTGATCATCGACTCCATCATCTGGGTGGCGACGATGACCGGCTTGGCGTTGCGGCGGCACATCTCCACCAGACGCTTCTGCACCATCGGGACCCGCTCCAGCGGGTACTCGACGGCCAGGTCGCCGCGGGCCACCATGACCGCGTCGAAGGCCGCGACGACGGCCTCCATGTTCTCGACGGCCTGCGGCTTCTCGACCTTGGCGATGACGGGGACCCGGCGGCCCTCCTCGTCCATCACCTTGTGGACGTCCTTGACGTCGTCGGCGTCGCGGACGAAGGACAGGGCGACCATGTCGCAGCCCATCCGCAGGGCGAAGCGGAGGTCGTCGACGTCCTTCTCCGACAGGGCGGGGACGTTGACCGCCGCACCGGGCAGGTTGATGCCCTTGTGGTCGGAGATGACACCGCCCTCGACGACGATGGTCTTGACGCGGGGGCCGTCGACCTCGACGACCCGCAGCTCGACGTTGCCGTCGTTGATCAGGACCTGGTCGCCCTTGGAGACGTCGCCGGGCAGACCCTTGTAGGTGGTGCCGCAGATCGACTTGTCCCCGGGGACGTCGTCGGTGGTGATGGTGAACTCGTCACCGCGCACCAGCTCGACCGGTCCCTCGGCGAAGGTCTCCAGACGGATCTTCGGGCCCTGGAGGTCGGCGAGGACGCCGACGGCGCGCCCGGTGTCCGCGGAGACCTGCCGGACGCGGTCGTACCGCTCCTGGTGCTCTGCCTGGGATCCGTGGCTGAAGTTGAATCGGGCCACGTTCATACCGGCCTCGATGAGAGCCTTCAGCTGCTCATACGAGTCGACGGCGGGGCCCAGCGTGCAGACGATTTTGGAACGGCGCATGAGGCGGATCCTATCGGTTTGTTTCACTGCGGAATATTCCGTCTGGCGGAAAGTACAAATGGGCGCGGGCCCGCTCAGGCGTTCACTCGTTCGAGCTCGCCCCGTCCAGAACGAGCGCGTAACTCTGGCGCGCGATCTCCAGCTCCTCGTCCGTCGGCACCACGGCCACCGCCACCCGCGCGTACACCGGCGAGATGATCCGTGCCTCGTCGGAACGTACGGAGTTGAGGTCCGCGTCCACCGCGAGCCCCAGCTCCTCCAGGCCCGCGATCGCAGCCTCCCGCACCGGCGCCGCGTTCTCACCGACCCCCGCCGTGAACGCCACCGCGTCCACCCGGCCGAGCACCGCGTAGTACGCGCCGATGTACTTCTTCAGGCGGTGCACGTAGATGTCGAAGGCCAGCGCCGCCCGCTCGTCGCCCTCGTCGATCCGCCGGCGGATCTCCCGCATGTCGTTGTCGCCGCAGAGCCCCACCAGCCCCGACTTCTTGTTCAGCAGCACGTCGATCTCATCCGCCGACATGCCCGCCACCCGCTTGAGGTGGAAGGTCACCGCCGGGTCGATGTCGCCCGAGCGGGTGCCCATGACCAGGCCCTCCAGGGGCGTCAGGCCCATCGAGGTGTCCACGCACCGGCCGCCCCGCACCGCCGAGGCGGACGCGCCGTTCCCCAGGTGCAGCACGATCACGTTCACCTCCTCCGGCTCCTTGCCGAGCAGCCGCGCCGTCTCCCGCGAGACGTACGCGTGCGAGGTGCCGTGGAAGCCGTACCGGCGGATCCGGTACGTGTCGGCGGTCTCCACGTCGATCGCGTACCGCGCCGCCGACTCCGGCATCGTCGTGTGGAAGGCCGTGTCGAAGACCGCCACCTGCGGCAGGTCCGGGCGCATCGCCATCGCCGTACGGATGCCGACGAGGTTCGCCGGATTGTGCAGCGGCGCCACCGGCACGAGCCGCTCGATCTCCGCGAGCACCTCGCCGTCGATGACCGTCGGCTCCGTGAACCGCAGCCCGCCGTGCACCACCCGGTGGCCGATCGCCGCCAGCTCGGGGGAGTCCATCCCCAGACCGTCCGCCGCCAGCTCCTCGGCGACCGCCTTCAGCGCGGCCGCGTGGTCGGCGATCGGCCCGTTCTTCTCGCGCTTCTCCCCGCCCCGCAGCGGGGTGTGCACGAGCCGGGAGGTCTCCTCGCCGATCCGCTCCACGAGCCCCTGCGCCAGGCGGCTGTCGTCACGCATGTCGAGCAGCTGGTACTTCACCGACGAGGAGCCGGAGTTGAGGACGAGGACGCGGGTGGGGGTGCCGGTCATGCGGGGAGCTCCTGAGCCGGGGTGGGGATCTGGGACTGGATCGCCGTGATGGCGACCGTGTTGACGATGTCGCTGACGAGCGCGCCGCGCGAGAGGTCGTTCACGGGCTTGCGCAGACCCTGGAGCACCGGGCCGACGGCCACGGCGCCGGCCGAACGCTGCACGGCCTTGTAGGTGTTGTTGCCGGTGTTGAGGTCCGGGAAGATCAGCACGGTCGCCTGGCCGGCCACCTCCGAACCCGGCAGCTTCGTCGCCGCGACCGAGGGCTCGACGGCCGCGTCGTACTGGATCGGGCCCTCGATCCGCAGCTCGGGACGCGCCTCGCGGACCAGCTTGGTCGCCTCCCGCACCTTGTCGACGTCGGCGCCGGAGCCCGAGGTGCCGGTGGAGTACGACAGCATCGCGATCCGCGGCTCCACGCCGAAGCGGGCCGCGGTCGCCGCCGACTGGGCGGCGATGTCCGCGAGCTGCTCGGCGTTCGGATCCGGGTTGACCGCGCAGTCGCCGTACACCAGGACCTTGTCGGCGAGGCACATGAAGAACACCGAGGAGACGATCGACGCCTCCGGCTTCGTCTTGATGATCTCGAAGGCCGGCCGGATCGTCGCCGCCGTGGAGTGCACGGACCCCGAGACCATCCCGTCGGCCAGCCCCTCCTGGACCATCAGGGTGCCGAAGTAGTTCACGTCGGAGACGACGTCGTACGCGAGCTCGACGGTGACGCCCTTGTGGGCCCGCAGCGCCGCGTACTTCTCCGCGAACGTGTCGCGCAGCTCCGAGGTCTGCGGGTCGATCAGCTGCGTGGCACCCAGGTCCACGCTCAGGTCGGCGGCCTTCTTGCGGATGGTCTCGACGTCGCCGAGGAGCGTCAGGTCGCAGACGTCACGGCGGATCAGCACGTCGGCCGCGCGCAGCACCCGCTCCTCGGTGCCCTCGGGGAGCACCACCCGGCGCCGGTCGGCCCGGGCCTGCTCCAGCAGCTCGTGCTCGAACATCATCGGCGTGACCCGGCCGCTGCGCGCGACCGAGATCCGCTTGAGGAGGTCGGTGGTGTCCACGTGCCGCTCGAAGAGGCCGAGGGCGGTCTCCGCCTTGCGCGGGGTCGCCGCGTTCAGCTTGCCTTCGAGGGCGAACAGCTCGGTGGCCGTCGGGAAGCTGTTGCCGGGCACGGAGATCACCGGCGTGCCGGGCGCGAGGCGGGCCGCCAGGGTCAGGATCTCGTCGTCGGGCCGCTCGTTCAGGGTGAGCAGCACGCCCGCGATCGGCGGCGTGCCCGCCGAGTGCGCGGCGAGCGCGCCGACGACCAGGTCGGCCCGGTCCCCGGGGGTGACGACGAGACAGCCCGGAGTCAGCGCCTTGAGGAAGTTCGGCAGCATCGCGCCGCCGAAGACGAAGTCGAGCGCGTCCCGCGCGAGCCCCGCGTCGTCGCCGAGGACGACGGAGGCGCCGAGCGCGTGGGTGATCTGGGCGACCGTCGGCGCGGCGAGCGCCGGCTCGTCGGGCAGGACGTAGCAGGGCACGGGCAGCCGGGCCGTGAGCCGCTCGGCGATGGGCCCGCGGTCCTCGCCGGCCACCCGGTTGACGACCATCGCGAGCACGTCGCAGCCGAGCCCGTCGTACGCCCGGAAGGCGTTGCGCGCCTCGGCCCGTACGGACTCGGCGGGCTGGCCCTTGCCGCCGACCACCGGGATGACGGAGGCGCCGAACTCGTTGGCCAGGCGCGCGTTGAGCGCGAGCTCGTCGGGGAGCTGGGTGGCGGCGAAGTCGGTGCCGAGGACGAGGACGACCTCGTAGTCGCGGGCGACCGCGTGGAAGCGGTCGACGAGCCGGGAGACCAGTTCGTCGGTGCCCTGCTCGGCCTGGAGCGCGGAGGCCTCGTGATAGTCCATGCCGTACACCGTCGACGGGTCCTGGGCGAGCCGGTAGCGGGCGCGCAGCAGGTCGAAGAGCCGGTCCGGACGGTGGTGCACCAGCGGACGGAACACCCCCACCCGGTCCACCTGGCGGGTCAGGAGCTCCATGACTCCCAGCTCGACGACCTGGCGGCCGTCACCGCGGTCGATCCCGGTCACGTACACGCTGCGCGTCACGCCGTGGTCTCCTGTCCAGTCCTGCGGAAGGGGCCGAGCGGTGTCCTCGCGGCACCTTTGCGCGGCCCGTGCGTCAATCGACAGTGCTCAGAAAGCCCCGATAGGGCGGCATTACCCCCTTGACAATACCCCCGCCGATGGTTACGTCGCCCGCCGGACGAAGGGCCCGGAAACCCGGGACGAAAGGCCTCCACGGGGCCGCCCGCGGGGACGCGCGGACCGACGACGAGCGCACCCGTCAGGCTGCGCGTGTGAGAATTGCGATGGCTCACCAAGGACCGCGACCGAGCAGGAGACACAGCACGATGCGCATCGGAGTTCTCACCGCAGGCGGCGACTGCCCCGGCCTGAACGCAGTGATCCGGTCGGTCGTGCACCGGGCGCTGACCGGCCACGACGACGAAGTCATCGGCTTCGAGGACGGGTTCAAGGGCCTCCTCGACGGCCACTACCGCCCCCTCGACCTCGACGCCGTCAGCGGCATCCTGGCCCGCGGCGGCACCATCCTCGGCTCGGCCCGCCTGGAGCGGAACCGGCTCCGCGAGGCCGCCGATTCCGCCTCCGACCTGGCCCGCGAGTACGGCATCGACGTCCTCATCCCCATCGGCGGCGAAGGCACCCTGACCGCCGCCCGGATGCTCTCGGACGCCGGCATGCCCGTCGTCGGCGTCCCCAAGACGATCGACAACGACATCTCCTCCACGGACCGCACCTTCGGCTTCGACACCGCCGTCGGCGTCGCCACCGAGGCCATGGACCGCCTCAAGACCACCGCCGAGTCCCACCAGCGGGTGATGGTCGTCGAGGTGATGGGCCGCCACGCCGGCTGGATCGCCCTGGAGTCCGGCATGGCCGGCGGCGCCCACGGCATCTGCCTCCCCGAGCGTCCCTTCCAGGTCGACGACCTCGTCAAGATGGTCGAGGAGCGCTTCGCCCGCGGCAAGAAGTTCGCCGTCATCTGCGTCGCCGAGGGCGCCCACCCGGCCGAGGGCTCCATGGACTACAAGAAGGGCGAGATCGACCAGTTCGGTCACGAGCGCTTCCAGGGCATCGGCAACCAGCTCGCCGTCGAGCTGGAGCGGCGCCTCGGCAAGGAGGCCCGCCCGGTCATCCTCGGCCACGTCCAGCGCGGCGGCACGCCGACCGCGTACGACCGGGTGCTCGCGACCCGCTTCGGCTGGCACGCGGTGGAGGCGGCGCACCGCGGCGACTTCGGTCGGATGACGGCGCTGCGCGGCACGAACGTCGAGATGGTTCCGCTCGCCGAGGCCGTGACCCAGCTGAAGACGGTCCCCGAGGACCGCATGCGCGAGGCGGAGTCGGTCTTCTAACGGGACGGGCCCGTACCCGGCCCGGACGAGGCCCGTACCCGGACAAGGCCCGGCCTGCCCGGCCCGGGCCTCCGGTCCGCCGGGATCTCCGCCCCGACCCTTGCCGGATTCCCTCCGGGACCCCGTACGACCCGAGTGGCCCTGACCATCCCCCCGTGGACGGTCGGGGCCACTTCGCCGTGCCCGGCATCCCCCGGAGGTGCCGGATTCCACTCTTGAGCCCCGGCGCGAGATCAACAAGGCTGACGCATTTCCTTGGCTGTCCGTAGGGTTTCGCGGTGTTGTGGTGATGGTGACGTCGGTCCGTGTGGGGCCATCTGCCCCGACCGCACCGGATGCGGCTGGCAGGGCGACCGCGACCAGGGCGCGTGGCGACGGATCGCCGCACGCGGCCTCACCCACCAGACCAAGACCATCACCGACCGCACCAGCGGCACCATGGCCATCCGCACGGTCGTGGACAACCTCGAAACCCGCGCGGTCATCACCCCGACGGCCCGGCTGCCCCGCGCAGCCCACCGGCACCAGGACGTGACAACGATCAGCACCCCCACCGACCGGCACCGGCCACGAGGGGCAGCACTGGGCGCGGGCTTCCACCTGCACGCCCGCGCCACCCCTCCACGGTGGACAGAACCCGCGCGAGACACTATGTCTGACATGGGATCACTCAGCTGATCAGAGACGCTTGGGCTGTCCCGGACATGTCCCAACCCTGTCCGGCCGAAGGGGGAGACGCGGATGACGCCGGGGGAGCACGCTCCTGATCCACGGGAGGCAAGGAGCCCCGCCGAGTTCCTCGCGTGCCTCCAGGCCCTCAAGGTCTGGTCGGGCCTGACCCACCGAGAGCTGTCGGCGCGTGCGGAGGCGCACGGTGACGACCTGCCCCGCTCCACGGTGGGGAACATGCTGTCCCGCCCCACCCTGCCGCGCGCGGAGCTGCTCACCATGTTCGTCCGCGCGTGCGGGGTCACACCGGCCGAGGTGGAGGACTGGCAGACGGTACGGAACGGGCTGGCGGCACGGGGAGGGGCGCCCGCCTGGCCGGGCGCGGATGAGGGACCGGACGGCGATGCGGCTCCGGACCCGGACCCGGAGCCGGGTGCGGACCTGGGCGGGGTCGCGGACCCGGGCGGGGGTCGGCCCGGGCCCCGGTCACGGATACGGCGCGGTCTCGTCGCGGTGGTCGCGCTCGCCGGGCTCGTCCTCGCCGGCGTCAGCGTCGTCGCCTTCCTGCGGGACGGCCACGGCGGGCATCCGCCCCGTACACCCACCGCACCCGCCGCCGGGGACGTCCGCATCCGGGTGGTCGGCACCGAGTACTGCCTCGGCGAGCGGCGCGGCCCCCGTACCGGCCAGGTCCACCAGGTGCCCTGCGCGGCCGCGGGCCTCCCGGGCTACTCGCTCGCGGAGGTGGGGGGCGGCCGGTGGAGGATCGTTTCGGACCACCCCGACTCCGGTCCCGGCTGCTCGGGCATACCCTCCGGCGGCCGGATACCCGACGCCGCGTACGAGGACTCCGAGTGCGGCGACCCGACCCGGGTCGAGTCCTTCGCCCTGGAGGCGTACGGAACTCCCGTCGAGGGCTACCGGATCGTCCCGGTGGGCTCCGCGACCCCCGGCAGCTGCGTCACCGTCGTCGGCGACCGCTCGGCCGCCTGGGCCCGCCTCGCCCAGGCGCCCTGCGCGCCGGACGCGGCGGGCCAGCTCTTCGACTTCGACCGGGAGGACTGACGGGGCCGGCCCTCAGCGTATTTCGGCGAGCGTGGACCCCGGCCGTGGTGGCTTGAGGAAGCGGGCCCGGAAGCCGTCGTCGGCGGCGAACCGCGCCCGCACCTGCACCTGCTTCTCCCAAGGTCTGAGACCCCCGGGGGGGTCCCTAAGAGGCCTCCACCAGGCGGGCCTTGAGTGCCGTCACCACCGCCGGGTCGAGACCGACGTGGCCGGTGACGTACGCGTACACCGAGCCGTACCGCTCGCGCAGGTCCGCGAGGAACAGCCGGATGATGTCGGCGGGCGCGCGGCCGTAGCCCGGCCAGCGCGGCTCCCGGCCCGGGTGCGTGGCCCGCCAGTCGTCGATCAGCCGCTCCGTGGCCAGTTCGGTGAGGGCGAAGTCCGCGAGGATCTCCTCGTCCGGGACCTCCAGGAGGCCGAGGACGACGGCCGCGAGGAGACCCGTACGGTCCTTCCCGGAGGCGCAGTGGAAGACGAGCGGTTCCTCGGCGGCGGCGATCAGCTCCAGGGCGGTACGGAGCTCCTCCGCGCCGTCCTCGGCGACCTCGGCGAAGCGGTCCGCGAGGTAGCGCCAGGGGTCGAGGGCGGGGTCGATCGCCTCCTGGTCGTAGGGGCGGTGCTCGATGGAGAGGTTGTGCCAGGCGGCGTCCTCGGTCTCCGGCAGGCGGCCCTTGGCAGCGATCTCCCACGGATAGCGCAGGTCGATCACCGTGCCCACGCCGAGCGCGCGGAAGCGCTCCAGGTCGGCCGGGGCGGCGTCCGTGAGCTTGCCGAGGGAGTCGGAGCGGTAGAGGATCTCCCACCGCACGGTCCCGCCGTCGGCGGTCCGATAGCCGCCCAGGTCACGGAAGTTGTGGAGTCGGTCGAAGGGTATGTGTCGTCTCACGGAGGCCAATCTATGGCCCCGTCGCTACGGGCCCACCGCCGCCCAGAAGTGGGCGGTGATCTCCTCCAGGTAGGCGCGGCCCTCGTCGCCGGTCGCCGCCGAGGCGCCCCAGCTGCTGGTCGCCGCCATCCGGGCGTGGTACTCCGTGTGCAGCCGCTGGAGCGCGGACTCCACGATCCGCTTGGGCAGCGGCACCATCTTCACGGTCGGTTTCACGTACGCCTGCCAGCGCGTGGTGGCCGCGTCGCGCAGCAGTTCGGCGAGGGGCTCGTCGCCGCCGGTCGCCGTGATCAGGGCGCGGGGGTCGAGGCCGAGCGCCTCGGCGAGGGCGAAGGTCTGGCGTTCGGTGCCGCGCCAGCGGCCCTCGTCCTCCATCCGCTGGTACGCAGAGGCCGACACGCCCACCCGTCGGGCGAGCTCCTCGGCGGAGAGTGCGCGCGCCACCCGGTGCTCGCGCAGGGTCGTGGCGGCGGCGATCAGCTCCGCGGGGGAGCACCACAGGACGCCCGCGAGGGCGGTGAGCTCCTGCTCGCTCGGGACCGCCCTGCCGCGCTCCCAGTCGACCACGGTGTCCGGGGTGACCAGGAGGCCGTACTGCGCCCGCAGGCCGTAGGCGACGTGACCGGGGGCCATGCCGAGAGCCTCGCGGAGCCGGCGCGCGGCCACGGCGTCGAAGGGCGGGGAGGACGGTGAGGGTTGGTGCACCCGGCCACGGTAGGTGCGGAGGGTGACGGCTGGCTACGGTGCGTTCGCCCAACGTACCGCGTCGTAGGAACATGGGAACCGCTCGGTAACCGCGGTTCCGCTCGACGAGGTCCGGTGGGTCCCGCTCAGTATCCGCGCGCCGGGCCGTCGAGCCAGCGGTACTGGAGCTCGGGCCGCCCGATCTGCCCGTACTGCGGGGCGCGCACCGCCCGGCCCTCCGTGACCAGGTGCTCCAGATAGCGGCGCGCGGTGATCCGGGAGATCCCGACCGCCGTTCCGGCCTCGGCTGCCGTGAGCCCCGCGGGCGTGGAGCGGAGGGTACGGGTGACCGCCTCCAGCGTCGGGGCGCTCAGCCCCTTGGGGAGCGTGGCCGGGTGCGGGGCACGGAGCGCGGCGAGGGCCCGGTCCACCTCGTCCTGCCCGGAGGCCTCCCCGGCGGCCGCCCGGAACTCGGCGTAGCGGGCGAGCCGGTCCCGCAGCGTGGCGAAGGCGAACGGCTTCAGGACGTACTGGACGACGCCGAGCGACACGCCCTCGCGGACGACCGCCAGATCGCGCGCGGAGGTCACCGCGATGACGTCGGCGGAGTGCCCGGCGGCCCGCAGCGCGCGCAGCAGCTGGAGGCCGTGCCCGTCGGGCAGGTAGAGGTCGAGCAGGATCAGGTCGACCGGCGTCCGGTCGAGGATCCGCACGGCGGCGGCCCGCGAGTGCGCGACCCCGACGACGCTGAAGCCCTCGACGCGCCCCGCGTAGAGCGCGTGGGCGTCGGCCGCGACGGGGTCGTCCTCGACGACGAGGACCCGGAGAGGTCTCGTACTCACGCGGTCACCTCCGAGCCGGCGTCCGTTCCGGTGGTCCCGGCCTCCCGGGGCGGCGGCACCGGCAGCGGCAGCGGCAGCCGTACGGTGAACCGCGCGCCGCCCTCCTCCGCGTCCGTGACCTCCAGTGTGCCCGAGGCGCGGGAGACCGCCTGGCCGACCAGGGCGAGGCCCAGGCCGCGGCCGGGGCCCCGGGTGGACCAGCCGCGCCCGAGGACCGCCTCCCGGTCGGCGGGGCGGACGCCCGGGCCGCTGTCGCCGACGCGGAGCAGCAGCTCGCCGTCGCCCGCGCGGGCCGCGACCGTGACCGTGACGCGCGCGTGCGGGGTCCCGCCGACCGCCTCCACCGCGTTGTCGATGAGGTTGCCGAGGATCGTCACCAGGTCCCGGGAGGGCAGGGCCGCCGGCACCCGGCCGTCGTCGATGCGGCTGTCGTCGGTGAGGACCAGTTCCACGCCCCGCTCGTTGGCCTGTGCCGCCTTGCCGAGCAGCAGCGCCGCGAGGACCGGTTCGCCGACGGCGTCGACGACCCGGTCGGTGAGCGCCTGGGCGAGCTCCAGCTCCGCCGTCGCGAACTCCACGGCCTCGGCCACCCGGCCCAGTTCGATCAGCGACACGACCGTGTGCAGCCGGTTCGCCGCCTCGTGGGCCTGCGAGCGGAGCGCCTCCGTGAAGCCCCGCTCGGAGTCCAGCTCACCGGACAGCGCCTGGAGCTCGGTGCGGTCCCGGAGGGTGACGACGGTGCCGCGCCGCTCCCCGCCCACCACCGGGCGGGTGTTGACCACGAGGACCCGGTCGGCCGTCAGGTGCGTCTCGTCGACGCGCGGCTCCGAGGAGAGCAGCGCGCCGGTCAGCGTCGCGGGCAGGCCGAGTTCGGCGGCGGGCCGGCCGACGACGCCGTCGTCGAGGCCGAGGAGTTCCCGGGCCCCGTCGTTGATGAGGGCGATCCGCCGCCGTCCGTCGAGCATCACGAGCCCTTCCCGGACCGCGTGGAGCGCGGCCTCGTGGTAGTCGTGCATCCGGCTGAGCTCCGTCGCGTTCATGCCGTGCGTGTGGCGGCGCAGGCGCGCGTTCACGACATACGTCCCCGCGCCGCCCAGCGCGAGCGCCGCGCCCGCCATGCCGAGCAGGGCGGCCACCTGCTCCCGTACCTGCTCGCTGATCTTGTCGATCGTGATGCCCGCGCTGACCAGGGCGACGACCCGGCCGTGGTCGAGGACGGGCGCCACCGTCCGCACGGAGGGGCCGAGGACGCCCAGGTGCGTCTCCGAGTAGAGCCGGCCCTGCCGCGCCTCCTCGATGTGGCCGAGGTACGTGCGGCCGATCTGCGCGGGCTCGGGATGCGTCCAGCGGGTGCCGTCCGGGGCCATGATCACCACGAAGGCGACGCCCGCGTGCCGGCGCAGCGACTCCGCGTACGGCTGGAGGGCGGCCGTCGGGTCGGCGGAGCGGGCGGCGGCGACCACGGACGGGGAGTCGGCGACGGCGGCGGCGGTCGCCGTCGCCTGGCGCCGCGCGGTCTCCTCGGCCTGCGTCAGGTCCGTGACGTACGCGAAGACCGCGCACCCCGCCACCACGACGGCCACGAGCACGACCTGCATCGCGAAGAGCTGGCCGGCCAGGCTGCGGGGGCGGGGGAAGGGGAGGCGCATGCGGGTAAGTGTGCACGTGGGAACGTGCGCGGCGGCGACGCGTTCCCGAATCGTGCCCTGCCCGCCGGGGCCGGTTCTCGTTTCGGTCGTGAACGAAACGTACGTAACCGTGACCCGGGTCACAGGCTGATGGATAGTCGCGGAGGTCCACCGGGACGTGGACACCCATCAGCACGAGGAGGACCCCGTGGCCGCACGCCGGGACCGTACCCACTATCTGTATCTGGCCGTCATCGGCGCCGTACTGCTCGGCATCACGGTCGGGTTCGTGGCGCCGGGCGTCGCCGTCGAGCTCAAGCCGCTGGGCACCGGCTTCGTCAACCTGATCAAGATGATGATCTCGCCGATCATCTTCTGCACGATCGTGCTCGGCGTCGGCTCGGTCCGGAAGGCCGCGAAGGTCGGCGCCGTCGGCGGGCTCGCCCTCGGCTACTTCCTCGTGATGTCGACCGTCGCACTCGCGATCGGCCTGCTCGTCGGCAACCTCCTGGAGCCCGGCTCCGGGCTCCACCTCACCAAGGAGCTCGCCGAGGCCGGCGCCAAGCAGGCCGAGGGCGCGAGCGAGTCCACGCCGGACTTCCTGCTCGGGATCATCCCCAAGACCATCGTCTCCGCCTTCACCGAGGGCGAGGTCCTGCAGACCCTCCTCGTCGCCCTCCTCGCCGGCTTCGCGCTCCAGGCCATGGGCGCCGCCGGCGAACCCGTCCTGCGCGGCATCGGGCACATCCAGCGGCTCGTCTTCCGCATCCTCGGCATGATCATGTGGGCCGCTCCGGTCGGCGCGTTCGGCGCGATCGCGGCCGTCGTCGGCGCGACCGGGGCCGCCGCCCTCAAGTCCCTCGCCGTCATCATGATCGGCTTCTATCTGACCTGCGGACTCTTCGTCTTCGTCGTGCTCGGCGCGCTCCTGCGCCTGGTCGCCGGGATCAACATCTGGTCCCTCCTGAAGTACCTGGGCCGCGAGTTCCTGCTGATCCTCTCCACCTCGTCCTCCGAGTCGGCCCTTCCCCGGCTGATCGCGAAGATGGAGCACCTGGGCGTCAGCAAGCCCGTCGTCGGCATCACGGTGCCGACCGGCTACTCCTTCAACCTCGACGGCACCGCGATCTACCTGACGATGGCCTCCCTCTTCACCGCCGAGGCGATGGGCGACCCGCTCTCGATCGGCGAGCAGATCTCGCTCCTCGTCTTCATGATCATCGCCTCGAAGGGGGCCGCGGGCGTCACCGGCGCGGGCCTCGCCACCCTCGCGGGCGGCCTCCAGTCGCACCGGCCCGAGCTGGTCGACGGGGTGGGCCTGATCGTCGGCATCGACCGCTTCATGAGCGAGGCGCGCGCCCTCACCAACTTCGCGGGCAACGCCGTCGCGACGGTGCTCGTCGGCACGTGGACCAAGGAGATCGACAAGGCGCGGGTCACCGAGGTCCTCGCCGGCCGGGTCCCCTTCGACGAGAAGACCCTCGTCGACGACCACGCACCGACCCCGGTCCCGGACCAGCGCGCCGACCCGGACGAGGAGAAGGCCCGAGCGGGCGTCTGACGGCCGGGGGCCCTTCGGGGCCCCGCCCCTCGGGCAGCGGCCACGGCCCCCGGTCCTTGGCCCCGGCCCCGGGGGGCTTCGGCCCCGGCCCCGGGCCTCAGTCCTTGGCCCCGGCCCCGGGGGGGCTTCGGCCCCGGGCCTCAGGCCCTGGGCCGAGGCCCCGAACCCCGGGGCCTCGGCCCCCCCCGGCCCCCGGGGTGGGGCGTGGCCGTGTGAGACCCCGAGTCCCGGGCCTTGAGCCGGATCCGGGCCTCGGGAGGAGGGGCCCCGGCAGCCTGCCGGGGCCCCTCCTCGCTGTCACCGGCCGTCCAGCTCCGCCCGTTCCTCCGCCGAGAGGCGGAGGTCCGCCGCCCCCGCCGAGTCCCGTGCCGTCTCCGGCCGGCTCGCCCCCGGGATCGGCAGCACCGTCTCCGAGCGGGCGAGCAGCCAGGCCAGCGCCACCCGCTGCGGGCTGACCCCGCGCGCCCGCGCCACCCGGTGGAACGCTCCGAACTCCGGGTCCTCCTCCAGGGCGGACGCCCCGTCCAGGGAGGACCGGGAGATCCCGCCCAGGGGGCTCCACGGCAGGAAGGCGAGGCCGAGCTCCGCGCAGAGCCGCAGCTCCGCCTCGCTGTCCCGTACCGCCGGCGAGTAGCGGTTCTGTACGGAGACCAGCCGGTCGCCCAGGACCTCGCGGGCCAGCAGGATCTGCTCGACGTCCACGTTCGAGATCCCGGCGAGCCGCACTGTACCCGCGTCGAGCAACTCCCGTACCGCACCCAGGGATTCGGCGTACGGCACGCCCGGGTCCGGCTTGTGCAGCTGGTACAGCCCGATCGCGTCCCCGCCGAGCCGCCGCGCCGAGCCCTCCGCCGCCCGCCGCAGGTGCTCGGGCCGTCCGTCCACGGTCCAGCCGCCGTCGGCCGTCCGCCCCCGGCCGCCCTTCGTCGCCACCAGCACCTCGTCCGTGCGACCGCCGTACGAGGCCAGGGCCCGCCCGACGAGCAGCTCGCCCTCGCCCGGCGTGCCGCCCGGCGGGTGGTAGGAGTCGGCGGTGTCCAGCAGGGTCACCCCCGCGTCGAGGGCGGCGTGCACGGTGGCGACGGCCCGCGCCTCGTCCGGCCGGCCCTCGATGGAGAGCGGCATCGTGCCCAGCCCGACGGCCCCGACCCGTACGTCCCCCAGCATCCGGTACGACATCAGCGCACCGCCCCGACCGTCTCGGCGACGGCCTTCGCGAGCCACTCGCCGGAATCGCCGAACGAATAACCGAGCGAAGTCGCACGGGAGTTGTCCATGCCGTACGAGCGGGCGAAGGAGAACGGCGAGACCTCGCCGACCTCCACCTCCTGGAAGACCGTCCGGCCGCCCGCCAGCTTCTCTATCTCCGCGCAGATGTCGGCCGTGGTGAGCGGACCGTGGGAATGCGCGTTCACCGGCCCGGTGAAGTCCGACTCGACCGCCCACGCGAGGAAAGCGGCGATCTCCTCCACGTACACATACGTCGCCGGGTGGTTCACCACCGGTACCGCGATCGGTTCGCCCGCGCGGATCCGCCGCGCGTAGTGGTCGAGCCGGCCGGTGAAGTCGTCCGCGCCGCCGAGCACGTGCGCCACCCGCACCGAGGTCCAGGCGAACGGCGACCCGGCCGCGAAGACCGCCTCGGCCTGCCGCTTCCCCTCCCCGTAGTGCGCCCCGAGGAACTCCGGGTCCTCCCAGGCCAGGCCCGTGTCGACGGTCACCGAACCCAGGTCGAGGGCCGACTCGGCGACCGGTGCGGCCGAGTCCTCGTACTCGTACACCTCCACGGTCGAGGTCATCACATAGCGCCGGGTGCGCGTCCCGAACACGCGCCGGGCGATCTCCGCCTGGCGCGGGGTGTAGCAGACCTGGTCCACGACGACATCGAAGGAACGGCCCGCGAGAACGGATTCGAGCGCGTTCTCGTCGTCGCGGTCGGCGACCAGTTGCTCGATTCCTTCCGGCGCGGCGGAAGAACCCCGGTTGAGCACCGTGATCCGGTGCCCGGATTCCCGCAGCAGCGCGATGAGCCGCTTTCCGAAATAGCGGTTTCCGCCGATGACCAGAATGTCCATGAATCCCAACTCCCTTGCTTCCGGGGACAAGTGTTACGTTGTGCGCTCGCTGATTGAAGGGGGAAACATGGGAGTGCAGGCCGTCCCGCCGAAGGAACCACGGCATTCGCGCGCCGCCACCGACGAAACCTCGGCAGCCGCTTTCGACCCCATCGACCGGCAGATCCTGGACCTCCTGCAGACCGACGGCCGCATCAAGCTCAGCGAGCTCGGCCGCCGCGTCCGGCTCAGCCCCGCGGCCGTCACCGAACGGGTCCGCCGCCTGGAGGCGAGCGGGGCGGTCACCGGCTACGGCGCGCACGTCTCCCCGGCGCTCCTCGGCTACGGCATCCAGGCCTTCATCCGCGTGAACCCGCACGGCGGCTACACCCTGAAGCACCCCCGCACCCTGGAGCTGACCGCCCGACCCGAGGTCCTGGAGGTCCACCACGTGGTGGGCGAGGACTGCTGGATCCTGAAGGTCGCCGTCACCGACACCATCCACCTGGAAGAGGTCCTGGAGCAGACCTCGGCGCTCGGCCGGACCACGACGTCGATCGTGCTGTCCTCCCCGGTCGTCCGCAAACCCCTCCTCCCGCCGACCTCGCGCTGACCCCTTGCCCTGACGTCGGCGTCAAGGCCTACGGTCGGGGACATGCGCATCGGAGAGCTGGCCGAGCGGGCCGGGACGACCACGCGGACCCTGCGGTACTACGAGTCCCGCGGTCTGCTGACCGCCCGGCGTACGGACCAGGGGCACCGCACGTACGACGAGGACGACCTGCGGCTGCTCCAGCAGATCAGGACCCTGCAGGACTTCGGGTTCGAGCTGGAGGAGACGCGGCCGTTCGTCGACTGCCTGCGCGCGGGGCACCCGGCGGGGGACTCCTGTCCCGCGTCGATCGCCGTCTACCGGCGGAAGGTCGCCGAACTGGACGGGCTCATCGAACAGCTCCGGGCGGTACGCGCCGAGGTGGGCGCCCAGTTGCTGCGGGCCGAGGCGGAACTGCCGCACGGCCCGGAGCCCCGGTGCGAACTCGAAGTGGTGACGGAGACGGAAGGGTGACGGGGATGACGACGTACGCGGAGAGCGTGGCCGAGGTCACGGACGCGGACTTCGGCGCGGAGGTGCTGGGCGCCGAGCTGCCGGTCCTGGTGAAGTTCACGGCCGAGTGGTGCGGGCCGTGCCGGCAGCTGAAGCCGGTGCTCGGCGCGATCGCCTCGGAGGAGGCGGCGCGGCTGCGGATCGTGGAGATCGACGTGGACCGCAACCCGGAGACCACGATGAGGTACGGGGTCCTCGCGACCCCGACCCTCATGGTCTTCCGGGCCGGCGAGCCGGTGAAGTCGATCGTCGGCGCCCGCCCGAAGCGCCGCCTCCTGGCCGACCTGGAGGACGTACTCGGCTAGGGGGTGTTGTGCCGATCAGGACGACTCCTGGCCCCAGAGCTCGGTGGCGTGGGACCCGATCAGGTCCCCGATCCGGCCGAGGATCTCCTCGGCCGGGGCGGCGGGGAGCCGGCGGCCGTCGCGGAGGCGGAGGGCCACCAGGTCGTCTGCGGCCTCCCGGGCGCCGACGACCGCCTGGTACGGCACGAGCCTGGCCTCCCGGACGCGGGCGCCCAGGCTGCCCCGTTCCGGACCCGCGACCTCGGCCCGCAGTCCGAGCCCGGCGCACCGCGCGGCCAGCCGGCCGGCCTGCGGGAGCTCGGCCTCCGAGACCGGCAGGATCATCAACTGCACGGGGGCCAGCCAGGCGGGGAAGGCGCCGCCGTGCCGCTCCAGGAGATGGGCGACGGCCCGCTCGACGCTGCCGATGACGGCGCGGTGGATCATCACGGGCCGGTGCCTGGCGCCGTCCGCGCCGATGTAGTGCAGGTCGAACCGTTCGGGCTGGTGGAAGTCGATCTGCACGGTGGACAGGGTGGACTCGCGGCCGGCGGCGTCGGCGACCTGGACGTCGATCTTCGGCCCGTAGAACGCGGCCTCGCCCTCGGCGGCCTCGTAGGGCAGCCCGGAGGCGTCGAGGACCTCGCGCAGCAGGGCGGTGGACCGCGCCCACAGCTCGGGGGCGGCGACGTACTTCCCGCCGGGCCCGGGCAGCGAGAGCCGGTACCGGGCGGGCACGATGCCGAGCGCCTCGTACGCCCGCCGGATCAGGTCCAGGGCGGCGGCGGCCTCCTCGGCGGCCTGCTCCAGGGTGCAGAAGACGTGCGCGTCGTTCAGCTGGATGGCCCGGACCCGGGTCAGCCCGCCCAGGACGCCGGAGAGCTCGGAGCGGTACATGCCGCCGAGCTCGGCCATGCGCAGCGGCAGGTCGCGGTAGCTGTGCGGGCGGGCGCGGTACATGAGCGCGTGGTGGGGGCAGAGGCTGGGCCGCAGGACGAACTGCTCGCCGCCGAGGTCCATGGGCGGGAACATGTCGTCGCTGTAGTGCGCCCAGTGCCCTGAGACCTCGTACAGCTCGCGCTTGCCGAGGACCGGGGAGTACACGTGCCGGTACCCGGCCCGGCGCTCGGCCCCGCGGACGTACTCCTCCAGGGCGTGGCGTACGACGGCGCCGTCGGGCAGCCAGTACGGCAGCCCGGAGCCGATCAGCGGGTCGGTGTCGAAGATGTTCAGCTCGCGGCCGAGCCTGCGGTGGTCGTGCACGGTGGTCTCCTCGCGTACGGCGGGCGAGTGACCACAGCGCGAAGCCCCGGGGCACTCGCCCCGGGGCTTCGTCACTGGAACAACGGTCAGCGCGCCGGGACACTCTCCGGCGTCGTCGTCCTCATCGCAGCGCGCTTCATGCGGGGACCGTAGCAAGGGGCCGGCGCGGGCCGCACCTCGTTTTCCGGCGGGGCATCTCGGCGCGGCACACAGAAATACCCCGACTAGAATTGACAGTCGGGGTATCGCATCGCGTATATTCATGGATTCCGTGTCCGGGCACACCGGAGACGCGGAGAAGTTCAATAAACGCACTGTATCGCGCCGGGAGTCGAATTGTCAACCGAGGAATTTCGGAATGAGCAGCAATTCATCACCGATCTCTACGCACGACTCGACGACCTCAGGGACCAGGCCGAAGCCGCCGTCGGACAGGCGCTCCGCACCCCCGGGGTCGGCAGCAGCCAGGGGCGGCTCGAACGGGACGTGATGGTCGCCGAGCAGTCCGGGCTGCTCTCCGCGCTCAACGCGGGGGAGACCGGCCTCTGCTTCGGCCGCCTCGTCTTCAAGGACGGGCGCGACCACCACATCGGCCGGCTCGGCATCCGCCAGGACGACCCGAACCGCACCCCGCTCGTCGTCGACTGGCGCGCCGAGATCGCCCGCCCCTTCTACCTCGCCACCGGGTACGAGCCGATGGGCCTCTCCCGCCGCCGGCACATCAGCACCCGCGGACGCACCGTGACCGCGCTCCACGACGAGGTACTCGACCTCGCCGACGCCACCCGCACCGGCCACGAGAGCCGGGACGCCGACGAGGTGCTGCTCGCCGCGCTCGACGCCGCCCGCACCGGACGCATGCACGACATCGTGCAGACCATCCAGGCCGAACAGGACGCCATCATCCGCTCCCCGCACCGCGGGGTCCTCGTCGTCGAGGGCGGCCCCGGCACCGGCAAGACCGCCGTGGCCCTGCACCGGGCCGCGTACCTCCTCTACGCGCACCGCGAGCAGCTCGCCAAGCGGGCCGTCCTCATCGTCGGCCCCAACCCCGCCTTCCTCGGCTACATCGGCAACGTCCTGCCCTCCCTCGGCGAGACCGGCGTCCTCCTCGCCACCCCCGCAGAGCTCTTCCCCGGCGTCCGCGCCACCGGCACCGACACCCCGCGCGCCGCCGCCGTCAAGGGCGCCGCCGCCATGGCCGAGGCCCTCGCCGCGGCCGTACGGGACCGCCAGCAGGTCCCCGAGCGCGGCGAACCGCTGATCGTCCGGCACGAGGACGGCGACCTGGTCATCGACTGGGACATGACCCTCGAAGCCCGC
Organism: Streptomyces sp. R-07; assembly: GCF_049913175.1. Lineage (NCBI taxonomy): Bacteria > Bacillati > Actinomycetota > Actinomycetes > Kitasatosporales > Streptomycetaceae > Streptomyces > Streptomyces sp. R-07. Next base: position 5,561,089 of record NZ_CP183978.1, read on the forward strand.
CACAAGGCCCGCGAGACCGCCCTCCCGCACAACCTCGCCCGCCCCTACTTCGTCTTCCGGATCCTCGACGCGCTCGCCGAACAGCTCGCCGACCGCATCGGCGCCGACCCCTACGGCGGCCCCAACTTCCTCGGCCCCGACGACATCGCCCTGCTCGCCAAGGGCATCGCCGCCAACCCGGACGTGTACGCGGCGATCGACACGCTCTGGCCGGCGCTCACCCCGCGGGACTTCCTCGCCGGCTACCTCGCCGACCCCACCCACCTCGACGAGGCCGACGCCGAGGCGATCCGGCGCGACGGCGGACCCTGGACCCCCGCCGACGTGCCGCTGCTCGACGAGGCCGCCGAACTCCTCGGCGAGGACGACTCCGCCCTCCGCGCCGCCGAGGAGGCCGAACGCCAGAAGCAGATCCAGTACGCGCAGGGCGTCCTCGACGTCTCCTTCGCCTCCCGCACCTACGAGTTCGAGGACAAGGAGGAACTCGACAAGGACGCCTCCGAGGTCCTCTCCGCCCACGACATCATCGACGCGGAGCGCTTCGCCGAACGCCACGAGGAGGCCGACCACCGCACCGCCGCCGAGCGGGCCGCCGCCGACCGCACCTGGGCCTTCGGCCACATCATCGTCGACGAGGCCCAGGAACTCTCCGCCATGGCCTGGCGGCTCCTCATGCGCCGCAGCCCCAGCCGCTCCATGACCCTGGTCGGCGACCCCGCGCAGACCGGCGACCCGGCCGGCGTCGGCGCCTGGCGGAGCATCCTCGGCCCGTACGTCGAGGACCGCTGGGACCACGTCCGCCTCGGCGTCAACTACCGCACGCCCGCCGAGATCATGGCCGTCGCCGCGGCGGTGCGACGGGAGGCCGACCCGGAGTTCGAGCCGCCGAGCTCCGTCCGCTCCACCGGAGTCGAACCCTGGGACCGCACGGTCGACGACCCGGTGAAGGAGGCCGCCGACGCGGTCGCCGCCGAGCTCCGCGGCGAGGGCCGGATCGCCGTGATCGCCCCGGCCGAGCTCCACCCGGGGCTGATCACCGCCCTCCCGGACGCCGCGTACGGCTCGAAGCCCGACCTCACCCGGCCGGTCGTCCTCCTCGACCCCCGGCAGGCGAAGGGCCTGGAGTTCGACACCGTCCTCGTCGTCGACCCCGACGGCATCCGGGACGGCGCCACGCACGGGGTCAACGACCTGTACGTGGCGCTCACCCGGGCCACTCAGCGCCTCGGCGTGATCAGGCCGGCCGTCACACCGGCCGTCACACCGGCCGTCACACCGGCCGTCACGCCGGCCGTCACGCCGGCCTGAGCCAGACCGTCGCCAGCGGCGGCAGCGTCATCCGCACGCTCGCCGAACGGCCGTGCCACGGCACCGACTCGGTCTTCACCGGGTCGGTGCCCACCACGTCCCCGCCGCCGTACCGCGCCGCGTCCGTGTTCAGGACCTCCGCCCAGGCCGCGAACGTGTCCGGGACCCCGAGCCGGTAGTCGTGCCGCACCACCGGCGAGAAGTTGCACACCGCGAGCAACGGCGAACCGAAGCCGTCGAAGCGCAGGAACGCGAAGACGTTGTCGTCGGCCGCGTCCCCCGCCACCCACTGGAAACCGTCCGGAACCGTGTCCCGCTCCCACAGCGAGGGCGTCGCCGCGTACACCGTGTTCAGGTCACGGACGAGATCCCGCACGCCCCGGTGGTCCGCCTCCGCCCCGTACGCCGGGTCGAGCAGCCACCAGTCCGGGCCGTGGTCCGCCGACCACTCGCCGCCCTGCGCGAACTCCTGCCCCATGTAGAGCAGCTGCTTGCCGGGGTGCGCCCACATGAAGCCCAGATAGGCACGGTGGTTGGCCCGCTGCTGCCACCAGTCGCCCGGCATCTTCGACACCAGGGACCGCTTGCCGTGCACCACCTCGTCGTGCGAGATCGGCAGGATGTAGTTCTCGCTGTACGCGTACACCATCGAGAACGTCATCTCGTGGTGGTGGTACTTGCGGTGCACCGGCTCCTTCTGCACGTACTCCAGCGAGTCGTGCATCCAGCCCATGTTCCACTTCATGCCGAAGCCGAGACCGCCGAAGCCGCCCGGACCCACCTGGTCCGTCGCCCGCGTCACCCCGTCCCAGGCCGTGGACTCCTCCGCGAAGGTCACGATCCCCGGGCAGCGCCGGTACACCGTCGCGTTCATCTCCTGCAGGAACGCCACCGCGTCCAGGTTCTCCCGGCCCCCGAACTCGTTCGGCAGCCACTCGCCGTGCTCCCGCGAGTAGTCGAGGTAGAGCATCGACGCCACCGCGTCCACCCGCAGGCCGTCGATGTGGAACTCCTGGCACCAGTACACGGCGTTGGCGACGAGGAAGTTCCGCACCTCCTTGCGGCCGTAGTCGAACTCCAGCGTCCCCCAGTCGGGATGGTGCGAACGCCGCGGGTCCTCGTGCTCGTACAGCGGACGCCCGTCGAACTCCGCCAGCGCCCAGTCGTCCTTCGGGAAGTGCGCCGGCACCCAGTCCATCAGGACCCCGATCCCCGCCCGGTGCAGCGCGTCCACCAGGAACCGGAAGTCGTCCGGGGTGCCCATGCGGGCCGTCGGCGCGTAGAACCCGGTGACCTGATAGCCCCAGGACCCTCCGAAGGGGTGCTCGGTGACCGGCATCAACTCCACGTGCGTGAAACCGAGATCACGGACGTACGCGGGCAGCTGCTCGGCCAGCTCGCGGTAGGTCAGCCCCGGCCGCCAGGACGGCAGGTGCACCTCGTACACGGAGATCGGCGCCTCGTGCGGCGGGCGCGCCCCGCGCCGCTCCATCCACTCCGCGTCGTCCCACGCGTAGTGCGACTCGGTGACGATCGACGCCGTGTTCGGCGGGCACTCCGTACGGCGGGCCATCGGGTCCGCGCGGAGCGTGTGCGAGCCGTCGGGCCGCGTGATGTCGTACTTGTAGACGGCGCCCTCGCCGACCCCCGGCACGAACAGCTCCCACACGCCCGTCGAACCCAGGGAACGCATCGGCAGCGCCGTGCCGTCCCAGTGCGTGAAGTCACCCGTGACCCGCACGCCCCGCGCGTTCGGCGCCCACACGGCGAACCGGGTGCCGGCGACGCCCTCGTGGGTCATCGTGCGCGAGCCGAGCGCCGTCCACAGCTCCTCGTGCCGGCCCTCGCCGATCAGATGCAGGTCCAGCTCGCCGAGCGAGGGCAGGAAGCGGTACGGGTCGTGCACGGCGAGCTCGTCGGCGCCGTCCTCGTACCGGACGCGGAGCTCGTACGCCGGCACCTTGCGCAGCAGCGGCAGCACCGCCGAGAACAGCCCGTCGCCGTCGTCGTGCAGCGGGATCCGCCTGCCCTTGGTGAGGACGGTCACCTCCTTCGCCCAGGGGCGCAGCGCCCTGACGACGACCCCGCCCTTGACCGGATGCGCGCCGAGCACGCCGTGCGGATCGTGATGCTCCCCGGCGAGCAGCCGGACCCGGTCGCCCGGGTCGAGCGCCGGCGCCTTGCGGGGCGTCTTGGCCGTCTTGCCTGCGGAACGGGCGGTCACGGGGGTGCCTCCTAAGGGCAGGGGAAGGGGGTACGGGTACGGAACGGTGCAGCGTGGGCGCGGGACACTCGGCCGAACGGGGCGCGTCGGGCTTGCGCAGGCGGGACGCGGTGCGACGGACCCCCCGACTGCGCCGAACGGGTCGGCGCCCGCCACCCCCGTTCGTTGTGGGCATACGTTCCGCAGGGGCGGAACGGGTGGGCACAACGGACGGCGCCCGTTGCCGGGCGTAGGCTTCCGCGCCCTGACCCGCACCCGTTGGTGCGCCGCGTTCGTGGTGCTGGTCCAGGCGCGGAAGGCGGAGGCGCCCGCAAGGGCGCCGTCCCGTGTGCCCACCCGTCCCGCCCTGCGGGACGATTGCCCACACGGGCGGGGCGGGCGGGCGGATCCGGTGCGGCGGTCATGTCGTCGACAGGCGTTCGATCGCTGACATCGGGACCGGGAGCCAGTCCGGGCGGTGCCGGGCCTCGTAGAGGACCTCGTAGACCGCCTTGTCCGTCTCGTAGGCCCGCAGGAGCGCCGGGTCCGCCCGCGGGTCCGCGCCCGCCGCCTCCGCGTACCCCGTGCAGTACGCCGCCCGGCAGCGCGAGGCCCAGTCCGCGTTCCAGGGCCGGTGCGTGCGGGCCGCGTAGTCGAAGGAGCGGAGCATCCCGGCGACGTCGCGGACGGTGGGCTGGGGGCTGCGCCGTTCGTCGAGCGGCTTCGCAGGTTCGCCCTCGAAGTCGATGATCGCCCAGCCGCCGTCGGAGCCCCGCAGGGTCTGCCCGAGGTGCAGGTCGCCGTGGATGCGCTGCACCGCGGCCCCGCCGCTCGCCGCCGCGAACACGGCGCGCAGGCCCGGCACGTGCGGCAGCAGCGCGGGGACGGCCTGCGCCGCCGTGTGCAGCCGGCGGTCCATCGCTGCGGCCAGCTGCTCGGTCTCGGCCCGGGCGAGGCGCCGGGTGGGGAGCGCCTGGGCGAGGGCCAGATGGACCTCGGCCGTCGCGCGGCCCAGCGCCCGTGCCTCGGTCGTGAACTCCCGCCCGTCGGCGAGGGCGTCGAGCGCGAGCCGCCAGCCGTCGCGGGAGTCCCGCAGGTAGGGCTGGAGGACGCCGAGGGTGGAGGCTCCCGACTCGAACCAGGCGACGGGCGCGGGGACCCGGGCGCAGCCGGCCCGGCTGAGCGCGAGGGGGAGTTCCAGGTCGGGGTTGGCTCCCGGGCTGACCCTCCGGAAGATCTTCAGGATGAACGAATCTCCGTAGACCAGGGAGGAGTTGGACTGCTCCGCGTCGAGCATGCGCGGGGCGAGCGCGGGCGGCAGTGCCGTCGTGGCGTGGAAGCGCAGGGGGCCGGTCCGGCCCGGGGCGCGCAGCCGCTCGTACAGCAGCCCGGCGAGCCGCGGGTCGCGCAGCCCTTCGTAGACGGCCCGTCCGGCGAGCGGCCCCTGCCGGATCCGCCCGATCAGGGCGGGGGCGAGGCGGGGCGGCAGCTGGGTCCGTACGCCCAGGAGCAGTTGGTAGCAGTCGGCGGGCGTGCCGGCCGGGCGGCCGGGCTGTTCGACCCGTACGAGCAGATGGAGGAGTCCGGGCCCGGTGCCGTCCAGGGGCAGCAGCTCGGTGGCCGCTTCCAGCGTGAATCCGGTGACCCGGCGGCCCTTGCCCGCGAACCAGCGCTGCCGTGGCAGCCATTCGTGGAGCAGGGGAGCGAGGGACGGAAGGAGGGCGTCCGGGGCCCGGGTGGTGGATGCGGTCTCCGGCATGGCATCGCGTCCTTTCCCCGGGGCGCGCAAGTGGCTTTCGTATGCGTTCAAATGCGCAGAGTGTCCCGGATTGCGGCTATGGCTGTCCGGATGTGCGGGACGTGTCGGAAGGGGAAGATCCGTATGGGCCCGGCAAGAAGGCCCGGATGGACCTGATTCGTGTGTCGTTCACAGTGCCCAGGGTGGGACGGGGGAAACCGCCCCACCCGGTACGAGCGGGAACTGACCCCCGCTCAGGCCTTCTTGAGACGGAACCAGTAGAAGCCGTGTCCCGCAAGGGTCAGGAGGTAGGGCAGCTGGCCGATGGCCGGGAACCGCACCCCGCCGATCAGCTCCACCGGCTGGATGCCGTCGAAGCGCCGCAGGTCGAGCTCGGTGGGCTGCGCGTGCCGCGAGAAGTTGTTCACGCACAGCACCAGGTCGTCGCCGTCCTCCCGCAGGAAGGCCAGCACCGCCGGGTTCGAGGCCGGGAGTTCCGTGTACGTCCCCGTCCCGAAGGCCCGGTTCTGCTTACGGATCTCGATCATCCGCTTCGTCCAGTGGAGGAGCGAGGACGGAGAGGCCATGCCCGCCTCGACGTTGGTCACCTGGTAGCCGTGGACCGGGTCCATGATGGCCGGCAGGTAGAGCCGTCCCGGGTCGCAGGAGGAGAAGCCCGCGTTCCGGTCGGGGGTCCACTGCATCGGGGTCCGCACCCCGTCCCGGTCGCCCAGCCAGATGTTGTCGCCCATGCCGATCTCGTCGCCGTAGTAGAGCACCGGCGAGCCGGGCAGCGAGAAGAGCAGCGCGGTGAACAGCTCCATCTGCTTGCGGTCGTTGTCGAGGAGCGGGGCGAGCCGCCGCCGGATGCCGATGTTGGCCCGCATGCGCGGGTCCTTGGCGTACTCGGCGTACATGTAGTCGCGTTCTTCGTCCGTGACCATCTCGAGCGTGAGCTCGTCGTGGTTGCGCAGGAAGATGCCCCACTGGCAGCCGGAGGGGATCTCCGGGGTCTTCGCCAGGATTTCCGAGACCGGGTAGCGCGACTCGCGCCGCACGGCCATGAAGATCCGCGGCATGACCGGGAAGTGGAAGGCCATGTGGCACTCGTCACCGCCCGAGCGGAAGTCGCCGAAGTAGTCGACGACGTCCTCCGGCCACTGGTTCGCCTCGGCGAGCAGCACCGTGTCCGGGTAGTGGTCGTCGATCTCCTTGCGGACCCGCTTGAGGAAGCCGTGGGTCGCGGGGAGGTTCTCGCAGTTGGTGCCCTCCTGCTGGTACAGGTACGGCACCGCGTCGAGCCGGAAGCCGTCGATCCCCAGGTCCAGCCAGAACTTCAGCGCGGACAGGATCTCCTCCTGCACCGCCGGGTTCTCGTAGTTGAGGTCGGGCTGGTGCGAGAAGAAGCGGTGCCAGTAGTACTGCTTGCGGACCGGGTCGAAGGTCCAGTTGGAGGACTCGGTGTCGACGAAGATGATCCGGGCGTCCGCGTACTGCTTGTCGTCGTCGGCCCAGACGTAGTAGTCGCCGTACGGGCCCTCCGGGTCGCGCCGCGACTCCTGGAACCAGTCGTGCTGGTCGCTGGTGTGGTTCATGACGAAGTCGATGACCACGCGCATGCCGCGCTGGTGGGCCGCGTCGACGAACTCCACGAAGTCGGCCAGATCGCCGAACTCCGGCAGCACCGAGGTGTAGTCGGCGACGTCGTAGCCGCCGTCCCGCAGCGGGGACTTGAAGAACGGTGGCAGCCAGAGGCAGTCCACGCCCAGCCACTGGAGGTAGTCCAGCTTGGACGTGATGCCCTTCAGGTCGCCGACACCGTCGCCGTTGCTGTCCTGGAAGGAGCGGACGAGGACCTCGTAGAACACCGCCCGCTTGAACCAGTCGGGATCACGGTCCTTGGCGGGGGTGTCCTCGAAGGTGTCGGGGACGGGCTCGTTGACAGTCATGATGTGGGTGACCCTCCGGTCTGCGGGGACGGTCGCAGGACGAGGACGTGCGCGGGTGTGACACCCGGTTCCAGGCGCACGTAACTGGCCCTGCCCCAGTGATAGGTCTCGCCGGTGAGCTCGTCGCGCACCGGCACGGTCTCGTGCCAGGCGAGGCCGAGTTCCGGCATGTTCAACGAGAGTGAAGCCTCCTGGGTGTGGTGCGGGTCGAGGTTGACGACCACCAGAACGATGTTCGAACCCGAGCGCTTCGAGTACGCGATCACCTGCGCGTTGTCGGTGTCGTGGAAGGTCAGGTTCCGCAGCCGGCGGAGGGCCGGGTGACGGCGCCTGATCCGGTTCAGGGCGGTGATCAGCGGGGTGATCGTGGCCCCCGCGCGCTCCGCCGACTCCCAGTCCCGCGGCCTCAGTTCGTACTTCTCCGAGTCGAGGTACTCCTCGCTGCCGTCCCGCAGCGGGGTGTTCTCGCACAGCTCGTACCCGGCGTACATGCCCCAGGACGGCGACAGCGTCGCCGCGAGCACGGCGCGCGTCTCGAACGCGGGCCGGCCGCCCTCCTGGAGGTAGGCGTGCAGGATGTCGGGGGTGTTCACGAAGAAGTTCGGCCGCATCTGCGCGGCCGTCTCCCCGGACAGCTCCGTCAGGTACTCCGTCAGCTCCTCCTTGGTGTTCCGCCAGGTGAAGTACGTGTACGACTGCTGGAAACCGATCGCGCCGAGCGTCCGCATCATCGCGGGGCGCGTGAACGCCTCCGCCAGGAAGATCACGTCCGGGTCCGCCCGGTTGATCTCGCCGATGACCCGCTCCCAGAACACCACCGGCTTGGTGTGCGGGTTGTCCACGCGGAAGATCCGCACCCCGTGGTCCATCCAGTGGCGCAGCACCCGCACGGTCTCCGCGACGATCCCGTCCATGTCCTTGTCGAACGCGATCGGGTAGATGTCCTGGTACTTCTTCGGCGGGTTCTCCGCGTACGCGATCGAACCGTCCGGCCGGTGGTGGAACCACTCCGGATGCTTCTCCACCCACGGGTGGTCCGGCGAGCACTGGAGCGCGAAGTCCAGCGCGATCTCCAGACGCAGCTCCCGGGCCCGCGCCACGAACGCGTCGAAGTCCTCGAAGGTCCCCAGGTCCGGATGGAGCGCGTCGTGCCCGCCCTCCGGCGAGCCGATCGCCCACGGCACGCCGACGTCGCTCGGCGACGCCGACAGCGCGTTGTTGGGGCCCTTGCGGTGGGTCTCGCCGATCGGGTGCACCGGCGGCAGGTACACCACGTCGAAGCCCATCGCCGCGACCGCCGGGAGCCGTTCGGCCGCGGTACGGAAGTTCCCCGGGACCGTGCGCCCCTTCACCTTCCGCACGCCCTCCGAGCGCGGGAAGAACTCGTACCAGGAACCGAACAGGGCCCGCTCGCGCTCCACCTGCAGCGGCAACGAGGGCGAGGCGGACAGCAGTTCGCGCAGCGGATGGCGGTCCAGGGCGTCGACCACCTGAGGGGCGAGCGCCGCCGCGAGCCGCACGGCCGCCGGGCGGGACCCGTCCCGCAGCGCGTCCGCCGCCGCGAGCACCGCCTCCCGGCCGCCGCCCTTCTTCGGGACGCCCTTCGCTGCCCGCTCGTGCAGCTCGGCCCCCTCGGCGAGGACCAGTTCGGAGTCGATCCCGGCCGGGATCTTGATCCTCGCCGTGTGGCGCCAGGTGGCCACCGGATCGCTCCACGCCTCGACGGTGTACGTCCACAGGCCCTCGGCGTCCGGGGTGACCTCGGCCCCCCACCGGTCGGTGCCCGGCGCCAGTTCGCGCATCGGGGTCCAGGGGCCGGGGCGGCCCGACGGGCCGCGCAGCACGACATTGGCGGCGACCGCGTCGTGGCCCTCGCGGAAGACGGTCGCCGTCACCTCGAAGGACTCTCCGGCCACCGCCTTCGCGGGGCGCCGGCCGCAGTCGACCAGCGGGCGGACGTCCAGTACGGGAATGCGTCCCATGAGCGGATTCACAGCATCACCTGACGGGTTACGGGGGTGCGGGTGGTGGTGCGCTCTTTCTAGCTCCGTCGGCGGCCGGCGGGTTGCGGGCATGACGGCTCCTGTCCGCGTTCACTCGGATGGCGGGTCCACAGGGATGAACGGAGGGTTCGGGGACACGGGTTCGGGGGTGTACCGCAGGAGCCTTCCCCTGGTTCTCGGGTGGGCAATCCGGCGCTTTGTTAACTACTCGGGCGTAGGCGAATCGGCAAGCACAGGAGCCGGACAAGAAAGAGGCCCCGCCTTTGTGGGGCGGGGCTCGATCTCGTCGTGGCGTCAGGTGCGCGGCGAGGCGTCCGGCTCCTCCGCGTCCGTCGACCACACCTGCCAGGGCTGGCGGGCCACCCACTCCTCCACCGGGGGCGGCTCCAGGCCGAGGACCTCCGACGACACCCCGTCGTCGTCCGTCATCAGCAGCGGATCGCCGCCGCTCGCCATGTAGTGGTAGATCCCGGCCACCCCGGCCGCCGTCTCCGGGCCGAGCAGCTGCGCGAGGCTCCGCTCGAACACGGCCGGATCCAGCTCCTCGTACCGCACCGTCCGGCCGAGACCCCGGCCGAAGGCCGCCGCGAGCTCGCGGCCCGTCAGCGCGCGGTCGCCGCCGATGTCGAAGGTCCGGCCCTCCAGGCCCTCCCGGGTGAGCGCCGCGAGCGCCGCCTCCGCCAGGCCCCGGTGCGACAGCCAGGCCGTCCGCGCGGACTCCGGCAGCGGATAGGCGAGGACGCCCTCGTCGACCAGGGCGGGCCCGTTCCACGGCGAGAACAGGTTGTCCAGGTACACCGGCGGCCGGACCACCACGAGCGGCACCCCGCTGTCCCTCAGCACCCGCTCGGCGAGCCGCCGCGTCTCGAACGCGGCGACGTCCGTCGGACCCAGCGGGAGCCGGGTGTTGGCGTTGAACACCAGCCGGCCCGTCCCCGCCGCGAGCGCCGCCTCCGCGATGTTCCGCGCGTACGTCTCCACCCGCGCCTCGTCGTACACCAGTGGCATCGTGACGAACGCGTGCGTGGTCCCCTCGAAGAGCCGCCGCACGTCGCCGGCGGCCCCCAGGTCGCCGGGGACGAAGAAGGCGCCGGGGAGCGGCGGCCGGTCCGCGTCCGCGCGCCGGGTCAGGGTCCGCACCCCGTGGTGGCGCTCGGCGAGGAGGCGGGCCACCGCGCCGCCCTGGAAGCCGGTCGCGCCCACGACCGCCACCCGCATCGGAATCTCACTGGACATGTGTGTCTGAGGCCCTTCGATAGGCTGTCACCGCTGCCGTGACGTCGTCCCTCCAGGCTCGCCGCGGCGGCTTCGGCCGTTCAATTAACAAACCGGGGCGGAAGTTGAAGGATCGTCCATGGAAACCGTGGGAACCGACCGTCACGACCAGCGCGACCCCCTCGACCCCGTCGTCGAGGGCGAACACGACGACCTGCTGAGCGAACTCCTCAAACCCCTCCGGCTCACCGGCGTCTTCGACAGCCGCTGGCACGTCCGGGCCCCCTGGGCCATCGAGGGCGACGCCGAACGCAGCTGCGCCGTCCTCCACTACGTCGTCGAGGGCGACTGCTGGATCACCGCCGACGACGAGACCCCCGTCGAACTCCACGCCGGCGACCTCGTCGTCTTCCCCACCGGCGCCGCGCACCGCCTCTCCGACCGGCCCGAACGCCAGGGCGTCCCGCTCAAGGCCGTCCTGCCCGAACGGCAGCCCGGCACCTCCGGCGAGATCGTCATCGAGGGCAGCGGACCCGAGAGCCGCCTCCTGTGCGCCGGGCTCCACTACGACGCCAGCGCCGCCACCGGCCTCTACACCTCGCTGCCCTGGGCCCTCGTCCTCGACGGCCCCCAGGTCGACCGCGAACCGCTGCTCCGCGACACCCTCCGGCTGCTCGCCGCCCCCGACCGGCCCGTAGGCCCCGGCGACCGGCTCATCACCCTGCGCGCCTTCGAGATGGCGCTCGTCCTCGCGCTGCGCCCGCTGCTCCGCGAGCTCGCCGGCAACCCGGCCTCGCTGCCGCTGCTCCGCCACCCCGGGATCAGCCGCGCGGTCGTCATGATGGCGACCCGCTTCGCCGAGCCGTGGACCATCGACTGCCTCGCCCGCGAGGTCGGCATGTCCCGCTCCGCGTTCACCGCCGCCTTCCGCGAGCTGGTCGGAGAGTCACCCGCCCGGTACCTCTCCGCCCGCCGCATGCAGGAGGCCGGCCGGCTCCTCGCCGAGACGTCCCTCCCGCAGTCGGCGCTGCCCGCCCGCGTCGGCTACCGGAGCGCCGTCGGCTTCCACCTCGCCTTCCGCAAGTGGTTCGGGGTGACCCCCGGCGAGTACCGCTCGGGTGAGGCCAGGGCCGCCTGATCCACCCGACCTGACATCTTCGGGAGCCCCTGGACGGTTCTTAAGGACCCCTGGACGGACGTTCATTGTCCGGCCGGGACACCCCGGACAGGCTCGGACCGGCACAGCCGTGGCATCCGAGGAGAGGCGAGACACCGGTGACGAGGTCCGGGCAGGAGTATCTGGAGGGACTGCGCGACGGGCGCGAGATCTGGCTCGACGGGGAGCGGGTCAAGGACGTCACCGCCCACCCCGCCTTCCGGTCCACCGCGGCCTCCTTCGCCGGTCTGTACGACCTCGCCGACGACCCCGTTCACCACCCCGTCCTCGTCCAGGGCGGGGTGCGCCGCGCCTGTGCCGTGCCCCGCTCCTACGAGGACCTCGTCGCCCGCCGCCGCGCCTTCCGCACGACCGCGGAGGCGAGCTACGGCTTCCTCGGCCGCACCCCCGACCACATGGCCGCCGGCGCGGCCGGATTCGCCGCCGCGCCCGCCGTCTTCACCGGCGACGCCTTCGACGGCGCCGAGCACGCCCTCGCCTTCCACCGCCGGCTCGCCGAGGGGGACCTGCACACCGCGTTCACCCTCACCAACCCCGCCTCGGGCCGCGGCGAGGACGACCTCGCCCTGCGGGTCGTCGCCGAACGCGACGGCGGGATCGTCGTCCGCGGCGCCAAGACCGTCGGCACCGGCGCCGTCTTCGCCGACGAGCTCCTCGTCGGCACCATCGAACCCCTCGCCGCCGACGACACCGAGCACGCCGTCACCTTCTCCGTACGGCTCGACACCCCCGGCCTCAAGCTGATCTCCCGCACCTCCTACGAGGAGCGCTCCCGGTCCGTCTTCGACCACCCGCTCTCCTCCCGGTACGACGAGAACGACGCGATGCTCGTCTGCGAGGACGTCTTCGTGCCCTGGGAGCGGGTCCTCACCTACCGGGACCCGGCCACCACCGGCGCGATCTGGTGGCAGACCCCCGCCTACCTGAACTTCGTCCACCAGTCCGCCACCCGCTTCTGGACCAAGCTGGAGTTCCTCACCGGTCTCGCGATCCTCGTCGCCCGCTCCAACGGCACCGAGAAGCTGCCGGCCGTCACCCAGGCCCTCGGCCGGCTCCTCGGCATGGTGGCCCAGGCCAAGGCCTTCGTCCTCGCCGCCGAGGCCTCGTACGAGGAGGTCGACGGCGGACGCGGCGGCGTCCGCCCCGGGCAGGAGATCTCCTTCGCCCAGCGGATCATGGCCGGCGAGCTCTACCCGCGCGCCGTCCAGGACATCAAGCTCCTCGCGGGCGGCGCCCTCGTCCAGCTCCCCGCGAGCGGCCGCGACCTCCTCCACCCCGAACTCGGGCCGCTGGTCCGCCGCTACTTCTCGACGCCGGGACACCCCGCCGAGGACCGCGTCAAGCTCCTCAAACTCGCCTGGGACGCCCTCGGTTCGGAGTTCGCCGGCCGTCACGAGCAGTACGAGCGCTTCTACCACGGCGCCCCGCACGTCTACCTGACCATGCAGACCTGGGCCGGCGCGGCGGGGGAGTGCGAGAGCCTCGCCCGGGCCTGCCTCGACGGCTACGGCCTGGGGACGACCCGGTGACGACCGTGGTGCCGCGCCGCGGGTCGCTCGTCCTCCTCGCCTCCACCCAGCTGCTGCTGATCACGGACACCGCGATCGTCAACGTCGCGCTGCCCTCCGTCGGCGAGGACCTCGGCTCCGGCTCCACCGGCCTCTCCTGGGTCGCCAACGCCTACCTCATCACCTTCGGCGGACTGCTCCTCCTCGGCGGACGCTTCGCCGACCTCCTCGGCCACCGGCGGGTCTTCCTCGGCGGCCTCGGCCTGCTGGCCGTCGCCTCCGCCGCCGGTGGTCTCGCCCCGGCCGCCGACGCCCTCGTGACGGCCCGCGCCGTCCAGGGCGTCGGCGCCGCCCTCGCCGCGGCCGCCGCCTTCGCGCTGCTGCTCCTGCTCTTCCCCGACGGCCCCGCCCGCCACAAGGCCCTCGGCGCCTTCGCCGCCATGGGCGGCCTCGGCGGAGTCCTCGGCACGGTCCTCGGCGGCGTCCTCACCGACCTCCTCGGCTGGCGCGCCACGTTCTGGCTGAACGTGCTGCTCGCCGCCGTCCTCGCGCTCCTCGCCGTCCGTGTCCTCGACCCGCGCACCGGGCGGGCGTTCCGCGGCGGCTTCGACCTCACCGGGGCGCTCACCGCGACCGCCGGCCTCGGACTCGTGGCGTACGCCCTCGTCGGCGGCGCCGAAGCGGGCTGGCTCTCGGCCCGCACCCTCGGCGCCGGCGGAGCGGGCCTGGCGCTGCTGCTCGCCTTCGCCTTCGTGGAGACCCGGGCCGCCGCCCCGCTCGTTCCGCCCGCGGTCCTCGCCCGGCCCGCGCTCCGGATGTCCAACGCCCTGGCCGCGCTCGCCCAGACCACGCTGTTCCCGATGTTCTTCCTGGTCAGCCTCTACCTCCAGAGCGTCCTCGGGTACGCGCCCCTCGGCGGCGGCCTCGGACTCCTGCCGCTGTCCCTCGTCGTCGTCGCGGTCGCCCCGCAGACCGGCCGGATCATCTTCCGGGTCGGCCTGCACCGCGCCATGACCCTCGGTTTCGTCCTGCTGTGCGCCGGGACCCTCTGGCTGGCCCTGGCACTCACCCCGGACGGCTCGTTCGCGAGCACCGTCCTCGCCCCCAGCCTCCTGCTCGGCGCCGCCCTCCCGCTGGTCATGGTCACCACCAACGTGGCCGCCACGGCCGAGGCCGCCCCCGAGGAGACCGGACTCGCCTCCGGACTCGTCAACACCAGCCAGCAGTTCGGCTCCGTCCTCGGCCTCGCCGTCCTCGTGGCCGTCGCCACCACCCGTACCGAGGCCGGCGACGCGGCCCGCGCCGCCGCCGACACCGCCGGCTTCCGCGCCGCGCTGCTCACCGGCGCCGCCTTCGCCGCCCTGGCCGCCCTCCTCTCCGTACGCCTGCACCTGCCCGAGCGGGCCGCGGCACCGAAGGAGCGGGTGCCCGACCCGTACTGACCCGTCCCCACGCTTCGACGCCCACGACCACCCGGCGAGTGAGCCGAAGGGCCCCACCAGCGCCCGGAGGCGAACCGAGCCCCCGACAAAGAGGAGCGCAGCCTTGCTCGGCGACCCGCGCCACATGACCGAGGACATACGTGCCGCCGACCCGCTGGGCGCCGACGCCCTGCTCGCCGCGGTGCCCGTGCTGAACGCGCGGGCCGACACGGCCGCGCTGACCGTCGCCCTGCGCGCCCTGGTGCCCGCCCCCGAGCACGCCGCGCAGTGGAGCGTCGGCGGCGCGCTCGCGGCGATGCGGGACCTCGGCATCCTGCTCGGCTCCCTGAAACGGCACGGCGTGCAGCCGCTGGCCGCCGTCCCGGAGGCGCTGCCCGTCCTGGAACTTCTCGGCCGCCGCACGGACATGGTCCCCCGGGACACCGTCCACCACTACACGACCTGGAACCCCAAGGGCCCCCGCCGCCGCACCTACACCGGCGACGCGACCGAGGCCCGGCTCCAGGACGCCGTGCGGATGGTGTTCCCGGGGCTCGTCGCCGCCCTCGACGACTGCGCCCGGGTCGCCCGCCTCGAACCGTACGACCCCGGCTTCGCCGCCGCCCTCGACCGGGTCGCCGGCCACGTGCGGGCCATGGTCGACTCCATCGACCTCACCGTCGCGCAGGTCCCGCCCGAGTACTTCGCCCTCACCCTCCGCCCCTACTTCGAGGACGTCGAGATCGCGGGCCGCGACTACCTGGGCCCGGCCGCCGCACAGGTCCCGCTCTGGCTGGTCGACCTGACGCTGTGGCAGTGCGACCGCTCCGACGCCGCCTACGACGCCTTCCTCGCCGAGTCCCTGCCGTACGCCCTGCCGTCCTGGCGCGCCTTCCACGCCCGGCACCGGGGCGGGGTCTCCGCCGTCAGCAAGCTGTCGGCGGCGGTCAGCTGGGAGGGCGCCGACCGGCTGCCGCCCGCGCTCACCGACTCGGCGGAGGCGCTCGGCCGCGTCCTGCGGATCCTGAAGACCTTCCGGGCCCGGCACATCGGCATCGCCCGCAAGGCGTACAGCGACGACGTGCGCCTGTACGAGGAGGGCAGCGGCGGGGCCCCCGTCGCGCTGCTGCGCTCGATCCTGGACCTGACCAGGGAGAACGAGACCATGGTGCGCCGCGCGGGCGCGCGGAGCCGTCCCGCAGGGGCGCCCGTCGGCCCGCCGGCCGCGTAGGGGGGTGTCTCGTCGATCAGGCCGGGCTCGCGGCGTCTGGTGCCGCGCCTCGCCGCGTTTGTCGTCACTCGCCGACGTCCCCCAGCTACCGCTGGGAGGTGCCCCCACCGCGTCGACTCCCTCCTCCGCCTTGCGATGCACGGCACCAGACGCCGCTCCCTGATCCGGCCTGATCGACAAGACACCCCCCAACCGCGCGAAGGAGCAGAGTCGACATGTCCCCCCACACCGAGACGTACCCCGGCCACAGCCCGCACATCATGATCGCCGGCGGCGGCATCGCCGGACTCACCGCCGCCCTCGCGCTGCACGCCGCCGGATTCGAGCGCGTGACGGTCGTCGAGGCCGCACCCGCCATCCGTCCGGTCGGCGCCGGACTCAACCTGATGCCGAACGCCGTCCGCGAACTCGCCGCCCTCGGCCTGCTCGACGCCCTGGAGGCGGGCTCCCTGCCCACCCGCGAGCTGCGCTACTACCACCGCTCGGGCGGCCTGATATCCCGGGAGCGGCGCGGCCTCGGCGCCGGCTACCGCTGGCCCCAGCTGTCCGTCCACCGCGGCCACCTCCAGCAGGTCCTGGCCGGCGCCGTCCGCGCCCGGCTCGGCACCGCCGCCCTGGTCACGGGCGTCCGCGTGACCGGCGTCGAACTGCTCCCGGACGGACGGCCCCGGCTGCGCCTGGAGCACCGCGACGGCCCCGTCCGGGGCCGGGCCTCCCTCGAACCGGACGTCCTCGTCGGCGCCGACGGCATCCGCTCGGCGGTCCGCGCGGCGCTCAACCCGGCGGAGGGCGGGCCCGCGTGGAACGGGATGCTGGTGTGGCGGGGGGTGTCCCGGATGCCCGCGCGGGCCGTGGGCTCCTTCATGCTCATCGCGGGCGACGACCGGCAGAAGGCCGTCGTGTACCCGATGAGCCGGCCCACCGGACCCGGCCGGGAGGTCCTCGTGAACTGGGCCCTCGCCCGGCCCGCCGACACCCCCGGCGCGGCCGGCGACGAGCGGCTGCGCGGTGACTGGAACCGCGCCGTCCCCGTCGAGACCTTCCTCCCGTACTACGAGGGCTGGGAGTTCGACGGCGTCAGCGTCCCCGCCGTCCTGCGCGCCGCCGACACCGCGCACGAGTACCCGATGGTCGACCGCGAACCCCTCGACCGCTGGACCCACGGCCGCACCACCCTCATCGGAGACGCCGCCCACGCCATGTACCCCATCGGCTCCAACGGGGCGACCCAGTCGATCGTCGACGCCCGCGCCCTCGCCCACGCCCTGGCCCGGCACCCCGACCCCGCCGAGGGCCTCGCCGCCTACGAGCGGGAGCGCCGCCCCGCCATGACCGCGCTCCAGCGCGCCAACCGGGAGCTCGGCCCCGAGGTCGTCATCAACCTCGCCCACGCACGCGCCCCGCACGGCTTCACCGACATCGACGACGTCATCCCCGCCGAGGAACTCGCCGCGATCGCCGGACGGTACGCCGCCACCGGAGCGTTCGACCCGGCCACCGTGAACCAGGGCTCCCCGTACGAGCCGGCGGTACCCACCGCCTGACCCCGTGCGCCGTGGCCGCGCGGGCCACCGTGCCCTACCGTCGGAGCGGCACGCCGGACGCACAGCGTGGTGCGCCCGCTCCGCTCCGTACTCGCCTGCGAAGGTGGACAACGTGAAGGCAATCCGTCGATTCACCGTGCGTCCCGTCCTCCCCGACACCCTTCGACCCCTCGCCGACCTCGCGCACAACCTGCGCTGGTCCTGGCACGAGCCCACCCGGGCGCTCTTCGCGTCCCTCGACGCCCCTGGCGCGGCGACCCCGGCCGGCGCCGACCCCGTCCGGGTCCTCGGCGCCCTCGAAGCGCCCCGGCTCGCCGCGCTCGCCGCCGACCAGGACTTCCTGGCCCGGCTGAGCGCCGCCGCCGAGGACCTCGACCAGTATCTGCACGCCCCCCGCTGGTACCAGGGCCGGCCCGGCGACGCCCCGGCCGCCGTCGCCTACTTCTCGCCCGAGTTCGGCGTCGCCGCCGCCCTGCCCCAGTACTCCGGCGGCCTCGGCATCCTCGCCGGCGACCACCTCAAGTCCGCCAGCGACCTCGGAGTCCCGCTGATCGGCGTGGGCCTGCTCTACCGGCACGGCTACTTCCGGCAGTCCCTCGGCCGGGACGGCTGGCAGCAGGAGCAGTACCCCGTCCTCGACCCCGGAGAGCTGCCCGTCACCCTGCTCCGCGAGGCCGACGGCACCCCCGCCCGGATCACCCTCGCCCTCCCCGGAGGCCGCAGCCTCCACGCCCACCTGTGGATCGCCCGGGTCGGCCGCGTCCCGCTCCTCATGCTCGACTCCGACGTCGAGGAGAACGCCCCCGGCGAACGGAGCGTCACCGACCGGCTGTACGGCGGCGGCAGCGAGCACCGGCTCCTCCAGGAGATGCTCCTCGGCATCGGCGGCGTCCGCGCCGTCCGCACCTACACCCGGCTCACCGGCCACCCCGCACCCGAGGTCTTCCACAGCAACGAGGGCCACGCCGGCTTCCTCGGCCTCGAACGCGTCCGCGAACTCCAGGGCGAGGGCCTCGACTTCGACAGCGCCCTGGAGACCGTCCGGGCCGGCACCGTCTTCACCACCCACACCCCCGTCCCGGCCGGCATCGACCGCTTCGACCGCGGCCTGATCGCCCGCCACCTCGGCGAGGACGGCGCGCTCCCCGGCGTCGACACCGCACGCGTCCTCGCCCTCGGCGACGAGACCCCGCTCGGCGGCGAACCCGGCGTCTTCAACATGGCCGCCATGGGCCTGCGCCTCGCCCAGCGGGCCAACGGCGTCTCCACCCTCCACGGCGCCGTCAGCCGCTCCATGTTCGCCGGACTCTGGCCGGGCTTCGACGCCGACGAGGTGCCGATCACCTCCGTCACCAACGGCGTCCACGCCCCCACCTGGGTCGCCCCCGAGGTCGGCCGGCTCTCCCCGGACGCGAGCGACCGCGAGCTGTGGGAGCTGCGCCGCACCCTCCGCGAACGGCTCGTGACCGACGTACGGGAACGGCTCCGGGCCTCCTGGCGCCACCGCGGCGCGGCCGCCGCCGAACTCGGCTGGACCGAGTCCGTCCTCGACCCCGACGTCCTCACCATCGGCTTCGCCCGCCGCGTCCCCTCGTACAAGCGGCTCACCCTGATGCTCCGGGACAAGGACCGGCTGCGCGCCCTCCTCCTCCACCCCGAGCGGCCCGTGCAGCTCGTCGTCGCCGGCAAGGCCCACCCCGCCGACGACGGCGGGAAGCGGCTCGTGCAGGAACTCGTCCGGTTCGCCGACGACCCCCGGGTCCGGCACCGGATCGTCTTCCTGCCCGACTACGGCATGGAGATGGCCCGCGGGCTCTACCCCGGCTGCGACGTCTGGCTCAACAACCCGCTGCGCCCCCTGGAGGCCTGCGGCACCAGCGGCATGAAGGCCGCCCTCAACGGCTGCCTCAACCTCTCCGTCCTCGACGGCTGGTGGGACGAGTGGTTCGAGCCCGACTTCGGCTGGGCCATCCCCACCGCCGACGGCGCGGCCGCCGCCGACGAGGACCGCCGCGACGACCTGGAGGCCGCCGCCCTCTACGAGCTGATCGAGCGCCGCGTCGCCCCCCGCTTCTACGACGGCGGCCCCGACGGGGTGCCGGCCGACTGGACGGCCATGGTCCGCCGCACCCTCGCCGACCTCGGCCCGAAGGTGCTCGCCGACCGGATGGTCCGCGAGTACGTCGAGAAGCTGTACGTGCCCGCGGCAGGCGCCCGCCGCGCCCTCACCCCGGACCGGGCGCGGGACCTCGCGGCGTGGAAGGCCCGGGTCCGGGAGGCCTGGCCCAAGGTGACCGTCGACCACGTCGAGGTCGGCGACGGGCTCGCGGACGACCTCGCCGACGCGGAGCTGGGCGCGACCCCCGTCGTCCGGGTCCGGGTGGCGCTCGGCGCGCTCGGCCCCGACGACGTCGAGGTGCAGGCCGTCACCGGCCGGGTCGACGCCGACGACACCCTCGCCGCCCCCCGCACCGTCACCCTGAAGCCGGCGGGCGGGCCCGACCTGGAGGGGCGGCTCCCCTACGCGGGCACCCTGGAGCTCGACCGCACCGGCTCCTTCGGCTGCACGGTCCGCGTCCTGCCCGCCCACCCGCTGCTCGCCCACCCGGCCGAACTCGGCCTCGCGGCCCTGCCGGAGGAGACGACGGGGGAGGGGGCGGGAGTCCTCCTGCGCTGACGCGCGGACGCCCGGAGGGAAAGGTCCCTCCGGGCGTCCGTCATGTCACTTCAGGCCGTGCGGGCCTTCCCTCTACGGGAAGGTCAGCTTGAAGCTGTTGATGTAGCCGGTGTCGATCGACGCCTTGTCCTGGACGCGGAGCTTCCAGGTGCCGTTGGCGACCTCGGACGAGGCGTTCACGGTGTACGTCTGGTTGATGTTGTCGGTGCTGCCGCCGGCCCGGTTGCTCAGGTTGTACACCGAGCCGTCCGGGGCGATGAGGTCGACGACCAGGTCACCGATGTAGGTGTGGACGATGTTCACGCCGACGGCCAGGTTGCTCGGCGCGTTGCCGGTGACACCGGTGACGCTGAGCGACGAGGTGACCGCGACGCCGTTGTCCGGTATGGAGACGTCGGCGTCGTTGGTGAACACCGTGCCGCCACCGCCGCCGCCGGGGCGGGAGCCGACGTTCACGGCGGCCCAGGCGTTCTGGACGGCCGTGACCTCGGCGCTGGTCGCGCCGTAGAGGTCGGTGGCCGCCGCGACCGTGCCGGTGCGGGCGCCGGCGTAGTCGGTGGTGGAGCTGAACTTGCTGGTGAGCGCCTTGTACCAGATCGCCGCGGCCTTGTCACGGCCGATGCCGGTGACGGGCAGGCCGTCGGAGGTCGGCGAGTTGTAGGTCACGCCGTTGATGGTCTTCGAGCCGCTGCCCTCGGACAGCAGGTAGAAGAAGTGGTTCGCCGGGCCCGAGGAGTAGTGGACGTCGACCGAGCCGATGCCCGAGTACCACGAGTCCTTGGACGCGCCGTCCTTGCTCGGCTTGTCCATGTAGCGCAGCGGGGAGCCGTCGCCGTTGATGTCGATCTTCTCGCCGATGAGGTAGTCACCGACGTCCGAGGAGTTGTTGGCGTAGAACTCGACGGTCGATCCGAAGATGTCCGAGGTGGCCTCGTTGAGGCCGCCGGACTCGCCGCTGTAGTTCAGACCCGCGGTGTTGGAGGTGACGCCGTGCGTCATCTCGTGCGCGGCCACGTCGATGGACGTGAGCGGGTGGGTGTTGCTGACGCCGTCGCCGTAGGTCATGCAGAAGCAGGAGTCGGACCAGAAGGCGTTGACGTACGCGCTGCCGTAGTGGACCCGGGAGTACGCGCCGACGCCGTCACCGCGGATGCCGGAGCGGCCCTGCACGTTCTTGTAGTAGTCCCAGGTGAGCGCGGCACCGTAGTGCGCGTCCGCGCCGGCGGTCTCCTTGTTGGAGGCCAGGCCGTTGCCCCAGGTGTCGGTGCTGTTGGTGAACAGCGTGCCGGTGCCGGAGGTGCCACCGTTGAGGTTGTACGTCTTGTGGTTGCCGCGCGTCGTGTCCGTGAGGCTGTACGACGGGGCGGTGCCGAGGGTGACCTGGCCGCTGTACATCGTGTTGCCGATGCCGGTCTCGATGCCCTGCCACTCGAACAGCTTCGCGCCGGACTTCGCGTCCGTGATGACGTGCAGCTCGTTCGGGGTGCCGTCGTGCTGGAGGCCGCCGACGACGGTCTCGTACGCGAGGACGGGCGCGCCCTGGGCCATCCACACGACCTTGCGCGGGGCGCGGTCGGCGGCGGTCTTCTTCGAGCCGTCCGCGGCGGCGAGGCCGACGGCCTGCTTCTCGGCGGCGGCCGGGGCGACGGAGGCGCTGAGGTCGACGTTCTTGAGCTCGGCGCGGCTCGACTTGATGACCCCGGTCGTGGCGCCGGCCTTGGTCTCGTCGACGATCAGGTCGCCGCCGAGGACGGGCAGCCCGGCGAAGGTGCGCTCGTAGCGCGTGTGGGTCGCGCCGTCGCGGTCCTGGACCACGTCACGGACGACCAGCTTCTCCTGGGCGCCGAGGCCGAGGGACTTGGCCGTCTCGGCCTTGTCGGCGTCCGCCGCCTTGATCAGCGCGGCGCGCTGGGCGGGGGAGAGGTCGGCCGGGAGCTTGCCCGGGTTGACCTTGCCGAGGGAGTGCCCCGCGGCGGGGGCGTCGGCCCCGAAGGTGCCGGCGGAGGCGGTGCCGGACTGGACGCCGAGGGTGAGCATGGCGGCGGCAGCGATCAGAGCGCCGGTCGCGGTGGCGCGACGGCTGGGCGTGGATCTCACGCAGACTCCTTATGCGAGGGGGGTACCGGCGGACTTGGGTGAGCCCGTCCGGGCGGAGCAAGGAGAGCTGTGGAGCAGGTACGTGTGACACCGAACTCGTCCTTGTGACGCGGAACTCGTTCGGGTGAAGCGGTGAACTGTGGTGCGAAGAGCCGGGGAGAGAGTGACAGGAATGACGGGGACCTGTCAGGACCGCGTCAGGAAGTTGGCCGGAAATCGTCCGCTGTCCGAATGTCCGTGTTCGTTAACCGGACGTTTCCTCGATCATGGCCGCGATGCCGTCCAACGTCCGGCGGAGCCCGAATTCGAAGAGCGTCTCCAGGTCCAGACCGAAGCCCCCACCGCTGGTGACCGCCATCAACTCCGGGTACGAGCCGCCCGCCTGGATCGCGTCGAACCGTGGCTCATTCTGTTCCATCCACTCGCCGTCGGAAATCCCCGTGTCCTGGCGCGCCTGCTCCTCCAGGTCGTCCGCCATCGACAGGCCCTGGACGAACGCGAAGATCACCAGATGCGCGTGGAGCTTGTCCGCGGGGGGCAGCGGCGTCCCCCGGAGCGCCCGCAGGACCCACTCCGTGTACTTCATCGCGTTCGGCGTCGCGACCGGCCGCGTGAACGACGCCATCGCGTGCGCCATCCACCGGTGCCGGGCGTACACCCCGCGCAGCCACCGCGCCCCCCGCTCCAGGCCCGTCCGCCAGTCCGCCGGCACCGGACCCAGCGGCACCTCGCCGCACGCCGCGTCCGCGATCAGCCGCACCAGCTCCGCCTTGCCCGGCACATGCCGGTACAGCGCCATCGTCGAGGTGTTCAGCGCCGTCGCTACCCGGCGCATCGTCAGCGCGTTCAAGCCCTCGGCGTCCGCCAGTTCCAGCGCCGCCCCGACGATCCGCTCCCGCGTGAGCGCCGTCTGAGCCGGTGTCGCCGCCGCCCGCCTCGCCGGCTCCACGACCACCGTGCCCACCCCCGGCTCGACCCGCACCACGCCCTCCTGGCGCAACGCCGCCAGCGCCTTCGTGGCCGTCGCCATCGCCACGCCCCACTCGCGCGTGATCGCCCGCGTCGACGGCACCCGGTCTCCCGGGGCCAGCTCCCCGGCGCGGACACGGCGTCGGATCTCGGCGGCGATGGCCAGGTAGGGCGGCTCGGTCGTCATGGGGTGGGAGTGTACTAGTGCACCTGTGCGGTGTACGCCGGTGTGACCTGTTGTTCTGATGGGGAGTTGACGGGGTGAGGTGAGTGCACTAGGACGTTTGTGGCGTTGTACGCGTCCTCTTGCTTCTCTGCTCGCATGACACTCACCGCAGAACCTCAGCCGGCCACCGGGCCCGGCCGCGCCGGCCGGCGCGAATGGACCGCCCTCGGCGTCCTGATGCTCCCCCTCCTCCTCGTCTCCATGGACGTCTCCGTCCTCTACTTCGCGATCCCCTCCATCGCCGCCGACCTCCGGCCCGGCGCGACCCAGCAGCTGTGGATCCTCGACATGTACGGCTTCGTGCTCGCCGGACTCCTCGTCACCATGGGCTCCCTCGGCGACCGCGTCGGGCGCCGCAAGCTCCTCCTCTTCGGCGCCGCCCTCTTCGGCGCCGCCTCCGTCGCCGCCGCCTACGCCCACAGCTCCGGCGCCCTCATCGGCGCCCGCGCGCTCCTCGGCGTCGCCGGCGCCTGCCTCATGCCGTCCACCCTCGCCCTGATCCGCACCCTCTTCCAGGACCCGGCCCAGCGCACCAAGGCCGTCACCCTGTGGACCACCGTCATGGCGAGCGGCATCTCCCTCGGGCCCGTCGTCAGCGGCGCCCTCCTCGAACACTTCTGGTGGGGCTCGGTTTTCCTCATCAACCTGCCCGCGATGCTGCTGCTGCTCGTCCTCACGCCCCTGCTCGTGTCCGAGTCCAAGGGCGCGTCCGGCGGCGGGCGGTTCGATGTCCTCAGCGCTGTGCTCTCGCTCGTCGCCCTGCTCCCCGTCATCTACGGGATCAAGGAGCTCGCCAAGGGCGGGTGGGCTGCCGTGCCCGCCGTCTGTGTTGTCGTCGGGCTTGTCGTCGGGCTCTTCTTCGTTCGGCGGCAGGGGCGGCTTGACGATCCCATGGTTGATCTGCGGCTCGTCCGTACCCCTGCGTACGGCGGCTCCCTCCTCGTCAACCTGTTCGCCATGGCCGCGACCGTCGGCTTCGCCGTCTTCCTCACCCAGTACCTCCAGTCCGTCCTCGGCCAGAGCCCCCTCGAAGCCGCCCTGTGGAGCCTCGTCCCCACCGGTGGCGTCATGCTCGCCGCGCCGGTGTCCGCGGTGCTCGCCCAGCGGGTCGACCGGGCCTACGTCATGAGCGGGGGGTTCCTCGTCTCCGCGGCCGGGTTCGGGTGGCTCGTCGCCGTCGACCGCGCCACGCCCTTCTGGGTGATCCTCGTCGGCAGCGCCGTCTACGCCGCCGGGCTCGTCTCCGCGATGACCCTCGCCAACGAACTCGCCCTCGGCGCCGCCCCGCCCGAGCGCGCGGGTGCCGCCGCCGCCGTGCTCGAATCGGGGTCGGAGCTGGGCGGGGCGCTCGGGATGGCTCTCCTCGGGTCCGTCGGTGCCGCGGTCTACACGGCGGCCATGCCCTCTTCGGCGCCCGCCGCCGCTCGCGAGACGCTCGGGGGTGCGCTGGGGGCCCCGGCCGGTGTTCTCGAAGCCGCGCGGAGCGCCTTCGTGTCGGCGATGTCCGGGGCCGCTCTCGGGGCCGCTCTGTTGATGCTGCTTGCGGCTGTGTTGTCGCTGGTGCTCCTGCGGCGGCGTTGAGTGGTCGGGTCGTCGGGGACGGGTAAGGGGTCGTGTTCGGGACTGCGTGATGTACGGCGCCGGGGCGCCACGAATCACGCGTCACGTCCCGAACACGACCCCCTGCCCGTCCCCCCTCTGTCCGTCGCCGGTTTTCCCTCAGCCCACCAGGCTGTCCCGCCACGCCTGGTGCAGGCCCGCGTAGTGGCCCTCGCCCTTCACCAGGGCCGACGGGTGTCCGTCCTCGACGATCCGGCCCGACTCCATGACGAGGACCCGGTCCGCCACCTCGACCGTGGACAGACGGTGGGCGATCACCACCGCCGTACGGCCCGCCAGGACCGTGTCCATCGCCCGCTGCACCGCTCGCTCGCCCGGCACGTCCAGGGAACTCGTCGCCTCGTCCAGGATCAGGACCGCCGGGTCCGCCAGGAGCGCGCGGGCGAACGCGACCAGTTGGCGCTGGCCGGCGGAGATCCGGCCGCCCCTCTTGCGTACGTCCGTGTCGTAGCCGTCCGGGAGGGTGGTGATGAACTCGTGCGCCCCGATCGCCTTCGCCGCCGCCTCGATCTCCTCGCGCGTCGCGTCCGGGCGGCCGATCGCGATGTTGTCCGCCACCGTGCCCGAGAAGAGGAACGCCTCCTGCGTGACCATCACGATTCCGCGGCGGAGGGTTGGTGTGGTCAGGTTTTTGAGGTCTACGCCGTCGAGTCTTACGTGGCCTTCTGTGGGGTCGTAGAACCTTGCCAGGAGTTTTGCCAGGGTTGATTTCCCTGCGCCCGTCGCTCCTACCACCGCCACCGTCTGGCCCGCCGGGATCGTCAGGTCGAAGGTGGGCAGCACCTCGCCGCCTGTGCGGTAGGCGAATCTGACCTGGTCGAAGGTGATCTCCCTGCCCGGTGTCCCGGTGCGGTCCGGGAGTTCGCGGGGGTTCTTCGTCTCCGGGACTCCGGGTTCCTGGGCCAGTAGGCCGGCGATCTTGGTGAGGGAAGCCGCCGCCGACTCGTACGAGTTCAGGAACATGCCGAGACGGTCGATCGGGTCGTACAGGCGGCGCATGTAGAGCACCGCCGCCGCCAGGACGCCCAGTTCCAGTGTTCCGTCCGCGACCCTGTACGCGCCCCAGAGGCACATGCCGGCCACCGCCGTGTTCGCCACCAGGCGCGAGCCGACCACATAGCGGGCCATCTCGAGGAGCGCGTCGCCGTTGCTTCGTTCGTGGCGGTGGTTGAGCTGCGCGAATTCCGTGTCGTTGGTGCTTTCGCGGCGGAACGCCCTCACCGGGCGGATGCCGTTCATCGTCTCCGCGAACTTCACGATCACGCCTGCGATCGCCGTCGAACGCTCCGCGTACACCTCGCCCGCGCGGCGCCGGTAGAGGCGGATCAGAAGGTACAGCGGTACGAAGGACGCGATCGCCGTCGTTCCGATGCCCCGGTCGAGCCAGAGGAGGATCAGCGAGATCGAGGTGAAGGAGAGGACCACCCCGATCAGTTCCTGGAGGCCCTCCGAGAGCAGTTCTCGTAGTGATTCGACGTCCGTGGTCGAGCGGGAGATCAGCCGGCCCGAGGTGTACCGCTCGTGGAAGTCGACGCTCAGCAGCTGCGCGTGCCGGAAGATCCGGCCACGCAGGTCGAGCAGCACGTCCTGGTTGATCTTCGCGGTGCCGCGTACGAAGGCGTACTGCAGGGCGCCCGACAGGGCGGCGCACAGCAGGTAGCCGACGGCCACGGCGACGACCGGACCGTGGTCTCCCGCGCGGAAGGCCGGGACGCCCCGGTCGATCGCGTACGCGACGAGCAGCGGGCCCGCCTGGACCGCGCCCTCCTTCACGAGGAGGACCAGGGCCGCGATCGCGACACGGGTCCGGTGGGTGGCCAGGAGGGAGCGGAGCAGGGCTCCTGTCGCTCCCCGGGGCGCGGGGAGGTCGTCGCGGTCGAAGGGGTCGGACGCTTCGGCCGGGGCCTGCTTCTCCGACGTTTTCGTGAGCGTGGTGTCCGTCATCGGTTCTCGTCCCCCTCGCCGGACATCAGCCAGGCGTACTCGGTGCTCTCGCGGAGCAGCTCCTGGTGCGTGCCCACCGCCGCGATCCGTCCCCGTGAGAGCAGCGCGACCCGGTCGGCGAGCATCACCGTCGACGGGCGGTGCGCCACGACGAGGGCCGTCGTCTCCTTGAGGACCTCCCGCAGGGCCGCCTCGACCCGGGCCTCCGTGTGGACGTCGAGCGCCGAGAGCGGGTCGTCCAGGACCAGGAACCGGGGCTTGCCGACCACCGCGCGGGCGAGGGCCAGCCGCTGTCGCTGGCCGCCCGACAGGCTGAGGCCCTGCTCGCCGACCTGGGTCGCCGTGCCGTCCGGGAGCCTGTCGACGAAGCCGTCCGCCTGTGCGACGCCCAGGGCGCGCCGGAGGTCCGTCTCGCCCGCTCCTTCGGCGCCCATCAGGACGTTCTCGCCGACGCTCGCCGAGAACAGCGTGGGCTCCTCGAACGCCATCGACACGAGGGAGCGCAGCCTCCGCCGTTCCATGAGGGCGATGTCCTCGCCGTCGAGGAGGATCCGGCCGGCCGTCGCCTCGTGCAGGCGCGGGACGAGGGCGGTGAGCGTCGTCTTGCCGGAGCCCGTGCCGCCCACCAGGGCCAGTGTCTCGCCGGGGCGGATGTGGAGGTCGATGCCGTCCAGGACGGGCGGCGCCTCCTCGGGGGCGTCCGGGTAGCGGAAGGAGACGCCCTCGAAGCGGACCCCGTCCGGGACGCCGCCGCCCACGGTGCCGTCGGCGGTCTCCGGTTCCTCCGCCGCGTCCATCACCTCGAAGTAGCGTTCCGTCGCGGTCGCCGCCTCCTGGCTCATCGCGAGCAGGAAGCCGATCGACTCCACCGGCCAGCGCAGCGCCATCGCCGTCGACAGGAACGCGACGAGCGTGCCCGCCGACAGGTCCCCGTCCGCGACCTGCACGGTGCCGAGCACCAGGGCCGCGCCGATGGCCAGCTCCGGTACGACGGTGATGACCGCCCAGATCCACGCGAGCAGCCGCGCCTTGAGGAGTTCCGTGCCGCGCAGCTGTCCGGCGAGCTCCCGGAAGGCCTTCGCCTGGCTGCGGTTCCGGCCGAAGCCCTTCACGATCCGGATGCCGAGGACGCTCTCCTCGACGACCGTCGTCAGGTCGCCGACCTGGTCCTGGGCCGTGCGCGCCACCACCCCGTACCGGCGCTCGAAGAGGGAGCAGACGATCACGAGCGGGATGACGGGTGTGAGCAGCACCAGGCCGAGGGACCAGTCCTGGGCGAGCAGGAGGACGTAACCGGCGAGGATCGTCACGCCGTTGACGAGCAGGAAGGTCAGCGGGAAGGCCAGGAACATCCGGACCAGCATCAGGTCCGTCGTCCCGCGCGAGAGCAGCTGCCCGGACGCCCACCGGTCGTGGAACGCGATCGGAAGGCGCTGCAGCCTGCTGTACAGGTCGGCTCGCATCCGGGCCTCCACCGAGGACAGCGGCCGTGCCACCAGCCACCGGCGGAGGCCGAACAGGGCGGCCTCGGTGACCCCGAGGAGCAGGAGGTACAGCGCACCGAGCCAGACGCCCCCGGGGTCCCGGTCCGCGACGGGCCCGTCCACCAGCCACTTCAGGACGAGCGGGATGACGAGCGACAGGCAGGAGGCCACGATCGCGACGAACGCGGCCGTGAACAGCCGGCCCCGCACGGGCCGTACGTACGGCCAGAGTCGGAGCAGGACACGGACCGCCGAGCGGTCGGATTGCGGGGGGTTCGGTTTCTCGGGCATCAGGTCCGACCATACGGTTCGCCACTGACACGTCTCATCCGGTTTTCCGTCGTACCCCGCATCGACCGATGGCTGATGCCGGTTCGAGCGACCGGGGCATCCTGGGCGGACCTGAGCCCCGCGCGGGGCCCGCCCGCCTTCCGGACGGGAGCGCTCCGTAGGATCCCTGCCCTGAAGATCGACCAGGGGTGGGAAGAACGACGATGAGGCATTCCAGAAGACTCCGCACGGCGGCCGTCACGCTGCCGCTGCTGCTCGCGGCCGTCGGCTGCCAGACGGCCGGCCCGGTGGAGCGACCGGCCGCGAAGGGGGCCTCGCCGACCGGCAAGCCGGTCTTCGAGGAGCGGCTCGCGGACCAGCTGAGCGCGGCTTCCAGGGCGACCGCCGCGACCGGCTCGGCCCGTTTCACCGCCACCGTCACCTACGGCTCGGCCGGGGGCAGTGCCGTCGAGCGGACCACCGGAGTGCTCGACTACGCCAAGGACACCGCCCGCGTCGAGCGGACCGTCGACATCCCGCGCCGCTTCCCCGAGAAGGCGGCGACCGAGGACCTCGGCCGCGCCCCGGGCGCCACCGCCCGCGAGCAGTTCGCCGTCGAGGAGAACGACGTCAGCTACCGGACCTCGCGCGGCACCTGGCTCCGCTACTCCGCGTCCGGCTCCATGGATTTCGCCGACAGCGTCTCCGGTTTCCTGGAGTACGCGGGCGAGACCGCTCCCTGGGGCCGCACCCTGGCCGAGGTGGTGCGCCACGAGCACCCGGAGCGGACCCCCGAGAAGACCGGCGACGGTGGGCGCCGCTACGAGCTGAAGGTCTACGCGTCGTCCGCCTCCGACGCCCTGCCGGACGACGTCGCGCTCCATCTGGACCCGGGCGCCGCCGACAAGGTTCCGCTGACCGTGGTCCTCGACAAGGACGGCCGCCTGGTCCGCGCCGAGGCCGACTTCCGGCCGGTGCTCGGCGTCTTGCACGCCAAGGGCGTCCTCACCGGGGTCTCCTCCCTGCGCGCGCAGTACGTCCTGGACGGCCACGGGAGGACGACGGTGCCGCCCGTGCCCGCCGGCGAGCGGTCCGAGGACGCCGAACAGGTCACCACCACCATGGACAAGCTGAAGCCCGGTGCCTGCGCCTCCACGGACACCGGTCTCGGGTCCTTGGACCGGGTCCTGAAGGTCCCCTGCGGCAAGGACGCGGAGCTCCGCGTCTTCGGCCGGGCGCGGGTCGACAAGACGGTCCAGGGCGACCCGCGGGGCGTGGGGGAGGCGGCGGCCGGCGAGAAGTGCCGTGCCGGCTTCCGCTCGGCGCCCGCCGCGTGGACCTCGGGAGCCCGGCCCGCGGGCTCGTACACGGTCTACGGCGGTACGAGCATCAGCTACGAGTACACCGGCCCCGACTCCACCGTCCGCGGCGACTACACCTGCTACGTCACCCTCCGCTGACCCGCCCCCTCACGCCCGCACCCGCAGCAGCACCACCGACCGGGCCCCCACCGTGAGCGTGCCGTCGCCCGGGTGGTGGGTGCCCGGGGCCGTCGACTGGTCCTCCCGCGCCGTGTCCACGACCAGCTCGTACGACTCCGCCCACGGCGGGCCCGGCAGCCGGAAGTCCAGGGGGCGGGGGCCGGCGTGCAGGACGGCGAGGAAGCTGTCGTCGGTGATCTGCTCGCCCCGCGCGTCCCGGCCCGGGATGTCGCGGCCGGACAGGTAGAGGCCGAGGGTGGCCGTGGGCGCGTACCAGTCCCGCTCGGTCATCTCGGTGCCCTCGGCGGTGAACCAGGCCAGGTCCCGCAGCCCGTCCGCGCCCTGCGGCCGGCCGGAGAAGAAGGCCCGGCGGCGCAGAACCGGGTGGCGGTGCCGCAGGTCGAGCAGCCGCTGGGACAGGGCGAGCAGCTCGCCCCGGCCGGGGTCCTCCGGCAGGGACCAGTCGAGCCAGCCGAGTTCGTTGTCCTGGCAGTACGCGTTGTTGTTGCCGCCCTGCGTGCGGCCCATCTCGTCGCCGGCGACGAGCATCGGGACCCCGGTGGACAGGAGCAGGGTGGTGAGGAGGTTGCGCTGCTGACGCAGCCGCAGCTCCCGGATCTCCGGATCATCGGTCTCGCCCTCCACCCCGCAGTTCCAGGAGCGGTTGTCGTGGGTGCCGTCCCGGTTGCCCTCGCCGTTGGCCTCGTTGTGCTTGCGCTCGTACGTCACCAGGTCGCGGAGGGTGAAGCCGTCGTGCGCCGTGACGAAGTTGACCGAGGCGTACGGCCGGCGCCCGCCCCAGGCGTACAGGTCGCTGGAGCCGGACAGCCGGTAGCCGAGGTCCCGCACGTCGGGCAGCGCCCCGCGCCAGAAGTCCCGTACGGCGTCCCGGTAGCGGTCGTTCCACTCGGTCCACAGCGGAGGGAAGGCGCCGACCTGGTAGCCGCCGTTGCCGACGTCCCACGGTTCGGCGATCAGTTTGACCCGGCGCAGGACGGGGTCCTGGGCGATGACGGCCAGGAAGGGGGAGAGCATGTCGACGTCGTGGAAGGAGCGGGCGAGGGCCGCCGCCAGGTCGAAGCGGAAGCCGTCGACGCCCATCTCGGTCACCCAGTACCGCAGCGAGTCGGTGATGAGTCGGAGGACCTGCGGCTGCACGACGTGCAGGGTGTTGCCGCAGCCCGTGTAGTCGGCGTACCGGCGGGCGTCGGACTGGAGCCGGTAGTAGCCGCGGTTGTCGATGCCCTTCAGGGAGAGGGTGGGGCCGAGCTCGCCCGCCTCCGCCGTGTGGTTGTAGACGACGTCGAGGATGACCTCGATCCCGGCCGCGTGCAGCGCCCGCACCATCCGCTTGAACTCGCCGACCTGCTGCCCGGCCGTCCCGGAGGAGGAGTAGCCGGCGTGCGGGGCGAAGTAGCCGAGGGAGTTGTAGCCCCAGTAGTTGCGCAGCCCGCGCCGCAGGAGGTGGTCCTCGTGCGCGAACTGGTGCACCGGCAGCAGCTCGACGGCCGTCACCCCGAGCCGTACGAGATGGTCGATGGCGGCGGGGTGCGCGAGCCCCGCGTACGTGCCCCGCAGGTGCTCCGGGATGCCCGGGTGCCGTTTCGTGAAGCCCTTGACGTGCAGCTCGTAGATGACCGAGTCCTGCCAGGGCGTCTTGGGCCTGCGGTCGTCGGACCAGTCGTCGTCGTCATGGACGACGACCCCCTTCGGGACGTACGGGGCGGAGTCCCGCTCGTCGCGGACGGTGTCGGCCACGTGCTGCTGCGGCCAGTCCCGGACGTGCCCGTACGCCTCCGGGGGCAGCGCCGCGAAGTCGCCGTCGACGGCCCGCGCGTACGGGTCGAGGAGCAGCTTCGCCGGGTTCCAGCGGGCGCCCGTCCACGGGTCCCAGCGGCCGTGCACCCGGTAGCCGTACCGCTGTCCCGGCCCGACGCCCGGCACGAAGCCGTGCCAGATCTCGTGCGTCAGCTCGGTCAGCGGGAGTCGTGTCTCCGCCCCGTCGGCGTCGAAGAGGCACAGCTCGACGGCCTCCGCGCCGCCCGCCCACAGGGCGAAGTTGGTGCCCGTCACCCCGCCGGGGCCGACCCGGCAGCGGGCGCCGAGCGGCGTCGGCGCCCCCGGCCACACCGGTGGCCCGGCCCGCTCCAGGGCATGCTCCGGTACCGCCTCCTGCTCGGCTGCGCTCGACACCGTCCCGGCCTCCCGCGGCTCGTCGGGCCCGCACCCGGGGGACCGGCGGCGTCCCGGCCGCCGCTCCCGCGCGGGGTTCTCTCCCTGTTCTGCCCGCACGGCCGTGCTCCCAACATGACCCGCACGCACGTTTCCCCTGGAGGGTGGCCGTCGTTGGGCCGGGCGTGACATGCGTATGGAAGCGGGCGAGGCATGCCCTCGTCGTGGCGGGACTGATGGCGGGGCTTTCGGCGGGGCTCGCGGGCTGCACCGGAGCGGACGGCGAAGGGGGCGTCGACATCAGCCTGCCGGGCAAGGCGCGGGCCCCTGGCGACGTCATCCGGGTGAGTCCGGAGGACGGCAGCCGGGCGGTGCAGGCCGACGGGCCGGTCGAGGTGAAGGTGGACAGCGGACGGCTCGAACGGGTGAGCGTCGTCCAGGTCGAGGACGGCCGGCGGTCAGAGGTCGCCGGGGAGGTCTCCGCGGACGGGCTGCGCTGGCGCCCCCGGCCGGACACCCGGCTCGCGCTGGCCGCCAAGTACAGCGTGGACGCGGTCGCGCTCGACGGGCACGGGCGCCGCTCGGCCCGGCACACCACCTTCACCACCGTGGTCCCGGAGTCCCGCTTCATCGGCTACTTCAAGCCGGAGAACCGTTCCACGGTCGGCACCGGCATGATCGTCTCCTTCGGGTTCAACAGGCCGATCGAGAACCGGGCGGAGGTCGAGCGGGCCATCCGGATCACCTCGGTGCCGCCGGTGGAGGTCGTCGGCCACTGGTTCGGCAAGGAGCGGCTCGACTTCCGGCCCGCCGCGTACTGGCGGCCGGGCACGAAGGTCACCGTCGAGATCGGTCTGCGGGACGTCGAAGGGGCGCCCGGCGTGTACGGCATCCAGCGCAGGACGGTCGGCTTCACCGTCGGCCGCTCCCAGGTCTCCCTGGTGGACGCGGCCGAGCACACCATGGAGGTCAGGCGGAACGGCGAGGTCCTCGCCACCGTGCCGGTCACCGCGGGCGCGCCGAAGACCACCACGTACAACGGGAAGATGGTCGTCACCGAGCTGTACGACGTGACGCGGATGGACGGCAGGACCGTCGGCTTCGGCGGCGAGTACGACATCAAGGACGTGCCGCACGCGATGCGCCTCACCGACTCGGGGACCTTCCTGCACGGCAACTACTGGGCCGCGGCCTCCACCTTCGGCTCGGCCAACGTCAGCCATGGCTGTGTGGGCCTCCGGGACGAGAAGGGCGGCAGCGCGGACTCGCCCGCGGGCTGGTTCTTCGACCGGACGCTCATCGGCGACGTGGTGGAGGTGGTCAACTCCCGCGACAAGGAGGTCGCCCCCGACAACGGCCTCGGCGGGTGGAACCTGGAGTGGAGCGAGTGGCAGGCGGGCTCCGCGCTGCACTGATCCCGGGTCGTCCCCGCGTACCACGACGACTGCGACTGAACGGTGACATTCGCGAGGAACTTTCGTGTCCTGCGGTGTGATTATCTAGCGCTGTGTGCGCGAGTGGATGCACACGGGGGTGGGGCCGTGGCGTTGCCAGGCCGTGCGAGGGGAGACGACCACAGTGAACGGGCAGCCGATATCGGGGGCATCGGTCAAGAGCACGCGGCGGCGCGGGGGCGTCAAGCTGCAGGCACTGGCAGCGGGGGCGCTGCTCCTGGTCCTGACCGCCTGCGGCGGGGGCGAGACGGCCACCGGCGGCGGTGCGGGGGGACAGGCGCCGGGCGCCCAGGGCGGCGGCAAGCAGGAGAACGCGGCCTCCCAGGCGGTCGTGACGATCGCTCCGAAGGACGGCGCCGACTCGGTCGCCACCAGCGGGGTCCTCAAGGTCACCGCGGAGCAGGGCAAGCTGACCACGGTCACGGTCGCCGACTCCAAGGGCGCTCAGATCGAGGGCAAGATCGCCGCGGACGGCGCCAGCTGGTCGCCGACCGCGCACCTGGCGGCGGCCACCCAGTACAAGGTCCACGCGATCGCGAAGGACGCCGACGGCCGTGAGTCGGCGAAGGACACCACCTTCACCACGCTGGTCCCGAAGAACACCTTCATCGGCCAGTACACGCCGGAGGACGGTTCGACCGTCGGCGTCGGCATGCCGGTGTCCATCAACTTCACCCGGGGCATCACCGACCCCGAGGCCGTCGAGAAGGCCATCAAGGTGACGGCCGTCCCGGCCGTCGAGATCGAGGGCCACTGGTTCGGCAACGACCGCCTCGACTTCCGTCCCAAGGACTACTGGGCCGCGGGCACCAAGGTCACGGTCGCGCTGAACCTGGACGGCGTCGAGGGCCGCCCCGGCGTCTACGGCAAGCAGAAGAAGACGATCTCCTTCACCATCGGCCGCCGTCAGGTCTCCACCGTCGACGCGACTGCCAAGACGATGAAGGTCGAGCGGGACGGCGCGATCATCAAGACGCTGCCGATCACCGCGGGCGCGCCGTCCACGACCACGTACAACGGTCAGATGGTCATCAGCGAGAAGTTCAAGGTGACCCGCATGAACGGCGCCACGGTCGGCTTCGGCGGAGAGTACGACATCAAGGACGTGCCGCACGCGATGCGCCTGTCGAACTCGGGCACCTTCGTCCACGGCAACTACTGGGCCTCCGGCTCCACCTTCGGCTCCGCCAACGTCAGCCACGGCTGCGTCGGTCTGCAGGACGCGCGGGGCGCGGGCGACAGCTCGATGCCGGCGGCCTGGTTCTACGACAGCTCGATCATCGGCGACGTCGTGGTCGTGAAGAACTCGAAGGACAAGCAGATCGCGCCGGAGAACGGCCTCAACGGCTGGAACATGGACTGGTCGGAGTGGATCGCCTGAGCCACTCCTGAAGGGGCCCGGTGCTGTGAGCAACAGCACCGGGCCCCTTCTCGTGCTGTGCCTTTTGGGGGGAGACCCCCCAAGCCCCCCGACACTAACCTTCTGCCATGACTGTGAACCTCGAAGTCGCCGAAGGCGTCGGCACGATCCGCCTCGACCGCCCCCCGATGAACGCCCTGGACATCGCCACCCAGGACCGGCTGCGCGAGCTGGCCCAGGAGGCCACCGACCGCGACGACGTGCGGGCCGTGGTCCTCTACGGCGGCGAGAAGGTGTTCGCGGCCGGCGCGGACATCAAGGAGATGCAGGTCATGGACCACGTGGCCATGGTCAAGCGCTCGCGCGCCCTCCAGGAGTCCTTCACCGCCGTCGCCCGCATCCCCAAGCCGGTCGTCGCCGCGATCACCGGTTACGCGCTCGGCGGCGGCTGCGAGCTCGCGCTCTGCGCCGACTACCGGATCGCCGCCGACAACGCCAAGCTGGGCCAGCCGGAGATCCTGCTCGGCCTGATCCCCGGCGCCGGCGGCACTCAGCGCCTGTCCCGGCTCGTCGGCCCCTCCAAGGCCAAGGACCTCATCTTCACCGGCCGGATGGTGAAGGCCGACGAGGCCCTCACGCTCGGTCTGGTCGACCGGGTCGTCCCGGCCGCCGAGGTGTACGAGCAGGCACACGCCTGGGCCGCCAGGCTGGCGCAGGGCCCGGCCGTCGCCCTGCGGGCCGCGAAGGAGGCGATCGACCAGGGCCTGGAGGCCGACATCGACACCGGTCTCGCCATCGAGCGCACCTGGTTCTCCGCCCTGTTCGCCACCGAGGACCGCGAGACCGGGATGCGCAGCTTCGTCGAGGAGGGCCCGGGGAAGGCGAAGTTCGCCTGACGATCCTTCACGAGTGGGGGCCGATTCCGCCGGAACGGCCCCCGCGGGTGCCTCCGTACGGCCATGATGGGGGGCATGGCGGGCCTGGAGGGTAGGGAACAACCGTGGCAGCGCGCGAGCGCCGCCGCGCCGCGGTGGTCACCGGCCGCGGACGACGAACAGGCCGCCGACGCAGTGGAGTTGTACGGCAACCCGGCCGATGAGGATGTCCGGCTGCCGTCCCGCCCCGAGTCCGCGTGGGTGGCCCGCAGGCTCACCCAGCACGTCGTGCTCCGGCAGTGGGGGCTGGGCCCGCAGATCGCCGAGCACGCGGTGCTCCTCGTCTCGGAGCTCGTCGGGAACGCCGTCCGGCACACCGGCGCCCGGGTCTTCGCGCTGCGGTTACAGCGGCGCCGCGGCTGGATCCGGATCGAGGTGCGCGACCCCTCGCGCGGACTGCCCTGTCTGATGCCGGTGCACGAGCTCGACATCAGCGGCCGCGGGCTCTTCCTCGTCGACAAGCTCGCCGACCGCTGGGGCGTGGACCTGGCGCCCCGCGGCAAGACGACCTGGTTCGAGATGCGGGTCGCCGACCGCCCCTGAGAACGCGGCCCCGGACGCACGGAAGCCCCCGTGCGCCAAGGTGAGGCGCGTGGGGGCTGCCGTGTGGTGCGCCGTGGACGGGGGGGGTGTATCCACGGCTGCTATGTCGACCTGGCCCGGGTCAATGGGGGTCGTGTCTCCGACTATGGCAGACGGGGGGCCTTGCCGCCAAAAGTCCCTAGTGGGGCAATCTGGGTCAAAAGCGGACAGTTTAATGATGAATCGTTGGTGACGTGCAGCACTCGCCTTGCAAACAGTGAATGGCTATGCGGTTCATCGGTTGTTTGCCGGGCTCGTCCGCATGCTGGACGCCCGCCGCGCACCCGTAAACGTCCTGAATTGGCCTAATCGTGACCAATCGGGCGACATCGCCCTTAAATGGTCGCGTGAAGCCGACCGACCGCCGAGGAGCCCTCCGCGCGGGCGCGGCCGCCGCCCTCGCGGGGGCCCTCGCCACCGCCTGCGGCACGGAACCCCGCCCCACCCCCCGCCCACGCCGCCGGGCGCCACCCCGCCCCCGCGCCCGTCGCCGCCCCGGCCCCCCGCCGCTTCCCCGGACAGCCGGACGAGATCACCC
This sequence comes from Streptomyces sp. R-07, assembly GCF_049913175.1. Classification (NCBI taxonomy): domain Bacteria; kingdom Bacillati; phylum Actinomycetota; class Actinomycetes; order Kitasatosporales; family Streptomycetaceae; genus Streptomyces; species Streptomyces sp. R-07. Next base: position 5,598,195 of record NZ_CP183978.1, read on the forward strand.
ACGGCCCCCGCGACCGGCCCCGCGTCGCCCTCACCTTCCACGGCCAGGGCGACCCCGCCCTCGCCCGGCAGCTCCTCACCCAGGCGGAGAAGGCCGGCGCCCGCGTCACCGTCCTCGCCGTCGGCAGCTGGCTCGACACCCACCCCGACATGGCCCGCCGCGTCCTCGACGGCGGCCACGACCTCGGCAACCACACCCAGCACCACATCGACGTCAACGCCATGACCGAGGACGAGGCCCTCGCCGAGATCGAGGCCTGCGCGGGACGGCTGCGCCGGCTCACCGGCTCCGTCGGCACCTGGTTCCGCCCCTCCCGCACGCCGCACGCCGCCCCCGCCGTCCTGCGCGCCGCCCGGCGCGCCGGATACCCGCACGTCCTCTCGTACGACGTCGACTCCCTCGACTTCACCTCGCCCGGCGCGGCGGCCGTCGTCCGCAACGTCACCGGGACCGTCCGCGCCGGATCCGTCGTCAGCCTGCACTTCGGCTACCCGGACACCGCCGCCGCGCTGCCCCTCCTCCTCGCCGACCTCGACCGCCGCGGCCTGAGCGCGGTCACCACCACGGAGCTGCTGAGCTGATGGCACACCTCAAGAAGAGCCCCCTCTCGACACGGACCCGGGCCCTCCTCGCCGCCGCCCTCCTCGCCGGCCTCGCCGGCTGCGGCAGCGCGAACCACCCCGAGGGCGCCCCCGTGAAGAAGGCCGCCGCCCCCGCCCTGCCGAAACCGGCCGCCGCTCCCGCCGGACTCCCCGGCATGCCGCCCCTGCTCGACCCGCACGACGTCTACGCCGCCGACCGGCCGAACCGACTCTCCCCGGTGGTACGGAACTTCCCCTCCCGGGTCTACGTCCCCAACACCAACTCCAACACCGTCTCCGTCATCGACCCCACGACCTACCAGGTCGTCGAGACCATCCCGGTCGGCAACCAGCCCCAGCACGTCGTCCCCTCCTGGGACATGAAGACCCTCTGGGTCAACAACGACCGGGGCCACACGCTCACCCCCATCGACCCCGCCACCGGCGTCGCCGGCAAACCCGTCGAGGTCCACGACCCGTACAACCTCTACTTCACGCCCAACGGCAAGTACGCCATCGTGATGGCCTCGCTCGACCGCGAACTCGTCTTCCGCGATCCGCACACCATGGAACGGAAGAAGACCGTCCCCGTCAGCTGCTACGGCGTCAACCACGCCGACTTCTCCGCCGACGGACGCTACTTCGTCGTCTCCTGCGAGTTCTCCGGCGAACTCCTCAAGGTCGACACCGAGAAGATGGAGGTGGTCGGCCAGCAGAAACTTCCCTTCGAGGGAGCCATGCCGCAGGACGTGAAGATCTCCCCGGACGGCAAGACCTTCTACATCGCCGACATGATGGCCCACGGCATGTGGGTCCTGGACGGCGAGAAGTTCACCACCCCCACCCTGCTCCCCACCGGCAAGGGCACCCACGGCCTCTACATCAGCCGGGACTCCCGCGAGATGTACGTCTCCAACCGCGGCGAGGGCTCGATCTCCGTCTTCGACTTCCAGCAGAACAAGCTCACCAAGAAGTGGTGGCTCCCGGACGGCGGCTCCCCCGACATGGGCGGCGTCTCCGCCGACGGCAAGGTCCTGTGGCTGTCGGGCCGCTACAACTCCGAGGTCTACGCGATCGACACCACCACCGGCAAGCAGCTCGCCCGCATCCCCGTCGGCAGCGGCCCCCACGGCCTCGCCGTCTACCCCCAGCCGGGCCGTTACTCCCTCGGCCACACCGGCATCTTCCGGTAGTCGGCCGCACCGGCATCCTCCGGTGGTCGGGCCGATCCTCCGATCGACGGCTCAGCCGGCGATCAGGAGCGCCTCCGAGGCCACCGGGCGGTAGCCGGCCGCCTGGAAGACACGGACGCTGCGGGCGTTGCCGGGGGACTGCTGGGCCCACACCACCTCGCCCGGGACGAGGTGGCGGGCCGCCGTCGCCAGGGCCCGGCCCAGGCCCCGGTGGCGTACCTCCTCGTCCACCTCGATCGCGGCCTCCCAGCGGCCCGCGACACCCCGGCCCAGGATCAGGACCCCGCCGTCGGCCGCCCACACCCGGACCTCGTCGCGGTACTTCAGCGCCCGCTCCACCCGGGGATGCGCGGGGTCGTCGAGCTCACGGAGCTCCAGCGGGGGAGGGCCGGGCAGCGCGTCGGCCACCGTGAGCAGGTCGATCGTGTTCATGTGCCGGCCCGTGCGGGCCATCAGCGCCAGCAGGAAGCCCGGGTTCATGCTCGCCGCGAGCGGGTCGCTCGACGTGGCCGCCAGCTCGGTCCGCACCCACTCCGGGTCGGCGTCCGTGAAGACCACCGAGTGGGCGGTGAAGGCCAGCACCCCCGCGTCCCGCGGGCCCGGCTGCGGAACCACCGTCGTCGAGCCGTCCGGGGGCGGGAACTCCCCGTGCGCCGCCGCCGCCAGTATCCGTGCCACCTCGTCGCTCATACCCCCATCATCCGGCACGAGCGAGCCAGCTAATCTGGCCCCCTCAGACAAGCACCAAGAAGGGGCGGACGCAGTGGCGGACATCGACTCGGCACGCACGGCATTCAACAAGTTCGACGTGGACGGCGACGGTTTCATCACCGCCGCGGAGTACAAGCACGTCATGGCGCAGCTGGGCGACTTCAACGTCACCGAGACGGTCGCCGAGGCGCTCATCAAGCAGCGCGACGACAACGGCGACGGCGTGCTCTCCTGGGACGAGTTCTGGGGCCACCTGAACAAGGCCTGACGCAAGGCTCGGGCCAGGGCCTGACTCGCTGGCCCGGGCGGGCGGAGCAACGTGAGTTGCCGCCCGTCCGTGGCCCGGTGACGATCGTCCGGTGACGCTTCCCGGACGGTGAGCTCGCGCTGTTCGGCAGGTCGAGCCTGCCGGCCCTGGCGGCCAGGAGCCGGATGCTGTCCGGCCGCGACGCCGAGGCTCCTGCCCGGATCGAGGTGACCGCGCTCGCGGCGATCGTGGGAGTCTCGGCACTCCTCACGGTCGTGCCGCACCCGCACGGGGTCGCGCCCTGACCCCGCTGTCTCCTCAGGAGGACGTGGCGTCGGGCGCCTCGATCCGTCCGGTGAAGACGGACCGCGTGTCCGCCCCGAGCCGCTGCTCGTAGCGGAGCTGCCGACCCTCGTGCGGGACGGCGAACCCGAAGGAGGACCGGTAGGAGGTCATCCGGTGGGTGCGGGCGTCCAGGACGAGGGTCTCCTCGTACCCGGTCAGGACGATCCGCTTCTCGCCCGCCGTGACCCCGACCTTCCGCAGCTTGTCCAGGGTGGGCCGGAACTCCCGGGCCGCCTTCGCGATCGCCGGCCGCTCCGTACGGTCGGCGAGGTACCCGGAGGGGATCCGGACCCGGAGCCGGATCTCGTCGCCGGTCCGGGTGACCTCGATCCGCTCGCCCCGCCCGGCGTAGTCGCCGAAGGAGTCCAGGGCGGTCAGCGGGTCCTCCACCTTGGCGGCGATCCCCGGGTCGGTCAGCGGCCCCTCGGTCCAGGGGGTGCCGGGTGCGCCCTCGCGCACGTACCCCGTGCCGTCCACGGCGAACAGCTCCTCGGGCGTGCGCCTGCCCTTGCTCAGGACCGTGCCGGACTGGTGCAGTGCCTCCGGGCTGCCGGTCCGGTCCACCGTCGCGGAGTACGAGGCGGCGCTGCCCTGCTCCTTCGGCGCGCCGGACTGCTTCAGCGACTCCTCGCCGGTCACCGTGAAGGTCCACCCGGCCTCGGCGTCCATCGCCGCCCTCGCCCGCGCCAGCAGGTCGGCCGTGCTGTCCGCCGTGCTGTCCTTCGTGGCGGCGGCCGACGCCGAAGCCGTCACGGCGCCGGCCGCCGGGCTCGCGGCCCCGGCCGCCGGGCCGGAGGCCTGTGGCGTCCCGCAGCCGCTGACCGCGGCCATCACGGCCAGGCCGGCCGCCACCCACAGGAGTATCCGCATCTCTTCTCCGCCTCGTCCGGTGTCGTGATCACCAGGGGTCGTGATCATCCGCGGTCGCGGATTGTAGGCCGCGCGCGGCCCACGATCACCTCACCGGACGAAGCGGACGAAGCAGGACGGGAAGCAGAACGGAAGGGGCCGTGGCCTCAGCACTCGATGATGTCCACCGCGAGACCGCCGCGCGCGGTCTCCTTGTACTTGACGCGTATGCCGGCCGCATGTGGTGGTGGTTCTGACCTGCCAATTCGGTACGACAAGCGCGCCTGTGCGTCATGTCAGGGATTTTTCAGGGACTTCCTGTCGCCGGATATCTACAAGGAATCCGACGGTGTATGCGGGGGAGGAGGCCTGGTACCGCTGTAGCAGATGCTCCTGGAAGGTGGTGAGGCAGCCGTCTTGGAAGTGTTCGTCCCCGCTGCGCTCACGTAGCAGGTCGTACTCGATGGCGCTCATGCCCTCCACGGCCAGGGCGATGTGGTCCAACTGCCCCTGGATGACCTTTGTGGCCCGCTCGAGAACTCCGCGGAAGCCATCGCCCGGCGGAGCCTGATCGAGGAGACGGCTGAGAGCGCGCGCGGCCTGACAACGAACGAGATCATCGCCTAGGCCAACCAGGCGACTAGCCTTGAGGGTGCTCCAGGGACGAGTGGACATCCACCGCTCCCAGGCCTGGTCGCCGCCACCACGCTGGGTGAGCACCATGGCTCCGGCGTTGCCGACGCGGAAGTCCGGCTCGGCCTTCAGCCTCTCCCACAGATTGGGGTACGCCTCCAACGGGAAGGACGGTAGCGAGGAGTGCGCTGCAAGGACACGTGAGTCCGTGGTGTCCCAAAGCTCGCTGAGTTCTTGTTCCACACGTGTACGAGGCACCGTACGACCTCGCTGCGCAGCCCAGTACTCGATGAGCAGCACGTACGTGCTCTCCGGACTCCAGGGCAGCAGGCCCAGGCCGTCGACCACAATGGTGTTGGTCAGCCCGTCGTGCTCGAATCCGAACTGAACCTTATCGATGAGCTCGGTGAGCTCGTCGACATCGGGGCCGGGCACGGCGAAAACCGGGCTGGAGGTCAGCATGTCCCTGATGTTCGCTGTGCCCTCTCCCCGGGCGAGCAGAACGGCGATTCGCATGACCAGCAGGGACCGGATGAGCGCAGGCTCGCCGAAGTCGTTGCGTAGACGGTCCTTGCCAAGCGCCGGGACACCCTTTAAATGCCAAAGCAGCCCTTCTCGAATCTCGCGGAACCAATCTTCCCGCTGTGCTGCGAGGGTCGGCTTCTCGGTAGGCGGAACCCACTGGTTGCGGAACAGTGCGATGGCGTGACCCTGGCCCCCGGCCCGTTGCTGGGTACCGGCATTCCCCGCGATTCCAGGCAACGGCGGACGTGCCGGTAGAGGGAGTTCATGTCGAGAGGGTTGGACGCCCCGGGAACGCCATCGTTAACGGCTGGACGGCTCTCTGCATCTCGCGCTCAGGAACTCGGAGCAAAGCGGGAAGCTGTACGGATCCGTGTCCTTCGACTACCTCCGCGCCGAAGTGCTGGACAGCATGGCGTCCCGCAGCGTTGTGATCCTCGACTGCCCTCGATGGCGGTCTGGTCCGCGAACTCCTCCGGGGCGCCCATGTACCCCTCCAGCGCGGCACCGCTGTAGCAACCGGCGACCGTATGCCGTGGCCGACGAAGTACACGACCAGCGTGTCTGTCGCTTCACTCGCCGCCTGATGCACAGCGTCGAGCATCGCCTTGGCATCAGCGGGATCAAGCACTGTCGCACAGTGCCCGGCAGGGAGGCCGCCGAAGCGCGGGGATCTGAACAGCTCGGCAAGCCTGCTGAGGTTGTTGCGCACCGCTGGCAAGTCCGGGAAGCGCTGGTACTCCGACGCCCCGATCAGCACCACACGGGTGCCGTCGGGATCAGGCAGACTCATCACCTGTTTCCGGAGCCCGACGGCGCCGATGACTCTCCCGTGTCAGTCGCCCCTGAAGCTCCGCCGGGAGGCGCGGACGCCAGCAGATCCACGACTCGGCGAAGGGTTTCCTCCGACGAATCGTGCACGGTCACGGTCGTACCGTCGCGGTCGAAGGTCACGGTCCCCTGCGGCGAAGGGCGGGCTGCTCGCCAGGCGACCACGATGTTCACCAGCAAGCTTGCGGCGGCAAGGCCATTGCTGACGAACATATCGATGGTCTCGCCCGCGTTCATGCGATCAGAAGCTTCAGAGGCCTGTGTCAGGTCGGCCTTCGCGTGACGCCCCCTACGATCCTGGTGCCCGCGCTCACGGCATGGAGTAGTAGCCGGTCCGACGCTCCTGCCGCAGCTATCAACCCGGGCAGAAGAGTACTTCCCTAACAGGCCTGCTTCTGCGTCGTGTTGGCCGGAGTGATGAGGAGTTGCGTACCGGCTGCGCACTGGCCTGCCGTGCAGTGTTCTGATCCGCGCAAGGGGTGGGTCGAGGCGCGGCCTCACGGTCAGACCTTGATGATGCGGACGCTGGGGCCGCAGAGCATCAGGAGGTCTTCGGGGTCCGATGTCAGGACGGTCACTGGGGCCGGCGAGGTGAGCGCGGTGGCGGCCACGATGGCGTCGAGGGCGTACTTGTGGCCGTGCAGTCCGGCCGTGGCCAGGAGCTTGCTCGCATGGCGGGCGATGGCTTCGTTGGGCGGGATGATGTTCACTCGGGAGACGGCATAGTCGAAGCGGGCCTGGTTGACCTTGGGGTCGCGTGCTTCGACGAGGGTGACGGAGCTGGTGACGACGCGGATGTCTTCGGCTTCGGCTGCCGTCAGCCACTCGGTGATCTCAGGTGTGCGTCGTACCAGTTTGGACAGGCCTTCGCAGTCCAGGACGAGCGTGCCGCTCACGCGGCGTCCGCCGAGCTGGCCGTCTCGCCGCGGAGGATCGCACGTTTGGCGTCGACGGCCGATTGGTCGACCGGGCCATGGTCGGCTTCCGCATCCTCGATGAGTTCGCGCAGTCGGTCCCGTTCCAGTTGGCGCTGGATGAGGGACTCGACGTAGGCGGACATGCCTCGCTTGCCTGTACGTGCTTTGAGGGCAGCGATGGTGCCTTCGTGGAGCGAGACCGATACGGGTCGGACGGGTCCTTCGCCGGGCGCCGGGGAGGTAGCCATGGGGCCCAGTTTAACAAGACTTTTGTTATTGTGTGGGGTGATTGTTCGATCCGCCGTGCCCGAGGGACATCATCGCTGCGCGGATGCCGCGAACTCCCAGGCCACACGCCCATCAGCGGGGGGGGTCCGCCTGGGACTTCTCAGGGACTTTCACCTCTGTCCCAGGGAGATTCCAGGGACTTTCCGCCGTGCAAGCAGGGAAGGCCCTGACAGCGCTGAAAGAAGTAAACGCGCTGGTCAGGGCCTACAGCCTCAGCACTCGATGATGTTCACCGCGAGCCCGCCGCGCGCGGTCTCCTTGTACTTGACGCTCATGTCGGCGCCCGTCTCCTTCATGGTCTTGATGACCTTGTCGAGGGAGACCAGGTGGCTGCCGTCGCCGCGCATCGACATCTTCGCCGCCGTGACGGCCTTGACCGCCGCCATGCCGTTCCGCTCGATGCACGGGATCTGGACGAGGCCGCCGACGGGGTCGCAGGTCAGGCCCAGGTTGTGCTCCATGCCGATCTCGGCCGCGTTCTCCACCTGCTCGGGGGAGCCGCCGAGGACCTCGGCGAGGGCGCCCGCCGCCATGGAGCAGGCCGAGCCGACCTCGCCCTGGCAGCCGACCTCGGCGCCGGAGATCGAGGCGTTCTCCTTGAAGAGCATGCCGACCGCGCCCGCCGCGAGCATGAAGCGGACGATGCCGTCGTCGTCGGCGCCGGGCACGAAGTTCATGTAGTAGTGCAGGACCGCCGGGATGATGCCGGCCGCGCCGTTCGTCGGGGCGGTGACCACCCGGCCGCCCGCCGCGTTCTCCTCGTTCACGGCCATCGCGTAGAGGGTGATCCACTCCATGGCGTGCGCGGCCGGGTCGCCCTCGGAGCGCAGCTTGCGGGCGGAGGTCGCGGCGCGGCGGCGGACCTTCAGGCCGCCGGGCAGGATGCCCTCGCGGGACATGCCGCGCGAGACGCAGGCCTGCATGACCCGCCAGATCTCGAGGAGGCCCGCGCGGATCTCGTCCTCGGTGCGCCAGGCCTTCTCGTTCTCCAGCATCAGCGAGGAGATCGAGAGCCCGGTCTCCTTCGCGAGCCGCAGCAGCTCGTCACCGGTGCGGAAGGGGTACTTCAGGACGGTGTCGTCGGGGACGATCGGGTTCTCGCCCTGCACGGCGTCCTCGTCGACGACGAAGCCGCCGCCGACGGAGTAGTACGTCTTCTCCAGGACGAGGCCGCCCTCGGCGTCGTACGCGAAGACCGTCATGCCGTTGGCGTGGTACGGGAGCGCCTTGCGCCGGTGCAGGATCAGGTCGGCGTCGAAGTCGAAGGGGATCTCGTGCGCGCCGAGCAGGTTGATCCGGCCGCTCGCCTTGATCCGCTCGAACTCCTCGTCGGCCGTCTCGACGTTCACCGTGCGGGGCGAGTTGCCCTCCAGGCCGAGGAGGACCGCCTTGGGCGTGCCGTGGCCGTGGCCGGTCGCGCCGAGCGAGCCGTACAGCTCGGCTCGTATCGCCGCCGTGTGGGCGAGCAGGCCCTCGTTCTTCAGGCGGCGGGCGAACATCCGGGCCGCCCTCATGGGGCCCACCGTGTGGGAGCTCGACGGGCCGATGCCGATCGAGAACAGGTCGAAGACCGAGATGGCCACGGGAGGACTCCTTGTGGGGGGCTAGACGCCGTTGTCTGCCGGGGTGGAGCAGAAAAGCGTGAAGACGTGAAGACATGGCGTGGGGCACCGCGCTCACTGTCCAGTGTGCGCGGTGCCCCGAAGCTTCGTACGAACGAGACTGGAACTAAAGCGTACGAAATTACTTCAGGCCGGGGTACAGCGGGTGCTTCTCCGCCAGAGCGGTCACCCGGGCCTTGAGGGCGGCGGCCTTGTCGGCGTCGAAGCCCGGCTTCAGGGTCTCGGCGATGACGTCGGCGACCTCGGCGAAGTCCTCGGCCTGGAAGCCGCGGGTCGCGAGCGCCGGCGTGCCGATGCGCAGACCGGAGGTGACCATCGGCGGGCGCGGGTCGTTCGGAACGGCGTTCCGGTTGACCGTGATGCCGACCTCGTGGAGACGGTCCTCGGCCTGCTGGCCGTCGAGCTCGGAGTTGCGCAGGTCCACCAGGACCAGGTGCACGTCCGTGCCGCCGGACAGGACGGAGACACCGTGGGCGGTGACGTCGTCCTGGACCAGGCGCTCGGCGAGGGCGCGGGCGCCGTCCAGGGTGCGCTGCTGGCGCTCCTTGAACTCCTCCGAGGCCGCGATCTTGAAGGAGACGGCCTTGGCCGCGATCACGTGCTCCAGCGGGCCGCCCTGGAAACCGGGGAAGACCGAGGAGTTCAGCTTCTTCGCGAACTCCTTCTTCGCCAGGATGATGCCGCCGCGGGGGCCGCCGAGCGTCTTGTGCGTGGTGGAGGTCACCACGTCCGCGTACTCGACCGGGTTCGGGTGCAGACCGGCGGCGACCAGGCCCGCGAAGTGGGCCATGTCGACCCACAGGTAGGCCTCGACCTCGTCGGCGATCCGGCGGAACTCCGCGAAGTCCAGCTGGCGCGGGTAGGCGGACCAGCCCGCGATGATCACCTTGGGGCGGTGCTCCTTGGCGAGGCGCTCGACCTCGGCCATGTCGACCAGACCGGCCTCGTCCACGTGGTACGCGACCACGTTGAACTGCTTGCCGGAGAAGTTCAGGCGCATGCCGTGGGTGAGGTGGCCGCCGTGCGCCAGGTCCAGACCCAGGATCGTGTCGCCGGGCTGGGCGATCGCGAAGAGGGCGGCCTGGTTCGCGGAGGCGCCGGAGTGCGGCTGGACGTTGGCGTACTCGGCGCCGAACAGGTCCTTGATCCGGTCGATCGCGATCTGCTCGGCCACGTCGACGTGCTCGCAGCCGCCGTAGTAGCGGCGGCCGGGGTAGCCCTCGGCGTACTTGTTGGTGAGGACGGAGCCCTGGGCCTCCATGACCGCGACCGGAGCGAAGTTCTCCGAGGCGATCATCTCGAGGGTGGACTGCTGACGGTGGAGCTCGGCGTCGACGGCGGCGGCGACGTCGGGGTCCAGCTCGTGGAGGGGAGTGTTCAGAAGCGACATGAATCGATCCCTAGGGGGTCTCGGGCCCGGTCTCAGTTCCCGGCGGAGAACGCGGCGTACTCGTCGACGGTGAGCAGGTCGTCCGGCTCACCCGCGACGCGCACCTTGAACAGCCAGCCACCCTCGAACGGAGCCGTGTTCACCAGGGACGGGTCGTCCACCACGTCCTGGTTGGCCTCGACGACCTCGCCCGTGACGGGGGAGTAGAGGTCGCTCACCGACTTCGTCGACTCCAGCTCGCCGCAGGTCTCGCCCGCGGTGACGGTGTCGCCGACCTCGGGGAGCTGGGCGAAGACGACGTCACCGAGCGCGTTGGCCGCGAACTCCGTGATGCCGACGGTCGAGACGCCGTCCACGGCGTCCGACAGCCACTCGTGCTCCTTGGTGTAGCGCAGCTGCTGGGGGTTGCTCATGACCTGATTCTCCTGGATCGGGGGAGTACTGATGAACGTGGGTCTTGCGGGGTGAGACGCGAGGTGAGACGACTGCGTCACTTCTGGCGCTTGTAGAACGGCAGGGCGACGACCTCGTAGGGCTCGTGGGTGCCGCGGATGTCCACACCTACACCCTGGGTGCCGGGCGCGGCGTGCGCCGCGTCCACGTACGCCATCGCGATCGGCTTTCCGAGGGTCGGGGACGGGGCGCCGGAGGTGACCTCGCCGATGACCTCGCCGTCCTTGACGACCTGGAAGCCGGCGCGCGGGACCCGGCGGCCCTCGGCGACCAGGCCGACGAGCTTGCGCGGCGGGGCGGTCTCGGCGCGCTCGGCGGCCTTCTCCAGCGCCTCGCGGCCGACGAAGCGGCCCTCGTTGCTCGTCTTCTCGAACTTCACGACCCGGCCCAGGCCCGCGTCGAAGGGGGTGAGGGCGGTGGTCAGCTCGTGGCCGTACAGCGGCATGCCCGCCTCCAGGCGGAGCGTGTCACGGCAGGACAGGCCGCAGGGGATCAGGCCGACGCCCTCGCCCGCCTCGGTCAGCGCCCGCCAGACGCCCTCGGCGTGCTCGGGCTTCAGGAACAGCTCGAAGCCGTCCTCGCCGGTGTAGCCGGTGCGGGCGATCAGCGCCGGCACGCCCGCGACCGTGCCGGGCAGGCCGGCGTAGTACTTCAGGCCGTCCAGGTCGGCGTCGGTGATCGACTTCAGGATGCCGGGGGACTCCGGGCCCTGGACCGCGATCAGGGCGTACGCGTCACGGTCGTCGCGCACCTCGGCGTCGAAGCCCTCGGAGCGGGCGACGAGCGCGTCCAGGACGATCTGGGCGTTGGAGGCGTTGGCGACGACCATGTACTCCGTCTCGCCGAGGCGGTAGACGATCAGGTCGTCGAGGATGCCGCCGTCCTCCTGGCAGATCATCGTGTAGCGGGCGCGGCCGTTGCCCACGGTCGAGATGTTGCCGACCAGGGCGTGGTCGAGGAGCTCCACGGCCTGCGGGCCGGTGACCGTGATCTCGCCCATGTGCGAGAGGTCGAAGAGACCGGCGCGGGTGCGGACGGCGTTGTGCTCGTCGCGCTCGCTGCCGTACCGCAGCGGCATGTCCCAGCCGGCGAAGTCGGTCATGGTCGCGCCCAGCGAACGATGCAGGGCATCGAGGGCGGTCAGGCGGGGGGCAGTGCTCATGGGGTGGCTCCCGGGTCCCAAGGGCGTGATCGGTGACGAAAACACATGACGGGCGAGGACGTCCTCCCCATCTGTCATGGAACCTGAGAGGTTCACCGAGAGCATCTCGTCACCGAGAGATCGGCTTGCACCTTGGGTGGGGACACGACACGGTGTCCCGCTTTTCAGATCTGCCTCATCCGCGCGGTACGGGGCCTGAGAGATTCAAGGGAGGGTCTTGCTCCTTCGGCGCCCGGACGCGCTCGGCGGTCCGGAACTCTCCCGCGCGGATTCGAGCGGCCGGTATGCGATTGTGCGGCGACTGTGCGCGCCTGGCGCGCACATCATCGCACGCGGTGTCGGCCGGGCAAATCACTTGTGCCGCATTACCGTTTCTTTACACTTCGTGGGCAAGGGTCTCCTCAGGTCTCCTGAGACCCGACAGGGGGAGAGCGATGAGGATCCAGCACACCGGCGCATACGCGACGAGTACCGGCATACCGACCCAGCGGGCCCGCGCCCGGAGCCGCCGCCGAGGCCGCCTCCTGCGGGACCTGCGCGAGCGCGGCGGCCGCGGCCCCCGCGCCCTCACCTTCGCCGCCGGCGACCTCGTCGTCGTCTCCGGGCTGCCCGGCAGCGGCAAGTCCACCCTCATGAAGCGCGCCGCCGAGGGCAGCGGCATCGACTCCCAGGACGCCCGCGAGCGCTGGGAGGCCCGCATGCCCCGCCTCCTGCCGTACGCCGTCTACCGCCCCCTCGTCCGGATCGCGCACTACGCGGGACTGCGCCGCGCCCTGCGCTCCGGCGCCAGCGTGATCGTCCACGACTGCGGCACCCAGTCCTGGGTGCGGGGCTGGCTCGCCCGCGAGGCGCGGCGGCGCGGCCGCGCCCTGCACCTGCTCCTCCTCGACGTCGCCCCGGACACCGCGAGGGCCGGCCAGCACGCCCGGGGCCGGGGCGTCTCCGCGTACGCCTTCGCACGGCACCGGCGGGCCGTCGGCCGGCTCCTGAGGGCCGCCGAGTCGGGCAGCCTGCCGCACGGCTGCGCCTCGGCGACCCTCCTCGACCGGGACGCGGCCGACTCCCTGCGGAGGATCGGCTTCCGCCAGGCGGCCTGAGGGACGGTTCCAGGAGGTGGGGGCGTCCCATACCCGTCCCGGGACGCCCGTACCCTTCCCTTTTGGCCACGGCGGCGCCGGGGCGGCGTTAGGGTGCTGCCGGGCGGCCGGTGCGGCAGGCCGTGCGAGAAGGGGAAACGGGACCGTGGACGTGACGTGGCCGGGCAACGAGCTCGAAGAGGTCCTCGCCGCCTCACTCGGCAACCCCGAGGCGGGCGGCCGGCTGGTCGAGGTGCTGGGCCGCAGCCCCGTCTGGGTGCCCCTGCCCAACGGCGGCGGCCCCGACAGCCCCGGCCTGGACCTCGCCACCCTGGAGATCGACGGCGCGGCGTACGTCCCCGTCTTCAGCTCCGAGCAGCAGTTCCTCGCCTGCGTCGGCGACCACATGTCCTTCACCGTCGCCCCCGCCCGTGACTTCGCCCGCGGCCTGCCCCCGCAGCTCGGCATCGCCGTGAACCCCGGCGGAACCGTCGGCGTCCCGCTGCCCCCGCCCGCCGTCGCCGAGCTCTGCCGCGCCGGCCGCACCCCGCTCGACGGCCCCGCCAGCGGCGGCCGCGTCCGGCTCTTCGAGCCCGACTGGCAGGACGACCCGGTCGACTTCCTCGCCGCCGCCTCCGCCGAGTTCGAGGCCACCGGAGTCGTCGCCACCGCCCGCCGCGCCCTCGCCAGCGTCGAGGGCACCGAACCGGCCCTCTTCATCGGCGTCCAGCTCTCCCACTGGGAGGGAGCCGACCGCACCGCGCCCCTGGACGCCCTCGGCCGCGCCCTCGGCCGGGTCGAGGTCGCCTGGCCGGTCAACCTGATCCTGCTCGACATGGCGCAGGACCCGGTCGGCGACTGGATGCTGGAGCGGGTACGCCCCTTCTACCAGCGCGCCGCCGTGTGACGGCCCCCTGTTTAAGCTGAACTGACTCGATCGCTGGACAGACGTACGTGGTGGACGGAAGAGGGGCGGGACCCAGGGTGAGCGCGTCAGGCACCGCTGCGACCGGAGGACGGGTCGAGCACATGCTGCGCCAGGTGGCACCCGGACGCTACGACGCGTACGAGCAGTTGCTGCACGCCCTCGCTGACGGCGAGCTCTGGATGCTGCTCTGGCAGGGCGCCCCCGGCTCGCCCGACGCCCAGTACGGGAACATGGAGGTCGACGGCTTCGGCTACGCGCCCTGCGTCACCTCCGCCCAGGAGCTCGCCGCCTCCGGCTGGAACCGCGCCCACGAGCTCGTCACCGGCCGCGAGATGGCCCGGGCCCTCTACCCCGACCGCTGGGGCGTCTGGCTCAATCCGCACGCCCCCGGCGGCGGCCTCGGCATCCCCTGGGCCGACCTGCGCCGGATCGCCACCGGTCTCGACCGGATGCCCGCCGGGCCGCTGCGCGTCACCGAGCCCGCCCTGGAGATCCCGCAGTTCTACGCCCTGCTCACGCAGAACGCGCACCGCACACCGGCCGTCCGGGCGCTGCGCCGCGGCTGGGTGCAGCCGGCGCTCGGCTCCCCGTACCTCGCCATCGGTCTCGACCTGTACGACACGTCCGCGGCGGCCGTCGACAACGTCCGCTCGATGATGCGGCAGTCGATCGGCGCCGTACCCGACGGGCTGCCCGTCTCGACGGTCGCGCTCTCCGACGCGTACGACCCGGTGGCCCTGTGGCTGCGGGCGAACGCGCGGCCCTTCTACGACCGCGAGGCGCACGCCGGACGCGGATCCGCCTCCGTACCGGGGTACGGATACCCCCCGGCGACTCCGTCCGGATACTGAGACGTCCCTCGTGTCCCAGTTGTCGGCAAAGGCCTCCGGAGTCCGCTCCGGAGGCCTTCGTTCACCCCAATTCGACACCTCACGACACCTGTTGAGCGACATGTCCGATTGCGCGGAAGAGGGACCCGGTTGGTCCGCTCAGGTGATCACGACGTCCGGATAACGGAAGTCGCAGCACCGCATCACGTTTGAGCAAACATTCACCTTCAGGTCTGGCGGGTGATCACAAGCGCATTGAAGACTCCCCGGAACACAGGACGTTCGACTCCTTTCGAGCCGATGTCCAGCAGGTTGTTCCACCGAGCCGCTACCCGCGGCGGGCAAGGGCCGGCTACCGGCGGCCGAGAGGGGTCCTCACCACGATGACGGCACCACTGCACGAGAAGAGTGCGGGCGAGGCGACCGCCACCGTCGACGGCGCGCCCGACGCTCCCGGCACTCCGGACAACTCCGGCGCCACCGGCAAGGCGATCGAGGGGCGCTCGCCCTGGAAGATCGCCTGGACCCGGCTCAAGCGCGACAAGCTGGCCCTCGCGGGCGCCTTCGTCGTCGTCTTCCTGATCCTCGTCGCGATCTTCGCGCCGGTCATCGTCGGCCTCCTCGGCCACCCGCCGGACGAGTTCCACGAGGACCAGATCGACCCGCTGTTCGGCACCCCGATCGGCTCCTGGGGCGGTGCGAACGGCGACTTCCTGTTCGGCGTCGAGCCCGTCAACGGCCGTGACGTCTTCAGCCGGATCGTCTACGGCGCCCGGATCTCGCTGCTCGTCGCCTTCCTGGCGGCGGTCTTCGCGGTCTTCCTCGGCACGATCCTCGGGATCATCGCGGGCTACTTCGGTGGCTGGATCGACGCGGCCCTCAGCCGGATCATGGACGTCATGCTGGCGTTCCCGCAGCTGCTCTTCACGATCGCCCTGGTCTCGGTGCTGCCGAACGAGTTCCTCGGCCTGGACGGATCGGGCGTGCGCATCGCCGCGCTGGTCGTGGTGATCGGCTTCTTCGGCTGGCCGTACGTCGGCCGCATCGTCCGGGGCCAGACGCTCTCGCTGCGCAACCGCGAGTACGTCGAGGCCGCCCAGAGCCTGGGCGCCGGCCGCCTCTACATCCTGCGCCGCGAGCTGCTGCCGAACCTGATCGCCCCGATCATGGTCTACGCGACTCTCATGATCCCCACCAACATCCTCACCGAAGCGGCGCTCAGCTTCCTCGGCGCGGGTGTGAAGCCTCCCACCGCTTCCTGGGGCCAGATGCTGTCGACGGCCATCACCACCTACGAGGCGGACCCCCTGTTCATGGTGATCCCCGGCCTCGCGATCTTCATCACCGTTCTGGCGTTCAACCTCTTCGGCGACGGCGTGCGTGACGCGCTCGACCCGAAGGGCTCCCGCTGACCGTTCGCCGACGACACGCAAGACCCGCCCCTGCCGCTGGCGACAGGAGGCCCACCCCAAATCGGCGGACCGCCGTAACGGCCGCCACTATCCCGGAGGTTGCTGGACCCATGCTGAAGAGCTCTCAGCGCAGAATCGCCGCGGGCGCGCTGCTTGCGGCGGCCACGATGGTCGCTGCCACCGCCTGTGGCGGCGGCAACGACAACGGTGGCGGCAAGGGCAACGCGGGCGCGGCCGGCTTCAACGCCGCCGTGAACAAGGTTGCCAACGCCTCCGACAAGAAGGGCGGCGAGCTGAAGTTCATCGGCTCGCAGGAGGCCGACTCGTGGGACCCGCAGCGCGGCTACTACGGCTTCGTGTGGGACTTCCAGCGCTACTACACGCGCCAGCTGGTCAGCTTCAAGTCCGAGCCGGGCGCCGCCTCCACCGAGCTGGTCCCCGACCTCGCCACGGACGCCGGCAAGGTCTCGGCCGACGGCCTCACCTACACGTTCACGCTGAAGGACGGCGTGAAGTGGGAGGACGGCAAGCCGATCACCTCCAAGGACATCAAGTACGGCATCGAGCGCATCTGGGCGCAGGACGTCATCTCCGGCGGCCCGATCTACCTCCAGCAGGTCCTCGACCCCAAGGGCGAGTACAAGGGCCCGTACAAGGACACCACGGCGGACAAGCTCGGTCTGAAGGCGATCGAGACCCCGGACGACAAGACCATCATCTTCAAGCTGCCGGTCGCCAACGGTGACTTCCTGCAGATGCTGGCCATGCCTGCCGCCTCCCCGGTCCGCCAGGACAAGGACACCAAGGCCAAGTACGGCCTGAACGTGTTCTCCTCCGGCCCGTACAAGTGGCAGTCGTACACGCCGAACAAGTCCATGAAGCTCGTCCGCAACACCAACTGGGACGCCAAGTCGGACAACATCCGCAAGGCGCTGCCGGACACCATCAGCGTCACGTTCACCACGAACGCCGACGACATGGACAACCGTCTGGTCGAGGGCGAGTACGACCTCGACATCAACGCGACCGGTGTCGGTGCCGCCGCCCGCCAGAAGGTGCTCCAGCAGCACAAGGGCAACGTCGACAACCCGCAGACGGGCTTCATCCGCTACGCGGTCTTCCCGCAGACGGTGATCCCCAACATCGAGTGCCGCAAGGCCATCATCTACGCGGCCGACTCGAAGTCCCTCCAGACCGCCCGTGGTGGCCCGCAGGCCGGTGGCGACATCGCCTCCAACATGCTGCCGCCGGCGATCAAGGGTGCCGACCCGAAGGCCGACCCGTACGGCAAGCTCGCCGGCGCCGCGGACCTGACCAAGGCCAAGGACGCGCTGAAGAAGTGCGGCAAGCCGAACGGCTTCAAGACCACGATCGCGGTCCGCAACAACAAGAAGATCGAGATCGCGACCGCCGAGTCCCTCCAGCAGTCGCTGAAGGCCGTCGGCATCGACGCCCAGATCGACCAGTTCGACGGCGCCCAGACCTCCGGCATCATCGGTTCGCCGAAGGTGGTCAAGGAGAAGGGCTACGGCATCATCATCATGGGCTGGGGCGCCGACTTCCCGACCGGTCAGGGCTTCCTCCAGCCGCTGGTCGACGGCCGCTTCATCCTGCAGAGCGGTAACAACAACTTCTCCGAGCTGAACGACAAGGCCGTCAACGGCCTGTTCGACCAGGCGCTGAAGGAGACCGACCCGGTCAAGGCCGGCGAGCTCTACAAGCAGATCAACACGAAGGTGTCGGAGGCCGCGGTCTACCTGCCCTTCACCCACGAGAAGAACATCATCTGGCGCAGCTCCCGGCTGACCAACGTCTACACGGCGGACGCCTACAACGGCCGCTACGACTACGCGTCGCTCGGCGTCGTCAAGTAATCCGACCCGCTACACCGGCGCACCACCCGCCGCCAGGTCCGAAGGGCAGGTGATGGCCGTTGGCGGTGGCCGGGGAACCCGATCGGGTTCCCCGGCCACCGGCCGGCCGACCGCATGCTTGCATACATAGTCCGACGGCTCTTCGCAGTCGTCGTGATGCTGCTCGTCGTCACTCTGGTGACGCTCAGCATCTTCTTCCTCATCCCCAAGATGACCGGCAGCGATCCTGCCGCGATGTTCGTCGGCAAGCAGGCGGATCCGGCTTCCATCGAGGCCATCCGGCAGAAGCTGGGCCTGGACGAGCCGATCCTGGTGCAGTTCTGGCACTTCGTCTCCGGCATCTTCGTCGGCCGGGACTACACCGGCGGCGGCGACACGATCCACTGTGCCGCGCCCTGCTTCGGCTACTCGTTCCGTACCGAGCAGGACGTCTGGACCATGCTGGTCGACGCCTTCCCGGTCACCCTGTCCATGGTCATCGGCGCCGCCGTGCTGTGGCTGGTCCTGGGCGTGTCCACGGGTGTGGTCTCCGCGCTCAAGCGGGGCACGATCATCGACCGCGCGGCGATGATCACCGCGCTCGCCGGTGTCTCGCTGCCCATCTTCTTCACCGCCATGCTGGCGATGCTCGTCTTCCGCACCCAGCTCAAGTGGGTCGACGCCTCGTACGTGCCGATCACCGAGTCCTTCGGCGGCTGGTTCGGCGGACTGCTCCTGCCCTGGGTCACCCTCGCCTTCCTGTACGCGGCGATGTACGCGCGGCTCACCCGCGCCACCATGCTGGAGGTCCTCGGCGAGGACTACATCCGCACCGCGCGGGCCAAGGGTCTGCCGGAGCCGGTCGTGCTCGGCAAGCACGCCATGCGCTCCACCATGACCCCCATCCTGACCATCTTCGGCATGGACCTCGGCGCCCTCATCGGCGGCGCGATCCTGACCGAGACCGCGTTCAGCCTCCACGGCCTCGGCGGCCTCGCCATCAAGGGCGTGAGCGAGCGTGACCTGCCACTGATCCTGGCCGTCACCCTCATCACCGCCGCCTGCGTCGTCATCGCGAACCTCGTGGTGGACCTGCTGTACGCGGTGATCGACCCCCGAGTGAGGCTCGCATGACGGACAAGCTGACGAAGACCGGCGCGGCGGTGGGAGAGCCCGTCGACACCGGGAAGTCCGCCCCCTCCGACGCCTTCCTCGACGTGCGCGACCTGAAGATCCACTTCCCGACCGACGACGGTCTGGTCAAGTCGGTCGACGGTCTCAGCTTCCAGCTGGAGAAGGGCAAGACCCTCGGCATCGTGGGCGAGTCCGGCTCCGGCAAGTCGGTCACCTCGCTCGGCATCATGGGCCTCCACACCGTCGGCCAGTACGGCCGGCAGAAGGCGAAGATCTCCGGCGAGATCTGGCTGAACGGCCGCGAGCTCCTCACGGCGGACCCCGACGAGGTCCGCCGGATGCGCGGCCGCGAGATGGCGATGATCTTCCAGGACCCGCTGTCCGCGATGCACCCGTACTACTCGGTCGGCAACCAGATCGTGGAGGCGTACCGCGTCCACAACGACGTCGACAAGAAGACGGCGAAGAAGCGGGCCATCGAACTCCTCGACCGGGTCGGCATCCCCGAGCCCGCCAAGCGGTTCGAGAACTACCCGCACGAGTTCTCCGGCGGCATGCGCCAGCGCGCGATGATCGCCATGGCGCTCGTCAACAACCCCGAACTGCTCATCGCCGACGAGCCCACCACGGCGCTCGACGTCACCGTGCAGGCGCAGATCCTCGATCTGATGCGGGACCTCCAGAAGGAGTTCGGCTCCGCGGTCGTCATCATCACCCACGACCTCGGCGTCGTCGCCGAGCTCGCCGACGACATCCTCGTCATGTACGGCGGACGCTGCGTCGAGCGCGGCCCGGCCGAGTCCGTCTTCTACGAGCCGCAGCACCCCTACACCTGGGGCCTGCTCGGCTCGATGCCGAGGATCGACCGCGAGCAGACCGAGCGGCTCATCCCGGTCAAGGGCAACCCGCCCAGCCTCATCAACGTCCCCAGCGGCTGCGCCTTCAACCCGCGCTGCCCGTACGCGGACGTCCCCAAGGGCGGCATCACGCGCACCCAGCGCCCGGAGCTGACGCTCGTCGGAGAGCGTCACCACTCCGCCTGCCACATGCCGCAGGAGGAGCGGACCCGCATCTGGAACGAAGAGATTGCGCCGAAACTGTGAGCGACAACATGGAACCTCTGCTCAAGGTCACCGGCCTGCAGAAGCACTTCCCCATCCGGAAGGGCCTGCTCCAGCGTCAGACCGGTGCGGTCAAGGCGGTCGACGGACTGGATTTCGAGGTCTACCCCGGTGAGACCCTCGGCGTCGTCGGCGAGTCCGGCTGCGGCAAGTCCACGATGGGCCGGCTGATCACGCGTCTGCTCGAACCCACCGGCGGCAAGATCGAGTTCCAGGGCACGGACATCTCGCACCTCGGCGTGTCGGGCATGCGCCCGCTGCGCCGGGACGTCCAGATGATCTTCCAGGACCCGTACGGCTCGCTGAACCCGCGCCACACGGTCGGCTCGATCGTCTCGGCCCCCTTCAAGCTCCAGGGCGTCGAGCCCGAGGGCGGCGTGAAGAAGGAGGTCCAGCGGCTGCTGGGCCTGGTCGGCCTGAACCCCGAGCACTACAACCGCTACCCGCACGAGTTCTCCGGCGGCCAGCGCCAGCGCATCGGCATCGCCCGCGCCCTGGCCCTCAAGCCGAAGCTCGTCGTCGCGGACGAGCCGGTCTCGGCCCTGGACGTCTCCATCCAGGCGCAGGTGGTCAACCTCCTGGACGACCTCCAGGACGAGCTCGGCCTCACCTACGTGTTCATCGCGCACGACCTCTCGGTCGTCCGGCACGTCTCGGACCGCATCGCGGTGATGTACCTCGGCAAGATCGTCGAGCTGGCGGACCGCAAGTCCCTGTACGAGAACCCGATGCACCCGTACACCCGGGCCCTGATGTCCGCGGTGCCGGTCCCCGACCCGCGCCGCCGGGGAGTCAAGAGCGAGCGCATCCTGCTCAAGGGCGACGTCCCGTCCCCGATCGCCCCGCCGCCGGGCTGCCGCTTCCACACCCGCTGCTGGAAGGCCACGGACGTCTGCCGCACCCAGGAGCCGCCGCTCCTGGAGCTCCGCCCGGGCCAGCGCGTGGCCTGCCACCACCCGGAGAACGCGGACGGCGTGACGGTCCCGGAGGCCCGCCAGTCGGTGGACGTCACGATCACGAAGAAGCCGGATCCGTCGGAGCCGGAGCCGGAGCCGGAGCCGGAGCCGGTGGCGAAGACCGAGGCACCGGAGACCGAGGCCGAGGCTGACGTGAAGGCCGGCGTGAAGGGCGAGGCCGAGGCTGAAGCGAAGGCCGAGGCGACGGCTGACGTGAAGGCCGACGTGAAGGCCGACGCGGAGGACGACGCGTCCGGGGAGTGAGCCCCGGGGGTGACCCCGAGGGGGCCCTCGAGAGAGACCCCGAGGGAGACCGGGAGGCCCCTGTCGCCGCACGGCGACAGGGGCCTCCCCGCGTCCGGGGGCGGGCGGGACAACCGGGACAATGGGGCCGTGCTCCACGAATTGTTCACCCCCTCCGTCCAACACGCCCTCGATCTCGTCGGCATCTTCGTCTTCGCCATCTCCGGCGCCCTCCTCGCCGTCCGCAAGAACTTCGACGTCTTCGGCATCGCCGTCCTCGCCGAGGTCACCGCCCTCGGCGGAGGTCTCTTCCGCGACCTGATCATCGGCGCCGTGCCCCCCGCCGCCTTCACGGATCTCGGCTACTTCCTGATGCCACTGATCGCGACGGCCCTCGTCTTCTTCCTCCACCCGCAGGTCGAGCGCACCCAGACCGCCGTCAACGTGTTCGACGCGGCCGGCCTGGGGCTCTTCTGCGTGACGGGGACGACGAAGGCGTACGACTACGGCCTCGGCCTCACCTCCTCCGCAGTGCTCGGTCTCGCGACGGCCGTCGGCGGCGGTGTGCTGCGGGACGTGCTCGCCAACGAGGTGCCGTCGCTGCTGCGCTGGGACCGGGACCTGTACGCCGTCCCGGCGATCGTGGGCGCGACGATGGTCGTGCTGTGCATCCGGTTCGACATGCTCAACGCGTTCACGAGCGGCGCCGCCGTCCTCACGGCCTTCGCGCTCCGGCTCCTCGCGATGCGCTACCACTGGCGCGCGCCCCGCGCCTGGAACCGCCGCTCCTCCGCCCGCGAGGAGCCCGAAAAAGCTACCGCTCAGTAGCTACCCTGCGGTACCGTCGGAAACATGAGCACGAGCACCGAGACCAGCGTCGCGCCCCACGAGTTCGACCGCGACACCGCCGTCGCCCTCCGGGAGCCCGGTGTCTACGACGCCGACCTCTCCGCCGGCTGGACGATCATCCACGCCGTCAACGGCGGCTACCTCCTCGCCCTGCTCGGCCGCGCCCTCGGCGACCACCTCCCGCACCCGGATCCGTTCACGATCTCGGCGCACTACCTCACGCCCTCCGTGCCGGGCCCCGCAGTGATCCGGACGGAGACCGTCCGCACCGGCCGGACCCTCTCCACCGGTCAGGCCTCGCTCTTCCAGTACGCCGAGGACGGCACCGAGGTCGAGCGCATCCGCGTCCTCGCCTCGTACGGAGACCTCGACGCCCTCCCCGACGACGTCCGCACCTCCGCGACGCCCCCGGCGATGGCCCCGATCGAGAACTGCTTCAGCGCCGCCGACAACCCGGCCCCGAGGATCCCCGGCTCCTCCGCGATCGCCGACCGGCTCGACCTCCGGCTCGACCCGGCCTGCGTGGGCTGGGCGATCGGCGCCCCCTCCGGCAAGGGCGAGATGCGCGCCTGGTTCGGTCTGGCCGACGGCCGCGAGCCCGACGCCCTGTCCCTGCTCCTCGCGGTCGACGCCCTGCCGCCGACCTCCTTCGAGCTGGGCCTGAAGGGCTGGACCCCGACCGTGGAGCTCACCACCCACGTCCGCTGCCGCCCGGCCCCGGGCCCGCTGCGGATCTCGATCACCACCCGGAACCTGGCCGGCGGCTTCCTGGAGGAGGACGCCGAGGTCTGGGACAGCGCGGACCGCCTGGTAGCCCAGTCCCGCCAACTGGCCCGCGCCCCACGCCCCTGACCCCGCGGGTGCGGGCCCCGTGTGGGCCCGCGCCCTGCCCGTGTGGGCAATCGTCCCTCCCCCAGGCTTCGTCCGGGGGACCCCCAGGGGCGATGGGGGTCCCGCCTGCTCGAGCGAAGCCGAGAGCTTGGGGGAGGGTGGGCCCACGGGACGGCGCCCCCAGCGGCGCCTCGGCGTTCCGCGCCTGGACCCGCACCACGCGCGCGCCGCACAAAGGGGTGCGGGTCAGGGCGCGGAAGCCTCTGGCGCCGACAAGGGCGCCGTCCGTGGTGCCCACCCGTTCCGCCCCAGCGGAACGACTGCCCACAACGGCGAGGCGGAGGCGCGGCCCACGACGAGCGCCGGCGAGCGCGTCGCCCGCGACGGGCGGAGGCTCAAGCCCCCGCGGCCGAGAACCGCCCCGGTCCGCGGCGTATAAGGGCCGGGCGCCGGGCCCGCGTACCCGGGCTCGTAGAATCGACCCACCATGGCTTACCTCGACCACGCCGCGACCACGCCCATGCTGCCCGAGGCGATCGAGGCGATGACCGCCCACCTCGCCGTCACGGGCAACGCCTCCTCCCTGCACGCCGCCGGACGGCGGGCCCGGCGGACCGTCGAGGAGGGGCGCGAGACGCTCGCCGCCTCGCTCGGCGCGCGGCCGAGCGAGGTCGTCTTCACCTCCGGCGGCACGGAGGCCGACAACCTCGCCGTGAAGGGCCTGTACTGGGCCCGGCGCGACGCCGACCCCCGCCGCACCCGCGTCCTGGCCAGCCCGGTCGAGCACCACGCCGTCCTCGACGCCGTGGACTGGCTCGCCACGCACGAGGGCGCCACCGTCGAGTACCTGCCCGTCGACCGCCACGGCCGCGTCCACCCCGAGGCCCTGCGCGAGGCGATCGCCCGCGACCCCGATTCCGTCGCCCTGGCCACCGTCATGTGGGCCAACAACGAGATCGGCACGATCATGCCGGTCCGTGAACTCGCCGACGTCGCCGCCGAGTTCGGCGTCCCCCTGCACGCCGACGCCGTCCAGGCCGTCGGCCAGGTCCCGGTCGACTTCGCCGCCTCCGGACTCGCCGCGATGACCGTCTCCGGCCACAAGATCGGCGGCCCCTACGGCATCGGCGCCCTGCTCCTGGGGCGCGAGCACACCCCCGTTCCCGTCCTGCACGGCGGCGGGCAGGAGCGGCACGTCCGCT
This sequence comes from Streptomyces sp. R-07, assembly GCF_049913175.1. NCBI lineage: Bacteria > Bacillati > Actinomycetota > Actinomycetes > Kitasatosporales > Streptomycetaceae > Streptomyces > Streptomyces sp. R-07. The sequence continues at coordinate 5,622,374 of NZ_CP183978.1, forward strand.
CCGGCACCCTCGACGTGCCGGCCGTCGCCGCCTTCGCCGTCGCCGCCCGGCTGGCCACCGAAGGACGCGAGGAGTTCGCCCGCGAGGTCGGCGCCCTGCGCGACGAACTCGTCACCGCCGTCCGTACGGCCGTCCCCGACGCGATCCTCGGCGGCGACCCGGTCGAGCGGCTCCCCGCCAACGCCCACTTCACCTTCCCCGGCTGCGAGGGCGACTCCCTGCTCCTGCTGCTCGACGCGGCCGGCATCGCCTGCTCCACGGGCTCCGCGTGCACCGCCGGCATCGCCCAGCCCAGCCACGTCCTGCTCGCCACCGGCACCGACCCGGACCTGGCCCGGGGCACCCTCCGCTTCTCCCTCGGCCACACCTCCACGAAGGAGGACGTCGCGGCGGTCGCCGGGGCGATCGGCCCGGCCGTCGAGCGCGCGAGGACCGCGGGCCTCAGCTGAGCTTCGTCCGCTCCCGCCGTACGAGCCCCATGTACCGGTCCCAGTCCCAGTGCGGACCGGGATCGGTGTGGTCGGTGCCCTCGACCTCGACGTGCCCGATGATGTGCTCCCGGTCCACGGGTATCCCGTACCGGGCGCATATGTCGGCGGTGAGCCGCGCCGAACCCTCGTACATCGCCGCCGTGAAGTCCTGCGGCCGGTCGACGAAGCCCTCGTGCTCGATGCCGATGCTCCGCTCGTTCATGTCGCGGTTCCCGGCGTGGAAGGCGACGTCGAGCTCGCGGATCATCTGCGCCACGTGACCGTCCTTGCGGACCACGTAGTGCGCGGCGGCCCCGTGCCCCGGGTCCTTGAAGACCTTCAGGGCGCTCGCGTAGCTGCCCTGGACGACATGGATCACGACCCGGTCGATCGTGTAGTCGTCCGGCCGGTCGGCCCGCCGCCAGTTCGCCCGCGCCGCCGACGTCCACTCGGCGCCCTTGTGGTCCAGCTCCCCCTCGGCCCGCTTCTTCTCCATCCCCGGCAGTCGCCACCACAGACGCCCCAGCTCGTCCCTGGCCAGCGCGACCGTGCCCACCGCGGCGGCCGCGCCGCCGATCAGCACGGCCCTCCGGCCCACGCGCCGCCCGTCCGCCCCGCTCCCCGTGCCCTTCGACTGGCTCCCCATGCCACGGAGAACGCTCATCACCGCGATCGCGGTTCCCGGCGCCCCGTACCCTGGTAGGGCTATGACTAAGACTCTCCGTGTTCTCGCCGCCATGTCGGGTGGAGTGGACTCCGCCGTCGCCGCCGCCCGTGCCGCCGAAGCCGGCCACGACGTCACCGGCGTGCACCTGGCCCTCTCCGCGAACCCGCAGTCCTTCCGTACGGGAGCGCGCGGCTGTTGCACGATCGAGGACTCGCGCGACGCACGCCGGGCGGCCGACGTCATCGGCATCCCCTTCTACGTGTGGGACCTCGCCGAGCGGTTCCGCGAGGACGTCGTCGACGACTTCGTCGCGGAGTACGAGGCGGGCCGCACGCCCAACCCGTGCCTGCGCTGCAACGAGAAGATCAAGTTCGCGGCGCTGCTCGACAAGGCGCTCGCCCTCGGCTTCGACGCGGTCTGCACCGGCCACTACGCCACCGTCGCCCTGAACGAGGACGGCACCCGCGAGCTGCACCGGGCCTCCGACATGGCCAAGGACCAGTCGTACGTGCTCGGCGTGCTCGACGAGAAGCAGCTCGCGCACGCGATGTTCCCGCTCGGCGACACCCTCACCACCAAGGACGAGATCCGGGCGGAGGCCGAGCGGCGCGGGCTCGCGGTCGCGAAGAAGCCCGACAGCCACGACATCTGCTTCATCGCCGACGGCGACACCCAGGGCTTCCTGGCCGCCCGCCTGGGCAAGGCGGACGGCGACATCGTCGACGAGGCAGGGACGAAGGTGGGCAGCCACGAGGGCGCGTACGGCTTCACCATCGGCCAGCGCAAGGGCCTGCGGATCGGCCACCCGGCCGCGGACGGCAAGCCGCGCTACGTCCTCGACATCTCGCCCGTGAACAACACCGTCACGGTCGGCCCCGCCGAGGCCCTCGACGTCACCGCCCTCACCGCGATCAAGCCCCGCTGGTGCGGCACCGCCCCCGAAGGACCGGGCCGCTACACCGCTCAGCTCCGCGCCCACGGCGGCGAGACGCCGGTGAGCGCGGCGATGGAGGACGGGGAGCTGAAGGTCACCTTCGACGAGCCCGTCCGCGGCGTGGCCCCCGGCCAGGCGATCGTCCTGTACGACGGCACGCGCGTGGTCGGCTCGGCCACGATCGCGGCGACGACGCGGCGTACGACCGCGACGGCCACGGCCTAGAGCGGCTCGTCCAGGAACTCCTCCAGGACCGGGGCCAGGACGTGCGGGGCCACCTCGCCCGTCTGGCCCGTCAGGGTGCGGTGCCGGGCCCGGGGGAGGGCCGCCGTCAGGGCCCGGGCCGCGCGACGGGTCGCCGCCGGGCTCGCGCCCCCGTCGACCACGAGCACGCGCGGGGCGACCCGCCCCAGGTCCTCCTCGCCGACCGTGTCCGTCGGCTCGTACACCGACACCGCGCCCACCGGCAGCCCGGCCGCCGCCCCCGCGAGCGCGAGCGCACCGCCCGTCTCCGTGCCGTGCACGGCCGCGCCCGGGCCCGCCGCCTCCAGGACGGCCGCCAGGTCCTCGATCTCCCGCTCCACCGCGGCCGGCCCGCGCCGCTCGTACGTCACGACGGAGAAGCGCCGGGCCAGCAGCTCGGCCAGCGCCCGCCCGCTCCCGTCCGCGCCCGGCGCCCCGCCCACCAGCACGACCGACCGCCCGTCGGCGCTCCCGTCCCCGTACCGCTCGTACGCGATCTCCGTACCGTCCCGCGACACGACCCGGCCCCGGACCCTGCTCAGCGTGGTGCTCACCTCGTCCATGGCAGGGCAGACCGGGACCGTCACCGGAACTCATCGCCGCCCGCCGGACTTTTTCCGGACCCCCTACGGTGGAGTCCATGAACATCTGTGTCTTCCTCTCCGCCGCCGACCTCGACGAGCGCTACACGGCCCCGGCCCGCGAGTTCGCCGGCCTGCTCGGCAAGGCCGGCCACACCCTCGTCTGGGGCGGCTCCGACACCGGCCTCATGAAGGTCGTCGCGGACGGCGTCGAGGAGGCGGGCGGCCGGCTCGTCGGGGTCACCGTCGACTTCCTGGCCCACAAGGCCCGCCCGAACACGGACCAGATGGTCGTCGCCGGGGACCTGGCCGAACGCAAGGCGCTCCTCCTCGCCAAGTCCGACGCGATCGTGGTCATGGTCGGTGGCACCGGCACCCTCGACGAGGCCACCGAGATCCTGGAGCTGAAGAAGCACGGCAAGCACTCCAAGCCGGTCGTGCTCCTCAACACGGCGGGCTTCTACGACGGACTGAAGGCCCAGTTCCACCGCATGGAGACCGAGGGCTTCCTCCCGATCCCGCTCACCGACCTCGTCTTCTTCGCCGACGACGGCGCGACGACCCTCGCGTTCCTGGAGTCCCGCCTCAGCTGAGCGGTGCGCCTCATCGATTGCGTGTGCGATGTGTGTACGCGTGCTCTTGCGCACTCGTGAGTGTGCTGCTATGAACTGACGCGATTTCTCTGTCCGGAAGTCGTTCGCTACTGCGTACGTGGTCATGTTCTGCGCTAGCTTCGTGCCGCGCGGAAGCGGAAGCGGAATCAGAACGCGGACGAGACGGGGGCGGCGATGTCGTTATCGGAGCGCTGGCAGGAGCTGTTGGGGTCGGCGGACGACGGAGGGGCCGTCATGAGCCTCGCCTCGACGGCCCCGGAACCGGGGACCGGCGGGGGAGCGGACGGCAGGCTCAAGCACAGCGGAGGCCCCTGGACCAGCGCCTCCGGCACCGCGGGCGACCTCAGGGCCGGCGCCGAGACGAGCCGGTCGTTATTCGGTCCCGGCCACGAGGGCCTCGGGGTCGGGGCCGCCGGACTGACCGCCGTCACGGCACTCACCGGCGTGCGGACGTCCTGGGAGGAACGCCTCGGGGCGTTACGGGACGAGTGTGAGCAGCTCAAGGGGACCCTGCTGACGGTCGCCAAGGAGATGGGCGAGACCGAGACCGCCATCGAGAGGTCCTTCAAGGGCGTCGATGCCGGCGGCAAGGCCGGTGAGCGGCGATGACCGGTCCCCTCACCTGGCAGCTGTTACGGGACCTCAGGACCTCCGCACTGACGGAGGCGGGAGACACCTGGCACGAGGTGTCGAACCGTTCGGACGCCGATCGTGTACGGGTCGACCGTGCGATGTCCGCGAAGCTCCGCGAGACCCAGGAGAGTGAATCGGCGGAGGCGGCCCTCGGCCGGCTCCAGCGCCTGAGCCGCAACTTCCAGTACGTGCACAGCGAGTGCGGCCTCGTCCGGACGGCGCTCAACGGACTTGCCGCGGATCTCGCCGAACCGCAGAACCAGCTGAAGCAGGCCCTCGGGGACGCCGCTGCCCTGAACCTCACCGTCCACGAGGACGGTTCCGTGAGCTACCCGGCCGCCGAGGTCGAGGACCTGACCGGCGCGAAGCAGGAAGCCCCGGGCAGCAGCGTCCGGGGCAGTGCCCGCCTCCCCCTCGAACCGCCCGGCTTCGGCGTCGGCGGGCAGTCGCCCCTGTACCCGGGCTACCAGGGCTTCAAGCCGCTCAACCCGAACGCGGCGAAGGCGCAGGACGTGGCCGACCGCATCGCGCGGGCCGTCCGGTCCGCCGGAGAGATCGACGCCCGGTACGCGAAGACCCTGAGCGGGCTGCGCGCGGAGAAGGGCCTCGACGTCACCGAGGCCACGCTGAAGGACGTCGCCCGGGACACCGTCGACGTCCGCAGCAAGGCCGGCACGTACCTCGGCGAGGACGTCCCGGACGACAAGAGCCCCACCGAGCGCAAGAAGTGGTGGGACGGGCTCACCGAGGAACAGCGCCGGGAGTACCTCGAGATCGCGCCCGACCTGGTCGGCGGCCTGGACGGCATCCCGTCGGTCGCCCGCGACGAGGCGAACCGCAACTACCTCCCCATCCTGATGGACGATCTGGCCCGTCAGGGCGGCGACGACGCCACGACCAAGCTCGACGCCCTCCGCATGATCCAGGACAAGCTGAACAAGCCGAGCGACCCGCCGATGTTCCTGCTCGGCATCGGCGACGAGGGCAACGGCCGCGCGATCGTCGCGTACGGAAACCCGGACACGTCGAAGAACGTCTCGGCGTACGTTCCAGGTCTGGGGACGAAGCTCAACGACGAGTTCGTCACGGACACGATGAAGCGGGCCCAGGACACGGCTAGGGGTGCCCGGCGCTTCGATCCGTCCAGTGCCGCGATCGTCTGGCTTGGCTACGACGCCCCGCAGAACGTGGACGTCATGACGAGGGGCGACGCCGAGCGAGGCGCCCCGGCGTACAACCAGTTCATGGCGGGACTCTCGGCGACGAACGAGAACAGGGACCCTCATGTGACGGCGATCGGACACTCTTACGGCTCGCTCACCGTGGGTACGGCCGCCCAGCAGTCCGGCGGAATCCCGGGTGCCGACGACGTCATCCTCCTCGGCAGCCCCGGCGTGGACGCACAGAAGGCCGAGGAACTCGGTGTCGGCAAGGACCACGTCTTCGTCGGCGCGGCGGACAACGACCCTGTGACCCACCTGCCGACCAAGGGTGAGGCGGCGCTGGGCTGGGCGCTGGGCGGCCCGTTGGGCGTCCTGCCCGCCCGCGACCTCTTCGACATCGGCAACGACGACGTGTACTTCGGCAAGGACCCGGCGAGCGAGGCCTTCGACGCCCGCCGCTTCAAGGTCGACGACGGGCCCCGCATGATTGTCGAAGGGGGCGGCTTCGACGCCCACTCCCAGTACTTCACGCCGGAACTGGACCCTGAGTCCGCCAACAACATCTCCAGGATCGTCGCCGGGCGATCCGACCTGATCACTACGGAGGAGCACCGATGAAGAGACTGGGGCGGATGGTTCGGACGGCCGTCCCCGTCATCCTGGCGGGCGCGGTGCTCGCGGGGTGTGCAGGGCAGGGCGGCCGAGGAGCGAGGACAGATATGAACATGCAGAAAGCGGCGGAGCGGGCAGACACGATTCTGGACGCCACGCTGGGCGCGGTCGCGCCTGAGGTCCAGTGGGCCCACGACACCTGGACCAGCGGAAGCTGCACGGTGACGCGGCGCCGGGCTGTGACGACCGTCATCTCCGAGCAGCGGCGCGGTAACTTCCTCGGCGTGATCGAGCGGTTCTGGAAGAAGAGCGGTTACCAGATCACCGGTGTGAACCAGGACCGGGAGATGCCGTCCATCTTCGCCAGGAGTCCCGACGGCTTCGAGTTCGACCTCACGGTCGGGTACAAGGGCCAGGCGTTCTTCGATCTCACCACCCCGTGTGTCGAGCACTCCGACGTCGCCGAACCGGCCACCAAGCCCAACGGCCCCGCGTACCCCTACGGCAAGATCCCCACCCCCAACGTCCGCTCCGACTTCTGGTCCGCCACGGCTCCCGCCCCCGCCCCCTCCTCCTGACCGCAGGTGGGAGCATGGCTCCCATGGCTACACATGTGATCACCGGAGCGGGTTCCGGCATCGGCGCGGCCGTCGCGCGCCGTCTCCACGGGCGCGGGGACGAACTCGTGCTCCACGCGCGCGACGCGGGGCGGGCCAAGGAGCTGGCGGCGCTGTTCCCCGGCGCGCGGACCCTCGTCGGGGACCTCGCCGACCCGGACCGGCTGTCCTGGGCCTTCTCGCACCAGAGCCTCCCGGATCGGGTCGACAGCCTGCTGCACATCGCGGGTGTCGTCGACCTCGGCCCGATCGGGGACCTCACCCCGAAGACCTGGCACCACCAGCTGAACGTCAACCTCGTCGCCCCGGCCGAGCTGACCCGCCACTTCCTGCCCCAGCTGCGGGTCTCCCAGGGCCACGTCGTCTTCGTGAACTCGGGCGCCGGGCTCAACGCGCACGCCGAGTGGGCCGCGTACGCCGCCTCCAAGCACGGCCTCAAGGCCCTCGCGGACTCCCTGCGCCACGAGGAGCACGCCAACGGCGTGCGGGTGACCTCCGTCTACCCGGGCCGCACCGCCAGCCCCATGCAGGCGAAGGTCCACCAGCAGGAGGGCAAGGAGTACGACGCCTCCCGCTGGATCGACCCCGAGTCGGTCGCGACGGCGATCCTCACGGCGATCGACCTGCCGCGCGACGCGGAGATCAACGACCTCACCGTGCGCCCGGGACGATAGAGATGGTCGAGACGAAGCTCTTCGGGCCCGCCACCGGCGTCGGGTCCCTGCCCGGCGGCGACGCGCGCGAGGCGGCGAAGACGGTCACCGGATCCTTCGAGGACTTCCCGTTCCTCGCCGAGCTGCCCGCGCGCGGCCCCGGCGCCGACATGATCGGCCGGACGATCGGGATGCTCGTCGACCTGTACGCGCACGTGGAGCCGAGCGGCTGGCGGGTCAGCGACCGGCCGGGCCGCGACACCAGGCGGGCCCGTTCCTGGCTCGGCGAGGACCTCGACGCCCTGGAGGAGTTCACCCAGGGGTACGAGGGCCCGCTCAAGGTCCAGGCCGTGGGCCCGTGGACGCTCGCCGCGGCCCTGGAGCTGAGCGGTGGCGAGGCCGCCCTCGGCGACGCAGGGGCCTGCCGCGACCTGGCGGGCTCCCTCGCCGAGGGCCTCCGCACGCACCTCGCGGAGCTGCGCAAGCGGATCCCCGGGGCGCGGCCGGTCCTCCAGCTCGACGAGCCCTCGCTCACCGCGGTGCTGCGCGGCCACGTCCGTACCGCCAGCGGCTACCGCACGTACCGGGCCGTCGACCGGCAGGTCGTGGAGAGCGCCCTGCGGGACGTGACGGCCGTCCACGACGGGCCGGTGGTCGTCCACTCCTGCGCCCCCGACGTGCCCTTCGCGCTGCTGCGACGGGCCGGGGCGGCGGGCGTCTCGTTCGATTTCTCGCTCCTCACCGAACGTGACGAGGAGCCGATCGGCGAGGCCGTGGAGGCCGGGACGAAGCTGTTCGCCGGTGTGGTGCCGTCCACTGACGGCCCGTTGTCGGACCCGGGAGGTAGCGTCATGGGTGTCAGGACGCTGTGGCGCAGGCTGGGGCTGAATCCGGGGACTCTGGCGGAGTCCGTCGTGGTCACCCCCTCGTGCGGGCTCGCGGGTGCTTCGCCCGCCTATGCCCGGGCGGCGCTCGCCCACTGCGTCAGAGCGGCACGGTCGCTCGCGGACAACCCTGAGTAACGGGAGGACGAAACGGTGGCAGTCGAACAGGGGGCCCTGCCCGCCGAGGCACGGGAGAAGCACGCCGAGCTCGCCGAGCAGGTCGAGGAGCACCGCTTCCGGTACTACGTGAAGGACCAGCCGGTCATCAGCGACGGCGACTTCGACAAGCTCCTGCGCGCGCTCGAAGCGCTGGAGGAGGAGTACCCGGAGCTGCGGACCCCGGACTCGCCGACCCAGAAGGTCGCCGGGCAGTACGAGACCGAGTTCACCTCCGTCGAGCACCGGGAGCGGATGCTCTCCCTGGACAACGCCTTCGACGAGGAGGAGCTGGCCACCTGGGCCGAGCGGGTCGCGCGGGACGTCGGCACCCCCGACTTCCATTACCTGTGCGAGCTGAAGGTCGACGGCCTCGCGGTCAACCTCACCTACGAGCACGGGCGGCTGACCCGGGCCGCCACCCGCGGCGACGGCCGCACCGGCGAGGACATCACGCCCAACGTCCGGACGATCGCCGACATCCCCGAGCGCCTGCGCGGGGAGCGGATCCCCGACCTCGTGGAGATCCGCGGCGAGGTCTACTTCCCGATGGAGGCCTTCGAGGGGCTCAACGCCCGCCTGGTGGAGGCCGGTGACAAGCCCTTCGCCAACCCGCGCAACGCGGCGGCCGGTTCGCTCCGGCAGAAGGACCCGAAGGTCACCGCCTCGCGCCCGCTCCACATGGTCGTCCACGGCATCGGCGCCCGCGAGGGCTTCGACATCGCCCGGCTCTCGGAGACGTACGCACTGCTCCACGAGTGGGGCCTGCCCACCGCCCGGCACAACAAGGTGGTCGACTCGCTCGACGGCGTGCGCGAGTTCATCGCGTACTTCGGGGAGAACCGTCACTCCGTGGAGCACGAGATCGACGGGGTCGTCGTCAAGCTCGACGAGATCCCGCTCCAGGGCCGCCTCGGCTCCACCGCGCGCGCCCCGCGCTGGGCGATCGCCTGGAAGTACGCGCCGGAGGAGGTCAACACCAAGCTGGTCGACATCAAGGTCGGCGTCGGCAGGACCGGGCGCGTCACGCCGTACGCGCAGGTCGAGCCGGTCACGGTCGCGGGCTCCGAGGTCGAGTTCGCCACCCTCCACAACCAGGAGGTGGTGAAGGCCAAGGGTGTCCTCATCGGCGACACCGTCGTGCTGCGCAAGGCCGGCGACGTGATCCCGGAGATCCTCGGTCCGGTCGCCGACCTGCGGGACGGCACCGAGCGGGAGTTCGTGATGCCCGCCGAGTGCCCGGAGTGCGGGACGCCGCTGAAGCCGATGAAGGAGGGCGACATCGACCTCCGCTGCCCGAACGCCCGGACCTGCCCGGCCCAGCTCCGCGAGCGGCTCTTCTTCCTGGCCGGGCGGCAGTGCCTGGACATCGAGAACTTCGGCGCGGTGGCCGCGGCGGCGCTCACCCGCCCCCTGGAGCCCTCCGAGCCCCCGCTCGCGGACGAGGGCGACCTCTTCGACCTCACCATCGAGCAGCTGCTTCCGATCAAGGCGTACGTCCTCGACCCGGACAGCGGGCTGCCCCGGCGGGACCCGAAGACCGGCGAGGAGAAGATCGTCACGGTATTCGCCAACCAGAAGGGCGAGCCGAAGAAGAACGCGCTCGCCATGCTGGAGAACATCGCGGCGGCGAAGACGCGCCCGCTCGCCCGCTTCATCAACGGTCTGTCGATCCGGCACGTGGGGCCGGTGGCGGCCGAGGCGCTGGCCCGTGAGTTCCGCTCGCTGGAGCGGATCGAGCAGGCGAGCGAGGAGGAGCTGGCGGCCGTCGACGGGGTCGGCGGGATCATCGCGGCCGCGGTGAAGCAGTGGTTCTCGGAGGAGTGGCACCGCGAGATCGTGCGCAAGTGGCGCGCCGCCGGGGTCAGCCTGGAGGACGAGGGCGCCGGCGAGGATGTGGGACCCCGTCCGCTGGAAGGTCTGACGGTGGTGGTGACCGGCACCCTGGAGAAGTTCACCAGGGATGGCGCAAAAGAGTCGCTCCAGCGGCTCGGAGCGAAGGTGACCGGTTCCGTTTCGAAGAAGACCGCCTTCGTGGTGGTCGGTGAAAACCCTGGTTCGAAGTACGACAAGGCGATGCAGCTGAAGGTTCCGGTTCTGGACGAGGAAGGCTTCTCCGTCCTGCTCGAACAGGGGCCCGAGGCGGCTCGGGAGGCCGCGGTGCCCGTCGCCGAATAGCCCCCGGGCGGCCACCGGAAGCTCACCCGTTCGGCGCATACCAGATCGTTACGGGTGGCCGGGTCTCATTCGGGCAAGAGAGGGAGAGCGCTGCCCGTCGAAGCCCTCGGCGGCCTAGTGTGGTGACCGTGCGTCCAGTCCTGCACGCCCGCCCGGGGGCTCTGCCGGCGTGGCGCCAGGACAACGGCCCCATGACACCGGGAGCGGCCGCCTGCCGGCGGCCGCAGGCCGGACGACGGGCCGGACGACGGACGGCCGCGTCACCGCGGCCCATCGCACACCGACGGCACCGCCGCCTGTGAGAGGGACGGGAATGGAACCGACCGAGAGCGCCGCCCCGGTCCCACGGCCGCACGGCCGTGTGGTCCCCCTGGGCTTTCCCTCCCGGCTGCCCGCAGCCGTGGTGGCCATCGCAGCCGTCGTGCTCGTCGCCGGGCTCCAGCGAGCCCTCAGCGCCGGCCACGGACTCTTCCCCGGCGGCGTCGCCGGCTGGTCCCTCGCCGTCCTCACCGGCCTCATCGTCGGCCACCTGGTCGCCCTCGGCCGGGACCGCTGGTGGGGCGGCACCGGCTCCGGAGGCGCCCTCACCCTCGCCGTCCTCCTGCTGTACGGCTGGGTGCCCGCCGGACTCGTCTCGCTGACCGTCGTCGCCCTGGTCGGCGCCGCCCGCCGGCACCGCTGGCGCCAGAGCCTCCTGCACGGCGCCGCCGACATCCTCGGGGTCGGCGCCGCCGCCCTCGTCCTCGCGCTCTTCGGAGACGTACCGACCGTCGACCAGCCCTGGCAGCCCCTCGACTGGACGATCGGGGACCTCCCGGAAGTCGTCCTCGCCGCGGGCACCTACCTCGTGGTCACCCGCCTCGTCCTGTGGTACACGCTCGCCCCCCAGGGCCGCGGACTGCCCACCATCGCCCGCACCGCCCTCCTCCGGCAGGGCCTCGTCGCCGTCGCCCTCCTCGGCATCGCCCCGCTCATCTGCGTCGTCGCCGCCACCCGGCCGATCCTCCTGCCGCTCTTCGCCGTCCCCCTCATCGCCCTCGACTCCACCCTCTGGATCGCCCGCGCCCGCGCCGAGGAACAGCTCCGCGACCCGCTCACCGGGCTCCCCAACCGCCAGTGGCTCCTGGAGCGGGCCTGGACCGCCCTGGAGGAGGCCGAGGGCGAAGGGGCCCGCGCCGCCCTCGTCCTCATCGACCTCGACCGCTTCCGCTCGGTCAACGACACCCTCGGGCACCTCGCCGGCGACCGGCTGCTCCTCCAGATCGCCGAACGCCTCCGCCTCGCGCTGCCCCGCGGCGCCGAGGCCGCCCGGCTCGGCGGCGACGAGTTCGCCGTCCTGCTGCCCACCGCAGACTCCACCACCAGCGCCCAGCGCGTCGCCCGCCACCTCGTCGCCGAGCTGTCCTCCCCGCTCGACCTCGACGGGCTCACCCTCGTCCTGGAGGCCAGCGCCGGCGTCGCCGTCTTCCCCGACCACGCCCTGGACGCCGAGGGCCTGCTGCGCCGCGCCGACGTCGCCATGTACCAGGCCAAGCGCGACCGCACCGGCGTCGAGGTCTACGAGTCCAAGCGCGACTCCAACACCCCCGACCGGCTCGGCCTCCTCGGCGACCTCCGCCGCGCCCTCGACGCCGGCGAGGTCGAACTCCACTACCAGCCCAAGGTCCGCTTCGACGGCCAGGTCGCCGGCCTGGAGGCGCTCGTCCGCTGGGTCCACCCGGAGCGCGGCAAGGTCCCGCCGGACGAGTTCATCGCCATCGCCGAGTCCTCCGGCCTGATGCCCCACCTCACCGAGTACGTCCTGGAGACCGCCCTCGCCCAGGTCGCCCGCTGGCGCGCCCAGGGCCTCAACGTCCCCGTCGCCGTCAACGTCTCGCCGCGCGACGTCCACACCCCCGGCTTCGCCGGCGCCGTCGCCGCCCGGCTCGCCCGCCACGGCGTCCCGGCCGGCGCCCTCCAGCTGGAGATAACGGAGCACGTGCTCCTGGAGGACCCCCAGCGGGCCGCCGACACGCTGAACGGCCTCACCGGCCACGGCGTCAAGATGTCCCTCGACGACTTCGGCACCGGCTACTCCTCCCTCGTCCATCTGCGCCGGCTGCCCGTCAGCGAACTGAAGATCGACCGCTCCTTCGTGGCCCGGCTCGCCGTCGACACCGAGGACGCCGAGATCGTCCGCTGCACCGTCGACCTCGCCCACTCGCTCGGCCTCCTCGTCGTCGCCGAGGGCGTCGAGGACGACGAGACCTGGGAGCGCCTGCGTGACCTGGGCTGCGACGCCGTCCAGGGCTGGCTGGTCGCCGCCGCCATGCCGCCCGGCGAGGCCACCGCCTGGCTCCTGGCCCGCGGCGAACACGGCTGGCGCCGCCCCGCCGACATCGCCGCCCAGGTCGACCTGGACCACCCCTCGGGCCAGGTCGTCCCGTAACGGCCGGACCGGAGCCGGGTTGGGGGCACGGGCAGCGGCACCGGAGCCATAGGATGGTTCGACACCATCAAGCTCACCCCGTGAGGATCCGCATGCCTGGCATCACGCGCGAGGAGGTCGCCCACCTCGCACGGCTGGCGCGTCTGGAGCTGAAGGGCGAAGAACTCGATCACTTCGCCGGCCAGCTCGACGACATCATCGGCGCGGTCGCCCGCGTCTCCGAGGTCGCCGACCAAGACGTACCGCCGACCTCTCACCCGCTGCCGCTGACCAATGTCATGCGCGCGGACGAGGTCCGTCCGTCGCTCACCCCCGAGCAGGCGCTCTCCGGCGCCCCGGCCCAGGAGCAGCAGCGTTTCAAGGTGCCGCAGATCCTGGGGGAGGACTAAGAAGTCATGACGGACAACAACATCATCAAGCTCACCGCGGCCGAGATCGCCGGGAAGATCGCCGCCGGCGAGCTCACCGCCGTCGAGGTCACCGAGGCCCACCTCGCCCGCATCGAGGCCGTCGACGAGAAGGTCCACGCCTTCCTGCACGTCGACCGCGAGGGCGCCCTCGCCCAGGCCCGCGCCGTCGACGAGAAGCGCGCCCGGGGCGAGAAGCTCGGCCCGCTCGCCGGTGTGCCGCTCGCGCTCAAGGACATCTTCACCACCGTCGGCATGCCGACCACCGTGGGCTCGAAGATCCTCGAGGGCTGGATCCCGCCGTACGACGCGACCCTGGTCAAGAACCTCAAGGCCGCCGACGTCGTCATCCTCGGCAAGACCAACATGGACGAGTTCGCGATGGGCTCCTCCACGGAGAACAGCGCCTACGGTCCGACCGGCAACCCCTGGGACCTGACCCGGATCCCCGGCGGCTCCGGCGGCGGCTCCTCGGCCGCCCTCGCCGCGTACGAGGCCCCGCTCGCCATCGGCACGGACACCGGCGGCTCCATCCGCCAGCCCGCCGCCGTCACCGGCACCGTCGGCGTCAAGCCGACCTACGGCGGCGTCTCCCGCTTCGGCATGGTGGCCTTCTCCTCCTCCCTGGACCAGGGCGGCCCCTGCGCCCGCACGGTCCTGGACGCGGCCCTCCTCCACGAGGCGATCGCCGGGCACGACCCGCTCGACTCGACCTCCATCGACGCCCCGGTCCCGCCGGTCGTCGAGGCCGCGCGGAACGGCTCGGTCGCCGGCATGCGCGTCGGCGTCGTCAAGCAGTTCCGCGGCGAGGGCTACCAGGCCGGTGTCGTGCAGCGCTTCGACGAGTCCGTCGAGCTGCTGAAGTCGCTGGGTGCCGAGATCGTCGAGCTGGACTGCCCGACCTTCGACCTCGCCCTCTCGGCGTACTACCTGATCGCGCCGTCGGAGTGCTCCTCCAACCTGGCCCGCTTCGACGCCATGCGCTACGGCCTGCGGATCGGCGACGACGGCACGCGGTCCGCCGAGGACGTCACCGCCCTCACCCGTGAGGCCGGCTTCGGCGACGAGGTCAAGCGCCGCATCATCCTCGGTACGTACGCGCTGAGCTCCGGCTACTACGACGCGTACTACGGCTCGGCGCAGAAGGTCCGCACCCTCATCACCCGCGAGTTCGAGAAGGCCTTCGAGGAGGTGGACGTCATCGTCTCCCCGACGACCCCCACCACCGCCTTCCCGATCGGCGAGCGCGCCGACGACCCGATGGCGATGTACCTCGCGGACCTGTGCACCATCCCGACCAACCTGGCCGGCAACGCCGCCATGTCGCTGCCCTGCGGCCTCGCGCCCGAGGACGGTCTCCCGGTCGGTCTGCAGATCATCGCCCCCGCCATGAAGGACGACCGGCTGTACAAGGTCGGCGCCGCCGTCGAGGCCGCCTTCGTGGAAAAGTGGGGCCACCCCCTGCTCGAGGAGGCTCCGTCGCTGTGAGTACCAGTGCACTGCAGAAGGCCAAGGGCTTCAAGAAGTCCAAGACCGGCACGTACCTGTCCATGGGCACCACTGCTTTCGGCGCCATCGCGGTGACGAAGCAGATCAAGAAGGCCCGCGCCGAGCACGACACGCTCAAGCTCGTCGACGCCGTCGTGTCCGCCGCCGCCATCGTCACCGGCCTCGCCATCCTGTACCGCGAGCTGAAGCGGCTCGGCGACGACGACGTCCTGCTGGGCTGAGAGGGAAGTTCCACCGTGACTGTCACTGAACTGCTGTCGTACGAAGCGGCGCTCGCCGAGTACGACCCCGTCATGGGCCTGGAGGTCCATGTCGAGCTCGGCACGAAGACGAAGATGTTCTGCGGCTGCTCGACCGAGCTGGGCGCGGACCCGAACTCGCAGACCTGCCCGACCTGCCTCGGCCTGCCCGGCTCGCTGCCGGTGGTCAACGCGATCGGCGTCGAGTCCGCCATCAAGATCGGTCTCGCGCTCAACTGCGAGATCGCCGAGTGGTGCCGCTTCGCCCGGAAGAACTACTTCTATCCGGACATGCCGAAGAACTTCCAGACCTCCCAGTACGACGAGCCGATCGCCTTCAACGGCTACCTGGACGTCCAGCTGGAGGACGGCGAGATCTTCCGCGTGGAGATCGAGCGCGCCCACATGGAGGAGGACACCGGCAAGTCCACCCACATCGGTGGCGCGACCGGCCGCATCCACGGCGCCTCGCACTCGCTGCTCGACTACAACCGGGCCGGCATCCCGCTCATCGAGATCGTCACCAAGCCGATCGAGGGCGCGGGCGAGCGGGCCCCCGAGGTCGCCAAGGCGTACGTCGCCGAGCTGCGCGAGCTGATCCGCGCCCTGGGCGTCTCCGAGGCGCGCATGGACAAGGGCCAGATGCGCTGCGACGTGAACCTGTCGCTGCGCCGCAACGGCACCAAGACCTTCGGCACCCGCTCGGAGACGAAGAACGTCAACTCGCTCCGTTCGGTGGAGCGGGCTGCGCGCTTCGAGATCCAGCGGCACGCGGCCGTGCTCACCGCCGGTGGCACGATCGTGCAGGAGACCCGTCACTTCCACGAGGACGACGGCTCCACCACCTCGGGCCGCATCAAGGACAACGCCGAGGACTACCGCTACTTCCCCGAGCCGGACCTGGTGCCGGTCGCCCCGGCCCGCGAGTGGGTCGAGGAACTGCGGAAGGGCCTGCCCGAGCTTCCCCGCGTGCGCCGCAACCGGCTCCGCGAGGAGTGGGGCGTCTCCGAGGTGGAGATGCAGGCCATCCTCAACGCGGGCGCGGTCGACGCGATCGTCGCCACGACCGAGGCGGGCGCGGACGCGGCCTCGGCCCGCAAGTGGTGGATGGGCGAGCTGGCCCGTAACGCCAACGAGCAGGGCGTCTCCCTGGAGGAGCTGTCCATCACGGCGTCCGACGTGGCCCGTGTGTCGGCCCTGGTCGCCTCCGGCGACCTGAACGACAAGCTGGCCCGTCAGGTCATCGAGGGCGTCCTCGCCGGCGAGGGCACCCCGGACGAGGTCGTCGAGAAGCGCGGTCTGAAGGTCGTCTCCGACGACGGCGCGCTCGGCACGGCGGTCGACGAGGCCATCGCGGGCAACGCGGCCATCGCCGACAAGATCCGCGGCGGCAAGGTCGCGGCGGTCGGCGCCCTGGTCGGCGCGGTCATGAAGGCCACCCGGGGCCAGGCGGACGCGGCGAAGGTCAAGGACCTGATCCTGGAGAAGCTGGGCGTCAGCGAGGGCTGATCCCGTTCTCGTACGGCTCAAGGGGGCGGCCCCGCACCGGATGTCCGGTGCGGGGCCGCCTCTTTGTGCGGGCCTTCAGTGCGGGGCCCTTGGTGCGGGTGTGCGGATCAGAAGCAGGAGATCGACGTGGTCGGCAGCAGCTGCAGGGAGCTGGCCTCGTCGCGCTGGCCGTAGCCGTTGCCGTCCACGAAGTCGTCCGACAGCCGGTCGTGGGTCACGTAGCTGCCCGGATTCACGCAGAAGTCGAGGTTCACGTAGCCGGGGTCGTAGTAGTAGTGGCTCTCGTAGCCGCCGGTGCTGGAGTTGCTGGCCGACCACGAGTTGTCGTTCACGACGTGACCGCTGGTGAAGTAGTCGTTCCTGAAGTCGTTGTCGCTGTTGAAGTAGTTGTGCACGGAGGACCCGATGCTGCCCTCGAAGAGGCAGTGGTAGCCCGAGGGACAGCTGGGGCCGGCCGACGCGGTCGACGCGGTCGCGATGCCGCCGCCCACGAGGAGCGCGGTGGCGCCGGCGACGGCGGCGAACTTCCTAGACATGGCCATGTCAATCTCTCTTTCGTTTGCGGGATTGTCGGGGAACATCCGTTCCTGGGCTCAGGAACGGAAGACTGTGGTGGTCAGCTGGTGGTCAGCACCTCGCCGGCCGCCTTGTCCTGGCGGGCCGACAGCTTCTCGAAGTCCCGGCCGACGTCGGGGTGCGCGTCCAGCCAGCGCTGCTGGACGGCGGCGAGCCGGTGGTACGCCGTGGCCAGATAGCCGGTCTCCGTCTTGCAGCGCAGGTCCGCCGCGGCGACGGGGCTGCTCCTCCGGTCCGCGTCCGAGCGCAGCGACATCTGCACCCGTACGGGATCCTCGGCCTTGACCTTGGCCCGGTCCATGCACTCTCGCCAGCGCGTGGTCGCCGTGCGGAACGCCGAGTCCTTCTCCACGTCCTTGCGTGCCTGCTCCTGCGCCTCGAAGAGCAGGATCCGCACCTGGAGCCAGCGCATCCGGCCGTCGCCGAGCAGCCGCGTCTCCGCTTCGGCGAGACAGCCGTTGCCCGGCCGGGAGACGCTCAACCGTGCGCCCATGGCCTTGACCCGCTTGGCCTCGTCGCCGAAGAGCGCCCGCGCGTACGCGTCGGTGCTCTCCGGGCTGCCGGGCTTGGGCGGCGCCTCGGAGGGCGCGGTGGGGGTCGCGCGCCGGGGCGACGTGGACTCCAGGCCGAAGGGCTGCGGGCGCTCGTCGGCGCCCGAGGTCCTGGGCGGGGGGACGGGGGCGTAGCGGTAGCCCCGTTCGGCCATGCAGGCGATGGCGACCTTCTGCTGCGCCTCGGTGGCACGCGGCTGCGGGGTGAACAGCAGGCCGGTGACGGGCGGCAGCCGGTGCAGCGCGGTCAGCTCGGCGGGGTTCGAGGAGGTCGTCGGCCTCGCTGCCGTGGCGGGCGCCGGGGTCGAACCGGAACACCCGGCGGATACGGCGAGAACCATCCCGGCGGCGATCGCGTGAACGAGCCGCCGCGACGGGACACGCCCGCGACGACGCTGCTTCGCCAGGATCTCGGGCATTTTGCCTTCCCCCGTTCTGTTGGTGAGTGAGCTGGTCCGTAAATCGAACGGTTCAGAGTCTGCGATCACCGGGGGAGTTTCGTGAACGTCCGTGCGCTGGAACGTAATTGCCCTGG
This sequence comes from Streptomyces sp. R-07, assembly GCF_049913175.1. Taxonomy (NCBI): domain Bacteria; kingdom Bacillati; phylum Actinomycetota; class Actinomycetes; order Kitasatosporales; family Streptomycetaceae; genus Streptomyces; species Streptomyces sp. R-07. The sequence continues at coordinate 5,640,533 of NZ_CP183978.1, forward strand.
TCGAAGGGGTTGAGATGCTGCGCATTCACTTCACGGGGGAAGACCTGGGGCGGATCAGGATCGCCACGGGACCCGACCCGATGTGGGAGATGCTCATGAGCCTGTACCGGCTGCGAAGACGGGACTCGGGTGTGCTCCTGGGCCCATGGCTGCGGGAGTCGCTGCCCCGAGTGCCCGCGACCACACGGTTGTTGACGGCACTCGCGCCGCCCGTCGGGTACTCGGTGGACTTCCTGACCCCGGCGGTGGGCGGGGGCCTCGGCGACCGTCTGGAGGCGCTGCGCTCCACACCCCTGCGTCAGGTGACCAAGGATTTACGGGAGTTCGACATCCAGAACCCCAAGCGGCGCCTGCCGGTCATCTGCCGCCGTGAGCTGCTGGCGGGGGAGTCCGGGGCGGTGGGCAGGCTGGCCGACGCGGCGCACGCGTACGTCGACACCGTGCTCGGTCCGTTCTGGGAGCGGATCTGGGCGCAGGTGAGCCGGGACACGGCGCGCCGCTCGGCGGTGCTCGTGGAGGGAGGCTGGGACGCGCTCCTCAGCACGCTCCACCCGTCGGCGCGCTGGGAGTACCCGGTGCTCCGGCTCGCCTTCCCCGTCGACCAGGACCTCTACCTCGGCGGCCGTGGCCTGCTGCTCCAGCCGTCGTTCTTCTGCCGCCACGCCCCGACGACGTTCGCCGACCCGACCCTCCCCCCGGTCCTCGTCCACCCGATCGAACACGAGCCCCACTGGGCCACGCCGGAGGTGGGGCCGGCGGACGGACGGCCGCTGGCGGCGCTGATCGGCCCGACGCGGGCCGTCCTGCTGGCCGCCCTCGCGGACGGCGCCGCCACGACGGGCCAGCTCGCCCGCCGCGCGGGCACCACCGCACCCAACGCCAGCCGCCATGTCGCGGCCCTGCGGGAGGCGGCACTGGTTTCCAGCCACCGCCACCGCAACACGACCCTGCACACGGTCACCAAGCTGGGCCGCGCACTCCTTGAGGGCCGCAACGTCCGCCTGTCCGTCTAGGAGGCCGCCCGGGCGACGAAGGTGCCCCAGGCGGTGGGGGAGATGCTGAAGACGGGGCTGGTCTCGCCGAGCTTGGAGTCCCGGACGTGCACGGCGGCGGGGTGGGCGGCCACCTCGACGCAGTTGCCGCCCTCGTCGCCGCTGTAGGTGGACTTGCGCCAGTCGTAGGCGACTTCGAGGCAGTCGCCGCCTTCGTCACTGCTGTAGCTGGACTTGAACCATGAAAGTTCTGCTGCGCTCATGTCACTCCTGCCAGGTGCTCCAGCAGGCCCATGGTGTCCTCGGGCGTCAGGGCCTGTGACCGCAGCATTCCATATTTGGCCTGGAGGATGCCGACCTCGTCGGGGTCGTCGATGAGGAAGCTCACCCGCTGCCCCTCGATGTAGGCGACGTGATCGTGAGCGGGTGTTTCCACGAGCACCATGGGCCCGGCGAGTCCAGCATGTCTCGTCCGTGACTTCGGGATGATCTGAAGAGCGAGGAAGGGGAGTTCGGCCATCTCGCGCAGATGGAGGATCTGCCCTCGAAGCACCTCGCGTCCGCCGATGGGCTGCTCCAGGATGGATTCGTTCAGGAGGAAGGACATCATCGGCGGCCACGGCGTTTGCTCGAAGATCCCCTGGCGATCGAGCCGGTCGAGCATCCGGTCCTCCGCCTCCTGTGGAGTGATCGGCGGATACAGGCAGTCGAAGACCGCGCGGGCGTATTCGGCGGTCTGAAGCAGGCCGGGGACCACCCCGTTCTGATACGAACAAAGGCTGAGCGCCTGCGCCTCCAGCTCGATGAACTCCTGGGCGAACGCCGGATACCGCTCCTTCTTCGGTGCCTTCCCGACCGCCACCGCCAGCGCGCCGCCCGTGTTCAGGATGCCGTCCAGCTCACCCGCGAGCCCGAGCCGCAGCGCCCGGCGCCCCTGCTCGATCGAGCCCAGCGTCTCCAGCGCCACGCACGCCTGGGTGGCCAACTGGGGCTGGGTCAGGCCTGCTTGCTTCCGATAAAGCGCCACCAGGGCGCCGACCACTTCCCATGAGGGGACCTTCTTCCTGGAGTTCGTGCCGCGCTGCATGATCGGTGCCTTCCCCGCTCCGTACGTACTCGACGCGTTCCGGCCCCGTACAAAGAATTTGTACGGCTCGATGCCCTGGGGCGCGTGGGGCGCGAGACGTCACCGTGATCGCCATGAGCGACCGACTCCCCCTGTTCCGCGAGGCCTTCTACCGTCGTGAACGCCGATCCGTGCCCCTCGCCCGCGACTTCACCCGCAAGGCGCTGGCCGACTGGGGGCTGGACGGACGCGCGGACGACGTACTGGTGTGCGTGAGCGAGCTCGCCACCAACGCGCTGCTCCACGGTGTGCCGCCCGGCCGCGGTTACCGCCTCCACCTCTACCTGGAGCGCCCCGGCCCCCTCCGTATCGAGGTCCACGACAGCGGCGACGGCACCCCGGCCGCCCGCGAGCCCTCCGGCGAGTCGGGCAGGGGCCTCCTCCTCGTGGGTGCCCTCGCGGACCGCTGGGGCGTGGGCACGCGCAACCCCGGCAAGATCGTCTGGTGCGAGTTCGCGTCCTCGTGTCCCTAGCCGGCAAGCAGCCCGAGGAGTCGGCGGACCGCCTCCGCCACCGGGACGCCGACCTCGCCGACGAGGGCGGCGACGCCGGAGACCGTGCCGAGCGCCCGGCGGAAGGCGCCGGGCGGTGCGTCGTCGCCCTCGCGGATGGTCTCCAGGGACGCGTCGAGGACCATGCGGTCCTCGGCGGACACCTGACCCCGGAGGGTCTCGATCGCGCGGATCACGGCCTCGTAGACGACCTGCGGGTCCTGCGCGGCCTGCTGGTTGTTCTCGATCCGGCCGACGGCCCCGTCCCCGGACGCGTTGTAGAAGTCGCGCATGTTGCTGATGTGGAACTCACCGTTGCCGGTCACTGCCCCATCCTCCCCACGCTGCCCGCACCGGACGCGTTGTAGAAGTCCCGCATGCTGCCGATGTTGTAGGTGGTCATCTGCTTGACGAAGCCGGGGAAGGCCGGGTCGTCGATGGCCCGCATGATGTCGCGCACGAGCTCGTGCACCTCGTTGCGGTCCACGCTGGCCAGCAGCGTGCGCGGGTTGCCCGAGGTCTCGATGACCAGCGCGTAGTACGTCTTCGTGATCAGGACGAGGATCAGCTGGAGGAGGAAGGCCGCCCCGAGCACGCTCGCGGTCACGGTCACCCCCTGGGTGATCAGCTCCCGGTCGCTGCTCGACACCTCACCGTGCTGGGCGACGGCGAGCCCGCCGGCCGCCAGGAGCGCCGTGATCAGCACGTACTTCAGGAAGCGCCCCACGGCCTTCGCACGCTCGGGCTTGATCTTGACCGTCGTGGCCCGGGCGATGTTCTGCAGGGGGTACGCCTCGGCACCGATCCAGAGAACCCGCTTGCTGACCTCGACCCTGATGACCTTGCGTCTGGCCATACGACTTCCCCTCATGCAGCGCCGTGGCCGTGCGTCGCGCTCAGGATGCTCGCGAACCCCGCCGGTCAGCAAGGGAAATCCCCGATGACGGGCCGCGCCGCCATGTGAGAGGCTCCGCTCCGCTCTGCCGAGCCTGGCGGGGCAGGGGAGGGGACAGGAAGTGTCGGTGGAACCCACGGACTACGTCGCTCGGCTGCGCGCGCAGGCGAACGATCCGGGACGCGAGGAGGCGCTGCGGCGCGACCGGACGGTACGGCGCCGCAAGGTCGCGCTGGCGGCCGGTGCCGGGGTGCTGCTCCTCGGCGGGTTCGGGTTCTGGCTGGCCGACGTGACGGAGGGGGAGCGGCCGCCGTACGAGCCGTTCGGCGCGGGGGCGCTCCGTGAGGAGGTCTGGCCCCTGGAATGGCCGTACACGGTCGACATGCCGTTCCGGAACTCGCCCGCGGTCGGCTGGGAGGAAGACGCCGACGGAATCCACGTCCCCGTGGCCATGCCGTCCGGCGGGCTCACCGCGAAGGACATCAGCGCCGTGTTGGAGGACGTGAAGACCCTGCTCGTCGAGACCAACCTCTCGGAGGAGACCCTGGCAGGCGCCGAGCCCGCGGCGGCGCTCGCCCTGCTCGATCCGCGCGGAGCCGGCGCCGCCGTCCGGAAGGACATGGTCACCCACTTCGATCCCCAAGAGGTGTACGCGGCCGAGACCGGCATCAGGACGCGGGGCGCGATGACCTACGAGGTCTCGGCGGCGGGGGAGCTGGTGGTCCACGTCGACTACGCCTTCGTCTACCCGCTGGTGCGGGCAGATGTCGGCCACGACGTGCTCCCGGGCGTCCCCGAGGTGGCGCGGATCGCCGTACGGCGCCAGTTCACGGTCACGTCGAGGGGCGGGAAGCTCGTCCTGGGCGCGTACGCGAGCGAGGTCGGCAACCACGACTGCTCGGCGCCGAAGGACGGCTACCTCCACCCGCTCTTCGCCGAGGGGCGGTGGAAGGCGGGAGAGGCGGCCAAGGGGGCTCGCGTCGACATGTACGAGATGTACGACGAGAAGCGCGTCCTCCCGGGCGGCCCCGGTCACTGCGTCATCCCGACCGGGACCTGACGCTCAGGGGGGCGCGGTGGCGGGCGGACGTTCGTGGCCGGAAGCGAAGGTCCAACGATTGTCCGTGACGTCGCTGAGTGCGGTGATTGTCGGGTAAAGGGCGGTCACGCACGTGCCGGTCGCACTACGGTCCGAAGTCATGAAGCTGGGCGTGCAGGTGAAGTTGCTGCCGACGCCCGGGCAGGCGTTGGCGCTTGAGGCGACCCTGCGCGCGTGCAACCAGGCTGCCACCTACACCTCACAGGTTGCCTTCGCCAAGGGAAAGAAGGGGCGGTACGACGCGCGTACGGTGTCGATCTGGACCGTGGACGGGCGGTCGAAGGGGATCCGCTCTGCCTGCTCCTCCAGTCAGCTCGCCACGCTGGTCGCCTACCGAAAGGGCGAGAGCGACCTGATCCGGCGTGGCGGGAAGTGGTTCCTGATCGTGGCCGTTCCACCAGCTCGGACAGCACCTCGCTTACAAAGCAAGGAAGGCCGGGGTGCCGTTCATCGAAGTGGACGCTGCCTATACCTCGCAGCATTGTCCGCGCTGTGGGCACACCGAACGAGCCAACCGGCTCACTCGGGACCAGTTCGGCTGTCGTCGGTGCGGGCTCGCTGGCCCGGCCGACGTCGTCGCCGGGGTCAACGTGCGCGACCGCGCACGCTCGGCGTGGGTGTTCGTCACCGCACCCGCACCCTCCCCTTGAACGTGGGGAGGGTGGATGCGACCCGTGACCGTCCTGTCGTAGGAGGCAGTCGGGGGCGCGACGAAGTGTGCACGGCCGAGCGCGCAAGCTCGGCTCGCACGGCTGAGAAGGTGACCGACAACAACATCGAGCTCTCCGCCCGAGACCTTCGACCACACCTTCGTGATCTCCTCCTGGAGGAGCTGACCGGGATCGAGGAGCCCCACATCACCCCCTGGCGGCGGACCGTCACCGGCGACCTCACCTCCGCCTTCGACTTCCACCGGACCCGCCGGCCGTCGAGCAGCCCGGCCCGATCCCGCCCTTCACCGGCCGCTGGCGGCCCCAGCCGCCGGCCGCGCAGCGGATGCCCGTCCAGGAGCCCGGCGTCCGCCCCGCCCGCCCGCTGCCGTACCAGCCGGACGCCTCCGCGACGACCGGTGCCGGTTCCGTGACGGTCGCGCTCCGCAACACGGGGAAGGCGAGCGCGCACTTCGCGCGCTACCCGTACGCGGGCGAGTTCACCGTCCCGCAGCACCAGGACGTCAGGGGGGAGGGGGAGTGGACCGTCCCCGTTCCGGGTGATCATTACCGCTTCACGATCACCGGCCCCAACGGCTTCCGGCGCGAGTTCGAGGGCCCCGCGGCGGGCGGCGCCGAGCTCGCCACCCGGGTCGACCACCACGACCGCGACCTGCACCTCACCGTCCGGAACACCGGATCCGCCCCGCTCGCCTTCGACCTCAGGCCGCTCGGTACGTGGACGAGGACGACCTCGCCGACTGGACCCGCACCGTCACCGTGAAGCCCGGGAAGACCCGTACCGTCGTCCACTCGGCCGCCGACGCGCACGGCTGGTACGACCTCGAGGTGACCGCACCCGGTGGCTTCCGCCGCCGCCTCATGGGCCACATCGAGAACGGCCGCGCCGGCGTCTCCGGCTGAGCACCCACGGTGACCCGGGTGGGCGGGGGTCCGGGACGGAAGTCCCGAGTCCCCGCCCATACCTGTGAGCATCGACACGAAAGGGGCAAACGATCACGTTTGGCTGCGACAGTGGGCGCGTGGGCGCAGGCAGGTCATGCGTCAGGTCATGCGTTCTTCTCGGGCAGCTCCCGTGCAAGATCCACGAACCACCCAGGGAGCACGTCCTTTGGCAGCCATCGCCCGATGGTGCATCCGGCACCGTCTCGTCGTCGTCCTCCTGTGGCTCCTCGCGCTCGGCGGGACCGCCGCCGGCGCGACCCTCGCCGGCAGCGCGTACTCCAACGACTACGAGGTCCCCGGCACCGAGTCGGGCCGGGCCACCGCCCTCCTCGACCGCGGCTTCCACGGCCTCGGCGGCGACACCGACACCATCGTCTGGCACAGCGACCGGGGCAGCGTCCGCGCCGACGCCGTGGAACGGCGCATGACCGCGATGCTCGACGAGGTCACCGACCTCCCCGGCATCGCCGCCGTCACCTCCCCGTACGGCGACACCGCGGGACAGATCAGCGAGGACGGGCACACCGCCTACGCCACCGTCACCTTCGGCGCGCAGTCCGACGACATCCCCGAGGCCCAGGCCCAAGCCCTCGTCGACACCGCCGGAGCCGCAGCCACCGACGACCTCCAGGTCGAGCTCGGCGGCAGCGCCGTCGCCCTCACCGAGGCCCCCGGCGGGCACATCGCCGAGATCGTCGGCGTCGCCGTCGCGGCCGTCGTCCTCTTCCTCGCCTTCGGCTCGCTCGCCGCCTCCGTGCTCCCCATAGCGACCGCGCTCGTCAGCGTCGGCATCGCGTACTCCGGGATCGTGCTCCTCGGCCATCTGATGACCGTCGCCGACTTCGCCCCCATGCTCGGCATGCTCGTCGGCCTCGGCGTCGGCATCGACTACGCCCTGTTCATCGTGACCCGGCACCGCAGAGGCCTCAAACGCGGCCTCTCCGTCGCCGAGGCCGCCGAGACCGCCGTCGCCACCACCGGCCGCGCCGTCGTCTTCGCGGGGGCCACCGTCTGCATCGCCCTCCTCGGCATGCTGATCCTTCAGCTCAGCTTCCTCAACGGCGTCGCCATCGCGGCCTCGCTCACCGTGCTCCTCACCGTCGCCGCCTCCGTCACCCTGCTGCCGGCGCTGCTCTCGTTCATCGGCACCCGGGCGCTGTCCCGGCGCGAACGCCGGGTGCTCGCCGAGCGCGGGCCGCAGCCCGAGCTGCCCACCGGCTTCGCCGCCCGCTGGTCCGCCTTCGTCGAGCGGCACCCCAAGCTCCTCGGAGGGGTCGCCGTCCTCGTCATGGGCGTGCTCGCGCTGCCGACCCTCTCGCTCCACCTCGGCACCTCCGACCAGGGCAACAGCCCGGCCACCGCGACCACGCGCAAGGCGTACGACCTGCTCGCCGAGGGCTTCGGCCCGGGTGTCAACGGGCCCCTCACCCTCGTCGCGGGACTCGACGGCGCCGACGACCGGGGCGCCCTCGACCAGCTGCCGGCCGTCCTCACCGCCACCAAGGGCGTCGCGTCCGTCTCCCCGGTCACGTACAACAGCGCGGCCGACACCGCCGTCCTCACGGTCGTGCCCGACTCCTCGCCGCAGTCGAAGGCGACCAGCGAGCTCGTCGACCGGCTCCGCGAGGACGTCCTCCCGAAGGCCGAGGCGGGCACCTCCCTCGACGTGCACGTGGGCGGCGTCACCGCCTCGTACGACGACTTCGCCGAGATCATCGTCGGCAAGCTGCCGCTCTTCGTCGGCGTCGTCATCGCCCTCGGCTGTCTTCTGCTCCTGCTGGCCTTCCGCTCGATCGGCATCCCGCTCAAGGCCGCCGTCATGAACGTCGCCGCCGTCGCCGGCGCCTTCGGCATCGTCGTCGCGATCTTCCAGTGGGGCTGGGGGAGCGAGCTCCTGGGCCTCGGCAGCGCGGGACCGATCGAACCCTTCCTCCCCGTGATCATGGTCTCCGTCCTCTTCGGGCTCTCCATGGACTACCAGGTCTTCCTGGTCAGCCGGATGTACGAGGAGTGGCTGGAGACCGGCGACAACCGGCGGGCGGTCCGGGTCGGCCTCGCCGAGACCAGCCGGGTGATCAACTCCGCCGCGGTCATCATGATCTCCGTCTTCCTGGCCTTCGTCCTCAGCGGCGACCGGGTCATCGCGATGTTCGGCATCGCGCTCGCGGCGGCGGTCGCCCTCGACGCCTTCGTCCTGCGCACGCTCCTCGTGCCCGCGCTCATGCACCTGCTCGGCGGCGCGAACTGGTGGCTGCCGAAGTGGCTCGACCGCCTCCTGCCCCGCATCAGCATCGAACCGCCCGAGTGCCGGGAGGCCGCGGACGCCCGTGCGAAGATCCCCGTACAGCGTGTGACGGTTCCGACTGCGGAGGAGAACGACGATGTTCGCGATATCGCTGGGTGACGACGGCGCCGAGCTCAGGCCCCTGGAGCCCTGGCAGGCCGAGGAATTCCTCACCCACATGGACCGGGGCCGGGAGTTCGTCGGACAGCACATCGGCCTCCCCGACGTCGTCGCGGACCTCGACTCCGCCCGCGCCTACCTCACCTCGTACGCCGAGAAGGCCGCGAGCGACACCGGCCGCCTCTACGGCATCTGGACCGGGGGCACCCTCGTCGGCGGCGTCCTCTTCCGGACCTTCGACGCCGCGAACGGGACCGCCGAGGCCGGCTGCTGGCTGGAGCCCTCCGCCGCCGGGAAGGGACTGATCACCCGGGCCTGCCGGGCCATCATCGACTGGGCGATCGAAGAGCGCGGCATCCACCGCGTCGAGTGGTACGCCTCCACGAAGAACCTGCCGAGCATCGCCGTCGCCCGCCGCCTCGGCATGACGAAGGAGGGCGTGGTGCGGGAGAACTACCTGTACCGCGGCACCCGCGCGGACACGGAGATCTGGGCCGTCCTCGCCCCCGAGTGGCGCGCGGCGAAGGCGTCTTAAGGCCGCTCTCATGTGGGCCCCCTAGCGTGCGCCGCATGGACACCAAGACGACCGAGAAGACCGAGACCGAGACCGAGACGGCCGAGACGGAGAAGACCGACGACGCCGCGGAGGTGTCGGCCGCCGAGCCCGCCGAGACCGCCGTGGACTCCGTGGACGACGCCGTGGAGCTTCTCGACGAGCAGGCGGACGCCGAGGACGACGACGAGCAGGACGACGAGGCGGCCTCCCCGGAGGCCACCGGCATCGGTGCAGGCGCCGCGGCCGTGGTCTCCGCCGCCCTCTCCGCCGTCGCCCTCACCGGCACCTGGACCGGGAAGGTCGTCGCCGAGCGCGAGACGCTCATCGGGCAGATCAAGACCTCCGGCGGCGGCACCCCGGCCCAGCAGATCAACGAGATCTACGGCGACGCCTGGCACAGCACCGCGCTGGTGAACGGTGTCTTCGCCCTCCTCGCCCTGATCGTCGCCGTCCTCGTGCTCACCCTGCCCCGCCGCCCCGCCTGGGTCCGCGCGGTCGCCGTGGCCGGCGCCGTCCTGGGCGGCCTCGGTCTGCTCCTGTCGGTCGGTACCTACTTCGACCTGTTCCTGAGCCTCCCGACCACCGGCTCCTGAGGTCCCTACGGCGTCGCCTAAGGCCCCCCCCAGGACCCTCCTAAGGACCCCCGTACCCCGAACATGCGGCACTCGCCCGATGTGACGGCACCCCCTGGGAAACGAAAGTAGAGGCATCGCAAGAGAGCGATACCGAAACCGAGAAACCCAGGGAGCACACGATGTTCGAGTACGAACTCCAGCGCATGAACCACGCCGAGCTCATCCGCGAGGCCGCCGCCCAGCGTCTCGGCCACGAGGCCGCCGCGGCCGCCGGCGCCGGCCGGGGCCTGCACCTCTTCGGCCGCTGGATCGGGGGTCACCACACGGAGGAGCAGGCGGCCGACGGCGGTCGCGGTCACTTCGTCCGGGCCGCGTGACCCCCGTATGAGCGACGGCATGGATGTCTGTGCGATGCTCGGCGCCGTGGAGACCAGGTCAGTCAGCCCCGTCTTCGTCGGCCGCGCCGGCGAACTCACCGCCCTCACCGAGGCGCTCTCCCGCGCGACCGCGGGAGAGCCCCAGGCCCTGCTCATCGGCGGCGAGGCGGGCGTCGGCAAGACCCGGCTCATCGAGGAGTTCCTCGACACGGCCTGCGACCAGGGCGCCGTCGTGGCGCTCGGCGGCTGCGTCGAACTCGGGGCCGACGGCCTGCCCTTCGCGCCCTTCGCCGCCGCTCTGCGCGCGCTCCACCGACACCTGCCCGGCGCACTCACCGCCGCCGCCGACGGCCACGAGGGCGAACTCGCCCGCCTGCTGCCCGAGTTGGGCGTCCCCGGCAGCCACGAGCCCTCCGACGAGGACTCCACCGCCCGGCTCTTCGAGCTGACCGTGCGCCTCCTGGAACGGCTCGCCGCCGACCGCACGATCGTGCTCGTCCTGGAGGACCTGCACTGGGCCGACGCCTCCACCCGGCACCTCCTCACGTACCTCCTGCGCACCCTGCGCCGCGGCCGGATCGTGGTCGTCGCCAGCTACCGCGCCGACGACATCCACCGCCGCCACCCGCTGCGCCCCCTCCTCGCCGAACTCGACCGGCTCCGCACCATCCGCCGCATCGAGCTCGCCCGCTTCACCCGCACCGAGGTGCACCGCCAGCTCACCGGCATCCTCGCCGCCGAACCCGACCCCGGACTCGTCGAAGAGGTCTTCGAACGCTCCGACGGCAACGCCTTCTTCGTCGAGGAGCTCGTCGTCTCCCACGAGGCCGGCTGCGCCGCCGGCCAGCTCAGCGACTCCCTGCGCGACCTCCTGCTCGTGCGGGTCGAGACGCTCCCCGAGGCCGCCCAGCGCGTCGCCAGGATCGTCGCCGAAGGCGGCTCCACCGTCGAGTACGGACTGCTCGCCGCCGTCGCCCGGCTCCCCGAGGACGAGCTCATCGAGGCGCTCCGGGCCTCCGTGGGCGCCAACATCCTGCTCGCCGTCCCCGACGGCGACGGCTACCGCTTCCGCCACTCCCTCGTCCGCGAGGCCGTCAGCGACGACCTGCTGCCCGGCGAACGCTCCCGCCTCAACCGGCGCTACGCCGAGGCCCTGGAGGCCGACCCCGGGCTCGTCCGCCCCCACGAGCGGACCACCCGGCTCGCCACGTACTGGTACCACGCGCACGCCCCGGAGAAGGCCCTCCCCGCCGTCCTCCAGGCCTCCGTCGAGACCCGCAAGCGGCACGCCTACGCCGAGCAGCTCAGCCTCCTCGAACGGGCCATGGAGCTGTGGGACAAGGTCCCCGGCGAGACGCGCGACTCCCTGCGCCCCATCGACTACGCCGACGCGTACCCCGCCTGCGGCTGCGACCCCGAGACCAGTTCGCTGCGTTACCTCGACCTGCTCGCCGAGGCCGCCGTCGCCGCCCGGCTCAGCGGAGAGCGGGAGCGGGCCGCGAAGATCTGCCGGACCGCGCTCCGGATCCTCGACAGCAGCGAGAACGACCCGCTGCGCGCCGCCTGGTTCTGGACCGAGATGGCCCGGCTCCAGTCCAACCTCGGCCGGGGCGACGGCTGGCCGGAGATCGCCCGCGCCCAGGAACTGGTCAAGGGCCTCCCGCCGTCCGCCGTCCACGCCACCGTCCTGGTCGGCGCGGCCGGCTGGGGCATGCTCCGCAACCCCGGCCCCGAGACGCTCGCCGCCGCCGAACGCGCCGTCGAGTACGCGCGGTTCGTGAAGGCCGAGCCGATCGAGCTGAACGCCCGGATCACCCTCGGCACCATCATGGTGTCGGCCGGCGACGCCGAGGGCGGCCTCGCCGCGCTGCACGAGGCGCGCGAACGAACCGTCGCCCTCGGCCAGTTCCACGAGGCCACCCGCGCCCACATCAACCTCTCCTCCTCCATGGAGGCGCTCGGCCGCTCCGCCGAGGCCGTGGAGATCGCCGTCGCCGGCATCGAACTGGCCCGCTCCCGCGGGCTCGTCGACAGCGCGGGCTGGATCCGCGCCAACCTCGCCGAGTCGCTCGTCTCGCTCGGCGAGTGGGACCGCAGCAAGGAGGAGGCCGAGCTGCTGCTCCGCTCCGGGGCGAGCAGCACCAAGCCGGGGGGCACGGCGCTGCTCCAGCTCGCCCACCTCGCCACCTTCCGCGGCGAGCCGGCCAGGGCCGCCGAGCACCTCGCCGAGGCCCGCGCGCGCTACGGCACCCGCGACCCGATCCCGCAGTACACCCTGCCCATGGCGCAGGTCGCGATCGCCGTCGCCGCCGCCGAGGGACACCTCGCGGACGTACGGGACCAGCTCGCCGCGATCGCGGAGACCGGCTTCCCGCCCGGCACCCACCGCTACGGCTGGCCGCTCGTCCTCACCGCCGTCACCGCCGAGGCCGACAGCCGGGGACTGCCCGCCGCCGACGAGGGGCGCCCCGAGACGCTCGCCCTCGTCCGCCGCTGCGTCCGCGGCCTCGCCACCCCGGCCCCGGTCTGGCAGGCCTACTCCCAGCAGGTCTCCGAGGAGCTCGCCCGCGCCGAGGGCCGCGAGACCGCCGCCCGCTGGGCCGAGGTCGTCGCCGCCTGGGCACCCCTCGAACGCCCGCACCAGCTCGCGCGCGCCCGGCACCGCCTCGCCGACGCCCTGCTCGTCGAGGGCGGCCGCCGCGAGGAGGCGGCGGCCCTGCTCCGCGAGGCCCACGCCACTGCCGTCCGTCTCGGCGCCCGTCCGCTCCGCGAGGACGTGGAGCTCCTCGCCGCCCGCGCCCGCCTCTCCCTCACCCCGGAGACACAGCCGCAGGCACCGGCGGAGCCCGGCGACGACACCTTCGGTCTGACCCCCAGGGAGCAGGACGTGCTGCGCCTGGTCACGGCCGGCCGCACCAACCGTCAGATCGCCGAGGAGCTGTTCATCTCACCGAAGACGGCCAGCGTCCACGTCTCCAACATCCTCGCCAAGCTCGGCGTCGCCGGCCGCGGCGAGGCCGCCGCCCTGGCCCACCGCCTCCACATCCTCGACACGCCCCTCTGACCCCTCACCGGACGCCGCGTCCCCCGCCCCCGGGCGGGGGATCCGTATCGTCACCCGGCCCGAGCGCAGGTCTATCGGACCGCTCGCCGGGTCCGCGTCCCCCGGGTCCTCCCGGGTCAGGGCCTGCCTGCGCTTCTCCTCCTCGGTGTGCCTGCGCCCCGGCGCGAAGAACTCGTCCAGTCCACCGAACACGGTCACCGCCTCCTTCACCGCACCTCCAGACGGAGGATCCGGTCGTCCCGAGGCCCGGGCGTGCCCCGGGTGTCGGTCTCGCTGGTCATCAGCCAGAGCCGGCCGCCGCCCGTCGCGAGGACCGTGCGCAGACGTCCGTACTCACCTCTCAGGAACGCCTCGGGGTCCCCGGATCGTTCCGCCCCGGAGAGCGGGACACGCCACAGTCGCTCGCCCCTGAGCCCGGCCATCCAGATCGCGCCCCGGGCGTACGCGATGCCGCTGGGGGAGGCCTCCGAGGTCGGCCACTGGGCCACCGGGTCCACGAAACCGGCCCGCCCGGCCCGGCCCTCGGCCTCCGGCCAGCCGTAGTTCCGCCCCGGCTTCACCAGGTTCAGCTCGTCCCAGGTGTTCTGCCCGAACTCGGCCGCCCACAGCCTTCCCTCCGGGTCCCAGGCGAGCCCCTGAACATTGCGGTGGCCGTACGAATAGACCACCGAGCCCGGGAAGGGATTGCCCGGCGCCGGTCTGCCCTCCGGGGTCATCCGCAGGATCTTCCCGCCCAGCGACGCCCGGTCCTGGGCCAGACCGGTCCGGCCCGTCTCGCCCGTCCCCGCGTACAGCATCCCGTCCGGCCCGAACGCGATCCGTCCGCCGTTGTGCACGAACCCCTTCGGGATGCCGGTCAGCACCGGCTCCGGCGGGCCGAGCCGGTCGCCCGCCCCGCCGCCGTACCGCATGCGCACGATGCGGTTGTCCGAGGCGGCCGTCAGATACGCGTACACCCGGCCGTCCCGGACCGCGAGCCCCAGGAGCCCGCCCTCACCGCCCGGGACCACCCCGGGCACCTCGCCGAGCGGGGTCTTCGCGCCGGTCCGCCCGTCGATCCGGGTGATGGTCCGCTCGTCCCGCGAGGAGACGAGCAGATCGCCGCCGGGCAGCTCCGCGAGGCCCCAGGGCGACTTCAGCCCCTCGGTGAGCGTGCCGGTCACCGACACCCGGCCACCGCCGGTCGCGGACGGGGCCGCCGAAGGGGAGACCGACGTCGGCGGGGCCGTGCCCGGGCGCTCCTCGGTGCCTCCCGAGGAACAGCCGGCCACGAGCACCAGCACGGCGGCGCCCCACAGGGCCTTCACGACAGGACGGCTCATGGTCCGGTCCCCTTCGACGAGTCGAGCGGCATCCGTACACCCTTTGATACACCGCTCGCCCCGATCAGGTTCCCGGCCGCCGGGCCCGTTGTTCCGCGAGCCTCAGTCCCAGGACCCGCGGGGCGCAGGAAGCGCCGCGATCTCCGTCAGGTCCTCCGCCGTGAGCCGCAGCGCGGCAGCCCGGGCGTTCTCCACCGCCCACCGTTCCCGCTTCGCCCCCGGGACCGGCACGACGTGCGGCCCGCGGCCCAGCACCCACGCGAGCGCCACCTGCGCCGGGGTGACGTCCGCCCCGTGCCGCGCGGCCACCCGGCGCAGTCCCGCCACGATCGGCTGGTTCGCCGCCATCATCTCGGCCGTGAACCGGGCGTGCCGGGCCCGCGGGTCGTCCCGTTCGAAGCCGCCGCCCGGGGTCAGCGTCCCGGTCAGGTAGCCGTTCCCCAGCGGCATCGCCGCGAGGAACCCGACGCCCCGCGCCGCGCACCAGGGCAGGAGCCGCACCAGCGCCTCCCGCGACCACACCGACAGCTCCGCCTGCACCGCCGCCACCGGGAAGACCTGCTGGATCCGGTCCAGTTGCCGGATCGTTCCCTCGTGCAGGTCGCCCCCGCGCCGCACCGCCCGCGCCCCCACGGCGCAGAGGCCGAGCGCCCGCACCTTGCCCGCCGACACCAGCTCGGCCATGGCGCCCCAGGTCTCCTCGACCGGCACCTCGGGGTCCGCCCGGTGCAGCTGGTACAGGTCGATCACGTCGGTCTGGAGCCGTCGCAGCGAGGCGTCGCAGGCCCGACGCACGTATCCCGGCCTGCCGTTGGCGACCACGTGCTGGTCGCCGACGAGCAGTCCGCACTTCGTCGAGACGAAGGCCTCGGACCGCCGCTCCTTCAACGCCCGTCCCACCAGGAGCTCGTTGGTGAACGGCCCGTACATGTCGGCGGTGTCGAGCAGGCTCACCCCGGCGTCGAGCGCCGCGTGCACGGTCCGCAGCGAGCGGTCCCCCCGCTGTTCCGAACGGCTGTACGCCCAGCTCATCGGCATGCACCCCAGGCCGATCGCACCCACGTCGAGCGCCGTCGCCCCGATAGTCCTGCGCTCCACCTGCCGGTACCCCTCCCTGTGCCGTCCCCCAAAGTAACCAATGGCGCGCGGGATTCTTCGCATAGCCTCCCGGTCATGAGATTCGAAGACACGACCGCTGACGTGTGGCTTCCCGTTCCCGCCGACGAGATCGAGGGCCTCCCGGCACCGGACGCGTCGGGTCTGAACTACCGTTTCTGGGACGGTGGTCCGGAGTTCCCGGCCGACCCGGCGCGCTGCGCGTTCTACGTCGTCCCGTACATGAAGGGGCCGGAGATCGCCGTACGGCCGCTGGCCGGGATGACCTCCCTCCGGGTCGTGCAGACCCTGTCCGCCGGCATCGACCACGTCACGCCGGGCATCGGCGCGCTGCGGCCCGGGGTCGCCCTCTGCAACGCGAAGGGCGTCCACGAGGCCAGCACCGCCGAGCTCACGCTCGCCCTGATCCTCGCCTCGCTGCGCGGCATCCCCGGATTCGTGCGCGGCCAGGACGCCGAGGAGTGGCGGGCCGGCTTCTACCCGGCCCTCGCCGACAAGTCCGTCCTGATCGTCGGGTACGGATCGATCGGCTCCGCCATCGAGGACCGGCTCGCGCCCTTCGAGTGCGCGCGGGTGGCGCGCGTCGCGCGCTCCGCGCGCACCACAGAGCGCGGCCCGGTGCACGCCCTGACGGACCTGCCGGCGCTGCTGCCGGAGGCGGACGTGGTGGTGCTCTCCACTCCGCTCACGCCCGCGACCACGCATCTCGCCGACGCCGGGTTCCTCGGGCGGATGAAGGACGGGGCGCTCCTCGTGAACGTCGCCCGGGGCCCGGTCGTCGACACGACCGCGCTGCTCAAGGAGGTCGAGAGCGGCAGGATCACGGCGGCGCTCGACGTCACCGACCCGGAACCGCTGCCGGCCGGGCACCCTTTGTGGCACGCTCCCGGTGTCCTGATCAGTCCCCATGTGGGAGGTTCCACTTCTGCCTTCATGCCGAGGGCGAAGCGGCTGATCGCGGGACAGCTGCGGCGGTTCGCGGCGGGCGAGGAGCTGGCCAACGTCCTCCTCACCACCGGCTGACCGGAGGGCCGCGTTCGGCCGGGCGGGTGATGCGCGCCCCCGACACGCGCCGCGCACAAGCCCCCTGGCCGTCACGGAGAGTACTGCGACCCTGTCCCTGAGTGACGGTCCTGGTGTATCGTCCCGTGGCGGGGGACTGCGTCGAGTACGGGCTGACGCTGGGGAGCGAAGTGACGGGTCATCAGAATCCGAGGGGGGCGACGGGTGAAGCACGGCCGGAGGACCGACGATCCGGCGCGGCGACGCCGCCGCCGGCGAGCCTTCCAGGTCTCACCAGGGGCCTCGCACGCTCGGTGCCGGACCAGGCGGCGCCACACCGGGCGCCACGCGCCGCCGCGCCGCCGGACACCGACCGCGACATCCACGACCGTGACGCCCATGACCGCGACGGGCACACCCCCGGTGGTGCCGACGAACCGGCGGCGCGCCCGCACGACGCGGCCGGGTGCGGCGGCCCGGCACCGGAGGACCCGGTGAGCGCGCCCGGGGCGGTCCTCACACGCCGCCCCGTCGGCAGCGGCGGCTCCGGCCACCCGGACCCCGACCGCCCCCGCCTCGGCGGGGCCGTCGCCCAGGTCGCCCTCGGACTCGTCTGCGCGGGCTACACCACCGGAGCCTCCCTCGGCTGGGGCTCCCCCCGACTGGCGCTCTTCATGGGCGACTTCGGGCTCAGCGCCGCCGCGCTCGCCGCCGCGGTCTCCTGCTTCCTCTACGGCCGAGGCCACCGCGGCAGCGACCGCCCGGCCTGGCTGCTCTTCGCCTTCTCCTCCTTCATGGCGGCCGCGGGGAACGCCGTGTGGGGCTGGTACGAGGTCGTCCTCCGCACCGACGTGCCGGACTCCTCCGCGGCGGACCTCTTCTTCTTGCTCTTCGCGCCGCCCGCCATCGTGGGCCTCCTCGTCCTCGCCAAGAAGCCCGTCACCCGGGCCGGCTGGGTCTGCCTGGGTCTCGACGCCTGGCTCATCGGGGGCTCCCTGCTCACGCTCTCCTGGAGCCTCGCCCTCGCCCGCACCGCGCACTTCGAGGGCGAGTCCGTCGCCCAGGCCGCCCTGTCGCTCGCGTACCCGCTGCTCGACATCGTGCTCGTCAGCATGGTCCTCGTCCTGCACTTCCGGCGCTCGCAGGCGAACCGCTCGGCGACGAACACCGCGATCGCCGCGCTCGCCCTGACCGTGCTGTGCGACGCCCTGTTCACCTCGCCGCTGCTCCGCGAGAACTACGCCTCCGGCCAGCTGCTCGACGCCGGCTGGTTCGCCGGCTCGCTGCTCCTGGCCTACGCGCCCTGGGGCGTGCGGCGCCCGCCGGACAGCGCGGCCCCCGCGCGCGGCCAGTGGCTCCACAGCCGCCCGGTCGCCGGCTCGCTCGCCGCCCTCACCCCGTACCTCGCCGCGGCCGTCTGCACTCTCGGCATCCTGTACAACGTCGTCGAGGGGCGCCGGGTGGACCGCGTCGTCGTCCTCACCGGCTGCACGGTGGTGCTCGCCCTCGTCGTACGCCAGGGCATCATGCTCCTCGACAACATCGCCCTCACCCACGAACTGGCCCAGAAGGAGAACCACTTCAGGTCACTCGTGCAGGGCTCCAGCGACGTCATCATGATCGCCGCGCCCACCGGGGTGCTCCGCTACGTCAGCCCGGCCGCCTCCGGCGTGTACGGACGGGACGCGGACGAGCTCATCGGCTCCGAGCTCGCCGCCCTCATCCACCCCGAGGACCTCGGCGCCGTCGTCCACGAGGTGCGGCGCTTCCTGGCCGCCTCGCCCGCCGAGGAGCCCACCACCCGGATCGAATGCCGCTTCCGCTCGGGCCATGGGGGTACCTCCCGCGCGAGCGAAGCCGAGAGCGGGGGAGGCTGGCTCAACGTCGAGTCGACCGTGAACCGGCACCAGGGCGGCCTGATCTTCAACAGCCGGGACGTCACCGAACGGGTGCGCCTCCAGGCGCAGTTGCAGCACAACGCCGAGCACGACCCGCTCACCGACCTGCCCAACCGGGCCCTCTTCACCCGGCGGGTCCGGCAGGCGCTCAGCGGCCGCCGCTCCTCCGACCCCGGCACCGCCGTGCTCTTCATCGACCTCGACGGCTTCAAGGGGGTCAACGACCGCCTCGGCCACCAGGCGGGCGACGACCTCCTCGTCCAGGCCGCCCGCCGCCTCCACGACTCCGTACGCGCCGGGGACACCGCCGCCCGGCTCGGCGGCGACGAGTTCGCCGCCCTCATCCTCGGCGACGGCGGACGCGACCGGGCGGCCCGCCGGAACCAGGTCCAGGAGATCGCCGACCGGCTCCGGCTCACGCTCTCCCAGCCGTACCGCGTGGACGGCGGCAACGAGGTGCGGGTCGCCGCCTCCATCGGCGTCGCCTTCGCCGAGCCCGGCATGGAGGCCGGCGACCTCCTGCGCAACGCCGACCTGGCCATGTACCGCGCCAAGGCCGCGGGCAAGGACCGCGTCGAGCTCTACGCCCCGCAGATGCAGGCCGAGGTCGTCCGGCGCACCGAGCTGGCCGCCCGGCTGCGCACCGCCCTCCACGACGGCGAGTTCGCCCTGCTCCACCAGCCGGTCGTCGACCTCGCCACCGGCCGGATCTCCGCCGTCAGCGCGCAGGCGCGCTGGCGCTCGAGCCAGGGCATCCTCTTCACCCCGGCGGAGTACCTCCGGGTCACCGACGACGGCGAGCGCACCGCCGAGCTCGGCCGCTGGCTCCTCGAGGAGGCCGTGGAGCAGGCCGCCGAGCGGGCGGGAATCGGCCATCGCACACCCGTGTCCATCCGGCTCTCCGCCCGGCGCCTCCTGGACCGCTCGCTGCCGCTCGGCTCGATCGAGTCGCTGCTCACCCGGCACGGGCTGCCGTCGGGCTCGCTGATCGTCGAGCTCGCCGACAGCGACCCCCGGACCTCGCTCGACGAGCTGGAACAGCGCCTGGTCACCCTGCGCCGGCTCGGGGTGCGGATCGCGCTCGACGGATTCGGCAGCGGACACGTGGCGATCAACGCCCTGCGCCGGCTCCCCGTGGACATACTGAAGCTGGACCGGGGGCTCGTCGAAGGCGTCGTCGAATCGGCCCGGCTGCGCAAGATCACGCGCGGGGTGCTCCGCATCGCCGGCGAGCTCGGCATGCAGACCGTCGCCGAGGGCGTCGACGTCCCGGAGCAGGTCATCGCCCTGCGCGCGATGGGCTGCAGCCACGCCCAGGGCATGGCCTTCTCGGGCCCGCTCGACGAGTACCGCCTGCGCAGGGCCCTCGTACGGGACGAGTACCCGCTGCCCGGAGCGGTCCCCGTCCGTGTCGGAAACCGTCCCCCGATCCGCTCAAATACTGAGACGCCTGTCCCACCCACTTGACAGTGGCGAGGGCGGAGAGGGAGGGTCATTGCCATGCGCACCCGAATTCTCGTACTTGGAAAGCGCGTCGGCTGAGGCAGGGCCCCCGTAGGCCCCGCTGAGAACGCACCCGACGCGCTCCCCTCGCTTGCCTCACGGCACGAGGGGTTTTTTGTTGCACTGGCTCACCCCAAAAACGCAGCAAACCCTCGCAAAACACCTCGCAAAAACCCTCTGCTTCGAGAAGAGATGCTGATGACCGACCAGGCCACCGGGCACCATCCGCAGCCGCGGCCCCGCGGCGGCGCGCAGCCCGCCACCACCGTCGAGCACGTCACGGGTGCGCAGTCCCTCATCCGTTCTCTCGAGGAAGTGGGCGCGGACACCGTCTTCGGCATCCCCGGCGGCGCGATCCTCCCCGCCTACGACCCGATGATGGACTCGAAGCGGGTGCGCCACATCCTGGTCCGTCACGAGCAGGGCGCGGGGCACGCCGCCACCGGCTACGCCCAGGCCACCGGCAAGGTCGGCGTCTGCATGGCGACCTCGGGCCCCGGCGCGACGAACCTGGTCACCCCGATCGCCGACGCGCACATGGACTCCGTCCCGCTCGTCGCGATCACCGGCCAGGTCGCGTCGAAGGCGATCGGCACGGACGCCTTCCAGGAGGCGGACATCTGCGGCATCACGATGCCGATCACCAAGCACAACTTCCTCGTCACCAAGGCCGAGGACATCCCGCGGACGATCGCCGAGGCCTTCCACATCGCCTCCACCGGCCGCCCGGGGCCGGTCCTGGTCGACATCGCCAAGGACGCCCTGCAGGCGAAGACCACCTTCAGCTGGCCGCCGCAGACCGACCTCCCCGGCTACCGCCCGGTGACCAAGCCGCACGCCAAGCAGATCCGCGAGGCCGCCAAGCTGATCAGCGCGGCCAAGCGGCCCGTCCTGTACGTCGGCGGCGGCGTCATCAAGGCCGGCGCCACCGCCGAGCTGAAGATCCTCGCCGAGCTCACCGGCGCCCCGGTCACCACGACCCTGATGGCGCTCGGCGCGTTCCCCGACAGCCACCCGCTGCACGTCGGAATGCCGGGCATGCACGGCGCGGTCACCGCCGTCACCGCGCTGCAGAAGGCCGACCTGATCGTCGCCCTCGGCGCCCGCTTCGACGACCGCGTCACCGGCAAGCTCGACAGCTTCGCCCCGTACGCCAAGATCGTCCACGCGGACATCGACCCGGCCGAGATCGGCAAGAACCGCGCCGCCGACGTCCCGATCGTCGGTGACGCCCGCGAGGTCATCGCCGACCTGGTCCAGGCCGTCCAGGCCGAGCACAGCGAGGGCAACAAGGGCGACTACACCGCCTGGTGGAGCGACCTGAGCCGCTGGCGCGAGACCTACCCGCTCGGCTACGACCTGCCGGAGGACGGCAGCCTCTCGCCGCAGCAGGTCATCCAGCGCATCGGTCAGCTCGCCCCCGAGGGCACGATCTTCGCCGCGGGCGTCGGCCAGCACCAGATGTGGGCCGCGCACTTCATCGACTACGAGCAGCCGGCCACCTGGCTGAACTCCGGCGGCGCCGGGACCATGGGCTACGCGGTCCCCGCCGCGATGGGCGCCAAGGCCGGCATGCCGGACCGCACGGTCTGGGCGGTCGACGGCGACGGCTGCTTCCAGATGACCAATCAGGAGCTCACCACCTGCGCCCTGAACAACATCCCGATCAAGGTCGCCATCATCAACAACGGCGCCCTGGGCATGGTCCGGCAGTGGCAGACGCTCTTCTACAACCAGCGCTACTCCAACACCGTCCTGCACTCCGGCCCGGACGACGTCCAGGCGAACAAGGGCACCCGCGTCCCCGACTTCGTCAAGCTCTCCGAGGCCATGGGCTGTGTCGCCCTGCGCTGTGAGGACCCGGCCGACCTGGACAAGGTCATCGCCGAGGCCAACGCCATCAACGACCGCCCGGTCGTGATCGACTTCATCGTCCACGAGGACGCCCAGGTCTGGCCGATGGTCGCCGCCGGCACCTCGAACGACGAGGTCATGGCCGCGCGGGGCGTCCGCCCCGACTTCGGCGACGGCGAAGACGACTGAGCGAGCAGAGCGAAAAGGAAGAGACCCAGACATGTCCACCAAGCACACGCTCTCCGTTCTCGTCGAGAACACGCCCGGCATCCTCGCCAGGATCGCCGCCCTGTTCTCCCGCCGCGGCTTCAACATCGACTCCCTCGCCGTCGGCATCACCGAACACCCCGACATCTCCCGCATCACCATCGTGGTCAATGTCGAGGACCTGCCCCTGGAGCAGGTGACCAAGCAGCTCAACAAGCTGGTCAACGTCCTGAAGATCGTCGAACTCGAGCCCAGCGCTGCGATCCAGCGCGAGCTCGTCCTGGTGAAGGTCCGCGCCGACAACGAGACCCGCTCCCAGATCGTCGAGATCGTGCAGCTGTTCCGCGCCAAGACCGTGGACGTCTCGCCCGAGGCGGTCACCATCGAGGCCACCGGTTCGAGTGACAAGCTCGACGCCATGCTCAAGATGCTCGAGCAGTTCGGCGTGAAGGAGCTCGTCCAGTCCGGCACGATCGCCATAGGGCGTGGCGCCCGGTCCATCACGGACCGGTCCCTGCGGGCCCTCGACCGCAGCGCCTGAGAGTCGTCCGAGGTCGACCGCGGGTCCATCCGGCGGTCCGACTGACGAGACCCGAAAACCTTCCTCCCGCTCCCCGCCGTACGGTGGGACGCAACACCAGCACCTCAAGGAGATACCCAGTGGCCGAGCTGTTCTACGACGACGACGCCGACCTGTCCATCATCCAGGGCCGTAAGGTCGCGGTGATCGGTTACGGCAGCCAGGGCCACGCCCACGCGCTGTCGCTCCGTGACTCCGGTGTCGACGTCCGCGTCGGTCTGCAGGAGGGCTCGAAGTCCAAGGCCAAGGCCGAGGAGCAGGGCCTGCGGGTCGTCTCCGTCGCCCAGGCGGCGGAAGAGGCCGACCTCATCATGATCCTGACGCCGGACCCGATCCAGGCCCAGGTCTACGAGGAGTCCATCAAGGACCACCTGAAGGAGGGCGACGCGCTCTTCTTCGGCCACGGCCTGAACGTCCGCTACGGCTTCATCAAGGTGCCCGAGGGCATCGACGTCGCCCTGGTCGCCCCGAAGGGCCCGGGCCACCTGGTCCGCCGTCAGTACGAGGAGGGCCGCGGCGTTCCGTGCATCGCGGCCGTCGAGCAGGACGCGACCGGCAACGCCTTCGCGCTGGCGCTCTCGTACGCCAAGGGCATCGGCGGCACCCGTGCCGGCGTCATCAAGACGACCTTCACCGAGGAGACCGAGACCGACCTGTTCGGTGAGCAGGCCGTCCTCTGCGGTGGCACCGCGGCTCTGGTCAAGGCGGGCTTCGAGACCCTGACCGAGGCCGGCTACCAGCCGGAGATCGCGTACTTCGAGTGCCTGCACGAGCTGAAGCTCATCGTCGACCTCATGTACGAGGGCGGCCTGGAGAAGATGCGCTGGTCGGTCTCCGAGACCGCCGAGTGGGGCGACTACGTCACCGGCCCGCGGATCATCACCGAGGCCACCAAGGCCGAGATGAAGAAGGTCCTCGCGGAGATCCAGGACGGCACCTTCGCCAAGGAGTGGATGGCCGAGTACCACGGCGGCCTGAAGAAGTACAACGAGTACAAGACCCAGGACGCCAACCACCTCCTGGAGACCACCGGCAAGGAGCTGCGCAAGCTCATGAGCTGGGTGAACGACGAGGAGGCGTAAGCCTTCACGGCAGGGGCCGGACACCGTGTCCGGCCCCTCGCCACATCGTTGGACACCCCGTCCAACCACGGACGGGTGATCCTTCCAACGAGGCGCATGAACGGCGCCGTCGCACCACTACACTTCTCAACAACATTCGCGTTCAGGCCCACAGCGTCGTGCGCTTTCACGCGGCAAGCCCCCTCCACCGCCTGCGGCCGTCGGGACGGCCGTCCGCACTGGATCTGTGAGGACTCACGTGAGCTCGAAACCTGTCGTACTCATCGCTGAAGAGCTGTCGCCCGCCACCGTCGACGCACTGGGCCCGGACTTCGAGATCCGGCACTGCAACGGCGCCGACCGGGCCGAGCTGATCCCCGCCATCGCCGATGTGGACGCGATCCTGGTCCGATCCGCGACCAAGGTCGACGCCGAGGCCCTCGCCGCCGCCGGGAAGCTGCGGGTCGTGGCCCGCGCCGGTGTCGGTCTGGACAACGTCGACGTCTCCGCCGCCACCAAGGCCGGCGTGATGGTCGTGAACGCCCCGACCTCGAACATCGTCACCGCCGCCGAGCTCGCGTGCGGCCTGCTCGTCGCCACCGCGCGCAACATCCCGCAGGCCAACACCGCGCTGAAGAACGGCGAGTGGAAGCGCAACAAGTACACGGGCGTCGAGCTGAGCGAGAAGACCCTCGGCGTCGTCGGCCTCGGCCGCATCGGCGTCCTGGTCGCCCAGCGCATGTCCGCGTTCGGCATGAAGATCGTCGCGTACGACCCCTACGTGCAGCCGGCCCGCGCCGCCCAGATGGGGGTGAAGCTGCTGGCCCTGGACGAACTCCTGGAGGTCGCCGACTTCATCACCGTCCACCTGCCGAAGACCCCCGAGACCATCGGTCTCATCGGCGACGAGGCGCTGCACAAGGTCAAGCCCTCGGTCCGCATCGTCAACGCCGCGCGCGGCGGGATCGTGGACGAGGCGGCGCTGTACTCGGCGCTGAAGGAGGGCCGGGTCGCCGGCGCGGGCCTCGACGTGTACGCGAAGGAGCCCTGCACGGACTCCCCGCTCTTCGAGCTCGACCAGGTCGTCTGCACCCCGCACCTCGGCGCGTCCACGGACGAGGCCCAGGAGAAGGCCGGTATCGCGGTCGCCAGGTCGGTGCGCCTGGCGCTCGCGGGCGAGCTGGTCCCGGACGCGGTCAACGTCCAGGGCGGTGTCATCGCGGAGGACGTGAAGCCGGGTCTGCCGCTCGCCGAGAAGCTCGGCCGGATCTTCACCGCGCTCGCGGGTGAGGTCGCGGCCCGTCTCGACGTCGAGGTCTACGGCGAGATCACCCAGCACGACGTGAAGGTGCTCGAACTCTCGGCGCTCAAGGGCGTGTTCGAGGACGTGGTCGACGAGACCGTGTCGTACGTCAACGCCCCGCTGTTCGCGCAGGAGCGCGGTGTCGAGGTGCGCCTGACGACGAGCTCCGAGTCGCCCGACCACCGCAACATGGTCACCGTGCGCGGCACCCTGTCGGACGGCCAGGAGGTCTCGGTCTCCGGCACGCTCGCCGGTCCCAAGCACCTGCAGAAGATCGTCGCGGTCGGCGAGTACGACGTGGACCTGGCGCTCGCCGACCACATGGTCGTGCTGCGCTACGAGGACCGCCCGGGTGTCGTCGGCACCGTGGGCCGGATCCTCGGCGAGGCCGGTCTGAACATCGCCGGCATGCAGGTCTCCCGCGCGGAGGAGGGCGGCGAGGCGCTCGTCGTGCTCACCGTGGACGACACGCTGCCCGCTCCGGTGCTCGCGGAGATCGCGGAGGAGATCGGCGCCGCCTCGGCCCGCTCGGTCAACCTGATCTGACGCACCTCTCCGTACCCGGTTGCTAGACGCTCGTCTTACACAAGTGTCTAGTGGCCGGGTACAGTGCTGTCATGGGACACAAGGAAGACCTCCTCGAAGGCGCCAAGCGCTGCCTCCTGGAGAAGGGGTACGGGCGCACCACCGCGCGCGACATCGTCGCCGCCTCGGGCACCAACCTCGCCTCCATCGGCTACCACTACGGCTCCAAGGACGCCCTGCTCCAGCAGGCCTTCCTCGCCCTCACCGAGGAGTGGGGCGAGCAGGTCGGCCCCGCCGGCTCCGGCGAGCGGAAGCGGGAGCTGCCGGCCGACCCGTACCGGCGCTTCCACGCCGTCTGGGAGCAGGTCATCGGCGCGGCCGAGGCGAGCAGGCCGGTCTGGAAGCTCCAGACCGAGATCGTCACCCGGCTCGACGACGACGAGAAGCTGCGCGACGCGATCAAGGAGCCGCAGCGGGAGGGCCGGCTCGGGATGGCCGAGGGCTTCCTCGGCCTCGACCCGGAGGCGGACCCGGAGAAGGCCCGGGTGGCGGGGCTGCTCTGCCAGGCCCTGGCGACCGGCGTCATGATCCAGTGGATGGTCGACCCGGAGACGGCGCCGACCGCGGACGACCTCACCGCGGGCCTCAAGGTCCTGATGGGGGAGGACAGCTGAGGACGACCTTCGCGCGGGCGTGCTCCTCCTCGACGTACCGCAGGGCCCGCGCCGCCTGGTCCAGCGGATAGGTCCGCTCGACCACCGGGGCGATGCCGCCGCTCTCGGCGAGTTCCCGCAGCGCCGCCAGGTTCTCCCGGCGCGGCTCCGCCGTGAGGACGCGGAGCCGGCGGCCGGAGAACAAGGAGAGCAACCGGCCCTTGAGGAGCAGCCCCATCGGCCCGAAGGCGCTGCCCCCCTCGAAGACCCCGCCGCCGGACAGGACGAGCACGCCCGCGGGGGAGAGGACCCGCCGGAGCTCGGACAGCGACCGGTTGCCCACCAGGTCGAACACCAGGTCGTAGTGGTCCCTGCCGGTGGTGAAGTCCTCGAGGGTGTAGTCGACGACGCGGTCCGCGCCGAGCCCGAGGACCAGCGCCGCGTTCCGGGTGCTGCACACCCCCGTCACCTCCGCGCCGAAGGCCTTCGCGAGCTGGACGGCGAAGGTGCCGACGCCTCCCGAAGCCCCGTTGACCAGGACCTTCGCGCCCGGTCGCACCTTCCCCAGGTCCCGCAGACCCATCAGGGCGGTGTTGCCCGCCAGCGGTATCGCCGCCGCCTGCTCGAAGGTCAGGCCGGCCGGCTTGCGCTCCGTCACCTCCTCGGAGGCGCACACGTATTCGGCGAAGGTCCCGGGTGCCTCCCCGAAGACCTCGTCCCCGGGGCGCAGCCCGGTCACCCCGGCGCCCACGGCCTCGACGCGGCCCGCGAAGTCCCTGCCCCGGATCCGCTCCTTCGGTCTTCGCAGGCCGAGGGCGAGCCGGGCCACATAGGGGTCGCCCCGCATCAGGTGCCAGTCCGCCGCGTTCACCGCGGCGGCGTGGACGCGGACGAGCACCTCCCGCTCGCCCGGCACCGGCCGCTCGACCTCCGCGAACTCCAGCACGTCCGCCGATCCGTACCGGTCCTGCACCCATGCCTTCATGACGCCCCCTCGCCTTCCGACGCTCCCACCACTCATGACGGTAGGGCCTCTGGCGGCACGGGGACATCGGGGACGACCCGGACAAGACCCTGAGGCGCCGTCACCCCGGAGGCTTACAGCCGGGCCGACTTCAGCGACATGTGGAGCAGGAGGCGGTCCTCGCCGTCGTCGAGGTCCAGGCCGGTGAGCTGTTCGACGCGGGACAGCCGGTAGTAGAGGGTCTGGCGGTGGATTCCCAGGGCCGCCGCCGTGCGGCCCGCCTGGCCCGCGTTGTCGAGGAACACCTCTGCGGTGCGGGCCAGTTCGGCGTGGGCGGGGGTGAGCAGCGGGGCGACGACGGGGTCGATCTCGGGGTGGTAGAGCGCCGCGAGCAGGCGGTACGGGCCGATCCCGGCCCACTCCGCGACCGGGCCGAGCGTCGGCTGCGCCGTGGCGGCGCGGGCCGCCGTGTTCGCTTCGCGCCAGGCCGCCGGGAGCTCCGTGAGGCCCCGGCGCGGGTTCGCGATGCCGGCCGGGGCGGTGGCACGCAGCCGGTCGGCGGCCGTGTGGGCGGGGGAGAGGTCCTCGGCCGTGCGCAGCCGTACGAGGACGGCGAGGGACTCGCCCTCGGGGAGCGCGGCGACCGCCGCCGCGCCGGGGACCGCACGGATCGACGGGGCCTCGCCCCGCCAGGGGGTCACGCAGACGACGGCGTGCAGACCGTCCGCGCTGGGCCCCAGGGCCACCCGGAGCGCCGCGACGGCCATGTCGCTCTGCCAGCCCCGCCCGGCGGTGAGGACCGCGGCGAACTCGCGCGAGAGGTCGGCGTCCGCGCGCTCCTCGTCGGCGAGGAGGCCGCCGATCCGGGTGGCGACCTCCATCGCGGCCGTGAGCTGGGCGGGCGTGGGGCCGGGCTCGGCGTCGAGCAGCCAGACGTACCCGAGGACGACGCCCCGATGGCGTACGGGCAGGCAGAGGCGGTCCCGGAACACCCCGGCGTCCGGAGCGGCCGGGATGCGGACCGGGCCCGTCGCCCGGGTGATGCCGAAGCCCTCGAACCAGGCGCGGACCGCCGGGGTCGACTTCCGGGTCAGGATCGACCGCGTCCGCACGGGGTCCATCGCGGTGTCGTCGTCGCTGTCGTGGGCGCCGAAGGCGATCAGCCCGAAATCGCGGTTCTCCAGCGTCGCCGGCTCGCCGAGCAGCGCGGAGATCTCGTCCACCAGTTCTTGGTAATCGCCCTTCACAGCGCCATTCTCGCACCCCCTCAGACATATGTATGAGATGCCGTGCACGGATGCGTGACAGCTGTAGATGGCGGACGATCGGAGCGATCCATAGGTTTCACGGTGGTTCCTCGTGCTGTTCCCGGATCATTAGGAAAGACCGGGTACGGCACCCTTCGTCACCCTGTCCTTCTGGAGGTCCCCGTGCTGGGTCCCGTGATCCTCGCCGCGTCGCGCAGCGACAAGATGCGCCGTCTCGTTTCGGCCGCCCCCGGGACCAAGCAGGTCGTCGCCCGCTTCATCGCCGGTGAGACGGTCGAGGACGTCGTCCCGATCGTCTCCGAGCTGAGCGCCCGCGGCCTGGAGGTCACCCTCGACGTCGTCGGTGAGGACATCACCACCGTCGAGCAGTCGTACGCCGCCCGGGACGCCTACCTGGAGCTCATCGGCCGCCTCAAGGAGCTCGGCCTCGGCGAGCGCGCCGAGATGTCCGTGAAGCTCTCGATGTTCGGCCAGTCCCTGGAGGACGGCCACGAGCTGGCCCTGGCGAACGTCCGCCCGGTCGTCGCGGCCGCCGCCGAGATCGGCACCACCGTCACCCTGGACGCCGAGGACCACACCACCCTCGACTCGATGTTCGCCATCCACGAGGAGCTGCGGAAGGACTTCCCGCAGACCGGCTGCGTCATCCAGGCGTACCTCTTCCGCACCGAGGACGACGCCCGCCGCCTCGCGGCGAACGGCTCCCGCGTCCGGATCGTGAAGGGCGCCTACAAGGAGCCCGCCGAGGTCGCCATCCAGGACAAGCCCGAGATCGACAAGGCGTACGTCCGGATCATGAAGATCCTGATGGACGGCGAGGGCTACCCGATGATCGGCTCGCACGACCCGCGCCTGATCTCCATCGGCCAGGAGCTGGCCCGCCGCGCCGGGCGCAAGCTGGACGAGTACGAGTTCCAGATGCTGTACGGCATCCGCAGCGACGAGCAGAACCGGCTCGCCGCCGAGGGCCACCGCATGCGCGTCTACACCGCGTACGGCACCGACTGGTACGGCTACTTCATGCGCCGCCTCGCGGAGAAGCCGGCCAACCTCCTCTTCTTCGTCCGCTCCATCCTCACCAAGGGCTGAGCCCACCTCTCACAAGGA
This sequence comes from Streptomyces sp. R-07, assembly GCF_049913175.1. Classification (NCBI taxonomy): domain Bacteria; kingdom Bacillati; phylum Actinomycetota; class Actinomycetes; order Kitasatosporales; family Streptomycetaceae; genus Streptomyces; species Streptomyces sp. R-07. The sequence goes on from NZ_CP183978.1 coordinate 5,670,091, forward strand.
GTATCGAGACTCATGGACGCTGTCACCCAGGTCCCCGCTCCGGTCAACGAGCCGGTGCACAGCTACGCCCCCGGTTCCCCGGAGCGCTCCCGTCTGGAGACCAAGCTCAAGGAGCTGGCCGAGAACCCGCGCGAGCTGCCGATGACCATCGGCGGTGTGAAGCGCCTCGGCGGCGGCGAGGAGTTCAAGGTCGTCCAGCCGCACAACCACCAGGCCGTCATCGGCACCTTCCGCGGCGCCACCGAGCAGGACGCCCAGGACGCGATCGACGCGGCCCTGGCCGCGGCCCCGGCCTGGCGCGCGATGTCCTTCGACGACCGCGCCGCGATCATCCTGCGCGCCGCCGAGCTGCTCGCCGGCCCGTGGCGCGAGACGCTGGCCGCGTCCACCATGCTCGGCCAGTCGAAGACCGCCCAGCAGGCCGAGATCGACACCCCCTGCGAGCTCGTCGACTTCTGGCGCTTCAACGTGGCGTACGCCCGTCAGATCCTCGCCGAGCAGCCGCCGGCGAACTCCCCGGGTGTGTGGAACCGTCTGGACCACCGCCCGCTGGAGGGCTTCGTCTACGCGATCACGCCGTTCAACTTCACGGCCATCGCGGGCAACCTGCCCACCGCCCCCGCCCTCATGGGCAACGTGGTGGTCTGGAAGCCGTCCCCGACGCAGACCCACTCCGCCGTGCTCCTCATGGAGCTCCTGGAGGAGGCCGGCCTGCCGAAGGGCGTCATCAACCTGGTGACCGGCGACGGCATCGCCGTCTCCGAGGTGGCCCTGAACCACCGCGACCTGGCCGGCATCCACTTCACCGGCTCGACCAGGACCTTCCAGCACCTGTGGAAGACGGTCGGCAACAACATCGAGAAGTACCGCTCGTACCCGCGGATCGTCGGCGAGACCGGTGGCAAGGACTTCGTCGTCGCCCACCCCAGCGCCGACCGCGCCGTCCTGAAGACCGCGCTGAACCGCGGCTCCTTCGAGTTCCAGGGCCAGAAGTGCTCCGCGTCCTCGCGTGCGTACGTCCCGGCGTCCATCTGGAACGACGGCTTCAAGGAGGAGTTCGCGGCCGAGATCGACGGCATCACCATGGGTGACGTCACCGACCTGTCGAACTTCATCGGCGCCGTCATCGACGAGCGTTCGTTCGCCAAGAACAAGGCGGCGATCGACCGTGCCGCGGCCGACCCGAGCTGCACGATCATCGCCGGCGGCACCTACGACGACTCGGTGGGCTACTTCGTCCGCCCGACCGTCATCGTCTGCGACGACCCGGAGAACGAGGTCTTCAAGGCCGAGTACTTCGGCCCGATCCTCGCGATCCACGTCTACGAGGACGACAAGTACGACGAGATGCTGACCCAGATGGAGTCGGTCTCGGACTACGCCCTCACCGGCTCGGTCATCTCCGGCGACCGCGCGGCCGCCGCGTACACGATGGAGAAGCTCCGCTTCGCCGCGGGCAACTTCTACATCAACGACAAGTCGACCGGCGCCGTCGTCGGCCAGCAGCCCTTCGGCGGCGGCCGCGCCTCCGGCACCAACGACAAGGCCGGCGCCCCGCAGAACCTGATGCGCTGGACGCTGACCCGCGCCATCAAGGAGACGCTGGTCCCGCCGACCGAGTACGGCTACCCGCACATGGGCTGACGCCCGCCCGCCGCGTGAGCGGCCCCTGATCACCGCCCCCCTCCTCTACCCCCAATTGAGGACGGGGGCGGTTCTCATGTGCCGGCCGGGGTGGCCGGGCGGCTGTCCGCGGTGGGGGAGGCGGGGCGGGGGGCGAGCCGTCCGGCGACGCGAAGGACGCTCTTGCCGTGGGTGGCGCCTTCCCGCAGCCGTCGTACGGCGAGGCCGAGGTCCGCCGGGTCGTACTCGGCGGTGACGTCGATCCGGATCCGCCCCGCGGCCAGCAGGTCGAGAGCCCGGCGGGCGGAGTCGGCGAGGCGCTCGGGATGGGTCCGGCTCAGCAGGTTGCCGTTGTAGGTCATCAGCGACCGGCCGTCCCCGAGCAGGTCGTCGGCGTCGGCGAGGACGGGCGCGTGGCCGCCGAGGGCGCCGTACGCGACCAGGCGGCCGTGCGGTGCGAGGGCGCGCAGTCCGGCCTGCCGGGTGGGGCCGCCGACCGGGTCGAGGACGACGTCGAACGGCTCGTCGTCGAGCCCGGCGGGGAACTCCTCGCGCAGCAGGATCCGGTCGAAGCCGGACCGGGCCGCGTAGGCCGCCCTGTCGGCGCTGCCGGCCACGCCGACGATCCGGCCGGCTCCGGCCAGCCGGGCGAACTGGGCGGCGAGGCCGCCGACGCCGCCGGCCGCGCCGTGGATCAGCACGCGTTCGCCCTCGCGGACGCGGGCGACGGTGTGGACGAGGTCGTAGGCGGTCGGCGTGCCCCAGCCGAACGCCGCCGCCGTCCGCAGCGACAGCTCGCCGACGGCGAGCGCGAGGACGGCGGGCACGACGACGACCTCGGCGTGGGCGCCGCCCGGGGCGAGCGCGGCGACGGCCTCCCCGACGCGGCCGCCGTCGACGCCCGGGCCGACCGCGACGATGTGCCCGGACGCCTCGAAGCCGGGGACGAAGGGGCGCGGCACGGGGAAGAGGCCGTCCTTGACCATCGTGTCGCCCCACTGGACACCGGCGTACGCCACGCGGACCGCGACCTCGCCGGGGCCGGGTGCGGGCTCGTCGAGCTCGGTGATCCGGTAGTGGTCGTCGCTGTCGAGAACGATCGCCCTCATGGAAGCAGCCTCCTGTGCTGACTCAGTATCCTGTGTCGTGCCGTCACGGGAACGGTAGATGTGACAGGTACCTGAGTCAACACAGAATTCTGTGAATGTGGGTGCCGCGCGGGAAGCAAGGGAGCGAGCGCATGGCGGACATGCCCGTCGAGGAGTACCTCTGCAGCCGGATCAGGCGCGCGGAACAGGCGCTGATGGCGCACCACGAAGCGGTGCTGCGCGGACACGGGCTGACCATGATCCAGTACACCGTGCTGCTCACCCTCTCGCGGGAGGGAGGCATGTCCGCGGCCCAGACGGCACGTGCCTGCGGGGTGACCCAGCAGAGCATGGCCAGCGTCCTGGCCACCTTGGAGGGCAAGGGGCTCATCCGCCGCGACCCGTCGCCCGTGCACGCCAAGGTGCAGATCGTCACGATGACCGACGAGGGCCGGGCGGTGCTGGGTCGGGCGTACGAGGAGGTGATCGTCCTGGAGCGGGCGCTCACGGACGCGTTCACGCCGGTCGAGCACGCCGCCCTGTGCGACCTCCTCGACCGCACGACGGCCGTTCTCGTCGACCAGACGCCGCCGACCCGCACCCGCTGACGGGTCCGGGCCGGGCGGGTCGGGTTTCGGCGGGTGGGGCGGATCGGGCCGGCTGTTCCGTCAGGCCGCGTTCCGTCAGGCCGCGTTCCGCTTCAGGAAGTCGTCGATCAGCGAGGCGATCGCCGGCGCGTGGGTCTCCAGGGCGAAGTGGCCCGTGGGGAGGAGGTGGATCTCGGCGTCCGGGAGGTCGCGGCGGAAGGCTTCGGCGCCCGCCGGCACGAAGACCTGGTCGCCCTCGCCCCAGACGGCGAGGAGAGGGACCCGGGAGGTGCGGAAGTACTCCTGGAAGGCCGGGTAGAGGTCGAAGTTGGAGCCGTAGTCGGCGATCAGGCCCAGCTGGATGTCGTCCTGGCCCTCGCGGGCCATCAGGGCGGCGTCGTGGTGCCAGGCGTCGGGGCTGAGCAGGTCCCGGTACTCGGCGGGGACGCCCGTCTCGTACTGCCACCGGATCCCGTCGAGCGAGCGGATCGCGCGGACCGGCTCCTCGGTCCCCGGGGTGCGCTCCTCGATCAGCGCGAGGACCGGGGCCCAGGCCTCGGCGCCGAGACCCTCCTCGTAGGCGTTGCCGTTCTGGCTGACGATCGCGGTGATCCGCTCGGGGTGGGCGAGGGCGAGGCGCAGGCCGATGGGGGCGCCGTAGTCCTGGATGTAGAGAGCGAACCGGTCGAGGCCGATGGCCTCGGTGAACTCGGCGGTGAGCGCGGCCAGTCCGGCGAAGGTGTAGTCGAAGTCGGCGGCCGAGGGGGCGGCGCTGCGGCCGAAGCCCAGGTGGTCGGGGGCGATCAGGCGGTACCGGTCGGCGAGCAGGGGGATCAGGTCGCGGAACATGTGCGAGCTGGTGGGGAAGCCGTGCAGCAGGAGCAGCGCGGGCGCGTCGGCCGGGCCGGCCTCGCGGTAGGCGATCTCGTGGCCCCGGACGGTGACGGTGCGGTGGTGGATCGGCAGCACGGACATCGTTCTAACCCCTTATGTGTCGCTCACTGGTTATGGGGAGATTCAATCGGGGCCCGGCTAACCTGTCAAGGAGTCTTTAAGGGTTAGGGCGACCGGGGTGTCACCGCCCACGGCGCCGTCGTGCTGCGCCGGGCGCTCCACCGGAGCCGCTCGCGCCGCGTCGGATACGTCGAAGGGGTCGCCGTCCGGGAGGGCTTCCGGCGGCGGGGGCTCGGCGGCGCGGTGATGGCCGGACTCGAGCGGGTGATCGATGGGGGCGCACGCCTTCGGGGCGCCGGGCGCCGGGCGCCTCGGACGACGGGGCCGCGCTCTACCGGGCGCGCGGCTGGAGCGTGTGGGAGGGCCGACTCGAAGCGCTCTCGCCCGGGGGGATCGTCCACCTCGCCGAGGAGGAGGGCTTCGTCCTCCTGCGCCCCGCGGGCGGCCGGGCCCTGCACGACCCCGCCGCCCCGCTGGTCTTCGACCGGCGGGACGGCGACGTGATGTGAGGGGCGTCAGCCCCGGTCGGCGGCACCGGCCTTCTGCCGGGCGCGGCCCGCGGCAGTCTCCAGGTGGGAGGTGTACACGGCGGAGAGCGCCGAGGCCAGGGCGATCACGATCGCGAGCCCGGGGGCTCCGAGCGCCCCGATGAAGAACGCGGCCGCCGCGCCTCCGACCAGCACGCACCATGCGGCAAGCACCGCCTTGCCCCGGCGGCTCAGGAACAGCCACCGGTGCGGGGCGGCCGGCGGCGCCTCCAGGGTGCCCGCCGGTCCCGCGGTCGCCGCGCGCGGCCGCTTGAAGTAGCCGTACACCAGCCACTCGCCGCACAACTCCCAGCCCTCCGGCGTCAGCTCGTCGAGCACGCGGGTCCGCCGGTGGCCGGCGGTCACCTCGCGGCGGTACTCCCAGGCGAGCGCGACCCCGGGCGCCCGGCGGCAGACGAAGCGGCCGAGACCGTCCAGGCCCTCCACCTCCCAGCCCTGGGCGCCGTGGACGGCCAGCATCCGGCGGTCGTTGAACAGGTCGGCGGTCCACGTCCAGTGCTCCGCCGCCTCGTCCGGCTCCCCGGGGGCCGGGGCGAGTCCGCCGAACCGGGCCGCGAAGGCCCCGGCCGGCCCGAACTCCTCCTCCGGTGCGGTCCCCGTCTCCGCGAGGTGCCCGCGCAGTTCGGCGGTCGTCCGCCCGATCTGCTCCTCGGGCACCCCCGCGGCGCGCAGCGCGTCGGTCAGTTCGGCGAAGTAGGCGTCGGTGGTCATGGTGTGGTTCCCCCTGCGTGCAGTTGCGTCCGGACGGCCCGGTGGAACTCCGTCCAGGCCTCGCTCTCGGCCGCGAGGTGTGCCCGGCCCGGGCCGGTGAGCCGGTAGTAGCGGCGCCCGGGCCCGCGCTCGGCGGCGCGGAACTCGGCCTCCACCAGACCGGCCTGCTCCAGGCGGTTCAGTACGGGATAGAGCGTCCCGCCCTTGATCTCGCCCAGGCCCGCCCCGTCGAGCGCCTTCGCGATCTCGTACCCGTAACTCTCGCCGTCGGTCAGGCAGGAGAGGACGAGCAGGTCGAGGACTCCCTTGAGCCAGCTGGGTCTGCGGTCTGCGGCCATGGGTGCATCCCATCACTACCTAGGTAGGAATGCAATCTAGATGGCGAGGCCTGCTAGCGCGGGTCGCCGGGCGGTGACCCCCGGTGGCCCGCCGTCTCAGATAGTAGGAAGTCCGAGTAATTGTGGAGACAGATGCGGCACGCTGCCCTAGCTTTGTAGAAGCCGAACGTCTCGCTTCATCAGCGAATGGCGGTCGAGAGCGCGACGCCCTGTGCAGGCAACCCCTGCGGCGGCGCTCCCCGCCCCTTCCGGCGCCTTCGATCACCACTGATCTCCGCACTTCCGGATCACCACTGATCTCAAGGAGTCGATCCCTCATGGCCACTCAGACCGCCCGCCGCGTCCGCCACTCCGCCGCCAACCGTCCCAGCGACGAGGCCCGCCAGAACGCCGCCGCCGCCCTCCAGCGCGCCCTCGACCGCCGTGACAACGGCGGCTCCACCGGCCACTGAGGACCGTCCTGACGTCCGTCCCCCGACATGGCGGTTCGTCCACATGGCGGACACGACGTGTCAGACGATGGGACGAAGAGTAGGGTGCCGACATGTCTCACAGCATCAATCTCGCAGTCATTCCCGGCGACGGCATCGGCCAGGAGGTCGTGGCCCAGGGCCTCAAGATCCTCGCGGCCGTCCTTCCCCAGGACGTGAAGCTGGAGACCGAGGAGTACGACTTCGGCGCCAAGCGCTACCACGCCACCGGTGAGACCCTCACCGACGCCGACCTCGCCTCCCTCAAGAAGCACGACGCCATCCTGCTCGGCGCCATCGGTGACCCGTCGGTGCCGTCCGGCGTCCTGGAGCGGGGCTTCCTGCTGAAGCTCCGCTTCGCCTTCGACCACCACGTGAACCTGCGTCCGTCGAAGCTGCTCCCCGGCGTCGCCACCCCGCTCGCCGGCCAGCCCGAGATCGACTTCGTCGTGGTCCGCGAGGGCACCGAGGGTCCGTACACGGGCAACGGCGGCACCATCCGCAAGGGCACCCCGCACGAGGTCGCCACCGAGGTCTCGGTCAACACCGCCTTCGGTGTCGAGCGCGTGGTCCGCGACGCCTTCGCCCGCGCCCAGGCCCGCCCGCGCAAGAAGCTGACGCTGGTCCACAAGAACAACGTGCTGACCTTCGCCGGCCACCTCTGGACCGACATCTTCAACAAGGTCGCGGCCGAGTTCCCCGAGGTCACCACCGACTACCTGCACGTCGACGCCGCGACGATCTTCCTCGTCACCGACCCGGCCCGCTTCGACGTGATCGTCACCGACAACCTCTTCGGCGACATCATCACCGACCTCGCCGCGGCCGTCTCCGGCGGCATCGGCGTCGCCGCCTCCGGCAACATCAACCCGAGCGGCGAGTTCCCGTCCATGTTCGAGCCGGTCCACGGCTCCGCGCCGGACATCGCGGGCCAGGGCAAGGCCGACCCCACGGCCACCGTCCTCTCCGTCGCCCTCCTGCTCCGCCACCTCGGCTACGAGACCGAGGCCGCCCGGGTCGAGGAGGCCGTCGCGGCCGACCTCACCGAGCGCGGCGACAGCGTCCGCACGACGGACGAGATCGGCGACGCGCTCGCCGCGCGAGTAGCGAGCTGACCCGCGCCGACTGACATCAGCAGCAGCCGCCGGGTCGCACAAGCGCCCGGCGGCCGTTCCTTGCGCGGCCGCGGGGCGCTTCCCCCCGACCCCGGACCGCGCGCACCCGTTTTCCGCACAGGTCCCCACGGGCGATAATCGAACGTGGGGCCGCGGCATACGGGCATGCCCGTACGCCGGCTCGTCAGGGACGACAGTCCCCGACGACGGCATGCGCGCGCGGTCCTCCCCATCACAACCGGTGAAGGACACGCACTCATGACGACGCCCACGATCGAGCTCAAGCCCTCCTCCAGCCCGCTGTCCGCCGCGGAGCGCGAGGCGATCCTGGCCAACCCGGGATTCGGCCGCCACTTCACCGACCACATGGTCACCATCCGGTGGACCGAGGGCCGCGGCTGGCACGACGCCCAGCTCGTGCCGTACGGCCCGCTCTCCCTGGACCCGGCCACGAACGTCCTGCACTACGCGCAGGAGATCTTCGAGGGCCTGAAGGCCTACCGCCGGCCCGACGGCTCGGTCGCCACCTTCCGTCCCGACGCCAACGCCCGCCGCTTCCAGTCCTCGGCCCGCCGGCTCGGCATGCCCGAGCTGCCGGTGGAGACCTTCGTCGAGGCCTGTGACGTCCTGGTCCGGCACGACGAGGCGTGGGTTCCGGCGCACGGCGGCGAGGACTCGCTCTACCTGCGTCCGTTCATGATCGCCACGGAGGTCGGCCTGGGCGTCCGCCCGGCCAACGAGTACCTCTTCGTCGTCATCGCCTCGCCGGCCGGCCCGTACTTCCAGGGCGGCGTGAAGCCCGTCTCCATCTGGGCCTCGGAGGACCGCGTCCGCGCCGTCCCCGGCGGCGTCGGCGACGCCAAGACCGGCGGCAACTACGCCGCCTCCCTGCTCGCGCAGGCCGAGGCGGCGGCCAAGGGCTGCGACCAGGTCTGCTACCTCGACGCGGTCGAGCACAAGTGGGTCGAGGAACTCGGCGGCATGAACCTGTACTTCGTGTACGGGGACAAGATCGTCACGCCGACCCTCACCGGCTCGCTGCTCGCGGGCATCACCCGCGACTCGCTCCTCAAGGTCGCCGGGGACCTCGGCTACGCGTCCGAGGAGGCCCGCGTCTCCATCGACCAGTGGAAGGCCGACACCGAGAACGGCACCCTCACCGAGGTCTTCGCCTGCGGCACCGCCGCCGTCATCACCCCGGTCGGCACGGTCAAGTCCGCCCGGGGTGAGTGGCAGCAGTCGGGCGGGGAGCCCGGCGAGGTCACGATGAAGCTGCGCGAGGCGCTGCTCGCCATCCAGACCGGCAAGTCCGAGGACGTCCACGGCTGGATGCACGAGCTCGGCTAGTCGCTACTCCGTCGTCGCCAGGGCTTCCGGGGCCGTCACGGTCCCGGGAGCCCTGTTCGGCGTCAGGACGGCGTACAGCGCGCCGCCCACGATCCCCGAGAACACGAAGCTGCAGTCGATCCCGCCCGTGAGGGCGAGCAGCGGCCCCTCGTAGAGCGGCGTCGACACCGCGGCCAGGCCGACCGCCGCGCCGACCGCCCAGGAGGCGGTGGCGCGCGGGTGCCAGCCCGCGGAGAACCAGTAGATCCCGCCGCGCGAGCGGTTGTTGAAGACCTGGAGCGCCTCCGGGTCGTAGTCACCGCCGCAGCGCGTGTGCCCGATCAGGGTGATCACCGCCCACGGGGTCCCGATCGCGGTGAGCAGCAGCACGAACGAGGTCATCGCCGTCTGGGCGTCCGAGGCGAAGTGGCCGGCGAAGACGAAGGCCGTCGCCACCGCCGCGACCACGAGGGTGGCACGTGCGCGCGTGGCCTTCGGCAGGATCGCGTCGAGGTCGAGCCCCATCGAGTACAGCATCAGGCCGGCGTTGCCGACGGAGCCGGCGGTGGCGGAGACGAGCAGCGGTACGAGGTACCAGACGGGCGACGCGGCGACGAGCGGTCCCGCGTAGTCCAGGCCGCCGCGCGCCGCCAGGGCGGTGAACGTGCCGAAGAGCTGCGGGACCAGCAGGCCCACGGTCAGGCCCAGGCAGGTGGCCCGCCACACGGTCTTCGCGCTGTACCGCTCGGGGGAGACGTACCGGGTGTAGTCGCCGAGCAGGGTGATGAAGGCGACGGGGCCGCTGAGCCCCGCCGCGACCGCCGAGAGCAGCCAGGTCGGCCAGAAGGAGCCGAGCAGGTACGGGGTGTCCGGGACGGCGGCCGTCGTGAAGTCACCGGCGTAGGCGGCCAGGCCGACGGCGAGGAGCACCGTCATGCCGATCGCGAGGGCCTTGCTCAGCCGGAGCAGCAGCCGGTAGCCGTACACCGCGCCGACCACCGTGCAGGCGGCGAGGAAGGCGTAGACGACGGCGTGGGCGGTGCCGCCGGTCGGCAGGCCGACGAGGCGGGCGAGTGTGCCCACCATCACGTCGCCGCCGATCCAGAGGGTCAGCGCGGTGTAACCGAGCGAGAGCAGCAGCCCGACCACGGAGCCGACGAGCCGGCCGCGGACGCCGAAGAAGGCGCCGGAGGAGGTGGAGAGGTTGGTCGCGGTCCGGAGCGAGACGAGCGCGAGCGGGGCGGTGACCGCGACGCCGACGAGGGTGCCGGTGATGACGGATGTCACAGAGGCCCAGAAGCCCAGGCCGAAGGAGACCGGCAGCCAGCCGAAGACGATCACCCCCAGACAGAGGTTGGATCCGAGCAGGATCGACACGAGGTCGCGGGGGCCGCTGGTGCGTTCGGCCTCGGGGATCGTGTCGACTCCGCGCTGTTCTATCGGCATGAGGACTCCCTGCGGGGGCGAAGGGGAAGTTTTAGAGCGGCGCTCAATGTGACCTACGCCTGTCGGCGACGTCAATGCTTGGAAGCGGGCGTCTCAACATTTAGAGTGTCGCTCAAACGTGTCGCAATTGCAGGAGGTGTATGGGGCGTGCGACTGACCCCCACGGAACGCGATCGGCTGCTGCTCTTCGGCGCCGCCGAGCTCGCCCGCGCCCGCCGGGCCCGGGGCCTGCGGCTCAACGTCCCCGAGGCGACCGCGCTCATCGCGGACACCGTCTGCGAGGCGGCCCGCGACGGCAAGCGACTCGCCGAGGCGATCGAGGCCGCCCGCTCCGTCCTCGGCCCCGACGACGTCCTGCCCGGCGTCGCCGACGTGGTCACCGAGGTCCACGTCGAGGCCGTCTTCGACGACGGCTCGCGGCTCGCGGTCGTCTCCGGCCCGATCGGCGGCGGCTCACCGGGGGCGGACGCCCCCGGCGCGCTGCTGCCCGGACCCGAGCATCCCGAGCCGGAGCCGGACGTGCGGCTGACCGTACGGAACACGGCGACGGTCCCGGTGAGCGTCACCTCCCACTTCCACTTCTTCGAGGTCAACCCGCGCCTCGACTTCGACCGCGCCGCCGCCTACGGCATGCGGCTCGCGATCCCGGCCGGAGCCTCCTTCCGCTTCGACCCGGGCGGCGAGGCCGAGGTCGGGCTCGTGCCGATCGGCGGCGCCCGCGTCGCCATCGGCTTCGCCGGCCTGGTCGACGGCCCGCTGGACGCGCCCGGCGCGAAGGAAGAGGCCCTGCGACGCGCGGCGGCCTGCGGCTACCTGGGCGTCGAGAACGGAGACGAGGACTGATGGACCCGTACGAGTACGCATCCGTGCACGGCCCACGCGCCGGCGACCGAGTCGTCCTGGGCGACTCCGGGCTCGTCGTCCGCGTCGAGTCCGACTCCCAGAAGCCCGGCGACGAGTTCCTCGCCGGCTTCGGCAAGACCGCCCGCGACGGCCTCCACCTCAAGGCCGCGGCCGTCCGCGAGACCTGCGACGTCGTCATCAGCAACGTCCTGGTCATCGACGCCGTGCAGGGCATCCGCAAGGTGTCCGTCGGCATCCGCGAGGGCCGGATCCACGCGATCGGCCGGGCCGGCAACCCCGACACCCTCGACGGGGTCGACGTCGTCGTCGGCACCGGCACCTCGATCGTCTCCGGCGAGGGCCTCATCGCCACCGCCGGAGCCGTCGACACCCACGTCCACCTCCTGTCGCCCAGGATCATGGAGGCCTCGCTCGCGAGCGGCGTCACCACGGTCATCGGCCAGGAGTTCGGCCCCGTCTGGGGCGTCGGCGTCAACTCGCCCTGGGCCCTCAAGCACGCCTTCAGCGCCTTCGACGCGTGGCCGGTCAACATCGGCTTCCTCGCCCGCGGCTCGTCCTCGGATCCGGCGCCGCTCGTCGAGGCGCTCGCCGAGGGCGGGGCGTCGGGGTTCAAGGTCCACGAGGACATGGGCGCCCACACCCGGGCGCTCGACACCGCGCTGCGGGTCGCCGAGGAGCACGACGTCCAGGTCGCGCTGCACAGCGACGGCCTGAACGAGTGCCTGTCGGTGGAGGACACCCTGAGCGTCCTGGAAGGCCGTACGATCCACGCCTTCCACATCGAGGGCTGCGGCGGCGGACACGTCCCCAACGTCCTGAAGATGGCGGGCGTGCCGAACGTCATCGGCTCCTCCACCAACCCCACGCTCCCCTTCGGCCGCGACGCGGTCGCCGAGCACTACGGGATGATCGTCTCCGTCCACGACCTGAAGACCGACCTGCCCGGCGACGCGGCCATGGCGCGCGACCGGATCAGGGCCGGGACGATGGGCGCGGAGGACGTCCTGCACGACCTCGGCGCGATCGGGATCACCTCCTCCGACGCGCAGGGGATGGGAAGGGCCGGCGAGACCGTACGCCGGACCTTCGCCATGGCCGGGAAGATGAAGGCCGAGCTCGGACCCATGGAGGGCGACGGCGCGCACGACGACAACGCGCGCGTGCTGCGCTACATGGCCAAGCTCACCATCAACCCGGCGATCGCCCACGGCCTCGCCCACGAGATCGGCTCGATCGAGGTCGGGAAGATGGCCGACGTCGTGCTCTGGCGGCCGGAGTTCTTCGGCGCCAAGCCGCAGATGGTCATCAAGAACGGCTTCCCCGCGTGGGGGGTCGTGGGCGATCCGAACGCCGCCACCGACACCTGTGAACCGCTCGTCCTCGGACCGCTGTTCGGCGCGCACGGCGCCACGCCCGCCGAGATCTCCGTCGCGTTCGTGGCACAGGCAGCCGTCGACCTCGGCTCCGACGCGATGCCGACCCGCCGCCGGCGCGTCCCCGTCCGCGGCACCCGCGGCATCGGCCCCGCCGACCTGCGGCTCAACTCCCGCGTCGGCGACGTGCAGGTCGACGGCCGCACCGGTCTCGTCTCGCTCGACGGCTCCCCGATCCGCTCCGAGGCGGCCGAGTCCGTCTCCCTCAACCGCCTCTACTTCCTCTAGGACCTGACTCATGACCTTCCGCATGCCCGCCGAGTGGATGCCGCACGAGCGCACCTGGATGGCCTGGCCCAGCCCCAACCCCACCTTCACGAACGAGGAGGAACTCGCCGAGGCGCGCACCGCCTGGGCGTCGGTGGCCCGCGCCGTCCGCCGCTTCGAGCCCGTGACGATGGTCGTCGCACCCGGCGACGCCGAGTCGGCCGCCGCGCTCCTCGGCCCGGAGATCGACCTCGTCGAGCGCGAGCTCGACGACGCCTGGATGCGCGACATCGGCCCGACCTTCGTCACCGACGGCACCGAACTCGCCGCCGTGGACTGGGTGTTCAACGGCTGGGGAGCCCAGGACTGGGCCCGCTGGGAGCACGACTCCAAGATCGCCCGCCATGTCGCGGACGTGGCGGGAGTCCCCGTACTGCCGTCTCCGCTGGTGAACGAGGGCGGCGCGATCCACGTCGACGGCGAGGGCACGGTCCTGCTGACCGACACCGTCCAGCTCGGCTCCGGCCGCAACCCCGAGTGGACCCGCGAGCAGGTCGAGCAGGAGATCCACGCCAAGCTCGGCACGACGAAGGCCGTCTGGCTCCCGCACGGCCTCGCCGGCGACTACGGCATCTACGGCACCCAGGGCCACGTCGACATCGTCGCCGCCTTCGCCCGCCCCGGCACGGTCCTCGTCCACAGCCAGCAGGACCCGGCCCACCCCGACTACGAGCGCTCCCGGATGTACGTGAACATCCTGCGCGGCCAGACCGACGCCCAGGGCCGCCCCCTGGAGGTCGTCGAGATACCGGCCCCGACCGTCCTCAAGGACGAGGAGGGCGACTGGGTCGACTACTCGTACATCAACCACTACCTGTGCAACGGCGGCGTCGTCCTGTGCGCCTTCGACGACCCCCACGACGAACTCGCGGCCGAGATCTTCCGCCGCCTCTTCCCGGAGCGCGAGGTCGTCCTGGTCGACGCCCGCACGATCTTCGCGGGCGGCGGCGGCATCCACTGCATCACGCAGCAGCAGCCGAAAGTCTGAGAAAACCGCTGGTCATGGCCGCACGCCGGGAGAGGGCGTGCGGCCGTGCCGGTCCCGCACCCCGACGGCGACCCCGCTGCCCGACGGCCGCATCCTGTAGAACGTACGAGTGAGTCAGAGCAGCAATCCGCCCACCCCCCACCCCCGTCGCCGCAACCAGGCCGCACCGCCCCGTGAGGACGTGCTCGCCGCGGCCATGGACACCATCGCCGAGCGCGGGCTCGACGGGCTCACCATGGCCGGGCTCGGGCGGCAGGTGGGGATGAGCAGCGGGCACCTCCTCTACTACTTCCGCACCAAGGACGAGCTGCTGCTGCAGACCCTGGAGTGGAGCGAGGGCCGGCTCGGGGCCGAGCGGAGCGCGCTGCTGTCCCGGCCCGGGGCGGTGCGCGACCGGCTCGACGGGTACATCGACGTCTACGTGCCCGACGGGCCCCGGGACCCGCACTGGACGCTCTGGCTGGAGGTCTGGAACCGGTCCCAGAACGCCGACGACGACGCCCGTGCCCGGCAGGCCGCCATCGAGGGGGCCTGGCACCGGGACCTCGTCGCGATCCTCGCCGAGGGAGTCTCGCGCGGCGAGTTCCGGGCGGTCGACCCGGACCGCTTCGCCACCCGCCTGAGGGCCCTGCTCGACGGCTTCAGCGTGCACGTCGCCGTCGGTCTGCCGGGTACGGGGCGGGAGCAAGTCCTCGGTCACGTGCGGGAGTTCGTCTCCGAAACCCTGATCGCGCGAACGTAACGCACGTAAGTACTCCCGATCGTTGCGCGCTGCACCCTTGTCGGTGCCGCGCCCCCTCCGGCACGGTTCCTGCCCATGGGACGAGAGCACTGGAAGAAGATCTGGGTCGGCTCCGCGGGCAACATGGTCGAGTGGTTCGACTGGTTCGTGTACGCGAGCTTCGCCACCTACTTCGCGGGGGCCTTCTTCCCCGAGGGCAACGACACCGCCAAGCTCATGAACACCGCCGGCATCTTCGCCGTCGGCTTCTTCATGCGGCCCGTCGGCGGCTGGCTCCTCGGCCGGGTCGGCGACCGGAAGGGCCGCAAGGCGGCGCTCACCCTCACCGTGACGCTGATGTCCGCCTCCGCGGTGCTGATCGCCGTCGCCCCGACGTACTCCGTCGCCGGCTACGGCGGCGCCGCCGTCCTCCTCGTCGCCCGCCTCCTCCAGGGTCTCTCCGTCGGCGGCGAGTACGCGGCCAGCGCCACCTACCTCACCGAGGCCTCCGCGCCGCAGCACCGAGGCTTCGCCTCCAGCTTCCAGTACGTGTCGATGACCGCGGGACAGATCCTCGGCCTCGGCCTGCTGCTCGTCCTCCAGCACACCCTGTCCGCCGACGCCCTGCACGCCTGGGGCTGGCGCATCCCCTTCGTCGTCGGCGCCCTCGGTGCGGCCGTCGTCTTCTACCTGCGCCGCACCATGCTGGAGACCGAGGTGTACGCGGAGACCGCCGACTCCGGGGTCGCGCGGGGACAGCAGGGCACCCTCAAGGCCCTGTGGGCGCACAAGCGGGAGGCCTTCCTCGTCATCGCGCTCACCATGGGCGGGACCGTGGCCTACTACACGTACACCACCTACCTCACCAAGTACCTGTCCAACTCCGCCGGACTGCCCAAGCAGACCGCCACCCTGGTCTCCTTCTGCGCCCTGATCGTCTTCGCCTGCCTGCAGCCGCTCGCCGGGCGGCTCTCCGACCGGATCGGGCGCCGGCCGCTCCTCATCACCTTCGCGGTCGGCTCCACCGTCCTCACCGTCCCGATCCTGACGATGCTCAAGCACGCCGGCTCCTTCTGGCCGGCGCTCGGCCTCTCCCTCCTCGCGTTGGTCGTCGTCACCGGCTACACCTCGATCAACGCCTGCGTGAAGGCCGAGCTCTTCCCGACCGGCATCCGCGCCCTCGGCGTCGCCCTGCCGTACGCGATCGCCAACGCCCTCTTCGGCGGCACCGCCGAGTACGTGGCGCTGTGGTTCAAGGACGCCGGCGTCGAGTCGGGCTTCTACTGGTACGTGGCGGGCTGCGCGGCCGTCTCCCTGGTCGTCTACCTCGCGATGCGGGAGACCCGGGACATCGACCTGGGTCGCGTCGGCGCCGCCCAGTCCGAGCGGCCGCGAGATCAACTGCCCGTATCGTGAGACCGCCGTCCCGGCGGTCCGGGACCTGTGTCAGACTTCCGGCGTGCTTGCTACCACGATGATTACCGGCAGCAGCGCGCCGGTCCGCAGTGGCCGCTGAGGCGTGGAACGATCCCCACGCAGGCGGACACCGTGCCCCAGACCCGCGCGCAGACCTCTCGCACCCGCGAGGGGTTTTTTCGTTTTCCGGCCCCACCCACGCCGGAAGCGGACAGCGCGTGAGAATGGGGGCAAGTGGATCCATACCTTCCGGAGCCACATCCGACAGGAGCCATCACAGCCATGACCACGGAGAACGCCGAGGGCTCGCGCCTCGACGACAGTTTCCATGTCTTCGACACGACGCTGCGCGACGGGGCGCAGCGTGAAGGCATCAACCTCACCGTCGCGGACAAGCTGACCATCGCCCGGCACCTCGACGAGTTCGGCGTCGGCTTCATCGAGGGCGGCTGGCCCGGCGCCAACCCGCGCGACACGGAGTTCTTCGCCCGCGCGACGCAGGAGATCGCGTTCAAGAACGCGCAGCTCGTCGCCTTCGGCGCCACCCGCAGGGCGGGGGGCCGCGCGGCCGAGGACCCCCAGGTCAAGGCGCTCCTCGACTCCGGCGCCCCGGTGATCACCCTGGTCGCCAAGTCGCACGACCGGCACGTCGAGCTCGCCCTCCGCACCACGCTCGACGAGAACCTGGAGATGGTCCGCGACACCGTCGCCTACCTGACCTCCCAGGGGCGCCGGGTCTTCGTCGACTGCGAGCACTTCTTCGACGGCTACAAGGCGAACCCGGACTACGCCAAGGCCGTCGTCCGCGCCGCGCGCGAGGCCGGCGCCGACGTCGTCATCCTCTGCGACACCAACGGCGGCATGCTCCCCGCCCAGATCCAGGCCGTCGTCGCCACCGTCCTCGCCGACACCGGCGCCCGCCTCGGCATCCACGCCCAGGACGACACCGGCTGCGCCGTCGCCAACACCCTCGCCGCCGTCGACGCGGGCGCCACCCACGTCCAGTGCACCGCCAACGGCTACGGCGAGCGGGTCGGCAACGCCAACCTCTTCCCCGTCGTCGCGGCCCTGGAGCTCAAGTACGGCAAGAAGGTCCTCCCCGAGGGCGCGCTCGCCGAGATGACCCGGATCTCGCACGCCATCGCCGAGGTCGTCAACCTCACCCCCTCCACCCACCAGCCGTACGTCGGCGTCTCCGCCTTCGCCCACAAGGCCGGACTGCACGCCTCCGCGATCAAGGTGGACCCCGACCTCTACCAGCACATCGACCCCGAGCTGGTCGGCAACACCATGCGGATGCTCGTCTCCGACATGGCCGGCCGCGCCTCCATCGAGCTCAAGGGCAAGGAGCTCGGCGTCGACCTGGGCGGCGACCGCGAGCTCGTCGGCCGCGTCGTCGAGCGGGTCAAGGAGCGCGAGCTCAAGGGCTACACGTACGAGGCCGCCGACGCCTCCTTCGAGCTGCTGCTCCGCGAGGAGGCCGAGGGCCGGGCCCGCCGCTACTTCCGTACGGAGTCCTGGCGCGCGATCGTCGAGGACCGCCCCGACGGCACCCACGCCAACGAGGCGACCGTGAAGCTCTGGGCCAAGGGCGAGCGGATCGTCGCCACCGCCGAGGGCAACGGCCCGGTCAACGCCCTCGACCGGGCGATGCGGGTGGCCCTGGAGCGGATCTACCCCCAGCTCGCGAAGTTCGAGCTGGTCGACTACAAGGTCCGCATCCTGGAGGGCCGCCACGGCACCGAGTCCACGACCCGGGTCCTGGTCACCACCAGCGACGGCAACGGCGAGTGGGCCACGGTCGGCGTCGGCGAGAACGTCATCGCCGCGTCCTGGCAGGCCCTGGAGGACGCCTTCACGTACGGCCTCCTGCGCGCCGGGATCGACCCCGCCGAATAGTTCCTCTATATCCCGTTTGGTTCGATTCGGGTAGCGTCGAACCATGAGGACCAGGGCGATATCCGTATGGTCGGCGCTCGGCGGGCTGACGCTGCTCCTGCTGCTGGTCCTGGCGCCCCTCGCGAGCGCCAGGGCCACGGGCGTTCCCGACGCGGCAGCCGCCCTGAAGCAGGGGCCGGTGTACGTCGATCCCGGCGCCGCCGGACAACTCTCCACGGCCGACGCGAACGCCCTCGCGCAGAAGATCAAAGACGCGGACAAGCCGCTCTTCGTGGCGGTGCTCCCCGCGAACGCGCAGTTCCCGCCCGAGAACCTGCTGCGGAACCTGCGCACCCAGACCGGCATCACCGGCCTCTACGCCATCCGCCTCGGCGACGGCTTCAACGCGGGCGCCGACCCCCGGGTGATGTCCGAGCAGGCCGTACGGAACCTCGTCACCTCCGTCCGCCAGCCCGGCGCCGACGCCGTCACCGAGCTCAACAACTTCGTCGACCAGGCCCTGCCCACCCTGCGCGGCTCCGCCCCCGCCTCCTGGGGCTCCGTCGGCACCGACTCCGGCGTCCCCGTCGCCGGGCTCGTGACCCTCGGCGCGGTCGTCGTCGCCGGCGGCGCGGGCGCCTACGCGGTCGTCCGCCGCAACCGGCTCCGCAAGGAGGCCGAGGAGCGCGCCGCCCTCGACCGGCTCCGGGTCGTCGTCGACGAGGACATCACCGCCTTCGGCGAGGAACTCGAACGCCTCGACTTCCACCCCGCCGAGGCCGGCGCCGACGACGCCATGCGCGGCGACTACGAGCGCGCCCTCGACTCGTACGACACGGCCAAGTCCCGCATGGGCGCGGTCACCCGCCCGCACGAGGTCCGCGAGGTCACCCAGGCCCTGGAGGACGGCCGCTTCTCCCTCGCCGTCCTGGCCGCCCGCCGGGAGTCCCGCCCGCTGCCGGAGCGCCGACCGCCCTGCTTCTTCGACCCGCGCCACGGCCCCGCCGCCGATGACCGCACCTGGACCCCGGCCGGCGGCGCCCCCCGTCAGGTCCCCGTCTGCGCCGCCGACGCGGCCCGCGTCGACGACGGCCTCGACCCCGTGGCCCGCACCGTCGACACCGACACCGGCCGCCGCCCCTACTGGGAGGCGGGCCCCGCCTACGGCCCCTGGGCCGGCGGCTACTTCGGCGGCGGCATGCTCCCCGGCCTCCTCGTGGGCACCATGCTCGGCTCCATGCTCTCCACCCCGGCCTACGCCTCCGAGTACGGCGGCGGCGACTTCCAGGGCGGTGACTTCTCCGGCGCCGACTTCGACTCGTCCGGCTTCGGTTCGAGCGACTTCGGCGGCGGGGACGGTGGCGGCTTCGGCGGCGGCGACTTCGGAGGGGGCGGCGGGTTCGACGGCGGCGGCGGGTTCTAGCCCCCTTTCCGGGCGGGTCAGACCAGCGGCTTCACCGACATCAGCAGATGGCGGTGGGTCGCGTCCGGGCCGTTGGTGAGCAGGGCGCGCTGGCCGGGTCCCAGGAGGTGGAAGCGGACCTCGGGGGCGTCCAGGGAGCCCAGCGCGTCCAGGAGGTAGCCCGGATTGAAGGCGACCGTCAGGGAGTCCGGTCCCGTGAGCGTGCCGGGGAGGTGCTGGGAGGCCACGTCGTCCTCGTAGCCCGCCTGGAGATGCAGGCCGGTGGGGGAGAAGGCCAGCTGGACCGGGCTGTCGCCCTCCGCGACGACCGCGACCCGCTTGACGGCCTCGGTCAGCGGGGCCCGCTCGGTCACCGCGAGCGCGTGCTCCCCGAGGGCGAACAGCTTGTCGTGGCGGGGGAGCCGGCCGTCGAGCAGCCGGGTGGTGGTGCGCATGCCGGCGCTCTCGAAGCCGATCGAGCCGCCGTCGAGGGCGAGCCGGGCCGGGCCGGCGCCCGCGAGGGAGCGGGCGATCTCCGTGAGCCGGCGGGCCGGGACGACCACGTCGGCGCCCTCCGCGGGGGCGTCGGCCTCCGGCTTCCACTTCAGGGTGCGGACCGCGTACCGGTAGCGGTCGGTGGCGGCCAGCGTCATGGTGGCGCCGTCCAGGGCGAGCCGTATCCCGGTGAGGACGGGCAGCGAGTCGTCACGGCCCGCGGCCACGGCGACCTGGCCGACCGCCGCGGCGAAGGCGTCCCCGTCCACCAGGCCGCGCACCTCGGGCAGTGCCGGCGCGGCCGGGTAGTCGTCGAGCGGCAGCAGGGAGAGGCCGAAGCGGGCGCCGCCCGAGGTCACCGAGAGGCGGGCGCCCTCCACGGCCAGCTCGGTGCCGCCCCTCGGGAGGACCTTGCAGATGTCGAGCAGACGCCGGCCGAGGACCAGCGCCCGGCCCTCGACGGCGGTGTCGGCCTCGACCTCGACGCGGGCCGAGGCCTCGTGGTCGAGGCCCGAGACGCGCAGTCTTCCGTCCGCCGCCTCCAGGAGCAGACCGCCGAGGACGGGCATGGGGGAGCGGGCCGGGAGGACGCGCGCGGCCCAGGCCACGGCTTCGGTCAACACGGCGCTGTCGATGCGGAATTCCATGCCGACGACGCTAGCGGCCGCCACTGACAAAGGCGTTGACCAGCGGTTTCAGGCGCGTTCGGCGGCCCTGTCGGTGCACGGGCGCGCTCGGTTGCTAGCGCTGCTAGACACGAGGGCTGCGCCAGGTCTAGCGTTGGCACAGGTACTAGCGATGCTAACTCGCGCTGGATCGATGCCGGATCAACACTCTGGGGGACCCATGAAGACCCACCGCCTCGCCACCGTCCTGACCGCCCTGCTCGGACTCTTCTGCCTCTCGTTCGGCACCCGGTTCCTGCTCGACCCCGAGACCGCCGCTTCCGGCTTCGGCCTCCCCTCCTGGCCCGAGGGCGACGCCGCCGGATACTTCACGGTCAAGGCGGGCCGCGACCTCGCCAACGGCGCGGTCGTGCTCACCCTCCTCGCGCTCGGCCGGCGCCGCTCGCTGGCCTGGGTCATGCTGTGTCTGGCGATCGCCCCCTTCGTGGACGCGCTCACCGTCATCGCCCACGGCGGCCCGTACGCCGTCGCGCTCGGCGTCCACGCCGCCACCTGCGCCGCCGTCCTCCTCGCCGCCGGACTCCTCTTCGCGAGCTCGTCCGGGAGTGGAACCGGAGCGAACTCCGGTGAGCGGGAAGGGATTCGCGCTCTTGATCGTTCTGCTGTCTGACCGCGACGACGACACCCACGGGGGAGCGACCATGACCGACGTCCACGGCACTGTGGAGCCCGGATTCGAGTCCGTACGCAAGGTGTTCGCGGGGATCGTCGCGGACGAGGCACGCGACGGCGGCGCCCAGCTCGCCGTCCACCACCGGGGCAGACTCGTCGTCGACCTCTGGGGTGGTGACGGCGTCGACGGCGACTCCCTGCTCGGGCTCTACTCGTCCTCCAAGGGCGCCATGGCCCTGGTCGCCGCCCTCCTCGTCCAGGACGGCGTCCTCGACCTGGACCGCGAAGTCGCCTCCTGGTGGCCCGAGTTCGCCGCCGAGGGCAAGGAGGAGATCACCCTGCGGCAGCTGCTCGCCCACCGCTCCGGGGTGATCGGCACGGACGGCGGCTTCACCCTCGACGAGCTGGCGGACGACCGGGCGATCGCCGCGCGGCTCGCCGGCCAGCGCCCCTTCTGGGAGCCGGACACCGGCCACGGCTACCACGCCCTGGTCATCGGCGCCCTGGTCGGCGAGGTGGTGCTGCGGGCCACCGGCCGGACGGCCCGGGAACTCTTCGAGGAGCGGGTCCGCGCCCCGTACGCCCTCGACTACTACCTCGGCCTGCCCGAGGAGCTCGAACCGCGCTTCCGTACGGCCCTGCCGATGCTGCCCACCCCCGCCCAGCAGGCCCTGCTCGCCGAGAACCCGATCGCCCCCGACAGTCTGCTGGCCGTCGCGTTCGACCTGCACGCCGATCCGCCGCTCGACATCGTCGCCTACGCCAACGCGCGGGCCGTACGGGCCGAGGCGCCGCTCTCCGGCGGCGGCATCGGCACCGCCCGCGGCCTCTCCCGGATGTACGCGGCGATCGCCGGCGAGCTCGACGGCCGGCCCCCGCTGCTCACCCCCGACACCCTGGCCGAGTTCGCCCGGATCCACTCCCGAGGCACCGACCTCGTCACGGGCGAGGAGAACGCCTTCGGCCTCGGCTTCGTCCCGCTCGCCACCCGCCATCCGTCCCTCAGCGACACGGCGATCGGCCACAGCGGCGCCCCCGGATCCCAGTCCTTCGCCGACCCGGCCACGGGCCTCGCGTACAGCTACACCCGCCGCCGCTTCGGCTTCATGTCCGGCCCGGGCGCCCCGGAGAACGACCGCCTGGTCCCGGCGGTCGTCGAGGCAGCGGCGAAGGCCGTCTGACCTGCGCGATCGTGCCGCCGGGCGATGCGGGACCGTAACCGCGGCGCGGGCCTGCGGCGCCCCGACGATCCTCGTCATGATCACCCCTGCCGTGGACCCCTCCTCCGAGGCCTTCGCCCAGGGCGAGGCCATCGGCAGAGGATCGTCCTCGGCGTGGTCGCGGGGATCGTCGCCCTCGGGGTCGCGAGGGCGCTCTCGTTCGAGGGGGAGCCCCCGGCGGGGCGGTCGGGGGCCGGTTCCACCGCGATGGCCGGGTCCGGGCAGGGCGGGGCTGTCCCGGACCGGGTCGTCGAAGGACCCGAACGGGTTGGGGAGTACCGCGTCCTCACCGGGGCCGACCCGCTGAAGGGGAAGACGAAGCCGAGGGGCGAGCAGTGGGCGACCTCACCGGGGCAGCGAGGACCGCCCTCGCTTCCGTGCCGCCGCCGAGAAGCACGGCTGACGCCCGGGGCGTCACGCAACGCCGAGCGCCCGCCTTCCGCTGTCGCGGAGGGCGGGCGCGCTCGTGTGTTCAGGGTGCCGGCGGAGGGATCAGGCGGCGTTCTTGATCGCGGAGATGTCGAAGTTCAGCTTGACCTTGTCGCTGACCATGACGCCGCCGGTCTCCAGGGCCGCGTTCCAGGTCAGGCCCCACGCGGAGCGGAGGATCTCGGCGGAGCCCTCGAAGCCGACGCGCTCGTTGCCGTAGACGTCCGTCGCGGTGCCGTTGAACTCCAGGTCGATGGCGAGCGGCTTGGTGACGTCCTTGATGGTCAGGTCGCCGGTGATCCGGTACTTGTCGCCGCCCAGCTGCTCGGCGCTCGTGGAGCGGAAGCTCATCAGCGGGAACTGCTCGGCGTCGAAGAAGTCGCCGCTCCGCAGGTGACCGTCGCGGTCGCCGATGCCGGTGTCGATGGAGGCGATCTTGATGTCGATGGAGGCGGTGGAGGCGCCCGGGTTCGAACCGTCGAGCTTCAGCGCGCCCTCGTGCTCGGCGAAGGTGCCGCGGACGTTGGTGACCATCGCGTGACGGACGGTGAAGCCGATGCTGCTGTGCGCCGGGTCGATGGAGTAGTCGCCGGTGAGGGCGGCCAGGGCCGGGTCGACCGGCAGGGTGGCGGTGGCGACGGCGGACTCGGTGTTCTTGCGGCCGAAGATACCCATGACGTGCTCCTTGTCGGTGTTTGTTGAACCTTCAACGAGAATGACTGTAACCCTATTCCGTTCAACATTCAACATCTGGGGAAGGGGTTCATTCGGACGGCGTCACGTCGGCATCGACACCCTCTTGCGGACGCGCGTAGAACTACGCGCGCCCGCCCTCTGGCGGACGCGCGTAGAACTACGGCACCATCTCCCTGCGCGACGAGCACCACCTGCACAGCCGTCCCCATCCGTCACGGTCACCAGCAGGAGGATCCCCCCGTGAAGCTCCGCTCCGTCCTCACCGCAGTCGCCCTCGTCCTCGGCGCACTCTTCGCGCCCGGCTTCGGCGCCCTCACCACCGCCACCGACGCCCACGCGGTCACCAAGATCAGCCACGCCACCGCGACCTCGATGTTCCGGGCCTCCGGGATCACCTGGTCCTCGTCCGGCAACTGCTCCGACCGCTACAACTCCACCTGCACGTCCTTCGAGCAGCTCAACCTCGCCACCGCCCAGGGCGCCCAGACCCTCAAGAGCGCCAGCGGCTGCGCCCTCAACATCACCGGCGGCACCGAGGTCGGCCACGCGAGCGGCACGTACTCGCACTGGAACGGCTACAAGCTCGACTTCAGCAAGTACACCTGCGTCGGCAGCTACATCAAGAACACGTTCACCTACATCGGGCTGCGCGGCGACGGAGCCCCGCAGTGGAAGTCCGGCGCGGGCAACGTCTACGCCGACGAGGGCAGCCACTGGGACGTGACCTTCTACAACTGCGGCGGCTGCTGACCGACCGCCGGGCCCAAGAAGCCCCCTTCGGCGGTCACTTGGACTAACCGAAGGGGGTTCTTGGACTGGAGGGGCCCGCGCGGCTCGATCTCGTTGACGGTGCCGCCGGGGCGCGGCTGACTGGTCCGCATGTCCCTCCCCCTCTCCTCCAGAGTCCGCACGGTCTGCGCGCTCGCCGCCGCGTCGGCCACCGTGTTCGCCCTCTCCGGGCCCGCCCTGGCGGACGGCACCACGGCCACCACCACCGCTACCGCCGCCGCCACCGACACCGCAGCCGCCGAGATCGGCTCCGACCAGCTCGCCGTCGCCGTCGCCGAGGACTTCCCCCGCGTCCTCTCGTACACCGACCGCGCGAGCGGCGCCCGTCTCCTCGGGAGTACGGCCCCGGTCACGCAGGTGGTGCTCAACGGCACCGCCCACGCCGTCCAGGCCAAGGGCGCCCCCGTCCTCACCGCCACCTCCGCCGCGTACACCCTCGTCTTCCCCGACCTGCCCGGCGTCGAGATCGACGCCCGGCTCGGCGTCGACGGCCGGACCACCACCTTCAAGGTGACCGCCGTCCGCGACACCGAGGCCTTCCGCGTCGGCACGATCGACGTCCCCGGCCACGACCTCGTCTCCGTCGGCTCCTCGGACACCGGCGCCGCCACCGCCTTCACCCGGCTCGACCCGGACTCCACCCGTACCGCCGACGTCTTCGCGAAGGTCACCGACACCACCGCCGCCGAGGCGAACCCGGTCGGCGCGAGCTACGCGATCGTCAACACCGGACAGCTCGCCGCCGCCGTCGAGTCCAACTCCAGCTACGACAAGCCCTCCGGAGCCTCCGCCCGCGACGGCGCCCGCTTCTGGCACCAGGCCCGCAGGAGCGGCACGGAGACCCGCGTCGGCGTCTGGTCCGGCCAGTGGACCTACCGCGGCGCCGGCGCCCCGCAGCCCGAGAGCGGCGACAACCTGCCCTGGGCGAAGGTCGTCGTCACCCCCGACGCCAACGCCGACGGCACCACCGACTGGCAGGACGGCGCCGTCGCCTTCCGCACGATCGGGATCAAGGCCCCCGGCAGCGACCAGACGCCCCGCAGGGTCGTCGCCCACATCCCGTTCAACTTCGCCTCCCAGGCCACCCACCCCTTCCTGCGCACCCTCGACGACGTCAAGCGGATCTCGCTCTCCACGGACGGACTCGGCCAGTTCGCGCTGCTCAAGGGGTACGGCTCCGAGGGCCACGACTCCGCCCACCCCGACTACGGCGGCAACTACAACAAGCGGGCCGGCGGCCTCGCCGACCTCAACACCCTCCTCCGCGAGGGCAAGAAGTGGGGCGCGGGCTTCGGCGTCCACGTGAACGCCACCGAGTCGTACCCCGAGGCGAAGAACTTCAGCGAGACCCTCGTCGACAAGACGAAGCCCGGCTGGAACTGGCTCAACCAGAGCTACTACATCGACCAGCGCCGGGACATCACCAGCGGTGACCTCGCCCGCCGCTTCCAGCAGCTCCGCGACGAGACCGACCCCAACCTGTCGATGCTGTACATCGACGTCTACTACACGCACGGCTGGATCGCCGACAAGACGATGCAGGCCGTCCAGGCGCAGGGCTGGAACGTCGCCACCGAGTGGTCCGAGAAGTTCGAGCGGGCCTCCCTCTGGTCCCACTGGGCCAACGACCTCGACTACGGGGGCGCCACCAACAAGGGCCTCAACTCGCAGATCGTCCGGTTCATCCGCAACGGCGAGAAGGACGTCTGGAACAACCATCCCGTCCTCGGCCAGACCGCACTCGTCGACTTCGAGGGCTGGACCGGCGAGACCGACTGGAACGCCTTCTCCGCCAACATCTGGCAGCGGAACCTCCCCGCCAAGTACCTCCAGCAGCAGAAGATCACCCGCTGGAACGGCGACGACATCACCTTCACCGGCGGCGTCCGCGGCACCGTCGAGAACGGCCGCCGCACCTTCTACGAGAACGGCCGCAAGGTCCTCGACGGCGAGAGCTACCTGCTCCCCTGGGACGGCGGCAAGAAGCTCTACCACTACAACAAGGGCGGCGGGACCACCAGCTGGGCCGTCCCCGACGGCACGCGCGCGTACACCGTGTACAAGCTCACCGACAACGGGCGCGTGAAGACCGCCACCGTGCGCCCCTCCGGCGGGCGGATCACCCTCGACGCCGCCGCCGGACAGCCCTACGTCCTCTACCCCGACAGCGCCCCCGCGCAGACCGCCCCGCAGTGGGGCCAGGGCACCCCGGTGAAGGACCCCGGCTTCAACGACGCGAAGCTCGGCGGCTGGACCAAGGCGGGCACCGTCGCCCGTGACACCGACGGCCAGGGCCGCAACAGCGCCAGGCTCAGCGGCACCGCCACCGCCTCGGTCAGCCAGCAGATCACCGGCCTCACCCCCGGCAAGCGGTACACCGCCTCCGCCCTGATCGAGGTCGAGCCCGGGAAGACGCGCCGGACCACCCTCTCCGCCGGCGGCGCCTCCGTCACCGTCGAACGCTCCTCCCTGGAGGACCGGGTAGCCGCCTCCGACTGGAACGGCACCCGCTTCCAGCGCGCCAAGGTCACCTTCACCGCCCCCGCCGACGGCTCCGCCCCGCTGCGGATCCAGGCCGCGAGCGGCAGCCCGGCGACCGTCCGCGTCGACGACGTACGGATCGTCGCCAACGCCCCCGCCGCCAAGGCCGGGACCGCGGTGTACGAGGACTTCGAGGCCGTCGACCAGGGCTGGGGCCCCTTCCTCAAGGGTGACGCCGGCGGCACGACCGACCCCCGCACCCACATCGCGCAGCTGCACGCCCCGTACACCCAGGCCGGCTGGAACGGAAAGCTGATCGACGACGTCATCGGCGGCGCCGAGAGCCTCAAGTCGCACGACGAGAACAGCGGACTCGTCTACCGGACCGCGCCCTGGACCGTCCCGATGACGGACGGACACAGCTACCGCGTGGAGTACGACTACCAGTCCAGCCACGCGGGCGCGTACGAGTGGGTCACCGGCTACGACCGTACGAACGGCAACGGACCGGCCGTCGAGACCCGGCGCACCCCGATCGGGCAGCTGGGGGCACCTCCCAGCGGTAGCTGGGGGACGAGCACCGGGCACTTCGCCGAGACCGTCACCGCCGGCTGCGGCGACACCTGGACCGGCCTGCGCAAGCGCGATGACGCCCCGGAGGGCGCCGACTTCGTCCTGGACGGCTTCACCGTCACCGACCTCGGCCCGGCCGCCGAGCGCGCCGCCTGCGGCACCCTCACGGTCACCGCGCCCGAGACCCTGGAGCCCGGCCGCCCGAACCAGGTCACGGCCACCTTCGGCAACGACGAGGCCACCGAGGTCACCGGCGCCCAGGCCGTCCTCACCCTCCCCGAGGGCTGGACCGCCGAACCGGCCGCCCCCGTCGCCCTCGGCGCGGTCGCGCCCGGCACGGAGGCCACCGCCACCTGGCAGGTGACGCCGCCGGTGGACGCGGCGTACCAGCCGTACCCGCTGGGCGCCTCCGTCGCGTACGGCCTCGGGGGAGGCGAGCGGAAGCTGACCGCCGCCACCACCGTCCGCACCCTGCCCCCGCCGCCCTCCGCCGACAGCTGGGCGAGCGACCTCGACTGGACCTCGGCCACCAACGGCTGGGGACCCGTCGAGCGGGACCTCTCCAACGGCGAGACGGGCACCGGCGACGGCTCCCCGCTGCGGATCGGGGGAGTGGCCTACGCCAAGGGCCTGGGCACCCACGCCCCCGCCAAGGTCCGCTACTACCTCGGCGGCCGGTGCACCTCGCTCACCGCCGAGGTGGGGGTGGACGACGTCCAGACCACCCGGGGCAGCGTCCGGTTCAGCGTCCTCGCGGACGGCGCGGAGAAGGTGACGTCCCCGGTCCTCAAGGCCGCGGACCCGGCCTGGCCGCTCACCGCCGACGTCACCGGCGCCTCCTACGTCGACCTGGTGGTCGACGACGGCGGCGACGGGAACGGCAACGACCACGCGGACTGGGGCAGCGCCCGCTTCCACTGCGGGAGCTGACGGGCGGTAAGCGCTTTCCCCAGGTGCTGTCGTGCTCATTGATTGCGTCGGAAACAGGGTGTTACACCGGGCGCCGACCGGTCTCCACCACTTCCCCCGGGAGGCTCCCGTGTCCCTGCCCCTCTGGTCCCGCCGCACCTTCCTGAGCACGACGGCCGCCACCGCGGCCGCCCTCGCGCTGTCCCCCTCCGCCCACGCGGCCGACCCGGCCGACGAGTTCGAGACCCTGCGGCTCCGCTGGCTCGACCTCCAGCTCGGCTCCGGCTTCGACGCCGGGGCCGAGCCCTACGCCGGACGCCTCGCCGAGACGGGCACGCTCGCGCGCGCCTTCCGCGCGGGCATGGCCGCCACCCCCACCTCGCTCTGGCCCGACGCCCCCTTCGACCCGCCGGCCGGCATCTCCCAGAGCTACAGCCGCCTGTGGACCATGACCCAGGCGTACGTACAGCCCGGCACCGGCCTCACCGGCGACGAGAGCCTGCTCGGCGACGTGCTGCGCGGCCTCGACCACCTCTCCGCCACCGTCTACAGGGCGGGCGCCCCGCGCTACGGCAACTGGTGGGAGTGGCAGATAGGCAGCCCCCGCCTGCTGATGGACATCGTGGCCGCGCTCCACCCCCGCCTCGGCGCCGACCGCATCGCCGCCGCCTGCGCCGCCGTCGACCACTTCGTGCCCGACTCGATCCTCGCGAACTACTCCGGCACCTCCACCGGCGCCAACCGCGTCGACCTCTGCCGCTCGGTCACCCTGCGCGGAGTCCTCGGCGCGAACCCCGCCAAGATCGCCCTCGCCCGCGACGCCCTCTCGCCCGTCTTCCCGTACGTCACCCAGGGCGACGGCCTCTACGCCGACGGCTCCTTCGTCCAGCACACCTGGGTCGCCTACTCCGGCACGTACGGGCAGGTCATGCTCGACGGCCTCGGCCGGCTGTTCTCCCTCCTCGCCGGTTCCAGCTGGGCCGTCACCGACCCGAACCGGCAGATCGTCCTCGACAGCGTCGAGAAGGCCTACGCGCCCTTCATCTACGACGGCCTGATGATGGACAGCGTCAACGGGCGCGCCGTCAGCCGCGGCTACCTCAAGAACGACGACCGGCAGATCATGCGCTCCGACCACTTCCACGCCCAGGGCGTCATCGCGGCCATCGCCCTCCTCGCCGGCGGGGCGTCCGCCGCCGAGCGGGACCGGTGGCACGCGCGCGTGAAGGGCTGGATCGAGCGCGACACCGTCTCCCCGGTCCTCGCCGCCCGCCAGTTCGGCGTCGCCGACCTCGCCCGGCTGCACGCCGTGGCCGCCGCGCCCGTCCCCGCCGCCCCCGAACCCACCGGGCACCGGCTCTTCGCCGCCATGGACCGGGCCGTCCACCGCCGCCCCGGCTGGGCCGCGAACATCGCCATGGCCTCGAACCGGATCACGTACTACGAGTGCGGCAACGGCGAGAACCCGCGCGGCTGGCACACCGGCGCCGGGATGCTCTCCTGGTGGACCCCGGACCTCGGCGACCAGTACACCGACTGGTTCTGGCCCACCGTCGACCCGTACCGCCTCCCCGGCACCACCGTCTCCACCAAGCGCCTCGCCGACCGGGCGGGCGGCGAGTGGGGCGCGCCCCGGCCGGCCGTCCACTGGGTCGGCGGGGCCACCGACGGCGAGTACGCGGCCGTCGGCCAGCACCTCAAGGGCCTCGGCTCCACCCTGGAGGCCCGCAAGTCCTGGTTCTGCGCGGCGGACGCGGTCATCTGCCTGGGCGCCGGGATCACCGCGACCGACGGCGTGCCCGTCGAGACGGTCGTCGACAACCGCCTCCTGGGGGAGAGCGGCACCCAGGCCCTCACCACCGGCGACGGCTGGGCCCACCTGGAGGGTCACGGCGGCTGGGTCCTCCCCCAGGGGACCGGGAACCTCCGCACCCTCCGCGAGGACCGCACCGGGGCCTGGAGCGACATCAACACCACCAGCTCCGCCGAGCGGCGGACCCGCCGCTACCAGACCCTCTGGCTGGACCACGGCACCGACCCGGTCGCCGCCTCGTACGCGTACCTCCTGATGCCGGGCGCCTCGCCGCGTACGCTCGCCGCCCGCGGCGCCGACCCCGACTGGCTGAACGTTCTCGACAACACCGCCGAGCGGCAGGCGGTCGCCGTCCCGTCTCTCGGACTGACCGCCGCGAACCTCTGGCAGGCCGGTACGGTGGGACCCCTCACCGTCACCGCGCCCGCGAGCGTCCTCGTCCGGCGCCGCCTTTCCGTCCTCGACCTGAGGGTGTCCGAGCCGCTCCGCACGGGACGGCCGCTGGAGCTGGTCTGGAACCGTCCGGTCCGCCGGGTGGTGCGCCACGACCCCTCGGTTGAGGTCCTCGCCACCGGGCCCGTGCTGCGGCTGCGGATCACCCCCGGTACCGGGGGTGCGACCCATGGTTGCGAGGTTCTCCTCTAGGTCTATGTCGGACCCCTACAAACACGGGGGGTACCTGGCTGTTGACTCGGGCTGGACGGGTGAGGGTTCTGTCCAGCCCCACCAGGATTCGACACGCGAGACTGTACGGAGTCGACGGCAGGGTTTTCTTGTGTGACTTCGTAGGGTCGACACATGACCGTTGTGGACCAGATCCCGAGCGAGCCCGCTGACGCCCGTGGCCGAGTGGCCGAGCTGCACGTCCTGCGCGAGCAGGCACTCCGTGGCCCGAGTGACCGTGCCACCGAGGCCCAGCACGCGAAGGGCAAGCTGACGGCGCGCGAGCGCATCGAGCTGCTGCTCGACCCTGGTTCCTTCAGCGAGGTCGAGCAGCTGCGGCGCCACCGCGCCGTCGGCTTCGGCCTGGAGGCGAAGAAGCACTACACCGACGGTGTCGTCACCGGCTGGGGCACGGTCGAGGGCCGCACGGTCTTCGTCTACGCGCACGACTTCCGGATCTTCGGCGGCGCCCTCGGCGAGGCCCACGCCACCAAGATCCACAAGATCATGGACATGGCCATCGCGGCCGGTGCCCCGCTGGTCTCCCTGAACGACGGCGCCGGCGCCCGCATCCAGGAGGGCGTCTCCGCCCTCGCCGGCTACGGCGGCATCTTCCAGCGCAACACCAGGGCCTCCGGCGTCATCCCGCAGATCTCGGTGATGCTCGGCCCGTGCGCCGGCGGCGCGGCCTACAGCCCCGCCCTCACCGACTTCGTCTTCATGGTCCGCGAGACCTCGCAGATGTTCATCACCGGCCCGGACGTCGTCAAGGCGGTGACCGGCGAGGAGATCACCCAGAACGGCCTCGGCGGCGCCGACGTCCACGCCGAGACCTCCGGCGTCGCGCACTTCGCGTACGACGACGAGGAGACCTGCATCGCCGAGGTCCGCTACCTCCTGTCGATGCTCCCGCAGAACAACCGCGAGAACCCCCCGACCGTCGCCTCCGAGGACCCGGCCGACCGCCGCTCCGAGGTCCTGCTCGACCTCGTGCCCGCCGACGGCAACCGCCCGTACGACATGCACAAGGTCATCGAGGAGCTCGTCGACGACGGCGACTTCCTGGAGATCCACGAGCGCTGGGCCCGCAACATCATCTGCGCCCTGGCCCGGCTCGACGGCCAGGTCGTCGGCATCGTCGCCAACCAGCCCCAGTCGCTGGCCGGCGTGCTCGACATCGAGGCCTCCGAGAAGGCCGCTCGCTTCGTGCAGATGTGCGACGCCTTCAACATCCCGATCATCACCCTTCTGGACGTACCCGGCTTCCTGCCCGGCGTCGACCAGGAGCACGGTGGAATCATCAGGCACGGCGCGAAGCTGCTGTACGCGTACTGCAACGCGACCGTGCCCCGGATCTCCCTGATCCTGCGCAAGGCCTACGGCGGCGCCTACATCGTGATGGACTCCCAGTCCATCGGCGCCGACCTGACGTACGCCTGGCCCACCAACGAAATCGCGGTCATGGGCGCCGAGGGCGCCGCCAACGTGATCTTCCGCAAGCAGATCGCGGAGGCCGAGGACCCCGAGGCCATGCGGGCCCGCATGGTCAAGGAGTACAAGGCCGAGCTGATGCACCCGTACTACGCGGCGGAGCGCGGCCTGGTCGACGACGTCATCGACCCCGCCGACACCCGCCAGGTGCTCATCAGGTCCCTCGCGATGCTCCGCACCAAGCACGCCGACCTGCCGTCCCGCAAGCACGGCAACCCGCCTCAGTAAGAGGAGTCATCCACGTGACAACCCCTGCCAACCTTCTCCGCGTCGAGAAGGGCAACGCCGACCCCGAGGAGCTCGCCGCCATCACGGCGGTGCTGCTCGCCCGCGCCGCCTCCCAGCCCGCCGAGGAGGCCCACCGCGGCCGCACCACGGCCGGCTGGCGCCGCCTGGAGCGCGAGCACGGCTTCCGCGCGCCCCACAGCTGGCGCTGACCTCCGCCGTACCGGAAAGGCCCCGCACCGATCGGTGCGGGGCCTTTCGGGGTACCTGCCCCCGGAGCGAACGCGCCCGCCAGGGCGCCGTTCCGTTGTGCTCACCCTCCCCCAGACTTCGTCCGGGGGGACCCCCCGCCCTGCGGAACGATTGCCCACAACGGGTACGCGAGAGGCCCCGCACCGACATGGGTGCGGGGCCTTCTACCGTGCGACCGTCAGGGACTACCGCAGGCGCGCCATGAGCGCGTGCTCCACCAGGGTGATGAGCGCGCTCTTGGCGTCGGCGCGGTGGCGGGCGTCGGTGGTGATGATGGGGGTGTCGGGGCCGATCTGGAGGGCCTCGCGCACTTCCTCGGGCTGGTAGGGCTGATTGCCGTCGAAGCCGTTGAGGGCGATGACGAACGGCAGGCCCGAGTTCTCGAAGTAGTCGACGGCGGGGAAGCAGTCGGCGAGGCGGCGGGTGTCGACGAGGACGACGGCGCCGATGGCGCCGCGGACGAGGTCGTCCCACATGAACCAGAAGCGGTCCTGTCCGGGGGTGCCGAACAGGTACAGGATCAGGTCCTGGTCGAGGGTGATGCGGCCGAAGTCCATGGCGACAGTCGTCGTCGTCTTGTCGCCGGTGTGGGTGAGGTCGTCGATGCCCGCGGACGCGGAGGTCATGACGGCTTCGGTACGCAGCGGGTTGATCTCCGAGACGGCGCCGACGAACGTGGTCTTGCCCACGCCGAAGCCGCCCGCCACCACGATCTTCGCGCTGGTGGTTGAACGGGCCGCGCCGCCGCTAGAGCTTGCGAAGTCCACTGAGCACCCTTTCGAGCAGTGTCACGTCTGGCTGGCCGCCGGCGGCCTCGTCGCCGCCGGGCTGGTGGATGGCGACGAGTCCGGCCTCGGCCAGGTCGGCCACGAGGATTCGGGCGACGCCGAGGGGGATGGAGAGAAGTGCCGAGATCTCCGCGACCGACTTGATCTCGAAGCAGAGCCGGCAGATCCGCTGGTGCTCGGGCAACTGCCCCTGCAGCCGGGCCGGATCGGCCGTCGTACTGACCAGCGCCTCGATGGCGAGCTGGTAACGGGGCCGGGTCCGGCCACCGGTCATCGCGTAGGGACGCACGAGCGGGTTGTGCCCGCCGGAACCGCCCGAGGCGGAGCCGCGCGAGGTGGAGGGGGAACCCGCGGCCGACGGGACCTGAGGCTGCGCGTAGGGCTGCGACACGCCCTGTCTGCTCGGGGTGGAGGGAAAGTTGAACCGGTTCTGCGCGGTGTCGCCCAGCGGTGCCTGATGCGCGTCATAACCGTTGTAGGGGCTCGCGCCCGGGGGTGTACCCACGTCTCCTCCTCCGACTGCCTCGCGGTCCATGTCCCTTGGACCGCGCCACCGCACCCTACGGGGCGGTGACGCGAAACGCACTGTCTGTCTGTTAGTTGAGAAGACTTCCCTGAAGCTCCGCCCGGAGGTCGGGAGTCAGAACCGTGCCCGCCCGGTCCACGAGCAGCGCCATCTCGTAGCCCACGAGACCGATGTCGGCCTCCGGGTGGGCCAGCACCGCCAGCGAGGATCCGTCCGAGACCGACATGATGAAGAGGAAGCCGCGCTCCATCTCCACCACGGTCTGGTTGACCGCACCGCCCTCGAAGATCCGGGACGCCCCCGCGGTCAGCGAGGTCAGTCCGGAGGCGACGGCCGCCAGCTGGTCGGCGCGGTCGCGGGGGAAGCCCTCGGACATCGCCAGCAGGAGTCCGTCGGCGGAGACCACCACCGTGTGCGACACCCCGGGGGTGTTGTCCACGAAGTTGGTGATCAACCAGTTCAGATTCTGCGCCGCCTGGCTCATGCTCACACTAACGCTCCTGGTTGTAGGTACTGCCCGGGCCGAGGCCCGATCCGTTCGTGTCCGTTCCCGCGTTGCGTCCCTGCTGGACGCCCCGGCGCAGGTTGCTCAACCTGCCCCGTACGTCCTCGGGTGCGCGGGAGACCTGGGGGCCGCCCTGCGGGGTCTGCTCAGCCGTGCCCTCGACCAGGTTGGCCTTCGGGACCCGCCGGGGGAGACCGGACGAGGTGACCCCGCCCGCCTTGGGGTCCTTGAGCTTCCCGGCCCGCTGCCAGCGCTCGTCGTTCGTCGAGCGCCATTCGTCGGTGCCGTCGGCTTCGTCCTGCTGCTGTTCCGGCTGCGCGGGCTTCGGCTGCTGCGGCGCCTGCTGCGGCACCTGCTGCGTCTGCGGGGCGACGCTGCCGCGGCGCGGCAGACCGGCGTCGGTCAGCGCGTGTCCGGCGTCCGGGGCGGGACTCGAAGTCGGACCCGGACGGTCGAAGCCTACGCGGTCGGCGGCCTGTTCGGGAGCGCTCGGAGCAGATTCCGATTCCGCTCCGAAATCCTGTCCGTAGCCGTTCTGGTAAGCGTTCTGTTCCGGCCACTCTGCCTGGTGGGACTGGGTATCGAACGCATTGCCGTACTGCTGGTGTTCGGTTCCCGTGGTCTCGTACGAGGCTTCCGCATAGCCCTGCTGGGGGTACGTCTCGTAGCCCTGCTGCGGGTAGGCGTAACCCTCCTGCGGGGCGTAACCGTCCTGCTGCGCGTAACCGTCCTGCTGCGGGTAGCCGGCCGCGTACTCCTGGCCGTACTCCTGCGCCGGGTACTGCTCGGCCCGGTACTCCTGGGCCTGGGCCTGCTGCTGCCCGTACTCCTGAGCCTGGTCGTACTCCTGGGCCTGGCCGTACTGCTCCGCCGGCTCCGCCTCGTCGCGGAAGAGCGGACGGTCGCCGTCCTGCGTCTGGGCCTCCAGGGCGGCACGCCGCCCCTCGCGCTGCAGCGAGCGGTTGACCGGGTCGAGCGGACGCTCCTCCTCGGCCGGCTGCTCGTAGCGCGAGTCGTCGAAGCCCAGGTCGGCGGCGGTCAGCATCGGCTGCTGCTGCGGAGCGGCCTCGAAGGCGTTCTGCTGCTGCTGCTGCGGAATGATCTGCGAGACGGTGAAGTCGTCCTGGAGCGGCTGCTCGCCGCCACCACCGTGCGTGATCGCGTCCGGCAGCATGACCAGCGAGGTCGTCCCGGCCTGCTCGCCCGAGGGGCGGAGCTGGACCCGGATGCCGTGCCGGTCGGCGAGCCGGCCGACCACGAAGAGGCCCATGCGCTGCGAGACGGCGGCGTCGACGGTCGGCGGGTTGGCCAGCTTGTGGTTGATGTCCGCGAAGTCCTCGGCGGTGAGGCCGATGCCCTTGTCGTGGATCTCGACCATCACGCGGCCGTCGGGGAGACGGGTCGCGGTGACGCGGACCTTGGTCTGCGGGGAGGAGAACGTGGTGGCGTTCTCCAGGAGCTCGGCGAGCAGGTGCACGAGGTCGGTCACGGCCTGGCCGTGGATCTCGGCCTCCGGCACGCCGGCCAGCTCGATGCGCTCGTACTGCTCCACCTCGGAGGAGGCGGCGCGCATGACGTCCACCAGCGGGACCGGCTGGTCCCAGCGGCGGCCGGGCTCCTCGCCGGCGAGGACGAGGAGGTTCTCGCCGTTGCGGCGCATACGGGTCGCGAGGTGGTCCAGGCGGAAGAGGTTCTCCAGCTGGTCCGGGTCGGCCTCGTTGTTCTCCAGGTCGGTGATGAGGGTCAGCTGGCCCTCGATCAGCGACTGGTTGCGGCGCGAGAGGTTGGTGAAGATCGCGTTGACGTTGCCGCGGAGCATGGCCTGCTCGGCGGCGAGCCGGACGGCCTCGCGGTGGACCTGGTCGAAGGCGCGGGCGACCTCGCCGATCTCGTCCTGGGTGTCGATCGGGATGGGCTGGACGCGGGTGTCGACCCGGCCCGGCTCCGTACGCGAGAGCTGGTCGACGAGCATCGGCAGGCGCTGCTCGGCGATGCCGAAGGCGGCGGTCCGCAGCTGCTGCATCGCGCGGCTCATCTGGCGGGCCATCATCCCGGCGAGGATGAAGGCGGCGAGCAGGGCGACGACGACGATGCCGCCGTTGACCCAGGCGTCCGTCTTGGCCTCGTCGGAGATGTCGGCGGCCTCGGTCACGGCCTTGTCGACGAGGGTCTTCTCGACCTCGCTGTAGCCGTCGAACTTGGCGGTGGCGACGGCCATCCAGGTCTCGGGCGTGATGCCCTTGCCCTTCAGGGCCGCGATGCCCTCGGGGCCCTTGGCGGTGCCGATCTGGGAGGCGACGCCGGAGTAGACGGAGCCGTCCTTGCCCTTGGGGAGCTCGATGCCCGCCGCGGTCATCCGCTTCTCGCCCTCGGCGGCCTTGCCGGCCATGACCTTCTTCAGCAGCTCGACGTCCTCGGGCAGACCGCCGGAGTTGAACTCGCCGAGGGCGATCTGCTCCAGGTAGTTGTACGAGTTGAACGCCACGGACTGCTGACCGAAGACGGCCTCGTCACGGCTGGGCCGGACCAGGAGCTGGGTGCCGATGGAGCGCTGGAGGGACTCCGCGCCCTTCGAGAGCTGGACCGCGTAGACGGTGCGGCCGTAGCTGGTGATGTTGCCGGTGCCCAGGCCGAGCTCGTTGGAGAACTCCATGAGGTAGTGCTGCACGCCCGTGTACCCGAGCTGGGTGTTCACCGGGTCGAGGGAGCGGGTGTACGCGGCCTTGCGCAGCACCTCCAGCTTGGGTTCCTCGTCCTGGAACAGCCGCAGACGGCGCTCCATGCCCTGGCCCGACGGCATGCTCTTGACGGCCTCGTCGAACTTCGCCTTGGCGGAGTCGGTCGCGGCGTACGCCCGCTGGACCTCGTCGACCTTGCGGTCCTCGGGGGTCTTCGCGACGAGCAGGGGGCCGGCGGTGAGGTCACGCTCGTTGAGGAGGGCGGTGCTGTACTCCGAGGCGGCGCGCACGATGAGCGCCGTCTTCTCGGCGTCCTGCGCCTCCTGCCAGGTGTCGATCGCCGCCTTGACCTGGAAGCTGCCCATGACGAGGCCGACGAGCACGGGTATGCAGAGGATCGCGTTCAGACGGGTGGGCACCCGCCAGTTGCGGGGCGACAGCTTGCTGGAGCTTCCCTTGGGCGCCTCGATGGGGGGCGGCGTCACGGGCACGTCCGCGGGCGACATCGCCGTACGCGACGGCGGCGTGAAGTTGCCCCGCGTCTCCTGCTCCGCGGAGCTTTCCTTGCTTCGCCTCACTCGACCAACAACCTCTCGGCGTCGGCACCTACGTTGTGCCGGTGTTTCGTTCAGGGCCGTACTACTCGGGAGTTCATGAATTGCAGCACGTGAAGGGTGTCCCTTCCAAACACTGGGAAGCGACCGCCTTCAGTGGTCCAGGCCTTGCATAAAACGGGCATAAAGAGCGAGCCCCGCCAAATGGCGGGGCTCATGTGAGCGCAGTGACACCGATCGGATGCGTCGGGTGTCCGAGGCGCCCCAATTCTCTGTCGAAACGTTATGAACGCCCGGGCGGCCGTGTCGAAGGACACAGACCGCCCCTGGCAGCGGCATATGACAACTGCCCGGCCCGTTTCTCTACTTGAGCCGGGCCATGAGGGCGTGCTCGACGAGCGTGATGAGCGCGCTCTTGGCGTCGGCGCGGTGGCGGGCGTCGGTGGTGATGATGGGGGTGTCGGGGCCGATCTGGAGGGCCTCGCGCACTTCCTCGGGCTGGTAGGGCTGGCTGCCGTCGAAGCCGTTCAGGGCGATGACGAACGGCAGGCCCGAGTTCTCGAAGTAGTCGACGGCGGGGAAGCAGTCGGCGAGGCGGCGGGTGTCGACGAGGACGACGGCGCCGATGGCGCCGCGGACGAGGTCGTCCCACATGAACCAGAAGCGGTCCTGTCCGGGGGTGCCGAACAGGTACAGGATCAGGTCCTGGTCGAGGGTGATGCGGCCGAAGTCCATGGCGACGGTCGTCGTCGTCTTGCCGCCGGTGTGCGTCAGATCGTCGATGCCGGCCGACGCGGAGGTCATGACGGCTTCGGTACGCAGCGGGTTGATCTCCGAGACGGCGCCGACGAACGTGGTCTTGCCCACGCCGAAGCCGCCCGCCACCACGATCTTCGCGCTGGTGGTCGATCTGGCCGCGCCGCCGCTAGAGCTTGCGAAGTCCACTGAGCACCCTTTCGAGCAGTGTCACGTCCGGCGTGCCGCCGGTCTCTCCGTTGCCCGGCTGGTGGATCGCCACCATGCCGGCCTCCGCCAGGTCGGCCACGAGGATCCGGGCGACACCGAGCGGCATCGACAGGAGGGCCGACACCTCGGCCACCGACTTGACCTCGCGGCAGAGGTGGCAGATCCGCTGGTGCTCCGGCAGGAGCGTGGCGAGGTGTGCCGGGTCGGCCGTGGTGCTGACCAGCGCCTCGATGGCGAGCTGGTAGCGCGGCCGGGTCCGGCCGCCGGTCATCGCGTAAGGACGCACCAGCGGCTGGTCGCCCTCGTATCCGTACTCGTCGACTGAGGCGCCGTACGGATCGTGAGAGGCGGGGGGCGGGGTCATGAATCCTCCGGGCGTGACAGCAAGACTTTCTGCCGTCTGATGGGGCCGGTGGGGGGCCGGGTGGGGCGGCCGGACGGTGAACGGTGCCCAGGGCGGTACGGAGGGGCGTACCGCCCTGTCGATCGGTCGATGCGGATGTGTGTCCGGTGTGCGTGACCGGCTAGTGGAGCAGGCTGCCCTGGAGCTCCGCACGGAGATCCGGGGTGAGCACGCTGCCGGCCCGGTCGACCAGCAGCGCCATCTCGTAGCCCACGAGGCCGATGTCGCACTCGGGGTGTGCGAGCACGGCCAGCGAGGATCCGTCGGAGACCTGCATGAGGAAGAGGAAGCCGCGCTCCATCTCCACCACGGTCTGTGCGACGGGGCCCCCCTCGAAGATCCGGGACGCGCCCGCGGTCAGCGAGGTCAGTCCGGATGCGACCGCCGCCAGCTGGTCGGCGCGGTCGCGGGGGAATCCTTCGGACATGGCCAGCAGGAGTCCGTCGGCGGAGACCACCACCGTGTGCGACACCCCAGGGGTGTTGTCCACGAAGTTGGTGATCAACCAGTTCAGATTCTGCGCCGCCTGGCTCATCGCGTTCAACTAACGCTCCTGCTGATGGTTCGGACCGAGGTGGTGGCTACCCGTGGTCGAGTTGCCGGCCTGGCGGCCCTGCTGGATACCGCGGCGCAGATTGGTGAGCCGCCCGCGGACGTCGTCGGGTGCACGCGAGACCTGGGGGCCGGCCGTGTGGGCCTGCTCCTGGGCGGTCCCGGGTACGAGGTTGGCCTTCGGCACACGGCGCGGAAGGCCGGAGGTGGTGACGCCGCCGGCCGCGGGCTTGCGCACCCGCTCCGCCTGGCGCACCAGCTCGTCGTTGGGCGAGGTCCGCCAGGCGGCCCCGCCGTTCTGGCGGCCGTCGGCGGCCGGGTCACCGGCCGGACGGGGCGCCGGAGCGGACGGCTGCGACACGACCGGGGTCTGCGTCGTCTGCGTCAGGTCCGCCTGGTAGCCCTGCTGCTCCTGCTGCGACCAGTTGTTCTCCAGCGAGTCGTACAGCGGAGTACGACCGTCGCCCGCACCACCGGCCGGGGGCAGGGCCTCCGGACGGCGAGGCTGCTGGAGCTGCGGCTGCTGCGGCTCGGCCGGGCGCGGGGCGCCGAAGTCGTTGCCGCCCCGCTGACGCGGCGCCGGGGGCTGGGCCTGCGGGGCCTGCTGCTGCGCCTGCGGTACGAAGGGCTGCCGGCCGAACTGCTGCTGCTGGCCGCCCTGGTACGCCTGGGGCTGCTGCGCCTGCGGCTGCTGCTGCTGGCCGCCGAAGTCCGGGCGCGGGAACTGGCCCGTGGAGCCGGGACCCTGCGGGGCACCGAAGTCGGGGCGCGGGAACTGCGCCGTGGACGCCGGGTCCTGCATTCCGCCCTGGTAGGACTGCGGGGCCTGCTGCTGCGGGACCTGCTGGTGCCGGCCCTGCTGTCCCCCTGGGCCCTGCGGCCCGGGAGGTGCCCCCAGCGGGGCGCCGAAGTCCGGGCGCGGGAACTGGCCCGTGGAACCGGGACCCTGCGGAGCCGCCGGCCCGCCGAACAGGCTCGCCGCGTCCGGCTCCTCGTGACCGCGCGGGGCGTCCAGCGGGGACATCTCCTGCTGCGGGCGCCGGACCGGCTGCTGCTGCGGGTCGTTGCCCCAGCTCGCGGCCTGCGGGCGCTGCTGCTGCGGGTTGCCGCCGGGCAGCTCGGCACGCGGGAACTCGTACCCGCCCTGCTGGTTGCCCTGCTGAGGCTGCTGCTGCGCACCGGGTCCGGCCTGCGGGCCGGACTGGTTGCCCCACACGTCCGTACGGGACGGGATGGCGCTCGCGGCGCCGCCGATGAGGCCGCCGCCGGGGCCCGGACGCAGCGCGTCGGGCGACTGGGGAGCCTGCGGGGCCTGGGGGATCTGCGGCAGCTGGCCGGTCTGCTCCAGCTGCGCGTTCTGCGGCTGCGGGGTGCGGGACTGCGGCGCGCCCTGCGGGCCGCCGGCGAGCGGGGCACCGTCACGGGCGGGCAGCGCGGCCCGGGGACCGCTCGTACCGACCTGACCGCGCGCGGCGCCGGCGCCGAGGCGGCCGGCCGCCGAGGACGGGGCACCGCCCTGGCCCGGACGTCCGCCGCCGGGGCCGCCGGCCGCGCCGGGGCCGCCGGGGGAGACGACCGCCGGGGGCGGAGGCACCCTGCGGCATCGCACCCTGGCCGCCCGCGCCCGGCTTGGGCATCGGAGGCTTCTTGCCGCCCTGGGCGACGTCGACGGGGAGCATGACGAGCGCGGTGGTGCCGCCCGAGTCGGACGGGCGCAGCTGGATCCGGATGCCGTGTCGCAGGGACAGGCGGCCGACCACGAACAGACCCATGCGGCGGGAGACCGAGACGTCCACGGTGGGCGGCGAGGCGAGCCGCTCGTTGATCGCGGCGAGGTCCTCGGGGGAGAGGCCGATGCCGGTGTCGTGGATCTCGACGAGCACGCGGCCGTCGGGAAGCGCGTGACCGGTGACCCGGACCTTGGTCTGCGGGGAGGAGAACGAGGTGGCGTTCTCGAGCAGCTCGGCGAGGAGGTGGACGAGGTCGTTGACGACCCGGCCGGCGACCTCGGTCGCCGGGACCGCGGCCAGTTCGATGCGCTCGTACTGCTCCACCTCGGAGGCGGCGGCACGCAGGACGTCGACCAGCGGGACCGGGCGGGTCCAGCGACGGCCCGGCTCCTCGCCGGCGAGGACGAGGAGGTTCTCGCCGTTCCGGCGCATACGGGTCGCGAGGTGGTCGAGCTTGAAGAGCGAGGAGAGCTGGTCCGGGTCGGCCTCGCGGGACTCCAGCTCGGAGATGAGCGAGAGCTGACGCTGGATGAGGCCCTGGGAACGGCGCGAGAGGTTGGTGAACATCGCGTTGACGTTGCCCCGGAGGAGGGCCTGCTCGGCGGCGAGGCGGACGGCCTCGCGGTGCACGTCGTCGAAGGCCGCGGCCACCTGGCCGATCTCGTCCCGGGAGTGCACACCGACGGACTCGACGGAGGTGTCGACGTCCTGCGGGTCGGACTCGGAGAGCTGCTTGACGAGCTCGGGCAGACGGTCCTGGGCGACCTTGGTCGCGGTGTCCTGGAGCCGGCGCAGCGAGCGGATCATGGACCGGGCCACGACGAAGGCGCCGATGAGCGAGACGCCGAGGACGAGGAGGATCAGCGCACCGTTGATGATGGCGTCGCGCTGCGACTCCTGCTTCAGCTCACGGGCCATCGTCTCCATGTCACCGAGCAGACCTCGCTCGATGCGGTTCATGGCGGCGATCTTGGTGCTGTACTCGTCGGTGAAGTTCAGGTGGCCGCGACGGGCGCCCTCGGGCATCGCGTCGTCCGAGTTGAGCACGCGCTCGGCGTACTTGTTGGCCGCGTTGATCGACGGGTCGCCGCTGTTCAGGGACTCGGTCCGCTCGGCGGCGTCACCGCCGGTCGACTCGTAGATCGCCTGGAAGGACTTGAGCTCGACGCCCTCACTGTTGAGGGCGGCCTCGCCGTAGAGGCGGTCACCCTGCTGGAGCCGGCCGGCGGTGCGGTCGCTCGGGGGGAGCGCGGCCGCGATGATCGCCTGCTGGATGGAGGCGTACTCCTTGGCGGACGAGAACGCGGCGAGCGCGCGGGTCCGCTTGATCATCTCGGGGTTGCTGGTCGCCTGCGCCATGTCCTGCGACAGGCTGAGCAGCGAGCGGATGAGGCGGCTGTACGCCTCGACCGTCACCGAGTGCGAGACGTCCTTCTCGTAGGCGCTGCCCCGGATGGAGTGGAGCTCGGTGACCTGCGAGGCGATCTGGCTGACGTTCTGGCGGATGCTGCGCAGCGCCTCGTCGCCCTCGGTGGCCGGGATGTCCTCGGTGGCGTCGAGGAAGGCCTTGTACTCGCGGTCCGTCTTCCGGCGGGGGTTGGCGACCTGGTAGTCGCTGACCGGGCGGCCGTTGGCCAGCGGGCCGGCGGACAGGTCGCGCTCGGCCTGCAGGGCCTGCGCGAGGTCCGTCGCCTCTCGGGTCAGCTTGGTGAGCAGCTGCATGTGGTCGAGCTGCTCCATGTCCTGGAGCGAGTCGCTGATGCGGATGCCGCCCAGGGTGGTCGCCGCGACCACGGGGAGGGTGAGGAGCGCGACGAGGCGCGTGGAGATGCGCCAGTTGCGCAGGGCTATTCGCGGGCCGACCTCGTTCTCGGCCCGGCCCTTGGGGGGTGCGGCGGACGGCTCGGCGGACGCGGCCGCGGCGCTCT
The DNA here is from genome assembly GCF_049913175.1 of Streptomyces sp. R-07. NCBI lineage: Bacteria > Bacillati > Actinomycetota > Actinomycetes > Kitasatosporales > Streptomycetaceae > Streptomyces > Streptomyces sp. R-07. The sequence continues at coordinate 5,713,230 of NZ_CP183978.1, forward strand.
TGCGCCTGCCGCCGTCACCGCCTTCGCCGGACGGTCCCTGGCCCTGGTTCGGGGTGTGCGAGGCCGAGGGACCGCGGTCGGTCCCGGCACGCGGTTCCTGCTCCGCCGGAGCATCCGCTCGGCCCTGGCGGGCCTGGGGAGACCCCGAGCCATCCCTCTTGAAACGTCCCTGCACTAGCGTCGCAACCTCTGGACCAGGCGTCCTTCCGGGTGAACGGAGAGGACGGTGTCGGTGTCGATCGGGGTGCGTGGAGCACCCCAGGTGGTCGTCGGTGACCGGCGCAGTTCCCCCTTCCCCGCCACTCGGCCGGCGCTGCGTTGCGCCCCCTGCGTGCCGGCTTGAAACCCGCGGCGGTGCGTGGAATTCCAGCACAGTGCCGGATCTCCAACAAGGGCCGCGTGTTGTGGCGTGAGGGGTATGACAACGTGTGCACGAAGTGTCACCCCATGTAGAAGATGATCAGGGAGGTTTCGGGCTTATCCCCTCGAATGGTCCGGCATCCCCGTGTGTCCCAGTCGACATGATCAGGAGCGGAATAGCTCATTCAGTGGCGGAATGTCCCTTTCCGTGCCGTCCGGCGACGGTCCGTAATGCCCGGAATGTATCGCGTGTGGTGAGCAAACTCACACGCGGATCGATGTCTCAGCCATGCATTCGAAGGGAATTGCATGTTTAGCCTGACGCTTTACACCCCTTCGCGCCCGTACGGGCGCCCGTCCCGGAACAAGGTCTGATCACCGCGATGAAGACGACGACGCTCCGCACCACGGCCAACCCCCGCCGATCCACCCTCGTCCACCTCTCGGACGCCGCAGAGCTCGGCCGGGGCGCCCAGCCGGAGTACGCGGTCGAGCTGCCCGGCAACACGGCCAACCCGCGCCGCACCGTCCTGATGCAGGCCCCGGCCCCCTACGAGCCCCAGCCGTTCGCCACCGCGTCCCGCTGACCCGACCGGGACCACGCCCGCGTCACGCTCGTCATCGCCCCCGGTGATATCGCCGGTCGGCCACCCCCTCGCCGCGTTAGCCTGGAGCGTCAGACTCCAGCCAGTACCAAGTGAGGGGCGACAGCACTCGTGCGCATCGCCAGATTCTCCATCGACGGCAATGTGGCCTTCGGCGCCGTCGAGGGCGAGGGAACCGTCGAGTCCGGCGGCCTCGTCCTCGACATCATCAAGGGCATCCCGTACACCGACTTCGAGCTCAGCGGCACCAAGGTTCCGCTGAGCAAGGTACGGCTCCTGCCGCCCGTGCTCCCCAACAAGGTCGTGGCCATCGGCCGCAACTACGCCGAGCACGCCGCCGAACTCGGCAACGAGGTCCCCGACGTCCCCGTCGCCTTCTTCAAGCCCACCACCTCGGTGATCGGCCCCGGCGACGCCATCGAGTACCCCTCCTTCTCCAACGAGCTGCACCACGAGGCCGAACTGGCCGTGGTCATCGGCCGCATGTGCCGCGAGGTGCCCCGCGAGCGCGTGAAGGACGTCATCTTCGGCTACACCTGCGCCAACGACGTCACCGCCCGCGACGCCCAGCAGCGCGAGAAGCAGTGGGCCCGGGCCAAGGGCTTCGACACCTCCTGCCCGCTGGGCCCCTGGGTGGAGACCGACCTCGACCCGAGCGACCTGACCATCCAGGCCACGGTCAACGGCGAACAGCGCCAGCTGGGTCGGACGAGCGACATGATCCGCTCCATCGAGGACCTGGTCGTCCACATCACCGAGGCCATGACGCTGCTCCCCGGCGACGTCATCCTCACCGGCACCCCCGCCGGGGTCGGCCCCCTCAACGTCGGCGACGAGGTCGCCGTCACCATCGAAGGCATCGGCACTCTCACCAATAAGGTGATCAAGCGTGGCTAACGCGAACATCCGCGTCCGTTTCTGTCCCTCGCCGACCGGCAACCCCCACGTGGGCCTGGTCCGCACCGCTCTCTTCAACTGGGCCTTCGCCCGGCACAACGAGGGCACCATGGTCTTCCGCATCGAGGACACCGACGCTGCGCGCGACTCCGAGGAGTCGTACAACCAGCTCCTCGACTCGCTGAAGTGGCTCGGCCTCGACTGGGACGAGGGCCCGGAGATCGGCGGCCCGCACGCGCCGTACCGCCAGTCGCAGCGGATGGACATCTACAAGGACGTCGCCGAGAAGCTGCTCACCCACGGGTACGCGTACCGCTGCTACTGCACCACCGAGGAGCTCGACGAGCGCCGCGAGGCCGCCCGCGCCGCCGGCCGCCCCTCCGGCTACGACGGCCACTGCCGCGACCTCACCCTGGAGCAGAAGTCGGCGTACGAGGCCGAGGGCCGCGCGGCGATCGTCCGCTTCCGGATGCCCGACGAGCCGATCACCTTCACCGACCTGGTCCGCGGCGAGCTCACCTTCACCCCGGAGAACGTGCCGGACTACGGCATCCTCCGGGCCAACGGCGCCCCGCTGTACACCCTGGTCAACCCGGTCGACGACGCCCTGATGGAGATCACCCACGTCCTGCGCGGCGAGGACCTGCTCTCCTCCACCCCGCGCCAGGTCGCGCTCTACAAGGCGCTGATCGAGCTGGGCGTCGCCAAGGAGATCCCCTCCTTCGGCCACCTGCCGTACGTGATGGGCGAGGGCAACAAGAAGCTCTCCAAGCGCGACCCGCAGGCCTCCCTCAACCTCTACCGGGAGCGCGGCTTCCTCCCCGAGGGCCTGCTGAACTACCTGTCGCTCCTCGGCTGGTCCTTCTCGGCCGACCAGGACATCTTCACCATCCCCGAGATGGTGAAGAAGTTCGACATCGCCGACGTCAACGCCAACCCGGCGCGCTTCGACCTCAAGAAGGCCGAGTCGATCAACGCCGACCACATCCGCATGCTGGACGTGAAGGCCTTCGCCGAGGCCTGCGAGCCCTGGCTGAAGGCCCCGCACGCCAACTGGGCGCCCGAGGACTTCGACCGCGCCGCCTGGGAGGCCATCGCGCCGCACGCCCAGACCCGTGTGACGGTCCTCTCGGACATCACGGCCAACGTCGACTTCCTCTTCCTGGCCGAGCCGGTCTTCGACCAGCCCTCCTGGGACAAGGCGATGAAGGGCGAGCCCGCCGCGCTGCTCACCACGGCCCGCGAGAAGCTCGTCGACGCCGACTGGAGCGACCCGGAGTCCCTGAAGAACGCGGTCCTCGCCGCCGGCGAGGCCCACGGCCTCAAGCTCGGCAAGGCGCAGGCCCCGGTCCGCGTCGCCGTCACCGGCCGCACGATCGGCCTGCCGCTCTTCGAGTCCCTGGAGATCCTGGGCAAGGAGAAGACGCTGGCCCGCATCGACGCGGCCCTGGCGAAGCTCGCCGCCTAGGCGACACCCGTACGCACCGGAGGGCGGTGGCCGCAGACGGCCGCCGCCCTCCGGCGTACCCGGAAAACCCCGGCCCCCGCCCGCGTCCGGCGAGTACCGTGGCCCCATGGTCATCCGGGCCGTCCTCTGGGACGTCGACGACACCCTCTTCGACTACGCCACGGCCGACACGGTCGGCATGCGTGACCACCTCGCGGCGGAGGGGCTGCTCGACGGCTTCGGTTCGGCGGAGGCGGCCCTGGACCGGTGGCGGGAGCTCACCGCGCTCCACTGGCGCCGCTTCGAGGCCGGCGGGGTCGACTTCCGGGAGCAGCGCAGGGAGCGGGTCCGGGACTTCCTGGGCGAGCCCGCGCTGACCGGTATCGAGGCCGACGCCTGGTTCGAGCGGTACCTCGCGCACTACGAGGCGGCCTGGGAGCTCTTCCCCGACGCGCTGCCCGTCCTCGACCTCCTGGCCCGTGACTACCGTCACGGGATCCTGTCGAACTCCAGCATCCACAACCAGGACCGCAAGCTCCGGCTCCTGGGGGTACGGGACCGGTTCGAGGCCGTGCTGTGCGCCGCCGAGCTCGGCTTCGCCAAGCCGGCGCCGGAGGCCTTCCACGCGGCCTGCACCGCCCTCGGCCTGCCCCCGCACCAGGTGGCGTACGTGGGGGACCAGCCCGACATCGACGCCCGCGGCGCCCTGGAGGCGGGACTGCGGGGCATCTGGCTGGACCGGGCCGGAACCGGCGGCCGGCCCGAGCTGAAGCGGATCACGGACCTCCACCAGCTCCCCGCGCTGCTCAGCGGGGATACCCGTTTTGGAGCACCGTCCACCTTCGGGTAATGTTCTTTCTGCGCCGAGGGGAACAAGCCGAAAGGCAAGAACCCGGAAAGCGCAAGCCGAGCAAGATCCTCCCTGGTGGGGACGTTGCCCCGGTGGCCTATGGTGTAATTGGCAGCACGACGGTTTCTGGTTCCGTTAGTCTTGGTTCGAGTCCAGGTAGGCCAGCTCGCAGAGCTCATCTGCACATGTACGCGGATCTCATCCGCAAAGCCCCCGTTGTGTAGCGGCCTAGCACGCCGCCCTCTCAAGGCGGTAGCGCCGGTTCGAATCCGGTCGGGGGTACAGATCCTTCCCGCGGGATCACTTGGGTAGCTCCCAGTGGTATCGATGCAGGATCGCTAGGGCCCCCGTTGTGTAGCGGCCTAGCACGCCGCCCTCTCAAGGCGGTAGCGCCGGTTCGAATCCGGTCGGGGGTACGGTGTAACCACCATGGCCTATGGTGTAATTGGCAACACTACGGTTTCTGGTACCGTCATTCTTGGTTCGAGTCCAGGTAGGCCAGCTCGCAGAGCTCATCTGCACCCGCGGATCTGATCCGCAAAGGCCCCCGTTGTGTAGCGGCCTAGCACGCCGCCCTCTCAAGGCGGTAGCGCCGGTTCGAATCCGGTCGGGGGTACAAGACGAAGAAGCCCTTCCCTTCGGGGGAGGGCTTCTTCGCTGTTCGGCGCCCGGCCCTTTTCCGAAGGTGACGCGCACAACTCCGGCCCACCGCTGCGGCGTTGGAGCGGTGGGCCGGGACGAACAGAGGGAAGCGGAGCGTCAGCCGTTGCGGCGGAGCGCCTCGGAGAGACGGGCGGCGGCGTCGATGACGGCCTGGGCGTGCATACGGCCCGGGTGGCGCGTCAGACGCTCGATCGGACCCGAGACCGACACGGCGGCCACCACGCGGTTCGAGGGGCCGCGTACGGGCGCGGATACGGACGCCACGCCCGGCTCCCGCTCGCCGATCGACTGGGCCCAGCCGCGGCGCCGTACGCCCGAGAGGGCCGTCGCCGTGAAGCGGGCGCCCTGAAGGCCGCGGTGGAGCCGCTCGGGCTCCTCCCAGGCCATCAGGATCTGCGCGGACGAGCCGGCCTTCATGGTCAGCGTCGAGCCGACCGGGACCGTGTCCCGCAGGCCCGAGAGCCGCTCGGCCGCCGCCACGCAGATGCGCATGTCGCCCTGCCGGCGGTAGAGCTGGGCGCTCTCGCCGGTGACATCGCGCAGATGCGTCAGAACCGGGCCCGCGGTCGCGAGCAGGCGGTCCTCGCCGGCCGCGGCGGCGAGCTCCGCCAGGCGCGGTCCGAGGATGAACCGGCCCTGCATGTCACGCGCCACCATCCGGTGGTGTTCCAGTGCCACGGCCAGTCGGTGTGCCGTGGGTCGTGCGAGTCCCGTCGCCGCGACCAGTCCTGCGAGGGTGGCCGGACCGGACTCCAGGGCGCTCAGGACAAGGGCTGCCTTGTCGAGAACGCCTACGCCGCTAGAGTTGTCCATGCAACGATATTCGCGTCTCACTCTGTGAAACGCAAGTTCAATTTTTCTCGGAACCTGTGACCCTGGTGTTGCGGCCGCACAACGGCCCGCGAAACGGGTCTCTAGTTGTGCCGGCGTAGACGTCGGCCGGAGGGAAAGCGATGGGTAGGACACTCGCGGAGAAGGTCTGGGACGACCATGTCGTCCGGCGCGCCGAGGGCGAGCCCGACCTCCTCTTCATCGATCTGCACCTGCTGCACGAGGTGACCAGCCCCCAGGCCTTCGACGGCCTGCGCCAGAACGGCCGGCAGGTGCGGCGCCTCGACCTCACCATCGCCACCGAGGACCACAACACCCCGACCCTCGACATCGACAAGCCGATCGCCGACCCCGTCTCCCGCGCCCAGCTGGAGACCCTCCGCAAGAACTGTGCCGAGTTCGGCGTCCGGCTGCACCCGCTGGGCGACGTCGAGCAGGGCGTCGTCCACGTCGTGGGACCGCAGCTGGGCCTGACCCAGCCCGGCACCACCGTGGTCTGCGGCGACTCGCACACCTCCACGCACGGCGCCTTCGGCGCGCTGGCGTTCGGCATCGGCACCAGCCAGGTCGAGCACGTGCTCGCCACCCAGACGCTGCCGCTGGCCCGCCCCAAGACCATGGCCATCACGGTCGACGGCGAGCTGCCCGAGGACGTCACCGCCAAGGACCTGATCCTGGCGATCATCGCGAAGATCGGCACCGGCGGCGGCCAGGGTTACATCCTGGAGTACCGCGGCTCCGCCATCGAGAAGCTCTCGATGGAGGCCCGGATGACCATCTGCAACATGTCGATCGAGGCCGGCGCCCGCGCGGGCATGATCGCCCCCGACGAGACCACCTTCGCCTACCTGCGGGGCCGCGCCCACGCCCCCGAGGGCGAGGACTGGGACGCCGCCGTCGCGTACTGGAAGACCCTGAAGTCCGACGAGGACGCGGTCTTCGACGCCGAGGTCGTCATCGACGGGCCCTCGCTGGCTCCGTTCGTCACCTGGGGCACCAACCCCGGCCAGGGCGCGCCGCTTTCGGCGAGCGTCCCCGACCCGGCTTCGTACGAAGACGCTTCGGAGCGCCTGGCCGCCGAAAAGGCCCTGGAGTACATGGGGTTGACCGCCGGGCAGCCGCTGCGCGACATCAAGGTCGACACCGTCTTCGTAGGCTCCTGCACCAACGGCCGCATCGAGGACCTGCGCAACGCCGCCGCCCTGCTGGAGGGCCGCAAGGTCGCCGACGGCGTCCGCATGCTGGTCGTCCCCGGCTCGGTCCGGGTCGCCCTGCAGGCCGTCGAGGAGGGCCTGGACAAGGTCTTCAAGGAGGCCGGCGCCGAATGGCGGCACGCGGGCTGCTCGATGTGCCTGGGCATGAACCCCGACCAACTGGCCCCCGGCGAGCGCTCCGCGTCCACCTCCAACCGCAACTTCGAAGGCCGGCAGGGCAAGGGCGGCCGGACGCACCTGGTCTCCCCCCAGGTCGCCGCCGCCACCGCCGTCCTGGGCCACCTGGCCTCCCCGGCCGACCTGTCCGACGTCGCCACCACCGCGGGGGTCTGAGGAACCATGGAAGCTTTCACCACGCACACCGGCCGGGCCGTCCCGCTGCGCCGCAGCAACGTCGACACCGACCAGATCATCCCGGCGCACTGGCTCAAGAAGGTCACCCGCGACGGCTTCGAGGACGGCCTCTTCGAGGCCTGGCGCAAGGACTCCGAGTTCGTCCTCAACCGCCCCGAGCGTCAGGGCGCCTCCGTCCTGGTCGCCGGCCCCGACTTCGGCACCGGCTCCTCCCGTGAGCACGCCGTCTGGGCGCTCCAGAACTACGGCTTCCAGGCGGTCATCTCCGCCCGCTTCGCCGACATCTTCCGCGGCAACTCGCTGAAGAACGGGCTGCTGACCGTCGTCCTCCCGCAGGAGACGGTGGACGCCCTCTGGGAGCTGACCGAGGCCGACCCGACCGCCGAGATCACCGTCGACCTGGAGGCCCGCAAGGTCCTGGCCGCCGGGATCGACGCCGACTTCGAGCTCGACGAGAACGCCCGCTGGCGTCTGCTGAACGGTCTCGACGACATCAGCCTCACCCTTCAGAACGAAGCCGACATCGCGGCCTACGAGGCGGCTCGACCGGCCTTCAAGCCCCGTACAATTACGGTCTGAGCAGCGCTTTTCCAAGACTGCGCCCCCCACCTTCCGGTGGGGGGCGCAGTCGCTTGTTGAGACCCTGTCGGGCGACAACTCGCCCTAGATGGCACAATCGGTGCATGGAACGCGACAGCCAACTCGAGCTCTACGAGGCAGTCGCCGCCCGATTGAAGGAAGCGCACACAAGAGTGCGCTCACTGCAAGTCCCGGAGGGCGTAAGGATGGCGCTGTCCCGGAAGCTGCTGGTCGTCACGGCAGCGGCGAAGCACGATCTCAAGGACGCGGCAACGCGTCTCGACCGGTTGATGAAGGACCTCGACGAGGGCCGATTCCCAGAGGACGACTGACACCAGGAACTCCGCAACGGGACTTCTGCGTTGCGGCACTAGGGTGATTAGACCGTTTCGTGTTTGATTTGCGGTATATACATGCCTAACGTGCGAAAAAGCTTGAACACTTTCGTTCTGGCAATGTCTCCGAAGGGGAAGACGTGAACAAGGCGCAGCTCGTAGAAGCGATTGCCGACAAGATGGGCGGTCGTCAGCAGGCCGCCGAAGCCGTCGACCACGTGCTCGACGCCATCGTGCGTGCCGTGGTGGCCGGTGACCGGGTCTCGGTCACGGGTTTCGGCTCGTTCGAGAAGGTCGACCGGCCGGCCCGCTACGCCCGCAACCCGCAGACGGGTGAGCGAGTCCGCGTGAAGAAGACCTCCGTCCCGCGCTTCCGTGCAGGTCAGGGCTTCAAGGACCTGGTCAGCGGCTCGAAGAAGCTCCCCAAGGGCGGCGAGGTCTCCGTCAAGAAGGCCCCCAAGGGCAGCCTGACCGGCGGCGCCTCCGCGACCGTCAAGAAGGCCGCAGCCAAGAAGGCCACCACCGCCAAGAAGGCCGCCGCGAAGAAGGCGACCCCGGCGAAGAAGGTCACGGCGGCGGCCGCCAAGAAGGCGACCCCGGCGAAGAAGGCCACCACCGCGGCCGCCAAGAAGGCGACGCCCGCGAAGAAGGCCACCACGGCCGCGGCGAAGAAGACCTCCGCCGCCGCCAAGAAGACCACCACGGCCGCCGCGAAGAAGGCGACCAAGGCCACGGCCAAGAAGACCGCGCCGGCCGCGAAGAAGGCCACGGCGACGAAGGCGCCGGCCAAGAAGACGACGGCGCGCAAGACCACCGCCAAGAAGACCGCCGCCAAGAAGTAGGACGCGCGGTACCGACCCGCCGGGCCGGGCTCCCCCCGGGGAGCCCGGCCCGCGGCGTGTCTCAGAAGGTCTGCAGCGTCACCAGCGTGATCCGGAGTCCGGCGCCCGAGGTGCCGGGCTCGGTCTCGATCCGCACCCGCTGCCCCGGCCGCAGCAGCCGCAGCCCGCCGGCCTCGAAGGCCTCCGCCCCGAACTCCACGGGGGTGCCGTCGTCGAGCAGCACGCTGCCGCTGCGGGTCTCGGAGTCGTACGTGAACGCGGTCGCCTGCATGGACCGCAGCCTATCCGGCCGCCGCCGGCCACCGGGCGGCCGTCCGCGGACCGAGCCCCAGCGCGAGGGCCGCCGCCAGATCCTCCCCGGTGTCCACGTCCCGGCGTACGGAATCCACCCCGGCGAGCCGGATTTCCACCGCCCCCGAAGACAAATGCCGCAGCCTCGACGCACCCCCGAATGCCGGTTCCAATTCCACCCCCGGAGCCGCCGAGAGGAATGTCGTACCGATTTCGGCGGCATCCGCGAGAAATGCCCGCGGAAAATTGCCGGCCGCGTCCAGGACCCGGGTCAGCTCCGCGGGCCGCAGCGCCGGAAGGTCCGCGTTCAGCGCCGCCACGCGCGCGTGCGGCCGCCCGGCCCGCACGGCACGGGCCCCGTGCGCGAGCGCCGCGTTCAGCCCCGCCGCCGGAGAGTCCGGCACGATCCGCGCGCCCAGGGCCGCGAGGGCCGCCCCGGCGGCGGGATCGTCCGTGACGACGGCCACATCGCGCACCCGCGCGCAGTTCAGGACCGCCCCCACGGTGTCCTCGGCGAACGCGAGCGCGAGCCGGGGGCGCAGCAGCGCTCCCGCCCCCGCGGCCAGTCTGCTCTTCGCCAGGGCAAGTCGCTTCAGGGGTATGACCAGGGACCAGCCGTCGTCGGCGTCGGTGTTCATCGCGGCCCATTCTGTCCCGCCCACGCGGTCCACCGGAGGGCCCGGGGCGTACGGTGTCACTCGACAGAGCAGGAGCATGGGGCGACACTTGACCCCCTGCCAGCCAGTCCCGGAGAAAGGTGTCCGAGTGCCCCGCCGCAGAATCGGCTTCTGGTACCGCCTCGCGGCGGTCATCGCCAAACCCCCCCTGGTGGTTCTGTTCAAGCGGGACTGGCGCGGCATGGAGCACATTCCGGCCGACGGCGGATTCATCACCGCGGTCAACCACAACTCCTACCTGGACCCCCTGTCCTACGCGCACTACCAGTACAACACCGGTCGCGTCCCGCGCCTTCTCGCCAAGGCGGGCCTCTTCAAGGCCCCCTTCGTCGGCATGATGCTCCGCGGCACCGGACAGATCCCCGTCTACCGCGAGACGACCAACGCGCTGGACGCCTTCCGCGCCGCCGTCGACGCCATCGAGCGGGGCGAGTGCGTCGCCTTCTACCCCGAGGGCACCCTCACCCGCGACCCCGACATGTGGCCCATGGCGGGCAAGACCGGAGCAGCGCGCGTCGCGCTGATGACCCAGGCACCCGTCATCCCGGTGGCCCAGTGGGGCGCCAACCTCGCGATGCCGCCGTACGCCAAGGAGAACAAGCTCCGCCTGTTCCCCCGCAAGACGCTGACCGTGCAGGCCGGCCCGCCCGTCGACCTCTCCCGCTTCCACGGTCTGGAGCCGACGCCCGAGGTGCTCCGCGAGGCCACCGAGGTCATCATGGCCGCCATCACCGCCCTCCTGGAGGAGGTCCGCGGCGAGAAGGCGCCCGCCCAGCCGTACGACCACCGCAAGGCCCGCCTGGAGCAGCGGCGCAGGGCCGCCGAGGAGGGCGCCAAGTGACCAGGGCAGCCGTCTTCGGCAACGGATCCTGGGGCACCGCCTTCGCCATGGTGCTCGCCGACGCGGGCTGCGAGGTGAGCCTCTGGGGCCGCCGCGCCGAACTCGCCAAGGAGATCAACACCACCCGGGTCAACCCCGACTACCTGCCGGGCGTCGAACTCCCGCAGGGCATCACGGCCACCGCGGACCCCGCAGAGGCCGCCGCGGACGCCGACTTCACCGTCCTCGTCGTCCCCTCCCAGACCCTGCGCGGCAACCTCGCCGCCTGGCAGCCGGTGCTCGCCCCGGACACCGTGCTCGTCTCCCTCATGAAGGGCGTCGAACTCGGCACCGCCAAGCGGATGAGCGAGGTCATCACCGAGGTCGCCGACGTCCCCGCCGACCGCGTGGCCGTCCTCACCGGCCCCAACCTGGCCAAGGAGATCGCCGCCCGGCAGCCCGCCGCCGCCGTCGTCGCCTGCTCCGACGAGACGGTCGCCCAGCGCCTCCAGACCGCCTGCATGACCCCGTACTTCCGCCCGTACACCAACACCGACGTGGTGGGCTGCGAGCTCGGCGGCGCCGTGAAGAACGTCATCGGCCTCGCCGTCGGCATCGCCAACGGCATGGGCCTGGGCGACAACTCCAAGGCCACGCTCATCACCCGCGGCCTCGCCGAGACCACCCGCCTCGGCCTCGCCATGGGCGCCGACCCGCTCACCTTCTCCGGCCTCGCGGGCCTCGGCGACCTCGTCGCCACCTGCTCCTCGCCGCTCTCCCGGAACAACACCTTCGGCACCAACCTCGGCCGCGGGATGACCCTCCAGGAGACCATCGCGGCCACCAAGCAGACCGCCGAGGGCGTCAAGTCCTGCGAGTCCGTGCTCGATCTGGGCCGCCGCCACGGCGTCGACATGCCCATCACCGAGACCGTCGTCTCGATCGTCCACGACGGCAAGCCGCCGGTCGTCGCGCTCAAGGAACTGATGTCCCGCTCGGCCAAGCCCGAACGCCGCTGAACCGTCGGTGAAGCCACCGCTGCGCCGTACGCGCGCGGGTGCAGCGGGGCGCTCAGGAGTTCGGGAGCCGCAAGGTACGCTCATCGCGATATGAGCGAGAACACCCAGAGCCCCCGCAAGCCGCGCGTGGCCGTCGTCTTCGGCGGCCGCAGCTCCGAGCACGCCATCTCCGTCGTCACGGCGGGCGCCGTCCTGAGCGCCATCGACCGGGACAAGTACGACGTGCTGCCCATCGGCATCACGACGGACGGACGCTGGGCGCTCACCGCCGACGCCCCCGAGCGGATGGCCATCGCCGACCGCGCCCTGCCGAACGTCGCCGACCTGGCCGAGTCCGGGGAGGGCGGCGTCGTCCTCTCCGTCGACCCCGCCAACCGCGAGGTCGTCCTCACCGAGCCCGGCAACGTGCCCAGGGCCCTCGGCGAGGTCGACGTGGTCTTCCCGATGCTCCACGGCCCGTACGGCGAGGACGGCACCCTCCAGGGCCTCCTGGAGCTCTCCGGCGTCCCCTACGTCGGCGCGGGCGTCCTCGCCTCCGCCGTCGGCCAGGACAAGGAGTACATGAAGCGGGTCTTCGTCTCCTTCGGCCTGCCCGTCGGCCCGTACGAGGTCATCCGGCCGCGCGAGTGGGAGCAGAACCCCGCCGCCGCACGCAAGAAGATCGTCGAGTTCGCCGCCGAGCACGGCTGGCCGCTCTTCGTGAAGCCGGCCCGCGGCGGCTCCTCCATGGGCATCACCAAGGTCGACGACCTCTCCGGCCTGGACGAGGCCATCGAGGAGGCCCGCCGCCACGACCCCAAGATCCTCGTCGAGTCGCTGCTGCGCGGCCGCGAGATCGAGTGCGGCGTCCTGGAGTTCGAGGACGGCCCGCGCGCCAGCGTCCCGGCCGAGATCCCGCCGGTCACGAACCACGACTTCTACGACTTCGAGGCCAAGTACATCGACTCGGCCTCCGGCATCGTGCCCGCCCCCATCGGGGACGAGGCCACCGCCGAGGTCCAGCGCCTCGCCGTCGCCGCCTACGAGGCCGTGTCCTGCGAGGGCCTGGTCCGCGCCGACTTCTTCCTCACCGAGGAAGGCGACTTCGTCATCAACGAGATCAACACCATGCCGGGCTTCACGCCCATCTCCATGTACCCGCGCATGTGGCAGGAGAGCGGCGTGAGCTACCCGGAGCTCGTCGACCGGCTCATCCAGGCCGCGCTGACCCGCTCCACGGGCCTGCGCTAGCCGAACCGAGGCCCTGGGCGCCGGGGTGCGGTCACCCGCACTCCGGCTCCAGGGCGCACGGAACGGCCCGCCCCACGGGTCCCGCGAGATCCGTGAGCGGGCCGGCGTCGTGCGCGTACCGCGCGTCCAGCGTCACCTCGACGTACGTCTTCCGGTACACCGAGGTGAAACGGGGACCGTCGCCCTCGCGCTGCTCCAGCATCCAGCGCACGCCGTTCACGGAGACGCCCTGCGCCTTCGGGTCGCTCATCTTTTCGGGCCGGGGGACCCCGCAGCGCAGTACGATCGCACCGTCACCCCACCCGGCGGTCAACTCGGAGCCGGGCTCCGGGTCACTCCGTCCCAGACCGGCCACGGTGTCCGGAAGCTCCTTCGCCAGGGCCTGGCAGAGGGCCGCCTCCTTCGCCGGCGGACTGGGAACCACGACGGACGCCGCGGCGTCCGGCGAGGAGCAGCCGGCGACGGCCGACAGCAGGACGGCGGCCGCGACGGCGGCGGGCAGGCCGAAGGGCCGGTGGGAAGACGTCACCGGCCAAGCGTAGACGGGGGCTACAGATGAACGACCGGGCAGGTGAGGGTGCGCGTGATGCCGTCCACTTGCTGGACCTTGGCAACCACCATGCGGCCCAGCTCGTCGACGGTGTCCGCCTGCGCGCGCACGATCACGTCGTACGGACCGGTCACGTCTTCGGCCTGGATCACCCCCTGGATCTTGGAGATGGTGTCGGCGACGGTCGACGCCTTGCCCACCTCGGTCTGGATGAGGATGTACGCCTGAACCACGGAACCTCCAGGGCGACCACGAGGATCTTGTGGGAGAAAGGGACGCCACGGTACCGCGTCGCCGCGGGCCACGGGGAGACCCGCGCGTCCGGAGGCGCTCGGGGTGTGGCGTACGCAGGACAGAAGTTGACGGTCTACTTGACGGTACCCAGCACGGTGACGGCCCGCGACCCGCGGCGCGCACAGACGCGTCCCCGCCCGCCGGCCGGCACGAAGACACGAGGTGAGGCGCGGTGAAGGGCACAGTCGGAGAGCTGGGCGAGTTCGGGCTCATCAGGGAGCTCACGTCCCGGCTCACCTCCACCCCGGCGGTACGGATCGGGCCCGGCGACGACGCCGCGGTCGTCTCCGCGCCCGACCGGCGCGTGGTGGCCAGCACGGACATCCTCCTCGAAGGACGTCACTTCCGCCGCGACTGGTCGACGGCGTACGACGTCGGCCGCAAGGCCGCCGCGCAGAACCTCGCCGACATCGCCGCCATGGGCGCGGTCCCCACCGCGCTCCTCCTCGGCCTCGTCGTCCCCGCCGAACTCCCCGTCACCTGGCCCACAGAAATGATGGACGGCCTGCGCGACGAATGTCAGGTCGCGGGCGCCGCCGTGGTCGGCGGCGACGTCGTCCGCGGCGACACGATCATGGTCTCCATCACCGCCCTCGGCGACCTCCGCAACCACGACCCGGTCACCCGGGGCGGCGCCCAGCCCGGCGACGTCGTCGCCTACACCGGCTGGCTCGGCTGGTCCGCCGCCGGATACGCGGTCCTCTCCCGGGGCTTCCGCTCCCCGCGCGCCTTCGTCGAGGCCCACCGCAGGCCCGAGCCGCCGTACCACGCGGGCCCGGCCGCCGCCGGTCTCGGCGCCACCGCCATGTGCGACGTCAGCGACGGCCTCATCGCCGACCTCGGGCACATCGCCGAGGCCAGCAAGGTCCGCATCGACCTGCGCTCCGGACTCATCGACATCCCCACGCAGATGAACGACATCGGCCAGGCCGTCGGCGTCGACCCCATGCAGTGGGTGCTCACCGGGGGAGAGGACCACGCCATCGTGGCCACCTTCCCGCCGGACGTGAAGCTCCCCGCCCGCTGGAAGGTCATCGGCGAGGTCCTCAACCCCTCGGCGCTGCCGCAGGTCACCGTGGACGGCGCGCCCTGGCACAGCGTGGGCGGCTGGGACCACTTCGGAGAGACGGAGTGAATCCGCCGCTCGTCCTCACCGTCGCCGGATCCGACTCCGGCGGCGGCGCGGGCATCCAGGCCGACCTGAAGACGATGCTCGCGCTGGGCGTCCACGGCATGAGCGTGCTCACCGCCGTCACCGCTCAGAACTCGCGGGGCGTCCAGGGCGTCTGGGAGCTCCCCACGGAGGCCGTACGCGCCCAGTACCGGGCCGTCGTCGACGACATCGGCGTCCAGGCCGTGAAGACCGGCATGCTGGCCTCCGCCGCACTCGTGGAGACCGTCGCCGAGCTCCTCGCGGACACCGGGGCCCCCGTCGTCGTCGACCCGGTCGGCGTCTCCAAGCACGGCGACCCGCTCCTCGCCGAGACCGCGCTCGACTCCGTACGCCGCAGGCTGCTGCCCCGGGCGACCGTCGCCACCCCGAACCTGGACGAGGTGACGCAGCTCACCGGCGTGCGCGTCGCCGACGAGAGCGACATGCGGCCGGCCGCCGAGGCCGTCCTGTCGTACGGGCCGCGCTGGGTCCTGATCAAGGGCGGGCACCTGCCCGGCGGCCAGGAGGCCGTGGACCTGCTCACGGACGGCACCGAGGAGCACTGGCTGCGTGCCCCGCGCCACGACAACCGGCACACCCACGGCACGGGCTGCACGCTCGCCTCGGCGGTCGCCTCAGGGCTCGCCAAGGGCCTGGCGGTGCCGGAGGCGGTGCGGCAGGCGAAGGAGTACGTCACGGGGGCCCTAGCCGCCGGATTCGCGCTGGGCTCGGGCATCGGCCCGGTCGACCACGGCTGGCGCTTCCGCGCCTAGGGAGGGCCTAGCGGTTTCCGGGCAAGGCAAAAGGCCGGTTCACCTAGGTGAACCGGCCTTTCAAGGCAACCGCAGGGGCTGCGCTACGACAGAACACGCGTCGCAATTAGCGCGAGACCTTGCCGGCCTTGATGCACGAGGTGCAGACGTTGAGCCGCTTCGGCGTCCGACCGACCACGGCACGCACGCGCTGGATGTTCGGGTTCCAGCGACGGGACGTACGGCGGTGCGAGTGCGAAATGTTGTTGCCGAAGCCCGGCCCCTTGCCGCAGACGTCGCAGTTGGCAGCCACGGGTCACTCCAAAGACTTCAGAATTACAGTGAAATCCGGCGCACCGGAATCAGGAGTCTGAAGTGGCTTGCCGGGGGATGGCCCGGTTTGAACCGGGCAACCGAAGCAGCATACAACGCCTGTCTCGGTGGAACGAAACTACCATGGTCTCCGCGGACCTCGCCCCGGGCCCCGGTCACGAGCGGGTGCCCCCCGGTCTACCCTGCGGTGAGCTCACCGCCGAAGGAGGACCCCCCGTTGTCGCGAGCCGTTCAGCCTGACGAGGAGCTCGTCGAGCTCGACGCCGAAGCGGTCCGGACCTGGTGCGCGAGGGCCCTCGACGCCCTCGGACGGGAGCGCGAGGAGATCGACGCGATCAACGTCTACCCGGTCGCGGACGGGGACACCGGCACCAACCTGTACCTGACTGCCGAGGCCGCCCACCAGGCCGTCGAAGCCGTCTTCGCCGCCTCCGAGCCCGACACCGCCGAGACCGTACGGGCCATGGCGCACGGCGCCCTCCTCGGCGCCCGGGGCAACTCCGGCACCATCCTCGCCCAGCTCCTGCGCGGCATGGCCGCCGTCCTCGCCGGGGGACGTGACGGTGATCACCTCGCCCGCGCCCTGGCCGAGGCCTCCGCCGCCGCGCGGCAGGCCGTCGCCCACCCCGTCGAGGGCACCGTCCTCACCGTGGCCGCGGCCGCCGCGGCCGGCTGCGCGGGCGGCGGCACCCTCGCGGACGTGGCCGTACGGGCCCACGAGGGCGCCAGGACCGCCCTGGAGGCGACCCCCGGTCAACTGGACGTGCTCGCCCGCGCCGGGGTCGTGGACGCCGGAGGACGCGGCCTGGTCGCCGTCCTCGGCGCGCTCGTCGAGACCGTGAGCGGCCGCGCGCCCGACCGCGAGGAGGACGCGACGGGCGCGACGGGCGGCGTACGGGTGCTGGGGGACGTACGGGCCGTCCCGGCCGCCACCGGAACCTGCGACGGCCAGGCCGGGCCCGCCTACGAGGTGATCTACCTCCTGGAGGCCCAGGACGCGGCCGTGGACCTGCTGCGGGCCCGCCTCGACGCCCTCGGCGACTCCCTCGTCGTCGTCGGCGGCGACGGGCTGTGGAACGTCCACGTCCACGTCGACGACGCGGGCGCCGCCGTCGAGGCCGGCGTCGAGGCCGGCCGCCCCCACCGCATCCGCGTCACCCACTTCGCGGCCGACGCGGCGGCCGGCACCGGACGCGGGGAACGCGCCCAGCGCGCCGTCGTCGCCGTCGTCCCCGGCGAGGGCCTCGCCGGACTCTGCGCCGAGGCAGGCGCGACCACGGTCCGCAGCAGGCCCGGCGAACCCCCCGCCGGCGACGAACTCGTCGAGGCGATCCGGCGGGCGCACGCGCGCGAGGTCGTCCTCCTGCCCAACGACACCGACCTGCGCCAGACCGCGGCCGCCGCGGCCGAACGTGCCAGGGCCGAGGGCATCCGCGTCGCCCTCATCCCCACCCGGGCCGCCGTCCAGGGCATCGCCGCCCTAGCCGTCCACGAACCCGACCGGCGCTTCGACGAGGACGTCGTCGCCATGACCGCCGCCGCCGGAGCCACCCGCTACGCCGAACTCGCCGTCGCCGAACGCCAGTCCTTCACCTCGGCCGGCGTCTGCCAGGCCGGCGACATCCTCGGCCTCATCGAGGGCGACGTCGCCGTCATCGGCAAGGACCTGACCGAGACCGCCCGCACCGTCCTGGACCGCATGCTCTCGGCCGGCGGCGAACTCGTCACCCTCGTCGTCGCCGACGACACCCCGCCCGGGCTCGCCCCCGACCTCGAACGCCACGTCCGGCGCGGCTACCTGGCCGTCGACACCACCACGTACCACGCGGGCGCGGGGGCCCCGCCGCTGCTCATCGGGGTGGAATAGGTCCCGTTCCCGAGGGTTGTCCACAGCCTTCGGCACGACTGTCGGTCCGGTGGTCTTCAATGGAAGGCGTGCCCGCGCTCGACGAACCACTCAGCAAGAAGTCCCTCGGCCCCGCCACCGCCAAGGTCCTGGCCGAGGCGCTCGACCTGCACACGGTCGGGGACCTGCTCCACCACTACCCCCGCCGGTACGCCGAGCGCGGGGAGCTGACCACGCTCGCCGACCTGCCGCTCGACGAGCACGTCACGGTGGTCGCGCAGGTCGCCGACGCCCGCGTGCTGACCTTCAACGGCTCCAAGGGGCGCGGCCAGCGCCTCGAAGTGACCATCACCGACGGCAGCGGCCGCCTCCAGCTGGTCTTCTTCGGCAAGGGCGTGCACAAGCCGCACCACGACCTGCTGCCCGGCACCCGCGCGATGTTCGCCGGCAAGGTCTCCCTCTTCAACCGGCGCCTCCAGCTCGCCCACCCCTCCTACGAACTCCTCCGCGGCGACAGCGAGGAGGCGGTCGACACCTGGGCCGGCGCCCTCATCCCGATCTATCCCGCCACCACCAAGATGGAGTCCTGGAAGATCGCCAAGGCCGTCGACGCCGTCCTGCCCAGCGCCGGTGACGCCGTCGACCCGCTGCCGCCCGCCCTGCGCGAGGGCCGCGGCCTCGCCGAGCTGCCCGACGCCCTGCGGATGATCCACCGGCCCCGTACCAAGGCGGACATCGCCGACGCCCGCGAGCGGCTCAAGTGGGACGAGGCCTTCGTCCTCCAGGTCGCCCTCGCCCGCCGCCGCCACGCCGACACCCAACTGCCCGCCGTCGCCCGCCGACCTGCCCCCGGCGGCATCCTCGACGCCTTCGACGCCAAGCTGCCCTTCACTCTCACCGACGGCCAGACGAAGGTCTCGAAGGAGATCTTCGACGACCTCGCCACCGAACACCCCATGCACCGCCTCCTCCAGGGCGAGGTCGGCTCCGGCAAGACCATGGTCGCGCTGCGCGCCATGCTCGCCGTCGTCGACTCCGGCGGGCAGGCCGCCATGCTCGCCCCCACCGAGGTCCTCGCCCAGCAGCACCACCGCTCCGTCACCGAGATGATGGGCGAGCTCGCCGAGGGCGGCATGCTCGGCGGCGCCGAGCGCGCCACCAAGGTCGTCCTGCTCACCGGCTCCATGGGCACCGCCGCCCGCCGGCAGGCCCTGCTCGACCTGGTCACCGGCGAGGCGGGCATCGTCATCGGCACGCACGCGCTGATCGAGGACAAGGTCCAGTTCCACGACCTCGGCCTGGTCGTCGTCGACGAGCAGCACCGCTTCGGCGTCGAGCAGCGCGACGCGCTCAGGAGCAAGGGCAAGCAGCCGCCCCACCTGCTCGTGATGACCGCCACCCCCATCCCGCGGACCGTCGCCATGACCGTCTTCGGCGACCTGGAGACCTCCGTCCTCGACCAGCTGCCCGCCGGCCGCTCGCCGATCGCCAGCCATGTCGTCCCCGCCGCCGACAAGCCGCACTTCCTCGCGCGCGCCTGGGAGCGGGTCCGCGAGGAGGTCGGGAACGGGCACCAGGCGTACGTCGTCTGCCCCCGCATCGGCGACGAGGAGGACCAGAAGAAGAAGTCCAAGGCGTCCCCCGAGGACGAGGCCGAGAAGCGCCCGCCGCTCGCCGTCCTCGACGTCGCCGAGAAGCTCCGCACCGGCCCCCTCGCCGGCCTGCGGATCGCCGTCCTGCACGGCCGCATGCACCCCGACGACAAGGACGACGTCATGCGCCGCTTCGCCGCCGGCGAGCTCGACGTCCTCGTCGCCACCACCGTCATCGAGGTCGGCGTCAACGTGCCCAACGCCACCGCCATGGTGATCATGGACGCCGACCGCTTCGGCGTCTCCCAGCTGCACCAGCTCCGCGGCCGCGTCGGCCGCGGATCCGCCCCCGGCCTCTGCCTGCTCGTCAGCGAGATGCCCGAGGCGAGCCCCGCCCGGCAGCGGCTGAACGCCGTCGCCACCACCCTCGACGGCTTCGAGCTCTCCCGCATCGACCTCGAACAGCGCCGAGAGGGAGACGTCCTCGGCCAGGCCCAGTCCGGCGTCCGCTCCTCCCTGCGGGTGCTCGCCGTCATCGAGGACGAGGAGGTCATCGCCGCCGCCCGCGAGGAGGCGACCGCCCTCGTCCTCGAAGACCCCGGCCTCACCGCCCACCCGGGCCTGCGCACCGCGCTCGACGCCCTCCTCAGCGAGGAGCGGGAGGAGTACCTGGAGAAGGGCTGAGCGCCCGGCCGCGGCCATATCCTGGGACGTACGCATTGGACGACGCAGGACGAGGACACCGATGACCCGCGTGATCGCCGGCAGTGCCGGCGGACGGCGCCTGGCCGTGCCCCCCGGCAACGGCACCCGCCCCACCTCCGACCGGGCGCGGGAGGGCCTCTTCTCCACCTGGGAGGCGTTCCACGGCCTGACCGGGGCCCGGGTCGCCGACCTGTACGCGGGCTCCGGCGCCGTCGGCCTGGAGGCGCTCTCCCGGGGAGCCGTCCACGCCCTCCTCGTCGAGGCCGAGCCCCGCGCCGCGAAGACGATCCGGGACAACGTCCGGTCGATCGGCCTGCCCGGCGCCGAACTCCGCACCGGCAGGGCCGAGCAGATCGTCACGGGACCGGCCCCGGCCGACCCGTACGACCTGGTCTTCCTCGACCCGCCCTACGCGGTCTCGGACGACGATCTCCGCGAGATTCTCCTCACACTGCGCTCAGGGGGCTGGCTGAGCGAGGATGCCCTCGTCACCGTGGAGCGCAGCACCCGAGGCGGGGAGTTCGGCTGGCCGGCCGGCTTCGAGGCCCTGCGGTCCCGTCGCTACGGCGAGGGAACGTTTTGGTACGGTCGCGCCGCCTCTACGTGCGAAGACGCACGATGACCGGACCGGAGAGCGAGGGACCCAAGTTGCGCCGCGCCGTCTGTCCGGGGTCATTCGACCCCATCACCAACGGACATCTCGACATCATCGCCCGAGCCTCCAAGCTGTACGACGTCGTGCACGTCGCGGTGATGATCAACCAGTCGAAGAAGGGCCTCTTCACGGTCGACGAGCGGATCGAGCTGATCCGCGAGGTCACCGCCGACTTCGGCAACGTCGAGGTGGAGTCCTTCCACGGACTGCTCGTCGACTTCTGCAAGCAGCGCGACATCCCCGCGATCGTCAAGGGTCTGCGGGCGGTCAGCGACTTCGACTACGAGCTGCAGATGGCCCAGATGAACAACGGCCTCACGGGCGTGGAGACCCTGTTCGTCCCCACCAACCCGACGTACAGCTTCCTCTCCTCCTCGCTGGTCAAGGAGGTCGCCGCCTGGGGCGGCGACGTCTCCCACCTGGTCCCGCCGACGGTCCTCCCGCGGCTGACCGAGCGGCTCGCGCAGAAGTGACGCGCGGCCACCGCCGCTGACGCTCCGTCACCTGGTGTCGGACGGGCGCCGACTGCCCTTACAGTCGTCCCGTCCGTCTCCATCCAGCTGTAGAGAGTGGCGAGCACCAGGTGGACGTGCAGAAGAAGCTCGACGAGATCGTCGCGACCGTGCAGGGCGCCCGCTCCATGCCCATGTCGGCATCCTGCGTGGTCAACCGCGCCGAGCTGCTCGCCTTGCTCGAAGAGGTGCGGGAGGCCCTGCCCGGCTCCCTCGCCCAGGCCCAGGAACTCATCGGCGGCCGCGAGCAGATGGTCGAGCGGGCCCGCCAGGAGGCCGAGCGGATCATCGAGGCCGCCCACGCCGAGCGGGGCTCGATCGTCTCCGACACCCAGGTCGCCCGGGAGTCGCAGGACGAGGCCGACCGGATCCTCTCCGAGGCCCGCCGCGAGGCCGAGGAGGTACGGGCCGAGGCCGACGACTACGTCGACTCCAAGCTCGCCAACTTCGAGGTCGTCCTCAACAAGACCATCGGCTCCGTCGACCGCGGGCGCGAGAAGCTCCTCGGCCGCGGCCCGGGCCTCGACCAGGACGGCTACGCCGACGCTGACGCCCCCGAGTACAGCGCCGACCCGCAGACCCTGATCCAGCGGGCCGACGAGTACGTGGACGCCAAGCTGGGCGCCTTCGAGGCCGTCCTCAGCAAGACCCTGGAGGCCGTCGGGCGGGGCCGGCAGAAGCTCCACGGCCGGATCGCCAGCGACGACCTCGGCGAGCACATGGCCGCGCAGGACGGCCTCGGCGGCTCGGTGCACACCAGCGACGCGGACTACCTGGCCGGGCTCGCGGAGCTCTCCGACCCGGAGCCGGCGCAGCCGCAGGCCCAGATCCCGGCCCAGCAGCCCGACCCGTACGGCTACCAGCAGCCGCAGCAGGACCCCGCCTACGCGTACCAGCAGCAGAACGTCCAGCAGCAGGACGCCTACGGCTACCAGCAGCAGGACCCCTACGCGTACCAGGGGCAGTACGGCTACGAGCAGCAGCAGTACGCCCCCCAGGGCCAGGTCCAGGGTCAGGTCCAGCCCCACCAGCCGCAGCAGGCCGCCGCCCTCGACGAGACCAGCTTCTTCGACACGGGCATGATCGACCTGGAGCAGCTGCGCCGGTACGAACAGGGACAGTAAGGGGCACGGGGCCCGGATTGGGCCCTGAGCGAAGCGTCCAGTATCCTGGCCCTTCGGTCGCGCTATGTCCGCGATCCTCTGCTGCCCTCGTCCGGCAGCCCTCCTCTACGACGCAGAACGATCCGAAAGCAGGAAGAACCCTGAGCACGCGCCTCGACCACCGCAACCCCCTCGTGTTCGACACACACGAGCTGGGGCGGCGTCCTGGTGCCCTCCAGCGGATCTCGCGTTCGATCGAGGCCCCCCGGGACCTGGGCGTCGAAGGAGTCATCGGAGTGCCCGAGGGCGCTCCGGTGGACATTGATCTCCGTCTTGAGTCGGTCATGGAAGGGGTGCTTGTCACAGGCACCGCCCGTGCATCGGCCGAGGGGGAGTGCGTAAGGTGTCTGGAGCCCGTCGAGCTTGATCTCGACGTGGACTTCCAGGAGATGTTCTCGTACCCCGACTCCGACGACCGGGGCCGCTCCAAGGCGGCCGCGGACGACGAAGCCGAGGCAGACGAGGACATGATCCCCCTCGAGGACGGCATGTTCGACCTCGAACCCGTGCTGCGTGATGCGGTGGTGCTCGCACTGCCGATGCAGCCGGTGTGCCGGGAGGACTGTGCGGGTCTGTGTTCCGAATGCGGGACCAACCTGAACGAGAACCCGGACCACCACCATGACGCCGTCGACATTCGTTGGGCGGCACTGCAGGGACTCGCCGGTTCGCTGGGAACCGATGAGAAGGACAACATGAGCGGCAAAGCCTCTGACGGGGACGTCCGAAGCGCCGCCGAGAAGCAGGAGAAGTAGCCGTGGCTGTTCCGAAGCGGAAGATGTCGCGCAGCAACACGCGCCACCGCCGGTCGCAGTGGAAGGCTGCGGTCCCCACCCTGGTTTCGTGTGAGCGTTGCCAGGAGCCGAAGCTGCAGCACATCGCGTGCCCGAGCTGCGGCACCTACAACAAGCGCCAGGTCCTCTCGGTCTGAGTGGCTGGTGAGAGGCACGATGTCTGAGAGCATCAGCGCAGCCTCGTCCCACACGCTTCTGGAAGGGCGGCTCGGGTATCAGCTCGAGTCCGCCCTTCTGGTGCGTGCGCTGACCCACCGCTCGTACGCGTACGAGAACGGCGGTCTGCCCACCAACGAGCGTCTGGAGTTCCTCGGGGACTCCGTGCTCGGCCTGGTGGTCACGGACACGCTGTACCGCACCCACCCCGACCTGCCGGAAGGCCAGCTGGCCAAACTGCGGGCCGCGGTGGTCAACTCGCGCGCACTGGCGGAGGTCGGCCGCGGCCTCGAACTCGGCTCCTTCATCCGGCTCGGCCGGGGCGAAGAGGGCACGGGCGGCCGGGACAAGGCGTCCATCCTCGCCGACACCCTTGAAGCGGTGATCGGCGCGGTCTATCTCGACCAGGGCCTCGACGCGGCGTCCGAGCTGGTGCACCGGCTCTTCGACCCGCTGATCGAGAAGTCCTCGAACCTCGGTGCCGGACTGGACTGGAAGACCAGTCTCCAGGAGCTCACCGCGGCCGAGGGTCTGGGTGTCCCGGAATACCTCGTCTCCGAAGAGGGTCCGGACCACGAGAAGACCTTTACTGCTGCCGCCCGCGTCGGTGGTGTCTCGTACGGCACCGGCACCGGCCGCAGCAAGAAGGAAGCGGAACAGCAGGCGGCGGAATCCGCGTGGCGCGCGATCCGCGCGGCCGCGGACGAGCGCGCGGCGGCGGCGAAGGCCGAGGCCGACGCCGGCACCACCGCCGAGCAGGACCGGAAGGACGGGGCCACCCCGGCCACCGCCTGACCACGATCCCGTGCAGCTCCCGCGTTCCTTCGACGGAGTCCTTCCCGCCCGCCCCTGCCAGGGGCGGGCGGAGCCGTTTCCGGGGAAGCCTCGGGCGGTAGGCTGGCTGACCACCACCCCGTACCCCCTTCGGAGGAGTCCCGTGCCCGAGCTGCCCGAGGTCGAGGTCGTACGGCGCGGTCTGGAGCGCTGGGTCGCCGGACGGACCGTGACCGAGGTCGAGGTGCTGCACCCGAGGGCCGTACGACGCCACCCGGCGGGCGGCGAGGACTTCGCGGCCCGGCTGAAGGGGCAGCGCTTCGAGGTGGCCAGGCGCCGCGGCAAGTACCTCTGGCTGCCGCTCGCCGACTCCGGCACCGCCGTCCTCGGACACCTCGGCATGAGCGGGCAGCTGCTCGTCCAGCCGGGGGACGCCCCGGACGAGAAGCACCTGCGCATCCGGGTCCGCTTCGACGATGCGGCCGGCACCGAGCTCCGCTTCGTCGACCAGCGGACCTTCGGCGGCCTCTCGCTCCACGACCAGACCCCGGACGGGCTTCCGGACGTCATCGCGCACATCGCCCGCGACCCGCTGGACCCGGCGTTCGACGACGCCGCCTTCCAGAGCGCGCTGCGGCTGCGTCGTACCACCGTCAAGCGGGCACTGCTCGACCAGTCGCTGATCAGCGGCGTCGGGAACATCTACGCGGACGAGGCGCTCTGGCGGTCGAAGCTGCACTACGACCGGCCGACCGCCACCCTGACCCGGCCGCGCTCGGCCGAACTCCTCGGGCACGTCAGGGACGTGATGAACGCGGCGCTCGACGCCGGCGGCACCAGCTTCGACAGCCTGTACGTGAACGTCAACGGTGAGTCCGGCTACTTCGACCGCTCGCTCGACGCGTACGGACGCGAGGACGAGCCCTGTCGCCGCTGCGGTACGCCGATGCGGCGGCGGGCGTGGATGAACCGGTCCAGCTACTTCTGCCCGCGCTGCCAGCGCCCGCCGCGCGCGACCGCCTGAACCGTCAGGCGGTGACGGTCTCGGCGCGCTCCGCGTCGTAACTCTCGCGGGCGGTGATGACCTGGTCCATCCGCCCCTCCACCAGCTCGATCAGACCGATCAGCCGCTCCGCGATCTCGCGGCCGAGCGGGGTGAGCCGGTAGTCGACCCGCGGCGGGTTCGTGGGCTGCGCCTCGCGGTGGACGAGGCCGTCGCGCTCCAGGGCGTGCAGGGTCTGCGACAGCATCTTCTCGCTCACGCCGTCGACCCGGCGCCTCAGCTCGTTGAAGCGGAACGTCCCTTCGTGCAGGGCGCCCAGGGTCAGGCTGCCCCAGCGGCCCGTCACGTGCTCCAGCGTGCCGCGCGAGGGACAGGCGCGCGCGAACACGTCGTAGGCGAGGTCGTCAGTCATGCCCCCACCGTACTCCCGCACAGCGCTTACCGCCATGAGTGCGCCAGCTCACAGGTTGCGCTATCCAAAAGTTAGTGCTCTACTTCTGGTCATCACCCCGCACACCTCTTCGAGGAGCCCTCTGTGACCACCCCCGTCGTCTCCATCGCCTACCACTCCGGCTACGGCCACACCGCGGTCCTGGCCGAGGCCGTCCGTGACGGCGCCGCCGACGCGGGCGCCACCGTCCACCTGATCAAGGTCGACGGGATCACCGACGCCGAGTGGGAGCTGCTCGACGCCTCCGACGCGATCGTCTTCGGCTCCCCGACCTACATGGGCACCGCCTCCGGCGCCTTCCACCAGTTCGCCGAGGCCACCTCGAAGCGCTGGTTCACCGACGCCTGGCTGGACAAGCTCGCCGCGGGCTTCACCAACTCCGGCTCCAAGAGCGGCGACAAGCTGCACACCCTGCAGTTCTTCCAGACCCTCGCCGGCCAGCACGGCATGACCTGGGTCAACCTCGGCCTGAAGCCCGGCTGGAACAGCAGCGAGGCCTCCGAGAACGACCTCAACCGCCTCGGCTTCTTCTCCGGCGCCGGCGCCCAGACCCACACCGACCTCGGCCCCGAGGGCGTCCACAAGGCCGACGTCGCCACCGCCGAACACCTCGGCCGCCGCGTCGCGCAGACCGCCCGCACCTTCGCGACCGGCAAGGCCGCCGCCTGACGCCCCTGGCGTCCTCACACACGAGAGGGCCCCGTCACCACGAAGGTGACGGGGCCCTCTCGTTCTCGCCCGTCTCAGTAGCCGAAGTCCTGTGTCCACCAGGGGCCGCCGTCGCCGAAGGCGACACCGACGCCCAGAGTGGTGAAGTCGCAGTTCAGGATGTTGGCGCGGTGGCCGTCGCTGTTCATCCAGGACGCCATCACCGCCGCCGCGTCCACCTGGCCGCGCGCGATGTTCTCGCCGCCCATGCCCGAGATGCCCGCCTGCTGCGCGCGGACCCACGGGGTGTCGCCGTCCGGGTCCGTGTGGTCGAAGAAGCCGCGGGTCGCCATGTCCGCGCTGAACGCGCCGGCCAGCGAGGCGAGCTGTGCGTCAGCGCGGACCGGGGTGCAGCCCACCTTGGCGCGCTCGGTGTTGACCAGGCGCAGGACCTCGGCCTCGGCGGCCGCGCCCCGGTCGGCGGTGGAGGTGACCGTGGTCCGGGTCGGCGCCGCCGTGGTCGGGGCCGGCTTCGGCGCGGGCGCCTGCGTCGTGGGCGCGGCCGAGGTCCTGGTCGGCACGGGCTTCGGAGCGGCCGTCCGCGTCTTCGTCGGGGTCGGCTTCGGGGTGACCTTCGGGCTCGGCTTCGCCGAGGGCTTCGTGGACGGCTTCGCGGACGGCTTCGCGGACGGGGAGGCGGCGGTGGTCCTGCCCGTGCCCGCGTTCTTGCTCGTACCGCCCGACTCGCCGGTCGGAGTCTGCGTGGACCCGCCCTGCGTCGTCAGCTCCGGGGCCTGCCGGGACTGGACCTGGCGCTCGCTCGTACCGGCGCTGCCGACGGTGAAGGTGTCCCCGCCGGGCAGCAGGCCCGAGGCGACGGCGACGGCGCCGACCGCGACCGCCGCGGAGGCGCCGAGGAGGCCGGTCCGCACGGGCCGGCGGCGGCGGGCACCCCGCTGAGGGTGGCCCGAACCGGCCGCGTAGTCTTCTGCGGCGGGTGCGGCGCCGGAGCGACGGTGGCGTCCCATCTGCTCTGCCTTCCTCTGCTGGTCTTCACTGGTCTTTGCCGGGCTTTGCTGATCTTTGCTGTCGGTACCGATGTCGGATCGACAGTCGAACGGCGGGCGCCCGAACGGGTGAGGCGTGTTCGGTCGGGACTGTACGCCATGTAAAGCAGGGGCGATGTGCTCATCTGGCAATCCGCCGGTTAGCGTGCAGCCATGAGTGACGACGTACGGATGACCGCCTGGGTGCGCGGCCGGGTACAGGGAGTGGGCTTCCGCTGGTTCACCAGGGCAAACGCTTTGGAGATCGGCGGCCTGGTGGGCTTCGCCCTGAACCTCGACGACGGCCGGGTACAGGTGGTGGCCGAGGGGCCGCGTGAGAATTGCCACCGTCTGCTCGGCTGGCTCCACTCCGACGACACACCCGGACGCGTGGACGGCGTCACCGAGATCTGGGACACCCCGCGCGGCGGCTACGACGGCTTCGCCATCCGCTGACGATCACGCTCCGACACCCCGTCCGGTGACCGAGAGCGGTACCGGGCGGACGGGCGGTAACAGGGGTGTGACCAGCGAACGGCCTGATGGTTGCCAAGTGACGCCGGGCGTGCAAGGCTGCCCGGTAAGAATGATCGCGACGCCCCCGAGGCACCGAGTTCGAAGGCCCCGCCGCCCGCTGAGCGGCCGTGGACTCCTCGGTAGCCCTTCAAACGGGGCGTGATCGTGTTGACCGTCAAACTTTTTGGTGAGACGCTGGAATCCCCGCGCACCTTAGCTGTTTGGCAGTGGAACCGGCACGACAAGCAGTACTGCCGAGCACCGCGGGTGCGAATCCCTCACGACCCACACCGCTTCGGTCGGTCACTCATTGTGGAGGACCATCCATCATGGCAAAGGCGCTTCTCGGTTACGTCGGCGGCTCCGACCCGCGACTCCTCGCCGAGATGCGACGGCTTCAGCAGCGCGTCCAGGACCTCGAATCCGAGCTGGTACGGATCCAGTCCGAGAACGACACGCTCGCCGCTGCCGCCGCTCAGCACCAGGGAGAGTCGCTGCTGAACAGCATCGACCTCGACGTACCCCAGGCAGAGCCTGCGCTCACCTGACAACCCAGCCCCCAGGGGCCAGGTGGAAAGCATTCTCGTCGGCGCAGCCGAACAACACAGCTGATCGTGCGGATCGACGCACGTGCACGACAGCTGGACACGCAAGGGGCGCTTCGGCGTCCCTTCACTCTTTCACCTGTTGTTTCCCCCGCGTCCCACCCCTCCTCATCCGAGGATCTGCCCCATGCCATAGCGGGCGAAACGCACGGGCCCCGGTAGAGTCCCCGGAGTGCACCTCAAGGCCCTGACACTCCGCGGATTCAAGTCGTTCGCCTCGGCCACCACGCTGCGGTTCGAGCCGGGAATCACCTGTGTCGTGGGACCCAACGGATCGGGCAAGTCCAATGTCGTGGACGCCCTCTCCTGGGTCATGGGCGAGCAGGGCGCCAAGTCGCTGCGCGGCGGCAAGATGGAGGACGTCATCTTCGCCGGCACGACCGGGCGCCCGCCGCTCGGCCGCGCCGAGGTCTCGCTGACCATCGACAACTCCGACGGCGCGCTGCCCATCGACTACGCCGAGGTCACCCTCACCCGGATCATGTTCCGCGGCGGCAGCAGCGAGTACCAGATCAACGGCGACACCTGCCGGCTGCTCGACTTCCAGGACCTGCTCTCCGACTCCGGCATCGGACGCGAGATGCACGTCATCGTCGGACAGGGACAGCTCGACTCCGTGCTGCACGCCGACCCGATGGGCCGCCGCGCCTTCATCGAGGAGGCCGCCGGCGTCCTCAAGCACCGCAAGCGCAAAGAGAAGGCGCTGCGGAAGCTGGACGCGATGCAGGCCAACCTCGCGCGCGTGCAGGACCTCACCGACGAACTCCGCCGCCAGCTCAAGCCGCTCGGCCGGCAGGCCGCCGTCGCCCGCCGCGCCGTCGTCATCCAGGCCGACCTGCGCGACGCCCGGCTCCGCCTCCTCGCCGACGACCTCGTCCACCTCAAGACGGCGCTCACGGCCGAGGTCGCCGACGAGGCGGCCCTGCTCGCCCGCAAGGAGACCACCGAGGCCGAGCTGCGCGCCGCCCTCGCCCGGGAGGCCGAGCTGGAGGCGGAGGCCCGCACCCTCGTGCCCCGCCTGGAGCGCGCGCAGCAGAACTGGTACGCCCTCTCCCAGCTCGCCGAACGCGTACGCGGCACCGTCTCCTTGGCCGACGCGCGCGTGAAGAGCGCCACCACCGCGCCCGCCGAGGAGCGGCGCGGCCGCGACCCGGAGGACCTGGAGCGGGAGGCCGCCCGGGTTCGCGCACAGGAGGCGGAGCTCGAAGCGGCCCTGGAGGCCGCCGAACGGGCCCTGGAGGACACCGTCGCCCACCGCGCCGACCTGGAGCGGACGCTCGCGGACGAGGAGCGCCGCCTGAAGGACCTGGCCCGCGCCATCGCGGACCGGCGCGAGGGCCTCGCCCGGCTGCACGGCCAGGTCAACGCGGCCCGCTCGCGCGCCGCCGCCGCCCAGGCCGAGATCGACCGCCTCGCCGCCACCCGCGACGAGGCGGCGGAGCGGGCGACGGCCGCCCAGGAGGAGTACGAGCAGCTCAAGGCCGAGGTCGACGGTCTCGACGCGGAGGACACCGAACACTGCGAGCGGTACGAGGCCGCCCGCCGCGAACTCGCCGACGCCGAGGCCGCGCTGAGCGCCGCACGCGAGGCCGCCGGCGCCGCCGAACGCCGCCGCGCCGCGACCCGGGCCCGGCACGACACCCTCGCCCTCGGGCTGCGCCGCAAGGACGGCACGGGCGCACTGCTCTCCGCGGGGCTCAGCGGACTCCTCGGCCCGGCGGCCGAACTCCTCACCGTCACCCCGGGGTACGAGATCCCCGTCGCCGCCGCCCTCGGCGCGGCCGCCGACGCGGTCGCCGCCGACGGACCCTCCGCCGCCGCCGAAGCCCTGCGCCTGCTGCGGAAGCAGGACGCGGGCCGGGCCACCCTGGTCCTGAGCGGAGCCCCGGAACCGGACCCGCTGCCCGTCGCCGAGGGATACCGGTACGCCGCCGACCTGGTCCGGGGGCCCCGCGAACTCCTCGGCGCCGTCCGCCGGTTGCTCGCCGGAATCGTGGTCGTCGAGGACCTCGACGAGGCCACCGAGCTGATCAGGACCCGGCCCGCGCTGACCGCCGTCACCACCGAGGGGGACCTGCTCGGGGCGCACTTCGCGCAGGGCGGCTCCGCCGGGGCGCCCAGCCTCCTCGAAGTACAGGCCTCGGTCGCCGAGGCCGCCGCCGAGCTCGACGAACTGGGCGTGCGGTGCGAGGAGTCGGCGGCCGCACTGCAGGAGGCCGACGAGCGGCGCCGTACCGCCGGCGCGCTCGTCGAGGAGCTCGACACCCGCCGCCGCGCCGGCGAGCGCGAGAGGTCCGCCGTCGCCCAGCGTCTCGGACGGCTCGCCGGGCAGGCCAGGGGAGCGGCGGGGGAGGCCGAGCGGACCGCCGCGGCCGCCGCCCGCGCCCAGGAGGCCCTGGAGAAGGCGACCGCTGAAGCCGAGGAGCTGGCCGAACGGCTCCTCGTGGCCGAGGAGATGCCGGCCGAGGACGAGCCCGACACCTCCACGCGCGACCGGCTCGCGGCCGACGGGTCCCACGCGCGCCAGACCGAGATGGAGGCGCGGCTCCAGGTCCGTACCCACGAGGAGCGGGTCAAGGGACTCGCCGGACGGGCCGACTCGCTCGACCGGGCCGCCCGCGCCGAACGGGAGGCACGCGCGCGTGCCGAGCAGCGCCGGGCCCGGCTGCGCCACGAGGAGCGGGTCGCCGGCGCGGTCGCCGCCGGTGCCCGCGCGCTCCTGGCCCATGTCGAGGTCTCGCTGGTCCGCGCCGAGCGGGAGCGGGCGGCGGCCGAGGCGGCGCGCGCCGACCGGGAGCAGGGCCTGACGGTCGCCCGCGTCCGGGGCCGGGACCTCAAGGCCGAGCTCGACAAGCTGACCGACTCCGTGCACCGGGGCGAGGTTCTCGGCGCCGAGAAGCGGCTGCGGATCGAGCAGCTGGAGGCGAAGGCCCTGGAGGAGTTCGGCGTGGAGGCGACCGCCCTGGTCGCCGAGTACGGCCCCGACCAGCCCGTGCCCCCGTCGCCGGCCGCGGAGGGGGAGACACGGGACGAGGACGCGCGGGACGAGCCGCGCCCGTTCGTCCGTTCGGAGCAGGAGAAGCGGCTGAAGGCCGCCGAACGGGCGTACCACCAGCTCGGCAAGGTCAACCCGCTGGCCCTGGAGGAGTTCGCGGCCCTGGAGGAGCGGCACCAGTTTCTCTCGGAGCAGCTGGAGGACCTGAGGAAGACCCGTACCGACCTGCTTCAGGTCGTGAAGGAGGTCGACCTGCGCGTCGAGCAGGTCTTCACCGAGGCCTACCGGGACACCGCCCGCGAGTTCGAGGGCGTCTTCTCGCGGCTCTTCCCGGGCGGCGAGGGCCGGCTGATCCTCACCGATCCGGACAACATGCTCACCACCGGCGTCGAGGTGGAGGCCCGCCCGCCGGGCAAGAAGGTCAAGCGGCTCTCGCTGCTCTCCGGCGGCGAGCGCTCGCTCACCGCCGTGGCGCTCCTCGTCTCGATCTTCAAGGCCAGGCCCAGCCCGTTCTACGTGATGGACGAGGTCGAGGCGGCGCTCGACGACACCAACCTCCAGCGGCTGATCAGGATCATGCGGGAGCTCCAGGAGTCCTCCCAGCTCATCGTGATCACGCACCAGAAGCGGACGATGGAGGTCGCGGACGCGCTGTACGGCGTGTCCATGCAGGGCGACGGCGTCTCGAAGGTGATCAGCCAGCGGCTGCGTTGACGGGCGAACGTTCAAGTTCTGAACTCAAGGACCCATCGCTGTGCTCATAAAGTCACACGACATCGCCTCTTGACTTCGAAACTTGAAGGCATAGTCTCTGCAACGTTGCTTTTACCTTCACGTGGTGAGCGGCGTGAAGTTGTGCGCCACTGGAAGGGCTTGCCCCCCACCGAGGAGTCCATGTGACCAGCACCGCGCAGGCGCCCACGCCGCCGCCTTCCGAAGGCCGAGCCGCCCACCCGGACCACCTCGGCCACGTCATCTTCATCACGGCCTCCGCCGCGATGGGCGGTTTCCTCTTCGGCTACGACAGCTCCGTGATCAACGGCGCCGTCGAGGCGATCCGCGACCGCTACGACATCGGCTCCGGCACCCTCGCGCAGGTCATCGCCATCGCCCTGATCGGCTGCGCCATCGGCGCCGCCACCGCCGGCCGGATCGCCGACCGCATCGGCCGCATCCGCTGCATGCAGATCTCCGCGGTGCTCTTCGCCGTCAGCGCCGTCGGCTCCGCGCTGCCCTTCGCCCTCTGGGACCTCGCCCTCTGGCGGATCATCGGCGGCTTCGCCATCGGCATGGCCTCCGTCATCGGCCCCGCCTACATCGCCGAGGTCGCCCCCGCCGCCTACCGCGGCCGGCTCGGCTCCTTCCAGCAGGCCGCGATCGTCATCGGCATCGCCATCTCCCAGCTGGTCAACTACGGCATCCTCCAGCTCGCCGACGGCGACCAGCGCGGCGAGATCGGCGGCATCGAGGCCTGGCAGTGGATGCTCGGCGTGATGGTCGTCCCCGCCCTCCTCTACGGCATGCTGTCCTTCGCGATCCCCGAGTCCCCCCGCTTCCTCATCTCCGTCGGGAAGGTCGACCGGGCCAAGGAGGTCCTCGCCGAGGTCGAGGGCCATGGCGTCGACCTCGACCACCGCGTCGCCGAGATCGACCGGGCCATGCGCAGCGAGCACAAGTCCACGTTCAAGGACCTGATGGTCGCGGGCGGCCGCTTCAAGCTCCTGCCCATCGTCTGGGTCGGCATCGGACTCTCGGTCTTCCAGCAGCTCGTCGGCATCAACGTCGCCTTCTACTACTCCTCGACGCTCTGGCAGTCCGTCGGCGTCGACCCGTCGAGCTCGTTCTTCTACTCGTTCACCACGTCGATCATCAACATCATCGGCACCGTGATCGCGATGGTCCTGGTCGACCGGGTCGGCCGCAAGCCGCTCGCCCTCGTCGGCTCGGTCGGCATGGCGATCGCCCTCGCCTTCGAGGCCTGGGCCTTCTCCGCGGACCTCGTCGACGGCAAGCTGCCCGAGACGCAGGGCGTCGTGGCGCTCGTCGCCGCCCACGTCTTCGTGCTCTTCTTCGCCCTCTCGTGGGGCGTGGTGGTCTGGGTCTTCCTCGGCGAGATGTTCCCCAACCGGATCCGCGCCGCGGCCCTCGGCGTCGCCGCCTCCGCCCAGTGGATCGCCAACTGGGCCATCACCGCGAGCTTCCCGTCCCTCGCGGACTGGAACCTCTCCGGCACCTACATCATCTACACGGTCTTCGCCGTGCTCTCGATCCCCTTCGTGCTGCGGTACGTCAAGGAGACGAAGGGCAAGGCGTTGGAGGAGATGGGCTAAACCCCGCTGCCCCTCTCCTCACGACGACTGCCCCGGCCGAGGCCTCACGCCCCGAGCCGGGGCAGTACGTCGTCTCAGGCCGCGAGCCGGGGCAGTACGTCGTCTCAGGCCGCGATCCGGGGCAGTACGCCGTCGCAGAACAGCCGCAGGCTCCGCCATCCCTCCTCGACCGGCATCCCGCCGCACAGCGGATGCAGCACGAGGCTCTCCAGGCCGAGCGCCAGGCACTCCTCCGGGGTGACGATCCGGTAGACCCCCTCCGCCCGCAGCTCCGCGACCGTCGTCGCCGCCGACCGCACCGCCGAGCGGATGTCCTTCGACTGCCAGGAGGCGTACGTCCGCGCCTCGTGCAGGAAGTGCTCCCCGTACTCCGCCCAGGCCCGGTCCGGGTCCTCCGACAGGTGCAGCAGCGGGGTCACCTCGGCCGGCATCATCGTCCAGCCCTCCGTGCCGTACTCCGCGCACCGCTCCCGGTAGTACGTCTCGAGCTCCGGCAGGTGCGCGCTCGGGAAGAACGGCAGCCCGAGCCGGGCCGCCCGCCGCGCCGCCGCCCGCGACGAGCCCCCGACCAGGAGCATCGGATGCGGCCGGGTGAACGGCCGCGGGGTGACCCGTACCGTACGGCCCTGATACGTGAACGGCTCCCCGGTCCAGGCCGTGAGCAGGGTCTCCAGGAGCAGGTCCTGGAGCTTGCCGCGCCGCCCCCAGTCGACCCCGCGCTCCTCGTACTCCTCCGGCCGGTAGCCGATCCCCGCCACCGTCACGAGCCGGCCGCCGCTCAGCAGGTCCAGGACCGCGATGTCCTCGGCGAGGCGCAACGGGTCGTGCAGCGGGCCGATGATCGCCGAGACCGTGACCGCGATCCTGCGCGTCGCGCCGAAGACCGCGCCCGCGAAGGCGAAGGGGGAGGGCAGCCAGTTGTTCTCGACCCCGTGGTGCTCCTCGGTCTGCACCGTGTCGACCCCGTGCTCGTCCGCGTACGAGGTCATGGCGAGCGCGGCCCGGTAGCGCTCCGAGAGCGAGTCCGGGGTCGCGCGGGGATCGACGAGGTTGAACCGTACGACGCTGAACGGCATGGGAAGTCCCCCTTCGCTGGTGCGCGGAAGGGGGACAGTAGCTGACGGAGCGTCAGATGGAAACGGTCTCGCGGACCTCGGCGGCCGGCACCGGCGCCGGCTGCGCGGTGCGCGGCAGCACCGCGTACAGCACGCCCGCGACCACGATCGTCGCCGCCCAGCCGAGACCGTTCTCGCCGATCCACGACGAGGCGAGCGGACCGGAGAACCAGTCGACCTTCGTGAACAGCAGTCCCGCGAGCAGCGCCACGGCCCACGCCGTCATCGCCTGCCAGGCGAAACCGCCCCGGTACCAGTAGGCACTGGTCCTGGTCGTGTCCATCAGCGCCACCGCGTCGTACGACCTCCGGCGCAGCATGTCCACGCCGAAGACCCCGATCCAGGCCGAGAACGCCACCGCGAGCAGGGTCAGGAAGGAGATGAACGAGCCGATGAAGCTGGTCGCCACGACCATCAGGAGGAATCCGAAGACCAGGCTGATCACGGCGTTCACGCTCACCGCCGCGGCCCGCGGCACCTTGATGCCCAGGGTCTGCGCCGTGAACCCGGCCGAGTACATCGACATCGAGTTGATCAGCACCATCCCGAGCAGCGCGATCACCAGGTACGGCACGGAGATCCACATCGGCAGCAGCTCACCGATGAAGGAGACCGGGTCCTGCGCCGAGGCCAGGTCCGGCGTCGACACCGCCATCACCGCGCCCATCAGCACCATCGGGAGCACCACGATCCCGGCGCCGCCGATCGTCGAGCCGACCATCGCCCGCGAGGAGGCCGTGCGGGGCAGGTAGCGCGTGAAGTCGGGCCCCGAGGGCACCCAGCTGATGCCGCCGGCCGCGATCGTGCCGATGCCCGCGACCATCATCGCCGTCGAGCCGGCCGGCTTGTCGAAGACCGCCGACCAGTCGGTGTTCGCCACCAGATGGACCAGGACGAGCACGGAGAAGGCGCCGAAGACGTACGTCGACCACTTGCTGCACACCCGCAGCGCGTTGATGCCGAGGCCCGAGACCAGGAACGTGCAGGTCACGAAGAGCAGCAGCGTCACCACGATGAGGAGCGTGTTCGACTTCACGCCGAAGAGCAGGTCGAGGACGGTCAGTACCGCGTACGCCCCGGTGACCGCGTTGATGGTCTCCCAGCCCCAGCGGGCCACCCAGATCAACGCACCGGGAAAAAGGTTTCCGCGCTGACCGAACACCGCCCGCGACAGCGCCATCCCCGGCGCCCCGCCGCGCTTCCCCGCGATCGAGATCAGGCCGACGATCCCGTACGACAGCACCGGCGCGGCGATCGCCACGGTCAGGACCTGCCAGAAGTTCAGGCCGTTGAAGACGATCAGACCGGCGCCCATCGTGAGCAGCAGCACACTGATGTTCGCCGCGACCCAGGTCGGGAAGAGCTCGCGGACCCGCCCGGTCCGCTCGGCGTCGGGGACGGGTTCGAGACCGCGGGTCTCCATGGCACCGTCGTGCGTCGCGCCTGCGGCTTCGGAGGCGTGGGGCATAGGGGTACTCCGTTGTACAGATGTGGGGGAACCACCCACTGTACGTGCTCCGCCGTCAGCCCCCTCGTGGCCGATACTGGACGAGTTATGGACACACTCATCCTTGCTGTAGTCATCGCTCTGGTCGTCGCGGTCGCCGTGACAAGCGGGCTCGTGATCAGCGGTCGCAAGAAGAAGCTGCCGCCGGCCGAGCCGCCGTCCACCACGCCGACCATCACCGCTCCGCCCGCGGAACCGCACGTCGGCGACGAGGCGGAGACGCCGCGGGAAGAACCACGCCGCACGGTCGAGGAGGTCGAACTCCCGGCGGAGGAGGCCGTCGAGACGCCGGCCGCCGTCGAGGACCCCGTCGTCGTCGAGCCCGCCGCCCCCGAGATCGAGATCCCGGAGCCCACCGCCGGCCGTCTCGTGCGGCTCCGCGCCCGCCTCGCCCGCTCCCAGAACTCGCTCGGCAAGGGGCTGCTCACGCTCCTGTCCCGCGAGCACCTCGACGAGGACACCTGGGAGGAGATCGAGGAGACCCTCCTCACCGCCGACGTCGGCGTCGCCCCCACCCAGGAGCTCGTCGACCGGCTGCGCGAGCGCGTCAAGGTGCTCGGCACCCGCACCCCCGACGAGCTGCGCGGCCTGCTCCGCGAGGAGCTCGTCGCCCTCCTCGGCGACTTCGACCGCACGGTGAAGACCGAGAGCCCCGCGGACGTCCCCGGCATCGTCATGGTCGTCGGCGTCAACGGCACCGGCAAGACCACCACCACCGGCAAGCTGGCCCGTGTCCTGGTCGCCGACGGCAAGTCCGTCGTCCTCGGCGCCGCCGACACCTTCCGCGCCGCCGCCGCCGACCAGCTCCAGACCTGGGGCGAGCGCGTCGGCGCCCGGACCGTGCGCGGCCCGGAGGGCGGCGACCCGGCGTCGATCGCCTTCGACGCGGTCAAGGAGGGCATCGCCGAGAACGCCGACGTCGTCCTCATCGACACCGCCGGCCGCCTCCACACCAAGACCGGCCTCATGGACGAGCTCGGCAAGGTCAAGCGCGTCGTCGAGAAGCACGGCCCGCTCGACGAGATCCTCCTCGTCCTCGACGCCACCACCGGCCAGAACGGCCTGATCCAGGCCCGCGTCTTCGCCGAGGTCGTCGACATCACCGGCATCGTGCTGACCAAGCTCGACGGCACCGCCAAGGGCGGCATCGTCGTCGCCGTCCAGCGCGAGCTGGGCGTCCCGGTCAAGCTGGTCGGCCTGGGCGAGGGCCCGGACGACCTGGCGCCCTTCGAGCCGGGCGCCTTCGTCGACGCCCTGATCGGCGACTGACCCGCGGTCCACGCGCACGCGTGAGGGCCCCCGCCCACTCGTGGCGGGGGCCCTCACGCGTGTCTAGAAGTGCGTCCGGTGGCAGATGTACGCCAGGGTGCCGAGCAGCAGCCGGGCCTGCGGCGGCGCGCCCGCCGTGTCCAGCGTCGGGGGCCGCAGCCAGCGCACCGGTCCGAGCCCGCCCAGGTCCGACGGGGGAGCGGTGACGTAGGAGCCGGGCCCCAGACCGTGCAGGTCCAGATCGGCGTCGTCCCAGCCCATCCGGTACAGCAGCTGCGGCAGCTCGGCCGCCGCGCCCGGGGCCACGAAGAACCGCGCCCGGCCGGTCGGGGTCGCGCACACCGGGCCCAGCGGCAGGCCCATGCGCTCCAGGCGCACCAGCGCCCGCCGGCCCGCGGCCTCGGCGACCTCGATCACGTCGAAGGCCCGGCCCACCGGCAGGAGCAGCGCGGCGCCCGGGTACTCGGACCACGCCTTGGTGGCGTCGTCGAGGCCGGCGCCCGCCGGGACCGGTTCCGCGAAGGAGAGGGGGTGGGCGCCGGGGGCGGTGCACGCCGGATCCCCGCAGGAGCACTGGCCGGAGACGGCCCGCGCGCCGGGGACGACGTCCCAGCCCCACAGTCCCGTGTACTCGGCCACCGCAGTGCACTCCGTGGTGCGTACGCGGCGGCGTGCGCCGGACCGCATCTCACGAATGCCGCCGATCGTGAAACCCATGCCCCCTCCAACGGGTCGAGCGCGCCGGTGGTTACGACCCGGAGCACCGTCGTCACCCTTCGTCACGCTCCGTCGCCCGGTGTGGTGCGCGGTCGTGCGAGGGGTGGTGCGGACCGAGGCGCGCGCCTCTCCGCGCTTCCGTCCGCCGACTCCGGTTCGTCGCATGTCAAGTGAATCGCGTTCCGCGCGGGGCGAGTTCATTCGAAGGGGTGGCGAATGGTGGCGTTTCTTGAATCGCCCTCGTGGAGGGGTGATCGTAGGATTACTTTCGGTACTCGAAGCCCGGGACCGCATGCGCGCATGGGTATGCCGGAGGCAACCCGGTTTCCAGTTCGAAGGAGTGCGAACGTCGGACGGGTGCCGTGAGAGACGGCATTCTGATAGGGGTTCGGACGACAGATACATCAGGTGGATGGGGGCGTTCCAGTGAGCGGCAACGGCGCAGACGGTACGACTGCCGGCAAGCGCCCGAACGAGCAGCTGGGCTCGTGGTTCGTGCGCAGCGGCTGGTCGAAGGGCGAACTGGCACGCCAAGTGAACCGCAGGGCACGCCAGATGGGCGCGCACCACATCTCCACGGACACCTCGCGCGTACGCCGCTGGCTCGACGGCGAGCAGCCCCGCGAGCCCATCCCGCGGATCCTCTCCGAGCTGTTCTCCGAGCGCTTCGGCTCCGTCGTCGCCATCGAGGACCTCGGACTGCGCACCGCCCACCAGTCGCCCTCCGTCTCCGGCGTCGACCTTCCCTGGGCCGGACCGCAGACCGTCGCCCTGCTCAGCGAGTTCTCCCGCAGCGACCTCATGCTCGCCCGCCGGGGCTTCCTCGGCTCCTCCCTCCAGCTCGCCGCGGGACCCGCCCTCATCGAACCGATGCAGCGCTGGCTCGTCCCCACCCCGACGGGCGAGACCGAGCGCCCCGAGCCCCTCGTCGACGCCCGCCGCCCCAACCGGCTCTCCGAGATCGAGCTCGACCTCCTGGAGTCCACCACCGCCATGTTCCGCAAGTGGGACGCCCAGTGCGGCGGCGGACTGCGCCGCAAGGCCGTCGTCGGCCAGCTCCACGAGGTCACCGACCTCCTCCAGGAGTCCCAGCCCGCCGCCACCGCCAAGCGCCTCTTCACCTGCGCCGCCGAACTCGCCGAACTCGCCGGCTGGATGAGCTACGACGTGGGCCTCCAGCCCACCGCCCAGAAGTACTTCGTGCTCGCCCTGCACGCCGCCAAGGAGGCCGGCGACAAGCCCCTCGGCTCGTACATCCTGTCCTCCATGAGCCGCCAGATGATCCACCTCGGCCGGCCCGACGACGCCCTCGAACTCATCCACCTCGCCCAGTACGGCAGCCGGGACTGCGCCACCGCCCGCACCCAGGCCATGCTGTATGCGATGGAGGCCCGCGCCTACGCCAACATGGGCCAGCCCTCCAAGTGCAAGCGGGCCGTCCGGATGGCCGAGGACACCTTCGCCGACGTCGGCCTCGACGGCGAGCCCGAGCCCGACTGGATCGGCTTCTTCTCCGAGGCCGAGCTCAACGGCGAGAACTCCCACTCCTACCGCGACCTCGCCTACGTCGCCGGCCGCTCCCCGACCTACGCCTCGCTCGCCGAGCCCGTCATGGAGCGGGCCGTCGAGCTCTTCGAGAAGGACCCCGACCACCAGCGGTCGTACGCCCTCAACCTGATCGGCATGGCCACCGTCCACCTCCTCAAGCGCGAGCCCGAGCAGTCCGTCGTCCTCGCCGAGAAGGCCCTCGGGGTCGCCCGCAGCATCCGCTCCGAGCGGGTCAACACCCGGCTCCGCAAGACCGTCGACCACGCCGCACGCAACTACAGCGACGTCGCCGAGGTCGTCCAGCTCACCGACCGGCTCACCCAGCTCCTGCCCGAGGCCGCCGAAGCGGTCTGACCCGCCCGGCACCGGCGAGCCCCCAGAACCCCGGCCGCGCCGCCCGTCCCGTACTGCCCGACTCGGCTCCCCCGCCGCAAGGTCACACGGACAGGCGACGCGGCCGGGCTTTTTGTGCACCCGAGGCGTTACCTGGCCGTGACCCGTCCGTTCACGGCCACGTAACACACCCCACCCCTTCGTCACTGCGCCGAAACATCGAGCGGCATCGGCGGAAACCGCGCTGCGCGAATCTCTGGCGCATAACCGGCCACCCCCTCACGGCCGACCGCTCCCCGGCCCCGCCCCGCACAGGCCGCATTGACGACGAGGAGACGCCGATGGCACCAGCCATCACGACCCTGGCAGCAGACGCCCCCGAGCTGTCCGCCGCCAACACCGGGTTCATGCTCATCTGCTCCGCCCTGGTCATGCTGATGACCCCGGCACTCGCCTTCTTCTACGGAGGCATGGTCCGCGTCAAGTCCACCCTCAACATGCTGATGATGAGCTTCATC
This sequence comes from Streptomyces sp. R-07, assembly GCF_049913175.1. Classification (NCBI taxonomy): domain Bacteria; kingdom Bacillati; phylum Actinomycetota; class Actinomycetes; order Kitasatosporales; family Streptomycetaceae; genus Streptomyces; species Streptomyces sp. R-07. Next base: position 5,754,124 of record NZ_CP183978.1, read on the forward strand.
AGCCTCGGGATCGTCACGATCCTCTGGGTGCTCTTCGGCTTCAGCCTCGCCTTCGGCGCCGACTCGGGCTCGCTCATCGGCTGGTCCTCCGACTACGTCGGCCTCAGCGGCATCGGCATCACCGAGCTCTGGGACGGCTACACCATCCCGGTGTACGTCTTCGCCGTCTTCCAGCTGATGTTCGCGATCATCACGCCCGCCCTCATCAGCGGCGCCCTCGCCGACCGCGTCAAGTTCACCGCCTGGGCCCTCTTCATCACCCTCTGGGTCACGGTCGTCTACTTCCCCGTCGCCCACTGGGTCTGGGGCGCGGGCGGCTGGCTCTTCGAGATGGGCGTCATCGACTTCGCCGGCGGCACGGCGGTCCACATCAACGCGGGCGCCGCCGCCCTCGGCGTCATCCTCGTCATCGGCAAGCGCGTCGGCTTCAAGAAGGACCCGATGCGCCCGCACAGCCTCCCCCTGGTCATGCTCGGCGCCGGCCTCCTCTGGTTCGGCTGGTTCGGCTTCAACGCCGGCTCCTGGCTCGGCAACGACGACGGCGTCGGCGCCGTGATGTTCGTCAACACCCAGGTCGCCACCGCCGCCGCCATGCTCGCCTGGCTCGCGTACGAGAAGGTCCGCCACGGCTCCTTCACCACCCTCGGCGCCGCCTCCGGCGCGGTCGCCGGCCTCGTCGCCATCACCCCGTCCGGCGGCGCCGTCAGCCCGCTCGGCGCGATCGCCGTCGGCGCCATCGCCGGCCTCCTCTGCGCCATGGCCGTCGGCCTCAAGTACAAGTTCGGCTACGACGACTCCCTCGACGTCGTCGGCGTCCACCTCGTCGGCGGTGTGCTCGGCTCCCTCCTCGTCGGCCTCTTCGCCACCGGCGGCGTCCAGTCCGACGCCAAGGGCCTCTTCTACGGCGGCGGCCTGGAGCAGCTCGGCAAGCAGGCCATCGGCGTCTTCGCGGTCCTCGCCTACTCTCTGATCACCTCCGCGATCCTCGCCCTGATCATCGACAAGACGATGGGGATGCGGGTCAGCGAGGACGACGAGGTCTCCGGCATCGACCAGGTCGAGCACGCCGAGACCGCGTACGACTTCAGCGGAGCCGGCGGCGGCATCACCGGACGCAGCACCGCCGCGGCGACGCCCGTCCTGAGCGAGAACAAGAAGGTGGACGCATGAAGCTCATCACCGCGGTCGTGAAGCCGCACCGACTGGACGAGATCAAGGAGGCCCTCCAGGCCTTCGGCGTCCACGGCCTCACCGTCACCGAGGCCAGCGGCTACGGCCGCCAGCGCGGCCACACCGAGGTCTACCGGGGCGCCGAGTACACCGTCGACCTGGTCCCCAAGATCCGCATCGAGGTCCTCGTCGAGGACGAGGACGCCGAACAGCTCATCGACGTCGTCGTCAAGGCCGCCCGGACCGGCAAGATCGGAGACGGCAAGGTGTGGAGCGTGCCGGTCGAGACCGCCGTACGGGTCCGCACCGGCGAGCGCGGTCCGGACGCACTGTAAGCACACGAAGGAGCCGCCGGGTGACGAGCCTCGAAGTCAGCGAAGAGACCGAAGATTCGGGACCCGGCGGTTACGCGGCGGCCCGGCTGCTCCTCCTCCAGGAGAAGGAGCGGCCCGGGCCGCCGCGCCGTGCCGCCCTCGCCCGGCTCACCGACGACTGGCTGGCCGGCCTCTTCGCCGCCGCCGCACCGCCCCGCGGGACCGCCCTCGTCGCCGTCGGCGGCTACGGACGCGCCGAACTCTCCCCGCGCAGCGACCTCGACCTCCTCCTGCTCCACGACGGCACCGCCGACCCGGCCGCCGTCGCCGCCCTCGCCGACCGCATCTGGTACCCCGTCTGGGACCTCGGCCTCGCCCTCGACCACTCCGTCCGCACCCCCGCCGAAGCCCGCGCCACCGCGGCCGAGGACCTCAAGGTCCACCTCGGCCTCCTCGACGCCCGGCCCGTCGCCGGAGACCACGGACTCGTCGCCGCCCTGCGCACCACCGTCCTCGCCGACTGGCGCAACCAGGCCACCGAGCGGCTCCCCGAACTCGACGCGCTCTGCCGCGAGCGCGCCGACCGCATGGGGGAGCTGCAGTACCTCCTCGAACCCGACCTCAAGGAGGCCAGAGGCGGCCTCCGCGACGCCCAGGTCCTGCGCGCCGTCGCCGCCTCCTGGCTCGCCGACGCCCCCCGCGAAGGCCTCGACGCCGCCCGTCGCCGCCTCCTCGACGCCCGCGACGCCCTCCACCTCGCCACCGGCCGCGCCACCGACCGGCTCGCCCTCCAGGAACAGGACGCCGTCGCCGCCGAACTGGGCCTCCTCGACGCCGACACCCTGCTCCGCGAGGTGTACGAAGCCGCGCGGACCATCTCGTACGCCACCGACGTCACCTGGCGCGAGGTCAACCGCGTGCTCAAGGCCCGCTCCACCCGTCCCCGGCTCCGCGCCCTCCTGAGCCGGAGCGGCGGCGGCCGCGGCGGCGCCAAACCGCCCGTCGAACGCACCCCGCTCGCCGAAGGCGTCGTCGAGATGGACGGCGAGGTCGTCCTCGCCCGCAGCGCCCGGCCCGAACGCGACCCCGTCCTGCCCCTCCGGGCCGCCGCGGCGGCGGCCCAGTCCGCCCTCCCGATCTCCCTGCACGCCGTGCGCCGCCTCGCCGCCGCCGCCAAACCCCTGCCGGCGCCCTGGCCCGCCGAGGCCCGCGAGGAACTCGTCACCCTCCTCGGCGCGGGCGAGGCCACCGTGCCCGTCTGGGAGGCCCTGGAGGCCGAAGGGCTCGTCACCCAGCTCCTCCCCGACTGGGAACGCGTCCGCTGCCGCCCCCAGCGCAACCCCGTCCACACCTGGACCGTCGACCGGCACCTCGTCGAGACCGCCGTACGGGCCTCCTCGCTCACCCGCCGCGTCGGCCGCCCCGACCTCCTCCTCGTCGCCGCCCTCCTCCACGACATCGGCAAGGGCTGGCCCGGCGATCACTCCGTCGCCGGCGAGACCATCGCCCGCGACCTCGCCGCCCGCATCGGCTTCGACCGCACCGACACCGCCGTCATCGCCACCGTCGTCCGCCACCACCTCCTCCTCGTCGAGACCGCCACCCGCCGCGACCTCGACGACCCCGCCACCATCCAGTCCGTCGCCACCGCCGTCGGCACCCTCGGCACCCTGGAGCTCCTGCACGCCCTCACCGAGGCCGACGCCCTCGCCACCGGCCCCGCCGCCTGGTCCACCTGGCGCGCCTCACTCGTCGCCGACCTGGTCAAACGCGTCGCCGGCGTCCTCGCGGGCGCACCCCTGCCCGACCCCGAGGCCGCCGCCCCCAGCGCCGAACAGGAACGCCTCGCGATCGAGGCCCTGCGCACCGGCGAACCCGTCCTGGCGCTGCGCACCGAACCCGTGATCGCGGAAGCCGCGGAAGCCGACGGTCCCGAGCCCGTCGGCGTCGAACTCCTCATCGCCCTGCCCGACCGGCCCGGCGTCCTCCCCGCCGTCGCCGGCGTCCTCGCCCTCCACCGGCTCACCGTCCGCGCCGCCGACCTCCGCGCCGTCGAACTCCCCGGCGGCCTCGGCTCCGGCCCCGTCCTCGTCCTCGACTGGCGCGTCGCCGCCGAGTACGGCTCCCTGCCCGAGGCCGCCCGGCTCCGCGCCGACCTCGTCCGCGCCCTCGACGGCTCCCTCGACATCCCCGCCCGCCTCGCCGAACGCGAGGCCGCCTACCCCCGCCGCCGGGGCCTCACCGCCCCGCCGCCCCGCGTCACCGTCGCCGCCGCCGACTCCCGCCTCGCCACCGTCATCGAGGTCCGCGCCCAGGACGCCCCCGGCCTCCTCCACCGCATCGGCCGCGCCCTGGAGGGCGCGGCGGTACGGGTACGGAGCGCCCACGTCTCCACCCTGGGCGCCAACGCCGTCGACACCCTGTACGTGACCCGCCCGGACGGCTCCCTCCTCACCGACGAGGAGGCGATCGACCTGGCCCGGGCCCTGGAGTCGGCGCTCCGCTGAACCCGTTCCACACCGCTTTCGCCCGCCGGATCCGGCGGGCGGGGGCACACACTTCGAGCGGCCCGATACCCTGGAGGGCAATCCGACCGCCCCCGACACCTGAGGATCCGCGACCGCCGTGTTCGATACCCTCTCCGACCGCCTTGCAGCGACCTTCAAGAACCTCCGCGGCAAGGGCCGTCTGTCCGAGGCGGACATCGACGCCACCGCGCGCGAGATCCGTATCGCACTGCTCGAAGCGGACGTCGCCCTGCCGGTCGTCCGCGCCTTCATCAAGCAGGTCAAGGAGCGCTCGCTGGGCGCGGAGGTCTCCCACGCCCTCAACCCCGCCCAGCAGGTCATCAAGATCGTCAACGACGAGCTGGTCGCCATCCTCGGCGGCGAGACCCGTCGTCTGCGGTTCGCCAAGACCGCGCCGACCGTGATCATGCTCGCCGGTCTCCAGGGTGCCGGTAAGACCACCCTCGCCGGAAAGCTCGGCCTCTGGCTGAAGAGCCAGGGCCACTCCCCGCTGCTCGTCGCCTGCGACCTCCAGCGCCCCAACGCCGTCACGCAGCTCTCCGTCGTCGCCGACCGCGCGGGCGTGGCCTTCTACGGCCCGCAGCCGGGCAACGGCGTCGGTGACCCGGTCCAGGTCGCGAAGGACTCGATCGAGTACGCGCGGACCAAGATGTACGACGTCGTCATCGTCGACACCGCCGGCCGCCTCGGCATCGACCAGGAGCTGATGCAGCAGGCCGCGGACATCCGTGACGCCGTCAGCCCCGACGAGGTCCTCTTCGTCGTCGACGCCATGATCGGTCAGGACGCGGTCAACACCGCAGAGGCCTTCCGCGACGGCGTCGGCTTCGACGGCGTCGTGCTCTCCAAGCTCGACGGCGACGCCCGCGGTGGTGCCGCGCTCTCCATCGCGCACGTCACCGGCAAGCAGATCATGTTCGCCTCCAACGGCGAGAAGCTGGACGAGTTCGACGCGTTCCACCCGGACCGCATGGCGTCCCGCATCCTCGGCATGGGCGACATGCTCTCCCTCATCGAGAAGGCGCAGCAGACCTTCGACGAGGAAGAGGCCGCCAAGATGGCCTCGAAGCTCGCCTCGAAGAAGGGCGAGGGCTTCACGCTCGACGACTTCCTGGCGCAGATGGAGCAGGTCCGCAAGATGGGCTCCATCTCGAAGCTCCTCGGGATGCTGCCCGGCATGGGTCAGATGAAGGAGCAGATCGCCAACATCGACGAGCGGGAGGTCGACCGCGTCGGCGCCATCATCAAGTCGATGACCCCGGCCGAGCGCCAGGACCCGACCATCATCAACGGCTCCCGGCGCGCCCGTATCGCCAAGGGCTCCGGCGTCGAGGTCAGCGCGGTCAAGGGCCTCGTCGAGCGGTTCTTCGAGGCCCGCAAGATGATGTCCCGCATGGCGCAGGGCGGCGGCATGCCGGGGATGCCCGGCATCCCGGGCATGGGCGGCGGCCCCGGCCGGCAGAAGAAGCAGGTCAAGCAGGCCAAGGGCAAGCGCAAGAGCGGCAACCCGATGAAGCGGAAGGCCGAGGAGCAGGCCGCGGCCGAGCGCCGCGAGCAGGGCCAGGCGGGCGGCGCCTTCGGTCTCCCGGCGGCGGGGCAGACCCCGAAGGACTTCGAGCTCCCGGACGAGTTCAAGAAGTTCATGGGCTGACGCTCGTACGAGTGAGGGGGCCGGGGCGGTGCGAAACCGCCCTTGGCTCTGACGAGAAGGGGCCCGGGGCGGTGCGAAACCGCCCCGGGCCCCTTCTCGTACGGTCGGACCACCCGTAATGCCGGGATTGTTCAGTTCTTCGATACTGGGGCCACTGCTGCCCCGAGGAGAGCCACGTGGCCAACCCCGTACCCCCGCGCGACCGGACCGACCAGCCCTGGCGCTCGGAAGGGGCCCCGCCGCCCCCGTCGCCGAAGAGGAGGATGCCGGGAGGCTGGGGCAGCCTCATCCTCACCGCGCTCGTCGTGTACCTGATCGCCAACGTCATCCTGTCGTTCTTCAACGAGGGCGACGGACCGACGATCTCGTACACCGAGTTCGACAAGCAGGTCGCCGCCGGCAACGTGACCAAGATCTACTCCAAGGGCGACGCGATCCAGGGGCAGCTGAAGAACAAGCAGCCCGTCCCCGACGGCGACGGCGACTACACCAAGTTCCAGACCCAGCGGCCCGCCTTCGCCGACGACGACCTCTGGGCCCAGCTGACCAAGCAGAACGTCACCGTCACCGCCCAGCCCGTCGTCCAGGAGCGCAGCTTCCTCGCCAACCTCCTCATCTCGCTCGCGCCGATGCTGCTCCTCGTCGTCCTGTGGGTGTTCATCGCCCGCCGGATGAGCGCCGGCATGGGCGGCGCGGGCGGGATGCTCGGCCGCAAGCAGCCGCCGAAACCGGTCGAGCTGGAGGGCGGCAAGCGCACCACCTTCGAGGACGTCGCTGGCATCGACGAGGTCGAGGGCGAGCTCAACGACGTCGTCGACTTCCTGAAGAACCCGCAGGCCTACCGCGAGATGGGCGCCAAGATGCCCCGCGGCGTGCTCCTCGCCGGCCCTCCCGGCACCGGCAAGACCCTGCTGGCCCGGGCCGTCGCGGGCGAGGCGGGCGTGCCGTTCTTCTCGGCCTCCGCCTCCGAGTTCATCGAGATGATCGTCGGCGTCGGCGCCTCCCGGGTCCGCGAACTGTTCGCCGAGGCCCGCAAGGTCGCCCCCGCGATCATCTTCATCGACGAGATCGACACCATCGGCCGGGCCCGCGGCGGCGGCTCCGGGATGGGCGGCCACGACGAGCGCGAGCAGACCCTCAACCAGATCCTCACCGAGATGGACGGCTTCACCGGCTCCGAGGGGGTCATCGTCCTCGCCGCCACCAATCGCGCCGACGTCCTGGACCCGGCCCTCACCCGGCCGGGCCGCTTCGACCGGATCGTCCACGTCAACCCGCCCGACCGGGGCGGCCGCGAGGCCATCCTCAAGATCCACACCCGGGAGATCCCGCTCGCCCAGGACGTCGACCTGGACCACGTGGCCCGCACGACCCCCGGCATGACCGGCGCCGATCTCGCCAACCTCGCCAACGAGGCCGCCCTCCTCGCCGTCAAACGCGACCAGCGGGCCGTCACCCAGTCCGATCTGTCCGACGCCCTGGAGAAGGTCCAGCTCGGCGCCGAACGGCCGCTCGTGATGCCCGCCGAGGAACGGCGCCGGACCGCGTACCACGAGAGCGGCCACGCCCTGCTCGGCATGCTCCAGCCCGGCGCCGACCCGGTCCGCAAGATCACCATCGTGCCGCGCGGCCGCGCCCTCGGCGTCACCCTGTCGACCCCCGACTCCGACAGGTACGCCTACACCGAGGACTACCTGCGGGGCCGGATCATCGGCGCCCTCGGCGGGATGGCGGCCGAGCAGGTCGTCTTCGGCGTCGTCACGACCGGCGCCGAGAGCGACCTGGAGCAGGTCACCAACATCGCCCGGGGCATGGCGGGACGCTGGGGCATGAGCGAGCGCGTCGGCCGGCTCACCGCCATCCCGAGCGACGCCCAGCAGGCGTACGGCCTCTCGGCCGCCCCCGCGACCCTCGACGCCGTCGACCACGAGATGCGCCGCATCGTCGACGAGTGCTACGAGAGCGCCGTACGGCAGCTCCGCGAGCACCGCGACCAGCTGGACGCGCTGGCCGCCGCCCTCCTGGCCAACGAGACGCTGGAGGAGGACGCGGCCTACCGCGCGGCGGGCATCACACGCCTGAAGAAGGACTCCTGAGGTCCCGAGGGGTTCTGAGGGGTTCTGGAGGGGTTCTGAGGGGTTCTGAGAGGGGGCTATCGCACCCGGGCGACGACGTACCGGAAGACGTTCGGCATCCACACCGTCCCGTCCGGACGCACGTACGGGGCGAGCGCCTCCTCGATCTCCTTCTCCACCTGGGACGGCTCCGTCGCCAGGACCGCCTCGTCGAAGACGCCCGTCGACAGCAGCCCGCGCACCGCGCTGCCCTCGTCCGCGTACCCGAACGGGCAGGCCACCCGGCCCGAACCGGCCGGGAGCAGCCCCGCCCCCGCCACCAGCGCGTCCAGGTCCGGCCCCGGCACGGGCCCGCGGTCCGCGAGCCGGGCCGCGACCCGCAGCACCGGCTCCGTGGCGCACCGCTCCGGCGGCCCCCACCCGGCGAGGACGACCGCCGCGCCCGGTTGGGCCGAACGGGTGAGCGTCCGGAGCTCCGGGAGCATCCCGTCCGTCGCGTGGAAGGCCGTGATCACGTCGTACGTGACAGACTCCGGCGGCTCCTCGGTGACCGTGACGCCCTCCGGCAGCCGCTCCCTCGCCAGCTCCGCGCGCGCGTGGTCCCGGTCCGCGCCGGCCACCCGGGCGCCCCGCGCCGCCGCCATCAGGAGCGCCAGGCCGGAGCCGCATCCCAGGCCCAGCAGCCGGCAGCCCGCGCCCACGCCCAGCCGGTCGTACACCGCCTCGTAGAGCGGGACCAGCATCCGCTCCTGGATCTCGGCCCAGTCGCGCGCGGGGTGGTGCGGGACGAGCGTAGGTGTCATGGAAAAGCGCCCCAATCCGTGCTCGGACGACAGCCCCCCGTAGTCAGGGAACTGCGCATCCCGGGCCGCGTCCAGTGCTCGCACCGGACCGATTGCCCCGGGGAGGGCCGGTGCGCCGCCTTGCGTCCGGACCGGGTAGGGTCCTCGCGACACCGCCCGGACCGCTCCGGTCCCCTTTTGGGGGCGCGCGCACCGCGGCCACGCGCCGGGGCGTATGCGCTACTACACACCGGCTTGACGATCTCTGCGTGACTTCTCCGCAGATCGGGGCACTGGCCCACGTCGGCACACATCAAGGGCAACTGACGGGTAAGTGCAAAATATTTGGGATGCCCCGGAATGGAACCCGGGGGCACTCCGGCTCGTTGTACGCGACGTGAGCACGACACCACCTGTTCTCGCCGCAGAGCTGGCACAGGCGTGGGCCGACATTCAGCGGCACCACCCCGAGCTGCCCGATCTTGCCGCGCCCGAGTCCCTGATCGGAGAGTCCTCGTCCGCCTGCGGCGCCGAACTCTCCTTCGAACGACTGCTCCACGAGGCAGTCCACGGCATCGCCGCCGCCCGAGGTGTCCGCGACACCTCCCGCGCCGGCCGCTACCACAACCGCAGATTCCTCGCGATCGCCGAGGAGATGGGCCTCGACCATCCCGAGGAGCCGCACGCCAGCAGCGGCTTCTCCCTGGTCACGCTCAACCCCGAGGCCAGGCGCCGCTACCGGCCCACCATCGAGCGGCTCCAGCGCGCCCTCAAGGCGCACACGGTCGCCACGGCGGCGGACACCAAGCGCTCCTTCCGCGGACCGGCCGCCCGGCACGGCTCCTCGGGCGGCGGCGTGCGCGTCAAGGCCGTCTGCGACTGCGGGCGGAACGTGCGCGTGGTGCCGTCCGTGCTGGCCCAGGCCCCGATCGTCTGCGGCGGCTGCGGCAAGCCCTTCCGCATCCCGGAGACGGTGGGCGCCGCCAACTGAGTCGGCGGCGTGTGGCACAATGGCTAGCTGTACTCGACAGTCGCACAGGACCCCTCTCTCCTCCGGCTGACGCGTCCATCGGGCATCCGAGTACCGCAACCCCACGTGGCATCTCAAGTGCCCAACCACGTCAAGACCAGGAGACACCACTCCAGTGGCAGTCAAGATCAAGCTCAAGCGCCTCGGTAAGATCCGCCAGCCGCACTACCGCATCGTCGTCGCCGACTCGCGCACCCGTCGTGACGGTCGCGCGATCGAGGAGATCGGCCTCTACCACCCGACGTACAACCCGTCGCGTATCGAGGTCGACTCCGAGCGTGCGCAGTACTGGCTGTCCGTCGGCGCCCAGCCGACCGAGCCGGTTCTCGCCATCCTGAAGCTCACCGGCGACTGGCAGAAGCACAAGGGTCTGCCGGCCCCCGAGAAGGCTCTGCTCGTCCCCGCCACGAAGGAGGCGAAGCGCGCCTCGTTCGACGAGTTCGCGAAGACCCTCGAGAGCGGCGACGACAAGGGTGAGGCCATCACCCCGAAGGCCAAGAAGGCCGACAAGAAGGCGGACGAGGCCGAGGCCGCGTCCACCGAGTCGACCGAGGCCTGATCATGCTCGAGGAGGCTCTCGAGCACCTCGTGAAGGGCATCGTCGACAACCCCGACGAGGTGCAGGTCGCCTCGCGCAACCTGCGCCGGGGCCGCGTGCTGGAGGTCCGGGTCCACCCCGACGACCTCGGCAAGGTGATCGGCCGCAACGGCCGCACCGCGCGTGCGCTGCGCACCGTCGTGGGCGCCATCGGCGGCCGGGGGATCCGCGTCGACCTCGTCGACGTGGACCAGGTCCGCTGAGCAGGCCGGCAGCATCACCTTAGTTGTGCCGGCACGGGCCGGGGAGGGCTGAAGAGCCCACCCCGGCCCGTTGTCGTACGTACGAGCTGTGTGACAGGAGAGTGTGGAGCAGTGCAGTTGGTAGTCGCGCGGATCGGCCGCGCCCACGGCATCAAGGGCGAGGTCACCGTCGAGGTGCGGACGGACGAGCCCGAGCTCAGGCTCGGCCCCGGAGCCGTCCTGCTCACCGACCCGGCCTCCGCCGGGCCGCTGACCATCGAGACCGGGCGCGTCCACAGCGGCCGGCTGTTGCTGCGCTTCGAGGGCGTCCGCGACCGCAACGGCGCCGAGGCCCTGCGCAACATCCTCCTCATCGCCGAGGTCGACCCCACGGAGGTGCCCGAGGAGGAGGACGAGTACTACGACCACCAGCTGATGGACCTCGACGTCGTCCTCGCCGACGGCACCGAGATCGGCCGGATCACCGAGATCTCCCACCTGCCGTCCCAGGACCTCTTCATCGTCGAGCGGCCCGACGGCACCGAGCTGATGATCCCCTTCGTCGAGGAGATCGTCACCGAGATCGACCTGGAGGAGCAGCGGGCCGTGATCGACCCGCCGCCCGGCCTGATCGACGACCGCGCCGAGATCGTCTCCTCGCGCGACGACGGCGCCGCGGCCGGTGAGGAGCAGGCATGAGGCTCGACGTCGTCACGATCTTCCCCGAGTACCTCGAACCGCTGAACGTCTCCCTCGTCGGCAAGGCACGCGCGCGCGGACAGCTGGACGTCCACGTGCACCACCTGCGCGACTGGACCTACGACCGGCACAACACGGTCGACGACACCCCCTACGGCGGCGGCCCCGGCATGGTCATGAAGACCGAGCCCTGGGGCGAGGCGCTCGACCAGACGCTCGCCGACGGCTACGAGGCGGGCGCGCACGGCCCGGTCCTCGTCGTCCCGACCCCCAGCGGCCGCCCCTTCACCCAGGAGCTCGCCGTCGAGCTCTCCGAGCGGCCCTGGCTGATCTTCACGCCGGCCCGCTACGAGGGCATCGACCGGCGCGTCGTGGACGAGTACGCGACCCGGATGCCCGTTTACGAGGTCTCCATCGGCGACTACGTCCTCGCCGGCGGGGAAGCGGCCGTCCTCGTCGTCACCGAGGCCGTCGCCCGCCTGCTGCCCGGCGTCCTCGGCAACGCCGAGTCCCACCGGGACGACTCCTTCGCCCCCGGCGCCATGGCCAACCTCCTGGAGGGCCCCGTCTACACCAAGCCCCCCGAGTGGCGCGGCCGGGGCATCCCCGACGTCCTCCTCAGCGGGCACCACGGCAAGATCGCCCGCTGGCGGCGCGACGAGGCCTTCCGGCGCACCGCGGCCCACCGGCCCGACCTCATCGAGCGCTGCGACCCCTCCGCCTTCGACAAGAAGGACCGCGAGATCCTCTCCATGATGGGGTGGGCGCCCGAGCCCGGCGGCCGATTTTGGCGCAGGGTCGAGGACGTGGAAGAATAGGCCGCTGTCGTCCGTCCGGCGCGCGCCCCTGCCACAGGGGGAACGACGCCGCCAGAAACGGACGACGCCCCCAATCATTCGAACGTACCGCTGATGACCTGTGGCATCAGCGAGGAAAGAGACCTCCATGGCCTCCCTGCTCGACCAGGTCAACGCGGGTTCGCTCCGCTCCGACCTCCCCGCCTTCCGTCCCGGCGACACCGTGAACGTCCACGTGCGCGTCATCGAGGGCAACCGCTCCCGTATCCAGCAGTTCAAGGGCGTCGTCATCCGCCGCCAGGGCTCGGGCGTCAGCGAGACCTTCACGGTCCGCAAGGTCTCGTTCTCCGTCGGCGTCGAGCGCACCTTCCCGGTGAACAGCCCGATCTTCGAGAAGATCGAGCTCGTGACCCGCGGTGACGTCCGTCGCGCCAAGCTCTACTACCTGCGCGAGCTGCGCGGCAAGGCTGCCAAGATCAAGGAGAAGCGCGACCGCTGAGCTCAGGCTCCCGGCACGCGCGACGCTTCCGACTCCCCGCACAGGCAGGCCGGATAGGCTCTGCCAGCGATGGACACCGAAGCACAGCACACGGAGCGCGACCCCTCTTCCGACACGGATTCGTCCGGTACGGAGGAAGGGTCGCGCTCCGCGCGCGTTTCCGACGATTCCGGCGATTCCGGGCGTGAAGAGCCTATGGAGCCCGTGGAGCCCGTGGAGCCCGCGGCGGCCGAAGAGCGGCACCCCGCCCCCTCCTGGCGGCGCACCGCCCTCGTGGGCGGCGCCTGCGTCGCCTTCCTGCTGCTCCTGAGTCACTTCGTGATCCAGCCGTTCCTGATCCCCAGCGGCTCCATGGAGCCGACGCTCCAGGTCGGCGACCGGATCCTCGTGAACAAGCTGGCGTACCGTTTCGGCAGCGAGCCGGCCCGCGGTGACGTCGTCGTCTTCGACGGCACCGGCTCCTTCGTACGGGAACAGCCGCAGGGCAATCCCGTCACCGGGCTCCTGCACGACGGGGCGGCCGCTCTCGGCCTCGCCGAGCCCGACGAGACCGACTTCGTGAAGCGGGTCGTCGGCACCGGCGGCGACCGGGTCGTCTGCTGCGACAAGGACGGCCGGCTCACCGTCAACGGCGTCCCCGTCGAGGAGACGTACGTGATGCTCGGCGACCGGCCCTCCAGCGTGCCCTTCGACATCGTCGTCCCGCAGGACAGGCTCTGGGTCATGGGCGACCACCGCAGCCAGTCCAGCGACTCCCGCGACCACCTCGGCAACCCCGGCGGCGGCATGGTCCCCGTCGACAAGGTCATCGGCCGCGCCGACTGGATCGCCTGGCCCTTCGGCCGCTGGTCCACCGTGGCCGGCACCGACGCCTTCGCCCGCGTACCGGCCCCGCCGGCCGGCGGACACGGAGCGGGAGCCCATGGGTAGCCGGGGCCGTCCGCCCGGCGGGCCCGCCCACGGCCCCGACGGCGGACCGGGCGCCACCCTGCCCGGCCGGGCCGAGCGCCGCAGACTCGCCCGCAAGGTCAAACGGCGCCGGCAGCGCTCCGCGATCCGCGAGATCCCGGTGCTCATCACCGTGGCCGTGCTCATCGCGCTCGTCCTCAAGACCTTCCTGGTCCAGGCGTTCGTCATCCCCTCCGGCTCCATGGAGCAGACGATCCGCATCTCCGACCGGGTCCTCGTCGACAAGCTCACGCCCTGGTTCGGCTCCCGCCCGCAGCGCGGCGACGTCGTCGTCTTCAAGGACCCCGGCAACTGGCTCCAGCAGGAGGCCACGCCGCCCGCCGACGACCCGATCGGCATCAAGCAGGCCAAGCAGGCCCTCACCTTCATCGGACTGCTGCCCTCCGCCGACGACCGGGACCTCATCAAGCGGGTCATCGCCGTCGGCGGCGACACCGTCCGCTGCTGCGGCGAGGACGGCCGGCTCACCGTCAACGGCGTCCCGCTGGACGAGCCGTACCTGCATCCCGGAAACCCGCCGTCCACGATCCCCTTCGAGGTGAAGGTCCCGCAGGGCCGCATCTTCGTCATGGGCGACCACCGCTCCGACTCGGCCGACTCCCGCTTCCACCTCGACGAGAAGGACCACGGCACCGTCTCCGAGGAACAGATCGTCGGCCGTGCCGTGGTGATCGCCTGGCCCTTCGGGCACTGGCGCCGCCTGGAGGAGCGCGAGACGTTCTCCGCCGTACCGGACGCCAGTACGAGGTCCGCGACCGCATCCGATCTGTCGCATAGTGTGTCCCAGCGGAATCTGAACGGATTGCCCGGGCTCCCGACCCCTGCGGAACTTCTGCTCGTTATGGGAGTGGTGGGCCTGTCCCTGACCCGGGGCGGGCGTTCGCACGGACTGAGGAGTGGATGTGGGGGATTTGGCCGTCGGCGCACGATCCGGACACGATGAGCCCGAGAAGAGGGCCGACGGGGCCTTCGGCGATGACACGACGGGTGACGACGTGACGGGTGACGAGCAGGCGCAGCCGCCGGGCGGTACGCCGGGCGAGGGCGACGACGCGGCGAGCGGGTCCGGCAAGGGCCCGAAGAAGCAGCGTTCCTTCTGGAAGGAACTGCCCCTCCTCATCGGCATCGCCCTGGTGCTCGCCCTGCTGATCAAGACCTTCCTGGTACAGGCGTTCTCGATCCCCTCGGAATCGATGATGAACACCCTCCAGAAGGGCGACCGCGTCCTCGTCGACAAACTGACCCCCTGGTTCGGCTCCGAGCCCGAGCGCGGCGAGGTCGTCGTCTTCCACGACCCGGGCGGCTGGCTGGAAGGCCAGGAAGCACCCAAGCCGAACGTCGTGCAGAAGTTCCTCAGCTTCATCGGCCTCATGCCGTCCGCCGAGGAGAAGGACCTCATCAAGCGCGTCATCGCCGTCGGCGGCGACACCGTCTCCTGCAAGGAGGGCGGCAAGGTCGTCCTCAACGGCGTGGCACTCGACGAGAGCTCCTACCTCGCCCCCGGCGCCGTGCCCTGCCAGGACTCCTTCGGCCCGATCAAGGTCCCCAAGGACCGCATCTGGGTCATGGGCGACAACCGCCAGAACTCCCTGGACTCCCGCTTCCACCAGCAGCTCCCCGGCGGCGGAACCGTCTCCAACGACGAGGTCGTGGGCCGCGCCGTCGTGATCGCCTGGCCCGTCACCCGCTGGGCCACGCTCCCCATCCCCGACGTCTTCGACCAGCCCGCACTCAACAAGGCCATGGCCGCCGCCCCCGCCGGAGCGGCCGGTCTCGCCGGAGCGCTCCCGCTCGTGCTGTGGCGCCGGAAGAAGCAGGCCGCACGCCATACCGCCGAGTAGCGACCCGCGGGTAGGGTGCCGTCCCGGACCGTCGACAGACCTACGGTCCGCCGACAGACCTGCGGGGTGCGCACATGAGCGGAACCATACGGACCAAAGGCGGCCACGGCCGCCTCGGCAGCACGCTGTCGGGGCTGGCCGTGGCCGTCGGCTGTGTGCTCTTCCTCGGCGGATTCGTCTGGGGAGCCGTGCTCTACCAGCCGTACACCGTCCCCACCGACTCCATGACCCCCACCCTCGACGTCGGATCCAAGATCCTCGCCCAGCGGATCGACGGCGACGAGGTACGACGCGGTGACGTCGTCGTCTTCACCGACCCCCTCTGGGGCTCCTCGCCCATGGTCAAGCGGGTCGCCGCCGTCGGCGGCGACACCGTCGCCTGCTGCGACCGCGACGGGCGGCTCACCGTGAACGGCAAGCCCGTCGACGAGCCCTACCTGCGGCCCGGACCCGGCGGCCGGACGGTCGCCTCCGGCACGGACTTCTCCGTGACCGTCCCCCGCGACAACCTCTTCCTCCTCGGCGACGACCGGCACACCTCGCTCGACTCCCGTACGCACATGGAAGAGGCCGGACAGGGCACCGTGCCCCGCTCCACGGTCGTCGGCAGGGTCGACGCCGTCGTCTGGCCCGCCAAGGGCCTCCTCGCGCCCCCCGAGGGCTTCGCCGACCTCCCGGGCGGCACCTCGCGACCCGGGCCGTTCAAGGCGCTCTTCACGGCCATCACGACCGGCACAGCGCTGATCCTCCTCGGAGCCGCCTACGGCCCGGCGGCCCGCCGTCTGACCCGCCGGCGGCCCGCCGGGCCGCGGCCCGGCGCACGCGAGAAGGTGGGGGCATGAGAGCGTCCGCGCCAGGGCCGGCCCCCGGAGCGGGACCCGCCACACGACGGGTCGCGCGGATCGTCCTGCTCGACCCCGACGACCGCATCCTGCTCATGCACGGCCACGAGCCCACCGACCCGGACGACAACTGGTGGTTCACCCCGGGCGGCGGCCTGGAGGGCGACGAGACCCGGGAAGAGGCCGCCCTGCGCGAACTCGCCGAGGAGACCGGCATCACCGACGTCGACCTCGGCCCCGTGCTCTGGAAGCGGTACTGCTCCTTCCCCTTCGACGGGCGCCGCTGGGACCAGGACGAGTGGTACTACCTGGCCCGCACCCGCCGGAGCGAGGCAGCACCCCGGCCCCAGGCCCTCACCGAACTCGAGACCCGCAGCCTCGCGGGCCTCAGATGGTGGACCTCCGCCGAACTGTCGGCGGCCCGTGAGACGGTGTACCCGACCAGACTCGCCGAGCTGCTGCGCACGCTGCTCGACGAGGGACCTCCGAGTGCACCGCTGGTTCTCGCCCCGGAAATCGTTTAGGGACGCGTACGACTGGCGCACAATAGGGGGACGCACGGCTGAAGGGGAACATGCCATGAGCGCCGAGGACCTCGAGAAGTACGAGACCGAGATGGAGCTGAAGCTCTACCGGGAGTACCGCGACGTCGTCGGGCTGTTCAAATACGTGATCGAGACCGAGCGGCGCTTCTACCTCACCAACGACTACGAGATGCAGGTGCACTCGGTACAGGGCGAGGTCTTCTTCGAAGTCAGCATGGCCGACGCCTGGGTCTGGGACATGTACAGGCCCGCCAGGTTCGTCAAGCAGGTCCGCGTCCTGACCTTCAAGGACGTCAACATCGAGGAACTCAACAAGAGCGACCTCGAACTCCCCGGCAGCTGAGGCGGCGGCACTCCCGCCTCCTCTCCCGTCACCCCAGACCGAAACCACCCGCAAGGGTGACGAGGTTCTCCACAGCCCCCCAACCGTCCACAGCACCACACGCGGCCCGCCGCACTCCGTCACAGTCGGTGACGGAGGTGGTACCGCATGAACAAGACCCAAGCCCTCGGACGGTACGGCGAGGAGCTGGCGACCCGCCGGCTCACCGCGACCGGCATGCACATCCTCGCCCGCAACTGGCGCTGCGGCCGGACCGGCGAGATCGACATCGTCGCCCGCGACGGCGACACCCTCGTCATCTGCGAGGTCAAGACCCGCCGCGACGGCGCATACGAACACCCCATGGCCGCCATCACACCCGGCAAGGCCGAACGACTCCGCCGCCTCGCCGCCTGCTGGCTCGACCGCAACGACACCCCGGCCCCCGCCGGCGGCGTCCGCATCGACCTCGTCGGCATCGTCCTGCCCCACAAGGGCGCCCCCGTCCTCACCCACGCCCAGGGGGTGGCCTGATGGGATTCGCCCGCACCTGCTCCGTCGCCCTCGTCGGCGTCGAAGGCGTCGTCGTCGAGGTCCAGGCCGACCTCGAACCCGGCGTGGCCGCCTTCACCCTCGTCGGCCTCCCCGACAAAAGCCTCAGCGAGAGCCGCGACCGAGTCCGCGCCGCCGTCGTCAACTCCGGCGCCGAATGGCCCCAGAAAAAGCTCACCGTCGGCCTCAGCCCCGCATCCGTCCCGAAAGGCGGCTCCGGATTCGACCTCGCCGTCGCCGCCGCCGTACTCGGCGCCGCCGAGCGCATCGACCCACGCACCATCGCCGACCTCGTCCTCATCGGCGAACTCGGCCTCGACGGACGCGTCCGGCCCGTCCGCGGCGTCCTGCCCGCCGTCCTCGCCGCCGCCGACGCCGGATACACCCAGGTCGTCGTCCCCGAACAGACCGCCGGCGAGGCCTCACTCGTCCCCGGCGTCTCCGTCCTCGGCGTCCGCAGCCTCCGCCAACTGATCGCCGTCCTCACCGACGAACCCGTCCCCGACGAAGAAGCCACCGAACAAGGCCGACCCGACGCCATGCTCGCCGGACTCCTCGTCCCCGGCGCCGGCCTCGGCACCGGACTCGCCGCCGACCCCACCGAAGGACCCGACCTCGCCGACGTCGCAGGCCAGCACCGAGCCCGCCTCGCCCTGGAGATCGCCGCCGCCGGCAGCCACCACCTGCTCCTCTCCGGCCCACCCGGCGCCGGAAAGACCATGCTGGCCGAACGAATCCCCGGCATCCTCCCGCCCCTCACCCGACAGGAATCCCTGGAAGTCACCGCCGTCCACTCCGTCGCCGGCATCCTCCCGCCCGGCGAACCCCTCGTCCGCCGCGCCCCCTACTGCGCACCCCACCACTCCGCCACCATGCAATCCCTTGTCGGCGGCGGCAACGGCCTCCCCAGGCCCGGAGCCGTCTCCCTCGCCCACCGAGGCGTCCTGTTCCTGGACGAGGCCCCGGAGTTCTCCGGCAAGGCCCTCGACGCACTCCGCCAGCCACTCGAATCCGGACACGTCGTCATCGCCCGCGCCGCCGGCGTCGTCCGCCTCCCCGCACGCTTCCTCCTCACCCTCGCCGCCAACCCCTGCCCCTGCGGCCGGCACACCCTCCACGGCGCCGGCTGCGAATGCCCCGCCTCCGTCGTCCGCCGCTACCAGGCACGGCTCTCCGGACCCCTGCTCGACCGCGTCGACCTCCGCGTGGAAGTCGAACCCGTCACCCGCGCCGACCTCCTCGGAGAGGGCGGCCGGGGCGAAACCACCGCCACCGTCGCCGCCCGCGTCCACGAAGCCCGCGCCCGAGCCGCCGCCCGCCTCGCCGACACCCCCTGGAAGGTCAACAGCGAGATCCCCGGACACGAACTCCGCACCCGCTACCTCGCCGAACCCGGAGCCCTCGCCACGGCCGAACGCGACATCGAACGCGGACTGCTCACCGCCCGCGGCCTCGACCGCGTACTCCGCGTCGCCTGGACCGTCGCCGACCTGACCGGACACGACCGACCCGACAGCCACGACATCGCCCTCGCCCTCGAACTGCGCACCGGCATCGCCCGCGGCGTACCCGTCGGAGCAGGAGAGCGCCCATGAACACCACCCCCGCAGCCACCGACGAGCACCTGGCCCGCGCCGCCCTCAGCCGCGCCGTAGAACCCGGCGACGAACACGCCGGCCGGTGGCTCCGCGAATACGGCGCCACCGGCTTCCTCGACCGCCTCCTCCACACCACGGACGACCCCACCCCCTTCCCCGGCACCGGACCCAAACGCGTCACCTCCTGGCGCCAACGCGCCGCCGCCGCCCGCCCCCGCCACGACCTCGACACCATCCACACCCTCGGCGGCCGCTTCCTCGTCCCCGGCGACACCGAATGGCCCCGTCAACTCGACGACCTCGGCGACGCCCGCCCCATCGGCCTCTGGATCCGCGGCCCCGCCGACCTCCGCACCTGGGCCCTGCGGTCCGTCGCCCTCGTCGGCGCCCGCGCCTGCACCCCGTACGGCGCCCACACCGCCGCCGACCTCGCCGCCGGCCTCAGCCGACAGGGCTGGGTCGTCGTCTCCGGAGCCGCCTACGGCATCGACGGCGCCGCCCACCGAGGCGCCCTCGCCGCCGGCGGCGCCACCGTCGCCGTCCTCGCCTGCGGCGTCGACACCCCGTACCCCCGCGGCCACGACCGGCTCATCCGGCGCGTCGCGGAACAAGGCCTGGTCGTCGGCGAGTTGCCACCCGACAGCCACCCCACCCCCAGCCGCTTCATCCTCCGCAACCGCGTCATCGCCGCCCTCACCAGAGGAACCGTCGTCGTCGAAGCCCAGCACCGCAGCGGCTCCCTCGTCACCGCCCGCGCCGCCGCCCGGCTCGGCCGCCACACCATGGGCGTCCCCGGCCCCGTCACCAGCACACTCTCCGCCGGCGTCCACGAACTCCTGCGCGGCGACGCCACGCTCGTCACCGACGCCGACGAGATCATCGAACTCGTCGGCGCCATCGGCCAGCTCGCCCCCGCACGCCGCGGCCCCGTCCTGCCCCGCGACCTCCTCGCCCCCGCCACCGCGCACATCCTCGAAGCCGTCCCCGCCCGCGGCCCCACGCCCACCACCGTCATCGCCCGCCGAGCCGCGACCACCCCCGACGACACCCTCGCCAGGCTGTACGAACTCCACTCCCTCGGCTTCGTCGAACGGCGCGGAGAAGGCTGGCAGTTGACGAACACCGCGACACAAGCGTCGAACGCGCGGCGAGGCGGTACTTGACCTGGGGCATTCGGGTGAAAAGGTGATGGCGATGAACAATCGAGTTCTCTCGGCCGCACCCGAGGGGCCGACACGCGCCACGGCCCGGGTTCGAAGATGTGGCCGACCGCGTCCACCCGGAGCGGCGCGATCCGCCGATGTTCGCTCACCGCGACAGCACACTCACGCTACGCTCACCAGGATTCCCCCCAGGACACCCACACCGACACACCCGACAGCAGAACGGCTCAAGGCAACGCATGCCCCAGCACACCTCCGGGTCTGACCGCGCTGCGGTGCCCCCAGCAGCCCGGGGCACCGTGCGACCACCCGCACCGACCTCCCTCGACGAGCTCTGGCGCTCGTACAAGGACAGCGGCGACGAACGGCTGCGGGAACAGCTGATCCTGCACTACTCGCCGCTCGTCAAATACGTCGCCGGACGGGTCAGCGTGGGGCTGCCGTCCAACGTGGAACAGGCCGACTTCGTCTCCTCCGGAGTCTTCGGCCTCATCGACGCCATCGAGAAATTCGACGTCGAGCGGGCCATCAAATTCGAGACGTACGCCATCACCCGCATCCGCGGCGCCATGATCGACGAACTCCGCGCCCTGGACTGGATCCCGCGCTCCGTCCGCCAGAAGGCCCGCAACGTCGAACGCGCCTACGCCACCCTCGAAGCCCAGCTCCGCCGCACCCCCTCCGAGACCGAGGTCGCCGCGGAGATGGAGATCACGCTGGAGGAACTGCACGCGGTCTTCAGCCAGTTGTCCCTGGCGAACGTCGTCGCCCTGGAAGAACTGCTGCACGTCGGCGGCGAGGGCGGCGACCGCCTCTCCCTCATGGACACCCTCGAGGACACCGCCGCCGACAACCCCGTCGAGGTCGCCGAGGACCGCGAGCTGCGCCGGCTCCTCGCCCGCGCCATCAACACGCTCCCCGAGCGGGAGAAGACCGTCGTCACGCTCTACTACTACGAGGGCCTCACCCTCGCCGAGATCGGCCACGTCCTCGGCGTCACCGAGAGCCGCGTCAGCCAGATCCACACCAAGTCCGTCCTCCAGCTCCGCGCCAAGCTGGCCGACGTCGGACGCTGACCGCGCCCGAGCCGGTCGTACAGTGGAGCCGTGCCCAGGATTCGAGCGGCCTCGGTGGCCGAGCACCGGACGATGCAGCGCGGCGCCCTCCTGGACGCCGCACGTTCCCTGTTGTCCGAGGGCGGTACGGAGGCGCTGACCTTCCCCGCCCTCGCCGAGCGCACGGGCCTCGCCCGCTCGTCGGTCTACGAGTACTTCCGGTCGCGCGCCGCCGTCGTCGAAGAGCTGTGCGCCGTCGACTTCCCCGTCTGGGCCGCCGAGGTCGAGGCCGCCATGGCCGGCGCCGATACGCCCCGCGGCAAGGTCGAGGCGTACGTCCGCAAGCAGCTCGACCTCGTCGGGGACCGCCGCCACCGGGCGGTCGTCGCCATCTCGGCCGGCGAACTGGACGACGGCGCCCGCGAGAAGATCCGCGCCGCCCACGGCGGCCTCGTCGCCATGATCGTCGAAGCCCTCGCCGCCCTGGGCCAGCCCCAGCCCCGCCTGGGCGCCATGCTCCTCCAGGGCGTCGTCGACGCCGCGGCCCGCCGCATCGAACTCGGCGCGGCCGAAGACCCGACGGACATCGCCGAGGCGGCGGTCACGATGGCCCTCAACGGCGTCGGCGGCCCTCCGGCCTGATCGATCGGTGGGGGCTTCCCCCCGCCCCCCCGCCCCCCCCCCCCCCCCCCCGCCCCGCCCCCTCCCCGCCCCTTCTTCTCTCGTTCGTGGTCAGTTTCTGAGGGGGAGCAGGCGTGAGGGGGCCCGTCGGGTCAGGAGGAGTGGGTTCAGGTAGTGGGGGCCTCGGAGGAGGCCCCAGTGGAGGCAGGTCCTCGGGCAGTGGGGGTTCTCGGTGACGTGGGCGATCGGGGTGCCCGCCGAGACCCGGGTGCCGGGGGGTACCAGGGGGGTCACCGGGGTGAAGGTCGTGCGGAGTGGGGGAGTGCCCGTACCCGGAAGGGTGAGGGTGACGGCGCCCCGGCCGCCCACCGGGCCCGCGAAGGTGACCGTCCCCGCGGTCGGGGCCAGGACCGGGGTGCCCGGGGGTGCGGCGAGGTCGACGCCGCGGTGGCCGGCGGCGTACGGGCCGGGCGGGGGCTGCCAGCCGCGGAGGATCTCGGGCGGCGGGGGGCCCACGGGCCATAGGAGCCCGACGGTGAGGATCAGGGTCATGAGGTTCATGGGGAAAGGCTCCCCGGAGCGTCCGGTTCGTGGGGGTCACGGACGGTATCTGTGGACTACTCGCCGGTTGTGGACAGTGCCGTCACCCAGTGCTCCCGGGGTCCCGTACACTTCCTATGGCGACTCGGGTCACCGGGTCGACTTCGCACGCCCCGCCACCTGTCTCTGAGGCGGGTGGCAGCGCCTTTCGGTCCTTCGTGGCACGGCGCGCCGGGGCGTCAGGAACACAACCGAGAAACCCAAGGAGATACGGCCATGGCCGTCGTCACGATGCGGGAGCTGCTGGAGAGCGGCGTCCACTTCGGTCACCAGACCCGTCGCTGGAACCCGAAGATGAAGCGCTTCATCTTCACCGAGCGCAACGGCATCTACATCATCGACCTGCTCCAGTCGCTGTCGTACATCGACCGCGCCTTCGAGTTCGTCAAGGAGACCGTCGCGCACGGCGGCTCCATCATGTTCGTCGGTACGAAGAAGCAGGCCCAGGAGGCCATCGCCGAGCAGGCGACGCGTGTCGGCATGCCGTACGTCAACCAGCGTTGGCTCGGTGGCATGCTCACCAACTTCTCCACCGTCTACAAGCGTCTGCAGCGCCTCAAGGAGCTCGAGCAGATCGACTTCGAGGACGTCGCCGCTTCCGGTCTCACCAAGAAGGAGCTTCTCGTGCTCTCGCGCGAGAAGGCCAAGCTGGAGAAGACCCTCGGTGGTATCCGCGAGATGTCCAAGGTTCCCAGCGCCGTCTGGATCGTGGACACCAAGAAGGAGCACATCGCCGTCGGCGAGGCCCGCAAGCTGAAGATCCCGGTCGTCGCGATCCTCGACACCAACTGCGACCCCGACGAGGTCGACTACAAGATCCCGGGCAACGACGACGCGATCCGCTCCGTCACCCTGCTCACCCGCGTGATCGCCGACGCCGTCGCCGAGGGCCTCATCGCCCGCTCCGGCGCCGCGACCGGCGACTCGAAGCCGGGCGAGAAGGCCGCCGGCGAGCCGCTCGCCGAGTGGGAGCGCGACCTGCTCGAGGGTGAGAAGAAGGCCGACGAGGCCGAGGTTCAGACCTCCGCGGAGACCGAGAAGGTCGCCGACGCCGAGGCCGCCGAGGTTGTCGCCGAGGTCGTCGCCGAGGCTCCGGCCGCGGACGCCGAGCAGGCCTGACCCTTCAGGACCTTCGGGTGACGACGGCGGGGGCCCACGAAGCCCCCGCCGTCCACCCGTGGACCCGCCCGATCTTTCAGACTTCGAGAGAGAAACAGACTCATGGCGAACTACACCGCCGCTGACGTCAAGAAGCTCCGCGAGCTCACCGGCGCCGGCATGATGGACTGCAAGAAGGCCCTGGACGAGGCCGACGGCAACGTCGACAAGGCCGTCGAGGCGCTCCGTATCAAGGGCCAGAAGGGCGTCGCCAAGCGCGAGGGCCGCTCTGCCGAGAACGGCGCCGTGGTCTCCCTCATCGCCGACGACAACACCTCCGGCGTTCTCGTCGAGCTGAAGTGCGAGACGGACTTCGTCGCCAAGGGTGACAAGTTCCAGGCCGTCGCCGCCGAGCTGGCCAAGCACGTCGCCGCCACCGCCCCGGCCGACCTGGAGGCGCTGCTCGCCTCCGAGATCGAGGCCGGCAAGACCGTGCAGGCGTTCGTCGACGAGGCCAACGCCAACCTCGGCGAGAAGATCGTCCTGGACCGCTTCGCGCAGTACGCCGACGGCTTCGTCTACGCGTACATGCACCGCACGATGCCGGACCTCCCGCCGCAGATCGGTGTCCTCGTCGAGTTCGACAAGGCCGACGCCGCCGTCGCCAAGGGTGTCGCCCAGCACATCGCCGCCTTCGCGCCGAAGTACCTCACCCGTGAGGACGTCCCGGCCGAGGTCGTCGAGACCGAGCGTCGCGTCGCCGAGGAGACCACCCGCGCCGAGGGCAAGCCCGAGGCCGCGCTCCCGAAGATCGTCGAGGGTCGCGTGAACGGCTTCTTCAAGGACGCGACGCTGCTCGGTCAGCCGTACGCCCTTGACAACAAGAAGTCCGTCCAGCAGATCCTGGACGAGGCCGGTGTCACCCTGAAGCGCTTCAGCCGCATCAAGGTCGGCATCTGAGTCCGTACGCCGAACGCGACGGACAACCGGACCCCGGTAGGGTCTGAGGCAGTCGTCCGCGCACGCGCAGGACGACCGCAGATCTGACGAGGAGGCCATTGCCGTACGGGATACCGCGAGGACCCAAGGCAATGGCCTCCTTCGTATGTGCACGAGGAGATCTCCATGAACCAGGCCGCCGTACAGGGCGACGACAACAACGGCAAGAAGGCCGGCCGCTACATGCTGAAGCTGTCCGGAGAAGCCTTCTCCGGCGGTAAGGGCCTGGGCGTCGACCCCGACGTCGTGCACGCCATCGCGCGTGAGATCGCGGCCGTCGTCCGCGACGGCGCGGAGATCGCGGTGGTGATCGGCGGCGGCAACTTCTTCCGCGGCGCCGAACTCCAGCAGCGCGGCATGGACCGGGCCCGCTCCGACTACATGGGCATGCTCGGCACCGTGATGAACTGCCTCGCCCTCCAGGACTTCCTGGAGAAGGAGGGCATCGACTCCCGGGTCCAGACCGCCATCACCATGGGCCAGGTCGCAGAGCCGTACATTCCGCTGCGCGCCGTGCGCCACCTGGAGAAGGGCCGTGTGGTCATCTTCGGTGCGGGCATGGGCATGCCGTACTTCTCCACGGACACCACCGCCGCCCAGCGCGCCCTGGAGATCGACGCCGAGGCCCTGCTGATGGGCAAGAACGGCGTGGACGGCGTCTACGACTCCGACCCGAAGGCCAACCCCGACGCGGTCAAGTTCGACGCGCTGGAGTACGGCGAGGTGCTCTCCCGCGACCTCAAGGTCGCCGACGCCACCGCCATCACCCTGTGCCGGGACAACAACCTCCCGATCCTCGTCTTCGAACTGCTCACCGAGGGCAATATCGCTCGCGCGGTGAAGGGTGAGAAGATCGGCACGCTCGTGAGCGACCAGGGCACCCGGGCCTGACCCGAACCGGGGAACCGCCCCGCAAGGGGCTGGACAGAGCCCTGCCGGTCGTACACCGTGCAGGACACAACGCGACGACACGCAGGAGCATGTGGTGATCGAAGAGACCCTCCTCGAGGCCGAGGAGAAGATGGAGAAGGCCGTCGTGGTCGCCAAGGAGGACTTCGCCGCGATCCGCACCGGCCGTGCGCACCCGGCGATGTTCAACAAGATCGTGGCCGACTACTACGGTGCCATCACCCCCATCAACCAGCTGGCGTCCTTCTCCGTCCCGGAGCCGCGGATGGCCGTGGTGACGCCGTTCGACAAGAGCGCGCTGCGCAACATCGAGCAGGCGATCCGGGACTCGGACCTCGGGGTCAACCCGAGCAACGACGGCAACATCATCCGGGTGGTGTTCCCCGAGCTGACGGAGGAGCGCCGCCGCGAGTACATCAAGGTCGCCAAGAGCAAGGCCGAGGACTCGAAGATCTCGATCCGCTCGGTGCGCCGCAAGGCCAAGGAGACCATCGACAAGCTCGTGAAGGACGGCGAGGTCGGCGAGGACGAGGGCCGCCGCGCCGAGAAGGAGCTCGACGACACCACCGCGAAGTACGTCGCGCAGGTGGACGAGCTGCTCAAGCACAAGGAAGCCGAGCTGCTCGAGGTCTGATGAACGACTCTTCCTGGGGGGCCCCGGCCGGTTCCGGCTACGGGGGACCCGACCAGGGGCCCGCCCCGGCGGGTCCCGCACACGATCGGCAGCAGGCGGCGCAGACTCGGCCCATGCCCATCGTGCCCGACGTTCCCCCCGGCGGCTTCCAGGACGGTCACGGCCGGGGGGCCGCTCACCCGAGCGGTCCCCTGTTCCGTGACGAGACGCCGAACGAGCACCCGCAGGAGCCCATGTCCAGCCCCACCCCGCCTCCGCCGCCCGCGCCGACGGCGCCACGGCAGAAGAAGAGCGCGGGGCGTGACCTGGGCGCGGCCATAGGGGTCGGGGTCGGTCTCGGCGCCGTCATCATCGCGTCGCTGTTCATCTGGAAGCCGGCGTTCGTCGGAGTGATAGCGGTCGCCGTGGTCGTCGGCCTGTGGGAGCTCACCTCGCGCCTCCAGGAGCGCAAGGCGATCAAGGCCCCGCTGGTGCCGCTCGCGGTCGGCGGCGCGGCGATGGTCGTCGCCGGCTACGTCCGGGGCGCCGAGGGCGCCTGGGTGGCGATGGCGCTGACGGCGCTCGCGGTCCTGGTGTGGCGGATGACGGAGCATCCCGAGGGCTATCTGAAGGACGTCACGGCGGGGGTCTTCGCCGCGTTCTACGTGCCGTTCCTCGCGACCTTCGTGGCGATGCTGCTGACCGCGGACGACGGGCCGCAGCGGGTGCTGACCTTCCTGATCCTGACCGTGGTCAGCGACACCGGGGCGTACGCGGTCGGCTGGCGCTTCGGCAAGCACAAGCTGGCCCCGCGGATCAGCCCCGGCAAGACCCGGGAGGGTCTGGTCGGTGCGGTGGCGTTCGCGATGGCTGCGGGCGCGCTGTGCATGGAGTTCATGATCGACGAGGGTGCCTGGTGGCAGGGTCTGATCCTCGGTCTCGCGGTGGCGGCGAGCGCGACGCTCGGCGACCTCGGCGAGTCCATGATCAAGCGTGACCTGGGCATCAAGGACATGGGCACGCTGCTGCCGGGCCACGGCGGCATCATGGACCGGCTGGACTCGCTGCTGCCGACGGCGCCGGTGGTGTGGCTGCTGCTGGCTCTGTTCGTCGGAACGGCTTGACGGACAGCGGGTACTCTGGAAGGGCTCGTGGCGCGTGCGCCGCGGGCCCTTCCGTCGTCCCCGCCGCTGCGGGGACGGTCCAGTGAGGTCTCCTGGCTCCGGCATCGTCATGCCGCCCTTCCCGCCGCCGCGGGGATGCCAGACCTCGTGCCGTCTGAGGAGACACCCGATCGTGGCCCGTCCAGTGCCCGGAGAACTCACTTTCGTCGCCCCCCGCGGAGCCAAGAAGCCGCCGCGGCACCTGGCCGACCTCTCGCCCGCCGAGCGGAAGGAGGCCGTCGCCGCGATCGGCGAGAAGCCGTTCCGCGCCAAGCAGCTGTCCACGCACTACTTCGCGCGGTACGCGCACGACCCCGCCGAGTGGACCGACATCCCGGCCGCCTCGCGGGAGAAGCTGGCCGGGGAGCTGCTGCCCGACCTGATGTCCGTCGTGCGGCACATCTCGTGCGACGAGGACACCACCCGTAAGACCCTGTGGAAGCTGCACGACGGGACGCTCGTGGAGTCGGTGCTCATGCGTTACCCGGACCGGGTGACGATGTGCATCTCCTCGCAGGCCGGCTGCGGGATGAACTGCCCGTTCTGCGCGACCGGGCAGGCGGGGCTCGACCGGAACCTGTCGACCGCCGAGATCGTGCACCAGATTGTGGACGGGATGCGGTCCCTGCGGGACGGGGAGGTGCCCGGGGGACCGGCGCGGCTCTCCAACATCGTGTTCATGGGCATGGGCGAGCCGCTCGCCAACTACAAGCGCGTGGTCGGAGCGATCCGGCGGCTGACGGACCCCGAGCCGGACGGGCTCGGTCTGTCGCAGCGCGGCATCACCGTCTCCACCGTCGGTCTCGTGCCCGCGATGCTCCGTTTCGCCGACGAGGGCTTCAAGTGCCGGCTCGCGGTCTCGCTGCACGCCCCGGACGACGAGCTCCGCGACACCCTGGTGCCCGTCAACACGCGCTGGAAGGTGCGGGAGGTCCTCGACGCGGCCTGGGAGTACGCGGAGAAGTCGGGTCGCCGGATCTCCATCGAGTACGCCCTCATCCGGGACATCAACGACCAGGCCTGGCGTGGCGACCTGCTCGGCCGGCTGCTCAAGGGCAAGCGGGTGCACGTCAACCTGATCCCGCTGAACCCGACGCCCGGTTCGAAGTGGACGGCGTCGCGCCCGGAGGACGAGAAGGCCTTCGTGGAGGCCATCGCCCGTCACGGTGTGCCGGTGACCGTGCGGGACACCCGGGGGCAGGAGATCGACGGTGCCTGTGGACAGCTCGCGGCCTCCGAGCGCTGACCTTGTAGTCTGAGCTCGAACACATCTCCATATTCCGACAGGGGAGCGCCACAGCGCTGAGAGTGCGGTCACCGTAGGACCGCAGACCCTCTGAACCTCGCCCAGGTCATTCTGGGTAGGAAGTTCGGTCGTAACTCAAGCTGTTGCGCCCTGCCCACCTTCGGGTGGGCGGGGCCGCGTCTCTTCCTGGTCATACCCAGGAGGAATCCAGTGAGCATCAAGAAGGCAGCCGCCGCCGCGCTCGTCGCGGCGCTCGGCGTCACCACCCTCGCCGCGTGCGGCACCGACGAGGTCCGGGGGGCGGCCGGCAAGACCGACGCGCCCGCGCCCAAGACCGTCACCCTCGTGAGCCATGACTCGTTCAACGCCTCCAAGGAGGTGCTGGCGGACTTCACGAAGCAGACCGGGTTCACCGTCAAGGTGCTGAAGAGCGGCGACGCCGGTGAGGCCGTCAACAAGGAGATCCTGACCAAGGGCTCCCCGCAGGGCGACGTCTTCTTCGGCGTCGACAACACGCTGCTGTCCCGCGCCCTCGGCAACGGGATCTTCGTGCCGTACGAGGCGAAGGGCCTGGACCGGATCCCGGCCGCGTACCAGCTGGACGCCAAGGAGCACCGGGTCACTCCGATCGACTCCGGTGACATCTGCGTCAACTACGACAAGAAGTACTTCGCCGACAGGAAGCTGGCGCCGCCGGTGACCTTCGACGACCTGGCGAAGCCGGCGTACAAGGACCTGCTGGTGGTGGAGAACCCGGAGCTGTCGTCCCCGGGCCTCGGCTTCCTCCTCGGGACGGCCGCGAAGTACGGCGACGAGGGCTGGCAGGACTACTGGAAGAAGCTCAAGGCCAACGGTGTGAAGACCGTCGACAGCTGGGAGCTCGCCTACAACCAGGAGTTCTCCGGCTCGGCCGGCGGCAAGCAGGCCAAGGCCGACCGGCCGCTGGTCGTGTCGTACGCCTCCAGCCCGCCGGCCGAGGTGCTGTACGGCGAGCCGCAGCCGAAGGTGGCGCCCACCGGCGTCTCCACCGGCACCTGCTTCCGGCAGATCGAGTTCGCGGGCCTGCTGAACGGCGCGAAGAACCCCGAGGGCGGCAAGGCGCTGATCGACTTCCTGATCTCGAAGAAGTTCCAGGAGGACATGCCGCTCCAGATGTTCGTCAACCCGGTGGCGAAGGACGCGGCCCTGCCGGAGCTCTTCACCAAGCACGGCGTGGTGATCGAGAAGCCGGAGACCATGGCGCCCGAGAAGATCGCCGAGAAGCGTGACCCGTGGATCCAGCAGTGGTCGTCGCTCGTCCTGAAGTGACACGCGACCTCAGGGGGAACGCGACGCGGCTGGGGCTGATGGCCCTGCCCGTCGTGTTCTTCGGGGTCTTCTTCGCCTGGCCCGTCGTGTCCATCGTGGACCGGGGGCTGCGCCCCGACGGAGCCTGGCGGTTCGGTCGGATCGGCGAGACGCTGAGCCGGCCGGACATCCTCGACGTGCTCGGCTTCACCGTGTGGCAGGCGCTCGCCTCCACCGGGCTCACGCTGCTCCTCGCGCTGCCCGGCGCGTACGTCTTCGCCCGCTTCGACTTCCCCGGCAAGAGCGTGCTGCGGGCCGTCGTCACGGTGCCGTTCGTGCTGCCGACCGTCCTCGTCGGCACGGCGTTCCTGGCGCTCGTCGGCCGGGGCGGGCTCACCGACGAGTTGTGGGGGCTGCGGCTCGACACCAGTGTGTGGGCGATCCTCCTCGCGCACGTCTTCTTCAACTACGCGGTCGTCGTCCGCACCGTCGGCGGCCTATGGTCGCAGCTCGACCCGCGCCAGGAGGAGGCCGCCCGGGTCCTCGGTGCCTCGCGGTGGACGGCCTGGCGGACGGTGACGCTGCCCGCGCTCGTCCCGGCGGTGGCGGCGGCCGCCCTGATGGTCTTCCTCTTCACCTTCACCTCCTTCGGTGTCGTGCAGATCCTCGGCGGGGACGCGTACACCACGCTGGAGGCCGAGATCTACCGGCAGACCGCCCGGCTGCTCGACCTGCCGACGGCGGCCGTCCTGACCCTCGTCCAGTTCGCGGCCGTCGGCGCCATCCTGGGCGTGCACGCCCGGGCCGTCCGCAGGCGGGAGACCGCGCTGCGGCTCGTGGCGCCGGAGCGGACCGCGCGCCGGCCGCGCGGCGCCGGGCAGTGGGCGCTCCTCGCCGGCGTGCTCCTGTCCGTGGCGCTGCTGATCCTGCTGCCGCTGGGCGTGCTCGTGGAGCGGTCCTTCGCCGGGCCGCACGGGTACGGGCTCGGCTACTACCGGGCGCTCGGCTCGCTCGACGAGTCCGGGACCTTCCTCGTCCCGCCCCTGGAGGCGATCGGGAACTCGCTGCGGTACGCGGTGGCCGCCACCGCCATCGCGGTGCTGATCGGCGGGCTCGCGGCGGCGGCGCTCACCAGGCGGGCCGGGCGGCTCGTGCGGGGCTTCGACGCGCTGCTGATGCTGCCGCTGGGGGTCTCCGCCGTCACCGTCGGCTTCGGCTTCCTCATCACGCTCGACGAGCCGCCGTTCGACCTGCGGGCCAGCTGGATCCTCGTACCGCTCGCGCAGGCCCTGGTCGGCGTCCCCTTCGTCGTACGGACGATGCTGCCGGTCCTGCGCGCGGTGGACGATCGGCTGCGGGAGGCGGCGGCCGTGCTCGGGGCCTCGCCGTGGCGGGCCTGGCGGGAGGTGGACCTGCCGCTGGTGCGGCGGGCGCTGCTCATCGCCGCCGGGTTCGCGTTCGCTGTGTCGCTCGGCGAGTTCGGGGCGACCGTCTTCATCGCCCGGCCCGACAGACCGACGCTGCCGGTGGCGGTGGCCCGGCTGCTCGGGCGGCCCGGCGAGCTGAACTACGGCCAGGCGATGGCCCTCTCGACGATTCTGATGGTGGTGTGCGCGGTGTCCCTGCTGCTGCTCGAACGGCTCCGCACCGACCGGACCTCCGGGGAGTTCTGATGCTTTCGATCGAGGACGCGACCGTACGGTTCGGGGAGCGGGCCGTGCTCGACGCCGTGGACCTGGAGGTCGCCGAGCACGAGATCGTGTGCGTGCTCGGGCCGAGCGGGTCCGGGAAGTCGACGCTGCTGCGGGCCGTCGCCGGGCTCCAGGTCCTCGACGGCGGGCGGGTGCTGCTCGGCGGCGCCGACCAGTCCGGGGTGCCGGTGCACCGGCGGGGCGTCGGGCTGATGTTCCAGGACCACCAGCTGTTCCCGCAGCGGGACGTCGGCGGCAACGTCTCCTTCGGCCTTCGCATGCGGGGCGCGGGGAAGGCCGAGCAGGCGGAGCGGGTCCGGGAGCTGCTCGACCTCGTCGGCCTCCCGGGGGCCGAGCGGCGGTCCGTCGCCGCGCTCTCCGGCGGAGAGCAGCAGCGGGTGGCGCTCGCCCGGGCCCTGGCGCCCCGGCCCCGGCTCCTGATGCTCGACGAGCCGCTCGGCCAGCTCGACCGGGGCCTGCGGGAGCGGCTCGTCGTCGAGCTGCGGCAGCTCTTCGGGCGGCTGGGGACGACGGTCCTCGCCGTCACCCACGACCAGGGCGAGGCCTTCGCGCTCGCCGACCGGCTGGTGGTCATGCGGGACGGGCGGATCGCCCAGTCCGGTGCGCCGGACGAGGTGTGGCGGCGGCCCGCGTCGGAGTTCGTGGCGCGGTTCCTGGGCCTCGACAACGTGGTGGCGGCGCAGGTGACGGGGTCGGTCGCCCAGACCGTGTGGGGGAAGGTCCCGGTCCCGGACGGTTCGCAGGAGGGGGAGCGGCGGCTGCTCGTCCGCCCGGGCGGGGTGCGGCTCGTGGGGGAGGGGCCCGTCTGGACGGTGGAGTCCCGGACCTTCCGGGGCGGTCACGTCCTCGTACGGCTCCGCCCGGCCGAGGGCCCGGCCCTGGAGGCGGAGCTGCCGCTGCGGGACGCGCCGGAGGAGGGTGCCGGGGTGGGCGTGGAGTTCCGGTCGGAGGACGTGGTGGTGCTGGGGGACGACACCCCGTAGCGGTGCGATGAGTTTTCCCCGCGGGGGGAGTCTCCTTGGTGTTCGTCGTCTCTTCGTCGACGTCCTTGTCGACCACACAGGAGGAAAAGCCGTGGGTCAGTTGCTCAGAGTGCAGAACTTCATGGTCTCGTCCGACGGGTTCGGTACCGGTGAGGGCCAGAGTCTTGAACGGCCGTTCGGGCACGCGGATCCCGCGGCGATGTTCTCGTGGGCGGGGGCCACGGCGAGCTGGCCGAACCGCACCGACCCCGGGGGCAGCCGGGGCCTCGACGACTACTTCACGCGGGACTTCGCGCGGAACATCGGCGCCGAGATCATGGGCCGCAACAAGTTCGGGCCCCAGCGCGGGCCCTGGGAGAACGAGGAGTGGAAGGGCTGGTGGGGTGACGAGCCGCCGTTCCACACGCCGGTGTTCGTGCTGACCCACCACCCGCGGCCCTCGTTCACGCTCTCCGACACCACGTTCCACTTCGTCGACGCCGACCCGGCGGCGGCCCTCGGGATGGCGCGGGAGGCGGCGGGAGGCAAGGACGTCCGCCTCGGTGGCGGGGCCACCACGATCCGGGAGTTCCTCGACGCCGATCTCGTCGACACCCTGCACGTCGCGGTGTCGCCGGTGAAGCTCGGGGCGGGGGTGAAGTTCTGGGAATCGCCCGACGAGCTGCTGGACCGGTACCACCGGGACGTCGTGCCCAGCCCGAGCGGCCTGGTGACGCACCACCTGTACTGGCGGAAGTGACGTCCGGCTAGCACCGGCCGCACGCCCGGCGGGTCGCCCGCTGGTAGCGGCGGGTGGCCAGGGCGAGGGCGAGGCCGTAGCCGCTGAAGCCTCCGTAGGCGACGGCCACCACCCAGGGGGCGTGGTCCGCAATGCCGACGCTGATCACGCCCGTCCAGGTCAGCAGGCCGAGCGCGGCCAGGAAGGCCCCGAACGGGGCGAGCGCGCCTGCCCCGGCCCAGCCGAGCGCGAGCAGCGGCAGCCGGGGCAGCCGTCGGCCCCAGGGTCGGGTCAGCGCGAGCGCGAGGGCCATGCCGAGGAGGGCGAGGACGGCCGTGACGTCGACCCCGTGGTCGTAGAGCCAGAGACCGAGGTCGCTGGTGTACTCGGGGTCGACGCCGGGCCGGCCGGTGCCGGTGAAGCCGGGGGTGATGCCGAGCGCCCAGAGCGTCTTCATCACGGTGTACGGGACGAGGGAGGCGACGGCGACGAGCCCGGCGCGGCCGGCGGGCTCGGCGTCCGGGCCCCCGGCCGTGTGGCCGCGTCCGCCGCAGAACGGGCAGGTGCTCAGCGCGCGGCGGCGGTGGGCGAGGGCCGCGCAGCCCCACAGCACCGCGCCGAGGACGGCGAGGGACTGGTTGGCCAGGGTCGCCCAGTCGATCGGCTCTTGGTTGCGGGACAGGAAGAACAGCAGGTGGACGGGGCTGAGGAGGGCCGGGAAGCCGGAGGTCAGGCAGAGCGCGACGACCGCCCAGGCCGCCGTCGAGAGCCGTCGGGAGCCCGGGCGGCGGAGCATCGCGTATGCCAGGACCGCGGCGGCTCCGTACAGCACCGCCGCGCCCGCCTCCGGTCCGGTGCCGGTGCCCTTGGCCAGGAGCGCGTAGCCGAAGGCGGGGCCGGTGAGCGCGGCGAGGGCCGCGCCCGTGGCGTACAGCAGTGACCAGACGAGCGCGGCCCGGCCGGCCCAGGACGGCCACGAGGCGAGGAGTGTCTTCGGTGTCATGACCCGAGCGTTCCGCCGGGGGCTCCCGCCGGCGTCACGCCGAGGACCGGACCGGCTCCGCCGCACGGCGGAGACCCGCTACGCCGCGAGTCGCTCCAGCGCCGCCGGGGCCTCGTCGATCGAGTCCACCAGGGCGATGCGGGCCGCCATCGGCCGGCCGGCGGCGAGGGTCTCCAGGAGGGGCCAGGCCGGGAGGCGGGTGGTCCAGTGGGCGCGGTTCACCAGGACCATCGGGGTCGGGGTGCCACGGGACCCGTAGTAGTTGGGGGTCGCGTTGTCGAAGATCTCCTGGACCGTGCCCGCCGCGCCCGGGAGGAAGACGATGCCCGCCGTCGAGCGGGCGAGGAGGCCGTCCTCCCTGGTCGCGTTGGCGAAGTACTTGGCGATGTGGTCCGCGAAGGGGTTCGGCGGCTCGTGGCCGTAGAACCAGGTGGGGATGCCGACCGAGTCCCCGCCGTGCGGCCACAGGGCCCGGACCGCGAACGCGGCGTGGGCCCAGTCCGTCACCGACGGGGTGAAGGACGGGGTCCGGGCGAGGAGGTCGAGCGCACCGGCGAGGGCCGCGTCGTCGAAGGGGGCGAGGTACGCGCCGAGGTTCGCGGCCTCCATCGCGCCCGGTCCGCCGCCGGTCGCCACGGTCAGCCCGGCGCGGGCCAGGGACCTGCCGAGCCGGGCGGCGCCCGCGTACGCCTCGGTGCCCCGGCCCATCGCGTGCCCGCCCATGACGCCGACGACCCGGGCCCCGTCGAGGTGCTCGTCGAGGGCGTCGGAGACGGCGTCGTCGTGGAGGGAGCGGAGCATCGAGGAGAGGATGTCGCCGTCGGCGCGGGTCCGGCCGAACCACGCGTACGCGCGCGCGTCCGGCGTTCCCTCGTACCCGGCGTCGGTGATCCCCTCGAAGAGTTCCCCGGGGGTGTAGAGCCGTGCCCGGTAGGGATCGAAGGGCAGTTCGGGGACGGGTGGGAAGACGAGCGCCCCGTCGGCGCGGACCTTGGCGGCGGCCTCCGGCTCCATGGGGCAGCCGAGGAACACGGCGTCGGTGGTGACCGCGGTGAGCAGGGCGAAGGTCCGGTCGGTGAGGTCGATCGACTGGATCCGGTGTCCGGCGAGCGAGCCGGGACGCGCGAGCACCGCGTCGAACTCGGCGAGGGTGTGGATCTCGCGTCCGTGCCCGCGCGGTCCGGGCGGGCGGTGTGCCGGGGGAAGCGTCGCCATGGAGCCACGATAGGGGCCGTCGCGCCGGACGGCCCCCGGTGCGTGGGGCTCAGCCGGTCAGCGGCAGCGCCGCCAGTTCCGCGACCGCCCAGGTCAGCGGTGCGAAGACGGCGAGCAGCGCGCCGGCGCGCAGCAGGGCCGCCGTGCGCAGGACGGTGGGCGGGGCGCCGATGCGGAGGAGGGCCTCGGTGGTGTGGGCGCGGCCCTGCCGGGATTCGAGGGCGGCGGTCAGGAGGGTGGCGGTGGTGCAGGCCAGGATCAGGGCCGCGCCGAGGCCGGTGAGCGGGCCGAAGGCGCCGGAGCCCGCGTCCGCGTCGTACAGGGTGGCCGCCGCGAGCGTTCCGGAGATCACGGCGCTGACCACGCCGAGCGGGCGGCCGATGCGGCGGGACTCGTCCATCAGGACGCGGCCCGCGAGCAGCCGGGTGGCGCCGGGCCGGACCGCCTGGAGGAGGCGGCCGCAGCCGTGGGCGAGGCCCGGGCCCGCCAGGGCGAGGCCCACGGCGGTGAGGACCCAGCCGGCGAGGACGCCCGCCGGGTTTCCGTCGAAGCGGCCCGGCAGCGGGAGGCCGCTGCCGGCGCCGCCGCGTCCCGCGTACGTCTCGATGGCGAGGCCGACCGCGACCAGGGCGACGCCCCAGGGCAGCCCGGACGGCATCGCCTTCTCGGCGCCTTCCGGTGCGGCGGGCGCGGTGCGGGGGCGCAGCGCCAGGCCGGCCGCGGTGGCGGCGGCGACCGGGAGCACGGCGAGCAGGGTGAGGGCGGCCGCGAGGGGGATCGGCTGGTCGGCGGCGAGGAGATCGGCGGCCGCCCCGTCGAAGGGCAGGCCGGTGATGTCGCCGCGCAGGTGCAGGTAGAACAGCAGCGCGACCGTGGAGCCGAGGGTGCAGGCGACGGCGGTGGAGGCGGCGGCGATCGCCGTGAGCCGGGCGGGGCCGAGGCCGACGGCGGACAGCCCGGGGCGCGGCCGGGTGCTGGGGTCGGTGCGGGCCACCGCGACGGCGAACTGGACGGTCGCGGCGAGCGGCAGGACGCACCAGAGCAGCCGCAGCGCCGAGGCCGAGGACTGGGCGGGGTGCCCGACGGCGTATCCGAGGGTGCAGAGCAGGAGGAAGCCCACCCCCGCGGCGGCGGCGGCGACGAGGAGCCGGCGCGTCAGGACGAGGGGGTGGGTCCCGCGGGCTAGACGGAGAGCGAGCACGCGGCGACGCCCTCCGCCCCTGACGCCGGGGGTACGGCGGCGACCCTGCGTCCGTCGAGGAGGGCGACGGTGCGGTCGGCGAGCGCCGCGACCTCGCCGTCGTGGGTGGCGAGGAGCACGGTGATGCCGTGCGAGCGGGCCGCGGCCGTGAGGGTGCGCAGGACCTGTGCGCCGTCGGCCCGGTGCAGGGTGGCGGTGGGTTCGTCCGCGAAGAGGACCGAGGGGGTGGTGACCAGCGCGCGGGCGATCGCGATCCGCTGGCGCTGGGACTGGGTGAGGGCGTGCGGCCGCTTGCGGGCGCAGGCGCCGATGTCGAGCCGCTCCAGCCATTCCAGGGCGGTGGTCTTCGCGGCCCGGTGGGAGGCGCCGCGGAGCAGCAGGGGGAGGGCGGTGTTCTCCCAGCCGGTGAGCTCGGGGACGAGGCCGGGCTCGGGGTCGATCCAGCCGAAGCGGTCGCGCCGGAGCCGTTCGCGCTGGGCGGGGCCCAGGGTGTGCACGGGGCCGCTGTTGAACCAGACCTCGCCCTGCTGGGCGACGAGCTGGCCGGAGAGGCAGCGCAGGAGGGTGGTCTTGCCGCTGCCGCGGGGGCCGACGACGGCGAGGATCTCGCCGTCGCGGACGCCGAGGGAGACGCCGCTGAGGGCGTCCGAACCGCCCAGGGCGCAGTGCAGGGAACGCGCCCAGAGCACGTCGTTGTCCGGTGGGGCCATCGCGTACACCTCGATGTCGGATCCGATACTCGCCTTCCCCCGCCCGGGGGAACGAAGGGACGGGCCTGTCGGTCACTCGGCACCGTAAGGATTCAGATCCGGTTGTACGGACAGCACACGGCCCGGGCAGTCGCCATCCACTCGGATGGCGGCATGCCCGGGCCGGGGTCACGCCGTGAGGGCGGCGTGAGGCTCGCTGACGATCAGAGCTTGGTCCACGCCTCGGTGAGCACCGAGCGCAGGATTCCCTCGATCTCGTCGAAGGTGCCCTGGTCGGCGATCAGTGGCGGGGCCAGCTGGATGACCGGGTCGCCACGGTCGTCGGCACGGCAGTACAGGCCGTTGTCGAACAGCGCCTTGGACAGGAAGCCGTAGAGGACGCGCTCGGTCTCCTCGTCCGTGAAGGACTCCTTGGTGACCTTGTCCTTGACGAGCTCGATGCCGTAGAAGAAGCCGTTGCCGCGGACGTCGCCGACGATCGGGAGGTCGTGCAGCTTCTTCAGGGTGTCGAAGAAGTTGCCCTCCTGGTCCAGCACGTGCTGGTTCAGGCCTTCCTTGTCGAAGATGTCGAGGTTGGCGATCGCGACCGCCGACGACACCGGGTGGCCACCGAAGGTGTAGCCGTGCAGGAAGGTGTTGTCGCCCTTGTAGAACGGCTCCGCGATGCGGTCCGAGACGATGCAGGCGCCGATCGGGGAGTAGCCCGAGGTCATGCCCTTGGCGCAGGTGATCATGTCCGGCACGTAGCCGAACTTGTCACAGGCGAACATCGTGCCGAGGCGGCCGAAGGCGCAGATCGTCTCGTCGGAGACGAGCAGCACGTCGTACTGGTCGCAGATCTCGCGGACGCGCTGGAAGTAGCCGGGCGGCGGCGGGAAGCAGCCACCGGCGTTCTGCACCGGCTCCAGGAAGACGGCCGCGACGGTGTCGGCGCCCTCGAAGAGGATCTGCTGCTCGATCTGGTCGGCGGCCCAGCGGCCGAAGGCCTCGGGGTCGTCGCCGTGGATCGGGGCGCGGTAGATGTTGGTGTTCGGCACCTTGTGCGCGCCGGGGACCAGCGGCTCGAAGGGGGCCTTCAGGGCCGGCAGGCCGGTGATGGACAGGGCGCCCTGCGGGGTGCCGTGGTAGGCGACCGCACGCGAGATGACCTTGTACTTGGTGTGCTTGCCCTGCAGCTTGAAGTACTGCTTGGCGAGCTTCCACGCGGTCTCGACGGCCTCGCCGCCACCGGTGGTGAAGAAGACCTTGTTGAGGTCGCCCGGCGCGTAGTCCGCGAGGCGCTCGGCGAGCTCGACGGCCTTGGGGTGCGCGTACGACCACACGGGGAAGAACGCGAGTTCCTTGGCCTGGTTGTACGCGACCTCGGCCAGTTCCTGGCGGCCGTGTCCGGCGTTGACCACGAAGAGACCCGCGAGACCGTCGAGGTAGCGCTTGCCCTTGTCGTCGAAGATGTAGGTGCCCTCACCACGCACGATGGTGGGAACGGGCGAGTTCTCGTACGACGACATGCGCGTGAAGTGCATCCACAGGTGGTCGTACGCGGTCTTGGAGAGGTCCTGGGTCACGATTATCGAGTTCCCCACATGTAGGTCTGCTTCTTGAGCTTGAGGTAGACGAAGCTCTCGGTGGAGCGCACGCCCGGCAGGGTGCGGATGCGCTTGTTGATCACATCCAGCAGGTGGTCGTCGTCCTCGCAGACGACCTCCACCATCAGGTCGAAGGAGCCCGCGGTCATCACCACGTACTCGCATTCGGCCATGGCCGTGAGTGCCTCAGCCACCGGATCCAGGTCACCCTCGACGTTGATGCCGACCATCGCCTGCCGTCGGAAACCCACGGTGAGCGGGTCGGTGACGGCGACGATCTGCATGACGCCCTGGTCGAGCAGCTTCTGGACGCGCTGCCTCACGGCTGCTTCGGAGAGGCCGACGGCCTTTCCGATCGCCGCGTAGGGGCGGCGACCGTCCTCCTGGAGCTGTTCGATGATCGCCAGGGAGACGGCGTCGATCGTCGGGGACGAACCGGTTCCGGTTCTGGAGTCTGTGCTTCGACTGGCCACGCCTTCACTGTGCACCGAGATTGTCTGTCGTGCAACCCCGGAGCGATGTAATTCGTTGCGAACGGCTCTCAATCTCACTGAATCCGAAGTTGAGGGGGGTCGGGGCTGTTGAAAGCGTCAGTCGAGCGATTAGGCTGAGGTGTCTCGCCCATCGGGACACCGCACAAGGACGTGCGACGACAGAACGTGACAGGAGGGGTGGCAAGTGACCACCGAGCTGCGCCGGCTGCGTAACTACATCAACGGGGAGTTCCGCGACGCGGCCGACGGCCGCACCATCGAGGTGGTCAACCCGGCCACCGGCGAGGTGTACGCCACCTCCCCGCTCTCCGGGCAGGCCGACGTCGATGCCGCCATGGAGGCCGCCGCGGCCGCCTTCCCCGCCTGGCGTGACAGCACGCCGTCCGACCGTCAGAAGGTGCTCCTCAAGATCGCCGACGCCTTCGAGGAGCGCGCCGAGGACCTGATCGCCGCCGAGGTGGAGAACACGGGCAAGCCCCTCGCCATCACGGCGAGCGAGGAGATCCCGCCGATGGTGGACCAGATCCGCTTCTTCGCGGGCGCCGCCCGCATGCTCGAAGGCCGCTCGGCCGGCGAGTACATGGAGGGCATGACCTCCATCGTCCGCCGCGAGCCCGTCGGCGTCTGCGCGCAGGTCGCGCCGTGGAACTACCCGATGATGATGGCCGTGTGGAAGTTCGCCCCGGCGCTCGCCGCGGGCAACACCGTCGTCCTCAAGCCCTCGGACACGACCCCCGCGTCGACGCTCCTGATGGCCGAGATCATCGGCCAGATCGTCCCCAAGGGCGTCTTCAACGTCGTCTGCGGCGACCGCGAGACGGGCAAGGCGATGGTCGAGCACCCGACCCCGGCGATGGCCTCCATCACCGGCTCGGTCCGCGCCGGCATGCAGGTCGCCGAGTCGGCGGCCAAGGACGTCAAGCGCGTCCACCTGGAGCTGGGCGGCAAGGCCCCGGTCGTCGTCTTCGAGGACACCGACATCGAGAAGGCCGTCGAGGACATCTCCGTCGCCGGCTTCTTCAACGCCGGCCAGGACTGCACGGCCGCGACCCGCGTCCTCGTGCACGAGTCCATCCACGACGAGTTCGTCGCCGCCCTCGCCAAGGCCGCCGCCGAGACGAAGACCGGTCAGCCGGACGACGAGGACGTGCTGTACGGCCCGCTCAACAACGCCAACCAGCTGAAGCAGGTCACCGGCTTCATCGAGCGCCTCCCGGCCCACGCCAAGGTCGAGGCCGGCGGCCACCGCGTCGGCGACAAGGGCTACTTCTACGCCCCGACCGTCGTCTCCGGCCTCAAGCAGGACGACGAGATCGTCCAGAACGAGGTCTTCGGCCCGGTCATCACCGTCCAGCCCTTCGCGGACGAGGCACAGGCCCTGGAGTTCGCGAACGGCGTCGAGTACGCCCTCGCCTCCTCCGTCTGGACCAAGGACCACCAGCGCGCGATGCGCATGTCCAAGGCCCTCGACTTCGGCTGTGTGTGGATCAACACCCACATCCCGCTCGTCGCCGAGATGCCCCACGGCGGCTACAAGAAGTCCGGCTACGGAAAGGACCTCTCCGCCTACGGCTTCGAGGACTACACGCGCATCAAGCACGTCATGACCTCCCTGGGCTGATCCCGCCCCGGACCCGCGCGGCCCCGGCACCTTGATCGACAGGGTGTCGGGGCCGCGCTCCGTCGCTCGACGGACCGTCCATTGCCGCAGGTCACGGCCGACCGGGATGCTGCTCGGGTGAGAGCGACAGCCAGGAAACACATGTCCCGCCGGTCCCTGCTGCGCGGCATCGGCGGTGCCGGGGCCGCCACCCTGCTCGCCGGGTGCGGGGTCCCCGCCGCCTACGTCGAGGAGGGCGACCGGACCGGCCGGGACCTCTCGGCGCGCGACCGGACACTCGAATTCGCCAACTGGCCGCTGTACATCGACACCGATGACGACGACACCTCGAAGCGGCCCACCCTGGACGCCTTCCGGAAGCGCACCGGGATCTCCGTCCGCTACACCGAGGAGATCAACGACAACGACGAGTTCTTCGGCAAGATCAGCCCCTCCCTGATGAACCACCAGGAGACCGGCCGCGATCTGATCGTCGTCAGCGACTGGATGGCCGCCCGCTTCGTCCGCCTCGGCTGGGTCCAGGAGATGGACCGCGCCGCCCAGCCGAACGTCGCGAAGAACCTCAATCCGCAGCTGAGGTCGCCCGCCTTCGACCCCGGCCGGCTGCACAGCGTGCCCTGGCAGTCCGGGATCACCGGCATCGCGTACAACCGGAAGAAGCTCGGCCGGGAACTGCGCTCCACCAAGGAGCTGTGGGCCGACGACCTGCGCGGCAAGGTCACCCTGCTCTCCGGGCTCGACGAGTCGTTCGCCCTGCTCATGCTGGGCAACGGCGTCGACGTGACCCGGTGGACCGGCGACGACTTCCACGCCCTGTGCGAGCAGATCGAGGGGCTCGTCCGGGCCAAGCACATCCGGCGCTTCACCGGGAACGACTACATCAAGGACCTGTCCACCGGCGACGTCCTCGCCTGCCAGGCGTACTCCGGCGACGTCATCCAGCTCCAGGCCGACAACCCGGACATCGAGTTCGTCGTCCCCGAGGAGGGCGCCGAACTGTGGGCCGAGTCGCTCATGGTCCCCAACCTCGCCCAGCACAAGGGCAACGCCGAGAAGCTCGTCGACTACTACTACGAGCCCGAGGTCGCCGCCGAACTCGCCGCCTGGGTCAACTACGTCTGCCCGGTGCCCGCCGCCCAGGACGTCCTCGCGGACTCCGGCGACGCGGAGCTCGTGGCGCTCGCCGAGGACCCGCTGATCTTCCCCGACGCCGGCATGCGGAACCGGCTCGCCATCGCCCGGGACATCACCGCCGAGGAGCGCCAGGCCTTCGCCAAGAGGTGGAACTCGATCGTGGGCCTGTGAGTTGGAACGATCATGACCGACACGCGCCTCAACCCCCTTGTCACCTACGGCCTGTTCCTCGCCTGGGCGGTGCACGACGCCGAAGAACTCGCACGCGGCCCGCGCTGGCTCCGGGAGAACCTGCCGGGCCTTCGCGAACGCTTCCCCGGAGTTCCGGAGCGGGTGTGGAAGGCGATGGAGTCCGTCGACGAGCGTGAATTCGCCGCCGCGGTCGGGGTGATGGCGGTGATCGTCGCTTCAGCAGCCGTGTCGGGCGCGCGCTCCGGCGGCCGGTCCGGCTTCTACCAGGGAGCGGTGACCGGCTTCGGCCTCCACGGCCTCGTCCACCTCGCGCAGGCCGCCGTGGCGCGGGACGTGACGCCCGGCGCGGCGACCTCGCCGCTCGTCGTCATCCCCTTCTCCCTGTGGGCCAGGGCCCGGCTGCGGCGGGCCGGGGTGCTGCGGCCGGTCGGGGCCGGAGAAGTGGTGGCGGGGCTCGCGGTGGCGGCGGGGGCGACGGTGGTCTCGCACGCCGTGGGCCGCAGGGTCGCCGCCCGCTTCTGAACGTGCTCAAAAACAACCACCCCACTTTTCTGAACACGTTCAATAGGGGTGTACGTTGTTCCCATGAGCGACACGAACGGGCCGAGAGCCCTTCTCACGCACATCCGCGTCTGGCTGATCGTCTTCGTCGTCTGCCTGGTCCTGAGCGGGGCCACCGCCTTCCCGCTCGTCACCGAACTCCGGCTCCTCGACTCCGCCCTGGCCGGCTGGGCCTCGCCCGTGGCCGATCTTCTCCCCGGGCTCGCCGATTGGATCCACCGGGTACGGGAGGGAGTCGCGGCCGCCGACGACCAGGCCCCGTACCTGCTCTACGGCACCGACTGGCTGGCCTTCGCGCACCTCGTCATCGCGGTCGCCTTCTACGGCCCGTACCGCGACCCCGTCCGCAACGTCTGGGTCGTCGAGTTCGGCATGATCGCCTGCGTCGGCATCATCCCGCTCGCCCTGATCTGCGGCCCCGTCCGGGGCATCCCCTTCTGGTGGTCGGTCATCGACATGTCCTTCGGCGTCATCGGCATCCTGCCGCTGCTCCGCGTACGCCGCATGATCAAGCGCCTGGAGGCGCTCACTCCGACGGCGTTCCGAACGTCGCCAGCATGAGGCCGAGGGCCGTCCGGGGCATGTCCTGCCCCTTGGCGTCGGTGGAGTTGACGCTGTAGACGAGGGTGCGGGCGCCGTCACGGGTCGACGCGATGGCCGTGTTGTAGCCCCAGCGGCCGCCCGTCTTCCCCCAGACCTCGCGGCCGCCGAGCTTCTTCATCGACAGACCGGCGGAGTACGCGGCCGGGGCGCCGGACGCGAAGTCCGGGACCTTCGGAAGCGTGAACATCTCCTCCAGGAGCGGACCGCGCACCACACCGCCCTTGAACAGGACC
Organism: Streptomyces sp. R-07; assembly: GCF_049913175.1. Taxonomy (NCBI): domain Bacteria; kingdom Bacillati; phylum Actinomycetota; class Actinomycetes; order Kitasatosporales; family Streptomycetaceae; genus Streptomyces; species Streptomyces sp. R-07. The sequence goes on from NZ_CP183978.1 coordinate 5,797,838, forward strand.
TGAGTGAAGCGCTCCAGGTCGGCCGTGGTCGAGATCAGGTCCCCCGCCGCCCAGCCGTCCGTCGTCCCCCACACCGACACGTCGCGCAGCCCGGTCGAGCCGTCGTCGAGCCTCATCGTCTGGTAGCCGTGGTTGTACGGCCCGCGGATCTCCGGGTCCGCGCCGGGGAAGTACGTGTCCCGCAGCCCGAGCGGCCGCAGGATCCGCCGCTCCACCTGGTGCTCGTACGAGTCGCCCGTGACCCGCTCCACGATCAGGCCGGCGATCGTGTACCCGATGTTCAGGTAGTGCTGCTTCGTGCCCGGCCGGAACTCGCGCGGCTGCGCCGTCGCCGAGCGGACCAGCTCCTCGGGGCTGTGGACCGCGAAACGGTTCGCGTACCACTCCTCGACCGTCTCGCCCGGCATGTCGGCGGCCGGGATGCCGTGGGTGTGGTTCAGGAGCTGACGCACGGTCACCCGGGCGTAGCGGCCGGGGATCAGGTCCGGGAGGTACGCGCGGGCCGGCCGGTCCAGATCGATCCGGCCCTCGGCGGCCAGCTGGAGGACGGTCGCCGCCGTGAACACCTTCGTCACCGACCCCGCCCGGAAGCGGGCGGCCGGGTCCGCCGGGGCGTTCGACTCCAGGTCGTGGACGCCGGCGCTGCCCTGCCAGGAACCCTCGGTGCCGCCGACCCGGACCAGCGCGGCCGTCGCGTCGGCCCGGGGGAGCCCCGCGATCACCGCGGACAGATCGGGCGTAGAGGCCTCGGCGGTGGCCGCCGGCTGCGACGCCGCGAAGGCGGGGGTGAGCGCCGGTCCGGCGGCGACGCCCAGGACCAGGGCGGCGGCGAGCAGGGTGCGGGTGGACTTCCTCATGGTCAACTCCAGTGGTGTGGGCCGTTGTTCTCGATGGCTCCATCCTGCTGACCAGCGGCGATCGGCGGATCGCCCGCACCGGCGGTCTTCGGCGGGTCAGTTCCTCCCCGGCGCGGGGGAGAGGCCGGGGCCCGCGGCTCCCCCGGGCGGGGGAGAGCCCGCCGCGACCAGACCCGACTCGTACGCGCAGATCACCGCCTGGATGCGGTCCCGCAGCCCCAGCTTGGCGAGCACGTTCCCCACGTGCGTCTTCACCGTGTGGTCGCTGACCACCAGTTCCGCCGCGATCTCCGCGTTCGACAGCCCCCTGGCGAGCAGCAGGAGCGTCTCGCGCTCCCGTCCGGTGAGGACGTCGAGGCGGGGATCGGTCCTGCGCGGGCCGCCCGCCGTGTACTGCTCCACGAGCCGCCGCGCCACGGACGGCGCGAGCAGCGAGTCGCCCGCCGCCACCACCCGTACCGCGTGCACCAGGTCGTCCCGCCGCACATCCTTCAGGAGGAAACCGCTCGCGCCCGCGTGCAGCGCCTCGTACACGTACGCGTCGGTGTCGAAGGTCGTCAGCATCACCGTCCGGCAGGCGGACTCCGCGCTGATCGTCCGGCAGGCCTCGATGCCGTCCGTCCGGGGCATCCGGATGTCGAGCAGCGCCACGTCCGGTGCGAGCCGGCGCACCGCCTCGACGGCCTCCGTGCCGTCCCCGGCCTCCGCCACCACCTCGATGTCCGGCTGCGCGTCCAGGATCATCGCGAAGCCGCTGCGGACCAGTTCCTGGTCGTCCGCGACCACCACCCGGATCGTCATCTCTCCCCCTCCTTGGTGGCCTGTACGGGCAGCAGGACCCGCACCTCGAACCCCCGGCCGCCCGGGCCGGGGCCCGTCTGCGCCGTACCGCCGTGCGCGGCGGCCCGCTCCCGGATGCCCAGCAGGCCGTGCCCGCCCGGGCCGCCCTGCGGGCCGCGCCCGTCGTCGGTCACCGTGACCCGCAGGACGCCGTCGGCGTGGGCGAGCCGGACGTCGACCGTACGGGCCCGCGCGTGCTTCACCACGTTCGTCAGGGCCTCCTGGACGATCCGGTAGACGCTCGCGCCCGTCGCCGCGGGCAGCGCCCGCACCCCGCCCTCCGTCGCGTACCCGACGGCCAGACCTCCGGCCCGCACCCGCTCCAGGAGGGCCGGGACGTCCGCGAGATCGGGCTGCGGCTCCCTCGGGGCGGCCGTCTCGCCGCCCTCGCGCAGCAGTCCCAGCATCTGCCGCAGCTGGACCATCGCCTCCCGGCCCGTCTCCGAGATCGCCTCGAACGCGGCCTCCGCGCGCTCCGGCGCCGCCCGCACCGCGACCGGGCCCGCCTCGGCCTGCACGACCATCAGGCTCACCGCATGCGACAGGATGTCGTGCATCTCCCGGGCGATCCTGGCCCGTTCGCGCGCGGCCGCCCGCTCGGCCTCCACCCGCTGCGCCCGCTGCCGCGCGTCCGTGAGCCGACCGAAGACATAGGCGGCGCCGAACACGAAGAGGGAGAAGGTGAGTTCGCGCGCCGACTGGGTGTTGAGCCACACCGAGGCCGGCACCGCGACCAGCAGGAGCCCCGCCGTCGTGAGCCGCTTCCAGGTCGGTGACAGCGCGGCGATCGTGTAGACGCCGACGAGACCGGTGTACGGCAGCGGCTGCCCCGGCCCCTCCAGGGCCAGCTTGTACAGCGCGCTCGCCGCCAGGATCGCGAGCAGCACCGCGAGCGGCGCGCGCCGCCGCCAGACCAGCGGCAGCACCGTCAGCGTCGTCAGCCCGTACGCCGGCCAGGTCGCCGGTTCGAGCTCGGGCCCGCGCGGCACCACGAACGGCATCGTCATCGCCGCCTGGACGAGCAGCGCGATCCCGAGGTCCACCGCCCACGGGTTGGCGGCGCCCCAGGTCCGCGCCCGCTCCCAGCCGTTCCGTACGTCCCCCCGTATGCCCATTACGGCTTGCGGCCCACCGCGCCGAACTGCGCCACCACGTCGCCCTCCTCGGAGCGCCAGCGCGCGCAGGAGACGACGCCCGGCTCCAGGAGGTCGAGGCCGTCGAGGAAGGAGGTGAACTCCTCCCGGGTGCGGGCGGTGATCGGCGGGGTCGCGTTCTCGTTCCAGAAGGCCATCGCGGCCTTGTTGCCCTCGCCGCCGAGTGCCGGTTCCAGGGTCGGGTGGGTCAGCACCAGGTGGCTGCCGGAGGGGACGGCGGCCATCAGGGTCCGCACGATCGTCCGGGCCTCGTCGGTGTCCAGGACGAAGTTGAGGATGCCGAGCATCATCACCGCGACCGGGCGGGAGAGGTCGAGGGTCCCGGCGGCCGCCGCGACGATCTTCTCCGGGTCGTGGGCGTCGGCGTCGACGTACTCGGTGACCCCCTCCGGCGCGCTCGTCAGGAGCGCGCGGGCGTGCGTGAGGACGATCGGGTCGTTGTCGACGTAGACGATCCGGGCGTCGGGGGCGATCCGCTGCGCCACCTCGTGGGTGTTGTCCGCGGTCGGCAGGCCCGTACCGATGTCCAGGAACTGGCGGACGCCCGCCTCGGCGGCCAGATGGGTCACCGCACGGCCGAGGAACGCCCGGTCCGCGCGCGCCACTTCGCCGATGCTCGGATAGAAGCCGGTGACCTGGGAGCCGACCGCGCGGTCCACCGGATAGTTGTCCTTGCCGCCCAGCCAGTAGTTCCACACGCGGGCGTTGTGGGCGATGTCGGTCCGGATCCGGTCGTTCATTCGCGAGCCTTTCGCAGCAGGGCGGCGAGGGCGTCGACCCGGTTCGTGGTGACCGAGTCCACCCCGTTCAAGATCAGCTTACGCATGGTGTGTTTCGTGTCCGCCGTCCAGGCCGAGACGAGCAGCCCGTCCCGGTGCACCCGCTCGGTCAGTCCCCGACTCACCAGACCGAAACGGTAGTTGAGCCACCGGGGCCGCACGACGTCGAGCAGCACCGGCCGGGGCGGGGCGAGGCTGGTCCACGTCAGGGCGATCTCGGCGTCCGGGTCCGCGGCCCGTACCTGGAGCATCGCGACGGCGCCCGCGCAGTAGTAGACCCGCTCCCCGGCGCCGCACTCGCGGACCGTGCGGACGATCGAGCGGACCGAGTCCTCGTTCCCGCCCGGCAGGTCCAGCATCAGCCGGTGGTCCCCGGCGGTGATCAGCGCGTCCCGGAGGGTCGGCACCCCGTCAAGGGTCAGCTCGCGCAGCTGCTCGTGCGAGAAACCGGAGAGCGGCCGGTCGTGGCCCCACAGGCGCTTCAGGGTGTCGTCGTGGAGGAGGACGGGCACCCCGTCCTTCGTCAGCCGGACGTCGATCTCGACCGCGTCCGCGCCCCGCTCGATCGCCGAGGCGATCGAGGGGAGCGTGTTCTCACGGACGCGGTACGGGTCGCCGCGATGGGCTACGACAGTGACAGGGCGCATGGCCCCATTCTCGTCGCCGTCAGCGCGCCAGCCAGTCGTTCGTGTACGTGTCGATCTCGGCGGCGATGCGGGCCTTGCCGGCCGCGTCGAGGAAGGAGGCCTCCACCGCGTTCTTGGCGAGGGCGGCGACACCGCGCTCGTCGAGGCCGAGGAGACGGGCGGCGACGGCGTACTCGTTGTTGAGGTCCGAGCCGAACATCGGCGGGTCGTCGCTGTTGATGGTGACCAGGACGCCCGCGTCGACGAACTGCCGGATCGGGTGCTCCTCGAAGGTCGCCACGGCCCGGGTCGCGATGTTCGAGGTCGGGCAGACCTCCAGGGCGATCCGGTGCTCGGCCAGGTACGCGAGGAGCTCGGGGTCCTGGGCGGAGCTGGTGCCGTGCCCGATGCGCTCGGCGCCCAGCTCGCGGATCGCGTCCCAGACGGTCTCCGGGCCGGTCGTCTCGCCCGCGTGCGGGACGGAGTGCAGGCCGGCCGCGCGGGCCAGGTCGAAGTACGGCTTGAACTGCGGGCGCGGGACCCCGATCTCCGGGCCGCCGAGACCGAAGGAGACCAGGCCCTCCGGGCGCAGCCCCTCGGTGGTGGCGAGCCGCGCGGTCTCCTCGGCGGAGACGAGGCCTGCCTCGCCGGGAATGTCGAAGCACCAGCGCAGGATCGTGCCGAACTCGGCCTCGGCCGCCTTGCGGGCGTCCTCGATCGCCGCCATGAAGGCGCGCTCGTCGATGCCGCGGCGGGTGGAGGAGTACGGGGTGATGGTCAGCTCGGCGTAGCGGATGTTCTGCCGGGCCATGTCACGGGCGATCTCGAAGGTCAGCAGCCGCACGTCCTCGGGGGTGCGGACCAGGTCGACCACCGACAGGTAGACGTCGATGAAGTGCGCGAAGTCCGTGAACGTGAAGTAGTCGGTCAGCGCCTCCGGGTCCGTGGGGACCTTGGAGTCCGGGTGCCGGGCCGCGAGCTCGGCGACGATGCGGGGGGAGGCGGAGCCGACGTGGTGGACGTGCAGCTCGGCTTTGGGCAGGCCGGCGATGAAGGGGTGGAGGTCGGTCATCGGGACTCCTCGGTGGATGGCCCCACCTTGCGATGGGAGGGAAGGGAGCTCGGGTGGAGCCGGCTCGGCCGCGACCACCCGGAGGTGGTCACGAATTGAGATGGTAGTTTGTGAGCTGTGTCGAATCACGTGAAGCGGGCTTTCAAGTACCGTTTCAAACCGACGGATGCGCAGGCTGCGGAGCTGTCGCGCACGTTCGGGTGCGTGCGCAAGGTCTACAACATGGCGCTCGCCGCACGTACAGAGGCGTGGGCTCGTCAGGAGCGGGTCAACTACAACCAGACCTCGGCGATGCTGACGGACTGGAAGAAGACTGAGGAACTGGCCTACTTGAACGAGGTGTCCTCGGTTCCTCTCCAGCAGGCACTGAGGCACTTGCAGCTGGCATTCGCCAACTTCTTCGGGAAGAGGGCGAGGTATCCGCGTTTCAAGTCGCGGAAGACGTCCCGCAGGAGCGCGGAGTACACCACCAGCGCGTTCCGGTACCAGGACGGTCGGCTCACTCTGGCGAAGATGGCAGAGCCGCTGGACATCGTTTGGTCCCGGTCTCTGCCGGAGGGCGTGTCTCCGTCCACGGTGACGGTGTCGCAGGACGCGGCGGGGCGCTGGTTCGTGTCGATGCTGTGCGAGGACGCCTCCGTGCGGTCGCTTCCCGTCACGGACACGGCGGTCGGGATCGATGTCGGCCTGGACCACCTACTGACCCTGTCCACTGGCGAGAAGATCTCCAACCCGCGGCACGAGCGCCGCGACCGTACCGCTCTGGCCAGGGCCCAGCGGAACCTTGCCCGCAAGGCTCCGGGTGAGGGTGCCAACAGGGTCAAGGCCCGGCGGAGGGTCGCGAGGATCCATGCCCGTATCGCGGACCGGCGGCGCGACGGGCTGCACAAGCTGACCACTCGACTCGTGCGTGAGAACCAAACGCTCGTGATCGAGGACCTGACCGTCCGCAACATGGTCAAGAACCGGAGCCTGGCCCGCGCCATCAGTGACGCGGCCTGGTCGGAGTTCCGGAGCATGCTGGAGTACAAGGCCGCTTGGTACGGGCGGGAAGTGATCGCGGTCGACCGCTTCTTCCCCTCCTCCAAGCTGTGCTCCCACTGCGGCAGGCTCGCCGAGCGCATGCCGCTGAACGTCCGCGCCTGGACGTGCGAGGGCTGCGGCACGACCCACGACCGGGACGTGAACGCGGCGAAGAACCTCAAGGCCGCCGGGCTGGCGGTGTCGGTCTGTGGAGCCGGTGTAAGACCCCAACGGAGAACTCCGGGCGGGCGGTCGGCGACGAAGCAGAAACCCCCACGGCGCGAGCCGTAGGAATCCCCCTCGTTCACGAGGGGAAGCAAGCCAACCGATCATCGTAGGCCGGGCGGGCGGATCCCCCGTAGGGGTGAGGCCGTAACATGACGTGACCACAATGGGGGAGGCCCATGTCTGACAACCGAGACCAGTCGCGGGGCGGGTACGACCCGACGGACCCGTGGGCTCCGCCGAACCGCGACGGGGTGGAACTCAGCAAGCCGGCGTCGCCGTCGCCCGCGCCGGTGCACGACCAGCAGACCGTCACGTCCATGCCGCTCACGCCCGAGCCCGGCGGCCAGCTCCCGCCGCCGCCGGTCGCCCCGGGCGGCCCGGCGGCCACGCCCGGGTACGGCTACCCTGCGGACACGTCCGGCGGCTACGGCTATCCGGCCGACACGTCCGGCGGCTACGGCTATCCGGCGGCGGCTCCGGCCCCGCCGACCGCCTCGGGATACGGCTACCCCGGGTATCCGGGATACGGCCAGCCCGGCTGGCAGCAGTCCCCGTCCAACGGCATGGGCACGACGGCGATGGTGCTCGGCATCATCGCGGTCGCGGGCTTCTGCATGTACGGACTGGGGGTGATCCTCGGCATCCTGGCGCTGATCTTCGGCATCATCGGCATGAAGAAGGCGGGCCGGGGCGAGGCGACCAACCGGGGCATGGCGCTGGCCGGCGTCATCCTCGGCTCGATCGGCATCCTGGTCAGCGCCGTCTTCCTCGGCTTCATGATCTGGGCGATCTCCCAGGACTCCACGTCCTTCGACGACTCGGGGACCGACGAGGACCCGTTCGCGTCGAGCCTGCAGATCGAGCAGAGCGCCCGCTGACGCCCGTACGCACCGCGAGGGCCCCGCACCTCCCCGAGGGGGTGCGGGGCCCTCGCGCGTGTCAGGCGGCGCGCAGCCGCTCCCGGGCCTCCATGAGCGCGAAGCCCAGCAGGTTCAGGCCGCGCCAGCGGGCCGGGTCGTGGGCGCCGGGGGCGTCCGCGGCGAGCCCGATGCCCCAGACGCGGTCCAGCGGGCTGGCCTCCACCAGGACTCGCTCGCCCGTGCCCAGGAGGTACGCGCGCAGGGCCTCGTCCGAGGAGAACTTGTGGACGCTGCCCTCGACGACGATCCCGAAGCGCTCCCGCTCCCAGACCGCGTCGTCGAAGCCCCGCACGAGCCGTCCCGCGTTCTTGGCCTGAGCGGGGGTAGGGGCGGTCAGCGCGGCCCGCTCGGCGTCCGCGTCCCCGAAGAGGCGGGCCTTGGCGGCCATCATCCAGTGCTCCGCGGTCGCGTACGGCACTCCGTCCACCGTGAAGGGGGCCGGCCACCACTGGCTCAGACAGCTCGCCGAGAGCCGCCCGTCCGGGTGTGGACGGTGCCCCCAGAAGTGCAGCCACTTGACCCTCCCCCGGCCTCCGGCCGGGGGGACCCCCATTTCGCTGCGCTCACCCCTGTTGACCTGCTGCGTCAGCTCTTCGATCTTGCTCATACATGCGAGTCTGGCATCCGCCACGGACACTCCGTACGGAGATTTTCCGGCAGTCTCGACACATGGTCGACCGATTCCGTCGCGTAACCAAAAGGCAACAACGGAATCCCTTGTTGGAGGGTTCTCTCTCTGTCAGGATCGGCACTCAATTCGAGCTGGGACAACGGAGAGCGTCATGACCAACCGCTTCCAGGTGACGGACCGCTTCGCGGACGGCGCGCAGTACATCGGCGGAAGGCTTCGCGCCGGAACCTCAGATCGGGAACACAGCGTGATCGACCCGGCGACGGGCGAGAGCGTGTACACCTACACCCTCGCCTCCACCGCCGACGTGGACGAGGCCGTCGCCGCCGCCAAGGCCGCCTTCCCGGGCTGGGCGGGAGCCACCCCGGGCGAGCGCTCCGACGCGCTGCACCGCCTCGCCGGCGTGCTCGCCGACTGGGCGGAGGACATCGCCCGGGTCGAGTCGCTCCAGTGCGGCAAGCCCCTCAAGCTCACCACCGAGTTCGACGTGCCCGGCACGATCGACAACACGGCCTTCTTCGCGGGGGCCGCCCGCCACCTCCAGGGCCAGTCGGCCGCCGAGTACTCCGGCGACCACACCTCGTACATCCGGCGCGAGCCGATCGGCGTGGTCGGCTCCATCGCCCCCTGGAACTACCCGCTCCAGATGGCCGCCTGGAAGATCCTCCCGGCGATCGCCGCAGGCAACACGATCGTCCTGAAGCCCGCCGAGCTGACCCCGCTGACCTCGCTGATGTTCGCGCAGGCGGCGAAGGAGGCCGGCATCCCCGACGGTGTCATCAACATCGTCAGCGGCGCCGGACGGGTCGTCGGCGAGCACCTCGTCGGCCACCCCGACGTCGTCATGACGTCCTTCACCGGCTCCACCCCGGTCGGCAAGCGGGTCGCCGAGGTCGCCACCGCCACCGTGAAGCGGCTCCACCTCGAACTCGGCGGCAAGGCCCCGTTCCTCGTCTTCGACGACGCCGACCTGGAGGCCGCCGCCCGGGGCGCCGTCGCCGCCTCCCTCATCAACAGCGGCCAGGACTGCACCGCCGCCACGCGCGCGTACGTCCAGCGCCCGCTCTTCGACGCCTTCGTCGCCCGGGTCGCCGAGCTCATGGAGACCGTCCGCGTCGGCGACCCCTTCGCACCGGACACCGACCTCGGTCCGCTCGTCAGCCACCGCCACCGCGACAGCGTCGCCGCTTTCGTCGAGCGCGCCCGCGGCTACGCCACCGTCGTCACCGGAGGCGAAGCCCCTGGTGGAGAGCTGAAGAACGGCGCATACTACCGTCCCACCCTGATCACCGGCGCCGCGCAGGACAGCGAGGTCGTGCAGTCGGAGATCTTCGGTCCGGTCCTGGTGGCCCTGCCCTTCGACGGTGACGACGAGGGCATCCGGCTCGCCAACGACACCCCCTACGGCCTCGCCGCCTCCGCGTGGAGCCGTGACGTCTACCGGGCCAACCGTGCCACCCGGGAGATCAAGGCGGGCTGTGTGTGGGTCAACGACCACATCCCGATCATCAGCGAGATGCCCCACGGCGGCACCAAGGCCTCCGGCTACGGAAAGGACATGTCGGCCTACTCCTTCGAGGAGTACACGCAGGTCAAGCACGTGATGTTCGACAACACCGCGGTGGCGGCCAAGGACTGGCACCGCACGATCTTCGGGGACCGATAGCAATTCGCCGCCCGACCAGCGGCCCACCCATCCCGAAAGGGCACAGCGCATGGAGCAGTACGAGCCCGACAGCCTGTCCGCCGCGCAGCTGGCGGCGATACGGCGCAGCATGACGAGCGGCCGGGGCGCCCTCAGCCGCCGTTCGATGCTGCGCGCGGGCGGCGTCGGCGCACTCACGATCGGCGGTCTCGCCGGTCTGAGCGCGTGTGGCATCCCGCCGGCGAAGCGGGAGGGCCAGGGTCCCGCCTCCACCGACGTCTCGGCCAAGGAGAAGAGCGTCGCCTTCTCCAACTGGACCGAGTACATGGACGTCAGCGAGGACGAGAAGTCCCGTCCGACCCTGGAGGCGTTCGCCAAACGCACGGGGATCAAGGTCAAGTACACCGAGGACATCAACGACAACGTCGAGTTCTTCGGCAAGATCAAGCCGCAGCTCGCGGCCGGCCAGGACACCGGCCGCGACCTGATCTGCGTCACCGACTGGCTGGCCGCCCGCATCATCCGGCTCGGCTGGGCCCAGAAGCTCGACCCGGCCAACCTGCCCAACGCGTACGCGAACCTGTCCGCCCAGTTCCGTCGTCCCGACTGGGACCCGGGCCGGTCCTACTCGTACCCGTGGACGGGCATATCGACCGTCATCGCGTACAACGTCAAGGCGACCGGCGGCAAGAAGGTCGACTCGGTCAGCCAGCTCCTCGACGACCCCTCGCTCAAGGGCCGGGTCGGCTTCCTCACCGAGATGCGCGACTCCGTCGGCATGACCCTGCTCGACATGGGCAAGGACCCGGGGAAGTTCACGGACGCCGACTACGACGCGGCCATCGGGCGCCTCCAGAAGGGCGTCGACAAGAAGCAGATCCGCCGCTTCACCGGCAACGACTACACCTCCGACCTGGACAAGGGCGACATCGCGGCCTGCCTCGCCTGGGCCGGCGACATCATCCAGCTCCAGGCGGACAACCCGGACATCAAGTACGCCATCCCGTCCGCCGGTTACATCACGTCCAGCGACAACCTGCTCGTCCCCGCGCAGGCCCGGCACAAGACGAACGCCGAGAAGCTCATCGACTACTACTACGAGCTTCCCGTCGCCGCCCAGCTCGCCGCGTACATCAACTACGTCTGCCCCGTCGACGGGGTGAAGGACGAGCTCGCCAAGATCGACCCCGAGCTCGCGAGCAACACGCTGATCCTCCCGGACAAGGCCATGGCCAAGAAGTCGCACGCCTTCCGCTCGCTCAGCAGCGCGGAGGAGACGGCGTACGAGGAGAAGTTCGCCAAGCTCATCGGCGCCTGAGTCCGCCCTCGTCCACCTCTCTCACTCCCTGGGACCAGAACCCATGACTGACAAGAACACCGGCGGCGACGTCCGTCTCACCGGGATCAGCAAGTCGTACGGCTCCTTCACGGCCGTCCACCCGCTGGACCTGACCGTCCCGCAGGGCTCCTTCTTCGCCCTGCTCGGCGCCTCCGGCTGCGGAAAGACCACCACGCTGCGCATGATCGCCGGCCTGGAGGACCCGAGCACCGGCACCGTCTTCCTCGGCGACAAGGACGTCACCGACCTGCCGCCGTACAAGCGGCCGGTCAACACCGTCTTCCAGTCCTACGCGCTCTTCCCGCACATGGACGTCTCCGAGAACATCGCCTTCGGCCTGCGCCGCCGCGGCATCAAGTCGGTGAAGAAGCAGGTCGACGACATGCTGGAGCTCGTCCAGCTCGGCGACAAGGCCCGCCACAAGCCGCACCAGCTCTCCGGCGGCCAGCAGCAGCGCGTCGCCGTGGCCCGCGCGCTCATCAACCACCCGCAGGTGCTGCTCCTCGACGAGCCCCTCGGCGCCCTCGACCTCAAGCTGCGCCGCCAGATGCAGCTGGAGCTCAAGCGGATCCAGACCGAGGTCGGCATCACCTTCGTGCACGTCACCCACGACCAGGAGGAGGCCATGACGATGGCCGACCAGGTCGCGGTGATGAACGGCGGCCGCGTCGAGCAGCTCGGCAACCCCGCCGACCTGTACGAGAACCCGCAGACCACCTTCGTCGCCAACTTCCTCGGCACCTCGAACCTGATCGAGGCGGAGGTCCTGGAGACCGGCGGCGACGTGCTCGTCACGGCCGGCGGCGGCAAGCTCCGGGTGCCCGGCGACCGCTGTACCTCCGCCGTCCGCCAGGGCGGCAAGGTGCTCGTGGGCGTCCGCCCCGAGAAGATCTCGCTCGCGCACGCCGACGACGCGGGCTCGATCGCCGACGGCCGCAACCGGGTCACCGGCCGGATCGTCGACTCCTCCTTCATCGGCGTCTCCACCCAGTACGTGGTGAACTCGCCGGCCGGCGCGGAGCTCCAGGTCTACGAGCAGAACATCGAGCGCGACACCCGGCTCGTCCCGGGTGCCGAGGTCGTCCTGCACTGGAACCCGGCGCACACCTTCGGGCTCGACGCGGCGCAGGACATCGACGCGGGCGTGGAGACGGTGGAGGACGCCGGATGAGTACTTCCACGCTCACGAAAGAGGCGGCGGACCCGATAGAGGAACCGGTTCTGCGCAAGCCCTCCACCCGCAAGCGCCTCGTCCCGTACTGGCTGCTGCTGCCCGGCATCATCTGGCTGCTCGTCTTCTTCGCGCTGCCGATGGTCTACCAGGCCTCGACCTCGGTGCAGACCGGCTCCCTGGAGAAGGGCTTCGAGGTCACCTGGCACTTCCAGACCTACTGGGACGCCTTCCAGGAGTACTGGCCGCAGTTCGTCCGCTCCCTGCTGTACGCCGGGACCGCGACCCTGCTCTGCCTGCTGCTCGGCTACCCGCTGGCGTACCTGATCGCCTTCAAGGCCGGCCGCTGGCGGAACCTGCTCCTCGTCCTCGTCATCGCGCCCTTCTTCACCAGCTTCCTCATCCGGACGCTGGCCTGGAAGACGATCCTGGCCGACGACAGCATCGTGGTAGACGCCCTGAACGCGCTGCACTTCCTGGACGTCACCAGCTGGCTCGGCTGGACCGAGGGCGACCGCGTCCTCGCCACCCCGATGGCGGTGGTCTGCGGTCTCACGTACAACTTCCTGCCCTTCATGATCCTGCCCCTCTACACCTCCCTGGAGCGGATCGACGGCCGGCTGCACGAGGCCGCGCAGGACCTGTACGCCTCCCCGGCCACCACCTTCCGCAAGGTGACCTTCCCGCTGTCGATGCCCGGCGTCGTCTCCGGCACCCTGCTCACCTTCATCCCGGCGAGCGGCGACTACGTCAACGCCGAACTGCTCGGCTCGACCGACACCAAGATGGTCGGCAACGTCATCCAGTCGCAGTTCCTGCGGGTGCTCGACTACCCGACGGCGGCCGCGCTCTCCTTCATCCTCATGGCGATCGTGCTCGGCATGGTCACCGTGTACATCCGCCGTGCCGGAACGGAGGACCTGGTCTGATGCGCTGGCTGCGGAAGAACCTCGTCGTCATCGCGGGCCTGCTGACGCTCGCGTACATGATCCTGCCCAACCTCGTCGTGATGGCGTTCTCCTTCAACAGGCCGAAGGGACGCTTCAACTACTCCTGGCAGGAGTTCTCGCTCGACGCCTGGAAGGACCCCTGCGGCGTCGCCGACATGTGCGAGTCGCTCTCGCTCTCGCTCCAGCTCGCCGCCTGGGCGACGCTCGGCGCCGTCCTCCTCGGCACGATGATCGCCTTCGCGCTGGTCCGCTACCGCTTCCGGGCGCGCGGCTCGATCAACTCGCTGATCTTCCTGCCGATGGCGATGCCCGAGGTCGTCATGGCCGCCTCGCTGCTCACGCTCTTCCTCAACATGGGGATCGAGCTGGGCTTCTGGACGGTCCTGATCGCCCACATCATGTTCTGTCTGTCGTTCGTCGTGACTGCGGTCAAGGCCCGGGTCATGTCCATGGACCCGCGCCTGGAGGAAGCCGCGCGCGACCTCTACGCCGGGCCCACGCAGACCTTCCTGCGCGTGACCCTGCCGATCGCCGCGCCCGGCATCGCCGCAGGCGCGCTGCTCGCCTTCGCGCTCTCGTTCGACGACTTCATCATCACCAACTTCAACGCGGGCTCCACGGTCACCTTCCCCATGTTCGTCTGGGGCTCGGCGCAGCGTGGAACCCCCGTCCAGATCAACGTCATCGGCACCGCGATGTTCGTCCTCGCGGTACTGATGGTCGTGGCCGGGCAAATGATTACGAACCGGCGCAAGAAGACAGCAACGGCCTGAGCAATAGGCAGCTCAGGCACCGAAGGAGTTGGAAACCATGGCCCCAGTCGCCATGCGTCTCGCTGCACGATCTCTCTCCGACGCCCAGCCCGTCCCCTTCTGGCTGGAAGACCCCGGCAAGCCCGGAGCCCTGCCCGCCCTCACCGGCACCGAGAAGTGCGATCTCCTCGTGGTCGGCGGCGGATACAGCGGACTGTGGACCGCGCTCCTCGCCAAGGAGCGCGATCCCTCCCGGGATGTCGTACTGATCGAAGGCCGCGAGGTGGGCTGGGCCGCCTCGGGCCGCAACGGAGGCTTCTGCGCGGCCTCCCTGACCCACGGCTTCGGCAACGGGCTCGCCCGCTGGCCGGGCGAGCTGCCGAAGCTGGAGCGGCTCGGCGAGCGCAACCTCGACGGCATCGAGGAGGCGGTCGCCCGCTACTCCCTGGACTGCGACTTCGAGCGCACCGGCGAGATCGACGTCGCGACCGAGCCGTACCAGGTCGAGGAACTGGCCGAGGCGTACGCGGAGCTCGACCGGCTCGGACTCGCGGACGGCGTGGAACTCCTCGACCGGGACGCCGTACGGGCCGAGGTCGACTCGCCGACCTTCCTCGGCGGCATGTGGGACAAGCGCGGGGTCGCCATGCTCCACCCCGCCAAGCTGGCCTGGGGCCTGAAGCGGGCCTGCCTCGACCTGGGCGTACGGATCTACGAGAACACCCCGGGTCTGCGGATGGCCTCGGTGGGCGCCGGCATGGGCGTCCACACCCCGTACGGCAAGGTGCTCGCCCGCCGGGTCGCGCTCGGCACCAACGTCTTCCCGTCGCTGGTCAAGCGCGTCCGGGCGTACACGGTCCCGGTCTACGACTACGCCCTGATGACCGAGCCGCTCAGCCCCGAGCAGCTCGCCTCGATCGGCTGGAAGAACCGGCAGGGACTCGGCGACTCCGCCAACCAGTTCCACTACTTCCGGATCACCGCCGACCACCGCATCCTGTGGGGCGGCTACGACGCGATCTACCCGTACGGCGGCAAGGTCAGCGCCGAGATGGACCACCGCCCGGAGACGTACCTCAAGCTCGCCGAGCACTTCTTCCGCTGCTTCCCGCAGCTGGAAGGGCTCCGCTTCAGCCACGCCTGGGGCGGCGCGATCGACACCTGCTCGCGCTTCTCGGCCTTCTTCGGCACGGCGCACCAGGGGAAGGTGGCGTACGCGGCCGGGTTCACCGGCCTCGGTGTCGGCGCCACCCGCTTCGGCGGCGACGTGATGCTCGACCTGCTCGCGGGGGAGCGCACCGAGCGCACCGACCTGGAGATGGTCCGCTCCAAGCCGCTGCCGTTCCCGCCCGAGCCGGTCGCCTGGGCCGGCATCGGCATCACCAAGTGGTCGCTCGCGCGCGCCGACGAGAACGGCGGCCGGCGCAACCTGTGGCTGAAGGCCATGGACCGGCTCGGCCTCGGCTTCGACAGCTGACGCCCGATGTGATGCAGGTCACAATCGACGAGTAGGTGAAACCGCGTAAGAGAAGCCCCCGCACCCGCTCTCTCCGTGTGGACACCGTGTCCACCGTGTCCGCACGGAGAGGAGATCGTCGCGATGACTGGTACGGGGGCTTCTGGCGTCAAGGCCGCGGTGGAGTGGCTCGCCTCGGTCGCACCGGATCCCGACGCCTGCCGGTGGGAGTGGGAGCGCAACCCCCACGGGGTCGCGCTGCTGCCCGCCGGCCGGCGCTGGGACGTGCTGATCCTGCCGGGGGAGCTCGGCTACCCCACGCTCGACGTGCTGACCCGGCTGGTCGACCGGCCCGGCCCGGTCCTGGCCGACTTCGGCGAGGCCCGGATGGGCTTCCTCGTCCCGCCGGGAACCGCCGCCCGCTGGCTCGGCACCGGCGTACGAGGCGCGGGCTCCGGCACCTGGATCGTGGTCCCGTACCCGGGGCGGGTCACCGGCCGGGTGCGCTGGCTGGTGGCGCCGGACGGCCTGGGCACCCTCACCGACGCCTCGCTCCTGGAGCTGGCGATGCACGAGGCGGCGGGTCAACTGGCCAGGGGGGGAAGGGGGGAGGGCGGGATCTGAGCGGAGCCGGGAGCCGATCGGAGCGGAACTCCGGGCCGATCCGAGCGGAGCCGCGATCCCGGACAGAGGTCTTGACCACTTGATTGGTCTGGACCATGCTGTGGCGCGCTCCACCTCGATTCCCCCACCCCCGGAGGCAGTTGTGGACCGCACCAGACCCCTCACCCTGCTGTTGGCGGGCTCCCTCGCCGCCGGCGGGCTCCTCGCGCTCACCCCCGCGGCCCAGGCCGCCGACACCGAACTCGCCCGCAACGGCGGCTTCGAGGCCGGCCTCGACGGCTGGACCTGTACGGCGGGCAGCGGCGCCGTCGTCCCGTCACCCGTGCACGGCGGGACGAAGGCACTCCAGGCGACCCCGGCCGGCAGCGACAACGCCAAGTGCTCCCAGACCGTCACCGTGAAGCCCAACTCCTCGTACACGCTGAGCGGCTGGGTGCGCGGCAGCTACGTCTACCTCGGCGCCTCCGGCACCGGCACCACCGACGTCTCCACCTGGACGGCCTCCGCCCCCGACTGGCAGAAGCTCACCACCACGTTCACGACGGGCGCCTCCACCAGCTCGGTCACGATCTACACCCACGGCTGGTACGGCACCCCCGCCTACCAGGCCGACGACCTCTCCCTGTACGGCCCCGGCGGCGACCCGGTCCAGCTCCCGGCCGCCCCCACCGGCCTCACGGCCGGCTCCCCGAACTCCACCTCCGTGCCGCTGAGCTGGACCGCGGTCCCCGGCGCCACCTCGTACAACCTCTACCAGGGCGCCACGCGGATCCAGACGGTCACCGGCACCACGGCCACCGCGACCGGACTCACGGCCTCCACCCCGTACACCTTCCAGGTCACGGCCGTGAACAGCGCCGGTGAGTCCCCGAAGTCGACCGCCGTCACCGCGACCACGACCTCCGGCGGCGGAGGCGGAGGCGGCGGCCTGCCCGCGCACGCCCTCGTCGGCTACCTCCACGCGAGCTTCGCCAACGGCTCCGGCTACACCCGCATGGCCGACGTCCCCGACTCCTGGGACGTCATCGACCTCGCCTTCGGGGAACCGACCTCGGTGACCTCGGGCGACATCCGCTTCAGCCTCTGCCCGGCGACGGAATGCCCGAACGTCGAATCACCCGCGGACTTCAAGGCGGCGATCAAGGCCAAGCAGGCCGCCGGCAAGAAGGTCCTCATCTCCATCGGCGGCCAGAACGGCCAGGTCCAGCTCGCCACCACCGCGGCCCGCGACACCTTCGTCACCTCGGTGTCGAAGATCATCGACGAGTACGGTCTCGACGGCCTGGACATCGACTTCGAGGGCCACTCCCTCTCGCTCCAGACCGGCGACACCGACTTCCGGAACCCGACCAGCCCGGTCGTCGTCAACCTGATCCAGGCGGTCAAGACCCTCAAGGCCAAGTACGGTTCCGGTTTCGTCCTCACGATGGCCCCGGAGACCTTCTTCGTCCAGCTCGGCTACCAGTACTACGGCTCCGGCCCCTGGGGCGGCCAGGACCCGCGCGCCGGCGCCTACCTGCCCGTCATCCACGCCCTGCGCGACGACCTGACCCTGCTCCACGTCCAGGACTACAACTCGGGCTCCATCATGGGCCTCGACAACCAGTACCACTCGATGGGCGGCGCCGACTTCCACATCGCCATGACCGACATGCTCCTCACCGGCTTCCCGGTCGCCGGCAACACGGACCGCATCTTCCCGCCCCTCCGCCCCGAACAGATCGCCATCGGCCTCCCCGCCTCCACCCAGGCGGGCAACGGCCACACCGCCCCGGCCGAGGTGAACAAGGCCCTGGACTGCCTGACGAAGAAGACGAACTGCGGCACCTACCAGACCCACGGCACCTGGCCTGCCCTGCGCGGCCTGATGACCTGGTCGGTCAACTGGGACCGGTACAACCAGTGGCAGTTCTCGCAGAACTTCGATTCGTATTTCGGGAACGCTGCCGGCTTGAGCTGACCTGCCGCCCTAGGGCAGAACGTCCTGGAACAGTCGGGCCGGAACCCGATGGGGTTCCGGCCCGGCCAGTTCCGCCAGAACCGAGCGGAGGTCCAGCGGGACCGAGCGGACCCGGGCCGTCACCGGTCCGTCGATCGTGCGCACGGCGACCCGCCCCCGATCCGCCGAGGCCTCACCGGGGTGGAGCAGCACACAGACGGGAGCCTCCGCGTCGCCCAGCCGGCCGAGCGCGTGGGCGTAGAAGAACGCCTGGTACAGGTCCCCGGGAGAGAGCCTCTTCTCGTCGTAGAGCTTGTACTTCACGTCCACCGGCAGCCGGTACGGCCCGTCGGCCCGCTGACCGGAGATCAGCACGTCCGGCCGCACGGTGCCGTGGCTCAGGCCCGTGTGCTCGTCGTACAGCACCTTCGACTGCCGGGACTGGCTGTCCACCCGCAGCCCCGATCCGGCCGAGCCCTGCTCGAGGAGCCGGGTCGTGAATGCCTCGAACAGCCGGTTCATGTCCACGAGGAACGCCTGTGAGGCCAGCGGCCCGGACGTGAACAGATCGTCCATGCCGCCACCCGACAGGAGCAGGCCGGACCAGAGGTGCGCCGGCCGGTAGTGCTCGTTGTGACGGTGGTACTCCAAGGCCGACATCACCGCCCGGACGTCTCCCGGCGAGGTCGGCGCGTGCTGGGCGAACCGGCCCGCGGCACGACGGGCACGGGCCCGGACCTCGGGGGAACGCGCGGTCCGCGCGGCCACGGCCAGCGCGGCGGCGCAGAGACGGTTGTCAGTGATGTCGGCGTCGTGCTCCTCGAACCGGCAGGCCAGCCGGTCCAGCCGGCTGTGGTGGCGCAGCACCTGGCGATCGGGCAGAAGCCTGCCGCGGACCACCCGCAGATCGTCCTCCACGGTCAGATAGTCGCGCCGCACCCCGTGGCGCAGCAGCCGCTCACCGTGCTCGGTGACCATGAGGCACACCAGGTCGCGCAGGTTCGGCGCGCCGCCCACGAAGCTCTGGGCCGTGGGCAGCAGGTCGCGCGCACCTCCCCACGCGTGGTCCAGCATCCGCAGCACGTCGAGGTCGGTCCCCAGGTACTTCGGGAGGACACGGATCTCGCAGCTCTCCAGCCGGACGGTTCCCACGTACTGGTAAGCGGTCACTTCCACCCGGCCGCCGGAGAGTTCGCGCACCCGCAGGCGCGAACGGAGCGGGGTGTCGGTCAGGAGACACCGGTCGGTGTCCGTGAGGCTGACGTCTCTGAAGACCTCGGTGTCGTACTCGACGAGTTCGAGCACGCCGTCACTCCGCACCGGTGCCGACCTGGAGCTCCTCGTACAGCAGGGTGACCAGCGTCTCGTCGGAGACGTCCCGCAGCGTGTGGGCGACGGTGTCGACGAGGCCCTCGCCCAGGAAGGCGGCGAGAAGACCGTAGTCGTCGTAGGCGTACTCCTGGAGCAGCGGAAGGATCTCGCCCCGGATGATCGCGGCGAACTCGGCGGCGGTGGAGACGGCCGTGCCTTCCGGCAGGAAGAAGGCGTGGCCTATCTGCTTCTCCCGGTCGAGGTGGGTCCTGATGCGCCGGTTGAGTTCGTCGAGGAAGTCCGCGAGGTGCAGCTGGTCCACCCTGCGGTCCCGCAGCGGCCGCGAGTCGGGGAGGAGCTCGACGAAGGCGAACCGTCGGCGGACGGCCGAGTCGAGCATCCGTACCGAACGGTCGGCGGTGTTCATCGTGCCGAGGAGGCGGACGTTCGGAGGAACGCGGAAGATGTCACCGGTCAGCGGCAGCGTGACGGGCAGCCCGCGCTTGTCCTTCTCGAGGACGGTGATCAGCTCGCCGAGGATGCGGGGGAGGTTGCCCCGGTTCAGTTCGTCGACGATCACCAGGTACAACTGGCCGGGGTGGCCGGCCGCGGTCTCGCAGACCCGCTTGAAGACGCCCGCGGTGGGTTCCAGGCTGAGTCCGGTGGTGCCCTTGACCGGCCGCAGACCCTCGACGAAGTCCTCGTAGCCGTAGCTCGGATGGAAGGTGACCACGGTCAGGCGCCCGGACTCGCTCAGCGACTCAAGGGTCGCGCCGAACTCCTTGCTGCCCGGCTCCGCGAGGGGGTCGACCCCGGGCAGGTCCTCGGACAGCTCGCCCAGCCGTCGCACGGCGTAGCGGAGGGCGTGGAACGTCTTCCCGGTTCCCGGCGGGCCGAACAGAACGGTCTGGCCACGCCGCTCCAAGGCGTCGTCGATGAGCTGGAGGTCTTCGTCGAGGGCCGGGATCTCCACCGTCTCACCGGAGTCCTCGGGTGCTTCGCCCGAGGCCCCGACATGCCGGGCGAGCGGAAGGCGTTGGATCTTCCGCCAGAGAGCCGAGGGGACGTCCGTCACGACGCTCGTGCCCCAGTCGGCCACCGGCTCGTCCAGTTTGCCCGCGTACTCCTCGTCCCACCGCACCGTGACCGCGTGCCACGGAGGGCGCTCGGAGTCGAGGTGGGCGAGCCACGCGTAGCCGTCGCCAACGACCCGACCGACGCCTAGGACCTCGCTTCTGCCGGTGGTCGCGACCACACGGTCGCCGACCCGCAGGTCGAGCAGGCGCCAGATCTCCGCTGCCCGCGCCGAGAGCTTCTGCCCGGACAGGCCGGTGTCCGCGTACGCCTCGACATAGGCGGAGGTGAACTCCTCCTGGTCGGCGTACCCGTGCAGATCGCCGACGCGGTCCATGTCGACAGCGGCGATCTCGCCGGCAACGAAGTGGTCCCAGTCACCCCGGACATCGGACGTGCCGATCCTGACCACCTGGGCGGCCGTCCGCCGTGCGGGCGCCCACCAGTCGAGGAAGTGCCAGACGAGCTGGGGCGGCCAGCCCTCGAACCGCGGGTCGGCGTCGACGAGGGACTTGAGCAGCTCCTTGCGTGCGAACGGCTGGAGCTTCGCCGCCGATCCGGGCGAGAGCCGGTCCAGGTAGTGATGAGCGAAGCTGTCCGAGTACACCGGCAGCGTCGCCTCGGGCGCGTACACACGCAGGGTCTTCGCCACGACCATGATCCCGGAACGCACCGCGACGATGTCGTCGATGTCCCGCACCCGGCCCTCGCGGGCCGCCGTCACGGCGGCGACGATCCCCGCTCGCACCTGCTCCCATGCCTCGGTGACGTTCCCGTACCGCTTGTCGTGCCACCAGGTGCCGTGGTTCTGCCGGTACACGAAGTGCTTCTTCGCGGTGCCGCCTGTAATGCTGCCCAGCGCCTTGCTGCCGAACTCGAGCGCATGGCTGTACACCTGGCCCGGGCTGTCCGGCTGTCCCAAGGCGTAGCGGTCGAGGGACAGCGTGGGCCACTCCTCCCAGGGGAAGGCGGCCCGGATCTCCTCCGCCTCGCGGTCCGCCGCCTCGACGGCCGCCTGGTGGCGCGAGGGATCGAAGACGCGCAGCGCATCGTCGATCGGCCAGTACGGAAGGGTCTCCGCATGGCTCTCGGCGACCGGCCGCAGAGCGCAGGAGCAGACGCCCGTGACCGGTCGGCCCCGCTGGTTGCGCAGTCCGATGGAGAGCGCGTGGGCGGCGGGGTCCTCCGCGTCGAGCAGCCGCCGCCATAGGAGCCCGTCCGGATCGGGGTGGCGCGGGAGCCGGTCGGGGTCCGTCAGATGCGTACAGCCCGCGTCGTGATGGATCTTGCTGCCGTGGGTGGGGAGGATGACCTCTCCGCCCGACGGGATCAGCTCGAACGCCCGTCCTCCGACCGTGACGGCGAACCGCAGTGCTCCGTCTCCCATACGTCCTCCCCCTTGCCACCGCCCGGTGAAGGTCGACCGTACCGTGTCGCCAGGACGGGCCACCGCAGAAGAACCACGGACAGGGCGACCGACGCCAGAACGTCCAGCGGCCAGTGGAAACCCCGCAGGATCAGACCGGTTCCCGTCGCCGCCGTCAGTACGGCGGCGACGGGGATCAGGCGGTTCGAGACGAGGAAGGCCGCGCCGAAGTAGGCGACCGCCGCGGTGGCCGTGTGGCCCGAGGGGTAGTAGCCGTGGGCCCAGGGCTCCAGAGGGCCGGGGCGGGCCGTCCACTCCTTCAGGGGGATCACCAGGAGCGGGACCGCGGCCATCGCGAGTCCCGCGTACAGGGCGGCGAGCCGTCGGCCGTGCCACACCGCGTACGCCATCGCACAGGCGAGGACGGGAAGGGCGACGGTCATGTTGCCGAGGTCGGAGGCGAGCTCGCTCAGAGGCCGGGGGACCGTGTCCACCAGGGACCGGGACACCCGCTCGTCGAGCCTGGCCAAGGGGCCGTGGACGAGCACCTGCCAGGTCACGACGACGAGGGCGACGAGCGCCGAGAAGAGAGCCGGCCGCCCTGGAACAGGGGGGGTGGTTCCAGGGCGGCCGAGGGGATCGGGCTGCCGCGCGCCCCGGGGGGTGTGGGGCGGGCGGCCATCCGATCGGTGAGGAGTTCCGGAGCATGAAGCTCCAGGGGTGTGCGCGAAGGCACGGTGTGGACGGGGCTGGGGAGGCTCCGCCCGGGGTGTTTCTCTCATCTGCGGAAACCGTACGTCAGAGAAGAGGGGACCGACAGCGGGAAACGCATCCCGCCATCGGCCCCCCACACAGTCTTCACACGGTGTGTCAGAACCGCTGTCAGATCCGGTGCCTGACCTGGCCTCGGAGCTGATGCCGGATCTGGTGCCGGATCCGGTGTCAGATCGTGGCGAGCGCGGCCTCGATGACGTCCAGACCCTCGTTCAGCAGGTCCTCCCCGATGACCAGCGGCGGCAGGAAGCGCAGCACGTTGCCGTAGGTGCCGCAGGTGAGGACCAGGACGCCCTCGTTGTGGCAGTACTTGGCGAGCGCGCCGGCGGCCTCCGCGTGCGGCTCCTTCGTCGCCGGGTCCTTCACCAGCTCGATGGCGATCATGGCGCCGCGGCCGCGGATGTCACCGATGACCGGGAACTTCTCCTGCATGGCGGTGAGGCGGGCCTTCATGACCTCCTCGATGCGCTTGGCCTTGCCGTTGAGGTCGAGCTCCTTCATCGTCTCGATGGAGCCGAGCGCACCGGCGCACGCCACCGGGTTGCCGCCGTAGGTGCCGCCCAGACCGCCGCCGTGGACGGAGTCCATGATCTCGGCGCGGCCGGTGACGGCGGCGAGCGGCAGACCGCCCGCGATGCCCTTGGCGGTGGTGATGAGGTCCGGGACGATGCCCTCGTCCTCGCAGGCGAACCACTGGCCGGTACGGCAGAAGCCGGCCTGGATCTCGTCCGCGACGAAGACGATGCCGTTGTCGTTGGCGAACTTCACGAGCGCCGGCAGGAAGCCCTTGGCCGGCTCGATGAAGCCGCCCTCGCCGAGGACCGGCTCGATGACGATCGCGGCGACGTTCTCGGCGCCGATCTGCTTGGTGATGTTGTCGATCGCCTGGGCGGCGGCCTCGGGGCCGCAGTTCTCGGCACCCGTGGGCCAGCGGTAGCCGTAGGCGACCGGCACGCGGTAGACCTCGGGGGCGAACGGGCCGAAGCCCTGCTTGTACGGCATGTTCTTCGCCGTCATGCCCATGGTGAGGTTGGTACGGCCGTGGTAGCCGTGGTCGAAGACGACGACGGCCTGGCGCTTGGTGTACGAGCGGGCGATCTTCACCGCGTTCTCGACGGCCTCGGCGCCCGAGTTGAACAGCGCGGACTTCTTGGCGTGGTCGCCCGGGGTCAGCTCGGCCAGCGCCTCGCAGACCTCCACGTAACCCTCGTACGGCGTCACCATGAAACAGGTGTGGGTGAAGTCCTGGAGCTGCGCGGAGGCGCGGCGCACGACGGCCTCGGCGGAGGCGCCGACCGAGGTCACGGCGATGCCGGAGCCGAAGTCGATCAGACGGTTGCCGTCGACGTCCTCGATGATGCCGCCACCGGCCCGCTTGGTGAAGACGGGCAGCGTGGAGCCGACGCCACCGGCGACCGTGTCGAGACGGCGGGCCTGAAGCTCCTGCGACTTCGGACCGGGGATGGCGGTGACGACGCGCCGCTCCTGCGGGACAGCGTTCATGCGGGGCTCCTGGGGGTGTTCTGGACGCACTTGCGGGTTTCCTCCGCAGGCTAGGCGCGGGGGAGGGGGAGAGGCATGCGCCGATCGGGAGTGGTGGCGGGTGTGTCGTTGTCCGGGATGGACATGGCGGCTCCGGTTCCACACGCAGGCGGGGCGGCGGGCGGGTCCCCCGGCGGGTCGCCCGACGAGTCCGGCAGGTCATCGGCCGTACGGGTGGTCGAATCCCCTCCCGGTGGCTCCGGGCCCACTAGATTGACGGTGGCACAGACGCGGCGACCTGGCTGGTCAGGGGGCAGGGGTTCATGGAGACCGACGGCACGTACGAGTCACGCGACACCAAGGGGGGCGCGGTCCCGCGCCCGGCGGCCCCGCCGTCCGTGCCGCCGTCCGTGCCGCCGGCCGACGGTCGGGCGGCGGATCCTGAGGGCCGGGGCGTGCCTTCCGGCGGTCGGGCGGCGGATCCTGACGGTCGGGCCGCCTACTCCGACGGCCGGGGCGTGCCTTCCGACGGTCGGGCGGCGGATCCTGACGGTCGGGCCGCCTACTCCGACGGCCGGGGCGTGCCTACCGACGGTCGGGCGGCGGATCCTGACGGCCGGACCGCCTACTCCGACGGCCCGGGCGTGCCTACCGGCGGGCTGACGGCGGCCCCTGACGGTCGGGCTGCCCACCCTGACGGTCGGGCTGCCCACCCTGACGGTCGGGCTGCCCACCCTGACGGTCGGGCTGCCCACCCTGACGGTCGGGCTGCCCACCCTGACGGTCGGGCCGTGCCCTCCCACAGCCGGCCGGCGGACGCCGGCGGTTCCGCGCGCCTGCCCGCGCCCCCGCGCGTGCCGCCGAGGCCGGTGGCGGCGCCCGGGGCGGCGGGGCCGGGTGCCCCGGACGTAGGCCCTCCGCCCGCGGGGGCACCGGCAGCCGTGCCCGCGCCCGCTCCCGGCGCCCCCGTCGTGGCCTGGCTCGACGCCCCGCGGCCCGAGGCCGAGCCCGGCATCTGGCGGTTCCGGCACGTGCCGCCGCCACCGCCCCGGGAGGCGCGGAAGCTCGCGCCCGTCACCGTGGCCGGGCTGCTGATCCCGCTCGTCGTGGGGCTGCTGCTCTGGTCGGCCTGGCGGCGCGGCGCCGTCCCCTACGAGTGGATCCCGCTCGCCACCTTCACCCCCGCCGACTGGTGGTACGCCGGAGGCACCTCGCCCCGCGACTGGCACGGCGCCGAGGCCCACGTCGTCTACGACGGGCTCTTCTTCGCCGTCCTGCTCTACACGATCGCCCGCCTCGGAGCCTGGGCCGAACTCGCCCGCCACCTCCTCGCCGACCGCCGCCCGCCCGTCCGCGCCGCGCTCACCGCGGGCGCCGCGCTGATCGCCCTGACGTTCGTCTGGCCGGACGCCTTCCCCGGTGTCGGCTGGGACGCGCTGCCGGTCGTCGCCCCGCTGCTCTCCCTCGTGGTGCTCGTCGGCGGCGGGTACGACGTCCTCGCCTCCCCGGTCCTCGTCTACACCCTGTACGCCCTGATCACGGCCGCCGTGCTCTGGCCCTTCGCGCGCCTCGGCGGCTGGCCCGGCCTGGTCCGCGGATGGCTCAGGGCCCGCGCCGCCGCCACGGCGGACGGCACACCGCCGCCGCTCGACCCGGCAGCCCCCGTACCCCTCTCGCAGTGGCCCGAACTGCGGGCCGCCGGGGAACGGCGGGCGGCCGACCTGCTCGCCGCCGAGCTGTTCGCCGGACGCATGAACGACGTGGACTGCGCCCGGGTCCGCCGGAGCCTGGAGCCGGGACGGACGCACGCGGCCGGCCTCGCCTCCTTCGTCGACACCGTCCTCCGGCAGGGCGCCGCGACCGGGGCGCACCCCTCGGGCGACCGCGACCTGCCGGGCCGCGCCGCCACCCACGACCTCCTCCTCGGTCAGGTCCGCATCGGCCGCTGCGCCGCCGAACAGCGGAATCCGGCCGCCTACCGGGGCGTGGGCCTCGCCCTCGACCCGGCCGCGCTCGCCACCTCGCTGCTCGTCGTCGGCCCCTCCGGCGCCGGGAAGACCGCGCGCCTGACCGGCCCGGTCGTCGAGTCGCTCACCCTGCAGGCCCTCACCGGCGCCTGCGCGGTCGTCGCCGTGGGCACGGCGGACGCGTCGCTCGGCCCTGACGCCGCCTACGACGTCGTCGTCCGTCCCGGCGACCCGGCCTCGCCGTACGACCTCGACCTGTACGCGGGTCTCACCGACCCCGACGAGGCGGCGGAGCTGCTCGCGGAGGGCCTCGTGGGCGACGTCGAGAACCTCGACACCCGGCGGGCCGCCACCGTCCTCGCCCAGCTCATCGGCCCCTACCGGGCGGCGCACGGCCGCTTCCCCTCCGTACGGACGCTCCGCGAACTCCTCGAAGCGGGCCCGGAGACGCTGACGGCGCTCCTCGACCGGCTCCCGGCCGACGCCGCGGCCATGCGACGCGAGCTGGAGGCCCGGATCCGGCAGGCCGGCACCGCCGCCGACGCCGGGCCGCTCCTCGCGGACCGCCTGTCGCCCCTCGACCGGCCGGCCTTCGCCGAGTTCTTCGGCGCCGACGGGAGCGACGTGCGGCCCTTCTCGCTGAAGTCCGTCGTCCACCACCCGCTGCGGGTCCGCATCAAGCTGCCCGAGCGCGGCCACGAAGAGGCCTCGCGGCTCCTCACCCGGCTGGTCCTCGCCCAGTTCCTGGCGGCGGCCCGGACAGGCGCCAGGCGCCCGCACTTCGTCTCCCTCGTCCTCGACGACGCCACCGGGGCGCTCACCACCGGCACCGTCCGCTCCCTCCAGCGGCTGCGCCCGCACAACGCCGGGGTCGTCCTGGGGCTCCGTACCCTCGGCGAGGTGCCCGAGGCCCTGCACGGCCCGCTGCTCGGCGCCGTCGGCTGCCGGGTGGCGCTCTCCGGCATCACCACGTGGGACGGCCGGGGCTTCGCCGAGACGTGGGGCAAGGAGTGGGTGGAGACCACCGAGGTGGCGCACCACACGGTCTTCGCGCACCAGCCGATGACCCGGTTCATCCATTTCCTGCGCAAGAAGGTCACCGGCCAGGCCGTCACCACCGACGCCGTCACGACCCGGAAGGTCGAACGCGAGCGGTGGTCCGCCTCCGAACTCGCGCACTCCGTGCCGCCCGGCCACGCCGTCGTGTCCCTGACCACGGCCCAGGGCGCGCACACCCCGCCGCTCCTGGTGGATCTGCGCGGCTGAGCGGCCCCGTCGGCCCTCGTGCCTGAGCGGCCACCCGGCCGCCCTGGCACAATCGGGGACGCCGCTCGGCTGAGCGGCGTCCCCCCGCCGCCGCGTACGGCTCCCCCCGCGCGCGGTCCTCGCTCAAAGGTCCGACGGTCCCCAATGCCGCCCACCCTCGCCTCGCTCGTGCAGCACTCCGCCCTCAAGCTCATCGTCCGCGCCGGTGAGGACCGCCTCGACACCCCCGTCCGCTGGGCCCACGTCAGCGAGCTCGCCGACCCCGTGCCGTACATGGAGGGCGGTGAACTCCTCCTCACCACCGCGCTCACGCTCGACGCGGAGGACCTGGAGGCGATGCGCCGCTACGCGCGGCGGCTGCTCGGTGCCGGGGTGGTCGGGCTCGGCTTCGCCGTCGGCGTCAACTACGAGGAGATCCCGCCGGCCCTCCTCGACGCGGCGCGCGAGGAGCACCTGCCGCTCCTGGAGGTGCCGCGCAGGACCCCGTTCCTGGCCATCAGCAAGGCGGTGTCGGCGGCCATCTCCGCCGACCAGTACCGGGCCGTCACGGCCGGTTTCGAGGCCCAGCGCGAAATGACCCGCGCCGCGCTCGCCGAGGGACCCGAGGCCGTCGTCGCCCGGCTCGCCGCGCACGTCGACGGCTGGGCCGCGCTGTACGACACCTCCGGCGCCGTCATCGCCGTCTCGCCCGAATGGGCGGCGCGCCGGGCCGCCCGGCTCACCCCCGACGTGGAGCGGCTGCGCGATCGGCCCGCGCCCGCCAGCGCGGTCGTCGGCGGTACGGACGACCGCGTCGAACTCCAGTCGCTCGGCACCGGGCGCCGGGTCCGGGGCGCCCTCGCCGTCGGCACGGGCGCGCCCCTCGGCACGGCCGAGCGGTACGCGGTGCACTCGGCGATCGCCCTGCTCACGCTCACGACGGAACGTTCCCGTTCGCTCCAGGCGGCGGAGCAGCGGCTCGGCGCGGCGGTCCTGCGCCTGATGCTCGCGGGCCAGCCGGAGCCCGCCCAGTCGGTGGCCGGCGACCTCTACGGAGGACTGCTCGGCGCCCCGTACCGGCTGCTCGTCGCCGAGCCCGCCGGGGGAGAACCGACCGGTGAGCCGCCGCTGCCGGTGCTCGCCGAGGCCCTGGAGGCCGCCGCCGCCCGCGCGGGCGAGGCGGTCCTCACCGTCGCCGAGAGCGGGCAGCGGCTCGTCGTCCTCGCCGGGGACGGGGGCGCGGTCGTCGCCGCCTGCGAGGGGTACGCGGAGCGGGAGGCGGAGGACGCGGGTGTCGTCGTGGGCCTCTCGGCCCCGGCCGGCCCGAGCGGTGCGGCAGCCGCGTACAAGCAGGCGGAGCAGGCCCTCTCGGTCGCCCGGCGGCGGGGCAGGGCGCTCGTCGAGCACCAGGACCTGGCGGCGGGCTCGGTGCTTCCACTCCTCGCCGACGACGCCGTCCGCGCCTTCGCCGACGGGATGCTCCGCGCGCTCCGGGACCACGACGCGACCGGCCGCGGCGACCTGGTGGCCTCGCTGCGCGCCTGGCTCTCGCGGCACGGCCAGTGGGACGCGGCGGCGGCGGACCTGGGCGTCCACCGGCACACGCTGCGCTACCGGATGCGCCGGGTGGAGGAGATCCTCGGCCGTTCCCTGGACGATCCGGACGTCCGGATGGAGCTGTGGCTGGCGCTGAAGGCGACGGGCGAGGGCGAGCAGTAGCGGGATGTCCCGGGGAGTGGGGCGTCCTGGGTGCTGGGGCGTCCTGGGTGGTGGGGCGTCGTGGTGGGACGTTCTGGCGAGCGGGACGATCTAGTCCGAGCCGCCGTCGCCTCCGGCGTCGTCGCCCCCGCCGGACCCCCGGACGCTCCGGCGCCGTCCGTCGCGGACCACCTCGCCGCCCAGCAGGGTCACGGTGGCCACCGCGCGGACCCAGCGGGGGCCGCCGCGCGACGCCCACACCACGGCGCCGCACCCGGCGACGGTGAGGACCAGGACTCCGATCAGTACGTAAAAGATCATGCTGTTCCCCCTGGGGTCGTGCGGTCCCGGCCATCCTCCCACCCCTCCGCAAGGCCCCCGGGCACCCTCGATCCGTCCGAATTCCGCTGACCCTGCCCGGATTCGGGCAATTCTCTTGGTCGTCGGGGCCCGCACTCCATACTCTCCTGCTCATGACAAGACCCGCCGTCGACCCGGCCCCCGAGGCGCCCCCGGCCGCCCCCGAACCCCGTACCGCCGACAAGGCCACCGCCCCCGCCGCCTCCACCCGCCGGATCACCGGCGCCGTCTGGGCCGCGCTCGGCATCGTGTACGTCGTCTGGGGGTCCACGTACCTCGGGATCCGGATCGTGGTCGAGACCCTCCCGCCCTTCCTCTCCGGCGGCACCCGCTTCGTCACCGCCGGCCTGCTCCTCGCCGCGATCGTCGCCTGGCGCCAGGGCCCCGCCGCCCTCAAGGTCACCCGCCGGGAACTCGGCTCCGCCGCCCTCGTCGGCCTGCTCCTCATCCTCGGCGGCAACGGCCTCGTCGTCCTCGCCGAGACCTCCATCCCCTCCGGCCTCGCCGCGCTCCTCGTCGCCGCAGTCCCGGTCTGGGTCGTCCTGCTCCGTACGGCCTTCGGCGACCGCCCCGGCCTCGGCGCCTTCGGCGGCGTCCTGCTCGGCTTCGCGGGCCTCGGCGTCCTCACCGTCCCCGGCCTGAGCGGCGAGGTGAAGATCGGAGGCGTGCTGCTCGTCCTCGTCGCGGCCCTGCTGTGGTCCGTCGGCTCCGTCTCCTCCGCCCGGCTGCCCATGCCCGCCAATCCCTTCACCGCGAGCGCGTACGAGATGCTGGCCGGCGGCCTCGCCGCGCTCACCCTCGGCCTCGTGCGCGGCGAACAGCACGGCCTCGACCTGGGTGCCGTCTCCGGCCGCTCCTGGGCCGCCCTCGCCTACCTGATCGTCTTCGGCTCGCTCGTCGCCTTCACCGCGTACGCCTGGCTCCTCCAGGCCGCACCGGTCTCCCTCGCCGCCACCTACGCCTACGTCAACCCGGTCGTCGCCGTCCTGCTCGGCGCCCTCGTCCTGAACGAGGCCCTGACGTGGCCCATCCTGCTCGGCGGCGCGATCGTCGTCGGCGGCGTCTGCCTGATCGTCTCGACCGAGCGGCGGGGCTGACCGTCCCAGCCGAGCGGCGGGGCTGACCGTCTCGACCCAGCGGGGCGGATGATCACCCGTAACCGGAGTACGTGACGCCGGTGCCCTGTCCGCTTCGGCCGAAGCGGACAGGGCCGCCACCCCCACTACTCCATACCGGACAAGCCCGCGGCCGCCGTCCCGGCCCTAACGTGTCACCAGAGCAATCGCTCGCTCCCCGAAACGGAAAGGGCCGGGACGCAATGACGACCACCCACGCCTTCTGGCTCGCCGGCCGCGAGGCCACCGGCGACGCCACCTTCGACGTCACGAACTCGTACGACGGACGTCTGGTCGGCAAGGTCAGCGTGCCCACCGAGGCCCAGGTCGAGGAGGCCGTCGCCGCCGCGCACGCCGTCGTCGACGAGTTCGCCGCGACCCCGGCGCACGTCCGCGCCGCCGCCCTCGACCACGTGTCGAAGCGGCTCGCCGAGCGCACCGAGGAGATCGCCCT
Organism: Streptomyces sp. R-07; assembly: GCF_049913175.1. NCBI lineage: Bacteria > Bacillati > Actinomycetota > Actinomycetes > Kitasatosporales > Streptomycetaceae > Streptomyces > Streptomyces sp. R-07. The sequence goes on from NZ_CP183978.1 coordinate 5,828,690, forward strand.
CCTGATCTCCGCCGAGAACGGCAAGCCCATCAAGTGGGCCCGCGGCGAGGTCGGCCGTGCCGTCTCCGTCTTCCGTTTCGCCGCCGAGGAGGCCCGCCGCTGGAACGCCGGCGAGGCCCAGCGCCTGGACACCGAGGCCGGCGGCGCGGGCCGCCTCGCCCTCACCCGCCGCATCCCCACGGGCGTCGTCCTCGGCATCGCGCCGTTCAACTTCCCGCTGAACCTCAGCGCCCACAAGGTCGCCCCGGCCATCGCCGTCGGCGCCCCGATCATCCTCAAGCCGGCCCCGTCGACCCCGATCTCCTCCCTGATCCTGGGCGAGATCCTGGCCGAGACCGACCTGCCGGCCGGCTCCTGGTCGATCCTGACCGTGCCGAACGACCGCATGCCCGCCCTGGTCCAGGACGAGCGCCTCCCGGTCATCTCCTTCACCGGCTCGGACAAGGTCGGCTACGCCATCCAGCAGTCGGTGCCCCACAAGCACTGCACCCTGGAGCTCGGCGGCAACGCCGCGGCCGTCGTCCTGCCCGACTGGTCCTCCGAGGCCGACCTGGACTGGGCGGCGACCCGCATCGCCACCTTCTCCAACTACCAGGGCGGCCAGTCCTGCATCTCCGTGCAGCGCGTGATCGCCGACGCCTCGGTCTACGACCGCCTGGTGCCGAAGATCGTCGCGGCCGTCGAGGCCCAGGTCACCGGTGACCCGTCCGACGCCGCCACCGACGTCGGCCCGCTCGTCGACGAGGCCGCCGCCAAGCGCGTCGAGTCCTGGGTCGACGAGGCCGTCGCGGCCGGCGCGAAGCTCCTCGCCGGCGGCAAGCGCGAGGGCGCCACCTACGCCCCGACCGTCCTCGCCGACCTCCCGGCCGACGTCACCCTGGCCCGCGCCGAGGTCTTCGGCCCGGTCCTGACCATCGCCAAGGTGGACGGCGAGGCCGAGGCCTTCGCCGCGGTCAACGACTCGGACTTCGGCCTCCAGGCGGGCGTCTTCACCCACGACCTGCAGACCGCCTTCCGCGCGCACCGCGCCCTGGAGGTCGGCGGCGTGATCGTCGGCGACGTCCCCTCCTACCGCGCCGACCAGATGCCGTACGGCGGCGCCAAGCGCTCCGGCGTGGGCCGCGAGGGCGTCAAGTTCGCGATGGACGACTACACCTACGAGCGCGTGCTCGTCCTGACGGGCCTCGCCCTGTAAGGCGTACGCCTCACGAGACCAGGCGGTCCGAGCCCACTGTGCGGGGGCTCGGGCCGTCTTTCGTCGTGCGACGCGTCATGCCACGGGAGTGTCGACCAGCCGGACGACCTCGGCGGGCCCCGCCCGGAAGGCCTTGTTCGTGACGTCGGCCGCGAGCATGTGCGGGGCGACGTCGTGCGCGGCGAGGGCCTCCGCCGAGGCCCAGCGCTCGACCAGGGCGAAGCGGTCGGGGTCGTCGGCCACCCGGTGGAGGTCGTACTGCAGGCAGCCCTCCTCGGCCCGTACGAGGGGTGCGAGCGCCTCGAAGGCGGCGACCTGTTCCGCGCCACGGCCGGGCAGGGTGGCGACGAGGACGATGAGCTTGATCGGCTGAGACATGCCGCGGACCCTACGCGCGGCCCCTTGCGTACGGTCGGGGCGTCTCACCAGAAGGACATACCCGGAGGGATCGCCTCCTCTTTCCGGACCCGCCGGAATCGGGTACGACGGACAGGAAGCCCAAGGAGGTGTCCATGTCCGCACCCGCCCAGCGGCCCAAGGTCACCGAGCGCGAGGCCCGGCAGGTCGCCGAGGCCGCGCGCGAGCAGGACTGGCGCAAACCCAGCTTCGCCAAGGAGCTCTTCCTCGGCCGCTTCCGCCTCGACCTCGTCCATCCGCACCCGCTCCCCGCCGCCGAGGACGTCCGCCGCGGCGAGGCCTTCCTCGCCGTCCTCCGCGAGTTCTGCGAGACCCGGATCGACGGCGCGCGCATCGAACGCGAGGCCCGCATCCCCGACGAGACGATCACCGGACTCAAGGAACTCGGCGCGCTCGGGATGAAGATCGACCCCGCGTACGGCGGGCTCGGCCTCACCCAGCTGTACTACAACCGGGCCCTCGCCCTCGTCGGCTCCGCCAGCCCCGCCGTCGGCGCCCTGCTCTCCGCGCATCAGTCGATCGGCGTACCGCAGCCCCTGAAACTCTTCGGCACCCAGGAGCAGAAGGACGCCTTCCTGCCCCGGCTCGCCCGCACCGACCTCTCCGCCTTCCTGCTCACCGAGCCCGACGTCGGCTCCGACCCGGCCCGCCTCGCGACCACCGCCGTGCCCGAGGGCGACGAGTACGTCCTCGACGGCGTGAAGCTCTGGACCACCAACGGCGTCGTCGCCGACCTGCTCGTCGTCATGGCCCGGGTGCCCGCCTCGGACGGGCACCCGGGTGGCATCACCGCCTTCGTCGTCGAGGCCGACGCGCCCGGCATCACCGTCGAGCACCGCAACGCCTTCATGGGCCTGCGCGGCCTGGAGAACGGCGTCACCCGCTTCCACCGCGTCCGCGTCCCCGCCGCCCACCGCATCGGCCCCGAGGGCGCCGGCCTCAAGATCGCCCTCACCACCCTCAACACCGGCCGGCTCTCGCTCCCCGCCGCCTGCGCGGGCGCCGGCAAGTGGTGCCTGAAGATCGCCCGGGAGTGGTCGGGCGAGCGCGAGCAGTGGGGCAGGCCGATCGCCCGCCACGAAGCCGTCTCGACCAAGATCTCCTTCATCGCGGCCACCGCCTTCGCCCTGGAGGCCGTCGTCGACCTCGCCTCCCAGCTGGCCGACGAGGACCGCAACGACATCCGCATCGAGGCCGCCCTCGCCAAGCTGTACGGCTCCGAGAAGGCCTGGCTGATCGCCGACGAACTCGTCCAGATCCGGGGCGGGCGCGGCTACGAGACCGCCGACTCGCTCGCCGCCCGCGGCGAACGGGCCGTCCCCGCCGAGCAGTTGCTCCGCGACCTCCGCATCAACCGCATCTTCGAGGGCTCCACCGAGATCATGCACCTGCTGATCGCCCGCGAGGCCGTCGACGCCCACCTCTCCGTCGCCGGGGACCTCATCGACCCGGACAAGTCCCTCGCGGACAAGGCCAGGGCGGGCGCCCGGGCCGGCGGCTTCTACGCCCGCTGGCTGCCGGGACTCGTCACGGGACCGGGGCAGCTGCCGGGGGCGTACGGAGAGTTCGGCGGCCTCGCCGGCCACCTCCGGTACGTCGAACGGACCTCCCGCAAGCTCGCCCGGTCCACCTTCTACGCGATGTCCCGCTGGCAGGGCCGCATGGAGCTCAAGCAGGCCTTCCTCGGGCGGATCGTCGACATCGGGGCGGAGCTCTTCGCGATGAGCGCGGCGTGCGTACGGGCCGAGCTGCTCCGCACCACGACCGACCACGGCGGCGAGGCCCATGAACTCGCCGACGCCTTCTGCCACCAGGCGCGGCTCCGGATCGAGGAGCTCTTCGACCGCCTCTGGTCCAACACGGACGACCTCGACCGGCGGATCGTCGACGGGGTACTGGCGGGCCGCTACACCTGGCTGGAGGCGGGCATCGTCGACCCGAGCGGCGAGGGAGCGTGGATCGCGGACGCCACACCGGGCCCGTCCCGGGAGCGAAACGTCCACCGCAAGATCGACTGACAACGCGACACCTCCGCCCCCCACGGCTTCGCCGCACCCACCCCCGTTGTGGGCATGCGTTCCGCCGGGGCGGAACGGGTGGGCACAACGGACGGCGCCCTTGCCGGCGCCAGAGGCTTCCGCGCCCTGACGCGCACCCCTGTGTGCGGCACCCTGGTGGTGCGGGTCCAGGCGTGGAGCGCGGAGGCGCCGCCGAGGGCGCCGTCCCGTGTGCCCACCCGTCCCGCCCTGCGGGACGATTGCCCACACGGGCGGGGAGCCCCGCACCGGCGCCCCCTGCGTGGGCGCACGCGGCCGCACAGGTGCCGTCCACGTGGCGGACCAGGCCGCGGTCGTGGCGTCCGGGGCGGCAGGATGGCCCCGTGACCGTCATCGACATCCCCGGCTCCAAGTCCGTCACCGCCCGCGCGCTCTTCCTCGCCGCCGCCGCGGAGGGCACCACCACCCTCCTGCGCCCGCTCGTCTCCGACGACACCGAGGGCTTCGCCGAGGGGCTCGCCGCCCTCGGGTACGCGGTCCGCCGCGAGTCAGGCGCCTGGCACATCGAGGGCCGGCCCGCCGGGCCCGGGGCTGCCGAGGCCGACGTGTACTGCCGGGACGGCGCCACCACCGCCCGCTTCCTGCCGACCCTCGTCGCCGCCGGCCACGGCACGTACCGCTTCGACGCCTCCGCGCAGATGCGCCGCCGCCCCCTCGGCCCGCTCAGCACCGCCCTCCGTGACCTCGGCGTCGACCTGCGGCACGGCGAGCGCGACGGCCACCACCCCCTCAGCGTCCACGCCCACGGCGTGAAGGGCGGCGCGCTCACCCTCGACGCCGGGCAGTCCTCCCAGTACCTGACCGCCCTGCTCATGCTGGGCCCGCTCACCGCCGAGGGCCTCGACATCACCGTCACGGACCTGGTCTCGGAGCCGTACGTCGAGATCACCCTCGCCATGATGCGGAGCTTCGGCGCCGAGATCCGGCAGGAGGGACGTACGTACCGGGTCGCCCCCACCGGCTACCGGGCGCTGACCTACGGCATCGAGCCCGACGCCTCCACCGCCAGCTACTTCTTCGCCGCCGCGGCCCTGCAGAAGGGCCGCTCCGTCACCGTCCCCGGACTCGGCACCGGCGCGCTCCAGGGCGATCTGGCCTTCGTCGACGTGCTGCGCCGCATGGGCGCCGAGGTCGAGATCACCGAGGCCGGGACGACCGTCCGCTCCACCGGCACCCTGCGCGGCCTCACCGTCAACATGCGGGACATCTCGGACACCATGCCGACCCTCGCCGCGATCGCGCCCTTCGCCGACGGACCCGTCCGCATCGAGGACGTCGCCAACACCCGGGTCAAGGAGTGCGACCGCCTCGACGCCTGCGCCGAGAACCTCCGCCGCCTCGGCATCACCGTCGAGACCGGCCCCGACTGGATCGAGATCCACCCCGGCGCCCCGGCCGGACCCGTCGAGATCGCCACGCACGGCGACCACCGGATCGTCATGTCCTTCGCGGTCACGGCGCTGCGCACCCCCGGGATCACCTTCGACGACCCCGGCTGCGTCAAGAAGACGTTCCCCGACTTCCACCGGGTGTTCGACGCGTTCGTCCACACCCCGTGAAGACCGCACAGCGTTTGCGGCAAGAATGGGGGGCATGAGCGACCGCCCCTCTCCTCTCGCCGACCCCCATATCGCCTTCGACGTCTCCGAAGGACGCCGGGACATCGTCGTCCTCGGCTCGACCGGGTCCATCGGCACCCAGGCCATCGATCTGGTGCTGCGCAACCCCGACCGCTTCCGGGTCACCGCCCTCGCGGCCTCCGGCGGCCGGATCGGACTGCTCGCCGAGCAGGCGCACCGCCTCCGGGTCGCCGCGGTCGCCGTGGCCCGCGAGGAGGCGCTGCCCGAGCTGCGGGAGGCGCTGAAGGCGCTGTACGGCTCCGAGCCCCTGCCCGAGCTCCTGGCGGGGCCGGACGCCGCCGCCCAGCTGGCTGCCTCCCCGTGTCACACCGTCCTCAACGGCATCACCGGCTCCATCGGCCTCGCGCCGACGCTCGCCGCCCTCGAAGCCGGCCGCACCCTCGCCCTCGCCAACAAGGAGTCGCTGATCGTCGGCGGCCCCCTGGTCAAGGCGCTCGCCAAGCCGGGCCAGATCATCCCGGTCGACTCCGAGCACGCGGCGCTCTTCCAGGCGCTCGCCGCCGGCACCCGCGCCGACGTCCGCAAGCTGGTCGTCACGGCCTCCGGCGGCCCCTTCCGCGGCCGTACGCGCGCGGAGCTTGCGCATGTCACCCGCGAGGACGCGCTCGCCCACCCGACCTGGGCGATGGGCCCGGTGATCACGGTGAACAGCGCGACCCTGGTGAACAAGGGCCTGGAGGTCATCGAGGCCCACCTGCTCTACGACATCCCGTTCGACCGCATCGAGGTCGTCGTCCACCCGCAGTCGTACGTCCACTCGATGGTCGAGTTCACTGACGGCTCCACGCTCGCCCAGGCCACCCCGCCGGACATGCGCGGCCCGATCGCCATCGGCATCGGCTGGCCCGAGCGTGTTCCGGACGCGGCCCCCGCCTTCGACTGGACCAAGGCCTCCACCTGGGAGTTCTTCCCGCTCGACACGGAGGCCTTCCCGTCGGTCGGCCTGGCCCGGCACGTCGGCGGACTGGGCGGCACGGCCCCCGCCGTCTTCAACGCGGCGAACGAGGAGTGCGTCGAGGCGTTTCTCGCCGGACGGCTGCCGTTCAACGGAATCATGGATACGGTCACTGCGGTCGTCACCGAGCACGGAAAGCCCACCGCGGGAACCCTGCTCACGGTGTCGGACGTCCTCGAAGCGGAGACCTGGGCGCGCGCCCGGGCCCGAGAGCTCGCAGCGAAGGCAACAGCGGAGGCCCGCGCATGACCGAAATGCTCCTGTACGCCCTGGGCATCGTGCTGTTCGCCCTCGGCCTCCTCGTCTCCATCGCGTGGCACGAGCTCGGCCACCTCTCCACGGCCAAGCTCTTCGGCATCCGCGTGCCGCAGTACATGGTCGGCTTCGGCCCCACCATCTGGTCGAGGAAGCGCGGCGACACCGAGTACGGCATCAAGGCCATCCCGGCCGGCGGCTACATCCGCATGATCGGCATGTTCCCGCCGGGCGACGACGGCAAGATCGAGGCCCGCTCCACCTCGCCCTGGCGCTCCATGATCGAGGACGCCCGCGAGGCCTCGTACGAGGAGCTCCAGGAGGGCGACGAGACGCGGCTCTTCTACACGCGCAAGCCGTGGAAGCGCGTGATCGTGATGTTCGCCGGACCGTTCATGAACCTGGTCCTGGCGGCGGCGCTGTTCTTCGGCTCGATGATGACCCTGGGCATCGAGGGCCAGACGACCCAGGTCGCCGGCGTCCAGAAGTGCGTCATCAAGCAGAGCGAGAAGCGCGAGAAGTGCGCCGCGGGCGACCCGGTGTCCCCGGCGTTCAAGGCCGGTCTGAAGGACGGCGACAGGATCGTCGCCTTCAACGGCACCCCGGTCGCCGACTGGGACACCCTCTCCGACCGCATCCGCGACACCATCGGCCCGGCGACGGTCACGGTCGAGCGGGCCGGTCAGCGCGTGGACCTGCACCCCACCCTGGTGTCGAACAAGGTCCCGAAGAAGGACGAGGACGGCAAGGTCGTCCAGCCCGTGACCTACATCGACGCCGGATACCTCGGCTTCGCCTCCAAGACCGAGGTCGCGCCGCTCTCCTTCGGCGAGACCACCGACCGGATGACCGATCTCCTGCAGAACGGCGTCCACTCGGTCATCGCCCTCCCGGGCAAGATCCCCGGCCTCTGGGACGCCACCTTCGGCGACGGCGAGCGCGCCGAGGACTCCCCGGTCGGCGTGCTCGGCGCCGCCCGGATCACCGGCGAGCTGATGACCGTCGAGGCGCCGCCGACGACGATCCTCGTGATGTTCATGAACCTGCTGGTCATGTTCAACGTCTCGCTGTTCCTGTTCAACATGCTCCCGCTGCTGCCGCTCGACGGCGGCCACATCGCGGGCGCCCTGTGGGAGTCCGTCCGCCGCCACATGGCCCGGATCTTCAAGCGCCCCGACCCGGGCCCGTTCGACGTGGCCAAGCTGATGCCCGCCGCCTACGTGGTGGCCGGCGTCTTCGTCTGCTTCACGCTGCTCGTGCTCGCCGCCGACATCGTCAACCCGGTGAAGATCACGTAGCTCCCTGGGGGGCCGGACCCTGTGGTGTCCGGCCCTCCGCCCCCGGGGCGGTAACCTCGGAGACCTGAGCCCGCCGACGCACAACCTTGAGGTTGCACAAAAGATGACCGCGATTTCTCTCGGTATCCCGACCGTTCCGACCCGGCTCGCCGAGCGGCGCAAGAGCCGCCAGATCCAGGTCGGCAGCGTGGCCGTCGGCGGTGACGCGCCCGTCTCCGTCCAGTCGATGACGACGACCCGCACCTCCGACATCGGCGCCACGCTCCAGCAGATCGCCGAGCTGACCGCCTCCGGCTGCCAGATCGTGCGCGTGGCCTGCCCGACCCAGGACGACGCCGACGCGCTCGCCACGATCGCCCGGAAGTCCTCCATCCCGGTCATCGCCGACATCCACTTCCAGCCGAAGTACGTGTTCGCCGCGATCGACGCCGGATGCGCGGCCGTCCGCGTCAACCCGGGCAACATCAAGCAGTTCGACGACAAGGTCAAGGAGATCGCCAAGGCGGCCTCCGACGCCGGCACCCCGATCCGGATCGGCGTCAACGCCGGCTCGCTCGACGCCCGCCTGCTGAAGAAGTACGGCAAGGCCACGCCCGAGGCGCTCGTCGAGTCCGCCCTCTGGGAGGCCTCCCTCTTCGAGGAGCACGGCTTCCGCGACATCAAGATCTCGGTCAAGCACAACGACCCGGTCGTCATGGTCGAGGCCTACCGCCAGCTCGCCGCCCAGTGCGACTACCCGCTGCACCTCGGCGTCACCGAGGCGGGCCCGGCCTTCCAGGGCACCATCAAGTCGGCCGTCGCCTTCGGCGCCCTCCTCTCCCAGGGCATCGGCGACACCATCCGCGTCTCGCTCTCCGCGCCGCCGGTCGAGGAGATCAAGGTCGGCATGCAGATCCTGGAGTCGCTGAACCTGCGCCAGCGCCGCCTGGAGATCGTCTCCTGCCCGTCCTGCGGCCGCGCCCAGGTAGACGTCTACAAGCTCGCCGAGGAGGTCACCGCCGGCCTCGACGGCATGACCGTCCCGCTGCGCGTCGCCGTCATGGGCTGCGTCGTCAACGGCCCCGGCGAGGCCCGCGAGGCCGACCTCGGCGTCGCCTCCGGCAACGGCAAGGGCCAGATCTTCGTGAAGGGCGAGGTCATCAAGACCGTCCCCGAGTCGAAGATCGTCGAGACCCTCATCGAAGAGGCGCTCAAGATCGCCGAGCAGATGGAGAAGGACGGCGTCGCCAGCGGCGAGCCGACGGTCGCCATCGCCGGCTGACCCGGCCCGGAATCCCTCGGGACGCCGCCCGGATCCCTCCCGGAACTCCCGCGAAGCCCCTCCACCCCACCCGGTGGAGGGGCTTCGCGCCGGTGACGGGACCCGCCACAGGGCACGGGGGTACAGTGCGGAGACCAGCAGATCCGTACCGTGAGGCCCCCTCGTGCTGACAGAGACCACCACTCGGGTCCTCGAACCCGCCGACCTCGGCGCCGCACTCGCCGTCCTGGAGAGCGCCCCCGTCGAGAACGCCTTCGTGACCGCCCGCGTCCAGGTCGCCGGGCTCGACCCCTGGCGCCTCGGCGGCGAGATGTGGGGCTGGTACACCGAGGGCCGGCTGCGCTCGCTCTGCTACTCCGGCGCCAACCTGGTCCCCCTCTGCGCCACCCCCGAGGCCGTCCGCGCCTTCGCCGACCGGGCCCGCAGGGTCGGCCGCCGCTGCTCCTCGATCGTCGGCCCCGTCGAGCCCACCACGCAGCTGTGGCGGCTCCTGGAGCCCAGCTGGGGCCCGGCCAGGGACGTCCGCGCCCGACAGCCGCTGATGGTCGCCGAGGCGCCCTCCGCCACCGTCGCGCCCGATCCGCTGGTGCGCCGCGTCCGCAAGGACGAGATGGAGGCGATCATGCCCGCCTGCGTCGCCATGTTCACCGAGGAGGTCGGCGTCTCCCCGCTCGCCAACGACGGCGGACTGCTCTACCAGGCCCGCGTCGCCGAACTCGTCGGCGCCGGGCGCTCCTTCGCCCGCATCGAGGACGGCAAGGTCGTCTTCAAGGCCGAGATCGGCGCCGCCACCCGCCAGGCCTGCCAGATCCAGGGCGTCTGGGTCGCCCCCGAACACCGCGGCAAGGGCCTCTCCGAGACGGGCATGGCCGCCGTCCTCCAGTACGCCCTGGCCGACATCGCCCCCGTCGTCAGCCTGTACGTGAACGACTACAACACCCCGGCGAGGGCCGCGTACCGCCGGGTCGGCTTCCGCGAGACCGGTGCCTTCATGAGCGTGCTCTTCTGAACGTGCTGTCCTGAGGCGGGCGGGCGCTTGTAGGGTGCGCCGCATGGATGACGCAGAGGTCGTGATCGGTCCGGTCAATCTCGCCGCCCGGGTGGACGAGGCCCTCGCCGTGCAGGCGCTCGCCTTCGGCCTGGACGCCGGCGAGGTCGCCGTACGCCGCCACATCGTGCTGCGCCACCTCCTCAGCCCCGGCGCCCGCGCCCACGGAGCCACCACCCCCGACGGACGGCTCGTCGGATTCGTGTACGGGATGCCCAACGACCGCACCCACTGGTGGTCCACCGTCGTCGAGACGTACCTGCGGGCCACCGGCACCGCCGACTGGCTCGACGACTCCTTCGTCATCACCGAACTCCACGTCCACCCCGACTTCCAGGGCCGGGGCGTGGGCCGCGAGCTGATCACCACCCTCACCGACGGCGCCGCAGAACCGCGCTCCATCCTCTCCGCGATCGACACCGACAGCCCCGCCCGCGGCCTCTACCGGGCCCTCGGCTACGAGGACCTCGCCCGCCAGGTGCACTTCCCGAGCGCCCCCCGCCCGTACGCGGTGATGGGCGCCCCGCTGCCGCTCAAGCGCCGGAACTGATTTCTCCTGCCAGGGGCGGCCCGGCTAACCTCGGGGCCATCACCGTCCGTCCCCTCAGGAGTACGAGAACCATGGCCAACGCACCGGTCCAGCGCATGTCCCAGTTGATGGCGAAGACGCTGCGCGACGACCCGGCGGACGCCGAGGTCCTCAGCCACAAGCTCCTCGTCCGCGCCGGCTACGTCCGCCGCACCGCCGCCGGCATCTGGAGCTGGCTGCCCCTGGGCAAGAAGGTCCTCTCCAACGTCGAGCGGATCGTCCGCGAGGAGATGGACGCCATCGGCGCGCAGGAGGTCTCCCTGCCCGCGCTGCTGCCCCGCGAGCCGTACGAGGCGACCGGCCGCTGGGACGAGTACGGCGCCGAGCTCTTCCGCCTCCAGGACCGCAAGGGCGGCGACTACCTCCTCGGCCCCACCCACGAGGAGATCTTCACCCTCCTGGTCAAGGACCAGTGCTCGTCCTACAAGGACCTGCCGGTCATCCTGTACCAGATCCAGACCAAGTTCCGCGACGAGGCCCGCCCCCGCGCCGGCATCCTGCGCGGCCGCGAGTTCCTGATGAAGGACTCGTACTCCTTCGACACGGAGGACGAGGGCCTCGCCCAGTCCTACGCCCGGCACCGCCAGGCCTACCAGCGCGTCTTCGAGCGCCTCGGCCTCGACTACCGCATCGTCGCCGCCACCGCCGGCGCCATGGGCGGCTCCAAGTCCGAGGAGTTCCTCGCCCCGGCCGAGGCCGGCGAGGACACCTTCGCCGACTGCCCGAACTGCGACTTCGCCGCGAACACCGAAGCGGTGCACCAGACGGTGAAGCCGGTCGACGGCGCCGCGGTCCCCGCCGCCGAGGAGATCCCGACCCCCGACACCCCCACCATCGAGACGCTCGCCGCCTCGCTGGGCGTGCCCGCCTCCGCGACCCTGAAGAACCTCCTGGTGAAGGTCGACGGCGAGATCGTCGCCATCGGCGTCCCCGGCGACCGCGAGGTCGACATGGGCAAGGTCGAGGAGCACTTCGGCCCGACCGCCACGGTCGAGCTGGTGACGGAGGAGGACTTCGCGCAGCGCGCCGACCTCGTCCGCGGCTACGTCGGCCCCCAGGGCCTGGAGAAGGTCACCTACATCGCCGACCCGCGCGTGGCGCCCGGCACCGCGTGGATCACGGGCGCCAACAAGGAGGGCATGCACGCGAAGAACGTCGTCGCGGGCCGTGACTTCGAGGTCGCCGAGTACGTCGACGTCGTCGTCGTCCAGGAGGGCGACCCGTGCCCCAAGTGCGGCACCGGCCTGAAGCTGGACCGCGCCATCGAGATCGGCCACATCTTCCAGCTGGGCCGCAAGTACGCCGACGCCCTCAAGCTCGACGTCCTCGGCCAGAACGGCAAGCCCGTCCGCGTCACCATGGGCTCGTACGGCATCGGCGTCTCCCGCGCGGTGGCCGCCCTCGCCGAGCAGACCGCCGACGAGAAGGGCCTGTGCTGGCCTTCCGAGGTCGCCCCGGCCGACGTCCACGTCGTCGCCGCCGGCAAGGCGCTCCAGACCGAGCTGGCCCTCGAAGTCTCGGAGAAGCTCTCCGCGGCCGGCCTCCGCGTCCTGGTCGACGACCGCGCGGGCGTCTCCCCGGGCGTCAAGTTCACCGACTCGGAGCTCATGGGCGTCCCGAAGATCCTCGTCGCGGGCCGCCGCGCGGGCGAGGGCGTCGTGGAGCTGAAGGACCGCCGCACGGGCGAGCGCGAGGAACTGACGGTCGACGAGGCGCTCGCCCGCCTGACGGCGTAACCCGCACCACGCGGGGCCCACGGGGCCCCGCACCCCTGCGCGGCCACCCGCCACCGCGCGCCTGCGTGGACGGTGCCCACCGCTGTGCGGGCCGCGCCTGCGGGGCGGTGCCCTCGGCCCACCTCCGGTGCGGGCCCGCGCACGTGGTGACCTCGCGTGGGCTGCCCCGCTCCGGGGTTCGCGCCCCGCGGGGGCGGCGCCCCCGCCACCGCCGTGTGGGCAATCGTCCCTCCCCCAGACTTCGTCCGGGGGACCCCCAGGGCTGGACGGGTGGGCACACGGGACGGCGCCCCGTGCCGGGCCCAGGCTTCCGGGCCTGGACCCGCGCCCGGCGTGCGGCGCCGTCGTGGGTTGTGCCCACCCTTCCCCGAGCTCTCGGCTTCGCTCGAGCAGGGGGGACCACCATCGCCCCGGCGGAACGCCTGCCCACAACCCGGTGCGGCGAGGGCGCGGCCCACGACCCGGCGGCCCGGCAGGGCGCGGCCCGCAACCCGCCCCGGCACGGGCTTCGTGGGGTCAGGGGGTGTTCTCCTGGGGCGTCGGGTCCACCGAGGAGCCCGTCAGGTCCTCGATCGACTCCTCCGCCGCCGCCCGGCCCTTCAGATACGCCTCGCTCAGCGGCGCCACCGGCAGCGATGCCGCCCCGTGCTCCGGCGCCGCCCGCTCCAGGAACCGCAGCAGTTCCACCGGGATCGGCAGGACCAGCGTCGAGTTCTTCTCCGCCGACACCGCCATCACCGTCTGCAGCAGCCGCAGCTGCAGCGCCGCCGGCTGCGCCGACATCACTCCCGCCGCCTCCGCCAGCTTCTTCGAGGCCTGGAGTTCGGCGTCCGCGTTGATGACCCGCGCCCGTCGCTCACGGTCCGCCTCCGCCTGCCGGGCCATCGAGCGCTTCATGGTCTCCGGTAGGGACACGTCCTTGATCTCGACCCGGTCGATCGCGACGCCCCAGCCCATCGCGGGGCTGTCGAGCATCAGTTCCAGGCCCTGGTTGAGCTTCTCGCGGTTGGAGAGCAGGTCGTCGAGGTCGCTCTTGCCGATGATCGACCGCAGCGAGGTCTGCGCCATCTGCGAGACGGCGAACTTGTAGTCCTCGACCCGTACCACCGCGTCCGCCGCGTCGACCACCTTGAAGTACACGACCGCGTCGACCCGCACCGTCACGTTGTCCCGGGTGATGCCCTCCTGTGCGGGCACGGGCATCGTGACGATCTGCATGTTCACCTTGTGCAGGCGGTCGACGACCGGAACGATCATCGTGAAGCCGGGCGCCCGTATGTCGTCGCGCAGCCGGCCGAAGCGGAAGACGACGCCGCGTTCGTACTGCTTCACGACCCGCGCCGCCGCGCCCGCGTACACCGCGAGTGCCGCAGCCGCGCCGGCCGCTACCGTCAGAAGCTCTTGGATCATCACGGCCCCCTGGAATCGAGCCGAAAGCTACAAAAAGGGTATTCCCCTACAGCCAGCTCGCGAACTCCAGGAGCAGCTCGGCATCCTGCCGACGCCCCGCGGTCAGTGCCCGCGTCCCCGACTCGACCGCGCGGAACAGGGTCCAGCCGAGCAGCCGCTCCCGGTCCAGGTCCAGGGAGTCCGCCAGTTTGTTGACCCGTCGCCGGGCCGCGGAGGCGCCGGAGGACGCGGCCACCAGGTCCTCGACCCGGTCGCGTACGAGCCGGGCGAGGTCGTAGGCCCGCTCGCCGACCAGCGGCTCGGGGCCGACGGCCAGCCAGGGCGCCCGGTCGCCGGCGAGCACCTTGCCCTGCCGGAAGTTCCCGTGCAGGAGCAGGGTCTCGGTGTCGGCCGCCACCAGCTCCTCGCGGGCCGCGAGCGCCGCCGCCGCCAGCTCCCCGGCGGCGGCGTCGGCCCGGTGATACTCCATGGCGGAGGCCTGCGCCGCCGTCCGCTCCGCCACCGTCTCGAAGCCGTGCCCGGCCGGGGGCTCGACCCACAGCTTCCGTACGGTGCCCGCCGCCTCCAGGAGCGACTTCGCCTCGGGCAGGGAGCGCAGGGAGACCTCGGAGTGGAGCCGTTCGAGGACGAGCGCGCCCTCCCCGGCCTCGTCGAGGAGCTGGACCGCGCCCCAGCCGTTCCAGTGCGCCAGCGCGTCCCGCTCCAGGTCGGGCCGGGTGAAGGGGGGCGCGATCTTGAGCGCGGCGGGGGAGCCGTCGGAGCGCCGGACGAGTGCGACCAGGCTGCTCCGTCCGCCGGGGGCCAGCACCCGTTCGGCGTCCAGGGACGCGTGGGCGAGCGCCTGGCCGGCGAGCTCGGGCAGCTTCCCGAGCCATGCGGCCGCCGCGGCGTCCCCGTACGTCTCACCGAGCGTCCTGGCCAGTCGCTGCGGCGGTTCGAAACCCATGCGTACGTTGTTCCTTCGGTCGGGGCGGGACTACAGCCGCTCGGCGAGCCCAGGAAAGGTTACGTCGCTGCCGCGCCAGCGGACGGCGCGTACCGCCGCCTCCCGGAGCGCGACGGCCGCCTCGCCCCGCGCGGGGCCCTCGGTGGCCCGGACGAGGTCGGAGTAGACCCCGGCCACCCGGCCCTCCAGGACCGCCGCGAGCCGCACCGCGCCGGCCGGGTCCGTGACCCGGAAGGGCAGCTCGTACGCGGCCTCCGCCGCCACCGGCGTCCCGCCGAGGTCCCGTACGGTCCGGCGCAGCGCGTCCCGCCGGGCCCGGTGCGCCTCGTACGCGGCGGTGGCCTCGGCCCGCCGCTCCGTGCCGATCCGGCCGCCGACGACCCCGTACCCGTACACCGCGGCGTGCTCGGCGGCCAGTGCGGCCTGGGTCGCGTCGAGGGCGCTCATGCCCGTGCTCCTTCGGTCAGCAGGTAGGCGTGGGCGGCGCCGGAGGCCGCCACCGAGGCGAGCAGCCGGGCGTACTCGGGCGGGGCGGTGAGCAGCGCGGCCGTGTGTCCTTCGGAGGCCGTGCGTTCGGCGGCGGCGAGCTCCCTGAGGGCGGCCCCGGGGTCGGTCGCCACCCGTACGGGGGTGGGGGAGGCCGTGGGCTTCCCGGAGGCGGAGGCGGAGGCGGAGGCGGACGGGGAGGTGGAGGCGGTGGCGGTCGTGGCGGGGCTCACCGTCGTGCCGCCCTCGCCGAGGGCCTTCGTGTGCGCCGCCACCGCGCGCCGCAGCGGGTTCAGCCGGGGCGCGAGGACGGGGTGGGCGGCGAGCGCCGCGTCGTAACGTTCCAGCAGGCCGCGCGCGGCGGTCACCGACCGCAGCCGCAGGGCCGCCTCGGTGCGCGCCACCCGTTCGGCCTCCAGCTCGGCGGCGCTCGGCCGCCGGGGCTGTTCGCCGGAAGGGGAGGTGCAGCCCGCGAGGGCGCTCGCTCCCGCCGCCGCACCCGCCACGAGGAGTGCGCGCCTGCCCGTCGTCGTCACGCCTTCTCCCTCGGCTGCCGTCCGTCGTCGAAGATCGTCGAGATCACCGCAGGCGAGCGTACCCGCGGGCCCCGGGGGCATGGACGGCAACACCCTCCCGGACCGGATACCCTTTGGTCTGACACGCGACGAACCCACAACAGCACACGCGGCCGAGGAGTCACCCGGATGAGCACCACCCAGAGCGACAGGCTGCGCGGACTCGTGGAGCCGCTCGTCGCCGCGAAGGACCTGGATCTGGAAGAGATCGAGGTGTCCCGGGCCGGCCGCCGCGGACTGCTGCGGATCGTCGTCGACTCGGACGAGGGCGTGGAGCTGGACGTCTGCGCCGAGCTGAGCCGCGCGATCTCCGAGAAGCTCGACGAGACCGACGCGATGGGCGAGGGCGAGTACGTCCTCGAAGTCAGCTCCCCCGGCGCCGACCGCCCCCTCACCGAGCACCGCCACTACGTGCGCGCCACCGGCCGCCTGGCGAAGCTCCAGCTGGCCGAGGACGGGGAGCTGGTCGCGCGCATCCTCGCCGTGGACGAGGACGGCCTCGACATGGAGGTCCCGGGCGTGAAGGGGCGCAAGCCCACCGCCCGCCGGGTCGCGTTCGCCGACATCGTCAAGGCGCGTGTCGAGATCGAGTTCAACCGCAAGGACAAGAAGGAAGAGGAGGCGTAGCCGTGGACATCGATGTGAAGCTTCTGAAGGGCTTGGCGCAGGAGAAGGACATCTCCTTCGAGATGCTGGTCGAGGCGATCGAGTCGGCCCTCCTCATCGCGTACCACCGGACTCCCGACGCCCGCCGCCACGCGCGCGTGGAGCTGAACCGGGCCACCGGCCACGTGACGGTGTGGGCGAAGGAGGACCCCTCCGACCTGGAGGAGGGCCAGGAGCCCAAGGACTTCGACGACACCCCGTCGGACTTCGGCCGGATCGCGGCGAGCACCGCCCGCCAGGTCATCCAGCAGCGTCTGCGGGACGCCGAGAACGACGTGACCTTCGGCGAGTACGCGCGCCGCGAGGGCGATGTCGTCGCCGGTGTGGTGCAGCAGGGCAAGGACCCGAAGAACGTCCTCGTCCGGCTCGACGACAAGCTGGAGGCCATCCTCCCGGTGCAGGAGCAGGTGCCGGGCGAGGACTACACGCACGGTCTGCGGCTGCGCACGTACGTCGTCCGGGTGGCGAAGGGTGTCCGCGGTCCGTCCGTCACCCTCTCGCGCACCCACCCCAATCTGGTGAAGAAGCTCTTCGCCCTGGAGGTGCCGGAGATCGCCGACGGCTCGGTCGAGATCGCGGCCATCGCCCGTGAGGCCGGTCACCGCACCAAGATCGCCGTCCGCGCCACCCGTTCGGGCCTGAACCCCAAGGGCGCCTGCATCGGCCCCATGGGCAGCCGCGTCCGCAACGTGATGGCGGAGCTGCTGGGCGAGAAGATCGACATCGTCGACTGGTCGGACGACCCGGCCGAGATGGTGGCGAACGCGCTCTCGCCGGCGCGGGTCTCCAAGGTCGAGGTCGTCGACATGGCCGCCCGCTCCGCGCGGGTGACGGTGCCGGACTACCAGCTGTCGCTGGCGATCGGCAAGGAGGGCCAGAACGCCCGCCTGGCCGCGCGTCTCACCGGCTGGCGGATCGACATCCGCCCGGACACCGAGCCGGCCGAGCCCCGGGACTGAGACCGTTTTTGGCCAACAAGTGTTCGATTCTTGCCCCGAACAGGTGAGGTCGGTACGGGGAGGTAGACTTAATCGTGTCTGGCCGGACGCATGCCTGCGCGTGCCCTGAGCGAACCTGTGTGGGATGCCGGGAGCGAGCGGCCAAGAGCGATCTGCTGCGGATCGTGGTGAACAAGGACGAGTGCGTTCCTGATCATCGCGGTACGCTGCCCGGCCGGGGTGCGTACCTGCACCCCGCTGTGGCTTGTCTCGATCTGGCGGTCCGCCGCCGAGCGTTCCCGAGGGCCTTCAAGGTCCAGGGGCCGCTCGAAACAGCGGAACTACGTCATCACATCGAACAGCCGGCACCGCAGTGAACAAGGAGTACGGCACGGAACACCGTGCGGTCAGGTACCTCGCGAGTTGGAAGTAGGTCGAGATTGCGATGAGCACTCGATGAGTACGCGATGAGTACGCCCATGAAGTAGCGACGGTCCGGCGGTAACCCGGACCTCACAAAGGAGCAAAGTGGCTAAGGTCCGGGTATACGAACTCGCCAAGGAGTTCGGCGTGGAGAGCAAGGTCGTCATGGCCAAGCTCCAAGAACTCGGTGAATTCGTCCGTTCGGCGTCCTCGACGATCGAGGCGCCGGTCGTGCGCAAGTTGACTGACGCTTTGCAGGGTCCCGGCGGCAACGCCGGCAAGACCGCTGCCAAGCCCGGCGCGCCCCGCAAGGCGGCGCCCTCCCCCGCGGCGCCGTCTCCGGCCGCCGCGGCTCGTCCCGCTGCTCCGAAGCCCGGCGCCCCGGCCCCCAAGCCGGCCCCCGCCGCGCCTGCGGCGCCGGCTCCGGTCACTCCGGCCGCGCCCGCGAGCAGCACCCCCTCTCCGGCTCCGGCCGCCTCGGGCCCCCGCCCGGGCCCGAAGCCCGCGCCCAAGCCGGTCACCCCGGCTCCGGCCGCCCCGGAGTTCACCGCGCCCCCGTCGGCTCCCGCCGCCGGTCAGCGCCCCGGTGGCGCCCCCTCGGGCCCCCGTCCCGCCGGCGAGCGTCCCGCCCGTCCGGGTCAGGGCGCTCCGCGTCCGCAGGGCCAGGGTGCCCCGCGTCCGCAGGGCCAGGGCGCTCCCCGTCCGGGCGGTGCCCGTCCGGCCGGTCCCCGTCCGGGCAACAACCCCTTCACCTCGGGTGGCTCCACCGGCATGGCGCGTCCGCAGACGCCCCGTCCGGGTGGCGGCGCTCCCCGTCCCGGCGGCCCCGGTGCCGCTCCGGGCGCCCCGCGTCCGCAGGGTGGCCCCGGTGGCGCCCCGCGTCCGCAGGGTCAGGGCGGTGCCCGTCCCACCCCCGGTGGCATGCCTCGCCCGCAGGCTCCCCGTCCGGGCGGCGCGCCCGGCGGTAACCGTCCGAACCCGGGCATGATGCCGCAGCGTCCCGCTGCCGGTCCGCGTCCCGGTCCTGGCGGCGGTGGCCGTGGTCCCGGTGGCCCCGGCGGCCGTCCGGGTGGTCCCGGCGGTGGCGGCGGCGGTCGTCCCGGCTTCGCCGGTCGTCCGGCCGGTCCCGGCGGTGGCGGCGGCGGCTTCGCCGGTCGTCCCGGTGGTCCCGGTGGCGGCGGCGGTCGTCCGGGTGGTCCCGGCGGCGGTGGCGGCGGCTTCGGCGGTCGTCCCGGTGGCTTCGGTGGCCGTCCCGGCGGTCCGGGTGGCCGTGGTGGCACGCAGGGCGCCTTCGGTCGTCCCGGCGGTCCCGCGCGTCGTGGTCGCAAGTCGAAGCGTCAGAGGCGTCAGGAGTACGAGGCCATGCAGGCCCCGTCCGTGGGCGGCGTGATGCTTCCCCGCGGTGGCGGCGAGGTCATTCGTCTGTCGCGCGGTGCCTCCCTCACCGACTTCGCCGAGAAGATCGGCGCCAACCCGGCGTCGCTCGTCGCGGTGATGATGAACCTCGGCGAGATGGTCACGGCGACGCAGTCCGTCTCCGACGACACGCTGCAGATGCTCGGCGACGAGATGAACTACCAGGTTCAGATCGTCTCGCCCGAGGAGGAGGACCGCGAGCTGCTCGAGTCCTTCGACATCGAGTTCGGCGAGGACGAGGGTGGCGAAGAGGCTCTGGTCTCCCGTCCGCCGGTCGTCACCGTCATGGGTCACGTCGACCACGGTAAGACCCGACTGCTCGACGCCATCCGCAAGACGAACGTCGTCGCGGGCGAGGCCGGTGGCATCACCCAGCACATCGGTGCCTACCAGGTGGGTACCGAGGTCAACGGCGAAGAGCGTCGCATCACCTTCATCGACACCCCGGGTCACGAGGCGTTCACCGCCATGCGTGCCCGTGGTGCGAAGTCGACCGACATCGCGATCCTCGTGGTCGCGGCCAACGACGGCGTCATGCCGCAGACGATCGAGGCGCTCAACCACGCCAAGGCCGCCGGCGTCCCGATCGTCGTCGCGGTCAACAAGATCGACGTCGAGGGTGCCGACCCGACCAAGGTCCGCGGTCAGCTGACCGAGTTCGGTCTGGTGGCCGAGGAGTACGGCGGCGACACGATGTTCGTCGACATCTCCGCCAAGCAGGGTCTGCACATCGACTCCCTGCTCGAGGCCGTCGTCCTCACCGCCGACGCCTCGCTCGACCTGCGGGCCAACCCGAACCAGGACGCGCAGGGTATTGCGATCGAGTCCCACCTCGACCGTGGTCGCGGTGCCGTCTCGACCGTCCTGGTCCAGCGCGGAACGCTGCGCATCGGCGACACCGTGGTGGTCGGCGACGCGTACGGCCGTGTCCGGGCGATGCTCGACGACAAGGGCAACAACGTCGAGGAGGCGACCCCGTCGACTCCCGTCCTGGTCCTGGGTCTCACCAACGTCCCGGGTGCCGGCGACAACCTCCTGGTTGTCGACGAGGACCGTACGGCCCGTCAGATCGCCGAGAAGCGCGCTGCGCGTGAGCGCAACGCCGCCTTCGCCAAGCGCGTCCGCCGGGTGTCCCTCGAGGACCTCGACAAGGTGCTCAAGGCCGGTCTCGTCCAGGAACTCAACCTCATCATCAAGGGCGACGCGTCCGGTGCGGTCGAGGCCCTCGAGGCCTCGCTGCTCCAGCTCGACGTCGGCGAAGAGGTCGACATCCGTGTCCTGCACCGCGGTGTGGGTGCGGTCACCGAGTCGGACATCGACCTGGCCATGGGCTCCGACGCCATCGTCATCGGCTACAACGTCCGTGCGGCCGGCCGTGCCGCGCAGATGGCGGAGCGCGAGGGCGTCGACGTCCGGTACTACTCGGTCATCTACCAGGCGATCGAGGAGATCGAGGCGGCGCTCAAGGGCCTCCTCAAGCCGGAGTACGAAGAGGTCGAGCTCGGTACGGCGGAGATCCGCGAGGTCTTCCGCTCGTCCAAGCTGGGCAACATCGCCGGTGTTCTCATCCGCTCCGGCGAGGTCAAGCGCAACACCAAGGCGCGACTGCTCCGCGACGGCAAGGTCATCGCCGAGGATCTCACCATCCACGGTCTGCGCCGCTTCAAGGACGACGTCACCGAGATTCGTGAAGGCTTCGAGGGCGGTATCAACCTCGGAAACTACAACGACATCAAGATCGACGACGTCATCGCGACGTACGAGATGCGCGAGAAGCCGCGCGCCTGATCGCGTCCGATCGCAGCACTGAGTCGGGGCCGGTCGGCGGAAGTTATTCCGTCGATCGGCCCCGGCCGTTGCGTGTACGGTTCTGGTGTCCCCGCCGGGTGAACGGCGGGGCCACTGACCCCGAACCGGCGGGACATCCGGATACACATGTATGTGGGGACTCTGTCCTTCGATCTGCTCCTCGGCGACGTTCATTCGTTGAAGGAGAAACGCTCCGTCGTCCGGCCCATCGTCGCCGAGCTCCAGCGCAAGTTCTCCGTGAGCGCGGCCGAGGTGGGCGACCAGGACCTCCACCGCAGGGCCCGGCTGGGCGTCGCGCTGGTGTCCGGGGACCCGGGGTTCGTATCGGACGTGCTCGACCGCTGCGAGCGGCTCGTCGCCGCACGTCCGGAGGTGGAGCTGCTGTCGGTGCGCCGCAGGCTCCACACTGATGAAGACTGATTGAGCAAGGCAAAGAAGGAGAAGGACCAGTGGCCGACAACGCGCGGGCGAAGAAGCTGGCAGACCTCATCCGGGAGGTGGTCGCCGAGAAGCTGCAGCGCGGCATCAAGGACCCCCGCCTGGGTACGCACGTGACCATCACGGACACCCGCGTCACCGGTGACCTGCGGGAGGCCACGGTCTTCTACACGGTCTACGGCGACGACGAGGAGCGCGCGAGCGCCGCGGCCGGCCTGGAGAGCGCCAAGGGCATCCTCCGTTCGGCCGTGGGCCGGGCGGCGGGGACCAAGTTCACCCCGACCCTGACCTTCGTGGCCGACGCCCTCCCGGAGAACGCCAAGACGATCGAGGACCTCCTCGACAAGGCGCGGGCCTCGGACGCCCAGGTGCGGGAGGCGTCCTCGGGCGCCGCCTTCGCGGGCGAAGCCGACCCCTACAAGAAGCCGGGCGAGGACGAAGCCGCCGAATGAGCACCTCGGGAAAGACGCCCGACGGGCTTGTCATCGTCGACAAGCCGTCGGGCTTCACTTCGCACGACGTCGTGGCCAAGATGCGCGGGATCGCCAAGACCCGTCGTGTCGGCCACGCCGGCACGCTCGACCCCATGGCCACGGGCGTCCTCGTCCTCGGCGTGGAGCGGGCGACCAAGCTCCTCGGTCACCTCGCGCTGACCGAGAAGGAGTACCTGGGCACCATCCGCCTGGGCCAGACGACGATCACCGACGACGCCGAGGGCGAGATCACGGCGTCGGTCGACGCTTCGAAGGTCACCCGGGAGCAGATCGACGCGGGCGTCGCCGAACTGACCGGCGCCATCATGCAGGTGCCGTCGAAGGTCTCCGCGATCAAGATCGACGGCAAGCGGTCGTACGCGCGCGTGCGCGGCGGCGAGGAGTTCGAGATCCCGGCCCGCCCGGTCACCGTCTCCTCCTTCCAGGTGTACGACGTCCGCGAGGCGACCGCCGAGGACGGCACCCCCGTCGTCGACCTGGTCGTCTCGGTGGTCTGCTCCTCCGGTACGTACATCCGGGCGCTCGCCCGGGACCTCGGCGCCGGCCTCGGCGTGGGCGGTCACCTGACCGCGCTGCGCCGCACCCGCGTCGGCCCGTACAAGCTGGACTCGGCCAGGACCCTGGACCAGCTCCAGGAGGACCTCACGGTCATGCCGGTCGCCGATGCGGCCGCGGCGGCGTTCCCGCGCTGGGACGTCGACGAGAAGCGGGCCAAGCTGCTGCTCAACGGCGTCCGCCTGGAGATGCCGGAGTACCCGAAGGGGCCCGTCGCGGTCTACGGCCCCGAGGGCGGGCTGCTGGCGCTCGTCGAGGACCAGCGGGGCAAGGCCAAGAGCCTCGCCGTCTTCGGCTGAGGGTGGTTCCTCCGGCCGGGGCCGGTTCCTCTGCGCCCATCGTGGGGCGGGCACGCGCACGCGTGCCCGCCCCACGGCTTTCCCCCTCGGGTTCCCCAGTGGAGTGTCTGTCCGGCGGAACCGCGGAAATTCACCCCATCAGGGAGGCGCTCGGAGTGAACGGGGGAGTGCCGGGGGGCGTGTTTCCCCGCAGGCACCTCCGGGTGATCACCGGCCGCCTACCGTCGACACCATGGGACGCGGGGACCTGGCGACGCTGGTACGGATCTGCGATCTGGCGGGCCGGCCACGCGGCACCGGTTTCCTCGCCGACCACCACGGAACGGTCGTCACCAGCCACGAAGCCGTCGACGGACTCAGCCGTGTCGTCCTGCACGCCCCCGGCGACCGGACCTGGCTCGCCGAGGCCGAGGCCGTCACCCCGCTGCCCGAGAGCGGCCTCGCGCTCGTCCGCACGGAAGGGCTCGGCGGCCGCCCGCTGCCGCTCGCGACCCGGCCCGAGATCGAACCCGGCACGTACGTACGGATCGCCGCCCAGGGCTGGCGCGAGGCCCGCGTCCTCGGACCCGCCGCCGTCACGTACACCGCCGCCGATCGCCTCCACGCCCTCGCCGACGCACTCGAACTCGCCATCGGCACCGAGGGCGCCGAGGCGCTCCGCCGCGGCGGACAGGCCGCCGGCGGCCCCGTCCTCGACACCGTCACCGGCACCGTCCTCGCCGTCCTCGGCACCGCCCTGCACGGCGACCGCCCGGCCGCCGGGTACGCCGTGCCGCTCCGGCCCACCGGCCCGCTCACCGCCCTGCTGCGCCGCAACGCCGCGACCGTCCCCGCGTACGGCCCCGACCTCAACCTCGCCGCGATCCTGGAGCTCACCGCCACCTCCACCGCGCCCGTCCGTGAGCCCGACCCCTGGCCCGAACCCGTCGAACGGCCCGACTGCGTCCGTGAGTTCGCCCGCTTCACGGCCGGCCGCGTACCCGTCCTCGCCCTCGTCGGTGCCCCCGGCACCGGCCGCACCACCGCCCTCGCCGCGCTCTGCGCCCGCCGCGCCCGGGGCGTCGCCCCCGCCCCCACCGTCCGGCTGCGCGGCGCCGACCTGCGCGCCGAGGACCACTCCCTCGCCGACGCCGTCGGCCGCGCCCTGCACCAGGCCGGCCGGATCGTCGCCGCCTCCGGGGCGCTCGGCGACACCACCACCGCCACCCCGGAGCGGGCCGCCGCCCTCGCCCGGGACGCCGGCCGCCCGCTCCTCGTCGTCCTCGACGGCCCCGAGGAGATGCCGCCGCTCCTCGCCCACCGGCTCGCCGACTGGACGACGGCCACCGAACGGTGGCTCCGCACCCACGAGGTCCACCTCGTCACCGCCTGCCGCCCCGAGCACTGGGAACAGGCCGGCGCGCTCTACACCCCCGGCGCCCTGCACCGCCCCGCGCCGGACCCAGGCGACGGGCCGTCCGCTGCCGCGACTGGCTCCGGGCCGTCCGCTGCCGCGACCGGCTCCGGGCCGTCCGCTGCCGCGACCGGTCCCGGGCTGCCCGCCGCCGTCGTCCTCGGGCCGTACTCCGCGACGGAGGCCCGTGCCGTACGCGAGGGGTACGGGATCGGGGAGACGGACCTTGCCGAGGCGGACGCCCGGCACCCGCTCGCCCTGCGGCTGCTCGCCGAGGTGCGGGCCGCGCTGCCGGGGGACGTGCCCGGGCGGCCCGGGCGCGAGGAGATCTTCACCGCCTACCTGGACCTGATGTGCCTGCGGGCCGCCGTCCGGATCGCCGCGGGCTCCCGGCCGCTGCCCCGGGGGACCGCCGTCCGCCGGCTCGCCGCGCGCGTGACCGGCCGGCTGCACGAGGCGGCCCGCCGGTGCCTCGGCCCCGGGCACGGCGTCCTCGACCGGGCCTCCTTCGAGGAGCTGTTCCCCTGGCGGGAGGGCTGGGCCTCGGCCGTCCTCACCGAGGGCCTGCTGGTCCCGGCGGGCGCGGGCTACCGCTTCGCCCACGAAGAACTCGCCGACTGGGTCCAGGCGGCCCACCTCGACCTGGACACGGCCCTGCACGCCCTGGTCCACGGCCGCGACGAGGGCCCGGCGACGGCGGGCCCTCGTGCACCCGAGCCGGGTCCGCCCGGCGAGCTCGATGCGGCCGCCGCACCCGGCACGCCCGCCTCGTCCGGCACCTCCGCCTCCTCCGGCACCTCCGCCTCCTCCGGCGCGAGCCCCCTCGTCGACGTTCCCCGGCAGCGGGGCCGTGGGGGCGAGGGAGGGGGTGGGCAGTTGCCCGTGCCCCGGCATCGGATCGGGCCCGTGCTGCAGGCCTTGCTCCTGCTGCACCGGGAGCGCGGGCCCGCCGGGCTCGCGCCGCGGCTCGGGGGGCTCGCCGAGGCGCTCGGGCGGTTCGCCGGTGAGGGGCGGGGCGGGGACGGGGCCTGGTGGGCCGCGCGGCTCCTCGGCGAGAGCGTGCGTCGGCTGCCGGACCCGAGGCCGTACCTGCCCGTGCTGCGGCTGCTCGCCGATCTGATCGGGGCCCGCCCCGAGCGGCACCCGGTCTTCGCCGCCTTCGGGTCCGCGTTCTGGCTGGGCCTGCCGCTCGGCGAGGACGAGCGGATCGACCTGCTGCGGCGGCTCGTCCCGGCTGACCCGATCCCGGGCGCGGAGCGGGACGGCGGCGACCGGAGCCTCGACGCCGTCGCGGCGGCGCTGGCCGCCGACCCCCGCGGCGTCCAGCCGCTCCTCTGCCGCTGGTTCGGCGACGACCGGCCCCTCCCCGCCGCCCCCCACGCGACCGTCGCCACCGCAGCCCAGGCCCTCCTGCACACCCACCGGGGGCTCGCCGTCGACGACCTGTGCGAGGCGCTCGTCGCCACCGCCCACCCCCTCGCCGACGGCCTCCTCGCCGCACTGGCCGAGGACGAGCCCTCCGCCCTCTGCCGGGCCGTCGACCGCTGGGCCCACGACGACGGACGCCCGGAGCGGCGCGTCGCGGCCGCCGCGTACGGACACCTGGCCGCGGGGCACGCCACCACCTCCGCCGACCGCGAGCTCCTCCGCTACGCCGCCCTCGCCCTGCTGGCCCGCCCCGGCGACCAGACCCTCCACGGCGCCGCACTCGGACTCCTCGTCCGCGACCCGCACAGCCGCGCCCGCCACCTGCCGCGCGCCCTCGCCGAGCCCCGGGTGCCCGCGGCAGCGCTCGTCGAGGCCCTCGCCACCCACCCCGACGGGGTCCTCGCCGCCTTCCGGGCCCGGCTGATCGGCACCGGCGAGGCGCCGGCCGGCGCCCTGCGGGCCCTCGCGGAGGTCGACACGCCCGCCCTGGCCCGCCGGATCGCCGCCCTCGTCCGCGACTACGCCGCCCGGCACCCCGAGGGAGCGCCGCTCGTCGCCGCCTTCGTCGACCGTCGTCTGGAGGACGGCCCGGCGGCCAGGGCGATCCTCTTCCCGCTGGTCACGGGCCTGATCCGAGGTCGCCCCGCGCCGCTCCGGCGCGCCCTCGCCCCCGTCCTCGCCGCCCCCGGCACCGGGGCCTCCCGTCATCTGCGGGGCGAGCTGCTCGACGTACTCCTGGAACACGAGCGGTACGAGGCCGAGACCGGGGAGCTCTCCGTCCTGGAGGCGCTCCTGCGGGCCGCCGCGGAGGGCGCCGAGCGCCGCAGCGCGCCGCGCACCCGGGAGCTCGCCCACCGGGCCGGCGCCCTGTGCGTCCGTACGCCCGAGGGGGCCTGGCGACTCGACCGGACGCTGGCCGGAGCCGTCCGCGAGCTGCCCGCCTTCGCCGTGCTCCTCGCCGCCTGGACGGTCGCCGCCCCCGGTGAGTGGGCCCCGCTGCTCGGCCCGGAGACCCTCCGGGCGCTGCGAAGTCCCGGCACTGCCATGCCGATGCGTACCGACGGCCGTGGACATGGCAGTCTTAGACCTGCGTAAAGGCGAACAGGGCGAACAGGCGGACGAGGAGCGGTCACAGTGCAGCGCTGGCGTGGCTTGGAGGACATTCCCCAGGACTGGGGACGCAGCGTCGTCACCATCGGCTCCTACGACGGGGTGCACCGCGGGCACCAGCTGATCATCGGGCGTGCCGTCGAGCGCGCCCGTGAGCTGGGCGTTCCCTCCGTCCTCGTCACCTTCGACCCGCACCCCTCCGAGGTCGTGCGCCCCGGCAGCCACCCGCCGCTGCTCGCCCCGCACCACCGGCGCGCCGAGCTGATCGCGGAGCTCGGCGTGGACGCGGTGCTGGTGCTGCCGTTCACGGCGGAGTTCTCCCAGCTGTCCCCGGCCGACTTCATCGTCAAGGTGCTCGTCGACAAGCTGCACGCGAAGGCCGTCATCGAGGGCCCCAACTTCCGCTTCGGGCACCGGGCCGCCGGCAACGTCGCCTTCCTGACCGAGCTGGGCGCCACCTACGACTACGAGGTCGAGGTCATCGACCTGTACGTCAGCGGGGCCGCCGGCGGCGGTCAGCCCTTCTCCTCCACCCTCACCCGCCGCCTCGTCTCCGAGGGCGACATGACCGGCGCGGCCGAGATCCTCGGCCGCCCGCACCGGGTCGAGGGCATCGTCGTCCGCGGCGCGCAGCGCGGCCGCGAGCTCGGCTTCCCGACGGCCAACGTCGAGACCCTGCCGCACACGGCGATCCCGGCGGACGGCGTCTACGCGGGCTGGCTGACGGCCGCGGGGGAGCGGATGCCGGCGGCGATCTCGGTCGGCACGAACCCGCAGTTCGACGGTACGGAGCGGACGGTCGAGGCGTACGCGATCGACCGTGAGGGGCTCGACCTGTACGGGCTGCACGTGGCCGTGGACTTCCTGGCGTACGTGCGCGGCATGCTCAAGTTCGACACGCTGGACGATCTGCTGCAGGCGATGGCGGGCGACGTGAAGCGCTGCCGCGAACTGACGGAGGAGTACGACCGCGCCTGACCCCCGCCCGTGTGGGCCCGCGCCCCCGCCCGTGTGGGCAATCGTCCCGCAGGGCGGGACGGGTGGGCACACGGGACGGCGCCCTTCAGCGGCGCCTCCGCGTTCCGCGCCCTGACCCGCACCACCAGTGCCCCGTCACTCGCGGTGCGGGTCCAGGCTCGGGAGCCTCGGGGCGCGGGCCCACAACGCGGGGGCTCAGCGCGTTACCCAGTGGCAGGCCACCGCCTGTGCCCCGTCGCCGGGGAGGACGGGTAGGTCCTCGCCGCGACAGCGGGACGCCACCGCCGCCGCCTCGCCCGAAGCGAGGAGCTGGCAGCGGGCGTGGAAGCGGCAGCCCGAGGGGATCCGGGACGGGTCCGGCGGTTCGCCGGTCAGGACCACCGGGGCGCCCTCCGACTCCGGGAGCACCGACAACAGCGCCCGCGTGTACGGGTGCTGAGGGTTCGTCAGGACGGACTCCACCGTGCCGGTCTCCACGACCCGGCCCAGGTACATCACCGCCACCCGGTCCGCGATGTTCCACGCGAGCCCCAGGTCGTGCGTCACCACCAGCGCGGACAGGCCCAGTTCGTCGCGCAGCCGCAGCAGCAGCGCCAGGATCTCGCCCCGTACGGACGCGTCAAGGGACGCCACCGGCTCGTCGGCGACGATCAGTTCGGGTTCCAGGACGAGCGCGCCCGCGATGACCACGCGCTGCCGCTGGCCGCCGGACAGCTCGTGCGGGTACCGGAGGAAGAACCGCTCGGGGGGCCGCAGACCCGCCCGCGCGAGGGCCCCGGCGACGGCCGCCCGCTCGTCCCCCTCGTAGCCGTGGATCCGCAGCCCCTCCGCCACCGCGTCGTACACGGTGTGCCGGGGGTTCAGCGACCCGCTCGGGTCCTGGAGGACCAGCTGCGCCCGCTTCCGGTAGGCCCTGAGCGCCCCGGAGGAGTAGGTGAGCGGCTTCCCGTCGAAGGCGACCGCCCCCGAGGTCGGCCGGACCAGGCCGAGCAGCGAGCGGGCGAGCGTCGTCTTGCCGCAGCCCGACTCGCCGACCAGGGCCACGATCTCGCCCGCACCGATGTCCAGGTCCACGCCGTCCACCGCGCGCGCGGGCGGTGCGCCCCGCCGCCCGGGGAAGGTGACGTGCAGTCCGCGCGCCGACAGGAGGGGGCGCGCGGGGGCCTCGGTGCTGATGACGTCGCCCACGAGGTCACTCATGACGTGCTCCCCACGTGTACGCAGGCGGCCCGGCGCCCCGCGCCCGCCTCCCGCAGTTCCTGGTCGTGCTCCGCGCAGGCGTCCACCGCCACCGGGCAGCGTGGATGGAAGGTGCAGCCGCCGGGCAGGTCGGCCGGGTCCGGCGGGTCGCCCGGCAGACCGCGCGGCGCCCGCCGGGACGCCGGGTCACCGATGCGCGGGAAGGCCGAGGACAGCGCCCGCCCGTACGGGTGCTCGGCCGCCTCGTACACCGCCCGCGCCGGTCCCTCCTCGACGACCCGGCCCGCGTACATCACGGCGAGCCGGTCGCAGGTGTCGGCGAGGACCGCCAGGTCGTGGCTGATCATCAGGAGGCTGATGGACTGCTCGGCGACGAGCCGCTCGATCAGCCGCAGGATCTGCGCCTGGATCATCACGTCGAGCGCGGTCGTCGGCTCGTCCGCGACGATCAGGCGGGGGTCGCAGGCGAGCGCCATCGCGATCATCACGCGCTGCCGCTGCCCGCCGGACAGCTCGTGCGGATAGGCGGCGGCACGGGCCGCCGGAAGCCCGACGTGTTCGAGCAGCTCGCCGACCCTCCTGCGGGCCGCCCCCGGGGTCGCCCGGCCGTGCACGAGCAGCGGTTCGGCGATCTGGTCCCCGATGCGGTGCACCGCGTTCAGCGAGTGCATCGCGCCCTGGAAGACGATCGAGGCGCCCGCCCAGCGGACGGCCCGCAGGCGCCCCCACGCCATGGCGAGGACGTCGTCGCCGTCGAGCAGGATCTCGCCCTCGATCCGTGCCGAGGCCGGAAGCAGCCGCAGCAGCGCGAGGGCGAGCGTGGACTTGCCGCAGCCCGACTCGCCGGCCACGCCCAGCTTGGTCCCCGGCTCCAGGGTCAGGTCGACCCCGCGCACGGCGGGCACGGCGCTCGCGCCGGAGCCGTACGTCACCTTCAGGTCCCGTACCTCCAGGAGGCTCATCGCCCCACCCCCAGCTTCGGGTTCAGTACGGACTCCACGGCCCGGCCGCAGAGCGTGAACGCGAGCGCGACCAGGGCGATCGCGATGCCGGGCGGGGCCAGGTACCACCAGTGCCCGGAGGAGACGGCGCCCGCCTCACGGGCGTCCTGGAGCATCCCGCCCCAGGAGACGACCGTCGGGTCGCCGAGCCCGAGGAAGGCGAGGGTCGCCTCGGTGAGGATGGCGGTCGAGATGCCGAGGGTGGTCTGCGCGAGCACCAGCGGCATCACGTTGGGCAGCACGTGCCGGGTCATGACGTGCCGGTGGCCACCGCCGAGTGCCGTCGCCCGCTCGATGTACGGGCGGGACTCCACCGCGATCGTCTGCGCCCGCACCAGGCGGGCCGTGGTCGGCCAGGAGGTCACGCCGATCGCCAGGACCACCGTCCACATCGACCGGGACATGACCGTGGCGAGCACGATCGCGAGCACCAGCGTCGGCATCACCAGGAACCAGTCGGTGATCCGCATGACGACGGTCGAGAACCAGCCGCCGTAGTGGCCGGCGATGATGCCCACCAGGGTCCCGATGGCGACGGAGAGGGCCGCCGCGAGCAGGCCGACGAGCAGCGAGATCCGGGCGCCCCAGATCAGCAGGCCGAGCAGCGAGCGCCCGAACTGGTCGGTGCCGAGCGGGAACTCGGCGCTCGGCGGCTCCAGGGCCGTACCCGGCGCCTCCGTCACCGACTGCACGTCGGAGCCGACGATCAGTGGGGCGGCGAGCGCGAGCAGGGCGATCAGGGCGAGGCCGGCGAGACCGTAGAGCCCGGCCCGGTGCGTGCGGTAGCCGCGCCAGAAGCGGGACACGGAGCTCTTGCGGCGTTCCCAGGCCAGAGAGGTCTTCGGAGAAGTCGTCGGAGAGGTCATCGGCCCACCCGGGGGTCGAGCAGCGGATAGAGCAGGTCGGCGATCAGGTTCATCAGGATCATCGCTCCGGCGAAGACCACGAACAGGCCCTGCACGAGCGGCAGATCGGGCACGCTGAGCGCCTGGTAGAAGAGCCCGCCGAGCCCCGGCCAGGAGAACACCGTCTCCACCAGGATCGAGCCGGCCGCCACATGGCCCAGGTTGATGAAGATCATGGTGACGGTCGGGAGCAGCGCGTTCGGCACGGCGTGCCGGCGCCGCACGGCGTCGTCCCGCAGCCCCTTCGCCCGCGCCGTCGTCAGGTAGTCGCCGCCCATCTCGTCGAGGAGCGAGGAGCGCATCACGAGCAGGGTCTGCGCGTAGCCGACCGCGACGAGCGTGACCACGGGCAGGACCAGGTGGTGGGCGACGTCCAGGACGTACGCGAAGCCGGTCTCGCCCGTGCCCGACTCCATGCCGCCGGTCGGGAACATTCCGGGGATCGGCCCCATGCCCACGGAGAAGACGATGATGAGGAGCAGTCCGAGCCAGAAGGAGGGCACCGACCACAGGGTCAGCGCGATCCCGGTGTTCAGCCTGTCGCCGAGACCGCCGTGCCGCCAGGCCGAGCGGGTGCCGAGCCACAGCCCGAGCGCCGAGTAGATCACCACGGCGACCCCCGTGAGCAGCAGTGTCGCCGGGAGCTTCTCCGCGATCAGGTCCCCGACGGGGGCGCGGAACTGGAACGAGGTGCCGAGGTCACCGCTCAGCGCCTTGGCGCAGTAGTCGGTGAACTGCTGCCACAACGGCAGGTCGAGCCCGAACTGGCGTCGCAGCGTGGCGAGTTGTTCGGCCGAGGTGGGCACGCCGTGGGTCATCGCCTTCACCGGGTCACCGGGGATGATCCGGAAGAGGAAGAAGCTGGTGACCAGTACGGCGAAGAGCGAGACGAGCGCGCCGCCCAGCTTCCCCGCCGCGTGGCGGAGATAGCCGAGGGAGGAACCGGTGCGAGGTGCGCCGTCCGTGGCGCGGGCCTTCTCGGCCCGCGCCACGTCGGCGGGGGTGCTTGCCGTCGTCACGTACTACTCGCGGTCGTCGGCGGTGGAGCGGCGGCGCAGACCGAGGAAGACGCCGAGGCCGACCACGACCACCACGGCCGCGCCGATGCCGACGATCACCCCGGTGGACGAGCCGCCGCCGGAGTCCTCGGCCTGTGCCGTGGGCACGGCCGACCACCAGCTCCAGTAGCCGTCCTGGCCCCAGAGGTTTCCGGCGGCCTCGGGCATGGTCGTGATGGACCTGATCTGGTCCGTGCGGTACGCCTCCAGGGCGTTCGGGTAGGCCATGACGTTCATGTACCCCGTGTCGTACAGCCGGGACTGCATCCGCTTCACCAGATCCGCCCGCTTGGCGGCGTCGTACTCCACCGCCTGCTGCGCGTAGAGCCCGTCGAACTGCTTGTCGCAGATGAAGTTGTCGGTGGCGCCGGAGTCCTTCGGGGTCGCCGGGAGCGTCCCGCAGGTGTGGATGGACAGGACGTAGTCCGGGTCGGGGTTGACCGACCAGCCGTCGAACGCGAGGTCGTAGTCGCCCTTGACCCAGGGGTCGGAGACGCTGTCCAGGCATTCGACCTTCAGGCCGATGCCGAGCTTGCCCCACCACTCCTGGAGGTACTTGCCGACGGCCTTGTCGTTCGGGTCGGTGGCGTGACAGAGGATCCGGAGCTCCAGCGGTCTGCCGTCCTTGCCGACCCGCTTGCCGTCGGCGTTCTTCCGGTATCCGGCGGCGTCGAGGACCTTCTCCGCCGCGGCCGGGTCGTACGCGCGCTTCTGCGCGGTCTCCGGCTTCCAGAAGTACGAGCCGAAGCGCGGCGGGATGTACCCCTCGCCCTCGACGGCGTGGCCCTGGAAGACCTTGTCGACGAGGGTGGCGCGGTCGACGGCGAGGAAGAGCGCCTTGCGCACCTCGGGGTCGAGCAGCGCCTTGTTGCCGTTGCCGAAGGTCTTGCCGTCCTGGGCCTTCGCGCCGGGGTTGGTGGCGAGGGCGTAGAAGCGGCGGCCGGGGGCGTCGTTGACCTTGATGTCCTTCTGGGTCTTCAGCGCGGCGGCCTGGGCCGGCGTCAGGTTCGGTACGAAGGACACCTCGCCCTTCTGCAGGGCCGCGACGGCGGCGTCCCCGTCCTTGTAGTACTTGAAGACCAGCTCGTCGAACTTGGGCGCGCCCCGCCAGAACTTCTTGTTCGGCTTGAGCTTGATGTACTGGTCGACCTTGAAGTCCGTGATGACGAAGGGGCCGTTCCCGACGATCGGGAAGGTCTTGTCGTTGTTGAACTTCGAGAAGTCGGTGACCTTCTCCCAGACGTGCTTCGGCACGATCGGCACGTCGAGGGCCGTCATCGTCGCCTGCGGCTTCTTCAGCCGGATGACCAGCGTCTGCGGGTCGGGTGCGGAGACCTGCGCGAAGTTGGCCGTGAAGCTGCCGTTGGCGGTGGCGGCGTTCGGGTCGGTCATCATCTTGTTGAAGGTCCAGGCCGCGTCCTCGGCGGTGGCCTGCTGCCCGTCGGACCAGGTCGAGTCCTTGCGGATCGTGTACGTCCACGTCAGCTTGTCGGCCGAGGACGTCCACGCCGTCGCCAGACCCGGGACCGTATGGGCGTCCTTCGGGTCGTAGTTCGTGAGGTACTCGTACGCCAGCCGGTGGATGCTGGTCGAGGTGAGCTTCTGGGCGAGGAACGGGCTCAGCGAGTCGATGCTCTGGGAGACGGCGACCGTGAGGGTGGTGCCGCCGGACTTCTCGTCCTCCGCCTGCGCGGTGCCGGGGACGACGACGAGGGAGCCCGCGGCGAGACCGGTGGCGAGCAGCAGTCGGAGGGCTCTTCGGGCAGGGGTGGGGCGGGGTGGAACCTTCGTGACCATGACCATGGGACGTGACCTCGCGTCGGAGTTACTGTCGTGGATCTTGGGCTGACGATGGGTGAAGCGAAGGTGTATCAGCGGTGGTCTGCCGTCGTCAACGATCCCTCAAACCCCTTGTGGACTGCGGGAACGCCAAGAGGCTCCGTATCGGTGAGCCGATACGGAGCCTCATTGGTCTAATCCTGTGACGCCCTACTGCTGAGGGGCTGGCGGCGCCTGCGGAGGCAGCGCCTGGCCCGGCTGGGCCTCGCCCTCGTCGTGCGTCCGGGGCTGCTGCTGCCAGTTCTGCGGGATGCCCGGCTGACCCGGCTGCGACGGGTACGGCTGACCCGCCTGGGGGTCGTACGGCTGACCGGGGGCGGGCTGGCCGGGCGCGAACTGACCCGGCATCGGGCCGGGTGCCTGACCGGGCATCTGACCCGGCATCGGCTGACCGGGCGGCGGGTACGCCTGCGGCGGGTAGGGCTGCTGCCCCGCCTGCGGCTGCGGCGGGTACGGCTGACCGGGCTGCGGCGGCTGGGGCGCGTACGGCTGCCCGGGAACCGGCTGCCCGGGCGCGAACTGACCGGGCACCGGCTGGCCCGGCGCGAACTGGCCGGGCAGGGGCTGACCGGGCCCGGGCTGGCCGGGCATCGGGCCGGGCGCCTGACCGGGCATCTGACCCGGCATCGGCTGACCGGGGGCGAACTGCCCCGGCACCGGCTGGCCGGGCATGGGCTGACCCGGCATCGGCTGACCCGGCCCGTACTGCTCCGGCATCGCCTGGCCCGGCATCGGCGGGGCCATGTGCGGAGGCATCGCCCCCTGGCCGTCACCGGTCCACAGCCCCTGCGCCTGCTGCGCCCGTACGAAGTCCTCGGCCACCATCGCCGAGAGGTGGAAGTACGCCTCCCGGGTCTTCGGCCGCATCATGTCGAGGTCCACCTCGGCGCCGGCCGACAGGTGCTCGTCGAAGGGCACGACCACGACACCGCGGCAGCGGGTCTGGAAGTGCTGCACGATGTCCTCGACCTTGATCATCTTGCCGGTCTCACGGACACCCGAGATGACCGTGATGGAGCGCTGCACCAGGTCCGCGTAGCCGTGCGCGGAGAGCCAGTCCAGGGTGGTCGAGGCGCTGGAGGCGCCGTCCACGGAGGGCGTGGAGATGATGATCAGCTGGTCGGCGAGGTCGAGGACCCCGCGCATGGCGCTGTAGAGCAGACCCGTACCCGAGTCGGTGAGGATGATCGGGTACTGCTTGCCGAGGACGTCGATCGCCCGCCGGTAGTCCTCGTCGTTGAAGGTCGTCGAGACGGCCGGGTCCACGTCGTTGGCGAGGATCTCCAGACCGGACGGCGCCTGCGAGGTGAACCGGCGGATGTCCATGTACGAGTTCAGGTACGGGATCGCCTGCACCAGGTCGCGGATGGTCGCCCCGGTCTCGCGCCGCACGCGTCGGCCGAGCGTGCCGGCGTCCGGGTTGGCGTCGATCGCCAGGATCTTGTCCTGCCGCTCGGTCGCCAGGGTCGCGCCCAGCGCGGTGGTCGTCGTGGTCTTGCCGACGCCGCCCTTGAGCGAGATGACCGCGATCCGGTAGCAGGAGAGGACCGGCGTCCGGATCAGGTCCAGCTTCCGCTGCCGCTCCGCCTCCTCCTTCTTGCCGCCGAGCTTGAAGCGGTTGGCGGCCCCGGGGTTCCGGCTGGACTTGGGCTTCTGCTTGTTGTTGCGAAGCAGCCGGTCCGAGGAGAGCTCGACGGCCGCGTTGTAGCCGAGCGGAGCGCCCGGCACGGACCGCTCCCGCTGGTCGTGCGTCACCGGCGAGGGCCAGGCACCGCCGGTCCGGGGATCCACGGGCGGCTGACCGTCGTACATCGGCTGCGGGGCCTGAGCGGCCTGCGGGGGTACGGCTCCGGGGTGCGGGTAGCCGTAGCCGCCCTGCGCCTGCGGCGGCACACCGCCGGGCGCCCCGGGCTGCTGCGGATAGCCGTAACCGGCCTGCTGCGGAGGCGTCCCGGGCTGCGGGAAGCCGTAACCGCCCTGCGGGGCCGGGGCCGGGGGCTGGGGGGGCTGCGGGGCCTGGGACTCCTGCGGCGCCTGCGGGTAGCCGTAGGCGCCCGGTGCCTGGGGCTGAGCCTGCGGCGGTACGGGACCGGGCGTGCCGGGCGCCTGGGCCGGCCAGGCGGCGGTGGGCGGCAGCGGCGCGGCCGGCGGCACCGGCTGGGCCCCCGGGGCGGGCTGCGCGGGCCACTGCTGCGCGGGCTCGGGGGCGGCCGGCTGGAACGACGGGGGCAGCGGAGGCAGCCCCGCTCCGGCCGCGGCTCCGGCGTGCGGGCCCGCGGGCGGGTACGGCGCGGAGTACGGCCCGGGAGCGGCGGCGGCGTCCGGGTACGGGGCGCCGGGGAAGGGACCCGGAGCGGTGGCCGGGCCGCCCGCCTGCTGTCCGGCGGTGTCGTACGGACCGGGAACCGGACCGGGACCGAAGCCCTGCGGCGCGTCGGCGGCCGGGTACGCGGCGGGGAGG
The DNA here is from genome assembly GCF_049913175.1 of Streptomyces sp. R-07. Classification (NCBI taxonomy): domain Bacteria; kingdom Bacillati; phylum Actinomycetota; class Actinomycetes; order Kitasatosporales; family Streptomycetaceae; genus Streptomyces; species Streptomyces sp. R-07. Next base: position 5,864,969 of record NZ_CP183978.1, read on the forward strand.
GGGACGGCGCCGGGAGCGGCGGCCGCGGTCTCGGCGCCGGCCTCGGGGCCGGTCTCCGCACTCGGGTCCGTGTCCGTGTCCGTGCCCGTCTCCGTCTCCGTCTCCGCGACGGGTGCGGCCGGCTCGACCTCCGGGCTCGTGGTGTCGTCGGTGGCCTCGGTCGTCTCTTCGCCGCCCGAGGTGTCCGACGCGGTCGGCTCGGTCGCGTCGACGGCCACGGCCTCGTCGTCGGCGCTCGTGGAAGGCTCGTCAGAGAGTTCGGCGGCGGTCCCGGTCTCGGCCGCTTCCGTGGCGGCGAACTCGTCAGGGGCCGCGGGGGAGTCCTGGCCGGCATCCGTCGTCGCACCGGACGGCTCGGCGGCGTCCGCCTCTTCGGCGGTGCCGGACGTCGTGGACCCGGCGGAGTTCTTCGCGTTCTCCGCGGCGCGCTCCTCGACCTCGCGCTGGAGGGCGGCGGGTGAGAAGCGCATCGTGGCGCCGCTCTCGACGTCCCGGCCCCCGAGCGAGGCCGCGGGCGCGGTCGTCTCCGGCGCGGGCGCCGGGACGGACGGCAGGGAAGCGGGCGGCACGGCACCACCAGGCACGGCACCACCAGGCACCGCACCACCAGGCAGCGAGGCACCCGCCACAGGCGCGCCCGGCGCGCCGACCGGGGGGACCCCGACCGGAGGCATAGCGGCGGCCGGCGGTACCGGAGCGGGAGTGAAGGGCGCGACCGGCTCGACCGCCGGAGCAGGAACGGGCGCCGGCGCGACGGGCGTCACCGGAGGAACGGGCGACACCGGGGGAGCGGCGGCCGGGGGAACGGCGGCGGGCGCCGCCGGCGGGCCGGCGGCGCGATGTTCCAGCTGGGCTCGAAGCCGCTCCCCGCCGGGAGCCCCGGCACGGCGACCGGCGCTCCGCTCGGCGGCGGGGGAGTGGCACCGCCCGCCCCCGTACCGCCCGACGCGTTCTGCGTGTACCAGGCGGGCGGGGTGTAGTCGATGGTGAACTCACCCGTCATCTCGGCGGGATCCGCGTCGGACTGATCGTCGGCGGGCGGATTCCAACCCCCGTGGATCTCGTCGCGATCGCTGTTCACTATGCCTCCTGGTGTGGTCGAGCACCCTTGTGCCGTTGTGGGCGGGGCCCTTCCACCCTAATCGCCACGGGCCGCCCCCGGGCAGGGCCGACGGCCCCTCCGCGCCCGCCCCCGCGACCCGGTCCGGGCCCCAAGTGGTCCGGCCGCGCCGCAGAGTGAGAACCCCCACCGTTCAAAACGATGCAAAAACGGACGCACTTGAGCGAACTCGTGCCTGGCGAGGCCGCTCAGTCCATCCGGCGCGCGCCGCCCAACAATCCGGTCTCGGCGTCCGTCGCCTGTGTCATGACGAACTGGCGGTCGCTCGGCGTGCACCAGAGGGTCACCCCGTCGGCGAGCGTGGACAGCGCCTCGTACTCGTGCTGCGGCAGGCTCATGATGCGGCCGATCTGGGCCGCCTCGTCGGGGGACACCCGCTGGACCCCGACCAGGGAGGACTTCTCCAGGAGCCGGGGTGCCACCGGGCTCAGGTAAGGCAGCAGCGTCACCACCGACTGCCAGGGCGCCGACACGACACGGCCGCGCGGCGGCCGCATGCCGCAGTCGCGCACCACGACCACCGGACTGCCCGCCGACGCGCCCTGCGGCGGCACCCGGCCCACGTCGTGCAGCGTGATGCACGGCTGCCCGCCGCCCGCGGCCTGCGCGAGGGCCGTCCACGCCTGAGCGCGGCCGGTCTCGACCGCCACCCGGGCGCCCGTCGCGGCCGCCCGCAGGGCCAGCACCTGGGCGGTCCACAGACCGCCGATGAGCGTGACGTCGTACGGGACGGGCCGGTTGATGCCGAGCACGGCCGGGCGGCCCTCGGCGTCCACGCCGATCACCATGCCGTCGTCGCCGACCGGCAGGGCCAGCGCCTCCAGCTGTTCCAGAGGTACGGAGTGCCGGTCGCGGCGCGGCCCGACGAGCCCGAATCCGAACCGGGGCCGCGTGACCCGCCCCGCACGCCGGGAGGAAGGCGCGCCCGAGGCCGGTGACGTACCGAAGGAGGCGGTGGACATCAGCGCGCACCCCCCAGCGGAAGCGTCGCCAGGATGCCGGGCACCTGTTCGCGGTCGAGGCGCACCAGACCCGTCCTCACTCCGCGCGCCGCACGCTCCAGTTCGTGCCGCGCGGCCACCAGTTCCTCGTCACTGCGTCCGGTGATCCGTACGTGTCCGGTCACCGTCACCTCCTGCCGGTCCCCGCCGCTCAGCGTCAGGCTGAACGTCGTCGCGAGCGCGGGCAGCGAGGTCAGCAGGGCCACCAGCTGCGGCATCGACGCGCCCGCGCCGCCGCTCCGGCCGCCCAACTGGGGCCAGCGCCCCACCCAGTACGTCGTGTGCCGCCGGTCGTCGACCCGCCAGGTCCGCGCGGTCTCCTGGGTCCGGCGCCCCTGCGCCTGCCCCCGGCCCGCCTGCGCGATCGCCATCGGGCTCGCGCAGCTCGACGTGGCGAGCGCCGAGGTCAGCTCCTGCTCCGTCAGCACGCTCGCCCGGAACCCGGCGCCCGCGAGCCGGCTCGCCAGCTGGTCCGCCGCCCGCACCACGCACTTCTGGGCGCCGGTCATGCCGCCGCCGCGCGCGGCGACCGCCTCCGGGCAGAGCTCGGGGTCGAGCTTGAGCGCGATCCAGGTGATGCGCACCGCGGGCGAACCCGTCTGCGCCTGGAGCGGCCCGTAGTTGCGGGCGGCCATCGACTGCGCGGGCAGGTGCGGCGCGGGCGCCGGCTGCGTGTGCTGCACGATCTGCGCCGACTCCAGGCGGATGCCGTCCACGCTCAGCACGTCGCGGACGAGCCCGACGGGCAGCGGCTTCGCCGCCCGCTCCGGGCGCAGCGCCGTGCCGTCCGACTCGACCCGCAGGACCGCGGTCAGGAAGGTGCCGTCACCGACCATCCCGACCGGGCGCCGGTCACGGTCGCTGTACGCGTAGGTCCGCAGCGCCGGATCGCACTCCACGAGCGGCGCGAGCCCCGGCTCGGTGCCCTCCGGCACCGCGAGCGAGGAGGCCCGGCGCGAGCGGGCGCGCAGCGCGAGGAAGGTGCCCAGCCACTCGGGCAGCGAACGCCGGTGCCGGCGCACCACGGCGAGCAGAACGAGCACGACGGCGACCACGCCCGCGGGCACGAGCAGCATCGGCTCGACGACCCAGGCGAGCAGCAGCAGCGCCGCCGCCACCTCGATCAGTACGAGCTGTTGCAATCGGAACGAACCGAAGTGTCCAGGGCGTGCCTGGAGTCTCGGTGAGACCGCGGGGACGGGCCCCGTGGACGGGGGTGTGGAGGCAGCGGCCGCGGCCGACCGCCTCCGCCTCGCGGAAGCCATGATGGAGAATCCCCCTCAATTCGTCCCGATGACCCTGGCCCGCCAGGGCTTTGGCGGCCGGATCACCCTACCCGCCCCACGAACCCCACGGGACAGCAGGCATAGTAGGGGGCCGGTCCGAAGGCCGGGGCCCGGGTGCACACCCCAGGAGCCCCGCGCGAAGATCGCGCCTGACGAGAATGGGGACTCATGGCATCGCGGCGGGACGAGCTCAACGCGTACACCTTTGCGAAGAAGCGCACGGTGGCGGCATTCCTCCAACCCTCGCCCTCCGGTACGGAGGAGGGGGCGCCGAAGCCGCTGAAGGCGGTCATCCCGGGTCTGATCGTCTCCGCGCTCGTGGTCGCCGGATTCGGCGCCTGGGGCATGTTCAAGCCCACCGCACCCAAGGGCTGGGACACCCCCGGCACCCGGGTCATCGTCGGCAAGCAGTCGACGACCCGGTACGTCGTCCTGGAGACCGGCAAGGGCAAGGACGCGAAGGCCCTGCTCCACCCCGTCCTCAACCTCGCCTCCGCCCGGCTCCTGCTCAACCCGGACCAGTTCCAGGTCATCCAGGTCGACGACAAGAAGCTCGACGAGGGCACGCCGCCGCGCGGCCCCATCCTCGGCATCCCGTACGCCCCCGACCGGCTGCCCGTCGCGGACGACGCGGGCACGAAGAAGCGCTGGGCCGTCTGCGAGCAGCCCGGGGGCGGCAAGGGCGCCAGTGTCCAGAAGGCGACGTTCCTCTTCGCCCGGCGCGACATGAAGCGGACCGAGGACGGCCACGAGCTGAAGAACGGCAAGATCCTTTACGTCAAGGGACAGAAGGGGAACGCCCAGTTCCTCGTCGACCACACCGGCACCAAGTACCCGGTGAAGGCCGACCGCCCCGGGCTCCTCAACGCCCTCGTCGGTCTCGGCAAGCCGCAGGCCGTCACCGACGACTGGCTCGCCACCCTGAAGACCGGCGACGAGATCGACTTCCCGAAGATCGAGGGGACCGTCGGCTCCGCCACCGACATCCCCGGCAGCAACCTCAACGGGACCGAGAACCGCGTCGGCCTGGTCCTCCTCGCCCAGACCGGCTCCGGCCCCCAGTACTACGTGGTGCTGCCCGGCAAGGTCCAGCCGGTCACCCCCTTCATCGCCTGGCTGCTCATCAGCTCCCCTGACTCCGGCAGCCTCGACATGGACGGCGAGCCCACCACCGTCGACGCCTCCTCCTTCGTCCCCGACCCCACCTTCTTCCACGCCGGCGCCCACTGGCCGACGGCGTGGAAGCCCCAACAGGTCAATGCGACCACCGGCGTGGGCGCCCGCGACACCGTCTGCAGCGTCCTCGACGACGTCGACGAGAAGGGGAACACCAAGGTCACCACCTGGGCCGGCACCGAGTACCCCGCCGACATCACGGCCGGCGGCACCAGCACGTACGTCACCCCCGGCACCGGCCTCCTCTACACGCAGATCCAGGGCCGGCAGAAGACGCCCGACGGCTCCCTCTTCCTGGTCACCGACACCGGTCTGCGGTACGCCGTCCAGGCCAACGGCGACAGCGACTCCGCCCGCTCCGAGATCGGCGCCGGCGGGCAGAAGCAGACCGACGACCGGCCGGAACCCAGCGACGCCCAGAAGCGTCTCGGGTACGAGAAGGTCGTGCCGGTCCTCGTCCCGATCGAATGGTCGGAGTTCCTGTCGAAGGGCCCCCGGCTCGACACCAACAGCGCGCGTCAGCCGCAGGGTTCCTAGGGGGTGGCACCGGTGACGACGACGTACCGTACGGTCGCCCTGCTCGCCGCGGGCACCCTCACGGCCCTGCTGACCGCTCCCGCCGCGGCCGCCGCCCCCGATCGGGCGGGCCACGACGGCCCGGCCCTCGACGGCAGCGGCGAGTGCACCTTCCCCATGAAGAAGCAGATCGAGGGCACCCCCTGGCCGCTCCAGCGGGTCCTCCTGGACGAGCTGTGGCAGGACACCAAGGGCAAGGGCGTCCGGGTCGCCGTCATCGACACCGGAGTCGACGACGTCAATCCGCAGCTGCGCGAAGCCGTCGACGCCAAGGCGGGCAAGGACTACCTCAAGCCCGACAAGAAGAACCCGTCCTACGGCGACGAGAAGCGCGGCAAGACCGACGGCACCGTCGACGAGGTCGGTCACGGCACCAAGGTCGCCGGCATCATCGCCGCCCGCCCCCGCAACGGCACCGGGTTCGTCGGCCTGGCCCCCGAGGCCAAGATCATCCCGATCCGGCAGAACGACGAGAAGAACAGCGGCAAGTCCGACACGATGGCCCTGGCGATCGACCACGCCGTCCTGGAGGGCGCGAAGGTCATCAACATCTCGCAGGACACCACCCAGCCGCTGGGCCCCGACTCGCCCATGGCCAAGGCCGTGGCCCGCGCGATCGGGAACGACGTCGTCGTCGTCGCCTCCGCCGGCAACGACGGCATCGACGGCGCCCGCAAGAAGACCTACCCGGCCGCCTTCCCCGGCGTCCTCGCCGTCGCCTCCTCGGACCGCAACAACGAACGCGCCGTCTTCTCCCAGTCCGGCCCCATGGTGGGCGTCGCCGCGCCCGGCGTCGACATCGTCTCCACCGTCCCCGGCGGCGGCCAGTGCGTCGACAACGGCACCAGCTTCTCCGCCCCGTACGTCGCCGGCGTCGCCACCCTGCTCCGCGCCAAGTACCCGAAGTGGACCGCGGCCCAGATCGTCGCCCGGATCGAGCAGACCGCCGTCCGCTCGATCAACGGCCGGGACGACCACGTCGGTTGGGGTGTCGTCGACCCGGTCAGGGCGCTCGCCGACTTCCCCGGGACGCCGCCCTCCTCGCCCGTGCCCGACCCGGGCCCGCCCAAGCCGCCGGCTCCCGAGCCGGCCCGTCTGGCGCTGTCGGAGACGCCCCAGGAGCGCTCCGAACGGCTCGCCACCTACACGTTGGGGATCGGAGGTGTCCTGGTGGCCGTCGTCGCCGGGACGGCCACCGTGATCCGCGACAGCCGCCGCAGGAGGGAGGCCCGGTGACGCGCGTATCGGTCAAGTATCGGGACCTTCCTTTGCAGTTGGAACTGTCGCCGTCAATGGCTACAGTGACCGCTGGGGGCACGGCAGTGCGAACCCAGCACGGGGGCGGCATCAGAAGATTCCCGTCCGCATCACGACCGGAAGGCCCGACGGCCCGTCCGTCGCAGCCACCGAAGGAAGAAGGGGCAAGATGTCGAAAGACCTGAACGTAACCAGTGCCGAACAAGTCAAGCTCGCCGGCCGGATCCAGGACTTCTCCGACGAGCTCCAGGCCCGCATCACCTCCCTCAACGGCGTGGTGGACCGCATCCAGGCGGGCTGGCAGGGCGCTGCGAGCAAGGAGTACGACCGGGTCCAGAACGACCTGAACCAGCGCCTGCGCAACATGCGTGCCGAGCTCTCGAAGCTCGAGGAGATCATGCGCATGAGCGCCGACGGGTTCACGCAGGAGGAGGAGGACCGTCTGCGGTCCTTCCGTCAGATGGACAACAGCTCGGGCGGCCAGAGCGCCATCCTCGGCATGGCCTGAGCCGTCCGACCCGACCAGTCCTCCGCGCCACTCTCACTCCAGGAGTCATCACCATGACCACTGCGGTCAATTACGACACCGTGACGCAGGCGGCGGCCGACACCCGCCTCACCTCCAGCACGCTGAGCCAGAAGCTCGACGACCTCATGGCCGAGGTCAACCGCGTCGCCTCCAACTGGGAAGGTGAAGCGAAGATCGCCTACCGCGAGAGCCAGGACCGCCTGACCCGCGACATGGCCGGCATGAACCAGGACCTGGCGCGCATCGCCCGGCTCCTCGACGAGTCGGTCTCCGGCTACCAGGACACCGACAAGGGCAACGCGGCTCGCTTCCGCATGATGTGAGTCCCCGCGAACGCGCGTGAGGGGGTGGCCCGTTCCGACGGGCCACCCCCTCACGCGTACCCGCGGTCAGCGCAGGTCGAACTCGCCGTCACGGGCCCCCAGCACGAACGCGTCCCACTCGGCCTTCGTGTAGCGCAGCACCGTCTCCTTGTCGAGGGACGAGCGCATCGCCACCGCGCCCTCGGGCAGCCGCGCGATCTCCACGCGCTCCTCGTCCGGGCTCGTCCCCGGGGCGCCCTCCCACTCGACGCCGGAGATGTCGAGCGCGTACAGCTCCTCCTTCTGGCGCTGCTTCTCAGCGGCCAGAGCGGCGTCCGCGCTCTCGGTGATGGTCTCGTGGGCGTCGGTCATCGGCGCGTTCCCTTCGCGGTGGTACGGCGGTCCCTCCCACAGTAGTGGGAGGGACCGCTCCGCTCAGTGCTGTTCCGGCAGCCAGCCCAGCTGCACCAGCGGCGTCCCGCGCTTCCGCGACACGAACGTGCCCCGGCCCGGAGGCATCGGCCGCGCCCGGACGCTGCCCAGGATGTCGCCCTCCTGCGGATCGCCGGAGAGGATCACGCCCTGCGCGCCCAGCTCCCGCACCCGCTGCATGAACGGCTCGTACATCGCCCGGGAGGCACCCGCCTGGCTGCGCGCCACGATGAACCGGATGCCGACGTCCCGCGCGAACGGCAGGTTCTCCACCAGGACCGCCAGCGGGTTCCCCGAGTTGGTGGCCACCAGCTCGAAGTCGTCGACGATGACGAACAGTTGCGGACCCGACCACCAGCTGCGGTCCCGCAGCTGCTGCGGCGTGATGTCGGGCTTCGGCGCCCGCTTCGTCATCACCGTGTTGATCGCGTCCATGTGCATCTGCATGGCCGAGGCCATCGGCGCGTACTCCAGGAGGTGCGAGGGCGCCACGGCCTCCAGCATCGTCCGCCGGTAGTCACCCACCACGATCCGCGCCTGGTCCGGCGAGTACCGCTCGCACAGCTGCTTGGCGATCAGCCGGAGCAGCGCCGTCTTGCCAGACTCGCTCTCGCCGAAGACCAGGAAGAACGGATCCGACTCGAAGTCGACGAACACCGGCTCCAGGTTCGTCTCGTCGATGCCGATCGCGATGCCGTGCTGCGGGTACTCGAAGCCCTTCGGCAGCTGCTCCGCCGGCAGCCTGCGCGGCAGCAGCCGCACCGCCGGGGCCGGCGCCCCGGTCCAGCTCGCCTTCACCGCCTGGACGAACGCCGCCGTGCCGTCCGCCAGGTCGGCCGCCGAGCTCGACCCGTCGATGCGCGGCAGTGCCCCCATGAAGTGCAGCTTCTCCGGCACCTGGCCGCGCCCCGGCACGCCGGTCGGCACGTTCGCCGCGACCTTCCGGTCGAACTCGGAGTCCATGACGTCACCGAGCCGCAGTTCGAGCCGGCCCAGCATCTGGTCCTTGAGTGCCGCCCGCACCTCCATGTACCGGGCTGCGGTGATCACCACGTGGATGCCGTAGCCCAGACCGCGCGCCGCGATGTCGGCGACGATCGGCTCCAGGGTGTCGTAGTCGTTGCGGAAGCCGCCCCAGCCGTCCACGATCAGGAAGACGTCGCCCCAGGCCTCGCCCGGCAGTTCGCCCGCCGCCCGCTTGCGCCGGTAGGTCGCGATCGAGTCGATGGAGTGCGAGCGGAAGAACTCCTCCCGCCGGTTCAGGACGCCCATGACCTCGGCGACCGTCCGGCGCACCCGCTCCGGGTCGAGCCGGGACGCCACCCCGCCGACGTGCGGCAGATCGGCCAGCGAGATCATGCCGCCGCCACCGAAGTCCAGGCAGTAGAACTGCACTTCGGCCGGGGTGTGGGTGAGCGCGAACGAGGAGACCAGCGTCCGCATGATCGTCGACTTGCCGGACTGCGGACCGCCGACCACCATCATGTGACCGGCCGCGCCCGAGAAGTCCCGGTACAGCACCTCGCGCCGCTGCTCGAACGGCTTGTCGATGAGCCCCAGCGGCACCGTGAGCCCGCCCTGACGCGTGTACTCCGTCGCCGTGAGCCCCCGGTCCGCCGTCTGCGCCAGGCCGGGAAGCAGCTGGTCGAGCGAGGGCGCCTGGTCGAGCGGCGGCAGCCACACCTGGTGCGCCGGCACGCCCTGGCCCTCCAGGCGCCGCACGATCACGTCGAGGACCGTGTCCGCGAGCGCGTCGTCCTCCTCGGCGCGCTGCGCCGTCAGATAGGCCGGGTCCGGCGCCGCGTACACCACCGGCACCGGCGCCGCCGTGAACAGCGCGGGCCGCCGCTCCACCGGCAGCTGCCCGATCTCCAGACGCGGCCCGCCCGTCCGGTACGTCCCCGAGACGTACGCCGCCTTGAAGCGGGTCATCTCGTCCGTACCGAACTTCAGATAGCCGGAACCGGGCACCGAGGGCAGGTGGTACGCGTCCGGCACGCCGATCGCCGTCCGCGACTCCGCGGCCGAGAAGGTCCGCAGACCGATCCGGTACGAGAGGTACGTGTCCAGGCCGCGCAGCTTGCCCTCCTCCAGGCGCTGCGAGGCGAGCAGCAGGTGCACGCCGAGCGATCGGCCGATGCGGCCGATCTGGATGAACATGTCGATGAAGTCAGGCTTGGCGGTGAGGAGTTCGGAGAACTCGTCGATCACAAGGACCAGCGAGGCCAGCGGCTCCAGGGGAGCACCAGCCGCCCGCGCCTTCTCGTAGTCGTGGATGTTCGCGTAGTTGCCCGCCGAGCGCAGCAGCTCCTGCCGCCGCTGGAGCTCGCCGCGGATCGCGTCGCCCATGCGGTCGACGAGCGTCAGGTCGTCGGAGAGGTTGGTGATGACCGCCGCCACGTGCGGCATCTGCGACATGCCGGCGAAGGTCGCGCCGCCCTTGAAGTCCGCGAGGACGAAGTTCAGCGTCTCCGAGGAGTGCGTCACCGCCAGACCGAGCACCAGCGTGCGCAGCAGCTCCGACTTGCCGGAACCCGTCGCGCCGACGCACAGACCGTGCGGGCCCATGCCCTCCTGCGCGGCCTCCTTCAGGTCCAGCATGACCGGCTGGCCGTCCTCGCCGACACCGATCGGCACCCGCAGGCGCTCGGCCACCGAGCGGGGCCGCCAGGTCCGCGTCACGTCCACCGAGGCCGCGTCGCCCAGGTTCAGCAGATCCGTGAAGTCCAGGTTGGCGAGCAGCGGTTCGTCGTCGTCCCCGCCGCCCATCCGCAGCGGCGCCAGCTGCCGGGCGAGCGCCTCGGCCGCCGGCAGCGAGATGCCGTCCGGCAGCCCCTCGTACGCGAAGCCGCCGCCCGACTCCAGGCGCAGCCGGCCCGGCCGTACCACCACCGAGAGACCACCGCGCGGCTCGTCGAGCTCGCCGGAGACGACCTCCACGATCGTCACGCCCTGGAGGCCCTCGGGGGCCGCGAGCAGCGAGTCCGGCGGCACCATCCCGCCGTCCAGGACCACCACCACGTGCGGCTGGTCGAGCACCGGCTGGTTCTCCCGGGAGAACCGCGGCCGCCCGTCCAGCCGGGAGCGCACGAGCTGCTCCAGGTCACCGAGGTCGTCGCCGAACAGGCGCTTCGTGCCCGCCCCGTCGACCTGCCCCGGCACCTGGGTGTGCGGCAGCCACTTCGTCCAGTCCCAGCGCTCCTGCGCGGGCCGCGCGGCCACCACCGCGAGCATCAGGTCCTCGGGGGAATGCAGCGTCACCAGCTGCGCCACGAGCGCCCGTGCCGCCGCCTGCGCCGACTCCGGGTCGCCCGACACCGTCACGTGGTAGAAGGCGCGCATCGAGACCGCCATCGGCAGCCCGTCCAGCGTGCCGTGCACCGCCAGGAACTGCTGCATCGCACCCGCACACAGCGGCTCCAACTCGTCCACCGGAGCCGTGTCCGGCGCCACGAGCGGGGTCGACAACTGCTGTGCTCCGAGCCCGACCCGCGCCTGCCCGAAGTCGTGGTCGCCGACCCGGCGCTCCCACACCCGCGAGCCCTCGGCCACCACCGACCACAGCTGCTCGGGGGAGGGGTGCAGGAACAGCTGGGCGTCCCGCTGCTTGCGCGCCGTCCGCCGGACCGTACGCCGGGTCTGCGCGAGGTATTTGAGGTAGTCGCGGCGGACATCGGCCATTTGCCCCTGCGTACCGCGACGGAATCTCACGAACTGGGCGATGGCCATGCCGACCGTCGACGCGAGCATCAGCGTGCCCATGATCCGCATGATCGGCGACGGCGTCATGAAGAAGAAGACGACCGAAGAGCCCATGCCGAGCATCGGCAGGAGCTGCATCAACGCCGACTCCTGCTGTCCCCGCGGAAGTTCCGGCGGAGACTCCAGGACCAGTTCCTCACCGGGCACTTCCGGAGGAAGAGACCTCGGCGGGCGTTTGACGACGATCTGGCTCACCGGCGCATCAATCCCTCGTTGGAGGCGGGCTCGTGGCGGGAGCATCCGCACGCCACCCCTGTCGGCAGCCGAGTGCGCGGACTTCCCCCATGGGACGGCGATCCTACTTGCAGCCCCCACCGGCCGTCCCCGGTAGGGTGGCGCGCGCATCGTGCGCAACCGCGAATCAGGGGGTCCACACACGTGAGTACGACCGCAGCGACCGGCTTCTGCCGCGTCACCGTCGTGGCGCCGGACAGCCGCATCGACGTCGCGCTCCCCGAGGACATCGCCGTCGCCGACGTCTACCCGGAGATCCTGCGCCTCACCGGGCAGACCCAGGCGGCGGGCACCCCGACCGGCTACCACCTCGTCCGCCGCGACGGATCCGTCCTCGACGGCGCCCGCACCCTCGCCGCCCAGCAGGTCCTCGACGGCGAGGTGCTCTCCCTGCGCCCCTTCGCCCAGTCCCTGCCGCCGGCCGTCTACGACGACGTCTCCGACGCCGTCGCCTCCGCCGTCACCCGCGACCGGCACCTGTGGAGCGACGAGCTGCTGCGCGGCGCCGGACTCCTCGGCGGCGTGCTGCTCCTCGTCCTCATGGGCTTCGTCCTCTGGTTCGCCGACCCGGTCCGCCACGACATGCACAGCCTCCCCGGGATCATCGCGGGCGCCGCCGGCTTCCTCCTCACCGCCTTCGCCGGCGTCCGCGCCCGCGTCTACGCGGACCGGGCGACCGCCGTCGCCCTCGGCCTCGGCGCCCTGCCGCTGCTGCTCATCGCCGGCTCCGGCATCATCGCCGCCGACCCGGGCCAGGGCCCCGGCCGGCTGCAGTTCCTGCTGGGCAGCGTGACCGTCCTGGTCGCCTCCGTGGCCCTCGTCGCGCTCACGCCCAGCGGCGACGCGCCGTTCGTCGCGGCCACCTTCCTCGCCGGCGTCGGCACCCTCGCCACCTTCCTGGAGATCCTCACCGACACCTCGGCCACCGAGACCGCCGCCGTCTGCGCGCCCGTCGCCATCGGCCTCGTCGCCTTCCTGCCCGGCCTCTCCGCCCGCTTCGCCCGCCTCCCCATCGGCTACGCCGCCCCGCGCAGCGCCGCCGACGACGAGTTCGCCACCGACCCGCAGCAGGGCGAGGAGGCCCAGCCCGTCGACGGCGAGCGCATCGCGCTCCAGGCCCGCCGCGGCCACGAGATGCTCCTCGGCCTGGTCGGCGGCTGCGCGGCCGTCGTCGTCGGCTCCGCCGCCGTCCTCGGCTTCGCCGGGAACGTCTGGGGCCAGCTCCTCGCCCTCGCCGCCGGCCTCGCGATGCTGCTGCGCGCCCGCCTCTTCCGGTACACCTCGCAGGTCGTCTGCGTCCTCGTCGCCGGCATCGCCGCCATCGCGCTGCTCGTCCTCGGCCTCTCCCTCAACCCGCCGGCCGACCTGATCAAGGACTTCCTGATGTACGGGGACCGGGGCGGCCTCGACATCCGGACGGTCTGGCTCACCGCCGCCGTCGCCGCCGGCGCCGCGCTGATCACCGCGATCGGCCTGATCATCCCGAGGAAGGGCCTCTCGCCCTTCTGGGGCCGGCTCCTCGACCTGGCCGAGGGCTTCGTCCTGCTCTCCCTCGTCCCGCTCAGCCTCGCGGTGCTCGACGTCTTCACCCAGGTCCGCTCCCTCACCAGCAAATGAGGGACCGGGCGACGGGCCCCTCCGCCGCCCTGGTACGCTGTGTGACGGCCGTTTGTGTACGCGCTCCCGGAAAGCCCCCGAGATCACTCGGAAGCCTCTGGAAGCTGCGCCCATCGGACCTTCGCCCGTCGAGTCACGGAAGCTTCCCCTGAGACCTAGACCAGGGGCACTCGCGGGCGCACGAACACCTATGAGGAGATCCGCGTGGCTCTCGACGCCGCTGTCAAGAAGCAGATCATGACCGAGTTCGGCACCAAGGAGGGCGACACCGGCTCTCCCGAGGTTCAGGTCGCGATGCTGTCGCGTCGCATCTCGGACCTGACCGAGCACCTCAAGCAGCACAAGCACGACCACCACTCCCGTCGTGGTCTGCTGATCCTGGTCGGCCAGCGCCGCCGCCTGCTGCAGTACCTGGCCAAGAAGGACATCCAGCGCTTCCGTGCGCTGGTCGACCGCCTCGGCATCCGCCGCGGTGCGGCCGGCGGCGCCAAGTAAGACGCCGTGAAGGGAGCGGTTCCCACTTTCAGGGGGCCGCTCCCTTTGCTGTACGTGCACAAAGTGCGCATCGGCACTTAGTCTGGTCGCACAACCCCATACGACGAGCGTGAAGCCGCCGGCCAGCCGCCGGTCCTCGGTAGTGGCCCCCGGAACCGAATTCCCGGGTGCTTCGATCGAAGACCGGCCCGCACCTGAGGCGAGCTCTCCGCCCCCGTCGCACACCGTCCCCGGCCACACGGGTCGATGGACGCAAAGACGAACACGTAGGAGAAACCCATAGTGGAGAACGAGACCCACTACGCCGAGGCCGTCATCGACAATGGCACCTTCGGTACCCGCACGATCCGCTTCGAGACCGGCCGTCTGGCCAAGCAGGCCGCCGGCTCCGCCGTCGCCTACCTGGACGACGACACGATGGTCCTCTCTGCGACCACCGCCTCGAAGCGCCCCAAGGACCAGCTCGACTTCTTCCCCCTCACGGTGGACGTCGAGGAGCGGCAGTACGCCGCCGGCAAGATCCCCGGCTCCTTCTTCCGCCGGGAGGGCCGCCCCTCCGAGGACGCGATCCTCACCTGCCGCCTGATCGACCGGCCGCTGCGCCCCTCCTTCAAGAAGGGCCTGCGCAACGAGATCCAGATCGTCGAGACGATCATGGCGCTCAACCCCGACCACCTGTACGACGTGGTCGCGATCAACGCCGCCTCCGCTTCCACGATCCTGGCGGGCCTGCCCTTCTCCGGCCCCATCGGCGCCACCCGCGTCGCCCTGATCAAGGGCCAGTGGGTCGCGTTCCCGACGCACACCGAGCTCGAGGACGCCGTCTTCGACATGGTGGTCGCCGGTCGCGTCCTCGAGGACGGCGACGTCGCGATCATGATGGTCGAGGCCGAGGCCACCGAGAAGACCATCGAGCTCGTCAAGGGCGGCGCCGAGGCGCCGACCGAGGAGGTCGTCGCCGCCGGTCTCGAGGCCGCGAAGCCCTTCATCAAGGTCCTCTGCAAGGCCCAGTCGGACCTCGCCGCCAAGGCCGCCAAGCCCACCGGCGAGTTCCCGGTCTTCCTCGACTACCAGGACGACGTCCTGGAGGCGCTCACCGCCGCCGTGAAGGGTGAGCTCGCCAAGGCGCTCACCATCGCCGGCAAGCAGGAGCGCGAGGCCGAGCTCGACCGCATCAAGGAGCTCGCCGCCGAGAAGCTCCTCCCGGCCTTCGAGGGCCGCGAGAAGGAGATCTCGGGCGCCTACCGCGCGCTGACGAAGAAGCTCGTCCGCGAGCGCGTCATCAAGGACAAGGTCCGCATCGACGGCCGTGGCCTCACGGACATCCGTACGCTCGCGGCCGAGGTCGAGGCCATCCCGCGCGTGCACGGTTCCGCGCTGTTCGAGCGTGGCGAGACCCAGATCCTGGGCGTCACCACCCTCAACATGCTCCGCATGGAGCAGCAGCTGGACACCCTCTCCCCGGTGACCCGCAAGCGCTACATGCACAACTACAACTTCCCGCCGTACTCCGTCGGTGAGACCGGCCGCGTGGGCTCGCCCAAGCGCCGCGAGATCGGCCACGGCGCGCTCGCCGAGCGCGCCATCGTGCCGGTGCTGCCGACGCGCGAGGAGTTCCCCTACGCGATCCGTCAGGTGTCCGAGGCCCTCGGCTCCAACGGCTCGACGTCCATGGGCTCGGTCTGCGCCTCCACCATGTCGCTGCTGAACGCCGGTGTGCCGCTCAAGGCCGCCGTCGCCGGTATCGCCATGGGTCTGATCTCCGAGGAGATCGACGGCCAGACGCACTACGTCGCCCTCACCGACATCCTCGGTGCGGAGGACGCCTTCGGCGACATGGACTTCAAGGTCGCCGGCACGAAGCAGTTCGTGACCGCCCTCCAGCTCGACACCAAGCTCGACGGCATCCCCGCCTCGGTCCTGGCCGCCGCGCTGAAGCAGGCCCGCGACGCGCGTCTGCACATCCTCGACGTGATGAACGAGGCGATCGACGTTCCGGACGAGATGTCCCCGAACGCGCCGCGCATCATCACCGTCAAGATCCCGGTGGACAAGATCGGTGAGGTCATCGGCCCCAAGGGCAAGATGATCAACCAGATCCAGGAGGACACCGGCGCCGAGATCACGATCGAGGACGACGGCACCATCTACATCGGTGCCCAGCAGGGCTCGCAGGCCGAGGCCGCCCGCGCCACGATCAACGGCATCGCCAACCCGACCATGCCGGAGGTCGGCGAGCGCTACCTGGGTACGGTCGTCAAGACCACCACCTTCGGTGCCTTCGTCTCCCTGCTCCCGGGCAAGGACGGCCTGCTGCACATCTCGCAGATCCGCAAGCTCGCCGGTGGCAAGCGCGTGGAGAACGTCGAGGACGTGCTGGCGATCGGCTCCAAGGTCCAGGTCGAGATCGCCGAGATCGACCAGCGCGGCAAGCTCTCCCTGATCCCCGTGGTCGCGGACGAGGACGCCGAGGGTGACAAGGACGACGCTGCCAAGTGACGTCCCGTAGTTCCCGCGCGACGGCCCGCCCCTCTTCGGAGGGGCGGGCCGTCGCCCGTACCCAAACGCTTCTCCCGGGCAAGGACGGCATCGGCACGGTCCGCCGCACGACCCTCCCCGGCGGCCTGCGGATCGTCACCGAGACGCTCCCCTCCGTGCGCTCCGCCACCTTCGGCATCTGGGCGCACGTCGGCTCCCGCGACGAGACCCCGACGCTCAACGGCGCGACCCATTACCTGGAGCACCTCCTCTTCAAGGGCACCCGCAAGCGGTCCGCCCTCGACATCTCCGCCGCGATCGACGCGGTCGGCGGCGAGATGAACGCCTTCACGGCGAAGGAGTACACCTGCTACTACGCCCGGGTCCTCGACACCGACCTGCCGCTGGCGATCGACGTCGTCTGCGACATGCTCACCGACTCGCTCATCCGCGAAGAGGACGTGGACGCCGAGCGCGGTGTCATCCTCGAAGAGATCGCGATGACCGAGGACGACCCCGGTGACGTCGTGCACGAGCTGTTCGCGCAGACGATGTTCGGCGACACCCCGCTGGGCCGCCCGGTCCTCGGCACCGTCGACACCATCAACGCGCTCAGCCGCGGCCAGATCGCCCGCTTCTACAAGAAGCACTACGACCCGACCCACCTGGTCGTCGCCGCCGCCGGCAACGTCGACCACGCCACGGTGGTACGCCAGGTCCGCCGCGCCTTCGAGAAGGCCGGCGCCCTCACCCGTACCGACGCCGTCCCCGTCGCCCCCCGCGACGGCGCGCGCACCCTGCGCACGGCGGGCCGCGTCGAGCTCCTGAACCGCAAGACCGAGCAGGCCCACGTGGTCCTCGGCATGCCGGGCCTGGCCCGCACCGACGAGCGTCGCTGGGCCCTCGGCGTGCTGAACACCGCCCTCGGCGGCGGCATGTCCTCCCGCCTCTTCCAGGAGGTCCGCGAGAAGCGCGGCCTGGCCTACAGCGTGTACTCGTACACCTCGGGCTTCGCCGACTGCGGCCTCTTCGGGGTGTACGCGGGCTGCCGGCCGGGCCAGGTCCACGACGTCCTGAAGATCTGCCGCGACGAGCTCGACAAGGTCGCCTCCGACGGCCTCACGGACGAGGAGATCACCCGCGCCGTCGGCCAGCTCTCCGGCTCGACCGTGCTCGGCCTGGAGGACACCGGCGCGCTGATGAACCGCATCGGCAAGAGCGAGCTGTGCTGGGGCACCCAGATGTCGGTCGACGACATGCTCACGCGCATCGCGGCGGTCACCCCGGACGAGGTCCGCGAGGTCGCCCGCGATGTACTGGAGCAGCGGCCCTCGCTCTCGGTGATCGGCCCGCTGAAGGACAAGCAGGCGGACCGCCTCCACCAAGCGGTCTCCTGACCCACAAGTCTCCTAAGGAAGAGCAATGAGCAAGCTGCGCGTGGCGGTCCTCGGAGCCAAGGGCCGCATCGGCTCCGAGGCGGTCAGGGCCGTCGAGGCCGCCGAGGACATGGAACTGGTCGCGGCCCTCGGCCGCGGCGACAAGCTGGACACGCTCACCGAGGCGGGCGCCCAGGTCGTCGTCGAGCTGACCACCCCGGCGTCCGTGATGGAGAACCTCGACTTCTGCGTGCGCCACGGCATCCACGCGGTCGTCGGCACCACCGGCTGGACCGAGGAGCGCCTCGCGCAGCTGAACGGCTGGCTCGCCGCCTCCCCGGAGACCGGCGTCCTCATCGCTCCGAACTTCTCCATCGGCGCTGTCCTCACCATGAAGTTCGCGCAGATCGCGGCCCCCTACTTCGAGTCGGTCGAGGTCGTCGAACTGCACCACCCGCACAAGGTGGACGCCCCCTCGGGCACGGCCACCCGCACCGCCCAGCTGATCGCCGAGGCCCGGTCGAAGGCAGGCTGCGCCCCGCAGCCCGACGCCACGACCACCGCCCTGGACGGAGCGCGCGGGGCAGACGTCGACGGCGTCCGCGTCCACTCCGTACGCCTGGCGGGGCTCCTGGCCCACCAGGAGGTGCTGCTCGGCGGCGAGGGCGAGACCCTCACCGTCCGGCACGACTCCCTGCACCACTCCAGCTTCATGCCGGGCATCCTGCTGGGCGCGCGCCGCGTGACCACGACTCCGGGCCTGACCTTCGGCCTTGAGCACTTCCTGGACCTGGGCTGACGGTCATGGGCGGAAAGATCACGTACGTCTTCCTGGCCACCGTGCTGGTGCTCGTCTTCGGCGTGGTGGCGATGGAGGGCGTCCTGCTCCTCCTCACGGGCGAGCCGGCCGCCATGGGCATGGGCGCGGTCGCGTTCCTGCTCCCCGCCGTCGGCGGCTGGTTCCTCTGGAAGAACACCGGCTTCGCGCGCCGGGCCAACCGGCTGGCCGCGGAGCTGGAGGCCGAGGGCGGCCTGCCGGTCGACGAGCTGAAGCGCACCGAGGGCGGCCGGATCGACCGGGACTCGGCCGACGAGGTCTTCGCCCGGCGCAAGGCCGAGACGGAGGACTCACCCCAGGACTGGCGCTGCTGGTTCCGGCTCGCGGTGGCCTACCACGACGCCCGGGACACCCCCCGGGCCCGCAAGGCGATGCAGCGGGCCATCGCGCTCCACGAGGGGCGTCCGGTCAGCGTGTAGCGGCCGGGGCCGTGCCGTACTCGGCGTTCCAGGCCTCGACCGTGTCGGCCGCCCGGTCGAAGGCCTCGACACGGGAGAGGAAGTCGGCGTTGTGGTCGGTGAGCAGCTGCAGCTGCTCACCACCCTGCCGGTCGAGCACCAGGGCCTGGCCTTGGACGGTGCGGGGGAGCCCCAGCCAGCGCACCGGCTGCTGGACGGTCCGTACGGAAGTCACCTTGGCCCAGGGCACGGTGACGGTCGACAAGAAGCCCACGCGCCGCACTCCGGCGCGGCTCACCCAGGTGCCCATGCGCAGCGTCCGCAGGGCGGCCACGATCACGAGCACGGCGATGCCGAGCGTGACACCCGCGCCGCCGAAGGCTCCGGCGACCCCGATGATCACGGCGGCGAGCAGGACGAAAGAGGCGAGCAGCAGCGCGAGCGCCGCCGACCCCACCCGCCACGACCCCGGCCGGTACGGACGACGCCACTGATCGTGGTCGTCGAACGGCAGGGCGACATGGTCGGTCGTGTCAAAAGCACGGTCGGCCGTCAGAAAGGGCAGGGGCACGACAGGTCCTCACTCACAAGCACGCTCGAAGGGGCAGTGCCCGGTGAGGCTACCTCAGCGGTTGTCGGAGGCCTCGGACTGCTGCTGTCGAGTGGCCGAGTCCCCCGACTGGAGCGAGGGCATCCCGAAGACGAGGGACCCGGCGAGGCCGGCCACGACGGTCAGCCCGAGCAGGGTGCGGCCCACGATCTGCGAGGCGCTGAGGCGCTCCCGGGGCGGTGGAGTGACGTTACTGCGGAAATGGTCGGCCTCCGCGACGAACGCGAACGGTACGGCCTCTCCCCGGCGGAACATCAGAGCCACTCTCCTTCTTCGTCGTGCTGCGTCACAGGTACAGACGACGGAACCGACGTTTTGGTGCCCTTTTTCATCAAAGCGGCCGAATCTCATCCTCCAGTAGGACCCCATCGGTGCGGATTCGCCCCCGCCGCCTCCGGCGGGAGCGGCCATGTGGCCCCACAGGGCACACATGTCCGAACACACCATGGGAAGTGTCCGTATTGCGACGTTTCACGAAGTTCATCTAGGCTGATCAAACGGACCCGGCGCTGCCTGAACCCCCGAGCAGACAGCGCCGGGCTCCCTTTCACCTGTCCCCCTCAGGGGCACCCGGCGCTGAGCAACGAGTAGCGTGTTACCCATGGCTCCGATCTCCACTCCGCAGACCCCCTTCGGGCGGGTCCTCACCGCCATGGTCACGCCCTTCGCGGCGGACGGCGCACTCGACCTCGACGGTGCCCAGCGACTGGCCACCCACCTGGTGGACGCAGGCAACGACGGCCTCGTCATCAACGGGACCACCGGCGAGTCCCCGACCACCAGCGACGCGGAGAAATCGGAGCTCGTACGAGCGGTACTGGAGGCGGTCGGCGACCGCGCCCACGTCGTCGCCGGCATCGGCACCAACGACACCCGCCACTCGATCGAACTCGCCCGCACCGCCGAGCGCGACGGCGCCCACGGCCTCCTCGCCGTGACGCCGTACTACAACAAGCCCCCGCAGGAGGGCCTGTACCGGCACTTCTCGGCCATCGCCGACGCCACCGGCCTCCCCGTGATGCTGTACGACATCCCCGGCCGCAGCGGCGTCCCGATCGACACCGAGACGATCGTCCGCCTCGCCGAGCACCCGCGCATCGTCGCCAACAAGGACGCCAAGGGCGACCTCGGCCGCGCCAGCTGGGCCATCGCCCGCTCCGGCCTCGCCTGGTACTCCGGCGACGACATGCTCAACCTGCCGCTGCTCTCCGTCGGCGCCTGCGGCTTCGTCTCCGTCGTGGGCCACGTCGTCACCCCGGAGCTCCGCGCCCTCCTCGACGCCCACCTCGGCGGCGAGGTCCAGAAGGCCACCGAGATCCACCAGAAGCTGCTCCCGGTCTACACCGGCATGTTCCGCACCCAGGGCGTCATGACCACCAAGGCCGCCCTCGCCCTCCAGGGCCTCCCGGCCGGCCCGCTGCGACCCCCGCTCGTCGAGCTCTCCCCGGAGGAGACGGCGCAGCTCAAGGTCGACCTGGCGGCCGGCGGGGTAGAACTCTGACATCGGACTTCACAACTGAACACTGACAACAGCAAGTGCACGAATGTCATGCACGCCACGTGCCCGACCGGTACGTGGCGTGCGTGGTGAGGAGAGTCTTTTGAGTCATCCGCATCCTGAACTCGGCGCGCCGCCGAAGCTGCCGAAGGGCGCCCTGCGCGTCATCCCGCTCGGCGGGCTCGGCGAGATCGGCCGCAACATGACGGTCTTCGAGTACGAGGGCCGCCTGCTGATCGTCGACTGCGGCGTCCTCTTCCCCGAGGAGGAGCAGCCCGGCGTCGACCTGATCCTGCCGGACTTCACCATCATCCGGGACCGTCTCGACGACATCGAAGGCATCGTGCTCACGCACGGCCACGAGGACCACATCGGTGCCGTCCCCTACCTGCTCCGCCTGAAGCCGGACATCCCGCTGATCGGCTCCAAGCTGACCCTCGCGCTGATCGAGGCCAAGCTCCAGGAGCACCGCATCCGCCCCTACACCCTCGAGGTGAAGGAGGGAGACCGGGAGGGCCTCGGCCCGTTCGACTGCGAGTTCATCGCGGTCAACCACTCCATCCCGGACGCCCTCGCGGTCGCCGTGCGCACCCCCGCGGGCATGGTCGTCGCCACCGGCGACTTCAAGATGGACCAGCTCCCGATGGACGGCCGTCTCACGGACCTCCACGCGTTCGCGCGGCTCAGCGAGGAGGGCATCGACCTCCTGCTGTCCGACTCGACGAACGCCGAGGTCCCGGGCTTCGTCCCGCCGGAGAAGGACATCTCCAACGTCCTGCGGAACGTCTTCGCGAACGCCCCGAAGCGCATCATCGTGGCCAGCTTCGCCAGCCACGTGCACCGCATCCAGCAGATCCTCGACGCCGCCCACGAGTACGGCCGCCGGGTCGCCTTCGTCGGCCGCTCGATGGTCCGCAACATGGGCATCGCCCGTGACCTGGGCTACCTCCGGGTCCCGGCCGGCCTCGTCGTGGACGTGAAGACCCTCGACGACCTGCCGGACGACGAGGTCGTGCTCGTCTGCACGGGTTCCCAGGGCGAGCCCATGGCGGCCCTGTCCCGCATGGCCAACCGCGACCACCAGATCCGCATCGTCCCCGGCGACACGGTGATCCTCGCGTCCTCGCTCATCCCGGGCAACGAGAACGCGGTCTACCGCGTGATCAACGGCCTGACCCGCTGGGGCGCGAACGTGGTCCACAAGGGCAACGCCAAGGTCCACGTCTCGGGCCACGCCTCGGCCGGCGAGCTGCTGTACTTCTACAACATCTGCAAGCCGAAGAACCTCATGCCGGTCCACGGCGAATGGCGCCACCTGCGTGCCAACGCCGAGCTCGGCGCGATGACGGGTATCCCCAAGGACCACATCGTCATCGCCGAGGACGGCGTCGTCGTCGACCTGGTCGACGGCCGCGCCCGCATCACCGGCAAGGTCCAGGCGGGTTACGTGTACGTCGACGGCCTCTCGGTCGGCGACGTCACCGAGGTGCACCTCAAGGACCGCCGGATCCTCGGCGAGGAGGGCATCATCTCGGTCTTCGTCGTGGTCGACTCGTCGACCGGCAAGATCGTGGGCGGCCCGAACGTCCACGCCCGCGGCTCCGGGATCGACGACGCCGCGTTCGACGCGGTGATCCCGAAGATCGACCAGGCGCTCAACAAGTCGTTCCAGGACGGCGTCGTGGAACCCCACCAGCTTCAGCAGCTGATCCGCCGCTCCGTCGGCAAGTGGGTCTCCGACACCTACCGCCGCCGGCCGATGATCCTCCCGGTCGTCGTCGAGGTCTGAGACGCCTGACCAGCGCACCACCGGAGCGGGGCCCCTCGATTTGCATCGGGGCGCCCCGCTCCAGTACGTTTACGGCTCCGCCAGATCGGGAAGCCCCCGGCGCCGCCGTGCGCCAGGAGGATGAACCGGTAGGCGGGAAATCCGACTCAGAACTTCTGATAAAGTCGGAACACGCCGGAAGGCCTCGAAGAAAACAAATTCGGGACCGGAAAGCACCGAGGAAATCGGATCGGAAAGATCTGATAGAGTCGGAAACGAAGGAAGCGCCCGGAGGGCCTGGAAACAGGAACGAAGGAAGCGTCCGCACCTTGAGAACTCAACAGCGTGCCAAAAATCAACGCCAGATTAGTTGATACCCCGTCCATCTTCGGATGGTCGAGGTTCCTTTGAAAAAGTCCACCCCTCGGGGTGGCACACTACAGCGAGGACGCTGTGGACGGTCGGCCATATTCCGGCATGACTGTCCCGCTCAACGCGAGTGTCTCACCGGATTACCGGTAAACATTCACGGAGAGTTTGATCCTGGCTCAGGACGAACGCTGGCGGCGTGCTTAACACATGCAAGTCGAACGATGAAGCCCTTCGGGGTGGATTAGTGGCGAACGGGTGAGTAACACGTGGGCAATCTGCCCTTCACTCTGGGACAAGCCCTGGAAACGGGGTCTAATACCGGATAACACCGGCTCCTGCATGGGGGCTGGTTAAAAGCTCCGGCGGTGAAGGATGAGCCCGCGGCCTATCAGCTTGTTGGTGGGGTAATGGCCTACCAAGGCGACGACGGGTAGCCGGCCTGAGAGGGCGACCGGCCACACTGGGACTGAGACACGGCCCAGACTCCTACGGGAGGCAGCAGTGGGGAATATTGCACAATGGGCGAAAGCCTGATGCAGCGACGCCGCGTGAGGGATGACGGCCTTCGGGTTGTAAACCTCTTTCAGCAGGGAAGAAGCGAAAGTGACGGTACCTGCAGAAGAAGCGCCGGCTAACTACGTGCCAGCAGCCGCGGTAATACGTAGGGCGCAAGCGTTGTCCGGAATTATTGGGCGTAAAGAGCTCGTAGGCGGCTTGTCACGTCGGGTGTGAAAGCCCGGGGCTTAACCCCGGGTCTGCATCCGATACGGGCAGGCTAGAGTGTGGTAGGGGAGATCGGAATTCCTGGTGTAGCGGTGAAATGCGCAGATATCAGGAGGAACACCGGTGGCGAAGGCGGATCTCTGGGCCATTACTGACGCTGAGGAGCGAAAGCGTGGGGAGCGAACAGGATTAGATACCCTGGTAGTCCACGCCGTAAACGTTGGGAACTAGGTGTTGGCGACATTCCACGTCGTCGGTGCCGCAGCTAACGCATTAAGTTCCCCGCCTGGGGAGTACGGCCGCAAGGCTAAAACTCAAAGGAATTGACGGGGGCCCGCACAAGCAGCGGAGCATGTGGCTTAATTCGACGCAACGCGAAGAACCTTACCAAGGCTTGACATATACCGGAAAGCATTAGAGATAGTGCCCCCCTTGTGGTCGGTATACAGGTGGTGCATGGCTGTCGTCAGCTCGTGTCGTGAGATGTTGGGTTAAGTCCCGCAACGAGCGCAACCCTTGTCCTGTGTTGCCAGCATGCCCTTCGGGGTGATGGGGACTCACAGGAGACCGCCGGGGTCAACTCGGAGGAAGGTGGGGACGACGTCAAGTCATCATGCCCCTTATGTCTTGGGCTGCACACGTGCTACAATGGCCGGTACAAAGAGCTGCGATGCCGTGAGGCGGAGCGAATCTCAAAAAGCCGGTCTCAGTTCGGATTGGGGTCTGCAACTCGACCCCATGAAGTCGGAGTTGCTAGTAATCGCAGATCAGCATTGCTGCGGTGAATACGTTCCCGGGCCTTGTACACACCGCCCGTCACGTCACGAAAGTCGGTAACACCCGAAGCCGGTGGCCCAACCCCTTGTGGGAGGGAGCTGTCGAAGGTGGGACTGGCGATTGGGACGAAGTCGTAACAAGGTAGCCGTACCGGAAGGTGCGGCTGGATCACCTCCTTTCTAAGGAGCACAGTACCGATTGCAGGCAAATGTTCTGCACGGTCAGCTCATGGGTGGAACGTTGATTAGTTGGCGTGAGCGATCCTGATGGTCTTCGAGTACTGCTTCGGCGTGGAAAGAAGATACGGAGGGCAGCTCACGCTTGGCACGTTGTTGGGTGTCTGAGGGTACGGCCGTCATGGTCATGCCTTCGAGGATGCCGGCCCCAGTGAACTTGTTGCTTATGCGGCAGGGTGATGGGTGGCTGGTCGTTGTTTGAGAACTACACAGTGGACGCGAGCATCTGTGGCCAAGTTTTTAAGGGCGCACGGTGGATGCCTTGGCACCAGGAACCGATGAAGGACGTGGGAGGCCACGATAGTCCCCGGGGAGCCGTCAACCAGGCTTTGATCCGGGGGTTTCCGAATGGGGAAACCCGGCAGTCGTCATGGGCTGTCACCCATGCCTGAACACATAGGGCATGTGGAGGGAACGAGGGGAAGTGAAACATCTCAGTACCCTCAGGAAGAGAAAACAACCGTGATTCCGGGAGTAGTGGCGAGCGAAACCGGATGAGGCCAAACCGTATGCGTGTGATACCCGGCAGGGGTTGCGCATGCGGGGTTGTGGGATCTCTCTTTCACAGTCTGCCGGCTGTGAGACGAGTCAGAAACCGTTGATGTAGGCGAAGGACATGCGAAAGGTCCGGCGTAGAGGGTAAGACCCCCGTAGCTGAAACATTGACGGCTCGTTTGAGAGACACCCAAGTAGCACGGGGCCCGAGAAATCCCGTGTGAATCTGGCGGGACCACCCGCTAAGCCTAAATATTCCCTGGTGACCGATAGCGGATAGTACCGTGAGGGAATGGTGAAAAGTACCGCGGGAGCGGAGTGAAATAGTACCTGAAACCGTGTGCCTACAAGCCGTGGGAGCGTCGGACATAGCTTGCTATGTCTCGTGACTGCGTGCCTTTTGAAGAATGAGCCTGCGAGTTTGCGGTGTGTTGCGAGGTTAACCCGTGTGGGGAAGCCGTAGCGAAAGCGAGTCCGAATAGGGCGATTCAGTAGCACGCTCAAGACCCGAAGCGGAGTGATCTAGCCATGGGCAGGTTGAAGCGGAGGTAAGACTTCGTGGAGGACCGAACCCACCAGGGTTGAAAACCTGGGGGATGACCTGTGGTTAGGGGTGAAAGGCCAATCAAACTCCGTGATAGCTGGTTCTCCCCGAAATGCATTTAGGTGCAGCGTCGTGTGTTTCTTGCCGGAGGTAGAGCACTGGATAGGCGATGGGCCCTACCGGGTTACTGACCTTAGCCAAACTCCGAATGCCGGTAAGTGAGAGCACGGCAGTGAGACTGTGGGGGATAAGCTCCATGGTCGAGAGGGAAACAGCCCAGAGCATCGACTAAGGCCCCTAAGCGTACGCTAAGTGGGAAAGGATGTGGAGTCGCAGAGACAACCAGGAGGTTGGCTTAGAAGCAGCCACCCTTGAAAGAGTGCGTAATAGCTCACTGGTCAAGTGATTCCGCGCCGACAATGTAGCGGGGCTCAAGCGTACCGCCGAAGTCGTGTCATTGCAGCAATAGGGCCAACGCCCGCTGTGATGGGTAGGGGAGCGTCGTGTGCCGGGTGAAGCAGCCGCGGAAGCGAGTTGTGGACGGTTCACGAGTGAGAATGCAGGCATGAGTAGCGATACACACGTGAGAAACGTGTGCGCCGATTGACTAAGGGTTCCTGGGTCAAGCTGATCTGCCCAGGGTAAGTCGGGACCTAAGGCGAGGCCGACAGGCGTAGTCGATGGACAACCGGTTGATATTCCGGTACCCGCTTTGAAACGCCCAATATCGAGCCCATTAATGCTAAGGCCGTGAAGCCGCCCCGGAGCCTTCGGGCAAAGGGGAGTGGTGGAGCCGTCGACCCAAGGTGGTAGTAGGTAAGCGATGGGGTGACGCAGGAAGGTAGTCCAGCCCGGGCGGTGGTTGTCCCGGGGTAAGGGTGTAGGGCGTGTGATAGGCAAATCCGTCACACATGAAGCCTGAGACCTGATGCCGAGCCGATTGTGGTGAAGTGGATGATCCTATGCTGTCGAGAAAAGCCTCTAGCGAGTTTCATGGCGGCCCGTACCCTAAACCGACTCAGGTGGTCAGGTAGAGAATACCGAGGCGTTCGGGTGAACTATGGTTAAGGAACTCGGCAAAATGCCCCCGTAACTTCGGGAGAAGGGGGGCCACGTCTGGTGATGGAGTTTTCCTCCTGAGCTGGGGGTGGCCGCAGAGACCAGCGAGAAGCGACTGTTTACTAAAAACACAGGTCCGTGCGAAGCCGTAAGGCGATGTATACGGACTGACGCCTGCCCGGTGCTGGAACGTTAAGGGGACCGGTTAGTCACATTTCGGTGTGGCGAAGCTGAGAACTTAAGCGCCAGTAAACGGCGGTGGTAACTATAACCATCCTAAGGTAGCGAAATTCCTTGTCGGGTAAGTTCCGACCTGCACGAATGGCGTAACGACTTCTCGACTGTCTCAACCATAGGCCCGGTGAAATTGCACTACGAGTAAAGATGCTCGTTTCGCGCAGCAGGACGGAAAGACCCCGGGACCTTTACTACAGTTTGATATTGGTGTTCGGTTCGGCTTGTGTAGGATAGGTGGGAGACTTTGAAGCCGTGACGCCAGTCATGGTGGAGTCGCCGTTGAAATACCACTCTGGTCGTGCTGGATGTCTAACCTCGGTCCGTGATCCGGATCAGGGACAGTGTCTGATGGGTAGTTTAACTGGGGCGGTTGCCTCCCAAAGGGTAACGGAGGCGCCCAAAGGTTCCCTCAGCCTGGTTGGTAATCAGGTGTTGAGTGTAAGTGCACAAGGGAGCTTGACTGTGAGACCGACGGGTCGAGCAGGGACGAAAGTCGGGACTAGTGATCCGGCGGTGGCTTGTGGAAGCGCCGTCGCTCAACGGATAAAAGGTACCCCGGGGATAACAGGCTGATCTTCCCCAAGAGTCCATATCGACGGGATGGTTTGGCACCTCGATGTCGGCTCGTCGCATCCTGGGGCTGGAGTCGGTCCCAAGGGTTGGGCTGTTCGCCCATTAAAGCGGTACGCGAGCTGGGTTTAGAACGTCGTGAGACAGTTCGGTCCCTATCCGCTGCGCGCGCAGGAATATTGAGAAGGGCTGTCCCTAGTACGAGAGGACCGGGACGGACGAACCTCTGGTGTGCCAGTTGTCCTGCCAAGGGCATGGCTGGTTGGCTACGTTCGGGAGGGATAACCGCTGAAAGCATCTAAGCGGGAAGCCTGCTTCGAGATGAGTATTCCCACCTCCTTGAGAGGGTAAGGCTCCCAGTAGACGACTGGGTTGATAGGCCGGATGTGGAAGCCCAGTAATGGGTGGAGCTGACCGGTACTAATAGGCCGAGGGCTTGTCCTCAGTTGCTCGCGTCCACTGTGTTAGTTCTGAAGTAACGAACACGCCCCCCTTTCGGGTGGTGCGGCGGTTCATATCTTCATAGAGTTTCGGTGGTCATAGCGTTAGGGAAACGCCCGGTTACATTCCGAACCCGGAAGCTAAGCCTTTCAGCGCCGATGGTACTGCAGGGGGGACCCTGTGGGAGAGTAGGACACCGCCGAACACCTGCCCTTTTAGCTCAGTCGGTAGAGCGTCTCCATGGTAAGGAGAAGGTCAACGGTTCGATTCCGTTAAAGGGCTCATAATGAAAAGGCCCCCGCCTCTTGGCGGGGGCCTTTTTGTGTTTCCGGTGTCTGTGGAGCCGGCGCCTCCCCGAAGGGAGGCGCCGGGGTCCGTCAGCTGGGGTCCGGTTCGCGGAGGCGCATCGCGAGGATGGCCATGTCGTCGGAGGCGGGGGCCTGTGCGAAGCGCTCGACCGCGCGCAGGACGCGGGAGGCGACCGCGCCGGCCGTGAGGCCCGTGCAGGTCCTGAGGACCTCGGCGAGGCCGTCGTCGCCCAGCATGCGGGTGCCCTCGCGGCGTTCCGTCACGCCGTCCGTGACGCAGAGGAGGACGTCGCCGGGGTCGAGCGTGATCGTCTGCTCGTACAGCTCCAGGTCCTCCATGACGCCCAGGAGCGGCTGGGGCTCGGCCGCGGACTCGACCGTGCCGTCCGGGCGGAGGCGCAGTGGGAGGGGGTGGCCGGCGCAGACGACCTTGAGGATCGCCGAGCCGTCCTCCTGCGGGCGCATCTCGCCGTACAGGAGGGTCAGGAAGCGGCTGCGGGCGCCTTCGTCCAGGATCGCCGCGTTCAGCCGCTCCAGGACGGCGGGGCCGCCGAAGCCCTCGCGGGCCAGGAGACGCAGGGCATGGCGGGCCAGGCCGGTGACGGCGGCCGCCTCCGGTCCCGTACCGCAGACGTCGCCGATGGCGAATCCGTAGACGTCGTCCCTGATGGGGAAGACGTCGTAGAAGTCGCCTCCGACCTCGTTGCCCTCGCCGGCCGCGCGGTAGATGACGTCGACCTCGACGCCCGGGATCGTGGGGAGGCCGGGCGGGAGGAGGCTGCGCTGGAGGGACTGGCTGATCGCCACGCGCTCCGAGTAGAGGCGCGCGTTGTCCAGGGCCAGGGCGGCCCGGCGCGAGAGGTCCTCGGCCAGTTCCAGGATCTCCTGGCGGAAGTGGTCCTCCGAGGGCCTGCCGAGGGTCAGCATGCCGATGACCCGGTTGCGGGCGACCAGCGGCAGGACGACCGTCTCGCCGGCGACCGTGCTCGCGGTGGCCAGGGTGGTGTCGATGCCGGAGGAGAGCGGGCTCGCGGGGTGGTCGAGGGCGCGCACCGAGGCCGTCAGCGCGGCGCGGTGCGCGGCGTCGCCCGGGGCGGACCAGACGCGGGCGCCGGGGGTCGGCACCGGGTCGGGCGGGGCGATGGAGGAGAGCAGGGCCTTGAGGCCGTCGATGCGGTCCTCGTCCTCGTGGAGCACGTACGAGAGGTACGGGTCGGAGGCCTGGTCGGCGATCGTGTAGACCGCACACCAGGTGGCGAGGGTGGGGACCGTCATCTGGGCCATCAGGGCCAGGGTCTGGTCGCGGTCGAGGGTGCCCGCCAGGAGGTCGGAGGCCTCGACCAGGAAACTGAGGGAGCCGCGGCGCAGGCGCTCCAGTTCGCCGAGGCGGGCGGACTCCACGGCGAGGGCGATGCGGTCGGCGGCGAACTGGAGGCGGAGCGCCTCCTCGTTGGAGTAGCGGTTCGCGGTCTCGGCGGCCACGCCGAGGGAGCCGGTGAGCCGGCCCTCGACCTTGAGCGGGACGGTGACGACCGAGCGCATGCCGGTGCCTTCGAGGAGGGGGACGGCGCCGGGGACGGCGGCCAGGTCCTCGTGGACGGCGGGCATGCGGGCGGAGCCGTAACGGCTGGCGCCGGTCTCCACGGGGACGCGGGCGAAGCGCTGGCGGGCGGCCGGGAGTCCGGTGGTGGCCCGTACCTCCAGTTCCGTCTCGTCGTCGGTGGCGAGCAGGAGGAAGGCGGCGTCGCCGTCGAGCATGTCGCGGGCGCGCTCGACCGTGCGCTGCAGGAGGCCGTCGAGGTCGTCGGGGGCCGGGGAGCCGATGAAGACCTCGAAAGGGTCGGCGGCACGGCTCTCGGAGCCCGGTTCGGCGACGGGGCGCTGGGGGGTCTGGAGGACGGCGCGCTCGTGCTCCCGTACCAGGAGGCAGACCGTGGAGGGTTCGCCCTGGGTGTCGCGGACCCGGAGGTGCGAGGCGTAGACGGGGATGACGCGGCCGTCGGCGCAGCGGATGCCGTAGCTGCCCTCCCAGCGGGAGAGCCGGAGGGCCTCGGCGAGGCCGGTGCCGATGCCGGGGGTGTGGGGCCAGGCGGCGAAGTCGCCCAGGGGTTTGCCGGTGACCTGCTCGGAGCCGTATCCGAAGAGTTCCTCGGCGTCCTCGTTCCACGCGGTGATCTGGCCGCCGCGGTCGATCTGGACGACGGCGACGCGGACACGGCTCTCGGCGACCGGGAGGAGGGCCTCGGGAAGGACCGGACCGGCGGAGCGGGTGCCGACGGGGCGCTGGGGGAGGTCGAGGTGGAACCAGACGTGCTTGCGGGTGGGGGAGTAGTCGACGCCCCAGCGGTGGGCGAGGGCGGCGCAGAGCAGCAGGCCGCGGCCGTTCTCGCGGTCCGGATTGCCGAGGGAGCGGCCGCTCTGGACGGGGATCTCGCGCTCGGGGTAGCGGTCGGCGACCTCGACGCGGACGCTGTCGTCGGAGCGGAGGCAGAGGACCTCGGCGGAGGTGCCGGCGTGGATGACGGCGTTGGTGACGAGCTCGCTGGTGAGGACGACGGCGTCGTCGACGAGTTCGGGGTGTCCCCAGCCCTGGAGGGTGTCCCGGACGAACGCGCGTGCGGCCGCGACGGACCGCCCGACGGGCTCGAAGCTGGCAGTCGCCCGCGCGGTGATCACAGCACTCCTCGTACGCGTCTCGACGCCCGGCTCTGCCATGCTCGGTCTGTCCCTCCCACTGCCCGGTGGTCGTGCGCGCACCAGACCGCCCCCGCCGGGCGGACCGGGGCGGTTGGACAGCCGGATGCCAGGTTACTTACCTTCGCTGTCCGAGCGGATGCCGGTCACCGCTGATTCCGTCCCTCGGGGTAGAGACGCTGTGCGAAGCTGCCGAACTGTTATCGCCTGGTTCGGTCACGGTGAAACACTGGGCAGGCTGACGGCGAGAGCCGGAGCGGTACGGTCGACCCCTTTCGGGAGGGACACGGTGGAGTCTGGCACGGCGGCGCGGCGCGGCGGAGGCAGTGGCACGCGCGCGAGGGGCGGACGTTCCCGTGGGGGGACGGTCCAGGTGGACGCGGCGGCAATGGAGCGGTTGCTGGCCGCGCTGGTGTCGATGCGGGACGGGAACTTCCGTCGGCGGCTGACGGTCTCCGGCGACGGGGTCATGGCGGAGATCTCCGCCGTGTTCAACGAGGTCGCCGACCGGCAGATGCACGTGACGGGAGAGCTGTCGCGGGTCCGGCGGGTGGTCGGCCGTGAGGGCAAGCTGTCCGAGCGGCTCGAGGCGGGGGCCAGCGAGGGGGCGTGGGCGGCGGCGATCGAGGCCGCGAACGCGCTCGTCGACGACCTTGCCCGGCCGGTGTCCGAGGTGGGCCGGGTCCTGTCGGCGGTGGCCGAGGGCGATCTGGACCAGCGGATGGACCTGCGTTCGGAGGGTTCCGACGGGGCGGTGCGGCCGCTGCGCGGGGAGTTCCTGAAGGTCGCCCGTACCGCCAACAACCTCGTCGACCAGCTGTCGGTGTTCGCCTCCGAGGTGACCCGGGTCGCCGTCGAGGTGGGCACCGACGGCAAGCTGGGCGGGCAGGCGCAGGTGCGCGGGGTGTCCGGTTCGTGGAAGGACCTCACGGACTCCGTCAACACCATGGCGAACCGGCTGACGGCCCAGGTGCGGGACATCGCGCTCGTGACGACGGCGGTCGCGGACGGCGATCTGTCGCAGAAGGTCACGGCGAACGTGGCCGGCGAGATGCTGGAGCTGAAGAACACCGTCAACCGGATGGTGGACCAGCTGTCGTCGTTCTCCTCCGAGGTGACCCGCGTCGCGCGCGAGGTGGGCACGGAGGGCGAGCTCGGCGGTCAGGCCGAGGTGGCCGGGGTCGCCGGTGTGTGGAAGGACCTCACCGACTCCGTCAACACGATGGCGGGAAATCTCACCAATCAGGTGAGAGGCATCGCCGAGGTGACGACGGCGGTCGCCAACGGCGACCTGTCGCAGAAGGTGCGGGTCTCCGCGCGCGGTGAGATCGCTCAACTCGCGGACACCATCAACCAGATGACCGAGACCCTGCGGACGTTCGCCGACGAGGTGACCCGCGTGTCGGGCGAGGTCGGCGCGCAGGGTCTGCTCGGCGGTCAGGCGCAGGTGCCGGGTGCGGCGGGGACGTGGAAGGACCTCACGGACTCCGTCAACACGGTCTTCCGGAACATCACCACGCAGGTGCGGGACATCGCGCAGGTGACGACGGCGGTCGCCAACGGCGATCTGTCGCAGAAGGTCACGGTCGACGTGGCCGGGGAGATGCTGGAGCTGAAGAACACCGTCAACACGATGGTGGACCAGCTCTCGGCCTTCGGTTCCGAGGTGACCCGGGTGGCCCGGGAGGTCGGCGTCGAGGGTCTTCTCGGCGGTCAGGCCGAGGTGCCGGGTGCGGCGGGGACGTGGAAGGACCTCACCGACTCGGTGAACACGGCCTTCCGCAACCTGACCGGTCAGGTGCGGGACATCGCGCAGGTGACGACGGCGGTCGCCAACGGCGACCTGTCGCAGAAGGTCACGGTCGACGTGGCCGGCGAGATGCTGGAACTGAAGAACACCGTCAACACGATGGTGTCGCAGCTGTCGTCCTTCGCGGACCAGGTGACCCGGATGGCCCGGGACGTGGGCACCGAGGGCCGGCTCGGCGGTCAGGCGCGGGTGGACGGGGTCTCCGGACGCTGGCGGGAGCTCACGGACTCCGTGAACTTCATGGCCGGCAACCTGACCTCGCAGGTGCGGCAGATCGCACAGGTGACGACGGCCGTGGCCCGCGGTGACCTGTCGCAGAAGATCGACGTGGACGCGCGGGGCGAGATCCTGGAGCTGAAGAACACCATCAACACGATGGTGGACCAGCTCTCCGCCTTCGCGGACCAGGTGACCCGGGTGGCCCGCGAGGTGGGCACCGACGGGCGGCTCGGCGGTCAGGCGCAGGTGCCGGGCGTGGCCGGCGTGTGGCGGGACCTGACGGACTCGGTGAACGGCATGGCCGGCAACCTCACCACCCAGGTCCGCAACATCGCGCAGGTCGCCACCGCGGTGGCGCGCGGTGACCTGTCGCAGAAGATCGACGTGGACGCGCGGGGCGAGATCCTGGAGCTGAAGAACACCCTCAACACGATGGTGGACCAGCTCTCGAACTTCGCGGAGCAGGTGACCCGGGTGGCCCGCGAGGTGGGCACCGAGGGCATCCTGGGCGGCCAGGCCGAGGTGCAGGGGGTCTCCGGCACCTGGAAGGACCTCACCCAGTCGGTGAACTTCATGGCGAACAACCTCACCATCCAGGTGCGGAACATCGCCGAGGTCACGACGGCGGTCGCCATGGGCGACCTGTCGAAGAAGATCACGGTCGACGCCCGGGGCGAGATCCTGGAGCTGGTGACGACCGTCAACACCATGGTCGACCAGCTGTCGAACTTCGCCGACGAGGTCACGCGTGTGGCCCGCGAGGTGGGTACGGAGGGCATCCTCGGCGGCCAGGCACGCGTGCGCGGTGTCACCGGCACGTGGAAGGACCTCAGCGACAACGTCAACCTGATGGCCAACAACCTGACCAGTCAGGTGCGGAACATCTCCCGGGTCTCGGCGGCCGTCGCCAACGGCGACCTGACGAAGAAGGTGACGGTCGAGGCGCGCGGCGAGGTCGCCGAGCTCGCCGACACCGTCAACACCATGGTGACGACCCTGTCGTCGTTCGCCGACGAGGTGACCCGGGTGGCCCGCGAGGTGGGCACGGAGGGCGAACTGGGTGGCCAGGCACGGGTTCCCGGTGTCTCGGGCACCTGGAAGGACCTCACCGAGTCGGTGAACTCGATGGCCGACAACCTCACCGGTCAGGTGCGGCAGATCGCGGCCGTCACCACCGCCATCGCCAAGGGCGACCTCACCAAGAAGATCGACATCGACGCGCGCGGTGAGATCCAGGAGCTGAAGAACACCATCAACACGATGGTCGACCAGCTGTCGAACTTCGCCGAGGAGGTCACGCGTGTGGCCCGCGAGGTGGGCACCGACGGTCAGCTCGGCGGCCAGGCCCGGGTCCGGGACGTGGAGGGCACCTGGAGCGATCTCACCGAGTCCGTGAACGAGATGGCCGGGAACCTCACCCGTCAGGTGCGGGCCATCGCGGCCGTCGCCACCGCGGTGACGCGCGGCGACCTCAACGTCAAGATCGACGGAGTGGACGCGGCCGGCGAGATCCAGGCGCTCCAGGACAACATCAACACGATGATCGCCAACCTGCGCGACACCACCCTCGCCAACGACGAGCAGGACTGGCTCAAGAGCAACCTGGCCCGCATCTCCGGCCTCATGCAGGGGCGCCGGGACCTGGACGACGTGGCCTCGCTCATCATGAGCGAGCTGACCCCGGTCGTCTCGGCCCAGCACGGTGCCTTCTTCGTGGCCATGCCCACCGGGTCCGCCCACAGCGACGCCGAACTCGTCGGTGAGGGCGACGGCTCGTACGAGCTGCGGATGCGGGGGAGTTACGGATACTCCGCCGGGTCCATGCCGACCTCGTTCCGGCCCGGTGAGACCCTCATCGGGACGGCGGCCGACGAGAAGCGGACCATCCAGCTCAGCGTGCCGCCCGGCTATCTGAAGATCTCCTCCGGGCTCGGCGAGGCCTCGCCGGCGCATGTGATCGTCCTGCCGGTCCTGTTCGAGGGCAAGGTCCTCGGGGTGATCGAGCTGGCCTCGTTCCAGCCGTTCACGCAGATCCAGCGGGACTTCCTCAACC
This sequence comes from Streptomyces sp. R-07, assembly GCF_049913175.1. Classification (NCBI taxonomy): domain Bacteria; kingdom Bacillati; phylum Actinomycetota; class Actinomycetes; order Kitasatosporales; family Streptomycetaceae; genus Streptomyces; species Streptomyces sp. R-07. The sequence continues at coordinate 5,900,260 of NZ_CP183978.1, forward strand.
AGATCGCCGAGCTGATCGCGACCACGGTCAACACCATCAGCGTCAACACCAAGACCGAGGTGCTGCTCCAGCAGTCGCAGGAGCTCACCGAGCAGCTCAAGGAGCGGTCGGCCGAGCTGGAGCACCGGCAGAAGGAGCTCCAGGGCTCCAACCTGGAGCTGGAGGAGAAGGCCGAGCTCCTCGCCCGGCAGAACCGCGACATCGAGGTGAAGAACACCGAGATCGAGGAGGCCCGGCAGGTCCTGGAGGAGCGGGCGGAACAGCTCGCCGTCTCCATGCGGTACAAGTCGGAGTTCCTCGCCAACATGTCGCACGAGCTGCGCACGCCGCTCAACTCGTTGCTGATCCTCGCCAAGTTGCTCGCGGACAACGCCGAGACGAACCTGACGCCGAAGCAGGTCGAGTTCGCGGAGACCATCCACGGCGCCGGTTCCGACCTGCTCCAGCTGATCAACGACATCCTCGACCTGTCGAAGGTCGAGGCGGGCAAGATGGACGTCTCGCCGACCCGTATCGCGCTGGTCCAGCTCGTCGACTACGTGGAGGCGACGTTCCGGCCGCTCACGGCGGAGAAGGGGCTCGACTTCTCGGTGCGGGTCTCGCCCGAGCTGCCGGCCACGCTCCACACCGACGAGCAGCGGCTGCTCCAGGTCCTGCGCAACCTGCTGTCCAACGCGGTGAAGTTCACCGACACGGGCGCGGTGGAGCTGGTGATCCGCCCGGCGGGCGCGGACGTGCCGCAGTCGATCCGCGAGCAGCTCCTGGAGGCCGGTTCGCTGCGCGATCCGGAGGCCGACCTGATCGCCTTCTCGGTCACCGACACCGGGATCGGGATCGCGGCGAGCAAGATGCGGGTCATCTTCGAGGCGTTCAAGCAGGCCGACGGCACGACCAGCCGGAAGTACGGCGGTACGGGCCTGGGGCTGTCGATCAGCCGGGAGATCGCGCGGCTGCTCGGCGGCGAGATCTTCGCCGCGAGCGAGCCGAGCCGCGGTTCCACGTTCACGCTCTACCTGCCGCTGAGCCCCACGGAGCTGCCGTCGAGCGGCTACGGGCAGGGCGCACAGGACGCCGACGATCCGCAGCAGGGCGCCGAGGAGGGTTCGGCCGGGGCCGTCAACTCGTTCCCGCACTTCCCGCCGCCGCCCGTACGGACGGAGGCGCGGTCCGGGGCCGGGGCGCTCTTCCGGCACCGGCGGAAGGCCGCGGCGGAGGCGACCGGAATGCGGGGCGCGGTCCCCGGGCAGTCCGGCCAGCAGAGCGCGGCGGACCGGGAGGAGCACGGGGCGGAGCCCGAGCCGCGTCGTACCTTCAGCTTCTCCGGCGAGAAGGTGCTCATCGTCGACGACGACATCCGGAACGTCTTCGCGCTCACCAGCGTCCTGGAGCAGCACGGGCTCGCGGTGCTCTACGCCGAGAACGGGCGGGAGGGCATCGAGGTCCTGGAGCAGCACGACGACGTGACGGTCGTCCTGATGGACATCATGATGCCGGAGATGGACGGGTACGCGACGACGACCGCGATCCGGCGCATGCCGCAGTTCGCCGGGCTGCCGATCATCGCGCTGACGGCGAAGGCGATGAAGGGCGACCGGGAGAAGGCGATCGAGTCGGGTGCCTCGGACTACGTGACCAAGCCGGTCGACCCCGATCACCTGCTGTCCGTGATGGAGCAGTGGATGCGGGGGGCGTGACTCCGCGCCGGGGGTCCGTGCCGTGCGCGGCGCGGATCCCCGGGCTCCGCCGGCGCCCACTGACGGACTGTCGCCAGGGGCGTGTGAGAGGGCGGGATACGGGGAACCTTCTGGTCTCCCACCGCGTTTCTGCTACGTGCACAGTGACATCGCGGTGACAGGGTGTGGCGACGGGCGGGGTGCGGCTACGATGACCGGCACAAGGACGGACGGCGCTAGGGAGTCGTCTTCTGGGGCGGCGCCCGGTGCTTCCCCCGGTTCGGGGGTCCGGGGAGAGCCGTTGCCGGGACGAGGAGGACGGGGCATGGTGCAGAAGGCCAAGATCCTCCTGGTCGATGACCGGCCGGAGAATCTGCTGGCGCTGGAGGCCATTCTCTCCGCGCTCGATCAGACGCTGGTGCGGGCATCGTCCGGGGAGGAAGCGCTCAAGGCGCTGTTGACGGACGACTTCGCGGTCATCCTGCTCGACGTCCAGATGCCGGGCATGGACGGTTTCGAGACCGCCGCCCACATCAAGCGGCGGGAGCGGACCCGGGACATCCCGATCATCTTCCTCACCGCGATCAACCACGGCCCCCACCACACCTTCCGGGGGTACGCGGCGGGGGCGGTCGACTACATCTCCAAGCCTTTCGACCCGTGGGTGCTGCGCGCGAAGGTCTCCGTCTTCGTCGAGCTCTACATGAAGAACTGCAAGCTGCGCGAGCAGGCCGCCCTGCTGCGGCTGCAGTTGGAGGGCGGCGGCGAGGGCGGTCACGGCAAGGAGTCCGCAGGGCTGCTCGCCGAGCTCTCCGCCCGGCTCGCGGCCGTCGAGGAGCAGGCCGAGGCCCTGTCGAAGCAGCTCGACGACGACTCCGCGGACGCGGCCGCCGTCGCCACCGCCGCGCACCTGGAGCGCAAGCTCACCGGGCTGCGCCGGGCCCTGGACGCGCTGGAGCCGGGGACGGGCGCCGCGCCGACGCTGCCCGCGCAGAGCTGACGTACCGTCATCGCCCTGTCCGCGCGGTGGGGATCGGCGTGATGCGGCGTCAGCAGCGCGCCCCGGCGCGGACGACACGAACGGGTGAGGCGGACAGCCGGTCCCCACACCGGTAACCTCGGCATCATGGCTTCACGTACGTCCGGCAAGGGTTCCCAGGGCACGGCGGGCACCGCAAAGCCGCGCGCCGGCCGGACGACGGGCGCCGCGAAGAAAGCGGCGCCCGCGAAGTCCCCCGCCAAGCCGCCCGCGAAGAAGGCGCCGGCCAAGAAGGCCGCGCCAGCCAAGCGCGCGCCCGCGCGGAAGACCGCCGCGAAGAAGGCCGCGCCCCGCCCCGCCCCGTCCCCGACCGGCGGCGTCTACCGGCTCGCCCGCGGCGCCTGGCTCGGCCTCGCCCACGCCATCGGGGCGATGTTCCGGGGGATAGGGCGCGGCGCCAAGGGGCTCGACCCCGCACACCGCAAGGACGGGCTCGCGCTGCTCCTCCTCGGCCTCGCGCTGATCGTCGCCGCCGGCACCTGGTCCAACCTGCGCGGCCCGGTCGGCGACCTCGTCGAGATGCTGGTGACCGGCTCCTTCGGCCGGCTCGACCTGCTCGTACCGCTGCTCCTCGGCGCGATCGGCATCCGGCTCATCCTCTACCCGGAGAAGCCCGAGGCCAACGGCCGGATCAGCATCGGCCTGTCCGCACTCGTCATCGGCGTCCTCGGCCAGGTGCACATCGCCTGCGGTTCGCCGGGGCGCGGCGACGGCAGCGCGGCCATGCAGGACGCCGGCGGGCTCATCGGCTGGGCCGCTTCCCAGCCCCTCGTCTTCATGATGGGCGAGGTCCTCGCCGTCCCGATGCTGGTGCTGCTCACCGTCTTCGGGCTCCTCGTGGTCACCGCCACCCCGGTCAACGCGATCCCGCAGCGGCTGCGCACGCTCGGCGCCAGGCTGGGCATCGTCGAGCCCCCGTACGACCCGGCGGAAGCCGAGGGGTACGCGGAACGGCCGGAGCACGAGGGGTACGACGAGGACTGGCGGGAGGCGGGACCGCGACCCGCGCGGCCCGTCCGGCGCCGCTCGGGCGGGCCCGCGGAGCCGTACGACGTGGACCGGGCCGAGGCGGAGATGCTGGAGCGGCGCGGCCGCTCGGCCCGCCGGACCTCCGGGCGCGAGGACTTCGACTCCGGCCTGGACCCGGTGGACGTCGCCGCGGCGGCCGCCGCCGCGCTCGACGGCGCCGTGCTGAACGGCATGCCGCCCTCGCCGATCGTCGCCGACCTGACCAAGGACGTCACCGCCGAGCGGAACGCCGCCGTGGCCGCGTCCGAAGCCGTCGGGACAGGAGCCGCCGGTGCCGCCGGGAAGTCGGCTCCGGCCGCGCCCGTACCGCCTGCCCGTGGGGGAGACCGCGCCGGCGGGGGCGTACCCGATCTGACGAAGCCGGCGCCCGAGCCGACCGACCTGCCGCCCCGCGCCGAGCAGCTCCAGCTCGCGGGCGACATCACGTACTCCCTGCCCTCGCTCGACCTCCTGGAGCGCGGCGGCCCGGGCAAGACACGCAGCGCCGCCAACGACGCGGTCGTCGACGCGCTCTCCAACGTCTTCACCGAGTTCAAGGTCGACGCGGCCGTCACCGGCTTCACACGCGGTCCGACGGTCACGCGGTACGAGGTCGAGCTCGGCCCCGCCGTGAAGGTCGAGAAGATCACGGCCCTCACCAAGAACATCGCCTACGCCGTGGCCTCGCCCGACGTGCGGATCATCTCGCCGATCCCCGGAAAGTCCGCGGTCGGCATCGAGATCCCCAACAGCGACCGCGAGATGGTCAACCTCGGCGACGTGCTGCGGCTCGCCGCCGCGGCGGAGGACGACCATCCGATGCTGGTCGCGCTCGGCAAGAACGTCGAGGGCGGCTACGAGATGGCCAACCTGGCGAAGATGCCGCACGTCCTGGTCGCCGGTGCCACGGGCTCCGGAAAGTCCTCGTGCATCAACTGCCTGATCACGTCGATCATGATAAGAGCGACCCCCGAGGACGTCCGGATGGTGCTGGTCGACCCCAAGCGGGTCGAGCTCACCGCCTACGAGGGCATCCCGCACCTGATCACGCCGATCATCACCAACCCCAAGCGGGCCGCAGAGGCGCTCCAGTGGGTGGTGAAGGAGATGGACCTCCGCTACGACGACCTGGCCGCCTTCGGCTACCGGCACATCGACGACTTCAACCAGGCCATCCGGGACGGGAAGATCAAGCTGCCCGAGGGCAGTGAGCGCGAGCTCAACCCGTACCCGTACCTGCTGGTGATCGTCGACGAGCTGGCCGACCTGATGATGGTCGCGCCGCGGGACGTCGAGGACTCGATCGTCCGGATCACCCAGTTGGCCCGCGCGGCCGGCATCCATCTCGTGCTCGCCACCCAGCGGCCGTCCGTGGACGTCGTCACCGGTCTGATCAAGGCGAACGTGCCCTCGCGGCTCGCGTTCGCCACCTCCTCGCTCGCCGACAGCCGGGTCATCCTCGACCAGCCCGGCGCCGAGAAGCTGATCGGCAAGGGCGACGGCCTCTTCCTGCCGATGGGCGCCAACAAGCCCGTCCGCATGCAGGGCGCGTTCGTCACCGAGGCCGAGGTCGCGGCCGTGGTGCAGCACTGCAAGGACCAGATGACCCCGGTCTTCCGGGAGGACGTCACCGTCGGCCAGCGGCAGAAGAAGGAGATCGACGAGGACATCGGCGACGACCTCGACCTGCTGTGCCAGGCCGCCGAACTGGTCGTCTCGACCCAGTTCGGCTCCACCTCGATGCTCCAGCGGAAGCTGCGCGTGGGCTTCGCGAAGGCCGGCCGGCTGATGGACCTGATGGAGTCGCGGAACATCGTCGGGCCGAGCGAGGGGTCGAAGGCGCGGGACGTGCTCGTGAAGCCGGACGAGCTGGACGGGGTCCTCGCCGTGATCCGGGGGGAGTCGGGGGCGTAGCGCCCGCTCCCGAGAGGGGCGGGGCCGCCCGTTCGAGCCGTCTCCGGGAGGGGCGGGGCTGCACGTTCGAGACCGGGTCGAGACTCACTCGTAAGGGAACGGTGGGCAACCGTTTCCCCTGGCCGTACGTCAAGTTGGAGGGAGGGACAGAAGGATGTCCCAGCCTCATGGCGTACAAACAGCACCCGCCCGGTTGCCCCACCCTTTCGTACCACCCATAGACTGAACGTCCAGCAGGTGGCTACACGCTCGAAAGGCGCTCTCGTGTCCATCGGCAACTCCCCCGAAGACGACCGGACCTTCCCGGCAGACGACCGGGACTCGATCGGTCGCGCTCTCCAGCAGGCCCGAATCGCCGCCGGTCTCACCGTCGAAGAGGTCAGTGCCTCCACCCGTGTCCGGATTCCGATCGTGCACGCGATCGAGGAGGACGACTTCTCGCGCTGTGGCGGCGACGTCTACGCACGCGGCCACATCCGTACCGTCGCGCGCGCCGTCGGGCTCGATCCGGCTCCGCTGATCGAGCAGTACGACGCCGAGCACGGTGGCCGTCCCGCGCCCACCCCCGCCGCTCCGCTCTTCGAGGCGGAACGTATCCGCCCCGAGCCGCGGCGGCCCAACTGGACCGCCGCGATGGTCGCGGCCATCGTCGCCGTCGTCGGTTTCGTCGGCTTCACGATGTTCAACGGGAACGAGGCCCCGAAGGGGACCGCCGTGGCCGACGGCGGCCCGGCCCCCGCGCCCGACAAGGCGAGCTCCGCCGGCAAGCCGAAGCCGGTCAAGCCCGCCCCGCCCAAGCCCACCGAGAGCGCGATCGCCGCGGTCCCGCAGGACAAGGTCACGGTCAAGCTCTCCGCGATCGACGACAAGAGCTGGATCTCGGCCAAGGCGCACGACGGCAAGCTCCTCTTCGACGGTCTCCTCCTCAAGGGCGAGTCCAAGACCTTCCAGGACGACGAGCGCGTCGACCTCGTCCTCGGCAACGCCGGAGCGATCGAGCTCTACGTGAACGGCAAGAAGCTCGCGGACAAGTTCGAATCCGGCCAGGTCGAGCGGCTCAGCTACACCAAGGGCGACCCCGAGGCCGGATGAGCCCGCACCGGACGGCGGCCCGCGCCGCCGCCCGGTGATCGTCCCCAGGCCGTGATGTGACCTCTGTCGCGCAGGTGAACCCTGCGCGACGGGGGAACGGCCGGGACGAAGTAGTCTTGAGCCCATGCCCGAACGCCGTACCGTCGCCCTTGTCACTCTTGGCTGCGCCCGTAACGAGGTGGACTCGGAGGAGCTCGCAGGCCGCTTGGCAGCGGACGGCTGGGAGCTCGTCGAGAACGCCGAGGAAGCGGACGTCGCCGTCGTCAACACCTGCGGATTCGTCGAAGCAGCCAAGAAGGACTCCGTCGACGCCCTCCTCGAAGCCAATGATCTGAAGGACCACGGCCGGACCCAGGCCGTCGTCGCCGTCGGCTGCATGGCCGAGCGGTACGGCAAGGAGCTCGCCGAGGCCCTCCCGGAGGCCGACGGCGTCCTGGGCTTCGACGACTACGCCGACATCTCCAACCGCCTCCAGACCATCCTCAACGGTGGCAGTGTCGAGGCCCACACCCCGCGTGACCGGCGCAAGCTGCTGCCGCTGTCCCCCGTGGAGCGCCAGGAGGCCGCCGCGGCCGTGGCCCTGCCGGGACACGGCGTCGTGGACGCCCCCGAGAACGTGCCGAGCGACCTGCCCGACGGCCTCGCGCCCGCCTCCGGGCCTCGCGCGCCTCTCCGCCGCCGTCTGGACACCAGCCCCGTCGCCTCCGTCAAGCTGGCCTCCGGCTGCGACCGCCGCTGCTCCTTCTGCGCCATCCCCTCCTTCCGCGGCTCCTTCGTCTCGCGCCGTCCCTCCGACGTGCTGAACGAGACGCGCTGGCTCGCCGAGCAGGGCGTGAAGGAGGTCATGCTGGTCTCCGAGAACAACACCTCCTACGGCAAGGACCTCGGCGACATCCGGCTCCTGGAGAGCCTGCTGCCCGAGCTGGCCTCGGTGGACGGCATCGAGCGCGTCCGCGTCAGCTACCTCCAGCCCGCCGAGATGCGCCCGGGCCTGATCGACGTCCTCACGTCGACCGAGAAGGTCGTGCCCTACTTCGACCTGTCCTTCCAGCACAGCGCCCCGGACGTGCTGCGGGCCATGCGCCGCTTCGGCGACACCGACCGCTTCCTGGAGCTCCTGGAGACCATCCGCTCCAAGGCCCCCACGGCCGGTGCCCGGTCCAACTTCATCGTCGGCTTCCCCGGCGAGACCGAGGCCGACTTCGCCGAGCTGGAACGCTTCATCACCCACGCCCGCCTCGACGCCATCGGCGTCTTCGGCTACTCCGACGAGGACGGCACCGAGGCCGCCACCTACGAGCACAAGCTCGACCAGGACGTCGTCGACGAGCGGCTCGCCCACCTCTCCCGGCTCGCCGAGGAGCTCACCGCGCAGCGCGCGGAGGAGCGGATCGGAGAGATCCTGGAAGTACTCGTCGAGTCCGAGTCGGACGACGAGGACGAGGAGGGCGGCTGGATCGGCCGCGCGGCCCACCAGGCGCCCGAGACCGACGGACAGGTGCTGCTGCTCACCGCGGACGGCGGTGCGGGCCCCGACCTGGCTCCGGGCCGTATGGTCAGGGCGAAGGTCGTCGGCACGGAGGGCGTCGACCTGGTGGCCGAGTGTCTTTTCGAGGAGGCAGGCAGATGACCGGAGTCCCGGCATCCGCGACGGGCGGGACCGGTAGGCCGGCGCCCCGCGGCAAGCTGGGCGCGGCGGCCGTCAACCAGGCCAGCCTCTGGAACATCGCCAACATCCTCACCATGATCCGGCTCGTGCTCGTGCCGGGCTTCGTGATCCTGCTGTTCCAGGACGGCGGGCACGACCCGGCGTGGCGGGCCTGGGCGTGGGCGGCGTTCGCGGTGGCCATGATCACGGACGTCTTCGACGGGCACCTCGCCCGTACGTACAACCTGGTCACCGACTTCGGGAAGATCGCCGACCCGATCGCCGACAAGGCGATCATGGCGGCCGGCCTCATCTCGCTGTCCTTGCTCGGTGACCTGCCGTGGTGGGTGACCTCGGTCATCCTGGCCCGGGAGCTCGGCATCACCCTGATGCGGTTCTGGGTCATCCGGCACGGGGTCATCCCCGCCAGCCGCGGCGGAAAGGTGAAGACGCTCGCCCAGGGCACCGCCGTGGGCATGTACGTCCTCATGCTCACCGGGCCGCTGGCCACCCTCCGCTTCTGGGTGATGGCGGTGGCCGTCGTGCTGACGGTCGTCACCGGTCTGGACTACGTCCGACAGGCGGTCGTCCTGCGGCGCCAGGGGCTCGCGGCGGAGCGGGCGGCGGCACGGTCGGAGACGGCGACGCGATGACCGAGGCCGCCCGGGTGCTGGCGCTGCTCGCGGAGCGTGATCAGACGCTGGCCGTGGCGGAGTCGCTCACGGGTGGTCTGGTGGCCGCCGAGCTCACCGGCGTACCGGGCGCCTCGGCGTCCTTCCTGGGGTCGGTCACGGCCTACGCCACGGCCCTCAAGTGCGGGCTCCTCGGTGTCGACGGTGCCCTCCTCGCGGAGCGCGGAGCGGTGGATCCCGAGGTCGCGCTGCAGATGGCGGCCGGTGTGCGGGACCGGCTCGGTGCCGACTGGGGCATCTCGACGACCGGGGTCGCGGGACCCGCCCCGCAGGACGGGCAGCCCGTCGGAACCGTCTACGTGGCGGTCGCCGGACCGGCCGCGACGAGCGCCCGGGCCGGGAAAGTGGTGTCGTTGAGGTTGAACGGCGACCGTACGGACATCCGTAGAGAGAGCGTACGGAGCGTGCTGGAGCTGCTCCATGAGGAACTCTCGGGAAATGCGCGGGCACAGGATACGGAACACAACGGGGGGAATTGATGTTTGCAGCCCTGAGAGAACACGACATCGCTCCCCGCACGGCCGCAGCGCGAGGCGGTACGGTGGGGCGTGAAGGATGCGGCTACGCGGTCCGAGGAGGGAGCCACCGATGATTCTGCTCCGTCGCCTGCTGGGTGACGTGCTGCGTCGGCAGCGCCAGCGCCAGGGCCGTACTCTGCGCGAAGTCTCCTCGTCGGCCCGAGTCTCGCTCGGCTATCTCTCCGAGGTGGAGCGGGGGCAGAAGGAGGCTTCCTCCGAGCTGCTCTCCGCGATCTGCGACGCGCTGGACGTACGGATGTCCGAGCTCATGCGCGAAGTGAGCGACGAGCTGTCGCTGGCCGAACTGGCCGAGTCGGCAGCGGCGAGCCCACCGGTGCCGACGCCGGTACGCCCGATGCTCAATTCGGTGTCGGTGACGTCGGTGGCCGGTGTGACCACCGGGCGGGTGACCATCAAGGCGCCCGCCGAAGCGGTGGACGTCGTCGCTGCCTGAACCGAAGTGGGGCCAAGCCCCGGTCGGTGCCCTTTCATGGGGCGCTGACCGGGGCTTTGTTCTGTGGAGATGCCGGGTTCCGGGGTGGCGTGCCATGGTGGGGGGGACGTACGACTGGGCCGTGTGCGCCGGGTTTGCCACCGGTGCGCCCTCCCGCAGGGTGATCCTGCCGGTCTAGCGTCGACCGCAGGAGGCGGCCATGGTACGGCGACGGGTTCCGCTCGTGACGCTCGCGCTGCTGGCGTGCGGCCTCGCGGCCGGAGCGCTCTGGTGGTGGGCGGTGCTGCGCCTGCTGCTCCTGCCGGGGGAGGCCGGGCCGGTCGAGGGGGCGGTGGCCGCGGGCGGCTGGGGGCTGAGCCTGCTGCCGGTGCATGTGGCGGCTTCGGCGGGGCGGCGGGGCGTGGTGCGTTCGGTGGGGCAGTCGGGCGTGGTGCGTTCCGTGGGGCGGTCGGGCGTGGTGGGTTCCGTGGGGCGATTCGGTGGGGGTGAGCGGGGCGTCACCAGGGCATCGCGACGCCGCCGTTGGGGCGGAGGATCTGGCCGGTCGTGAACGCTGAGGCGTCGGACGCCAGGTGCAGGACCGCGTGCGCGATGTCCCCGGCCTCACCGACCCGACGGAGCGGCGAGTGACGGACCATCGCGGCCTCGGCCTGCTCCTGGGCGGCCGGCTCGTGGCGGTCCGTCATCGGGGTGCGGATCCAGCCCGGGGCGATCGCGTTCACCCGGATGCCGTGCGGACCCGCCTCCGTCGCCAGGGTCTTCGTCAGCTGGACGACGGCCGCCTTGGTGACGCTGTAGCAGAGCAGGCCGGGGCTCGCGGTGTCCATCGCACCTGACGCCATCGTCACGATGGAACCGGGGACACCGGAGGCGATCATCGAACGGGCCGCCTCCTGGCACGCGTAGAGCACGCCCTTGAAGTTGACGGCGAGGACGCGGTCCAGGTCCTCGTCCCGGGTGTCCAGGACCGTGCTCGTGTGCATGATCCCGGCGATGGCGGCCATCACATGGAGCGGGCCGGCGGCGCGGACGGCCGCCGCCAGCGCGCGGCGGTCGGTGACGTCCAGGGGGTGGGTGTGCGCGGTGCCGCCCTGCCGGGCGATGAGGGCCGCGGTCTCTTTGAGACCGTCCTCGTCCCGGTCGGCGCAGTGGACGGTGGCGCCGGCCTGGGCGAGAAGGGCCGCGCTGGCGCGGCCGATGCCGCTCGCGGCGCCGGTGACGAACGCGGTGCGGCCGGTCAGGTCGTAAGCCGGGAGGGTTGGCGTTCTGCTTGATGTGTCCGGCGTGCTCGGCATGTTCGTCGGGTTCGTCAGGTCCGGCGTGCTCGGCGTGTTCGTCATGTCCGGACCGTACGACTGGATCTGACGGACCGTCAATTGGTGTGGGGGTCTCCTTCGGGACCGCGTTGGCAGCCCGGGCACCAGTACGTGACCCGGTCGCCGAGCTCCGCCTTGCGGATCGGGGCGCCGCAGCGGAGACAGGGCCGGCCCTCGCGGCCGTAGACATGGAGCGGGGTGCCGGGTCGGCGCGTGGTCGTGGTGCGCCGGTCCGGACGGTCCTTGTTCGCTTCCAGCAGGCGACGGGCCGTGGCGACCAGGCGGGCCGGGACCTCCGGGGCGAGCTCGCCGACCGGGAGCCAGGGGGTGACGGCGGCGAGGAAGGCCAGCTCCGACTTGTACACGTTGCCGATGCCGGCCAGGTTGCGCTGGTCCAGCAGGGCGTCGCCGAGGGGGCGCTCCGGGTCGGCGCCGAGCCGCCGCACGGCCTCCTCGGGATCCCAGTCCGGGCCGAGCAGATCCGGGCCCAGGTGGCCGACGACGCGGGACTCCTCGGCGGTACGGAGGAGCTCAAGGACGGGGAGGCGGTAGCCGTACGCGGTGGACTCGGCGTTCCCGAGGATCGCCCGGATCTGGTGCTCCGGGCCTCCGTGCGGGCGCTCCCCGGTGGCGTACACCCGCCAGGCGCCGTCCATCCGCAGATGCGAGTGGAGCGTGAGCCCGCCCTCGATCCGGGCCAGCAGGTGCTTGCCGCGTGGCGTGACGTCGAGGAGCGTACGGCCGGTGAGGTCGGCGGTCGCGAACCGGGGCACGCGGAGGTCCGCGCGGGTGAGGACCCGGCCGGCGAGCGCGGTGTGCAGGCGGTGGGCGACCTGCCAGACGGTGTCTCCTTCGGGCACGGGTCCATTGTGGCGGGTGGGCGGCGCCGCCGCCGGGCGTCAGGGGCGGAGGCGGAGGCCTCTGGGGGTGGCCACGAAGCCGGCTGCTTCCAGGGGGCGGGACAGCGGGGACGTCAGGGCCGGGGTGCCGTTGACGCGTTCCACCGTGACCGTGCCCAGCGCGCCCGCCTTCGCCGACGCGGCCAGCGCGTCCGCCGCCGCCCCCAGGGCCGGGTCGTCCGGGTCCGTCGGCCAGGAGAGGAGCGTCTTGCCGCCGCGCTCCATGTACAGCGTGAGCTCGCCGTCGACCAGGACGACCATCGCGCCCGCCTTGCGGCCCGGCTTGTGCCCGGCGTCCGTCGGCGGCTCCGGCCAGGACAGCGCCGCACCGTAGGCGTTCGCCGGGTCGGCCGCCGCGAGGACCAGGGCGCGGGGTCCTGCCGCCGCCTCGGCGCCGCGGTCGCGGGCGGTCGCCGCCGCCCGCAGCCGGTCCACGGCGCCGTCCATCGCGAACTGGGCCGCACCGAGCCCCTCCACGACGTAGCCGCGCCGGGCCTGCCCGCTGTCCTCGAAGGCGGCCAGGATCCGGTACGTGGCCGAGAAGCCGCCCTCCACGCCCTCGGCGGCCACCGCCCCGCGGGTGACCACGCCGTGCCGGTCCAGGAGGGTGCGGGCCAGGGCGTGCGCCCGGTGCGTCGGCTCCGGCTCGGCGGGCGGAAGCAGGGACCAGCGGCCGGAGACCGTCGGCGGACCCGTACGGGAGACGGGGCGGGCCGCGGCGGTCAGCGTGCCGTACCGGCCGCGCGGGACCGTGCGCCGCGCGCGGTGGGCGGTCGAGCCCGCCGTCCGGCCCGAGCCGAGGAGCGCGCGCAGCGGGGCCAGGGTGTCGTTGGTGAGCCGGCCCGACCAGGCCAGGTCCCAGAGGGCGTCGGCGAGCTGCGGATCGGTGGCGTCCGGGTGGGTGGTGGCCCGGATCTGGTCGGCGATCTGCCGGAAGAACAGGCCGTACCCGCCGGAGAGGGTCTGGAGGACCGACTCGTGGAGGGCGGAGAGCTCCAGCGGGTGCGGTGCGTGGAGGAGCAGGGGGGCCGCGTCCGCCAGGTAGAGCGAGACCCAGCCGTCCTTGCCGGGCAGCGAACCCGCGCCCGCCCAGACCACCTCACCGGTGGTCGTCAGCTCGTCGAGCAGGGCAGGGGAGTAGTCCCGGACCCGCGACGGCAGGATCAGCTTCTCCAGGGCCGAGGCCGGGACCGGAGCGCCCTGGAGCTGCTCGATCGCGCGCGCGAGGCCGTCGATGCCGCGCAGACCGTTGCTCCCCACGTGCTGCCACTGCGGCAGGAAGGTGGCGAGGGCCGCCGGGGGCACCGGCTCCAGTTCCTGCCGCAGGGCCGCCAGGGAGCGGCGCCGCAGCCGGCGCAGGACGGTCGCGTCGCACCACTCCTGGCCGATGCCGGAGGGGTGGAACTCGCCCTGCACGACCCTCCCCGAGGCGGCGAGGCGCTGGAGGCCGCCGTCGGTGACGGCCGCGCCGAGGCCGAAGCGGGCGGCGGCCTGGGAGGAGGTGAACGGGCCGTGCGTGCGCGCGTACCGCGCGAGCAGGTCGCCCAGCGGCTCCTTGACCGGCTCGGTGAAGGCCTCGGGCACGCCGACCGGCAGGGCCGTGCCCAGGGCATCCCGGAGCCGGCCCGCGTCCTCGATCGCCGCCCAGTGGTCCACGCCGCCGATCCGCACCCGGATCGCGCGCCGGGCGGCCCCGAGCTCGGGCGCCCAGTGGGCCTCGGCGCCGCGCTCGGCCAGCTCCGCGTCCGTCAGCGGACCCAGGACCCGCAGCAGGTCGGCGACGCCCTCCACGTCCTTGATCCGACGGTCCTCGGTCAGCCATTGGAGCTCCCGCTCCAGCTCCGTCAGGACCTCGGGGTCGAGCAGTTCGCGCAGCTCCGCCTGGCCGAGGAGCTCCGCGAGCAGCCGGGAGTCCAGGGACAGCGCCGCCGCCCGCCGCTCGGCGAGCGGGGAGTCGCCCTCGTACAGGAACTGCGCCACGTAACCGAAGAGCAGCGAGCGGGCGAAGGGCGAGGGCTCGGGGGTGGTGACCTCGACGAGCCGGACCCGGCGGGCCTCGATGTCCCCCATCAGCTCCGTCAGGCCGGGAAGGTCGAAGACGTCCTGGAGGCACTCGCGGACCGCTTCCAGGACGATCGGGAACGAGCCGAACTCGCTCGCCACCTGGAGGAGCTGGGCCGCGCGCTGCCGCTGCTGCCACAGCGGGGTGCGCTTGCCGGGGTTGCGCTTGGGGAGCAGCAGGGCGCGGGCGGCGCACTCGCGGAAGCGGGAGGCGAACAGCGCGGAGCCGCCCACCTGGTCGGTGACGATCTGCCCGATCTCGGCCTTGTCGAACAGGGCGTCGGCCGCGCCGACCGGCGCCTTGTCCGCGTCGTACGTCGTGTCCAGGTGCCGGCCCGGATCGACCGGCTCGTGGTCGAGGAGGTCCAGGCCCATGTCCAGGCCCATCAGGTCGGCGTCCGGCAGGCGCAGCACGATGCCGTCGTCCGCGTGCATCACCTGCGCGTCCATGCCGTACCGCTCGGCGAGCCGCGCGCCGAGCGCCAGCGCCCACGGGGCATGGACCTGCGCCCCGAACGGGGAGTGGATGACGACCCGCCAGTCCCCGAGCTCGTCGCGGAAGCGCTCGACCAGGATCGTCCGGTCGTCCGGCACGTGGCCGCAGGCCTCGCGCTGCTCCTTGAGGTACGCCAGGACGTTCTCCGCGGCCCAGGCGTCCAGGCCCGCGGCGAGCAGCCGCAGGCGCGCGTCCTCGTCCCCGAGGGCGCCGACCTCGCGGAGGAACGCGCCGACCGCACGGCCCAGTTCGAGGGGCCGGCCCAGCTGGTCGCCCTTCCAGAACGGCAGTCGGCCCGGCACGCCGGGTGCGGGGGAGACGAGCACCCGGTCCCGGGTGATGTCCTCGATCCGCCAGGAGGTGGTGCCGAGCGTGAAGACGTCGCCGACCCGCGACTCGTACACCATCTCCTCGTCGAGCTCGCCCACCCGGCCCCCGCCCTTCTTGGGGTCCGAGCCCGCCAGGAAGACGCCGAACAGGCCGCGGTCGGGGATCGTGCCGCCCGAGGTGACGGCGAGGCGCTGCGCGCCCGGGCGGCCCGTGACCGTCCCGGCGACCCGGTCCCACACCACGCGCGGGCGCAGCTCGGCGAAGGCGTCCGAGGGGTAGCGGCCGGCCAGCATGTCGAGGACGCCGGTGAACGCCGACTCGGGCAGCGAGGCGAAGGGCGCCGCCCGGCGGACCGTCGCGAGCAGGTCGTCCACCTGCCAGGTGTCGAGCGCGACCATCGCGACCAGCTGCTGCGCGAGGACGTCCAGCGGGTTCGAGGGAATCCGCATGGACTCGATCGCACCCGAACGCATCCGCTCGGTGACCACGGCCGCCTGCACCAGATCGCCCCGGTACTTGGGGAAGACCACGCCCGTCGAGACGGCGCCGACCTGGTGCCCGGCCCGGCCCACGCGCTGGAGCCCGGAGGCGACCGAGGGCGGCGACTCGACCTGCACGACCAGGTCGACCGCGCCCATGTCGATGCCCAGCTCCAGACTGGAGGTGGCCACCACGGCGGGCAGCCGGCCCGCCTTCAGGTCCTCCTCCACCTGGGCGCGCTGCTCCTTCGACACCGAGCCGTGGTGGGCCCGGGCGAGCAGCGGCGGGGCGCCCTGCGCCGCCCCCGACTGGGCCATGACCTGGGCCGGCGGAGCCCCCTCCGGGAGCGGTTCGCCGGTCGCCCGCTCGTAGGCGATCTCGTTGAGCCGGTTGCACAGGCGCTCGGCGAGCCGGCGGGAGTTCGCGAAGACGATCGTGGAGCGGTGCGACTGGACGAGGTCGGCGATCCGCTCCTCGACGTGCGGCCAGATCGACGGCTTGTCCCCGCCGTCCTTGCCCTCGGAGGCCGGGGAGCCGCCCAGCTCGCCCATGTCCTCGACGGGGACGACGACGGAGAGGTCGAACTCCTTGCCCGAAGGCGGCTGCACGATCTCCACGGCGCGCCCCGGCGAGAGATAGCGGGCCACCTCGTCGACCGGGCGGACCGTGGCCGACAGGCCGATCCGGCGCGCGGGGCGGGGCAGGATCTCGTCGAGCCGCTCCAGGGACAGGGCCAGGTGCGCGCCCCGCTTCGTGCCCGCGACCGCGTGCACCTCGTCCAGGATGACCGTCTCCACGCCCGACAGGGCCTCGCGGGTGGCGGAGGTCAGCATCAGGAACAGGGACTCGGGGGTGGTGATCAGGATGTCCGGCGGCCGGGTCGCGAGCGCCCGGCGCTCGGCGGGCGGGGTGTCACCGGACCGGATCCCGACCCGGACGTCCGGCTCGGGCAGGCCGAGCCGGACCGACTCCTGGCGGATGCCGGTCAGCGGCGAGCGCAGGTTCCGCTCGACGTCCACGGCCAGGGCCTTCAGCGGCGACACGTACAGCACGCGGCAGCGCTTCTTCGCCTCGGCGGGCGGCGGGGCCGACGCGAGCCGGTCCAGGGAGGCGAGGAACGCCGCCAGGGTCTTGCCGGAGCCGGTCGGCGCGACGACGAGCACGTCGGAGCCCGCGCCGATGGCCTGCCAGGCGCCCTCCTGCGCCGCCGTGGGCGCGGTGAAGGCCCCGGTGAACCAACCACGGGTCGCGGGGGAGAACGAGTCGAGCGCGGACCTGACCATGCCCCCCATCGTGCACCCGGCCACTGACAACCGTGCGCACCCGACCGCGACGACCGTCCGGGACCGGGTGCGCCCGACCGCGGGCGACCGCCCGGACCTGACCGCGACGACCGGGTGCGCCCGACCGCGGGCGACCGCCCGGACCTGGGGAATCCCGATCGTCGCCGGGCGCGGGAGGGGCGCAGAATGGGGGAATGGCGAGGGGCACGGAGAGGGACGGCGCGAGCGGGGAGCGGGCACGGTACTGGCAGTACGCCGAGCTGCCCGGGGTCGACCTGCTGCACGCCCACTACATCCGCAAGGCCTTCTCCCGGCACACCCACGAGACCTTCGTCTTCGCCGCGATCACCGAGGGCGTCGAGGCCTTCCACTACCGCGACGAGCTCGTCCACGCCGGGCCCGGACAGATCGCCCTGGTCAACCCGGACACCCCGCACACCGGGCACGCGGGCGTGCCCGAGGGCTGGACCTACCGGACGATCTACCCCGACGCGGAGATCGTCCGGTCGATCGCCGCCGACTCCTTCGGCCTGCGCGGCGCGGCCGGCTTCACCTCGCCCGTCGTCGACGACCCGTACGCCGCACGGCTCGTCGTCGGCGTCCACCGGGCCGCCGAGGAGGGCAACGCGCTCGCCGCGGACAGCCTCCTGCGGCTGGTCACGGCCCGGATGCTGCGCAGCCACGGCGGCCTCGTCACCCCGCTCCCGCCCCGCTCGGCCGGTGCCAGGAACGCGGCACGCGCGCGTGACGTCCTGGAGGCCGCGATGGTCGAGCCGCCCACCCTGGAGCGGCTCGCCGCCGACCTCGGCACCAGCCCGTTCGCCCTGCTGCGCGCCTTCCGCGAGGCGTACGGGATGCCTCCCCACACCTGGCTCACCGACGCGCGCGTACGGCGGGCCAGGCAGCTCCTCGACACCGGGACGGCCCCGGCGGAGGCGGCCGCCGCCGTCGGCTTCACCGACCAGTCGCACCTCAGCCGGCACTTCACCCGCAGCGTCGGGGTGCCCCCGGGCGCCTACCAGCGCGCGCGGGGTGCCGGACGCCCGGGCCCGCAGGCCGGCGCAAGAACGTACAAGACCGGGGCGCAACCCGTTCCGTAACGTCCTTGACGTGGCAGAACAGACAGCACCTCCCGTCATACGCGACGGCACCCCGGCCAAGCCCGACGCGGCCGTCGTCCGCGACGCGCTCGGCGTCGGCGTCGCCGTCGGGCTCTCCGGCTTCGCCTTCGGCGTGACCTCGGCCGGCTCCGGCCTCAGCCTCCTCCAGACCTGCGTCCTCAGCCTGCTCGTCTTCACCGGCGCCTCGCAGTTCGCCCTGGTCGGAGCGCTCGCCGCGGGCGGCAACCCCTTCACGGCCGCCGCCGGCGCCTTCTTCCTGGGCACCCGCAACGCCTTCTACGGGCTGCGGCTCTCCCAGCTCCTCGCCCTGCCGAGGTCCGTCCGGCCCTTCGCCGCGCACTGGGTGATCGACGAGACCACGGCCGTCGCGCTCGCCCAGCCGTCCCGCCGGACCGCCCGGCTCGGCTTCACCGTCACCGGGCTCACCCTGTACGTCCTGTGGAACCTGACCACGTTCCTGGGGGCCCTCGGGGCCGAGGCGATCGGCGACACCGCGGCCTGGGGGCTGGACGCGGCCGGGCCCGCCGTCTTCCTGGCCCTGCTCGCCCCCATGCTGAAGTCCGCGACCGAGCGCGCCACCGCCGGGATCGCCGTGCTGCTCGGCCTCGGGCTGCTGCCCGTCCTGCCCGCCGGCGTCCCCGTCCTCGCCGCCGCCCTCGCCGCGCCCGCCGTGCTCTGGGCCCAGGGCCGGCGCACGGCTCCCACCGGACGAGAGAAGGACTCCCGATGAACGTGTGGATCGCGATCGCCCTCACCGCCGCCGGGTGCTACCTCGTCAAGCTGATCGGCCTGCTCGTGCCCGCCGGAGCGCTGGAGCGCCCGCTCGTCCAGCGGCTCGCCGCCCTGCTCCCCGTCGCGCTGCTCGCCGCGCTCACCGCCCAGCAGACCTTCAGCACGGGCGGCGACCTCGTCCTGGACGCCCGCGCCGCAGGGCTCGCCGCGGCCGCCGTCGCCCTCGTCCTGCGCGCGCCGTTCCTGGTCGTCGTGGGCGCGGCCGTCGCCGTCACGGCGGGGGTACGGGCCCTGGGCTGGTGACGGGCGGGTCCCGGGGTGGGCCAGGGCGGGCCCGGGGACCTCGCTGCCGGTCAGGCGGGGGTCCCGGGGGCGGCGGCCCACGGCCTGCCCCGGGACCTCGGTGCCGGTCGGCTCAGCCGATGGCGCGGCCGTGTGCCCGGAGGGTGCGCAGTGCCTCGACGGTGACGATCGGGCGCCACTCCAGGGCCGAGCCCGGCGCCCAGGCACGCCAGTGGATGGGCCAGCCGCCGTCCTCCTGCTGCTCGGCTTCGAGGTGGTCGAGCGACCGGGCCATCTCCTCGTCCGTGAACCAGCGCCCGGCCAGGGAGTCCGGCACGCGCGCGTAGTCGTGCGGGTAGTGGTGCTCGCCGGGCGCGTACCCGTCCGCGACCGGGTAGTCCTCCGGCCGGTCGGGGTCCAGGACGGCGAGCCGCTGCTCGCGGACGAGCCGTCCGAGCCGGTCGGCGGCCGCCTCCGCGCGCGGCCGGTCGGGGGCCCCGTCCAGGAAGGCGACGGCGGCCTGGATCTCGTACGGATGGGACTTCTCCAGCGACTCCACGGCCGACCAGCAGAACTCGGTGGCCCGGAACAGCCACGCGTGCCACACCTGGTTGCGGTGCAGCACCCCGACCACCGGGCCGGTCGAGAGCAGGGCGCTCGGGGGGGAGTCGACGACCGGGACGAAGGGCGCCGAGGGGTAGCCGCGCTGGGACGGGTGGATCGCCGGGAGCGCCCCCTCGTGCGTCGACACGTCCGTGAGGTAGCGGCAGATCCGCTCCACGCGCAGTCCGCCGCAGCGGCCGATGGAGTCCAGGACCCGCAGCCCGTGCGCGGTGTGCAGCGGCTGGCTCACCGGGCCGCGCAGATCCGGTTCCAGCGCGTGTCCGTAGCCGCCGTCCTCGTTGAGGTACGCCATGAGGGCCGTCTCGACGTGGTCCGCGCCACCGCGCAGGAAGTGGTAGGCGAACCGGCGCTGTTCGAGGACGCGGGCCGTCAGCCAGACGAAACGCTCGGCGCGCGCCAGGGGAGTCGAGGGCGGGGAGGGGAGGGGGTTTTCGGCCATGCTCCGACGGTAGGGCGGAAAAGCGCGGTGACAAGGCCTGAGGAGCGGGCTGCACTCTTGGGAGCGGGATACTGGGGTCATGCGGTTGACGATTTTCTGGGAGCGGATGTCCGACCACTTCGGCGGGTCCTACGCCGAGTCCTTCGCGCGCGACCATGTGATGGCCGAGCTCGGAGGCCGGACGGTACGGGAGGCGCTGGACGCCGGCTGGGAGGCGAAGGACGTGTGGCGTGCCGTCTGCGCGGCCCTCGACGTACCGGCCGACAAGCGGTGACCGGAAGGCGAACCGCGGGGTGACCGGAGGGGATGTGCGGGGGCCCGGGCGGAATGTCCGAGCGGTGCGCGAGACTGGCGGGGTGGCCCCGACTGACGACACCGACAAGACCGAACCCGACGATGTGCCCGATGTGACCGACGCGACGGCGTCTCCGGCCGCCGGAGCCGCGGCCGGAGGGAGCGTCGCGGTCGCCGTGCCCGCCGCTCCGGCGGCCGTGCCGGCGGCCCCGGCGACCGCGCCGGCCGCCGGGGCCGCGCGGATGCCGCGCTGGCTGCCCCGCGCGATCGTGCTCGCCCTCGCGCTCTACGCCGTCTTCCAGCTGGGCAACTGGGCCTTCCACCAGCTCGTCGGCCTCCTCGTCAACATCCTGCTCGCCTTCTTCCTCGCCCTCGCCATCGAACCGGCGGTCGGGCGCATGGCGGCGCGCGGGATGCGCCGCGGCCTCGCCACCTTCCTCGTCTTCTTCGCCGTCACGGTCTTCGGCGTCGGCTTCGTCGTGCTCCTCGGCTCGATGCTCGCCGGCCAGATCGTGGACATGGTCGAGAACTTCCCCAAGTACCTCGACTCGCTGATCAACTGGATCAACCAGAACTTCCACACGGAGCTCTCCCGCGTCGAGGTCCAGGACAGCGTGCTGAGCTCCGACTGGCTGCAGAAGTACGTGCAGAACAGCGCGTCCGGCGTCCTCGACGTCTCCGCCACCGTCCTCGGCGGACTCTTCCGGCTCCTCACGATCTTCCTGTTCTCGTTCTACTTCGCGGCCGACGGGCCCCGGCTGCGGCGCGCGCTCTGCTCCGTCCTGCCGCCGGCCCGGCAGACCGAGGTCCTGCGGGCGTGGGAGATCGCCGTCGACAAGACCGGCGGCTACCTCTACTCGCGCGGCCTGATGGCCCTCATCTCGGGCATCGCGCACTTCGTGCTCTTCGAGATCCTGGGCGTGCCGTACGCCCCGGCGCTCGCCGTGTGGGTCGGCCTGGTCTCGCAGTTCATCCCGACCATCGGCACCTATCTGGCGGGTGCCCTGCCGATGCTGATCGCCTTCACGGTCAACCCCTGGTACGCCCTGTGGGTGCTCGGCTTCGTCGTGGTCTACCAGCAGTTCGAGAACTACGTGCTGCAGCCGAAGCTCACCTCGAAGACCGTGGACATCCACCCGGCGGTGGCCTTCGGCTCGGTCATCGCGGGCACGGCGCTGCTCGGGGCCGTCGGCGCGCTGATCGCCATTCCGGCCGTCGCCACCCTCCAGGCCTTCCTCGGCGCGTACGTGAAGCGGTACGACGTCACGGACGACCCGCGCGTGCACGGCCACCGGAGATACGGCGAGGCGGTCGTGGCCCGGCTGCAGAAGGCCCTGCACCACAAGAAGGAGTCCTCGCAGGGGGAGTCCTGAGCCTTCGCGGACTCAGAGGTACGAAGGGCCGGTCACCCGGTGCCGGAAGGCGTGCCAGATCCACGCCTGGACGGCCACCAGGAGCGGGGTGACGACCAGGAGGGCGGGCACCAGCAGGACGAGCGTGGCGGCGGAGGCCGTCCGCCCGGCCAGCGGCAGCGCCGTCCCCGCCCAGAGCGGCAGCCCGGCGAGCAGGGCGCCGGTGAGCGCGAAGGACTGCCAGGGGCGCCCGGCGCGTCCGACGAGCCGGCGGGCCCGCTCGTACGGCACGTCCGTGAGGCGCAGCGCGGCGAATCCGAGCCCGTGCGCGGCGAACAGCGCGGCCACCGCGAGCGCGGTGAGCACCGCCGTGGGGCCCGTCGCCGGGGCGTACGGATGCCCGGTCAGCAGGGCCGCGAGCAGCCATCCCCAGGAGAGCGCGACGGTCCAGCTGCCGCACGCCACGGCGGCGTCGCAGCCCGCGCGCCAGCGGGGCCCGGGGCCCCGGCCGCGCGACCAGAGCCCCGCGTCCCGGAGGATCCAGCCGGTGAGGAGGGCCACGAGGACCGGGAACTGGCCGCTCAGGAGCTCCCCCTCAAGGGCGGGGAAGCAGCCGACGAGGACGCCGGCGGCGGCGACCAGCCAGACCTCGTTGCCCAGGAAGAAGGGGGCGAAGGAGGCGAGGACGAGGCGCCGCTCGCGGTCGTTCCGGCCGAGCCAGGGGGTGAGCATGCCGGTGCCGATGTCCGCTCCGGCGAGGACGAACCAGCCCACGGTGAAGAAGGCGAGCAGGGCGATGGCCAGGGTCTCCACGAGGGCTCCTCGGTATCGGTGGTGCGGGCTGTTCAGTAGCGGGGAGCGGGCAGCGAGTCCGCCGGGTCGGCCGGCGGCGCCTCTTCCTCTCCGCCGGCCGCCCCGGCGGACCGGCGCTCGTCGTGGCCGAGGCCTGCCTCGACGGGGCCGCGGCGGGCGTGCCGGGCGAGGAGCCAGGCGTTGAGGAGGGCGAGCAGGACGAAGACGGTGGTGAAGACGGTGAGGGAGAGGCGCATGGTGCCGGGGGAGAGGTCCGAGACCGCGTCCTCCGTCCTGAGGAGCCCGTAGACCACCCACGGCTGCCGTCCCGCCTCCCGGAACACCCAGCCGCTGATCATCGCGAGGTACGGCAGTGGCACGGCCGCCATCAGGACGAGGTGCCAGAGCCGGAACCGGAAGACGACCTTCTTGAAGCAGGCCAGGATCACCCCGGCGAAGCACAGGTACATCATCAGCGCGAAGCAGATGAGCATCACCAGACCGCCGCCCCGCGTCCACGCCTCCGAGGGCACGTAGTCGCCCGGCCCGAAGCGGTCCGTCATCTCCGCCTGGATCCGCGCGATCTCGGCCGCCTTCCCGCTGAAGACGGCCGACTTCATGGGCTGGAAGGTGGTGAGGGCGCCGAACTGCAGCCCGCCGAAGACCGCCGCCGCCATCAGCGCGGGCGCCGACAGGAAGACTCCGATGCGCAGGCTGCGGCCGAAGAACTCCCACTCCGGGGTGCGCCGGAAGAGGTGGTACGCGCTCACCCCGGCCATGAAGAAGCCCGCGGTGAGCAGCGCGCCCGCCAGGACGTGCCCGAAGGCGAGGAGCGCGGAGGGGTTGGTCAGCACCGCGAGCGGGTCGTCGAGGACGAGCTCGCCGTCCTCGGAGCCGTACCCCACGGGGTGGTTGAGGAAGCCGTTGGAGACGAGGATCCAGTACGCCGAGACGTAGGCGGTCAGGACGACGATCCAGATCGCGGCCAGATGGGCCCAGCGGTTGAGCCGGTTCCAGCCGAAGATCCACAGGCCGAGGAAGGTCGACTCGACGAAGAAGGCGACGATCGTCTCGACGGCGAGCGATGCCCCGAGGACATTGCCCGCCTCGTGGGTGAGCCCGCTCCAGGCCATGCCGAACTGGAACTCCATCACGAGGCCGGTGACGATCCCGACCGCGTAGTTGATCACGTACAGCTGGCCCCAGAACCGCACCATGCGCGCGTCCAGCGGCTTCCGGCTGAACGTCGCCCGGGTCTGGAGCACGGCCACGACGGTCGCGAGCCCCAGGGTGAGGGCCACGAAGAGGAAGTGGCCGCCCGCGGTGAGGGCGAACTGCAGCCGCGCGAGATCGAGTACGTCCTGATTCACCCGGTCAGCGTGGGCGTACGGTCAGGGGGCCGGCGTCCCCCCGGGGTGGACACCGGCCGTACCCCGGAGGTTGCGCCGCCCCACGCGGGCGTACCCCCTGAGTTGTCCCCGTGGTGCTCCGTCCCCTAAGGGACGTGCCGGGCCGGTGACGGCCGTGTCAGGCCAGCCAGCCCGGGGTGATCATCCCGGACTCGTACGCCAGGATCACCAGCTGCGCCCGGTCGCGCACGGCCAGCTTGGTCATGATGCGGCTGACATGGGTCTTGGCGGTGGCGGGGGAGAGCACGAGCCGGCCTGCGATCTCGTCGTTGGAGAGCCCGGCGCCCACCAGGCCGAGCACCTCGCGCTCCCGCTCGGTGAGGGCGTTGAGCCGGGGGCTCGGGTCCGGCTGCCGGCCGGCGAGCCCGGCGAACTCGGAGATCAGACGGCGGGTCACGGCCGGGGAGATCAGGGCGTCGCCGCGCGCCACGACCCGTACCGCGTGCAGCAGTTCCATCGGCTCGGTGTCCTTGACGAGGAAGCCCGAGGCGCCGGCGCGCAGCGCCCCGTACACGTGGTCGTCCGCGTCGAACGTGGTCAGGATGACCACCCGCACCCCTTCGAGCCGCGCGTCGGCGGTGATGCGGCGGGTGGCTTCGAGGCCGTCGAGCACCGGCATGCGGATGTCCATCAGGACGACGTCCGGGCGCAGTTCGCGGGCGAGCCCGATCGCGTCCTCCCCGTCCCCGGCCTCGCCGACGACCTCGATGTCCTCCTCGTCGGAGAGGATCGACCGGAAGCCGGCCCGGACCAGGGTCTGGTCGTCGGCGAGCACGACACGGATCATCGGGAGTCCCTCTCGGACGTGGTGGGATCGGTGGGTTCGGTCGACGCGGTGGGTGTGGCCAGGGGCAGGCGGGCGTCCACCAGGAAACCGCCGCCGTCCTCGTTCCGGGCGGTGAGCTCCCCGCCGAACGCGCGGGCCCGCTCCGCCATGCCCCGGATGCCGCTGCCCGTCGGCCGGCCCTCCGGCGCGCCCTCGCCGTCGTCCGCGATCCGCAGCCGTACCGCGTCGGAGCCCCAGTCCAGGGTGATCGACACGGTCCTCGCGCCCGCGTGGCGGGTGACGTTCGTCAGCGACTCCTGGACGATCCGGTACGCGGCGAGGTCGACGGGCGGCGGCAGCGGTACGGGCGTGCCTGTGGTGCGCGTACGGACGTCGAGGCCCGCGCTCCGGGCGCGCTCCGCGAGGTCGCCGAGGAGCGCCAGACCGGAGGAGGGCGTGGTCGGTGTGGCCTCGTCGGCCCGGCGCAGCACCCCGAGGGTCGCCCGCAGCTCGCGCAGCGCGTCCTTGCTGGTCGCCTTCACCGCCTCCAGGGCCTCGGTGGCGATGACGAGACCGACCTCGGGGGCCGGCTTCTTGCCGAGCCGGTGCAGGGCCGCGCCGGACTGGACGTTGATCAGCGAGATGCTGTGCCCGAGCACGTCGTGCACCTCCCGGGCGATCCGCAGCCGCTCCTCGGTGGCGGACTGCCGGGCGCGGGCTTCCTGTTCCCGCTCGGCGGCGAGCGCCCGCTGCTCCACCTCGTGGAGGTAGGCGAGCCGGGTGCGCTGGGCCCGGCCCACGGCGACGAGGCTGATCAGCCAGCCGGCCAGCATGGCGAGCGAGGTGTCGTCGATCTGCCGGTGGCCGGGCTGCTGCCGGATCTCGCCGAAGCCGACCGCGAGCAGCGTGACGGCCGCGAGCGCGACGGCGGCGGCGAACCGGCCCTCGGCGGCGGTCGTGTACAGCGCGAGGGCGAAGGCGATCATGAGCGGGCCGTCCTGGGTGGACAGCGGGTAGTAGACGACGCAGGCGAGCAGCGTGACCACGGCCACGGCGACCGGCTGCCGCCGCCGGAAGTACAGCGCCCCGCAGCCGGTCAGGATCAGCGCCCAGCCGAGCGCCGTGCGGAGCGCGGGCTCGCTCGTGTACTGCGCCGAGACGAGCGTCCAGACCGCCACGACGAGCAGCACGACACCCGCCACGACGGCGTCGGCGGCCCTGGGTGACAGGCGGCCGCCGGCGGGGGCGTGGAGGGGGAGGGGCATGGGTCGAAGGATAGGCCGGAGGGCGCCTCCGGACCCTTGTAGTCAAGTTGGTTAGTAAAGGAAGTGACTATGATGGGGATGGTGCGCAGAGGGTCGAGGGAAGGCGGGGTCCATGTCGGACGGCACGTTTCTGCGGTACGTCGCCCTGGGGGACAGTCAGACGGAAGGGCTCGGTGACGGTGACGACGCCGTCGGGCTGCGCGGGTGGGCGGACCGGCTCGCGGAGCTGCTCGCGCGCGAGTGCCCCGACGTGCTCTACGCCAACCTGGCCGTTCGGGGCCGTCTCTCCGGCCAGGTGCGCGCCGAACAGCTCGGTCCCGCGCTCGCGCTCCGGCCGGACCTCGCCACGGTCGTCGCCGGCGTCAACGACCTGCTGCGGCCCCGCTTCGACGTGGACGCGACGGCCGGCCACCTGGAGGCGATGTTCGCCGCGCTGACCGGGCAGGGGGCGCGCGTCGCCACCCTCACCTTCCCCGACGTCGGCCGGATCACCCCGCTGGCCCGGCCGCTCGGGCCCCGCGTCGAGGCCCTCAACGAGCGGATCCGCGCCGCCTCGCGCCGGCACGGCGTCACCGTCGTCGAGACCTCCCACCATCCCGTCGTCACCGACCCCCGGCTGTGGAGCCCCGACCGGCTGCACGCCGGGCCGATCGGCCACGCGCGGATCGCCGCCGCCGTCGCCCAGGCGCTCGCACTGCCCGGTTCCGACGACTCCTGGACCCGCCCCCTGCCCCCGCAGGCCCTCCCCGCGGGGTGGGGCGCGGTGACCGCCGAACTCCGCTGGGCCGGGTCCTTCCTCGGCCCCTGGCTCGGCAGGCGCCTGCGCGGCCGCTCGTCCGGCGACGCCCGCCGCGCCAAGCGGCCGGAACTGCTGCCGGTGGCCCGGGTCCCCCGGTAGGAGATCCGCTCCGACCGGGACGGGTCCCACGGGCCCCCTGCCCGGCACCTCTGACGCTTCAGAGTGCTCCTCGGGAGGCCGCGTGGTGCGCTTGACACTAAAATCGAACATCCATTCTCATGGGAGTCCGACCCTTGGAAACACGGGCTTGTCGCCGAGTTGTCCACAGGCCGGAGGGGACGTCGGGGCCCATTGTCAGTGGCAGGGGTTAGCGTCTTTCACATGAAGCGATCGACTCAAGCAAACCGGGTGGAACCCATGGCAGGAACCGACCGCGAGAAGGCGCTCGACGCCGCGCTCGCACAGATTGAACGCCAATTCGGCAAGGGCGCCGTGATGCGCATGGGTGACCGCGTCCAGGAGCCGATCGAGGTGATCTCCACCGGATCGACCGCCCTCGACATCGCGCTCGGCGTCGGCGGTCTGCCGCGCGGCCGTGTCGTGGAGGTCTACGGACCGGAGTCCTCCGGCAAGACGACCCTGACCCTGCACGCCGTGGCCAACGCACAGAAGGCCGGCGGCCAGGTCGCCTTCGTGGACGCCGAGCACGCCCTCGACCCCGAGTACGCCAAGAAGCTCGGCGTCGACATCGACAACCTCATCCTGTCCCAGCCGGACAACGGCGAGCAGGCCCTCGAGATCGTCGACATGCTGGTCCGCTCCGGCGCCCTCGACCTGATCGTCATCGACTCCGTCGCCGCGCTCGTCCCGCGTGCGGAGATCGAGGGCGAGATGGGCGACTCGCACGTGGGTCTCCAGGCCCGCCTGATGAGCCAGGCCCTCCGGAAGATCACCAGCGCGCTGAACCAGTCCAAGACCACCGCGATCTTCATCAACCAGCTCCGCGAGAAGATCGGCGTGATGTTCGGCTCGCCGGAGACCACGACCGGTGGTCGCGCCCTGAAGTTCTACGCCTCGGTGCGCCTCGACATCCGTCGCATCGAGACCCTCAAGGACGGCACGGACGCGGTCGGCAACCGCACCCGCGTCAAGGTCGTCAAGAACAAGGTCGCGCCGCCGTTCAAGCAGGCCGAGTTCGACATCCTCTACGGCCAGGGCATCAGCCGCGAGGGCGGCCTGATCGACATGGGCGTGGAGCACGGCTTCGTCCGCAAGGCGGGTGCCTGGTACACGTACGAGGGCGACCAGCTCGGCCAGGGCAAGGAGAACGCCCGCAACTTCCTGAAGGACAACCCCGACCTCGCCAACGAGATCGAGAAGAAGATCAAGGAGAAGCTGGGCGTCGGCGTCCGGCCCGAGGCGCCGTCGGCCGAGCCCGGCGCGGACGCGGCGGGCGCCGCCGACGCGACGGACGACGCCGCCAAGAGCGTCCCGGCTCCCGCGAGCAAGACCGCGAAGGCGACCAAGGCCACCGCGGTCAAGAGCTGAACCGGTGACCGGTCGCACCGAATGGCCGGGTGACAGCCCCGACTCGTCGAGGGCCGAGAAGGAGCTGTCACCCCAGGATCCGGCTGAGCGGGCGCGCGCGATCTGCCTGCGCCTGCTCACCGGGAACCCCCGCACGCGCAAGCAGCTGGCCGACGCGCTGCGCAAGCGGGAGATCCCCGACGAGGTGGCGGAGGAGGTCCTCTCCCGCTTCGAGGACGTCGGTCTCATCGACGACGCCGCCTTCGCGGGGGCCTGGGTGGAGTCCCGCCACCACGGCCGGGGCCTAGCCCGGCGGGCCCTCGCCAGGGAGCTGCGCACCAAGGGCGTCGAGCCGACCCTCATCCAGGAGGCGGTGGAGCGGCTCGACTCCGAGCAGGAGGAGGCCACGGCGCGCGAGCTCGTGGACCGCAAGCTGCGGGCCACCCGCGGTCTCGACCGCGACCGGCGCCTGAGACGGCTCGCGGGGATGCTCGCCCGCAAGGGATACCCCGAGGGCATGGCCCTCCGCGTCGTCCGCCAGGCCCTGGAGGCCGAGGGCGAGGACACGGACGGGCTGGACGAGCCCTTCTGAGGCGACCTCGTCGGAGGACGAGCTTTTCCGGGACGAGCCCTTCTGACGCGGGGGGACAGAAGGACTCGTCTCGTCAGGTACGGGTCGGGGGACCCGTGGCCCGGCGCGGGGGCGCGGCCGGAGTGGCCGGCCGTCAGGGGGTGCGGGTGGCCGGGAGGAGGACCGGGAGGCCGGCCGCCTTCCAGGCCTGGAAGCCGCCGATGACGTCCGTCGCCCGGTGCAGGCCCAGGCGGCGCAGGGACTCGGCCGCGAGGGAGGAGGCGTAGCCCTCGTTGCAGAGGACCACCACCCGCAGGTCGTGGCTGTCGGCCTCCGCCGCGCGGTGGCTGCCCAGGGGGTCGAGCCGCCACTCCAGTTCGTTGCGCTCCACGATCAGCGCGCCCGGGATCAGGCCGTCCCGATCCCGCAGGGCCGCGTAGCGCGTGTCCACCAGGAGCGCGTCACCCGCCTCGTACGCCTCGTGGGCGGCCCGGGGCTCGATCCGGTCGAAGCCCGACCTGACCCGCTCCAGGAGCTCGTCGATGCCCACCCGCTCCTCGCTCACTGCCAGTCCTCCGGACGCTCGACCTGCTCCAGACGCAGCACCGCGCCCGTCCGGCTGAACCGCCGGATCAGCGGGAGCGGCGGATAGTAGGCGTGCACCGACACCGCGTGGGTGTCCGTGGACTCGTTGAGCACCTCGTGGACGTGGTGGCGGCCGAAGGTCCGGGCGGTGCCCTCCGGCAGTCGCCGGGAGCGGTCGAGGCCGTCGGCCAGTTCCAGGGTCTTCCAGCCGTCCGCCGGCAGCCGCACCGCGAGCGCGTTCTCGGTCAGCGTGCCGCGCGCGGTCGCGAAGGCGCCCTGCGACTCGGCGTGGTCGTGCCAGCCGGTACCGGTGCCGGGAGGCCAGCCGATGAGCCAGGCCTCGCTGCCGCCGGGACCGTCGAGCCGTACCCAGGTACGGCCCTCGGGGTCGAGCGGCAGGGAGTCGACCAGTTCCCGGTCGGCAGCCGTACGCCGGACGAAGTCGAGGAGTTCCGCCGAGGTCGGGGCGGAGACGTGGGCGGCGGCAGGGGCGGGGAGGTCGGAGGGGAGGGCAGGGGGAAGTGGCACGGGTGACCGTCCTGAGGTTCGCGAAGGGCGCGGCGGCACACGGCACACGGACGTGCGTCAGTGGCGGTGGTGGGGCGCGCGCGGGGAAAGGGGCGAGATCAGCAGGACGGGCGACACACGCAGCCCGCATAGCGGACGAGGTCCATATGGACCCTCCGCCACAGGCGCACATCGGTGTCGGTCACGCTCCGGAGTACACCATGCGCGCCCGCGGGAATCAATGCATGTCCGCCGTGCGGTCGCTCTCCGCGGGCACGTCCGGGGCCTCCTCCGCGGGCGTCTCCTCGGCGGCCGGGCCGCCGCGGGCCGCGTCCGCCGCCGCGTACAGCTCCTCCGGACGGACCCCGGAGAAGGAGGCGACGAGGTGCCCGTCGGGCCGTACGAGCAGGACGGTGTGGGCCGGAGCGCCCGGATAGGCCTCCGTCACCAGGACCTCGGCCTTCACCGGGAGTGCCTGGACCGCCTCTTCGAGCCGGGGCATCACTCCCGCGCTCCGCCAGTGGCGCCGGTCCCACACCCCGGTGCCGGGTGCGACCAGGAGGACCAGGAGGCGGCCCTGGCCGAGCCGGTCCCGGAGCCGTACGGTCGTGCCGTCGGGGGCGGTCACGCGGACGTCCTCGACCGGGGCACCCGCCGGGGTGCCCACGGGAGTCTGCCCCTCGGTGTACGGGGGTGCGAGGGGGGAGTGGGGGTACGCCGGGGGCGCGCCGAGCGGGCCGCGCCCCACGTGGCCGTCGGTCAGCAGGGCGTCGTGGCCGCGGGCGGCCCCGGGGAGGTACGTCCGCAGGCCCCCGCCGCCGCGCAGCACCGGCAGCGACTGGTCCGCGGCGCGCAGCCGGGTCGCGACGGCCGTCCGCCGCTCGCTCTGGTAGCTGTCGAGCAGCCGGTCCGAGCCGCCGTGGTGCCAGGTGTGGGCGAGCTTCCACGCGAGGTTGTCCACGTCCCTCAGCCCCTCGTCGAGGCCCTGGGTGCCGACCGCGCCGAGCAGGTGCGCCGCGTCCCCGGCGAGGAGGACCCGGTCCACCCGCCAGCGGCGCGCGAGCCTGTGGTGCAGGGTGTGGACGCCGGTGTCGATCAGCTCGTACGGGGGTGTCACCCCGTCGCACCAGCCGGCCAGGGTCTCGCGGATCCGGGCGACCAGCGCGTCCGGGGTGACCAGGTCGCCGCGGGGCGGCAGCAGCCAGTCGATCCGCCACACCCCGTCGGGCAGCGGGCGGGCGGTGATCTCCTCGGCGGCGCCGCGCCACGGGGGCTGACGGTGCAACAGGGCCTCACCGGGCCAGGGGAGTTCGGTGCGCAGCGCGGCGACGGCGTGCCGCTCCACCGCCGTGCGGCCGGGGAAGCGGATCCCGAGCAGCTTGCGTACGGTCGAACGGGCCCCGTCGCAGCCGACGAGGTGGCTGCCGCGCCACCAGGTGCCCGCCGGGCCGCGGGTGTGGGCGACGACCCCGTCCCGGTCCTGCTCGATGGTGTCGAGCCGGGCCTCGGTGACGAGCCGGATCAGCTTCTGGCGGGAGATGGCGTCGCGCAGTCCGCGGGCCAGGGCGTGCTGGGGGATGTGCAGCGGGGCGGCCGGGGAGGCGGGCGCGTCGGGGTCCTCGGACCACTCCTCCGTACCGCCGAGCCCCAGGTCGAGGGTCAGGCGGCGCACCTCCTGGCGGCGGCGCATCCCGCGCCAGCCGATCCAGCGGACGCCTTCGTCACGGAGGGTCGTGCAGCCGAGCCGCTCGACCATCGCGGCCATGTCGGCGCGCAGGACGACGCTGCGCGCCGGGCGGGACTCCTCCTTGCCGGCACCCTCGTCGAGGACGACGCTGGGCACTCCCTGCGCGGCGAGCGCGAGGGACAGCGCGAGGCCGACCGGCCCCGCGCCCACGATGATCACCGGGTCCACGGCGCGGCTCCTGAAGGCCGGACGGTCATGGGGGCAGCACAGCTGAGTGTGGCACGAGCCCGGTGGTTGATCACAGACCGTATGCAACCCACTGAGGGTGCCCGCGTCAAGCGACGGGGTGGGCGCGGTGCGGCTGACCTCAAGTCAGTACCGCTCCGGCCCACCCCTGTTGTCCCGGGGACCCCTTCGGGGTCAGGCGCCGCTGACGGCGTCCGACTTCACCTCGGTGGGTCCGGCCTGGGCCGGGAGGGTCACCGAGGGGGACTTCCTGCCCTGGCGCAGCCGCCTCTCCAGGCGGCCGGCGAAGGTGGTGAGGAGGAAGTTGAGGGTGATGTAGATCAGCGCGATCACGACGAACGTGGCGATCGTGTTGGCACCGTAGTTGGCCGTGATCTGCCGGTTCTGGCTGAGCAGCTCTCCGAAGCCGAGCAGGGCGCCGCCGAGCGCGGTGTCCTTGACGATCACGACGAGCTGGCTGACCAGGGCCGGGAGCATGACGGTCACGGCCTGCGGCAGCAGGACGTACAGCATGGTCTGGCCCTTGCGCATGCCGAGCGCCACGGCCGCGTCGCCCTGCCCCCGGGGCAGCGAGAGCACGCCGGCCCGGACGACCTCGGCGATCACGGAGGCGTTGTAGAGCACCAGGCCGGTGACGACCGCGTACAGCGGGCGGAAGTCGGAGCTGACGGTCGTGAACTGCGCGTACACCTGGCTCGCGAACATCATCAGCAGCAGCACCGGGATGGCGCGGAAGAACTCCACGACCGCGCCGACGGGCACACGCACCCAGCGGTGGTCGGAGAGCCGGCCGATGCCGAGGGCCGCGCCGAGCGGCAGGGCGATCACGATGGCGAGCGCGGCGGCCTTGAGGGTCTCCGTCAGGCCGGGCAGCAGATACGTCGTCCAGACCCGGGAGTCGGTGACGAACGGGCTCCACTTGGCGGCGTCCAGCTGGTGCTTCTCGGCCAGGGCGGCCAGCACCCACCAGGCCACCAGGGCCAGGACCGCCAGGAAGGCGATCGTGTAGACGACATTGCGCCGCTTGGCGCGCGGGCCGGGAGTGTCGTACAGGACGGAGCTCATCGCTTCACCGCCAGTCGCTTGGCCGCCCAGCCCAGGATGAGGCCGGTGGGGAGGGTGAGGACGATGAAGCCGAAGGCGAAGATGGCGAAGACCGTGAAGAGCGCGTCGGCCTCGTTCTCGATCATCTCCTTCAT
This sequence comes from Streptomyces sp. R-07, assembly GCF_049913175.1. Taxonomy (NCBI): domain Bacteria; kingdom Bacillati; phylum Actinomycetota; class Actinomycetes; order Kitasatosporales; family Streptomycetaceae; genus Streptomyces; species Streptomyces sp. R-07. The sequence continues at coordinate 5,933,300 of NZ_CP183978.1, forward strand.
CAGGAACGCCGCGTCGGCGGCGCCGATCGCCGCCGCCACGGTGGTGTTCTTGGTGAGGGCGATCAGGACGTTGGCGAGCGGGGTCACCGCGCCGCGGAAGGCCTGCGGAAGGACCACCACGGTCAGGACCTGGGTGAAGGTCATGCCCAGCGCGCGGGCGGCCTCGGCCTGGCCCGGCGGGACGGTGTTGATGCCCGAGCGCAGCGCCTCGCAGACGAAGGTGCCGGTGTACGCGACGAGGCCGAGGACGGCGAGCCGGAAGCCGATGCCCTCGGAGCCCTTCCCGCCGAGCGTGACGAGCAGGGTCTGGTTGAGGCCCAGCAGGCAGGCGACGAGGACCACCGTCAGCGGAGTGTTCCGGACGATGTTGACGTACGCGGTGGCGAAGCCCCGCATGAGCGGGACCGGGCTGACCCGCATGGCGACCAGGGCGGTGCCCCAGACCAGTGAGCCGATCGCCGAGTAGAGGGCGAGCTGAGCCGTCACCCAGAAGGCGCCGAGCAGGTCGTACTGCCCGGAATCAAGAAAGTCGAACACGATGCCCCGCGCTCTCCCCTGGTGGTCGGTCGGTGTGGAGGCCGCCGTGTGGGCGGCGGCCGGTGCCGGTGCGACGGCCGCCCGCACGTGGGGCGGCCGTCACGGCGGAGGCGGGCGGGTTACTTCTGGATCGCCGGCGCGGGCTCGTACTTGTAGCCCGAGGGGCCGAAGTGCTGCTTGACGAGCTTCTCCCAGGTGCCGTCGGAGACCATCTTCTCCAGCGCCTTGTTGATCTTGCCGCGCAGCTCCTCATCGCCCTTCTTCAGGCCGATGCCGTAGTTCTCGTCGCTCATCTTCAGGCCGACGAGCTTGAACTTGCCCTGGTGCTCCTTCTGCGAGGCGTAGCCCGCGAGGATGGAGGCGTCCGTGGTCAGGGCGTCGACGGCCTTGTTCTCCAGGCCGGTGAGGCACTCGGAGTAGCCGCCGAGCTGCTGGAGGTCGGCCTTCGGGGCGAGCTTCTCCTTGACGTTCTGCGCGGAGGTCGAGCCGGTGACCGAGCAGAGCTTCTTGGAGTTGAGGTCCTCGACCTTGGTGATCGAGTTGTCGCCGGCGCGGACGAGGAGGTCCTGGTGGGTCAGGAAGTACGGGCCCGCGAAGTCGACCTCCTTCTTGCGCTTGTCGTTGATCGAGTAGCTGGCGACGACGAACTTCACGTCACCGTTCTTGATCAGGTTCTCGCGCTCGGCGCTCGGCGCCTGCTTCCAGTTGATCTTGTCTTCGGAGTAACCGAGCTCCTTGGCCACGTACTTGGCGACGTCGACGTCGAAACCGGCGTACGTGCCGTCCGGGGTCTTCAGGCCGAGGCCCGGCTGGTCGAACTTGATGCCGACGTTGATCTTGTCGCCGTTGCTGCCGGAGTCCGAGCCGCTGCCACAGGCGGTGGCGGTCAGGGCGAGGACGACGGCGGCCGCGGCGGCGGCGGAGGCGTTGCGAAGCTTCATGGAGGAAAGTCCCTTGAGTAGGCGTGAGTTCGGAAGAATAGGTCCGAACTCGCTCAGTGGTGAAGGATCTTGGAGAGGAAGTCCTTGGCCCGGTCGCTGCGCGGGTTGCTGAAGAACTCCTCGGGGGTGGCCTGCTCGACGATCTTTCCGTCGGCCATGAAGACGACCCGGTTGGCGGCGGAGCGCGCGAAGCCCATCTCGTGGGTCACGACCACCATCGTCATGCCGTCCCGTGCCAGTTGCTGCATGACCTCCAGGACCTCGTTGATCATCTCCGGGTCCAGGGCCGAGGTCGGCTCGTCGAAGAGCATGACCTTCGGGCCCATCGCGAGCGCGCGGGCGATCGCCACGCGCTGCTGCTGGCCACCGGAGAGCTGAGCGGGGTACTTGTCCGCCTGGGTGCCGACCCCGACCCGGTCGAGCAGGGCACGGGCCTTCGCCTCGGCGGCCTTCTTCTCCGTCTTGCGGACCTTGATCTGGCCCAGCATCACGTTCTCGAGCACCGTCTTGTGCGCGAAGAGGTTGAAGGACTGGAAGACCATGCCGACGTCGGAACGCAGCCGGGCGAGCTCCTTGCCCTCCGCCGGCAGCGGCTTGCCGTCGATGGTGATGGTGCCGGAGTCGATGCTCTCCAGCCGGTTGATCGTGCGGCACAGCGTCGACTTGCCGGACCCGGACGGTCCGATGACGACCACGACCTCGCCGCGGGTGATCGTCAGATCGATGTCCTGGAGGACATGCAGTGCGCCGAAGTGCTTGTTCACGTCGGACAGTACGACCAGGTCGTCTGCGACGCGCGGGGTGTCCTCGGGACCCTTGGACACTGACTCTCCGCTCATCGGCCTCTTGCTCCGTCCTCCTCGGTTGGGGAGGACACTAGAGACCCGATGTGATGAGCGTCATCACATCTGAGCGGAAATTGAGGATAACGATACGGCCGCAACCGGACACAGTGTGTGAAGCCGACTCCCCGGGCCGTACCGGGTCCATAACGGAAACGGCGGCGTAACAGGGGGACACTTGACTGTGACACCCATGTTCGGTGTTCATGCCCTGGTACCACCTGGTACACAGAGAGCCGCCATCAGGAACAACCATCACGGAGGAGGTACGCATGCGACTGCTGCTCGTCGAGGACGACGACCACGTCGCCGCCGCCCTCTCCGCGATCCTCGCGAAGCACGGCTTCACGGTCACCCACGCCCGCAACGGCGAGGAGGCCCTCCAGGCCGTCCTGCCCACCGCCCAGGGCGAGCGGCCCTCGTACGGGGTGATCCTGCTCGACCTCGGCCTGCCCGACCAGGACGGCTACCAGGTCTGCGGCCGCATCCGGAAGCTCACCACCACCCCGGTGATCATGGTGACCGCGCGCGGAGACGTGCGCTCCCGGATCCACGGGCTCAACCTCGGCGCCGACGACTACGTCGTCAAGCCCTACGACCCCGGCGAGCTCCTCGCGCGCATCCACGCCGTCAGCCGCCGCAACGCCGGCACCGAGGAGACCACCGGCACCGCGGGCGCCGCCGACGGGACCCTGCTGCGGCTCGGCGCCGTCACCGTCGAGCTGCCCACCCGCCGGGTCAGCGTCGACGGCGAGAGCGTCCCGCTCACCCGCAAGGAGTTCGACCTGCTCGCCCTCCTCGCCCAGCGCCCCGGAGTCGTCTTCCGCCGCGAGCAGATCATCAGCGAGGTCTGGCACACCAGTTGGGAGGGGACCGGCCGCACCCTGGAGGTGCACGTCGCCTCCCTGCGCTCCAAGCTGCGGATGCCCGCCCTGATCGAGACCGTGCGCGGCGTCGGCTACCGCCTCGTCGTCCCCGCCGCGTAACCGCCGGACGGCCCCTTCGTGCGCACCCGACTCCTCCCGCTGCTCATCGTCCTGATGGCCGGCGTCCTGCTCGCCCTCGGCTTCCCGCTCGCCGCCAGCCTCGCCGCCTCCGAGCAGCAGCGGGTCGTCGTCGACCGGCTCGACGACGCCGCGCGCTTCGCCGCCCTCGCCCAGTTCGTCAGCGAGAGCAGCCCCGGCACCGACGAGCGGAGCACCACCCTCAGCGGCGAACTCGCCAGCTACCACGACGTGTACGGCATCCGCGCCGGGATCTTCTACCGCGACAACCGCGCCATGGCCGCCGCCCCCGAGGACTGGGTCGTCCCGTACGAAGGGGAGAGCCGGCGCGCGTTCAACGAGGCCCTGCTCGGACGCCGCAGTCACGACCCGCCCCAGGTCTGGCCCTGGCATCCGGACGCACGGCTCACCATCGCCTCCCCCGTCGTCCGCGACGGGGACGTCGTCGCCGTCGTCGTCACCGACTCGCCCACCGGACAGCTCCGCTCCCGCATCCTGCGCGGCTGGCTGCTGATCTTCGCGGGCGAGGCCGCCGCGATGCTCCTCGCCGTCGGCGCCGCCTTCCGGCTCACCGGCTGGGTGCTGCGACCCGTCCGCGTCCTCGACGCCGTCACCCACGACATCGCCACCGGACGGATGAACTCCCGCGTCGCCGCCACCGGCGGGCCGCCCGAACTGCGCCGCCTCGCCCATTCGTTCAACGAGATGGCCGACAACGTCGAGGACGCGCTCGAACAGCAGCGGGCCTTCGTCGCCGACGCCTCCCACCAGCTGCGCAACCCGCTGGCCGCGCTGCTCCTGCGCATCGAGCTCCTCGCCCTGGAGCTCCCCGAGGGCAACGAGGAGATCGCCTCCGTACGGACCGAGGGCAAGCGCCTCGCCCAGGTCCTCGACGACCTTCTCGACCTGGCCCTCGCCGAGCACGCGGAGGCCGAGCTGCGGCTCACCGACGTCGGCGCGCTCACCGCCGAGCGGGTCGCCTCCTGGCGTCCCGTCGCCGAGGACAAGGGCGTCACGCTGACCGGCGAGTGCGGGGCGGTCACCGCCTGGGCGGATCCGGTGGCCCTCTCCAGCGCCCTCGACGCGGTGATCGACAACGCGCTGAAGTTCACCCCCGCCGGGGAAGAGGTCACGGTCACGGTCGTCCCCGGCCGGTCGACCGTCGCCGTCGTCGTCGCCGACCAGGGGCCCGGCCTCACCGAGGAGGAGCTCGGCCGGGTCGGTGACCGCTTCTGGCGCTCCGGCCGGCACCAGAACATCAAGGGTTCGGGGCTCGGCCTCTCCATCGCGCGCGTGCTGCTCACGGCGGGAGGGGGAGGAGTGACCTTCGCCCCGAACGAGCCGCACGGCCTCCGGGTGACGGTCACGGTGCCCCGGCACGCGCCCGCGGAGCGCGAGACGCTCCACTGAGAGCGGTGCCAGGGCTTCACCGGGCGGTGGTACGGGGGAGCCGTCAGGGCTTCACCGGGCGGTGGCCACGGGAGGGCCGTCAGTGCTTCACCGGGCGGTGGTACGAGACAGCCCCGTCAGGGCTTCACCGAGCGGTGTACGAGACAGCCGTCAGGCTTCACCGAGCGGTGTACGAGACAGCCGTCAGGGCTTCACCGAGCGGTAGTAGCGGCGGGCGCCGTCGTGGAGTTTCAGGGGCTCGGTGTAGACCGCGGTGCGCAGGTCCACCAGCTGGGCCGGGTGGACCTGGCGACCGATCCCGTCCCGGCTCCTGATCACCGTACGGGTGAAGCCCTCCACCAGGTCCTCGTCGGCGTCCACCGTGGTGACCAGGAGGTTCGCCACCGCCAGGGTCTCGATCGGCCGCCCGTCCTGGGCCTTCGCGTACGTGTCCGCCGGGATCGCCGCCGACCGGTAGTGCCGGGTCGAGTCGCCGACGTCGTGCAGCCGGTCGACCAGGTGCGCGTCCAGCGGGATCAACCGGACCGGGAAGCGCTCGGACAGCTCCTGCACGGCCTGGGTGGGCAGTCCGCCCGACCAGAAGAAGGCGTCGAGCTGGTCCCGCTCCAGGAGCCCCGGCATCGTGTTGATGCCCGCCGAGACCGGTACGACGTCCCGGTCGGGGGTCAGGCCCGCGGCCGCGAGGACCCGGTCGGCGATCAGCCGTACGCCGGACCCGTCCTGGCCCACGCCGACCCGCAGCCCGCGCAGGTCCTGGACCTTATGCACCGAGGAACCCTTGCGCACGACGAGCTGTACGTAGTCGTCGTAGAGCCGTGCGCAGCCGCGCAGCCGCTCGAAGCCGGGCCTGCGCTCGCGCTGGTACTGGGCGACCGCGTCGGCCGTCGCGATCGTGAAGTCGGCCTCGCCCGTCGCGACCCTGGCCAGGTTCTGCTGGGAGCCCTCGCTGTCCTTGAGCTTTATCGACACCTCGGGCAGGTCCTGCGCCAGGGCGTTCTTGAGGAGCCGCCCGTACCTCTGGTACACGCCGGTGGGGACCCCCGTACTGAAGGTGACCGAGCCGCTGGGTACGGAGGAACCGAAGGGAATCAGCCACCACGCAAGGACTCCGCACAGCGCGAGCAGCGCGGCCGAGACCGCGAGGACACGGCGGCGGGCGGCACGGGAGAGCGAGGCGAACATGCAGCGATCCTGCCAGCTCACCGCCGCCCCTGGCCAGGATCGCCGGTCCCAGGCCGCCGCCGAGGGGCCGCGTCGCCCCCGCCGAGGGGCCCGCGCGGTCCCCGGAGAGAGGTCCGCCTGGCCCGGCGGTGAGGCCCCGGCCTGGGGGTAAGGGGCCCCGGGCGGGTGCCCCCGGCGCCGGCCTCAGTACGCGTACGTCGTGCTGCCGCCCAGGGAGACGGCGACGTCCCTGATCGCCCAGCCCTCGTCGATGATCTTCACCGACTCGAACCGGAGACCGTCGTTCCGTTGCCGAGCCGGCCGGTGCGGCCCGCGCCCCGGCTCAGGACGGTCGGATTGCCCTCGTCGGCGTTCGCGGCCGGGGCGAGCGCCGGCGCGGCGGCGATTGCGGCGGCGGCCATGAGGACGGCGGCGGCGAGCGGTAGGCCGCGGAAGGGCGTACGCAGGGGACCGCGGCGTGTACGGGACATGGCTCTGCTCTCCTTCGGCGGGGACCTGCGGGAGCGCTCCGCCCGGTCGGACGGCGGCTCCGCGGGCAGGGCGGAGGTGCGCGCGGGCCGGGGGCGTGGGGCATGCGGACAGGCCGTGCCGGGGCGCGTGGGCATGGGGCGCCCACGGCGGGTGCGGCGACCGGGACGGGCCGCCGGGCACAAGATCGGACTGGCCGAGAATGATCACCGCGGCGAGCCGGCACCGCTGAAACACCCGTCTGACGGACGCCCGTTCAGGGTCGCGTCCAGGGGGCGTGTTTCGCGCTCCGGCCGCGCCCCGAAGGGGTCCTCGTGGCCGGGCCCGGCGGGCGGCCGTACGGCGGCGGCCGGGGGAGTGAGCGCCCCGTCGCGCACGGTCGCCCGCCCTCTCCTCCGTGTTCCGGATTCCCTACGAACGGGTGGACCCGCGGGCCCCGGGAGCGGTCCGCGGACACACCGGATCCGCCCGCTCGGGGTGGCCCCGAGTGCGCTCCGCCGAAGCGGTGAGCGGGCCCGTCGGAGCGCGCCGCGCCGTGTGTCGTGCCGGGCCGCAGGGGCCCCGGCGGCTAGCGTCGAATCCCGCTCGGTGATCTTGAGGACAGTCCCCTGTCCGCCCCTGGCGTCCCCATCCGAGCTCACCAACTCACCCCTGTCCCAAGGGAGTTTCCATGCCGGCAGTGAAGGCATCGGCACGTCGTGTGCCGACGGCTGCTGTCCCTGTCACCCCCCTGGCCCCGGTCGCGTGCGGCGAGGAGTGCAAGCCCGACTCCCCGCGCCCTGCCGCCCGCGCGCGCCCTGAGCCTCGGCCTCACGGCCCCCCTCGCCCCGTCCACCGTCTCCGGCGCCGTCGAGGAGGGGGCGCCGACCGGACCGGCTCCAGAAGGACGGCAACACCCTCCGGCAGCGGCTCCGCGGAGTCCGCGCGGGGACGGCGCCGTCGTCCTCGACCCCACCTGTCCGGGCGGCTGTCGGGAGGAGGGCCGCACCGCATGGGACCTCGACGTCCTGGAGGCACTCGTCAAGGAGGCCATCGACGTGGACACCGGCTGCGTACGATGACGAGACGGTGAGGGGGAGGGGGTGCGGAACGTGGCCGATCCGGACCTGCGGAAGCTGCGCGTGCTCAGGGAGCTCAGCGAGCGCGGCACCGTCAGCGCGGCCGCCGAGGCGCTCCACCTCACCCCGCAGGCCGTCTCGCAGCAGATCAGCGCCCTGGGACGGGAGTTGGGCGTCCCACTCACCGAACCGTCCGGACGCCGGCTGCGCCTCACCGGCGCCGCGCGGATCGTGCTCCGGCACGCCGACGCCGTCTTCACCCAGGTCGAGCAGATGCGCGCGGAGCTCGCCGCGCACCAGAGCGGCGAGCGCGGCGAGGTGGCGGTGGCCGGTTTCTCCACCACCCTCTCGGCGCTGATCCTGCCCGCCGTCGCGAGCCTGCGGGAGACCCGGCCGCTGCTGCGGACCTCGCTCGCCGAGGTCGACCCGCCGGAGAGCTTCTCCCTGCTGCACCGCGGGGAGACCGACGTCGTCATCTCCACGGACACCGCGCACCGCCCCGGAGCGGTGGGCGAGGACGGGCGCTTCGACGCGCGGTTCCACCGGGTCGCGCTCTGCGAAGACCCCTTCGACATCGCCCTGCCGGAGGGCCACCGGCTTCTCGGCAGCTCCCGGCTGCTCCTCGCCGACCTCGCCGAGGAGACCTGGATCTTCGCGACCACGGGCATGTGCCACGACATCGGCGTCGCCGCCTGTACGGCCGCCGGGTTCGCCCCGCGGGCCTCCCACACCATCGGTGACTGGGACGCCACGCTCACGGCGGTGCGGCTCGGCCTCGGGGTCGCGCTCGTCCCGCGGATGGCCAAGCCGGCGCCACGGCCCGAGGTGACGATCCGCGCGTTCAGCGAACACGCCCCGTCCCGCACGGTCTTCGCGGCCGTACGGGAGGGCAGCCAGACCTCCCCGGAGATCGCCGCCGTCCTGGACGCGCTCCGCACGGTGGCCAGGGCGGCCGTCGCAGTCTGACCTGGCGGAACACGATTCGCCACGGCCGGCGGGACATGGTCCGCCACGGCCGGCGGAGCATAAGTCCCCACGGCCGGTGGAGCGCGATTCGCCACCGCCGGCGGACACGATTCGCCACGGCTCGTGGAAGGTACCGTCCACGAGCCGTTGCTGGACCCGTCCGGCCGCCGCTGCGAGGCTCGATCCCGTGCCGCGGACCACTTCCCGCGCCCCTCCTCCGCCGACTTCTCTCCTCCTGGATCGGGTTCACCCATGTCCAAAGCCACGTACACGCGGCTGGCCGCGCTGAGCCTCATCTGGGGCTCCGTCTTCCTGTGGATCAAGATCGCCGGATACGGCTTCTCGCCCGTGCAGATGGTCCTCATCCGGCTCGCCCTCGGCGCCGTCGTCATCCTCGCCATCGGATACGCGAAGGGGCTGCGGCTGCCCAAGGCCCCGGCCGTCTGGGGTCATCTGACCGTCGCCGCGCTCCTCGGCAACGCCGTCCCGTGGACCCTGTACGCCGAGGGGGAGATCGCCGGCTCCAGCAGCGTCGCCGCCGTCGTCAACGGCAGCGCGCCCATCTGGACCCTCGCGGCCGCACTGCTCCTCGGCCAGGAGAAGCGGGTCTCCGCCTTCAAGGCGGGCGGGGTGCTGCTCGGCCTCGGCGGCACCGCGCTCATCGCCTCTCCGTGGAACGCGGTCTCGGCGGGCACCGGCGGGAGCATCCTCTGCTTCGTCCTCGGCTCGATCAGCTTCGGCGCCAGCTTCGCGTACATGGGCAAGTTCCTCGTGGGCAAGGGCATTCCGCCGCTGATGCTGGCGGGCGGGCAGCTCGGTGCGGCGACCGTGCTCCTGCTCGCGGCGTTCCCGTTCCTGGGGCTCCAGGCCGTGACCTGGCGGGTCGACTCGGTGGTCTCGGTCCTCGTCCTCGGCGTGGTCTGCACCGGCTTCGCCGCGCTGCTCAACTTCGAGCTGATCACCAAGGACGGGCCCACCGTGGCCTCCACCGTCGCCTACCTGATGACCGCCGTGGCCGTGGTGCTCGGCGCCGTCGTGCTCCGCGAGCCGCTCGGCTGGACCGTGTGGCTGGGCGCGGTGGCCGTGCTCACCGCCACCGGTCTGCTCCGCCGCAAGCCCCGCCCGGCGGCCGAACCGGCGCCCGAGGCCGCACCCGTACCCGTACCGGCCGCCGCCGATTAGCCGCACGCGTTGCGCCGGCCTGCTGATCCGTCCGCCCTACCCGCACTTGTCCACCACACGCTGGGGAGTCGTCATGCCGCTGGTCGAGATAACCGTTCCCGAGGGCACCCTCTCCGAGGCCGCCGCGGAGGTCCTGCAGCAGCAGGTCGCCGACGCCGTGCTGACGGCCATGGAGCTGCCCCGTACCGAGTTCTTCGCCGCCGCCACCTGGCTGTACGTCCGCGAGGCCGCCAAGGGGCTCGCGACCACCGGCGCCGGCCGGCCCCCGGGCGTCCTGGTCGAGGTCACGCCCCTGGAGGGCTTCCTCACGCCCGAGCGGAACGAGGCGCTGTCCGTCGAGGTCACCCGGCACGTACGCGAGGCGACGGGGCCCGACACCCTCGTCTGGCTCGTCGTCAACGAGATCCCGGAGGGGAACTGGGCCGTGAACGGCGGACTGACCCGCCGCGCGAAGATCGGCGAACTCGTCGCCGAGGCAGCCCTGGAGAGCTGAACTCCGTATCCCTGTCGGCGAACGGTGCAGCACCGCGCATTCACGGTGGGGGCGCCGTTGCATTTCCGTCCCCACGCGGCGTGCGCCCGATGTTGTAAGGGCCGACAGGACGCCCGCCGCCGCGACCGCCCCGAACGCCGGTCGGCCCCTGGAGAACGGCTCACCGGCGAGGTGCTGACCGAATGGGTTCAGGCCTCCAGGTAGCGCAGCACGGCCAGGATCCGTCGGCTGTAGCCGTCGGTCCGGTGGAGCTCCAGCTTGTCGAAGACGGCGTTGAGGTACTTCTCCACCGCGCTGAGCGAGAGGTGCAGCTGCCGGGCGATGGCCGCGTTCGTGTACCCCTGGGCCAGCACCTCCAGGACCTCCCGCTCGCGCGGGGTGAGCCGGGCCAGCGGATCGGCGTGGGCGCTGCGTACGACGAGCTGGTGCACGACCTCCGGGTCGATCGCCGCCCCGCCCGCGTGGATCCGTTCCAACGCGTCGAGGAACTCCTCGACCTGGGCGACCCGGTCCTTGAGGAGGTAGCCGACCCGCTCCGCGCCGGCGGCCAGGAGCCGGGCCGCGTAGCTGCGCTCGACGTACTGCGAGAGCACGAGCACCCCCGTCTCCGGCAGCCGCTCGCGGATCTCCACGGCGGCCCGCAGCCCCTCGTCGGTGTGGGTCGGCGGCATCCGGATGTCGGCGACCACGACGTCCGGGCGCCGCGCCTCCACCTCGGCGACGAGGCTCTCCGCGTCGCCGAACGCCGCGAGGACCTCGTGGCCCTCCTCGACGAGCAGCCGCACCAGGCCCTCCCGCAGCAGGGTCGAGTCCTCGGCCAGGATCACGCGCACGGCAGCTCCGCGACAAGAGTGGTGGGTCCCCCGAGGGGGCTGTCGACGCGCAGGGTCCCGTCGAGCGCGGCGACCCGGCTGCGCAGCCCGGTCAGACCGCTGCCGGCCGGGTCCGCGCCACCCCTGCCGTCGTCCTCGACCCGCACGGTGAGCAGCGGGCCGACCCGCGTCACGCGCACGGAGACGGCGGAGGCGGCGGAATGCTTGGCGGCGTTGGTGACGGCCTCCGACACCACGAAGTAGGCGGCGGTCTCCACCGGCCGGGGCAGCGGCGCGTCCCCCGCCTCGAAGCGGACGCGCAGCGGGATCCCGCAGCGCTGCGCCACCCCGCCGAGCGCCTCTTCGAGGCCGAGACTGTCCAGCGCGGCGGGGTACACCCGCCAGGCCACGTCCCGCAGCTCGGCCAGCACGTCCCGGGCCTCCCGATGTGCTTGCAGCAGCAGGGCATCGGCCTGTTCCGGGTCGCGTTCCCGGCCCCGGCGCGCCCGGCCCAGCAGCATGGCCAGGGCCACGAGCCGCTGCTGGACGCCGTCGTGGAGATCGCGCTCGATCCGCCGGCGCTCGGTGTCCACGGCCTGGACCACGGCGGCCCGGCTGACGGCGAGTTCGTGGATCCGCCGCCGCAGCAGCTCCTGCTCGGACGGCCCGAAGCACGCACGCGCGAGGCGGGCGTCGAGCGCGGTCAGCGCGTACAGGCCCTGGACGTCGAGGAAGAGCAGAACGCCGCCGAGCAGCAGCTGACCGAGGAGCTCGGACCAGTCGAGCGAGCCCCGGACCACACCCCGGACGAGCAGGACCGCGAGGACGACGCCGAAACCGAGGAGCCCGAGGACGATCCCGGACACCAGGCCCGCCCCCACACGGGCCGCGAGGTAGCGCAGGAGCCGCCGGTCGGGGACCTCGTACGGACCGGGGAACCGGTCGCCGAAGAAGGCCGAGCGGCGCCCCCGCTCCAGGGCCGCGAGCCGCCGGGCCCCGGCCACCAGGACGCGCCGCGCGCGGGACCGGGTGCGGGGCCGGAGGAGGAAGGGGCCGAGGACGGCTCCGGCGACCAGGAAGAAGAGCGCGCCGAGGAGAGCGGTCAGGCAGCCGAGCAGGACACCGGCGAGGCTCCGGCCCGTCAACCGGGCGCCCACGCCGTCCTCTTCGTCGCCTCGCACGCTCCCGGAGCCTAGTGCCGGCTCCGTACCCGTACAAGATCGTTTGTACGGGACGGGCGCCGGCCCGCCGGTCATGAGCGTCGGTACGGTACGGGGGCCGGTTTCCCGGCCACGCGCGTCCGTACGGTCGCCGGCTCGCCGGTCATGGGCGTCGGTACGGTACGGGCCCCACTCCCCGTCACGAGCTGCGCCGGTGCTGGGCGCGGCCCCGGGCGTGCTCGGCGACCCGCCCGCGCCCCCGGAGCCGTACGGCGAGGAACGCGGCCAGGGCCACGACGACCAGGACCAGGACGACCTTGGACAGCACGCCCACATACCCCTCGACCAGGTCCCAGCGGTCCCCGAGCCAGTAGCCGGCCAGCACGAGCACGCTGTTCCAGATCAGGCTGCCCAGCGTCGTCAGCGTGAGGAAGACACGCATGGGCATGCGCTCGACCCCCGCCGGGACGGAGATGAGACTGCGGAAGATCGGCACCATCCGGCCCAGGAACACGGCCTTCGTGCCGTGCCGCGCGAACCACCGCTCGGTGCGCTCCAGATCGGAGACCTTCACCAGGGGCAGCCGGGCCCAGAGCGCGTGCATCCGCCGCTGCCCGAACAGCGCGCCGATCCAGTAGAGGGCCACCGCCCCGACCACCGAACCCAGCGTCGTCCAGAACAGCGCCGAGGCGAGGCTGAGCACCCCCTGCCCGGCGGCGAAGCCCGTCAGGGGCAGGATCACCTCGCTGGGCAGCGGCGGGAACAGGTTCTCGAGCGCGATGGCGAGCCCGGCGCCGGGCCCGCCCATCGTGTCGACGAGCCCCGCGGCCCACCCGGCGAATCCGCCGGCGGGCTCCCCCGCCAGGGCCAGGGGAAGGGTGGGGTGAGAGACGAGCGCGGTGATCGGCACGGTGGGTCTCCAGGGTGACGAGCGGCTTCCCGGGGCCCTCGCCCCGGCACCCCTTCACGCTAGAAATCCCAGCTCGCCCCCGGTACGAGGCTTCCCGCCCGGCCTCCCTGCGGAAAACCGCAGGGGCGGGACGGGCTCCCGCGTGGGACAGGGCCTCTCCCCGGACCGCCTACCCTTGGACGCATGACGAGCAGCAGCGACCGGAGCACCGCAGTGAGCGTTGACGGATCCAAGACCTACGAAATCCGGACCTACGGGTGCCAGATGAACGTCCACGACTCCGAGCGGCTCTCCGGTCTGCTGGAAGAGGCCGGTTACGTCCGGGCCCCCAAGGGCGCGGACGGCGACGCCGACGTCGTCGTCTTCAACACCTGCGCGGTCCGCGAGAACGCCGACAACAAGCTGTACGGCAACCTCGGCCGGCTCGCCCCGATGAAGACCACGCGCCCCGGCATGCAGATCGCCGTCGGCGGCTGTCTCGCCCAGAAGGACCGCGACACCATCGTCAAGAAGGCCCCCTGGGTCGACGTGGTCTTCGGCACGCACAACATCGGCAAGCTGCCCGTCCTCCTGGAGCGCGCCCGCGTCCAGGAAGAGGCGCAGATCGAGATCGCCGAGTCCCTGGAGGCCTTCCCCTCCACGCTGCCCACCCGCCGCGAGTCCGCGTACGCCGCCTGGGTCTCGATCTCCGTCGGCTGCAACAACACCTGCACCTTCTGTATCGTCCCCGCCCTGCGCGGCAAGGAGGAGGACCGCCGCCCCGGCGACATCCTCGCCGAGATCGAGGCGCTGGTCGCCGAGGGCGTCTGCGAGATCACCCTGCTCGGCCAGAACGTCAACGCGTACGGCTCCGACCTGGGCGACCGCGAGGCCTTCAGCAAGCTGCTGCGCGCCTGCGGGCAGATCGAGGGCCTGGAGCGCGTCCGCTTCACCTCCCCGCACCCGCGTGACTTCACGGACGACGTGATCGCGGCCATGGCCGAGACGCCGAACGTCATGCCGCAGCTGCACATGCCGATGCAGTCCGGCTCGGACTCGATCCTCCGGGCGATGCGCCGCTCCTACCGGCAGGAGCGTTTCCTCGGGATCCTCGAGAAGGTCCGCGCGGCCATTCCGCACGCCGCCATCTCCACCGACATCATCGTGGGCTTCCCCGGCGAGACCGAGGAGGACTTCGAGCAGACGATGCACGCCGTCCGCGAGGCCCGCTTCGCGAACGCCTTCACCTTCCAGTACTCCAAGCGCCCCGGCACCCCGGCCGCCGACATGGAGGGCCAGATCCCCAAGGAGGTCGTGCAGGAGCGCTACATGCGGCTCGTCGCGCTCCAGGAGGAGATCTCCTGGGAGGAGAACAAGAAGCAGGTCGGCCGCACCCTGGAGGTCATGGTCGCCGAGGGCGAGGGCCGCAAGGACGGCGCCACCGACCGCCTCTCGGGCCGCGCCCCCGACAACCGGCTCGTCCACTTCACCAAGCCGGACGAGGACGTCCGCCCCGGCGACGTGGTGACCGTCGAGATCACCTACGCCGCCCCGCACCACCTGCTCGCCGAGGGGCCCGTCGCATCGGTACGCCGCACTCGTGCGGGCGACGCCTGGGAGAAGCGCACGAACGCGGCCACCGCGAAGCCGGCGGGTGTCCTCCTGGGCCTCCCGACCATCGGCGCCCCGGCCCCCCTCCCGCCGTCCGACGCCCCGGCCTGCGGCACTCACTGACGCACCACGGCCGGGACCCGGCCTCCGCGGAACCCGGCCGAACGGCCCCCGGCGCGGGCCCGCACCCGTCTGCGGGCTCGCCGCCCGCCGGGGCGCGGGGGCCGTGCCCGCGGGGCGCCGAGCCCGCTCCGGGTTCCCGCCTCCGCCCACCGCCCGTGTGGGCAATCGTCCCGCTGGGGCGATGGGGGTCCCCCCTGCTCGAGCGAAGCCGAGAGCTTGGGGGAGGGTGGGCACACGGGACGTCGCCCTTGCGGGCGCCTCCGCCCTCTGCGCCTTGACCCGCACCACGTTGCGCGCCGTACCTGCGGCGCGGGTTCGGGCGCGGGAGCCTGGGCCCGGCAGAGGGCGCCGTCCGTTGTGCCCACCCTCCCCCGAGCTCTCGGCTTCGCTCGAGCAGAAGGCACCCCCAACGCCCCAGCGGAACGAATGCCCACAACGGGCGTGGGCGGGGGCGGCGGTGCCGGAGGCGCGTCCCGGTAGGGCAGTAGGCTGCGGATCATGCTTGTCGCCGCAGCCGTCTGCCCCTGCCCGCCCCTCCTCGTGCCCGAGGTCGCGACCGGCGCCGCCCCCGAGCTGGACGCCGCGCGGACGGCCTGCGCGGACGCCGTCGGGCTGCTCGCCGCCGCCCGCCCCGACCGGCTGTACGTCGTCGGCCCGGCCGACGAGGGCGCGCACGGCGCCTACCCGGCCGGCGCGACGGGCTCCTTCGCCGGCTTCGGCGTCGACCTCTCCGTACGACTCGGCGAAGCCCCGACCGTGAGCGCCGCCCGCCGCCCTCTCCCGACCTCCCTCGCCGTCGGCGCCTGGCTCCTGGCCCGGGCCGGCTGGGCCGACGCGCCCATCGAGGGCCTGGGCGTGGCCGAGGCGACGACGGCGGACGACTGCGCCGGGACGGGACGGGAACTCGCGGCCTCCGCCGAGCGCGTCGCCCTCCTCGTACTGGGCGACGGCAGCGCCTGCCGGACGGTGAAGGCCCCCGGCTACCTGGACGAGCGGGCCGCCGGCTTCGACGCGGAGGCCGCCCGGGCGCTGGGCACGGCCGACGTGGCCGCGCTGCTGGCCCTCGACGCAAGGCTCGCGTCGGAGCTGAAGGCGGCCGGCCGCGCCCCCTGGCAGATCCTCGCGGGCGCCGCCGAGGGCGCCGGCCTCGACGGCCGGCTGCTCTTCGAGGACGCCCCGTACGGCGTGGGGTACTTCGTGGCCGCCTGGTCCTGAGGAGACAGAACGGCGGACGGCCGCGGAGCGTGATGCTCCGCGGCCGTCCGCCGTGCGGAGGGACTGTCGGGTGACGCCGCTCGTCAGGCGGCCGGCGGCGGCGTCGCGGCACCGCTCCCGGGCGTGCCGTCGTCCTTGTGACCCATCCGGTCGATGGCGTTCTTCGCCTTGCCCGTACCGGAATGGATCTTGTCGCTGTACTTGCCCTTGGTCTTCTCGTCGACCAGCTTCGCGGCCTTGTCCAGACCATGGTCGATCTTCTCCCCGTGCTGCTGCGCGAGGTCGGCGACCTTGTCCTTGGCCGGGGCGAGCTTGGCCTTCAACGAATCCAGGAGACCCATGGGGCACCTTCCCTCCGCGGACCCTCGGGGGTCCGTGTTCCGTGTCGTGCTTCCGTGTCCTGCCGCCCCCAGGACCCCGGGGGCCTACCTGCGGGCGCCTTCGCCCGCCTCGTTGTCGGCGGCGGCCTCGGCCGACTGCTGCTTCGGGATCTCCACGGCCTCGGGGACCGCTCCGGCCGTCACCTCGTCCTTCTCGACGCCCTCGGCACCGTCCGCACTCCCGGCCTCGTCGGCCGCCGGAGCCGCCTGAGCGGTCAGGGCCTCGACCCCGTCCTCCGCCGGAGCAACGGCCTCGGTCTCCTCCGGGGAGGCCTCGATCGCGTCCTGCTTCTTACGGCGAAACATTGCGAAAACGCCCATATTCACTCCATAGCGTACTCGGATGGGAGGGGCTCGGCGGTGAACGACGGCCGGAACCTCGCAACAGGCAACGAAGCCGGATGAGGCCCCGTCACGTAGCTCATTCGGGGACGGGCCGGGAGGTTTGCGAGACTGGGACAGTGAGAAGCGCAGCTCCCGCCCCGCGGGTCATCGCCGTTGTCGGCCCCACGGCGGCCGGAAAGTCCGATCTGGGTGTATTCCTGGCCCAGCAGCTCGGCGGCGAGGTCGTCAACGCCGACTCGATGCAGCTCTACCGGGGGATGGATATCGGGACCGCCAAACTGACGCCGGAGGAGCGCGGCGGCATCCCGCACCACCTCCTCGACATCTGGGACGTGACGGAGGCCGCCAGCGTCGCCGAGTACCAGCGCCTCGCCCGCGCCGAGATCGACCGCCTGCTCGCCGCCGGCCGCACCCCGGTCCTCGTCGGCGGTTCCGGGCTGTACGTACGGGGGGCCGTGGACGCCCTCGAGTTCCCCGGCACCGACCCCGCCGTCCGGGCCCGCCTGGAGGCGGAACTGGAGGAGCGCGGCTCCGGCGTCCTGCACGCCCGGCTCGCCGCCGCCGACCCCGACGCGGCCCGCGCGATCCTGCCCAGCAACGGACGCCGCATCGTCCGGGCCCTGGAGGTGATCGAGATCACCGGCAAGCCCTTCACCGCCAACCTCCCCGGCCCCGACTCCGTCTACGACACGGTCCAGATCGGCGTCGACGTGGCCCGCCCCGAGCTCGACGAACGCATCACCACGCGCGTGGACCGCATGTGGGAGGCCGGCCTCGTCGACGAGGTGCGCGCCCTGGAGGCGCGTGGCCTGCGCGAAGGGCGCACTGCGGCCCGCGCGCTCGGCTACCAGCAGGTCCTCGCGGCGCTCGCGGGGGAGTGCACCGAGGACGAGGCGCGCGCCGAGACCGTGCGCGCCACGAAGCGCTTCGCCCGCCGCCAGGACTCGTGGTTCCGCCGTGACCCGCGGGTGCACTGGCTCAGTGGAGCCGCAGATCACCGCGGGGAACTCCCGCGGGAGGCGCTGTCGTTGGTCGAACGAGCGGTTACAGCCTGATCACGTGATGGCATCGGGACGCACTGCCCGTCATTTCGGCGGTCATGAGCGTGCCATCATCGAGCATCGATCGACCAAGTGGAGTCCGAGTGGGGAGGGCGCGTGGCGATGGAGGCCGGCCCTCGCGACAGAGAACAGCACGAGGCGGCCCTGGGTGACCCGACGGCGGATCCGTCGGGCGACACTCCGGGCCATCCGACGGACGACGCTCCCGTCGGCGCCCCGGGCCTGACCCCGGACGGTCCCGACGACGCCGTGGGCACCGCCGTCGAGGTCGACGCCGACGAGGTCCAGGTCGAGCTGCGTCCGCAGCGCCGCCTGAGGATCTGGCAGCTCGCCCCGATCGTGGGCCTGGCCGCCGTGGGCTCGCTGATGTTCGCCTTCCCGCTCGCCTTCGGCTCGGGGGACGGCGGCGCCGTCGTCGCGATGCTCGGACTGCTCATCAGCTCCTGCGCGGCGGGCTGGGGCATGATGGCCGCCCGCAAGGTCGGCTACACCTGGCCGGGACTTCCGCCGCGAGGCTCGGGGGAGCGCCCGAACTGGCGCGTCCTCGCGCTGTACGTGTCGACGATCGCGGCCCTGGTGGCCCTCGCCGTCTGGCGCGTCGCCCGCCTGCGCTGAGCCCCGTACGAAGCCGGCCGAGGCGCCGGAGCGGGACGTGGTCTCTCCTTCTGCGACTGCGACTGCGACCCGCGACTGCCACTGCGAAAGCGGCCGCGCCCGTATGTGACGTGGCCTCGCCTTGTACGCGGCCCGGCCCGGCCCCGTACGGAACGGGGCCCGGGCGGATGAGAGCCGAGCGCGGCCGTACCCGCAGGGCCGCCCTGTGGACAGGTCGAGTCGCCTGTCGGGCCCGCCCCGTACAGTTGATCGCGTGACCAGCACGCAGACCTCGCCGACCTCGCCGCTCCCCTTCCTCAAGGGCCACGGCACCGAGAACGACTTCGTGATCGTCCCCGACGCGGAGAACGCCGTCGACCTGCCCCCCACCGTCGTCGCGCGGCTCTGCGACCGGCGGGCCGGCATCGGGGGCGACGGGCTGCTGCACGTCGTGCGCAGCACCGCGCATCCCGAGGCGCGCCACCTGGCCGACGAGGCCGAGTGGTTCATGGACTACCGCAACGCCGACGGCTCGGTCGCCGAGATGTGCGGGAACGGGGTCCGGGTCTTCGCCCGTTACCTGGAGCACGCCGGGCACGTCAGCGCCGGCGAGGTCGCGGTCGCCACCCGGGGCGGGGTCAAGCACGTCCACCTGGACAAGGACGGCTCCGTCACCGTCGCCATGGGCCGCGCCGTGCTCGCCGAGGCCGGGGTCACCGTCACCGTCGACGGCCGCAGCTGGCCCGCGCGGAACGTGAACATGGGCAACCCGCACGCGGTCGCCTTCGTCGAGGACCTCGACCACGCCGGGAACCTGTTCACCGAGCCGCCGTACGAGCCCGCCGCGGTCTACCCGGACGGGGTGAACATCGAGTTCGTCGCCGACCGCGGCCCCCGCCACGTCGCCATGCGGGTCCACGAGCGCGGTGCCGCCGAGACCCGCTCCTGCGGCACCGGCGCGTGCGCCGTCGCCGTCGCCACCGCCCGCCGGGACGGCGTCGACCCCGCCGAGAGCGGCACCCCCGTCACGTACACCGTCGACGTGCTCGGCGGGACCCTGGTGATCACCGAGCACCCCGACGGCCGGATCGACATGACGGGACCCGCGGTCATCGTCGCCGAGGGCGCCGTCGACCCGGCGTGGCTGACCGCGACCACGTGATCGCGAGCGACGGAATCGAAACTGTCAACGACTGATTTGTCGCTCGAATGGGTGATCCGGTTCACGCTGAGCGAGAGCGTGACTGCGCCGCGTGGTGGGGTCGGTAGCATCAAGCACCGGCCCCCCGGGCACGCCTGGCCCGCCCACCGCCGGTCCATGTTGCCGGAGGTGCCCCATGAGCGCAGAGGCCACCAACCCCGAGGCCGCCCCCACCGACGTGGCCGTCCGCAGACGCGGACGCGCCCGGATCGACCTGCGCCGCCTCGGCCGCGCCGCCCTGCTGAACGCCACCGCCGGACCGGCACCCCGTGACCGCCTGCCCGACGCCATCGGCCATGTGGCGGAGGCGCACCGCGCCCACCATCCCGAGGCCGACCTGACGGTGCTCGGCCGGGCGTACGTCCTCGCCGAGTCCTCGCATCGCGGCCAGTTCCGCAAGAGCGGCG
This sequence comes from Streptomyces sp. R-07, assembly GCF_049913175.1. Lineage (NCBI taxonomy): Bacteria > Bacillati > Actinomycetota > Actinomycetes > Kitasatosporales > Streptomycetaceae > Streptomyces > Streptomyces sp. R-07. Next base: position 5,953,181 of record NZ_CP183978.1, read on the forward strand.
AGGCGTACATCACCCACCCGCTCGCGGTCACCCTCATCCTCGCCGAACTCGGCGCGGAGACCACCACCCTGACCGCCTCCCTCCTCCACGACACCGTCGAGGACACCGAGGTGACGCTCGATCAGGTGCGCCGCGAGTTCGGCGACGAGGTCGCCTACCTCGTCGACGGCGTCACCAAGGTCGAGAAGATCGACTACGGCGCCGCCGCCGAGCCCGAGACCTTCCGCAAGATGCTCGTCGCCACCGGCAGCGACGTCCGGGTCATGTCGATCAAACTCGCCGACCGCCTCCACAACATGCGCACCCTCGGCGTGATGCGCCCCGAGAAACAGGCCAGGATCGCCAAGGTCACCCGGGACGTCCTCATCCCGCTCGCCGAGCGGCTCGGCGTCCAGGCCCTCAAGACCGAGCTGGAGGACCTGGTCTTCGCGATCCTCCACCCCGAGGAGTACGAGACCACCCGCGCGCTCATCGCCGGCAACCCGGGTGCCACGGATGCGCTCGGCTCCGTCGCCGAGCAGGTCACCGCCGTCCTGCGCGAGGCGGACATCGGTGCCGAGGTCCTCGTCCGCCCCCGGCACTTCGTCTCCGTCCACCGGGTCCGCCTCAAGCGCGGCGACCTGCGCGGCTGCGACTTCGGGCGGCTCCTCGTCCTCGTCGCCGAGGACGCCGACTGCTACGCGGTCCTCGGCGAGCTCCACACCTGTTTCACCCCGGTGATCTCCGAGTTCAAGGACTTCATCGCGGCCCCCAAGTTCAACCTCTACCAGTCGCTGCACACCGCGATCGCGGCCCCCGACGGCGCCGTCGCCGAGGTCCTCATCCGGACCCACCGCATGCACAAGGTCGCCGAGGCCGGAGTCGTCGCCCTCGGCAACCCGCACGTGGGCCAGGAGCCGGACGCCGCCGTCCCGCAGACCGACGACGGCGAGCGCGTCGACCCCACCCGCCCCGGCTGGCTCTCCCGGCTCCTCGACTGGCAGCAGTCCGCCCCCGACCCCGACACCTTCTGGACCTCGCTCCGCGCCGACCTCGCCGAGGACGACGAGATCACCGTCTTCCGCGCCGACGGCAGCGCCCCCGGCACGATCAGCCTGCCCGCCGGCGCCAGCTGCGTCGACGCGGCCTACGCGCAGCACGGCGAGGGCGCCCACGCCTGCCTCGGCGCCCGCGTCAACGGCCGCCTCGCCCCGCTCAGCACCGTCCTCGGCGACGGGGACACCGTCCAGCTGCTGCTCGCCCAGGACACCGTGTCCGGGCCGTCCCCCGAATGGCTGGACCACGCCCGTACCCCCGCCGCCCGGATCGCGATCACCGGCTGGCTCACGGCCCATCCCGAGAGCGCCGCGGCCCCCGCCGCCCCCACCGACCCCCGGCCGCAGGTCAGCGTCGCCGCCGACCGCCGCTCCGGCGCCGAACTCCACGCCGACCTGGACGGCGAGCCGCCCGCGGCCGTCCGCCCGGCGGGCTGCTGCACCCCCGTACCGCCCGACGAGATCACCGGCTTCCGGGTGCGCGGCGGATCGGTCACCGTCCACCGCGCCCGCTGCTCGGCCGCCGACGCCATGCGCGGTCTCGGCCGCGAGCCCGTCACCGTCCGCTGGGGCGACACCCCCCAGGGCCGGGTCACCCTCGTCGCCGAGTCCTTCGGACGGCCCGGGCTGCTCGCCGACCTCACCGAAGCCATCGCCGCCTTCGGCGCCGCCGTGGTCTCCGCGAACGTCGAGCCGCCCAGCGAGCAGCGGGTCCGCCACACGTACACCCTCCACCTGCCCGACGTGGCCGGCCTCACCGTCCTCATGAAGGCCATGCGGGACGTCCCCGGTGTGTACGACGTGAGCCGCGCCCGCCACGCCGGCGGCCTGGGCTGACGGCGCCCTGACGTGTAAGGCGACAGCGATGCCCGCCACTCGCGCGGCCTGAGCCGACGACGCCCTGGGGGTGAACGGCGTGAGTCGCGGAGCCCCGGGGTTTGGGACGACACCCGCGCCCGCCACTCGCGCGGCCTGAGTCGACGAGGCCCTTTGGGGTGAACGGCGTGAGTCGCGGCGCCCCGGGGTTTGGGACGACACCCGCGCCCGCCACTCGCGCGGCCTGAGCCGACGACCCCCTTCGGGTGGCCGGCGCGCGCGCCGCCCCGGTGAGCGGCGGCCTCCCTGGTAGCCGTAGGGCCAGTCCTCCGGAAAGGCCCTGGCCCATGCCGCTCGTCCGAACCCCCCTGCCCCGCGCGCGGTGGCTCCGCTCCGCCGTCCTGGTCGCCGCCTCGGCCGGGCTCGTCGCCGCCGCGCTGCCCGCCCCGGCGCCGCTCGGCATCGGGGACCCGCTCTTCCCGCACCTCGGCAACCCCGGCTACGACGTCCTCGCGTACACGCTCGACTTCACCTATCCGGGGGTCAACACCAAGCCCCTCGCCGCCGTGACCCGGATCGACGCGCGCGCCACCGCCGACCTGGAGCGGCTCAACCTCGACTTCACCCACGGCACGGTCTCCGCCGTCACCGTCGACGGCCTGCCCGCCGAGTACACCGGCAGCGGCGAGGACCTGGTCGTCACCCCCGCCGTCCCGATCGACGCGGGCGAGGAGGTCGAGATCACCGTCACCCACACCAGCGACCCCGCCGGCCCCGCCGAGACCGGCGGCTGGGTCCGCACCGGCGACGGCCTCGCCATGGCCAACCAGGCCGACGCCGGCCACCGGGTCTTCCCCTCCAACGACCACCCGTCGGACAAGGCCTGGTTCACCTTCCGGATCACCGCCCCCAGCGAGCTCACCGTCGTCGCCAACGGGCTCCCCGCGGGCCGCGTCGACCACGGCGCCACCACCACCTGGACGTACCGCAGCCGACACCCCATGGCCACGGAGCTCGCCCAGATCTCCATCGGCCGCTCCACCGTCGTCCACCGCGACGGCCCCCACGGGCTGCCCGTCCGGGACGTGGTGGCCACCGCCGACCGGGAGCGCATGGAGCCCTGGCTGCGCCGCACCCCCGGCCACCTGGAATGGATGGAGCGGCAGGTCGGCCCGTACCCCTTCGAGACGTACGGCGTGCTCATCGCCGACGCGGACACCGGTTTCGAGCTGGAGACCCAGACCCTCTCGCTCTTCGAGCGCGGCCTCTTCACCGAGCCCGCCTACCCGGAGTGGTACGTCGACTCCGTCATGGTCCACGAACTGGCCCACCAGTGGTTCGGCGACAGCGTCTCGCCCCGCGCCTGGTCAGACCTGTGGCTCAACGAGGGGCACGCCAGCTGGTACGAGGCGCTGTACGCCGAGGAGACCGCCGGTAAGTCCATGGAGCGGCGCATGAAGGCCGCCTACGCGGCCTCCGACGGGTGGCGGGCCGACGGCGGGCCGCCGGCCGCCCCCGAGCCCCCCTCGCCGACCCACAAGATCAGCCTCTTCCGGCCCGTGGTCTACGACGGCAGCGCCCTCGTCCTCTACGCGCTCCGCCGGACGATCGGCACCGATGCCTTCCGGACCCTGGAGCGCCGCTGGGTCGCCGAACACCGGGACGGGACCGCCACCACCGCCGACTTCGTCGCGCTCGCCGGCGAGGTCGCCGGACGGGACCTCACCGCCTTCTTCCGCGGCTGGCTGTACGAGGCGAAGACCCCGGCGATGCCCGGGCACCCGGACTGGCGCAGCCGTCCCGTCGAGGCCGCGAGGACCGCGCCGAAACCCGGGTGACGGGCCCGGCGGGGCCGTGTCACCATCTTCAGGTCGGCGACGCGGCCGCGGCCGGGAATCTTCCGGCGTCCGCAGGCGTTGTGACCGGCAGAGACATATCTCTTCATCGACGTAAGGATCCAATGACCTCCTCTTCTTCCCCTTCCCAGGACGAGCAGAGCTTCGCGGAGACGAACCGTACCGAGAGCCTTCGGGCTGATGCCCTGATGGAAGAGGACGTCGCCTGGAGCCACGAGATCGACGGAGAGCGGGACGGCGAGCAGTTCGACCGCTCCGAGCGTGCGGCCCTGCGCCGTGTCGCCGGCCTCTCCACCGAGCTCGAGGACGTCACCGAGGTCGAGTACCGACAGCTGCGTCTGGAGCGCGTCGTGCTGGTCGGTGTCTGGACCTCGGGGACGGTGCAGGACGCGGAGAACTCCCTCGCGGAGCTCGCGGCCCTCGCCGAGACGGCGGGCGCCCTCGTGCTCGACGGCGTGATCCAGCGCCGCGACAAGCCGGACCCGGCCACGTTCATCGGCTCGGGCAAGGCGCGCGAGCTGCGCGACATCGTGCTCGAGACCGGTGCCGACACCGTGGTCTGCGACGGCGAGCTCAGCCCCGGCCAGCTCATCGCCCTCGAAGACGTCGTCAAGGTGAAGGTGGTCGACCGGACCGCCCTCATCCTCGACATCTTCGCCCAGCACGCCAAGTCCCGAGAGGGCAAGGCACAGGTCGCGCTCGCGCAGATGCAGTACATGCTGCCGCGGCTGCGCGGCTGGGGTCAGTCGCTCTCCCGTCAGATGGGTGGCGGCGGCGGTGGCGGCATGGCCACCCGTGGTCCCGGTGAGACCAAGATCGAGACCGACCGGCGCCGCATCCGCGAGAAGATGGCGAAGATGCGCCGGGAGATCGCGGAGATGAAGACCGGCCGTGACATCAAGCGGCAGGAGCGCCGCCGGAACAAGGTGCCGTCGGTCGCCATCGCCGGATACACCAACGCCGGCAAGTCCTCCCTGCTCAACCGGCTCACCGGCGCGGGCGTCCTCGTGGAGAACGCGCTGTTCGCCACCCTCGACCCGACGGTTCGCCGGGCCGAGACGCCCACCGGCCGGGTCTACACCCTGGCCGACACCGTCGGCTTCGTCCGGCACCTGCCGCACCACCTGGTCGAGGCGTTCCGCTCCACCATGGAGGAGGTCGCCGAGTCCGACCTCATCCTGCACGTGGTGGACGGCTCGCACCCGGCCCCGGAGGAGCAGCTGGCCGCCGTGCGCGAGGTCTTCCGCGACGTCGGCGCGGTGAACGTGCCGGAGATCGTCGTCGTCAACAAGGCCGACGCGGCGGACCCGCTGGTGCTCCAGCGCCTGCTGCGGATGGAGAAGCACTCCATCGTGGTCTCGGCCCGGTCGGGCCAGGGCATGGACCAGCTGCTCGCGCTCATCGACAGCGAGCTGCCGCGTCCGCAGGTCGAGCTGGAGGCCCTCGTGCCCTACACGCACGGCGGTCTCGTCTCGCGGGTGCACGCCGAGGGCGAGGTGGAGTCCGAGGAGCACACCCCGGAAGGCACCCTGCTCAAGGCCCGGGTCCACGAGGAACTGGCGGCGATGCTCGCGCCGTACGTGCCCGCCGCGCACTGACGAAAGGCGAAGGCGCCGGGCTCCTCCCCTTCGGGAGGAGCCCGGCGCCTTCTGCTGTGTCCGAGCTGCTCAGAGCGTCAGCGGGCGAACTTCTTGCTGACCATCTCGTGGACGGCCTTGCCGCCGCGACCCAGCTGCGGTCCGGCGAGCCAGCCGTTGCTGCCGGCCGGGCCGATCGAGGTGTTCGACACGAGGGCCGTCGTGCCGTTCGGCAGGACGCGGAACCAGCCGCCGCCCGAGGAGCCACCGGTCATCGTGCACCCGATCCGGTACATCGTCGGCGTGGCCGGAGCCGTGGTGAGTCGGGTCGGACGGTCGAGGCACTTGTGCATGATCATGCCGTTGTACGGCGGCGCCGCCGGGTAGCCCCAGGCGCCCATCGTCCCGGACTGCGCGGCCGACGGGGCGGAGAAGTCGACCGGCAGGGCGACGCCGACGGTCTCCTCCAGGGACTTCGCGCCGCGCTCCGGCTGCACGTGCAGCACGGCGTAGTCGTACGGCCAGGCCTGGTTGGTGCCGCCCGCGTTGATCCACTCGCCCGAGGTGACGGCCCAGTCGGCCCAGAACTGGCCGTACGGGTACACCTCCTGCGGCTGCGCGTTCTGCAGCGCGGCGGGGGACTTGCCCAGGTCGTTGAAGGCCGGGACGAAGGTGATGTTGCGGTACCAGCCGCCCTTCTTGCCCGCGTGGACGCAGTGGCCGGCCGTCCAGACCAGGTTCGACTTCCCGGGGCGGCGCGGGTCCTTCACGATGGTGCCGGAGCAGACCATGTGGCCCTCGGGCGAGTCGAAGAAGATCTTGCCGACCGGGGCCGCGTTGCGGTGGTACGGCGTCTTCTCACGCTGCGCCTTGACGGGCCGGGGCGTCGGGTCGGTGCCGCCGCTGCCGGCCTGCGCGGTGATCGTCTGGTCCGGGCTCTTCGCCGACTGCATGCGCGCCGGGTCCCAGAGTCCTTCGATGACCGGGTTGACGAAGTCCTCGGCCTCACGGAGCCAGGTGTCCTGGTCCCAGTTCTTCCACTCGCCGCTCTTCCACTTGTCCAGGTCGACGCCGTGCTTCTTGAGCTTGTCGGCGAGGTCCTTGGTCAGGTCGGCGCCGGCGTCGCCGCCGTCCGCGGCGGGCGCGGAGCTGCTCGCCCCGGCGGCCGGCTTGCCGTCGGCCGGGGTCTCGGTGGGGCCGCAGGCCGTGGCGGTCAGCGCGAGCGCGGTGACCAGGCCGAGAGCGGCGGGTATGAGCCGTACGGAACGCATGAATGTATTCCCCGTTGGTATTGCCATGGACGTGTCATAAGCGGTGCACAGTATGCCGGTCGGGCCGGACATGGGGGGAGGCGGGACCCGGGGGCCCCGCCTCCGAACCGTGCCTACTGGCCGGCGTACTTCTTGCTGACCTCTTCGAAGATGGCCTTGGCCTCGGGACCGAAGCGCGGGCCGGCGAGCCAGCCGGCCGTCGACGGGCCGATCGAGGTGTTCGACACCAGCGCCGGCTTGCCGTCACTGCCCTCGGCGACCCAGCCGCCGCCGGAGGAACCACCGGTCATCGTGCAGCCGATCCGGTACATCGTCGGCTGCTCCGCCTTCAGGGACAGCCGGCCCGGCTTGTCCGTGCACTGGAACATCTTCTGGCCGTCGAACGGCGGCGCCGCCGGGTAGCCGGTCGCCGTCAGGCTCGCGATCTTCGGCACCGCGGGAGCGTTGAACTCCACCGGGAGCGCCGAACCGACCGTCTCCTCCAGCGACTTGCCCGAAGCGCCCTTCTCCGGGGTCACCTTGATGACCGCGAAGTCGTAGGGAGCGCCGGCACCGCCGGTGGAAGCGCCCTCGGAGATCCACTGGTCGGAGGTCTTGACCCAGTCCGCCCACCAGACGCCGTACGGGGCGATCTGCTCCCGCGTCGCCTTCTCCAGGTCCGAGGTCGCCAGCGCCGCGTCGTTGTACGAGGGCACGAAGGCGATGTTGCGGTACCAGCCGCCCTGCTTGCCCTTGTGCACGCAGTGCCCGGCCGTCCAGACCAGGTTGGACTTGCCCGGGTGCGCCGGGTCCTTCACGACCGTGGCCGAGCAGACCATCGAGCCCTCGGGACCGTCGAAGAAGACCTTGCCGGACTCGGCGGCGTTGTCGTGGTACTTCGCCGCCACCGCCTTCGCCCGCACCGGGGCCGGAGTCGGGTCGGTGACACCCTTGTCGCCCGAGATGTCCTCCTCCTCGACCGGCTTGTCGGGCCGCTCGGCCTCGCGCATCCGGTCCGGGTCCCAGAGGTCCTCGATGATCGGGTTGACGAAGTCCTTGGCCTCACGCAGCCACTTGGCGCGGTCCCAGTTCTTCCACTCGCCACCCCGCCACTTGTCGAGGTCGATCCCGTGTTCCTTCAGGCGGTCCTTCAGGTCCTCCGGAATCTTGATCTTGTCCGGGTCCAGGCTTACGGGCGCGACGGGCTTGTCTCCCGCGTTCTCCTCGCTCGGACCGCAGGCCGTGACGGTGAGCGTCAGCGCCGCGACGGCGGAAGCCGCCATCAGCAGCGGACGAATCGATCGCATCTCGTGATCCCCCTGGGACTACGTCAACTTGTGCATGGGCGAACAGCGGCCGTGTCCTCGCGGACACGGCCGACCGCCCCCACTATGCCGGTGCCGGAGGGGACGGTACGCGCCCCGCCGGCGGTTCCGGACATCGTTCAGCCGTTGTCGTGCCGTGATCCGGGACACGCCAACTTCCTGCCCTCCGGCCCGTGATCCCCGGCAGTTCCCGTCGTTGGTACGTACGGGGGACACAACGGTGGCGTTCAGGGCGGCCCTTGCGGCGGCTCCGCGACGCCCCGATGTGCAACGCAACTGTTACCGCGGGAGGACACCGAGCCGTGGCCGTGACCGAATCAGCTCCGGCCGTCCCACCGGCCGCGCGCACGCAGACCAGGCCGACGGACCGAGGGGGCGAGTACGAGGGCATCCTGCGCCGCCAGTCCCAGCGCGAGTCCGCCGCGCGCACCTACGCCCGCTCCCTGCCGATCGTCCCCGTACGGGCCAGGGGACTGACCATCGAGGGCGCCGACGGCCGCCGCTACCTGGACTGCCTGTCCGGAGCCGGGACGCTCGCTCTCGGCCACAACCACCCCGTGGTCCTGGAAGCCATCAGGAAGGTCCTCGACTCAGGGGCGCCCCTCCACGTCCTCGACCTCGCCACCCCCGTCAAGGACGCCTTCACCTCCGAACTGTTCGCCACCCTTCCCGGCGAACTCGCGGACGACGCCCGCATCCAGTTCTGCGGACCGGCGGGCACGGACGCCGTCGAGGCGGCCCTCAAACTCGTCCGGACGGCCACCGGCCGCAGCGGGCTCCTCGCCTTCACCGGCGCCTACCACGGCATGACCGCCGGAGCCCTCGACGCCTCCGGAGGAGCGACCGACGTCCGCGTGACCCGGCTGCCCTATCCGCAGCAGTACCGCTGCCCCTTCGGCGTCGGCGGCGAGCGCGGCGCCGAACTGGCCGCCCGCTGGACCGAGAACCTCCTCGACGACCCCAAGAGCGGCGTCACCACGCCCGCCGGAATGATCGTCGAGGCCGTCCAGGGCGAGGGCGGGGTCATGCCCGCCCCCGACGACTGGATGCGCCGCCTGCGCCGCATCACCGCCGACCGCTCCGTCCCGCTGATCGTCGACGAGGTCCAGACCGGGGTCGGCCGCACCGGCACCTTCTGGGCCGTCGAGCACAGCGGCGTCGTGCCCGACGTGATGGTGCTGTCCAAAGCCATCGGCGGCTCCCTCCCGCTCGCGGTCATCGTCTACAGGTCGGAGCTCGACGCCTGGGAACCCGGCGCCCACGCCGGCACCTTCCGCGGCAACCAGCTCGCCATGGCCGCCGGCACGGCCACCCTCGCCTACGTCCGCGAGAACAAGCTCGCCGAACGGGCCGGCACCCTCGGCGCCCGTATCCTCGGCCGACTCCAGGGCCTCGCCGCCGCCCACCCCTGCGTCGGCGACGTCCGCGGCCGGGGCCTGATGATCGGCGTCGAACTCGTCGATCCCGACGCGGCCGGACCGGACGACCCCGTCCCGCCCCCCGCCCCCGCCCTGGCCCTCGCCGTCCAGCAGGAGTGCCTCGCCCGCGGACTCATCGTCGAACTCGGCGGCCGCCACTCCGCGGTGGTCCGGCTCCTGCCCCCGCTCACCCTCACCGACGAGCAGGCCGCCGCCGTCCTGGACCGCTTCGCCGACGCCCTGGCCGCGGCCGAACGGGCCCACACCCCCCACCCGCCCGCCTCCCGCCGGGCCACGGCCCCCCGGAACGCCTCCGGCCCGTCCCACTGACCCCCGGAACGCCCCGGCCCCACCCCCAAGGAAGCCCCCGTGAACGCCACCCCCACCCCCACCCCCACCTCCCCGCCCCCCGCCACCGACCACCTCCACACCCCCAACTCCTTCCACCAGGAGTCCCTCCACGCCGAGGCCCTCCGCCCCGATGCCTTCCGCGCCGACGCCCTTCACCCGGAGGCCCTCCACTCGGACTCCCTCCACCCGGAGGCCCTCCACTCGGACTCCTTCCACCCGGAGGCCCTCCACTCGGACGCCCTCCGCCCGGAGGTCCTCCACGTCGAGGCCCGTCGCTCCGAGGCCCGTCGCGTCGAGCACCGGGGCAGCCAGGACCTCCTCCCGGAGGCGCTCCGGCCCGAGGAGCTCGGCCCGGATCCGCTCGGCCCCGAGGAACCCACCGTCCCGCGCCAGCACACCGGCCCGTACGAGCCCCGGACGCCTCGCCCGGCCGGCACCCCCGACCCGCTGGACGACCCCGACCCGCAGCGCGCCGCCGACGCCGCAGCCGTCGAGAACCTCCTCCGCTGCTGGGTCCGCGAGAAGAACCTCCAGGCCCCCGGCTCCACCACCCTGCGCATCCCTCTCGACTCCAGCGGCACCGCCCTCCTCGTTCCCGTCCGCTACTGGTCGCCCACCGGCTGGCACCGCTTCGGCGCCCCCGCCCTCGAAGGACTCCCGGCCTCCGCGCCGGCCGCCGACGCCGTCACGGTGGCCGCCCTGCTCAGCCGTGAGTCCGGCCGCTCCGAGGGCGCCGACCTGGTCGGCAGGGTCGCCGACTCCGCCCGCCGCACCGCCGACTTCCTCACCGAGCGCCGCCGCCGGCCCCAGCCGCACCCGGACGCCGACCTCTTCCTCGCCGCCGAACAGTCCCTGCTGCTCGGCCACCCGCTCCACCCCACCCCCAAGAGCCGCGAAGGACTCTCCGAGGCCGAGGGCCGGCTCTACTCACCCGAACTCCACGGCTCCTTCCCCCTCCACTGGATCGCCGTCGACCAGACCCTCCTGGCCACCGACTCCGCCTGGACCGAACAAGGCCGGCCCGTCACCGCCGAACAACTCGCCTCCGGCCTCGCCGAAGGACTCACCCTCCCCACCGGCACAGCGCCCCTGCCCCTGCACCCCTGGCAGGCCCGCGAACTCCTGCACCGCCCCGACGTCCGGGCCCTCCTCGACGACGGCCTCCTCCACGACCTCGGCCTCCACGGCAGCCCCTGGCACCCCACCTCCTCCGTCCGCACCGTGCACCGCCCCGGCGCCCGGGCCATGCTCAAGCTCTCCCTCGGCCTGCGCATCACCAACTCCCGCCGCGAGAACCTCCGCAAGGAACTCCACCGCGGCGTCGAGGTCCACCGGCTGCTCCGCACCGGCCTCGTCGACGAGTGGCAGGCCGCCCACCCCGGCTTCGACATCGTCCGCGACCCCGCCTGGCTCGCCGTCGACGCCCCGGACGGCGCCCCCGTCCCCGGCCTCGACGTCATGATCCGCCACAACCCCTTCGGCCCCGGCGACGACGCCGTCTGCATCGCCTCCCTGACGGCCCCCCGCCCCTGGCCAGGAGCCACTACCATGCGCTCCCGGCTCGCCGACGTGATCGGCCGCCTCTCCGCCCGCACCGGCCGTCCCAGCACCGCCGTCTCCGCCGAGTGGTTCCTCCGGTACCTCGACCAGGTCGTCCGCCCCGTCCTCTGGCTCGACGGCCACGCCGGCATCGCCCTGGAGGCGCACCAGCAGAACACCCTGGTGCTCCTGGACCCGGACGGCTGGCCGGTCGGCGGCCGCTACCGCGACAACCAGGGCTACTACTTCCGCGAGTCCCACCGGGGCGAGCTGGAGAGCCGCCTCCCCGGCATCGGCGCCGACAGCGACACCTTCGTCTCCGACCAGGTCACCGACGAGCGCTTCGCCTACTACCTCGGCATCAACAACGTCCTCGGTCTGATCGGCGCCTTCGGCGCCCAGCACCTCGCCGACGAACGCGTCCTGCTCGCCGCCTTCCGCAGCTTCCTCAGCTCCGCCACCACCCTGGGCTCCCCTCTTCCGCACCGGCTCCTGGAAGCCGCGACCCTGCGCAGCAAGGCCAATCTCCTCACCCGTCTGCACGGCCTGGACGAGCTCGTCGGGCCCGTCGACACCCAGTCCGTCTACGTCACCGTCACCAACCCCCTCCGTACCTGACCCGCGGCGCCGCCCCACGCCCGCACCGACCCCACCGCCGAGAGGAGAGCGACACCGTGTCACCGACCAGCCCACCGGTCGACCCGCCCGGGGACGACACCCTGGACCTGAGGGTCGACGACCTCGTCGCCCTCCTCGACGGCGATCTGCTCGACTCCGTCGCCGCCTGGGGGGCCACCGAAACCCCTTTGGGCTCCTTCCGACTCGCACCCGTGCGACTCGAACGGGATCTGCCGCTGCTCGCCCGCTGGATGAACGACCCTGCCGTCGCCGCCTTCTGGGAGCTCGCCGGACCCGACAGCGTCACCGCCGAGCATGTCCGCGCCCAACTCGAGGGCGACGGCCGGAGCGTCCCCTGTCTCGGCCACCTCGACGGAACGCCCATGAGCTACTTCGAGATCTACCGTGCCGATCTCGACCCGCTCGCCCGGTACTACCCGGCGCTTCCCCACGACACGGGTATCCACCTGCTGATCGGGGGCGTCACCGATCGGGGCCGCGGCGTCGGTACCACGCTGCTGCGCGCCGTCGCCGATCTGGTCCTCAACCACCGTCCCCGCTGTACCCGCGTCGTCGCCGAACCCGACATCCTCAACACCCCCTCCGTCTCCGCGTTCCTCAGTGGCGGCTTCCGCTACGCGGCGGAAGTCGACCTCCCCGAAAAGAGAGCCGCGCTCATGATCCGTGACCGGGCCCTTCGTCACGTTCTGTGAACACCCTGCCTTGTAAACGCCGCTCCACCCACAGCGGTTCCCACCCCGAGGAGTCCTCGTGTCGACGTCCCCTGCACCTCACGACTCCGCACGACCCACGCCCGCAGCCCCGGCAACCACCACCGGCTCCGGCCCGGCTCACACCACCGGCCCTGTCCAGGCTCACACCACCGGCCCGGCCCCGGCGCCCGAACTGCTCGCGCCCCCCGAGCTGAACGCCGCCGCCTGGACCAGGGCGTCCGCGCGTCTCCTCGCCAAGGCCCTCTCCGAGTTCGCCTACGAGGAGATCATCGAGCCCGTGCCCGTGGACGACGGCGACCCCGACCGCCACGAGCTGCGACTCGACGACGGCACCACGCTCACCTTCCGTGCCCGACGCGGCGCCTACGGCAGCTGGCACGTCACCGCCGGCTCGGTCACCCACGAGGGCCGGCCCCTCACCGACCCCCTCGACTTCCTGGTCCGCGCCCGCCACCTCCTCGGGCTCGACGGAGCCACCCTCGGCCACCTCATCCGCGAGCTCTCCACCACCCTCGCCGCGGACGCCCGCCTCGACCACACGGCCGTCACCGCCGACCGGCTCGCCGAGCTCTCCTACGCGGAACTCGAAGGACACCAGACCGGCCACCCCTGGCTCGTCCTCAACAAGGGCCGCATCGGCTTCTCCGCCACCGACGCCGCCCGCTGGGCCCCCGAGGCCCGCCGCGCGACCCGCCTGCCCTGGATCGCCGTCAGCAACCGCCTCGCCGCCTACCGGGGCGTGGCCGGCCTCGACACCCCCGACCGGCTGTACGCCCGGGAGCTCGACCCCGAGGTGCACGCCGCGTTCCGCTCGGCGCTGTCCGCCCGCGGCCACGAGCCCGACGGCTACCTCCTGCTGCCCGTCCACCCCTGGCAGTGGGACGAGATCCTGCTGCCGCTCTACGCCCCGGCCATCGCCGCCGGGACCGTCGTCCCGCTCCCCGCCGACGGCGACCTCCGTCTGCCGCAGCAGTCCGTCCGTACCTTCCTCAACACCAGCCGCCCGGACCGGCACACCGTCAAGCTGCCGCTGTCGGTGCTCAACACCCTCGTCTGGCGCGGACTGCCCACAGAACGAACCCTCGCCGCGCCCGCCGTGACGGCCTGGGTCCACGGCCTGCGCGCATCCGACCCGTTCCTGCGGGACGAGTGCGGGGTGATCCTCCTCGGCGAGGTCGCCTCCGTCACGGTCGAGCACCCCCTGTACGACCGGCTGCCGGAAGTCCCGTACCAGTACAAGGAACTCCTCGGCGCGATCTGGCGCGAGCCGCTGAGGCTGCCCCCGGGCGAGCGGGCCCGCACCCTCGCCTCCCTCCTCCACACCGACCCCGACGGGCGGGCGTTCGTCGCCGAGCTCGTCGAGCGCTCCGGCCTCGCCCCCGCCGTCTGGCTCCAGCGCCTCTTCGCCGCCCTGCTGCCCCCGCTGCTGCACTTCCTCTACCGCTACGGCACGGTCTTCTCCCCGCACGGCGAGAACGCCATCGTCGTCTACGACGGCGAGGACGTCCCCGTCCGTCTCGCGATCAAGGATTTCGTCGACGACGTGAACATCAGCGCGCAGCCGCTCCCCGAGCACGAGACGCTCCCCGACGACGTCCGCGACGTCCTCCTCACCGAGGAACCCGAATTCCTGATCCAATTCATCCATTCGGGGCTCTTCGTCGGCGTCTTCCGCTACCTGGCGCCGCTCTGCGAGGAACAACTCGGAGTGCCCGAAAAAGACTTCTGGGATCTCGTCCGGGCGGAGATCCTGCGGCACCAGGCACGCTTCCCCGAGCTGAAGGAACGCTTCGAGCTCTTCGACCTCCTGACACCGCGCATCGAGCGGCTCTGTCTCAACCGCAACCGTCTGCACCTGGACGGCTACCGGGACCGTTCCGAGCGTCCGCACGCGGCCGTCCACGGCACCGTCCCCAACCCGCTCGCGTGAGGTGCTCGCGTGCCCCGGCTGTCAGTGGCGCCCCGTAGGGTGGAAGGGCTATGACGAAGCCATCCCTCCCCGACCTCCTCCACGCCGCCGTCTCCGCCGTCGGCGGCACGGAGCGGCCCGGCCAGGTCACCATGGCCGAGGCCGTGGCCGAGGCCATCGACGACAACTCCCACCTCCTCGTCCAGGCCGGCACCGGCACGGGCAAGTCGCTCGGCTACCTCGTGCCGGCGCTGGCCCAGGGCGAGCGGGTGGTGGTGGCCACGGCCACCCTGGCGCTCCAGCGCCAGCTCGTCGAGCGCGATCTTCCCCGGACGGTCGACGCGCTGCATCCGCAGCTGCGACGCCGGCCGCAGTTCGCCATGCTCAAGGGCCGGTCGAACTACCTCTGTCTGCACCGGCTCCACGAAGGCGTCCCGCAGGACGAGGAGGACGGCCTCTTCGACCCCTTCGAGGCGGCCGCGCCCACGAGCAAGCTGGGCCAGGACCTGCTGCGGCTGCGGGACTGGTCGGACGAGACGGAGACCGGCGACCGGGACGACCTGACGCCGGGCGTCTCCGACAAGGCCTGGGCCCAGGTCTCGGTCTCCTCCCGGGAGTGCCTCGGCGCGAGCAAGTGCGCGTACGGGCCGGAGTGCTTCGCCGAGGCGGCACGTGAGCGCGCCAAGCTCGCGGACGTCGTCGTCACCAACCACGCGCTGCTCGCCATCGACGCCATCGAGGGCGCCCCGGTGCTTCCGCAGCACGAGGTGCTGATCGTCGACGAGGCCCACGAGCTGGTCTCCCGGGTCACAGGTGTGGCCACCGGCGAGCTCACGCCCGGCCAGGTCAACCGTGCCGTGCGCCGGTCCGCGAAGCTCGTGGACGAGAAGACGGCCGACCAGCTGCAGACCGCTGCGGAGGGCTTCGAGCGCGTCATGGAGCTGGCGCTGCCGGGCCGCCTGGAGGAGATCCCGGAGGACCTGGCGTACGCGTTGATGGCGCTGCGGGACGCGGCCCGCGCCGTGATCACGGCTCTGGGCAACACCCGGGACCGGGCGGTGCAGGACGAGGACGCGGTGCGCAAGCAGGCCATGGCCTCCGTGGAGACCGTGCACGGCGTCGCGGAGCGGATCACCCACGGCTCGGAGTACGACGTCGTCTGGTACGAGCGTCACGACCGGTTCGGAGCCTCGCTGCGGGTCGCGCCGCTGACCGTCTCGGGCCTGCTGCGGGAGAAGCTGTTCACGGAGCGTTCCGTGGTGCTCGCCTCGGCCACGCTCAAGCTGGGCGGCGACTTCAACGGGGTCGGGGCCTCCCTCGGACTGGCTCCCGAGGGCACCACGGGGGACGACCTGCCCGTCTGGAAGGGCATCGACGTCGGCTCCCCGTTCGACTACCCGAAGCAGGGCATCCTGTACGTCGCCAAGCACCTCTCGCGTCCCGCGCGCGACGGGGAGCGGGGCGACATGCTCGACGAGCTCACCGAACTGATCCAGGCGGCCGGCGGGCGGACCCTCGGTCTCTTCTCCTCCATGCGTGCCGCGCAGCAGGCGGCGGAGGAGCTGCGGACCCGGATCCCGGAGCTGCCGATCCTGCTCCAGGGCGAGGACACGCTGGGCGAGCTGATCAAGAACTTCGCCGCCGACCCGAAGACCTGCCTCTTCGGCACGCTCTCGCTCTGGCAGGGCGTGGACGTCCCGGGGCCCAGCTGTCAGCTGGTCGTCATGGACAAGATCCCGTTCCCGCGCCCGGACGACCCGCTGATGAGCGCACGGCAGAAGGCCGTCGAGGAGGCCGGCGGGAACGGCTTCATGGCGGTCGCGGCTACCCACGCGGCCCTGCTGATGGCCCAGGGCGCCGGCCGGCTGGTGCGGGCCACCGGTGACCGGGGCGTCGTGGCGGTCCTCGATCCCCGGCTGGCCACCGCCCGGTACGGCAGCTATCTGAAGGCCTCGCTGCCCGACTTCTGGTACACGACGGACCGCAACCAGGTGCGGAGGTCCCTCGCCGCCATCGACGCCGCCTCGAAGACGGCGGACGCCTAGGGGGTGCCCTGCCGGTCCGGCCGGATCAGGGGCCGGACAGGCCTTGATCCGGCCGGACAGGACCCAGCGGGTCACGTCACGACGTGGCAGGGCCCCGGGACCGGCGCAGTGGGTCCCGGGGCCCGGTCAGAGCCGGCGGGGAGTGTCACACCCGCCGCAGCACCGCCACGACCTTGCCGAGGATCGTGGCCTCGTCGCCGGGGATGGGCTGGTACGCCGCGTTGTGCGGGAGCAGCCAGACGTGGCCGTCCTCGCGCTTGAAGCGCTTCACGGTGGCCTCGCCGTCGAGCATCGCGGCGACGATGTCGCCGTTCTCCGCGACGGGCTGGCGGCGGACGGTGACCCAGTCGCCGTCACAGATGGCGGCCTCGATCATCGAGTCGCCGACGACCTTCAGGACGAACAGCTCGCCGTCGCCGACCAGCTGGCGGGGAAGCGGGAAGACGTCCTCGACGGATTCCTCGGCCAGGATCGGGCCACCGGCCGCGATCCGGCCGACCAGCGGGACGTACGACGCGGCCGGCTTGCCGGTCGTGTCCGTCGGCTGGGTGCTCGGCTGGTCGGAGCCGCGGACCTCGTAGGCGCGGGGCCGGTGCGGGTCGCGGCGGAGGAAGCCCTTGCGCTCCAGCGCCATGAGCTGGTGCGCCACCGAGGAGGTGCTGGAGAGGCCGACCGCCTGCCCGATCTCCCGCATCGACGGCGGGTAGCCGCGCCGCTGGACCGAGTCGCGGATGACTTCGATGACCCTGCGCTGCCGGTCGGTGAGACCGGAGCTGTCGGCTCGGATGCCTGGAGGTCGCCCGGGGAGGGCGCGGGCAGGTCGCCCGGGCTCCTCACCGTTCATGCTTGTGTCATTCATGGCGTGCACCGGCTCGAGTCGGCCCTGGGAGCGGTCCTGGGCGGTGATGGTGGCACTGTCTGCGGTGGTGGTCACGTCGTCGGCCCCTCTCGAATGGTCTCCCTGGCTGGCACAACGGTAGTGGCTTTCGAAAGGTTGCGCCAAACACACGTTCGAGTGAAAATTCGCAGATTGCCTTACGCGTGTATGTGCGGGGGTGTATGAGCACGCTCACGTCGCCGCCCCGAATCGGTCGCTGCGGTAGCCTTCGCCGCTGGGCCGCGAGCACCCGGTGCACCGCCCCAGTGTCGCACCCGGAGGCGTGGATCCGCGGGAGCGCCCGCCCTGCGACACGCGGAGGGCCCGGAAGTCCCCCCAACCCAAGATCTAGTGGTTGGATGGCATCGGCCACCCAGGGGTAGTGGTCCCCGGTCTGCCGGAGGTGCCCGTATCGCCTATGCTGGTGGTCGCTTCGCAGGGCCTTGACGGGCCTGGTGAGGCTCGTCAGTCGTGCCATGAGGAGGGTCGGAACCAATGCACTGCCCCTTCTGCAGGCACCCTGACAGCCGTGTCGTCGACAGTCGCACCACCGACGACGGGACGTCGATCCGACGTCGTCGCCAGTGCCCCGACTGCTCCCGTCGTTTCACGACGGTGGAGACGTGCTCGCTCATGGTGGTGAAGCGCTCCGGCGTCACCGAGCCCTTCAGCCGTACCAAGGTCATCTCCGGCGTCCGCAAGGCGTGCCAGGGGCGACCGGTCACCGAGGACGCCCTCGCCAAGCTCGGCCAGCGGGTCGAGGAGGCGGTGCGCGCCACCGGGAGTGCCGAGCTGACCACCCACGATGTGGGCCTGGCCATCCTCGGCCCCTTGCAGGAGCTCGACCTCGTCGCGTACCTGCGCTTCGCGTCCGTGTACAAGGCTTTCGACAGCCTCGAAGACTTCGAGGCCGCCATCACGGAACTCCGTGTGCGGCCTCCCGCTGAGAACCGCGGGACCGGTGCGACCCCTGAGGTCCCCGTTCCCGCCACCGCCGCCGACTGATCGGCGGTCCGGGCCGCTCGACGGCCCGGCGACCGGCCGCCGTGCGGCCCGGCAGACGTGCCCCGGGCGACCCCTGTGGTCCCTGTGGCAGCAGTACAGAACGACGTACAGAAGACGGTGCCCTGGGACTATCTGGGTGCCAAAGTGTGTTTTGCCCGTATATGGGAGGCGGCATGACAGAGACGGCGAGCGGCCCGGCACGTGGTTCCCGCACCAAGGGAGCCAAGTCGGCGAGCAAGGGCCTGCGTATCGAGCGCATCCACACCACCCCTGGCGTGCATCCGTACGACGAGGTGGCGTGGGAGCGCCGTGACGTCGTCATGACCAACTGGCGCGACGGCTCGATCAACTTCGAGCAGCGTGGCGTCGAGTTCCCCGACTTCTGGTCGGTGAACGCGGTCAACATCGTCACCAGCAAGTACTTCCGGGGCGCCGTCGGCACCCCGCAGCGCGAGACCGGTCTCAAGCAGCTCATCGACCGGATCGTGAAGACGTACACGAAGGCCGGCGAGGAGTACGGCTACTTCGCCTCGCCCGCCGACACCGAGATCTTCGAGCACGAGCTGGCCTACGCCCTCCTGCACCAGATCTTCAGCTTCAACTCGCCGGTCTGGTTCAACGTCGGCACGCCGCAGCCCCAGCAGGTCTCCGCCTGCTTCATCCTGTCCGTCGACGACTCCATGGAGTCGATCCTCGACTGGTACAAGGAAGAGGGCATGATCTTCAAGGGCGGCTCCGGCGCCGGCCTGAACCTCTCCCGTATCCGCTCCTCCAAGGAGCTGCTCTCCTCCGGCGGCAACGCCTCCGGTCCGGTCTCCTTCATGCGCGGCGCAGACGCCTCCGCGGGAACGATCAAGTCGGGCGGCGCCACCCGTCGCGCGGCCAAGATGGTCATCCTCGACGTCGACCACCCCGACATCGAGGACTTCATCGAGACCAAGGTCAAGGAGGAGGAGAAGATCCGCGCCCTCCGTGACGCGGGCTTCGACATGGACCTGGGCGGCGACGACATCACGTCCGTCCAGTACCAGAACGCCAACAACTCCGTCCGCGTGAACGACACGTTCATGAAGGCCGTCGAGTCCGGCGGGAAGTTCGGCCTCACCTCGCGCATGACCGGCGAGGTCATCGAGGAGGTCGACGCCAAGTCGCTCTTCCGCAAGATGGCCGAGGCCGCGTGGGCCTGCGCCGACCCGGGCATCCAGTACGACGACACGATCAACCACTGGCACACCTGCCCCGAGTCCGGCCGCATCAACGGCTCGAACCCGTGCAGCGAGTACATGCACCTGGACAACACGTCCTGCAACCTCGCCTCGCTGAACCTGATGAAGTTCCTCAAGGACGACGGCAAGGGCAACCAGTCCTTCGACGTCGAGCGCTTCGCCAAGGTCGTCGAGCTCGTCATCACCGCGATGGACATCTCCATCTGCTTCGCCGACTTCCCCACCGAGAAGATCGGCGAGAACACCCGCGCCTACCGCCAGCTCGGCATCGGCTACGCCAACCTCGGCGCCCTGCTGATGGCGACCGGCCACGCGTACGACTCCGACGGCGGCCGAGCCCTCGCCGGTGCCATCACCTCCCTGATGACCGGCACCTCGTACAAGCGCTCCGCCGAGCTCGCCGCGGTCGTCGGCGCGTACGACGGCTACGCCCGCAACGCCGCGCCGCACCAGCGCGTCATGCAGCAGCACGCCGACGAGAACACCAAGGCCGTCCGCATGGACGACCTGGACTCGCCGATCTGGGCCGCCGCCACGGAGGCCTGGCAGGACGTGATCCGCCTCGGCGCCAAGAACGGCTTCCGCAACGCCCAGGCCTCGGTCATCGCCCCCACCGGCACCATCGGTCTCGCGATGTCCTGCGACACCACCGGCCTCGAGCCCGACCTCGCCCTGGTCAAGTTCAAGAAGCTCGTCGGCGGCGGCTCGATGCAGATCGTCAACGGCACCGTCCCGCAGGCCCTGCGCCGCCTGGGCTACCAGGAGGAGCAGATCGAGGCGATCGTCGCCCACATCGCCGAGCACGGCAATGTGATCGACGCCCCCGGCCTGAAGACCGAGCACTACGAGGTCTTCGACTGCGCCATGGGCGAGCGCTCCATCTCCGCGATGGGCCACGTCCGCATGATGGCCGCCATCCAGCCGTGGATCTCGGGCGCCCTCTCCAAGACCGTGAACCTGCCGGAGACGGCCACGGTCGAGGACGTCGAGGAGGTCTACTTCGAGGCCTGGAAGATGGGCGTGAAGGCGCTCGCGATCTACCGCGACAACTGCAAGGTCGGCCAGCCGCTCTCCGCCAAGAAGAAGGAGAGCGAGAAGGCCGAGGTCACCGCGAAGTCCGAGGCGACGATCCGCGAGGCCGTCGAGAAGGTCGTCGAGTACCGCCCGGTCCGCAAGCGTCTGCCCAAGGGCCGTCCGGGGATCACCACCTCGTTCACCGTCGGTGGCGCCGAGGGCTACATGACCGCCAACTCCTACCCGGACGACGGTCTCGGCGAGGTCTTCCTGAAGATGTCCAAGCAGGGCTCCACCCTCGCCGGCATGATGGACGCCTTCTCCATCGCCGTCTCGGTCGGCCTGCAGTACGGCGTCCCGCTGGAGACCTACGTCTCGAAGTTCACCAACATGCGCTTCGAGCCGGCCGGCATGACGGACGACCCGGACGTGCGGATGGCGCAGTCGATCGTCGACTACATCTTCCGCCGCCTGGCGCTCGACTTCCTGCCCTTCGAGACCCGGTCCGCCCTCGGCATCCACTCGGCCGAGGAGCGCCAGCGTCACCTGGACACCGGCTCGTACGAGCAGCCCGAGGACGAGGACGTCGACGTCGAGGCGCTGGCCCAGTCCGCGCCCCGCACCCAGGAGCTGAAGGCCGTCGCCGCCCCGGCCCCCAAGGCCGAGGTCCCGGCCCCGAAGCAGGCCCACACCTCCGCGGAGCTCGTCGAGATGCAGCTCGGCATCAGCGCCGACGCCCCGCTCTGCTTCTCCTGCGGTACGAAGATGCAGCGGGCCGGCTCCTGCTACATCTGCGAGGGCTGCGGCTCGACCAGCGGCTGCAGCTGAAACTGGGCGGAATCGCGTCGGATGCAACAACCGACGTAGCCCGCACACGTAGCTGACCGGCAGCTCACGAAGGGGATCGACCATGGGTCGATCCCCTTCGTCGCGTCTGTGACCAGGGCGTAACGGCCCGTTGGCCGGTTGGGCCGGTTCGCATCACCTGTTACGAACGAGTTCGAGGCAGGGCGGCCGAGTGTCCGTTGTGCCGAAGCGTGCGCCCTCTCATCGGTGTTGCTGAGAGCGGTCGGTGCTGCGGCCCATGTGCGGGGGTCGATCTTCCTGTGAATGTTCGGGTTGCAGGGGTGCTGGTGCTGCTGTACGGAGTCCCAGTCAGCCGTATTGCACAACGGACCTTGGACCACGTGGGTGAGCGCAGGGACGGCACCTGTCTTTCCCTGGGGACACAGTCCGTCCTGATGTCACCGGCTTTTGCGGCGCTTGTGAAGGAACAAGCGTGCCGGCCAGCCACGATCAGTGTGGGGCGAGCGGTGGGAGGGCAACGGTGGCTCTTTCCAGGGAACTTAGCGGGAAGACCGACCGGCGCCACCCCGTTGGCCAGTCGGTCAGCACTCACGGAAGTCCCGTTCGCGCGTCCAAGAACACAGCACGAGACTGGACGGCCTCCATCGAGAGTCGGTTGGCTGAAGGAGGTGCGGAAGCCCCACGGCCATGAGATGCGGCCGGTGAGAAGCCTTGCAGGCGGCGACGGGCCCTGTCATGCTCCCCGACATGATCAAGAGAATCGAGTCCTGCGTCCGCCGATGAGCGAGACGGCCGGGATGCAACTGCCCGGATCACAGACAACCCTGTTCGAACACGCGCTACAACTGCACCAGCAGGCGCCGGGCGAGCCGCTACCGCGGGACGGGGAGCCGTACCCCGACGATGCATTGCACCGTCGCTGGCCTCAGCCGAAGGCGCCGAAGGATCGGTGCTTGGCCGGCAAGGACGCCGCGCTCGTCCTGGACGCGCATTTCGCCCGTACCTCTGCCCTTCCAAGCGAACTGGTCGGTGCCTTCCGCGACATCTACGTTCCGATTCACCCCAACGAACACATCGCTTCCGCGGCGGAGCGGGCGAATAGGCGCCGCGTTCGCGAGACGGGCCGGTGGCTGGTCCGGCACGGAACCGATCGTTGCTCGGTCACCGTGGGGCTCGCCCTGGTCGCCGCCGTGGGAACCGTCGACGATATCCCGCTGATCCAAACTATCGGCCTGCTGTCCGACCATTTCGGTCCCCTTGCAGCACACGCCTTGGAAAGACTGCCTCGAGGCACCGACGCCCTCATTTGGCTGGCTGATCGAGTCACCGGCTGGGGACGGGTCTACGTCGTCGAAGCCCTCTGTCGACTCGACGATCCCGTTGCTCGGCCCTGGCTCCTCCGCAGAGCATGCGATGGCGATTTCCTCAACGCGTACTTCGTCGGCAGCGTGGCCCAGACTGCCGGCCTTCACGAAGCCCTCGCCGAGCCCATCGTGGATGACGAGGTCACCGACCACACCGGACGGCTGCTCCTGGTGATGACCTACAGCCAAGGCATGGGAACGACCCTCTCGCGCTATCCCCATGCCGAGGCGGTGCTGGCTGCGCATCTTCGCCACCTCGAGCGTTTGGGGCCTTCCGCCAGCCGCTACTGCATCGCCGCGTGGTTGGCGAGCAGCCTGGGGGAACACGGTGACGCAGGTTCGATCGGGCCTGTTCAGCGATGGCAGCCCTATAGGGACGACTACCTGGCTCTTCTCGAGCGTGATGACTGGTGCGAGGTGGCAAGGGATGCCCTCACGGCCAGGGACCCCGGGATCGTCCGGCTCGTAGAGACGGTGTCAGGCCGTCAGCTGCGGGCGTTCGCCGACCGGCCGACACCCGGCGGGGAATGGCGCACGCCAGGAACGCCTACCCTCCGCCAGTAAAGTAGGCGCCCACCAAGCATGACGTGCCTGGTCAAAGCGGGGGAGTCGGCGAAACGCCGGCTCCCCGTCGGCGGCATTGCCCGTTGCATCCGATGCAACTGCTCAGGTGGCTTCCGCCGCCTCCGAGGTGCTCCGGGCCCGGGCCCGCTCGATCTCGTTGATATGGGTTTCGGTCCAGTGGCGGAGTGCAGTGATCGGCTCCGCCAGACTGCGGCCGAGCTCCGTCAGGTCGTATTCGACCCGGGGCGGGATGGTGGGGTACACGGTGCGGGTGACGAACCCGTCGGCCTCCAGGCCGCGCAGCGTCTGGGTGAGCATCTTCTGTGAGACACCCTCGATGCGCCGCATCAAGTCGGTGTAGCGCAGGGTCCCTTCGAGGAGGGCGTCCACGACGAGGATCGTCCACTTGCCGGAGATGTGGTCGAGGACCTGGCGCGTCGGGCACTTTGCGGAGTAGACGTCGGCAGGTAGTCCGGATGCTTCCACCGTGGTCTTCATGCCGGGAGAGTAGCGCACAAAAAGGTGCCCTCTTCCCGATGGAGAGTCACTCTCCAATAGTGAGTGACATGACGAGCCACACGATGTCTGTCGCAGAAGCGATCCGCACCCGCCGCACCGTCCGCCACTACCGGCCCGACCCGATTCCGCCGAGCACGCTCGAAGCGCTCCTTGATCTCGCGGTCGAGGCGCCCACCAGCTGGAACCTGCAGGACCGGTCGATCGTCGTGGTGTCCGGAGAAGAAGGCCGTGCGGGGCTGGCATGGGCTACCGGAGGCCAGCCCCAGCCCCAAGAGGCGCCGGTCGTACTGGTCTTCGTCGCCGAGCCGCAGTCCTGGCGCGAGGACCACAGCGACGTCTATGAGCAGGCGCGGCGCGGCGGAGCATGGAACGACGAGTTCATCGCGATGTTCTCCGCCGCGTCGAGGGCCTTCCAGGAGGATCTCGATCGGCGCGGTCTGCTTCGGGAGTACGCGGTCAAGGACGCCATGATCGCGGCCTCATTCCTGATGCTCGCTGCTACGGAGATGGGTCTGGCGACCTCGCCCATGAACGGGTGGGACGAGGCCAAGGTGAAGAAGGTGATCGGGATCGACGGCCGTGACGATCTGGCCATCGCCCTGTTGGTCTCGGTCGGCTACCCGGCGGAGGAACGGCGCCATCCAGGCCGGCGTGCCGTGGAGCGCAACGTCTTCCGCGGATCGCACGGGACCCGCGACGCGGGGAATACCGCACGCCAGGAATAACTGATCTCCACCAATACACCGGCCGGCGGGCTGAGCGGCGGAAGCCGTTGAGCCCGCCGGATCGCCCGTGAGGGGGCGCCGACCACCGGTCGGCGCCCCTTTCGCGTACGCCGGAGGCGGACCTTCGCCACCCTTTCGTGTGCGCCGGAGGCGGACCTTCGCCACCCTTTCGCCTGCGCCGTCGGACCTCAGGACACCGCGGAGCCCAGGAGCGCGCCGAAGGCCTGCGGATCGGCGTCGAAGCCGCGGCTGATCGCGCGGAAGGACCAGCCGTCCGCTCCGTCACGGGTGAATTCCACGACCGTCGCCGCACGGGCCCCGGAGACGTCCGCGAAGTCGTGGGTCAGCAGGTCGGTGTAGCCCTCGCGGACCCGTATGCCCGTGTTCGCTATGGCCCCGAAGGTCAGCCGCCCGCCGCCCTGCTGAATGGCGACGCCCACCACCACGCGCGCGTACCGCGGGTCCAGCCGGTCCAGCTCCAGCGTCATGGCCTCGTCGTAGCCGAATCCCTGCCCCGTGCGGCTGTCGCGGTGGAGCGTGATCGTGCCGTCGGGGGAGCGGCTGCCGAAGTGCACCAGATGGACCGGAGCGCCGTGCGGGTCGCCCGCGGCGAAGACCCCGGCGACGATATCCAGGTCGTGGGCCGGGGCGCCGGCCGGGGCGGGGTCCCACCTGAGCGTGACCTCGACGCGTCGCACTCCTTTGTTGAGTCCGCTCATGGTGCTTCCCCTCTCCGCGTGCGCCCCCGCGCACACCTCGTCTCGTACCGTCGACCCGTTCAAAAGCCCGTGGTCGTGGGCCGATCACTCATGGTGTCATGTGCCTACGACAGAGGACCCGGCGCTGAGGGGGAGAGCGGTTTGTGGAGCGGTGACGAGCTGGATCTCGACGCATATCTGGCTCGAATCGGATACGACATCGGGCAGGACGGAGAACTCGCCGCTGACCTACGGACCTTGACGGCCCTTCACCGGGCGCACGTCGCGGCCGTTCCCTTCGAGAACCTCGACGTCGCCCTCGGAAGGCAGATCCCGCTGGATCTGAAGAGCCTTCAGGCCAAGCTCGTCGAGCGGCGCCGCGGAGGCTACTGCTACGAGCAGAACTCCCTGTTCGCGGCGGCCCTCGAACAGATCGGCTTCCAGGTGGCCGGCCGCGGCGCGCGCAACCGCTCGCGGGGCACGACGCTGCCGCCGGTCACGCACGCGCTCCTGGCCGTCACGGTCGAGGGCGAACAGTGGCTCGCCGACGTCGGGTTCGGTTGGCAGGGGCCGCTGGAGCCCGTGCCACTGCGGGACGGTGCCCGCGTGGAACAGGGCGGCTGGACGTTCGGTATCGGCGTCGAGGAAGAAGGCGTTCACGTGCTCCGCTCGCTGCGGCCGGAGGGCTGGCAGGATCTGTACGCGTTCGCGCCGCAGAGCCTCTACCCCGGTGACTTCACCGTCATGAACCACTACAGCTCCAGCCATCCGCAGTCACGATTCCTCGGCCAGGTCGTGGTCCAGCAGCCCTCCGCGGGCGTGCGCAGGGCCCTGCTGCGTGACAGCCTCTCGACGGTGCGAACGGACGGATCCACCGGAGAACGGATCGTTGGCGTCGCCGAGTTGGCGGCGACCCTGGAGGCCGAGTTCGGGATCGAACTGGACGCCGAGGAGCGCGCGGGACTGGAGCGACTGCAGGCCGCGGGAGTCTGACGAGGTCTGCCGGGGTGGTCTCCGGCCCCGTACGATGGCGCGGTGCTGGTCAAGTGGATTCGCTGCACCGTGGTGGACCGTCGAGGGTTCGAGCGGGGACAGCGGAAATGGGCGGGGCTGCTCGGTGAGCCGGGATTCCGGGGACAGGGCGGCGGGTGGAGCCGGGGTCGCCCGGACGTCGCCCATATCTTCGCGTTCTGGGAGAGCCGGGCCTTCTACGACTCGTTCATGGCGCGGTCGCACGATCGTCTGGCGGCCGCGCAGGTGGGCACGTTCAAGGACGTCCAGGTCAAGCTCTTCGACCACCGCTTCGACGTGAAGACGGGCTTCGAGCCCCGGTTCGCCGACGCCGACGTGGCACGGGTGGCGCACTGCCGTGTCCACGAGGACCGTGCCGAGCACTTCGCGCTCATGCAGGAGAAGGTGTGGAACCCGGCCATGGCCGGGTCTCCCGGCATGCTGCGGGGCCTGTTCGGCGAAGCGCCCGGCAGCGAGTTCCTGGTGCTGTCGATGTGGCAGTCCGCGGCCGAGCACGGGAAGTACCGGGTCGAGCGCGTGGAGCGGCTCGGGCTGCGGGCCCGTACCGCGGCCGACGTGGCGGCCCTGAACGGGGACGTGGTGCAGCTCGAATCGGCCTGGACGGTCTGAGTCCCACCGCGCTCGACGGGCCTGGGTGGTGCGAGTCCGTCGGCGTCGCCGCGGGCCGGGCAGCTACCCCGGATGGACTCCGGGCGCCGCCTCGGCTGCGCCTGCCGGAGAGCGGCGATCTAGGGTCGGGGTATGGCACGACCGCGGCGCATCGTTCTCGTACGGCACGGAGAGTCCGAGGGCAATGCCGATGACACGGTGTACGAACGGGAGCCCGACCACGCCCTGCGGCTGACCGAGACCGGGTGGCGGCAGGCGGAGGAGACGGGGGAGCGGCTGCGGGAGCTCTTCGGGGAGGAGCCGGTCAGCGTCTACGTGTCGCCGTACCGCCGCACCCACGAGACCCTCCGGGCCTTCCGGCTCCCCGCGGAGCAGGTCCGGGTGCGGGAGGAGCCGCGGCTGCGGGAGCAGGACTGGGGCAACTGGCAGGAGCGGGAGGACGTGCGCCTGCAGAAGGCCTATCGGGACGCGTACGGGCACTTCTTCTACCGCTTCGCCCAGGGCGAGTCGGGTGCCGACGTCTACGACCGCGTCGGCGCCTTCCTGGAGAGCCTGTACCGCAGCTTCGAGGCGCCCGACCATCCGCCGAACGTCCTCCTCGTCACCCACGGGCTGACCATGCGGCTGTTCTGCATGCGCTGGTTCCACTGGACGGTCGCCGACTTCGAGTCGCTGTCGAATCCCGGCAACGCCGAGACCCGCACGCTCCTGCTCGGCGAGGACGGCAGATACCGCCTGGACAGGCCGTTCGAACGCTGGCGTACCCCGGAACCGTACGGCCCTACCGGATAGAGTGGCAGACCGATGACCGCTGACTCCTCACCCGACCGGCGCTTCGACCGCGCCCTGGCCAGCCTGCGCGGGCTGTCCGTGGGAGACGCCCTGGGCTCCCAGTTCTTCGTACCCGCCCACTACCCCCTGCTGAAGCGGCGTGAGCTGCCCGCCGGCCCCTGGCAGTGGACCGATGACACCGAGATGGCCTGCTCCGTCCTGGCCGTCCTCGTCCACCACGACCGGATCGACCAGGACGCCCTGGCCCTGTCCTTCGCACACCACCACGACTTCGACCGGGGCTACGGCCCGGCGGTCAACCGGATGCTCCGGCTCATCCGGGAGGGCGGCGACTGGCGGGAACTGGCCGCCGCGCTCTTCAAGGGGCAGGGCTCCTGGGGCAACGGCGCCGCGATGCGGATCGCCCCGCTGGGCGCCTGGTACGCCGACGACCCCGAGCAGGCGACACACCAGGCCGAGATCTCCGCGTACACGACCCACCAGCACCGGGAAGCCGTCGTGGGAGCCATGGCCGTCGCCGCCGCGGCCGCGATCGCCGCCGACCCGGCCGGACCGCCCACGCCCGAGGCGCTGCTCGACGGGGTCATCGCGCTGGTGCCGCGGAGCGCGGTCGGGGCGGGCCTGCGCAGGGCCCGCGACATGCTCGACTACGGCGACGCGAGCACGGTCGCCGCGGTGCTCGGCAGCGGACGCCGGACGAGCGCCCACGACACCGTCCCCTTCGCGCTCTGGTCGGCCGCGCGCGGGCTCGGCGACTTCGAGCGGGTGTTCTGGACGACCGCGCAGGTCGGTGGCGACGTCGACACGACCTGCGCCATCGCCGGGGGAGTGGTCGCCTCCACGGCGGCCGGCACGCCGCCGGCGGACTGGCTGCGGCAGACCGAGGACCTTCCGGAGTGGGTCCCGGACGGGACGGCCTGAGGCACCGCGACCTCCCTGTGGCGTGACACAGCGCGATGTCCCCTGGATCCTGTTCGGGTCCAGGGGACATCGGCGCGTGCGCAGGGTGCGTCGGCATGTGTGCAGGGCGCGCCAGTGCGTGTGCAGGCCTTGTCGGGTGGCGTGATCAGGCCACCGGTCCCGCGGCCTCGGCGCGGCCGCTCAGTGCTTCCAGGTCGCTCTTGCGGACCCGGATCACCAGGACGGCCGTGACCAGCGCGATCAGCACCATGCCGACGGCGGCCGTGAAGGCCGAGGAGATGCCGGAGGTCAGGACCTCGTGGCCCCAGGGCGCGGGCAGTTCCTTCGCCTTCAGGGCCTCGGCCTGCTGCTCGGGCGTCGAGTGCGCGAGGAAGTCCGGCAGCTGCTTCTCGCCCTCCTCGCGGCTGGCCGTGCCGAAGACGGTGACGAGGATGGAGAGCCCCAGTGAGCCGCCGACCTGCTGCGTCGCGTTGAGCAGACCCGAGGCGGCGCCCGCCTCGTGCTGGGCCACTCCGGAGACGGCCGTGAGCGTGAGCGTCACGAAGTTGAGGCCCATGCCGAAGCCGAACACGACCATCGGGCCGAGGACCCCGCCGACGTAACTGCTGTCCGACGAGATGAACGTCAGCCAGAAGAGGCCCACGCCGGTGAGCGTCGAGCCCGCCACCATGAACGGCTTGGGGCCGAGGACCGGCAGAAGCCGCTGGGCCAGTCCCGCGCCGCCGCCGATCGCGACGGTCACCGGAAGGAAGGCCAGTCCGGACTGGACCGGGCTGTAGCCCAGGACGTTCTGCACCCACAGCACGATGAAGAAGAACATGCCGAACATGGCGGCCGACAGGCTGAGCATGATGACGTACGTGCCCGAGCGGTTGCGGTCCGCGAACATGCGGAGCGGGGTGATCGGTTCCTTGGCCCGCGACTCCACCACGGCGAACGCCACGAGGAGCACCACGGCCGCGGCGAAGGAGCCGATGGTCAGCCCGTCCTTCCACCCCTTCTCGGACGCGCGGATGAATCCGTAGACCAGTGCCGCCATGCCCAGCGTCGACGTCGCCGCGCCCGCTATGTCGAACCGTCCCGGGTGGCGCTCCGACTCGGCGATGTAGCGCGGGGTGAGGAAGGCGATCAGCAGGCCGATCGGCACGTTGACGAAGAGGACCCATCGCCAGTCGAGCCACTCCGTGAGCGCTCCGCCGGCGAGCAGACCGATCGCGCCACCGCCGGCGGAGACGGCGGCGAACACGCCGAACGCCCGGTTGCGCTCCGGTCCTTCGGGGAACGTCGTGGTGATGAGCGCGAGCGAGGTGGGTGAGGCGATCGCGCCGCCCACGCCCTGGAGGGCCCGCGCCGCGAGCAGCTGCCACGGCTCCTGGGCGAAGCCCCCGAGCAGCGAGGCGAACGTGAAGAGCAGGATGCCGGCCATGAACACCCGGCGGCGGCCCAGGATGTCGCCGGCCCGGCCGCCGAGGAGCAGGAGTCCGCCGAAGGTGAGCGTGTAGGCGCTGAGCACCCACGACAGGTCGGTGGTGGAGAAGGAGAGCGCGTCCTGGATGTGCGGCAGCGCGATGTTCACGATGGTGGCGTCGAGGACGACCATCAGCTGGCATGCGGCGATGACGGCCAGGGCGATGCCCGGCCGACCCCCGGAGCGCGCCGGCTCGTCCTTGGTCTGTGTGTCCACCGGAGAAGTTGTCACTATGGATCCCCCACGGAAAGAATTAGTGAACGCACCCGTTCACTGTTCGTCACGGTAGTGAGTCCCCCTCAGTGAACGCAACCGTTCACTGGGCGCTGCCGAAGAATCGACATCGCGTCAACGGAGAGATCCTGATGGTTACTTCGCGCTCCACGGCCGCCGCCCGGCCGGAGGGGGCGGCGCTGCGGCGCCGCGGGCCCGTCCTCGAGCAGGCGATTCTGGAAGCCGCGCTCGACCAGTTGGGCAGCGTCGGCTGGAACGGCCTCACGATGGAGGGTGTCGCGGTCGGCGCGCAGACGGGCAAAGCCGCGGTGTACCGGCGGTGGCAGTCGAAGGAAGACCTCGTCGCGGACGCCCTCCGGGCCGGACTGCCGACGCTCGACGAGGCCCCGGACGGTGGCTCTGTGCGTCAGGACCTGTACGAGCTGTGTCTCCGGGTCCGGGACGTGATGTTCTCCAAGCCCGGCTTCGCCCTCCGTGCGGTCCTTCACGAATGCGACGCCGAGTCCTCCGAGCGCTTCCACGGGCTGATCGTCACCGGGGTGATCGAACCGTCGAAGCGCCTCTTCCGGGACGTGCTGGAGCGCGGAATCTCGCGCGGAGAGGTACGGCCCGACGCGATCGACGACCTCGTCCTCGATGTCATGCCCGCCATGATGATGTACCGCTCCAAGGTGTGCGGAAGCGAATGGCCGGACAATGAGATCGCCGACGTGATCGACCGGATCATGGTGCCCCTGCTGCGCGCCTGACGGGGGTCGGAGGCCTGGGTGGACGGGCCCGTGGACGTCTGTGGCGAATCCGGGTATCGCGGGTGGCGTCAGGCGGCGTAACCTGTCTGGCGCCATGCCGTACGAACCTCCCACCCACACCGTCGAGCGGTCGCTCCGAGCCACCACCGGCGCCAAGATCGTCGCCGGGGTCGACGAGGTCGGACGCGGAGCGTGGGCCGGCCCCGTCACGGTGTGCGCGGCCGTCACCGGCCTCCGCCGGCCCCCCGAGGGGCTCACCGACTCGAAACTGCTCACCCCCAAGCGCCGGAACGCGCTGGCCGCGGAGCTGGAGGGATGGGTCACCGCGTACGCGCTGGGCGACGCCTCTCCGCAGGAGATCGACGAGCTCGGGATGACGGCGGCCCTGCGGCTCGCGGCCGTCCGGGCCCTCGAAGGCCTTCCCGTGCGGCCCGACGCGGTGATCCTGGACGGCAAGCACGACTACCTCGGTAGCCCCTGGCGGGTGCGCACGGTGATCAAGGGCGACCAGTCCTGCATCGCCGTCTCGGCCGCCTCCGTCATCGCGAAGGTCCGGCGCGACGCCCTCATGGCGGAGCTCGAGGCCGAGGGCGGCGCGTACGCGGCGTACGCCTTCGGTGCCAACGCGGGCTACCCTTCGCCGGTCCACAAGGCGGCGCTCGAAGAGCTGGGGCCCACCCCGTACCACCGACTCTCCTGGTCGTACCTGGACGCGCTGCCCCAATGGCGCCACCTCAAAAAGGTCCGCCTCTCCGCCGAGGCGGCCGCGCTGGAAAGCGGGGGCCAACTCGGCTTCGACTTCTGAACTTCCGGTCACGGGGCCCTGCTCAGGGGCCTTCCACGCGGCCGGGGTGCACATGTGTGCCCACCCGCCGGTGCTCAGCGCAGCGGCGTTTGATAGACATCCATTCATGCCTCTCATCCCCGAGGAGCCTCAGATTCACGAGAGCGCCCAGGGTCCCCGCGCCACCGCGGCCGCCGGCCGCCCCGCGTCGACCCCCCGTCCCGTACCCGGCCCGCGTTCCGCGGCCTCTCCGCGTCCCGGACGTCCCGGCCCCGGTCCGGTCAGGCCCGCCGCGCCGGCGCCGCAGCCGAACCCCGGTGCCGAGCAGTCTCCGGCCGAGCGCCCGGAGAATCGTTCCGACCAGCGGTCCACCCCGCAGCTCCAGCTGATCCCCGCCCCCGTCGACGGCGCGCTCGACGCCGCCGAGGAGGCCCTCGACCTGCTCCTGGAGAGCGGCCGAGCGCCCGGCGAGATCCTGGTGCTCACCACCGGCGACCCACACCCGTGGGCGGCTCACGAGCTGTCCTTCGGCGAGGCCGCCTACTGGGCCCAGCAGGACAACGGCGACGACGTGTTCTTCGCCCACACCTCCGCCGTGGAGCGGGCCACCGCCCGCCCCGTGGTGATCGTCGCCGTCAACGGCGGAGACGAGGAGGCGTCCGCCCGGGCCCTTCCGGCGGCGATGACCCGCGCGGGCGCGCTGCTCGTCGTCTGCGGTGACCCGCAGCGCGTCACGGCACTCCTCGGAGCAGGCGCCGGCGTCTGACCGACCACTCCTCCGCCGGACCCACCGGGTCCGGCGGGGTCCGGCGCCGCCCGCCCGATCAGCGTGCGGCGGCCCGGCGCAGGGGTTCTGTCGCGCCACTCGCGGTTCTCGGTGTGAGCCGGCCGAGCTCGGCCGGCCCCTCACCCAGCGGGAGGGGCAGCGAGTCGGAGCTCGGCCGACGGCCTCCCCGGCCCTCGCCGAGCACCTGCCAGCCGCCCCCGGTCAGCGTGATGTACGCGCCACAGCGGAGCCCGTGCAGTGTGCAGGCGTCCCGGAGCCCCCACATCCAGGCTCCGTCCTCCTCCGTCCAGCGCTCGTCGCCCTCGCGGCAGTACAGCAGGACCGCGGTCCGCACGGGAGTCCGTCTCCGCAGGTCGTGCGGAATGACCCGCCGCAGGTGCGCCAGGAGCGCGTTGCGGAACTCCCAGCCGTCCGCCGCCACGGGGCGGCGGACGAACGAGGCGCTGGCCGCGAGCCGTTCCTCGTGGTCCAGGACGGCGAGGACCGCCGTCGAGGGTGTGGGCGCGTGGCGCGAATGGAGGCCGCTGACGACCTCACGCGGGTTGCGCAGCAAGGGAATTCCCGCCGCGGCCCACTCGGAGGGTTCGAGCATCCGAGCGAGGCGGCTGGCGGACTCGGACGACGATCTGAGCGAGGTGGCTGTGGGCGGAGCGAATCCGAGGGTCACGGTCCTCCCTTCGGATACGCGCCCGCTGGGCGGGCAAGGTCGGGTGAGGGCGCACCACGGCACAGTCCTTCCGGGCCGCTGACGGGCCGTGCGGGGCGGTTTCCCAATTCTTGCTGGCCCGTGCGCGAGCGGCAACGAGCAATTGAGGCCGCTGACGGGAATGAGTCGGTATGCCACTCATATCCCTGCCCAGTTGCCCATTGTTCACTCCCCGTTTCCACTCCTGTCTCACCCCTGGACGGCGAGCACCAGCGGAAACACCCTTTCCCCTCTCACCCCTGGACGGCGAGCACCAGCGGCAACACCCCTTCCGCTCCGGCCCGCCGCAGCAGCCGGGCCGCCACCGCCAACGTCCAGCCGGTGTCGGAGAGATCGTCCACGAGGAGAACCGGCCCGCCGGCGCCCGCCAGCCGCCCGGCCAGCTCCGGAGGGACCGTCAGCGTCCGCTGCAGACCGACGACCCGCTGGGCGCTGTTGGTCCGCGAGAGCCGGAGCTCCTCCGCCTCCGGCGCGTACTCCACCATGCCGAGGAGGGGCATCCTGCCGATCTCGGCGATCCGCTGCCCGAGCGAACCCACCAGGCGCGGCTTGCGGTGGGAGGCGACCGTGACCACGCCGGCGGGCCTGGCCGGCGCGTCCGGCGCCCCGGAGGCCCATCCGCCGGGCCCCTTGGCCCAGTCGGCCAGCACGTGCACCACGGCCTGCACGACATCGTCCGGCACGGGCCCGTCCGGTGTGCCGTCGGCGAGCAGTGGACGGAGCCGGTTGCCCCAGCCGATGTCCGAGAGCCGCCCCAGGGCCCGGCCGCCGGACGCCTGCTCCCCGGGCGGGATACGGCCCTTCAGATCGACCCCGACGGCGGCGAGTCCGGTGGGCCACATCTTCCGGGGCTCGACCTCCACGCCGGGCCGCCCCAGCTCGCCCTTGGCCGCGTCCAGCGCCGCCTCGGACACCTTCGGGTCGAACCTGCTCCCCGCGCAGTTGTCGCAGCGACCGCACGGAGCGGCCTCCTCGTCGTCCAACTGGCGCCGCAGGAACTCCATCCGGCACCCGGTCGACGCCGCGTAGTCGCGCATCGCCTGCTGCTCGGCCGCCCGCTGCCGCGCGACCCACGCGTACCGCTCGGTGTCGTACACCCAGGGCTGCCCGGTGCTCTCCCAGCCGCCCTTCACCCGCCGCACCGCGCCGTCCACGTCCAGGACCTTGAGCATGGTCTCAAGCCGCGTCCTGCGCAGCTCGACCAGCGGCTCCAGGGCGGGCAGGGACAAGGCCCGGCCCGCCTGCGCGAGGACGTCGATCGTGCGGCGCACCTGCTCCTCGGGCGGAAAGGCCACCGAGGCGAAGTAGCGCCAGATCGCCTCGTCCTCCTGCCCGGGCAGCAGCAGCACCTCGGCGTGCTCCACCCCTCGCCCGGCC
The DNA here is from genome assembly GCF_049913175.1 of Streptomyces sp. R-07. Lineage (NCBI taxonomy): Bacteria > Bacillati > Actinomycetota > Actinomycetes > Kitasatosporales > Streptomycetaceae > Streptomyces > Streptomyces sp. R-07. The sequence goes on from NZ_CP183978.1 coordinate 5,987,911, forward strand.
CGGCCGACCTGCTGGTAGTACGCGATGGGGGAGGACGGCGACCCGAGATGCACCACGAAGCCGAGGTCCGGCTTGTCGAACCCCATCCCGAGCGCCGAGGTCGCCACGAGCGCCTTGACCCGGTTGGCCTGCAGGTCGTCCTCCGCCTGCTGCCGGTCGGCGTTCTCCGTCCGGCCCGTGTAGGAGGACACGGTGTGCCCGCACTGGCGCAGGTAGGCGGTGACCTCGTCCGCCGCGGCGACCGTCAGCGTGTAGATGATCCCGGAGCCGGGGAGCTCGCCGAGGTGGTCGGCGAGCCAGGCCAGCCGGTGCGCGGCGTCCGGCAGCCGGACCACGCCCAGACTCAGGCTCTCCCGGTCGAGGGGGCCGCGCAGGACGAGGGCGTCCGTGCCCGCGCCCGTGCCGAGCTGCTCGGCCACGTCCGCCGTCACCCGCGCGTTCGCCGTAGCCGTCGTGGCCAGCACCGGAACGCCGGCGGGCAGGTCCGCCAGCATCGTCCGCAGCCGCCGGTAGTCGGGCCGGAAGTCGTGGCCCCAGTCCGAGATGCAGTGCGCCTCGTCGACCACGAGCAGCCCGGTGGCGGCGGCCAGCCGGGGCAGCACCTGGTCACGGAAGTCGGGATTGTTGAGCCGCTCGGGGCTCACCAGGAGCACGTCCACCTCGCCGGAGGCCACTTCCTCCTGGACCGTCTCCCACTCCTCGGTGTTCGACGAGTTGATCGTCCGGGCGCGGATGCCCGCCCGGGCCGCCGCCTCCACCTGGTTGCGCATCAGCGCGAGCAGGGGGGAGACGATCACGGTCGGGCCGCTGCCGCGCTCGCGGAGCAGGGAGGTCGCCACGAAGTACACGGCCGACTTGCCCCAGCCGGTCCGCTGCACCACCAGGGCCCGGCGGTGGTCGGCGACCAGGGCCTCGATGGCCCGCCACTGGTCCTCGCGCAGTCTGGCCCTGCCCGTCGGGTCGGAGACGAGACGGGCGAGCACGGCATCGGCGGCGGCTCGGAGGGCGGCGCGGTCTTCCAGCGGGGCTGCTTGGGTCATGCCCCCATGCAACCCGATGCCTCGGACATCGCGCGAATGAGACGTCGAACCTGTGGACAACTCGGCGGGTGGGCGGATGCCCCGTTCCTGGAGTTATCCACAGGGCTTTCGGATTTCGGGAGATCACGAGACGGTCCTGACCATGAACGCGAATCACCACGAATCCAGTGGACCCACCCGTACCCAGCAGATCACCCTGCGCGGCCCGGCGGAGCTGGCCGACGCCCTGCCGTTCGTGCTGGGCTTCCATCCCACCGACTCCGTGGTCCTGGTCGCCCTCCACGGTGAGCACGGCCGCTTCGGGGGCCGGGTCAGGCTCGGAATCCCGCGCTCGCCCCGCGAGTGGGCGTCCACCGCGGACCATCTCGCCGAGTGCCTGGTCGAGGGAGGCGCCCGATCCGGCACCCGGCCGGACGGCATCGTCGTCTTCCTGTGCCAGGACCCCGCGCCCGGCGAGACCGGCCGCAGGGTCATGGAGCGGCTGCGGCCCTTCGCCCAACGCTTGCGGACCGCCTGCGGAGCCCTCGACATCCCCGTCTACGAGGCCCTCTGCATCACCGACGGGCTCTACTTCTCGTACTGCTGCCCCGACCAGCGCTGCTGCCCTCCCGACGGCACCCCGCTCGCGCTGACCGGCACCTCGGTGATGGCGGCCGCCGCGGCGTACGCCGGAGTGCAGGTACGGGGCTCCCAGCGGGACATGGAGGCCCGGCTGAAGCCGCGCGGCGGACCCCGGGACGAGGAGCAGCGGGCCGCCCTCGACGCGGCCGCGGCCTCGATCGTCCCCCGGATCCTCGAAGGCGCCGAAGGCCAGGGGCGGGAGGAAGTGCGCGAGACGACGGTGCGCCTCGCCCGCGAGATCCTCCGCCGGTTCGTCAACCCGAAGAGCCCGAAGAGCCCGAGGGACCAGGCCGGTGCGGCGGGCGTGCCGAGCTCGGTGAGTCCCGTGCTGCCGATGGTTCCCGGACGGCCCGCCGGTGCCACGGCCGCGGACGACGCGGCCGACGACGCCCTGATCACGACCGACGAGGCGGCCGCTCTGGTCCTCGGCCTGCAGGACCGGGTCACCCGGGACCGCGCCGCCGAGTGGATGGAGGGCTGGGAGGGGACCGCCGCCCTGCGGCTCTGGCGCGTCCTGGCGCGGCGCTGTGTCACGCCCTACCAGGAGCACGCCGCCGCGCCCCTCACCCTCGCGGGCTGGACGGCCTGGTCCACGGGAGACGAGCCGACCGCCCGGGTCGCTCTCGGGCTGGCGCTCGACGCCGACCCCGAGTACGTCTTCGCCCGGCTGCTGCACCAGGCGTGCAACGAAGGGCTGGACCCCGAGTCGCTCCGGTCCTGCCTGAGGAGCGAGCGGGACGCCCGGGCCGCCGCGGAGCAGGACGTGCCGTCGACCTCGCGGCGGGTGCGGATGCGGGCCGGCCGCAGGCCGGGCACCCCGCTGACCCTCAGGAAGCCGGGGCGGCAGACCGGCGGGAGGGACCGCCGGCCGGCGGCCGGAGTCCGTCCCGGCGAGCCCGCCGCCGGGAGGCCGGGGAGCGGTACGCCACGGCACGGCGGGCAGCGCGGCTCCAGGAGTGGCCGATGACGACCGTGACCCGGCCGCCCACAAGCGCGTTCAGCTCTCTGGCGGAGTCGTACGAACCGTGCCGCCGACACCCTGCCGGCCGCCCGGTTCGCACAGAGAGCACCCCTTACCCGCCATGGCTCCCAGCCCCGTCCCGGCCCCCGGCCGCCCCGCCGGACACCCGAACACCCACCCGTCCGGAGCCGTCTCCGGACACACCAACGGCGCCGGCATCGCGTTACCGCGCGCGACGCGTCCCGCGGAACTTCCCTCGGTGCACGGCGCCCTTCTCTGCGTGGCGCTGCCCGCCTTCGCCGTCTGCTCCGAGCACGGCCAGCTCACCGGAGAAGGACCCGAGGGGGTGTACGACGCGGGGCGACGGCTCCTGTCCCGCTGCGTCCTGCGGGTGGCGGGGCGTGAGCCCGTCGCGTTGCAGGGCCGCATGGCGGCCGCCGACCGGGCGGTGTTCCTCGGTGCCCTGCGCGTCCCGGGCGACACCGGGCCCGATCCCGCCCTCACCGTCGAACGCACGCGGAGCGCCGACGGGACCGAGCGGATCACCCTGCGCAGCGCCGCGGCCCGGCCGCTCCGGCTCCCCGTGGAGGTCGCCCTGGGCACGGATCTCGCGGATCTGGGCGCGGTGGCGTCCGGGAGAACCGGCCCCGAACTCGCCGCGAGCGTCCACGGCACCGGACTGCGGTGGACCGGCGGCGACGGCAGATCCGTCGCCGTCACCGCGGACCCGCCGCCCATGGACTCCCTGGCGGCGGCGGGCGTCCTGCGCTGGGAAGCCGAGCTGGCGCCCGGAGCGGCGTTCACACTCCGGCTCCGCGTGCGCGGGGAGTCGGCCGCCCGCCCCGCCGCCTCCTCGGGTGCGGGTACCGGACGGCCCGGCGGTCACCTCCTCTCCGAGGCCCGCGCCGAGGGAGACGACCCACGCGCGGCGGAACTGCTCCGCGCCTCCGTCGACGACCTGCGGGCCCTGCTCCAGCGCGACCCTGCCCACCCCGCCGACGTCTACCTCGCGGCCGGAGTCCCCTGGCGCTGCGGACCGGTCACCGCCGAAGCGCTCTGGGCGGCCCGGATGGCCCTGCCCCTCGGCACCCGGCTCGCCGCCACCACCCTGCGCGCCCTCGGGCGCACCCAACTCTCCGGCGGTGGACCCGAGGCCGGCCGCCTCCAGGGGCCCCTCAGGGACGCGGGCCCGCACCTCCCGCCCCGCTGCACGGGCATCGAGGCCACCCTCGCCTTTCCGGCCGTGCTCGCCGAGGCCCGCCGCTGGGGGCTCCCGTCCGCGGACCTGGAGGAGCTGCTTCCCGTGGCGGAGCGCTGCCTCGACTGGCTCCGGCGTACGGCCGGCCGGAACGGGTTCGTGCCGGACCCGGGCCCCGCCGGGCCCTGGCGGGCCGAGACCCAGGCGCACGCGCACCGCGCGGCCCTGCTCGGTGCCGACCTCCTCGACGGCTGCGGGCGGCCCGGGGGAGACGCCCTGCGCGAAGAGGCCCGGTTCCTGCGCGAGCGGTTCAGGCGCGAGTTCTGGCTCGACGACCCGGCGGGAGGCCGGCCCGCCGTGGCCCGCGCACCGGACGGCCGGACCTGGTCGCAGCTGGGCGGTTGGGCCGCGCACCTGCTCGACACCGGGCTGGTGGGCGGCGGCCGGTACGCGCCGGGCCTCCTGGGCAGGGCCGAGGCCGAACAGGTGGCCAGGCTGCTCGGTACCCCGGCGCTCGACTCCGGCTGGGGACTGCGCGGTCTCGGGACCAAGGAACCGGGCCACAACCCCTTCGGGCACCGCGCCGGAGCGGTCCGGGTGCACGAGACCGCGGTCGCCGTGGCCGGTCTCGCCGCCGCCGGTCACGAGAAGGAGGCCGCCTCCCTGCTCCGGGGGCTGCTCGACGCCGCGGAGGCCTTCACCCATCGGCTCCCCGAGATGTACGCGGGAGAGCAGCGGACGACGGGTGGCCGCCCGGTGCCCCACCCGGCGGCGTGCCGCCCGGCGGCCGTCGCGGCCGCCGGAGCGGTCCATGCGCTGCTCGCCCTCGCGGGCATCAGACCTGACGTGCCGGGCCGGTCCGTCTCGGTGCAGCCGCCGGCCTCGGCCCCGCTCGGCGCCATCCGGCTGTCGGGGCTCGTGGTCGCCGGCGAACCCTTCGCCGTACGGGTCGGCAGGCTGGGTCTCGGTATGGTCGAGGAGGCCGCACAGGGCCTTCAACTGGGGGTGTGACGGGATGCCGGGCACAGAGACGAGGGAAGCCTCGCGGCGCGGTGAGGAAGTCGCGGCCGATGCTTCCGCGAGGCGTGTTTATCGTCAGGAAGACGACTATGATCGCGGCATGCCTCCCTACGACCCCTCGGCCTTTCCTCCCTTCGCCGTGACCGTCGATCTGGTCGTGCTCACCGTGCGGCGCCACGCACTCTGCACCCTGGTCGTGCGGCGAGGAGAGGCGCCGTACCAGGGGCGTTGGGCGCTGCCCGGCGGTTTCGTACAGGCCGAGGAGGACCTCGGGGCGGCGGCGGCGCGCGAACTGGTCGAGGAGACCGGCCTCTGCGCCCACGATCCGGCCGCCCCGCCGCCCGTGCCGAGCAACGGCGCGCACCTGGAGCAGCTGGCGACGTACGGGGCGCCGGACCGCGACCCGCGCATGCGGGTGGTGAGCGTCGCGCACCTGGCGCTGGCGCCGGACCTTCCCGCGCCGCGCGCCGGCGGCGACGCGAACAGTGCCCGCTGGGCCCCGGTCGAGGAACTGCTCGGCGAGGACGAGACGGCCGTGGCCGAGGACGGAGGGCCGACGGCGCTCGCCTTCGACCACGCCCGGATCCTCGCGGACGGGGTGGAGCGCGCCCGCTCCAAGATCGAGTACTCCTCCCTCGCCACGGCCTTCTGCCCGCCGGAGTTCACGGTCGGAGAACTGCGGCGCGTCTACGAGGCCGTCTGGGGCGTGTCCCTCGACCCGCGCAACTTCCATCGCAAGGTGACCGGCACGCCCGGCTTCCTGGTCCCGGCCGGAGGTACCACGACCCGTCAGGGAGGGCGCCCCGCACAGCTCTTCCGGGCAGGTGGGGCCACTCTTCTCAACCCGCCGATGCTGCGCCCCGAGGTCTGAGAGCCGTGGGCATCCGGCACCCCTGGATGCCCGCCCTGCGCTGAAAGTCCGAAATGTAGCGTTATCTTGCTGCGGTAGCGCCGCCCTGCCGCGGAGCGGTGTCACCTACCGCGAGAGAAGCGATGCTCCAGGCAATCGGACTGACCAGCACTCCCCGCCGCGATCGCCCGCCCGCCGTGGACGATCTCACCTTCGAGGCCCGGCCGGGTGCCGTGACCGCTCTCCTCGGCTCCCGGGGATCCGGCAAGACCACCACCCTCCGGCTCATGCTCGAACTCGAGCCGGGCCGTGGGATCACCTACTTCCGCGGCCGGCCGCTGCACCGCATCGCGCATCCCGCTCGCGAGGTCGGCGTGCTCCTCGGCGACGTCCCCGGACATCCTTCCCGCACGCTCCGGGGGCAGCTCCGGATGCTCGGCGCCGCCTCGGGAGTTCCCGCCGCGCGGGTCGAGGAGCTGGTGCGGACCGTGGGCCTCGCCGGCCTGGAGCGCCGGCGGATCGGCACCCTGCCGATCGGTGCGGACCGTCGACTCGGGCTTGCCTCAGCCCTGTTGGGCACGCCTCACACCCTGCTGCTCGACGAGCCGGCCGCGGGTCTCTCCGTACCCGAGAGCGGGTGGTTGTACGAACTGCTGCGCGCGCACGCCGCCGAGGGGGGAACCGTGCTGTACACGACGGACGACCCCAAGGACGCGGCCCGTAACGCCGACCGCGTCGTCACCCTCGACGGCGGCCGGCTCGTCGCGGACCAGGACGCCGTCGAGTTCGCCCGTACCCGGCTGCGTCCCCGGGTCGTCGTCCGGACCCCGCACGCCGCGCGCCTGGCCGCGGCCGTCACCCAGGAGGCCAGAGCCGCCCGCCGTCCCGTCGAGGTGGTCGCCGAGGGCGGCAACCGCCTGTACGTCTACGGGAGCGACTGCGCCGCCGTCGGCGACACCGCCTTCCGGCACGGCGTACCGATCCACCGGCTCGCCGACGAGAGAGGAGGCGACAGCCGCGCCGCTGCCGGTCGTGGCGGAAGTGGCACGGGGCCGGCGTCGCGTGCGCGGGAAGGCGAGGGGCCCGGGAACGCCGAGAGTCGTGCCGCCGCGTCAGCGCGCGCCGAGCAGCGCTCCGGGGAGACGGCCCGGGAGACCCCGGACAGGCCGCGAGGCGCCGCCCGGAAGCCCGCCCGCTCGCCCCTGCGCCCGCTGCGGTACGAGATCCGCCGACTGCTGGGCGTGCCGTCCACCCCGCTCGTCGCGGCCGCGGTCCTGCTCGCCTCCGTGACGCTCGCCCTGCTCCTCGGGCGCGGCGGCCGAGCCGAGCTGCCCGCCGTCCTGGCCGGCTGGCCGGCGATCTCCCCCCTGCCGCCCGCGGCCCTCGGCGCGGGGCTGCTCGGAGCCTTCTCCTTCGGCGAGGAGTACCGCTATCCCGCGCTCACCACAGGGCGCGGCGCCGTGCCCCGCAGGCCGGGCCTGCTGCTCGCGAAGCTCGCCGTGGCCGCGGTCGTCGCCCTCGTGCTCGGGGTGCTCGTCGTGGCGGTCGACCTGTCGGCCCTGAGGTTGGTCCACGGCGGCGGGTTGGTCCCCGTACCGAAGAACTGGCCGACGCTCTGCGCGAATTGGCTGGGGTTGGTCGTCGGCTGCGCGTGGGCCGGGGTGCTCGGCGCCGGGGTGTTCCGGGCCGCGGCGGCCGGAGTGGCGGCCGTGCTCGCGGTACCGGTCGCCTTCGTCCCACTGCTGCAGAAGGTGCTGACCGGGCCGTCGGTACGCTCCGCGGCCGGACTCCCGGCACGGCTGCGCGAGTTCGCCGGCCCGCAGTGGTCACCGGCTCTCGATCGGTGGCTGGCGGGGGTGCTGCGGGTGGTCGGTCAGCCCGCGGGGGTGGCGCTCTCGCTGACGTTGACAGGGTTGCTCTGCGCCTATGTGTTCACCGGCCTTCGCCGTAAGGCTCGTTGGTGATCACTTGCGGACCTAAAGCTTCCGCTTCTCGCTCAACTCCCCTGAAATCTGCCACAAATGTCCGATTAATCGTCAATTGTGTAGGGGGTGCCGATCACCCTTTCGTGTGCTTTTCACCAAAGACCTCAAGGGTCCCGGAAGCAACGCCGACAAAGGATGCGTGAGTACCCTTGCGCACACCATGATGACCGCCGCCCGCCCCGTCGACTCCGGCCTCGGCGCCCCGGGCGATCTCGACCGCTACCCCTACGCGGAGGCGCCCGCCGCCGGCCGCGTGGGCCCGCCCTCCTGGGAGGGGGTGGACACCGACCTGGGCCGCGTCGGCCGCCGGAGCGCCGGCAACCGGGGCCGCGGACTGCACGGGCAGCTCGTCCAGCAGCTCGGCCAGATGATCGTCTCCGGCGACCTCGGGGCCGACCGTCCGCTCGTCCCCGAGGAGATCGGCCAGCGGTTCGAGGTCTCGCGCACCGTCGTGCGTGAGTCGCTGCGCGTGCTGGAGGCGAAGGGGCTCGTCAGCGCCCGCCCGAACGTCGGTACGCGGGTCAGGCCCGTCAGCGACTGGAACCTCCTCGATCCCGACATCATCGAATGGCGCGCCTTCGGCCCGCAGCGCGACGACCAGCGCCGCGAGCTGAACGAGCTTCGGTGGACGATCGAGCCCCTGGCCGCCCGCCTCGCCGCGGGCCACGGTCGCGAGGACGTGCAGCAGCGCCTCGCCGACATGGTCGAGATCATGGGGCACGCGTTCGCCCAGGGCGACGGCGTCACCTTCTCCCGGGCCGACACGGAGTTCCACTCCCTCCTCATCCAGCTGGCCGGGAACCGCATGCTGGAGCACCTCTCCGGCATCGTCGGCGCCGCGCTCCAGGTCTCCGGCGGTCCCGTCACCGGCTGTGACCGCCCGAGCGAGGCCTGCCTGGCGCACCACGCCCGTATCGTGGACGCGCTCGCGGCCGGGGATGCCCACGGCGCCGAGAGCGCCATGCGACAGCTGCTCACGGTCCACCACGAGGTGGAGCGCGTCGTCCCCGCCCCTCGCGAACACTGATCCGCGGGCCGTGGCCGGGAGCGAGGCGCACGCACCGCGTGCCGCCGGGTCCGAGCACCATTCGGGGGCCCGAGAGGGTCTCCCCGGGTGGCGCCCGGGTTCCGGCGGCGCGAATGTGCTGTGATCGACCACTCTGGGTGTTTCGTCGCACATGAGGTGTGACTCGGGCCACGAAGATTGGGCGTAACACTCCTCCGAGCCGTGCGATGACCTAAGAGGTGACAGCCGAGGAAGGAATACAGCAGCCGATGGAGGCGCTGTGCAGTTCCCCGGTCCAGCCCGCGCCGTCGGCACATTCCCCGTCGACGGTCGTCGGCTCCAGCCCGATCCAGGGCGGGGCCGGAAGCCGTTTTCCATCGTTCCGAGAGGTTGTTCGTGTCGGCCAGCACATCCCGTACGCTCCCGCCGGAGATCGCCGAGTCCGAGTCTGTGATGGCGCTCATCGAGCGGGGAAAGGCTGATGGGCAGATCGCCGGCGATGACGTGCGTCGGGCCTTCGAAGCTGACCAGATTCCGCCAACCCAGTGGAAGAATGTTCTGCGCAGCCTCAATCAGATCCTCGAGGAAGAGGGTGTGACGCTGATGGTCAGTGCAGCGGAGTCGCCGAAGCGCGCCCGCAAGAGCGTCGCAGCGAAGAGCCCGGCCAAGCGCACCGCCACCAAGACCGTCACCGCCAGGACGACCGTGACGAAGACCACCGTCTCGGCCGCCACGGCCCCCACGGCCGAGGGCACCGACCCGGCCGACGAGGCCGGATCGACCGCCAAGAAGGCGGCCGCGAAGAAGACCGTCGCCAAGAAGGCGGTGGCCAAGAAGACCGTCGCCAAGAAGACGACGGCCAAGAAGACCGCGTCCAAGAAGGACGGCGACGAGATCGTCGAGGGCGAGGAGCTCATCGAGGACGTCGCGCCCGGCAAGGGTGAGGACGAGGAGACCGAGGGCGAGAACAAGGGCTTCGTCCTGTCCGACGAGGACGAGGACGACGCTCCGGCGCAGCAGGTCGCCGTCGCCGGTGCCACCGCCGACCCGGTCAAGGACTACCTGAAGCAGATCGGCAAGGTCCCGCTGCTCAACGCCGAGCAGGAGGTCGAGCTCGCCAAGCGCATCGAGGCCGGTCTGTTCGCCGAGGACAAGCTCGCGAACTCGGACAAGCTCGCCCCGAAGCTCAAGCGCGAGCTGGAGATCATCGCCGAGGACGGCCGCCGGGCCAAGAACCACCTCCTGGAGGCCAACCTCCGTCTGGTGGTCTCGCTGGCCAAGCGCTACACCGGCCGCGGCATGCTCTTCCTGGACCTGATCCAGGAGGGCAACCTGGGTCTGATCCGCGCGGTCGAGAAGTTCGACTACACCAAGGGCTACAAGTTCTCCACGTACGCCACCTGGTGGATCCGTCAGGCGATCACCCGCGCGATGGCCGACCAGGCCCGCACCATCCGTATCCCGGTGCACATGGTCGAGGTCATCAACAAGCTCGCGCGCGTCCAGCGCCAGATGCTCCAGGACCTGGGCCGTGAGCCCACCCCGGAGGAGCTGGCCAAGGAGCTCGACATGACCCCCGAGAAGGTCATCGAGGTCCAGAAGTACGGCCGTGAGCCGATCTCCCTCCACACCCCGCTGGGTGAGGACGGCGACAGCGAGTTCGGCGACCTCATCGAGGACTCCGAGGCGGTCGTGCCGGCCGACGCGGTCAGCTTCACGCTGCTCCAGGAGCAGCTGCACTCCGTTCTCGACACGCTCTCCGAGCGTGAGGCGGGCGTCGTCTCCATGCGCTTCGGCCTCACCGACGGTCAGCCGAAGACGCTGGACGAGATCGGCAAGGTCTACGGCGTGACGCGAGAGCGGATCCGTCAGATCGAGTCGAAGACGATGTCGAAGCTCCGTCACCCGTCGCGCTCGCAGGTCCTGCGCGACTACCTCGACTGATCCGTACGAGGTACGCAGCGGTACACGGAAGGGCCCGGTTCCCCGAGAGGGGGAGCCGGGCCCTCCGGCTTTGCGCGGGTGCACGGCGGGGGCGCGTGCTGGACGCTGGGTGAACCGACGTCACCCGAGAGTCAGGAGGCTCCATGCGTGGTTCCCTCACCCGAGCATTGACGGGTGCTCTGGGCCTGGTCGCCGCGGCCGCTGGGCAGCTCGCCACCGCCGCTCCCGTGGCCGCCGACAGCGTCGTGGTGGGCGGCCGGCCGGCCCAGATCACGGACGCGCCGTGGGTCGTGGCGCTGTCCAGCCGTGACCGGTTCGGGGGTACGCGCGCCGGGCAGTTCTGCGGGGGTGTGGTCGTCGCGCCGACCAAGGTGCTCACGGCGGCGCACTGCCTGGGGCGAGAGGTGCTCGGCGGCGAGCCGTGGGAGGTGCGCGACTTCGTGGTCATCGCGGGCCGTGCGGCGCTGCGCGGACAGGGCGGGCAGGAGGTCCGGATCTCCGACACCTGGGTGAACCCCGACTACGACCCCACGAGCAATTCGGGCGACCTGGCCGTGCTGACACTGGTGAGCGCGCTGCCGCAGTCGTACGTGATCGGCGTCGCCCGCTCGGGAGACGCGGCGGACGTGCCGGGGGCGGCGGCGGACGTCTACGGCTGGGGTGACACGACCGGCGACGGCGCCTACGCCTCCACGCTGCGGACGGCGCGGGTCCAGGTTCTGCCGGACACGGCGTGCGAGCGGGCGTACCCGGGCGGTTTCGGCGTCCGCTACCAGAGCGCGACGATGCTGTGCGCGGGTGACCAGCAGGGCGGAAAGGACGCGTGCCAGGGCGACAGCGGGGGCCCGCTGGTGGCCAAGGGTCTTCTCGTCGGACTCGTGTCCTGGGGCAGCGGCTGCGGGCAGGCGGAGAACCCAGGCGTCTACACGCGCGTCTCGGCGGTGCTTCCGGCGCGCTTCTGAGCCGCGGCTCGAAGGGCCGGATACGAGAGCGGGCGGTCACCCCTCGAACACGGGGTGACCGCCCGTCGTCCGGTCAGCGACCGGCCCTGGGCTCGTCGTGGATGGCGTCAGGCGTGGTCTTCGCCCATCGTGCGGGCCGGCACGTCCGTCAGCCGGTCCGTCTCATCCTGTATCTCAACGGCGATCTTCTTGAGTTCCGGCTCGAACTTACGTCCGTGGTGGGCGCAGAAGAGCAAGTCACCTCCGCTGGTCAGAACGACGCGCAGGTATGCCTGGGCGCCGCAGCGGTCGCAACGGTCAGCGGCCGTCAGGGGGCTCGCGGGGGTCAGAACAGTAGTCACGTCGCCTCTTCTCTAGCTCGACGAGCTGTCGTACCAGGGTCAACATCCAACCAGGCCGAAAACGTTCCCGCTCGTGGCTTTTCCTCGAAACTTCTTACCAAGGTGGCTGTCTGCTGCCGGTTGGCGGCGAATGAGCCGTATTGCGTCGCACTACGGATTTCGCGTTGCTTGTGTCGGTTAGCCCTCCCGGCGTGGTTGCCGGTTGTTCATGAGGACGTGCCCGGAGCCTAAATGGTTCATGCCTGGAAGGGAACGTGATGTTCACGTCACCCCATCGAGGGATCGAACATCCATACGACACTGGACTAGCATGAGCAATCGGGGAGGGTGGCGTTACAACGGCTCTACCAGGCATCGGTACCCTCTGAGCGGTGACCGACGCCGGGCCTTACCCCACCGGGCCAGATTTCAAATTCAGCGAGGAGCGAACCGCGTGACCGCCGAGACGTCCGTGCCGTCCAGTGCGCTGCTGACCGCAGACCGTGACGGTTCCAACTACACCGCGCGGCACCTGCTCGTACTGGAAGGGCTCGAAGCGGTCCGCAAGCGCCCCGGTATGTACATCGGGTCCACCGACAGCCGCGGCCTGATGCACTGCATCTGGGAGATCATCGACAACTCGGTCGACGAGGCCCTCGGCGGCTACTGCGACCACATCGAGGTCATCCTCCACGACGACGGCTCCGTCGAGGTCCAGGACAACGGCCGCGGCATCCCTGTCGACGTCGAGCCGAAGACCGGCCTCTCCGGCGTCGAGGTCGTCATGACCAAGCTGCACGCCGGCGGAAAGTTCGGCGGCGGGTCGTACGCGGCGTCCGGTGGCCTGCACGGCGTCGGCGCCTCCGTGGTCAACGCCCTGTCGGCCCGCCTCGACGTCGAGGTCGACCGGAACAGCGCGATCCACTCGATCTCCTTCCGCCGCGGTGTCCCGGGCATCTTCACCGAGCAGGGCCCCGACAGCCCCTTCGACCCGGCGAACGGCCTGGTCAAGGGCAAGCGCGTCCCCAAGACCCGCACCGGCACGCGCATCCGTTACTGGGCGGACCGGCAGATCTTCCTCAAGGACGCCAAGCTCTCCCTGGAGACGCTCCACCAGCGCGCCCGCCAGACCGCCTTCCTCGTGCCGGGCCTCACCATCGTCGTCCGCGACGAGCGGGACCTGGCCGGTATCGGCAAGAGCGAGGAGACCTTCCGCTTCGACGGGGGCATCAGCGAGTTCTGCGAGTACCTCGCGCAGGACAAGGCCGTCTGCGACATCCAGCGCCTCACCGGACAGGGCACCTTCAAGGAGACCGTCCCGGTTCTCGACGACCGCGGCCACATGACCCCGACCGAGGTCACCCGTGAGCTCGCCGTCGACATCGCCCTGCGCTGGGGCACCGGCTACGACACCAACGTCAAGTCCTTCGTCAACATCATCGCCACCCCCAAGGGCGGCACCCACGTCTCCGGCTTCGAGCAGGCCATCACCAAGACGGTGAACGAGGTGCTGCGCTCGGCCAAGATGCTGCGCGTCGCCGAGGACGACATCGTCAAGGACGACGCCCTGGAAGGCCTCACGGCCGTCGTGACGGTCCGCCTCGCCGAGCCGCAGTTCGAGGGGCAGACGAAGGAGATCCTCGGCACCTCAGCCGCCCGCCGGATCGTGGCGAACGTGGTGGCCAAGGAGCTCAAGGCCTTCCTCACCTCCACCAAGCGGGACGCCAAGGCGCAGGCCCGCGCCGTGCTGGAGAAGGCCGTCGCCGCGGCGCGGACCCGGATCGCGGCCCGGCAGCACAAGGACGCTCAGCGCAGGAAGACGGCGCTCGAGTCCTCCTCGCTGCCGGCCAAGCTGGCGGACTGCCGCAGTGACGACGTGGAGCGCAGCGAGCTCTTCATCGTCGAGGGAGACTCGGCCCTGGGCACGGCCAAGCTCGCCCGGAACAGCGAGTTCCAGGCCCTGCTGCCGATCCGTGGCAAGATCCTCAACGTCCAGAAGTCGTCCGTCTCGGACATGCTCAAGAACGCCGAGTGCGGGGCGATCATCCAGGTCATAGGAGCGGGCTCGGGCCGCACCTTCGACATCGACGCCGCGCGCTACGGGAAGATCGTCCTCCTGGTCGACGCCGACGTCGACGGCGCCCACATCCGCTGCCTGCTGCTGACGCTCTTCCAGCGGTACATGCGGCCCATGGTCGAGTCCGGACGTGTCTTCGCCGCGGTGCCGCCGCTGCACCGGATCGAACTCGTCCAGCCCAAGAAGGGCCAGGACAAGTACGTCTACACGTACTCGGACAACGAGCTGCGGCAGACCCTCCTGGAGTTCCAGCGCAAGGGGGTCCGTTACAAGGACGCCATCCAGCGCTACAAGGGTCTGGGCGAGATGGACGCCGACCAGCTCGCGGAGACCACGATGGACCCGCGCCACCGCACCCTGCGCCGGATCAACATCGGCGACCTGGACGCGGCGGAGCAGGTCTTCGACCTCCTCATGGGCAATGACGTGGCACCCCGCAAGGAGTTCATCACCGGCTCCGCGGCGACCCTCGACCGCTCGCGCATCGACGCCTGAGGCACTCCACCCGTGGGTGGAGCCACACGCTCCACCCACGGGCCGATCCCACCGTCGCTGACTCTCCGTAACATGGAAGTGTCGGAGGGGGACGGACATGGGCGAGAAGCGCGATCGAGGATTCGCGAGGACGCGTACGAGGACGCGTTCGAGGGTGAGCGAACCGGCAGGGGCGAGCGGAGGGGTGGCGCAGGGGCCCACCTGGCGCTCCTGGCCCTCTCGGGAGGCGCTCACCCGTGTCGGAGTGCCCCGCGGGCGGATCGTCCTCGACCACACCATGATCGCGGGCCTGAGCGTCCTGGTGGTGACCGGCTGCTACACCTCGGGTGCGTTCGACGGCTGGTTCGCGCCGCTGCCCCCGCTGGGGTTCGGGCTCTGCGTCGTGGCGGCGCTGCGGTATCACCACACGACCCTCGACCATCGCCTGGCGGCCTCGCTGGGACTCCTCGTGGTGATCACGCTCTGCGGCCTCGGGGCCTACGCGGCCGGTGCGCCGACACCCGCGACGGTGATCTGGATCGTCGTCGCGGTCATGGCGATGGAGCGGCTGCCGCTCCCCATGGGGCTGGCCACCGTGGCGGTTCTCGTGGCCGGGTTCGTGGAGGCCGACGAGACCGGGATCGTCGGGGCCGGTGTCACCACGGCGGCCGTGCTGCTCGCCGGCTACTCCCTCCGGCTCGACGCCGAGGCGCGCGGGGCCGGATTCCAGCTGCTCGCCCAGGAACGGCTCGCCCGGGAGGCCGAGGCCGCCTCGGCGGCGCTCGCCGAGCGGGCCAGGATCGCGCGCGAGATACATGACGTGCTCGCCCACAGCCTCTCCGCGCAGATGGTGCACCTGGAGGTCGCACGGCTCCAGATCGAGGCCGGGGCGGACAGCGCGGAGATCCTCAAGCTCGTGACCTCGGCCCGTTCCATGGCCAGGGAGGGCCTCGCCGAGACCCGTCACGCACTCTCGGCCCTGCGCGGGGACATGGCGCCGGTCGAGGACTATCTGCGGGAGCTGGCGCGCGAGGACCGCGCCGAGGTCGACGTCACCGGCGAGCGCCGGGACCTGCCCGCCGAGGCCTCGCAGGCGGTGCGGCGGGTCGCGCAGGAGGCCCTCACCAATGTCCGCAAGCACGCCCCGGGCGCCCGGACCAGGATCCGGTTCGCGTACGGGACGGAAGAGATCTCCCTGGAGATATGCGACTCCGGGCCGCCCCGGACGGACGAAGCCGCGCGGGCGGGGGCGGGGCTGAAGTCCTCGGGCTCCGGGTACGGGCTGCTCGGTATGAGAGAGAGGGCCGAACTCCTCGGCGGCAGCCTGGACGCGGGGCCCGAGGGCACCGGGTTCACGGTGCGACTGCGGGTGCCGGCATGAGCGCCGCGGACGGCGACCGCGTCGCGCGGGTCGTCGTCGCCGACGACCAGGCCGTCGTGCGTGAGGGGATCGTGATGCTGCTCGGCCTGCTGCCCGGGATCGAGGTCGTCGGGGCGGCCCGGGACGGGGAGGAGGCGGTCGCGCTCACCGCCGAGCTCGGTCCCGACGTCGTCCTGATGGATCTGCGGATGCCCCGCTGCGACGGCGTCGAGGCCACCCGCCGGATCCGCGACCGGCACCCCGGGACGGAGGTCGTCGTGCTCACCACCTACGCCGACGACGACTCGCTGTTCCCGGCGCTGCGGGCCGGGGCGCGCGGGTACCTCACCAAGGACGCAGGCGGGGCTGAGATCGAGCGGGCCGTGCGGGATGTGATCGACGGGCGGGCCGGGCTCTCGCCCTCCGTGCAGCGGCGGCTGTTGGAGCGGCTGCTCGACCGGGACGAGCGGTCCGAACGACCCGGCCCCGAGCCCGGACCGGTGACGGGCGGTGCGACCGGGGCGCCCCCGGGGACTTCGGACACCTCACCCGCCTATGCCGACGGTCTGACCGAGCGGGAGACGGAGGTGCTCGTGCTGGTCGCGGACGGGCTGTCCAATCCGGAGATCGCCGGGCGGCTGCGGATCTCCACGGCCACGGTGAAGACGCACATCAACAACCTCTTCGCCAAGACCGGGGTGCGTGATCGGGCCCAAGCCGTGCGGTACGCATATCAGCACGGTCTGGTCAGGGCGCCTGGGAGGAGAGTCACCTGATGGGGTGAAGTGAGGGAGGAGAAGAGTCCGGGATCTTCCCGCTCTGTCCATCCTTGGGCACGCGGCCGAAACGGTTCGCTGACAAGGAGAGTTGGCCGGTGGAGCAGGTGGACAAGCAGGAAGGGCGCGACGCTTCGGCGATGGCGGTCGACGACCCCTGGTACGACGCGACGGCCTCCGGTTGGGGCGAGGAAGCGGCGGCCGGGGCGCCCGGTGACGGCCGGCCCGACGCGGTGCCGCGGCAGCGGGTCCACAGTGCGGCGGAGATCTATCTGGAAGTGCAGCGGAGCCCCGCCTTCCAGGAAGTGCGCGGCCGCTACCGCCGGTTCGTCTTCCCGGCCACCCTGGCGTTCCTCCTGTGGTACCTCGCCTATGTGGTGGCGGCGACCGCCGCACCCGGGCTCATGGCCCGGCCGGTGGCCGGAGCGGTGAACGTGGCGATGGTCGCGGGGCTCGGGCAGTTCCTCACCACCTTCCTGCTGACCTGGGCGTACACGCGCCACGCGCGGCTGCGCCGGGACCGGGCCGCGCTGGAACTGCGCTGGGACACACAGGAGATGACCCGAGGGGTGGTGCAGCCGTGACCGGAGACCATCAGACCCTGGCGCTCCTGCTGTTCAGCGTGTTCGTCGCGGTCACCCTGGGGATCACCACCTGGGTGAGCCGCCACCGCCAGGGTTCGGCGGAGGAGTTCTACGCCGGAGGGCGGCTGTTCTCGCCGTTGGAGAACGGATTCGCCATCGCCGGGGACTACATGTCCGCGGCCTCCTTCCTCGGCATCTCCGGGCTCATCGCGCTCTACGGCTACGACGGCATGCTGTACTCCGTCGGCTTCCTCGTCGCCTGGCTGGTCGTGCTCCTGCTGGTCGCCGAACTGGTCCGCAACTGCGGGCGGTTCACGCTGGCCGACGTCGTCGCCGCGCGGATGGCGGAGAGGCCGGTGCGGATCGCCGCCGGGACGTCCTCCGTGGCCGTCTCCGTGCTGTACCTCGTGGCCCAGATGGTGGGGGCCGGGAGCCTGGTGGCGCTGCTGCTCGGCGGTTCCAGCGAGGCGGCGCGCTCGTGGACGGTGATCGGCGTGGGCGCGCTGATGGTGATCTACGTGTCGCTCGGCGGCATGCGGGCCACCACCTGGATCCAGATCGTCAAGGCGGTCCTGCTCATGGCCGGCACGATCGCGCTCACCGTCCTCGTCCTGCTCCGATTCCACGGCGATGTGAACAGCCTGCTCTCCACCGCGGCCGACCGCAGCGGGCACGGCCTGGGATTCCTCGCGCCCGGGCTGCGCTACGGCGGCGACTGGACGGCCCGACTCGACTTCATCAGCCTCGGACTCGCCCTCGTCCTGGGCACCGCGGGCCTGCCGCACATCCTGTCGCGGTTCTACACCGTGCCGACCGCCCGGGCCGCCCGCCGCTCCGTCGTCTGGTCCATCGGGCTCATCGGCAGCTTCTACCTGATGACCATCGTGCTCGGCTTCGGCGCGGCCGCGCTGATCGGCCCCGACGAGGTGCGCGCTTCCAACGCCTCCGGGAACACCGCCGTACCGCTGCTCGCCCTCGACCTCGGCGGGGGCGCGGGCTCCACCGGCGGTACGGTGCTCTTCGCGATCGTCGCCGCCGTCGCCTTCGCGACGATCCTCGCCGTCGTCGCGGGGATCACGCTGGCCTCCTCGGCCTCCGTCGCCCACGACCTGTACAGCTCACTGCGCCGCCGGCACGCGAAGCAGTACAGCGAGGTGACCGTGGCCCGGGTCGCCGCCGCGGGGATCGGGGCGGCCGCCATCGGCCTCGGGCTGCTCGCCCGCGACCTCAACGTCGCCTTCCTCGTCGGCCTGGCCTTCGCCGTCGCGGCCTCCGCCAATCTGCCGGTGCTGCTCTACTCGCTGTTCTGGCGGAAGTTCACCACCCGGGGTGCGGTCTGGGCGGTGTACGGCGGCCTGATCCCCGCGGTGCTGCTCGTCCTCGTCTCCCCGGTCGTCTCCGGCAGCCCGGAATCACTCTTCCCGGGCGTCGACTTCCACCTCTTCCCGCTGCAGAACCCCGGAGTGGTCTCCATCCCGCTCGGCTTCCTGGCCGGGTGGATCGGTACGGTCACCTCGACCGAGCCGCCCGACGAGGCCCGGCACGCCGAGACCGAGGTGCGGGCCCTGACGGGCGCGGGCGCCGTCTGACCGTCCCGCGCGGAGCGTCAGCCGCCGGACGGCGAGCTCGCCCAGGCGTACCGGTGCTCGGGGCGGCCCGTCTCGCCGTACCGGAGGGAGAGGCGCACCCGGCCGGTGCGTTCCAGGAGCTTGAGGTAGCGCTGCGCGGTCTGGCGGCTGACGCCGGCCCGCTCGGCGATCTCCTGGGCGGACAGCGGGCCGTCGGCCGCGAGGAGTACCTGCCGGACCAGCTCGGCCGTGGTGGGGGAGTGGCCCTTGGGCAGGTCGGGGGCGACGGCGCCCGCCGACAGGACTCCGAAGATCCGGTCCACCTCGGCCTGCTCCGCCTCGCCGCCGCTCTCCAGGGTGCGGCGGAGCGTCGCGTAGGCCTCCAGCTTGGCGCGGAGCCCGGCGAAGTTGAACGGCTTGACCAGGTACTGGAGCGCGCCGTGTCGCATCGCCGACTGCACGGTGGCCACGTCGCGGGCCGCCGTCACCATGATCACGTCGCACTGGTGGCCGCGCGCGCGGAGTTCCCGTACCGCCGCCAGTCCGTTCTCGTCGGGCAGGTAGTGGTCCAGGAGGATCAGATCCACCGGGTGTGCGTCCAGGGCGGCCAGGGCCTCGGCGGTGGAGTGGGCGGTGGCGACGACCCGGAAGCCGGGCACCTTGGCGACGTAGGCGGCGTTGATCCGCGCGACCAGCACGTCGTCGTCGACCACGAGCACGTCGATCATCGCGCCTCCTCGGCCGGCTCGGGTGCGGCGGCCCGCGGCTCGGTCAGGGCGTCCGGGAGGACCACCGTGAACTCGGCGCCGCCCCCGGGACCGCCGGCCACCTCGGCGGTGCCGCCCCGGCGCTCGGCGAGCCGGCGCACCAGGGCGAGCCCGAGCCCGCGCTTCCCGTGGGAAGGCAGCTCCTTCGTCGTCCAGCCCTCGGTGAAGATCAGCTCGCGGCGCTCCTCCGGGACCCCCGGGCCGCTGTCCGAGACCCGCAGCACCACCGTACGGCCCTGGGCGCGGAAGGAGACCTCGATGCGGGCGCCGGGGGTGCCGGCGACGGCGTCCAGGGCGTTGTCGACCAGGTTGCCGACGACGGTGACCAGCTCGCGCGGGTCGACGAGCCGGTCCGGCAGCAGGGAGTCGGGCGCGAGCCGCAGCGAGACGCCGCGCTCGGCGGCGACGGCCGCCTTCCCGACCAGGAGCGCGGCGAGGAGCGGGTCGTGGACCTTCTCCGTGACCTGCTCGGCGGTGGCCCGGTGCACGCCGACCACCTCCGTGACGAACTCGACCGCCTCCTCGTGCATCTCCAGCTCCAGGAGCCCGAGGAGGGTGTGCAGCCGGTTGGCGTGCTCGTGGTCCTGGGCGCGCAGCGCGTCGATCAGGCCCCGGGTGGAGTCCAGCTCGCGGCCGAGGCGTTCCAGCTCGGTGCGGTCGCGGAGGGTCGCCACCGCGCCGCCGTCGTCCGTGGGCATCCGGTTGGCGATCAGCACCCGGTGTCCCCGGACGGTGAGCAGGTCCTCGCCGGTGACCCGGCCCGCGAGGACGTCGGCGGTACGGCCCCCGCCGAGGACCTCGTCCAGCGGCCGGCCCGCCGCCTCGGGGCCGAGGCCGAGGAGCCGCTGGGCCTCGTCGTTCATGAGCCGCACGGAGCCGTTGCGGTCCAGGGCCACGACGCCTTCCCGGATGCCGTGCAGCATGGCCTCGCGTTCGGCGAGCAGCGCGGAGATGTCGGAGAAGGCCAGGTCGTGGGTCTGCCGCTGGAGCCGCCGGGAGATCAGGTACGCGGCGAGCGCCCCGGCCGCGAGCGCGCCGCCCGCGTAGGCGAGGAGCCCCGGGATGGCGGCGAGGAGCCGGTCGCGGACGCTGTCGTACTCGATGCCGACGGAGACCGCGCCGACGATCCGCCCGTCGGCGTCCCGCAGCGGCACCTTGCCGCGTGCCGAGCGGCCCAGGGTGCCGCTGTCGATCTCCATCACCTCGTGCCCGGCGAGGGCCGTGCTGGGGTCGGTGGAGACGAGCCTGCCGATCTGGGCGGGGTCGGTGTGCGACCAGCGCACTCCGTGCGTGTCCATGACCACGACGTACTCGGCTCCCGTGGAGGCCCGGATCCGCTCCGCCTCCGTCTGGACCGGGCCCCGCGCGGACGGCCGGCTGCCGGTGAGGTCCGCCGCGAGCCGGGGCGACGCGGTGGTCCCGGCGATGGCCAGGGCACGGCGCATGGCCTGGTCGTCGAGCTGGGCGCTGAGCGGGGCGAGGAAGAGCCCGGTGGCGAGGACGGTCACACCGGTCGCGATGGCCAGCTGCATCAGCAGGACCTGCGAGAACACCCGCTGCGGCCACCCGAACCGTCGACGGCGCGCGCGGGGGCGCGGGGGGCCGGTCTGTGCGGGGGTCATGCCGGAAACGGTAGACGGCCGCGGCCGGTGACCGGAAATGGTGACGGAACGGGCGCCTATTCTGGGGGTTTCCCGCGGCTCCCACGGCCGCGTGATCCCAAGGAACCGGAGGCACGTCCCTTGACCACGCAGCAGATCCCCGTCGTCGTCCTGGCCGGGTTTCTCGGGGCGGGGAAGACCACGCTCCTGAACCACCTGCTGCGCAGCGCCCGGGGCACCCGCATCGGAGTCATGGTCAACGACTTCGGCGACATCGGCATCGACGCGATGACCGTCGCGGGCCAGGTCGGCTCCACCGTCTCCCTCGGCAACGGCTGCCTCTGCTGCGCCGTCGACGCCGGCGAGCTCGACGAGTACCTGGAGGTCCTGACCCGGCCCGAGTCCCGGCTCGACGTGATCGTGATCGAGGCGAGCGGGCTGGCGGAGCCGGAGGAGCTGGTCCGCATGGTGCTCGCCAGCGAGAACGAGCGGGTCGTGTACGGAGGGCTGGTCCAGGTCGTCGACGCGGCCGAGTTCGCGGCCACGCGGCAGCGGCACCCCGGGACCGACCGGCACCTCTCCCTCGCCGACCTCGTCGTCGTCAACAAGGCCGACCGGGTGCCCGCGGACGAGCTGCGGAGCGTGCGGGACACGGTGGCCGGGCTCGCCGGACGCGCCGCAGTGGTCGAGGCCTCCCACGGGCGGGTCGATCCGGAGCTGCTCTTCGACCGGGTCGTACAGGAGGGCGAGATCGAGGGCCAGATGTCGATCGAGGACATCCTGTACGGCTCCGAGGACGGCGGCCACGCCCATCCGCACGCGGCCTACGAGACCCTCTCGGTGACGGCCTCGACGCCCCTGCACCCGCGCCGGCTCATGGCCTTCCTCGACTCGCGCCCCGAGGGCCTCTACCGGATCAAGGGCTTCGTCGACCTCGGCCCCGCCGACCCGGCCAACCGCTACACCGTGCACGCGGTCGGCCGCTTCCTGCGCTTCTACCCCGAGCCCTGGCCGGCCGGCGAGGAGCGCCTCACCCAGCTCGTCCTGATCGGCTCCGGCGTCGACGCGGCCGGACTGCGCAAGGAACTCGCCTCCTGTGAGCTGAACGGCCCGCAGGACACCCCGGACGAGCCGAGCATGTGGGGCGTCCTGCGGTACGTGCAGCGGACGGAGGAGGGGCCGGAGGAGTCCTAGGACTCCTCCGACCCCGATCCACCGGACGAGGCCTAACCCGCCGGGCTCGCCACCACGTCGACCGGCTTCGGCAGCGGAGTGCCCGAGCCGTCGCGGCGGGGGTCGATCTCCGGCAGCGTCACCGGGGTGCCGGTCTTCTGCGCGGCGCGGGCCGGGGTGGCGCCCGCCCAGGCCAGGATCAGGACGTCTTCGCCCTTCAGGAAGCGCTGGCAGCGGACGCCGCCGGTCGCGCGGCCCTTGCGCGGGTACTGGTCGAAGGGGGTCAGCTTCGCCGACGTACCCGTCGACGAGTCCAGGGTGCCCGTGGAGCCCGCGACGGTGAAGACGACGGCGTCCGCCGCCGGGTCGACCGCCGTGAACGAGATCACCTCGGCGCCCGCGGTGAGCTTGACGCCCGCCATGCCGCCCGCCGGGCGGCCCTGCGGCCGTACCTGCGAGGCCTGGTAGCGCAGCAACTGGGCGTCGGAGGTGATGAAGACCAGGTCCTCCTCGCCCGTCCGCAGCTCCGTCGCGCCCACGATCCGGTCACCGTCCTTGAGGGTGATGACCTCCAGCTCGTCCTTGTTCGCCGGATAGTCCGGCACCACGCGCTTGACCACGCCCTGCAGCGTGCCGAGGGCGAGGCCCGGCGAGGACTCGTCCAGCGTGGTCAGGCAGACCACCGTCTCGTCCCCCTCCAGGGTGAGGAACTCCGACAGTGGTGCGCCGCCCGCCAGGTTCGGGGCGCTCGCCGTGTCCGGAAGCTGCGGCAGGTCGATCACCGCGACCCGCAGCAGCCGGCCGGCCGAGGTCACCGCGCCGACGTCACCGCGCTGGGTCGCCGCCACCGCCGACACGATCACGTCGTGCTTGACGCGCGCCGCGTCCGGGTCCACCGCGGGCAGCTCCGCCGTCGCCGTACGGGCGAGGAGGCCGGTCGAGGAGAGCAGCACCCGGCACGGGTCGTCCGCGACCTCCAGGGACACGGCCGCGACGGGCGCGCCCGCCGACTCCAGCAGGACCGTGCGCCGGTCCGTGGCGAACTTCTTGGCGACCGCCGCCAGTTCCGCCGAGACCAGCTTGCGCAGCTCCGCGTCGGAGTCGAGGATGCCGGTCAGCTCGTCGATCTCGCCGTTGAGACGGTCGCGCTCGCTCTCCAGTTCAAGCCGGTCGAATTTGGTGAGGCGGCGCAGCGGGGTGTCCAGGATGTACTGCGTCTGGATCTCGCTCAGCGAGAAGCGCTCCATCAGGCGCTCCTTGGCCTGGGCGGAGTTCTCGCTCTCCCGGATGAGCCGGATGACCTCGTCGATGTCGAGCAGCGCGACGAGGAGGCCGTCGACCAGGTGGAGCCGGTCGCGCTTCTTGGTGCGGCGGAACTCGGAGCGGCGCCGGACGACCTCGAAGCGGTGGTCGAGGTAGACCTCCAGGAGCTCCTTGAGGCCGAGGGTGAGCGGCTGTCCGTCGACCAGCGCCACGTTGTTGATGCCGAAGGACTCCTCCATCGGCGTCAGCTTGTAGAGCTGCTCCAGGACGGCCTCGGGCACGAAGCCGTTCTTGATCTCGATGACCAGGCGCAGACCGTGGCTGCGGTCGGTGAGGTCCTTGACGTCCGCGATGCCCTGGAGCTTCTTGGAGCCGACCAGGTCCTTGATCTTGGAGATGACCTTCTCGGGGCCGACCGTGAAGGGCAGCTCGGTCACGACGATGCCCTTGCGGCGCGCCGTCACCGTCTCCACGCTCGTCGTGGCGCGGATCTTGAAGGAGCCGCGGCCCGACTCGTACGCGTCCTTGATGCCGGAGAGGCCGACGATCCGGCCGCCGGTGGGCAGGTCGGGGCCGGGCACGAAACGCATCAGCGTCTCGAGGTCTGCGTTCGGGTGGCGGATCAGGTGGCGGGCGGCCGCGATGACCTCGCCGAGGTTGTGCGGGGGCATGTTCGTCGCCATGCCGACCGCGATGCCCGAGGCGCCGTTGACCAGCAGGTTCGGGTAGGCGGCGGGGAGCGCGACCGGCTCCTGCTCCTGGCCGTCGTAGTTCGGCGTGAAGTCGACCGTGTCCTCGTCGATGGACTCGGTCATGAGCAGCGCGGCCGGCGCCATCCGCGACTCGGTGTACCGCATGGCGGCCGGCGGGTCGTCGTTGCCCAGGGAACCGAAGTTGCCGTGGCCGTCGACGAGGGGGAGGCGCATGGAGAAGGGCTGCGCCATGCGGACCATCGCGTCGTAGATCGACGCGTCGCCGTGCGGGTGGAGCTTGCCCATCACCTCGCCGACGACACGGGCGCACTTGACGAAGCCGCGGTCGGGCCGCAGCCCCATCTCGCCCATCTGGAAGACGATGCGGCGCTGGACGGGCTTCATTCCGTCGCGGGCGTCCGGCAGGGCGCGCGAGTAGATCACCGAGTACGCGTACTCGAGGAAGGAGCCCTGCATCTCGTCGACGACGTCGATGTCGAGGATTCGCTCCTCGAACGCGTCGTCCGGCGGCGGTGTCTTCGTGCTGCGGCGGGCCATCGCGGCTGCGGCTCCTTCACCAACAAGGTTGATCTGACGCGGACCATTGTGGACCGTGCCACCGACAACGCCGACCGCGACCCGGACGAGGGACATCACGAAGGGTCGGGAACTTCGCCAGGTGTCGGCGCGCTTGCATACAGTGGCAGGACTTTTTCACATCGCGATCGAAGGGACGTACATGCCCATGGGTCACACGGCCACGGCCGAGGCCGGCTCCGGCGGCCTGACAGCGACCGAGCACCGGTTGGCGAACGGCCTGCGCGTGGTGCTCTCGGAGGACCACCTGACCCCGGTCGCCGCGGTCTGCCTCTGGTACGACGTCGGCTCGCGTCACGAGGTCAAGGGCCGCACGGGCCTCGCCCACCTCTTCGAGCACCTGATGTTCCAGGGCTCGAAGCAGGTGCACGGGAACGGCCACTTCGAGCTGGTGCAGGGCGCCGGCGGCTCGCTCAACGGCACCACGAGCTTCGAGCGCACCAACTACTTCGAGACCATGCCCACGCACCAGCTGGAGCTCGCGCTCTGGCTGGAGGCCGACCGCATGGGCTCGCTGCTCGCCGCCCTGGACGACGAGTCCATGGAGAACCAGCGGGACGTCGTCAAGAACGAGCGCCGCCAGCGCTACGACAACGTGCCGTACGGCACGGCCTTCGAGAAGCTGACCGCCCTCGCCTACCCGGCGGGCCACCCGTACCACCACACGCCGATCGGCTCCATGGCCGACCTGGACGCGGCCACCCTGGAGGACGCGCGGAACTTCTTCCGCACGTACTACGCCCCGAACAACGCGGTGCTGTCCGTCGTCGGCGACATCGACCCGGCGCAGACGCTCGCCTGGGTCGAGAAGTACTTCGGCTCCATCCCCGCCCACGACGGCAAGCCCCAGCCGCGTTCCGGCGACCTGCCCGAGGTCATCGGCGAGCAGCTGCGCGAGGTCGTCGAGGAGGAGGTCCCGGCGCGCGCGCTGATGGCCGCCTACCGGCTGCCGCACGACGGCACGCGCGAGTGCGACGCCGCCGACCTGGCCCTGACGGTCCTGGGCGGCGGGGAGTCCTCCCGCCTGCACAACCGCCTGGTCCGCCGTGACCGCACGGCCGTCGCCGCCGGCTTCGGCCTGCTGCGGCTCGCCGGGGCGCCCTCGCTGGGCTGGCTGGACGTCAAGACCTCCGGAGGCGTCGAGGTCCCGCAGATCGAGGCGGCCGTCGACGAGGAGCTCGCCCGGTTCGCCGCCGAGGGCCCCACGCCCGAGGAGATGGAGCGCGCGCAGGCCCAGCTGGAGCGCGAGTGGCTGGACCGGCTCGGCACCGTCGCGGGCCGCGCGGACGAACTGTGCCGGTTCGCCGTGCTGTTCGGCGACCCGCAGCTCGCCCTCACCGCCGTCGACCGGGTCCTCGACATCACCGCCGAGGAGGTGCAGGCGGTCGCCGCGGCCAAGCTGCGCCCCGACAACCGCGCGGTGCTCGTCTACGAGCCCCTGGCGAGCGAGCAGAGCGACGACGCCGACGGCGATGACGACGAAGAGGGAGCGGACCAGTGACCGACGCTGCCGTGTCTTTGACGAGCATGGACTTCCACCCGCAGCCGGCGCCCGGCGCCGCCAGGCCCTGGGCCTTCCCGGCCCCGGACCGCGGGAAGCTGGACAACGGCCTGACCCTGCTCACCAGCCACCGCCCCGGCCAGCAGGTCGTCGCCGTGGAGATCTTCCTGCCGGCCCCGCTGGACGCCGAGCCCGCCGGTCTCGACGGTGTCGCCACCATCATGGCCCGCGCGCTCTCCGAGGGCACCGACCAGCGCAGCGCCGAGGAGTTCGCGGCCGAGCTGGAGCGCTGCGGCGCCACGCTCGACGCGCACGCCGACCACCCGGGCGTACGGGTCTCCCTGGAGGTTCCGGTCTCCCGGCTGCCCAAGGCGCTCGGCCTGATCTCCGAGGCCCTGATCGCCCCGGCGTTCCTGGACACCGAGATCGAGCGCCTGGTGCGCAACCGTCTCGACGAGATCCCGCACGAGACGGCCAACCCGGCCCGTCGCGCGGCCAAGCAGCTCTCCAAGGAGCTGTTCCCGGCCGAGTCGCGGATGTCCCGGCCGCGCCAGGGCACCGAGGAGACCGTCGCCGCGATCGACGCCGCGGCCGTCCGCGCCTTCTACGAGGCGTACGTCCGGCCCGCCACGGCCACCGCCGTGGTCGTCGGCGACCTGACCGGCGTCGACCTCGACAAGGTCCTCGCCGAGACGCTGGGCGCCTGGACGGGTGAGCCGGCCGAGCCGCTCCCGATGCCGCCGATCACCGCCGACGACACCGGACGGGTCGTCATCGTGGACCGTCCCGGCGCCGTTCAGACGCAGCTGCTGATCGGCCGCATCGGCGCCGACCGGCACGACCGCGTCTGGCCGGCCCAGGTCCTCGGCACGTACTGCCTCGGCGGCACCCTGACCTCGCGTCTGGACCGGGTCCTGCGCGAGGAGAAGGGCTACACGTACGGCGTGCGGGCCTTCGGCCAGGTGCTCCGCTCCGACGCCGGGGGGAACGGCGCCGCGATGCTCGCCATCAGCGGATCCGTCGACACCCCCAACACGGGCCCGGCACTTGAGGACCTGTGGAAGGTGCTGCGCACCCTCGCCGCGGAGGGCCTCACCGACGCCGAGCGGGAGACGGCCGTGCAGAACCTGGTGGGGGTGGCGCCGCTCAAGTACGAGACGGCCGCCTCCGTGGCCGGGACGCTCTCCGACCAGGTGGAGCAGCACCTTCCGGACGACTTCCAGGCCCAGTTGTACGCGCGCCTGGCCGAGACCGGCACGGTCGAGGCGACGGCCGCCGTGGTCAACGCCTTCCCGGTGGACCGGCTCGTGACCGTCCTGGTCGGCGACGCGGCGCAGATCGCGGACCCGGTGCGCGCGCTCGGCATCGGTGAAGTGACCGTCGTGACGGGCTGATTCCGGCCCCTGACGCGACAACGGCAGGACCCCGACGGCATAGTTCGTCGGGGTCCTCCGCTTTGTCCGTATTGGGGGCAAGGGTGCTTGAATGCCCTGTGGCATGTCTTACAAAAGGCGTGTCTGGTTGGTGATTGAAAGACGATCCGCATAGCGTCGGTGCGGCTGTTCGTCAGTTGCACGTGCCGCAGCCGCGGCATCGGACAGTCATCGCCGAGTCCCCGTCAGGCGCGAGCCTGGGGAGCCGGGGACCCACACGTAGTCCCTGGGGTGAATCGGGCGCCTTCGTCTCGTACGGAGGGGCTCGTAGGAGACCTTCCTGCTCCGAACCCGTCAGCTAACCCGGTAGGCGAGAAGGAAGGAAAGGATCAGCCCCTACATGGCGTTCACCCGTGCCACCGGGAAGCATCGTGGTCCGAGCCGGATGGCGCGCCGCAGCGTGGGCATCGCCGGCGTCGCGACGCTGGCCACCACCGGCGTCATCGGAACCCTCGCCTCCCCGGCGCTCGCCGCCGACACGGACAACCGCTCCGTCGAGGACACCGGCCTCATCCAGGTGATCAACGAGGACTCCCTCGTGGACCGGATCAACGCCCAGGCCGCCGCCCAGGAGCAGGAGGCCGTCGAGGCCATCGCCAAGGCGAAGGCCAAGGCCGAGGCGAAGCGCAAGGCCGAGGCCCGCGCCAAGGAGATCCGGGTGGAGCGCGAGCGCGCCGCCCGCGAGGCCGAGCGCCGCCGTCTGGCCTCCTTCCAGCTCCCCGTCGCCGGCTCGTACGTCTCCACCGGCTACAAGACCGGCGGCTCGCTCTGGTCCTCCGGCAGCCACTCCGGCATCGACTTCCACGCCGCCTACGGCACCCGGGTCGTCTCCGTCGGCTCCGGCACCGTCGTCGAGGCCGGCTGGGGCGGCGCGTACGGCAACAACATCGTCATCCGGATGAACGACGGCACGTACACCCAGTACGGGCACCTCTCCTCCCTCGGGGTCTACGTCGGTCAGACCGTCGAGCCGGGCCAGCAGATAGGCATCTCGGGCTCCTCCGGCAACTCCACCGGCCCGCACCTCCACTTCGAGGCCCGCACGAGCCCCGAGTACGGCTCGGACATCAACCCGATCACGTACCTCCGCGCCCGCGGCGTCTCCGTCTGACCCGCACCTCCGCCGCACACCGCGTCGCAAAAGCCCCGGCTCGTACTGAGCCGGGGCTTTTCGCTGACCAAAAGACGTCCATGGATTCCGCCGGGGCATCGGAAATTCCGGCGCGCTGCAATAGAGTCGAAGATCGGGCGCAGAACAGGCGCCGCTCGAATTGTCTCGCGCGGACCAAGGCGGAGGTCGGACATGCGCATTCCCGCGCATTCGGTATGCACGGCGATCCGGGACGACATCGTCTCCGGCGTGTTCGAGCAGGGAGGGCGGCTGACCGAGGAGCAGCTCGCCCGCCGGTACGGGGTCTCCCGGGTCCCGGTCCGCGAGGCGCTGCGCACCCTGGAGTCCGAGGGCTTCGTCGTCACCCGCCGCCACGCGGGCGCCCAGGTCGCCGAGCCGACCGAGCAGGAGGCGGCCGACCTGCTCGACATGCGGGCGCTGCTCGAACCGCTCGGGGCCGCGCGGGCCGCGCAGCGGCGCACGGAGGCGCACCTCAAGGTGCTGCGCGGCCTGGTCAGGCTGGGGCAGGAGCGGGCCAGGCGCGGCCAGGGCGAGGATCTGCGCTCGCTCGGCGGCTGGTTCCACGAGACCCTCGCGCAGGCCTCCGGGAGCCCGGCCCTGACCGCGCTCCTCACCCAGCTGCGGCACAAGATCGCCTGGACGTACGTGATCGAGCAGCCCGCCCAGCCGGTGGAGGCCTGGGCCGAGCACGGCGCGATCGTGGACGCCGTGGCCCGCGGCGACGCCGAACGGGCGAGGGCGCTGACCGCGCTGCACGCGGAACGCTCGCTGTCGCTGCACCGGCTCAAAAGGCCGGAGCCCGGCCGTGTGAGGGTTTCGCAACACGCAGTCAACACGGCGAGTGCCCGGAATTAACGCGCACACCGTATACAAAGAACAGGCATTCCGGCCGGGCTATTCGTGCTGCCTGTATATATCGTGCTGCCCGAAAGCGGAGTCCGGGGAAAAGCGAATGGCCGTGGTCGCCGGAATTCCGGCGACCACGGCCATTCGTCGTACGGGGGGCCGGGGTCAGACGGTCTCGGGGAGCTCGTCCAGGCCCTCGGCGACCAGCTTCGCCAGGCGGTCGAGCGCGATCTCGGCGCCGTCGGCCTCCGAAGCGAGAACGATCTCCTCGCCGCCCTGAGCGCCCAGGCCGAGCACCGCGAGCATGGAGGCGGCGTTCACGGGGGTGCCGTCGGACTTGGCGATCGTCACCGGCACGCCGGAGGCCGTGGCGGCACGGACGAAGATGGACGCGGGGCGGGCGTGCAGGCCCTCGGCCCAGCCGACGTTGACGCGGCGCTCAGCCATGGTGTTGCCCTTCAAGTCTCAAGCGGGTTGTCTAGACCAGTCTCTCACGGGTCGCGCGGTGCTCGCGCCGACCTTCGGCCCGGATCGGACCGCCGTTCGGCCCTCCCTACCTTGCAACACCTTGCATCGCGCACACCCGCCACGCGACCGATGCCGCCGTCGTGTCGCCGCCGTAGGCTGACCCCATGCAGAGCGCGTCGGAGCAGTCGGAAGCGGCGGAACCACCGGCACCCCCGGCGAGGCCGGCTCCGCCCGAGCACGCCTACCCCGACCACTGGGAGGCGGACGTGGTGCTCCGCGACGGCGGCACCGCGCGCATCAGGCCCATCACCGCCGACGACGCCGAGCGGCTGGTCAGCTTCTACGAGCAGGTCTCGGACGAATCGAAGTACTACCGCTTCTTCGCCCCCTACCCGCGCCTGTCCGCCAAGGACGTCCACCGCTTCACCCACCACGACTTCGTGGACCGGGTCGGGCTCGCGGCGACCGTAGGCGGCGAGTTCATCGCCACCGTGCGCTACGACCGCATCAACGCCCAGGGGCTGCCCGCCTCCGCCCCGGCCGACGAGGCCGAGGTCGCGTTCCTCGTCCAGGACGCGCACCAGGGGAGGGGCGTCGCCTCCGCCCTCCTCGAACACATCGCGGCGGTCGCGCGCGAGCGGAACATCCGCCGCTTCGCCGCCGAGGTGCTCCCCGCCAACAACAAGATGATCAAGGTCTTCACCGACGCGGGCTACACCCAGAAGCGCAGCTTCGAGGACGGCTCCGTACGGCTCCACCTCGACCTCGAACCGACCGATCGCTCCCTCGCCGTGCAGCGCGCGCGGGAGCAGCGCGCCGAGGCGCGGTCCGTGCAGCGGCTCCTCACCCCCGGGTCCGTAGCCGTCGTCGGCGCCGGACGCGCACCGGGCGGCGTCGGCCGGACCGTGCTCCGCAACCTCCTCGGGGCCGGCTTCACGGGGCGGGTGTACGCGGTGAACGCCGCGCTCACCGGAGCGACCGAGCTCGACGGCGTCCCCGCCCACCCCTCCGTCGGCGCCATCGGCGAACCGGTCGACCTGGCCGTCGTCGCCGTCCCCGCCGACCGGGTGCCCGAGGCCGTCGCGGACTGCGGCGAGCACGGGGTGCGCGGCCTCGTCGTGCTCTCCGCCGGATACGCCGAGAGCGGGGCCGCCGGCCGCGAGCGCCAGCGTGAGCTCGTACGCCAGGCCCGCTCGTACGGCATGCGGATCATCGGCCCCAACGCCTTCGGGATCATCAACACCGCCGACGATGTCCGGCTCAACGCCTCGCTCGCGCCGCAGATGCCGGCCGCCGGGCGGATCGGGCTCTTCACCCAGTCCGGCGCCATCGGGATCGCCCTCCTCGCCGGGCTGCACCGGCGGGGCGCGGGGCTCTCCTCCTTCATCTCGGCCGGCAACCGCGCCGACGTCTCCGGCAACGACTTCCTCCAGCACTGGTACGACGACCCCGGCACCGACGTCGTCCTCCTCTACCTGGAGTCGATCGGCAACCCCCGGAAGTTCACCCGGCTCGCCCGCCGCACCGCCGCCGTCAAGCCCGTCGTGGTCGTCAAGGGCGCCCGGCACAGCGGCAGCGCCCCGCCCGGCCACCGGGTGCCGGTCACCCGCATCCCGCACGCCACGGTCTCCGCGCTGCTCCGCCAGGCCGGGGTGATCCGCGTCGACACCGTCACCGAACTCGTCGACGCCGGACTGCTCCTCGCCGCCCAGCCGCTGCCCGCCGGGCCCCGGGTCGCGATCCTCGGCAACTCCGAGTCGCTCGGCCTCCTCACGTACGACGCCTGCCTGACCGAGGGGCTGCGACCGCTGCGACCGCTCGACCTGACGACGTCCGCGGTCCCGGCGGACTTCCGTGACGCGCTGGCGGCGGCACTCGCCGACGAGACGTCCGACGCGGTCGTCGTCACCGCGATCCCCTGGGTCGGCGAGGACGGTGCGACCGAGTTCGGCGACGGCGAGGTGCTCGCGGCCGCCCTCCGCGAGGCCGTCGCCTCCGCCCCCGCGCCGACCAAGCCGGTCGTCGTCGTCCACGTCGAGATGGGCGGCCTCGCGGAGGCCCTCGCGGTCGCGACGAGCACGAGGCCGGCAGCGCCGGGACGGGGTGCGGTCCCTGCCGTCTCCGGTGCCGGGCGGGCCGGAGCCCCGGCGGGGCCCGGGCCTGACGGGCCCCCGCGCGTGTCCCCGCCCCTGCCCGAAGGGCTGTCGGCCGAGCGCCGGTCCGCCGCTTCCCCGACCGGAACCGGTCAGGCGCCCCCGGCCGCCCAGGCGCCCGCGGCGAGCCCGGTCCGGACCGCGCCCGGCGCGCCCCCGGCCGCCGCGCCGGGCCCGGGCGCGGCACCGGCCGCCCCCCGTCCCGACGCCGCCCCGCCTGCCGGGGGCGCCGCCGCCATCCCCGCCTACCCCGCCGCCGAGCGGGCCGTGCGGGCCCTGGCCGAGGCCGTGCGGTACGGACAGTGGCGGCGGCAGGCCGCCGAGCCCGGGCGGGTGCCCGAGTACGAGGACATCGACGAGGCCGGGGCCGCCGCGCTCATCGAGGGGGTCCTCGGCGGCGACGGAGTGGACGCCGGCGGTGTGACCCTCGACACCGAGGAGGCCGGGGCGCTGCTCGCCCGGTACGGGATCAAGGCGCTGCCGACCCTCCCCGCGCCCACCCCCGGCGCGGCCGCGGCCGCCGCAGGCCGGCTCGGCTACCCCGTCGCGCTCAAGACCACCGCGCCGCACCTCCGCCACCGCCCCGACCTCGGGGGCGTCCGGCTCGACCTCGCCACCGAGGAGCAGCTCCGCACGGCGTACGCCGAGCTGACCGAGGTCCTCGGCAAACCGGAGGAGCTCCAGCCGGTCGTCCAGGCGATGGTGCCCCGGGGCGTCGACACCGTCGTCCGCTCCGCGATCGACCCGGCCGTCGGCGCCGTCCTCTCCTTCGGCCTCTCGGGGGCGGCCTCCGAACTGCTCGGCGACACCGCCCACCGGCTGGTTCCGGCCACCGACCGGGACGCCGCCGAACTCGTCCGCTCCCTCCGCACCGCCCCGCTGCTCTTCGGCTGGCGCGGCTCCGCCCCGGTCGACACCCCGGCCCTGGAGGAGCTCCTGCTGCGGGTGTCCCGGCTCGTCGACGACCACCCCGAGGTGGTCGCGGTCTCCCTGGAGCCGGTGGTCGTGGCACCCCGCGGACTCTCCGTCCTCGGCGCGACCGTCCGGCTGGCCCCGCCCGCGCCCCGCACGGACCTCGGCCCACGGAGCCTGCCACGTTACTGACGGGCCTGAGGGGGCCCCTCGGCCCCGTAGGATGGAGTCCATGGCAAAGAGCGGTACGACGACCCAGGGGCTGCGCGCGGCGATCGAGCGCAGCGGCTACTACCCGGCCCTCGTGGCCGAGGCGGTGGAGGCCGCCGTCGGCGGCGAGGCCGTCGCGTCGTACGTGGTCCACCAGGAGACCACCTTCGACGCGAACGAGGTCCGGCGCCACGTCACCGTCCTCGTCCTGACGCCGCACCGCTTCATCGTCAGCCACACCGACGAGCAGGCCGCCGACACCAGCTCCCCGACCCCGTACGCCACGACCTCCACCGAGTCCGTGAAGCTCGACCGGATCTCGTCGGTCGTCGTCAGCCGCGTGGTCGCCAACCCCGAGTCGTACACGCCGGGCACGCTGCCCCGCGAGGTGGTCCTCACCATCGGCTGGGGTGCCGTCTCCCGCATCGACCTGGAGCCCGCCGCCTGCGGCGACCCCAACTGCGACGCCGACCACGGCTACACCGGCAACGCCACCGCCGACGACCTCAGCCTGCGCGTGAGCGACGCCGGCGACGGCCCGGACACCGTCCGGCAGACCCTCGCGTTCGCCCAGGCCCTGTCCGAAGCCATCGCGGCCACCGCCGCTCCCACCCGCTGATGGTGCAGCCGACCGCCGTGACGCACGGCTGGCCCGACGACCCGGTCCCGCTCGCGCCGGAGACCGCGCCCGTGCCCGAGTACGCCTCCGGCTCGCTCGGCGACCTGCTGCCGACGCTGGTGGCCGGCCAGGGCGTGCCCGGTTTCGACGCGCGGATCGCCGAGCTGACCCCGGCCGACCGGAACTGCGTCTTCCTGATCGACGGTCTCGGCTGGGAGCAGATCAAGGCCCACCCGGACGAGGCCCCGTACCTGACCTCGCTGCTCGGCTCCTCGCGGGGCGGCACGGGCCGTCCGGTCACCGCCGGATTCCCCGCCACCACCGCGACCTCGCTCGCCTCCGTCGGCACCGGCCGCCACCCCGGGACGCACGGACTGGCCGGCTACACCGTGCGCAACCCCGACACCGGCGAGCTGATGAACCAGCTGCGCTGGAAGCCGTGGACCGCGCCGCACGTCTGGCAGCCGTACCCCACCGTCTTCCAGCTCGCGCACAAGGCCGGGATCCACACCGCCCAGGTGTCCTCCCCGATCTTCGAGCAGACCCCGCTCACCAAGATCGCGCTCAGCGGCGGAACGTTTCACGGGCGGCTCTCCGGTGAGGAGCGCATGGACTTCGCCGCCGAGCAGCTCGCCGCCGGCGACCGCTCGCTCGTGTACACGTACTACAGCGAGCTCGACGGCGCCGGCCACCGCTTCGGCATCGACTCCGACGCCTGGCGCGGCCAGCTGATGTTCGTCGACCGGCTCGTACAGCGGCTCGCCGAGCAACTGCCGCCCCGCGCGGCCCTGTACGTCACGGCCGACCACGGCATGGTCGACATCCCCTTCGACGACCAGCACCGCATCGACTTCGACGAGGACTGGGAGCTGCGCGCGGGCGTCGCCCTCCTCGGCGGCGAGGGTCGCGCCCGCCACATCTACGCCGTGCCCGGCGCCGAGGCGGACGTCCTCACCTGCTGGCGCGAGGTCGTCGGCGAGCAGTTCTGGGTGGCGAGCCGCGACGAGGCCGTCTCCCTCGGCTGGTTCGGCGCCGAGGTCGACGAGCGGGTGTACGGGCGGATCGGCGACGTCGTCGCCGCAGCCCACGACGACGTGGCGATCACCGCCTCCGTCAACGAGCCCAACGAGTCCGCGATGGTCGGCATGCACGGGTCCATGACCCCCGCGGAGCAGCTCGTCCCGCTGCTCGAAGTCCGTTCCTGACCCCCTGATCCCTCCGATCCTTCCGACGACCCGAAAGGTCCGCGTCCCGTCATGCCCGAGCTGGTCTTCTTCTCCGGAACCATGGACTGCGGGAAGAGCACCCTGGCGCTCCAGATCGCCCACAACCGCGACGCGCGGGGGCTTCAGGGCGTGATCTTCACCCGCGACGACCGGGCGGGCGAGGGCAAGCTGTCCTCCCGGCTCGGCCTGGTGACGGAGGCCGTCGAGGCGCCGCGGGACATGGACCTCTACGCGTACCTCGTCACCCAGCTCTCTCAGGGCGGCAAGGCCGACTACGTGATCGTGGACGAGGCCCAGTTCCTCGCCCCGGAGCAGATCGACCAGCTCGCCCGCATCGTCGACGACCTCGGTCTGGACGTCTTCGCCTTCGGGATCACGACGGACTTCCGCACGAAGCTGTTCCCCGGGTCGCAGCGGCTGATCGAACTGGCGGACCGGATCGAGCAGCTCCAGGTCGAGGCCCTGTGCTGGTGCGGCGCCCGCGCCACGCACAACGCCCGTACGGTCGGCGGCGAGATGGTCGTCGAGGGTGAGCAGGTCGTCGTCGGTGACGTGAACCGCCCGGCCGAGGAGATCGGCTACGAGGTCCTCTGCCGTCGTCACCACCGCCGCCGCATGACCTCGGCCGCCGCCCGTGCGGGCGCCCTCTCCCCGGACGTCCTGCCCGTCAGCCACGCCTGACACTGCGTCAAATGCCATGGGTCGGGGTGCACGCCGCGACACCGAGTGAGTGAGCTGACGGGGCGTCGGGGGCAGGTGCTGTGCGGGGCGGCGCCGTGGTCGTCTCGGTCTCCATGCCGAGCAGACGGATCAGCGCCTGCTCCAGGTCGCGCGCCGGGTGTGTCGGGTCGGAGGCCCGCCAGGCGACGAAACCGTCGGGGCGGACCAGGAGGGCGCCGCCAGGGGTGGTTCCGGAGGCGGCAGGCCACCTGCCCTCGGCGTCCACGACGGCGTCCCGGCCGGCGTCCGGGTCTGCGGTGACCAGTTCGGCGCCCAGATCCATCCCGAGCCGGTCGGCAGCCTCGGCGGCGGCCTGGATCCATGCGGAGCCGCGCGGCCCGGCGAGCACCGTGAAGCGTGACCGCACGAGGTCCAGCGTCGACATCCGGGCGCCGTGCCGGGTGACCCACAGATGCGGCACCCTGGAGCCCGGCGCGCCGTCCAGGTTGAGCGCGATCTCCTCGTGTGACGGCAGATCGGCGACAGGGTCGATGACCGCGGTCGACTCGTATCGGTAACCCAGGTGCACGATGGGGGAGTTGACGACGCCGGCCCGGGCTCGCTCGGCCGCCAGAGCCGGGCTTCCGTCCCAGTGCAGGCGGGGGTCGGCCAGCCGGAGCCTGCCCTGCTCGACGGCGAGCGCTCCGACCGGACGCCGCTCGGCATCGTAGGTGTCCAGAAGGTTCGGCGCGGCCGGACCGCGCAGAACCAGCGCCAGCTTCCACGCCAGGTTGTGGGCGTCGGCGATCCCGGTGTTCATGCCGAAGGCGCCCAGCGGCGGGATGGCGTGTGCGGCGTCACCGGCGAGGAACACCCGTCCGTCCGAGAAGCGGGAGGCGACCAGCGCCCGGATCCGCCACGGCAGCGTGGAGACGATCTCCACCTCCGGGGCCTGGCTGCCGAGTGCCGAGTGGACCAGTTGGCGGCAGCGCTCCGGGGTGAAGTCCCGCGCCGACTCGCCGGCGTCCGGGTCGTAGCCGACGTGGAGGACCCACTCCCGCTCGCCGTCGATCGTCATCAGCATGCCGTGGAAGTCCGGGCGGGTGATCTCGCAGGCGAGGAAGGAGCGTCCCCGGGTCAGGCTGCGCAGGTCGGCGCGGAACAGGATGTTCACCTTCGGCTCGCCGAGCGGGCCTGGGCCTGTGGTGGGGATGCCGAGTGCGGCCCGGACCGGGCTCTTCACGCCGTCTGCGGCCACCAGGTAGTCGGCTCGTACCGAACGCCTGCCGTCCGGGCCGTTGAGAATCGCCGTGACGCCTTCGCCGTCCTGGCTGAACGAGACCAGTTCTGTCCCGTACAGCACGGTGGCGCCTTCCCTGCGGGCGGCCGGCAGCAGCACCGCGTCGAGCCGGTTCTGCGGACAGGTGCCGCGAAGCCGACCCGGGCTGAGCTCCCGCAGCGGGTCGGCGGGCGGGCGGACGCCCGGCACCGTCGACGGGGTGGACCGGGCGGCCGACGGGCCAGGGCCGGCGAGGGCTTCGGCGGTGGCGAGGCTTTCGGCCTTGATCATGCCGAGGTTGCCGCCGGCCATGTCGACGGCCACACCGTCGACCGCCTCGGCCAGGCCCATTTCGCGCAGGAGTTCCACGGTGCGCGGTCCGACACCGATGGCCCTGGGGTGCTGCGAAGGCCCGGCCTGGCGTTCCACCGCCATGACCTCCACCCCGTGACGGGCCAGAAACAGCGCGGCGGCCAGGCCCACCGTGCCGGCACCGGCGACCAGGACCTGGATACGGGCATCGTGCATGAAGGCTCCTCGGTCCGAGAGATGCGGGAACAGTGTTCCCATTTATGGGAACACTGTAGCCACTGGCGTACGATGTGCCCAGTGGATTGACTGGAGGAGTTGTCGCGATGTCCGAGGAACCGCCACCCGCACTGGTCTGGGCGCGGGAGCCGCGCGCTCCGCGTCGCCAGAGCCTGAGCCTCGACCGGATCGTCTCCGTGGCCGTCGGCATCGCCGACACGGAGGGCCTGGAGGCTCTGTCCATGCGTCGGCTCGCCGCGGACCTGAGCTCTGGGACGACATCGCTCTACCGCCATGTCGCGGGCCGGGACGAGCTGCTGGACCTCATGGTTGACGCGGTGCGCGGCGAGCACCCGGCGCAGCCGCCGTCCGGGGACTGGCGCGCCGACCTGGGCGGCGTCGCCCGCCGCCTGCGTGCCGACCTGCTGCGGCACCCGTGGCTCGGCAGTGCGCTGATGTCCCGCCCGGCGCTCGGGCCGAACTCTGTGCGCCAGCTGGACTTCGCGCTGGCCGCCGCAGCGTCGCTGACCCCCGACGCGTCCCTGGCCGTCACGCTCATCCGTCCGCTGCACCACTACGTTCTCGGTGCGGTGTCGGACCAGCTCGCCGAACAGGACGCACAGCGCCGCACCGGCCTGACTCAGGAGCAGTGGCGGGCGAGTGTCGGTCCGTACGTGCGTGACATCGTCAGCAGTGGCGCGTACCCGAACTTCGCCCGCTCGGTGATCGAGGCGGAGGACCTCGACGCCGACCGTCAATTCGAGTTCGGACTCGGCTGTCTACTCGCCGGGATCGCCGCGCAGGTAGCCGCCTCCCGATAGCCGGCGTCGCCCGTCTGGATGCAGGTGGCCGCCCGTACGGTCGGCGGCGAGATGGTCGTCGAGGGCGAGCGGGTCGTCGTCGGTGACGTGAACCGCCCGGCCGAGGAGATCGGCTACGAGGTCCTCTGCCGTCGTCACCACCGCCGCCGCGTGACCTCGGCCGCCGCCCGCGCGGGCGCCCTCTCCCCGGACGTCCTCCCCGTCAGCCACGCCTGACGACAGCCCCCGCCGGGGTCCGCCGGAGTCCGCGTCTCAGGCCGGCGGCCGGAGGGCGCGGGTCAGGTCGTCGAGGGCGGCGCCGTCCGCCGGGGCCGTTCCCGTCAGGGTGCCGAGCAGCGCCTGGGCGAGTACCGTCGCCGTGCCGATCCGGGTGTCCTCGCGCTCGTCGCCGGTGACCTTCCCGATGACGGCGTCACGTACCGCGTACGAGATGGCGAGGTCCCCGAACAGCTCGGGGAAGGACAGCGCCATCATGCACACGCCCACATTGGCCGAGAGGATCGACTGGCCGGCCAGTTCGGGGCTCATGCGCAGGCGCCCGGCGTCGCGGCAGCGCTCCACGGCCTTCAGGAGGATCGCCTGCGCCTCCTTGATTGCCTGCGGCTTGGCGTCGCCCGTGGGCGTGAACATCAGGCGGTAGAGGTACGGGTTGCGCAGCGCGAACGCGACGTGGCTGTCCCAGGCCGTGCACAGGTCCGCCACCGGGTCCTCGGTGAGCGGGTTCCGCCGCTTCTCGGCGAGGAAGCGCTCGAAGCCGATGTCGGCCACCGCCGTCAGCAGCCCCTGCTTGTCGCCGAACTGGCGGTAGATCTCGGGCATGCCGACCTTCGCCCGGTCGCAGATGGCCCGGGTCGAGATCGCCAGCGCGTCCTTGGTGGCGAGCAGTTCCCCGGTCGCTTCCAGGATGCGCTCTCGTGCCGTCGACATGGGCCCCACGATAACAGCGCTCGATAACAGCGACCGGTAACAGCGCTAACAGTGCGGACCTGGGCGAATCCTTCTTCGGCGGTGCTCGTGGGGAGCGGTGTGCCTCGCTGATGTAATCGTTGATTACGAGTTGTGTTAGCGTGTGAAACATGCCCGGAGGGTGGCGCGCCTCCGAGCTGTCCGACCGTTCGCAACGAGAGAGCTGGTGTTCCCCCATGAACCGTTCGACGTTCCTCCGACGACGCGTCGCATCGGGTGCCGTCGCCGCCACCGCGAGCGTGGCCCTCCTCGCCGGCTGCGGAGGCACCGACGAGGACGCCGCCGACGGAGCGGAGGGCGCCGTCCCCACCGCGACGTTCACCGCCACGCACATCGGCGGGCCGACCACGATCCTCGAGGTCGGCGGCCTGCGCCTGCTGCTCGACCCGACCTTCGACGCGCCGAAGAAGTACAAGAGCGGCCTGGAGAAGACGAAGGCCCCCGCGCTCGGCATCGACCGGATCGGCCGGATCGACGCCGTGCTGCTCTCGCACGACCAGCACGACGACAACCTCGACGACTCGGGCCGCGCCTTCCTGAAGGACGTACCCGTCGTCCTCTCCACGCCCGGCGCCCGGAAGCGGCTCGGCGACCACGTCACCGGCATGAAGAGCTGGGACTCCCAGCAGCTGAAGACCGCCGCCGGCACCGTCCGGGTCACCGCCGTGCCCGCCCTGCACGGGCCCGACGGCGTCGACCGCGGCACGGACGGCGAGGTCACCGGCTTCGTCCTCAGCGGCCCGGGCGTCCCCACCACCTACATCTCCGGTGACAACGCCTCGGTGAAGGTCGCGAGGGAGGTCGGTGACCGGGTCAGGAAGGAGATCGGCCCGATCGACACGGCCGTCCTCTTCGCCGGCGCCGCCCGCACCCCCGCGATCCTCGACAACGCCCCGCTGACCCTCACCTCCGCGAACGCCGCCCTGGTGGCCAGGCACCTCGACCCGCGCAAGGTCGTCCCGGTGCACACCGACGGCTGGAACATCTACTCCGAGGACATGGAGTCCCTGGTCAAGGCGTTCCGGGCCGAGGGCGTCGCCGCCGAGCTCGTCGACCTCGCACCCGACGGCACCGCGAAGAGCCTCTCGTGAGCCGGTCTCACGTGCTCCCTCCGCGGCACCCCGCTGCTTCCCTCTCGTGAGCCCTCCGCGGCACCCCGCCGTCTCCCCCGAAACCTCCGTGAAAGGAACCGTCATGACCGCCTCCGCCACCCTGCGTGATGTGATCGGCCTGCCCCAGGAGCTGCCGCGACTCGGCGAGTCGGCCCTGATCATGATCGACTTCCAGAACACCTACCGCACCGGCGTCATGCGGCTCGACCGGGCCGAGGAGGCCGTGGCCGCCGGTGCCCGGCTGCTCGCCGCCGCCCGCGCCGCGGGTGCCCCGGTCGTCCACATCGTCAACGACGGCGGTGAGGGCGGTCCGTACGACATCCGGGCCGAGATCGGCTCGATCAGCGACGAGGTCGCCCCGATCGAGGGCGAGAAGGTCGTCGTCAAGCAGTTCCCGAACGCCTTCCACGCCACCGACCTGGAGGAGACCCTCAAGGACCTCGGCGTGGGCGGGGACCTGGTCCTCGCCGGTTTCATGACGCACATGTGCGTCCTCTTCACCGCCCAGGGCGCCTTCAACCTCGGCTACCGCCCGACCGTGGTCGCCGAGGCCACCGCGACCCGCCCCCTGGAGGCGCCGGACGGCGGCATCCTGCCGTCGGAGGCGCTCCAGGCCGCGAGCCTGACGACGGTCCGCGACCTGTTCGGCACGGTGGCCCGTACGGTCGACGAGCTCGTGGCGACCGCGACCGCGACAGCGACCGTCGGATGAGGTGCCGGATCGGCCGCGCCGGCACCCGGAGTTCACCCGGGGTGTGCCTGAAGAGCGCCTGCTGATCGGTTGCGGGTCGCCCGCCTCGGCGGTAATGGCGGTCGGCCCGTGACGAACCTTCCGGGCGTCTCAAGTGCCGTACGCCCCCTGGAGGATGTGTGCCCCCCGCCGCCGAGGCCGTGTACGCCGAGGACGAGACCGTACGCGACGCGGCGGAGCGGCACCGCGGCGGCGAGCGGCGGCGGTCCGCCCTGCGGGGCCCGGCCGCCGCCGCCCTGCTCACCGCCGTCCTGCTCTGCCTCGCCACCCGGCTCTCCCGCACGTACCCCTTCGGCCCGGTGACCAGGAACGTCGTCGACCTCGGCCAGCAGTACCTGCCGTACCACGCGTACTGGCGCGCCCTCCTGCTCGGCGAGACGCACGGAGACGCCTTCCTCAACTGGAACTCCGGCTTCGGCGCCAACTTCCTCGGCGACATCGGCACCTATCTGAGCAGCCCCTTCGACCTGCTCGTCGTGTTCTTCCCCGCCGACCGCGTCGAACTCGCGCTGTACGTCATCACCGCCGCCAAGATCACCGCGGCGGCGGCCGCGATGGCGCTGCTGCTCCTGCGGCTGCGCCCCGGCCCGTGGCCGGTCGCCGCCGTCCTCGGCACCGCGTACGCCCTCTCCGGCTGGACCCTCGACTACGGCGCCACCGTCCCGATGTGGCTCGACGGTCTCGTCGCCTTCCCCCTCCTCTGCCTGGTCGGCGAGTGGGCGCGTACCGGCCGCCGTCCCGTCCTCGGCCCCCTCGTCGTCGCCCTGGCCTGGATCGCCAACTTCTACACCGCGTACATGGCGACCCTCGGTGCCGCCGTGGTCCTCGCCGTACGGCTCCTCACCGCCGAGGAGACCGCCGGAGCGCGGCAGCGCCTCGCCGGGGCGCTGCGGGCCGCCCGGGGCGTCCTCATCGGCATCGGGCTCGCCGCGCCGCTCGTCGTGGTCGTCTTCCTCGCCACGAAGGTCGCGGACCCGACCCCGGAGACCACCTTCGCGCCCGCGCCCTGGACGGACGTCCTCGCCCGGTTCCTGCCGGCCACCGCGAGCGTCGCCAGCCCCGCCCTCTACATCGGCACCCCCGCCCTGGCGCTCGCCCTGACGCTGCCCTTCAACCGGGCCGTCGCCCCGCGGGTCCGGGCCGTCTGGACGGCCGCGGTCGTCCTGGTGACGCTCTCCCTCCAGTGGGAGCCCACCCACCTCCTGTGGCACGCCGGCGCCTCGCCCAACGGCATTCCGTACCGTCAGACCTTCGTCCTGTGCGGCCTGCTGCTGATCGCGGCCTGGTTCTCCGCCGCCCGCGGCGTGCCCCGGCCGGCGGCGCTCCTCGCGGGCGTGGCGCTGCTCGGAGCCCTGGCCTGGGCGGCCCGGGGGAGCGTCGACATCGACCGGTGGACCTTCCCCGCCTTCGGCGCGGCCGCGCTCCTCGCGGTCGTCGCCGTCCTCCTCGCCCTGGCGGGCGACCGCCGCCGCCACGCGCGCGTACTCCCCGTCCTGGCCGTGGTCCTGCTCGTCGCCGCCCAGGCGGGCGAGGTGGCCGTCACCGGGAAGCGGATCGAGGAGCAGCGGCGGAGCGAGGTCTCCTGGTCGCCCCGGATCGGCCCCTGGCACGCGACCGCCGCCGCCGAGGCGGCCCGCGCGGACGACTGGCCCCGCCACCGCACGGACCCCGGCGAGGTCCCCGGAGGCAACGACGTCCTCCTCGTCGGAGGGCAGGGCGCCGACTACTACAGCAGCCTCACCGCGGACGTGACCTCCCGGACCCTGGCCTCGCTCGGCTTCGGCTACTACGCCAAGGGCCGGCACCCGGTCAGCCTCGACAACCCCGTGGCCGACGCCCTGTTCTCCATCGGCACCCGGCTGCGCTCGGAGCCCACGGAGCCCGTACGGCAGGACGCGGTGCCCCGCGCCACGGTCACCGCCACCACCACCCCCGTACCGCCCCTGGTCACCGTCCGCCCGCCGGGGCGGCCGGCCACGCACCCCGGGGACTCGGCCTTCGCCCGGCAGGAACGCCTGCTCGGCGCCGACGTGTACGAACTGCCCGCCCCGCGCCGGACCGGACGCACCCTCACCGCCGGCTGCCCGGCGGGCTCCCAGGTCTGGTTCTGGGCACCCGAGTACAAGGGCACGGCCGCCCTGGCGGGGGAGCGGCCCGTGGAGTTCGACGGCAAGCCGCCCTCCGTCCGCGCCCCCATGAAGGCCCTCGGCACCGTCCCGGACTCCGGTGAGGTGCGCATCGACCTCGGGCCCGAGGGCAAGGTGCGGCTGCCCCGCGAACCGATCGGATGCCTGGTCGGCCCCCGGCTCGACTCCGCCGTGCGGCACCTCACCGCCACCGGCGCCACGCGCGTGCGTACCACCGGACACACCGTCACGGCCGAACTGCCCCCGGGCAGCAAGGGCGTCGCGGTCCTCGCCGTCCCCCGCATCTCCGGCTGGCGCTGCGCCGCCGGAGACGCGGACGCCCGCCCCGCGCGCGCGTACGAGGGTCTTCTCGCCGTCCCCCTCGACGGAAGGGCGACCACGGTCAGCTGCTCCTTCCGGCCGCCGGGCCTCGGGCGCGGCGGCGCGGTCGGCGCGGCGGCGCTCCTCGCGCTCGCCGTGACGGGGTTCCTGCACCGCGGACGGGCCCGCAGGTGACGGGGTTTCCGTCAGGGACGACAAGAGTTCACCCGGAGTGCAGACGCGGATCGTTCACCGGGAAAAGTCGGCCGTTACTGTGCCCGCTGTAACGGCGTTTAATTGTTCGCTTCAGTGTGGGGATCCCGAGTGCCGAAACTGTCCGTCGTCGTACCGTTCCACAATGTCGGGGCATACGCGCCCGACACCTTGCGCAGTCTCGCGAACAACGCGGATCCGGAATTCGAGTTCCTGCTGATCGACGACTGCTCGACGGACGACACCCCGGAGATCCTCGACCGCTGGC
Source organism: Streptomyces sp. R-07 (assembly GCF_049913175.1). Taxonomy (NCBI): domain Bacteria; kingdom Bacillati; phylum Actinomycetota; class Actinomycetes; order Kitasatosporales; family Streptomycetaceae; genus Streptomyces; species Streptomyces sp. R-07. The sequence goes on from NZ_CP183978.1 coordinate 6,032,295, forward strand.
GCGACCGCCTGCCCAACGCCACCGTCATCCGGCACGAGACGAATCAGGGCGTCGCCCAGGCGCGCAACACCGGAATCGACGCGGCGAGCGGCGACTACCTCACCTTCCTCGACGGCGACGACTGGTACGCGCCCGGCCACCTGAGCGCGGCCGTGGCCGGAATCTCCCGCCTGGACTGCGATTTCGCCCGGACCGACCACGTCCTGTCGGAAGGCCGGAAGCGGCAGATCCGTTATGCCCCGGCCAAGCGCCGCGACACCGTCATGGACCCCCGGGACGGAATCTCCCCGGCCAGCATGGTGACGATGGTCGACTATCCCTTCGTCCCCTTCGGCATTTACAGCGGTCGTCTCTTCGAGAACGGGGAATCCCGTTTCGAGACCTCTCTCAGAACGGCCGAGGACCGTCTCTGGATCTGGCGGCTCCACCTCAAGGCGCGCACGTTCGCGGCCCTTTCCCTGCACGGCGTCTTCTACCGGCGGGGCGTCACCACCTCGCTCACCCAGATCACGGACAACCGGCAGCTGGACTTCATTCCCTCGTACGACCTCCTGCTCGAAGACGTCTCCCGGGACGCCGAGGCGGACCGCTTCCTCCCGAAGGCGGTCCGCACCTACTGCGCGATGATCGCCTTCCACATGGGGAAGGTCGCCGCGTACGAGCCCGCCGTCGCCGCGCGGCTGCGCTCCGACGTCCGCGACGCCCTGCACCGCATGCCGCAGGAGGTCCTCGACGAGACCCTCGCCACCATGGACACCCCGCGCAGCACCCTCCTCCGGAGCCTGCGCGACACCGGAAGGACCGCCTGACCCATGGCCCCCGCCGCCGCCCCCGACATGCCGGTCCAGATCTTCCAGGTGTCCACCCTGTACGGCGCGGCCACCCTGGCCGCCGCGCTCGACGCCGGTCAGTTCGGCCCCCGCGGCTCCGCCCGCAGGCTCCTGCTGCTCTCGCACAACGCCGAGATCCCGGAGACCGCACTGCGTCTGGAGACCATGACCGGGTACGAGCGGATCGCCGCCCGCTTCGACGGCACCCTCGACTGGAACGAGACGATCCACCCGTACCACCCCGCCGCCTGGGCCCCGCGTCCCGAGGAGGCCCCGCTGTGGCAGCGCGTCCTGCGCACCGCCTGGGACCTCGGCACCGCCCCGGTCGAGCTGATCGTCGAATCCATCCAGGTCAACCCGGCCAAGGCCCTCGCCGGCACCTTCCCCGAGAGCACCGTGCACGTCTACGCGGACGGCCTGATGAGCTACGGCCCGACCCGCTCCGACCTCGCGCAGTCGATCGCCTGCCGCGTCCGCCGGGTCCTCCACCTCGACCTGGTGCCGGGCCTTCGCCCCCTCCTCCTGAGCGAGTACGGGGTCGAGCCCGAGCTCGTCCCCGACGCCGCCTTCCGCGCCGTCCTGTCCGAGATCGCCGAGGAGGCGGCCGACGACCCGGAGATCGCGCGGGCGGCCGCCGCCGGCCCGACGGCCCTGCTGCTCGGCCAGTACCTCGCCGCCCTCTCCCTGCTCACCGCCGAGGAGGAAGAGGAACTGCACGTACGGATGCTGCGCGGGGCCGCCGCGGCCGGACACCGCTCGGTGGTCTTCAAGCCCCACCCGACCGCGCCCGCCCGCTACTCCCAGGCCCTGGACGAGGAGGCCGAGCGCAGCGGCGTACGGCTCACGGTGCTCGACGGGCCGCTGCTCGCCGAGACCTTCTACGAGCGCTGCCGGCCCGAACTCGTCGTCGGCTGCTTCTCCACGGCGATGCTCACCGCCGCCGTCCACTACGGCGTCCCCATCGCGCGCGTGGGCACGGCCGAGGTCCTCGAACGGCTCACCCCCTTCGAGAACAGCAACCGGATCCCGCTCACCGTCGTCGACCACCTGGTCGCGGACCTGGAGCGCGGCGAGGAGCCCGCCGTCCCCGGACCCGCACCCGCCTCACTCACGCCCCTGGTCAGGGCCGTCGGCTACTGCATGCGGCACAAGGTCCACCCGGGGCTCCGCGAGGAGGCCGCCGCGTTCCTTGCGGAACACCACGCCGACCCCGACACCGCCCGCCACTTCACCGCCGAGCGACTGACCGAGCTCGGACTCCCGGGCGGAGGGGCCACCCGGGAACGGCCGGGCACCTCCCGGCTGCGCCGCGGCCTGGTCCGGAGCCGGCGCGGCTGACCAGTACCGCCCGACCGCCCGCGCTCAGTGTTCGGCGGATCTGACCAGGGTGAAGACCGCGCCCTCCGGGTCCGCCACCAGGGCGAGCCGGCCCGCCGTGCCCTCGCGCGGCGGGCGCAGCACCTGACCGCCGAGCTCCACGACGAGCCGCGCGGCCGCGTCCGTGTCGGCGACCTCGAAGTACGTCATCCAGTGCGGGCCCCGGTCCCGGGGGAGTGCGTTGCCGACGCCGTGCAGCGAGGCCACCGGGGCCCCGGCCACGTGGAGCGTCGCGTAGTCGTGGTCGGCGGAGACGACCGGCTCCACCTCGTAGCCGAAGACCGTCCGGTAGAACTTGCCGATCGAGGACGTCTCGTACGTGAGGAGCTCGTTCCACACCGGGGTCCCGGGCGGTCCCGCCGTCGCCGTGCCGTGGTGCGCCTCCGCCTGCCAGACGCCGAAGACCGCGCCCACCGGGTCGGAGCAGATCGCGAGGCGGCCCGCCTCGCCGGCGTCCAGCGGGCCGACGGCGACGGTGCCGCCGCAGCAGCGGATGTTCTCGGCGGTCTCGTCGGCGTCCTCGGCGGACAGGTAGGGGGTCCAGGCGATGCGCAGGTGCCGGTCGGGCGGCAGCTGGCCGATGCCCGCAACCTCCTTGCCGCCGAGCAGCGCGCGCACGTACGGGCCGAGCTGCTGCGGGCCGGGGACGAAGTCCCAGTCGAAGAGCTCGTGGTAGAACTCCTGCGTGGCGTCAAGGCCGTGCACCATCAGGCTCACCCAGCAGGGTGTGCCGGGAGGGCGAGGAGTCGCCTCGGTCATCGTCACTCTCTCCTCGGACCGTCGTCGTGGCCGTGCCCCTGTCCGATGGTGTCACCGGCGGCGGCGCCGCGCGCCCCGGCCGCACCGATCGTGGCGCGATCCCGTCGGAGGTCGCCGGGTCCTTCCCCCGCGGCCGTGCGGCTGCGCGAGGATGGCTCCCATGAAGCCCATCATCTCCGCAAGCGAACTGTTGAGCGAGTCGGCCGGGGCCCGGCCGCCGGTCCTCCTGGACGTCCGCTGGACGCTCGGCGGCCCGCCCGGACGGCCCGCGTACGAGGCCGCCCACCTCCCCGGCGCGGTCTACGTCGACCTGGACGCGGAACTCGCGGGACCGCCCGGGAGCGGCGGCCGCCACCCGCTGCCCGACCCGGAGGTCTTCGGGGCCGCGATGCGCCGGGCGGGCGTGTCGGCGGACCGGCCGGTCGTCGTCTACGACGGCGGTCTCGGCTGGGGCGCGGCCCGCGCCTGGTGGCTGCTCCGCTGGGCGGGACACCCGGACGTGCGGGTCCTGGACGGGGGCCTCGCGGCCTGGACGGGGGAGCTCACGGAGAAGGTCCCCGCCCCGGAGCCGGGCGACTTCCGGCCGGAACCGGGCGCCCTCGGACTGCTCGACGCCGGCGCGGCGGCGTCGCTGGCCCGTACGGGGCTGCTCCTGGACGCCCGGGCGGCCGAGCGCTACCGGGGTGACGTGGAGCCGATCGACCGGGTCGGCGGGCACATCCCGGGCGCGGTCTCCGCCCCGACGACCGAGAACGTCGACGCCGAGGGCCGTTTCCTGGCCGCCGACGTCCTGCGGGACCGCTTCACCGCGCTCGGCGCGGCCGAGGGAACCCCGGTCGCGGTCTACTGCGGCTCGGGTGTCTCGGGCGCCCACGAAGTGCTCGCCCTGGAGATCGCGGGCATCCCCGCGGGCCTCTACGCCGGCTCCTGGTCGGAATGGTCCTCGGACCCCACCCGCCCGGTCGCCACGGGCCCGGACCCGCGGTAGCGCGTACGGACGAGCCCGCGCCGTTCGGCGGCCCGGTCCGTCGCCGTAGCGCGTACGAGAGGAACCCGCGTCACACGGTGTGACACGGATCCGCGGTAGCGCGTACGAGAAGGGCCCGCGTCGGCGAGCGGCGCGGGCCCTTCTCGTACTGCTGTCAGTCCTGCTTCTTCCTGCGGGTGCCGAAGACGATCTCGTCCCAGCTCGGCACGGCGGCGCGGCGGCCCGGGCGGACGCCGTCCGCCTCGGCCTGGCGGTCCGTGGCGCCGTGCAGACGGTCGCGGTGACCCGAGACCGCGCGTGGCATCAGGACGTCGGCGTACGCCGAACCCGCGCCCGCCGAGGCGGCCGGGGCCGGCGGCTCCTCCGCCTCCGCCTCTTCCGAAGGCTCGGTGTCCGGCGGCTCGGGCACGACCATGTCGCCGCGGAAGCTGGGCACGGCCTCCAGGAGGCTCGTCAGCGAGTCCCGCTCCTCCTCCGGCTCGACGGGTGCGGGCGCCCGCTCCAGCTGGCGGTCGGGCCGGTCGGGCCGGTCGATCTGGCGGTCCAGGGCGCGGTCGAGCGGCCTGTCCCGGGGCAGCCGGGCGATGCGCGGCACGAAGGGGAAGCTCGGCTCCGGCGCCGCGGCGATCGTGTCGTCGGTCTCGCCGATCAGGGCCCGTGCCTCGTCGTCCACGGCCTGGACGAGCCGCCGGGGCGGGTCGTACGTCCAGCTGGCCGTGTGGACCTCGCCCGCGACCCGGTAGACGAGCAGCACCTCCCAGGTGCCGTCGTCGCGCCGCCAGGAGTCCCACTGCACGGTGTCCTTGTCGGCGCCGCGCAGCAGCAGCCGCTCCTGCACCGCCTCGCCGAGCTGCGGGCCGGTGTTCTCCCCGGGCCTGCGGACCGGGGTCTTGCGGGCCCGCTCGGCCATGAAGGCGCGCTCCGCGAGCACGGGGCCCTCGAAGCGGCGTACGCGGTCGACGGGGATGCCGGCGAGCTGGGCGACCTCCTCCGCGGAGGCACCGGCCCTTATGCGGGCCTGGATGTCGCGGGGACGGAGGTGGCTCTCCACCTCGATCTCGATCTGGCCGAGGCGCGCGCGGTCGTTGCGCACGGCGGCACGGAGCCGCTCGTCGATCGGAAGCGTGTACTCCGTGCTGTCAGCAGCCTTCAGCACCAGTCGTGTGCCGTCGTTGGAGACGGCCACGACACGCAGTTCGGGCATGGGGACCTCCCGGGTGGTGCCTGCCGACGTCACGTGCGTCGCTGCTTCCGCTAGTCGAGTGTGGCCTGCCCGGGTGCAGCCTGCCACTACCTTGCCGAGTTGCCCGGCGTGTCGGGCATGGACCCTGGAGCGCCGTTATGGCACGGTTACCTGTCGGCTACCCGGAGTGACTGGCGGTCACTCTGTGCAGTCGGTTTCCGTGCGATGCCGAGGCGTCGCCGGTTCGAGCGTCGTGTCCGACCCTCTCCCCATGATCCCGGGCACCCGTGAGGGCGTCCGGACCCAGGGTTCGTCAATGTACTCCATTCGGGCCACCTGGGTGGACCGGCGCGCCGCCCAACTTCTCGGGCGGTACGGGAGTTGAGTCTCCGTGATCTTCCCCCGTACGTGTCGCTCTTCACAGAAACAGCAGAAACGGAACTATTCGCTTCTCCTGTTTGTCCCTTCTGGGTGCAAGGCGAACGGATGAACCATCAGGGGTCGGAGATGCGTCACAGGCCGAAAACCGACAGGGACGAGCCGGAGGAGGAGGGGAGCGGCAGGAGAAGGATCGACCTGAGCGTCGCCCAGGTCTCCGGCAGCGCCCTGGCCGCGGTCATCGCCGCCAAGCTCGCCTCGACCCTCGGTGTGTACGGCACGATCCTCGGCGCCGGTGTGATCAGTGTCATCGCGACCTGCGGAGGACCGCTCTTCCAGCAGCTCTTCAAGCGCACCGGCGAGCAGGTCCGCGACGTGACCGCCGCGGCCAAGCCGAAGGCGCGTCAGGTCCCGGTCCCGGCCGGGCCGCTGGACGACCGCACCCTGATGCAGGCCACGCTCCCGGCCCCGCCGCCGTCCGACGAGGAGTTCGGCGAGGCGACCACCCACGGCACCCGTGTCCGGGGCTGGAAGCGCCCGGCGATCGCCGCCGCCCTCGTCTTCGGCGTCACCATGGGCGGCATCACCGCCTACGAGCTGGTCTCCGGGCAGGACTTCAGCGGCACACAAAACACCACCACCTTCGGCTCCGTCGTCCGCGGCGGCGGCAGCACGGGCCAGGAGGCGCCCGACCGGGACCAGGAGCCCACGCCCACGCCGTCGGGATCCGCGGACGGCACCGGACGGCAGCAGGGCGGCGCCGGCACGCCCACGACGGGAACCATGCCGACCCCCGGCGACCCGGAGACCGCGGGGACCGGCACCGGGACCCCTTCGGCGGAGCCCACCCCGTCCGGGTCCGCCGACGGCGGGACGACGCCCGCCCCGACACCGACCGGCCCGACGACGGAGCCGACCGCGCCGACCCAGGAGCCGACCGCGGGGACGGGGCAGCCCGAGACCCCCACGGCCCCGGACCCGGCCGGAGCCGGGACCGGGGCCGTGGGGGGAGCGGAGTGACCGTCAGGCCCGCACCCGACCGACCGTCAGGCGCGGGCCCGAGTGATCGTCAGTCGCCCAGGACCCTGCGCAGGTAGTCGTTGGCGAACAGTCGGTCCGGGTCGAGCCGGTCGCGCAGCGCCGTGAATTCGGCGAAGCGCGGGTAGACCTCGGCGAAGTAGGCGGCGTCGCGGGTGTGGACCTTGCCCCAGTGGGGGCGGCCCCCGTGCGCCGTCATGATGCGCTCCACCGCGGTGAAGTACGCCTGGTGGGGCGTTCCCTTGTAGAGGTGGACGGCGATGTACGCGGTCTCCCGCCCCGAGGCCGTCGACAGCGCGATGTCGTCCGCGGGAGCCGTCCGCACCTCCACCGGGAAGCTCACCTTGAGCGGTGAGCGCTCGACCATCGCCTTGACCTCGCGCAGTGCGGCGACGGCCGCCTCACGCGGAAGCGCGTACTCCATCTCCAGGAAGCGGACCCGGCGCGGCGAGGTGAAGACCTTGTACGGGATGTCGGTGTACGTACGGGCCGACAGGGCCCGGCTGGAGACCTTGGCGATCGACGGGACGACCGGCGGCACCGCCCGGCCCAGCGAGCAGGCCACCTGGAAGAGGCCGTTGGAGAGGAGCTCGTCCTCGATCCAGCCGCTGATCCGCCCGGGGGGAGCGGCGGGGCCCGCGCTGCGGTTGTTGCGCTTGGTGTTGCAGTTGTCCGTGTGGGGGAACCAGTAGAACTCGAAGTGCTCGTTCTCCGCGTGCAGCGCGTCGAACTCCGAGGTGACCCGGTCGAAGGTCATCGGCTCCTCGCGCGCGGTGAGCAGGAAGACCGGCTCCACCGCGAAGGTGATCGCCGTGACCACACCGAGGGCGCCGAGACCGATCCTGGCGGCCGCGAAGACCTCCGGATTCTCCTTCTCGGAGCAGGTCAGCAGTTCGCCCGAGGCCGTCACCAGCTCCAGCTCGCGGATCTGCGCGGCTATGGACGCCGACTCGCGGCCCGTGCCGTGCGTACCGGTGGAGGTGGCGCCGGCGACGGTCTGCTCCATGATGTCGCCCATGTTCGTGAGCGACAGGCCCTCCCGGGCCAGCGCCACGTTGAGCCGCTTCAGGGGCGTGCCCGACTCGACCGTGACGGTCATCGCCTCGCGGTCGATCCGCCGGATCCCGGTCAGCAGACCCGGCCGGATCAGCACGCCGTCGGTGGCCGCGATCGAGGTGAAGGAGTGGCCGGTGCCGACCGTCTTGACCCGCAGCCCGTCCTCGGCCGCGCGGCGCACCGCCTCGGCGAGCTCCTCGGCGGAGGCCGGGCTCACCTCCCTGACGGGGCGGGAGGTGACGTTCCCCGCCCAGTTACGCCACGGGCTGCTCGCCGTCCTGGCGCTCCCCGGCCCCGCTGTTGTCGTCCCGCTCACGCTGCCCCTCCCGGTTCGGCGCCGGCCTGCGCAGCCGGCGGTGTCCGAGGAGACCCACCGCGACCGCGAGCGCGCCCGAGACGACGGGCACCACGTACCCCGCCTCGGCTCCCGAGGCGTCGACCACCCAGCCGGCGGCCGAGGAGCCGAGCGCCACGCCGATCGCGAGCCCGGTACCCGTCCAGGTCATGCCCTCGGTCAGCTTGGTGCGCGGTACGTGCGCTTCGACGAGGCCCATGGTGGTCACCATCGTCGGTGCGATGGACAGGCCCGCGACAAAGAGCGCCACGGCCAGCAACGGCAAGTTCCCGGCCAGTAGGAGGGGGATCATACTCACGGCCATCGCGCAGATGCCCAGGAGCCACCTGCGGGACGGATCGCCCTTGAGGTGGAGCAGTCCGAAGACGGCGCCGGCCAGGCCGGAGCCCAGCGCGTAGACGGCCAGGACGAGGCTGGCGGCGGCCTTGTGGCCCTGCTCCTCGGCGAAGGCCACGGTCACCACGTCCACCGAGCCGAAGATGGCGCCGGTGGCGACGAAGGCGAGGGCGAGCACCTGGAGGCCGGGGGAGCGGAGCGCGGAGCCGCCCCGCTCGTCGCCGCTCCGCGGGTGCGGCCGGGGCTCCGTGGCGCGCTGCGAGGTCAGCCAGAAGACGCCGACGGCCAGGAACGCCCCGGCGAAGAGCGGGCCGGCCTCGGGGAACCAGGCGGTGGACAGGCCGATGGAGAGGATCGGGCCGACGATGAAGCACACCTCGTCGACGATCGACTCCCAGGAGTACGCCGTGTGCAGGCGCCGCGCCTCGCCCCGGTAGATCTCCGCCCAGCGGGCCCGGGTCATCGCGCCCACGCTGGGCACGCAGCCGATCACGGCCGTGAACACGAACAGGGTCCAGTCCGGCGCCTTCTGCTGCACGCAGAGGAGGAGTCCGGCGGCCGCGGCGAGCGAGACCAGCGTCACGGGGCGGAGCACCGCGCGCTGTCCGTGCCGGTCGACCAGGCGCGAGACCAGCGGGCCGAGGACCGCGGCGGACATCGCGAGCGTCGCCGAGAGCGCGCCGGCGAGGCCGTACCGGCCCGTGACCTGCGAAATCATGGTCACGATGCCGATGCCCATCATGGACAGGGGCATCCGGCCGAGGAATCCCGCGACGGAGAACGATGCGGTTCCGGGCGCCGCGAAGATCGCGCGGTAGGGACTGGGCAAGAGAGGTCCTTGGTCAACACGTGTAATTAATAGCTAAAGCCTACGGTGTTGAAGTCGATCGGTCATCCTCGTTTTTCGGACGAACGGTTCTGCGGACGACCGGCCACGGACGGGCCGCGCCCCTCGCCGCCGGAGGCGGGTGGGAGGATCGGTGCCATGTCCGATCAGCACGATCCCGCCCCGTACGACGCCCTGCTGCTGCTCTCGTTCGGCGGCCCCGAGGGCCCGGACGACGTGGTCCCGTTCCTGGAGAACGTGACGCGCGGCCGCGGCATCCCGAAGGAACGGCTCAAGGAAGTGGGGCAGCACTACTTCCTCTTCGGCGGCGTCTCCCCGATCAACGACCAGAACCGCGCGCTCCTCGACGCGCTGCGGACGGACTTCGAGCAGGCCGGGCTCGGTCTGCCGGTCTACTGGGGAAACCGGAACTGGGCGCCGTACCTCACCGACACCCTGCGTGAGATGGTCACCGACGGCCGGCGCCACATCGCCGTCCTCACCACCAGCGCGTACGCCTCCTACTCCGGCTGCCGCCAGTACCGCGAGAACCTCGCCGACGCGCTCGCCACCCTGGAGGCGGAGGGCCTCCCGCTGCCCCGGGTCGACAAGCTCCGGCACTACTTCAACCACCCCGGCTTCGTCACGCCCATGGTCGAGGGCGTCCTCGCCTCCCTCGCGGAGCTCGACCCCTCCGTGCGGGACGGCGCCCACCTCGCCTTCACCACCCACTCCATCCCCGACTCCGCCGCCGACACCTCCGGCCCCGTCACCGAGCACGGCGAGGGCGGCGCCTACGTGCGCCAGCACCTCGACGTCGCGCGGGTCGTCGCCGACGCGGTCCGCGAGGAGACCGGGATCGACCACCCCTGGAAGCTCGTCTACCAGTCCCGCAGCGGCGCCCCCCACATCCCGTGGCTGGAACCCGACATCTGCGACCACCTGGAAGAGCTGCACGGCGCCGGCGTGCCCGCCGCCGTGATGGTCCCGATCGGCTTCGTCTCCGACCACATGGAGGTCCTCTACGACCTCGACACGGAGGCCACGGCCAAGGCGGCCGAGCTCGGCCTGCCCGTCCGGCGCTCGGCGACCGTCGGGGCCGACCCGCGCTTCGCCGCCGCCGTCCGCGAGCTCGTCCTGGAGCGCGCCGCGAACGAGCGGGGCACCAGGGTCGAGCGGTGCGCGCTCGGCGCCCTCGGCGCCTCCCACGACCTCTGCCCGATCGGCTGCTGCCCGGCCAGGGCGGAGCGGCCCGCCGCGGCCGGCGCCGACAGCCCGTACGCGTAAGGAGCCCGCTGTGACCGTCGTTCCCGACCCTCTCCTCACCGAACTGCTCGACCTCGCGCTGGAGGCCGCCCGGCGGGCCGGAGCGCTGCTGCGCGACGGCCGGCCGGACGACCTGGCCGTGGCGATGACCAAGACGAGCCCCATCGACGTGGTCACCGAGATGGACATCGCCGCCGAGAAGCTGATCACCGGCTTCCTCTCCGAGCACCGCCCGCAGGACGGCTTCCTCGGCGAGGAGGGCGCGTCGAGCCCCGGGACGAGCGGGATCCGCTGGGTGATCGACCCGCTCGACGGCACCGTGAACTACCTCTACGGCCTGCCCACCTGGGCGGTCTCGATCGCCGCCGAACGGGACGGCGAGACCGTCGTCGGCGTGGTCGAGGCCCCGATGCGCGGGGAGACCTACCGGGCCGTCCTCGGCGCCGGCGCGTACGCGGGAGACCGGCCCCTCGCCGTCCGCCCCTCACCCGCCCTCGACCAGGCACTCCTCGGCACGGGCTTCGGGTACATCCAGGCCCGCCGCGCCCACCAGGCGGACGTCGCCCAGCGGGTCATCCCGCTCGTCCGCGACATCCGGCGCGGCGGCTCGGCCGCCATCGACCTCTGCGACGTCGCCGCCGGCCGCCTCGACGCGTACTACGAGCGCGGCCTCAACCTCTGGGACCTCGCCGCGGGCGCCCTCATCGCCCGCGAGGCGGGCGGCCTGACCGGCGGGCGCCCAGGGGAGCCGGAGTCCGGCGAGCTGACCCTCGCGGCCTCCCCGGGCCTCTTCGGGCCCCTCCAGAAGCTCCTGGAGGAGCTGGGGGCCTGGCACGACTAGCGGGCCGGAGACGGACGCACGAGGGCCCCGGTGCCGGGAAACGGCGCCGGGGCCCTCGCGTACGCGTACCGGTGGGACGGGCGGAAGCCCGGCGTGGCTAGACCTCCACGCCGTGCTCGGCGGCCAGGCGGTGCAGGTCGTCCAGCTCCGCCTGCTCCACCTCCGCCAGGTAGTCGTCGCCCGTCTCACGGGCCCGCGTGAGGTCCGTCTGCGTGGTCCTGATGCGGTGCAGCAGTCCTGCGGTGAAAGCGTCCATCGTCGCCCCCTCCTCGTGGGTCCGGTGGCACGGGGGTGTGCCGAGGGTGGGTGGATCACACACTGCGAACTCTGGGGGACAGAGAGCGGTAGGTGGCGCGCCACATACAGGGCGTGATCACGGGGTGTGCAGTCGTCCTCCCCAGCCCTTTCCTCAGAGAAACCTCAACTGGCCCGTGAATCCGGTGAATTCTTCGTTCCGGGCCGCGCGCCCCACCGCGCGCCCCCCGCTCACCACCCTCCCTCCCCGGGCCCCGCACCACCGTCTTACAGCCGGTTTACGCGCGTACGGGGCAGGATGGACACGCACAGTCAGTGCTCAGGTCTCAGCCGGTCCCCACCTCGGACAGCGGCTCAACGGGAAGGATGTACGACGTGCGCGTACTCGTCGTCGAGGACGAGCAGCTGCTCGCCGATGCGGTGGCCACCGGACTGCGCCGGGAGGCCATGGCCGTCGACGTCGTGTACGACGGCGCAGCGGCCCTGGAGCGCGTGGGGGTCAACGACTACGACGTCGTCGTCCTCGACCGCGACCTCCCGCTCGTCCACGGCGACGACGTCTGCCGCAAGATCGTCGAGCTCGGCATGCCCACCCGCGTCCTGATGCTCACCGCCTCCGGCGACGTCAGCGACCGCGTCGAGGGCCTGGAGCTCGGGGCGGACGACTACCTCCCCAAGCCCTTCGCCTTCACCGAGCTCACCGCGCGCGTGCGCGCCCTCGGCCGCCGCACCACCGTCCCGCTCCCGCCCGTCCTGGAGCGCGCCGGCATCAAGCTCGACCCGAACCGCCGCGAGGTCTTCCGCGAGGGCAAGGAGGTCCAGCTCGCGCCGAAGGAGTTCGCCGTCCTGGAGGTCCTCATGCGCAGCGAGGGCGCCGTGGTCTCGGCCGAGCAGCTCCTGGAGAAGGCCTGGGACGAGAACACCGACCCGTTCACCAACGTCGTCCGCGTCACCGTCATGACCCTGCGGCGCAAGCTCGGGGAACCGCCCGTCATCGTCACGGTCCCCGGCTCCGGGTACCGGATCTGACCTGATGGCCACGACCCCCGCGCCGCACCCACAGGCGCCTCCGAAACCGACCTGGGACCCCCGGGACCCCGTCCGGCCGCTGCTGCGCCCGACCATCCGGATACGGCTCACGCTGCTGTACGGCGGGATGTTCCTGATCGCCGGCATCCTGCTGCTCTCGATCATCTACCTCTTCACCGCCCAGGCGCTCAGCGACAGCACCTCCCAGCTGCCCTTCAAGGTCGTCAACGGCACGGTCCAGCCCACCACCTCCTGGTGCCGGCTGCCCGAGTCGCCCACCGGCGACCAGCTCAACGACGCCGTGGCGCTCTGCCTGCGGCACCAGAGCGACATCGCTCTGAACGACCTCCTGCGCCGGTCCCTCTTCGCCCTGCTCGGCCTGAGCATCATCGCCTTCGCCTTCGGCTACGCCATGGCGGGGCGGGTGCTCTCCCCGCTCGGCCGGATCACCCGGACCGCCCGCCAGGTGGCCGGCTCCGACCTGTCCCGGCGGATCGAGCTGGACGGCCCCGACGACGAGCTCAAGGAGCTCGCCGACACCTTCGACGAGATGCTGGACCGCCTGGAGCGGGCCTTCACGGCTCAGCAGCGGTTCGTCGCGAACGCCTCGCACGAGCTGCGGACCCCGCTCGCGATCAACCGCACCCTCCTGGAGGTCCACCTCTCGGACCCCGGGGCGCCGGTGGAGCTCCATCAGCTCGGCAAGACCCTGCTCGCCACCAACGAGCGCAGCGAGCAGCTCGTCGAGGGCCTGCTGCTGCTCGCCCGGAGCGACAACCAGATCATCGAGCGCAAACCCGTCGACCTGGCCGAGGTCGCCGAGCGGGGTGTCGACCAGGTGCACGCCGAGGCCCAGGCCAAGGGTGTGGAGATCCGCGGCGAGCGAGAGCCCGCCGTGGTCCAGGGCAACGGCGTCCTCCTCGAACGGATCGCCTTGAACCTGCTCCAGAACGCCGTGCGGTACAACGTGCCGGAGGGAGGCTGGGTGGAGGTCACCACCGAGGCCAAGGACGGCCAGGCGGTTCTGGTCGTCTCGAACACGGGACCGGTGGTCCCCGCGTACGAGATCGACAACCTCTTCGAGCCGTTCCGGCGGCTCCGGCAGGAGCGGACCGGCAGCGACAAGGGGGTCGGTCTCGGCCTGTCGATCGCGCGGTCCGTGGCCCGCGCCCACGGCGGCCGTATCATCGCGGAGCCGCGCGAGGGCGGCGGTCTCGTGATGCGCGTCACTCTGCCGATCTGACACACTGCACGAGCCGACCCGTTCCGTTCGCTTTGCGCGGAATTCCGGGGCCCCGATTCTGAGACGCTCATGTGTGATCGATCACAGGAGAGGGTGTTCGGACCTCCACTCTCCGTGACCGAGAAATCCCTCGGAAAACCAGGAAAAGTCCGGGTTTCCGGGGCCCGGAATGACGGGAAGTACACGGGGTGGCGCCTGTGAGGGTCACCCCGAGGACCGTGTACGGTCCGGTTCGCCACCCGAAGCCGATCACTCGTGAGAGCGCGCGACGGGTGTCGATTGAGTAACAGACCTTGATGTGAGGCAAAATCTCCGCCTCAGGTCGGGCACAAGTCCGACCTCTCACGCGTTACGTGCGCTGGAGACACCGCAACCACCCAGAGGGGGAGAGCGACATGGCAACGGATTACGACACCCCACGCAAGACCGACGACGACGTCGACTCGGACAGCCTTGAAGAACTGAAGGCCCGCCGGAACGACAAGTCGACCTCGACCGTCGACGTCGACGAGTTCGAGGCCGCCGAAGGCCTGGAGCTTCCCGGCGCCGACCTTTCGAACGAGGAGCTGGCCGTCCGGGTCCTGCCCAAGCAGGCCGACGAGTTCACCTGCATGAGCTGCTTCCTCGTGCACCACCGCAGCCAGCTGGCCCGGGAGAAGAACGGCCAGCCGATCTGCCGCGACTGCGACTGAGACCGCTCGGTCGTGGCAGGCGACACACCGTCCCGGAAGCGGCGTCTGCGGCTCCCCAGGAGCCCGGAGACGCACAAGGGCGGCTCAGGCCCGGCAGAGGGTGCCCAGGAGGCCCCTGAAGCCGAGCACGCCGCCTCCCTGCCCTCCCTCGGTGCACGTTACGACGAGCGAGGCCTCCCGGCCTCGCTCGAAGCGGTCATCGAGGTCGCCGAGACGGATCCGGCACGTCTGCCGGTGCGGCCGGGGCAGGGCGACGAGCAGGTCGCAGCGCGGCAGGGCGGGCGCTTCGGCGCCGTCAGGCGCCTTGCCAACCCGGCACGGGCCCAGCTCGACCGGATCAAGATCGACTCAGACCGGATCGACGTCGTCCGGCGCGGCGTCACGCAGAGCGTCCAGAAGGGCGTGAAGCGCGGCGGACACAGCGCGAAGGCCGGCCTCGGCTACCTCGCCGACCGGCTGATCGACCTCGCCCCGCGGATTCCCGTCCGCGACCTGGCGACCCTGCGCAGGCAGTTCCCCGGGCTCGGCCCCGAGGAGCTCGCCGACAAACTCGTCACGGGAGCGGCGAACGCGAGCTCGACCGTCGGCGCGGGCGTCGGCGCCGCCGCCATGCTTCCGATGCCCCCGGCGATGCCCGCCGAGCTGGCGGCCGAGATCACCGGCGTCGCCGCCGTGGAACTCAAACTCATCGCCGAACTGCACGAGGTCTACGGGCTGCGGCCCCCCGGCCGGCTCACCCAGCGCTCGACGGCCTATCTGACCTCCTGGGCCGAGGAGCGGGGTATCGACCCCACCAAGCCCACCACGGTCAACGCGGCACTCGGCGGTCAGCTCAAGCGCGAACTGCGCCAGCAGATCATGAAACGCATGGTGCGCAACGTGCCGAACCTCATGCCCTTCATGGTGGGCGCCGCCGTCGGCGCCGTCATGAACCGGCGCGACACCAAGAAGCTCGCCGCACACCTCCGCAAGGACCTCCGCAACCGCCAGGTCCCCTGGGATTCCCTTCCGGAGCTGCCCCCGCTGGAACAGCCCGAGAACCCCAAGGAGCTGGGCTTCTAGCCCGGGCGGACCGGCGGACGCGCCGGTCGGTCAGGCGCGCTCCGCCTCCAGGGCCGCGACCAGCGCCTCCGGCTCACGGCTGGACAGGTACACATACGGCGTGGGGTCCGCCGCGTCCGTCACCACGACCCGTACCGCCCCCGGCACATAGCTGCGCATCAGCATGAAGGCGCGCGGGTCCGCCTTGTGGGTGCGCCAGGCGCGCGCCTCCTCCGCGTCGAGCACCTCGGCCGCGCCGAGCGCCGAGACCGGGATCCGCGCGTCGCCCGCCACCAGGGAACCGGCCACCACCCGGATCCGGGCGGAGCCGTACGAGGAGACCGCCACCCCGGCGAGCACCGCCGCCACGATCAGGCCGCCCAGCATCGGGACCGTGCCCAGCGGGAACATGATCAGGCCGCCCGAGAGACCGAGCAGACCCGTGATCACCCACCACGAGCGGGGCGCCGTCAGCCGCTCGTCGAAGCGCGGCGCGGCGGAGGACTCGGGGGAGGGGGCCGGGGACGGTGCGGAAGGCTGCATGCGTCCAAGCTTGGCACGGCGCGACCTGCGACCATCCGCGCGGGTAAGGTCTGCGGCTGTGACTGCAACATCTGCCGCCCTCACCCCGCCGGCCGACGCCATACCGCCGGTACGCCACCCCGACGCGCCGGCCCCCGGCGAGCTGCTCGGTGCGCACTACGAGTACTGCTTCGGGTGCGGCGGCGGGCAGCCCCACGGCCTCCACCTGGAAGCGCGCGCGGGCGAGGGCGTGACCGTCACCGCCGAGTTCACGGTGACCCCCGACCACCAGGGCGCCCCCGGTCTCGCGCACGGCGGCGTGCTCGCCACCGCGCTCGACGAGACCCTCGGCTCCCTGAACTGGCTGCTGCGGGTCATCGCCGTGACCGGACGCCTGGAGACCGACTTCGCCCGGCCCGTCCCGGTCGGCACCGTCCTCCACCTGGAGGCCGCCGTCACCGCCGTGCACGGCCGCAAGATCTACTCGACCGCCGTCGGCCGGATCGGCGGGCCCGAGGGCCCCGTCGCCGTCCGCGCCGACGCCCTCTTCATCGAGGTCAAGGTCGACCACTTCATCGACAACGGCCGCCCGGAGGAGATCCAGGCCGCCATGTCCGACCCCGACCAGGTCCGGCGCGCCCGCGCCTTCGAGGTGAACCCCTGATGCGCAACCCTGTCGACGTACTGATCCGGCGAGTGGACCCGGACGTGCCGATCCCGGCCTCCGGGCATCCCGGCGACGCCGGGGCCGACCTCGTGACCACCGAGGCCGTCGTGCTGGCCCCCGGGGAGCGCGCCGTGCTGCCCACCGGGGTCTCCATCGCCCTGCCGGACGGGTACGCGGCCTTCGTGCACCCGCGCTCCGGCCTCGCCGCCCGCTGTGGAGTGGCGCTCGTGAATGCCCCGGGGACGGTGGATGCCGGGTACCGTGGAGAGATCAAGGTGATCGTGGTCAATCTCGACCCGCGCGAGGACGTGCGGTTCGAACGATTCGATCGGATTGCCCAACTTGTCGTCCAGCAGGTCGAGAAGGTGCGCTTCCACGAGGTGGCGGAGCTTCCCGGTTCGGCGCGGGCCGAGGGGGGCTTCGGGTCCACCGGCGGTCACGCCGCCGTGGACGGCACAACGGGTGGGAATCGATACGCTTCGGTCGTATCCGACCGGGAAGGACAGTGACGTGTTCGGACGTCGCAAGAAGAGCGGTGCCGCCGAGGACGCGGCGGGCGAGGCCGAGCAGGTCGTCGACGCGGTGGAGGGCGAGGACGCGGCCGAGGCGCCGCGCCGTGTGAACCTTCCGCCGGCGCCCCGGCCCGACGGGCCCTGGGACATTTCCGAGGTCGCCAAGCCCGACGAGGGCCGCGTGGACCTCGGCGGGATCTTCGTGCCCGGAGTCGAGGGCATGGAGCTGCGGGTGGAGGTGGCGGGCGACGCGATCGTCGCGGCCACCGTCGTCCTGCGCGACAGCGCGGTCCAGCTGCAGGCCTTCGCCGCCCCCAAGAACGAGGGCATCTGGGGCGAGGTCCGCGACGAGATCGCCACCGGCATCGTCCAGCAGGGCGGTGTCATCGACGAGGTCGAGGGCCCGCTCGGCTGGGAGCTGCGGGCCCAGGTCCCGGTGCAGCTGCCGGACGGCAACCGCGGCGTGCAGCTGGTCCGCTTCGTGGGCGTCGACGGACCCCGCTGGTTCCTGCGCGGAGTGATCTCCGGGCAGGGCGCGGTCCAGCCCGAGGCCGCCGGCCTCCTGGAGCAGATCGTCCGGGACACCGTGGTCGTCCGCGGCGAGGGCCCGATGGCCCCGCGCGACCCGATCGTCCTCAAGCTGCCGAACGACGCGCAGATGGTGCCGGACGGCGTGCAGCAGGAGGAGCAGGAGAACTCCCGCTTCTCCGGCGGCATGGGCCAGCTCCAGCGCGGTCCGGAGATCTCCGAGATCCGCTGATCTCCGGGATCCGCTGAATCCCGAGATCCGCTGATCTCAGGGATCCGCTGAACCCCGTCGGGCCGCTTCGGCGGTCCGGCGTGAGCCAGACACGGCCGGTGGGCCGCTCCCCGTACCTCTCGTACGGGAAGCGGCCCACCGGCCGTTTTCCACAGGCCCGGGCCCGGCTCCGGTCCTCGGCCGGTTTTCCACAGGTCCAGGGCACAGCTCTGGTCCTCCGGCCCGGCCGCGGACCATACTGGCGGCGCAGATGTTCCAGGAGGGGGAGCTCAGGGTGAGTGAGAGCAGCACCAGGTCCGCCGCGGCCGTCATCGAGGACCCGGCCGGACCGCCGATGGTCCGCGTCGAGGACCTGCGCCGCTCGTACGGCACGGGCGAGGCCGCCGTCCACGCCCTGCGCGGGGTCTCCTTCGACATCCCGCGCGGCGAGCTCGTCGCGCTCAAGGGCCGCTCGGGCTCCGGCAAGACGACCCTGCTCAACCTCGTGGGCGGCCTCGACAGCGCCGACGGGGGCCGGATCGTCATCGACGGCACCGACCTCTCCACGCTCGGCGAGAGCGGGCTCCTGGAGCTGCGCCGCGACCGGATCGGCTTCATCTTCCAGTCCTTCGGGCTGCTCCCGATCCTCTCCGCCGCCGAGAACGTGGGCGTACCCCTGCGGCTGCGCAAGGCGGACCCCAAGGAGCGCGAGGAGCGGGTCGCCCTGATGCTCGGGCTCGTCGGCCTCGCCGACCACGCGAACCAGCGGCCCGGCGAGCTCTCCGGCGGCCAGCAGCAGCGCGTCGCCATCGCCCGCGCCCTCGCCAACAAGCCGGCGCTGCTCATAGCCGACGAGCCGACGGGCCAGCTGGACGCGGAGACGGGGCTCGCCGTCATGCAGCTGCTGCGCGCGGTGGTGCGCAGCGAGGGCTGCACGGCCCTGGTCGCCACCCACGACCCCCAGCTCCTGGGCCTGGCGGACCGGGTCCTGGAGCTGAGCGACGGCGAGATCATCGAGCACTGAGGCGAGCACTGAGGCGAGCACCGAGGCGAGCACCGAGGCGAGCGCCGAGGCGACCGTCCAGGAGGCAGCGGGGCGGCCGCGGGGCGACATCAGGATCACGTCAATACCGCCCCCGGCCTCTCCCCGCGTACGGAATGTCCTATTGGCTGGACGTATGGTCGAGCCATGGGACGCGGCAAGCTTCGGATCTACCTCGGCGCTGCGCCGGGCGTGGGCAAGACCTACGCGATGCTCTCCGAGGGCCACCGGCGCGTGGAGCGGGGCACGGACTGCGTGGTGGCCTTCGTGGAGCACCACGGACGGCCGCGTACGGAGGTCATGCTGCACGGCCTGGAGGAGGTCCCGCGCCGCACCCTGGAGTACCAGGGGACGACCTTCACCGAGATGGACGTCGACGCGGTCCTCGCCCGCCGCCCCGCGGTCGCCCTCGTCGACGAGCTCGCCCACACGAACGTGCCGGGCTCCCGGAACCCCAAGCGGTGGCAGGACGTCGCCGAGCTCCTCGCGGCCGGCATCGACGTCGTGTCGACCGTCAACATCCAGCACCTGGAGTCCCTCGGCGACGTCGTCGAGGCGATCACCGGGGTACGGCAGCGGGAGACCGTCCCCGACGAGGTGGTGCGCCGGGCCGACCAGATCGAGCTGGTCGACATGTCCCCGGAGGCCCTTCGGCGACGGATGGCCCACGGCAACATCTACCAGCCGGACAGGATCGACGCGTCCCTGTCGAACTACTTCCGCCCCGGCAACCTCACGGCCCTGCGCGAGCTGGCCCTGCTCTGGACCGCGGACCGGGTCGACGAGTACCTCCGGCAGTACCGGGGCGAGCATGACATCCGCTCCACCTGGCAGGCCCGGGAGCGGATCGTCGTCGGTCTGACCGGCGGTCCCGAGGGCCGCACGCTCATACGCCGCGCCACCCGGCTCGCCGAGAAGGGCGCCGGGGGCGAGGTCCTCGCCGTCTACATCGCCCGCAGCGACGGCCTCACCGCGGCCTCCCCGAAGGAACTGGCCGTCCAGCGCACCCTCGTCGAGGACCTCGGCGGAACGTTCCACCACGTCATCGGCGACGACATCCCCTCCGCGCTCCTGGAGTTCGCCCGCGGGGTCAACGCCACCCAGATCGTCCTCGGCTCCAGCCGCCGCCGGACCTGGCAGTACGTGCTCGGCCCGGGCGTCGGCCAGACCGTGGCCCGCGACTCCGGGCCCGACCTCGACGTCCACATCGTCACCCACGGCGAGGTCGCCAAGGGCCGGGGCCTGCCGGTCGCGCGCGGGGCCCGCCTCGGCCGCTCCCGGATCCTCGGCGGCTGGCTGGTCGGCGTCGCTGGCCCGGTCGCGCTCGCCCTGCTCCTCACGCACGTCGACGCCGACCTCGGTCTCGCCAACGACATGCTGCTCTTCCTCGCCCTGACCGTCGGGGCGGCCCTCCTCGGGGGCTTCCTCCCGGCGCTCGCCTCGGCGGCCGTCGGCTCCCTCCTCCTCAACTGGTTCTTCACCCCGCCCCTCCACCGGCTGACCATCGCCGACCCCCTGAACATCGTCGCCATCGCCGTCTTCTTCGGCGTCGCGATGTCGGTCGCCTCCGTGGTGGACCTCGCCGCCCGGCGCACCCACCAGGCCGCCAGGCTGCGCGCCGAGTCCGAGGTGCTCTCCTACCTCGCCGGCAGCGTGCTGCGCGGCGAGACCAGCCTGGACGCCCTCCTGGAACGCGTCCGCGAGACCTTCTCCATGGAGTCGGTGGCCCTCCTGGAGCGCGCGGACGAGGTCGGGCCGTGGACGCGCGCGGCCAGCGTCGGCCCCCATCCGGCGGCACGGCCGGAGGACGCGGACGTGGACGCCCCGGTCGGCGACCATCTGGCCCTCGCCCTGACGGGCCGGGTGCTGCCCGCCGAGGACCGGCGGGTGCTCGGCGCCTTCGCCGCCCAGGCCGCGGTCGTCCTCGACCGGCAGCGGCTCGTCGGCGAGGCGGAGGAGGCGCGGAAGCTGGCCGAGGGCAACAAGATCCGCACCTCCCTGCTGGCCGCCGTCAGCCACGACCTCCGGACGCCCCTCGCGAGCATCAAGGCCTCCGTCTCCTCCCTCCGCTCCGACGACGTCGAATGGTCCGAGCAGGACCGGGCCGAGCTCCTGGAGGGCATCGAGGCCGGCGCCGACCGCCTCGACCACCTCGTGGGCAACCTCCTCGACATGTCCCGCCTCCAGACCGGCACCGTCACCCCGCTGATCCGGGCCGTCGACCTCGACGAGGTCGTCCCCATGGCCCTCGGAGGCGTACCGGACGGCAGCGCCGAGCTCGACATCCCCGAGACACTGCCCATGGTCGAGGTCGACAAGGGCCTCCTGGAGCGGGCCGTCGCCAACATCGTGGAGAACGCCGTGAAGTACAGCCCCGAGGGCGTGCCCGTCGCCGTCGCCGCCAGCGCCCTGGGGGACCGGGTCGAGCTGCGGGTCGTGGACCGTGGCCCCGGTGTGCCCGACGAGGCCAAGGACGGCATCTTCGAGCCCTTCCAGCGCTTCGGCGACGCCCCGCGCGGCTCCGGCGTCGGACTCGGCCTCGCGGTCGCCCGCGGCTTCGTGGAGGCCATGGGCGGGACGCTGGGCGCCGAGGACACCCCCGGCGGCGGCCTGACCATGGTCCTCACCCTGCGGGCCGCACCGGGCGGGCCCCAGCCCCGGGCCGGCGACCTCCCGGCCCACGCCGTGACCTGACGGCCGCGCCCGTACCCGCTGCCCGTACTCACCTCCGTACGCCCGAACTCCCCTCCGTACCCACACACGACGAAGAAGGTAGGCCCCCTCCATGACCCGGGTCCTCGTGGTCGACGACGAGCCGCAGATCGTCCGCGCCCTGGTGATCAACCTCAAGGCGCGGAAGTACGAGGTCGACGCCGCGCCCGACGGTGCCACCGCCCTCCGGCTCGCCGCCGAGCGCCACCCCGACGTCGTCGTCCTCGACCTCGGACTGCCCGACATGGACGGCGTCGAGGTCATCAAGGGCCTGCGCGGCTGGACGAGGGTGCCGATCCTGGTCCTGTCCGCCCGGCAGACCTCCGACGAGAAGGTCGAGGCGCTCGACGCGGGCGCCGACGACTACGTCACCAAGCCCTTCGGCATGGACGAGCTGCTGGCCCGGCTGCGCGCGGCCGTGCGCCGCGCCGAACCGGTCGGCGGCGCCGAGGACGGGGTCGTCGTGGTCGAGACGGAGAACTTCACCGTCGACCTGGCCGCGAAGAAGGTCCACCGCGACGGGCGCGACGTCCGGCTCACCCCCACCGAGTGGCACCTCCTGGAGGTCCTCGTCCGCAACAGCGGCCGGCTCGTGAGTCAGAAGCAGCTGCTCCAGGAGGTCTGGGGCCCCTCGTACGGCACGGAGACCAACTACCTCCGGGTGTACATGGCGCAGCTCCGCCGCAAGCTGGAGACCGACCCCTCCCATCCCCGCCATTTCGTCACCGAACCGGGCATGGGGTACCGCTTCGAACGCTGAGACGGGAACCGTTCGGGAGGGTGGTCCGGGGCCGCTTCGGGTGACAGCGGTGGCCGGTACGCTTTCTGTATGAGTGCTGCACCGCGTACAGAGAAGCCGGCCGGAAGGTTCCGCCGGATGCTCGACCGGCTCTCCTCCTCTCCCGAGGACCTGGAGTCGGAGGAGCTCCAGGAGGACGCCGAGGCCTCGGGGTGCACGCGCATCTGCGACTGCTCCGACCGCCAGATAGTCAAGGTGACTGGTACCTTGCGCACGGTCACGCTGCGTCCCCGGGCCGGTGTGCCCGCGCTGGAGGCCGAACTCTTCGACGGCACGGCACCGCTCGACGTCGTGTGGCTCGGCCGGCGCTCCATCGTGGGCATCGAGCCCGGCCGCAAGCTGATCGCCTCCGGCCGGATCTCCATGAGCCACGGCCGGCGGGTCCTCTTCAACCCCAAATACGAGCTCCGACCGCTCGGACAGGAGTAGCCGGTGACGTCCCTCGACAAGCCGACCGCGGACCGCTCGACCCCGGACCAGGACGCCCAGGCGGACAAGGCCGTGACCGAGGCCGCGCTCTTCGAGGCCTTCGGTGGTCTGCGGGGCATGATCGAGACGGTCGTGCCCGGCCTGCTGTTCGTCACGATCTTCACGATCAACAAGAACCTGCACGTCTCGGCGATCGCCGCGCTCGCGGTCTCGCTGGTGCTGGTCGCCGTCCGGCTGATCCGCCGGGACACCGTCAAGCACGCCTTCAGCGGCGTCTTCGGCGTCGCCTTCGGCGTGGTCTTCGCGATGATGACGGGCAACGCCAAGGACTTCTACCTGCCGGGCATGCTGTACACCCTGGGCCTCGCCCTGGCGTACATCATCACCGCGCTCGCCGGAGTGCCCCTGATCGGCCTGATCCTCGGCCCGGTCTTCAAGGAGAACCTCTCCTGGCGCACCCGCAACCCCGGCCGCAAGAAGGCCTACACGAAGGCCAGCTGGGCCTGGGGCCTGATCCTGCTGGGCAAGTGCGCGATCCTCTTCCCCATGTACTGGTGGGCCGACACCACCAAGTTCGGCTGGGTGCTCGTCGCGCTGAAGATCCCGCCGTTCCTGCTCGCGGTCTACCTCACCTGGGTGTTCCTCGCGAAGGCCCCGGCGCCGATCGACGTCTTCGCCGAGATGGAGGCCGAGGAGCGCGCCGAGAAGGAGCGCAAGGCGGCCGCCGCCCCGCAGAGCGGGCCGGAAGCCTGAGCCGTCCGGAGCCCTTCGCCGCCTGGAGGGCTTGAGACGGTACGCGGAAGGGCCCGGGACCTCGATGGTCCCGGGCCCTTCCCGTACACACTCCGGAGCGTCAGCCCTCCGAGCCGGCCTCGCGGCGGACCTGCAGGAGGTCCTCCAGCTGCTCCTCGCGGGCCTGCGCGGCCACGAACAGCAGCTCGTCGCCGGCCTCCAGGGTCTCCTCGGGGCTCGGCGTCAGCACCCGCGAACCGCGGATGATCGTCACCAGCGAGGTGTCCTGCGGCCAGGCCACGTCCCCGACCGCGGTGCCGGCGACCGCCGACTCCGGCGGGAGCGTCAGCTCCACCAGGTTCGCGTCGCCGTGGCTGAAGCGGAGCAGCCGGACCAGGTCGCCGACGCTCACCGCCTCCTCGACCAGGGCCGACATCAGGCGCGGCGTCGAGACGGCCACGTCCACGCCCCAGGCCTCGTTGAACAGCCACTCGTTCTTCGGGTTGTTCACCCGGGCGACCACGCGCGGCACGCCGTACTCGGTCTTCGCGAGCAGCGAGACGACCAGGTTCACCTTGTCGTCACCGGTCGCCGCGATCACCACGTTGCAGCGCTGCAGCGCCGCCTCGTCGAGCGAGGTGATCTCGCAGGCGTCGGCCAGCAGCCACTCCGCCTGCGGCACCCGCTCCACCGAGATGGCGGTCGGCGCCTTGTCGACCAGCAGGACCTCGTGCCCGTTCTCCAGGAGCTCGCCCGCGATGGACCGGCCCACCGCGCCCGCGCCCGCAATAGCGACACGCATCAGTGACCGCCCTCCTCGGGACCTTCGGCGAAGGCCGCCTCGACCTTCGCGATCTCGTCCGTACGCATCATCACGTGCACCAGGTCACCTTCCTGGAGCACCGTCTGCGAGGTCGGCAGAATCGCTTCGCCCAGTCGGGTGAGGAAGGCGACGCGGACGCCGGTCTCCTCCTGGAGCCGGCTCACCTTGTGGCCGATCCACGCAGGGGAGGTGTGCACCTCGGCGAGCTGCACGCCACCGCTCGGGTCACGCCACAGCGGCTCCGCCCCCGAGGGCAGCAGCCGGCGGAGCATCTGGTCGGCGGTCCAGCGGACCGTCGCGACCGTCGGGATCCCGAGGCGCTGGTAGACCTCGGCGCGCCGCGGGTCGTAGATCCGCGCCGCCACGTTCTCGATGCCGAACATCTCGCGCGCGACACGCGCCGCGATGATGTTGGAGTTGTCGCCGCTGCTCACCGCGGCGAAGGCACCGGCCTCCTCGATCCCGGCCTCACGCAGCGTGTCCTGGTCGAAGCCCACGCCCGTGACCCGTCGGCCGCCGAAGCCCGAGCCCAGACGGCGGAAAGCCGTCGGGTCCTGGTCCACGACCGCGACGGTGTGCCCCTGCTGTTCGAGGGTCTGCGCGAGAGCGGCTCCCACTCGCCCGCAGCCCATGATGACGATGTGCACGTCCCCGCTACCCCGCACTCCTGATCGCCTTGCTGACCTGCGAATACACCCTGCTCACAACTTTCCTCGCCCGATCGGCCCGGGCCGTGGCGGACGACGCCCTGCAGGGTCGCCCGGTCCGAGCTTAAGCGGCAACGCTGGCGGGGACCGCACCGGAGGTGGTACTCAGGGAGATTCGGTGCGGATCGGGGGTGCCGGTGCGCGTGGCTCTTTTCGAACGCTTACGATCCTCTCCGTGTCCAAACTGACCGACGTGCCCAAACGGATCCTGATCGGGCGGGCCCTGCGCAGCGACAAGCTGGGAGAAACCCTTCTCCCGAAGCGGATCGCCCTCCCCGTCTTCGCCTCCGACCCGCTGTCCTCGGTGGCGTACGCACCCGGCGAGGTGCTGCTCGTCCTCTCTGTCGCCGGCCTGTCGGCCTACCACTTCAGCCCGTGGATCGCGCTCGCGGTCGTGGTCCTGATGTTCACGGTGGTCGCGTCGTACCGGCAGAACGTGCACGCGTACCCGAGCGGCGGCGGCGACTACGAGGTCGCCACCACCAACCTCGGGCCGAAGGCCGGACTCACCGTCGCGAGCGCCCTGCTCGTCGACTACGTCCTGACCGTCGCGGTGTCGATCGCCTCGGGCATCGAGAACCTCGGTTCGGCGATCCCCTTCGTCGTCGAGCACAAGGTGCCCTGCGCGGTCGGCGTCATCGTGCTGCTCACCCTGATGAACCTGCGCGGGGTGAAGGAGTCGGGCAGCCTCTTCGCCATCCCGACGTACGTCTTCGTCGCCGGCGTCTTCATCATGATCATCTGGGGCGCGTACAAGGGGATCGTCCTCGACGAGACCATGAAGGCCCCCACCGCCGATTTCGAGATCAAGGCCGAGCACCAGGGTCTGGCCGGCTTCGCGCTGGTCTTCCTGCTGCTGCGGGCGTTCTCCTCCGGCTGCGCGGCCCTCACCGGCGTCGAGGCCATCTCCAACGGCGTCCCCGCCTTCCGCAAGCCGAAGTCGAAGAACGCCGCCACCACGCTCGCGCTCATGGGCGGGCTGGCCGTCACCATGTTCTGCGGCATCATCTTCCTGGCCATGGCCACCGACGTCCGGATGGCCGAGAACCCCGGCGAGGACCTGCTGCACAACGGCGTCCCGCTCGGCGCGGGCTACGTCCAGGACCCGGTGATCTCCCAGGTCGCGGCCGCCGTCTTCGGCGACGGAACGTTCTTCTTCGTCGTGCTCGCCGCCGCCACCGCGCTCGTCCTCTTCCTGGCCGCCAACACCGCGTACAACGGCTTCCCGCTCCTCGGCTCGATCCTCGCCCAGGACCGGTACCTGCCGCGCCAGCTGCACACCCGCGGCGACCGTCTCGCCTTCTCCAACGGCATCGTGCTCCTCGCCGGCGCCGCCGCCCTCCTCGTCTGGGTCTACGGAGCCGACTCCACCCGGCTGATCCAGCTCTACATCGTCGGCGTCTTCGTCTCCTTCACGCTCAGCCAGATCGGCATGGTCCGGCACTGGAACCGGCACCTGGCGTCGGAGCGCGACACGTCCAAGCGCCGCCACATGATCCGCTCCCGCGCGATCAACACCTTCGGTGCCTTCTTCACCGGCCTCGTCCTCGTCGTCGTCCTCGCCACCAAGTTCACGCACGGCGCCTGGGTCGCCCTGCTCGGCATGGTGATCTTCTACGGGACGATGACCGCGATCCGCAGGCACTACGACTCCGTGGCCGGCGAGATCGCCGCCGCCGAGGAACGCCCCGACGAGTACGTGCGCCCCTCCCGCGTCCGCTCGCTCGTCCTCGTCTCCAAGCTCCACAAGCCGACCCTGCGCGCCCTGGCCTACGCCAAGCTGCTGCACGCCAACGAGCTGGAAGCGCTCACGGTGAACGTCGACCCCGTGGAGACCAAGGCGCTCAAGGAGGAGTGGGAGCGGCGCGGCATCAACGTACCGCTCAAGATCCTCGACTCGCCGTACCGCGAGATCACCCGGCCGGTCATCGAGTACGTGAAGAACATCCGCCGCGAGAGCCCGCGCGACGCCGTCTCCGTCTACATCCCGGAGTACGTCGTCGGCCACTGGTACGAGCACCTGCTGCACAACCAGTCCGCGCTCCGCCTCAAGGGCCGACTGCTCTTCACCCCCGGCGTCATGGTCACCTCGGTCCCGTACCAGCTCCAGTCCTCCGAGGCCGCGAAGAAGCGGGCCCGGAAGCGCCAGGAATGGAACGCGCCGGGCTCGGTCCGCCGCGGACCCGTGGAGAAGCGGCAGAAGGAACCGGCCGCAAAGAACAACTGAGAAACAGCAACTAGACTGGTGGGCTGCCGTCGGACTCGTGGTCCGCGCGGCAGCCCACTCTCTTCTTCCTCTGGAGTCCCCGGTCATGCAGAACACCCCTGTTACGTCGCTGGTCGGGGCGGAGTACGAGGTAGAGGTCGGCCCGGTGGCCCACGGCGGCCACTGCATCGCCCGTACCGACGCCGGCCGGGTCCTCTTCGTCCGCCACGCGCTGCCCGGCGAGCGGGTCCGCGTGCGCGTCACCGAGGGCGAGGAGACCTCCCGCTTCCTGCGCGCCGACGCGATCGAGATCCTGGACGCCTCCAAGGACCGCGTCGAAGCCCCCTGCCCCTTCGCCGGACCCGGCAAGTGCGGCGGCTGCGACTGGCAGCACGCCAAGCCGGGAGCCCAGCGCCGCCTGAAGGGCGAGGTCATCGCGGAACAGCTCCAGCGCCTGGCCGGCCTCACCCCGGAGGAGGCCGGCTGGGACGGCACGGTCATGCCGGCCGAGGGCGACAAGCTCCCCCCGGGCGAGGTCCCGCAGTGGCGCACCCGCGTCCAGTACGCCGTCGACGCCGAGGGCCACGCGGGCCTGCGCAAGCACCGCTCCCACGAGGTCGAGATCATCGACCACTGCATGATCGCCGCCGCGGGCGTCTCGGAACTGGGCATCGAGAAGCGCGACTGGCCGGGCATGGCCTCCATCGAGGCCATCGCCGCCTCGGGCTCGAACGACCGCCAGGTCATCCTCACCCCCCGCCCGGGCGCCCGCCTCCCCCTGGTGGAACTGGACAAGCCGGTCTCCGTGATGCGCGTCGACGAGAAGGACGGCGGGGTCCACCGCGTCCACGGCCGCGCCTTCGTCCGCGAGCGCGCCGACGAGCGCACCTACCGCGTCGGCAGCGGCGGCTTCTGGCAGGTCCACCCGAAGGCCGCGCAGACCCTCATGCTCGCCGTCATGCAGGGCCTGACCCCCCGCAAGGGCGAGACGGCCCTCGACCTCTACTGCGGCGTCGGCCTCTTCGCCGGGGCCCTCGCCGACCGCGTCGGCGACCAGGGCGCGGTCCTCGGCATCGAGTCCGGCAAGCGCGCGGTGGAGGACGCCCGCCACAACCTGGCGGACTTCCCGCGCGTCCGCATCGAACAGGGCAAGGTCGAGTCGGTCCTCCCGCGCACCGGCATCACCGAGGTCGACCTCATCGTCCTGGACCCGCCCCGCGCGGGCGCCGGCAAGCAGACGGTCCACCACCTGGCCGGCCTGGGCGCCCGCCGCATCGCCTACGTGGCCTGCGACCCGGCCGCCCTGGCCCGAGACCTCGCGTACTTCGCCGAGCGGGGATACAAGGTCCGCACCCTGCGCGCGTTCGACCTGTTCCCGATGACGCACCACGTGGAGTGTGTGGCGATCCTGGAGCCGATTAAGTAGGGCGGCTGGCCTGGGATGTTGTGCTGGTCGCTGACCGCTTCACCTGTTTCCGCCCTTCCAACGGGTGAAGCGCGAGACTGGTCGACTACACGCCCTGACCGGCGGATTCCTTAAAGGGGGCCAGCGGTGGCGCAAGCCGTGGCTGCACGCCCCTCAGGTTCTTGACGCTCGTGTGACGCTCGTTCTGAAATCCCATCACATTGGGCGGGCGGGGTTCGACGTCACCCTCTGGCTCGGCTGATGGGGCCCGTGTTTGCCGGGTGTCCGACGCCGACCCGAAGCCGAGCTCCTGGGGAAGGTGTTCCCACTGGACGCCGGGGTGCAGCACGAGCGGGATCCCGGATTGCACCTGCCGGTCCGGGACCGGCTTGCGACCCGGGTACCTGAACCGCCTCTCCCGCTTCGGCAAAAGCGGCTCGATCCGCTCCCACAAGTCATCCGACACGATCCACGGCGAAGCCCCCATGGTCCGGACAGCACCGAACCCGCCGACCGGCAGCTGAGACGAACTGGGCAGGGAGCTCCCGGGGCACAGGCAGGTGCGATCCGGCCACAATGGCCATGGTTCTGGCCGCCGGCCGTGGCGGCGTTTCCAGGCAGCAGCAGCCTTCTCTAAGATCACCGAACCGATTGCGGCCCGACGGGCTTCCCCGCGAGGACATGCCCCCACCCGCACGAGCTACTCGTGCCTTGGGGGAACCACCTCGTGTCCATGCTCCTGCTGAAGCTCTCGGCGCAAGATCTGCTCACCTTGCATGCGCGCCGCCATATGGTCCCGCACCTCGCTGCTCGCTGGAAGCGTTTCCGAGGTGCGGACGCCTCAGCCACAGAGCGCTCCGCATGGGCGGAGAGCTTGATCAGTCTTGCCAACGATCTGGTAGCCGCAGACCGCGGGAACGTGGAGATGGTCGTCGAGTGTGCTGCCACCATCGACGAGTCCAACCGTCCGGAACCCCGGCTCATCGACGTCGTGCTGGTCGGCAGGCATCCGCACGAGAACCGGCCGTCCGTTCAGCTCGTCGAAATGAAGCGATGGTCCACGGTGACCAGGATCGAGCGAGCAACCGCGGAACTCGTCGATGTGCCGGGATTGGGTGTCAAGAAGCATCCTGCGCTGCAGTTGCGTGAGTACTACGAGGCGTTCACGAGTGAGCGGGGGCCCTTCGAGAACGAAGAATTCGAGTGCGGCGGGTTCGCCTACCTCCACAACGCCACGGACGACTCCGTACGTCCGCTGATCGGTGTGGATGCGCCCACGGGCGCGTACGCGCACGTCTACACGGCCGACAGACGTGCCCAGTTTCTCGATGCTCTCAGGGGAAACTTCGCGCCCGAGGGTGGTGCTTCTGAGGCCGCGACCATGTTGCGGACGATGGGACTGAGCAATACACCGCTACTCGACGCCATGAACTGGTCCCGAGGCGACGACACCGTTTTCGTCCTCCGTGGGCGCCAGAAGGTGGTCGCGGAACAGATCCTCGAAGCGGCCTCCAAGGTCCTTCCCGACCCGGAGCACCCCGCGCTGATTCCGGACGAGAGGCGCGTGATCTTCCTGGTCACAGGTGGCGCCGGCACCGGCAAGAGTGCGATCGGCCTGCAGATCAAGGCACAGCTCGAGGCGCAGGGGCGAACCGTGAAGTACGCCAGTGGGAGCAGGGCCTTCAATTCGGCCATTCAGGAGCATGTCGGCTACGGGGACAAGCGGTTCAGGGAGACCTTCACCTACTTCAGCAACTTCGTCGACACCCCGGTGCCACCGGTGGACGTTCTGATCTGCGATGAGGCGCATCGTCTGCGCGATCGCTCGACGAACCGGTTCTGGTCGCAGGAGGAGCGGGCGAAGTGGGGGAAGGGGCCGCAAGTGGACGAGCTTCTCGACGCGTCACGCCTGACGGTGTTCTTCCTGGACGAAGGCCAGTCCGTGCGGCCGAAGGAGGTCGGCACCGTTGAGTTGATCAAGGATGCGGCCGAACGCCGCGGCGCCGACGTTCTTGAGTACGGCCTGCGCGAGCAGTTCCGCTGTGGAGGCAGCGGCTCGTACATCCGTTGGGTACGTGCCCTCCTGGGCGTGACGGACGAGGAGGCGAAGCCTTGGAGGTCGGAGGAGGAGCCGCAGACCTGGAGGGCGGACGGACTGATGCACGTCGAGGTGGCGGAGACCCCGGAGGAGCTCGAACGGATCATCCGGACGGAGGCCTCGGCCGGCGCGTCCGCACGCATGGTCGCGGGGTACTGCTGGCCCTGGACGGAACCCGCGGGCGAGGAGAAGTACCTGGAAGCCGATGTCCGCATCGGAGATTGGCACAGGCCCTGGAACGCGAAGAGCGAGAGCTACTGTGCTCACGGGGTGCCGCCGTCGGACATCTGGTCCGTCCACCCCAACGGCCTGGGGCAGATCGGGTGCGTTTACACGGCACAAGGCCTGGAATGGGACTGGTGCGGGGTGATCATGGGCGACGACATGGTGCGCCGTGGCGATCAGTGGGTGTTCCAGCGCGGCAAGGAACGCAAGGAAGCCCCGGATTCGGACATCAGGCGCGTAGATCTGCCCGGTTCGCTCGATCCGAAGGTCAGCGCGTCCAGTGTGGACGACGACGACTTCGCGCGACTGGTCCGGCAGGCGTACCACGTGCTGTTGACCCGCGCGAGCCGCGCAACGGTGCTGTACTCCACGGACGAGGAGACCCGCGCCTATCTGAAGAAGCTGGTGGGGTCGGTGGAGATCCACGAGCTTCGGCCCACCTGGTTGAACCTGCCGAAGGAGGCTCGCGCAGCGCACTTGCCGCGGGCCAACGGGAGACGCAACCGGAAGCGGCGGAAGTCGTTGGGCTCCGAGCCCCGACTCTTCTGACACCGGCCGTCGGACAGTGGAGTGGCGGGCTCTCCGGGCCCGCCACGTACCTGCTCAGAAGAACAGGTCTGCCACCGCGGTCAGCATCGTCACCAGAAGACTGGAGACGATTCCGACCGCGATGTCGATCAGGATTTCGCGAATCCATTCACGACGCGCAGGCTTGCACTCGACGGGGTTCATTCGACCACTCCAGGGTGTGAGTGAGGAATGGCAGGGGGCACCCTACCGGGCAGCCACGCTCACGTCGTGTGTTGCCACACGACGGGCACAACCATCCTTCATTCACAGCCTGTTCGGCCTCGTACATGAACCGCAGCCTCGTACCCTCCGGGAAGGTGCGCAGCGAGATCATGCTATCCGTCGACCGCGCCCGTGGCTCAGGGAATCAGTGAGCGGAGTTTCATGCGGGTCTCCCGGTCCGTCGAGTAGACGACTGTTCCGATCATGCCGCGGGTCAGGAGCACCTTGTACGTGTTGCGGATCAGGCGGTCGATGTCCTCGTCAGGCGTCGCCTTCGTGAAGGAGGGGTCCTTCGAGGCGGTGCGGTCGATCACCCAGCGGTCTGTCCGCCAGACCAGGTCCGGGCCCATGATCACGCCCGACCAGTCGTACTCGAAGCCCTGGGCGGTGTAGACACAGCCGACCTGGCCGAAGCCCGCGGGATCAGTGGCCCAGAGCGGAGCCGGCGGTGCGCCCAGCAGTGATCGGTCCCCGTACAGGTTCCACGGCTTTGACCAGTCGCCGATGACCACGTCCGTGGGTAGCCTCGTCATCGCCGGAGTGATCTTAGTGGTCCACTTCCAGCAGTAGCCGGCGGAAAGCCGGGCGCCGTACCCCTGGGCACGCTTCTCGCCGAGGAAGTCCTCCAATTCCTGTGGGCTGTCCACCGTCAGCAACTGCACCTTGCCGTCCGGCTCCCACTCGATCGGTCCCTCGCCCTCCAGGCCCAGGAGACTGGTCACCCAAAGCAAGTAGGCGTCGCTGCCTCCGCACCGGAACTGGCTGTCCAGCTCTACCAGCGTGAAATCCACTTCCTGGTCGGCCGCGGCCTGCCTGATCTGTTCGACGGTACCCATCTCGCCGGGACGCACCACCTGGTGCTGGTCGAGGAGGAACACCGGCACCCGGGCCGCGTCGATCAGTTCTGCCACCTGCGGACGTCCGGTACGCAGGGCGGCCTTGGTGTAGCGGTTGGCGGAGGTCTTGCGGAGCCGGTGGGCCTCGTCGCAGACGAGCACGTCGATGTCGTTGGGCTCGGCCTCCATGAAGCTGTTGAAGTAGCGGAACAGGCGCTGGACCTCGGGCTTGCGGGCGCCCGCTACTTTGCGCATGGTCTTCGTGAACGACTGCGAACCGGTGGCGTGGAGGGCAGGCACGCCGCGCCGGTACAGGTCGCCGAGCACGGACAGGGCGATCACGCTCTTGCCGGATCCGGGCCCGCCCGTCACGACAACCACCTGCTTGCGGTTGGAGCGGCGCGCCTTGCGGACCGCCGCCATCACCGTCTCGTAGGCGAGCCGCTGCTCGTCCAGCAGCACGAACTGCTCCCGGTCGCGGACCTCGTCGGCGGCCACGGCCATCAGCTGCCTGGACGGCCGGACCCTGGCCTGCAGGAGGTCGTCGGCGGCGGCAGCGCCAGGCTTCGCGGCCAGCCTCGAACGCAGGTAGTCGAGGAACGCGCCACGCTGATCGCCGGTGAACATGCGACCGCGGCGGTCCTCCTCGACCTCACGCAGCCCGGCGACCCCGAACTCGGTCGCGTTGTGCAGGAAGGCCACTCCAGTGACGGAGTCGGGATTCTGTTCGAGAGCCCCGTTGAATGAGACAAGGTAGTCGCAGTAACCGCGAACCTGCTCGATGGGGTTCAGTACGGGCTCGCGGTAGGAGGGCACACTGCACCGCAGTGGATCTTCATCCACCGGGTGGGCCTCGCTCCACTGCTTGAGTTCCACGATGACGTACGACGGCTCGCCGGACACCGGATGGACGCCGGCCAATATCACGTCCGCGCGCTTGCTCGTCAGCGGCAGCCCGTACTCCAGCAGCATCTCGACCTCACCGAGACCTGCTTCGACCAGAGCGTGGGTGAGTGCGGGGATGCTCCGCTCCCAGGAGCGAACCTCCGCAGCGTGCGGCTTGTGGCCGTGCCTGTGCAGGAAGTTCTCGCTCAGGAGTTCCGCTAGCCGGCCTTCGAGGCGGGTGCGGTTGGCCAAGGACGCCGCGGACTCACGGAACAGCAAGGAATCGCCCCCAGGCAGCACGGAGTAGCTCGTGCGGGTGGGGGCATGTCCTTCGGTTCCACGTGAGGTGGAGCGGAAGCCCGGCGGGCCGCTGAGATTGTTCTTGCCATCTTATGACAGTGCGTGATCAAGCAGCCAGGCCGAAAGTCACGATCCGGACCGAGGGCTCAAGGTTGCTCACGGCATTCCGGAAGGGTGGCGCACTGGATCAGGTACTTCTGTGGCGGCTCGGCAGATGGCTGAAACAGAGCTCTTTTCCCAGTGCGTGACGAGCTCAGTCCGGAGCCCGGAGAGGTAGGTCGAGGGTAGCGCCGAAGGGGGAGCCGCCATGGCTGGACCGCTGTACATACCTGTCCTGCAGACCCGGCCGCACGCGGTGGGCGCCTACTCTCGGCTTTGGCCGGAAGCCCAGAACGCATTGACGCCGGTCTGGAATCTACCGCCACGCCCCGGACTCCCACCGGCCGAGCTCACCGCCGAGGTCCGGAAGGACGTGGTTGCGGTATCCGCAGGCGAGAGCTATAGCCCGTGGTGGTCGAGCAGCGCCGCCAGCTTTCGTTTGCGTTTCTGGTCGGTGCGCAGGGCGGTCATGTAAGTGGTGAACGTGTCCTCCGTGCCGAGGGCGCGGTGGCAGGTACGAACGCTGATCAGGAGTTCGATCAAACGCTCGTACGTGGCGTCGCCGGTGCGGGTGAGGAGCGGGTTGATCAGGCGCAGGTAGACGGCCAAGGCCTCGGCGGGGCGGTGTTCCCGGCTGCGGTCGGCGAGGGCGAGCCATTGTCCGCCGTCGGCGTAGCCTTCGGTGGCCGCATCCCAGGCCGCGTCGTGGTCGCCGTCGTCCAGCAAGGCGTCGACCAGGGCAGAGCCTGGGCGTCCGAGGCTCTCGCGGGGCCGGGTATCTGCGCGGAGCGCGTCCAGTGCCCGGGTTCGCTCGGTCTCGTCCCAGCAGCTGGCTGCGCGGGCTGCCGTACGCAGGTGCTGGTAGGCGGCCAGGGATCGGTGGTGGAGCAGTACCTCACGACGGATCCGCACCACATCGGTCAGGTGTCCGGCCCGGATGTAGCGTTCGCATGCGAAGTCCACCAGGCGGGTCTCCGGGCCGTGGTCCGGGTCGGCCTCACGCAGGCCGCGCTCCGCCCACTCCAGGGCTTCGGCCGGGCGGCCCGCCCGTTCCAGCTCCTGGGCGATCAGCAGCTGAGTGGCGCCCGACGGGGCCAGGTCCGCTGCGTGGAGGGCGATCAGCGCGTCCACACTGCCCTCCATGCGCAGGAGTTGTTCCATGAGGTCTTTCGCGGTCCAGTCCTTGGGGTTCTCGCGCAGGGCCCCCGCGGCCCGATCGTGTGCTCGTGCCAGGCCCGCAGCGTTCAGGACGTCCGCGTATTCGGACAAGCGGATGTCCGTGGCGTGGCTCAGGTCACTCAGGTGGTGATCCACCAGCCAGTCGGCGGTCTGCTCCGGATCGGGGTGGGACACCAGACAGGCCTCCAGATGGGCTGCGGCCAGTCCGCTGGCCACGTCGCCAATGGCGCCGTCCGAATCGTCGATCTCGCCGTACGCCAGGGCGAGGGCTTCGATTGCGTCCCGTGCCACTTCCACGGCCTCCGTCGCCCTCCCGGTCTCCGTCAGCGTGCGCAGAGCGGATACCGCCTCCGCGGCCTGGAGTCCGTAGGCGCGGGCGTCCGCATACTCGACGTAGCCGTACCGAGCGAAGGGCCGTGTGTCGAGCAGAGCCAGGATGCGCTCCCGTAGAGCACTGGGATCGCCGCCAGCGGCGGACGCCCGGAGCTCCAGCCGATGGCGCAGATCGCGGTCGGCCGCAATGTGCTCCTTCACCAAGGCCAGGAGTTCGTCCCGGCTGCGGGTCTCCAGCCAGGTGCTCAGCTGCCGGCCGCGGGATGCGGCGGCAGCACGGTGCTTCGGTACCGACTCCGATTGCTGTAGGACGGCCAGGCCCACTGCCACACAATGCTTGCAGAAGTTGCCTTCCTGCCCGTAGGGGCAGTCACAGCATCCGGTGAGGCCGTCCTCGTGCTCCGTCAGCTCGACCTCGTAGACGTCGGTGCCGTCGACTGTTGCGGTGATCGTCCTCTCTCCGATCTCCAGGGCGGACACGCACGACAGGTATCCGATGCCGCGATCGAACGACCGGGCCCCAGCCAGTCGGCGCAGATCGTCCCTTCCGAATCCCAGGGTGTTGCTCATGGCTCCCATTCAACGGGATCGGGGACCTTGCGCAGACAGGTCGAGAAGAGCATCAGTCGCCTGCCGAACGGAGACTGTCGGCCCTCCGTTCGGCAGCAGACTCAGTTGACGGCGAGTGCTGTGGCCGACATCGAGAAATGGTGGTGAGTTCGTGACGCTCGTTTAACGCTCGGGGCCCCAAGGAGGCCACGTGGGAGCTGGTAAACAGCCTCTGGCCAGCTCCCTTATCGCAGAGGCACCCTTGCGACGTGTAAACGATGACGCACCACGTGGAGTGCGTGGCGATCCTTGAGCCAGTGAAGAGGGACGCCTGAGCTGGTGTTTTGAGAGCTGACCTCGGTCTCGCGGGCGGCGTGGCGGTGGCGACGCGGGGCTGCTTCTTCGTTTGAATCCTTCGTCAGCAACGTCACTTCCGCGCGGCGCTGACGTGCTCGGAAGTCAACTGGGCGGTGTCGGTACGCTCCTTCGTCACAGCCGGATCGGTATGGAGGAGGGAAGTGGGGTGGGGCGAAAGGCGTGGTTGTCCGTAGCAGCAGCCTTCCTGCTCGGTGTGGGGACCGCGGTGACGGGGCTCGAGCTGATCGAGCCGTCGTCGGGGGTGACGGTCAGCGGCAGGCCGCCGGCTGATGAGATCCCTCGTACGCGGCAGGCGTTGGTCGCCAAGTGGGAGAGGTCCCTTGCCGATGCCGGCCTCAAGCTTCCCGAGGGCTGGGAGAAGATGTCGACGAACCAGATTCGGACCGAGTACATGAGCCAGGAACTCGCCAACGCCGGTCCGCCGCCGACGGGCCCGGCGCTCGACCCTGATTTCAGCAACCCGGACGACTGACGCCGAGGAGGCGGGCCCCTGTCCAAGCGCGGCTGGTGCGCTCCCCTCGTGTCCGGTCAGGTTCGTGTGGCCGGTCGGGGCCGCCGTGCCGGCGCGCAGCCGGCGCTGTCGGTCGTGCGCGCCTCCAATCCCGGGCCGTGGTCCGTGAGTACCTCGACGCTTGCGGGCTCGCCCTCACCGTGCACGACGGCCAGGTGGTGGCGGAGTTCGTCGGCCAATCGCCAGGCGTCGCCGTCTGCAGGCAGGTGCCAGTCCGTCTCGATGCCCCGTTCCACCGCCGGCTCGCTGCTGAAGCGGATGAGGTCGGGTGCGGGCAGGTAGCTGTCACGTAGCCAGAGCAGGAATGTGGCTGCCTCGCCCGCCGTGGTGTCGGTCAGCATCACGCAGTCCCTGCCGGTCACGGTGGCGGTGCCGTCGTACTCGGTGCCCGCCCAGAAGGAGAGGTACGGCTCGCCCTGGTGCGTGCGGTCCTGGCGGACCTTGTGGCGGACTTCCGGGAAGGGTTCCCTCAGGGCTTCGCCCAATCCGGTGAGGTCGAGGGCCCAGGCGTGCGGCTCCCGTTCCGGGGCGTAGAACACGAAGGTGGTCCGGATGTCGTTGGTGTCGTGCGTCATCGAGTACCTCCTTCCGACACGGGGTGCCCCTCATCTGTCGGCCTTCGCCGGAGCGGCCAGGGCGAGGAGCTGCTTCCCGTCGCCGCGCCCTGGGCCGGCGAAGGCGGCCCCCGCCGCATACCACCACGAGCATGGCTCCGGCGACGGCCGAACGCGCCCTCGGCCTCCTCGCGAAACGCTGCTCGATGCCGCCCTGGGGTGATGTGCCGTCCGGCATGTGCGTTCGGTGGGGCGCCTGCTTCCCGAACTGGCTTATGTGTTCCCGCCATTCGGATCAGGGGGCCTGGGTGGCGAGCTAGCCTTGTGGCGGGGGCTTGGAGGGGGAGGTGGGTCGCATCTGTCGGGTGGTCTCTGAGGGGGTGTGGCGCGTGGCGTGGCGCCACCCTGTAGGTCGGCCGGGCGCGGTGGGTGGGTGACCGGGCCGTCGGTGTCCGGGGTGCTGCCTTCGGTGCTGCGCCTGTGGTTCGGGGTGATCGCCGTCCTCGCCGCGTCGGCGGTCGGCGTGCTCGGGGTTCGCTACGCCGGTGACGGCGAGCCCGGCATGGTGGACACGCGCGTCGGGGCGGCCGTGGACGGTGCGAGTGCGTCGTGGCGCGATATCGCCCTGGCCATGGACTTCTTGGGGGAGCCCGTGGGGGCGACGGCGCTGGTCGCCGTCGCCGTGGTCGGTTGTCTGTTGCTGCGGCGTCCCCGGGCCGCGGTGCTCGTCCCTGTCGGGGTCGGCGTGGCCGTGGGGGCGACGACGTTGCTCAAGTCCGTGGTGGGGCGCACCATCCACGGCGCCGACAACCTGTCCTTCCCCAGCGGGCACACCGCCTTCCTCACCGCGTTCGCCCTCGTGGTGACCCTCGTCCTGACCGGCCGGTTCGGCTTCGGCCGGGCGGCCGGGACGTTGTTCGTGCTGGTCGCCGCCCTGGTCGCCGGTGGCGTCATGGGCTGGGCGCAGGTCCTTCTGAGTGCGCACTACCCGACCGACGTCCTCGGCGGCTGGTGCACCGCGTTGGCGGTGGTGCCGGCGACCGCGTGGCTCGTCGATCGGGTCGCCGACTCCCGTCGGTGAGGCCCTGTCAGGCCAGGCGCCGGAACACGGGCTTCACCGGCCGGCCCGCAAGCCACGGCGTGGGGTCGGTCGCGTCCAGCGCCTTCCGGTACACGGCGCACGCCTCCGCCACCACGTCGACGGTGTGGTCGATGTCGGCGTCGTCGAGCGCGCTGCTCACCACGAACGACGGGGCCAGCACCCCGCCCGCGAGGAGCCGGCGCAGGAACAGCGTGCGGTACTCCTGCGACGGCTGCCCGTTCTCGTCGAGGGTGGCGAAGACCAGGTTGCTGGGGCGGCCGCGGACGACGAGGTGCTCGGCGACGCCCATGGAGGCCGCGGCGTCGCGGACGCCGGCGGCCAGGCGCTCGCCGAGGGCGTGGAGGCGCGCGGTGACGCCCTCCTCGGTGTAGGTGGTCTGTACGGCCATCGCGGCCGCCAGGGAGTGCGTCTCCGCGCCGTGTGTGGTGGAGAGGAGGAACACCCTGTCGCCGGAGTGACGCAGCCCGCCCCGCTCCATCAGCTCCCGGCGCCCGGCCAGAGCCGAGACGGCGAAGCCGTTGCCCAGCGCCTTGCCGAACGTGGAGAGGTCGGGGACGACCCCGTACAGACCCTGGGCGCCCGCCTCGGACCAGCGGAAACCGGTGATCATCTCGTCGAAGACCAGGACGCAACCGTGCCGGTCCGCGAGTTCACGGAGGCCCGCGAGGTAGCCGGGCGCGGGCTCGGTGTGGGTGGCCGGTTCGAGGATCAGACAGGCGATCTCGCCCTCGTACCGCGAGAGGAGTTCCTCCGTGGCGGGCAGGTCTCCGTAGGGGAACGTCACCGTGAGGTCGGTGGCCGGGATTCCCGCGGACATCGGCGTGGTGCCGATGAACCAGTCGTCGGTGGAGAAGAAGGGATGGTCGGCGCAGAGCGCCACCCGCGGGCGCCCGGTGACGGCGCGGGCGAGGCGTACCGCGGCGGTGGTGGCGTCGGATCCGTTCTTCGCGAACTTCACCATCTCGGCGGTCGGCACCGTGGCCAGGAAGCGTTCCGCCGCCTCGACCTCCACGATGGACGGCCGGACGAAGTTGCCGCCGCGGTCGATCTCCCGCCGCACCGCCTCGACGACGCGCGGGTGTGCGTGGCCGAGACTGACCGACCGCAGGCCGGAGCCGTACTCGACGTACCGGTTGCCGTCGACGTCCCACACATGGGCGCCCCGGCCGTGGCTGATGACCGGGGCCAGGTGCTCGGGATACTGGTCGTCGCCCTTGGCGTAGGTGTGCGCGCCCCCGGGGATCAGGGTGTGGAGGCGCTCGTTCGCCTCCCGGGACCTGGGGAGTTCGAACTCTTCGGTGTTCACGCCGACCTCACTTCGCTTCGCGCTTCAGGACCTCGGCGAGGCTCGGCGCCTCCCGGTCCCGCTGGGACATCGACGTGACCGGCAGCGGCCAGGGGATGGCGAGCTCCGGGTCGTCGAAGGCGATCGTCACGTCCTCGGCCGGATCGTGCGGGCGGTCGATCCGGTACGAGGTGTCCGCGGTCTCGGTGAGCGCCTGGAAGCCGTGCGCGCAGCCCGCCGGGATGTACAGGGTCGCCTGCGTCTCGTCGGAGAGGTGGAAGGTGGCCACGTTGCGGTACGTCGGGGAGTCCGGGCGCAGGTCCACCACGACGTCGAAGATGCGACCGTACGAGCAGCGCACCAGCTTCGCCTCGCCCTCGCCGGAGCGCAGGTGCAGGCCGCGCAGGACCCCGCGGACCGAGCGGGACAGGCTGTCCTGGACGAAGGCGTACGGGTCGAGGCCCACCGAGCGGACCACGTCCGCGTCGAAGGTGCGGCTGAAGAAGCCGCGCTCGTCGGCGTACGGCGTCGGCGCGAACAGGTACGCGCCGGCGATCTCCGGGACTTCGGTCGCTTTCATGTGGCCTTCCGGTGGGCGGGGAACAGGGTCGTCGTCAAGGTGGTCAGGTGGTCGGTCAGTTGGTGTGCCGCTGCCCGGTTCCGCTCGGTGAGGGTCTGGCGCAGTTCGGGCGATCGCTTCTCCAGGGTTCGGAACTGTTCCAGCAGCCGGTCCGCGTCCAGCTCGCGTGCCGGGTGGCAGTACTCGCCGAGGCCCATCCCGGCCATGAGCGCGTCGCTCTTCGCCGCGTAGGTGACCGCGAGCACCGGAGTTCCGGTCTTCAGCGCGCAGATCAGGTTGTGATACCGGATCGCCACCGCGGTGTCGGCGGCCGCCATCTCCTTCATCAGGTCGGCGAGCGAGGACGTCTCCGCGGCGGTGACCAGCGGCGAGTCCACCGCGTCGAGGATCGCGGCGACGACCGGCGCGTCGACGTCGTCGCCGGTGAGCAGCCGGACCGGCCTGCCCTCCTCGACCAGCGCGCGGACGAAACGGATCGTCCCGTCGAGGTAGCGCCGGTGGATCTCCTCGGCCCGGGCGCGGTCGTCGTTGCCTCCGTGGAAGGCCATGACGCCGACGCAGACCGGGCCCGGCGCGCGCGAGGGCACGCTCGACGGCGGCGCCGGCAGGGCGAACGCGAGGTCCGGGTGGACCGCGTCGCGCGCGGTGTCCACGCCCATCGCCCGCATCGCGTCGCGGGACTGGCCGTCCCGGTACGAGCGGTACGCGGCGAGCCGCGCCGACCAGCGCACCAGGGCCCGGGTCGGCCGGTTGCGGATCGGGGCGGCGCCGACGCCGACCAGCGCGACCGGGGTGCCGGTCAGCCGGCCGCCCGCGCAGAGCAGGAACAGCGCGTACGGGAAGCCCCAGGGCCGCAGCGGCAGGGTGGCCTCCAGGACGCCCATGCCCGGCACGATCACCACGTCGTGCCGGCGCACCCAGGCGGCGGTGCGGACGACGTCGACGAGCTTGCCCAGACCCTTGCCCGCGACCGCGCCCGCGCGCGAGGCGGTCCGGTACTCCCCGCGGTACCAGTGCAGCCGCGTCGCGGGGATCCCGAACCGGGACGTGACGGCCTCGGGTCCGCCGCACAGCGCGTCGACGACCGCCTCCGGGTGTTCGGCGCGCAGGTACCCGAGGACGGCTTCGAGCGATCCGTCGTTGCCGAGGTTGCCGGAGCCGAGCAGGCCGAAGACCCCGACTCGCACGGACGTCATGGCCGCCGTCCTTCGCGTCCCGCCACCAGCTCGTCGACGGAGACGGTGAGCTTGGCCGGGTCGACCGGCGCGCGGTCCTCGACCCGCTCGCCGGCGCTCGGCCGGGCCCGGCTGGCCGCCCACTCGACCAGGTGGCGGTAGCAGGCGCGGCGGTCGGCCGCGGACAGCGGCGCCCGCCGGATCGCGTCGACGAAGCCCCAGACGTACTCGGCGAGCAGCCGGGGCGTCGGGTGCAGGCGGCCCGCCCGGCGCGGGTCCAGGTTGACGCACCGGGAGCGCTTGGACGGGTTCGCCCGCTCGGCGCGGGTCGGGTGGTCGCGGCGGAAGTACAGCAGCTCCGGCACCTGGTGGAAGGGCCCGTGCAGGCCGATCTCGGAGACGAACGTGCGGTCCGCGTGGTGGTAGCTGTCCATCGGCTTCACCCGCCGCAGCACGTCGGCCCGTATCACGCCGTAGAAGTCGTCGCCGCCGGGCTCGAACAGCATGCTGCGGAAGCGGACCGGCGGGCGCGGAGAGGCGGTGGCGAGCGCGTACTCGTACGGCACCTTCACCTGGCCGTCGGCGTCGATGACCGCCTGGTCGGCATGGGCGAGGATCACGTCCGGCCGCTCGTCGAGCGCCTCCACGCAGCGCCGCAGCAGGTCCCGGGCGTACAGGTCGTCGTGCGAGGCCCACTTGAACAGCTCGGTGCGGCATTCGGCGAACACCCGGTTGTGGTTCGGCGTGGCGCCGACGTTCCTGGTCAGCCGGAGGTAGCGGACGCGCGCGTCCTTCGCGGCGTACTCGCGGGAGATGTCCTGGGTCCCGTCGGTCGAGGCGTTGTCGGAGATGACCAGCTCGAAGTCCCCGTAGGTCTGGCCGAGCAGGGCGTCGAGCGATTCGGCGAGGTACTCCTCGCCGTTGTACACGGGCAGGCCGATGGTCAGCCTGGGTCGGGCGGTCATGAGGTCCTCACTTCGGGGATGGAGTTCCGGTGGCGCTCGCGCAGGGCGGACCGCAGCTGCAGCCACCACACGGTCGAGCTGCCCAGCGTCGCGGCGGCGACGCCCCAGGCGGAGCCGACCGCGCCGGCCGCGGCCGCACCGCCGAGCCCGCCGCCGGCGTAGCAGACGGAGGCGAACAGCTGGGCGCGCAGGCTGCGCCGGGCCGCGCCGAGCGCGCGCAGCCCGGCCGCCGCACCGGTGCCGAGGCCGGCGCCCGCGACGCCGAGCGTCGCCGGCACGATGAGCTGCGCGGCGGAGTGCCAGACGCCGCCGAGCACGAACTCGCCCAGCCGGTCCGGTACGAGGAGCAGCGCCGCGCCCCAGAGCACCGCGGCGGCGGCCTGCCCGCCGCCCAGCGCGAGGCAGAACGTGCCGAGCCGGTGCGGGGCCTGCTTGAGGACCCGGGCCGCCTCCGCGACGGTGACGAGCGAAAGGCCCATGAGCAGCGCGAGG
Source organism: Streptomyces sp. R-07 (assembly GCF_049913175.1). Taxonomy (NCBI): domain Bacteria; kingdom Bacillati; phylum Actinomycetota; class Actinomycetes; order Kitasatosporales; family Streptomycetaceae; genus Streptomyces; species Streptomyces sp. R-07. The sequence continues at coordinate 6,075,421 of NZ_CP183978.1, forward strand.
AACGGTCCGAGGAGGAGCTCGGCGCCCCGGACCGCACCCACCGCGCCGACCCCGGCGAGCGCGCCGAGCCCGTAGGCCCGCAGCTGGCCCGCGCCGCTGAGGCTGACGTTCTCGACGAGGTACCGGGAACCGAGGTCGCGCTGCTCGCGGAGCCAGCCGGGAGCCGTGCCCATCCGGGGCCGGATGCCGGACTGGAGGAAGCCGTATCCCGCCGCCACCGCGGCGGACGCCCCCCAGGCGAGCAGGAAGGCGGCCACGCTGCCCACGCGGGCCGCCACGACCATGGCGGGGACGAGCGCGACGCCCCACACGAGGTCGTTGGCGAACGCCTTCTGCCCGCTGCCGGCGGCGAAGAACGCGAACCGCCAGGCATCCTGCAGCAACAGCGCCGGAAGGGCGATGCCGAGGCAGGCGAACGCGGGCCCCACGCTGCCGCCGAGGGCGAGACCGACCAGCAGGCACACCGCGCCGATGACGGTACCGACGCCGAGCGCGGCGCCCGACGACCGGGCCACCGCCGTGCGCCAGGTCGCGGTCGGCACGGCGCTGAAACGCACCACCAGCGGGTCGGTGGCGAGGCCGCGGGAGACGTTGAGCACCACGCCGTACGTCACCCAGGCCAGGCTGAACACACCGAACGCGGCCAGCCCCAGCGAGCGGGCCACGTAGATGCCCACCGCGAAGTTGGTCATGCTGGAGGCCGCCTGGTCGGCCAGCCCCCAGGACAGCCGGCCGGCCATGGCCCGTCTGCCGGACCGCCGGTCCGCCGGTGCCCTCGTCTTCTCCCCCTCGGTGGTCATCGGCGTCACGCCTTGATCAGCCCGGCGGCGCCCAGGGCGTCGGCCGCGGCGGTGACCGTGTCGAACGGCAGCCCGGACCGCTCGGCGACGTCCAGCAGACTGTGCTCGCCGTCGGAGAGGTTGAGCACCCAGAGCATGGCCATCTGGGCCTGCTTGGTGTCGCTGCGGCCGCCGACCGCGTCGTACAGCCCTCGTCGTCCCAGCTGCGGTTCGCCGTACGGGCTGAGGTTGAGGTACCGCCGGTTGCGGTCGAGCACGCCGAACGCCTCGCGGCAGACGGCGAGCGTGTCCGCCATCGCCTCCGGGGAGACGAAGTCCAGGTCGTCCGCAGAGGTGTGGTACTCGGGGTAGCCGGCGTACGGGGTACGGGTGAGCGAGCCCACGCCGAGGTCGAACCCGGGCGAGCAGTACTGCCGCTCGTCGTAGCCGTACGGAGTGAACTCGTTGACCCGGTGCGGGCGTTCGGAGGCGGCGAGGACGTGCTGCATCACCCGGTCGATCTCCGCGTCGCCGCGCCTGCTCCGCTTGTACGTCAGCCCGCCCGGGTCGCCCGCACAGGCCAGTACGAGCCCGTGCTTCACCTGATCCACCCGCTCCTTGTTGCGGGCCAGCCAGGTGATCGCCCCGATGGTGCCGGGCGCGAAGACGAACCGGTAGGTGTAGTACGGCGTCCGCTCCGCGAGGGCTCGCGCCAGGAACACCGCCACCGCGACGCCGGCCATGTTGTCGTTGGCCAGCGACGGGTGGCAGACGTGGCAGGAGACGATCACCTCGTCGGCGACCTGCCCGGGGACCACGTGCTCGGCGTAGGTGAGGTGGCCGTCGGCGAGCGTGGAGTCGATCCGCACCTCGTACTCGCCGTCCGGCATCGCGTCCAGGGTCTCCTGCGCCAGGCAGAAACCCCAGTCCGGCTTGTAGTAACTGGTGCGGTACGGAACCCAGTTCGGCCGGTCCGGCAGGGTGTGCAGGTGCTCGCGCAGTTCGGACAGCGGCATGGTCGCCGCCACCGGCACGCTGTAGCCGAGCACGTGCAGGCTGGACGCGGCGAAGTCGACGACCCGGTGGCCGGCGGCGTCGGCGACGTACGCGTCCCGGATGTTCCACTCCTGCGGCACCGTCCAGTCGAGCACCTGCGTCCCGGTCGGCACCTCGTGCACCTGGAGCGGGATGTACTCGCCGACGATGTCCAGGGTGGCGCGCACCCCGTCGCCGGTGATGCTCCGGCACAGCGGGTACAACCGCTCCACCAGCGCGTACATCTCCTCGCCGGCCGTGGTCATCGGCGCCACCGCAGGGTCTCGTCGACGGTGCCGGCCTCGGACGCCGCGCGCAGCACGGCGAGGCGGGTGAAGCGCCGCTCGAAGTCCTCGCCGGTGAGCCCGTGCTTCCGGTAGGCGTCGGCGAGTTCGAGCGCGCCCTGCTTCACCGTCCACTCGCAGTCGAAGCCGGGGATCGCGGCGCGGAACCGGGAGAAGTCCACCCGGTACGACCGGGGGTCGGCGCCGTTCTCCCCGGTGATCCTGACCCGCGAGCCGTCCACGGCCTCCGCGACCTGCCCGGCGATCTCGGCGACCGTGACGTTGTTGACCTCGCTGCCGATGTTGAACGCCCGGTCGTGCACCGCCTCCCGCGGCGCGACCAGCGCGGCGGCGAAGGCCCGCGCGATGTCGGCGGCGTGCACGAGCGGGCGCCACGGCGTGCCGTCGGAGAGCACGAGCACCTCGCCGGACAGCAGTGCGTGGCCCACCAGGTTGTTCAGCACGATGTCGGCGCGCAGCCGGGGGGAGTAGCCGAAGGCGGTGGCGTTGCGCATGTACACCGGGCTGAAGTCGCCGTCGGAGAGCGCGTGCAGGTCGTCCTCCACCCGCACCTTGGACTCCGCGTACGGCGTCACCGGCCGCAGCGGGGCGTCCTCGGCCACCAGGTCGTCGCCGCCGGAGGCGCCGTAGACGGAGCAGGTCGACGCGTACAGGAAGCGCCGCACGCCCGCGTCGCGGGCCAGCCGGGCCAGCCGTACGGAGGCGTGGTGGTTGATGTCGTAGGTGAGGTCCGGCGCCAGCGAGCCCAGCGGGTCGTTGGACAGCGCGGCCAGGTGGATCACGGCGTCCACCCCGGCCACGTGCTCGGCCGTGAGGTCGCGCAGGTCCACCCGATGCCCCGCGGGATCCGCGGGCTGCGGGCCGAGGACGCAGTCGGCGAACAGGCCGGCGTCGAGACCGACGACCTCGTGCCCGGCGGCCGCGAGGACCGGGGCCATGACGGTTCCCAGGTATCCCTGGTGTCCGGTCAGCAGTACGCGCATGGTTCAACCCCCCAGGTTGAGCGTGAGTTTGGTGACGGCGAACGCCTCGGCGTATCGCTCGTGGCATTCGATGCCCCGGATCCGGGCGAGGCCGAGGAAGGCCTCCCGGTCGTACCAGGGCCGGTGCCGCTGCGAGGGGTAGTGCTCCTGCAGCAGCCGCACCTTCTCTTCGGCGATCTCCGGCGACAGCGGCTGGTACGCCGTGGGACGGCCGAGATCGCCGTCCCACTTGACGATCTCGTACCCGAGCACGAGGTGGTCGCGGAACGCCGTGGGTATCAGCCGCGCCAGACCGCGGTGGTCCTGGTGCGCGTCCTCGGTGCGCGGGGCCAGCACGACGTCCGGCTCCGTCCCCGCGCGCAGCTCCTCGACCGCGGCCTTGGCCTCCTCCCAGTGCGCCGGCAGCCGTCCGTCCGGCAGCTTGAGCACGGTCAGCCGCAGGTCGGCACCGGGGCAGAAGGCGGCGAGCGCGGCCCGCTCCTCCTGCTCCCGCTCGCCGCCACCGCCCGAGAGCACCAGCGCGTCGACACGGACGCCCGGCCGCGCCAGGCACATCGTGAGGAGCGTGCCGCCGGCGCCGATGGCGATGTCGTCGCAGTGCGCGCCCACCGCGACGATCCGGCCCAGGGGCCCGGCCCCGAGCCGGATCACGCGGTCCCCACGGCGGCGCCGTCCCGCTCCCACACGGCCCACGGCCGCTCGCCCCGGGCGTAGGACTCGTCGAGCGCGGCCCGCTCCTTCACGGTGTCGGTCGGCTTCCAGAAGCCGCGGTGCTGGTGCGCCACCAGACGGCCCTCCTTGGCCAGTCCGGCGCATCCGTCGGCGACCAGGTCCCCGTTCTCCGGGATGTGGTCGAAGACCTCCTGGCGGAGCACGAAGTAGCCGCCGTTCTCCCACAGCGGCAGCTCGCTGACCGCGGTGATGCCCCCCACCAGGCCGTCCTCGCCCAACTCCACGCAGTGGAAGGAGGACTGCGGCGGCACCACCATCATCGACGCACCGGCGTCGCGCCGGGAGAACCGGTCGATCATCTCCGGCAGCGGGGCGTCGGTGAGCACGTCGGCGTAGTTGGCGAGGAACATCTCGTCGCCGTCCAGGTGGTGCCGCACCCGGCGAAGCCGCTCCCCGATCGGCGACTCGATGCCGGTCTGCGCGAAGGTGATCGTCCAGTCGGATATGTCGGTGGACAGCAGCTCGGTCCGCCCGCCCCGCAGCACGAAGTCGTTGGACGTCGTCTCCTCGTAGTTGAGGAAGAAGTCCTTGATGTGGTGCGCGCCGTACCCGAGGCACAGGATGAACTCCGTGTGCCCGAAGTGCGCGTAGTAGCGCATGACGTGCCAGATCAGCGGGCGCGGGCCGACCATCGCCATCGGCTTGGGCACGTCGTCGGAGGTGCCGTTGCGCATCCGCATCCCGTAACCGCCGCAGAACAGGACGACCTTCATCGGTTCACCTCGACGATGCTCAGCTCCGGGATGGGAAAGACGAGGCGGCCGCCCCAGTCGTGCACGAAGGACAGCTGCTCGACCAGTTCCGCCCGCAGGTTCCACGGGAGGACGAGGACGTAGTCCGGCCTGTCGGCGGCGATCTGCTCGGGCGGCAGGATCGGGATGCGGGTGCCCGGCGTGAACCTGCCGTGCTTGTACGGGTTGCGGTCGACCGTGTACGCGAGCAGGTCGGGCCGGATGCCGCAGTGGTTCAGCAGCGTGTTGCCCTTGCCCGGGGCGCCGTAGCCGACGACCGTCTCGCCGCGCTCGGCCGCCTCGATGAGGAACCGCAGCAGGTCCCGGCGCACCTTGGCCACCCGGGAGGAGAACTCCGCGTACCCGGAAAGCTCCTGGAGCCCGGCGGCCTTCTCCCGGTCGAGCACCTCCGCCACCCGGCCGCTCGGCTCGCCCGCCACCTCGGCCGGCCGGGCCCACAGCCGGATCGAGCCGCCGTGCGTCGGCAGCAGCTCGACGTCCACGAGCGTGAGTCCGCCGCTCGCCAGGGCCCGGATCGCGGACGCGACCGTGTAGTACTGGAAGTGCTCGTGGTAGATCGTGTCGTACTGGTTCTCCTCGATCAGGGTCAGCAGGTGCTGCACCTCGATGGAGACCCAGCCGTCGTCGGCGACCAGGGCGCGCAGCCCCTGGGTGAACCCGACCACGTCGGGGATGTGCGCGTACACGTTGTTGGCCACGACCAGGTCCGCCGGGCCGTGCTCGGCGCGGACCGCCGAGCCGGTGTCCGGGGACAGGAACTCGGTGACCGTGGGCACCCCCGCGTCGCGTGCCGCGGCACCGACGTTCACCGAGGGCTCGACGCCCAGGCAGCGGATCCCCCGGTCCACCACATGCCGCAGCAGATAGCCGTCGTTGCTCGCGACCTCGACCACGAAGGAGTCCGCGCCGAGACCGAGCCGCCGCACGGCGCCCGCGACGAACGTCCGCGCGTGCTCCACCCAGGAGGTCGAGAACGAGGAGAAGTACGCGTACTCCTCGAACGTCTCCTCCGGCGTGATCAGCGGCGGGATCTGGGCCAGCCAGCAGTCGGTGCAGACCCGCAGGTGCAGCGGGTACGCAGGCTCCGGCAGGTCCAGCTGGTCCGCGGCGAGAAAGCTCTCGCACGGCGGTGTCGCCCCGAGATCGACGACGCTCCCCAGCGCCGCCGAGCCGCAGAGTCGGCATCGTGTCATCTACTGCCCCCCATCGATTCCGTCCGCCCCGCGATCGCGGAGCGGTACTCCTCCACCAGACGCTCCAGACCGACGGCCGGGCTGAAGCTCTGCTCGTACCGGCGCCGGGCCGCCCGGCCCATCTCCTGGTTGCGAGCCGGTTCCGTCGCGATCCCGCGCATACGGGACGCGAGCGAGGCGGGAACGCCGGGCTCGTGCAACAGCCCGGTCACCCCGTCCTCGACGAGTTCGACGAAGGCGCCGTGACCGGCGGCGACGGCCGGGACCCCCGCCGCCATCGCCTCCGCGACCACCAGGCCGAAGGTCTCCCTCGCCATCGAGGGAGCCACCACCGCGACCGACCGCGCGACGGCCTCCCTGCACTGGTCCGGGTCGTACAGGCCGACGTACCGCACGTCGTCCCGGCCCGCCGCCCAGGCGGTCACCTCGGGCTCCAGCGGCCCCGCGCCGGCGATCACGAGCGGCACGCCCACACCGCCGTCCGCCGCGATCTCGTCCCACGCGGCCATGAGGAGCCGTACGCCCTTGGTCTCCGCGAGCCGGCCCAGGAAGAGCAGGTGCTCGCCGGCGCCCGTCCGGCCGGCGCCCGGATCGGGCACGAAGTTGTGCTTCACCACGAGCCGCTCGGCCGGCATGCCGGACCGCACCAGGATGTCGCGCTGCGCCGCGGAGATGCAGAAGAACCGCTCCACGCCGGACCACCACCGCCGCCGGTTGACCGACAGGCTGACCGCGAGGGGGACCGTCGCGAGCCGGGAGTTCCGGTAGCAGCCGTGCCGGACGGCGGGCAGCGAGGCCGCCGACCCGACGCACTCGGTGCACGGCCGGCCGTCCCGGTGCAGCGTGCCGGGCGGGCACACCTGGGTGTAGTTGTGCAGCGTGGCGACGACGGGCACGCCGACGTCCGCGCAGGCGGCGAGGACCGCGGGCGACAGGAGCGGGAACACGTTGTGGACGTGCACCACGTCCGGCCGGTCGGTACGGAGCCGGGCCGCGAGTTCCGTGCGGACCGCCGGGTTCCACGGCACCAGCAGCGGCACCGCGGCCTTCCCGAGGAGCGACCGGGCGGCGATGTCGTCGCTGCGCCGCTCGAACACCTCGACCCGGTGGCCGCCGGCCCGCAGCAGTCCCACCTCCTCGTCGACGACTCTGTTCTCCCCGCTCGGCTGCGCCGAGGAGTAGCGGTTGTGCACCACAAGGACATGCATGGTCAGGTCACCTCCGGGCCCATCGCGGAACACGTATGCGGGGAATGTCGGACCTCTGCCGAGGAATCCCGGGCGTCGGGAGCGGCTCGGCCGGGGCGGGTGCCGCGAGCAGCGAGGCGGCCAGCGCCAGATGCAGCAGATACGCCGAGGCGTCGCCGAGACCGACCTCGGTGTACGAGGAGATCGCGCAGTAGCTGATCAGGAAGATCGCGCAGGCCCGCGACAGCGACGGCGGCCGCAGCAGCGCGATGCCGCCGAGCGCGAGGAGGAACGCCGCCACGATGGCGGCCCCGAGCAGCCCCTGCTCGTTGTAGATCGCCAGCCAGCTGTTGTCGATCGGCAGCCCGTCCCACGACTTGTCGCCCAGGCCGAGGCCGAAGATCGTGTCCCCGGTCGTCCGGGGCGCCGAGAGGAGGGAGTCCCAGACCTTGGCCCGGCCGGTGAGGTTGGAGAAGTTCTCCTGGCTCTGCCCGCGCAGGAACCACGCCTGCAGCGCGGAGCTGAACACCACCGCGGCCACCGTGGCGCACACCACCGCCCAGGCGAAGAACCGGCGGGCCGCGGCGCTGGTCAGGATGAGGGAGCCGATCGCCAGGACCAGGCCGATGATCATGCCGAGCGTCGCCGTCCGGGTGTGGGTCATCGCGAGCAGCACGAGCGACGGCACGATGACCACCGCCGAGCTCGCCCCGGTGGTCCGGCGGCCGAGGAGGAGCAGCACGGTGAGCCCGATGACCACCGCTGCGTACTGCCCGATCTGCGGCGGGGTGAGCGGCCACAACGCGCCGACGAGCCGCCCGCCGTAGTACTCGGGCATGGCCGTGCCCGGTGAGACGACCAGGCCGGCGGCCACCAGGACGAGCACCGCGAAGTACCACCGGATGTGGTACCGGATGAACGTCAGGCTGCCGTCCCACCAGCGGCTGAGCAGCCACAGCGTGCCGACGAACAGCGCCAGGCGCGCGCAGCGGAACAGCGCGCCGGCCCCGACGTCCACGCTGGAGATCAGGCTCGGCACGAGCAGCAGGGTCAGAAGGAACACGTAGGCGCTGGGCCGGATCCGCAGCCGGAGGTTGGCGGTGAGCGCCAGCGTGAACGCGCCGACCAGCGCTCCCATGGTGACCATCTGGATGAGGGAGCGGGGGATCGTGACGACGGTCTTCGCCCCGGCGGAGCCGAGCACGTTGAGGGCGAGGAGCGCCCAGGCAGTCCCGACCGACTTCGGCGGCCCGTCCGTGTGCCTCTCGGCGGTACGCATCTCAACCACCGTCCTGCGCGCGGAAGGTGCTGCCCGCGTCCTGCCCGTACGGCGTGCCCTGCCACTGCCCGGAGCCGAGCGTCCGGCCCGCGTCGTGGGCGACGAACGTCCACGGCCCGACGTAGACGTTGTCGTGCCAGCGGTTGTCCTGCCGGAGGGTGATCGCCTGCGCCACCCGGTCGCCCTTGTACGGCGACCAGTCCGGAGAGGTGCCCTCGTTGGACAGCACCGCCATGCGGTCGCACAGGACCGTGCAGTCGAGGACGGACTTGTCGAGGACGAAGCGGTTGCCGTGGATGTCCACCCGCTGGGTCTTCCACCGGCAGTCCCCGTAGAGCGGCGCGGTCGCGATCCCGGGCTGCGCACAGCGCTTGGTGTCCTTCACCAGCAGGGTGCAGTAGCCGGTCGAGGTGTTGGCCGGGCTGTTGCAGAACCGGTCGGCGTTCTCCCACAGGGTGATTCCCGACCAGTTGTCCTCAAGCACGTTCCCGTAGATCTCGATCCTGTCGGTGCGGGCGGGGATCCGCGGCTCGCCGCCCGCCTCGGACACGTAGACGGTCCCGTACGGGAAGTCGTCGCCGTCCTTGGCGGCCGCGCGGCCCTCGACCCAGTTGTTCCGTCGGATCGTGTTGTTCCGGATGACCGCGTTGTAGCTGGTCTCGTACATCAGCGCGGCACCGTCGTTGGCGTCGAGGACGTTGCCCTCGAAGAGGAAGTCGTTGTTGTTGTTGTCCGCCCACAGTCCGGCTCCGCGGTTGTCGTGCACCCAGTTGCCGCGGATGTCGGCGCCGTCGACCGCCCAGAACTTCATGCCCCCGGTGCAGCCGCAGCCCGGCTGCCGCCGCTCCCAGTCGTCGGTGTTGTTGCCCGTGATCTCGTTGCCCTCGACGACCAGGCCCTTGATCGAGTCACCGGCCTTGTAGGCGTTCATCGCGTACTGCCCGTTGTCCCGCAGGCAGCTGGCGCGGACCTGCTGGCGGGCACCGGCCATCAGCCCGGCGCCGGAGTTGTTCCGGATCGTCGCGTGCTCGATCACCCACCCGTCGGCCGAGTCGTGGTTGACCACGCCCTCGTCCTGCGGCGCGTTGAAACCCTGCACGGTCAGGTACCGGATGGTGACGTCGCGGGCGGTGCCGCCGAACGCGTAGTGGTTGGTCTTCGCGCCGTCGAGCACCGCGCCCGGCGCCCCGAGGTACGTGTTCCCCTCCTTGGGGAGGACCTGGTCGTACTCGCCCGGGTCCAGCCTGTGCCGGCCCGGCCGCAGCCAGAACGTGGTGTGCGGCGGGCTGTCCTCGGTCTTCGCGGCCAGGTCACCGACGACCCCGGGGTCGACCGTCACCGCGCCCGCAGGAGCCTTCGCCGGACCGGCCGCGGGCTTGGCGCACACCCGGGCCACGGCCGCGGACGTGGTCGGAGCGGCGGTGGCCTTCGGCCGTGCGTCCGGCTTCGACCCCGCGTCCGGCGTGCCGCCCTCGCAGCCGGTCGCCACGAGCAGCGCAAGCAGTGCCGCCGGCACCGCCCGGTGCCGCCACATGATCCCCAAGGTCCTCCTCCCTAGCCGTGGAACCCGAGTACGGTCACGTACTCCGCGCCGTCGGCGACGCCCGTGCCGACCAGCGTGGTGGCGGGCTCCTTGCGCCCGAAGCCCGCGGAGTACCAGCCCAGCGGCGGGTCGCTCTCGCCGCGGTGCGACCGCCAGGACAGCTGCGCGGGCAGGTCGAGCACCGCGGAGCGGTCCTCGCCGTCCACGGTCCAGGTGAGCACCGCCCGGCTCCCCACCAGCTCCGCGGCGACCGTCGGGCCGAGGTGGAACACCAGCTCCACGGCCGCGCGCGGGCCGCCCCGCACCTCGTCGACGACCCGCAGCTCCCGGCTCGTCGACGTCAGCTCCACCCGGCGGCGGTGTGTCGAGGGCTGGTAGCCGTCGTGCTCGGCGCACCAGCGGGACACCTCCGGGTTGGAGGTGTCCGCGACCAGGACGCGGCTCTCGGCGTGCCGGGTCCACAGGAACGGGCCGCCGGAGACGGACTGGTCACGGCCGTCGAGCCGCAGGGTGTTGTGGCCGAGGGTCGACCGGAAGTACTGCCGCCACTCGGGCTGCCCGTGGTAGCAGTACGTCCCCGGGTCGGCGAGCACCTCGACCCCGTCGTGCCGGACCTCCACGGACAGGGCGTCCGCGTGCCCGTGCGCGGCGATGGACAGGAACCCGTGCGGACCGCCGTCGCAGCGGACCCAGATCTCTTCCGGACCCCTCAGGATCGTCGTGCCGGCGTCGGGGAAGTGGACCGGCCGGCTCGCCGGGCGGGTCCCATTCCTGACGCCGGGCTTGATCAGCGCAGCGAGCAGCGAGGTGCGCACATCGGAACCAGTGACCTCGGGCCACCAGGCGAGCCGGCCGAACACCGCGTCGCCGGTGGCGAGGAGCGAGCCCCAGCGGTCGGTGCCCGCGCCGTCCACGACCAGACCGTGCCCGTCGTCCGCGTCCCCCTGGCGCGGCGGCCGCAGCCGGTTGTCCACGACGGCCGCGAGCGCGTCGGTCATCCGCAGCAGCACGAGCCGGACCGTCGCGGGCACCGGCACGCCGGCGGCGTCCGCCTCGGCCAGCGCGGCCAGACCGAGTTCGAGAACGAGGCCGTGGTACTCGGACGCCAGCTCGCGGTTGAGGCCGGACAGGAAGGTGTTGCTCCGCAGGTGGCGGTCGAGGGAGCGCAGCGCGTCGTCCCGCCAGCGCGCCGAGGAGGGGAACCAGTCGAACGCGCAGGCCGCGGCGAACTGCCCGGCGGCCTCGGCGATGACGTGGTTGTTCGCCGAGGACCCCCGGCTGGGGAACGCGGCCAGCCAGCGCTGGTGGTGCCAGATCTGCCGGAGCGCCACCGGGTTGTCCTCGAAGAGGCCGGCCGTGCCCGGCCAGCCGTCGAGCAGCCGCCGGATCCACACCCAGGAAAGGAGCCGGATCCCCAGCTCGATGCCGCTGGTCCAGTGCACGCCGCGCAGCGGCGCGTTGACCGCCCACCACGACCGCAGGTGCTCGGCCACGCGCTCGGCGTACCGCTCGTCCCCGGTGATCGCGTAGGCGGCGGCGAGCACGGTGAGGTACTGGTGCCGGGACAGCTCCCAGATCTGCTTGATGTCCCCGACCGTCTCCTCGTCCCGGTACGGCACGTCGAACGCGTACCCCGACGGCGCCCGGCGCCCGGTCTTCGGGTCGAACCACCAGTCCGGGTCGGCCAGGTCGTCGCGCTCCACCCCGAAGTACTCGGCGTAGCCGGCCATCAGCCGGTCCGCCTCGGCGACGAGACGCTTCGCGGCGTCCGGAGCCACCGCGTCGAGTGCCCCGGTGGGGAGTGCGGCGGTGAACCGTGCGCCGGTCACGGCCGGGCATTCCGGACGTGCCGAGCGCCACCGCCGTCTGCGTACCGTGTCGACCGCCCGGCCGCCGACCTCCTGCGGCCCCATCGCGGACAGTCGGCGCAGGTACCAGCCTGCGCTCATCGTCATCGCCGCTTCTCCAGCGTCACCGGCGCGCCGGCCGCCAGGCCGGCCGGCACGGCGAGGGTGGCCGCCGTGGTGGCGACGAGGGACTCCAGCGGCACCGGCATCGGCCCGCCGGTCCGCACGGCCCGGACGAACGCGGCCAGCTCGGCGTTCTGGCCCTTGTCGCGGGCCTTGGGCAGCCGCGAACTGACCCACCGCTTGGGTCCGGCTGTGCTCTTCTCGAAATACACGGAGGCGCGGACGAAGTCGTCGAGCCGCAGCACCTTGCCGTCGGCGACCAGGTCGAGGGTCTCCTTGGGGAAGGCGGAGGCGCCGGTGGTGACGTAGCTGATGGTGGCGGTGGAGCCGTCCGGGTAGCGCAGCACGACCTGGAGGTCCTCGTTGCCGGGCGTGGCCACCGCGTACACGGAGACCGGGTCGGCGTCGAGCAGCCAGCTCGCCGTGTCGATGAAGTGCCCGCCCTCGCCGGCGAACCGCGAGCCCTCGCTGCCCTGCCGGAGGTACCAACTGCCGTGCTCCAGACGGCCCGCGTTGACCAGGTAGCGGAGGTTCGCCGGACCGGTCCGGGCACCGAACCGCTTCTTTGCTTCCTGGAGCAGCGGTGCGAACCGGCGGTTGAAGCCCACCTGCAGCCGGTCGTTGCCGGACTCCTCCACCGTCGCGAGCACACCGGCCAGCTCGTCCTCGCCGAGCGCCAGCGGCTTCTCCACGAACACGGCCTTGCCGGCGAGCAGCGCCTTCCGGGTCAGTTCGGCGTGCGAGCTGTGCCGGGTGACCACGAACACCGCGTCGACGGACGGGTCGCCGAGCACGGCGTCGAGATCGGTGGTCGCCCGGGCGAAGCCGAACTTCCGCTGCGCGTTGGCCGCGGACAGGGCCGTAGTGGTGACGACCGTGGACAGCTCGACGCCCTCGCGCTGCGCCAGGTGCGGCAGCAGCATCGACGTCGCGTAGTTCCCCGCGCCGACGAACGCGAGCCGTACCGGCGACCCGGCGCGCCGGGCCTTCGCCGGCTTCACGTTCACCGCGGGCACGGCCACCGCCGGCGCCTCCGCCCCGGCCTCCTCCGCCTGCTCGGGGTACCGGAACAGCACGGCCACGGCCTTCAGCTCGCCGTCCTTCAGCGACCGGTACGTCTCGACGGCCTCGTCGAAGTCGGCCACATGGGAGACCAGGGGCTCCACGTCGACGCGGCCGCGGGCCATCAGATCGAGGAAGCACGCCAGGTTGCGGCGCTCGGTCCAGCGCACGTAGCCGATCGGGTAGTCCCGCCCCTCCAGCTCGTACTCCGGGTCGTAGCGCCCGGGGCCGTAACTGCGGGAGAAGCGGACATCGAGCTCCTTCTCGTAGTACGCGTTCCACGGCAGGTCCAGACGGCACTTGCCGATGTCGACGACCCGGCCGCGGTCCCGGCACAGCCGGGCGGCCAGCTCGACGGGCTGGTTGCTGCCGCCACCGGCCGCCAGATACACCTGGTCCACGCCGTGACCGCCGGAGAGTTCGGCGACGGCGGCCTCCACGGAGGCCGAACCGGGATCGCCGCAGGCCTCGGCGCCCAGGCGCTCGGCGAGCTCGCAGCGTGCCGGGTCGGGATCGGCGCCGACGACGCGGACGCCCGCGGCGGCGAGGAGCTGCACCACCAGCTGCCCGATGAGACCGAGGCCGATGACGAGCGCCACCTCGCCGAGCTGCGGCTCGCCCTGCCGGATGCCCTGGAGCGCGATGGACCCGACGGTGCCGAAGGCCGCGTGCCGCGGCGCGAGGCCGTCCGGCACCGGGGTGTACAGGTTCTTCGGCACCCAGTTCAGCTCGGCGTGCAGCGCGTGCTCGTTGCCGGCGCAGGCCACGAGGTCGCCGACCTTCACGTCGTCGACCCCGGCGCCGACCTGCTCGACCACCCCGCACAGCGAGTAGCCGAGCGGCGTGTACGAGTCCAGCTTGCCCATCACCTTGCGGTAGGTGGCGGGCACCCCGTTGGTGGCCACGCTCTGCACGACCTTGGCGACCTGGTCCGGCCGGGAGCGGGCCTTGCCCACCATCGACATGCCGGCCTCGGAGACCTTCATGAGCTCGGTCCCGGTGGAGATCAGCGAGAAGGCGGTCCGGACCAGCACTCCGCCCGGCTTGCAGCCGGGCACCGGCACGTCGAGCAGCGCCAGCTCACCGCTCTTGTAGTTCTGTACGACCTGTTTCACCGAAGTCCTCTTGTTCTCTACGCCGTGAAGGAAGGGCTCTGGCCGGCCGTGGAGGTCGCGCCGCGATACCAGTACTCGAGGGTCAGCACATGCCACAGATGCTTGGAATGGTCCCGGTGCCCGGCCGCGTCCTCGGCGGCGAGGCGCGCCAGGGCGTCGCGGCGCAGGAACCCGGAGCGGACGAGCTCGCCGTCGTGGATGACCTCGCGTACCAGCGGGGCCAGGTCCCGGCTCATCCAGGCGCGCAGCGGGGCGCTGAACAGGCCCTTGGGCCGGTACACGATCTCCCGGGGCAGGACCGAGGTCGCCGCCTCCTTGAGGACGGCCTTGCCCTGCCGTCCCACGATCTTGCGGTCGCCGGGCACGGTGAACGCCGCCTTGACCACCTCGACGTCCACGTACGGCACCCGCACCTCGGTCGACGCGGCCATGCTCGACCGGTCCGTGTAAGCGAGGTTCAGGCCCGGCAGGAACATCCGGGAGTCGCCCAGGCACATGCGGTTGACGAAGTCGTCGAGCTCGTTGTCCTCGTACACGTCGGCGTGCTCGGTCAGCACGTCGTCGACCGTCCCGGCCAGGTCCGGATCGATCAGGTCGAGCAGCTCGTCCCGGTCGTACATGGTGTAGCTCCGCCGGAACGCGGTCTCCTCCGGCAGATCGGCGAAGGACAGGAACCGCTTCGCGAACCGCACCGACCGGTACCCCCGCCGGGCCGAGGCGACCGGCAGCCGGTCCACGGCCGCGGACAGGCCCCGCCGCAGGGGCCGCGGGACGCGCTGGTAGCGCAGCGCCAGCAGATTGGCCAGGTGCTTGCGGTACCCGGCGAACAGCTCGTCGGCGCCCATCCCCGAGAGCATCACCTTGACCCCGGCCTCCCGGGCGGCCGAGCAGATCAGGAAGGTGTTGATCGCGGCGGGGTCACCGATCGGCTCGTCCAGGTGGTACGTCATCCGCGGCAGCAGGTCGAGGACGTCCGGAGCGATCTCGATCTCCCGCAGGTCGACGCCGAACCGCTCGGCCACCTGCCGGGCGTAGCGCAGATCGTCCGGCATCGCCTCGAACTTCGCGTCCTCGGCACGGAACCCGATCGTGTAGGCCGAGATCCCCGGCTGCTCACGGGACGCGAGCGCGGTCAGATAGCTGGAGTCGAGCCCGCCCGACAGGAACGTCGCCACGGGCACGTCGGACAGCAGATGACGCCGGGTCGACTCCTCGACGATCGCGGCGAGATCCGGCAGCTCGCCGGCCAGGGCCCGCTCCCGGCCCTCGGCGGCGACGTCCTTCAGGTGCCAGAACCGGCCGCGCTCCACCCGCCCGTCGGGCCGGCACCGCAGCCAGCTCCCCGGCGGCAGCTTCTCCGCCTCACGGAACGCGCACCGCGAGTCCGGCACCCAGTAGTAGAGCAGCGAGGCCACCAGGGCCGCGTGGTCCACCTCCAACGAGCCGCCGGTCACGGCGGCGAGCGCCTTCAGCTCGGAGGCGAACACCAGGCCCTCGCCGCGCCGCAGCAGGAACAGCGGCTTGATGCCCAGCTGGTCGCGGGCCAGCACCAGTTCACCGGTCCGCTCGTCGAAGATCCCGAACGCGAACATGCCGCGCAGCCGGGGCAGACAGTCCGTGCCCCAGCGCCGCCAGGCCTCCAGGAGCACCTCGGTGTCCGACGTACCCCGGAAGCGCACACCGGCCGCCGCCAGCTCGGCCCGCAGCTCGGGCGCGTTGTACAGCTCGCCGTTGTACGTCAGGACGAGGCCGTCCGAGACCATCGGCTGGGCGCCGGTCTCGGACAGGTCGACGATGGACAACCGGCGGTGCCCCAGGTGCACTTCGCCGTCACCGACGGGGTGGCCGTACCGGCCGGCCCCGTCCGGACCGCGATGGGCGAGGACATCGGTGAGCCGGTCGGTCACTTCCTTCCCGTCAGGCCATCGGTACGTGCCTGCGATGCCACACATGTGCTACCGCGCCTCCTGGTCGCTGTCCGGGACCGTCGCCCACGCGGGCAGCCGATCCCCGTGCCGCCTGCCCGTGCCGTTCGGCCGGGCCGGCCCCTCGTCCCGGCCGCGTGGCGCGGCCTGTGGCCCCCCGTCCCACAGCGTGCCGTCGGTCCGGTCACGCGGATCGGGGTCGATCAGCACCACACCGAGCACGAGAATGCGCTGGTCGGCGAGTTGCCGCGCCACGGTGTGCAGCCAGGCGGCACTCTCGTGCCCGGCCCGCACGACGAGCACGGTCCGCGTGCCGAGGTATGGCAGGTCGTTCCACGCCGCGCCGGGCGCCACCGAGCCGACGCCGAGCCGGCGCTCGTGGTGCGCCACGGCCGCGGCACGCTCCAGGCCGACCACGGTCGGGTCCCCGGGCCGCGGGCGGCGGTCGGCGAGCTCCGGGCCCGGCAGACCGTCGACGACGACCACCGGCCCCTCCGCGCCCAGGGCCCCGGCGAGGTCGAGGGCGATCACGCTCGCGCCGCGCGCGCAGCCCAGTTCGAGGAGGGACATGGGCTCCGCGGAGCCGCGCGCGGTGCGGGCCAGGGACGCGGTGAGCCGCGTCCGGGCCGCCCGGGTCCGGCGGCGCTGCCACCGTCTGCCCGGCCGCCCGGGCAGCTCCGCGATCACCGAGACGCCGAGGTCCGCCGCGATCTCCCGGCGCAGCACCGGACGGTCCGCCACCACCGTGCCCACGGCCGCCACCGCGAGCCCCAGGGCGAGCCCGAGGACGAGACCGATCCCGGCGTCCTTGGCGAGGGTCTTGAGCAGGGAGCGCTTGACCGGGCGCGCGTCGTCCACGATCTGCGTGCCGGAGATCAGCCGGGGCGTGCCGATGCGGGCCTGCTCGGCACGCTGGCTGAAGTCGGAGATCCGCGAGGTGAGTTCGGCCCGGCGGGAGAAGAGCGACTCCGTGTTCGCGGAGGCCTTCGGCGCGTCCGGTGACTCGTCCCCGATCTCCTTGTTGACCTGGGCGAGTTCGTCCTTCAACCGGTCCCGCTGGTCGAGCAGGGCCTTGGCGTCGGCGTTCGCGGCCTGCTGGATCCGCCGCACGTGGTCCGCGACGAACGCGTCGGCCAGCGCATGGGCGCGGGCCACCGCCTCCGGCTCGCTGTCACCCTTCGCGTTGATCTGCAGCAGGTTGTTGGTGAGGCCGAGCCCCTCGTAGTCCTTCATGAAGTCCTCCGGCTTCTCCGAGGACTTGAGGGCCTTCAGCGCGTCACCGGCGATCCGCGTGGTCTGCAGCAGCGCGACATCGGTGCGGATCAGCGTCCCGGGGTCGTTCGGCTGATCCTCCTGACGGGCGACGAGCACCTTCGTCATCGCCGTCGGCGGCACCGGCAGCAGGACCGCCACCGCCGCGCCGAGGACCAGCCCGAGCAGCGCGAGCGAACCCCAGAGCCGGCGGCGCATGCGTACCGCCACGACCAGTGCATGCAGGTCAAGCAGCGGAGCGGCGGCCGGCGACTCCGCTGTCGTACGTGTCGTCACGCCGAACCTCCCGTCGCGTCGGCGCCCACGGCCACCGTCGGCGTCGCGTCCTCCCGGGGCCGGACGGCAGACCGCTTCGTACGGGTGCGGACCGTGCCGGCGAGGACGACGCCGACGACCTCGTGCCCGGCGTCCGCGCACGCCTCGGCGATCCCGGCGAGCTCGGCGGCCGTCCACTGGCCTGCGCTGAGCACGACGAGGGCGCCGGACGCGTCGTCGCGGTCCGGCACCATCGGCTGGGACACCGAGACGCCCACCATCCGCAGCGCGGGGTCGTCTCCGGCCTCGGTGACGAGCTCCCCGGCGGCCCGGCGGGCGATCGGGTCGCCGTCCGGGACGACGACGAGCAGCCGCCCGTGGTCCGGCAGCCGGTCCCGGAGGCGGGCGCACACCCGCCGGTAGCGGATCTGCCGGCCGGCCTCGTCGCCCGAGCGCGGGGGAGGGACGTCCCACCGGACGTCGATGCCGAGGAGCCGGCGGAACCAGGTCCGGGGGCCGCGGGCCTCCGGTCGGTGCGCGTGCCGCTCACCGGGCACGTCGACGGTTCCCAGGAGCGCCACTCCGAGCGCCCCGGTGATCTCCCGGTCGGTGCGCAGCCGTCGGCTCATCCGCGCGGCGGTGAGATGGCCGATGACCGTGACCAGGAAGAACAGCAACGCCCCGGCGGCGACGAGCTGCGGCCTCGTCGGCGGGGCCTCGCCGGTGGGCCGGGCCGCCGGGCCCATGACGACCATGTGGGCCTTGCTCGACGTGGGGTCGGCCTGGCTCAGCTTCTCGATGGCCGACTGCAGCGAGGTGCGCAGCCCTTCGAGCTCGGTACGGGTCTGCACGCTCTCCACGCTCCGTCCCGTACCGGAAGCGTCGGCCAGTTCGGTGATGCGGCGGCCGGCCTGCGCGACCGACTGTCGCAGGGTCTCAAGGCGTGCCGCCGCCTCGGGGTCGGCGTTGTCGCCCACGATCCGCGCGGCGAAGGCGACGAACTGCTCGGCCACCCGGTCGGAGAGCTGCTGAGCGCGCTCGGGCGTGTCGGCGGTGCCCGAGATCTCGATGATGTTGCCGTCGGCGGCCTTGGCGGTCACCCGGTCCTTCAGCTCGGTGGTGCCGACCCCGGTCCAGTGGAGCGCGGACGCCACGCGGTCGATCACCACCGAGCTCGTGGCGACCTCCGCCTGGGTCCGCAGCTCGCGCTCCTCCCACGCCCCCGGCAGCAGGACCGACGCCGACGTCGTGTAGCGCGGCGGGAACAGCAGAGAGGTGCCGTAGCCGACGAGCGCACCCACCAGGGCGAGGATGGTGAGGAACCGCCCGCGCCGACGGAGAATCCGCCCGATCGTCACCAGGCGTATCGTGTCGTCGCTCAACTGTGCGGCCTCGTCCCTGAGCTGTCCGGGTCGACCGCCGACGCCGGGACGGCGTCACCGCAGGCGGCGGCGTAGGCGGCGAGCAGCGAGCGCTGGGAGTTCCGCCAGGAGAGCGGCCCGCCGATCCGCTCCTGGCCGATCTTGCCCATCAGGGCCCGCTTCTCCGGATCGTCGAGCAGCAGCGCGATGAGCCGGGCGAACTCGCCCTCGTCGTCGGCCGGCGCGTAGACGGCGGCGTCACCGGCGGAGACGCGCGCCTCCCGGAGGTCGAACGAGACGATCGGCCGGCCCATCACCATGTACTCGAGGACCTTGTTCATCGTCGACACGTCGTTGAGCGGATTGCGCGGGTCGGGGGAGAGGCACACGTCCGCGGTGGACAGGTAGCGCGCCAGATCGGCGTCCGGAACGCGCCCGGTGAACTGCACCTGGTCCGAGAGCCCGAGCCGCCGGGACAGCTCCACCATCGCGTCGAAGGTGTCGCCGCCGCCGACGAACACCGCGTGCCAGTCGGTCCGCCCGTGCTCGTCGCGCAGCTTCGCCAGGGCCCGCAAGGCGTAGTCGACGCCGTCCTGCGGGCCCATGACGCCGAGGTAGCACAGCAGATGGGACTTGCCGCGCTTCAGCTCGGGCTCGGGCGGCACGGGGTGGAACCGGTCGGTGTCGGGCGCGCTGCGCACGACGAACACGTCCTCCGGCCGCCGGCCGCCGCGGCGCACCGCGACGTCCCGGTAGCTCTCGTTCGTGGCGATCACGACGTCCGCGGCCCGGTAGGTCAGCCGTTCCAGCGCGCACACGGCGCGGTAGAGCAGGTCCTCGCCGCGGTCGAACCGGGAGAGGTACAGCTCGGGCACCAGGTCGTGCTGGTCGAACACGAACCGCGCGCCGCGCCGCTGCAGCCGCCGTGCCGTCAGGAACAGCAGGTCGGGCGGGTTGCAGGCGTGGACCACGTGGACCGGGCCGACCTTCCGGGCCAGCCGGGCCGTGTGCCACAACGCCGATCCGTACTCCCGCAGGTAGCCGGCCGGCCCGCCGGTGGCCGCGCGCAGCGGGTAGCGGTGGATCCGTACCCCGTCGATCTCCGTCTCCGGTTCCGTGTCCCGCTTGTTCCCCTGGGGACAGATGACGTGCACCTCCCAGCCCGCGTCGCGCAGCGTCGTGCACTCCTGCCACACGCGCCGGTCGAACGGCACCGAGAGGTTCTCCACCAGGATCAGCGCGCGCCGGCGTGGCCGGTCGCCGCTGGTCTTGTCACCAAGCAAGGCCCACGTACCCAGGTTCGGCCCGCCGCGCGTCGGCGTCGGGAAGGTGGATGAGGTCGATGATCAACGGGCCGTCGCCATGGGGCAGCGCCGCGAGGACGGCCGGATCCCTGGTCCCGACGAGGCACACCTCGGCGTGTTCGAGCACCTCGTCGACGGAGTCCGCGAGCAGCTGCGCGAGGTGCGGCAGCCGGTTCTCGATGTACTCGCGGTTCGCGCCGAGCAGCCGGGAGAGGCTCACGTTGGCGTCGTGGATCCGGATGTCGTACCCCTTGCCGAAGAGCCGCTCCGCCAGCTCGACGAGCGGGCTCTCGCGGAGGTCGTCGGTGCCGGGTTTGAAGGACAGCCCGAACAGGCCCACCCGGCGCTTGCCGGTCCGCTCGACCAGTTCCACCGCGCGCTGCAGGTGGTCGGCGTTGGAGGGCAGTACGTGGGCGAGTATGGGCACCGAGACGTCGGCCCGCTGCGCCGCGTGGACCAGGCTGCGCAGGTCCTTGGGCAGGCAGGAGCCGCCGAAGGCGAAGCCGGGCCGCAGGTAGGCGGGGCTGATGTTCAGCTTGCGGTCGGCCAGGAACACGTCGATCACCTGGTGCGAGTCCACGCCGAGCGCCTGGCACACCGCGCCCAGCTCGTTCGCGAAGCCGATCTTGAGGCCGTGGAAGGCGTTGTCCGCGTACTTGATGGCCTCGGCCACCGGGACGGGCACCCGGAACACCTCGCCGGGCAGGCCCTCGTACAGCGCCGCCACCACGTCGCCGCTCGCCGGGTCGAGTTCGCCGACGACGGTCTTGGGCGGGTCGAAGAAGTCCCGGACGCTCGTGCCCTCGCGCAGGAACTCCGGGTTGACCGCGACCCCGACGTCCACGCCGGCCGTGCCGCCGACGTACTTCTCCAGGATCGGCACCAGCAGGTTCAGGCAGGTGCCCGGGAGCATGGTGCTGCGGAACACGACGGTGTGCCGCCCGCCCCGCTCGGCCAGCGCGACGCCGATCTCCTCGGTGACCCGCTCCAAGTAGGTGGTGCACAGGCTGCCGTTGGGCTCCGACGGCGTGCCCACGCAGACCAGCGACACCTCGCTCCCCGTGATCGCCTCACGGACGTCGGCGGTCGCGCGGAGCGCTCCGCTCCGCACGACCTCGGCGAGGAGCTCGCCGATCCCCTCCTCGACCACCGGTGCCCTGCCGTCGTTGACCAGGTCGACCTTCACCTGGTTCACGTCGACCCCGATGACCTCGTGACCCATGCTGGCCAGGCACGCGGCAGACACGCAGCCCACGTAGCCGAGGCCGAAAACGCTGACTCTCATGACCCGTTCCTCCCCCCAGGCAGGCCCTTGCGGCCTGCGGTCCGCGCGCCGTCCCGACGGCGCCCCCCGCGCATCAGTAGGCCCCCTGCCCGTGCAGTACCGCACGGAGCGTCTTCCACAAGATCACCGTGTCCAGGGCGAGCGACCAGTCCTCCACGTACCGCAGGTCGAGGCGGACCGCCTCCTCCCACGGCAGGTCGCTGCGTCCGCTGATCTGCCACAGGCCGGTGAGCCCGGGCTTGACCAGCAGCCGCCGCCGGATGTCCGGGCCGTACGCGGCGGTCTCCTCCGGCAGCGGAGGCCGCGGACCGACCAGCGACATCGATCCGGTCAGTACGTTGAAGAGCTGCGGGAGCTCGTCGATCGAGTACCGGCGCAGCACCGCTCCCACCCGGGTGACCCGCGGGTCCCGGCGGAGCTTGAACAGCGGCCCGGCGCCCTCGTTGCGGGCGGCCAGCTCGGCACGTGCCCCGTGCGCCCCGGTGACCATGGTGCGGAACTTGAGGATGGTGAACTCGCGGCCGTCCTTGCCGACCCTGCGCTGCCGGTAGAACGCCCCGCCCCGGCTGTCGAGCAGCACGAGCAGCCCGACGAACGCCAGCAGCGGCGCGAACAGCATCAGCAGGACCGCCGCGCCCATCCGGTCGACGACCCCCTTGATCGCCCGGCGGCCACCGGTGAAGGCCGGCATGCTGACCCGCAGCAGCGGGATCCCGAGCACCGCGTCGACGTGCAGCCGCGGGCCGGCCACCTCCATCAGCACGGGCGCCACGACCATCTCGGCGTCGCTGCCCTCGAGGTTCCAGGCCAGCCGCCGCAGCCGGTCGGGTGACCAGTGCGGGTCCGGTGTGACCGCGACGACGCGGTAGCCGTCGCGGCGGACGTGGTTGGCGACGTCCGCGAGCGGGCCGACGACCGGCACTCCGTCCACCTGGTCACCGTCGGGCCCGAGCCCGTCCGTCGTGCACACCGCCTCCACCCGCCAGCCGATGTGCGGGAACTTGCGGGTCCGGGAGATCAGGTCGCGCACGGTCGCCGGGCTCCCGGCGGCGAGCACCGGCCGCAGGCACCGTCCCTCGTTCCGCTGCTTGTGCAGCCAGAGGCGCAGCAGATACCGCGCGGTCATGGTGACGAGCGCGATCGCGGGGATCGCGACGAAGATCCACAGCTTGATGTTGCGCGAGGTGAGGGCTATCCCGCCGAGCGCCAGGACGACGGTCGCCGCGAACAGCGAGCGTCCGAGCCGGCGGAACTCCTCGGCGCCCTGGCCGAGCACGGCCGGAGCCCACGAACGGTTCACCGCGAGCGCCGCCAGCACCAGGAGCTCGGTGCCGAAGGCGAGGATCCCCCACTTCTCGTGCCAGTTGGCCGCGTCCCGCTCGCCGAAGAAGTCACCTATCGCCGCCACCACGAAGGCGGTGGCCGCGGTGTCGCTGGCGATCACGGTACGGCGGTACCGCTGCTCCCAATCGGAGGCGGGCCGGCTGATGGTCCCGCTCGCCAGACGCTCGCGCGCCGACGGAAACGGGCTGACTAGTCCCCCTTGCCGCACAGAACCCCCCAGGTCCCCAGTGGTCGACGTGTTCGTCCGGCACTGTTCCTCCGCGCGGGAGACCCCCATTCCCCCGCGCACGACATCCCGGCCATCCCCTGAGTCTTGAACAACTCAGCCTGGAATCGGCAGACTTGACCGTCCTGCCGAACTCCCAGGCGCACGGGAAACCATCGAGACCCCGGGTGCTCCCCGCACCCAAGGTCCCCCCCTCCCGTGCTCCGAGAACCGATCACCCCCACGTCCGGCGTCGGGACGCCAACTGCCCTCCGTGGCGCCGGACTTAAAGATCATTCATGGTCGCGTCGTGCCCGATCAGCTGAAGCACGGTCAATCTAGACCATGGGCGCCGGGTTGGAGAGGGGGTGTGTGGAAATTGTGCGTAAGCTTTGAGACTTGATCCACGAGGCACCCAATCAGTCGGAGCGGCAGTCGAGTTGGCACGCCGCTCATGGCGCTCGGGGTGGGGTCGCCACCTGACCGGCAGGCCCGTGCCCGGTCAGGGAAGGCCGGGCCGCCAGTCGGTCGAGGTGGCCCTGGACGAGTTTCGCGAGCGCGGGTCCGTGTTCGTAGCCGAGCGGCGCGAGCTCCGGAGGCAGGACGTAGCCGTCGGGCATCCGCGCGTACGTCTGCTCCATGAGCTGCCGGTAGGCGTCGGTGAGCAGACCGGGCCAGTCGCCGGTCAGCGGCGGGCGCATGCGGGACTCGGCGGCGAGGGCCGTGTGATGCGCCACCGCCTCCTCGACGGCGGCGGCGGCCGTCCAGTCGGCGATCGGCTTCCGGTCCGGCCGCCACGGGGCCAGCCAGGGGCTCGGGGAGCCGCCCAGGATCTCGGCGGCGAGCTCCTCGGCGATCAGCGGCGAGGCGTGCAGACCGTCGCGGTGCGTACCGGTCGCCACCCACAGGCCGGGGCGTCCGGCGTTCCCGAGGAGCGGGTGTCCGTCGAGCCCCACCGGGCGGTTGCCGTGGTGGACCCCTTCGACCCTGGCGCCCGCCAGGCCGTGGTGAAGTTGGCCGAGACCCGCCTCCAGGAGGAAGCGGAGGGCGCCGGCGGTGGGGGCGTCCCCGGGGCGGAGGGCCGGTGCGGCGGAGGCGCCGAGATACCAGGAGCCGTCGGCCTGCGGCACGGCGTGGAGCCCGCACGCGTACGCCCGGTTGGGCGTGCGTAACACCACAGGGGGCGCGGGGATGTCCGGGCGCAGGGTGACGGCGGTGCCCTCGGCCGGGACCACCGGCAGGACGGGCAGCTCCGGGTCGACACCGTCGAGGAGCGCACTGGACCACGCGCCGGCCGCCACGACGACCCGACCGGCCGTGAACCGTCCCTCCCCGGTGGTGAGTTCGTACGCGTCGCCGTGGACGCGCAGCCGGCCGGCCCCCGCGCGGCGCACGTTCGGCAGTGCCCTGAGCGCCGCGTCCAGGGTCCCCAGCCAGCGGCGTGCGTCCAGGAAGTGCTCCTGCGGAAGGAAGACGGCCCGCAGCGCCCGGTCGTTGTCCAGTGGCCGGTACGCGGGGACGTCCGCGACGGCACTGTCCTCGACCGGCAGTCCGTGGCGGGCGCCGGCCGCACGCATGGCGTCGAGTGCCGACTCGTCCAGCGGTCCGGACGCCGCGTTCAGCAGGACGTACGTCCCCGCCCCGTACCCGTCGGCGGGCGCCGCCGCCCCGGCCCGTTCCCGTACGCCCGCGCGCCAGGCCGGCCAGCGCGCGGCGGCCTCCACGGCCATCCCCAGGCGCAGTCCGCCGTGCCGGGTCCGCAGACCGGCCGCCGTCACCTCGCCCAGTACCCCGAGCATCGCACCGGCAGCCCGCGAGGCCCCGGGGCCGTCCCGTCCCGACACCACGATCCGCAGCGCGGGCTCGGCGCGGGCCAGCGCGTACGCGATCGACCTCCCCAGCACCCCCGCGCCCACGACCACCACGTCGACGTCCGCCACAGAGTCCCCTCCCGTACGCGTCGCCTCCCAGGCTTCCCCCGGCATGCCCGGTCATGCCGCAGGGAGCTCCGCCGGGGCGTCTGTGATCAAGGTCACGCGGCCGCCCCGTGATGTCCCGTGGGGCCGGTGCGCTGGGTCACTCGGCGGATTCCGCCACTCCTACGGGGAAGGGTGTGGTCAGCGGTGGACTGCGAGAGTCTGACGTTGTGCGCGGAGGGTATGGCGGGGTGTGCGGCGGAGTTCGTGGAGCGGGTGGGGGCGCGGGTGCGGCTGCCGCTGGACTACTCCGTGGGGAGCCTACGGGTGGTCGACCGGCTCATCGACGGACTCAGACAGGGGGGTGCCGGCCGGGAGGACGTGGCCGAGACCCTGCTCGGGCTGGGGGCCTATGTGGGGGAGGTGCTGGTGCGGGAGGCCGGGGCCGTGTGGGTGGACCTGCCGGACGGGCATCTGCTGCGGTCCGTCCTCGGGCACCCCGTCGCGGTCCGGATGCCGGACGGGCGGGTGTGGAATCCGCTCGGCCGGACGGTCAACCGGTTCGAGATCGGGTCGAAGGAGTCCCTCCACACCTATTTCCTCATCTTGCACGGGCGGCGGTCCGCCCGGTCGCGCCGCGGTCTGTCCCGTTTCCCCGACAATGTGTCGGGAAAGGCCTGTTGACCGTCTGACAGGATGTACGTCCTCCGGTTCTTCGTTCGGGTGAGGGTCGGAGTTCGTGGGTGTACGGGGTGTGAAGAGGGTCGGGTCGGGTGGGCGAGGTAACGGGGCACGTGCCCGCCGCGGCACACGGCCCCGCACGTGATGCCCGGCTCTCCGCCGCCGTCGAACGGGCCCGCCAGGGGGACGAAGCGGCCTTCGCGGAGGCCTACCGGATCGTTCAGCCCGGGCTGCTCGGCTATCTGCGGGGCATCGTCGGCGACGACGCCGAGGACGTCGCCTCCGACGCCTGGCTGGAGATCGCCCGGGACCTCGGCCGGTTCCGCGGCGACGGCGCCGGCTTCCGCGGCTGGACCGCGACCATCGCCCGCCACCGGGCCCTGGACCATCTGAGACGCGTACGGGCCCGGCCCCGCCCCAGCCGGTTCGACCAGGATCTGTTCGAGCTCCCGGCCGCCGGGGACGCGGCCGGCGAGGCCCTGGACGCGCTGTCGACGGAGCGTGCGCTCGCCCTCATCGCGGGACTGCCGCAGGACCAGGCCGAGGCCGTGCTGCTCCGGGTCGTCGTCGGTCTCGACGGGCCGTCGGCCGCCCGGGTGCTGGGGAAGCGTCCCGGTGCGGTACGGTCCGCCGCACATAGGGGATTGAGGCGACTTGCGAAGCAACTCAAGGGGATGGGGAGGTGACGGATGCGTGACGAGCGGCGGGACACGGAATTCGGAGAGTTGTTGCGGGTCGCCTTGAGCGGCGAGCGGGCGGCCGCGGGCGAACGGGCCGAACACGAGGGCGAGGCGGCCGCTCTCGCCGCCTTCCGGGCCGCCCGCGACGCCGGACTGCACGCGTCGCCGCCCACCCGCGACCTCGACGACTGGACACCGGTCACCGAGCGGCGGCGCCCCCGGCGCCATCTGAAGACGCTCGTGGCCGCGCTGGTCGCGAGCGCGACGCTGGGCGGCGTGGCCGTCGCCACCGGCGAGCTACCCGAGCACTTCCTCGGCACCCCCACCCCGTCCCCCGAGCTGCGGCCCACCCGCTCCGCGACCGACCCGGCTCCCAGCCCCGCGCACTCGGGCCTGGTGGCCGGCACGACGGGTGCCGCGACACGAACCGCGACCCCGGGCACGACCGCCCCCCAGCGTCCCGAGAAGGACCCCGTGGAGTTGCCGGGCAAGAGCCGGGAAGCCCTCTGCCACGCCTTCGAGAAGGACGAGGGGCGGGGCAAGGCGTCGACGTCCGCCGCGTGGCAGCGGCTCGTGACCGCCGCGGGCGGTGAGGAGTTCGTGCCCGGGTACTGCGGCTACGACCCCCGTGCCGCTCGTACCTCGTCCGCCGAACCCCGCCCGAACGGCAACAACGGTGGATGGGGCGACTTGTCGGACAGTCCCGGCCGAGGGGCCGAACGGTCGCGCGCCGACAGGCCCTGACCGCCCTACGGCTCGATCAGGCCCACGCGGACGGCACACCGGGTGAGTCCGAGGCGGTCGTGCGACGAAGGAGCCGTCCGGGGTCAGAGGTCGAACTCGTGGGGCGGCAGGTCGAGGGTGAAGCACGCCTCGCGGACCACGGCCTGCTCGGTCTTGTCGAAGTCGCCGTCGGCGCCGCCGATGACGATGCCGATCTGGACGACGGCGCGGGCCTCGGCCGGCTTCTTCTTCGCCTTGGCGATCTCCTGGAGCACGCTGACCTTGCCGAAGTCGAAGTCGGCGGTGAGCTTGTCCAGGTTGGCGTCGAAGCGGCGCTGGAGGTCGGTCGCGTCGAAGTTCTGCAGCACCTCGTTGCTCGCGATGAGCTGGGCGACCCGGCGGCGCTCGGCGGGGTCGATCGTGCCGTCGGCGGCGGCGACCAGGGCGCACATGGCCATGCTCGCGTCGCGGAACGCGCCGCTCTTCAGGTCGTTCTTCTTCGCCATCAGCTGGGTCTGCATCGTCGATGCGGACTCCTTGACGCGGTCCCACAGAGCCATGGTCGAGTTCTCCAGACGTCGATCGCTTCTACGGACTTGTAGAACGTGGCGGCGGGCCCTGGGGTTCCCGGGGCGTGAGGAACGGGCCGTGCCGGTCGATGCGGCGCCGGAGGAGAGGCGTCGCGCGCGGTTCAGCTGATCAGCCGTCAGAACAGAGCGTGTACGGGACCCTTGTGGACCCCGCTCCCATCAATAAAATGTCACACACCACACAAGGGAGTCCTTCATGGCCCACGCGCAAGTCCCCGTGCACCGCGCCCACCCCTGGCACGGGATCATGGTCGCCACCGCCCTCCCCTTCCGCGAGGACGGCTCCGTCGACCACGACGCCTACGCGCGGCACGTGGCCCGGCTGGTCGCCGACGGCTGCGACGGCGTCGTCCCGAACGGCTCCCTCGGCGAGTACCAGACCCTCACCGACGACGAGCGCGCCCAGGTCGTCCGTACCGCCGTCGAAGCGGCCGGGGACGGGGCACGGGTCATGCCGGGGGTCTCCGCGTACGGCAGCGCCGAGTCCCGCCGCTGGGCCGAGCAGGCCGCCGAGGCCGGCGCGGGCTCGGTCCTGCTCCTGCCGCCCAACGCCTACCGGGCCGACGAGCGTTCCGTGCGCGCCCATTACGCCGAGGTCGCCGAGGCGGGGCTGCCCGTCGTCGCCTACAACAACCCCTTCGACACCAAGGTCGACCTCACCCCCGCCCTTCTCGCCCGGCTGTACGCCGACGGCAGCATCGTGGCCGTCAAGGAGTTCAGCGGCGACGTCCGCCGCGCCTACGAGCTCGCCGAGCTCGCCCCCGGCCTCGACCTGCTCGTCGGCGCCGACGACGTGCTCCTCGAACTCGCCCTCGCCGGCGCCGTCGGCTGGATCGCCGGCTTCCCCAACGCCCTCCCGCGCGCGTGCGCCACCCTCTACCGGGCCGCCGTCGCCGGCGACCTCGCCGTCGCCCTGCCGCTCTACCGGTCGCTGCACCCGCTCTTCCGCTGGGACTCCAAGATCGAGTTCGTCCAGGCGATCAAGCTCTCCATGGACCTCGCCGGCCACACCGGGGGCGCCACCCGGCAGCCCCGCCTCCCGCTGACGCCCGAACAGGACGCCGTCGTGCGCGCCGCCACGGAGAAGGCCCTCGCCGAGGGCCACGCGTAGGCCCGTCCGAGCCCGATCTGCCGGACCGGCCCCAGCCGTCCCGTCCTGTCTTCCCGTTCCCCCGTTCCCCTGTTCCCCTGTTCATCCGTCCATCCGTCCATCCGTTCGCCCGCCGCCCGAAGGGGGCACCATGCGCACCCGCCACGTCTACCACGCGGTGGACTCCCACACCGAAGGCATGCCCACCCGCGTCATCACCGGCGGCTTCGGGATCATCCCCGGCGCCACCATGGCCGAGAAACGGCTCCACTTCGCCGAGCACCTCGACCACGTCCGCACCCTCCTCATGTACGAACCGCGCGGCCACGCGGCGATGAGCGGCGCGATCCTCCAGCCGCCCACCCGCCCCGACGCCGACTACGGCGTCCTCTACATCGAGGTGTCCGGCCTGCTGCCGATGTGCGGCCACGGCACCATCGGCGTCGCCACCGTCCTCGTCGAGACGGGCATGGTGCCGGTCGTCGAACCCGTCACCACCGTCCGCCTCGACACCCCGGCCGGGCTCGTCAGCGTCGACGTCCGCGTCGAGGACGGCCGGGCCTGCTCCGTCACCCTCACCAACGTGCCCGCCTTCTCCGTCGGGCTCGACCTCAAGGCCGAGGTGCCCGGATACGGCACGGTCACCTACGACCTCGCGTACGGCGGCAACTTCTACGCCTTCGTCGACCTCGACGCCCTGGGCCTGCCCTTCGACCGCGCACACAAGGACGAGCTGCTCGCCGCCGGGCTCGCCGTCATGGACGCGGTCAACGCGGGACCCGACCGTCCCGTCCACCCCGAGAACCCGGCCTTCGCCGGGGTGAAGCACGTCTACCTGACCGCCCCCGGCTCCGACGCGACCCGTTCGCGCCACGCCATGGCCATCCACCCCGGCTGGTTCGACCGCTCCCCGTGCGGTACGGGCACCAGCGCCCGCATGGCCCAGCTGCACGCACGCGGACAGCTCTCCCCGCACACCGACTTCGTCAACGAGTCCTTCATCGGCACCGAGTTCACGGGGCGGATCGTCGGCGAGACGACCGTCGGCGGACTGCCCGCCGTCGTCCCGACCGTCACCGGCCGCGCCTGGATCACCGGCACCGCCCAGTACTTCCTCGACCCCGACGACCCGTTCCCCGCCGGATTCCTGCTCTGAGCTCACGCGGGGACAGCTGGGGAAACGTGACATTGTACGATGCTCCCCCGTGACTTCTCGGAGGACGCACGATGGGTGACCTGAAACAGTACGGCCTCGTCAGAGCGCAGGAGCGGCTCCGCGACCAGGTCGGCCACGCCCTTCGCGCCGCCCTGATCGCCGGGGAACTGCGCCCCGGCCAGGTCTACTCGGCCCCCGGGCTCGCGAGCGACCTCGGCGTCTCCGCGACCCCGGTCCGCGAGGCCATGCTCGACCTGGCCCGGGAGGGCCTGGTCGAGCCCGTCCGCAACAAGGGCTTCCGCATCACCGAGGTCAGCGAGCGGGACCTCGACCAGTACACCGAGCTCCGCACACTCATCGAGGTCCCCACCATCGCCCGGGTCTGCCGCAGGGCCACCCCGGAGCAGCTGGAGGAACTGCGCCCGGTCGCCGAGGAGATCGTCGCCCGCGCCCGCGAGCACGACCTCATCGGCTACCTGGAGGCGGACCGCCGCTTCCACCTCGCGCTGCTCGCCCTCTCCGGGAACGAGCGGCTCGTCGAGACCGTGGGGGAGCTGCGCAAGCGCTCCCGGCTCTACGGTCTGACCGGCCTCGACGAGGCCGGGAAACTGGTCTCCTCCGCCGAGGAGCACCTCGAACTCCTCGACCTGATGATCGCCGGGGACGCGGCAGGCGCCGAGGCGTGCATGCGCCGCCACCTCGGCCATGTGCGCTCCCTGTGGGCGGAGGCCGGCGACGACCAGGAGTGATCGGCGGGGCGTCCCTCCCGATCAGGCCTGATCGGGAGGACATCCTCGACGATCACATCTGATCGGCGGGGTGCCCCTCCCTCCCCTCCGGCGGGACGATCGCCCGCTTGAGGACCTTCCCCGTCGGGCCCTTCGGCAGGGCGTCCGTGAGCCAGATCCGACGCGGGTACTTGTACGGGGCGACCCGCTCCCGCACGTGGGCGCGCAGCTCGGCGGGGGAGACCCGGCTGCCGGGTCGCAGGACGACCGCGGCGGCGACCTCCTGCCCGTGCACCGGGTGCGGGACGCCGAGGACGGCGGCCTCCGCCACCGACGGGTGGAGGTGGAGGACCTCCTCCACCTCCCTCGGATACACGTTGAACCCGCCCCGGATCACGACGTCCTTGACGCGGTCGACCACCCGGAAGTCGCCCGAGTCGTCCCGCGTGCCGAGGTCACCGGTGTGCAGCCAGCCGTCCCGTACCGTCTCGGCGGTGGCGTCGGGGCGACGCCAGTACCCCTTCATGACGTTGTGGCCCCGGATGACGAGCTCGCCGACCTCGCCGTCGGGGACCTCCTTGCCGTCCCGGTCCACCACGCGCATCTCCACCCCGTCGATCGGGATGCCGATGGTGCCGGGGGAGCGCGGCCGGTCGATCCGGTTCACACAGGCCAGCGGGGACGACTCGGACAGCCCGTACCCCTCCAGTACCGCGCAGCCGAAGCCGGACTCGAAACCGGTCAGGACCGCCACCGGGAGGGGCGAACCGCCGCACAGACAGACCCGCAGCGAGGACACGTCGTGGGCCGCGCGGTCCGGGTGCCGCAGCAGCAGCGCGTACATCGTGGGGACGCCGAGGAAGACCGTGACCCGGTCCCGGGCGACGAGCGCCAGCGCGCCCGCCGGGTCGAAGCGGGCCATCAGGGTCAGGCAGGCGCCCACGGACACCGTGCAGTTGAGCCCCATCACCTGCCCGAAGGAGTGGAAGAGCGGCAGCCCGCCGAAGACCACGTCCGAGGGGGCGAGCGCGAGGACCCGCACCCCTTCGTCGACGTTGCGCCGGATGTTGCGGTGCGTGAGCTCGGCGCCCTTCGGCGCCCCGGTCGTGCCGGAGGTGTAGAGCACGACCGCCGTGTCCTCGGGGGCACGGGAAACGGCCTCCACGCGCGCGTGGCCCGCCAACAGCGCCGTGAACGCGTCCGGTTCGACCGCGAGGTGCGGCGTCCCCGCGAGCCTGGCCCCCTCGGCGGCCTCCTCGCCGTCCCGGTGCCACGCGAGGAGCATCGCCGCCCCGGCGTCCGCCAGACAGTGCCGGACCTCGCCCGCGCGCAGCAGCGGGTTGAGCGGGACGACGATCGCGCCCGCGCGCAGGACGCCGTAGTAGAGCACGGCGAACAGCGTGCTGTTCGGCAGCATGAGGGCGACCCGGTCACCGGGCCCGACCCCGCGCGCGTGGAGCAGCGCGGCGGCCCGGCCGGCGAGGTCGTCGAGCGCGCCGTACGTCAGCGCCTCGCCACCGAGCCGCAGCGCGGTCCGGTCGGGGTGCGCGGCCGCGCTCCGGGCGAGCAGCGCGGGAACGGAACCGTCGTCGACGCTCATCAGCGGTGCTCCTTCGGGGCCGTGCGGTGGGGAGTCGGTACGGGGCGAGGGACGGCGACCGCGGTCAGGAGCAGGCCGTCGCGGACGAGCCAGCGACCGCGCAGGGTCCGGGGCAGCGCGGGCGGGCCGGCCGGAGGGGAGAGCACAATCCGCGCCCCGAACCGGCCGGAGGCCCAAGGGCGCTCCGTACGCGCGCGTGAGGGTGGATCCGTAGTACGCGCGCGTGGCGGCGTTTCCGGGGTGCGCGCGTGTGAGGACGGATCCGGGGTACGCACGCTGGGCGACGGGCCGAGGGTACGTGCGCGTGCGGACGGGCCGGGGGCATGCGCGCGCGGCGGCGCTTCCGCCGCACGGGCGCGCGTGGACAGGTCCCAGCCGTCGTCCGTGCCGAGCGTCCACCACACCTCGGCGTCCTCGAAGCCGAGCCAGGTGCCGCCGTACCCGCTCCAGGCCTTGTAGACGGACTCCTTGGCGCTGAACAGCAGCCGGTCCCAGGCGATGTCCGGCCGCCGGGCGGCCAGTGCGCGCAGCCGCGCCGGTTCCGGGCCGAACGCGACCGCCTCGCCGACCCCGGACGGCAGCGGCGCGTGCGGCTCGGCGTCGATGCCGAGGGCGAGGAAGCGGGCGGCCGGCGCCACCGCCGCGCCCCCGGTACCCGGCGCAGTGAGTGATGCTGCCGACGGTGCCCGCGGGCCACGCGGGCGCCCCGCGCCGGCCCCGCAGGAGCGGCGCCGCCGCGACCCCCAGGGCGGCGAGGGCACGGTGGGCGCAGAGCCGGGCCGTCGCGAACTCGCGCCGCCTGCCGGGCGCGGCACGCGCCATCAGCGCCTCCTCCTCGGGGAAGAGCCATACGGGGCCCGGCTCGCCGCTCTCCTCCGCCCAGCGCACCTGCCCGGGCAGCACCGCGCCGAGCAGACGTGCGTCCGCCCGTCCCCCGCTCACGCCCGGGCACCCGAAGGCGTGGTGGGCTCGACCGCCGCCGGGAACTCCGCCCACGCCGCGATCCGTTCGACCAGGCCCGTGTTGTGCCGGATCCAGCGGAAGTGGTCGAGCCGCCGGCCGCCGGCGTCCGACGCCCGGTAGGTCCAGCGCCGCACGCGGGCCGAAGGGAGCTTCGCGCACAGGTGGTCCACCGCCCGGGGCGGCGCGAGCGCGTCGCCCTCGACGTCGACGGCGAGCACGGGCAGGTCGACGTTCCGCAGCGCCTCCTCGTAGTCGGCGACGGCGCCCCGGGCCCCGTACCGCCCGGTCCGCATCTGCCGGGCCCAGTCCCGCATCACCCCCACGGACTCCCGCCCGCCGAAGCCGAACCGGTGCCCCGGCCAGTACCCGAGCAGCTCCGCGCCGGCCACGCACAGCAGGCTCCGGACGAGCCACCGCGCGCCCGGCCGGGGATCCGCCCCCGTACCGAGCGCGCGCCACCACGCCGAACCGCTGGCGACCAGGACGACCCCCGCGAGGCGGGGCCGGAACAGTCCGCAGTGCACCAGACCGAGCTGGCCGCCGAGGCTGTGCCCCAGGAGCAGCCTCGGCGCGTCGGGGAAGGCGCGCTCGACGGCGTCGAGGACCGCGCCGAAGTCGTGCTCGACGAGTGCGCGGTAGCCGAAGCGGACCCCGCGCGCCGCGACGGGCGTGCTCTCGCCGTGGCCCCGCAGGTCCGTCGTCACCACGCTCGCGCCCCGCCGGTGCAGGGCCCGCGCCAGCGGCGTGTAGTGGCGGGCGGCGGTGCCCATCGCGGGGAGGACTACCACGACCGGGGCGGTGGGCTCGGGGCGGGCGTGGACGCGGACCACCAGCGACGCGCCGTCCGGGGCGGTCAGCTCGGCGAGTACGGGAAAGGGGGACGCCGTCATCGCGACTCCGCCGGCGCGGTCTCCGGGCCCGCGTCCGCCAGGTGCCAGCCGATCACGCCCGCGCCCCACGTGACGCCCGCGCCGAACGCCGCCACCCCGAGCAGACCCGTCGGGCCGAGGCGGCCCTCCTGCCAGGCCTGGTCGAGGGCGAGGGGGATGGAGGCCGAGGACGTGTTGGCGACCCGGTCGACGTTGAGGTACAGCCGCTCCGGCGCCACGCCGAGCTCCTTGCCCACGGCCCGTACGATCCGCGCGTTGGCCTGGTGGGCGACGAACAGGTCGACGTCGTCGGTGGCCAGCTTCCGCCGTGCGAGGACGTCCCTGGCCGCCTCGCTCATCCGCTCCACGGCCTGGACGAAGATCTCGGGGCCGTCCATCCGGAGCTTCCGGTCGTACCGGTCGGCGTAGAGCAGCGGGATCAGGTCCCCGTCGGAGCCGAGCCGGAACGCGGGCTCGACGGACGGACCCGGATCCACGTCCGCCACGACCACCGCCCCCGCCCCGTCACCGAGCAGCACCGCCGTCGACCGGTCCTCCTGGTCGGTGATCCGGGTGAGCGCCTCGGCGCCGCAGACCAGGACGGTCCCGGCCCGGCCCGACTCGATCAGGGCGACGGCGTGGTCCAGGGCGTACACGAACCCGGCGCAGGCCGCGTGCAGATCGAACGCGGCGGCCCGGTCCGCCCCGAGCCGCGC
This sequence comes from Streptomyces sp. R-07, assembly GCF_049913175.1. Taxonomy (NCBI): domain Bacteria; kingdom Bacillati; phylum Actinomycetota; class Actinomycetes; order Kitasatosporales; family Streptomycetaceae; genus Streptomyces; species Streptomyces sp. R-07. Next base: position 6,110,019 of record NZ_CP183978.1, read on the forward strand.
GGCCACCTCCACGGCGAGGCCCGGCGTGGTCCGGTCGGGCGTCGTGGTCGCCACGACGACGTGCCCGACCTCGCGCGCGGTGCGCCCCGACCGGGCGAGGGCCGTCCGGGAGGCCGCCAGGGCGAGGTCGGCGAGGTGCCCGTCCTCCGGCAGGAAATGACGCTGCCGGATGCCGGTCCGCTTGACGATCCATTCGTCGGAGGAGCCGATGGCCGCGAAGTGACTGTTGGGCACCGCCCGTTCGGGCAGCGCGGAGCCGATGCCGACGATCGCCGCGGTCATGAGCGGTCCTCCTTGCCGGCGCGGGGCGGGGCGCCGATTCCCGGGGGCTCGCCGACGGCGCCCACCCCCATGCGGACGGCGTGCATCCCGCCGTCCGCGTGCACGATCTCCCCGGTGACGGTGGCCGCCAGGTCCGACAACAGGAACAGGACGGGGCCGACGAGCCGCGCCGGATCGGCGCGGCTCCAGCCGAGCGGCGCCTCCTGCTCCCAGCGGTCGGCGATCCGGTCGAAGGTGCTGACGGCCCGCCCCGCCACGGTCTCCACCGGGCCCGCGGCCACGAGGTTGACCCGGATGCCGGAATGCCCCAGGTACAGCGCGAGATAGCGGCAGACCGCGCCGAGCGTGGCCTTGCCGACCCCCATCCAGTCGTACCCCGGCCAGGCCCCGGACGAGTCGAAGTCGAGCCCGACGACACTGCCCCTGGCCCCGCCGCCGCCCCCGCCCTCGTGCAGCAGCGGGGCGAGCGCCGTCGTCAGCGAGTGCAGCGAGAACGCCGCCGTACGCAGGGCGAGGGCCGCGCTCTCGACGGGCGTGGTGAGGAAGTTGCCGCTGAGCGCGGACGGCGGGGCGGCGGCGATCGCGTGCAGGACGCCGTCGACCGCGCCCCAGCGCCGCTCCAGCTCCTTCGTGAGCCGGTCGAGGTCCTCGGGGCGCGTCACGTCGAGTTCCAGGACGTCCGTCGGGTACGGGAGGCCGGACGCCGCCGCCTCCGTGATCCGCCGGGTCCGCCCGAAGCCCGTCAGGAGGACCTCCGCGCCCGCCTCCTGGAGCGCCCGGGCCGTGTGCCAGGCGATCGAGTCGTCGTTGAGGACCCCGGTCACCAGATAGCGGCGCCCCGACAGGCCCAGCAGATCGGGGACGCCGTGCGCATCGCGGGACGCGCGCATCAGGACCGCCCTTCCACGGCCAGGACCAGCGCCGCGTTGTGCCCGCCGAAACCGAAGGAGGTGGAGAGCCCGAACAGCCCGCCCGTACGCGCGCGCGTGGTGAGTTTCCGCGCCGTACGGACGAGGTCGAGCCGCCCGAGCGCCGGGTCCGGACGGCGCAGCCCCGCCGTCGGGGGCGCGACGCCGTGCCGCAAGGCCTGGAGCGTGGCGACGGCCTCGACCGCGCCCGCCGCCCCGAAGAGGTGCCCGAGAGCGCCCTTGCCGGAGGAGAGGGGCAGCTCCGCGAGGACATCGGCTCCCAGGGCCTGGCGCAGGGCCTCGCACTCCAGACGGTCGTTGAGCGCGGTGCCGGTCCCGTGGGCGTTCACGTACGCCAGCTCCCCGGGCGCCACCGCTGCCTCCTCCAGGGCGAGCGCGACCGCCCGGCCCGCGGACCCGCCGGTGGGGTCGGGCGCCGTGACGTGATGGGCGTCGGAGGTCGCCCCGTACCCCCGTACGACTCCGAGGACCTCGGCGCCGCGCCGGGCGGCACCCGCCGCCGTCTCCAGCACGAGGATCCCGGCGCCCTCGCCGATCACGAACCCGTCGCGGTCCCGGTCGAAGGGACGGGAGGAACCGCTCGGGGAGAGCGCGCCGGCGTTCGCGAACGCGGCCGCCACCAGGTCCGAGGAGGAGGCCTCCGCGCCACCCACGACCACGGCGTCGGCCGCCCCGGCGGCCAGGAGCCGCATCCCCGCACCGACGGCCTGCGCGCCACTGCTGCACGCGGACGCCACGCACAGGCTCTCGCCCCGGAAACCGTGCCGCATGGAGAGATGGGCGGCCGCAGCGTTGGCCATCATCTGCGGGACCATCAGCGGCGACACGAACCCGGCGCCCTCCCTCACGTACACCTCCCGCTGCGCCTCGAAGGAGACCGTGCCGCCGAGGCCGCAGCCGATGACGCAGGCGACGCGCTCGGGGAGCCAGGGCGGCGGAGCATCCGTCCGGTGCCCCGCCTGCGTCAGGGCCTCCTCCGCCGCCACCAGGGCCAGCTGTGTGAACCGGTCGGTGCGACGCACCAGGTTCCGCGGCAGATGGTCCGTGGCGGTGAAGTCCGCCTTCCGGACGGCCGGATGGGAACCCGCGACCGCCATGTCCCCGGCGACGGCGCGCTCGTGGAGCACGCCGGCGCCGACGCCGAGCGGGGTGACCGCGCCGAAACCGGTGACGACGACCTCCCGACCCGGCTGCGGATCACTCAACTCCGGCCTTCTCGAAGCACAGTTCGAGGATCTGGCCGACGGTGTCGATGCCGTCGAAGTCCTTCGTGCGGACCGGCACGCCGAGGTCCCGCTTGACGGACTGCGCGAGCTCGACCATGTCGAGCGAGTCGATCTCCAGGTCGTCGAGCGCGGCCCCCGGAAGGACGTCGGCGGCGTCGACTCCCAGCTCGACGAGGGCGTCGGTGATGAACTGCTCGATGGTGGCGCGGTCCAGCGTGTCGGACATAACTCTCCCGTGCGGTGTGGGGATCAGGGCTGCGCTGCGGTCAGGGGGGCTTCGAGGCGAGGTACGGGGTCAGGGCGTGAGCTTCGAGGCGTGGTACGGGGACCAGTGCCACTGGCGCCAGTAGCTCTCCGCTATGTCCACCCACTCCTCCAGGCGCGCGGCGCTGTCCAGGAACCGCGAGGCGCTGACCACCAGCCAGCTGTAGACGGCCTGGCTGTCGCGACAGCCGCCGCACTCCCCGGACGTGCAGCAGAACTGCAGCGACTCGTAGTCCGCGCCCCAGGCGGCGAAGCCCGGGATCACCGGGTTGCCGTTGGCCACCCGCTCCTCGTGGTCCGGATGGTCGACGCTGAGGCTCGGGCACACGTCGTACCCGAACCGCGCTCCCCAGTGCGAGGTGCCCGTGATGAGACTGCGGATGAAGTACGGGTGGCTGACCACGGTCTCCGGGTACGCCGCCTTGACCCGCAGGGCCTCCTCGAGGACGCGCCGCTCGTTCTCGATCCGGATCGGGTTGTCGGAGCCGTGCTCGCTGTAGAAGTTGAAGGTGACGATGTTGCCGTTCTCGGCGATCTTGCGCACGGTCGGTTCGAGGTACGGCAGCCCGTCCTCGGACAGCGCGAAGATGAACAGGACCCGTGGGTCGTCCTTGTAGTGCGACAGCGCCGTGTCGAACAGGCCCGTGAACTTCGAGCCGTTGACCCGGATGGCCCGCAGGTCGTCGTCGAGCGGCCCGCCGCCGAAGATGCTGACCGCCACCGCGATGTGCTCGAAGCCCTGCACGGGCATCGGACGCAGGCCGTTGGTCGAGATCGTGATGTACGGCAGTTCCTCGACGAACGCCTCCACACGGCGCAGCACCAGCGTCGGCTCACCGCCGATCAGGGTGGCCTGGTTGACGCCCTCGTCCCGCAGCCGGCGGGCGAACGCGCGGATCCTGTCGACGTCCGACAGCTCGCGCACGGCCGTGTCGAAGCCGCCCTCGAAGTACCAGCAGCCCTTGCAGCGGATGTTGCACGTGTTGGTGAGGTGCACCTCGCAGGAGCGCACCTCCCGGCCGAGACGGCGCAGCCGGTGCAGACGCTCGGCGAGATCGGGACGTTCGGCCAAGAGGGCGGCGGTGCGCTCCTTCGCCTCGCGGCGGCCGAGCGGGCGCGGTGTGATGGTCAGGGGGGTGGCCATGGGGGTGCGGACTCCTCGGTCGGACTGCTGCTCGGTGTCTCTCGCCCTCGCGCGCCCTCGCGCGCCCTCGCCGTACTGAGGCACTCGGGTTGCTCGGACAGCTCGGGTACGCGGGTTGCTCGGGCTACTCGGGGACCTTCAGGCCGAGGCTCTCGATCCGCGGAGTGACCTTCGCCCGCCAGATGTCGCGGGCCTCTCCGTTGGTGGTCTGCCGCAGCCCGAAGCGGACCGCGAGCTTCGACCGCTCCGAACGCGCACTGCCGAAGATCCGGACGAATCCCGGCCACAATCGGTCGAGACCCCGCTGGAGTTCCTCACGGCCTTCCCCGGTGCGGGCGAGATTCCGGCAGACACGCGCACCGTGCGCGATGTGCACCTTCTCGTCGAGAATGATCGTGCGCACCGCCTCGGCCCACGGCTTGTAACTGCTCTGCGCGAATTCGGAGATCATCACCATCGCGGTCTCCTCACCGATGTACGAGAAGATTCCGCGCTCGGCCCAGGTGGTGCAGGTGTGGAACTCGTGACCGGCGAAGAGATCACGGTCGGCGAGCCGCTGACGCTCCATGTATCCGGTGTCCACGCCGATGTCGGCCAGGATCCGTTTGCCGATCTTGTAGTGGTCGTACTCCTCGACGGCACGCTCGGCGCACACCTGCCGTTCCTCGGCATTCGGCGCGAGCGGCAGGAACACCTGGATGTAGTCGTCGGCCCCCGACAGTTCGCCCTCGGTGTTGACGATCATTCCCCGCACGGCGATCTCGCGGTAGTCCTCGGGCATGGCGAGGAATTCCTCGGGGGTGCGGACGACGACGACCTCGTCGACGGGAACGGAAGATGCCATGGTGATCCACTCGCCTCGCTCGTTCGACTTCGACCCGAAAGACCGCCGACATCGCGGTGGAGACCCGCCGGCGTCACGGCGGGACAGCGGACATCGCGGTGGTGGAGCGGTCGAACGCTATCCACGGCGCGGCCGTCCATCAATGAGACCCAGGAACGGAATGGCCGATTTCCCGGAGGCGTTCACGGCAGACGGAGAACCGGATCCGGCACCGACTGCGGCGCGTCGGACAGGACAGGGAAAGATCGCCGGGCCGTCCATTTCCAGGGCCGACCAGCGGGAAAGGACAGGGGAGCGGAATCCTCCGAATTCGGGGCGCACGGCCGGATTCCCACGGCCCGCAGTGTGGCCGGATCAGGCCGGGAATTCCCCCCGACACAGCCCCGAAGAGTGTCAACTCGGCCACACGCGGCGGGAATCGAACGACCTGGACACCGCCTTGAATCTCTATATGCTGGCGCCATGCTTTCTGCCGCCTCCGCGCCCGCGAACGCCACCCCCTCCACCCCCTCCGTGCCCGCGCCGGCCACCGCCTCCCGGCTGGCCAACGTCGGTTCGTCGCCGGTACGGGAGATCCTGGCGCTCACGGCGCGGCCCGAGGTGATCTCGTTCGCCGGAGGCCTGCCCGCCCCCGAACTGTTCGACATCGCCGGGATCCGGGCCGCGTACGACCGGGTCCTCGCGGAGAACCCGCAGCAGGCCCTCCAGTACTCGACGACCGAGGGCGACCCCGAGCTGCGCACCGCCATCGCCGCCCGGCTCACCGCACGCGAACTGCCCACCGACGCCGACGACCTGCTCGTCACCACCGGCTCGCAGCAGGCGCTCACGCTCCTCACCACCGCCCTCGTCGAACCCGGCGGCGTGGTCCTCGTCGAGGACCCCTGCTACCTCGCCGCCCTCCAGACCTTCGGCTTCGCCGGCGCCCGCGTCGTCCCCGTGCCCACCGACGACCACGGCATCATCCCGGAGGCGCTGGAGGAGATCGCGGCCCGCGAGAAGGCCACCCTCCTCTACATCGTCCCCACCTTCCAGAACCCCACCGGCCGCACCCTCCCCGCCGAGCGCCGCCACGCCGTCGCCGAGGCCGCCGCACGGCACGGGTTCTGGATCGTCGAGGACGACCCGTACGGCGAACTCCGCTACGACGGCGAGCGCGTCCCCTCCATCGCCGCCGACCCCGCCGCGGCCGACCGCACCGTCCTGCTCGGCTCCTTCTCCAAGGTCATGGCCCCCGGCCTCCGCCTCGGCTTCCTGCGCGCCCCCGCCGGGCTGCGCCGCGCCTGCGTGATCGCCAAGCAGGCCGCCGACCTGCACACCTCGACCATCGACCAGGCCGCCGCCGCCCGCTACCTGCGCGACAGCGACCTCGACGCGCACGTCGCGGTGATGCGCGCCGCCTACCAGGAGCGCCGGGACGCCATGCTCGAAGGCCTGCCGGGCGCCCTCCCCGAGGGCAGCCGGTGGAACAGGCCGGAGGGCGGCATGTTCATCTGGGCGACCCTCCCCGCGGGCCACGACGCCACGGCCCTCCTGAAGACCGCCGTCGGACACGAGGTGGCGTACGTGCCGGGGGCGCCGTTCTTCTGCGGCGAGCCGGACCCGGGCGCGATGCGACTGTCGTTCACGACGCACTCGGCCGACGAGATCAGGGAAGGTCTCCGCCGGCTGGCGAAGAGCTTCGTCCGATGAGGGACACCGGGAGCCCCGCGACCCGCACGCAGGTGCCTTCCCCGGCCACCGGAACGCTGTCGCCGGACGAGCTCAACGCGCTCGTCCAGCGGCAGTTCCCGGACTACGCGGCCTGCCGCGTCACCGACGCCAGCGGAACACACCTGCTCATGGAGGCCGACGGCGCCCGGCTCCGCACCCGCCCCGGCGGCACGATCTCCGGCCCCGAACAGGCCGGACTCGTCGACCTCGCCGCCTTCCTCCTCATCAACGCCCGGCTCGGCCGCCCCACGCCGATGGCGCTCACCACCTCGCTCCAGATCAGCTACCTCAACCGCCCCCGCCCCGGACTGCTCCGCACCCACGCGCGCATGGCCAAGTTCGGCCGGCGCCTCTGCGTGGTCCTCGCCGAACTCCGCGACGAGGCAGGCGATCTGGCGGCCTCCGCCACCGTGACGTACTCCGTCCCGCCCACGGCCGCAGGTCAGCCGACCGGCTGACCCACGGCCGCGCGCCGACCGCCACCCGGGTCATCACCTCGTGTCGTTGTTGGGCCGAACGGGTGAGGAGCGGGAGGATGGGCCCATGAGTAGGTACGAGAGGTACGACGTCACCGACGAGCAGTGGGAGGGCCTCGCCCAGGTCGTGCCCCTGCGCGGCCGTGACGAATGGCCGTCCAGGGTCGACCACCGCACGATCCCCGAGCAGTACGAAACCGCCGAGCAGCGCCGCATGGTCGTGCTCCGCGTACAGGTCTTCGCCGACGCCCGCGAGGTCGCCGAGTACCTCATCGCCCAGATCCCGGTGCTCCTCGATCTGACGAGCGCCGACACCGAGGTCGCCAAGCGGATCCTCGACTTCAGCAGCGGCGTCGTCTTCGGCCTCGGCAGCGGGATGCACCGCGTCGACCGGAACGTCTTCCTGCTGGCCCCGGCCGGCACGGAGGTCGAGGGCGCGGAGGGCGAGGACGAGGAAGGTGTCGTGGGCGGCCGGACCGCCGGCGTCCCCCGATCGTAGGAAGGTCATCTCGCCGTAACGGTTCGTCAGGGAATGATCTGCGTACGGTCCGGGCATGGACCTCACCGGCGGCTCCACGCTCGCCCGCACGTCAGACGCCCGCACCTCCGACGTCGTTCCTTCCCCGGCCGTCCCGCCTTCGGCTGCTCCTTCCTCTGCGCCTACGGCTTCGGCCGTTCCGCGCCCGGTCGTCGCTCCGCCGGCGTTCACGCCTTCGGCCGTTCCTTACCCGGCCGTCGCTCCTTCGGCGTTCACGTCCCCGACCGGCACTTCCTCAGCGATCACTTCTTCGGCCGTCTCCCCTTCCGTCGCCCCCGCCGGCGCCGGCCTTGCTTCCGGAGCCCGCGTCTCCGGGCCCCGTGCCTCCGTCCCCGAGGCGCGGGGCCCGGTCCCGGCGGAGGGCCGGGGCGAAGTGCTCGCCGCCCGGCCCGCCGTCACCGAACTACGGCTCTCCGCGTTCGCGGGTCACCGTTCCGCCGCGCACGCGCTCGGACCGGTCACCCTCTTCACCGGGCCCAGCGGCAGCGGCAAGTCCACCACCCTGCGGGCGTACGAGGCCCTCGCCCGGCTCGGCGCGGGCGACCCCCTGCACGAGGTCTTCCCCGACGCCGTCGACTGCGTCCCCGAGCGCGCCAGGCCCGACGCCCAGGGCAGGCGCGGCTTCCGGATCGGATGCACGGTCGACGGACCCGAAGGCCCCGTCCGCCTGGACCTCGCCGTACAGGCCGAGCCACGGCTCCGGATCGTCGGCGAGCGGCTCACCGGACGCGGCCGCACCCTGCTCGCCACCGCACTCCGCGACCCCGGCCGCAGCACCGTCCAGGCCGAGTGGCACACGGCGGGCTCCACCCCCGTCACCCGGGCCCCGCTCCCCGACGACCTGCTCGGCACCGCCCTGCTGCCCCTGCGGGTCGCGGGAAAGACCCGGGGGCAGCTGGAGGTCCTGGCCGCCGCCGAGCAGGTGGTCATCGGGCTGCGGTCCGCCTTCGCCTGCGACCCCCGGCCCGAGCGGATGCGGGCCCCCGTCCCGCCCGGCGAGGGGCGGCTGCGGCGCGGCTGCGGCAACCTCGCCGAGGTCCTGCACCGCACCCACACGGACTGCCCGCGCCGCCACCACCGCCTCGCCGCCGTCGCCGGAGCGGGCTGCGCGGGACCCGTCACCGGTCTCGGCGTGCAGGAACTCCCGGAGGGCACCGTCCGGGCGGTCCTCGAACGCGGCGGCCTGCCCGCGACCCCGCTCGGCCGCCTCGGCGACGGCGAACTCCGCTATCTGGCGCTCGCACTCACCCTGCTCACGGGCCCCGGCGTCCTGGAGATGGACCGGATCGCCGAGGTGCCGGACGCCATGCAGAGCCTGACGCTGCTCGCCGACGGCCTGGACCGGGGACTCGACGCGCGCCAGCTGGGCGAACTGCTGCGGCTCGCGACGGAGATCGCCGCCGACGGACACATCAGGGTGGCGGGAACGGTCGGGGAACGGGCGGCGGGGGAGGCGCGCCGGACGCCCGGGGTGACGGTGGTAGACCTGAGCGGATGACGGACAACGAGGCGACGGACAACGACGTGACGGACGACGGTGCGACGGACAACGACGTGACGGACGACGACGTGACGGGCGATGGTGGGGCGGACAACGACGTGACGGACGACGACGTGACGGGCGGCGGCGACGTGGCGGGGCTGCAGGGCAGGCTGGCCGAGTTCGCGGCGGCCCGCGACTGGCAGCCCTACCACACGCCCAAGAACCTCGCGGCGGCCCTCAGCGTGGAGGCGGCCGAACTCCTGGAGATCTTCCAATGGTTGACGCCCGAGCAGGCGGAGCGGGTGATGGACGACCCGGAGTCGGCGCACCGCGTCGCCGACGAGGTGGCGGACGTGCTCGCCTACCTCCTCCAGTTCTGCCAGGTGCTCGGGGTCGATCCGCTGGCGGCGCTCAGCGCCAAGATCGACCGGAACGAGGTCCGATTTCCCGTCCGGAGGCGGGGAGGAGGGGGTGGAGGAGGGGGCGCAGACGTCGACGCGGACGAAGATCGTCACTCTTCGGAGTGATCGACTTTTCCCCGTCAGGCTTCCTGTCCACAGATTTCCGAATTCCTCTGGTGTCGAGGCTCAGGCGGCCTCACTCTGGGTAGTGGAGTGAGTGGGCAGTAAGTCGTACGAACGGGGGCGGCGTTGATGGAAGCGGAGCGACTCATCGCGCTCGGCCGGCAGGCGCTGGCGGGGAGCGGCACAGCACAGGACATTGTGGCGGAAGCCTGGCAGGCGCAGGCGCTTGCCCAGGCGATAGGGAGTCATCTCGCGCTCTGCGGACCGCTGGAGCTGCGCGGAGAGGCGCGGGGGCTGAGCGAGATCGGGGAGTATCCGGCCTGGGGTGCCGGCGGGCCGCGTGCGGCCCGGCTGACCGAAGTGACGGATCCGTGCGGCGCGTTGACCGCGCTGGGGGACCTGCTCGGGGAGGTGGGGATCGCGCTCGTGGGGGTGGCCTGCGCCACCGACGAGGAGGGGCTCTACTGGCAGTGCATCGAGGCCATCGACGCCGCCGACGAGTCGAGCGACCGGGTGCGCGGGATGCTGCGGCGCCTCGCTGTCCGCGACGGGGAGCGGGCCCGCCCGCCCGACCCCGCCCGAGGCCGCGCGGGCCCGGGAGGGGGCCCGTCGTGGTAGGGGTGCGCGAGGCGGTGGCGGCCGGGGTCGTTTCGGCCGGGTCAGCGGCGGTCGGGGCCGTGGTGCTCGGGCCGCTGGTGCTCGGGGCCGTGGTGCTCGGCGTCCCGGTGCTCGCGGCGGGCCTCCGGCTCGGGCCGCGGCTGGGGTTCCGGGGTGTGGCGTTCGGACGTGGACTGGAGGTCGGCGTCCAGCTGGGAGAGATCGGCGGAGAGCGCCGCCATCAGCTCCTCCATCTGCTGCAGCAGGCCCTTGGGGGCGCCGGAGCCCTTCTGCTCGGGCACGGACTGCGGCACCGGCTGTTCGGGCACGGCCCGTTCCGGCGCGGCTTCCTGGGACATGGCGGCCTCCTCGGCCCGGGCCCCGCCGCCGAGGACGGGGCCGTGAGAGAGACGCACCGGCAGCGGCCGCCGGCACGCGGGCCGGGCGGTCCGGCTCCGCCCGAGCCAACGACGGGCGCCAGGCCCGGTCACTGGCCAGGGCGGATGCCGCCCGCCAGGGGGCCGGATATTCACCCGACCGAGCCGGTGCGGACGGGCCGCTGACGACGAGGTTGACACGCACCCGACGGTGCAGGATGGAGGTATGGATCTTCGCATCTTCACCGAACCCCAGCAGGGGGCCGACTACGACACCCTCCTCGCGGTGGCCCGGGCCACCGAGGAGCTCGGATTCGACGCCTTCTTCCGCTCCGACCACTACGTCAGCATGGGCTCCGCCGACGGGCTGCCGGGACCGACGGACGCCTGGATCACCCTGGCAGGCCTGGCCCGGGAGACGAAGCGGATCCGGCTCGGCACGCTGATGACGGCCGGCACCTTCCGGCTTCCCGGAGTCCTCGCCATCCAGGTCGCCCAGGTGGACCGCATGTCCGGTGGCCGGGTCGAGCTGGGCCTGGGCGCGGGCTGGTTCGAGGAGGAGCACAAGGCCTACGGCATCCCCTTCCCGAAGGAGAGGTTCGCCCGGCTGGAGGAGCAGCTGGCGATCGTCACCGGCCTGTGGGAGACCGAGGTGGGGAAGACCTTCGACTACGACGGGGAGTACTACCAGCTCACGGACTCGCCCGCGCTGCCCAAGCCCGCTCAGTCCAGGATCCCGGTGCTGATCGGCGGGCACGGCGCGAGCCGTACGCCACGGCTTGCCGCGCGGTACGCGGACGAGTTCAACATCCCGTTCGCCTCCATCGAGGACAGCGAGCGGCAGTTCGGCCGGGTGCGGGCCGCCGCCGAGGCGGCCGGTCGGGCGGCAGGCGACCTGGTGTACTCGAACGCGCTGGTGGTCTGCGTCGGCAAGGACGACGCCGAGGTGGCACGCCGGGCCGCCGCCATCGGCCGGGACGTGGACGAGCTCAAGGCGAACGGGCTCGCGGGCTCGCCCGCGGAGGTCGTCGACAAGCTCGGGCGGTACGCGGCGATCGGCTCCTCCCGGGTCTACCTCCAGGTCCTGGACCTGGACGACCTGGACCACCTGGAGCTGATCTCCGCCCGGGTCCAGTCGCAGCTGGGATGAGCGGGGCGATCCGATGAGACCGGTCCGTACGCTCGCCGAGGCCCTCGGGACGGGGGTGCTCGTCCTCGACGGCGGGCTGTCCAACCAGCTGGAGGCGCAGGGCTGCGACCTCTCGGACGCGCTCTGGTCCGCGCGGCTCCTCGCCGACGCGCCCGAGCAGATCGAGGCGGCCCACGCGGCGTACGTACGGGCCGGTGCGCGGGTGCTGATCACCTCCAGCTACCAGGCCACGTTCGAGGGCTTCGCCCGGCGCGGCACCGGCCGGGAGGAGGCGGCACGGCTGCTCGCCCGGAGCGTGGAACTGGCCCGGAGGGCGGGGGAAGGGGCGACAGGGGAGGGGGCGGGGGCGGGGGCCCCGGAGGAGGTGTGGGTCGCCGCGTCCGTCGGGCCGTACGGGGCGATGCTCGCGGACGGCAGTGAGTACCGGGGACGGTACGGGCTGTCCGTGGGGGCGCTGGAGAGGTTCCACCGGCCGCGGATCGAGGTGCTCGCCGAGGCGGCGCCGGACGTGCTGGCCCTGGAGACCGTTCCGGACGTGGAGGAGGCCGACGCGCTGCTGCGGGCGGCCGAGGGGTGCGGGGTGCCGGTGTGGCTCTCGTACACGGTCGCGGGCGGGCGGACCCGTGCCGGGCAGGAACTGGCGGAGGCGTTCGCGGTCGTCGCGGGGAACGAGCAGGTCGTGGCGGTCGGGGTGAACTGCTGTGACCCGGCCGAGGCGGGGGCCGCCGTGGAGCTCGCCGTGGCCGTGACGGGGAAGCCGGCCGTGGTCTACCCGAACAGCGGGGAGCGGTGGGACGCCCGGGCGCGGGGCTGGCGCGGGGACATGGCCTTCGATCCGGCCCGGGCGGTCGACTGGGCCGGAGGCGGGGCGCGCCTCGTCGGCGGCTGCTGCCGCGTCGGCCCGGCGACGATCGCCGCGCTCGCCGAGGAACTCGCCGCCGACCGGTCCCCCTGACGGGCACCCGCACTCCGGCCCCCCCGGCGGACCGGGTGTCTCGCCGGGGCCGTATGCGCCCCCGCGCCGACCGGGGCGCCTGGCTGGGGCCGTGCCCGGGCGCTGCGCCGGCTGGGGCCCGGGCCGGGACGCTGGTGCCGTCGGCCCGTCGGCCCGTCGGCCCGTCGGCCCGTCGGCCCGTCGGCCCGTCGGCCCGTCGGCCCGTCGGCCCGTCGGCCCGTCGGTCGGCCCGTCGGTCGGCCCGTCGGTCGGGCAGCCGGTCGGGCAGCCGGTCGGCCCGTCGGCCCGTCGGCCCGTCGGTCGGTGGGTCGGGCGGCCGGTCGGGCCGTCGATCGGGTTCGGTCGTCGGCGGGTTCGGTCGGTGGTCGGGGCGGGGAAAATGCCTGGTCGGTGGGGGCGGGGGCGCTCATACTCGGGCATGTGTTCCTGACGATCAGTACCTACGGCAACCCGGAGCGACCCGCGACCGATCTCGGATTCCTGCTGCACAAGCATCCCGAGCGGGCCCAGGCGTTCCCGACTTCGCACGGCACGGCGCACGTCCTCTATCCCGAGGCGAGCGTCGAGCGGTGCACGGCGGCACTCCTCCTGGAGGTGGACCCCGTGGCGCTCGTGCGCCGCGGCAAGGGCAAGGGCCGGGGCGGCGCCCCGGACTCGGCGCTCGCGCAGTACGTGAACGACCGGCCCTACGCGGCGTCCTCGCTGCTCGCGGTCGCGCTCGCCCGGGTCTTCAAGACCGCGCTGCACGGCGAGTGCAAGGCGATGCCCGAGCGGGCCGCCGCGCCGCTGCCGCTGCGCGTCGAGGTCCCCGCGCTCCCCGCCCGGGGCGGCGCGGGGCTGGTGCGGGCGCTGTTCGGGCCGCTCGGATGGGACACGGTGGAGGCCGAACCGGTGGTCCTGGACGGGGAGTTCCCCGAGTGGGGCGACTCGCGTTACGTGCGTCTCGTCCTGGAGGGCGAGCTGCGGCTCGCGGACGCGCTCAACCACCTGTACGTCCTGCTGCCCGTCCTCGACGACGCCAAGCACTACTGGGTGGCGCCCGACGAGGTCGACAAACTGCTGCGCGCCGGTGACGGCTGGCTGGCCGGCCACCCCGAGCGGAAGCTGATCACCGCCCGCTACCTCTCGCGCCGCTGGGGTCTGGCCCGTGAGGCCACCGAGCGGCTCGAACTGGTCCGGCTCGCCGAGGCCGAGGGCCTGGACGTCGAGGACGTCGACAACGCCGTCGACGAGACGACCGACACGGAGGAGCGTCCGGTGCCGCTCGCCGAGCAGCGGCGCGAGGCGATCCTCGCCGCGCTGAACGCCTCCGGTGCGGCCCGCGTGCTCGACCTCGGCTGCGGGCAGGGACAGTTGGTGCAGGCCCTGCTCAAGGACCCGCGCTTCACCGAGATCGTCGGTGTCGACGTGTCCGCCCGCGCCCTGGGAATCGCGGCCCGCCGGCTGCGGCTCGACCGGATGGGTGAGCGGCAGGCCGCCCGGGTGACGCTGACGCAGGGCTCCCTCGCGTACACCGACAAGCGGCTGGCCGGCTACGACGCGGCCGTGCTCAGCGAGGTGATCGAGCACCTGGACCTGCCGAGGCTGCCGGCCCTGGAGTACGCGGTGTTCGGCTCGGCCCGGCCCCGTACGGTCATCGTGACCACGCCGAACGTCGAGTACAACGTGCGCTGGGAGTCGCTCCCGGCCGGACACGTCCGGCACGGCGACCACCGCTTCGAGTGGACCCGCGAGGAGTTCCGGGGCTGGGCGGCAGGCGTCGCCGGGCGGTACGGGTACGCGGTCGAGTTCGGCCCCGTGGGCCCGGACGACCCGGAGGTCGGGCCGCCGACCCAGATGGCCGTCTTCAGCCGGACCGAGGACCGTACCGACCCCCGGACCGAGGACCGTACCGACCCCCGTGCCGAGGACCGTACCGACCCCCGGACCGAGGACCGTACCGACCGCCGTACCGACGAGACCTTGAAGGAGGTCACGGCATGACCCGCACCCTGCCCGTCACCGATCTGTCCCTCGTGGTGCTCGTCGGTGCCACCGGTTCCGGCAAGTCCACCTTCGCCCGGCGTCACTTCAAGGCGACCGAGATCGTCTCCTCCGACTTCTGCCGGGGGCTCGTCGCCGACGACGAGAACGACCAGTCCGCGAGCAGGGACGCCTTCGACGTCCTCCACTACATCGCGGGCAAGCGCCTGGCGGCGGGGCGGCTGACCGTCGTCGACGCCACCAACGTGCAGCAGGAGGCCCGGCGTCAGCTGGTCCAGCTGGCCAGGGCGCACGACGTGCTGCCGATCGCGATCGTCCTCGACCTGCCCGAGGAGGTGTGCCGCACCCGGAACGCCGCCCGGCCCGACCGGGCGGACATGCCGGCGCACGTCATCCAGCGTCACCGGCGGGAGCTGCGCCGTTCGCTGCGCGGTCTGGAGCGCGAGGGCTTCCGCAAGGTGCACGTGCTGCGTTCCGTGGAGGAGGTCGAGGACGCCGAGGTCGTCCTGGAGCGCCGTTTCAACGACCTGCGGCACCTCACCGGCCCCTTCGACATCATCGGTGACATCCACGGCTGCCGCTCCGAGCTGGAGACCCTGCTCGCGAAGCTCGGCTACGTCGACGGCCACCACCCGGAGGGGCGGACGGCCGTCTTCGTCGGCGACCTCGTCGACCGCGGCCCCGACTCGCCGGGCGTCCTGCGCCGGGTCATGGCGATGGTGGCCGCGGGCGACGCCCTGTGCGTCCCGGGCAACCACGAGAACAAGCTCGGCCGGTGGCTCAAGGGACGGAAGGTGCAGGAGACGCACGGACTGGCCGAGACGATCGAGCAGTTGGGGCACGAGAGCGAGGAGTTCCGGGCGGAGGTCGGGCAGTTCATCGAGGGGCTCGTCAGCCACTACGTCCTCGACGGCGGGAACCTCGTCGTCTGCCACGCCGGTCTGCCGGAGAAGTACCACGGCCGGACGTCCGGGCGGGTGCGCTCGCACGCGCTCTACGGGGACACCACGGGCGAGACCGACGAGTTCGGGCTGCCGGTGCGCTACCCGTGGGCGGAGGAGTACCGGGGGCGGGCCACCGTCGTGTACGGACACACGCCCGTGCCGAACACCTCCTGGATCAACAACACCATCTGCCTCGACACCGGGGCCGTCTTCGGCGGGAAGATGACCGCGCTGCGCTGGCCGGAGCGCGAACTCGTCGACGTACCGGCCGAGCGCGTCTGGTACGAGCCGGCCCGGCCGCTCGCCACGGAGGCGCCCGGCGGGCACCAGGGGCGGCCCCTGGACCTGGCCGACGTGCACGGGCGGCGGACCGTGGAGACCCGTCACCTCGGGAACGTCGCCGTGCGCGAGGAGAACGCCGCGGCGGCCCTGGAGGTCATGAGCCGGTTCGCGGTCGACCCGCGGCTGCTCGCCTACCTGCCGCCGACCATGGCGCCGACCGCCACCTCGAAGGAGGAGGGCTACCTGGAGCACCCGGCGGAGGCCTTCGCCCAGTACCGGGCGGACGGCGTCGAGCGGGTCGTGTGCGAGGAGAAGCACATGGGCTCCCGCGCCGTGGCCCTGGTCTGCCGCGACGAGGCGGCGGCCCGCGAGACGTTCGGCGTCACCGGCGTGACCGGCGCCCTGCACACGCGTACCGGACGGCCCTTCTTCGACGATCAGGACGTCACCGAGGAGGTCCTCGGCCGGCTGCGGACCGCGATCGGTGCCGCGGGCCTCTGGGACGAGCTCGACACGGACTGGCTGCTGCTCGACGGCGAACTGATGCCGTGGTCCCTCAAGTCGGCCGGGCTGCTCCGCGCGCAGTACGCGGCGGTCGGCGCCGCCTCCGGCGCCGTGCTCCCCGGGGCGATCGACGCCCTGGAGCGGGCGGTGGGACGCGGGGTCGAGGGGATCGACGGGCTGCTCGCCCGGCAGCGGGAGCGGGCCGTGGACGCGGCGGCCTTCACCGAGGCGTACCGCAGGTACTGCTGGCCGACCGAGGGCCTGGAGGGCGTGCGGTTCGCGCCCTTCCAGCTGCTCGCGGCGCGCGGGCGCTCGCTCGCGGCAGTGCCGCACGACGAGCAGCTCGCCTGGCTCGACCGGCTCGTCGAGCACGACCCGACCGGGCTGCTCCAGGTCACCCGCCGGCTCGTCGTCGACACCGGCGACGAGGCCTCGGTCCGCGCCGGCACCGACTGGTGGCTGGAACTGACCGGAGCGGGCGGCGAGGGCATGGTCGTCAAGCCGCTCGCGGCGCTCGTCCGCGACGCCGGGGGCCGGCTCGGGCAGCCGGGCGTGAAGGTGCGCGGCCGGGAGTACCTGCGGATCATCTACGGCCCCGAGTACACCCGCCCGGAGAACCTGGAGCGGCTGCGGCAGCGCTTCCTCGGCCACAAGAGGTCGCTCGCGCTGCGCGAGTACGCGCTCGGCCTGGAGGCGCTCGACCGGCTGGCCGAGGGCGAGCCGCTCTGGCGGGTCCACGAGGCCGTCTTCGCGGTCCTGGCCCTGGAGTCGGAGCCGGTCGACCCGCGGCTCTGACCCGGCTCCCGTGAAACGCGGGTTCCCGGCTCCCCTGGAGCGCGGGGCCCGGGCCGTTCGTGAGGCGTGGGTTTCCGGGCTCCCGCGCAGCGTGGGCTTCCGGTGCCGCGAAGCCCGGAGTCCCGGCTCCCGCGAAGCCCGGACTTCCGGCTCCCGCGAAGCCCGGAGTCCCGGCTCCCGCGAAGCCCGGACTTCCGGCTCCCGCGAAGCCCGGACTTCCGGCTCCCGCGAAGCCCGGGTTCCCGGCTCCCGCGAAGCGCGGGTTCCGGGGCGTTCGCGAAGCCTTCACGAAGGCTTCGCGAAGCCCGCCGGGTCGCTCCCACGGGGGGCGCAGGGGCGTCGGCGACGGCGCTCCCCTGCGCCCCCCGTGCTCGTTGACGCGTTTCTTCCGCACCCTCTAGCGTTCTTCACCCCATCACGTGACGCAGCGTCAATAGTGTGGCGGAGCACGTCACATGAGGTGGGAACACACACGCGAAAATGCCGGTCGGCCACCGGCGGACGGTCTTCCCCGGAGGGCCCGCGGACGGTACGGGGGTGAGCGGCGATGAGTCTCTTCGGCCAGGACCGCTCCTTCCTCCACGCCCTCCCCGCGGCCGACCGGCGGTCGCTGCTCGCCGAGGGTGCCCGGCGCGTCTACGAACCCGGCGAGGTGATGATCCGCGAACGCGACACCAGCGCCTACGTCCTCGCGCTCCTCTCCGGCTGGTCCGTCGTCTCCGTCGGCACCGAGCGCGGATCGCGGCTCATCCTCGCCCTGCGCGGAGCGGGCGAGGTCGTCGGCGACCTCGCCGCCGTCGACCGGGGACCGCGCAGCGCCAGCGTCACCGCCCTCGGCACGGTCGAGGCGGTGGCCGTCTCCGGCGACCGGTTCCGGCGTTTCCTCGCCGCCCGGCCGCACGCCACCGCGCTGATCATGCGCCAGCTCGCCACCCGGCTGCGCAGCGCCGACGTCGAACGCCGCGCGCTCGCCTCCGAGACCGTCCTCCAGCGCCTCGCCGCCCGGCTCGTCGAACTGGCCGAGCGCGCCGGACGGAGGGCGGACGGCGGGACCGTGCTCGACCTCCCGCTGCCCCAGCACGACCTGGCGGCGGCCATCGGAGCCACCCGGGAGGCGGTGGCCAAGGCGCTGCGCCTGCTGCGGGAGCAGGACGTCGTCCGCACCGCGAACCGCACCGTCGTCGTGATCGACATGCGGGTCCTGGTGCTGCTCGCGCAGGGGCGCGCGCGCCCCGGCGGAAATCCGGCGGACGAATCTCCGCCGGGTGTGTAAACGGCTACATCGCCGGTCGCGGCACGCGGCCAGTCTGGACACGCGCACCACCACGGCACCACACACAGGGAGTCCGAGAGTGAGCAGTGCGGGAGTGAACGGGGTAGCGGGCGGGATCCACCGGTTCGTCGTCTTCGGCGACATCTGCGGCTCCGGGACCCTGGACATGGCCGGGAAGGAACTGCACCGGGCCGCGATGTACGCCGCCTTCGACGAGGCGTACGGCTCCGTCGGGGTCGAACCCGGCACCTTCCACCAGGAGGACCGGGGGGACGGCATCCTCGCCGCCCTGCGCCCCGACGTGCCGCCGACCCTCATGGTCGGACGGTGGATCGACACCCTGTACGAGAGCCTCCGCGCCCACAACAGGGGCCGGAGCAGGCGTCTGCGGCTGCGGATCGGCATGAACGCGGGGCTCGTCGCCCAGGACGCGCACGGGCTCGTCGGGCGGGCGGTGGACCTCGCCGCGCGGCTCTGCGACAGCGCCCCCGCCAAGCGGATCATGGCGGAGAGCCCCGAGGTCGACCTGCTGGTCGTCGTCTCGGACTGGCTGTACGGGAACGTGGTCGCCGAGGGCGGGCGGTACGTCGAGCCGGCCCACTACCGGCCGGCCCGCATCCGGTCCAAGGAGACCGACGAGACCGCGTGGTTCCACGTACCGCGCAGGACCGCCCCGCCGCTGGCCGGATCCGAGGGGGAGCGGGCGGCGCCCGAGGGGGAGCCGCCGGTGCCCGCGGGGGGTTCACGGACCGGCGTTGGGCCGTCGCGGGGGGACGGCCCAACGCCCCGGACCGGGGGAGGGAACCGTACGTACCACGTCGGGGGAGACCTGCTCGACGTCCACGGCAACACCATCCACGGGGGTTTCACCGGCATCCGCAAGGGCTCGGGTACGGGGGCGGGTGAGCCGGAATGAGTGACCAGGACGAGGCGGCGACGGGGAACGACACCCCGGCCTCCGGCCACGACCGCGGCGACGGGGGCGGTGGCGGCCGCGGTGACGGGGGCGGCCGGGCGGACGCGCACGACCGGGGTGATCGGGGCGATCGAGGTGGCGACCGCGGGGACCGAGGCGACCGGGGGGACCGGGGCGACCGGGGCGACCGGGCGCACCGAGGCGACCGCGGGGATCGGGCGCACCGGGGCGACCGCGGCGACCGCGGTGACCGCGAAGGCGAGCGCGCCGACGGTACGGGCGAGCAGCCGCGCGAGCCCAGCGTCTTCGCCGCCGCCGACCGGGGACCCCTCGGCGGCGAGAGCGACACCGGCGGCGCCGCCACCGCCCAGCGGGCCGTCCGCACCTGGGCGGGGGCGCCCGTCGACCGCCTGACCACGATCCACGGCGACGGCACCGTCTTCGAGGGCAACCAGATCTTCGCCCTGTACGGCTCCGACCGCTCCTCGCTCTTCGTCCAGGGGCCCGTCCCGCCCGAGACGCTCGACCACCTCGGCCGGGTGTACTGCGCGACCGCCGGGTACGCCCGGATGCGGGACCGGCTCCGCGACCACCGGGTCCTCGTGCTCTGCGGCGAGCCCGGCAGCGGCCGGAAGGCCACCGCGCTCGCCCTCCTCGACGAGCTCACCGGCGGCAAGGTCTTCCGCCTCGACCCCCGCCACGGCGTCGACGAGATCACCGAGGACGTCCTCCAGGAGAGCGGCGGCCACCTGCTGGAGCTGCTCACCGAGGACGTCCGTACCGAGAGCGAGCCGCGAACCGCCCGCTCCGGCCGGGGCGAGCCCGCCGCGGCGGCCCGCCGCCCCGCGACCCGGCTCTCCGAGCTGCACCTCGACCGCTTCGGCGAACTGCTGCGCGGCCGGGACGCGTACGGGATCGTCCTCGTCGAGAACGGCGAGCTCGCCGACCGGCTCCTGCGCGGCCGGTACGGCATGTACTGCGCGCCCCCGCCCGCCGACGAGGTCCTCAACCGCCACCTCTGGCACCTCCTGCGCGCCGAACCCGACGAGGCCCTCGGCGCCGCGCGCGAGCGTGCCCGCCGCCCGGACGTCGTCCGGGCCCTCGGCCTCGAAGAACTGCGGCCCCGCGAGGCCGCCCGGCTCGCCGACCACCTCGCCCGGCACTGGCGCGGCGAGATGACGGACGGGCAACTCCTCGCCGAATGCGCCAGCTTCGTCCGCTCCCAGGCCCGCGAGTGGTTCGCCGGCGCCGACCGCCCGGGCGCGCTCCCGGAGGCGCTGCCCGTCCTGAACGCCGGCGCGTTCCGCATCGCCGTCGCCGTCTTCGACGGCTCCGCCTACAGCCTCGCCGCCGAGGCCGCCGAACTCCTCGCCTGGGAACTCGCCGTCACCCTCGATCCCGACCACGCCCCCGGGCGGCGCCTGTTCGGCACGCACGCCGAGCACCGGCCGGTGCAGGCCCGGGCGGTCCTGGAGGACGGTGAGCTGGACCTCGGCCCCGCCAAGGTGCCGGTGCGGGCCGTCCGCTTCCAGGGCGAGGCGCTCGCCGGCGCCGTCCTCGGCGAGATCTGGCACGGCTACCACAACGTCCGCGGACCGGTGGCACGGTGGCTGCGCTCCCTGTGCGACGATCCGCGCCCCGAGGTGTGGGTGCGGGCCTCCGTCGCCGCCGGGGTGCTCTGCTCCTGGGACTGGATCCACGGCTTCCGCGAGCTCGTGGTGCCGCTCGCGGTGACGGACGACCCGAGGGCCCGGATGGCCGCGGCCACCGCGCTCGCCGAGTCCGCCCGCGACCCGGAGGTCCGGCCGGCGGTCGCCGCCGTGCTCAAGGACTGGGCCGGATCCGGCGAGGACACGCTCGTCAGGACGGCCCTGCTCGCCCACGGCTACGTCCTCGCCGCCGGGAGCGTCTCCGGCTCGCTCGACGCCCTTGCCCGGGTCGTCAGGACCCGCGAGTCGACCGACGTCGAGGTGCTCGTGCCCGCCTCCTTCAGCGTCGCCCGCCTCCTCGCCTCCGGAGAACCCGAACCCGTGCTGCGCCGGCTCCACCAGTGGCTCGACGACGGCAGGCTCAACCTCGCCAACCTGGTCCACCTCGCCGTCATCCGCGCACTGAGCACCCGGACCACCCACCTGTGGGGACTGCGCGAGGTGCCCGAACTCGACGAGCACGCGGCCCGGCCCCTGCTCGTCGCGCTGCTCGCGACCCGGCCCGCGCTCGCGCCCGAACTCGCGCGGCTGCTGCGGCACACGCTCTCCACCGCCCGCTCAGGAGAGGCGGCCCTCGAAGCCCTCGGCGGCATGCTCCGGCGGGCCGCGAAGGACCCCGAGGCGCTCGGGCACGTCCGCGCCCTCCTGCCGCGCCTCGCGGTGGACCGCCGCGACCGGGACCGGCTCAGGGGACTGCTGAACGAACTCGTCCGGGACCGCGACCGGCCCCTGGACAGGAGCGCGGCGCGCCGGATGTGGGACGCCGTCACGGAAGGAGCGAACCGATGACCGGGCCCGAGCAGAACAGGAACGCGCGGCCGGACGAGCGGGCGCGGTGGGACGAGCGGGACCGCGAGGAGCGCATGCGGTACGAGGCCCGTGACGGGCGGGAACGGCAGCGGTACGACGCACGGGACGGGCGGGAACGGCAGCGGCCCGAAGGGCAGGACAGTCAGCGGTACGACGGACCGGACCGGCGGGATCGGCAGCGGTACGAGGAGCGGTACGAGCGGCAGCCGTACGAGCGGCAGAACGGCGGACAGCACCCCGGCGGCCGTGACGGGGACGAGGAACCGGACCCGGACCTCGACCTCGGCCCCGCGGGGGACGAGGAACCGGAACAGGCGCGCGGCCAGGGGCGGCGGCACGCGGCGGCCACCGGCGGATCCGCGGCCTCCGGACGGCCGCGCGGCCCCCTCGTCGGCGAGTACGCGCCCCCGTACCGCCGCCGCAGCGGCCGGGTCGCCGCCGTGCTCCTCTACCGCAACGGCGGCCACCGGGTGGTCTGGCCGGACCGCACCGAGGACGTCAACAAGCCCATGTTCGGCTCCCCGTACACCGTCTTCGAGGTGCAACTCGGGCGCAATGTCACCGAGTTCCGGCTCCAGCTGCCCGCCGCGGGCGACGGCGTCTTCTTCGACGCCGTCGCCAAGGTCCAGTGGGTGGTGACCGACCCGCACCTCGTCGTCCAGGAGCAGGTCGAGGACGTCGCCGAACTGCTCCACGACGAGCTGCTCGACGGGCTGCGGAGGGTCTCCCGGCGGTTCCGGATCACCGAGGCCCACCGCGCCGACGAGGCCGTGCGGGAGGAACTCGCCACCGGGCGCCTCGGCTTCGGCCGGGACATCGGACTGCGCACCCGGGTCCTCGTCTTCATCGACCTCGACGACACCGTCAAGGCCGAGGTCTCCCGCCGGGACATCGTCGGCGTCACCATGGAGGCCGACGAGCGCGTCGCCGAGGCGGAGCGGCGCAGGGACGCCGCCGACCGGGCGCTCGTCGCCGACCGCGCCCGCGAGATGGAGGCCCTCTTCCGGCGCGGCGACCTCGCGCAGATCGCCCACCACATGGCGATGCACCCCGACAAGCAGTGGGAGATCCGCACCCAGCTCCAGCGGGAGCGGCGCGAGGGCCAGGAGGACTACCTGCGGGTCTTCAACCGGCTCCTGGACACCGGCGTCCTCGAACGGCACGACATCGGCGAGCAGATGTACCAGGTGCTCATGTACCTGCGGTCCCAGACCGGCACCGTCCTCGGCGGCATCACCGACCGGGTCCTCAACCCCTCGGGCGACACCCCCCGGCGGCGGCGCGCCCTGGAGGAGGCCTCGGCGGAGCCGGGCGCCCCGGACTGGGACGAGGAGCAGCGGGACGAGGACCACCGGGACGCCCCGCGCGGGTCCTGGGACGAGGAGCACGGCGAGTCCCCGCGGGACCCCCGGGTCTACGAACCGACCCGCGTCGAGTCGGGCTCCGAACGGGAACGGGAGCGCGAGCGGGGGCGGTCGCGGGGCCGGCGCGACGACGGGTTCGACGACGGGCGCGACCGGTACGAGCCGGACGCGTACGACCGGAACGACCGGTACGACCGCGACGACCCGTACGACCGCGAGGGCCGCGACCGGCAGCGCCGGCCCACCAGGCCCACCCGGCCCAGCGCCGACTTCGACGACTGGGACGACGAATGAGCACCCCGGACCCGGCCCCCGTGGCCGACCGGGCAGCGGCCCCCGCCCCCGTACCCGACGGGGCGCCGGCGCCTGCCCCCGTACCCGATCGGACGCCCACGTCCGACCCGGCACCCGCGCCCGCCCCCGTACCCGACCAGGCGCCCGCCCCCGCCCCCACGCCCGACCAGGCACCCGCGCCCGCCCCCGTACCCGACCAGGCGCCCGCGCCCGCACCGTCCGAGGAGGTCCGGTTCATGGCCGAGCGGCTCCTCGCCACCGTCCGGGAGGACATCGGCCGGGCCGACACCAAGGCCGCGATCCTGCTCTCCGGCGCCCTCGCCTTCCTCGCGGTCGTGTTCTCCGGGGACCGTGCCCCGCTGCCCACCGGCGGCGTCGGGCTCGCGTTCCTGCTCGCGGCGGGCGTGCTGTGGACGGCCGGGGTCCTGATGCTCGTCTCGGTGGTCCTGCCGCGCACCCGGATCGGGGCGGACCGCACGCTCCTGCGCGAGCTGACGGCCGGTCCGTCCGCGCCCGAGCTGCGCGAGCGGCTCGGCGCGTCCGGCGCCGGCGCCACCGACTGGCTCCTCGAACAGGCCGGCGTGCACGGGCTCGTGCTCGCGGCGAAGTACCGGTGGCTGCGCCTGGGCGTGTCCGCGCTCGCGCTCGGCGCCCTCCTGGCCCTCTTCAGCGAACTGTGGTGAGAGAGAACATGCAGTGGACCAACAAGGGGAGCGCCCTGCTCCTCGCCGGGGCGCTCCTCGTGCTCTCCGGCCCGCTCGCGGCACCCACCGCCTCGGGCGCGCCCGCCCTCCGCCTGGCCCCGGGAGCGTCCCGTACCGCCGCCGAGCCCGCCGAGCCCGCCGAGGGGCCCGACCCGCTCGACTTCGCCGTGGTCGTCGACCAGTCGGCGAGCCTCGCCGAGAAGGACCTGGCGCGTGAGACCGAGGCGGCCGCGCTGCTGAGCCAGGGCGAGATATCGGAGCGCTCCCGGGCCGCCGTCATCGGCTTCGGCAGCTCCGAGAAGTCCGGCCAGTCGCCCGTGCGCGAGGTCTGCCCGCTCACCGTCGCCGACGCGGCGGGCCGCGAGCGGCTCAGCGAGTGCGTCCAGCAGCTGGGCCACATCGACACCGCCCGCATGGGCCCCGGCACCGACTTCCCGGCCGCGATCCGGCAGGCCGTCACCCGCCTCACGGAGGCCCGGCCCGACGGGGCGAAGACCCCGGCCGCGCCGAAGGTCGTCTTCCTGCTCACCGACGGGAAGCTGGACGTCGCCGACAGCCCCGAGTACGGCACCGACCGGGACACCCGACAGTCGAACGGGGCGCGGCGGCTCACCGAGGAGCTCGCCCGCGCCCGGGCGGCCGGCGTCCAGATCTGGCCGCTCGGCTTCGGCAGCGAGATCGACCGCTCCGCCCTCACCGCGATGGCCGAGGGCGGCTACCGGGGCGCCTGCTCCGACATCCCCGGCTCCGTCCCCGTCATGCGGGTCGTCGGCACCTCCGCGGAGATCGACAAGGCGCTCCAGGAGACCTTCGCCGCCGCCCGCTGCGCCCGGATCGCCCAGGGCACGGTCGGGAAGCCGCCCGCCGACCTGACCGTGACGATCCCGCCGCTCGCCACCGACGGCTCCCTCACGGTCGCCAAGCACGACCCGAAGGTGCGGGTCACGTACTACGACCCGGCGGGCCGCAAGGTGCCCGTAGGGGGCGAGTTCGACGGCTCGTCCTTCGAGGTGAGCGGCCAGGACGGGCCGGTCGAGGCGCTGCGCGTGAAGGACCCGCTGCCCGGCCGCTGGCGCGTCCACATCGAGGCGCCGGAGGGCCACGGCGACCGGGAGGTCGCCGTCCGCGCCATCTGGCAGGGCCGCCTCCGCTCCGACGTCACCCTCGACCCGGCGTCCCCGCGCGCGGGGGAGAAGGTCACCGTGCAGGTGCGGATGCAGACCCGGCGCGGCGTCGTCATCACCGATCCGCGGCAGCTCGCCGGTCTCTCGGCCTCGGCCGAGGTCGCCGGCGCGGGCTTCGCGCCCTTCACCTTCCGGCTCGCCGACGACGGCCGGGCCCCCGACGCGAAGGCCGGGGACGTCCGGTTCACCGGCACGTTCACGCTGCCCGCCGGGGCCACCGGCGACCTGGAGCTCGTCACGCGCATGGCGGCGCCCGGGATCACCTCCGACCGGCGCCCGGTGCACGCCCGGCGCGGCCCGGACGTGCCGGTGGTGACCGCGGGGCTCGCCGTCGAGCGCACCACCGTGCACCCGGGCGGCACCGTCCGCGGCACCCTCGACGTCACCAACAACGACTCCGCGCCGCACACCCTGCGGCTCGCCCTCCAGGACCAGACGCCCGGCACCGAGATCACCGTCGCCCCGACATCGGTCACCGCGGCCGCGGGCAAGAGCACCCGCATCCCCTTCACGGTGACCCTCGCCGCCGGCACGGCCCTCGGCGAACTGGGCGGCCGGATCGCGGTCGTGGACACCGGCGCCCGCGACGCCGTCCTCGACACGGCCTTCCTCGACGTCCTCGTGGTGGCGCCGCCGACCTGGTGGGACCGCTGGTGGAAGGCCGTCACCGGCGGCGCCGTCGTCGTGCTCGTCCTCGCCGTCCTCACCGCCATCCGGCTCGTCGCCCGGCGGCGGCGCCGCGACCTCACCGGGCTCACGCTCGAACTGCGCGACGACGGAAGGTCCCTGTACACGCTGACCGTCCGCAAGGGGCAGAGCGAGAGCGGGGCCTTCGCCTTCACCGTCGACGAGCCGTACGGGGGACCGCCGACGCTCCGCAACGTCCGCGGCACCGCCGCCGCCACCGCCCACGTGCTGCGCCGCACCGGCTCCGGCGAGCTGCTGCTGCGGTCCCGGGGCGCCGGGCAGGTGCCGGTCAGGGCCGGCGAGCCCATCGGCCTGGGCGACCACGAACTCGTCGTACGGGGCGGGCGCACGCCCACCCCGAGGACCCGCGACCTCCCGTGGTCGCGGCGCACCCGCGATCCCCGGCGCACCGGCTCCGGCCGCGGCTCCGGACGCGGTACGGACCCCGGCACCCGTACGGACACGGGAGCCGCCGCGGGGTCCGGCCCGGGAGCGGGCGGGGCAACCGGCGGGTCCGACACCTACGACCGCAACTTCTGACCGGGTACCGAGGAGAGACGACATGAAGATCTACCAGCCCATGCTCTTCGTCGGACTCGGCGGCACCGGCGGACGCATCGGCAGCGAACTCGAACGCCAGCTGCGCCGGGAACTGTGCGGGCCCGACGGCACCGACCTCGTCGACGGCGGCCGCCGGCTGCCCTTCCAGCTGCCCGACTGCCTCCAGTTCGTCTACGCCGACTTCAGCGAGGGCGAGCTGCTCGGCCAGCCGCAGTTCCGCGCCAAGGGGGCGGAGGGCGCCGCCTTCGCCCGTACCTCCCGGATGGTCCGCGACCTGCTGCCCACCGACTTCGACACCTCGCCCGAGGTGGCCCGCATGCTGCGCGTCTCCCTCCACGAGGAGACCCGGCTCTGGCTGCCGCCCCAGGCCCGCCAGCCGCGCGTCGCCCCCCTCAACAACGGCGCGGGGCAGCTCCCGACCGTCGGGCGCGCCGCGCTCTTCGCGACCCTCCGCACCGGCCTCGAACCCGTCCTGCGCCAGCTCCGCGAGGCGATCGGCGCCATCGGGCAGGCGGCGGGCGACCTCAAGCGGGTCGGCGGCGGGCGCATCCGGGGCTGCGACGTCTTCGTCGCCTTCTCCGTCGCCGGCGGCACCGGAGCCGGCATCTTCTACGACTTCATCCACCTCATCGGGCACGAGTTCCGCAATGCCAAGGTGCCCGGCGTGAAGATCTACCCGCTCGTCGTCATGCCCTCCGCCTTCCCGCCCGAGGCGGGCGGCGGACGCGAGGCCGAACTCAACGCCGCCCGAGCCCTCGTGGACCTCTCGCGGCTCGTCGACGACCAGAACGTGCCCGACGCCCTCGACACCGTCGGCGACGTCGAGGAACGCGGCCGGCTCAGCGTCACCTACCCCGGCGACGGGGTCGTCGCCCTGCGCCCCGCCACCATGCAGACCGCCTTCCTCTTCTCCAAGCCGGCCGTCATCGGCACCGAGGACCTGCGTCGCTCCATCACCGCCATGGTGATGTCGCTGATCGGCACCGAACTCGGCGAGGACACCGGGTCGGGGAACCGCGCCGACGACGACTACCAGTCCTTCGCCGCCAGCTTCATCAACAAGGCCGTGGAGCGCTCGACCCCGGCCCGCACCGGCATCGGCTACCGCGGCATGTCCACCAGCCTCGCCGCCTCCCTCACCGTGCCCGTCGACGACCTCGCCGAGATCGTCGCCGCCCGGCTCCTCGCCCAGGCCGTCCGCGGCATGTCCGAACGGGCCCGGAGGCCCGCCCGGGACGGACAGGACCACGTCCGGGACCTCTTCACCCGCTCCGGCATCGGCCGCCTGTGGAGCCGCGATGCACCGGACGTGCCGCTGCCCGAGCAGCTCCCCCGGGGCAGCCGGGACATCACCCAGGAACTACGGCACCGCCTCCACGACATGGAGGACTCCCTCCAGCGCCTCGACGTCCACCTCTCCCGCGAGATCCCCCGCCTCACCGAGGACTTCAAGCCGGGCTCGGGAGCACGCGAACTCCTCGGCCTCATCGGCCCGTTCCAGCTCGAGACCGTCCTCGCCGGACTGCCCGGCCACTCCGACCGGGTGGCCAGGGAAGGCTTCACCGGCATGCTCGACAACCGGCGCAACGAGCCCGAACGCCCCCCGAACGTCCAGACCTCCGCCCCCAACATCCCCCACATCCGGCGTACCGTCGGCGGCGTCGTCCCGGCCCGCTGGACCGACCCCGACGTCCAGGACACGCTCGCCGCGCAGGAGGCCTGGTACCAGTGGCGGGCCCGGGTCCTGTGGCACCGCGGCTGGCAGGCCGGCGAGGCCCAGTGGCGGCCCTCCCTCCACCGCGTCACCAACGAGGTCGCCGAACTGACCAAGGTGCTCCGGGCCCACGAGCAGGACGAGGCGAAGTCCTTCGCCGACAGCCGCCGCGAGCTCTACCGCGACGACCGCGCGGGCATCGCCTACCTGCTGCCCCCGCAGAACACCCTGCGCGCCTTCTACGACGACGTCGTCGACCGCCTCGCCCAGAGCATGGGCCTCCCCGAGAGCACCGACGCCGCGACCCTCCTCGACCGGCTGGTCGGGCCCGACGACTGGCGGCGCGCCCTCGACGCGGTCCGCCGCTCCTCCGGGGCGGCCGTGAAGGAGATCAAGCAGGTCGTCGAGCGGCGGGTCAAGCGCCTCTTCGGCGAGGCCAACGAGGACGTCTTCGCCAAGCCCCTGCTGCCCTCCATGGAACTGCTGCTGCGGGCCGCCGCGGGCGACGAGACCGCCGAGGCGAAGGTCGACCCCCGCTGGCTCGACCAGTTCCGCGCGCGGCTCGCCGGACTCCTCCCCGTGGGCTTCATCCCGGACGGCAGCGGCCCGCTCAAGATCCTCATCGTGCACCCGGCGAGCGAGTCCGACGGCCGGGCCGCCGGCTTCCTCGCCCAGGAACTCAACCTGCCCTCCCGGGTGTTCCCCGAGTGCCGGGCCGTCGACACCGACTCCATCACCGTGGTCTTCTTCCGCAGCGGCATGAACCTCACCGACATCTCCGAGGTCCGCAGCGTCCTCAGCCTCTGGTCCGAGGCCCGCGACTCGGGCGGCGAGGACGACTTCCTGCAATGGCGCCAGCGGCTCGGCTACCAGGACGACTGGCTCGTCTCCACCGAGCAGGACCGGCAGCGCATCCTCCACCGGCTGCTGTGCGCGATGTGGAACGGCCACATCGCCGCCGAAGGCCCGGCCGACTCGCCCGACCTCGTCCGGATCCGCCTCCAGGAGGGCGAGTCCGCGACCATGTCGCTGCGCCTGGAGGGCTTCGACGGCTCGCTCTCCAGCTGGGCGGGGCTGCTGCGCGCGTACGAGCGCTGGGCGCTGCTCGACGAGGGGCAGATCATCGAGCAGTTCTGCGAACGGCTCATGCGCGCCCTGCCCAAGGGCCTGGCCCAGGTCCCGGCGCCCCCGTCGCCGCTGTTCACGCACTTCGTGGAGAACGTGGCCCCGCGCCAGCTCGTCCTGATCGACGAGATCGCCGCCGAGTACGGCGCGGCGGACAGCGAATGGCTCGCGCCGCTCCGCCACTTCTGGGAGGTCACCTACCCGGGCGCCCTCGAGATGCGCTTCCCCAGCGCGGCCCGCGCGACCCGGGCGAACCTCCGCGCCCTGTACGAACGCCACGCACCGGGCCAGGGCCAGGGACGCCCGCAGGGGCAGCGGTCCGGCCAGGTCCCCCCGGCCCGCCACGAAGCCGGACCCCGCGCGGGGTACGGGGCCGGGCCGCGCCGGGAGCACGGGTCGAGGCCGCGCCCGTCGTACGAGCCCGGGCCCGGTGGGTACGAGCCGCGACCGTCGTACGAGCCCGGGACCGGCGGGTACCAGCCGCGTCTGTCGTACGAGCCCGAGCCCGATGGGTACCAGCCGCGTCTGTCGTACGAGCCCGAGCCCGATGGGTACCAGCCGCGACCGTCGTACGAGCCCGAGCCCAAGGGGTACGAGCCCCGCCCGTCGTACGAGCCCCGCTCCCGGAACGGCGCCGGACCCGACGGCCGGGCCGGGCATGACGACCGGGCAGGCCATGACGACCGGGCCGGGCGCGACCACCGACCCGCCCGCGATCCCCGGTCCGCCTACGCGGACCGGCCGGCCCCCGCACCGGACGGGAGGCCCGTCCCGCCGTCCGTCTACGAGGGCGACTGGGAGCTGGAGCCCGAGCCGGACTACGGACCGGACTCCGACGAGTACGGGCCCTACTACGAGCCGGACCACGGGCCGGACTCCGGTTCCGGCCGGGGTCCCGGCCGAGGCGCCGACCACGGACGGGACTTCGACGACGAGCCGCACCGCCGCGACCGGGCCGGTGAGACGGAGTGAGCCCACGAGCCCTTCCCGTCCTTCCCGAACGGCCGCTGCCGGGCCACGCCGTCTGCCTCGACCTGCGCACGTCGGCGCCGGGGGCGTACGACTCCGAGGCCGCCGTCCGCGCGGCCCTGGACGTCCCGCAGCCCGGCGGCGAGCGGCGCTTCCTCGTCGTCGACGAGGCCGACCGGCTCGTCGCCCACCAGCTGCTCTACGAGCGCCTGTCCTCCTACGGGCCCGCGCACGTCGTCTGCCTGGCCGTCGGCGCCCGGGGCGAACGGACCCTGAGCCGCTCCCTCACCCTCCGCCCGCCCGCCGCCGGCGTCCTGTGGGTCTTCGACTCCACGGAGGACGGCGTCCCGGGCGAGGCCGTGCTGCGCCCGCTCGTCGACGTCCTGTCCACGCCCGAGGTCTTCGACGCCGTCCTCCGCGCGCTCGGCGAGGTGGTGCACGGCGTCGCCGTGCCCGCCGTGCGGGTCCTGGAGCACGACCTCACCGACGAGGCCAGGGCGCGCGCCTGGCGGCAGGCCGTGGAGGGCCTGACCGGACCCGACGTCCCGGCCGTGAACGTCTCCGCCGAGCAGGTGCCGGCCGCGCTCGCGCTCCTCCTCGACGAGGGCGTCCCGCGCTCCCTGTCCGGCCACGGCTGGCTGCCGCTCCAGGGCAGGGCGGGGGCCCGGCTCGCCGCCTGCGAGGAGGCCGTCGGCGAGGCCGTCGAGGGCTACCACCGGGTCCGGGGCCCGGCCGGCCTCCTCACCTCCGCGGGCCGGGGCCTCGACCTGCCGGCGGACGTCGAGCGGGTGACGGAGGAGCTGGACCGCTTCCGTACCGCCGTCGCGGACGCGTTCGGCGCGGCGGGCGGCACCCGGCTCACCGCCGAGCACCGGGGGGTGCTGCGCGACCGGGGCGTCGAACTGCCGGAGCTGCCGCGGGAGATCTCGCGGGCCGGGATCGTCCCGGCGCTGCGGGACCTCACCCACGACCTGATCGGCAAGGGGCTGCCGCTGCGGTCCGTGGCGGCCCGGCTGTCCGCGCTGTCCGCGCGCACCGCGCCCGTGGGCAGCGCAGCCCGGCTGGCCCGGCTCGACGCGATCTGCGGCCCGGAGCGGCTGCGGCGGCTCGGCGCCCGGTACCCGTTCACGGCCGGCGGTTCGCGTCCCGCGGCCTTCGCCGTGACCGGGCTCCTGGCGCTGCTCGCCGGCGTCTGGCCGCTGCTCGGCTGGGTCCTCGGTCCGGCCGTCGGCGTCCTCGCCGCGGGACTCGCCCATCTGATGCTGCGGCGGAGGCCCAACCGTTCGCCCGACGGGCGGATCGACGGCGGCGGTGCCACGGGCGCGGCGCCCCGGCTCTTCGGCGGGCTGCTCGGCGGTCTCGTCGGCGCGGGGATCGGCCAGTTCCTCGGCCTGCCCGTCTGGGCGGGGGCGGTGGCGGCCACGGTGTCCGTGGCGGGCGTCCTGCTGCTCGCGCTGCGCGACTGGACCCGGGCCGTGGACGACTGGTGGGCGCGCGCGGACCCGGAGGAGGCCTGGCGGATCCTGCGGGAGATCCAGACCCTGGTGGTCACGACCGCCGTGCACGACTGGCTCTTCGCCGAGGTGCGGCACCACTGCTCGGCCGGGGCGGGCGCGGTGGCCGCGCTGCTCCGGGGGCTCGCGGAGACCGCCGACGCGCACGGGCAGCCGTCGGCCGTACGGAAGGGCGAGCACCCGGTGGCCGAGCCTCCACCGGCCCGGGAGGCCGGAGCGGTGTCCTGGAGCTGGGAGGACTGGAGCGACGACGCGGACGACTGGAGGGACGAGGCGGACGACTGGGGCGACGGAGCGGACGGCGGCCTCTGGCCCGGCGCGGACGCGGAACCCGCGGCGGCCGGACACGCCGGCCAGGAACCCGACCCGTTCCCCGCGCCCGCCGCCCACGGCCCGTTCGACCCGGACCCCGGGGTCCGGGTCGACGGGCCCCTGCCCGTTCCCGCGCCCGGCTGGCTGGAGCGGAGGTACGGGGACGGGGGCCCCGCGCTCGTCGACACCCTCGTCGGCGACCTGGTCGCCGGGACCGTCCTGATCCTCGACCGGTGCTGGGCGGGCATCGAGCGCGACCCCGGCGCCCTCGCGCGGGCCGGTCACGAGCAGCGGCTCACGGAGCTCCTGGACGAGACCCGGCTGCGCCTGGAGCGGGACGTGGCCGCCTCGCCGCCGCCCCGGTACGAGGGCCTGCGCGATCCCGAGGCGCTCACCTCCCTCGCCGCCTTCACCGACCGCTCCGAACGGCCCGACGCGGCCCGTCTCACCGGGGTCGCCGCCGACGCGGTCGCCCGGCTGCTGCTCGCCGAGGACGACCCCGGCCGTGCGGTCGCGCTCTGCGGCCCCGAGCACCTGCGGCTGCTCTCCCACGACCCGCTCGCCGCCCGGCAGGTCCGCTTCGTGCCCGAGGCGATGCGGCGCGGGGCCGCCGGGGACGACATCTGGCGGGGCACCGCCGAGGACGTGGTGTGGACCGGCGCGGGACGGCACGCCGGCATCCTCCGTCTCGTACCGCTGCGCGCGGACGTCGTGCACACCGTCCGCGCCGAGGAGGCGGAAGAAACGTGACCGACCCGAACCACCCGAGCGACCGCCACCCGAACGACCCGAACCAGCCGACCGACCGTCGCCCGAACGACCCGAACCGCCCGAGCGACCGCCACCCGAACGACCCGAACCGCCCGAGCGACCGCCACCCGAACGACCCGAACCGCCCGAGCGACCGCCATCCGAACGACCCGAACCAGCCGAGCGACCGTCGCCCGACAGACCCGAACCACCCGACCGACCCTCGACCGACCGGCGCCGGCCATCCGGGCGACGCCAACCATCCGATCGGCCCGGACCACCCCGACCACCTCGACGAGCCGAGTACGCCGACCCATCCGTACTACCAGGAGCTGGAGTTCTTCACCCACCGGGAGGAGCCGGTCCGCTTCACCGTCCGGTACGGCGAGGACCGCCGGCCGCCCGGCCGCCCCGGCGTCCTCGCCCGCCGGGCGATCCTGGGCGCGGGCTCGCACGTCGTCCAGTACCGCCTGGCCTCGTCCGCGCAGGGCGACCCGCACGCGTACGGCCTCCTGGAGCGGGAGGTGGAGGTCGCCGTCGCCCTCGAACGGCGGTACGGCGGCGCGAAGTTCGGCGCGGTCTTCGCCAGGGTCGTCGGCTTCGACCTGACCGCCGCCGAGCCCTTCGTGCTGTACCGGCCACCCGCCGGCCGCCCGTTGTCCGAGTGGGTGGGGCGCCTCGGCGCCGAGGCCCAGGAGCGCATCACCGGCCAACTCGCCATGGCCGTAAGGCTCCTGGGCGAGGCGGGCCTCGTGCACCGGGCCCTCGCACCCGACACCGTACGGTGGGACGGCGCCCGGGTCCGGCTCGGCGAGCCGTACGCGGCGCAGCGCGCCGGGGAGGCCCGCGAGCCCTTCGGCGGCGCCCCCTGGGCCTCGCCCGAACAGCGCGCGGGCCACGGCACCGCGGACCCGCGCGACGACCTGTGGTCCGTCGCCGAACTCGCCTACTACCTGCTCGCCGGCCGCCCCGACCGGGGCGAGGGGCCCCCGGCGGACCTCGCCGACTACCGGCGTCTCGCCGCCCTCGGGCAGAGCGGTCTCTTCGCCGCGCGCGCTGCGGACCGGCCCCGCCCGGCCGAGCTCATGCGGCTGCTGCACGTCCCCGACCCGCTCGCCACCGGCGTCGGGGCGGCCGACCCGCTCGACCGGTGGCGCACCGAGTACGACCACCAGATCGCCAGGAAACGCGCGGCCTCCGGCGGCGCCCCGCCGCACGTGGAGGCGGATGAACCGCCCCCGCCTTCCGTGCGCCCGTCGCGCCCCTCCCTGCGCGACCGGATCTTCGGCGGCGGAGGCGACGGCTTCCGGCCCGTCGCGCCCGTCGTGACGCCCGAACCGGCGCCGCTCATGCCGTCGCGGAGCCGCATGTGCCCGCACTGCCTGCTCCCCGTCGAGTACGACGAACGGCTGCTCGTCACCATCGACGCCAAGGGCAACCGGATCCCGCTCGACCTCAGTGCCGAACGCCGCCCCGGCCACGTCGCGGACGCCCTGCGCAAGGCCTACCACCTGTGCCCGCACACCGTGGACGGCGACGAGGAACACGAACTCCCCGTCCCCTACCTCACCAACGGCGAACCGCTCTCCGTCGCCCTCGTGGGCAGCTCCTCCGTCGGCAAGACCCACCTCCTCGCCGCCATGCTCGGCGAGGTCGAACTCGGCGGCCTCGAACCGTACGGACTCAAATGCCGGCCGCTCAACCCCGAGGCGCACAGGACCTTCGTGCGTGAACGGGTGCAGACCCTCAAGGAGGGGCGGCAGCTGGGCCGTACCGGACAGCAGACGTTCGCGCGGTTCGCCGACGGCCTGCTCGTCTCGGCGGGCGGCGCGCCGGCCCGGCCCGTCGTCTTCTTCGACCTCGCGGGCGAGGACCTCGCGCAGGACGGGGAGGTCGGCCGCTTCCTCATGGGCGTCGACGCCTTCGTCTTCGTCCTGGACCCGCTGCGCGCCCTCCGGCTGCCCGGTCTCGACCCGGTGCGCGAACAGAGCGGGCTGCGGCGGCGCGACCTCGGCGACGAGGCCTTCACCACCGTGCTCAACCGCATCCCCCGGCAGCGCGGCGGACTCGTCGCCGCGCCCGCCGCGCTCGCCGTCAACAAGAGCGACCTCGTCCGCTTCGAACCGGTCGTCGACCGCTGGCTCGGCCGGGCGCTGCCCGGCCGCCACGACCCCGCCGCGCTCCGGGAGGAGAGCCGGGACGCGTACGCCTTCCTCGCCCACCACGCCGGCGCCGCCTGGCTCAAGCCCTTCGACGACTGCGCCGACTGCACCCTGCACTTCGTCGCCGCGACCGGCGGGCAGGCGCGCGGTGACCGATTTCCGCACGGGGCCCGGCCGCGCCGGGTCCTCGCGCCACTGCTGTCGCTCTTCGCCCTGTGCGGGCTGTTGCCCGGGGCGGAACCCAGAGAGGGGATCGTCCGATGACACGGTCGGAGAACGAGGTCGACCAGATCGTCTTCCGCTGGGACAGCGAGAACCTCACCGGCAACACCGGCTTCGGCCCGGTCGCCTGGTCCGGGCCCCGCGACGAGGCCGGGGAGATCTTCCAGATCTTCGGCCCCGTCCTGCGGGCCAGCGGGGACGAGACCCGGCCGGCCCTCATCCGGCTCCGCCGGCGCGCCCATGTGACGCTCATCCGGCGCCTGCCGTTCACGGACGCCGACGGGGGGACCTCGGTGCTCTGCCACGCCCTCGTCGGCGCGCCCAACCTCCTCAGGCCCTCCGTCTGCCTCGGGCTCCACGGCTGGGACTGGGAGGGCGCCGCCGCCGTGCGCGCCGCCGAGGCGCGCGGCCTGCTGCCGGTGGTCCCGGAGGAGGCCCTCGGCCCCGCCGCGAGCAGGGGGCAGGCGGAGCTCGACCGGCTCCTGCCGTACGCGGCGGAGGAGCTCGTCGGCACGGTCGCGGAGTTCCTGCGCCACCCCGACGACCGGTTCACCGTCCTCGACGAACGCGGCGACACCGCCCACCCCGTGCTGTGGGGGCTGCACAGCATGCTCGGCGCACTCACCAACCGGCCGTGGACCTTCGCCACCCACGACACCGTCGAACTGCCCGCGCTCCGCTTCGCGTTCGTCGGCCGCTGGTCCGGGGCGGCGAGCCGCAACACCGAGCGGCGCCGCGTCGACCCGCGCGAGCGGTGCGGCGACCGGGCGGAGGAGATCGCGGCCCGCCTGGTCCGCCACCACCTGGGGGAGGTCGAGGAGGGCAAGGGCCGCGATCACGTGGTCGGCAGGGTCCTCCACACCGCCGCCTCCGCGCACCGGGGCCCGCTCCTGGAGACGGCGGCCCGAGCCGCGGACACGCTGGACTCCTTCGACCACCGGGGGAGCGGCCGGGGCCCGAGGAACCGTACGGCGCCGGACCCCCGTGATCAGGCGGGCGGGGACCCCTGGGATCAGGCGGGCGGGGGCTCCCGGGACCAGGCGGGCCAGGGCTCCCGGGACCAGGCGGGCCAGGGCTCCCGGGACCAGGCGGGCCAGGGCTCCCGGGACCAGGCAGGCCGGGACTCCCGGGACCAGGGCGGCTGGGGCCCCGGGGATCAGGGCGGTTGGGGCCCCCGGGACTCGGACGCCCCGAGCCCCCGGGACCAGGGCGCGTCGGACCCTCGGCATCCGGATCCGGCGGGCTCCCAGCACCCGGCCCCCCAGTACCCGGATCCGGCGGGCTCCCAGTACCCGGCCCCCCAGTACCCGGATCCGGCGGGCGCCCCGTACCCGGAACCCCGGCACCCGGATCCGGCGGGCTCCCAGTACCCGGGCGACCGGGACCGCCGGCACCCCGACGCGGCGGATTCGCCGTACCCGGCTGCTCCGGGCGCGCCCTACCCGACATCCCCGGGCCCGTGGTCCGATGCCTCCGGTCCGGCTCCGGGCCCGGCTCCGTCGGTCCGGCCCGAACGGACGGGCCCGGCGGAGCGTCCGGTCCCGCCGGGCCGTCGTCCCGAGTCCGACGACGGGCGGGGCGACTCGTGGCCCCCCGGGCGACGGGACACCCCGGACGGACACGCGCCCGAGCCGCCGTCCGCACCGAGTCCGGCGGCGCCCCGACCCGCGCCCGTCCGCGAGCCCGAGCCCGCGCCCGAGCCCGCGTACGCCCCGGAGCCGCCGCCGACTCCCGTACCCCGGCCGACTCCCGTACCCCCGCCGACCCCCGTCCGCCCGCCCGCTCCCGTACGTGTCCCCACTCACGAACCCCAGCCTCCCTCCGAGCCCCCGTACGCCCCCGACGCCCCGCCCCGGCAGCCGGGCGGCGCCTACCCCCGGCCCGTCCTGCCGCTCGTCGGGCCGCAGTGGACCGGGCCCGGTCCGGGGGCGCGCCGGCCCCCCAGGAGGCCGCGCGGGCGGGAGCGGGAGGAGGAGACGCGGCTCGTGCACAAGCTGCCGACCGTGGGCAGTGTCGACGAGGCGCGGGAGCTCGTCCGGAGGGGCGGCAGCCGCGAGCTGCTCGACGCGCTGCGCCGGCGCCAGGCGTACGCCGTCGTCACCGTCCTCCTGGCGGAGATCGCCCGGCGCCTGCCGTCCTGGGAGCATCCGCTGCGCCGGGAGCTCTGCGAGGTGGTCATCGGCCAGGACCTGTGGGCCGTGCCCCCGCCCACCGCGCGGGACGACCCGTCCGAGCCGGCGGAGGAGCAGCGCGCGGCCAACGCCGCCGAGCTGCACCGCTGGGCGGTCCGCCCCCTGCTCGGCGGCGGCGACGCCCCCGTCGGCACGCTCGCCGAGCTGCTGTCGCACCTCCGGACGAGCCCGGCGCCCTCGGCCCGGGAGGCGTTCTGGCTGATCGTCGACGGCGAACGCCCGGGGCTGCCGGACGCGGTCTGGCTCGGCCTGCTGAAGGAGGCGTACGGGCTGCCGCGCACCGCACACCGCCCGGGACCCGCGGGCCCCCCGGTCTCCCACCAGGACGATCTCGGCAACGGCTACACCCGTCGCTTCCTGCGCCGTGCCGCGCTGCTGATCGGCGGTCTGGTGGTCGCGATCGTGGTGGTCGGCGTGGCCAAGTGGGCCACCTGACCGCGACGGGAGCGGGGTGACCCCGTCGAAAGGCGGGCCAGGGGAGCCCGGCTCCGTCAGGATGGGCGCATGGGATTCCATGTCGATTCCGAGACCGGGCGGCTGCGCCGCGTCATCCTGCACCGGCCCGATCTGGAGCTGAAGCGGCTCACCCCGTCCAACAAGGACGCCCTCCTCTTCGACGACGTGCTGTGGGTGCGGCGGGCCCGGCAGGAGCACGACGGCTTCGCCGACGTGCTGCGCGACCGGGGGGTGGAGGTGCACCTCTTCGGGGACCTGCTGCGCGAGGCGCTGGAGGTTCCGGCGGCCCGCGCGCTGGTCCTCGACCGGGTCTTCGACGAGAAGGAGTACGGGCCGCTGGCCGCCGACCACCTCCGGGCGGCCTTCGACTCGCTGGACGCCGCCGCGCTGGGCGAGGCGCTCGTGGGCGGCATGACGAAGCGGGAGTTCCTGGCGGTGCACCGGGAGCCGACCTCGGTCCGCTTCCACGCCCTGGACCTGGACGACTTCGTCCTCGGCCCGCTGCCGAACCACCTCTTCACCCGGGACACCTCGGCGTGGATCTACGACGGCGTCTCCATCAACGCCATGCGCTGGCCCGCCCGGCAGCGCGAGACGGTGCACTTCGAGGCGATCTACAAGCACCATCCGCTGTTCACGGGCCCGGAGGCGGGCGTCTTCCACCACTGGTCGGAGGGGCAGACGGACTATCCGTCGACGATCGAGGGCGGGGACGTCCTCGTCATCGGCAACGGCGCCGTGCTCATCGGGATGAGCGAGCGGACCACCCCGCAGGCGGTGGAGATGCTGGCCCGGGGGATGTTCGCGGCCGGTTCGGCGCGCATGATCATCGCCCTGGACATGCCGAAGCGGCGGGCGTTCATGCACCTGGACACGGTGATGACGATGGTCGACCAGGACACGTTCACGCAGTACGCGGGGCTCGGCATGCTCCGCTCGTACACGATCGAACCGGGGGACGCGGGGCAGTCCCTGCGCGTCACCGACCATCCGCCGGAGCAGATGCACAGCGCCATCGCGGCGGCCCTCGGGCTCCAGGACATCCGGGTGCTCACGGCCACCCAGGACGTGCACGCGGCCGAGCGCGAGCAGTGGGACGACGGGTGCAACGTGCTGGCCGTGGAGCCGGGGGTGGTCGTCGCGTACGAGCGGAACGTCACGACCAACACGCATCTGCGGAAGCAGGGCATCGAGGTGATCGAGATCCCCGGGAGCGAGCTGGGCCGGGGGAGGGGCGGCCCGCGCTGCATGAGCTGTCCGGTGGAGCGGGACGCCGCCTGAGGAGCGTGCCTGCCCGGAGACGAGAGGGGGCTGTATAGAAATGTTGAAGTGCGTATACACTTCCATCGACCCGTACCGCCGTCCTCCCGACCCGTACCCACAGGAGCGCGTCCCATGGCCACAGACCTCATCGGCCGCCACTTCCTCAAGGAGCTGGACTTCACCGCCGAGGAGTTCCGCGGCCTGATCGCGCTCGCCGCCGAGCTCAAGGCCGCCAAGAAGGCGGGCACCGAGGTGCCGCGGCTGCGCGGCCGGAACATCGCCCTGATCTTCGAGAAGACCTCGACCCGCACCCGCTGCGCCTTCGAGGTCGCCGCCGCCGACCAGGGCGCCTCCACCACCTACCTCGACCCCTCGGGCTCCCAGATCGGCCACAAGGAGTCGGTCAAGGACACCGCCCGCGTCCTCGGCCGGATGTTCGACGGCATCGAGTACCGCGGGGACAGCCAGGCCGCCGTCGAGGAGCTCGCCGCCTTCGCGGGCGTGCCCGTCTTCAACGGCCTCACCGACGACTGGCACCCCACCCAGATGCTGGCCGACGTGCTCACCATGACCGAGCACGTGGACAAGCCGCTCGACGGGATCGCCTTCGCCTATCTCGGCGACGCCCGCTTCAACATGGGCAACTCCTACCTGGTCACCGGCGCCCTGCTCGGCATGGACGTCCGGATCGTCGCCCCGGAGGCGTACTGGCCGGCCGAGGACGTCGTCGCCGCGGCCCGCAAGCTCGCCGAGACCAGCGGCGCCACGATCACCCTCACCGAGGACGTGTCCGGGGGCGTCGCCGGCGCCGATTTCGTCGTCACCGACGTCTGGGTCTCCATGGGCGAGCCCAAGGAGGTCTGGGACGAGCGGATCGCCGCCCTCGCCCCGTACTCCGTGACGATGGACGTGCTGCGCGCCACCGGGAACCCGGACGTCAAGTTCCTGCACTGCCTGCCCGCCTTCCACGACCTGGGCACGGCGGTCGGGCGGGACATCCACGCCCGGCACGGCCTGACCGAGCTCGAGGTCTCGGACGAGGTCTTCGAGTCGGCGCACTCGGTCGTCTTCGACGAGGCGGAGAACCGGATGCACACCATCAAGGCGGTCCTGGTCGCGACGCTGGCCGGTCCGGCGGGGGCGTAGCTCCCCGGGAACGCTTCAGGGCGTCGGCGGCCGTCCCGGTCGTCGGCGCCCTCGCTGTCTGTCGTACGCCGCTGTCGCTGCCGCTGCAGCTGTCATACGTTGCTGCCGCTGTCGTACGCCGCTGCCGCTGTGCGTCGTCTGCGGGCGCCGCGATGCGCGGATCGTCAGGACGCCGGGTGGCGCCGCTGGGCCGGGATCCCCGGGAGCGTGAACCAGACCGCCTTGCCGTGCGCCGTGGGGCGGTGGCCGCAGTCGCTGCTGAGCGCCCGGATCAGGAGCAGGCCGCGGCCGTGCTCCTGCCAGGGGTCGACCTCGGCCTCCGGGTCGGGGCAGACGAGCTCGCCGGGGCCGGCGGGCTGGGAGTCGTGCACCTCGATCTGGCAGCCGCCGGGCGTCGCGAGCAGCTCGACGACCAGCTCGATGGGGCCCGCGCCGGCGGTGTGCTCGACGGCGTTGGCGACGAGCTCGGCGGTGAGGAGCTCCGCCGTGTCGCTGTCGGGGCGGCCGGCGGCCCCGGGGCCGATGTCGGTGAGCGCGGTACGGATCAGGGCGCGGGCGATCGGCACGGCCGCCGTGGTGTGGGGCAGGCGGATGCGCCAGGCGGCGGGCCCGGTGGCTTCGGTGCCGGGTCCGACGGCCGTGGGTCCGGTGACTTCGGGCATGGGGGGCGGGCTCCCTTCGCCGTGGTGCGGGTGGGGTGGGGGCATCCCGAGACGTCCTGGTTTCAACCTTACGAGGTGCAAATTCCGTTTCCCAGGGCACCCCCTCCCCTTCTGGGAGGGACTTCGGACCCCTCGAAACGGCTGTATCGCGTACTCGTGACGACAGTCACACCTGGGTGATACCCTCCCTGCGGAGGAAGGAGGCCCCTCGGATGAGCCCCTTTACCGGCTCCACGCCCCGCACGGCACGCTGGCAGCACCTGCGCCTGGACATCGACCAGGGCGTCGCCACCGTCACCCTCGCCCGCCCCGCCAAACTCAACGCCCTGACCTTCGGCGCCTACGCCGACCTGCGCGACCTCCTCGCCGAGCTCTCCCGCGAGCGCGCCGTCCGCGCCCTCGTCCTCGGCGGCGAGGGCCGCGGCTTCTGCTCGGGCGGCGACGTCGACGAGATCATCGGCGCCACCCTCGCCCTCGACACCGCCCGGCTCCTCGACTTCAACCGGATGACCGGCCAGGTCGTCCGGGCGCTGCGCGAATGCCCCTTCCCCGTCGTCGCCGCCCTCCACGGCGTCGCCGCCGGCGCCGGGGCCGTCCTCGCCCTCGCCGCCGACTTCCGGATCGCCGACCCCACCACCCGCTTCTCCTTCCTCTTCACCCGGGTCGGGCTCTCCGGCGGCGACATGGGCGCCGCCTATCTGCTGCCCCGGGTCGTCGGGCTCGGCCACGCCACCCGCCT
Organism: Streptomyces sp. R-07; assembly: GCF_049913175.1. Taxonomy (NCBI): domain Bacteria; kingdom Bacillati; phylum Actinomycetota; class Actinomycetes; order Kitasatosporales; family Streptomycetaceae; genus Streptomyces; species Streptomyces sp. R-07. Next base: position 6,151,757 of record NZ_CP183978.1, read on the forward strand.
CCTCATGCTGGGCGAGCCCGTCCACGCCGCCGAGGCCGAGCGCATCGGGCTGCTCAGCGAGCTCACCGAGGAGGGCGCGGCGGGGGAGCGGGCCGCCGCCCTCGCCCGCCGCCTCGCGGACGGCCCCGCCCTCGCCCTCGCGCAGACCAAGGCCCTGCTCACCGCCGAGCTCGACATGCCGCTCGCCGCCGCGGTCGAGCTGGACGCGGCCACCCAGGCGCTCCTGATGAACGGCGAGGACTACGCCGAGTTCCACGCCGCCTTCACCGAGAAACGCCCCCCGAAGTGGCGGGGGTGCTGACGGTGCCCGGCCAGGGCCCCCGTACCGTCGCCGTCGTCGGCGGCGGGCCCGGTGGCCTCTATGCCGCCGCCCTGCTGATGCGGCAGGACCCGGCCCGCGAGGTCACCGTCTGGGAGCGGAACGCGCCCTCCGACACCTTCGGCTTCGGCGTCGTCCTCTCCGACGAGACCCTCGGCGGCATCCGGGACGCCGACCCCGTCGTGTACGAGGCGCTCCGCCGCGAGCTGGTCCGCTGGGACGACATCGACGTCGTCCACCGCGGCCACCGCACCACCTCCACCGGCCACGGCTTCGCCGCCCTGGGCCGCCGCAGGCTCCTGGAGGTCCTGCACGCCCGCTGCGCCGACCTCGGCGTACGGCTCCGCTTCCGCACCGAGGCCCCGCCCGCGGCCGTCCTCGCCGCCGACCACGACCTGGTCGTCGCCGCCGACGGCGTCCACAGCCACACCCGCGAGGCCCACGCCGCGCACTTCCGCCCGCGGATCACCACCCACCGCTGCCGTTACATCTGGCTCGCCGCCGACTTCCCCTTCGAGGCCTTCCGCTTCGAGATCGCCGAGACCGAGCACGGCGTGATGCAGCTCCACGCCTACCCCTTCTCCGCGGACTCCTCCACGGTCATCGTCGAGATGCGCGAGGAGGTGTGGCGGGCCGCCGGCTTCCCCGAGCTCGACGAGGCCGAGTCCACCGCCCGCTGCGCCAAGATCTTCGCCGAGGCGCTCGGTGGCCGGGAGCTCCGCTCGAACAACTCCGCCTGGACCGCCTTCCGTACCGTCGCCAACGCACGCTGGTCGTACGGCAACACCGTCCTCATCGGCGACGCCGCCCACACCGCGCACTTCTCCATCGGCTCCGGCACCAAACTGGCCGTCGAGGACGCCGTCGCCCTCGCCGCCGCCGTCGGCGCCCACCCCGCCCTCGACCAGGCCCTCACCGCGTACGAGACGGAGCGCCGTCCCGTCGTCGAGTCCACCCAGCGCGCGGCGGACTCCAGCCTGCGCTGGTTCGAGGAGCTCGCCGGGCACGTCGACCGGCCGCCCCGCCGCTTCGCCTTCGACCTGCTCACCCGCAGCCGCCGGGTCACCCACGCCAACCTGCGGCTGCGCGACCCGGCCTTCACCGCCGCCGTCGAGGAGGACTTCGGCTGCCCGCCCGGCACCCCGCCCATGTTCACCCCCTTCCGGCTGCGCGGACTGACCCTCCGCAACAGGGTCGTCGTCTCACCCATGGACCTGTACGTCGCCGAGGACGGCGTCCCCGGCGACTTCCACCTCGTCCACCTCGGGTCCAGGGCCCTCGGCGGCGCCGGACTCGTCATGACCGAGATGGTCTGCGTGAGCCCCGAGGGCCGCATCACCCCCGGCTGCACCGGCCTCTGGACCGACGCCCAGGCCGCCGCCTGGACCCGGATCGCCGACTTCGTCCACACCTCGGCGCCCGGCACCGCGCTCGGCGTCCAGCTCGGCCACTCCGGCCGCAAGGGCTCCACCCGCCTCATGTGGGAGGGCATCGACCAGCCCCTCCCCGAGGGCAACTGGCCGCTGGTCGCCGCCTCGCCCCTCCCGTACCGGCCCGGCGTCAACCAGACCCCGGGCGCCCTCGACCGCGCCGGACTCACCGCCGTACGCGAGCAGTTCACCGCCGCCGCCCGCCGCGCCGCCCGCTGCGGCTTCGACCTGCTCGAACTCCACTGCGCCCACGGCTACCTCCTCTCCGGCTTCCTCTCCCCGCTCACCAACCACCGCACCGACGCCTACGGCGGCGACCTCACGGCCCGGCTGCGCTACCCCCTCGAAGTCTTCGACGCGGTGCGGGAGGTGTGGCCGGCCGACCGCCCCATGACCGTCCGCATCTCGGCCACCGACTGGGCCGAGGGCGGCACGACCGCCGGGGACGCCGTCGCGATCGCCCGCGCCTTCGCGGACCACGGCGCCGACGCGATCGACGTCTCCACCGGCCAGGTCGTCCCCGACGAGCAGCCCGCCTACGGCCGCTCGTACCAGACGCCCTACGCCGACCGCATCCGCAACGAGCTCGGGGTCCCCGTGATCGCGGTCGGCGCGATCTCCTCCTGGGACGACGTCAACTCCCTGCTCCTCGCGGGCCGCGCCGACCTCTGCGCCCTCGCCCGGCCGCACCTCTACGACCCGCACTGGACCCTGCACGCGGCGGCCGAGCAGGAGTACCGGGGCCCGGCCGCCCCCTGGCCCGCCCCGTACCGCGCGGGCAGCCGCCGGCCGCCCACCGGCCGCCGCGACTAGAGCCCGCCCCTGGACGCTCGCGTATGCGGGTGCGACGCGGAACCATGGTCCGCGCACCGCTCCCGCCCTTGAATGGGCGCATGACAGAAAACAGGGGCGGGAAGAAGGGCGCCGGGCTGGTCCTCGGCGCGGCGACGGTGGCGACGGGACTGCTCGCGGGGGTGTGGTTCGCGTACGTCTGCTCGGTGATGCCGGCGCTGGCGCGCAGCGACGACCGGGTCTACGTCGAGGTGATGCGGAACATCAACGACGTGATCCAGAACCCGGTGTTCTTCACCCCGTTCTTCGGGGTGCCGATCCTCACGGCGGTGGCGGCCTGGCAGCACCGCGCGGGCCGGGCGCGGATCTGGACGCTCGCCGGGTTCGTCCTCGGCCTGGCGGTCCTCGTGGTCACCTCGGCCGCGAACGTACCGCTCAACGACGCACTCGCGGCGGCCAAGGACCCCGCCGCCGCGCGGGCCGCGTTCGAGGGCCCGTGGGTGGCGTGGAACATCGTCCGCGCGGTCCTGGGCACGGCGGGCCTGATCTGCCTGCTCCGGGCCCTGTCCGTACGGCGCTAGTCGCCCGCCAGGAACGGGCGGACGTATTCCGCGCCCCGGTCCCGGAGCAGTTCGTGCAGGGCCGCGAAGACCTCCGCCGAGCGGCGGCCCGGCCAGTCGTCCGGCAGGAGCTCCGCCGGGAGCACCGGGTCCGCGTAGGGCAGCCGGCGCCAGGAGTCCAGGGCGAGGAGGTAGTCGCGGTAGGCGTCCTCGGGGCCCGCCGGTGCCGTCCGCCAGGCGCGCAGGACCGGCTCGTGGGCCGCCAGGAACTCCTCGTGGAGCCCGGCGATCGCCGGCAGGTCCCACCAGCGGGCCACCGCCTCGGCCGTCGCCGTGTAGCCCAGGTGCTCGCCGCGGAAGAGGTCCACGTACGGGGAGAGCTCCAGGCGCTCCAGGGCGTTTCGGGTCTCCTCGTACAGCCGGGCGGGTGCGATCCACACGCCCGGCGCCGCCGTGCCGAAGCCCAGTCGGGCGAGCCGGGACCGCAGAAGGTGCCGCTTGTGCCGCTCGGCCTCGGGCACCGAGAAGACGGCCAGGACCCAGCCCTCGGACAGCTTCGGCTCCGTACGGGCGTAGATCCGGCGGTCGCCGTCGTCCAGGAGCCGCCGGGCGTCCTCCGATACGGCGTACCCGGCGGCGCCGCCCGCCGTCCGGCCCGGCAGCAGCAGCCCGCGCCGCTTGAGCCGTGACACCGAGGAGCGCACCGAGGGCGCGTCGACGCCGAGCACGCCGAGCAGCCGGATGAGCGCGGCGACCGGCACCGGCGAGTCGTCCGGCGCACGGCCGTACGCGCCGTAGAGGGAGACGATCAGGGATCGGGGAGTGTGCTGCTCGGCCACGTGATCACTTTAGGGCCTGTTTTTCGGATCACGCCGGTCACGCCGGTCACGCCGGGTCCCGGAGCAGGAAGCGCTGGAGCTTGCCGGTCGCCGTGCGGGGCAGCGCGTCCAGGAAGACGATCTCCCGGGGTGATTTGTACGGGGCGAGGCGGGCGCGCACGAAGGCCCGCAGGGCGGCGGCGGTGCTCGCGTCGCGCGGCACCCCGTCCCGTACCACCGTGTAGGCCACGACGACCTGGCCGCGCAGCTCGTCCGGGCGGCCCACCACCGCCGTCTCCACCACGTCGGGGTGGTCGAGGAGCACCTCCTCGACCTGGGGACCGGCGATGTTGTACCCGGCCGAGATGATCATGTCGTCGGCCCGTGAGACGTAGCGGAACCAGCCGTCGGGTTCGCGGACGTACGTGTCGCCCGTGACGTTCCAGCCGTCCCGGACGTACTCCTCCTGGCGGGGGTCGGCCAGATAGCGGCAGCCCACCGGGCCGCGGACGGCGAGGAGTCCCTCCTCGCCGTCCGGGACGCCGTTGCCCTCGCGGTCGACGATCCTGGCCTGCCAGCCGGGCACCGGACGCCCTGTGGTGCCGGGGCGGATGTCGCCGTCGGCGGCGGAGATGAAGATGTGCAGCAGCTCGGTCGCGCCGATGCCGTTGATCAGACGGAGACCGGTCCGCGCGTACCAGGCCTTCCAGGTCGCCTCCGGCAGGTTCTCGCCGGCCGAGACGCAGCGCCGCAGGGAGCCGAGATCGGGCGCCGTGCCCTGGGTGAGCTCGTCGAGCATGACCCGGTAGGCCGTCGGGGCGGTGAAGAGCACCGAGACCCGGTGCCGCTCGATCGCCGCGAGCAGCTGTTTGGGCCCGGCCTGTTCGAGGAGGACCGCGCTCGCCCCGGCCCGCAGGGGGAAGACGACGAGCCCGCCGAGGCCGAAGGTGAAGGCGAGCGGCGGCGAGCCGGCGAAGACGTCGTCGGGCAGCGGGCGCAGGACGCGCGCGGAGAAGGTGTCGGCGACGGCCAGGACGTCCCGGTGGAAGTGGACACAGCCCTTGGGCCGCCCGGTCGTGCCGGAGGTGAAGGCGATCAGGGCCACGTCGTCGGCGGCGGTCGCCACCGCCTCGTACGGGCCGGGCCGGCGATCGGCGAGGGCGAGCAGGTCGTCCGGTCCCTCCCCGCCGAAGGGGGTGATCCGGAGCCCGGGTATCCGGGCCGCGAGGAGCTCGTCGAGCACATGGGCGTCGCAGAGCGCGTGGGTGCACCGGGCGGCGTCGGCCATCACGGCCAGTTCGGGGGCGCGCTGCTGGGCCAGGACGGTGACGGCGACGCCGCCGGCCTTCATCACCGCGAGCCAGCAGGCGGCGAGCCAGGGGGTGGTGGGGCCGCGCAGGAGGACCCGGTTGCCGGGCAGCACCCGCAGGTCGGTGGTGAGGACGTGGGCGATGCGGTCCACCCGGTCGCGGAGCTCCCCGTAGCTCCAGACCCCGCCCTCGCCGTCGTGGAAGGCGGGCCGGTCGGCGCCGAAGCGTTCCACCGTGCGGTCGAGGAGTTCCGTGCCGCAGTTGAGCCGGTCGGGGTAGGCGAGCTCGGGGAGGTCGAAGACGAGACGCGGCCACCGATCGGGCGGGGGCAGCCGGTCGCGGGCGAAGGTGTCGAGGTGGGCCGAGGGTGTCAGCTGCTCCATGAGTCCGTCCCCCTGTCGTGGTGGGGTCGCCCGTCGCTCCACGAGCGTATCGTGTTGGTGACGGCAGTCAACGGTTCGCGACAAGGGCGCCGGAGGGCGTCAGAGAGGGCCCACATGCCCGCATTCTCGCTCGATCCGGCACAGATCACCTGGTGTGCGGAGCTCCGCACCCTCGCCGCCGAACGCCTGAAGCCCCTCGCCGACCAGGGCGAACCCGGCCGGGTCAACCGCCCCCTGGTCGCGGCCCTCGGCGAGCTCGGCCTCCTCTCCCGGCTCTTCGAGGCCGGCGCCCTCGACCTCTGCCTCCTGCGTGAATCCCTCGCCCGGACCTGCACCGAGGCCGAGACCGCGCTCGCCCTCCAGGGCCTCGGCACCCACCCCGTCGCCGCCTTCGGGACGCCCGCCCAGCGCGCCCGCTGGCTCCCCGAGGCCACCGCGGGACGCGCCGTCGCCGCCTTCGCCCTCTCCGAACCGGACGCCGGCTCCGACGCCGCCGCCCTCGCCCTCGACGCCGTCCCCGACGGCCGCGGCGGCTGGCGCCTGCACGGCGAGAAACGCTGGATCTCCAACGCCCCCGAGGCCGACTTCGCCACCGTCTTCGCCCGCACCACCCGCGGCGCCGGAGCCCGCGGCGTCACCGCGTTCCTCGTCCCCGCCGACCGCCCCGGCCTCGGCGGGGAGCCGCTCGACATGCTCGCCCCGCACGCCCTCGGCACCCTCACCTTCGACGGCGTCCCCGTCGGCCCCGACGACCTGCTCGGCGCACCGGACCGGGGCTTCCGGGTCGCCATGAACACCCTCAACCTGTTCCGGCCCAGCGTCGGCGCCTTCGCCGTCGGCATGGCCCAGGCCGCCCTCGACGCGGCCCTCGCCCACACCGCCGCCCGCCCCGCCTTCGGCGGCGTCCTCGCCGACCTCCAGGCCGTCTCGCACCGCGTCGCCGAGATGGCCACCCGTACGGAGGCCGCCCGCCTCCTCGTGTACGCGGCGGCCGTCGCGTACGACGAGGGCGACCCGGACGTGCCCCGGCGCTCCGCCATGGCCAAGCTCCTCGCCACCGAGACGGCCCAGTACGTCGTCGACGCCGCCGTCCAGCTGCACGGCGCCCTCGCCCTCCAGCGCGGCCACCTCCTGGAACACCTCTACCGAGAGGTGCGCGCACCCCGGATCTACGAGGGCGCCACCGAGGTCCAGCGCACGATCATCGCGAAGGAGTTGTACGCGCGACAGCGCGAGGAACCACACGCACACAAGCAGGAGGAGTCGACGCCATGAGCCTGCACCGCCACAACCCCGCCGAACTCTCCCCGCCCACCGGCTTCTCCCACGCCGTCACCGCCACCGGCACCCGGCTCGTCTTCCTCGCCGGGCAGACCGCCCTCGACACCGAGGGCAAGGTCGTGGGGGAGGACCTCACCGAGCAGTTCACCACCGCCCTCGGCAATCTGCTCACCGCCCTGCGGCACGCCGGCGGCACCCCCGCCGACCTCGCCCGGGTCACCGTCTACACCACGGACGTTCCCGCCTACCGCGACCACGCCCACGAACTGGGCAGGATCTGGCGCCGGTTGGCGGGCCGCGACTACCCGGCGATGGCCGTCATCGGAGTCGTACGCCTCTGGGACGAGCAGGCCCTCGTGGAGCTCGACGGCTTCGCGGTCCTCGACGAACCCGCGGGCGCTTGATCAACTGGTCACCCGTGCAGGCCGGGCTTAATGTCGAAAGGTGGACTGACCGGCCCACGGCACACTCACCAGGCGAGGCACGAGGCGCCAAATGAGTACACCCAAGCCGACGACACCGGCACAGACCGCCACCCCGAAGAAGGGCGGCGACGGCAAGGGCATCGCCCTGTTCGTGATCGCGTCCTGTCAGCTGATGGTGGTCCTCGACATCACCATCGTGAACATCGCGCTCCCACACATCCAGAGCGCGCTGGACTTCTCCACGACCAGCCTGTCCTGGGTCGTCAACGCCTACACCCTCACCTTCGGCGGCCTGCTCCTCCTCGGCGGACGCGCGGGCGACATCCTCGGCCGCCGCAGGGTCTTCATCTTCGGCGTGCTGCTCTTCGGACTCGCCTCCCTCTTCTGCGGACTCGCGCAGAGCGAGTGGCAACTCCTCGCAGCCCGTTCGCTCCAGGGCGTCGGCGGCGCGATAGCCTCGCCGACCTCGCTGTCCCTGATCACCACCACGTTCGACGAAGGCCCGGAACGCAACCGGGCCTTCGGCGTGTTCGCGGGCGTCTCCGCCGGCGGCGGCGCGATCGGCCTGGTGGCCGGAGGGATGCTCGTCCAATGGCTCGACTGGCGCTGGATCTTCTTCGTCAACGTCCCGATCGCCATCGTGATCGCGATCCTCACGCCGCGTCACGTCAAGGAGTCCGAGCGGCACCCCGGCCACTTCGACCTCGCCGGCGCGGTGACGGCGACGCTCGGCATGGTGGCGCTGGTGTACGGATTCATCCGGGCCGCACAGGAGGGCTGGAGCGATCCCTACACGATCGCCTCGTTCGGAGCCGCGGTCGTCCTCCTGTCCGCGTTCATCCTCATCGAACGGCGCTCCCAGCAACCCATCACGCCCCTGCACATGTTCGCCGACCGCAACCGCTCGGGCACCTACGTCATGATGCTCTGTCTGGCGGCGGCCATCTTCGGGATGTTCTTCTTCCTCACCCTGTTCGTGCAGCAGGTGCTGGGCTTCAGTCCCCTGATGACGGGTCTCGCGTTCCTGCCGGTCAGCGCGATCATCGCGGTCGGCGCGGGCTTCACGTCCAACCTGCTGCCCAGGTTCGGCCCGAAGCCCTTCATGGTGACGGGCTCGCTGCTCACCGCGGCCGGCCTGTCCTGGCTGACGCTCACCGATGTGGGCTCCACCTATGCGGGCAGCATCCTCGGACCGATCCTCGTCTTCGGTCTCGGCATGGGCCTGATGTTCGTCTCGCTGACCATCATGGCGCTGTCGAACGTCGAACCGCAGGAGGCCGGAGCCGCGTCCGGCCTGCTCAACTCGACGCAGCAGGTGGGCGGTTCGCTCGGCCTCTCGATCCTGGTGACCGTCTTCGGCACGGCCAGCCGCAACGAGGCCGAAACCCAGGTCCCCGCCTTCCTCTCCCAGGCCGGCCCGCTGGAGAAGGCCCAGTTCGCCAAGACCGGCCAGCTCCCACCGCCCTGGAGCGACCAGGTCCTCGCCACCGGCGTCTCCGCGGGCTTCGTCACAGCGGCGATCTTCGCCGTCGTCGGCGCCCTGGTCGCCATCTTCGTGATCCAGGTCCGTCCCTCCGACATCGAACGGCTCAAGGGCGGCGGCATGATGCCGGGAGCCTGAGCGTCCTGCTACCGCGTCGGCGTCGGAGTCGGATGCAGCTGGGCGTACGGCCGCTCGGGACACACCGCGTCGGGCGGGGCGAGCTTGAGGTACACGGTGTTGAACTGCGGGTTCTCGATCTGCTTGCCGGCCGCGGGATCCTGGAAACAGACCCGCCAGGAATCGGCGACGCCGGGCAGCACCACATCGGAGTAGGCGCTCTCCGGCTCGACCTTCTTGAACGCGACCGTCTTCAGGGTCTCGCCGGCCCGCGCGAAGGTCATGCCGGTGACGGCGGGCATCGTCGGCCAGGGGATCTTCTCCCCGTCGGCGGCGGGACAGGGCGCCTCGACGCGCACCACGCCGAGATCGAGGGAGGGCCGCCCACCGTTCCGCTGCCCCGCGGAGGTCTGGAAGCACACCTTCCATTCATCCGCGTCCCACTGCCCGGCATCCTGATCGGAGGCGTCGTGCGACACGGTGGAATACCCGGCGGCGGAAGCGACGCCCTGAGCCTCCTTGAGCCCCTTCCCCACGAGAACGGGAGGCCCGGAGGGCTTGGGCGCGACGGAGACGGTGGCGGTGGGGACGGCCTTCGGCGCCCGAGCGTCGTCCGGCACCGGTCGCTTCTCCTCCGGCGTACCGCCGACGAGGAAGGGCAGCACGAACCAGACGGCCGCGAGCACGGTGGCGACGATCTTCCGGCCCCGGCCCCAGGGACCGAGCCACGCGAGCACGATCCCGAGGGGCGGCAACACGACGAGCGCCCCGACGACGACCCCGGGATGCTGCCACCACCGCCGCGCGACCGCCCGGGGCGGCAGTGGGGGCGGTGGCGGGGCAGAGGAGGGGTAGAAGTCCACGCCGGGATCGTAGACACCCCCGGAATCCCACCACCCCGTTGTGCCCGGATCGAGACCTGACACCGACGCCCCCGCCCCGGAGTTCCTGGAGCGGGGGCGTCGGCGAACGCGCGACGGGGAGCCCTAGATGTCCCGGAAGATCTCGATCTGGGCGCCGATCGAGTTCAGGCGTTCCGCCAGGTCCTCGTAGCCGCGGTTGATGACGTAGACGTTGCGGAGGACCGACGTGCCCTCGGCCGCCATCATCGCCAGGAGGACGACGACCGCCGGGCGCAGGGCCGGCGGGCACATCATCTCGGCGGCGCGCCAGCGGGTCGGGCCCTCCACCAGGACCCGGTGGGGGTCGAGGAGCTGGAGGCGGCCGCCGAGGCGGTTGAGGTCGGTGAGGTAGATGGCGCGGTTGTCGTAGACCCAGTCGTGGATGAGGGTCTTGCCCTGGGCCGTCGCCGCGATCGCCGCGAAGAAGGGGACGTTGTCGATGTTCAGGCCCGGGAACGGCATCGGGTGGATCTTGTCGATCGGCGCCTCCAGCTTGGAGGGGCGGACCGTCAGGTCGACCAAGCGCGTACGGCCGTTGTCCGCGGCGTACTCCGCCGAGCGGTCGTGGTCGAGGCCCATCTCCTCCAGGACCGCGAGCTCGATCTCCATGAACTCGATCGGGACCCGGCGGATCGTCAGCTCGGACTCCGTCACCACCGCGGCCGCGACGAGGCTCATCGCCTCGACCGGGTCCTCCGAGGGGGAGTAGTCCACGTCCACGTCGATCTGCGGCACGCCGTGCACGGTCAGGGTGGTGGTGCCGATGCCGTCGACCCGGACGCCGAGGGCCTCCAGGAAGAAGCACAGGTCCTGGACCATGTAGTTGGAGGAGGCGTTGCGGATGACGGTCACGCCGTCGTGGCGGGCGGCGGCGAGCAGCGCGTTCTCGGTGACCGTGTCCCCGCGCTCGGTCAGGACGATCGGGCGGTCGGGGGAGGTGGAGCGCTCGACCTGGGCGTGGTAGATGCCCTCGGTGGCCGTGACCTCCAGGCCGAAGCGGCGCAGCGCGATCATGTGCGGCTCGATCGTGCGCGTACCGAGGTCGCAGCCGCCGGCGTACGGCAGCTTGAAGCGGTCCATGCGGTGCAGCAGCGGGCCGAGGAACATGATGATCGAGCGGGTGCGGATCGCGGCCTCGGAGTCGATGGACTCCATGTCGAGCTCGGCCGGCGGCACGATCTCCAGGTCGACGCCGTCGTTGATCCAGCGGGTGCGGACACCGATGGAGTTCAGGACCTCCAGGAGGCGGAAGACCTCCTCGATGCGGGCGACGCGGCGCAGGACGGTGCGGCCCTTGTTGAGGAGCGAGGCGCAGAGCAGCGCGACACAGGCGTTCTTGCTCGTCTTGACGTCGATGGCGCCGGAGAGGCGTCGGCGGCCGACGACCCTGAGGTGCATGGGGCCGGCGTAGCCGAGTGAGACGATCTCGCTGTCGAGGGCTTCGCCGATCCGGGCGATCATCTCAAGGCTGATGTTCTGGTTGCCGCGCTCGATCCGGTTGACGGCGCTCTGGCTCGTGGCCAGCGCTTCGGCGAGCTGCGTCTGCGTCCAGCCGCGGTGCTGCCGGGCGTCACGGATGAGCTTGCCGATGCGTACGAGGTAGTCGTCTGCCATGCCGTCACGTTATCTCAGATATGAGATGTGACGATCACTGCGGTGGTGCGTTCGAGTGATGCCCCGTTACGTATGGGCCGCTATGACCGGATTGGTCTATCCGGGGAGATTCAGCGCGGTGGGGTGGTGCGGTTCGTACAGGGGGAGCTCCGTGCCGCTCGGCAGCCGTACCGCCGCGAGCAGCCCCCAGGTCTGCTCGGTGATGGCCCGTGAGATCTCCGCGCCCCGGTCCTCCAGCTCGGTGAGCGTACGGGTGAGGTCCTCGCACATCAGATAGACCTCGTGCTTCGGCTCGCCCTCCGTCGGGTGCACCGCGATCTCGGCGGGCGGCAGCTTGAACACGAGCCAGCCCCCGCCGGCGTCCACGTGCTCGAAGCCGACGACGTCCTTGAGGAAGGCGCGGTCGGCCTCCGCGTCGCGGGTGTAGAGAATCACATGCGCGCCACTGAACATGCTCCGATCCTCGACCGGCCGCCCCGGCCCGGCAATCGGGCGGCGGCCGTACGGGGCGGGAGGGGGTACGGCTAGGATCTGCCGCCATGCGTGAGGGCGGGGATGGCATACAGGTGGACGCGCGGGGCGTGGACATCGCATTCGTCTATGAGCCGACGGAGGCCGACTACCGGGCGGCGGTACGGCGTCTGAGGTTCGGGACCTGGCGGGGGCTCGGGGGGCTGGTGCTCGTGGTGGCGACGGCGGACCTGCTCGCGTCGTACGCCGCGTGGCGCAGAGGGTTCACGCCCGAGGCGGCGGCCGTCTGGGGTGCCGTCGTCCTGGTCGTCCTGGCGGTGGTCGTCCACCGGAGCACGACGCGCTACGCGCGGGGGCAGTTCGACGGCATGGGTGAGTACGGCATCTGCCGGACGGTGGTCGGCGGCCAGGGGATGACGACCACGGGCGGGGGGCTGGCCAGCGGCATCGACTGGCAGGTGTTCCCCTGGTACGTGGAGACCTCCGAGCTCTTCGTCCTCAGGACCCGGCGCACGGGCGTCGTCTTCGTGCTGCCCAAGCGGGGGGCCCAGCACCCCGGCGACGTCGACCGCGTGCGCACCCTCCTGGTGGCGGCGAACCTGCACCGGCTTCGGGGCATGCCAGGCATGACCGTTCGGCGGTGATGTACTAGAGTTATCTCGACATCGAGATATCTGCCGAGGCGCACCGCTGCCGCCAACCCGGTAAGGGTTACCTAACTTAGCCTTACCTTAGCGGATCGACGACGTGTACGTGGCGGCAGGATGTGGTGGAACGCGCACATATATGAAGGAGACTGTCGTGTCGGCGAACAGCTTCGACGCCCGCAGCACGCTGCGCGTGGGCGACGAGTCGTACGAGATCTTCAAGCTGGACAAGGTCGAGGGCTCCGCGCGCCTCCCTTACAGCCTGAAGGTCCTCCTGGAGAACCTGCTCCGCACCGAGGACGGCGCGAACATCACCGCCGACCACATCCGGGCCCTCGGCAACTGGGACTCGCAGGCTCAGCCGAGCCAGGAGATCCAGTTCACGCCCGCCCGCGTGATCATGCAGGACTTCACGGGTGTGCCCTGTGTCGTCGACCTCGCCACCATGCGTGAGGCCGTCGCCGCGCTCGGCGGCGACCCGGCGAAGATCAACCCGCTCTCCCCGGCCGAGATGGTCATCGACCACTCCGTCATCGCCGACAAGTTCGGCACCAACGACGCCTTCGCGCAGAACGTCGAGCTCGAGTACGGCCGCAACAAGGAGCGCTACCAGTTCCTGCGCTGGGGCCAGACCGCGTTCGACGACTTCAAGGTCGTCCCCCCGGGCACCGGCATCGTCCACCAGGTGAACATCGAGCACCTGGCCCGCACGGTCATGGTCCGCAACGGCCAGGCGTACCCCGACACCCTCGTCGGCACCGACTCGCACACCACCATGGTCAACGGCCTCGGTGTGCTGGGCTGGGGCGTCGGCGGCATCGAGGCCGAGGCCGCGATGCTCGGCCAGCCGGTCTCCATGCTCATCCCGCGCGTCGTCGGCTTCAAGCTGACCGGCGAGCTCCCGGCCGGCACCACCGCCACCGACCTCGTCCTCACGATCACCGAGATGCTGCGCAAGCACGGCGTCGTCGGCAAGTTCGTCGAGTTCTACGGCGAGGGCGTCGCCGCGACCTCCCTCGCGAACCGCGCCACCATCGGCAACATGTCGCCGGAGTTCGGTTCCACCGCCGCGGTCTTCCCGATCGACGACGAGACCCTGAACTACCTCAAGCTGACCGGCCGCTCCGCGCAGCAGGTCGCGCTCGTCGAGGCGTACGCCAAGGAGCAGGGCCTCTGGCTCGACCCGGCCGCCGAGCCCGACTTCTCCGAGAAGCTGGAGCTCGACCTCTCCACGGTCGTCCCCTCCATCGCCGGCCCGAAGCGCCCGCAGGACCGCATCGTCCTCGCGAACGCCGCCGCGCAGTTCGCCCAGGACGTCCGCAACTACGTCGACGAGGTCGACGAGGCGGGCAAGGAGTCCTTCCCGGCCTCCGACGCCCCGGCGAACCACCCGAACGGCGCCCCGTCGAAGCCGGTCCAGGTGACCGCCCCCGACGGCTCGACGTACGAGATCGACCACGGCGCCGTCACCGTCGCCGCGATCACCTCCTGCACCAACACCTCGAACCCGTACGTGATGGTCGCCGCCGCGCTCGTCGCGAAGAAGGCCGTCGAGAAGGGCCTGACCCGCAAGCCGTGGGTCAAGACCACCCTCGCCCCGGGCTCGAAGGTCGTCACCGACTACTTCGACAAGGCGGGCCTCACCCCGTACCTCGACAAGGTCGGCTTCAACCTCGTCGGGTACGGCTGCACCACCTGCATCGGCAACTCCGGCCCGCTGCCGGAGGAGGTCTCCAAGGCCGTCAACGAGCACGACCTGGCCGTGACCTCGGTGCTCTCGGGCAACCGCAACTTCGAGGGTCGCATCAACCCCGACGTCAAGATGAACTACCTGGCCTCCCCGCCGCTGGTCGTCGCGTACGCCATCGCGGGCTCCATGAAGGTGGACATCACCAAGGACGCCCTCGGTGTCGACCAGGACGGCAAGCCCGTCTACCTGGCGGACATCTGGCCCTCCGAGGCCGAGGTCAACGACGTCGTCGCCAACGCCATCGGCGAGGACATGTTCAACAAGTCCTACCAGGACGTCTTCGCGGGCGACGCCCAGTGGCAGGCGCTGTCGATCCCGACCGGCAACACCTTCGAGTGGGACACCGAGTCCACCTACGTCCGGAAGCCCCCGTACTTCGAGGGCATGACGATGGAGACCACCCCGGTCACCGACATCACCGGCGCCCGTGTCCTGGCCAAGCTGGGCGACTCGGTCACCACCGACCACATCTCCCCGGCCGGTGCCATCAAGGCCGACACCCCGGCCGGCAAGTACCTCACCGAGCACGGTGTGGAGCGTCGTGACTTCAACTCCTACGGCTCGCGCCGAGGCAACCACGAGGTCATGATCCGCGGCACCTTCGCCAACATCCGCCTGCGCAACCAGATCGCGCCGGGCACCGAGGGCGGCTTCACCCGCGACTTCACCCAGGCCGACGCGCCGGTGTCGTTCATCTACGACGCCTCGCAGAACTACCAGGCCGCCGGCACCCCGCTGGTCATCCTGGGCGGCAAGGAGTACGGCTCCGGCTCGTCCCGCGACTGGGCCGCCAAGGGCACCGCGCTCCTCGGCGTCAAGGCCGTCATCACCGAGTCGTACGAGCGCATCCACCGCTCGAACCTCATCGGCATGGGCGTCCTGCCGCTCCAGTTCCCGGCCGGCCAGTCGGCCGACTCGCTCGGCCTGACCGGCGAGGAGACCTTCTCCATCACGGGCGTCACGGAGCTGAACGAGGGCACCACGCCGAGCACGGTCAAGGTCACCACCGACACCGGTGTCGAGTTCGACGCGGTCGTCCGCATCGACACCCCCGGTGAGGCGGACTACTACCGCAACGGCGGCATCATGCAGTACGTGCTCCGCAACCTGATCCGCGGCTGACGGATCGGATGAACGGAAAGGGCCCCGCTCCTCGGAAGAGGAGCGGGGCCCTTGCGCTGAGCGGGAGCCGATCAGAACAGCTCGCGGAAGCTGTTCCAGCCGGACGTGCCGATCCTCACGCGGGCGCTGTACGGGGCAGAGGCGTTGCCCGTGCCCTTGTACAGCCAGAGCTCGCCGGCGCTGTTGCGGGCGACGAGGTCGGCCTTGCCGTCGAAGTTCAGGTCGCCGGAGGAGACGAGGGTGTTGTACGTGTTCCAGCCACCGCCGATGCGGGTGCGGGTGGTGAAGGGCGCCTTGTAGTTGCCGGTGCCCTTGTACAGCCACAGCACGCCCGAGCCGTCGCGGGCGACGATGTCGGGACGGCCGTCGCCGGTCAGGTCGCCCTTGCCGGCGATCTGGTTGTACGCGTTCCAGCCGCCGCCGACCTTGTAACGCGTGGTCAGTGCGCCGTTGCCGTAGCCGAGGTAGTGCCACAGCACGCCGTAGGTGTCGCGCGCGAGGATGTCGTCGGCCGCGCCGCCGCCCGTGTTGGAGGCGGAGACGATCTTGTTGTAGATGTTCCAGCCGCCGCCGAGGTCGCGGGGGGCGCCGGTGTCGACGAAGTTCAGGCGGCCGTTGCGGACGGCGTACCAGCCGTCGGAGTGGCCGTCGCCGTCCAGATCGGCCTGGGCGAAGCGGCTGTGGTAGTTCCAGCCCGTGCCGGAGTTGTCCGCGAGGCGCTGGATGACGCCGCCACCGACCGGCTCGTAGGCCCAGACGGTGCCGGCGCTGTTGACGCCGAGGAGGTAGTTGACCGGCGCCGCGGCGGCGGTGGAGGTGGCCGCGAAGGCGCTCGCGTTCGAGCTCCGCGCGATGCCGGAGGAGACGGGCTGCGGCGCCTCGGCCGCCACCGCGGCCGTCGTGGTGCCGACCAGCGCGGCGGTTATCGCCGCGACCGTGACACGGGACAGGATGCCCGTGCGGTTCAGGCCAGAAGAGTTGGCCACGTGTACTCCAGATCCGTATGGAATGAGGCAGGTCCCACCGCGCGCCCGTGCCGGAGGCAGGGTGGTGGCGGGACCTCTATGATCCCGGATCCTTCTCACGAGATCTTCACCAGGCAACTGGTTTGTGACACAACTGTTTCGATGGCGTTCGTATGTTCCCTATGCCCCTTTCCTTCCGCGCACCTTCAACCGGTTCCGGTGGGAAGCCGGGGGATGGGGTGACCCTGATGCCGTGTCAAGGGTGTTGCGTGGCGAATGGTTGGACGAAACGCCGCAGATCCAGCGTGCTTATCCCGGAGGTCTCAACTCGGGAAAGATGGTCGTGCAAACCTGGTTTCGATCTTGCTCCCGTGAAGGGAAGTGGACTATACCTGTCGGCGTCCAGCCAGTCGGAGCAATCCGGCGACGGCCCGACGCGTGCACGACCCGGCTGCAAATGACCGCGGTGGCGGGGCCCTTCGCCTGTGGCGAGTGAGTACGGGCGACCGGTACACCGCCTGAGTCCTGAATGAAGGCGAGGACTTGAGCATGGGATCCACCTCCGCACACAACGATGAGGGCCTCGGCCGTCGCGATCTGATCAAGCGTTCTGCCGCTATCGGTCTGATCTCCGTGCCGACCATGGGCTTCCTGTCCGCCTGCGCGAGCAGTGACAGCGGTGGCAACGGAAAGGTCGAGAAGGGCACGAAGTCCGAAAAGAACCCGCTCGGGGTGAACGAGTCGGCACCGCTCGATTTCGTCCTCTTCGACGGCGGATTCGGACAGCAGTACGCCAAGGACGCGATCAAGGTCTACGAGACCAATTACCCCAAGGCGAGCGTCAAGTTCACGCCGACCCAGAAGATCACCACCACGCTGCAGCCGCGCTTCAACGGCGGCACCCCGCCGGACCTCATCGACAACTCCGGCGCCGAGCAGATGGACATGGGTGTCCTCGTCGGCCAGAAGCAGCTGGCGGACCTCACCCCGCTCCTGGACGCTCCGTCCATCGACGACCCGAGCAAGAAGGTCCGCGACACCCTGCGGCCCGGCATCGTCGAGATGGGCCAGTTCGACGGCGACCCGGTGTGGATCATGTACTACGCCTACACGGTCTACGGCGTCTGGTACTCGCAGAAGCTGCTCGACTCGCTCGACGCGAAGTACCCCGAGACCTGGGACGAGATGCTGGCCGTCTGCGAGAAGGCCAAGAAGAAGGGCATCGCCGGCTGGACGTACGCCGGCAAGTACCCGTACTACGTCCCCTTCTCGCTCTACCCGATGATCGGCAAGGTCGGCGGCCGCGAGGTCCTGGACGCCATCGACAACCTGGAGCCGAAGGCCTGGGAGCACCCCGCGGTCAAGGCCTGTTTCGAGGCGTACTACGAGCTCGTCAAGAAGGGCTACATCCTCAAGGGCACCCCCGGCCTCGACCACATCCAGTCGCAGACCGCCTGGACCGAGGGCAAGGCGCTGTTCATCCCGAACGGCTCCTGGGTCGAGAACGAGGCCGCGAAGACCATGCCGGCCGACTTCGATCTGGCCGTCTCCGCCCCGACCGGCATCGACTCCTCCGACAAGATGCCCTTCGGCACCATCTGGGCCTCCGGCGGTGAGCCCTTCATCGTCCCGGCGAAGGCGAAGAACATGGAGGGCGGCCTGGAGCAGCTGCGCATCATGCTCAGCGAGGCCTCCTCGAAGAACTTCACCCAGTCAGTGAAGTCCCTGACCGCCCTCAACGGCGGCACCGACGGCATCGAGCTGACCCCGGGCCTCAAGTCCGGTGTCGCCGCCCTGGACAAGGCCGGCCAGAACGTCGTCAACCCGCGCCTCCAGGACTGGTACGTCGCCCTCCAGAAGGAGAAGATCGGTGTCGCCGGCCTCGGCGAGATGATGGCCGGCCGCGCGACCCCGGCCGAGACGATCAAGAAGATCCAGAAGTACGCCGACGAGGCGGCCAAGGACTCCTCGATCAAGCACTACAAGCACCAGTGAGCAGTGCCGGGGCCCCTTCCCGCCGACCGGGAGCGGGCCCCGGCCCCATGGCGCGTGGCACCAGCGGCGCGTCTCCGCGGGAAGATCGGGGTCGGTAGGAATGCAACACGGCAAGTACCGTTTCATCGTGGGGTTCCTGGCGGCCCCCCTCGCGCTCTACGTGCTGTTCGTCATCTGGCCGTTCATCCAGTCCATCTACTACTCGTTCACGGACTGGACCGGACTGAGTCCCGAATTCGGGATGGTCGGATTCGACAACTACAGCCGAATGCTGGACGACGAGGTCTTCTGGAAATCGCTCCAGCACAGTCTGACCTTCGCGGTGGTGCTGCCGCTGGTGACCGTGGGACTCGCGCTCTTCTTCGCCTTCATGCTGAATGTCGGCGGTCGGCGCCGCGGGGGCGCGGCGATCGCGGGTGTGCGCGGCTCCTCGTTCTACAAGATCGTCTATTTCTTCCCGCAGGTGCTGTCGATCGCGATCGTCGCGCTGCTCTTCCAGTTCGCGTACAACCCGAACAGCGGAGCGATCAATTCCGTATTGAAGGGTGTCGGTCTCGACAGCATCCAGCCGGACTGGCTCGGTGATCCGGACCTGGCCCTGATCTGCGTGATGGTCGTCCTCGTCTGGTCCACGGTCGGATTCTTCGTCGTCCTCTTCTCGGCCGGCATGGCGTCCATTCCGAGGGACTTCTACGAGGCGGCCCTGCTCGACGGCGCGAACCGCTTCACCACCTTCTTCAAGATCACCCTGCCGCTGCTCTGGGACACCGTGCAGTCCGGCTGGATCTACATGGGCATCCTCGCGCTCGGCGCGGAGTCCTTCGCCGTCGTCCAGATCATGACCGTCGGCCCCAACGGCGGCGGACCCGACTTCTCCACCATCGTCCTTCCGCTGTACGTGTACCAGAAGGCGTTCCGGGACGGTCAGGCCGCCTACGCAACGACCATCGGTGTCGCGCTCCTCGTCGTCACGCTGGCCTTCGCGGCCGTCGTGATGAAGGTGGGCCGGCGCGAGCGGCTGGAGTTCTGATGAAGACGACCGACACTGCCACCACCGGCGTCGAGAGCTCCGGCTCCCCGGCGGGCCCGGGCCCCACGGTCACCAAGACCGTGGCGCCGGCCCCGCGCAGGACCGCCAAGGCCGAGGGCGCGACCCTCAACGTCTTCTCGCACGGCGTGCTCATCATCTGGGCGATCATGGTCGTCATGCCGCTGCTCTGGGCGGTCATGACCTCCTTCAAGACCGACAAGGCGATCTTCACCTCCCCGTGGTCGCTGCCCGACAAGCTGCACTTCGAGAACTGGTCGCGCGCCTGGACCGAGGCGCACATGAGCGACTACTTCCTGAACACCATCCTGGTGGTCGGCGGCTCGCTCCTCGGCACGCTCCTCCTCGGCTCGATGGCGGCCTACGTCCTGGCCCGCTTCGACTTCCCGGGCAACCGCTTCATCTACTTCCTCTTCATCGGAGGGATGAGCTTCCCGGTCATCCTGGCGCTCGTGCCGCTCTTCTACGTCCTCCAGAACATGGCCCTGCTCAACACGCTGCACGGCCTGATCCTGGTCTACATCGCGTACTCGCTGCCGTTCACCGTCTTCTTCCTCACGGCCTTCTTCCGCACCCTGCCGAGCTCGGTGGCGGAAGCGGCCTTCGTGGACGGCGCCTCGCACACCCGGACCTTCTTCCAGGTGATGCTGCCCATGGCCAAGCCGGGCCTCATCAGCGTCGGCATCTTCAACTTCCTCGGCCAGTGGAACCAGTACCTGCTGCCGACCGTGCTGAACACCGAGCCGGAGAAGAAGGTGCTCTCGCAGGGCCTCGTCCAGCTGGCCGTCAGCCAGGGCTACAAGGGCGACTGGTCCGGTCTCTTCGCCGGCCTGGTGATGGCGATGCTCCCGGTCCTCGCCGCGTACATCGTCTTCCAGCGGCAGGTGGTGGCCGGACTGACCGCCGGCGCCGTGAAGTAACCCCTCTGACGCGACTCACGGGGCCCCCGGCGCACTCGCGCCGGGGGCCCCGCACGTCGTGTGACACTCACCGTCCGACACTCAAGGTCTTGACGGGGACCAAGCCGAAAGCGTCCCCTTAGGGTTCACATGTTGGAGAAAACGGTGGGAGTGAGTGAGTCGATGGAGACTCCGGGGTCGCAGACGTCTCTGCACAGGGCCAATCTCGAACGGGTCGTCCGGGCGGTGCGCATGGCCGGCTCGCTCACCCAGGCGGAGATCGCCCGGGCGACGGGCCTGTCCGCCGCCACGGTCTCCAACATCGTTCGGGAGCTGAAGGACGGCGGCACCGTCGAGGTCACGCCCACCTCCGCGGGCGGCCGCCGGGCCCGCAGCGTCTCGCTCTCCGGCGACGCGGGCATCGTGATCGGCGTGGACTTCGGCCACACCCACCTGCGGGTCGCCGTCGGCAACCTCGCCCACCAGGTGCTCGCCGAGGAGGCCGAGCCGCTCGACGTGGACGCCTCCGCCGCCGAGGGCTTCGACCGCGCCGAGCAGCTGGTCAAGCGGCTCATCCGGGCCACCGGCATCGGCCCCGACAAGGTGATCGGCGTCGGCCTCGGCGTGCCGGGCCCGATCGACGTCTCCTCCGGGACCCTCGGCTCGACCTCGATCCTGCCGGGCTGGAGCGGCATCAACCCCGCCGAGGAGCTCTCCGGCCGCCTCGGCGTCCCCGTGCACGTCGACAACGACGCCAACCTCGGCGCGCTCGGCGAGCTGGTCTGGGGCAGCGGCCGGGGCGTCAAGGACCTGGCGTACATCAAGGTGGCCAGCGGCGTCGGCGCCGGGCTCGTCATCGACGGGCGGGTCTACCGGGGGCCCGGCGGCACGGCGGGCGAGATCGGGCACATCACCCTGGACGAGTCGGGTCCCGTCTGCCGCTGCGGCAACCGCGGCTGCCTGGAGACCTTCACCGCCGCGCGCTACGTCCTGCCGCTGCTCCAGCCCAGCCACGGCCCCGATCTGACCATGGAGCGGGTCGTCCAGCTGGCCCGGGAGGGCGATCCCGGCTGCCGCCGGGTGATCGCCGACGTCGGCCGGCACATCGGCAGTGGCATCGCCAACCTCTGCAACCTCCTGAACCCCAGCCGGGTGGTGCTCGGCGGCGACCTCGCCGAGGCCGGAGAGCTGGTCCTGGCGCCCATCAGGGACTCCGTCTCGCGGTACGCGATCCCCAGCGCCGCCCGGCAGCTCTCGCTGGCTCAGGGGGCCCTCGGCGGGCGCGCCGAGGTGCTGGGCGCGCTCGCCCTCGTGCTGAGCGAAATGGGCGATTCGACCCTGTTGGAGAGTGCGCTGCCCACCACCGGCCCGGCCTCGCGTCTTGCCTTCACTTAGATAACGAACACCGTCGTTGTCATCTCGTTAAGGATTTACTTCTTGACGTCAACGTTGCAGCCGAGTTGACTTCGTGCCACCTCGGCCGCAATGTCGCGGCCTCGTCAGGGAGGCAACCCCACATGAACGCAGTGACGCGTCGCGCCGTCATAGCCACGGCCGCGGTCTCGATGGCCTTCTCGCTCGCCGCCTGCGGCCAGGCCGGCGGCGGCGACAGCGGAGACAAGGGCAGCTCGACCAAGATCGGCCTGCTCCTGCCCGAGAACAAGACCTCGCGCTACGAGGCCCTGGACAAGCCCCAGTTCGAGAAGGCCGTCAAGGCCGCCTGCTCCGACTGCGAGATCGTCTACAACAACGCGGTCTCCGACGTCGTGAAGCAGAAGCAGCAGTTCGACCAGCTGATCGCCGACGGCGTCAAGGTCATCGCGCTCGACCCGGTCGACGCCGCCAAGGCCGAGGGCTGGGTCAAGGACGCCAAGGCCAAGGGCGTCAAGGTCGTCGCGTACGACCGCGCCGTCCCGGGTGCCGACGCCTACGTCAGCCACGACAACAACAAGGTCGGCGAGCTCCAGGGCCAGGCCCTGCTGGCCGCGCTCGGCGCGAAGGCCGCCACCGCCAACGTCGTGATGATCAACGGCGACGAGAAGGACCCGAACGCCGGTCTGTTCAAGAAGGGCGCCCACACCGCCCTCGACGGCAAGGTCGGCAAGATCGCCTACGAGGCCTCCGGCGAGTGGGACCCGAAGGTCGCGGGCGAGAAGATGTCCGCCGCGATCTCCTCGGTCGGCAAGGACAAGATCGGCGCCGTCTACTCGGCGAACGACGGCATGGCCGGCGGCATCATCACCTCCCTCGAGAACGCCGGCGTCAAGGGCATCCCGGTGGGCGGCCAGGACGCCGAGGTCGCGGGCGTCCAGCGCATCATCGCCGGCACCCAGACCTTCACCATCTACAAGTCGCCGCTCCAGCTGGCCCCCGAGGCCGCCAAGTTCGCGGTGAACCTGCTCAAGGGCAAGGAGCTCGGCGCCCAGGGCACGACCGACGGCGTGCCCTCCACGCTCTTCGCCCCGGTCGTGGTCGACAAGACCAACATCCAGACCACGGTGGTCAAGGACGGCATCTACAAGGCCGCCGACCTCTGCACGGCGGACCTCGCCGCCAAGTGCACCGAGCTGGGCATCAAGTAACCCATGTCCCACCCGCCGGGTCCCTACGGGCCCGGCGCCACGGATACCGGCACCCGCCGCCCCGCACAGGGGCGCCGCCGGCCGCGTACACAGGGTGAAGACCCTCGGTAACCCCGGCCGGCGTACGACGCCCGGATCCGTCCCCCAGCCCGTCCGGTCCCCGGCCGACCCAGACCCCGCTGTCGGTCCGGGGGCCGGACGAGCCCAGCCCCCCGAAACTTCGGCGCTGCACCGGCGGCGCGACATGCCGCCGCCCTCCGGGCGGCGAAGGAGTTGGTTCACGTGTCCCAGACGCCCGTGCTGGCGTTGCGCGGGATCTTCAAGCGATTCGGAGCGGTCCAGGTCCTCTCCGGTGTCGATCTCGAAGTCCACGCAGGAGAGGTCGTCGCGCTCGTCGGCGACAACGGAGCGGGAAAGTCCACGCTGGTCAAGACGATCGCAGGCGTGCACCCCATCGACGAGGGCGTCATCGAGTGGGAGGGCGAGCAGGTCGAGATCCAGCGTCCGCACGACTCCCAGAACCTCGGTGTCGCGACCGTCTACCAGGACCTCGCGCTCTGCGACAACCTCGACGTCGTCGCCAACCTGTTCCTCGGCCGCGAGATCAAGAAGGGCGGCGTCCTCGACGAGGTCGCCATGGAGAAGCGGGCCAAGGACCTGCTCTCCACGCTCTCCATCCGCATCCCCAGCGTCCGCATACCCGTCGCCGCCCTCTCCGGCGGCCAGCGGCAGGTCGTCGCCATCGCGCGCGCCCTGGTCGGCGACCCCAAGATCGTGATCCTGGACGAGCCGACCGCCGCGCTCGGCGTCGAGCAGACCGCGCAGGTCCTCGACCTGGTCGAGCGGCTGCGCGAGCAGGGCCTCGGCGTCATCCTCATCAGCCACAACATGGCCGATGTGAAGGCCGTCGCCGACACCGTGGCCGTGCTCCGCCTCGGTCGCAACAACGGCACCTTCCCGGTGGCCACCACCACGCACGAAGAGATCATCGCCGCGATCACCGGTGCCACGGACAACGCCGTGACCCGCCGCCAGGCCCGCAACGCGGAGGTAGCGAAGTGAGCACGACCCCCAGCACCTCCGAGGACACGGTGCCCGAGCCGCGCGTGGAGGCGCCGGCCGCCGCCGCCGTGCCCGCCGTCGACCCCCGCCTCCTCGTCCGCGAACAGGGCTTCAAGGGCTACGTCGACGAGTTCAAGCGCAAGATCCGCTCGGGCGAGATCGGCTCGCTGCCCGTCGTCGTCGGCCTGATCGTCATCGGCATCGTCTTCCAGGCCCTCACCGGCAACTTCATCACCTCGTACAACCTCGACCAGATCACGCTGTACGCGGTCGGCCCCGGCATCATGGCCGTCGGCATCGTCTTCGTGCTGCTGCTCGGCGAGATCGACCTCGCCGTCGGCTCCGTGGCGGGTCTGGCCGGCTCGGTCTGGGGCGTCCTCGGCACCGACATGCCCGACGGCCTCGCCATCCTCCTCGGCATCCTGTCCGGCACCCTGATCGGCGCCTTCCACGGCATGGTGTTCGCCAAGATCGGCGTGCCCGCCTTCGTCGTCACCCTCGCCGGCTTCCTCGGCTGGGCCGGTCTGCAGACCTGGGTCATGGGCGACCGGTCGACCATCCCCACCCCGATCGGCAGCTTCGTCGGCGACCTCACCAAGTACTACTTCTCCGACGTCGCCGCCGCCTACGGCCTCGCCGTGGTGGTCGTCGCCGCCTTCTACCTCGCCCAGCTGCGCGACTCCCGCCGCCGCAAGGCCGCCGAGCTGCCGCACCGCCCGCAGAGCGAGATCATCCTGCGCACCGCCGTCCTCGCGGTCCTGGTCCTCGTCGCCGCGTACGGCTTCAACCAGGAGCAGGGCCTGCCGCTCTCCCTGGTGATCTTCCTGGTGATCCTGCTCGTCACCGACTTCGTCCTGCGCCGCACCACGTACGGCCGTCAGGTCTTCGCGGTCGGCGGCGGCATCGAGGCTGCCCGCCGCGCCGGCATCAACGTGTCGTGGATCCGGATCTCGGTCTTCATGATCTCCGGCACGATGGGCGCCATCGGCGGTCTCTTCCTCGCCTCCGCGACCGGCGGCGCCGACCGCTCCCTCGGCGGCGGCAACCAGCTGATGATGTGCATCGCCGCCGCGGTCATCGGCGGCACGTCCCTGTTCGGCGGACGCGGCAAGGTCTGGTCGGCGCTCCTGGGCATCCTGGTCATCCAGTCGATCGTCCAGGGCCTCAACCAGATGAACCTGTCCTCGAACGCGATCCAGTACATGATCACCGGAGCGGTGCTCCTCATCGCCGTGATCATCGACTCGGTGTCCCGCCGCACGCAGAAGACAGCGGGCCGCGCGTAACACCTGTCACATCAGCCCGGCACCGGGAAACCGGTGCCGGGCTGCCGCGCGTCCGGAGCAGTGCACGCGCGCGTACAGAGCCGTACAGATCAGCGGTATGTCGGCCGTGCGGGTGACGCCTCACCCCCTGGCCCGATGCCCACGATCCAAGACGGAACATTAGACTCGACAAATCGGCAAGCTCGACCAGCTCAAAGCAAGGAGGAACGGGTGGCTCTGCTGACCCGTATCAGGGGACCGCGAGATCTGGACCGGCTCTCCCCGGAACAGCTGGACCAGCTGGCCGACGAGATCAGGACGTTCCTCGTGGACGCCGTCTCCAAGACCGGCGGGCACCTCGGCCCCAACCTCGGTGTGGTCGAGCTGACCATCGCCCTGCACCGGGTGTTCGACTCCCCGAAGGACAAGGTCCTCTGGGACACCGGCCACCAGAGCTACGTCCACAAGCTCCTCACCGGACGCCAGGACTTCTCGAAGCTCAAGATGAAGGGCGGCCTCTCCGGCTACCCCTCACAGGCCGAGTCCGAGCACGACGTCATCGAGAACTCGCACGCCTCCACCGTCCTCGGCTGGGCCGACGGCCTGGCCAAGGCGAACGAGGTCCTGAAGAAGGACGACCACGTCGTCGCGGTCATCGGCGACGGCGCCCTCACCGGCGGCATGGCCTGGGAGGCGCTGAACAACATCGCCGCCGCCAAGGACCGCCCGCTCGTCATCGTCGTCAACGACAACGAGCGCTCCTACGCGCCCACCATCGGCGGCCTCGCCAACCACCTGGCCACCCTGCGCACCACCGACGGCTACGAGCGCTTCCTCGCCCGCGGCAAGGACATCCTGGAGCGCACCCCCGTCGTCGGGAAGCCGCTGTACGAGACGCTGCACGGCGCCAAGAAGGGCCTCAAGGACTTCATCGCCCCGCAGGGCATGTTCGAGGACCTCGGCCTCAAGTACGTCGGCCCCATCGACGGCCACGACATCGAGGCCCTGGAGTCCGCCCTCACCCGCGCCAAGCGCTTCGGCGGCCCGGTGATCGTCCACTGCCTCACCGAGAAGGGCCGCGGCTACCAGCCCGCCCTCCAGGACGAGGCCGACCGCTTCCACGCCGTCGGCAAGATCCACCCCGACACCGGCCTGCCCATCGCCTCCTCCGGCGCCGACTGGACCTCGGTCTTCGGCGAGGAGATGGTGAAGCTCGGCAAGGAGCGCGCGGACATCGTCGCCATCACCGCGGCCATGCTCCAGCCCGTCGGTCTCGACAAGTTCGCCAAGGCCTTCCCCGAGCGGGTCTTCGACGTCGGCATCGCCGAGCAGCACGCCGCGGTCTCCGCGGCCGGCCTCGCCACCGGCGGCCTCCACCCGGTCTTCGCGGTCTACGCGACCTTCCTCAACCGCGCCTTCGACCAGGTCCTGATGGACGTGGCCCTGCACAAGTGCGGCGTCACCTTCGTCCTCGACCGGGCCGGTGTCACCGGCACCGACGGCGCCTCCCACAACGGCATGTGGGACATGTCGATCCTCCAGGTCGTCCCCGGCCTGCGGCTCGCCGCCCCGCGCGACGCCGACCAGGTCCGCGCCCAGCTGCGCGAGGCCGTCGAGGTCACCGACGCCCCGACCGTGGTCCGCTTCTCCAAGGGCGCGGTCGGCCCGGCCGTCCCCGCGCTGCGCCGCGTCGGCGGCATGGACGTGCTCCGCGAGCCCGGCTCGGAGCGGCCGGACGTCCTCCTGGTCTCCGTGGGCGCCCTGGCCCCCATGTGCCTGGAGATCGCCGACCTCCTCGACCGGCAGGGCATCTCCACCACCGTCGTCGACCCCCGTTGGGTCAAGCCGGTCGACGAGGCCCTCGCCCCGCTGGCCGAGCGCCACCGGGTGGTCGTCACCGTCGAGGACAACAGCCGTGTCGGCGGTGTCGGCTCCGCCGTCGCCCAGGCGCTGCGCGACGCCGGCGTCGACGTACCGCTGCGTGACTTCGGCATCCCGCCGCGCTTCCTCGACCACGCCTCGCGGGGCGAGGTCCTGGCGGAGATCGGGCTGACCGCCCCGGACATCGCCCGCCAGGTCACCGGTCTGGTCTCGCGGCTCGACGGACGGTTCGAGAGCAGCGCGCAGGCCGTGGAGCCCGCCCGCGACTGACGGGCCACCGTCACCCGGCGTCACCTTTGGGCCGGTCGGCTCACTCTTCGGAGTGCCGACCGGCCCTTTCGCGTGCATTCTGACCACAGGGCGGGCAGCCCCATGGCAGGGAGGTGCGACGTGAGTACGGATCAGCAGCCACGCGCCAACACCGGATTGTTCCGGACGAAGTCGGTCGAACAGTCGATTCGCGACACGGAGGAGCCGGAGCACGCGCTCCGAAAATCCCTGTCGGCCTGGGATCTGACGGTGTTCGGTGTCGGCGTCATCATCGGCACCGGCATCTTCGTCCTGACCGGCAAGGTCGCCAAGGAGAACGCCGGGCCGGCCACCGCGCTCGCCTTCGTCGCCGCCGGCATCGTCTGCGCCCTCGCCGCCCTGTGCTACGCCGAGTTCGCCTCGACGGTGCCGGTGGCGGGATCGGCGTACACCTTCGCGTACGCCTCGATCGGCGAGCTGCCGGCCTGGATCATCGGCTGGGACCTGGTCCTGGAGTTCGCCCTCGGTACGGCGGTGGTGGCCGTCGGCTGGTCCGGTTACGTCAGATCCCTGATGGACAACATCGGCTGGCACCTGCCGGCCTCGCTCGAAGGGCCGGACGTCGCGGGCGGCACCTTCGACCTCCTGGCCTTCCTGCTCGTCCTCGTGCTGACCGTGGTCCTCGTCCTCGGCATGAAGCTCTCCGCCCGGATCACCGCGGTCGTCGTCGCGATCAAGGTGACCGTCGTGATGATCGTGATCATCGCGGGCCTGTTCTTCATCGTCGGCGACAACTACAAGCCCTTCATCCCGCCGGCCGTCAGCCCGCCCGGCGGTACCTCCGGCTGGAACTCCCCGATGGTCCAGCTGATCTTCGGCTACGAGCCGACCAACTTCGGCGTCATGGGCATCTTCACCGCCGCCTCCGTCGTCTTCTTCGCCTTCATCGGCTTCGACGTGGTCGCCACCGCCGCGGAGGAGACCAAGCTGCCGCAGCGGGACATGCCCCGCGGCATCCTCGGCTCGCTCCTCATCTGCACCGTGCTGTACGTGGCGGTCGCCCTCGTCGTCACCGGCATGCAGAAGTACACCGAGCTGTCCACCAGCGCCCCCCTCGCCGACGCCTTCAAGGCGGCGGGACACCCGTGGTACGCGGGCGTGATCAGCTTCGGCGCCGCCGTCGGTCTCACCACGGTCTGTCTGATCCTGCTGCTCGGCCAGACCCGCGTCTTCTTCGCCATGAGCCGCGACGGCCTGCTGCCGCGCTTCTTCTCCGTCACGCACCCCCGGTTCAGGACGCCGTACCGGCCGACCATCCTGCTCGGTGTGATCATCGCCATCGTCGCCGGCTTCACCAGCATCAACGAGCTCGCGACCCTGGTGAACATCGGCACCCTCTTCGCCTTCGTCGTCGTCGCCCTGGGCGTCATGGTGCTCCGCCGTACCCGCCCCGACCTGCACCGGTCCTTCCGCACCCCCTGGGTGCCGGCGCTGCCGATCCTCTCCATCGCCGCCTCCGTCTGGCTCATGCTCAATCTGCCCGGCGAGACCTGGTTCCGCTTCGCCGTCTGGATGGTGATCGGCTTCGTCGTGTACTTCCTGTACGGGCGCGGTCACAGCCGGCTCGGGCGGCAGGGCCGGGACGCCATGTACTGAGCGGGTGAGGTCGTAGGCGCGGAGGAGACCGTCCGGGAGGGCGACTAAAGTCGCTTCGTACCCGAACTCCTCCCGACGACCGGAGTGCTGGATCCCCCCATGGCGAATCGATCCCAGGCCCCCACCGACCGTTCCCACGGCCCCGCCGCCCCCGTGCTCCAGGGCGGCTGGCTGACCAGAGGGGAGGAGGGCCGGTTCAGCGCCTACCTGCCCCGGGACGGCGAGGTGGTGCGCTGGACCGAGGAGCCCGGCGGCTGGAGCGGCCCGGTGTCCCTCGGTGACGGCGCGCTGAACCCGTTCCTCGCCGTCGGCCAGGGCGCCGACCGGTACGTCCACCTGGTGGGCCTGCGGCCCACGGGCGGCACCGAGGGACACGTCGAGCTGGTGCACGCCGTCCAGTTCCAGACGGGCCGCCCGGCCGCCCCCTGGCGCTCCCTGGGGCACTCGAACGTCAAGAGCGCCTGGACGGGCAACCCCGCCGTCGCGGTGGACGCCCAGGGCCGCGCCCACGTCTTCGTGCGGAACGGCGGCGGCGGCCTCAGCCTCCGCGCGCAGAAGGACGCCGGCGGCTGGCACCCCTGGTGGGACCTGAAGGGCTCGAAGACCGACCCCTCGCCGGTCGCCGTCACCAACGGCTCAGGCCTGGTCGAGCTGTACAGCTCGCACGCCACGGGCCTCGCCCGCTACGTACAGCGCGAGGCGGGGGCGAAGCCGCTGCGCGAGGAGCTGCTGCCGGCCTCGGTGACCATGGGCACCCTGGCGGCCACCACCGGCCCCTCCGGGCACGTCACCCTCTTCTACCTCGACCAGGAGGGCCAGGTCCGCGCCTGGTCGCCGGAGCGCTCCCTGGAGCCGACCGTCCTCGGCAAGGCGGTGGGCACCGGACGGCTGTCCGCCACCCGCTGTCTCATCGACGGCTTCGACTGCACGGTCCTCGCCCAGCAGTCCGCCGACGGCCGGCTCGCCCTCGCCGCCTACCCGAGCGAGAAGGAGGCGGAGGGCATCCACTGGTCGGAGACCGGTGAGCCGCACGGCACGCTCGACACCGTCCTCACCCGGGGCCTCGACGGTCGCCTGGTCGTGATGGCCCTGGCCGACGGGACGACGCTCCTCGCCACCCGCCAGAAGGCGGCGGCGGACGGGCTCCTGCTGGAAGGCTGGCGCTCCATAGGGTGACCGCCCCTGTGACACCACACGGAACGGCCCCGTGACACCACGCGGAACGGCCCCGTGACACGACACAGAACGGCCCCGTGACCACGGAACGGCCCCGTGACCACGGAACGGCCCCGTGACCACGGAACGGCCCCGTGACCACGGAACGGCCCCGTGACCACGGAACGGCCCCGTGACCACGGAACGGCCCCGGCACCTGGAGAAGGTGCCGGGGCCGTTCTGTCACGCCCTGAGGTGTTACGCCGGGACGCTCGCCACGCCCTGCGCCAGGAAACGCTTGCCGTTGACGCGCTCGGAGACGCCCTCACGGTCCAGGTACGGCGTGATGCCGCCCAGGTGGAAGGGCCAGCCCGCGCCCGTGATCAGGCAGAGGTCGATGTCCTGCGCCTCGGCGACGACACCCTCCTCCAGCATCAGGCCGATCTCCTGCGCGACCGCGTCCAGGACGCGGTCGCGGACCTGCTCCTCCGTCAGGACGACGTCGCCCTGCTTGAGCAGCGCGGCGACCGCGGGGTCGAGCTCCGGCTTGAAGCCGTTCTCCGCGTTGTAGACGTAGAAGCCGCGCTTGCCGGCCTCGACGACCGCCTTCAGGTTGGGGGAGACCTTGAAGCGCTCGGGGAAGGAGCGGTTCAGCGTCTCGGAGACGTGCAGACCGATCGCCGGGCCGACGAGCTCCAGGAGCACCAGCGGCGACATCGGCAGGCCGAGCGGCTCGATCGCCTTCTCGGCGGTCTCGACCGAGGTGCCCTCGTCGATGACGTTCTGGATCTCGCCCATGAAGCGGGTCAGGATGCGGTTCACGACGAACGCCGGGGCGTCCTTGGTGAGGACCGCGGTCTTCTTCAGCTTCTTGGCGACACCGAACGCGGTGGCCAGGGAGGCGTCGTCCGTCTTCTCGCCGCGGACGATCTCCAGGAGCGGGAGGATCGCGACCGGGTTGAAGAAGTGGAAGCCGACCACGCGCTCCGGGTGCTGGAGCTTGGAGGCCATCTCCGAGACGGACAGCGAGGAGGTGTTGGTGGCGAGGATCGCGTGCGCCGGGGCGACCGCCTCGACCTCCGCGAACACCTGCTGCTTGACGCCCATCTCTTCGAACACGGCCTCGATGATGAAGTCCGCGTCCGCGAAGCCCGCGGCCTTGTCGAGCACACCGGAGACCAGGCCCTTGAGACGGTTGGCCTTGTCCTGGTTGATACGGCCCTTGCCGAGCAGCTTCTCGATCTCGCCGTGGACGTAGCCCACGCCCTTGTCGATGCGCTCCTGGTCGATGTCGGTCAGGACGACCGGCACCTCCAGGCGGCGCAGGAAGAGCAGGGCCAGCTGGGAGGCCATCAGACCGGCGCCGACGACACCGACCTTGGTGACCGGGCGGGCCAGCGACTTGTCCGGGGCACCGGCGGGGCGCTTGCCGCGCTTCTGCACCAGGTTGAAGGCGTAGATGCCGGAGCGCAGCTCGCCGCCCATGATCAGGTCCGCGAGGGCCTGGTCCTCGGCGTCGAAGCCCTTCTGCAGGTCCCCGTCCTTGGCGGCCTCGATGATGTCGAGGGCGCGGTAGGCGGCGGGGGCGGCGCCGTGCACCTTGGAGTCGGCGACGAGACGGCCCTTGGCGACGGCCTGGTCCCAGGCCTCGCCGCGGTCGATCTCCGGGCGCTCTACGGCCACGGAGCCGTTGAGGACGCCGGCGGTCCAGATGAGGGACTGCTCCAGGAAGTCGGCACCCTCGAACAGCGCGTCGGCGATGCCGAGCTCGAAGACCTGCTTGCCCTTGAGCTGACGGTTCTGGTTCAGCGAGTTCTCGATGATGACCGAGACGGCCTTCTCGGCGCCGATCAGGTTCGGCAGGATGGCGCAGCCGCCCCAGCCGGGCACCAGGCCGAGGAAGACCTCGGGCAGCGAGAAGGCCGGCAGGGCCTTCGACACGGTGCGGTAGGTGCAGTGCAGACCGACCTCGACACCGCCGCCCATGGCCGCGCCGTTGTAGTACGCGAAGGTCGGCACGGCGAGCGCGGAGAGGCGCTTGAAGACGTCGTGGCCGCCCTTGCCGATGGCGAGCGCCTCGTCGTGCTTCTTGAGCAGCTCGACGCCCTTGAGGTCGGCGCCGACGGCGAAGATGAACGGCTTGCCGGTAATGCCGACGCCGACGATCTCACCGTTCGCGGCCTCGGCCTCGACCTGGTCGATCGCCGTGTTCAGGTTGGCGAGGGACTGCGGGCCGAAGGTGGTCGGCTTGGTGTGGTCGAAGCCGTTGTCCAGCGTGATCAGCGCGAACCGGCCCGCACCCGCGGGCAGTTCGAAGTGCCGTACGTGGGCCGAGGTCACGACCTCGTCCGGGAAGAGCTCGGCGGCGCCCTTCAGAAGCTCGGCGGTGGTGCTCACTTGCCCTCCCAGTGGGGGTTTTCCCAGATGACCGTCGCGCCCATGCCGAAGCCGACGCACATGGTGTTGAGGCCGTAGCGGACCTGCGGGTTCTCCTCGAACTGGCGGGCCAGCTGCGTCATCAGACGGACGCCGGAGGAGGCGAGCGGGTGACCGTAGGCGATCGCGCCGCCGTACTGGTTCACGCGGGCGTCGTCGTCGGCGATGCCGTAGTGCTCCAGGAACGCGAGGACCTGGACCGCGAAGGCCTCGTTGATCTCGAAGAGGTCGATGTCCTCGATGGACAGACCGGCCTTGGCGAGGGCCTTCTCGGTCGCCGGGATCGGGCCGTAGCCCATGACCTCGGGCTCGACGCCGGCGAAGGCGTAGGAGACGAGGCGCATCTTGACCGGGAGGTTGTTCTCCCGGGCGAAGTCCTCGGAGGCGATGATCGAGGCGGTGGCGCCGTCGTTGAGACCGGCCGCGTTGCCCGCGGTGACGTTGCCGTGGACGCGGAACGGCGTCTTCAGGTTGGCCAGCGACTCCAGGGTGGTGCCCGGGCGCATCGGCTCGTCGGCGGTGACCAGGCCCCAGCCGGTCTCACCGGTGGAGGCGTCGGTGCGGCGCACCGAGATCGGCACCAGGTCCTGCTGGATCTTGCCGTCGGCGTACGCCTTGGCGGCCTTCTCCTGCGAGCGCACGGCGTACTCGTCGGCCCGCTGCTTGGTGATGCTCGGGTAGCGGTCGTGCAGGTTCTCGGCGGTCATGCCCATGAAGAGGGCGGACTCGTCGACCAGCTTCTCGCTGACGAAGCGCGGGTTCGGGTCGACGCCCTCGCCCATGGGGTGGCGGCCCATGTGCTCGACGCCACCGGCGATGACGGCGTCGTACGCGCCGAACGCGATCGAACCGGCGACGCTGGTCACGGCCGTGAGGGCACCGGCGCACATGCGGTCGATGGAGTAGCCCGGCACCGACTGCGGCAGGCCGGCGAGGATGCCCGCCGTACGGCCGAGGGTCAGACCCTGGTCACCGATCTGCGTGGTCGCGGCGATGGCGACCTCGTCGATCTGCGCGGGGTCGAGGCCCGGGTTGCGGCGCAGCAGCTCCCGGATGGCCTTGACGACGAGGTCGTCGGCGCGGGTCTCGTGGTAGATGCCCTTCGGGCCCGCCTTGCCGAACGGGGTGCGGACGCCGTCGACGAAGACGACGTCCCTGACGGTACGAGGCACGATGGCTCTCCTCCAGGGTGCGGGGTGGCACTGCTGCTGCGGCCCACGCCTAAGCGTGCGCTTGCTCCACCCATGCTACTTGTGGGTAACCAAGCTGCCCAGCCCCTGAGGGCCAAGCGGCGAAGGTCACACCCCGCACCACCGCGCGCGCCCCTTCCGCGCGCCCCTCCGTTGGGACGGTCCGGCAACCCGATGGGCCCAGCGGGGCGGCCGTGCCGTGGCACCCGCCCCCCGCCCGGAAGACGCTGGCCGGACCGGGGTGTAGGGCCCCGGCCCCCCCGACAGAACGGACTCCCATGGCGAAGGTCACCACCACCGACCACTGGGTCTGGCACACGTCCACCGTCCCCGCCAACAAGGACGAGGAGGTCGAGCTCTTCGTACGGGAGCGGAACGGCACGCCCCCCGGACAGAAGCGCAAGCCGGTCCTCATGCTCCACGGCCGGAGCATCCCGGTGCTCCCGGGCTTCGACCTCCGGTACAAGACGTACAGCTGGGCCGGGGCGTTGGCGCAGGCCGGCTACGACGTCTTCCTGATGGACCTCCAGGGCTCCGGCCTCTCGGCGCGGCCCACGATGGGCGACCCCCGCAACGTCAACCCCAACCAGCAGAACCTGCTGACGCCGCGGCCGCCGGGATTCACGCCGGGCCTGCCGAACTACCCGTACCAGCTGAACGACTCCAACAGCGACCGGGACGAGCTGCACACCGTCGTGACGTTCATCCGCAAGCTGTGCGAGGCGGACAAGGTCGCCTTCATCGGCTGGTCCGCCGCCGCGTTCTGGATGGGGCCGTACGCGGTCAAGAACCCCGGCGAGGTCGAGAGCCTGTTCCTGCTGGCGCCGATCTTCCCGGCCAAGGGCACCTCGAATCCTCCGGCGTCGCTGCCGGTGCCGGGCTTCCCGACCAACCTCAGCACGAAGAAGGGACTGGACCAGGGCTGGGCCGGCGAACTGCACTGCGACGGTCAGCGTGAGGAGGGCATCGTCGACGTGGTCTGGGACGCGTTGCTGAAGAGCGATCCGGTCGGCAGCGTCTGGGGGAACATCGACGGGCTCAGCCGGTACCGGAGCTTCGCCCGGTGGGGATGGAACGAGACCACCGCGGCGCAGGGCGGGGTGCTCGGCGGAAGCGTGCCCGTGCTGCTCGTGTACGGGGAGCACGACAGGCAGGCCAACACGAAACCGCCCAGCAGCAACCCGGAGCTCAACTTCTCCGTCCCCGCGCTCTACAACTCCGTCACGGGCGCCCACAAGCTGATGGTCAAGCTGGACTGCGCGGGGCATTCCGCCCCGTGGGAGATCCAGCACGGGAACGTGCACGAGCTCTCGAAGCACTGGCTCAAACACCTCAAGGTCGACGGCAAGACCCAGGGTGTCTTCGACATGGACCTCGACGGGAACCTCAGCCCGGCCCCGTAGGGCCCGTCCCGGGACACGGCGGAGCCCCCGGCGCCTCTCCGGGCACCGGGGGCTCTCCGGGCGGGTTCACGCCGTCGCCGTCAGCGCCTTCACCAGCAGCGGGGTCACCAGCTCCACCTGCCACGGCCGGGCGCCGTAGCCGGCGAGGGCCGCCGCGACCGTGTCCGGGGTCGCCGGGTTCGGCGGCTCCCAGCAGACGCGGCGCACCGTGTCCGGGGTGATCAGGTTCTCCTGGGGGAGGTTCAGCTCCTCCGCGAGGGCCGAGACCGCCGTGCGGGCCGCCGCGAGGCGGGCCGCAGCGGCCGGGTCCTTGTCCGCCCAGGCGCGCGGCGGGGGCGGGCCCGCCACCTGCTGGCCCGGCTGGGGCAGCTCGCTCTCCGGGAGGGCCCTGGCCCGGTCCACCGCGGCCTGCCACTGCTCCAGCTGACGGCGGCCCATCCGGTTGCCGAAGCCGGGCAGCGCGGTGAGCGCGGCCACGTTCAGCGGCACCGAGAGCGCCGCCTCCACGATCGCCGCGTCGCTCAGCACCTTGCCGGGGGAGACGTCACGCCGCTGGGCGACCTTGTCACGGGCCGTCCACAGCTCCCGTACGACCGCCATCTGGCGACGGCGGCGCACCTTGTGCATGCCGGAGGTCCGGCGCCACGGGTCCTTGCGGGGCGGGGCGGGCGGGGCCGAGGCGATCGCGTCGAACTCCTGGTGGGCCCACTCCAGCTTCCCCTGCCGGTCGAGCTCCTTCTCCAGGGCGTCCCGCAGGTCGACGAGCAGCTCGACGTCCAGGGCCGCGTACCGGAGCCACGGCTCGGGCAGCGGACGGGTCGACCAGTCCACGGCCGAGTGGCCCTTCTCCAGGGCGTAGCCGAGGACGGACTCGACCATCGCGCCGAGGCCGACCCGCGGGAAGCCCGCGAGGCGCCCGGCGAGCTCGGTGTCGAAGAGCGAGGTGGGGAGCATGCCTATGTCACGGAGGCACGGGAGGTCCTGCGTCGCGGCGTGCAGGATCCACTCGGTCCCGGCGAGCGCCTCGCCGAGCCCCGAGAGGTCGGGGCAGCCGACGGGGTCGACGAGGGCGGTGCCCGCGCCCTCGCGGCGGAGCTGGACGAGGTAGGCGCGCTGGCCGTAGCGGTAGCCGGAGGCGCGCTCGGCGTCCACGGCCACGGGACCGCTTCCGGCGGCGAACGCGGCGATCACCTCGGCGAGGGCTTCCTCCGTCTCGACGACGGGCGGAATCCCCTCGCGGGGCTCCAGCAACGGGATCGGAAGCCCATTCGCAGGGACATCGTCGTCCGGGGGGCCGCCCCCGGTGGTGCGCAGTGCTGTGTCTGCTGCGGTCTCTTGGGCGTCGGTCACGTGTCAAGGGTATCGGTGAACGGCAAGCGCCTGTCGACGGAACGTTCCGTCGACAGGCGCGGGCCCGTGTCCACCGGCCGTCAGTGGATGATGCCCGTCCGCAGGGCCACCGCGACCATGCCGGCGCGGTCGCCGGTGCCCAGCTTGCGGGCGATGCGGGCGAGGTGGCTCTTGACGGTCAGGGCGGAGAGGCCCATGGAGACGCCGATCGCCTTGTTCGACTGGCCCTCCGCGACGAGCCGCAGCACCTCGACCTCGCGGCCGGAGAGCTCGCGGTAGCCGCCCGGGTGGCTCGGAGCACCCGGGGGGCGGCGGTGGCCCAGGCGGGATGCCGCGGCGCCGATGGGGGCGGCGCCGGGGCGGGTGGGGTGACCGATGTTGGTCCGGGTACCGGTCACGACATAGCCCTTCACGCCGCCCGCCAGGGCGTTGCGTACGGCGCCGATGTCATCGGCGGCCGAGAGGGCGAGGCCGTTGGGCCAGCCCGCGGCGCGGGTCTCGGACAGCAGGGTCAGGCCGCTGCCGTCGGGCAGGTGGACGTCGGCCACGCAGATGTCGCGTGGGTTGCCGACGCGGGGACGGGCCTCCGCGATGGACGAAGCCTCGATCACGTCGCGTACTCCGAGGGCCCACAGGTGGCGGGTCACGGTGGAACGGACGCGCGGATCGGCCACGACGACCATGGCCGTCGGCTTGTTCGGGCGGTAGGCGACCAGGCTTGCGGGCTGCTCGAGGAGAACGGACACCAGGCCTCCTGGGGGGAAGGGTGCGGGACGGAGCCGGCTCGGGGAAGAAGCCGGGGGCGAACCCGTGCTGTGAAGGGGTCACTGACTCCTTCGGCAGCTGGGCCGCCCGCCTTTAGGGAAAGATCACGATTTGGTGAGTAATAATTAGGGCAATTCGGACGCGTGATCGATCATCCTACGAGCGGGCCCCGCCCCGTCACCCCCGCGAGGGACCCACGAGGGACCCCGGGACGGCCCCTCCCGGACACCCGCAGACCCGCCGCGGGCGTGCCCGCTCAAGCCCCCGCGGGTGGTGGCCTCAGGCCCCCCGCGGGCGCACCCTCAGGCTCCCTGGGGGCCCCGTCGCTGGGGCAGTGAGACGACCCCCGCGCCCGTCACCGTCCCCGCCCCCGGATCCGCCGGTGCGGGCGGCAGTCCCGCGATCTGGCAGAGCAGATCGCACCAGGCCGCCAGGTGCGCCCCCGTGTCCGGCACCCCGCCCAGGCCCTCGCGCGGGGTCCAGGACGCCCGGATCTCGATCTGGGTCGCCGGCCTGCGGTCCGCGAGACCGCCGAAGTAGTGCGAGCCCGCCATCGTCACGGTCCCGCTCGCCTCCCCGTACGCGAGCCCCCGCGCCTCCATGGCCCCGGTCAGCCAGGACCAGCACACCTCGGGCAGCAGCGGATCCGCCGCCATCTCCGGCTCCAGCTCCGCCCGGACCAGGGTCACCAGGCGGAACGTGCCCTTCCAGGCCTCGTGCCCGTCCGGATCGTGCAGCAGTACGAGCCGCCCGTCCGCCAGGTCCTCCTCGCCGTCCACGACGGCCGCCTCCACCGCGTACGCGTACGGGGCGAGCCGCTGCGGCGGCCTGGTCGGGTCGATCTCGATCTCGGACCGCAGCCTCGCCGACCGCAAGGCCTCCACCGCCCGCCGGAACGCGGGCGGAACCGGGTTCGTCTCCTTGCTGTCCGCTGTTTCGTCCGTCCCTCGATCGCCGTCGGAATGATCGGAAAAATGTCCCTGAGCCGCAGCCATGCGGGGAAGAGTAGGCGGAACGGGGCCTCCGTGCAGGGAGGGACACCCGGCCCGGACGAGCGGCTTCCCGCCACATGCGAAGATTCTGGGCGTGAGTGCCATGGACAGCCCGCAGGGCCAGCAGACGAAGCAGCAGTCGCGGACGTACGACTCCGCGTTCCTCAAGGCATGCCGGCGCGAGCCCGTGCCCCACACGCCCGTCTGGTTCATGCGGCAGGCCGGGCGCTCCCTCCCCGAGTACCTGAAGGTCCGCGAGGGCATCCCCATGCTGGAGTCGTGCATGCGGCCCGAGCTGGTCACCGAGATCACGCTCCAGCCGGTGCGGCGCCACAAGGTCGACGCGGCCATCTACTTCAGCGACATCGTCGTCCCCCTCAAGGCCATCGGGCTCGACCTCGACATCAAGCCCGGCGTCGGCCCCGTCGTCGCCGACCCGATCCGCACCCGCGCGGACCTCGACCGGCTGCGCGACCTCACGCCCGAGGACGTCCACTACGTCACCGAGGCCATCGGGATGCTCACCGAGGAGCTGGGCGACACCCCGCTCATCGGTTTCGCCGGTGCGCCTTTCACCCTCGCGAGCTACCTCGTCGAGGGCGGCCCGTCGCGCAGCCACGAGCACACCAAGGCGCTCATGTACGGCGACCCGCAGCTCTGGGCCGACCTGCTCGACCGCCTCGCCGAGATCACCTCCGCCTTCCTCAAGGTCCAGATCGAGGCCGGCGCCTCCGCCGTGCAGCTCTTCGACTCCTGGGTCGGCGCCCTCGCCCCGGCCGACTACCGCCGCTCGGTGATGCCGGCCTCCGTGAAGGTCTTCGACGCGGTCGCCGACTACGGCGTCCCGCGCATCCACTTCGGCGTCGGTACGGGCGAGCTGCTCGGTCTCATGGGCGAGGCCGGCGCGGACGTCGTCGGCGTCGACTGGCGCGTCCCGCTCGACGAGGCCGCCCGCCGCGTGGGCCCGGGCAAGGCGCTCCAGGGCAACCTGGACCCGGCCGTGCTCTTCGCCTCGCGCGAGGTCGTGGAGGCCAAGACCGACGAGGTCCTGGCCGCCGCGAAGGACCTGGAGGGGCACGTCTTCAACCTGGGTCACGGCGTCATGCCGGCGATGGACCCGGACGCCCTGAGCCGTCTCGTCGAGTACGTGCACATGCGGACGGCCCGCTGAGCGGTGCCCGCACGCCACGGTGCGCCGCCGGGCTCCGGCGGCGCACCGTGGACGGGCGTCAGGCCTCGCAGTTGACGGGCGGGTTGCCGGAGGCCACCCGGCACAGGTCGAACCCGGTGCCGCCGTTGACGGCGCCCGCGTTCGGGCCGACCCGGATGTAGTCGCCGTCCGCCTCGCCGAGGACCTGGCCCATCGGCGCGACGGAGCCGTTGACCGTGATGTAGTCACCCCCGGTGCCGCCCCGGACGACGGCGCCGCTTCCGACGTTGCCGCCGATGAGGATGTAGTCGGCGCCGCCCAGGCCGCTGACCTGGTCACCGGGGGCGAGCGAGCCGCAGGTGATGTAGTCGGCGCCCGCCGTGCCGACGACGTTGGTGCTGCTGACGGTGATGCCGTTGACCCGGCACGTGGTCGTCGCGTGGGCGGGCGTCGCGGTCAGCGCGACGGGGGCTATGACGAGAGTGGCGGCGCAGAGCGCACGCATCGTGTGTCTGATCATGCGATCAGTGACCCATGGTCACCATACGGCCGCAACTCGTCACCATCGGTCACGCCGCCGCTCGGGTCAATCCGCCGCCCGAACGGCCGCCACCGCCTTGCGCGCCGCGATGAGGACCGGGTCCCAGACCGGTGAGAACGGCGGCGCGTACCCCAGGTCCAGGGCCGTCATCGCCTCCACCGTCAGCCCCGCCGTGAGCGCCACCGCCGCGATGTCCACCCGCTTCGCCGCGCCCTCCCGGCCCACGATCTGCACCCCGAGCAGCCGCCCCGTGCGTCGCTCGGCCAGCATCTTCACCGTCATCGGCGCCGCCCCCGGGTAGTAGCCCGCCCGGCTCGTCGACTCGACCGTCACCGCGACGAACCGCAGCCCCACCTCCCGGGCGTCCTTCTCCCGCAGGCCCGTCCGGGCGATCTCCAGGTCGCACACCTTCGAGACCGCCGTGCCCACCACGCCCGGGAAGGTCGCGTAGCCGCCGCCCACGTTCGATCCGATGATCTGGCCGTGCTTGTTCGCGTGCGTGCCGAGCGGCACGTGCCGCTCCCGGCCCGAGACCAGGTCCAGGACCTCCACGCAGTCCCCGCCGGCCCAGATGTTCCCGTGGCCCCGGACCCGCATCGCCAGGTCGGTGAGCAGCCCGCCGTACGTCCCGAGCGGCAGCCCCGCCGCCCGCGCGAGCGCGGTCTCCGGCACCACGCCCGTGCCGAGCACCACCACGTCCGCCGGATACTCGGCCGCGTCCGTCGCCACCGCCCGCACCCGGCCTCCCCCACGCTCTCGGCTGCGCTCGAGCAGGGAGGTACCCCCATCGCCCGTCAGGATCTTCGTCACCGGAGCCGAGGCGACCGTCGTGATCCCCATCCCGTCCATCGCCCGGTGCACGAGCCGCCCCATGTCCGGATCGAGGGTCGCCATCGGCTGCTCGCCCCGGGTCAGGACCGTCACCTCGTAGCCCCGGTTCAGCAGGGCCTCTGCCATCTCCACCCCGATGTACCCGGCGCCGACGACGACCGCCCGCCGGCCCGGCGTACCGGACAGCGAGTCGAGGAGCGCCTGGCCGTCGTCGAGGGTCTGCACACCGTGCACCCCGGGCGCGTCGATCCCGGGCAGCGGCGGGCGCAGCGGCCGGGCCCCGGTCGCGATGACCAGCTTGTCGAAGCCCGTCCACGCCTCCGTACCCGCCTCCAGATCCCGAGAGCGGACCCGCTGCCCCGGGACGTCGATCTCCGTCACCTCGGTCCGCGTCCGCAGATCGATGTCACGCGCCCGGTGCTCCTCGGGGGAGCGTGCGATCAGCTCCCCGCGCGTGGCGACGTCGCCGCCGACCCAGTACGGGATGCCGCAGGCCGAGTACGAGGAGAAGTGCCCGCGCTCGAAGGCGACGATCTCCAGCTCCCCGGGGCCCTTGAGCCTGCGCGCCTGCGAGGCGGCGGACATGCCCGCCGCGTCGCCACCGATGACCACCAGTCGTTCGCTCATGGGGAGACGCTACTTCTCGGGGGCCTCCCGGGGCTGCGGGGTCTTCGGCGCCTCGGGGGCCGTGGGCGTCCCGGCGGCGTCACGCGGGGTCTTCGGCGGCTCGGGTGCCACGGGTGCCCCGGCGGCGTTCCGCGGGGTGTCCGGCAGGGCGGGGGCCGGGTTCGCCGGACGCGTGCGGGCCGCGAGGCGCGGGCGGATGAGACGGCGCCACAGGACGAAGCCGATCAGGGCGACCGCGAGCCACGGGGCGAGGGCGGCGAGCACGATGCCGATCCAGGCCGCCGCGCCCACCAGCGCGTTCCACCCGCCGCCCAGGGCGTCACCGAAACCGGGACGGCTCTCCTCCGTCGGCTCCTCCGGCCGCGGCTTCTCCTTCTCGGACAGGCGGAGGGTGATGGTCGCCAGGGTGGTGCGGTCCTTCAGCGAGGACTGCTGGGCGAGCAGCGCCTCCAGGTCCGCCTGGCGGCGGCTCAGCTCGCCCTCCAGGGTCACCACGTCGGACAGCTTCTCCGCCCGGTCCATCAGCGCCCGCACCCGCGCCACGCTCGCCCGCTGGGTGGCGATCCGGCTGTCCACGTCCACCACCTGGTCGGTGACGTCCTTGGCGTCCGCCTTCCGGTCGAGCAGCTTCCCGGTGCCCGCGAGCGCGGTGAGGACGGAGTCGTACCGCTCCTGCGGCACCCGCAGCACGATCTGCGAGGCGAGGTACGTGTCGTCGACCCGCTCCGTCGACTCGTTCTCGACGCGCCCGCCCGCGTCCGCCGCGACCCGGCGGGCCGTGGCCAGGGCCTTCGCCGCGTCCTTCACCTCGACGGAGAGCGAGGCGGTACGGATGACGTGCTGCTGCGCCGGCGCCTTCGCCCCGGGCTTCCCGGCGGCCCCCGACGAGCCCGTCGCCGCCGAGCCGTCCGCGGCGCCCGCGTCCGCCGCGTCCCGGGCCCCGTCGGCGGGCTTCGCCGCCGCCATGCCGCCCTTGGCGTCCGCGGCCGTGTCCGAGGCGCCCGCTCCGCAGCCGGTCAGGACCAGTGAGGCCGTCAGCAGGACCGCGGCCGTCGTCGTTCTCGCTGTGCGCACGAGATTCCCCCCAGGGTGGTGAAGAGTGATGCCCGTTGGACGTACGAGCCCCTGGCGCAGGTTGCCGTCCCGCGGTAGCGATGCAGTCACGGTCCGGCCTCGGAACGGGAGCGGGCGGGCGATTTGAGAGAGTGGTCCCATGAACGCGGACACCACGGGACAGCACGCCGGGCCTCACGTCGTCGTCGCCGGAGGCGGGATCGCCGGACTCGCGGCCGCCCACCGGCTGGCCCTCGCCGGCCACCGGGTGACCCTCCTCGAAGCGGACGCCCGGCTGGGCGGCAAGCTCCTCGCCGGGGAGATCGCGGGCGCGCCCGTCGACCTCGGCGCCGAGTCGCTGCTCGCCCGCCGCCCCGAGGCGGTCGCCCTCGCCCGGGCCGTCGGCCTCGGCGACCGGCTCCAGGCCCCCGCCACGACCACCGCGTCCGTCTGGTCCCGGGGCGAGCTCGTCCCCATGCCGAAGGGGCACGTCATGGGTGTCCCCGGCGCCCCCGCCGCCGTCGAGGGGCTCCTCTCCGCGGAGGGCGTGCGCCGGATCGGCGGCGATCTGGAGCTGCCGCCCACCGAGATCGGCGAGGACATCGCCATCGGCGCGTACGTCGCCGCGCGCATGGGCCACGAGGTCGTCGACCGGCTCGTCGAACCCCTCCTCGGCGGGGTGTACGCCGGTGACGCCCACCGCATCTCGATGAAGGCCGCCGTCCCCGCCCTCTTCGAGGCCGCCCGCGTCCACCCCACGCTCACCGAGGCCGTCCGGGCCGTCCAGCGGGCCGGCGCCGCCACCCCCGCCGACGCGGCGGGCGCCGCCACCGGCCTCGGCGGTTCCGTCTTCCTCGGCATCGAGGGCGGCATCGGC
Organism: Streptomyces sp. R-07; assembly: GCF_049913175.1. NCBI lineage: Bacteria > Bacillati > Actinomycetota > Actinomycetes > Kitasatosporales > Streptomycetaceae > Streptomyces > Streptomyces sp. R-07. The sequence continues at coordinate 6,195,153 of NZ_CP183978.1, forward strand.
ACCCTTCCCGGCGCCGTCGCGGACGCGATCCGCGCGGCGGGCGGGGAGATCCTCACCGCGGCGCCCGTGACCGCCCTGGTCCGCACCGGAGCCACCGGCTGGCAGGTCGTGACCCGGGACCGGACGTTCGACGCCGACGCCGTCGTCCTCGCCACCCCCGCCGGCGTGGCCGCCGGGCTCCTCGGCGGCCACGCCCCGGACGCCGCCGCCGAGCTCGACGCGATCGACTACGCCTCCATGGCCCTGATCACCCTCGCCTTCCGCCGCTCCGACATGCCCGCCCTGGACGGCTCCGGGTTCCTGGTGCCGCCCGTCGACGGCCACACCATCAAGGCCTCCACGTTCTCCGGCCAGAAGTGGCGGTGGGTCTCCGACAGTGCCCCCGACCTGTTCGTGCTGCGCACCTCCGTCGGCCGCCACGGCGAGGAGGAGCAGCTCCACCGCGAGGACTCCGACCTCGTCGACGCCTCCCTCAAGGACCTCGCCGCCGCCACCGGACTCTCCGCGCGCCCGGTCGCCTCCACGGTCACCCGCTGGACCGGCGGCCTGCCCCAGTACCCGGTCGGTCACCTGACCCGCGTCGCCCGCGTCCGCGCGGCCGTCGCCGCCCTGCCCGGACTGCGGCTCGCGGGCGCCGCGTACGACGGTGTCGGCATCCCCGCCTGCGTCGCCTCGGCCCACCGCGCGGCCGACGAGATCATCGCCACGTCGGGAACGGGGCACCCCGGTGCGGGGCACTCCTCGTGACGGGCGAGAATAGGCGTATGAGTGCGCCCGAAAAGATCCCGAACGCCGGTAAGAAGGCGAAGGACCTCAACGAGGTCATCCGCTACACCCTGTGGTCCGTCTTCAAGCTGCGCGACGTTCTCCCCGAGGACCGCGGCGGTTACGCCGACGAGGTCCAGGAGCTGTTCGACCAGCTCGCGGCCAAGGACATCACGATCCGCGGCACGTACGACCTGTCCGGTCTGCGCGCCGACGCCGACGTCATGATCTGGTGGCACGCCGAGACGAGCGACGAGCTCCAGGAGGCGTACAACCTCTTCCGCCGCACCAAGCTGGGCCGCGCTCTGGAGCCGGTCTGGTCGAACATGGCGCTGCACCGCCCCGCCGAGTTCAACAAGTCGCACATCCCGGCCTTCCTGGCCGACGAGAACCCGCGCGACTACGTCTCGGTGTACCCCTTCGTGCGCTCCTACGACTGGTACCTGCTGCCGGACGAGGACCGCCGCCGCATGCTCGCCGACCACGGCAAGATGGCCCGCGGCTACCCCGACGTCCGCGCCAACACGGTCGCCTCCTTCTCGCTCGGCGACTACGAGTGGCTGCTCGCCTTCGAGGCCGACGAGCTGCACCGCATCGTCGACCTCATGCGCCACCTGCGCGCCTCCGAGGCGCGGATGCACGTCCGCGAAGAGGTCCCGTTCTACACCGGCCGCCGCAAGAGCGTCGCCGACCTGGTGGCGGGCCTGGCCTGACGGCCGTACGAAACCTGGTGGCGCGCCCGGCTCCCGGCCGGGCGCGCCACCCCTTGACCCGGAAGATCAGACGGCGGGCGGCACCATTGCCCGGCGCTCCAGCGACACCGGGTCCGGCTCCGGGTGCGGCGCGCGTCTCGCGCGCCGCACCGGCGTCATTTCCGGGACCTTTTCACGGTCGTGGGACCGCGCGGGCCCTCAGCCCCGCAGGGCCGCGCGGAGCTCAGGCTCCAGGACGGCGGGACCGCGCGTCGCGAGAGCCGTGAGCGGATCGGACGGCGAGAGCCCGGAGAGCAGCCGCTGCCCGGCCGGGGAGGCCCAGCGGGTGTACGGATACACCTCGATCCGCCCGATCAGCAGGCAGAGCCCCGACCCGAGCAGCGGCAGCGCGAACCCGGCGACCACCGGGGCCCGTTCGGACCCCGGCACCAGGAGCGCCGCGACCGTCCCGAGCACCAGGGTCAGCAGGAACCCCGCGCGTACCGCCCGCACCCCGGCTGCGACCTCGCGGCGGCCCTCCTCGGACACGGCGAGCCCCCGGTCGACGAGACCCTCCGCGAGGAGACGTACGGACTCGGCGGCGGCGACCACCGGTCGGACGGCAGGCACCGGCGACTGGCCGGCGGGGCCGATGGCACCGAGCACCGCGCGTTCCAGCTCGTCCCCGGCACCGGAGGCGTCCACGACCGTCGCCCAGCCGGTGTGGGCGAGCAGCAGCCGCCGCGCCCGGTGCATCGAGACCAGGGTCAGATCGGTGACCCGGAGCGGCCCGCCCGCGAGGTAGGCCGCCTCGCAGACGGTGAGTTCACCCGTACCGCCGGGCGTCTGGCGGGGCCGGGCGGCGGCGAGCGAGGCACGGCAGACCCGCGCACAGCCGACACCGGCCACGACGTACGCCACCAGGAGAAGCGGAACCCAGACCATGTCCCGGTTCTACGGGAGGACGGTCACGCCCGCCACCCGAATGGCCGCCCGGCCGGGGACGCTCAGCTGCTGGAGCTGGAACACGAGCTGGAACTCGAACTCGAACACGAGCTGGAACTGGAGCACGAACTGCCGCTGGAGCAGGAACTGCCACCGGAGCCGCCGCAGCTCGACCCGCCGCCGGAGCAGGAGCCCGAGGAGCAGGAACCGGACGAGCAGGACGAGCCGCCGCCCGAGCAGGAGCTCCCGCCACCCCCTCCGCAGGAGCTGTTGGTCGCGCACCACTCGGTCGCCACGCCGAGGACGGCCGCGTCGGAGGAGGAGAAGTGCGACGGCGAGGGCCTCCCGCCGCGCCCGTTCCGCCGCGGCGGCGCGTAGAACCGGGCGGCCGCGACGAGCTGTTCGCGGAGCACCGGGTCCGGCAGGGCCCGCAGCCCGTGGAGGGCCACGAGGTGGCCGGCGTCCGCGACATGGCCGTGCGCCCGCCCGTACGCGAAGACCGCCCGGCGCCCGGCCGAGGTGACCTGCTTGGCGGAGATGGACCCGCACACGATGCCGGTGATGCCGGCGGCGAACAGCGCCGGCAGCACCTTGATGACGAACGGGAGATGGAACTCCGGGTCGGTGGTGAAGTCGATCACCGTCAGGACGATCGAGACCGGGAAGAGGACGAACGCCGTCAGACCGAGGGCCGCGCACCAGCGGCCGGTGGTCCGCCGCGTCGCCGGGTCGACCACCAGCTTGCGCGCCCCGAGGGCGTCGCCGATCTCCTGGACCGCCGGGTGCCGCATCACGCCCATCCGCAGGTGGTGCAGGGCCCCGTGCGGGGCGGCGGCGTGCTCCTGGAGCACGGCGCGCTCGACCGGGTCGTACGCGGTGGGGCGGACGACCGCGACGATGCCGGGGCCGCCGATCGCGAGCCTGCCGTCCGCCTGGAGGGCGGCGAGGGCGGTGTCGACGACGCGGGCCGGGCCGCCGTTGAGGAAGGCGACCTCGTACCGGTCGTGGACCGGGCCGCCCGGACCGCCGCGCGTCCGGGCGACCCGCGTGATGACGAGAGCGATGCCGGCGGCGGCTGCGAGGTAGACGAGCACGAGCAGGAGGTCCATGGTCATCTCCGTACGAGGGCGTGGCGGGCGGCCCGGACGAGCCGGGTGGCACGGCCCGGCGGGCGGCTGCCGGAACGGTCCTGCCACCACTCCGTGAGCCGCTTCCGTGCCGTCGGATCCTCCGGGCGCCCGGCGACCAGCAGGTGCTCGGCGAAGTCGAGGGCGTCCCGGCGGTAGCCGCCGGTCATGGGACGGGACCTGGCGTAGGCGAGGAACGCGGGCCGGAAGCCCTTGCCGAGGATCTCCGGCAGCTCCGGTGCGACCTTCGCGACGACTCCGGCCCGCTTGGCGGCGAGGGCGCGGCTCTGGACCCCGATCCGGTGGGAGTCGAAGCCTTCGGGGACGGGGGTGCCGGCGACGAGGGCGGAGAGCAGTGCGGCCTGGGTGACGGCGAGGCGTTGGCGTGCCCCCTCGCAGGGTGCCGGCTCCTCGACGACGGGTGCCGCCCCGGGCATCGGGCCTCCCGAGACCCTCGCCCCGGCGCCGATCAGCAGTGAGGCCTGTCGGGGTGCGGGTACCAGAGGACGGGCGCCGTGCGCGTGGGCTGTGCCCCGTTCCGCCCTTGCGGCACGTATGCCCACAGCGGCGGTCTCACGGATCGTCTTCAGTTCCGCCGCCAGCTCCTCCGCCGGCGGGAAGTCGTCGTCCCGCTCAAGGAGCACTCCCGGCGGGGAGACGCGCGACGCGAGGTCGGCCAGCACATCCAGCACGGCCCCCGGTACCGGGTGGGCGTGGGTGTCGTGCCAGACGCCGTCCCGTTCGACCCCGCCCGCCACGTGCACGTACGCGATCGCCTCGACCGGCAGTTCGGACAGGGCCCGGGCCGGGTCCTCGCCCCGGTTGACGTGGTTGGTGTGCAGGTTGGCGACGTCGATGAGGAGCCGTACCCCCGTACGCTCCACCAGCTCCGCCAGGAACTGCCCCTCCGTCATCTCCTCGCCCGGCCAGGCGATCAGGGCCGCGATGTTCTCCAGGGCGAGCGGCACGGGCAGCGCGTCCTGCGCGATGCGCACGTTCTCGCAGAGCACGTCGAGCGCGTCCCGGGTCCGGGGTACGGGCAGCAGGTGGCCCGCTTCGAGCAGCGGGGTCGCGGTGAGCGGCCCCCCGGCCCGTACGAACGCGATGTGCTCCGTCACCAGCGGCGCCCCCAGGGCCAGCGCCTTCTCCCCGAGCGCCGCGAGCCGCGCCGGGTCCGGCCGGTCCGCGCCGCCGAGCCCGAGCGAGACGCCGTGCGGGACGACCGTCACGCCGCGCTCGCGCAGCCGGGTCAGCGAGTCGGGCAGATGGTCGGCGCAGATGTTCTCCGCGACGACCTCCACCCAGTCGACGCCGGACAGCCCCTCCACCGCCTCCGCGATCTCGGGACGCCAGCCGATGCCGATGCCGAGTTCCGTCATGTCCCCCTCCTTCGGTCCTCAGTCATCCACCTGATGACCCCGGCGGGATCGTTCGAACCCCAGGAGGGGGACGTTCAGAGCTTCATTTGAGGTTGCGGACCCGAATGGCGCTCACTCGCCCAGGTCCAGGCGGTCGAGCAGCCCGGCGTCGGTGAAGGCGGCGACCAGGTCGTCCCGGCCCTCGGTGAAGTGCGCCCAGCTGTCGCAGTGGACGGGAACCACCCGGCGGGCGCCGAGGATCGTGGTGGCCTCGGCGGCCTGCGCGCTGTCGAGGACGATCTGCTCGCCGCCGAACAGCTGGGGGAAGCGGGGAGCTCCGGCGAAGAGGATCGCGGTGTCGACGGGGCCGAAGCGTTCGGCGATCTCCTTCACCGCGCCGAGCGAGGCGTTGTCGCCGCTGACATAGACCGTGGGCAGGCCCTCCCCGGTCAGGACGAAGCCGACCACCTGGCCGGTGACCGCCTCGACCTCCTCGCGCGTGCCGGGCCCGTGGAGCGCGGGAACGGCCGTGACGGTGAGGGTGCCGCCGTCGGGGCGGTCCAGTTCGACCTGCTCCCAGTCGGCCAGCCCCCTGGCGCCCGCGCCCAGGCGCTGTCCGCCGCCCGGCGTGGTCAGGGTGAGGGCGACGTCGGCGAGCAGGGCCCGGCCGGACTCGTCGAGGTTGTCGGGGTGTTCGTCGTGGGAGAGGAGGACCACGTCTATCCGGCCGAGGTCGGCCGGCGCGGCGGAGGCGGGCGCGGTCTTCGTCAGCCGGCCGCCCGGGACGGGGTAGTCGCGGGGGCCGTCGAAGGTGGGGTCCGTCAGGAACCGCAGACCGCCGTACTCGAAGAGGGCGGTCGGGCCGCCGAGGACACGGACGGGGAGCTGTGCGGTGGGCATGCTGGTGTCGGCCATCAGAACCTCACGAATAGGTGGTGGTGTATCCGTGAGGATCATAGAGGGTGACTCACGGATGAAAGCAACCCGTACCATGAGGACCATGAGCGAGACCTCGACCGTCGAAACCGTCCTCCCGCCCGCGCCGGGCGCGGAGGACCACCTCGCCCTCGACTTCGTCAACAGCGCCGTCGCACTGCCGGGAGGGCACTTCGCCGACGCTCTCGGCAGCCCCGAGGACGTGAACCGGTGGCTCACCGCGCACGGACTCGCGCCGGCCGACGCCGGGGTCTCGGAGATGTGCGTGGCGCAACTGCGCGCCCTGCGCGAACACATCAGGGCGCTGTTCGCCGCCCGCGTCGCCGGGCTGCCCGCCCTGCCCCCGGCGCTCTCCGCCGTCAACGAGGCGCTGAGCGGGGCGCCCGCGGCCGCCCTGCTGTACTGGGACGAGAAGAACGGGCCCTACCGCGCGACCCTCTGTCCCACCGACGAGATCCTCGCCCGCGCCCTCGCGACGCTCGCGGCCGACGCGGCCGACCTCCTCACCGGCCCCGAGGCCGACCGCCTCACCGCCTGCGGCTCCGCCCCCTGCACCCGCTACCTGCTGCGCCGCGGACGCCGCCACTGGTGCTCCACCCGCTGTGGCGACCGCGCCCGCGCCGCCCGCGCCTACGCCCGTCGCACCCGCCCGGAGGCAGACTGACGAACCCCGCGCCGGATGACCGGCGCGGGGTTCGGAGAAGGAGAACGGGGGGCGTCAGGCGAGCTTCGGGAACGCGGACACCACCGTGCACGAGCCCGGGGCGATCTCCGTGAAGCCGGCGTCCCGCACCACCGGCAGGCCGCTCGACGTCAGGCCCGCCCAGTCCTCGGCCTTCGCGGTCCGCACCGCCAGCGGGAAGCCCGCCTCGCGCCAGGCCTTCCGGTCGGCCTCCGGCATCGCCCACCACAGCAGCTGCGCCCCGTGGCCGGCCTGGGCCATCGCCTTGCCGGCCGACATGTCGAGCTCCGGGTTGAGCCACAGCACCGCGGCCCCCTCCGGCACGGGGCCGGGCGCGGCCGGGTCGTCGAGGTCGGTGCCGGACACCTGGAGCTTGGCGAGGTCCTTGGGCCAGCCGTCGAGCGGGACCGGCGGGAACACCCGTACCTCCGCCTCCGCGCCGGTCACCGTGATGCCCGGCAGCGTGTTCGCACGGCGCCATTCCGCGCCGCGCGCCCGGCGCACCACCTTGCGGATCCGGGCGTCCTGCCAGTCGGTCATCGCCTGAGCCCACTCGCCGTCGTCGAGGGAGCGGTCGTCGGTCAGGATCTCCAGGACGGCCCGCGCCGCGGTCTCCAGGGCGTCGGTGCGGCTCGGGGGCGCGTCGCGCTCGATCCGGACGACCAGGGGGAGGACGAACTGGGGCTTCTCATCGCGGAGATCGGTCTCGTTGCTGCTCACCCGGCAAGTCTGCCACCGTCGTGAGGAACGATTCTTGTGGGAATCATCGCTTCCGGGCCAGGATGCCCCTCATGAAGAGCGATCTTTTTGCCGGCGAGCACCTCGCCGAGGCGGCGACCTTCCCGGGGATGACCCTGCAGAACGCCAAGTCGGTCAAGTACACCGTGAGCGGCGAGATGCACGCCCGCCAGGGTTCGATGATCGCCTTCCGCGGCGACCTCCAGTTCGAGCGCAAGGGCCAGGGCATCGGCGGCATGCTCAAGCGCGCCGTCACGGGTGAGGGTCTGGCGCTGATGGCCGTACGCGGCCAGGGCGAGGCCTGGTTCGCGCACGAGGCGCAGAACTGCTTCATCGTCGAGATCGAGCAGGGCGACGCGTTCTCGGTCAACGGTCGCAACGTGCTCTGCTTCGACTCCACCCTCCACTACGAGATCAGGACGGTGAAGGGCGCCGGCATAACCGGCGGCGGCCTGTTCAACTCCGTCTTCTCCGGCTACGGCAAGGTCGCCCTGATGTGCGAGGGCAGCCCGATCGTCATCCCCGTCACCCCGGAGGCACCCGTCTGCGTCGACACGGACGCCGTCGTCGGCTGGAGCGAGCAGCTGCACACCTCGCTGCACCGCTCGCAGTCCCTCGGCTCGATGCTCCGCGGCGGCTCGGGCGAGGCCGTGCAGCTCAGGCTGGACGGCCAGGGCTTCGTCGTCGTCCGGCCGAGCGAGCTCACCCCGCAGAAGAACACCTCGAATTGAGGCTGGAGCACGTCGGGCGGCGGCACGGCCTGCGGGGGCCGTGGGTGCTGAGGGAGGTGTCGCTCGACCTGCCGGCCGCCGCCCTCGTCCGGGTCGTCGGCGCCAACGGCACCGGCAAGTCCACGCTGCTCCGGCTGCTCGCCGGCGTCGACGCGCCCACCGAGGGCCGCGTCACCGGGCGGCCGGCCCGCACCGCGTACGTCCCCGAACGGTTCCCCGTCGCCCTGCCGTTCACGGCCGTCGACTACCTGGTCCACCTCGGACGCGTCCAGGGCCTCGACCGGGCGTCGGCGCGGGCCCGGGCGGGGGAGTGGCTGGAGCGCTTCGGGGCCGGGGCGCACGCCGGGACCGGGCTCTCGGAGCTCTCCAAGGGCACCAGCCAGAAGGTCGCCGTCGCCCAGGCGCTCCTCGCCGACCCGGCGCTGCTCGTCCTCGACGAGGCCTGGACCGGCCTCGACACCGGCGCCCGCGCCGAACTGGACACCGCCGTCCGCGAACGCCTCGCGGCGGGCGCGACGGTCGTCTTCGTCGACCACGACCCCCGTCGGCTGGAGGGGGAGTCGGCGGTGGTGTACGGGGTGGAGGGCGGCGGGGTACGGGAGATGGCGCCGGTGCCTGCGTCGGCCGGGCCCGAGTCCGTGACGACGGGCGGGGGACTGCGGGGTGCCCGGCCCGGGAGCCGGCCGAGGGCGGTCGGTGGGTCGGCGGGCGGGATCGGGCCCGGTCCCGCCGTGCCCCTGCCGGGGGCCGCTCCCGTCGCCCCCGGGGCCTGCGTCCGTATCGTCGTCTCCGGCGGAACGTCGCTCCCCGGGCATCCGCCAGGTGACCCGGTCGTCACCCCCGGCCCCGGCGGCACCACCGTCCTCACCGTGGACGCGGCGCACTCCGACGCCCTCCTCGGCGCGCTGCTCGCCGCGTCCTGGCACATCCACCACCTCGGCACCGAAGGCGTACGGGTATGACGGCGCTCCTGCGCTACCAGTCGGGTCTGCTGCTCCGCTCCCAGCGCTGGCTGGCACCGCTTCTCCTGTACGCGGCCTTCATCGGCGTCGGCGTCCAGGCCGGCGAACCGGTGCTCGGCGCGCTCGGCTTCACAGCCGCCGCGCTGCTCCCGGTGTCCGCCTGGTCGGTACGGATCTGCCTCACGCAGGAGCCGACCGCCGCCCGGACCGTGGTCGCGGCGGCGGCCGGCCGGGGCCGCGCGCATCTCGCGGCGCTCCTCACCGGGGCCGCCTGGCCGGTCCTCGTCGGCACGGTCGCCGTCCTCGTGGTGACGGCGATCGGCAACCGGCGCGGGGTCACCGTGCCCGCCGCCGCCACCGCCGGGCTCCTCGCGGCCCTGGCCTGCGCCCTGACGGGAGCCGTCGTCGGCGCGCTGGCCTCCCGGCCGTTCCTGCGGGCACCCGGCTGGTCCGTCGCCGCGCTCGTCCTCGGTTCGCTCCTCGCGCTCGTGACCACCGGTTCCCCGGCGAAGCACGCCATGACCGCCCTGGTCACCGGCGCCCGCACGACGACCGCCGACCCGCCGTGGCTCGCGTGCGGCGGCGCGCTGCTGCTCGCGGCGGCGACGGCGGCCCTGGCGTGCCGGGCCACGGCGCGCCTGGAATGAGGTGCCGGGTCAGCGGCTCATGAGCTCCGAGACCTTCACGAAGCGGTAGCCGCGGGCCCGCAGCTCCGGGACGATCCGGCGGATCGCCCGCTCGGTCACGGGGGCGGCGCTGCGCGTGCAGTGCATGACGACGAGCGAACCGGGCTTCACCCCGTCGAGGACCTGCTCGGCGACGGCATCCGCGTCCTTCGCGAAGGCGTCGCCGCTGACCACGTCCCACTGGACCGCGGTGACTCCGGCGGGAGCGAGGGCGCGCAGGGCCGCGTCGTCGTAGCAGCCGCCGGGAAAGCGGAAGTACGGGACGACGTTGACGGCCCCGGCGTCGCGGAAGGCGTCGAAGGCGCGCTGTACGTCGGACGCCATGTCGGGGCCGGCGACGGTCGGCAGCCCGTAGCAGGGGGACGCGAAGGCGTAGTGGCTGTAGGAGTGGTTGGCGATCTCGAAGCGCGGATCGCCGCCGATGGACTTGGCCTGGTCGGGGTACTCCTCCGCCCAGCGCCCGGTCATGAACACGGTCGCGTCCACCTTGAGCCGGCGCAGGGTCGCGATGAGCTCGGGGTTGTCGAAGTGTTCCCCGCGTGCCGCCCGGGGTCCCTGATCGGCCGTCATGTCGGCGTCGAACGTGAGTGCGACGACCTTCTCGGCGCCCTTCGCGCGGCGCGTGTACACGGGGGTGAGGCCGCCGGGGCCGGGCGCCATGGTGGGCGGGGCGGCGGGGACGCGCGCGGGCTTCGGGCCGGGGGCGGCCGCGCTGGCCCTGGGCGAGGGGCTGTGGGCGACGGTCGCCTCCGCCGCGGCCTTGGGGGCGGGGGTCTCCGCGCTGCTGCCGCAGCCGACGAGGGCGGCGCTCAGAAGACCGAGCGCCGCCATCTTTCGTACAGAAGTGTTCACGTTCGGAAGTTATCCGATCAAAGTGCTTAACGCTCGCGACTCGACAGCAGCAGCACCCGAGTCCACGCGCTGAGCTGACGCACACCACGGAGCTCGGTCGCCGAGCAACTGATGCATGCGGCCAACCCCGCACTCCTCGACCGGTTCCTCACCGCCATGGCCCGCGACGGAAGGCCGGCCCTCGTCGACGGCACCGTCGCCGCGCGGCGGCGCCGCTCACGTGGCCAGTAGCCGCGCGCGGCACTCCTCCACGTCGAAGTCCCCCGGCGGGTACGTCGGGTCCAGCGCCTCCAGGTGTTCGAGCAGCAGTTTGCTGATCGCCCAGTTGCGGTACCACTTGCGGTCCGCCGGGACCAGGTACCACGGCGCCTCGTCCGTCGTGCAGCGTTCCAGGGCGATCTCGTACGCCTGCCGGTACGCCGGCCACAGCGCGCGCTCCTCGATGTCGCCCGGGTTGAACTTCCAGTGCTTGTCGGGGTTGTCCAGGCGTTCGAGGAGCCGGGCGCGCTGTTCCTCGTACGAGAGGTGGAGGAAGACCTTGACGACGGTCACGCCGTCCTCGGCGAGGGACTTCTCGAAGCGGTTGATCTGCCCGTAGCGTCGGCCGAGCATCCGGCGGGGGACCAGGTCGCGGACGCGGGCGATGAGGACGTCCTCGTAGTGCGAGCGGTCGAAGATGCCGATCTCGCCCGGCTGGGGGAGCGCCCGCATGATCCGCCAGAGGAACGGATGGTTCCGCTCCTCCGGCGTCGGGGCCTTGAAGGCGCGGATGCGGCAACCGGACGGGTTGAAGAGGCCGATGACGTGTTTGACCGTGCCGCCCTTGCCGCTGGTGTCCATGCCCTGGAGGACGAGGAGCACGCGCCGGCGGTCGCCGGCGGTGCTCGACGCGTACAGCCGCTCCTGGAGGTCGGCGAGGCGCGGGCCGAGGGCGGCGGTGGCGGCGAGCCCCGCCGCCTTGTCGGTGGGACCGGCGGGGGTCGCCCTCGCGTCGTACGCGGTGAGGTCGATCCGCTCCCCCTCGGGGACCCGGAGGACCTCGCGCAGGACGGGTTCGGGAGCCTTCCGCTGCCCTTTGCCGGCGCTCTTCTTCCCGCCGTCCCTATTTCCGCCGTCCTTCTTCCCGCCTTCCTTCTTCGCCACCTCGTGCCCCTTCCGCCGCGCCGACCGTCGTCCTCCTCTCCCGATCCTGCGACGGAATCCGGTCCCCCGCACGCGGTCAGCTCAGCACCAGGGGCCCGTCACCGCGAAGGTCGTGCCGGGCGTGTAGCAGTTGACGTACATCGTGCTCCGGTCCGGGGAGAAGGTGACGCCCGCGAACTCGCCCCACTCCGGGGCCTCCGGCGTGCCGATGTTCTGCGCGCCGCGCGCGACCGCGTACACCTCGCCCCGCGGGCTCACCCCGAAGACGTGCTGCGCCCCGTTGCCGTCCTCGCAGACCATCAGGCCTCCGGTCGGCGCCAGGCAGATGTTGTCCGGGGACTCGCCGGGGAGCTGGACGTCGGTGCTCGGGCCGAAGACGACGACGAGCGTGAGGCGGCGCCGGTGCGGCTCGTACTTCCACACCTGGCCGAAGTGCGTGGCCGCCGAGCCGTCCTTGGCCCGGGCGAAGGAGGACACGAAGTAGACGGCCCGCCCGCCCCAGTAGCAGCCCTCCAGCTTCTGGGCGTGCGTGATGCCGCCGGGGCCGAAGTCCTGGTGCCGGATGGGGGTCCCGGTCGCCAGCGGGTCCGGTACGGGGACCCACTCGACGCCCTCGAAGCGGGCGCCGGTCTCCTGGATGAGGGAGAGGTCCGGTACGCCGGGCACCCGCATGGCCTCCAGGGTGCCGCCCGCGCGCAGCGAGCCGGTGCCGCCGAGCGGCTTCTCGGGGAGGAAGCGGTAGAAGAGGCCGAAGGGGTGCTCGAACGCGTCCTCCGTCTCGTAGACGATGCCGCTCGCCGGGTCGATCGCGATCGCCTCGTGCTGGAAGCGGCCCATCGCGGTGAGCGGGACGGCTCCGGTGCGGTGCGGGTCGGCGCCGTCGACCTCGAAGATGAAGCCGTGGTCCTTGGTGTAGCCGTTGGTGCCGGCCCGGTCCTCGGTCTCCTCGCAGGTCAGCCAGGTGTTCCACGGCGTGGGCCCGCCCGCGCAGTTGACGGCGGTCCCGGCGACGGCGACCCGCTCGCCGAGGACGTTGTTCCGGCCGTCGAGTTCGAGGACCGTGCAGCCGCCCTTGCCCGCCGGGTCGTACGTGAGACCGGGGACGGTGGGGACGGCGATCTTTCCGGTGACACGGTTCTCGTGGTTGCGGACGAGGTGCACCCGGCCGCGGCGGCCGGCGAAGGCGCCCATGCCGTCGTGGTTGCTGGGGACGGGACCCTCGCCGGAGCGGAGCGGATCGCCCTGCCGGGAGAGGACCCGGTAGCGGAAGCCGGCCGGGAGGTCGAGGAGACCGTCCGGGTCCGGTACGAGGGGGCCGTAGCCTCCCCGGCGGCTCGCGGCCGCCGCGCTTCCGGCGAAGAGTTCGGAGAGGGCGCCCGTGAAGGCGATCCCGGCGACGGAGGCGCCGGTGCGGGAGAGGAGCTGACGTCGTGTTGCGGACATGAGGCACCCACTTTTCCTGTTGGCGGACAGGTGTGATGTGACGTGTGACCCGCATGTGTGTATCACGCACTCTCGGAGCGCGTGAACTATGCGGGCCACAACTTCCCCATGTGGCGCCCGTTCTGACCTGGTGTCAGGCCAGTTCGGCGGTGAGCGTGATGGTCGTGCCGGTGAGGGCCTGGCTGACCGGGCAGTTCTTCTTCGCGTCCTCGGCGAGCGCCTTGAACTCGTCCGCGTCCAGGCCCGAGACCTTGCCGCGCACGGTCAGGTGGATGCCCGTGATGCCCTCGCCCGGCTGGAAGGTGACGTCGGCCTTCGTCTCCAGGCGCTCGGGCGCGTGGCCCGCCTTCGCCAGGCCGTTCGAGAAGGCCATCGAGAAGCAGGAGGAGTGCGCGGCGGCGATGAGCTCCTCGGGGCTCGTCTTGCCGTTGGGCTCCTCCGACCGTGCCGGCCAGGAGACGTCGTACGAACCGAGACCGGAGGAGTCGAGGGTGACGACGCCGGAGCCCTTGAGGAGGTCGCCCTGCCAGACGGTGTGGGCGTGACGCACGGTGGCCATGGTGGATCCCTTTCGATCGGGTACGGCCCCCAAGCTACTGCGCGACGAGTCCCTTCGCGTCGCGGGCGAGCGCGGTGAGCCGGGAGATCGCCCGGAAGTACTTCTTGCGGTAGCCGCCGTTCAGCATCTCGTCGCTGAAGAGCCGGTCGAACGGAAGACCGGAGGCGAGCACGGGTATCTCGCGGTCGTAGAGCCGGTCGGCGAGGACGACGAGCCGCAGTGCCGTCGACTGGTCCGGGACCGGCTGGACGTCGGTGAGGCAGACCGCGCTGAGATCGTCGGTGAGGGCGCCGTACCGGCTCGGGTGAACCTTGGCCAGGTGTTCGAGCAGGTGCGGGAAGTCGTCGAGGGAGGCGCCCGGCGTCGCGTACGCGGTCTCGGTGACCACCTGGTCGGAGTACGGGGACGGAGCTTCGGGCAGACCGCGGTGGCGGTAGTCCTCGCCGTCGATCCGCAGTGGCATGAAGTGGGCCGAGAGGCCCTGGATCTCGCGGAGGAAGTCGGCGGCGGCGAAGCGGCCCTCGCCGAGCTTGCCGGGGAGCGTGTTCGAGGTGGCGGCGAGGGCCACGCCCGACTCGACGAGCTTGCCGAGGAGGCTGGAGACGAGGACGGTGTCGCCCGGGTCGTCGAGCTCGAATTCGTCGATGCAGAGGAGACGGTGTTCGCTCAGCGTCTTCACGGTCTGCTGGAAGCCGAGCGCGCCGACCAGATTGGTCAGCTCGACGAAGGTGCCGAATGCTTTCAGCGCGGGCTCCGCGGGGGTCGCGTGCCACAGCGAGGCGAGCAGGTGGGTCTTGCCGACGCCGTACCCGCCGTCGAGGTAGACCCCGCGCGGGCCGCTCGGGGCGGCCGGCTTCTTCGCGAACCAGCGGCGCTTGCCGGCGCCGGTGGCGTGCGCTCCGCCGAGGCCCTCGGCGAAGGAGCTCAGGGCCTTGACGGCGTCCGTCTGGCTCGGCTGGTTCGGGTCGGGGAGGTACGTGTCGAAGCGTACGGAGTCGAAGCGTGGCGGCGGCACCATCTCCGCGACGAGCCGGTCGGCGGGGACGTGGGGCTCTCGGGAGCAGAGCGAGAGCGGGGCCGCATCGGTGGAGGCGGCTTCGGTGAGGGCACGGGTCGACACAGTTCCCCACTGTAAGCGCCGTGTCAGACTTCGATCATGCGCCAGCTCTTCCCTGTGACGGACATGACAGCCCCTGCCGCCGCCTCCGACCGGGAGTGGTCGCTCGACGCGCTCGCCGACGCCTACGCGTATCCGGAGGGCGACGTTCCGTGGCTGCGGGCCAACATGGTCTCCTCGCTCGACGGGGCCGGCCAGCACGAGGGGCGCTCCCAGCCGCTCTCCTCCGATACGGACATGCGGATCTTCGGGATCCTGCGCGGGCTCGCCGACGTGGTCGTGGTGGGCGCGGAAACGGTTCGTCTGGAGGGCTACCGCCCGGCCCGCGCACGCGAGGCCTTCGCGGCCCGCCGCGCCGCCGCCGGACAGGGCCCGGCGCCCGTGATCGCCGTGGTCAGCGCCTCCCTGAACCTGGACTTCTCGCTGCCGCTCTTCACCGAGCCGCTGGTACCGACCCTGGTCCTCACCGGGACGGGCGCGCCCTCCGAGCGGATCCGGGCCGCCCGCGAGGCCGGCGCCGAGGTGCTGTTCGCGGGCGACGGGGCCCGGGTGGTGCCGGCCCGCGCGGCGGCGGTGCTCGCGGAGCGCGGGCTGCGGCGCCAGCTGACCGAGGGCGGGCCCCGGCTGCTCGGCCAGTTCGTGGGGGCGGGGGTCCTCGACGAGCTGTGTCTGACGGTCTCGCCGATGATGACTGCGGGTGATGCTCAGCGGATCGCCGGGGGCCCTTCGGTGGCCGTGCCGACACGCTTCCAGGTGGCTTCCGTGCTGGAGCAGGACGGCTTCCTCTTCACCCGCTACCGTCGGATCTGACAATCGGCGGAATTTGTCGTTCCGCTTACCGTCCGCTGGGCACACTTGCTGTCGTAGACCCCGTGCGGGCACGGGGAAGGATGGTTTCCGCAGAAGGGCTCCTGAGGTGTTCACAAGCGTTCTGATGATCGAGAAGCCCCTCACGTCCGTCGACGTGGAATTCGTCACCACCCTGCATGGCGACGAGGGCGTGTCCTTCATCGTTCTCATGCAGCCGCGTGGTGACCAGGCCGATGTACTGCTGCGTGCCATCGACGACGTCGCCATGGGCGAACTGAAGGAAGCCACGCGCGAGGGCGAAGAACCGGAGGGCAAGGCGGCCAGGGTCCCCGCCGAGCAGGCCCTGGAGATCTCGCTCCAGGCCCTGAGAAACGCCGGCTGCGAGGCGGTCGGCCAGGTCGTCGAGGACCACCCGCTCGACAAGATGAAGGCGGTGGTCGACGAGTCGGAGGCGGACGAGGTGATCGTTCTCACCGCCCCGCACTACGTGGAGGAGTTCTTCCACCGGGACTGGGCCTCCCGGGCCCGCCACAAGGTCGGCGTCCCCGTCCTGAAGCTCTTCGCCCACAGCGAGTAGCGACGACCGGACCGGGTCCGCGTCCTGTGCAGGGGGTGCGGACCCGGCCGGAGCGATCCGGCGTCCTGTGCAGGGGGTGCGGACCCGGCCGGAGCGATCCGCCGTCCCGTGCAGGGGGGCGCGGACACGGGCTCGGAGCCCGCCGGGGTCATTCGGCCGGAACCACTAGGCTGGGGGCTTCCACGCACGACGCACCCAGGGGAGAGATCCGCATGGCACCCGCCATCCCTGCCGCCATGGAACGGCCGCACTTCATCGGCATCGGCGGTGCCGGAATGTCGGGCATCGCGAAGATCCTCGCCCAGCGCGGCGCCAAGGTCGCCGGCAGCGACGCCAAGGAGTCCGCGACCGCCGAGTCGCTGCGCGCCCTCGGCGCCACCGTGCACATCGGGCACGCCGCCGAGCACCTCGCCGACGACGCCTCCGCCGTCGTCGTCTCCAGCGCCATCCGCGCCGACAACCCCGAGCTGGCCCGCGCCGCCGAGCTCGACATCCCCGTCGTCCACCGCTCCGACGCGCTCGCCTCCCTCATGGACGGCCTGCGCGCCATCGCGGTCGCCGGCACGCACGGCAAGACGACCACCACCTCCATGCTGGCCGTCGCCCTCACCGAGCTCGGCCTCGACCCCTCGTACGCCATCGGCGGCGACCTCGCGGGCCCGGGCACGAACGCCCGGCACGGCGCAGGAGAGGTCTTCGTCGCCGAGGCCGACGAGAGCGACCGCAGCTTCCAGAAGTACGACCCCGAGGTCGCGATCGTCCTCAACGTCGAGCTGGACCACCACGCGAACTACGCCTCCATGGACGAGATCTACGAGTCCTTCGAGGCCTTCACGGCCAAGATCCGCCCCGGCGGCACCCTGGTCGTCGGCGAGCACGCGGGCGCCCGCGAGCTGGCCCGCCGGGTCGCGGACCGCGAGGGTCTGGCCATCGTCACCGTCGGCGAGTCCGAGGACTCCGACGCCCGCATCCTGAAGATCGTCCCGAACGGGATGAAGAGCGAGGTGACGGTCCTCCTCGACGGCGTCGAGCACACCTTCACCGTCTCGGTCCCCGGCCGCCACTACGCCCACAACGCCGCCGCGGCCCTCGCCGCCGGCGCCCGCGTCGGCATCGACCCGGCCGAGCTGGCCCAGGCCCTGACCGCCTACACGGGCGTCGGCCGCCGGCTCCAGCTCAAGGGCGAGGCCAAGGGCGTGCAGGTCATCGACTCGTACGCGCACCACCCCACCGAGATGACCGCCGACCTGGAGGCGATGCGCGGCGCCGCCGGGGCCTCCCGCCTCCTCGTCGTCTTCCAGCCGCACCTCTTCTCCCGCACCCAGGAGCTGGGCAGGGAGATGGGCGACGCGCTGGCCCTCGCGGACGCCTCCGTGGTCCTCGACATCTACCCGGCCCGCGAGGACCCGATCCCGGGCATCACCAGCGAGCTGATCATCACGGCGGCCCGCGCCGCCGGCGCCGACGTCACGCCCGTCCACGACAAGGCGACCGTCCCCGACGTGATCGCGGGAATGGCCGGCCCCGGCGATCTCGTTCTCACGATGGGCGCGGGCGACGTCACGGACCTCGGTCCGCAGATCCTCGCCCGCCTGTCGAGCTGAGGGAGTGGACGAGCGATGGCGTACGAGGTCGAGAAGCCGGACGAGGAGTGGCAGGCGCAGCTGACCCCGTCGGAGTACCAGGTGCTCCGGCTGGCCGGCACGGAGCCCGCGTTCCGCGGTGAGTACACCGACACGAAGACGAAGGGCGTCTACTCCTGCCGCGCCTGCGGGGCGGAGCTCTTCACGTCGAACGAGAAGTTCGAGTCGCACTGCGGCTGGCCGTCCTTCTTCGACCCGAAGGACAGCGAAGCCGTCGAACTGGTCGCGGACACCACCCACGGCATGATCCGCACCGAGGTCCGCTGCGCCCGCTGCGGCTCCCACCTGGGTCACGTCTTCGAGGGCGAGGGCTACCCGACCCCGACGGACCAGCGGTACTGCATCAACTCGATCTCGCTGCGCCTGGAGCCCCAGGAGGACTGAAACCCGGACGGTACGTCAGCTGCCCCCTGTGGTAGGACTGTTGCGGATTGCAAACAGCCGGCAACGGGGGGCAGAAACGTGGCTGTCACGGTTCCGGACTGGGCCGACACCCTTCTCGATCTGATCGGTGTGGCCTGGCCGAACGTCGACGAGGACGCGTACCGCGAGATGGCGGACGCGCTGCGGGAGTTCGCGGACGACCTGGAGGACGACGGTCAGCTCGCGAACAACCATTTCGAGCGCTTGTTGTCCTCGGGCCAGGGCGAGTCGATGGACGCGCTCAACGAGCACTGGTCCAAGGTCAAGTCCAAGCACATCAAGGACATCTCCGGTGCGGCCCGCACGATCGCGGGCGGTCTGGACACGGCGGCCGGCGCGATCGAGGGGATGAAGCTCGCGGCGCTGGTGCAGCTGGGGTATCTGGCCGCCGAGGCGGGTATCGCGATCTCGCTGATCCCGGTGACGTTCGGTCTGTCGTCGTTGATCGGTGCGGGGGCGATGCGGGCCACGCAGGAGGTGGTCAAGCGGCTGATCAAGGAGTGTGTGGAGGAGGCCGTCGGGTACGTCGTGTCGGCGATGACCGAGCCGGCGGTGGCGGCCCTGGAGGGCATGGCGGCGGACCTGGTGGTGCAGTTGGGCGCGGTGGCGCTCGGGCTGCAGGACGGGGTGGACCTCGACCAGACCAAGGGCGCGGGTACGGACGGTTTCAAGGACGGGGTGCAGTCCGGCAAGGAGGCCATGCACCTGGCCTCGGCCGGAGGCGGCGGGGGTTCCAAGGGCCCGGGTGGCGGCTTGAAGAACCTGCACATCGAGCATGCCGAGCACACCCACGCCTCCACCCAGCTGAACACCGTCAGCGTGAGCATCCACGGCAAGACGGCGGGCAAACTCACGAAGGCGAAGACCGCGCACGGCCGCACGCGGGGGCGTGACTCGATCGCCGACGCGATCGACCCGATCGCGGACAAGGCGATGGAGGCCCTGACCAAGGCCGCGAAGACGATGGGCGACCACGTCGGCCAGACGCTCCCGAAGGTCGTCAAGCAGATCTCGGTCGACCACAAGAACACCGACGACGACCTCCGTGACCGCTTCGCCCGCCAGCGCAAGGGCGACCACGACAACGACGGGAAGGGCGGTGCGGGCGGCGGTGGCGGAGGGAACGGCAATCCCCCCGGCGGTGGCGGCAACGGCGGCTCCGGCAACAACCCCGGCGGCAACCGCATCACCCCGGCTCCGCCCTGGCACGGCAGCTCGGCGGGCACCATGCGCCACCACCGCACCGACCCGCTGGACGTCAGTCACCTCACGCCCGAGCAGCAGCGCGAGGCCCTGGTCCAGGAGGCCCGGGATCTCGCGGACAAGGCGCGCAAGGCCGACCCCGATAACCCGGACGACCCGAAGCACAAGATCGACCTGGCCAAGACCCACTTCCCGCCCGGCACGAATCTCCTCGACGGCTCGTGCGCCGGGAGCCTCCTGCACGACGGCGTCGTCACCAGCCACTCCAGCGCCACCAAGGGAGCCGGGCAGAAGACCCCTGACCTGCACCCGGCGATGCAGTCGATCTACGACCAGGTCGACCAACGAATCAGGGCCGAGGACGGATTCCCCGGCGCGGGTCATGGAAAATGTGCCGAGGCGAACCTCGTGTCGGACCGGCTCCGGCAGCTGGACCCCGACGGCACCGGGATCACCTCGGTCGAGAACGTCCGCGACGCGATGAAGGGGGCGCAGGTCTACAGCGTGCAGATCGGCGAGCAGATCAAGCCTCACCCTCTCGGCCACGGTGAGTACAAGCCGCCGTGCCGGTCCTGCGCGATAGCCATGGACATGGCCGGTATCACGGCGTACGCCGGATAAGGAGCACACATGCCGAGCATGAACACCCCAGAGGATGTCGACGCCTGGTTCCGGGAGTACGGATGGTTCCCGGGACGTGACGTGGCGGAGACCGTACCGGCGATGATCGCGGAGATCGTCGAGGAGTACCGGGCGGCGGGGTTCCCGGTGGATCTCTTCGAGGCCGCAGCGGCCTTCCTCGCCGAGCACGGCGGTCTGCGCCTCACGATCGACGCCCAGCGGGAGGACTACCTCTACTTCTCGCCGTACCTCGGCCACCGATCCATGCCGGAGGATGTCGCCGAGCTGAGCCGGGGCCTCGGCGTGCGGCTCTTTCCGATCGGGATCGACGGTTCGGAGGGCTCACCCGTCCTGATGGACGAACGGGGCCGGTTCTTCTTCATGCACCACACGGGTGACTACTACATGGGAGCCGACAAGTACGAGGCCATGATCTCCCTCGCCCACCCCCCCATGCAGGACGCGGAGGACCTCTATGTCTGACCTGATCCCCGGTACGGCGGCCTCGCTGCTCATCCACGGCACGATCACCAGCCACACCAACCTCACCGGCGACGGCGAGCCCCAGCTCCACCCCGCCGTGCGGGAGTTCTTCGACGGGCTTCCGCCGGCCCTGCGCGAGCCCTTCGTCGGCTACTGCGCCGAGTCCGCCCTCGTCTCCGACGAGCTCTTCGGCTTCGACCGGCAGCGCGCCGACGGCCGCACCGCCACCCTCGACGAGGCCGTCCCGCACTTCGCGGGCGCGGCGATCGTCGCCCGGAAGATCCGCCCGCACGGCGACCCCGAGCACGGCACCGAGGCCGAGGTGTGCCGCTCGTGCTCGGCGCTGCTCGACCGGCTGGGGATCGCGATCCTCCACGACCAGGCATGAGCGACGTACTGACGGAAGCCGGCTGGCGGCCCGGTCGCGACGCGGGGGACGCCGCCATGCTGGCGGTCCTCGTCGCGGTGACCGTCGGCGCGGAGCTCTTCCCCGCCGCCGAGCGGGCCGTGCGCGCGTTCCACGGCCTCACCGTCCTGCCCGCCGCGACCGGCGGCCGGGAGGTCGCCGCCGTCGGCAGCGTGGTCGACCCCCGCGAGGCCCGCCACGACGTCCCGTCCCTGAACCGGCTCGCCGGCTCCCTCGGCGTACGGCTCTTCCCGCTCGGCCGTGCGGACACGGACGCGCCGCTCGCGGTCGACGAGCACGGCCGGCTCCTGATGCTCGGCCCCGGCGGGCCCTGGCTCCTCGGCGAGACGGTCCACGACGGTCTGACGGCGCTCGCCACCGGGATCGCGCCGGCACGACTCCGCCCGCCCCGGTGGCGCCACCCGCTGCCCGGCCGCGAGAGCGACCTCGGCGCGGCCGTGCGAGCCGCCCTCGTCGCCGTGTACGTCCTCCACAGCTCCGGCGTCTACAGCGCCCGCGCGCTGCACCTGCGGGCCACCACGCTGCGGGGGATCGGCGCCGTGGCCGTGGACGAGGAGTTCCCGCTGCGCCCGGGGGCGCTTGAGGGCAACGCCGAGCCGCTCGCCGAGGCGATGACCGGTCGTCTCGCGGCGGAAGGGGTACGGGCGGGGTCCTGCGAGCTGGTCCTGACGGTGTCCGCCCCGCCCGGCACGGAGGGCCCGCCGTCGACGGTCGCCTGTGCCGTGACGGTGGGCGGCGAGGCCGGCGACGCCGCCCTGATCCTGTCGGCCGCGCTGTCCGCGACGTCCGGCCCCACGGCGAAGGCCCTGGAGGCCTGCGCCCGGGGGCTCGCCCACTGGGCGGAGTCCCCGGCCTGACCCACGCCCCGCCTAGTGGACCGAGAAGCCGCCGTCCACGAAGAGGGAGTGGCCCGTGACGTAGGCCGAGGAGGGGCTTGCCAGGAAGACGGCGGCGCCCGCGAAGTCCTGGGCCAGGCCGTTGCGGCCGGTCATCGTGCGGGCGGCCAGGGCGGCGACCTTCTCCGGGTCGGAGGACAGGCGCTGGTTCAGCGGGGTCATCACGAAGCCGGGGACCAGGGTGTTGGCCGTGACGCCGTACGGGGACCAGGCCTCGGCCTGCGAGCGGGCCAGGGACTCCAGGGCGCCCTTGGAGACTCCGTACGCCCCGCTCTGGACGAACGCGCGGTGCGCCTGCTGGGACGTGATGTGGATGATCCGGCCGAAGCCCCGCTCTGCCATGCCGGGGCCGAAGCGCCGGCCGAGGAGGAACGGCGCCTCAAGGTTCACCGTCATCGTCGTGTCCCACTCCTCGTCGCTCAACTCGCCGAACGGCGGACGGAGGTTGATGCCGGCGGAGTTCACCAGGATGTCGGGCTCCCCGAAGACCGCCGCCGCGGCCTCCGCCCCCTCCTTGATGCCCTCCCGGGTGCTCAGGTCGGCGCTCACCCAGGCCGCCCGGCAGCCCTCGGCCGTCAGCTCCTCGACGGTCGCGACGAGTTCGGCCTCCTTGCGCGCCACGATCACCACGCGCGCCCCGGCGCGGGCCAGGGCCCCGGCGATGGCCTTGCCGATGCCCGAACTGCCGCCGGTGACGAGGGCCGTGCGCCCTTCGAGCGAGAACAGTCCGGACAGGTAGCCGCCGGGGGTGGTGCTCATGGGAGTCGCTCCTCGGGTAGGTGGCGGGCAGGTACACGCATCCTGGCACACGTGTTCGCGGGGCGACGGCGACGGCCTCCCGGGACCCGAGGCCCCGGGAGGGTGCCCGTCGGGAGGGTGCCCGTCGGGAGGGTGCGTCAGAGCACGGCGAGCCGGTCCACCAGCAGTTCCGTCCTCCGCTCGGTGTCCTCCGGCGGCAGCCGTCCCGCCCGGGTCAGGGTCGCGAGGCCGTGCAGGGACGCCCAGAACACCTCGGTGAACATCCCCGGGTGGACGCCGTCCCCGGCGACCTCGCCCAGGCTCTCCAGCAGCGCGGCGAAGGCGTCCTTGAGGGGCTCCGGGGTGTCCTCCTGCGCGAACGCCAGGCCGCCGTCGAGCTGGAAAATGGCGTCGTAGACCGCCGGGTTGCGCGCGGCGAAGTCGAGGTAGCCGCGGGCGAGGGCGGCGACCCGCTCGCGCGGGCTGTTCGCCCGGGCGGCCGAGGCCCGCACCGCCGCGGCCATCTCGGCGGCGCCCTGGAGGGCGACGGCGCCGATGATCTCGCGCTTGCCGCGGAAGTGGCTGTAGAGGACGGGCTGGCTGTACTCGATGCGTTCGGCGAGCCGGCGGGTCGTGACCGCGTCCCAGCCCTGCTGCTCGGCGAGTTCGCGGGCCGTCGCCACGATGAGGCGTTCGCGGTCCGCCCGTTCGCGTTCCTTGCGTTCCTGTACCGACATGACTCGATCCTAGCACCGCTAGACAATCGAGCGGCAGAAGCGCTAGCGTTGCCCCATCAGCTAGCGGCGCTAGATCCCTGGAGGGGTCATCATGCTCAACGCACTTCAGGTCTTCACCACCGTGGTCGTCGGCGTGCTGGTGGGGGTGGAGTTCTCCGTCGCCTTCGTCATCAACCGGATCTTCGACGCCCTCCCGGAGGACAGCGGCCAGCTCGGCCGCGCCCACGGGGGCCGGATGCTCGGCGCCGTGATGCCGTTCTGGTACATCGGCTCGCTCGTCCTCGTCGTGGCCTGGGCCGCCGCCGCATGGCACCACCCCGGTACCGGCCTCGTCGTGACCGCCGGCGCGCTGCTGATCGTCAGCGTGCTCATGTCGGTCCTGCTGCTCGTCCCGATCAACAACCGGAGCAAGACGTGGACCCCCGACAACCGGCCCGCCGACTGGAAGGAGCAGTCGAACCGCTGGGACCGCTACCACTACGCCCGCGTCGCCGTCCTCATCGCCGCCTTCGCCGTGCTGGTCGCCGCCCTCACCTGAGTCCGCGCACCACCCGCCCGTCCGTCGGCCGCAACCGCCCGGCCGACGCCCAGATCCCCGTCGCCGCCGTCGCCCGTACGTAGGCGGCGAAGTCGCGGGGCTCGCGGCCGAGGGCGCGCTGGACGCCGTCGCCGAGGGTGGCGAAGCGGCTCTCGGCGATCCAGCCGAAGAGCGTGTTCAGGAGGGCGGTGAAGTCCTCCGGCAGGCCCTTCCCCGTCGCGTACGTCGAGAACTCGTCCGGTGCGGCCGGGCGGTACGTGATGTTCCTGCCCGTCGCCCGGGCGATCTCCTCCGTCACCGCGCCCAGGGTGAGCAGCCGCGGGCCGGACAGTTCGTACGCCTGCCCGGCGTGGCCGTCCTCGGTGAGCGCCGCCACGGCGACGTCCGCGACGTCCTCGACGTCCACGAACGGCTCCGCGCCCGTCCCCGTCGACCACACGACCTCGCCGTCCAGGACCTGCCCGCGGAAGAACGCCTCCTCGCTGAAGTTCTGCGCGAACCAGGCCGGCTTCAGGAGCGTCCACTCCGCGCCCGACTCCCGCACCGCGCGCTCACAGGGCAGCTTCTCCTCGCCCTCGGCCGCCACCCAGTCGCGGTGCGAGAGGAGGACCAGCCGCTCGACACCGGCCGACGCGGCGAGCTTCCCGAAGGCGCTCATCGAGGTCGCCGCGTCGCTCCGCATCGAGTCGACCAGATAGGCCGCTCCTGCGCCGTCGAGCACCGGCTCCCACGTGTTCTCGTCGTTCCAGTCGAACCGGGCGGGCCCCTGACGGGACGCCGCCCGGACCTCGTACCCGCGTTCCTTCAGCCGGGAGACCACGCGGCGGCCCGTCTTGCCCGTCCCGCCGAGGACCAGGATCGGCCTCGGCTTCGTCCTCTTGTCGTTCGTCTTCGTCGTCATGCGATCAGCCAAACCGTCGGCCGGTGAGTCACGGAATGGTTCACGCGCTCATCTCGATGTCTCAGCCGCTCAGGCTCTCTAGACTCGCCCCGTGGATCCGCTCGCAAGCCTTCTGTACGAAGTCCGCTCCGACGGCGCCCTGTTCAGCCGCAACATCCTCGTCCCGCCCTGGTCGATCGGCTTCGCCGACGGCACCCCTCTCGCCGTCGTCACCATGCTCCGCGGCACCGGCTGGGTCGTCCCCGGCGGCGACACCGCCCCCGTCGCCCTCGGCCCCGGCGACGTGGCCGTCGTGACCGGCGCGGAGCCGTTCACCGTCACCGACGACGCCCGGGCCCGGACCCCGCCCTTCTACGTCATCCACCCCGGCCACTGCACCACCGCCGACGGCGAGGACGTCAGCGAGGACGTCATCCTCGGCCTCCGCACCTGCGCCAACGCCCCCGGCGGCACGACCGTGCTCCTCACCGGCAGCTACCAGGTCGACGGCCGCGTCTCCGAACGCCTCATCGGCGGCCTGCCCCGCGTGCTCGTCGTCCCCCAGGACGGCAAGGCCGGACCGATCCTCGAACTCACCGACCGCGAGATCAGCCGCGACGACCCCGGCCAACAGGCCGTCCTCGACCGGCTCCTGGACCTCCTGCTGCTGTCCACCCTCCGGGAGTGGTTCGCCCGCCCCGAGTCCGACCCGCCCGCCTGGTACCGCGCGCTCGGCGACCCCGTCGCGGGCCGGGCCCTGCGCCTCATCCACGACCGGCCCGCGCGCCCGTGGACCGTGACCGCCCTCGCCGAGGCGACCGGCGTCTCCCGCGCCACACTCGCCCGCCGCTTCACCGACCTCGTCGGCGAACCGCCCATGACGTACCTCACCGGCTGGCGCCTCGCCATGGCCGCCGACCTGCTGTCCCGCACCGACGCCACCGTGGAGTCGATCGCCCGACAGGTCGGCTACCAGAGCGCGTTCGGGCTCAGCGTGGCCTTCAAACGCGTCTACGGAACCCGGCCCAGCGAGCACCGCGCCGGGGTGTAGCCGGCGGCGTCACCTGGCCTTGAACACGAACTTCTCGACCTCGCTGCGGTCCAGGTTCCAGAACGTCACCGACGGCTTCTGGCCGACGTTCACGAACTGGACCTCGTCGGACAGCGCCACGTCGATCGGCGAGCCGTCGTTGTTGCTGCTCGGGTCCGCGTACGCCAGGCCGAACGACTCGTACGTGTCCGTCTTCTCGCCCCCCAGGAACAGCTTCACGCCCGCGTACGCCTTCTGCTTCGGCCCGATCGTGGCGAGCGCCTTCGGCTGCGACTCCATCGGCTGGAGCGGGCTGTCGACGTCCTGACCGAAGGTGATGAACGGGTAGTTGTAGAGGGTGCACGGCTTGTCGGTCACGTTCGTGGCCGTGATCAGGAGGTGCTGACCCGAGTCATGCGCCCAGTACGACGTGCCGATCGACAGGTCCCCGTCGGCGCAGGCCGGGGCCTTGCCCGTGTTCCCCGTACCGGAGCCGCCCGAACCCGAGCCACCGGGCTTGCCGGAGCTCGTCGCGCCGGGCTTCGCGGACTCGCTCGCGCTGGGCTTCGCCGAGTCGCTCGGGCTCGGGGCGGCGGTCGGGGCGGAGTCGCTCGCGCTCGTGGTACCGGACGGGGTCGGCGCCGCCGCCCCGTCCTCCGTACCGCCGTCCGGCCCGCACGCCGTGGACGAGAGGAGCGCGGCCACGGCCGCGGCTCCCAGGGCGTACGTCTTCCAGCTCTTGCGGGCAGCGCGCATGGTGGTCCCCCGTGTACTTCGCATGGCTCGAACGTGTTGCTGTCGAGCGGATTCTGCACCGGAGCGGCTGCCGTATGCCCCTTCGCTCCGGCTCGTTACGAACCGAGGACATGGAGGTGATGCTTCCGCACGCGCACCTCAGCCGAGCCGGCTGAGGAACTCCGTCCAGGTGATGGGGGAGAGGGCGAGCTGCGGACCGGTGGGGTTCTTGGAGTCGCGGACGTGGACGGTGGTGGGGCAGGGCGACCTCGACGCGTTGCTGGTCGAGGCGCTGGCCTCGCGGTGGGCGGTGCTGGATCGCGTACCGGTCGGGAAGACCGTACGGGCCGAGCTCGACCTCGGTCCGCACGGGCCCGCGCGGCCATGAACTCCCGGGCGCGGGAACCGCACTGCCGACACCCGGCATCCCGGTCTTCTCCCGTCTGCCGACATCGCTTCATGAAACCGCCGGATCGTGCGGCTATCTTGCTCGCTGAGTCGTGAGGGCGGGCGTGCCCATGCTGGATGCGCGCACCGCCACGGGGACACCATCGGACGGGGGTGGAGGGCATGGGCGCCCGAGCGAGCGCGGGCACTTCCGGTGCGCGCGGGGGAAGGGTGGCCGAGGAGGTGCCGGGGTTTCGCGCCGGGCCCCTCGTGGTGCTGGTGCTCGGGCTGCTCCTGGGGGCGCTGTCGCTGCTCGTGATGCTTCCGGCGGCCCAGCATCTCCGCTCCTTCCAGGACGGTGAGCGGGCCCGGGCGACGCTGCTGACGAACGGCCCGTGCATGACGGGCCGGTGCAAGGTCGCGTTCGAGGTCGAGGGGCGGGCCGTCGTGGCGGAACTGCCGGTGGGGAGCGGCGGCAGGCACGGTTCCGCCGGCACCCGCCTGACCATCCGGTACCGGACGGACGATCTCCGGGCGGTCGCCACGGAAAGGGACCTGTCCGGCGGCGGGGCGGCCGTGCTCACCGTGGGGTCGGGCGCCGCCGGCCTGTTCTTCGTGGTGATGTCGGTCTGGTCGGCGGTCCTCGCGCGGCGGCGGCCCGCGGAGCCCGTCCGTGGCCCGGCCTCCCGGAGGGGAGGCCGGACCGCGGCTGAGTGTCCGGGCCGCGGGATCACCGCGGCCCGGACGCCGCCTCGTCAGGTCAGACGACCTGGCCTCCCGGGACCCGTGGAGCCGGGGCGTACCCCGCCGGGCGGGTCGTGAACGTGCCACGGCCCTGGGTGCGGCCGCGCAGGCGGGACGCGTAGCCGAACAGCTCGGCCAGCGGCACCGTCGCCTCCACCACCGCCGTGCCGGCGCGGGTCGTCTGGTCCGTGACCCGGCCCCGGCGGGCCGCGAGGTCGCCGAGGACCGCGCCGACGGACTCCGCCGGAACGGTGACCGTCACCTCGGCCACCGGCTCCAGCAGGGTCATCTCGCTCGCGCGGAGCGCCTCGCGCAGCGCGAACCGGCCCGCCGTACGGAACGCCATCTCCGAGGAGTCCTTCGGATGCGTCGCGCCGTCCGTGAGCGTGACCCGGACACCCGTCACCGGGTGGCCGCCGAGGGGACCCTCGACGAGGGCGTCCCGGCAGCCGGCCTCGACCGCGCGGATGTACTCCTGCGGGACGCGGCCGCCCGTGACCGTCGACCGGAACTCGAACTCCTCCTCGCTCCCCGTCGGTTCGACGTCGATGACGACATGGGCGAACTGGCCCGCGCCGCCGTCCTGTTTGACATGACGGTGGAGGAGACCCGTGACGCCCTTCGCCACCGTCTCCCGGTACGCGACCTGCGGCCGGCCGACCGTGACCTCCAGGCCCCGGTCGCGCCTGAGCTTCTCCACCGCGACCTCCAGGTGCAGTTCGCCGAGACCCGACAGGACCGTCTGGCCCGTCTCCGGATCCGATCGCACCACGAGCGACGGATCCTCCTCCGTCATCCGGGCGAGGGCCGTCGCCAGGCGGCCCGTGTCCGTGCTGCGGCGGGCCTCCACCGCGACCGAGACCACCGGGTCCGCGGTCGTCGGCGGTTCGAGGACGACCGGCGCGTCCGGGGCGCACAGCGTCGCCCCGGCACGGGCGGACTTCGGCCCGACGACGGCGACGATGTCACCGGCGCGCGCCGCGTCCACCTCCGTCGCCCGGTCGGCCTGGACGCGCAGGATGCGGGCGATCCGCTCCGTACGCCCGGCGGCCGTGTCCAGCACGGTGTCCCCCTTTCCGATCGTGCCCGCGTAGACGCGGAGGTAGGTCATGCGGCCGGTGGCCGTCGCGGTCACCTTGAACGCGAGTGCCGTGAACGGCGCCTCCGGATCCGCCGGGACCTCGCCGCGCACCGGCGGCATGTCCGACGGCGCCGGGAGGTACGCGACGACCGCGTCGAGCAGCGGCTCGATGCCCCGGTTGCGGTACGCCGAGCCGCACAGCACGACCACGGCGTCCCCGGAGAGCGTGAGGTCCCGGAGCGCGCCCTTCAGGGTCTCCTCGGAGAGCGTGCCCCGCTCGCAGAACTCCTCCAGGGCACCGGGATGCAGCTCCGCCACCGTCTCCACCAGGCCGCGCCTGCGACGCAGGGCCTCGTCCCGGAGCTCGTCGGGGACCGGCAGGTCGGCGAACGTGTCGGCGCCTTCGGCCCACACGTACGCCCGCATCCGGACCAGGTCCACGACGCCCGTGAAGCCGTCCTCGCGCCCGATGGGGAGCTGGACGGGGAGGGGGATCGTGCCCAGGCGGGTACGGATCGACTCGACGGCGCTGTCGAGCTCCGCGCCCGCGCGGTCCAGCTTGTTGACGAACGCGAGGCGCGGGACGCCGTGCCGGTCGGCCTGCCGCCACACCGTCTCGCTCTGCGGCTCGACGCCCGCCACCGCGTCGAAGACGGCGACGGCGCCGTCGAGGACGCGGAGCGAGCGCTCGACCTCGTCGGAGAAGTCGACGTGCCCGGGCGTGTCGATCAGGTTGATGCGGTGCCCGGCCCAGTCGCAGCTGACGGCCGCGGCGAAGATCGTGATGCCCCGGTCCCGCTCCTGCGGGTCGAAATCGGTGACGGTGGTGCCGTCGTGGACCTCGCCGCGCTTGTGGGTGGCGCCGGTGAGGAACAGGACCCGCTCGGTGACGGTGGTCTTGCCGGCGTCGACGTGGGCGAGGATGCCGAGGTTGCGGATGTCCAGAGTGGTACGCACGGTGTCGTGCCTTTCGCTGCTGCGTTGCGTGAAGAACGGGGCAGCGCGATTCCCGGACGGATCCCTTGGGGGATCCCTGACGGATCCCTGGGGGATCAGTACGTCACGGGTCGGCGATGGCGGGCGCGCAGCCGCCACCGGCCGGGGCGAGAGGCGAGGATCACGTCGAAGCGGCGCGTACGCACGGTCGGCTCTCCTCGGTAGACACTCGCGGCACGGCGCACCGGTCGGTGCGCCGTGCCGCGAGTCTAGGGAGGGTCACCGCGCGAGCGACACCGGTTTATTCGGCGGGGTGGTCGCCAGGGTGGTCGGCGGGCTTTTCGGCGAGCTGCTCGGCGGACTGTTCCGCGGGCTGGAGGAGGTCCCAGCGGTTGCCGTACAGGTCCTCGAAGACGGCGACCGAGCCGTACGGCTCGTGGCGCGGCTCCTCCAGGAACTTCACGCCGGCCGCGGACATGCGCTCGTGGTCCCGGGCGAAGTCCTCCGTGTGGAGGAAGAAGCCGACCCGGCCGCCGGTCTGATTGCCGACCGAGGCCTCCTGCTCCTCGTTCTTGGCGCGCGCCAGGAGCAGTCCGGCGTTGCCGAGACCGCCGACACCGGCCGCGCCGCGCGGGCGGACGACGACCCAGCGGCTTCCGTCGCCCCGGTCGGTGTCCTCGACGAGGTCGAAGCCGAGGGCGTCGGTGTAGAAGGCGATGGCCTCGTCGTAGTCACGGACGACGAGGGTGACGAGTGCGATGGACGGCATTACCCCAACGTAATGCCGTGAAGCGGTGGAATCGACCCGCGTCGACCCGCGTCGCGGCAAGGGGTGACCCTTGCGGGAAGGCGGGTGCGTACGAGGGTCCGGGGGAGGGGCGGGCGAGGGTCGGGACCGGGGCCGCGGTGGCCAGGGCCGTGCGGGCAGCGGGTTTGCCCGGGGGTCTGCCCCCGGGCACCTTCCGGAGACCGCCCACGGCGTGTTTCGTGGCGGGGGTCCGTGTCGTCGTCGAAAGGCGTTCCCTTGTTGCACGAGCGAGGCCCTGACCGGGCCACCGGCAAACAGCCAGCACCCCGGGTCCCGGCCCCCGCGGACCCCGCCGGGGTCATGGCCCTTCAGCGCAGCGCCGGAAACGCCGCGGTGCTGCACATGCTGCAACGCGCGGGCCACCCGTACGCACAGCACCAGCACGGGGCGGGCTGCGGCCATCAACAGGCCACGGCGGCCGGCGCCCCGGTCCAGCGATCCGCCGTCCAGGAAGTGCTGGCGGGATCCGGCAGGCCGCTCGACGCCCCGCTGCGGGAGGAGATGGAATCCCGCCTGGGCGCGGACTTCTCCGACGTCCGCATCCACGAGGACAGCGCCGCCCGGGCTTCGGCGGCCGGGGTCGGGGCTCGCGCCTACACGTCCGGCAACCACGTCGTCATCGGCGACGGCGGCGGCGACAAGCACACCCTCGCGCACGAGCTCACCCATGTGATCCAGCAACGGCGAGGGCCCGTCTCCGGCGCCGACAACGGCGACGGGCTGTCGGTCAGCGACCCCGGTGACCGCTTCGAGCGCGCAGCCGAGGCCAACGCCGACCGCGTCATGTCGGGGCCGGTTCCGCAGGTACAGAGGGCCGGCCGGGACACACCCCACGCAGACGGGGGGCACGCCCACCGTTCGGCCACCGTGGTCCAGCGCGCCACCGGAGGAGGCCATGCGCAGGGCGACCACGTGTTCAACGCCCTCGACACCACGGCCGCGAGCATCGCGGCGGCCCTCGAGGCGCGTGCGACCGCGTTTCGCAGGGGTCAGGAACTCGACGACGACACCAAGCGAGCCATCGGGCGAAATGCAGCCCTCGCCACGAAGTTCTCCGCGCGACTCGCTGCGGTGACGACCGCCTGCACGACTCTGCGGGCGACCGCGACACTGGCCGGAAACCTCGGCCATCCGCACGACGTGAGCGTTCCCCACTATTCGTTCATCGCGACCCTGGCGGAGGACTCGGTCTCGGGACCGGACGCGAACGCCGGGACGTTCGGAGACTTCTCCCGCGACCTGACCCAGAAAGCCGCGGCGGCAGGGACGGACGGATGGGAGCTCGGCGACCTGAACGTCACCAGTCAGGCCTGGGGGGCCTTCCTCGAAGCAAGGATCTTCGACCCGGACGCGGTGACGAAGATCAGGAACAACCGCCTGGGGAACGGCCAGGCAAACGCCTTCAACACCTGGCTCACGAACACCAAGAACGAGTACGCGCTTCTCTACTTCCAGCTCCTGGCGGCGATGACCGCACTGAACACCTTCATCCGGTGGGCCAAGGACACCCAGAACAACATGTACGAGATCCAGGACGCCGGTCAGAGCGACTGGGCACGGGCCGACGCGGACACCTACGTGTCACCCGCGACGGAGGAGTAGGAGCCGGCGCCGCGAGGAGACGGTGGGGCGCGGGGCGGTGACGGCGTTCGGCGCCGGTGCGAGAATGCCCCGCATGGACGCGCAGGAGTTCGAGGTGCTCGTCGGGCGGGCGCGGGGGCTCGCCGTGCCCGGAGGCCGGCGGATCCTCGGGATCGCCGGCGCGCCCGGGGCCGGGAAGTCGACGCTCGCCGCGCGGCTCGTCGCCCGGCTCGACGGGCTCGCCGTGCTCGTTCCGATGGACGGGTTCCATCTCGCGCAGGCGGAGCTGGAGCGCCTCGGCCGGGCCGGTAGGAAGGGCGCGCCGGACACCTTCGACGCCGCCGGGTACGCCGCGCTGCTCGCCCGGCTACGGGCCCCCGTACCCGGCACCACCGTCTACGCGCCCGCGTTCGACCGCTCCCTGGAGGAGCCCGTCGCCGGGGCGGTACCCGTCGCCCCCGACGTACCGCTCGTCGTCACCGAGGGGAACTACCTCCTGCACGACGAGGGCGCCTGGGCCGCCGTCCTGCCCCTCCTCGACGAGGCCTGGTACCTCGACCTGGACGCCCGGCGCCGGGTGCCGCGCCTCGTCGAGCGGCACGTCCGCTTCGGCAAGGACCGGGCGCACGCCGAGCGCTGGGTCCACGACTCGGACGAGGCCAACGCCCGCCTGGTGACCCGCGGCCGGGACCGCGCACATCTGGTCGTGCGGATGTCGTAGGGGGCGCCGGGCGTCGCGGGCCAGGCGGTGCCTTCCGGATGCCGACGTCACCCGTGATCACGGCCGGGCGCGAGCAGGAACCGCCCACCCCGTCCGCCCGTCATCTCCACGGGGGTCGCCGCGGAATCGGCAACGCCCGTCATCTCCACGGGGGTTGCCACCCTCCCGGCACCCCTTTCGCTCTTCACCGCCGAGGTCCGAGGAGAACCATGGTCGACACCGTCCAGTCACTGGCCGCCCGCCTTCACGAACTGCTGGTGGCGTTCCTGACCCAGGGTCCCGCCGCGGTGGGCACCGCGGGCGCCCACGACGTCGTCGCGCGGGCCACGGCGCTCGGCCCCGACGGCGCGTGGATCGTCGCCGCGGGCCATGCGTGCCTGGGCGATGTGGCCTGCTTGCAGGGACAGACGGACCTGGCCGTCTTCCACTTCGATGCCGCGGTGGCGGCCGGCTACAACGACTGCGTGGCGCTGCACGTCGCCCCGATACGTCCGCTGCACCGCGATCCCCGATTCCAGGCCCTGTACCAGCGGATGCGCGTCACCCAGGCCGATCTCGACGAGTTCTTCTGGCTGCACCAGGAGATGCAGACCATGGTGAGGGAGGCCCAGGACGCGAGCGTCGACAACCTCGGCCGCCTCGACACCGGGGTGTCGCTGCTCCCGCAGGCCCCCCTGCCGACCCGCGAACCGAACACCCCCGGCGTCCTGATCACCCGCATCGATCTCGCGGCTGCCCAGACCGCGCTCCAGCAGACCGCCCTGAAGGCGGAGTTCCAGCGCAGCGCCGGCAACACCAGCCTCAGCCTCATCGACGACTCGTGGGACTACACCCGGGCCAGACGCGACGCCTGGTACGCCGACGATCTGGATTCCCGTCGCCAGCGCGCCGCCGAGGCCCGGGCCTTCGTCGAACGCCCCGGCGCCGGCACCGTACTCGTTCCCTGCCCGCCGCTGGGCTCCATCACGTACCCCGCCTGAGGACCGCGACGCCCCCGCCGTAGGGCGGGGGCGTCAGTGGCTGCCACTGAGGCACTCAGGCTCGGGTCAGCCAGTCCTCTTCCAGGCCGTCGAGAACGAACCCGTTCTCGAAGCGCACCCTGTACCTGATCCGAGAGCCGCCTCCGCCGTCGAACGCCGAGTGCTGGACGATCCGCTGACGGAAGTCGTCGAGCACACCGGCAGTGAAGGGGTCGGTCCGGATGCCGCGGACCTGCTGATCGAAGCTCGCGAGCGCGTCCTGGCCGCCCACACCACCGGCTTGCGTCGCCGAAGCAGCGACGATGCCCGCAAGCCCCTCGGCCAGGAACAACGGACCGGGAAAGCCGCTCCTGCCCACCCCGTCGTGCGCGCTGACCTGCACATCCCTGGCCAACTTCACCTTCGCGCCTGTCTCGTACGGCACAGGTGTACCCCCCTTGTTCGATCTCGGCTGTGATCACGAAAAGCGTAGTCGGCGACCCCGGTGAGAGAAGGGTCCTGCGACATGGCCGGTGTCGGCACCGCGACCGCAGCCGCACTCCTCGTCCGGCTCCGCTCACAGCACGGAGAAGCCGCTCACTCCTGGGACTTGAGCTGGTTCAACCAGTCGCCGTGGGCCGGTCTCCATCGGTCCACTTCATCCAGCGGTGCCGTGTAGGTCACTGTGACAACGAACATGGACGGACCGTAGCGGAACGCCGAGGACTGCCGCGATCACGTTCCGTGATCCGGGAGAGAGGCCCCACCTCCTACGGCTCTGTCGACGAACCCGCGGGTGATCGACGCCACTTGGGCGATCCGGGCCGTCGTGTTGAGCGTGTGGAAGTCGACGTGGGTGTCGCAGGCGCGGACCGAGCGGCCCGCCACCGTGGTCCCGGCGCAGAGGAGGATGCGGTTCTCGGCGCTCGTGGGCTCGGGGGGGGAAGTCGACGGTCCGCGTGGACGCGTCGATCGTGCCGGGGCCGCCCTTCGCGAAGACTGTTACGCCTCGCGCCCCGCGTGCTCCGTCGCCGCCACCGCGAGCGCCCTGACCAGGGGGTGCGGGCGGGTGCCGTCGCCCGCGAGTTCCGGCTGGAAGAGGGTCGCCAGGAAGAAGGGGTGCGAGGGGAGTTCGGCGATCCGGATCCCGCCCTCCTCGTCCGCGCCCGTGAAGCGCAGGCCGTGCGCCCGCAGGGTGTCCAGGTGGCGGCTGTCCGGTCCGTAGTTGCAGTGGTACCGCTCCGTCGTGCGCTCCGCGCCGAGCGCCTTCTCGGCGAGCGAGCCGGGCGTGACCCGTACGACGCCCTCGTGGCCGACGAGCGAGCAGGCGAGCGGCGCGATCAGCAGATCGCCGGCGTCGGCCTCCGGGTCGTTCTCGGCGTGCGCCGCCCGCTCCAGGCCGCAGACGTCCCGCGCGTACTCGATCAGGGCGTGCTGGAAACCGGCGCACGTGCCGAGGAACGGGATGCCGTCCTCGCGGGCCGTACGGATCGCCGCGAGGGCCCCCGCCTCGCTCGCGTACGGGCTCCCCGGCAGCACCCACACCGCGTCGAAGCCCTTCACGGCGCCCGGGGCCTCCGCGTCGACCGTCGGGATCCAGTACGCGTCGAGGGCGAGCCCGTCCCGCTCGGCGAGGGCGTCCAGGAGGACCGGGATGCGGACGTGCGAGCGGACGTGCGGGGAGCGGTCGCCGACCAGGGCGATCCGAGGGGTGTGCGAGGGCATGTGCGTGTTCGTGTTCATGGCCACCATGCTGGGCGGCGGCCCCCGTTCACGTCCAACGATCATTCCTGCACCATCCATCACGAATGCTTATGTCCGCCAGGCTAGGGTGGCCGCATGACGAACGATCACGACTGGGAGACCCGCGTCGCCGCCCTCTGGGAGCGCATCGACGAGCACGAGCCCGCCGACTTCCGCGCCCGCGTCGCCGCACTCGCCGCCGAGCGGCCCGCCGACGACCCGGCCGCCCTCTTCGAGCTGGGCGCCGCCCACGACTCCACCGGCATGCCCGAGCAAGCCGTCGTCCACTACCAGCGGGCCCTCGACCTCGGCCTCACCGGACTGCGCCGCCGTCGCGCCGTCATCCAGCTCGCCAGCAGCCTGCGCAACCTCGGCCGCCCCGACCGCAGCGTCGAACTCCTCACCGAGGAACGGGCCCGCCCCGCCGACCGGCTCGACGCCGACGAGCAGGCCCTCTCCGGCGCCGTCGACGCCTTCCTCGCCCTCGCCCTCGCCGACACCGGCCGCGACCGCGAGGCCGCCTCCCTCGCCCTCGGCGCCCTCGCGCCCCTGCTGCCCCGCTACAACCGCTCCCTCGCCTACTACGCCAAGGACCTCCTGAAGACCCCCTGGGGGTCCTGAGCCGGTGGACCCGCACCTCCTCCGTACGTACGTCACCGTCGCCCGGCTCGCGTCCTTCTCCGAGGCCGCGCGCGAGCTGGGCTACACCCAGTCCGCCGTCTCCCAGCACATCGCCGCCCTGGAGACCGACCTCGGACTGCCCCTGCTCACCCGGCGGCCCGTCGCCCCCACCCCCGCCGGGGAACGGCTCCTCGAACACGCCGAGGCGCTGCTGCTCCGCCTCGAAGCGGCCCGCGCCGACCTCGACCGGTTCGCCGCCGCGCCCCGCGCCACCCTGAGCGTCGCCGTCTCCCCGCTCGCCCTCACCCCCCGTACCCTCGCCGCCCTGCCCGCCACCGGCGTCACCCTGCGCGCGCTGCCCCGCGAGCAGGTGCCCGTCGCCGTCGCCACCGGCGAGGCGGACGCCGGGCTCGTCGACGGCATCGCCGCGCCCAGCGACCCGCTGCGGCTGCCCGACGTCGCCCCGCTCACCGCGACCGGCGTCGCCGAGGAACCGCTCGCCGTCGTCCTGCCCGCCCACCACCCCCTCGCCGGACGCCCCGGGCTCCGCCTCGACGACCTCGTCGACGCCCGCTGGCTGGACGCGCCCGCCGCCGGCATCCCCCTCGACCGGCTCCGGGCCGTCCACGGCGGGCCCGCAGGACGCGGCTTCCGCCCCGCCCTGCGCTACGACGGCACCGACACCCGCACCCTCGCCGCCCTGGCCGCCGCCGGTCACGGTCTGGCGCTCCTGCCCCTCGTCGCGGCGGAGGGCGTCCCGGGAGCCACCGCCGTTCCCCTGGTCGCTCCCCGCCTCGTCCACCGCACCGAACTCCTCCTCCCGGCCGGCGCGCAGCGCGAACTCCCGGCCGCCGCGGACCGTGCCCTTCCGGCCGGCGCGCAGCACGACCGCGGGCCCGGTGCGGACCGCGAACCCACCGGCCCGGTGGCCGAGTTCGCGAGACGGCTCAAGAGCTGACACCGGCAGTCGCTACCCTGGGCCCAACGGCGACGGAAGGCGGACGGGCGTGGGGTGGCTGCGACGAGGACCCAGGCGGGACGGCGACGACGCACCGAGGGACCCCGAGTTCGCGTACTTCTCCCAGCGCGAGGCCGCCCTCTTCCGCGGTCGCGTCCGCGAGACCTTCGCCGAACTCGGCCTGGAGGTCACCGTCTACGCCGACCACGTCATCGACGACAAGGCCCGGCGCTTCGGACTCGGCAACCTCGCCGCCGTCTGCCACCAGGACCACCGCGGCCCCCGCGTCTGGCCGAGCCTGATCCACCGCCACATCGGCCTCGTCGTCCGCGCCATGGACGGCCCCTCCGCGCTCGACACCCTGCCGCCCGAGCAGATCCGCTCCCAGCTCTACCCCCGGGTCGTCAGCGGCGACGGCATCGACGCCGCCGCCTTCGGCTACGCCAGGACCGTCGCCCCCGGCCTCTACGAGGTCCTCGCCCTCGACCTGCCGGAGAGCGTCATGATGCTCACCGACGAGGCCCTCGAACGGCTCGGGGACCACGCGCAGCTGCGCGACCGCGCCCTGCGGAACCTGCGCGGGCTGCCCGTCGAGGAGCACGAGACCGTGCGGGACGCCGACGGCATGTGCTTCGAGATCATCCTCGGCGACTCCTTCTACACCGCGAGCCGCGTCCTCGACCTCGACGGGGTCGTCCAGCGGGTCACCGGCCTCCCGCTCGGCGAGCACGGCGCCCTCGTCGCCATGCCCTTCCGGCACCAGCTCGCCTTCCACCCCATCCGGGACACCTCGATCATCCCCGCCCTCGGCGCGATGGCCTCCTTCGCCGCCTCCGGATACGAGGACGTGCCGGGCGCCATCAGCCCGTACGTCTTCTGGTGGCGGGGCGGCACGCTCACCCAGCTCAGCGAGCACGACGAGGAGCGGGGCGACCTGCGGATCGTCGTCGGCGACGACTTCCACGACCTCCTGGAGCGGCTCATCGCGCAGGGCCCCGACCGCCGCTGAAGCGGCCGTCGCCGATCCGGTCGCGGCCCGCGCGCCCGCCCGGCAGGATGCTGTACGACGCACCGGACGAGGAAGCCGAGGAGCAGCCCCCATGTCGAGCACCCACGCCACCGAAGAGGTCGTGCCCTTCACCGCGGACGACTACCGGGCCCGGATGACGCGCGCCGCCGAGTCCGCCGCCGACGCCGGACTCGCCGGTGTGCTCGTCGCCCCCGGACCCGACCTGGTCTACCTCACCGGCTACCAGCCGACCGCGATCACCGAGCGGCTCACCGTCCTCGTCCTCGCCGCCGGCCAGCAGCCGGTCCTCGTCGTCCCGACCCTGGAGGCGCCCGACGCCGAGAAGGCCACCGGGGCGTCCGCGCTCACCCTTCGCGACTGGACCGACGGCAAGGACCCGTACGCCGTCACCGCCCCGCTCCTCGACGTCGACGGCCGGTTCGGTGTCAGCGACAACGCCTGGGCCATGCACCTGCTCGGCCTCCAGCAGGCCCTGCCCGGCTCCTCGTACGTCTCCCTCACCGAGGCCCTGCCGATGCTCCGGGGCGTCAAGGACGCCCACGAGCTGGCCCGGATCGCGGCCGCCGGAGCCGCCGCCGACCAGGCGTACGGCGAGATCCTCAAGGTCCGCTTCGCCGGCCGCAAGGAGACCGACGTCGCCGCCGACCTCGCCAGGCTCCTCATGGAGTTCGGGCACTCGCAGGTCGACTTCACCGTCGTCGGCTCGGGCCCCAACGGCGCCAACCCGCACCACGAGGCCGGCGACCGGGTCATCGAGCGCGGCGACATGGTCGTCCTCGACTTCGGCGGCCTCAAGCACGGATACGGCTCCGACACCACCCGCACCGTCCACGTCGGCGAGCCCACCGACGAGGAGCGGCGGATCCACGACCTCGTCCGCGAGGCCCAGCAGGCCGGCTTCGAGGCGGTACGCCCCGGGGTCGCCTGCCAGGACGTCGACCGGGCGGCCCGCAAGGTCATCACGGACGCCGGCTACGGCGAGTACTTCATCCACCGCACCGGCCACGGCATCGGCGTCACCACCCACGAACCCCCGTACATGATCGAGGGCGAGGAGCTCCCCATCGTCCCCGGCATGTGCTTCTCCATCGAACCCGGCGTCTACCTCCCGGGCCGCTTCGGCGTCCGCATCGAGGACATCGTCACGGCCACCGAGGACGGCGCGGGCCGCCGCTTCAACAACACCCCGCACGAGATGGCCATCGTCGGGTAGCGGCTACCGGCCCGACGACACCAGCGCCGCGATCCGCTCCGGGAACATCGGTACGGTGGCGGCTATCCACCCGCCCACGCCCGGCGGTTCAGCCGTCCGTCAGGACGATCGCCGATTCTCCGGGGAGGCGCAGGACGCCGTCCGCCGCCGGAGGGTCGACCGGGTCCCACGAGGCCAGGACCCGGTCGCGGCCGTTGGAGCCGAGCGGGATCACCGCCGGCTCCTTGCCCAGGTTGACCGCCACCCGCAGGTCCCCGCGCCGGAAGACCAGCCAGCGGGCCTCCTCGTCGAAGGCCACCTTCACGCCCCCCAGGTCCGGGTCCGTCAGGTCGGGCAGGGTGCGGCGCAGCGCGATGAGCTGGCGGTGCCAGGCGAGGAGCCGCCTGTGCGGGTCCCGTTCGCGTTCGGTGCGGTCGAGGACCGAGCGGTCGCGGGTGGCCGGCTCCTGCGGGTCGGGGACCTCGTCCTCGGACCAGCCGTGCGCCGCGAACTCCCGCTTGCGGCCCAGCCGTACGGCCTCCGCGAGCTCCGGATCGGTGTGGTCGGTGAAGTACATCCAGGGCGTGCCGGCCCCCCACTCCTCGCCCATGAACAGCATCGGCACCGAGGGGCCGGTGAGGACGAGCGTCGCCGCGCAGGCGAGCAGGCCGGGGGAGAGCGAGGCCGAGAGGCGGTCGCCGAGGGCCCGGTTGCCGATCTGGTCGTGCGTCTGGGCGTAGCCCAGGAAGCGGTGGGCGGGGGTGCGCTCGCGGTCCACCGGGCGCCCGTGGTGGCGGGCCCGGAAGGAGGAGTACGTGCCGTCGTGGAAGAAGACGCGGGTGAGGGTCTTGGCGAGCGCCGCCATCGGGGCCCGCGCGAAGTCCGCGTAGTAGCCCTGGGACTCGCCGGTCAGGGCGGTGTGCAGGGAGTGGTGGAAGTCGTCGTTCCACTGGGCGTGGACGCCGAGACCGCCGAGCGTGCGCGGGGTGGTGGTGCGCGGGTCGGCGAGGTCGGACTCCGCGATCAGGAAGTGCTGGCGGCCCTGCTCCTTCGCCAACTCGTCCACTGCGGCCGACAGTTCCTCCAGGAAGGTCAGTGCGCGTGTGTCGGCGAGGGCGTGCACCGCGTCGAGCCGCAGCCCGTCGACCCGGTAGTCCCGCAGCCAGGCGAGCGCGCTCCCCAGGAAGTACGCCCGCACCTCGTCCGAACCCGGCGCGTCCAGGTTCACCGCCGCGCCCCACGGCGTGTGGTGGGTGTCCGTGAAGTACGGGCCGAAGGACGGGAGATGGTTGCCGGACGGGCCCAGGTGGTTGTGCACCACGTCGAGGACCACGCCCATGCCGAGCCCGTGCGCCGCGTCCGTGAACCGCTTCAGCGCCTCGGGTCCGCCGTACGGCTCGTGGACCGCCCACGGCGCCACCCCGTCGTACCCCCAGCCCCGCACCCCGGGGAACGGGCACAGCGGCATCAGCTCCACATGGGTGATGCCGAGGCCCGCGAGCTCCCCGAGACGCGCGGCCGCCGCGTCGAGCGTGCCCTCCGGGGTGAAGGTGCCGACGTGCAGCTCGTACAGGACGGCGCTGCGCAGCCGCAGGCGCGGGGAGTCGTGCCGCCAGGTGTACGCCGAGTGGTCGACGACCGCGCTCAGACCGTCGGGCCCGTCGGGGAGCCGCCGCGAGCGAGGGTCGGGCAGGACGGGCCCGCCGTCGAGCGAGAAGCCGTACCGGTCGCCGTCCCCGGCGGGCACCACGCCCGACCACCAGCCGTCCCGTTCCGGGTCCCGGTCCAGGGGATGGCCGGAGCCGTTCAGCTCCAGCGCCACCCGGTCACGGGCGCTCGGCGCCCACACCTCGAAGAGCACGCGAATCCCCTCGTCGACGGTCCAGCCACTCGGTGGATCAACGCATGACCACCGCGACCATCCTGGCAGTCAGGACCCCGACGCGCCCGGCGCGTCCCACACGTAGTTGATCGCGCGCTCGAACGTGACGTAGCCCGCACGGGCGAAGGACGCGGCCATCGGCACGTTCCCCAGGTCCGTCGCCGCCCGGATCCGCGGCACGTCGGCGGCGGCCAGGATCCGGGTCCCCTCCGCC
Source organism: Streptomyces sp. R-07 (assembly GCF_049913175.1). Taxonomy (NCBI): domain Bacteria; kingdom Bacillati; phylum Actinomycetota; class Actinomycetes; order Kitasatosporales; family Streptomycetaceae; genus Streptomyces; species Streptomyces sp. R-07. The sequence goes on from NZ_CP183978.1 coordinate 6,236,487, forward strand.
AGGATGTCGTCGCTGTACCCGTGCCCGCGGTGGGCGGGCAGCACACCGATGTACGCGATCGTGTGGTGGTAGTTGTTCTTCGCCGGGACGACGAAACCGACCGGCTCGCCGCTCTCCGGCAGCACGGCGACCTGCCACCACTCGCGCGGCGAGGAATAGGTACCGAGCTCCTCGTCGAAGTGCAGCTCCGCCGCCGCCCGCGCCGACAGGCCGGAGGCCAGATCGGCCCGGCCGTGCGCGTCGAGCGTGCCCTCCATCACCGGCGTCATCAGCGCGAGCAGGTCCTCGCGGTCCCGCACCGGACGGAACTCCAGACGCCCCTTCGGCTCCGGTACGGGGGTGCCCGGGCGCCACTCCAGGCGCAGCCGCTCGACCAGCGGGCGGGCGCCCGTGCGCTCCAGGACGGAGAACAGGGACTCCAGGAGGGACCGGGTCTCCGGGACCTCGCGCCAGTCGGCCGGCATGAACCGCCCGAACTCGGGGCGCTGCACGCCCGCCGGGATCACCGCCGCCGTCGCCGTCTCCAGGAGCCGCAGCCCGACCTCGACGCGCTCCTCGGCGGACAGCTCCGGCGCGAGGTCGAGGAAGTCGAGCGCCTGCGGATCGCCGCCCGCCGCGTGCGTCCACCAGGCGAGCCGGCCGAGGAGCCGGTCGCCGTCGAGCGCCACCCACATCCAGGCGGGGAGGCGTCGGCCGGTGGCGAGGTCGTCGGCGAGTTCGTGGTCGAGCGAGTAGGTGAGGCGGAGGAACAGGTCGAGTTCCTCGGGTCCGGCGAGCGGACGGATGACGAGGTCGCCGGCTGACGATGAAGTGGACGTGGTCACGTCGTGTTTCCCCCGGGGGACGGTCGGTTGAGGAGCCCGCAGACCGTAACAGCGTCCGCGCGGCGACCGGTAGGGAGTTTCCAGGTCAGGGGCCGTGACGGGGGTCCTGGTGGCCGGAGGCGGGGGTGGTTCGTGGCCGGGTTCGGGGCCCTTCTGGACACTTCGGGCCCGGCGGGCCGACAATCCTGGGTGTGACGACCCCTTTCGAGCTTCCGGCGAACTCCCCTCGGCTGACCGACGCCGAGCGGGACCGCGCGCTGGTGCTGCTCCGTGAGGGCGCCGCTCAGGGCCGCCTCTCGCACGACACCTTCGTCTTCCGGATGGAGCGCGCGCTCCAGGCCCGCAGGCCCGACGAACTCGCCCTGCTCACCGCCGACCTGAGGACCGAGGGAACCTGGACCCGGCGGGTGGTCGGCGCGGTCGAGCGGATGTCCGCGTTCACGGCGCGCATCGGCCGGGCCTGGAGCGCGGAGCGGCTGCCGAAGCTGCTGCTGCCGCACCCCGGCCCGTACCCGCTGCGCATCGGCCGCGACCCGGTCAACGCACTGCGGCTCAGCCACGAGACGGCCTCCCGGCTGCACGCCGAACTCTCGCTGCAGAGCGGGCTGTGGGTGCTCCGCGACCTCGGCTCGACGAACGGCACCACGGTCAACGGACGGCGGGTCACCGGCGCCGTGGTGGTGCGGCCGGGGGACGTGGTCGGCTTCGGCCAGATGTCGTTCCGGCTTTCGCAGAACTGAGCGCCGCGACCCCGAGGCGGTTCACCCGTTCGGCGGTACCCGGCGGGCGGTGCGGCCCGGGCGGTGATGGGCTGGGCGGACGCGCGCCACGCTCCGCGGCCGCGGCACCCACCGCCGATCGACAGGGGTCGAGATGAGCGACGCGCCGAACCGCGAGCCGAACCGGGGCATACGGAGCGACCGGCCGGAGGATGCCGGGGACCCCTGGACCCGGCTGCCGTCGATGGCTCCCGCGGCACCGCCGGCCGCGACCCCCACGAGGACCGGGGCCGGTGCCCCCGCCCGTACGCCCGTCCCCGGACGCGTACGCACCCTGGTCGACCCGGCCGTCGCCGGACCCGTCCCGCCCGGTGGGCGGACCGTCGCCCCGAGCCCCCTCGACCCCGGCGCCTCGCGGGACCCGCACGGGATCCACCGGACGCTGCGCGAGGAGTTCCCGCTCACGTACGACCCGCTGCTCCGGGCCTGGGTCCTCAGCCGGTACGCGGACGTGGCCGCCGCCCTCACCGACGACCGCTTCACGCACGGGCACCGGCCCGGCGACCCGCCGTGCGCGCGGGCCCACGTCGACGTCGACGCCGAGGCCCTGCGCTCGGTCACCGAACGCACCGCCTACGTCCTGGCCCGCCGGATCGCCGAGCGGCACCAGGCCGACCTGGTCGCCGACTTCTGCCACTGGCTGCCCGCCGGCACCGTCGCCGCGGCCGTCGGCGTGCCCTACCGCGACATGATGCGGCTCGTGCGCGGCCGGGCTGCGGGCGCGCTCGCGGGGGAGTGCGGCGGCCAGATCGCCGTACGGGAGAAGGCGCTCGCCTCCTTCCTCGGCAACGTCCTCGCCGACCCCGACCAGGTCGCCGCCCTCCGCGACGCACCCGCCGGTCTCGTCGTCCGCGCATGGACCGAGTCGCTGCGCCGGGACCCGCCCGTGCAGATCGCGGTGCGCCGCACCAGCGCCGAGGTTCCGGTGAGCGGCGGGGTCGTTCCGGCGGGTGCGTCCGTCGCCCTGCTCGTCGGTTCGGCGGGCCGTGATTCCGATCGCTTCCGCGAACCGGACCGCTTCGACCCGTTCCGGGACGACCCGGGCCAGCTCACCTACGGGGCGGGTTTCTGCCCGGCGGTGCTGCTCGCCGGCCTCGAAGCGGAGTACGCCCTTCGGGCCCTCTTCACGGCCATGCCCCGCCTGCGTCTCGCCGACGGTTTCCGTCCCACACCCACGGGTCTCATCACCCGGGCTCCCCGGAGCCTGATCGTCCGGCCGGGCGGCTGAGCCGGATCCGGGGTCGGCCGAGCGGCCCCGAAACCGCTGTGAGAAGGTGACGTGCGCTCGTCAATGGGCGCACGTAACACCACTTCCAACGGGGATTCACATATGAAAATGCGTCATGTCCGTGCCATCGCTGTGTTCGGCATCGCGGTCGTGGCCCTGACCGGTGCCCGAGGCTCGCACGGCGGCAGCTGCGGTGGCAGCTCCGGCGGCAGCCACAGCTCCGGCAGCAACCACAGCGACAACGACGGCACCTCGGGCAGCAGCTCCACCGGCTCCGTCTCCGGCAGCACCGGCAGCGCAGACAAGGCCATTCGCGACATCACCATCGACGCGTGCAAGTTCGACGCGGCGAAGAAGAACCTCGTCGCCAAGATCACCATCAAGAACGACAACCTGCTGGACTACGACTACGACGTCACGATGAAGTTCACCGGCGAGGACGGCGGCAGCGTCGCCCCCGTCACCGCGAGGACGACCGCCATCGCCGTCGCGTCGGACGCCTCCGAGAGCGTCGAGATGTCCGCCCCGTACCCGGGAACCGGCGACGCCTCCGAGTACACGGAGTGCGTCGTCACGAAGGCGTCCCGCTCCTGATCTCGGACGCTGCTGCGGCCGGGGTCGTACGGCCCGGCCGCAGCACCGAGGCGAGCAACAGGACGCCGGGGAGGACTCCGGCGACGGTCCTGATCACGGCGATCGGGGCGTCGAACCCCGCAAGGACCAGGCCCGCCGCGCCGCAGGCCGCGATCGACGCTCCCAGCACATGGAGCGTGGGCCTGCGCCAGGCGACCGCCAGGCCGAAGAAGTGCACGCCGACGACGAAGGCGATCCAGCCCACGGACGCCTGCGGGGTGTGCAGCACCTGGGCGATCACCAGGAGCCCCGCCGCGAGCCCGGCGACCTCTGCCGCCGCCACGTACCAGTAGCGGCGGCCGAACCGGGTGCCGGAGGTCGTCTCCGCCTGCGGAGCCGTCCGGCCGCGCCGCCCGAAGACGGCCACCCAGACGAAGCAGGCGAGGGCCAGCAGGCGCAGCGGCGTGGCGACCGCCGTCGGCAGGCTGCCCGCGTTGGCCTGGATGAACACGAGCCCGAAGGCGCCGCCGATGAGCCGGCCGGTTTGATCCTTTGTCATGATCATCAGCTTTTCATGGGTGGGGGCGCCGCTTCACTCCACCCGGGCCAGAAGCGCGACCGGCCGCTCCGCGAACAGCTCCGCGAGCTTGACCTCCGTCGCCGGACCGCCCGTGAACTCCCGCACGCCGTCGAGCGCGTCGGTCCAGCGCCCCTCCGGCAGGACCAGCTCCGTGTCCTGCCAGCCACCGGCCTGGGCGAGCCGCAGGGAGAGCCGGGTCGCCGCCGTGATCACCCGGCCGGAGCGGGCGAAGGCCAGACAGTGCGCGGCCGCCGGGCCCTCCGCCACGAGCGGGACGTACGTGCCGCCCGGGCCGAAGGCCTCCGGGTGCGCGCGCCGCAGCCGCAGCGCCGCACGCACCACGGCCGTCCGCTCGTCGTCCGGGCCGACGGCGAACGGCGCCCGGTTGTCCGGGTCGACGAGCGCCCGGTACTCCCGCTCCGTGTTCTGGTACAGCTCCGGTACCCCCGGCATCGTCAGCTGCGCGAGCGCGGCGCCCAGTGCGTGCGCCCGGATGTGCGGCTCCAGGGCGAAGGCCGCCTCCGAGGCCGCCCGGAGCGGGATCCGGCCCGGCCCGGCCGCCGCGAACTCGGCCACCGCCCGCTCGTACTCCGCGTCCGGCTCGGTCCAGCTGGTCCGCAGCCCCGCCTCCCGTACGGACTTGAGGATCGCCGGACCCAGCCGGTCCGGGTCCGGGACGCCGAAGCCGAAGGCCGTCTGCCAGGCCGTCCACGCCACGTGCGGGTCGGGCGCGGGCACCCCGGCGACCTCCCCGAGGAGCTCCGCCCACACCTCCGGGCACTGGGAGAGGACCGCGATCGCGGCCCGGACGTCCGCGCTGCGCTTGGTGTCGTGCGTGGACAGCACGGTGCCGCTGCCCGGCCAGTCCCGGGCGATCCGCAGGCAGTACGCGTGGAACTCGTCCACCGGCACCGCCGGGCGGCCCGCGTCCCCGCCGACCTCGTTCGCCGAGAGGAGCGGGGTGTACCGGTAGAAGGCGGTGTCCTCGACGGACTTGGCCCGCAACGCGGACGAGGTCTGGGCGAACCTGGCGCGGAACGCCCGGTGTTCGGGCCCGTCACCGCGCGCGCCCAGCGCCAGGTCCCGCACCACGTCGACCGCCGTCGCCTCCTCCGGCACCGCGAACGCCGCCTTCGCGCCGCGCGCCGCCTCCGGGGTCAACACCTCCTCGCCGCCGGTCCGGTAGGGACGGTAGACGGGGACCCGGACGAGGAGCTCCCGGACCGCGGTGCGCAGCGCCCAGGGGGCGTGGTCCCGGAGCGCGGGGTCGGCGGCGCAGATCCGCTCGGCGATCCGGGTCAGCGCGGCCGTCTCGGCGGCCAGGTCGTGGCCGACCACCTCGTACGCGGCGCGCCGCGCGGTCGCCTCCCAGTGGCCGCCCCTGTCCCCGGTCTTGCCGACGAACTCCCGGTAGACGTCGGCGAGTTCATCGGCGCCCACCGGGTCGGTGAAGACGCCGTCGAGCTGCCGCAGCGCGTCGTACCCGGTGGTGCCCGCGACCGGCCAGGCGGCGGGCAGCGTCTCCGCTCCCGTGAGGATCTTCTCCACCACCGTCCAGCAGCGCCCGCCGGTCGCCGCGGCCAGGTCCTCCAGATAGCCCTGCGGGTCGGCGAGTCCGTCCGGGTGGTCGATGCGGAGCCCCTCGATCACCCCGTCCGCGACCAGCTCCACGATCTTCGCGTGGCTCGCCGCGAACACCTCGGGGTCCTCCACCCGCACCCCGATCAGCTCCGAGATGGTGAAGAAGCGCCGGTAGTCGAGCTCGGTCCTGGCCAGCCGCCACCAACCGAGCCGGTACCACTGGGCGTCGAGCAGCTCGTCGAGCGGCAGCCCCTCCGTGCCCGGCCGGAGCGGGAACTCCTGCCCGTCCAGGTGCAGGGAACCGCCCGAGACCCGGAACCGGTCCCGTACCTCCGGGAGCCGCGCCGGCAGCACCGGAAGCAGCATCCGGCCGTCCCCCGCCCGCCAGTCGATGTCGAACCAGCGGGCGTACGGCGAGTCCGGGCCCTCGCGGAGCACGGCGCGCAGCGCGTGGTTGTGCGCCGGGGAGGCCGCCATGTGGTTGGGCACCAGGTCCACGACGAGCCCGAGGCCGTGCGCCCGCGCGGTCGCCGCGAGGGCCCGCAGTCCCTCCTCCCCGCCCAGTTCGGCCCGTACGGACCGGTGGTCGGTGACGTCGTAGCCGTGGGTCGAGCCGGGCACCGCCTCCAGGACGGGGGAGAGGTGGAGGTGCGAGACCCCGAGCCCGGCCAGGTACGGCACGGCGCGCTCGGCGGCCGCGAACGGGAACTCCGGCTGGAGCTGGAGCCGGTAGGTCGACGTGGGAGGAATGGGCGTCATGCGAACGTACGTACCCCGTCGGAGGGCTTCTGTGTCATCGCCCCATGCTCCCGTTCGAGTGCATCGCGTTATGTTCGCGTGATGCTCCGGATGTATCGCGACACGCTGTCCCTGCTCGGACCGGCCCTGCCGGTCGTCTCCTTCCTCGGCCGGCTGCCCACCGCCATGTGTCAGCTCGGCAGCCTGCTCCTGGTCGCCGAGACGAGCGGCTCGCTCACCACCGCGGGCCTCACGGGCGGCGCGCTCGCCGCCGGACAGACCGTCGCCGGGCCCGTCATCGGCCGGCTCGCCGACCGGCGCGGCCAGCGCCGGGTCGTCCTGGCGGCCTCCCTCGCCAACGCGGTCGCCGTCACCGCCCTGATCCTCGCCGCCCTCGCCGACGTCTCCACCGGCCCGCTCATGGCGCTCGGGGCGCTCGCCGGGGCCACCGTCCCGCAGGTCGGGCCGCTCGCCCGGAGCCGCTCCGTGGCCCTCGCCCGCCGCTCCGGCGCGGACGACCGGCTCGTCGGCGCGGTGCTCTCCTTCGAGGGCACCCTCGACGAGGTCTCCTTCGTCCTCGGCCCGGCGCTCGTCGGCCTCGCCGCCGCCCTCGCCCACCCCGCCGCCGCGCTCCTCCTGGCGGCGCTCCTGCTGGCCGTCTGCGGGTCCGCCTTCGCCCTCCACCCGACGGCCCGGGCCACCGAGCCGACGGGCGACTCCTCCACCCGTACGAGTGCCGCCGAACGGACGAGGCTGCCGGGATCCGCGTACGCCCTGCGCGGCACGATGGTCCTCCAGGGCGCCATGTTCGGCGCCTCACAGGCCGGGATCACCGCCCTCACCGAGCGGCTCGGCGCGCCCGCACAGGCCGGGCTCGTCTACGCGGCCATGGGCGTCATGAGCGCCGCCGTCGGCCTCTCCATGGCCGCCGTGCCCGCCCGGATCGGGCTCACGACCCGCTGGCGCGCCGCCACCGCCGGGCTCGTCGTCCTCTCCGTACCCCTGCTGTTCGTCGGCTCCCTGGGCGCGCTGTACGCGGTCGTCGTCGTCCTCGGCGCCGCCTACGCCCCGCACCTGATCACCGTCTTCGGGCTCACCGAGCGGACCGTGCCGGCTTCCCGGCTCGCCGAGTCGATGACCTTCCTCACCAGCGGGATCGTGGGCGGCCAGGCCCTCGCCCTCGCGGTCTCCGGCCGGCTCGCCGAGGGCCACGGCGCCCCCGCCGCGTTCGCGGTGGCGGTGGGGGCGGCCGCGGCCTGCGCGGTGCTGTCCTGGTCGGTCCGGGTCACGTCTCCCGTACGGGAGCTGAGGCCGGTGTAGGGGGTGTCCTGCCGATCAGGCCGGTGTAGCTCAGGCCGGCCGGCGCAGGACGGTCAGGCTGAGCGGCGCGAGCGTCACCCGCTCGCCGCCCGACAGCTCCTGGCCCTCCTGCGGCGGCATCCCCTCCGGGTCCGAGGTGTCCACGACCATGCGCCAGCACCGTCCGTGGCTGTCCGGGACCGCGAACTCCAGCTCCTTCGACGAGGCGTTGAACATCAGCAGGAAGGAGTCGTCGGCGATCCGCTCGCCCTGCGTGCCCGGCTCCGAGATGGCGTTGCCGTTCAGGAAGACGGTCAGCGCCCGGGCGTGCGCCGCCTGCCAGTCGCGGGAGGTCATCTCCTCGCCCTCGGGCGTGAACCAGGCGATGTCGGTCAGCTCGTCGTGGGTGCCCTCCACCGGCCGCCCGTGGAAGAAGCGGCGGCGCCGGAAGACCGGATGGTCCCGGCGCAGCCGGACCATCGCGCGCGTGAAGCGCAGCAGCGTGGCCTCCGCCTCGCTGTCGGCCTTCGGCCACCGCACCCAGGAGACCTCGTTGTCCTGGCAGTACGCGTTGTTGTTGCCGTCCTGCGTCCGCCCGAACTCGTCGCCGTGGCTGAGCATCGGCACGCCCTGCGAGAGCATCAGCGTGGCGAGGAAGTTGCGCATCTGCCGGGCGCGCAGCTCGGCGATCCCGACGTCCTCGGTGTCGCCCTCCACCCCGCAGTTCCAGGACCGGTTGTAGCTCTCGCCGTCCCGGTTGCCCTCGCCGTTCGCCTCGTTGTGCTTGTCGTTGTACGAGACGAGGTCGCGCAGGGTGAAGCCGTCGTGGCAGGTCACGAAGTTGACCGAGGCGAGCGGGCGCCGCCCGTCGTCCTGGTACAGGTCGGAGGAGCCGGTGAGCCGGGAGGCGAACTCGGCCAGGGTGCGCGGCTCGCCGCGCCACAGGTCGCGCACGCAGTCCCGGTACTTGCCGTTCCACTCGGTCCACAGCGGCGGGAAGTTGCCCACCTGGTAGCCGCCCTCGCCGACGTCCCACGGCTCGGCGATCAGCTTCACCTGGCTCACCACCGGGTCCTGCTGCACCAGGTCGAAGAACGAGGACAGCCGGTCCACCTCGTGGAACTGCCGGGCCAGGGTGGCCGCCAGGTCGAAGCGGAAACCGTCCACGTGCATCTCGGTCACCCAGTACCGCAGGCTGTCCATGATCAGCTGGAGCACGTGCGGGGAGCGCATGAGCAGCGAGTTCCCGGTGCCGGTCGTGTCCGTGTAGTACCGGGGGTCGTTCGAGAGCCGGTAGTACGAGGGGTTGTCGAGGCCCCGGAAGGAGAGCGTCGGGCCCAGGTGGTTGCCCTCGGCGGTGTGGTTGTAGACCACGTCCAGGATGACTTCGATGCCCGCCTGGTGCAGCGCCCGGACCGCCGACTTGAACTCCAGGACCTGCTGACCCCGGTCGCCCCAGGACGCGTAGGCGTTGTGCGGGGCGAAGAAGCCGATCGTGTTGTAGCCCCAGTAGTTGGAGAGTCCCGCGTCGACGAGCCGGTGGTCGTTCACGAACTGGTGCACGGGCATCAGTTCGAGGGCCGTGACGCCCAGTTCCTTCAGATGGTTGATGACCGACGGGTGCGCGAGCCCCGCGTACGTCCCGCGCAGCTCCTCCGGAAGGTCCGGGTGCAGCATCGTCAGGCCCTTCACATGGGCCTCGTAGATCACCGTGTGGTGGTACTCGGTGCGCGGGCGCCGGTCGTCGCCCCAGTCGAAGTACGGATTGACCACGACCGAGGTCATCGTGTGCGGGCCCGAGTCGAGGTCGTTGCGCGCGTCGGGCCGCCCGAAGGGGTAGCCGTACACCGCCTCCCCCCACTTGATCTGCCCCGACACCGCGCGCGCGTACGGGTCGAGCAGCAGCTTCGCCGCGTTGCAGCGAAGCCCGCGCTCCGGCGCGTACGGGCCGTGCACCCGGAACCCGTACCGCTGACCGGGCATCACACCCGGCAGATAGGCGTGTCGCACGAACGCGTCGGTCTCGCGCAGCTCCACCGCCGTCTCCGAGCCGTCGTCGTGCAGCAGGCACAACTCGATCCGGTGCGCGGCCTCCGAGAAGACCGCGAAGTTGGTTCCCGCTCCGTCATAGGTGGCGCCCAGGGGGTACGCCTGTCCCGGCCAGACCTGCATGGATATGACTCTTCCTCTTCTGTCCGGGTTTCGACACTCTTCTTCGGCCAGATCCTGCCCGAAAGAGGTGCAACCTCCTAGGACTTCACCCCGTCCTACCGGGTGACCGCAGGACCAAGAGGGGGATAGAGGGGGAAGTGTGTACGAAATAGCGCGCCGCCACCTGGGGAAGGTGGTGGCCGGAGCGGCCATGGCGGTGACGGGAACCGCCGTCGCGGTCGCGATCAGCCTGCCCGGCTCGGCGGGGGCCGAAGACACGCCCGGCGGCCGGGGTACGGCGGCCGCGGGGCCCGCCACGGGAGCCGGTACGGCCGGAGCGTCCGGTGGATCCGGTGCCTTCGGGCAGGGGCAGGCCGGTGAGCAGGCCGCGGTCTCCGCGCCGCCGCCGGCCACCGTCGTCCCGCCGGCGGCCGAGGGGAAGAAGGGCGTCGGCAGCGACCCGCTCACCGACGACGAGCTCGCACGGGCCGAGGCGCTGGCGCTGACGCCGCCCGCCGCCTCCGCCCAGCAGGACGTCACGGGCGGCCGGGGCGCCCAGCGCCTCGGCACCCGGCTCGCCGACCCGGTGCCGGGGGACGCGTCGCGCCGCGCCGAGGTCCGCCTCTACGACTACGCGCGGGACGAGCTCGTCACGAAGACCGTCAACCTCGACACCGGCAAGGTCGAGAAGTCCGGCGCGCAGCGCGGGGTCCAGCCCTCCGCCCACCCCGAGGAGCTGCGCGAGGCCCTGGAGCTGATCCTCGCGAGCCCGCTCGGCAAGGGCGTCAAGGAGGACTACAAGGACGCCACCGGCAAGGAGCTCACCTCCAGCAGGCAGCTGTGGTTCAACGGCGACGTCTACCGCACCTACCGCGAGGCGAACGTGCCCGCGCAGCTCGCCCGTTGCGGGGAGCACCGGTGCGTCCGGCTCGTCACCAAGGTCCTCAACGGGGCCTGGATCGACACCCGGAACCTGATCGTCGACCTCTCCGCGAGGACCGTCACCCGCGTCGGCTGACCACCGCCGCCGGGCCTCTCCACAGCCTTCACACCACGTACGAGGGAGTACGTCCCCATGTCCACCCAGCGCGACCTGTCCATCCAGCGCGACCCGTCGTCCACCCGGGCGAAGCGGCGCACCCGCAAGCGGGGCGCCGTCCTGACCGCCGCCGCCCTGCTCGGCACCGCCATGGCCGCGGCCGGGCCCGCGACCGCCGCGCCCGCCCCGCCGGTTCCCACCCCGGCGAACCCGGCGCACCCCACGCCCGACTGCTCGGCCGCGTACCGCATCACCCAGAAGCTCGACGGCGGCACGACCTGGCGCATGTGCTGGCGCTACGACACCGAAGCCGGGCTCACGCTCACCCGGGTCACCTACCAGCCGCCCGGCGCGGCCGCCCCCATCCCCGTCCTCAGCAGCGCCCGGCTCGCCCAGATCCACGTGCCGTACGACGACGGCGGCGCCGAGTACGACGACCTCACCGGCGCCGGCTTCGGCTGGGGCCTGCAGAACCTCAAGACGGCCGAGTGCCCCGGCGGCACCCTCACCACCGTCAAGGTGCCCGAGGTCGGCGACGTCAAGGGCCTGTGCACCACCACGCGGGCGCGTGGACACGCGTACCGCATGGCCAGCGACAGCGGCTCCAAGGTCTGGCAGGCGCAGGCCAAGGACCTGCTCGTCTACACGGTCAACAAGGTCGGCTGGTACGAGTACATCACCGAGTGGCGCTTCACCGCCGACGGCACCATCGGCGCCAACGTCGGTGCCACCGGCAGCCTCTCGCCCGTCGACTACAACGCCACCGACGGCCGGAGCTGGCCCCTCGGCAAGGGCGCCCGCGGCTACGCCACCAGCCACGCCCACAACGTCTTCTGGAAGCTCGACTTCGGCCTGGACGGCTCCACCAAGGACCGCATCGAGCAGTTCGACTCCACCGTCACCGCGCCCCCCGCGGGCGGCGGCGGACCGACCGTGAAGACCAAGCGCACCGTGGTCACCAAGGAACTCGCCGGCGACGCCAAGAACATGCGCTGGTGGCGGGTGGTCAGCGGCACCGGCAAGAACGCCGACGGCCACGCCCGCTCGTACGAGATCGTGCCAGGCCACACCGACACCCACGCGGGCCGCGGATTCACCAAGCACGACGTGTACTTCACCCAGTCCCGCGCCTGCGAGAAGTTCGCGAGCAACAACATCGGCGACTGCGCCGCGGGCGCCGGTGACAGCGTGGACACATGGGTGAACGGTGAGACCCTGACCAAACCGTCCGTGTGGGTCAACATCGGGTTCCACCACATCGCCCGGGACGAGGACCAGCAGCCGATGCCCGTCCACTGGCAGGGCTTCCAGCTCGCGCCCAGGGACGTAACCGCTATGAATCCGCTCACTCCGGCCGATCTCGCCTCCCAGAACGGGCAGCCCGATCTGGGTAGTTGAGCAAGCAGCCTGACGATCCTGCTGCACCGCCTCCCGCTCGCGGAGTACCCTTCCTTGATCGTTGTCACATGGTCATCCAGTCCGCCGGAACGGGTGTCCGGGAGCAGAAGGCGGTGCGCGGGTGAGCTCGGGAGGTCTGGAGCTGCCCCCAGGTGACGCGGGTCACGAGGGGGGCCCGGCCGACCCCGCAGAGGCGCCGCCCGGAGCGGTCGCACCGCCGGGCTCGGCCGCGCCGCCGGGGGTGGTCCTGCCGCCGGGCACGGTCGTGCCGCCCGGCACCGTCACCGTCGGCCGGCCGGTGGAGATCGGGGCGGAACTCGACTGGGGCGCCGAGGCCTGGAGCGAGGTCCGCACCCGGGCCCAGCGCGCCGGCCGCGCCTACATCTGGCTGAACCTCGTCGAGCAGCGGCTGCGGGCCGTGGTCGCCGCCGTCCTGCGGCCCGTGTACGAACCCGTGCACGGCGAGGAGTGGGTGGTGGCCGCGGCCGGCCCCGCCGGCCAGGAATGGGTCCAGCGGGCGGTCGCCGTCCGCGAGGTCTCCCGGCGCAAGGGCTACCTCCTCGACCCGGCCGACGACAACGTGCTGAGCTTCCTCACGCTGCCCCAGCTGCGCGAACTGATGGTGCAGCACTGGCCCTGCTTCGAGCCCTACTTCGACGACCGGCGCGAGGTCGAACTCGCCCTCGACGAGCTGGAGGTCACGCGCAACGTGGTCTCCCGCAACCGGGCGCTCTCGCTGACCGTCCTCGCCCAGTCCGAACGGGCCTCCGCCCGCATCCTGGAGATCCTCGGCAGCGGCGCCGGGGTGCCGTCCGCCGACCGGCTGCCCGTCGACGCGGTCGAGGACCTCGTCGGCGACCGGTACGCGGACGTCGTCTCCGTCCACCCCGACCGGGTCCGGCTCCAGCGGCAGCTGCCCGCGGAGGACCTCTTCGGCGGGGCCCGGCGCCTCGACGCCACCGGCATAGGTCTCAACCTGCTGGTGCAGAACTTCTCCGGCCGCCGCATGGTCCGGCTCGCCGAGTCCGGCTGCCGCACCCGGCTCCTCTTCCTCAACCCCGCCAGCAGCGCCGTCAAGCGCCGCGAGCGCGAACTCGGGCTGAAGAAGGGCGAGTTGAGCCGCTCGGTCGAGATGAACATCCTGCACATGCGCCGGGTCCGCTCGAAACTGCGCGACCCGGGCGCCTTCCAGATCCACGTCTTCGACGAGACCCCCCGCTTCACCGCCTACCTGGTGGACGGAGACGGCCCGGACGGGGTCGGCGTCGTCCAGTCCTATCTGCGCCGGGCCCGGGGCATGGAGGCCCCGGTCCTCGTCCTGCGCGGCGGCGGACGGAACGTCGTCCGGCACGGGCAGCCGGCCCGTGACGGAGATCACGGACTTTTCGAGACGTACCGGGAGGAATTCGAATCGGTCTGGCTCGACTCCCGGCCCGTCTCCTGACTCCCCGCCGGGGGCAGCCGGAGGCGTTGTCAGTGGTGCGTGCGAGGGTGGTCAGCACCACGGGGGAGATCACGTAAGGAGGACCCGATGGCTTGGCACGGCGAGACGCTGGTCGGCTTCGACCTGGAGACGACCGGCACCGAACCGCTGGAGGCCCGTATCGTGACGGCCTCGATCATCGAGGTCGACGGCGGGGGACGGATCGCACACCGGCGGGACTGGCTCGCCGACCCGGGCATCCGCATCCCGGAGCAGGCCTCCGCGATCCACGGCATCAGCACCGAGCGCGCCGCCGCCGAGGGCCGGCCGGTCCGCGAGGTCGCCGACGAGATCGCGAGGACCCTCGCCGCGTACTGGGAGGACGGCGTCCCGGTCGTCGCGTACAACGCCTCCTTCGACCTCACGCTCCTCGCCGCCGAGCTGCGCCGCCACGGGCTGCCGTCGCTGGAGGAGCGCCTCGGCGGGACCGCCATCGGCCCGGTCGTCGACCCGTACACCATCGACCGGGCCGTCGACCGCTACCGGCGCGGCAAGCGGAACCTGGAAGCGGTCTGCGGGGAGTACGGCGTCGTCCTCGAAGCCGCCCACCAGGCCGCCGCCGACGCACTCGCCGCCGTCCGGGTCGCCGTCGCGATAGCCGAGCGGCACCCGCAGGTCGCCGCCCTCGACCCGGCGGAGCTGCACGAGCGGCAGATCGGCTGGTACCGCGCCTGGGCCGAGAACTTCCAGGACTTCCTGCGCCGCAAGGGCGACGCGAAGGCGGTCGTCGACTCCACGTGGCCCCTGCGCCCGGCCGTTGCGGTGGCCGGCTAGCCGTTCTCCTTGAGGAAGGAGAGCAGCAGCTCGTTCACCTTCTCCGGCTGGTCCAGCTGGAGCCAGTGGCCCGCGTCCTCGACCCGCTCGTAGCGCCAGCTGCCGGCCACGTACTCCTCCGTCCCGGACATCGACCGCTCGGTGAGGAACCGGTCGCCGGTCGACCACACGCCCATCACCGGAACGGACTCGGGCAGCGGCACCGCCGGCGCCTCGGCGCCGAACTGGACCTCCGCAGGGATGCCCGAGCGGTAGATGTTCAGCGCGGCCGTCAGCGCACCCGGCGCCCGCAGCGCCTCGATCACGGCCTCCGCCTCCGGGTGCTCGCCCAGCATGTCCCGCAGGCCCGCGAAGTCGTCCCGCGCCAGCCAGTCCTCGGAGAGCCCGGCCAGCTGGAACAGCAGCATGTACCAGGAGCGCTGCTTCTGCTCCCAGCCCGCGGACCGGATCGACGCCAGATGCCCCACGGACAGGATGCTCAGGCTCCGCACCCGGTCCGGGAAGAACTGGGTCAGGCCCTGGGCGATGCCCGAACCCCAGTCGTGGCCCACCACATGGACCCGGTCCAGGTCGAGCCGGGCCAGGAGCTCGATCAGATCGCCGACGTGCTTGCCCGGGTGGTACGCCTCCGGGCCGCCCTCGGGACGGTCGGAGGCACCGAAGCCCCGCAGCGTGGGGGCGACGCACTGGAAGCCCGCCGCCGTCAGCGCGGCGACCTGGTGGCGCCAGAGGCGGTGCGAGTCCGGGAAGCCGTGCACCAGCAGGACTGCGGGGCCCTCGCCGCTCACCTCGACGTCCAGCGCGACCTCCGAAAGCTCCACCCGCATCTTCAACACCCCGTTCGTCACCGGCCCGTTCGACGGGCACCATGATGTCAGAACGGGTACCAGCGCACCTCGGGGTCGCCGTCCCGCAGCGAGGCCACCCGCCGCTCGAACTCGGCCAGGGCCTTCGGGTTCACCGGCGCGTGCTGCGCCACCCACGCGCAGCTCGCGGTCTCCCGCGCCCCGCGCAGCACCGCGCACCCCTCCCACTCCCGGACGTCCCAGCCGTACGCCTCGGTGAAGGCCTCGTACGCCGCCGGGTCCAGGCCGTACCGGTCCCGGGACAGGGCGAGGACCACCAGGTCGTGCTCGCGCAGGTCCGAGGAGAAGGTCTCCAGGTCCACCAGGACCGGTCCTTCGGGCCCGACGTGGACGTTCCGGGGGAGGGCGTCCCCGTGGATCGGGCCCGGGGTCAGACGCGGGGTCAGCGCGGCCGCCGCCGGGGCGAAGGCGTCACGCCGCTCCCGCAGGAACGCCGCGTCCGCCGGGTCGATCGCGTCCCCCGCGAGCCGCAGCCACCGCTCGACCCCGCCGAGCAGCTCACGGCGGGGGAGCGTGAAACCCGTCGGCTCGGGCAGGGCGTGGATCCGCCGCAGCAGCGGCGCCAGGTCGCGGGGCTCCGGGGGCCGTACCGCCTCCGGCAGCCGGTGCCAGAACGTGAGCGGATGCCCGTCCACCAGCCGCGGCTTCTCCTCGGCGGCCCGTACGGCCGGAACACCCGACGATTCCAGCCAGGAGGCCAGCGCGAGCTCCCGCTCGGCCCGCTCGAACAGCTCCGCGTCCCGGCCGACCTTCACCACCAGATCGCCCACCGCGAAGACGGCGTTCTCCCCGAGGGCGAGCAGCCGCGCCTCCGCGACCGGCAGCCCCGCCCCGTCCAGGATCTCCCGCGCCCGCGCCTCGTCCATCGACCTCTCCCTCACCTGTGCGTTTGAGCCAAAGTCTCCCATCCGCGCAGCTCATCCCGCAGAGCGCCTTGACGGCCTCACACCCCGTCAGCACCATGACGGGGTTCCCACGACGGCGTGTTCACTGGCGGACGGGGGTCGGATCGTGAGCTCGGTGACCGTGACGAAGCGGCCGGGGGTCCTTCGGTGAGCTCGGTGACCGTGACGAAGCGGCCGGGCAGAGCGCGCACACCGCGCGCCGCCCCCGGGACACGGCCGCGCGGCCCCGACCTCGGCGCCTGGTTCCTGGTCCTCCCGGCCCTGCTGCCCATCCTCGTCCTCAGCGTCGGCCCGCTCCTCTACGGCATCGCGCTCGCCTTCACCGACGCCCAGTCCGGCCGCACCCAGGGCACCCGCTGGGTCGGCACCCTCAACTTCCAGGACCTGCTGCACGACACCCTCTTCTGGGACTCGTTCCGCATCGGCGTGGTCTGGGCCGTCGGGGTCACGATCCCCCAGTTCCTGCTCGCCCTCGGCCTCGCACTCCTGCTCAACCAGAACCTCCGCTTCCGTTGGCTGGCCCGGGCCCTCGCCATCGTCCCCTGGGCGATGCCGGAGGTCGTCGTCGGCATCATGTGGCGGCTCGTCTACAACCCCGACGCCGGCATCCTCAACGAGACCCTCCGGAACCTGGGCCTCGGCGAGGGCCACGACTGGCTCTCCGGGCTCGCCACCGCCCTCCCCGCCGTCATCGTCGTCGGCGTCTGGGCCGGCATGCCGCAGACCACCGTCGCCCTGCTCGCCGGACTCCAGAACACCCCGGCGGAACTCCACGAGGCCGCCGCCCTCGACGGCGCCGGCGCCTGGCGCCGCTTCCGCGCCGTCACCTGGCCCGCGCTCCGGCCGGTGGCCCTCGCCATCACCGCCCTCAACCTCATCTGGAACTTCAACTCCTTCGCCCTGGTCTACGTCCTGACCAACGGCGGACCGGGCGGCCGGACCCGGCTCCCGATGCTCTTCGCCTACGAAGAGGCCTTCCGCTACGGGCAGTTCGGCTACGCCGCCGCGATGGGCTGCGTGATGATCGCCGCCGTCTCGGTGTTCATCGCCCTCTCCCTCGTACGCCGTCTGAAAGGGGACCAGGACCGGTGAGCGCCCTCCGGACGAGCGGGCCCGCGCGAGCAGGCCAGTACCTGGCCCTCCTCGCGTACCTGGTCTTCCTCGCCTTCCCCTTCCTCTGGCTGGTCTCCATCGCCTTCAAGCCCGCCCCCGAGCTGGCCTCGCTCCACCCCACCTGGATCCCGAAGGACCCCACCCTCGACAACTTCCGGCAGGCCTTCGACGAGCAGCCCCTGCTCAGGGCAGCCGCGAACAGCCTGCTCGCCGCGGTCTGCGCCGCCGTGATCGCGGTGGCCGTCGCGACCCCGCTCGCCTATGTGACGGCCCGCCACCGGGGCAGGCTCGCCGGGGCGGCCACCGGCTGGGTGGTGATCAGCCAGGCCTTCCCCTTCGTCCTCGTGATCATCCCGCTCTTCCTGATCCTCAAGAACCTGCACCTGATCAACAGCGTCGCCGGCCTCGTCCTCGTCTACGTGGTCTGGTCGCTGCCCTTCGCCCTCTGGATGCTCATGGGGTACGTCAGAGCCGTCCCGGCCGAACTGGAGGAGGCCGCGGCCGTCGACGGCGCCGGCCGGATCCGCACCCTCGTCTCCGTCACCGCCCCCCTGCTCGTCCCGGGCATCGTCGCCACCGCGCTCTTCGCCTTCGTCACCGCCTGGAACGAGTTCTTCTTCGCCCTCGTCCTGCTCAAGACCCCCGAGAAGCAGACCCTGCCGGTCGTCCTCACCCACTTCCTCGGCGCCGAGGGCGTCGCCGACCTCGGCCCGCTGGCCGCCGCGGCCTTCCTCGCGACCCTGCCGTCGCTCCTCGTCTTCGGAGTCCTCCAGAGACGGATCACGGGCGGCATGCTCGCCGGGGCGGTGAAGTCATGAGACGCGTCCTCGTCCTCGTCGCCTCCCTCGCCCTGCTCCTCACCGGCTGCACCTCGGGCGGCGAAGGACCCGACGGCGGTGTCGTACGGCTCCGCTTCCAGTCCCTCGCCTGGCAGCAGGAGTCCGTCGACGCCAACCGGCAGCTGGTGAAGGAGTGGAACGCCACCCACCCCGGCGTCCAGGTCGACTACGTCCAGGGCAGCTGGGACTCCGTCCACGACCAGCTCCTCACCTCCTTCGAGGGCGGCGAGGCGCCCGACATCATCCACGACGCCTCCGACGACCTGGCCGACTTCGCCTACGGCGGCCACCTCGCCGACCTCCGCCCGCTGCTGCCCGAACGGCTGCGCGCCGACATCCCCGCCCGCAGCTGGGAGACCACCACCTTCGGCGAGGGCGTCTACGGCGTGCCGTTCCTCCAGGAACCGCGCGTGATCATCGCCAACCGGAAGATCCTGGAGTCCTCGGGGATCCGCGTCCCCACCCCGGAGAAGCCCTGGAGCTGGAGCGAGTTCCGACAGGTCACCCAGGACCTCACCCGGACCATGGGACCCGGCCGGTACGCGGTCGCCTGGCCGCTCAAGGAACCCGTCTCCGTCAGCCTCAACCTCGGGATCTCGGCAGGAGGCCGGCTCTTCCGACGGGACCCGGACGGCCGCGTGACCGTCGACTTCACCGAGGCCGACGGCATCGTCCCCGGCACCGTCCACGACCAGGTCGTCACCGACCGGACAGCCCCGCGCACGACGCTCGGCAGCGGCGGCTCCGACACCCTCCCCGGCCTCTTCGCCGGCAAGTACGCCATGGTCCCGCTCGGTTTCGCCTACCGGCAGCAGATCGCCCAGCAGGCACCCGAGGGCTTCGAGTGGACCGTGCTGCCCGCACCCGTCGGCAGCGAGGGGCTCGCCCAGGGCGTCTCGCCGCAGACCCTGTCGATCGCCGAGGACAGCCCCCACAAGAAGGAGGCGGCCCAGTTCCTCGACTTCTTCCTGCGCCCGCCGAACATGGTCCGGCTCGCGCGCGGCGACTGGATGCTGCCGACCGGCACGGCCGCGCTCGCCGACCCCGCCCTGCACACCGCGCGGGACGGCTGGGCGACCGGGGCGGCGGTGGCCGAACACCTGCGGCCCGCCCCCGCGCAGTCGGTGCGCGGCTATCCGGAGTGGAAGGACAAGGTGGCGACCCCGGCCTTCCAGGAGTACTACAGCGGCGCCATCGACGGTGCCGAACTGCGCAGACGACTGGTCGAGGACGGCAACCGGGTCCTCGCCCGCTATCAGCGCAGATGACGGATTCGTCATTACGAAACCTTGTTGAATAAGTCACAGATGGGTGAAGGGTCTTCTCCGGACCCTCACCATCGGACAGTGTTCGAACCGGCCACCGCGCCGCCCCCCACGAGGCGCGGTGGCCCCCTAGATTGAGTCCATGACGAAGACGTACGCGGTCCTGCTCCGCGGCATCAATGTGAGCGGGCACCGCAAGGTCCCCATGGCGGAGCTCCGGAGCCTCCTCGAAGGTCTCGGGCACACGGACGTCCGCACCTACCTCCAGAGCGGCAACGCCGTCTTCACCACCGACTCCGGCGCCGGCGAGGACGAGCTCAGGACCGCGATCGAGGACGCGATCGAGGAGCGTTTCGACTTCCGCGTCGACTGCCTCGTCCGCGACGGCGACTACCTCGCCGCGGCCGCCGACGCCTGCCCCTTTCCCGCCGCCGAGGTGAAGGGCAAGGAACTCCACGCCTTCTTCTGCTCCGGGCCCGTCACCTCCGATCGCTTCGCCGCGATCGACCGCGAGGCCTACCTCCCCGAGGACTTCGCCCTCGGCGACCGCGTGCTCTACCTCTACGTCCCCGACGGCCTCGGGACGTCCAGGCTGGCCCCGGTGATCTCCCGCCCGTCCGTCATGAAGGGGCTCGTCACCACCGCCAGGAACTGGAACACCATGCTCAAGCTCATCGAGATGACGCAGGAGAACTGACCCCGAAGTGGCCCAGTCGAGAGGGCGTGGAATGGCCCGTGGCCGCGGGCCAACTCCCGACTAGATTCCCTGTCATGACGAGCAACGAGACCACGCCCCGCCCCACCGTCGACTTCTACTTCGACCCCGCCTGCCCCTTCGCCTGGATCACCTCCCGCTGGATCCTGGAGGTCGAGCGCCACCGGGACATCGACCTCCGCTTCAAGGTCATGAGCCTGTACTTCCACAACGAGGGCAACACCCTGCCCGACTGGTACCGCGAGCTCGTCGACGCCTCGATCGGGCCGGTCCGCGTCGCGGCGGCCGCCGCCGAGCAGCACGGCGAGGACATCCTGCGCCCGCTCTACACCGCGTACGGCACCCGCATCCACGAGAAGAAGCAGAAGGACTTCGACGCCGTGATCGCCGAATCCCTCAACGAGCTCGGCCTCCCGCCCGAACTCGCCGCCGCCGCCCACGATCCGGCGTACGACGCGGTGGTCCGCCGCAGCCACGACGCGGGCAAGGACCCCGAGGCCGAGGGATACGTCGGCACCCCGACGATCCACGTCGACGGCACGGTCTGGTTCGGCCCGGTCCTTCGGGCGATCCCGCGCGGCGAGAAGGCCGCCGAACTCTTCGACAGCTTCCGGGTCCTCGCCTCCCACCCCGACCTCTTCGAACTGAAGCGCACCCGCACGGGCGGCCTGGACTTCAACTAGCCCCTCGGCGGCTGCCGGCACCCGCACCCACCGCCGTGTGGGCAATCGTCCCTGCGGAACGCATGCCCACAACGGGGGGTGGCGACGGATGTCGCGAAAGTTCAAGACCGGGCGGCGGGGGGTTCGTAGCGTCGGTGGCATGAACGAGATCCACACCCACCTCACCGTCTGCGCCGCCGAGGCGAGCCGGGTCGCCCGCGCCGTCACCGCCGAACAGCTCGGCACCCCCTCGGTCTGCGCCGACTGGACGGTCCGCGAACTCGCCAACCACCTGGTGCTCTACTCCGCGCACGGCCTCGAACACCGCGCGCTGCGCACCGAGCTCCCCGAGGAGACCGTCCAGCGGGACTTCGCCGGGGAGGACCACTGGGCGGCTGCCTACCGCACCCAGCTCGACCGGGCCCTGGCCGCCTGGGAGAGCCCGGACGCCTGGGAGGGGGAGGTCGACTTGGGCGGCAGCGGCATGCCGGCCGCCGAGATCGCCGCCATGCTCGTCGAGGAACTCGCCCTGCACGGCTGGGACCTGGCCCGCTCCACCGGACAGGACTTCACCCTGCCGGAGGCGACGGCGGTCTACCTGCTCGGCGTGGTCGAGCGGTACGCGGAGATGTACCGCCAGTACGAGGGCTTCGCCGCGGTCGTCGACGTACCCGGCGACGCCGCCGCGTTCGATCGCGCCCTGGCCCTCAGCGGCCGGAACCCGAAGAACTAACCCACGAGCGCCACGCGCTCCGGGGCGCGTACCGCCGACTCGTGGCGCTCGACGAGCAGCGCGGCCAGCTCGGCGGAGGGGCCGAGGACCTCGGCGAGGAACTCGGCCTCGGCCGCGCCCGTCGCGATGCGGTCCGGGAGGCGGCCCGGGGCGATCACGTACGGGGCGACGGCCACCCGCCGGACGCCCGGTTCCGTGCGCAGGGCCCGGACGGCTTCGTCCGTACGGGGAAGAGATGCGGAGGCGAACGCGGGCCGCACGGAGCACCAACCGGTGCGCCGCAGCTCCCGCGCCGTTTCTGCGATCACCGCGATCGCCTCCGGGTCTGTGGAGCCCGCCGAGGCCAGGACGACCCCGGTCGTGGGCTTGTCGGCGGGCGTGAGGCCCGCCTCGTAGAGCCGCCGCTCCACCGCCGCGATCAGCAGCGGCGAGGGGCCGAGGACCTCCGCCTGGCGGATGCTCAGGGACGGGGGTGCCTGGCGCAGTACGGCGGGGATGTCGGCCTTCGCGTGGAAGGCCCGGGTGAGGAGGAGCGGCAGGGCCACCACGTCCCGTACCCCGTCCGCCGCGAGACGGTCGAGCACCCCCGGCACCGACGGCAGGTTGAAGTCCAGGAACGCCGTCTCCACGCGCAGCCCCGGCCGCAGCGCACCGGCCCGGCGCACCAGCGCCTGGACGGTCGCCGCGTGCCGCGGGTCGCGGCTGCCGTGCGCGATCACGAGGAGGACGGGGCGGTTCATGGTCCGGTTCAGCCCTTCGCCAGAAGACCGCGGCGGCGGAGCACCGCGCGCTCCAGCGGGCTGAAGATCAGCAGGTCGATGGCGATGCCGACGAGCAGGATCAGGATGATCGCCAGGAAGATCCCGGCCATGTCGATGTTGTTGCGGCCGTTCTCCAGGAGCTGGCCGAGGCCGAGGCCCAGGTCCGGCGAGGACGCGATGATCTCCGCGGCCATCAGGGAACGCCAGGAGAACGCCCAGCCCTGCTTGAGGCCGGCCAGGTAGCCGGGGAGCGCGGCCGGCATCACGATGTACCAGGCGCCCTTGACGCCCGTGGCGCCGAGCGTCTGGCCGGCCCGCAGGAAGAGCGGCGGGACCTGGTCGACGCCGGCGACGAGGCCGTTGGCGATCGAGGGGACGGCGCCGAGCAGGATCACCGCGTACATCATGCTGTCGTTGAGGCCGAGCCACAGGACGGCGGGCGCCACCCAGGCCACCGAGGGCAGCGACTGGAGCCCCGCGAGGATCGGGCCGATCGCCGCACGCACGAACTTCACGCGGGAGACGAGCAGGCCGAGCGGCGTGCCGATGACGAGCGCCAGGAGGAAGCCGAGCAGGGCCCGGGACATGCTGGTCCACAGGACGCTGAGGAGCGTGCCCTCCAGCCACATCGTGGTCAGGCTGTCCCACACCGCGGACGGGGCGGGCAGCTTGAACTCGTCGGTGACCTTGAAGGACACCAGGAGCTGCCACACCACGAGGACGAGGGCGACGGCGACGACCGGCGGGAACACCTTCTTGACCAGCACCTCGCGGACCGGGGTCCGCCGGATCTGCACACTGTCGAGGGCGTCCAGACCGGCTTCGAGCCCGGCGAGGTCGTCGGTCTTCGGCGACTTCGGGGTGGTGTCAGTGCTGGCCATGGCGGCGGATCTCCCCACGCAGGTGCTCGGTGATCTCGAGGGACAGCTCCGCGACGTCGGAGTCCTCGATGCGGCGCGGCTGCGGAATGTCGATGGTCCACTCGTGCGCGATCCGGCCGGGCCGGGACGAGAGGAGGACGACGCGCTCGGCCAGCCGCACGGCCTCGCGCACGTTGTGGGTGACGAAGAGCACCGACAGCTTCGTCTCCCGCCAGATCCGGGTGAGCTCGTCGTGCAGCACGTCCCGGGTGATGGCGTCGAGCGCGGCGAACGGCTCGTCCATCAGGAGCAGATCGCTGTCCTGGGCGAGCGCGCGGGCCAGCGCGACCCGCTGTCGCATGCCGCCGGACAGCTCGTGGACCCGCTTGCCGTACGAGCCGCCGAGCCGGACGAGGTCGAGCAGCCGCTCGGCCTCGTCGCGGCGCTCGGTCTTGGGGACCCCGCGCAGCCGCAGGGCCAGTTCGATGTTCTTGCCCGCGGTGAGCCACGGGAAGAGGGCGTGCTCCTGGAACATCAGGGCCGGCCGGCCGCCGGGGGTCTCGATGGACCCCGCGGACGGCCGGTCGAGCCCGGCGACCAGGTTGAGCAGCGTGGACTTGCCGCAGCCCGAGGCGCCCAGGAGGGTGACGAACTCGCCCGGGGCGACATCGAGCGAGATGTCGTCGAGGACGAGCTGCCCGCCGGCGGGTCCGCCGAAGGACTTGGAGACGTGCTCGATGCGTGCGGCATGGGTCACCGCCGCACGGTCCTCGGCCTTGGCGAGCGTCGCGGTCGTGGCCATGGTCGTCACCTCCTGGGGATGGGCTGCGGGCTGTTACTTCGCGCCGAGACCGGCGTCGGAGACCTCGGGCTGACCCGCTGCCTTCAGGACCTTGTTGAGCGGCTTCAGGTCGTAGATGCCGGACAGTTCGGGCTTCTCCAGGAGACCGGCCTTCACCGCGTGGTCGGCCTGGGCCTGGAGCGTGGCCGCCAGCGGGTCATTGGTGAACTGGATGGACGGCCAGGCCGCGTCGATCACCTTGGCGCCGAGCGCCTTGCCCGAGAGCGCCTTCAGCTTGGCGTTGGCCGAGGCCTTCGCCTTGTCCGGGTTGGCGTTGATCCACTCGTTGGTCTTCACCGAGCCGCGCAGGAACGCCTCGACGACGTCCGGGTGCTCCTTGAGGAACTTCTGCGACACGATGATGTTCGTGATGACGAACTTCTTGTCCGGCCACAGGTCGGACTCGTCGAGCAGCACCTTCGCCCCGTCGGCGACCAGCTTCGACGCGGTCGGCTCGGGCACCCAGGCGCCGTCGACGGCGCCGGAGGCGTAGGCGTTCGGGGTGACCTTGTTGTCCGTGCGGACCACGGAGACGTCGCCCTTGCCGCTCTGGGCGTCGACCTTCCAGCCCTTCTCGGAGATCCAGTTGAGGAAGGCCACGTCCTGCGTGTTGCCGAGCTGCGGCGTGGCGATCTTCTTGCCCTTGACGTCGTCCAGGGTCTTGATCTTCGCCGGGTTCACCACGAGCTTCACGCCACCGGAGGCGGCGCCGCCCACGATCCGCAGGTTGGTGCCCTTGGTCTTGACGTAGCCGTTGATGGACGGCGAGGGGCCGATGAAGCCGATGTCGATCGAGCCGGCGTTGAGCGCCTCGATCTCGGACGGGCCGGCGTTGAAGGTGGTGGGCACCAACTGGGTGCCGCCCAGCTCCTTCTGGAGGATGCCCTCCTGGTCGCCGACGAGCGCGGTGGCGTGCGTGAGATTGGGGAAGTACCCGAGCCGTACGGTGTCGGCGGAGAGCTTCTCGCCCTCGGCGGCCACCTTCTTCTCGTCGTTCTTGGCCTCGGAGCCGTAGCCGCAGGAGGCGAGCGCGCCGATCAGCAGCGGCAGGGCGGCAGCGGCGGCCAGGCCGCGGCGCAGGGTGTTACGGGTGGTGGCAGGCACGGGTGGTGTTCCCCTCGGTTCAACTTCTCAGCGAAGTCTGCGTTTATGTCGTTCGGGGTGGAGCGGGTGGAGCCGTGTCGCACCGCTCACGCGGTGCATCGAGGTCAGCACGCACATCGCGCGACACCTCCCCGGCCCGCGCCGAGGGCGCCGGAGCCCACCCGGCCGCCCTCCTTCGCGAAGGTGGCCCAGAAGTCCTGACCCGTCATCAGAAGTCCCACCCTTCTTCTTCGTCCACCGCGACGACGGCCTTGGTCGTGGCGAAGGACTCGCCCGCCATGCCCGCCGCGAGGGTGGTGCCGTCCGCGGGGTCGATCAGCAGGAACGACCCGGTACGGCGGGAGTCGACGTACGCGTCGAGCGCGAGCGGCTCGGCGGTGCGGACCACGACCCGGCCGATGTCGTTGGCGACCAGCTGCCCGGGGTTCGGGTGCTGGGAGAGGTCGTCCAGGGTCAGCCGCGAGGGGATGTCCTTGACGATCGCCTTGACCGTGCGCGTGGTGTGCTTGAGCAGGACCCGCTGGCCGACGGCGAGCGGCTGGTCCGCCACGTGGCAGACGGTCGCCTCGATGTCCTGCGTGGTCGCCGGGGCGTCACCGCTCGGGGCGAGCAGGTCGCCGCGCGAGATGTCGATGTCGTCGGCGAGCCGGATCGTCACCGACTGCGGGGCCCAGGCGATGTCCACGGACTCGCCCAGCGCGTCGATCCCGGTGATCGTGGACTTCTTCCCCGACGGCAGGACGGTGATCTCCTCGCCGACGCGGAAGGCGCCGGCCGCGATCTGACCGGCGTAGCCCCGGTAGTCGGGGTGCTCGGCGGTCTGCGGGCGGATCACGTACTGCACCGGGAAGCGGGCGTGGCAGGCCGTCAGGTCGTGGCTGACCGGGACGGTCTCCAGGTGCTCCAGGACCGTCGGGCCGCCGTACCAGTCCATGTTCGCGGACGGCTCCACGACGTTGTCGCCGGCGAGCGCCGAGATCGGGATCGCGGTGATCTCCGGGACGCCGAGCTCGGAGGCGTACGTCGTGAACTCCTCGGCGATCGCGGCGAAGACGGGCTCCTGGTAGTCGACCAGGTCCATCTTGTTCACGGCGAGGACCACGTGCGGGACGCGCAGGAGCGCGGCGACGGCGGCGTGCCGGCGGGTCTGCTCGACGACGCCGTTGCGGGCGTCGACCAGGACCACGGCCAGCTCGGCGGTGGAGGCGCCGGTGACCATGTTCCGGGTGTACTGCACGTGCCCGGGGGTGTCGGCGAGGATGAAGCGGCGGCGGGGCGTCGCGAAGTAGCGGTAGGCCACGTCGATCGTGATGCCCTGCTCGCGCTCGGCCCGCAGACCGTCGGTGAGGAGCGCCAGGTCGGGCGCCTCCTGGCCGCGGGAGCGCGAGGCGTGCTCCACGGCCTCCAGCTGGTCGGCGAGGACCGACTTGGAGTCGTGGAGGAGCCGGCCCACCAGCGTGGACTTGCCGTCGTCGACGGAGCCGGCGGTGGCGAAGCGCAGCAGGGTGGTGGCCGCCAGCTGCTCGGACAGCTGCTCGGTGGACGTGCTCATTAGAAGTACCCTTCGCGCTTGCGGTCTTCCATCGCGGCCTCGGACATCTTGTCGTCGGCGCGGGTCGCGCCCCGCTCGGTGAGCCGGGAGGCGGCGATCTCGGCGATGACGGCGTCCAGCGTGGTGGCGTCGGAGTCGACGGCGCCGGTGCAGGACATGTCGCCGACGGTGCGGTAGCGGATCAGCCGCGTCTCGACCGTCTCGGACTCCTTGGGGCCGCCCCACTCGCCGGCCGTCAGCCACATGCCGCTGCGGGCGAACACCTCGCGCTCGTGGGCGAAGTAGATCTCGGGGAGCTCGATCTTCTCCCGCTGGATGTACTGCCAGACGTCCAGCTCGGTCCAGTTGGACAGCGGGAAGACCCGGACGTGCTCGCCGGGGGCGTGCCGGCCGTTGTAGAGCTGCCACAGCTCGGGGCGCTGGCGGCGCGGGTCCCACTGCGAGAACTCGTCGCGCAGCGAGAACACCCGCTCCTTGGCGCGGGCCTTCTCCTCGTCGCGGCGGCCGCCGCCGAAGACGGCGTCGAAGCGGTGCTGCTGGATCGCCTCGGTCAGCGGGACGGTCTGCAGCGGGTTGCGGGTGCCGTCCGGGCGCTCGCGGAGCTTGCCGGCGTCGATGTACTCCTGCACGGAGGCGACGTGCAGCCGCAGTCCGTGCTGGGCGACGACGCGGTCGCGGTACTCGATGACCTCGGGGAAGTTGTGCCCGGTGTCGACGTGCAGCAGCGTGAAGGGGACCGGCGCGGGGGCGAAGGCCTTCAGCGCCAGGTGCAGCATGACGATGGAGTCCTTGCCGCCGGAGAAGAGGATCACCGGCCGCTCGAACTCGCCCGCCACCTCACGGAAGATGTGGACGGCCTCGGACTCCAGCGAGTCGAGGTGCGACAGCGCGAACGGACTGTCCGTGGTGTCGTGAGCATGGGCGACGGTCGTCATGCGAGACCCCTCTCGGTGAGCAGCGCGTGGAGCGACGCTGCCGACTCCTGCACGGTCTGGGTGTGGGACTCGATCCGCAGATCGGGGTTGCGCGGCTCGTCGTACGGGTCGTCGACGCCGGTGAGCCCGCTGATCTCGCCCGCGGCCTGCTTGGCGTACAGCCCCTTCACGTCGCGCACGGAGCACACGTCCACCGGAGTGGCGACGTGCACCTCGACGTACGGGGTGCCCTCGGAGGCGTGGCGCTTGCGGACCGCCTCGCGGCTGTCCTCGTACGGTGCGATGACGGGGACGAGTACCTTCACGCCGTTGGAGGCGAGCAGCTCGGCGACGAAGCCGATGCGCTGCACGTTGGTGTGCCGGTCCTCGCGGGTGAAGCCGAGGCCCGCGGAGAGGAACTCGCGGATCTCGTCGCCGTCGAGCACCTCGACGCGGTGGCCCTCCCCGCGCAGCCGGCCGGCCAGCTCGTACGCGATGGTCGTCTTGCCGGCGCTCGGCAGACCGGTGAGCCAGATGGTGGCACCCGTCACGTGCTTCTCCTGATTTTCCTGAGTGTCCGTCATCCGTGCAGCCCGCATTCGGTCTTGGCGCGGCCCGCCCAGCGTCCGGCGCGGGCGTCCTCGCCCGCCTCGACGCGGCGGGTGCAGGGGGCGCAGCCGACGGAGGCGTAGCCGTCCATCAGGAGCGGGTTGGTGAGGACACCGTGCTCCGTGACGTAGGCGTCGACGTCGTCCTGGGTCCAGCGGGCGATGGGGGAGACCTTGACCTTCCGCCGCTTCTCGTCCCAGCCGACGACCGGGGTGTTCGCCCGGGTCGGGGACTCGTCGCGGCGCAGGCCGGTGGCCCACGCGCCGTAGGCGGTGAGGCCCTCCTCCAGCGGCTTGACCTTGCGCAGCGCGCAGCACAGGTCGGGGTCGCGGTCGTGCAGCCTCTGGCCGTACTCGGCGTCCTGCTCGGCCACGGTCTGACGCGGGGTCAGGGTGATGACGTTGACGTCCATGACGGCGTCCACGGCGTCGCGGGTGCCGATGGTCTCCTCGAAGTGGTAGCCCGTGTCGAGGAAGACGACGTCCACGCCGGGGCGGACCCGGGAGGCGAGGTGGGCGACCACCGCGTCCTCCATGGAGGAGGTGACGCAGAAGCGGTCGCCGAAGGTGTCCACGGCCCAGCGGAGGATCTCCAGCGCGGAGGCGTCCTCCAGATCACGGCCGGCCTGCTCGGCGAGTGCCTTGAGGTCGGCCGCGGTGGCATCCTGAGTGATCGTCATATCTCTTCCCTTCCAGGGGTGTTGCTCGAAGTCGCCGGGGCGAGGAGCCCCAGGAACTTCAGCTGGAAGGCTCGACTGCACGCGGCGCATTCCCAGGCGCCGTGACCCTGCTCGTTCGGACGCAGGTCCTCGTCCCCGCAGTAGGGGCAGTGGAACGGTGCGGCTCGCTCGCTCATGACAGCGCCTCCTCGGAGGCGCGGGCCGCCCAGGTCGCGAAGCGCTCGCCGGTCTCGCGCTCCGCCTGGAAGCGCTTGAGGACCCGCTCCACGTAGTCCGGGAGCTCGGCCGCCGTGACCTTGAGGCCGCGGACCTTGCGGCCGAAGCCGGCCTCCAGGCCGAGCGCGCCGCCCAGGTGGACCTGGTAGCCCTCGACGCGGTTGCCGTCGTCGTCCAGGACCAGCTGGCCCTTGAGGCCGATGTCCGCGACCTGGATGCGGGCGCAGGCGTTCGGGCAGCCGTTGATGTTGATCGTCAGCGGCTCCTCGAACTCGGGGAGGCGGCGCTCCAGCTCGTCGATGAGCGAGGAGCCGCGGCCCTTCGTCTCGACGATCGCGAGCTTGCAGAACTCGATGCCGGTGCAGGCCATCGTGCCGCGCCGGAACGGGGTGGGGGTCACCCGCAGGTCGAGCGCCTCCAGGGCGGCGACCGCCGAGTCGACCTGGTCCTGCTCGATGTCCAGCAGAAGCATCTTCTGGTCCGCCGTGGTCCGCACCCGGCCGGAGCCGTGCCGCTCGGCCAGGTCGGCGATCTTGGTCAGGGTGGCGCCGTCGACCCGGCCCACGCGCGGGGCGAAGCCGATGTAGAAGCGGCCGTCCTGCTGCTCGTGCACGCCCATGTGGTCGCGCCACTGGCCGGCGGGCTGCTCGGGGGCGGGGCCGTCCGTCAGCTTCCGCTGCAGGTACTCGTCCTCCAGGACCTGGCGGAACTTCTC
Organism: Streptomyces sp. R-07; assembly: GCF_049913175.1. Lineage (NCBI taxonomy): Bacteria > Bacillati > Actinomycetota > Actinomycetes > Kitasatosporales > Streptomycetaceae > Streptomyces > Streptomyces sp. R-07. The sequence goes on from NZ_CP183978.1 coordinate 6,266,283, forward strand.
CGGCCCCCAGTCGGCGACGAGGAACTTCAGGCGGGCGCGGTTGCGCAGCCGGCGGTAGCCGTAGTCGCGGAAGATCGAGATGACGCCCTCGTAGACGTCGGGGACCTCGTCGAGGGAGACCCAGGTGCCGAGGCGGACGCCGAGCTTCGGGTTGGTGGACAGACCGCCGCCGACCCAGACGTCGAAGCCGGGGCCGTGCTCCGGGTGCTCCACGCCGACGAAGGCGATGTCGTTGATCTCGTGCGCCACGTCGAGCTGCGGCGAGCCGGAGACAGCGGACTTGAACTTGCGGGGCAGGTTGGAGAAGTCCTTGTTGCCGACGATCCGCCGGTAGATCTCCTCGATGGCGGGCGTGCCGTCGATGATCTCGTCGGCGGCGATGCCGGCCACGGGGGAGCCGAGGATGACACGCGGGGTGTCGCCGCAGGCCTCGGTGGTCGACAGGCCGACCGCCTCCAGGCGGTTCCAGATCTCGGGGACGTCCTCGATGCGGATCCAGTGGTACTGGACGTTCTGCCGGTCAGTGATGTCGGCGGTGCCGCGGGCGAACTCCTCGGAGATCTCACCGATCACCCGGAGCTGCTCGGTGGTCAGCCGGCCGCCGTCGATGCGGACCCGGAGCATGAAGAACTCGTCGTCCAGCTCCTCCGGCTCCAGGACGCCCGTCTTGGTGCCGTCCAGACCCTGCTTGCGCTGGGTGTAGAGGCCCCACCAGCGCATGCGTCCACGCAGGTCGTTGGGGTCGATGGAGTCGAAGCCGCGCTTCGAGTAGACCGTCTCAATACGTGTCCGTACATTGAGACCGTCGTCGTCCTTCTTGAACTGCTCATTGCCGTTCAGGGGGGTGAAGTGCCCCACGGCCCACTGACCCTCGCCACGGTGGCGCCCGGCCTTGCGGCGGGCGGCGGCGGGAGTGGGGTTTTCCGGGGTGGCGGCCATGGCGTTTTGTCCTTCGGGACTGCGAGAGGGCGGCTCTGACCTGCACACTCGCGCTCAGGTCAGAGGGTGGCGCGTCAGTGCGCAGCAGGGTGGGGCAGAGTCGGGCTATGCGGAGATCGCGGCGGTGCTGGTTCTCTCAGCGCGCCGAACAGATGGCGCTGGACATGCGGCCGAGGTCGACGTGCCGCCGACTCACCAAGGCAATTCCAGTTCCAGACATGACGGAAGCGTGTCACGGGACTTTGGACCCAGTCCAGCATCGTCCAGGATTTGGACATAGTCGTCTCGCAGGTCGAGACGGTGTGGTCTGGGTCACGCGAAAGGGGCCCTGAACAGGGCCCCTTCATGCGCATCGGTGCGGCGGTGCGGCGGTGCGGCGGTGCGGCGGTGCATCGGTGCGGCGGTGCGGCGGTGCGGCCGTGTCGGTACGGCGTGGCTCAGGCGTACGCGCCGGGCCAGGGGCCGGGGGTCTCCGCCTCCTCGGTCTCCTCGACCTTGGTGTCGAAGAGCCGGAAGCCCCGCCGCTCGTAGTTGGCCATCGCGTGCGGTCCGTCGAGCGAGCAGGTGTGCAGCCAGACGCGCCGCGTCGCCTCCCGCTCCGGCCAGCGCTCGGCCAGGTCCCAGGCTCGCGCCACCCCGAAGGAGAGGAGGTGCCCGCCTATCCGGCGGCCCCGGAAGGCCGGGATCAGGCCGAAGTAGACGATCTCCACCGCACCGTCGTCCTGGGGGTCCAGCTCCACGTACCCGGCCGGCGTCCCCTTGTCGTACGCCACCCAGATCTCGGCGCCCGGCTTCTCCACGATCTCCTGCCACTGCTTGTACGTCAGCTGCAGCCGGTCGGTCCAGAGGATGTCGCCACCGACCGCCGTGTAGAGGAAGCGGCTGAACTCCGCCGAGGGCACCTCGGCGCGCCGGATCGCCACGTCGTCGCCCTGCGGCGGGGTGGCGGGGCGGAGGTCGGAGGGCGAGGTCTGCTCGAGGGACCAGGTGGTGAGAGTGATGCTCATGGGGTCATCGCATCATGCGGAGCGCCGGATTCCCAGGGGGGTCCGCAGCGGGCGGCCCTCCCGGGAGACCCGTGTCCACATGCTGGACGCCCTCTAGACGCCTGTCCCGGCCCGGACAGCCGGGGCCGTCGAGTGGGGGAGCAGGTCCGCCGGACGCTCCGGGCGCAGGACCTCCACCGCGACCTCCTCCCGGAAGCGGTACGGGCGGTGCGCCAGGACCCCCGCCAGGTTCCGCCGCACCCGGGACATCTCCGCCCGCACGGTGACCGTCCGCGTACGGTCCCCGAACACGTCGTCCGCCAGCTCCGCCGCCGTCCGCCCGTCCCGGTGCAGCGCCAGTACATAGAGGAGCTCCGCGTGCCGGGGGCTGAGCTCCTGCTGCCAGCTGCCCGCCACCCCCGAGACGGCCACCGTCCAGCGGCGCGGCCGGCTCAGGTCGAGCACCACCCGGCTCGCCGCCCCCGCGTCCGGCTCCTCGGGCACGGTCTCCTCCTCGACCCGCAGCAGCCAGCCGCCCGGCAGCGGCTCCACCGCGCACACCCCGAGCGAGGGCAGCCAGACCCGGCCGGCCCGGAACGACTTCGGCAGCGCGATCCGGTCCACCGGCGCGAGTCCGGTCACCGCCGCCGTCCAGCCGTGCGGGTCCACCGCGACGGCCCGGCCGCCCACCCGGCACAGGATCGGCGCGGCCACCGCCCGCAGCCGCTCGATCGACCCGCGGTGCCGCTCCCGCATCTCCGCCTCGGCGAGCTGCGCCACCGAGCCGACCAGGGCCAGCATCGCCGGATGGAAGCTGGACGCGGGACCGCTCACGTCCAGGATCCCCAGGAGCCGCTGGTCGCGCGGATCGTGCACGGGCGCGGCGGCGCAGGTCCAGTTGTGCAGCGCCTGCACGTAGTGCTCGGCGGAGTGCACCTGCACCGCCCGGCCCATCGCGAGGGCCGTGCCGACCGCGTTCGTCCCGGTGGCGTGTTCGGCCCAGGCCGCGCCCTCCTCCAGACAGATGCCGTTCGCCCGCCGCAGCACCCCGCGATGACCCTGGCGCCACAGCACCCGGCCCTGTTCGTCGGTGACCACCATGATCTGGAGGGAGGCGTCGGCGATGCCGGCGAGCCCGCCGCTCAGCGTCTGCATCACCTCGGAGAGGAGCGTGGTCCTGCGCCGCTCCTCCAGCTCGTCGCGCTGGAGCAGCACCGTGCTCGTGCCCTGGTCCGGGTCGAGGCCGAGCCGGGCCATGCGCTGCCAGGACGCGTCGATCACCGGGCGGGGCGCGATCGGCGGCCTCCGGCCCGCCAGGGTCTCCTCGCGCACCCGGTGCAGCAGCCGGGTGGCCTGGGCGGCGTCCATGGTGGCGAGCCGCTTCATGTCGAGCTGCGTGTTCTTCATCGGTCTCTCCCAGCCACCCGGGGTGCTGTATCGGTTCTGCACAGGGCAGATGTCCGGAGTGTCGGTGCCCATCGTGCCGTCCGGGACCGCCCGGCGAGGCCCGGTTCGGGTAATCCTGCAACCCTTTGCAACTCTGGCGATGGTCCGGCCCCCTGGGCGAAGGTGGTCGAAGCGGTGGGTGGTGCCGTGTCGGCGCAGCACCACCCCCGCTTTTCCGCGCGTGCCGGCCTGATGCGGCACGACACCCCCTCAGGTCCACCCCTGGTACGCGCGGCTCAGCACTTGACCGTTGACACCACGATCCGCGCGGCACAGCACGTGGCCGTTCACGCCCGGTCCGCGCTGCACAGCACTTCCGTACGCCCCCTCAGATCACCACCCGCGCCCGCTCCACCAGGGCCCGGAGGTCCAGCGTGTGCGGGAGCGTCCCGAACGCCGCGCCGCCGTCCCCGCCGAGCCGCGCCGCGCAGAACGCGTCGGCCACCTCCGGCGGAGCCCAGCGCACCAGCAGCGAGCCCTGGAGCACCAGCGCCAGCCGTTCCGTCAGCCGCCGCGCCCGCGCCTCGATCCCCTCCAGGTCCGCCAGTTCGACGAGCAGGCCCCGGATCGCCCGGTCGAGCCGGTGGTCGGCGCCCCGCGCCGCCCCGACCTCCCGGAGCAGCGCGTCCAGGGCGGCGGGCTCGGTCCGCAGCGCCCGCACCACGTCGAGCGCCTGCACGTTCCCCGAGCCCTCCCAGACCGAGTTGAGCGGCGACTCCCGCAGCAGCCGGGGCATCCCCGACTCCTCCACGTACCCGTTGCCGCCCAGGCATTCGAGCGCCTCCGCCACCAAGGGCGTACACCGCTTCGTCACCCAGTACTTCGCCGCCGGCACGGCGATGCGGAGCAGGGCCAGCTCGGCCGGGGTCCCGGAGTCGTACGCGGCGGCCAGCCGCAGTCCCAGGACCGTCGCCGCCTCCGATTCCAGGGCGAGATCGGCGAGCACGTTCCGCATCAGGGGCTTCTCGACGAGCGGTCCGCCGAAGGCCGAGCGGTACGAGGCGTGGTGCACGGCCTGCGCCACCGCCTGCCGCATCAGCGCCGCCGAGCCGAGCACGCAGTCGAGCCGGGTCGCCGCCACCATCCCCATGATCGTCCGGATCCCGCGCCCCTCCTCGCCGACGCGGTGCGCCCAGGTCGTCCCGTCGAACTCCACCTCGGCCGAGGCGTTCGACCGGTTGCCCAGCTTGTCCTTCAGCCGCTGGATCGCGAAGGCGTTGCGCGAGCCGTCCGCGAGCACCCGGGGCACCAGGAAGCACGTGAGCCCCGCCGGGGCCTGCGCGAGGACCAGGAACCCGTCCGACATCGGCGCCGAGCAGAACCACTTGTGCCCCGTCAGGACGTACGCGCCGTCGGCCGCGAGGGGCCGGGCCTCCGTCGTGTTCGACCGGACGTCGCTGCCGCCCTGCTTCTCCGTCATCGCCATGCCGAGCAGCACGCCGGGCTTCTCCGCGACCGGACGCAGCCCCCGCTCGTACACGTGGGAGAGGGCCGCCGGTTCCCAGACCGCCGCGAGCTCCGGCTCGGCCCGCAGCGCCGGCACCGCCGCGTGCGTCATCGACAGCGGACAGCCGTGCCCCGCCTCCGCCTGCGACGCCACCAGGAACCCGGCGGCCCGTCGCACATGACCACCCGGACGGCCCCACGCGTGCGTCAGTCCGGCCGACACGGACCGCCCCAGGAGCCGGTGCCAGGCCGGATGGAACTCGACCTCGTCGATCCGGTGGCCGTACCGGTCGTGGGTCCGCAGCCGGGGCGGATGCTCGTTCGCCTGCTCACCCCACTCCCGTACCTGCGCCGATCCGGTCGCCCGGCCGAGCAGGCTCAGCTCCTCGCGGACCTCCTCCAGGAGCTCCGGCGCGAGGTGCCGCCCGACCGCCTCCGCGAGCGCCAGGTCGCTCGTGAAGACGTCGTATCCCGTCAGGGGCGGAGCCTGGTTGGTCACGGTGTGGGTGCTCGCTGCCATGCCGATACGGTAAGCAGGTGCAGGCAGCAAGAGAAACACCCGAACGGCCCGAGCGGCGGCCCTGGAGCAGGCTCCACCGCGCGCGCGTCCTCTACCGCAACGTCTCGAAGCGGAAGATGGCCTGGCTGCTCCTCAAGGACACCGTCAACTCGTGCATCGAGTACCGGATCCTCGGCCTCGCCGCCGAGGCCGCGTTCTTCACCCTGCTGTCCCTGCCGCCGCTCCTCCTCGGCCTGATCGCCGTCCTCGGCTACGCCGACGACTGGACCAACACCGACACCGTCGCCAGCATCCGGGAGAACATCCTCCACGCGGCCGGCACGGTCCTCTCCGACCGGGGCGTCCACCAGATCGCCGAGCCCCTCCTCGACGACATCACCCAGGGCAAACGGCCCGAGCTGATCTCCCTCGGCTTCGCCATCGCCCTCTGGTCGGGCTCGCGCGCGGTGAACGTCTTCATCGACACCATCACGGTCATGTACGGACTCGACGGGCGCCGAGGCATCGTCAAGACCCGGCTCCTCGCGCTGCTCCTCTACATCGTGGCGCTGCTCATCGGAGCCGTCGTCCTGCCCCTGGCCGTCGTCGGCCCCGACCGGGTCGTCGAGCTCGTCCCCTGGGGCACCGAGGTCGTCGCCGTCCTCTACTGGCCGGCCGTCATCCTGCTGTCCATCGCCTTCCTCACCACGCTCTACCACGTGTCCGTGCCGGTCAGATCGCCCTGGATCGAGGACATCCCCGGCGCCCTCGTCGCGCTCGGCATGTGGGTCCTCGGCAGCTTCCTGCTGCGCGTCTACCTGACCAGCCAGGTCGAGGGCCCGACCATCTACGGCTCCCTCGCCGCCCCCATCGCCGTCCTCCTCTGGATCGGCATCTCGGCCTTCGCGGTCCTCGTCGGGGCCGCCGTGAACGCCGCCATCGACCGCGTCTGGCCCTCCGTCGCCACGGCCGCCGCCCGCGAGGCCAACGAGCGGGCCCGCGCCGTCCAGGCCGCCGAACTCGTGGCCCGCGTGCGGGCCGAGGCGGATGACGTCGACGAGGACGACCCGGACATGCCCTCCGAGTTCCCCGAGCGCTGGTCGAAGTTCCTGCCCCCGGACGACGTGAAGTCCCGCCTCCACTCGGGCTGGGAGAAGGACTGACCCTCCTTCGCAGCCTTACGCTCGAAGGATGTACGAGGAGCGCCCCGCCCTGCTCGACGGAGCCGTGCTGTGGACCCGGACCGCCGCAGGCCCGGCGGCGGAGCGGCCCGTCCTGCCCGACGGCTGCATGGACCTGATCTGGGCCGACGGGAGCCTCCTCGTCGCCGGACCCGACACACGCGCGTACGTACCGGGCGAGTTCGCCGCGCGTTACGCGGGCGTCCGCTTCGCCCCCGGTGACGCCCCCGGCCTCCTCGGCGTCCCCGCCCGCGAACTCCGCGACCGGCGGGTCGCCCTCGGTGCGCTGTGGGGCGAGGCGGAGGCGCGGCGGCTCGGCGAACGGATCACCGAGGCCCCCGACCCGGCCGCCGCCCTGGAGGAGCTCGTCCTGCGCCGGGCCGCCCGGGCCCCCGGACCCGATCCGCTGCTCCGGGCCGTCGTGGCGCGCCTCGCGGCCGGCCGGCCGGTCGCCGAGACGGCCGAGGCGGTCGGGCTCGGCGCCCGGCAGCTCCACCGGCGCTCCCTGGACGCCTTCGGCTACGGCCCCAAGACCCTCGCCCGCGTCCTGCGCCTCCAGCGCGCGCTCGCCCTGGTCCGCGCCGGAGTGCCGTTCGCCGAGGCCGCCCTGCGCGCGGGCTGCGCCGACCAGGCCCACCTCGCCCGCGAGACCCGTGCCCTGGCCGGCACGACCCTCGGCGCCTACGCGCTCTCGGTGGGCGCGTCGGCGAAGAGCGAGACCCCGCTGCCGTCCGGGTCCAGGACCACCGCGTAACGCTGCCCCCAGAACGCGTCCCAGGGCTTCAGATGCCCGCGGTGTCCGGCGGCGACCAGCTCCTCGTACACCGCGTCCACGTCCGCCGGCGAACCGCACCGGAAGGCGAGCTCGACCCGGTTGCCGCCCGCGGGCCGCGTCCAGCCGGGATCGAAGGAACGGACGACGTCCTCCGTGTCCCAGGCGATCCGCAGCCCGCCGGGCAGCGCCGCCTCCACGTGCGGGGCGGACTCGGCCCCGGCCGGCACGTCCAGGCCGAGGCGCCGGTAGAAGGCGAGCGAGGCGGCCATGTCCGAGACGACGAGGCCGACGAGGTCGAAACGAGGAGTGATGCGGGGTGCTGTGTCCATGACGGGACGGTAGGCACGGCGTGCGCGGCCGGTCTTGTACGAATCGGACGCGGGACCCGGCCCCCCGTGGGTCGGCCACGCGGCACCCCGCCGGCCGCACCGTCCGGGATCCGGCCGCGCCCTCCGATCCCCGCGGCACCCCGTCTCCCGCACCCTCCGGCCCTCGGGCTACGGTCGGGCCATGAGCACGCGCGCGTACGGACGGACGTCCTGGCCCTGGGCCGCGGCGGCCGTCCTGCTGTTCTGGCAGACCTGGTACCTCTTCCACGTGTACGCCACCGAGCACTCGCGCGTGCGCTGGGACTGCGACTCCGAGGGCTGCGGCACCAACGACCTCGCGGGCGGGGCGCTCTTCCTCGCGGTGCCCTCGGCGCTCGCCGCCGCCGTGCTCGCCGCCCCCCTCCTCGGCCTCGGCGGTGCCGGTGTCGCCGCGCTCCTCGCCGCCTTCGGGCTCCTCGTGCGCCGCGAGGACGACCACGCGATCGTCGCCGCGTACGCCCTCGCCGCGCTCGGCGTCGTCCTCGTGATGGCCGGAGCGGTGCGGGCCGTACGCCGCCGGCCGACGGCGGAGGAGGACGAGTCCACGCGCCCGCGTGCCCGCCCGGCCGTGCCCGCCCTGCTGCGCCTGCTCGTCGCACCGACCACCCTCTTCGCGGCCGTCCCGGGGACCCTCGCGGCCACCGCACTCGTGCACGGCGCCCTCGACGGGCCGCGCTGGATCATGATGCTCGGCCTCGACGGCACCATCGCCCTGCTCGTCGCACTCGGCTCGGCGCGGCTGCGCCACCGCCCCGGCGTGGCCCACGGACCCGTTCCCGACGAGGGGGCCGCCCACGCGCCCGCCCGGCTGAACGCCCTCACCACCCGCGGGACCGCCTTCGTCTTCGACCTGACCGTACGGCCCGAGCGGGGCGCCCCGTACCGGATCGAGGTAGAGCACCCGCTCGACCTCCAGGACGTACGGGTCCACCGCGCCGCCCTCGTCCGGCACGACCCCCGCCGCCCCTGGCTCGTCGACCTCCCGCAGGACCCGCCCGCCGCCGAACTGGCCCGGGCCCGCGCCGCCGCCCGCACCGAGGACCCGGTCACCGCCCCGCGCCTCTGGTCCCCGCCCCCGGGCACTCCGGTCCTGCTGCTCACCGGAGTGCTCACGACGGCGCTCGTGACCCTGCTCGCCGTGGCCTGAAATAACCCGTGGCGGCCTCGGACCGCTCCGGCTACGGTGGATCACGCACAAGATCGCGCACGGGTGCGATCGCGAAAGACACACAGGAGGTGTGACTGATGGCTGTCGTCACGAAGGGCCTCGCCCACACGCGGATGTTCATCCACACCACCTCCGCGGCCACCGGCTGACCTCACTCTTCCGTCTTTCAGCGCCGGGGCCGCCCTGTGAAGGGTCCCCCTTGTCTTTCCCGCTTTCCCCCGTCTCTTCCTCCTCCCTCGACGCCCACGGCTGGGACTCCGGCTGGGCCGGCGCCTTCGCGCCCTACGCCGCCCAGGGACTCGTCCCGGGGCGGGTCATCCGCGTCGATCGCGGCCAGTGCGACGTCGCCACCGCCGAAGGAGTCATCCGCGCCGACACGGCGTTCGTGACCCCGCACGACCCGCTGCGGGTCGTCTGCACCGGCGACTGGGCCGCCGTCGACCCGGCGGACGCCGGCGACCCCCGTTACGTACGGGCGTGCCTGCCGCGCCGTACGGCCTTCGCGCGCTCCACCTCGTCCAAGCGGTCCGAGGGGCAGATCCTCGCGGCCAACGTCGACCACGCCGTCATCACGGTCTCGCTCGCCGTCGAGCTCGACCTCGGCCGGATCGAACGCTTCCTCGCCCTGGCCTGGGAGTCCGGCGCCCAGCCGACCGTCGTCCTCAGCAAGGCCGACCTCGTGCCCGACCCGGTCGGGCTCTCCTACCTCGTCGAGGACGTGGAGACGGTCGCGCCCGGCGTGCAGGTGGTGCCCGTCAGCTCCGCCACGGGGGAGGGGATCGACGTGCTCGCCGCGACGATCGCGGGCGGCACGACCGTGCTGCTCGGCGTCTCCGGCGCCGGTAAGTCGACCCTGGCCAACGCGCTGGTCGGCGAGGACGTGATGGACGTCCAGGCCGCCCGCGACGTCGACGGCAAGGGCCGCCACACCACGACCACCCGCAACCTCTTCGTGCTGCCCGGCGGGGGAGTCCTCATCGACACCCCCGGACTGCGCGGCGTCGGGCTCTGGGACGCCGAGGCGGGCGTCGGCCAGGTCTTCTCCGAGATCGAGGAGCTGGCCGGGGACTGCCGCTTCCACGACTGCGCCCACGAGTCCGAGCCGGGCTGCGCGGTGGCGGCGGCGATCGAGGACGGCTCGCTGCCCGTGCGCCGCCTGGAGAGCTACCGCAAGCTGATCCGCGAGAACCGGCGGATCGTGGCCAAGACCGACGCCCGGATGCGCTCCGAGATGCTCAAGGAGTGGAAGCGGATGGGCGCGGGCGGTCGCGCCCAGATGGAGTTCAAGCGCGAGGGCCGGCTCCGGTAGCCCCTGCCGGGGGCGAGTGCGCTGTCCGACCCCCGCCGGAGCGCGGTGTCCGAAAACCGCGAGCCGGGGGGTGTCGGGGCCCGCACACTGGAACCCATGGGAGACGACGACACCCGCTACGAGGCGGTCAGCAGCAGGGACGCGCGGTTCGACGGAGAGTTCTTCTTCGGCGTCCGGACCACCGGGATCTACTGCCGGCCCAGCTGCCCCGCCGTCACCCCCAAGCGGCAGAACGTCTCGTTCTACCCGACGGCGGCCGCCGCCCAGGGGCACGGCTTCCGTGCCTGCCGCCGCTGCCGGCCGGACGCCGTCCCCGGCTCGGCCGAGTGGAACGTACGGGCCGATGTCGTCGGGCGTGCGATGCGGATGATCGGCGACGGCGTCGTCGACCGCGAAGGCGTGCCCGGGCTCGCCGGCCGCCTCGGCTACAGCACCCGGCAGGTGCAGCGTCAGCTCACCGCCGAGCTGGGCGCCGGACCCGTCGCGCTCGCCCGCGCCCAGCGGGCGCACACCGCGCGGCTGCTGCTCCAGACCACTGGGCTGCCCGTCACCGAGATCGCCTTCGCGGCCGGATTCGCCAGCGTCCGCCAGTTCAACGAGACGATCCGCGGCGTCTACGCCCGCACCCCCACCGCCCTGCGCGCCGAGGCGGGCAGCGGCGCGGGAGCCCGGACCGCGCTCGCCGCCGGGGTGCCGCTCCGGCTCGCCCACCGGGGCCCGTACGCCGCCGGCGAGGTCTTCGACCTGCTCGCCGCCGAGGCCGTGTCCCACGTGGAGGAGGTCGTCGGCGCGCCCGGCGCCCGCACCTACCGGCGGACGCTCCGCCTCCCGTACGGGACGGGCGTCGTCTCCGTCGACGAGCGCTCCCGCGGGCGCTGGCTGGAGGCCCGGATCCACCTCACCGACCTGCGCGACCTGACCACCGCCGTGCACCGGCTGCGCCGCCTCTTCGACCTCGACGCCGACCCGTACGCGGTCGCCGAGCGCCTCGGGGCCACCCCCGGGCTCGCCGCCGAGGTGGCCGCCAGGCCGGGCGTGCGCTCCCCGGGCACGGCCGAGCCCGAGGAGTTCGCGCTGCGGACGGTCCTCGGCGCCGAGGAGTCCGCCCGGCTCGTCGAGCGGTACGGCACCCCGCTGGCCACCGCCTGCGGAACCCTCACCCATGTCTTCCCCGAGCCCGCCGCCCTCACCGGCCACCCCGTCGCGGGGCCGCTGGCCCGCGCCCTCGCCGACGGAGCCGTACGCCTCGACCCCGGCGCCGACCGCGACGAGGCCGAGCAGGCCCTGCTCGCCGTCCCCGGGGTGACCGCCGAGGCCGCCGCGCTGATCCGGATGCGGGCCCTCGGCGACCCCGACGTACCCCCGGCGGGCACCCCGCAGAGGGAGGAGTGGCGGCCGTGGCGCTCCTACGCGGCGCGCTACCTGGGCGTGGGGCCTTGCGGGCCGTCAGAGGCTTCCGGTCTTTCCGGTCCTTCCGAAGATTCCCGGCCTTCCGAGGTTTCCCGGCCTTCCGAGGCTCACGGGCCTTCGGATGCTTCCGGGCCTTCCGGTTCGTAGTCCTCCAGGCCCCAGCTGTGGATCCGGCGCGGATGGATCCGGATGACCTCCTCGCTGAAGTGCGGGCCGAGCGCGTGCGGGTCCACGAGGAGTTCCGCCTCGCCGCGGATCTCGACGCCCCGCACCCGCCAGGGGCGGACGCTCGCGAGGTCGTCGACGACCAGCGCCACCTTCGGGTTCTGTCGCAGGTTGCGCCACTTCTTCGTCCGGCCCATCGCCATCCCGCCCACCAGGACCGTGCCGTCGTCCTGCGGGAAGAAGCCCACCGGGTTGGCCTGCGGCTGGCCGGACGGGTCGACGGTCGCCATCCGGCCGAGCTTCCGGCCCTCCGTGAGATAAGCGCGCTCGGCCTCGCTGAAACCCTCGAAATCCCTCATACGCCCAGGATCGCGCGGCCGTGACCCCGGCGGATCGGCAGCGGGACGGGTCCCGTCTCCGCCCTCCGTCCTAGGACTTGTGACCGGGCTCAGCCCCAGATGACCGCGCCCGCCCAGGCGCCCACGATCAGCAGACAGGCGAAGAGCTCGACCAGCACGCTCGTGCCGGCCGCCCGCATCACCGTCCGCGTCGCCGCCCTGGCCTGGCCGTGGCCGCCGAGCCGGAGCCGCTCCGAGAGGTAGATCCCGCCGACGAAGCCGGGGATCGCGCCGACCACCGGGACGAGGACGAAGCCCAGGGCGGCGCCCACCCCCGCGTACGTCACCATCCGCCGGGTGATCCCGACGCCCCGGATCCGGCGCGGCGGCAGCTGCCAGACGATCACCTGGGTGAGGAGCAGCAGGCCGGTCGAGGAGGCGAGCAGGATCCAGGCCAGGTCCGTCCGCTCGTGCAGCGCCCACCAGAGCATCGCCGCCCACACCAGCCACGTCCCCGGCACGCCGGGGGCCAGAACCCCGAACAGACCGAGCAGCATCACCGTCGCGATCATCAGGAGCTGCCACACACCCACGCTGCCCAGGGTGCACGATGATGCGGATTCCCGCAGGTCGCGCGGGGCGGACGGGTTACGGGGGAGGGGAGGGGGGCGGTCAGGCCGCCAGGGGCAGGGCGGCGGCCACGAGATTCCGCTCCTTGCGGCTGATCAACGGGAAGATGATCTTCAGGCCGGTCTCGCTGTACGACGAGGAGAGGACGAAGGAGGAGTTCAGGATCCGTTCCTTGATCTCCGAGCGGAACAGGCCGTCCCGCGGGATCGTCATCGTGTGCTCCACGGGCTTCGCGAACACCGGATCGGCCCGGAAGACGAAGAGCCGCCGGTCGGTCATCGCCAGGTACATCGGGACCGGCGTCGGTATCACCGCCATCGCGCCACCGCTGAGGACGGCCGACGCCACGCCGAACGCGGCGGTCCGGCGCACCGAGACGGTGTTCAGGCCGACGACGCACGTCACCTCCACCCGCTCTCCGGGCTCCAGCATCGGGGTGACGGTGGCCAGCAGGGCGCGACGGCGTCGTCCGTTCATGGGGCGGCGGTACTCCTGAGGTGAAGGTGCATGCGGAACCGGCCGCTCACCTTCCCATACGCCCCTGTCTCAGCCGCGGGCGACCCAGCCCTTCTCGTACGCGTGCCACCCCAGCTGCAGCCGGGTCGTCACCCCGGTGAGCTCCATGAGCCCCTTCACCCGCCGCTGCACGGTCCGCAGGCCCAGGTCCAGCTGCTTCGCCACGCTCGCGTCCGTCATCCCGGCGAGCAGCAGCGACAGGATCTCCAGGTCCATCACGTCCGGGCCCGGCGCCTCGTCCTCGGTGATCTGCGCGCCAGCCCCGAGCCGCAGTGGCAGCGCCTCCCGCCACACCGACTCGAAGAGGCCCATCAGCGATTCGAGGAGCCCGCTCGCGTGCACGACGATCGCCGCGGGCTCGGCGCCCCGGCCGGTCAGCGGGACCATGGCCAGGGACCGGTCGGCGACGACCAGCTTCGTGGGGACCCGGTCCGCGATCCGGATCCGCTCCTCGCGGCCGAGCGCCGCCGACAGTTCCAGCAGGCCCGTCGGGAGCGTGAGCACCTCGCGCTCGATCACCACCCGGTAGCGCACCCCCCGCCCGGCGGCCTGCTCCTCCGCGTCGTTCTCCAGGCCGGAGACCGCGATCGGCTTGCCCGTCACCAGGGCGCAGACCTCTTCCTGCGCGCCCAGCTGGAGCTGGAGGAAGCGATGGGTCACCGCGCTGTGGCCGGTCACCACCTCCACCAGGTCGTGAACGGCCCCCTCCGCCGCCTCCGCCCGGTACTCCTCGGCGAGCAGCTTGGCCGCCAGCTCGGCCTGCTCCAGCTCGTGCCGCTGCTGGGTCAGCAGCGCGCCGAGCGCGACCCCGGGCGGGGCCGCGACCCAGCGGCCGGTGCGGGCCGAGGACTGGGCGGCGAGCCCCTGCGACTCCAGGCGGCGCAGCGCCCGCTCGGTGTCCCGCTCGGGCAGGGCGAGCCGGTGGGCGAGGTCGGTGACCTCGGCCGCGCCCAGCGCGACCAGTGCGCGGTACGCGGACTCCTGGCGCTCGTCGAGTCCTATCGCTCCCAGCATGGATGCCCCACCCCTCGCCGTACCCCCGGCGGGCGTCCCGGATCTTCCAGGGACGTTCACCGGAGGCATTCGTTCCGTTGGTGACCTGGCGGGAAACGGCCACGGCGTATTCCCGCCTCTCCCATCATCCCTGTACCGCCCTCACCTCTGCCAATGTGGCGCCACCGCAGCACCAACAGCCTTCGGCGAAGGGTGTCTTATGCCCTTTTTCCGGATTCAGATGGGGAGAGCGATGCGTCCGATTTCGCGTACGGCCCTGGGGGCGGCGACCGCCGTCGTCCTGGCCGTCACCGCGGTCGCGCCGTCCATGGCCGATGAGCCGCAGGACGGCACGACCGCCGAGCGACCGCTGGTCGGCAGTGAGGCCCCGGCCCGCGCCGGCGCCAGGACCGCCACGGTGACCCTGATCACCGGCGACCGCGTCCTGGTCACCCGGGACGCCGAGGGCAACCCGGCGGCCACGGCCCTGCCCCGCGAGGACGGGACCGTCCCCCTGGTCCAGACCCGCCGCTCCGGCCAGGACCTGTACGTCTACCCCGAGGACGCCACCGCCGCGCTCGCCGCCGGACGCGTCGACGAGGAGCTCTTCAACGTCACCGGCCTGATCCGCCAGGGCTACGACGACGCCTCCACCACCACGGTCCCCCTCATCGCGGTCTACGGCTCCGACCTCGCCCGCTCCGTACCCGCCGCCCCGCGCGGCGCCAGGCGCGGCCAGGTCCTCAAGGCCGTCGACGGCGTCGCGCTCAAGGCGGAGAAGAAGCAGGCCGCCACCTTCTGGGCGGAGGTCGGCGCCCCGGCCGCCCGCTCCGCATCCGGCCTGAAGAAGCTCTGGCTCGACCGTAAGGTCCAAGCCACCCTGGAGCAGTCGACGAAGCAGATCCACGCCCCCGAGGCCTGGGCCGCCGGCTACGACGGCAAGGGCACCAAGGTCGCCGTCCTCGACACCGGCGCCGACGCCGAGCACCCCGACCTCAAGGGCCGCATCGCCGCCTCGGAGAACTTCACCGACTCCGAGACCACCGGCGACCGCCAGGGCCACGGCACCCACACCATCTCCACCGTCGGCGGCTCCGGCGCCGCCAGCGACGGCAGGAAGAAGGGCGTCGCCCCCGGCGCGGACCTCCTCAACGGCAAGGTCCTCAACGACTCCGGCTCCGGCGCCGCCTCCTGGATCATCGCGGGCATGGAGTGGGCCGTCGCGCAGGGCGCCGACGTCGTCTCGATGAGCCTCGGCAGCACCGTACCCACCGACTGCACCGACCCGATGAGCGCCGCGGCCGAGGAACTCGCCCAGAACGAGGGCACGCTGTTCGTCATCGCCGCCGGCAACTCGGGCCCCACCCACAACACGGTCTCCTCGCCCGGCTGCGCGCCCAGCGTGCTCACCGTCGGCGCCACCGACCGCGACGACTCCACCGCGTGGTTCTCCAGCCGCGGCCCGACGATCGTCCACCACACCCTCAAGCCCGAGATAGCCGCGCCCGGCGTCGGCATCTCCGCCGCCGCGGCAGGCGGCCGGGGCGTGTACGCGTACCAGTCCATGTCCGGTACGTCGATGGCCACCCCGCACGTCGCGGGCGCCGCCGCCATCGTCAAGCAGCGCCACCCCGACTGGACCGCCCAGCAGGTCAAGTCCGCGCTCGTCGCCTCCGCAGACAGCTCCGTCCCCGGCGACGTCCGCGAGGTCGGCGGCGGCCGCCTCGACGTCAAGGCCGCCATCGACCAGACCGTCCTCGGCGCCCCCGCCGTCCAGGGCGGCACCTTCGACTGGCCGCAGGACAAGAGCGACCGCACCACGGTCTCCGTGCCGTACACCAACACCTCCGACGCGCCCGTCACCCTCGACCTGGCCGTCGAGAAGGTCACCGGCAACGACGGCTCCGCAGTCCGGTCCGCGGTCGCCCGCCTCGGTGAGCGCACCGTCACCGTCCCGGCCGGCGCCACCGTCGAGGTCCCGCTCGCCCTCGACCCCGACGCCCGCCTGGAGCGCGCCCAGTACGGCGACGTCACCGGCCGTGTCGTCGCCACCGGCAAGGGCGGCATCCACCTCTCCACCCCGTTCTCGCTCTACGTGGAGCCCGAGACCGTCACCCTGCGCGTCGAACTGATCGACCGTCAGGGCAAGCCGGCCTCCGGCGCCTCCTCCCTCGACGTCATCGGCACCGACGACGCCAGCGGCGAGCGCCGCTTCAACGAAGGCGCCGCCGACCAGGTCTACCGCCTGCGCCCCGGCAGCTACTTCCTCTCCTCCTTCGTCACCACGCCCGACGCGGGCGAGGGCGCCACGCTGAACGACTCGCTCAGCTACCTCGGCCGCCCGCAGGTGGAGCTGAAGAAGGACACCACCGTCGTCCTCGACGCCCGCAAGGCCCACAAGCTGTCGGTGAAGACCGACCAGGCCTCCGAACTCCGCGGCGCCACCCTGGCGTTCTCCCGCTCCTGGGACGACTTCTGGCTGCACGCCGGAACCGCGGCGGGACCGCGCACCATCCGCGGCTACTACGCCTCGGTCGAAGGCGCGGCCGACGAGGGCGACTTCGAGTTCGGCAGCTACTGGCGCGCCGCGGCCCCGCAGATCACCTCGCTGCGCACGGGCGACGGCCTGACCCTGCACCCGCTGACCGCCACCCTCGGCTCCGACAACCTCGACGGCACCGGCTCCGCCCGCCTCGTCGACGCCGGAACGGGCACCCCCGACGAGCTGAAGGCCGCCGGCGTCCAGGGCCGCGTCGCCCTCGTCCGGCTCCCGGACGACTCCAGCTCCGTGGGCGTCCTCGCGCGGAACGCCAAGGCCGCCGGCGCCGTCGCCCTCGTCACGTACCACTCGGCCCCCGGCCGCTGGTACCCGGCGGGCGGGTTCACCGGCCTCGGCCTCCCCGTCCTCTCCGTCCCGTCCACCGAGGCGACCGCGCTCCTCGGCAGGCTGGCGGCCGGCGAGGTCACCCTCGCCTGGCAGGCCACCGCGAAGAGCCCGTACCTCTACAACCTCGCCTTCCCCGAGACCCGCGCGATCCGCGACGACAAGGAGTACCGGGTCCGCGACGCCCAACTGGGCCGCACGGACTCGACCTACGGCTCGGCCGGCATCACCACCGACTTCACGGACTTCCCGGCCGCCTACCGCCCCGACGGCGTCGGCATCTCCTTCGGCTCGCTCGAGACCGTCCCCGCGCCCGGCACCCGCACCGAGTACTACTCCGCCGGTGACACCGCCTGGCAGCAGATGGTCAACAGCAGCTTCCCGTTCGGGGAGATCATGATCGGCGCACGCCACGCGTACACGCCCGGCGAGAAGCGCACCGAGAAGTGGTACGACGGCGTCATCGCCCCCACCGCCCCGCGCGACACCACCGGCGAGCCGGTCCTCGCCGCCGAGCGGCAGGGCAACCTCATCGGCTTCGCGAACGCCATGTGGGGCGACAACACCCACTACGCCGAGCCCGGCTCCTTCGGCGACATCGGCAACCTGAGCCTCCGCCGCGACGGAGAGCTCATCGGCGAGAGCAGCTGGCCGTTCGGCGCCTTCGAGGTACCGGCCGAAGCCGGGACGTACACGCTCGAACAGAACACCATGAAGATCGGCAGCAAGGTGTGGGCCCGCTCCACATCCGTCAACTCGGTGTGGAAATTCACCTCCAAGCTTGACGAGAGCGTCTATTCTCAGGGCATCCCGATTCTCTTCCCCCGGTACGACCTTCCGGAGGACGGACTCAAGACCCTCACCGCGACCGACGGCCAGCACATCGGCCTCACCGCGACGGGTCACGCGGGCTACACTCCCGCGGCGCTCACCTCGGCGAAGCTCTCGTACTCCTACGACGGGGGTACGACCTGGACCGAAGCGCGGGTCTCCCAGCAGGGCGGCGGCTGGACCGCGACCGTGAACCACACGGGCGCGACCGGCAAGCAGGTCACCCTGAAGACCGAACTGACGGACGCCAACGGCAACTCCGTCACCCAGACCGTGGTCCGCGCCTACGACGTGCGCTGATCACGCCGGTCCGCCGGGCGTCCTTCCCGTGGGGGGTGGGGTCGCCCGGCGGACCACCCATTTGCGGCAACGGTTTTCCTGATGTCCCGTTTTCGGGCGCCGTGCGCGGTGGACAATAAGGGCATGACTCAGCAGGGGGACAACTGGTGGGACAAGCTCTACGACGAATCGGAGCCGGACACGGCCCCGACGGTCTCGGGTGACACGCTCGACGACCACTTCGACACGGCGCCCCGCGCCGTGCAGGGCCCACCGGGCCCCACACCACCGCACGCCCCGACACCCCCGAGCCCGCCCCCGGCGCCCCCGCGACCGGGCGCGGCCTCCGTACAGAGCCCGCCCCCGGTGCCACCGCCGCCGAGCACGGCCTCGGTACTCGGCCCGCCCCCGGCATCACCGCCGCCGAGCGTGCCCCCGGTGCCCCCGGTACCGAGCGTGGCCTCGGTTCCCCCGCCCCCCGCCCCCCGTGCCCCGGCGGGCGCCCTGGGAGGTGCCCGAGGCCGGGCCGCGGACCTTCCCTGGGCCCCCGGCTCCACCCCCGCCCGCCCCGCCGGCCGAGGCGCCCGCCGCCGCGCCCGTCGAGACGCCCACCGTCCAGGTGCCGGTGCCCCAGGGCCCGCTCACGGAGGAGCCGGACGCCGGCCCCGACCTCACCGTCGAGGTGTCCGCGTCCGTGCCCCGGCCGAGGACCGGGTTCATCGGCAGCAGGCCGCCCACCTACGAGGCCGAGCCCACCGCGCTGCCCGTCGCCCGCCCCGGCGAGCTCGCCGAGCTGGTCGCCGACACCGTCCTCGACGGCGCCCGCTACGGCACCTGCACCCTGCGCGCCGCCTCCGTCCGCGGGGACTCCGCCCGATACCGGGGCGAGCCCCGCCGCGACGCCCTGCTCACCGCACGCTTCGGCCACGACGAGACCGCCCTCGTCCTCGTCGCCGTCGCCGCCGGCTCCCGCGCCGCCGAGGACGCCCACCTCGCCGCCGCCGACGCCTGCCACTGGATCGCCGAGGCCGTCTGCCGCAGCCACGCCCGGCTCTCCGAGGACATCAGGTCCGGCCGCCGCGGCGACCTCAAGTCCGGACTGCACCGGCTCACCGACCGGACCTACGGCAAGCTGCGGGCCCGCGCGGCCGAGCGGGGCCTCGCCCCCGACGAGTACACCGCGACCCTCCGCTGCCTCCTCGTCCCCGCCGACCCCGACTGCCGCACCCGGGTCTTCTTCGGCATCGGCGGAGGCGGTCTCTTCCGACTCCGCGACGGCTCCTGGCAGGACCTCGAACCGCTCCTGCCCGAACCGGCCGCGGTCACCGGCGCCCCCGTCGTCGGCTTCGGCTCGCCGCCCGCCGTCCCGGAGGCGACCGAGGAGGGCGACAGGCTCACCATGGACCTCGGCATCACCACCGCGCCGCCGCTCGTCGAGGAGCCCGTGCCGCCGCCCGTGGAGCCCTTCCGCTTCCGCGCCTCCGTCGCCCGCGCGGGCGACACCCTGCTCCTCGCCTCGCCCGGACTCGCCGAGCCGATGCGCGGCGAACCCGCCCTCGCCCACGAGCTCGCCGACCGCTGGTCCGACGCCGAACCGCCGGGCCTCGCCGCCTTCCTCGCCGACACCCAGCTGAGGGTGACCGGTTACGCCGACGACCGTACGGGGGTGGCCGTCTGGGAGGCGTAACCCGCCGGGCCGTGTGTTGATGGAGCCATGGCCAAACAGAACGTGGCGGAACAGTTCGTCGACATCCTCGTCCGCGCGGGCGTCCGGCGTCTGTACGGCGTGGTCGGCGACAGCCTGAACCCGGTCGTCGACGCCATCCGCCGTACCCCGGCGATCGACTGGATCCAGGTGCGGCACGAGGAGACCGCCGCCTTCGCCGCCGGCGCCGAGGCCCAGATCACCGGGGGTCTCGCCGCCTGCGCCGGCTCCTGCGGCCCGGGCAACCTGCACCTCATCAACGGCCTGTACGACGCCCACCGCTCCATGGCCCCGGTCCTCGCGCTCGCCTCGCAGATCCCGTCCAGCGAGATCGGCCTCGGCTACTTCCAGGAGACCCACCCGGACCAGCTGTTCCGCGAGTGCAGCCACTACAGCGAGCTGATCTCCAACCCGCAGCAGATGCCCCGGCTGCTCCACACGGCGATCCAGCACGCCGTCGGCCGCGGTGGCGTCAGCGTCGTCTCGCTGCCCGGCGACATCGCCTCCCAGCCGGCCCCGGAGAAGACGACGGAGACCGCGCTCGTCACCTCCCGGCCCACCATCCGCCCGGGGGACGCCGAGATCGACGCCCTCGTGCGGATGATCGACGACGCCGACCGGGTGACGCTCTTCTGCGGCAGCGGCACGGCCGGGGCGCACGCCGAGGTGATGCAGTTCGCCGAGCGGGTCAAGGCGCCGGTCGGCCACGCGCTGCGGGGCAAGGAGTGGATCCAGTACGACAATCCGTACGACGTCGGCATGAGCGGTCTGCTCGGGTACGGCGCCGCCTACGAGGCCACCCACGAGTGCGATCTGCTGATCCTGCTCGGCACCGACTTCCCGTACAACGCCTTCCTGCCCGACGACGTCAGGATCGTCCAGGTGGACATGCGGCCCGAGCACCTCGGCCGCCGCTCCCGGCTCGACCTCGCCGTCTGGGGGGACGTCCGCGAGACGCTGCGCTGCATCGTGCCGCGCGTCCGCGCCAAGACCGACCGCCGCTTCCTCGACAAGATGCTGAAGAAGCACGCCGACGCGCTGGAGGGCGTCGTCAAGGCCTACACCCGCAAGGTCGAGAAGCACGTCCCCCTGCACCCCGAGTACGTCGCCTCCGTCATCGACGAACTCGCCGCCGACGATGCCGTGTTCACGGTCGACACCGGCATGTGCAACGTGTGGGCGGCCCGCTACCTCTCGCCCAACGGGCGTCGCAGGATCATCGGTTCGTTCACCCACGGCTCCATGGCGAACGCGCTGCCGCAGGCCATCGGCGCCCAGTTCACCGACCGGGACCGCCAGGTCGTCTCGCTCTCCGGCGACGGCGGATTCTCCATGCTCATGGGCGACTTCCTCACCCTGGTCCAGTACGACCTGCCCGTGAAGGTGATCGTCTTCAACAACTCCTCCCTCGGCATGGTGGAGCTGGAGATGCTCGTCTCCGGGCTCCCCTCGTACGGCACGGCGAACAAGAACCCCGACTTCGCCGCCGTCGCCCGCGCGGCCGGGGCCTACGGCGTCCGGGTCGAGAAGCCCAAGCACCTCGCGGGCGCGCTCAAGGACGCCTTCAAGCACAAGGGACCGGCGCTGGTCGACGTCGTCACCGACCCGAACGCGCTCTCCATCCCGCCGAAGATCAGCGCCGAGATGGTGACCGGCTTCGCCCTCTCCGCGAGCAAGATCGTCCTCGACGGCGGCGTGGGCCGGATGCTCCAGATGGCCCGCTCCAACCTGCGGAACGTGCCCAGGCCCTGAGGCGATGTCCGGACACATCCGTACGGTCCACCACCACCTCATGAATGCGGACGGTGATGCGGGGCATGCATCCCCGTGAGCCTGTTCGACGCGACCTGTGGGTGGGGGATATGGCCGGGGAGGCACGACAGCCGACTCAACTGCTCAGAAAGGTGGGATGCGCGGATCTCACCGCGGTGCCGGAGGTGCGACATGCCCTGCGTGAACTGCTGCGGAAATGGGGCGGACCGGGCGCCTCCGACGTGGCCGAACTGCTCACCAGCGAACTGGTGACCAACGCTCTGGTCCACACCGAGCACGGGGCCGTCGTGACCGCGACGGTCGTCCCCGAGCAGCTGAGGGTCGAGGTCCGCGACTTCGTGCCCGGACTCGCGCGACCGCGCGTACCGCCCGCCGACGACGGTACGAACGGCCGGGGGCTCGTCCTCGTCCAGGCCCTCGCCGACTCCTGGGGAGTCGAGGAGCACGGGGCGGGCAAGGTGGTGTGGTTCGAACTGAACGGCGGGGCCGCCTGAGAGGCGGCCCCGCCGGTCTTCCTTCCATGTCCCGTGCTCAGCCGAACTGCTGCTCCAGATCCTTGAGCTTGCGCTCCAGGGAGTCGAGACGGGGCAGCGCCTGGGTGTCGTCCTCGGCGGTGAGGTCCACCGTCCGGGACTCGCCGGGGCGCGGTTCAGCGCCCTTGACGGCTTGCAGGGAGGGCCGGGGTCGAAGCGGCAGCTGTCCGGGGTCCGCTATGGCGGGCTCCGCGACGGCGGCCTGCACGGCCCCCGTCGCGGAGCCCGAACCGCCGCCCGCACCCGGGCCGGGACCAGCGCCGGCCGAGGAGTTGAGCGCCGCCATCTCGACCTCGCGTCCGCCGCCGCGGCCGAGCCCGAAGGCACGGTGCTGACGGTTGATCGCCTTGAGTCTCGCCCGGTCGAGCTTGACCTGGTCGCGCCGGCGGAGCCGGTTCTCCTCCTTCTCCCGTCGGTCCTCGCGCACCTCGTCGACCGCCTCGTCCAGGGTCCGTACGCCCTCCAGGAGCATCAGGGACCAGGCCGCGAAGGTCTCCCGGGGCGCCCTCAGCCACCGCACGATGCGGATCTGCGGCAGCGGGCGGGGCACCAGGCCCTGCTCGCGCAGCGCGGCCCTGCGGGTCTGCTTCAGGGCCCGGTCGAAGAGGACGGCCGCCGAGAGGGACATGCCGGCGAAGAAGTGCGGGGCCCCGTCGTGGCCCATGCCGCGCGGTGCGTGCACCCAGTTGAACCAGGCCGCCGCGCCGGCGAACAGCCAGACGAGCAGGCGCGAGCCGAGGGCCGCGTCGCCGTGGCTGGCCTCGCGGACCGCGAGCACCGAGCAGAACATGGCGGCGCCGTCGAGGCCGAAGGGGACGAGGTACTCCCAGCCCCCGGCGAGGTTCAGGTTCTGCCGGCCGAAGCCCACGAGGCCGTGGAAGGAGAGCGCCGCCGCGACGGCCGCGCAGAGGAAGAGCAGCCCGTACGAGGCGAAGCCGTAGACGGCCTCCTTGCGTCTGCGGCGCTCCTCGCTGCGTTCCCAGGAGTCGTCGGCCGCGGCCTGGTCACCGGCGCGCTTCCCGCGCGCGAGCACCGCCACCGCCGTCAGGACTCCGGCCACCATCACGCCGCCCGGAAGCAGCCAGTCCAGCGATATGTCGGTCAGTCTCATGCGGTGTCCCTTGCATCGCAGTAGGGCGTTTGGCGGCCCATACTGGCCGACCCCGTGGGGCGCTCAAGGGGTTTCCGGGCAAGAGCACGCCATCGGGGTCACGCGGCATACGAATAGGTGCGATCTGGTCGAACGCGCGTGCAGGGAAAGGGGATTGAGTTCGATTCACGCCACCCGAAAGGGTGGCGTAATCGCCGCCGCGGCCCGGGAGGTCTCAGGCGGCCGCGGTCAGACGGCGGACGCGCTCGGCGTCACAGGTGCGCGGGCAGGTGAGGCAGGTGTCCGCGGGGCGCAGGGTGTAGAAGAAGCAGCAGGTGGCCCGGTCGCGGGTGGCGCGCGGAGCGCCGTCCGGCCCCTCGGCGCCCGCGAGCTCGCGGAAGCCCGCCCTGCCCGCGTACGGCTTGTACGGCTTGGGGGTGCCCGGCAGGAGGAGTTCGAGCTCGGCCATGGCCCGGTGCTCCTCGCCCAGCAGGGCCGCGATGTACCAGAGGCCCTCGACGATCTCGTCCGTGGCCATGCCCCACAGGGCCCGGCGGCCGCGCCGCATCCGGGGACCGAAGCCGTCGAGGACGGCCTCGAAGTGCTCGGCGAGCGAGGCGCGCACCTCGGCCCGCAGCGCCTCCTCGTCGGCGACGACCCGGGCGCCGGGCAGGGCGGTCGCGGGGTCGCCCGGCAGGCAGGCGAACTCCTCCACCCGCACCGCCATGTGGCCGCGAGCGCGCTGGAAGGCCACGTTCCGGACGGGCAGCCGGGGCACCCGCCGGTCCAGGAACCACGGGACGGTGACGAGGAGACAGGCGGGCCAGGCGTAGCGGTGCAGCCCGAAACCGGCCACGACGTCGGGACGGGCCCGGGCGCCGTGGTCGCGGAGCACCTGCGCGTCGTCCCAGGCGAGGAAGGCGTCGAGGTCGGGGCCGCCGGCGGCGAGGTCCGCGGCGCCGACCCAGCCCGCCCCGCTCGGCAGCCGCCGGCCCTCGACGTGTTCCTCCATCCGCAGAGGGGGGAAGACCTCGGCCAGCCGGGCGTAGGAGGCCGCGACGGGCGAGGTGGGGGGAGCGGGCAACAGGGCGGGGACGGTCATGCGTACCACCGAATCGCGAGCGTTGGCAGGTTAGCCTTACCTTACCCGATTTGGGGTGGCCTCTCACCGCCGACGAACCCCTCCCACCTGCGGGGCAGCCCGTATGCCCCGGATGTCGGTCCGTTCGCCTATGGTGCACAGGGGACCCGGGCGACGCGAGCCGGGCCCGGCACGAGGCCGCAGGAGGACCCGGGTGGAGCAGGGCGCAGCACGCGAGCGGGCGACGGAGATACCGTCCCCGCCCTTCGGTGACGCCGCACACGCGCAGTCCGTACGGGTGCCGGAGCAGGCGTGCGGTGCGGACGCGGCCCGGGGCGCCGAGCACGCCCGGGGCGAGCACACCCACGACGAACCGGTGGCCCTCGGCCCCCGCGCCGTGCGCCGGCACTCCGTCCGCGGCCAGATCCTCGAAGCCCTCCGCACCGCCCTCGTCGGCGGCGAGCTCCGCCCCGGCGAGGTGTACTCCGCCCCCGCCCTCGCCGAACGCTTCGGCGTCTCCGCGACCCCCGTCCGCGAGGCCATGCAGCGCCTCGCCGTCGAGGGAGCCGTCGAGGTCGTGCCGAACCGCGGCTTCCGCGTCACCGAGCGCACCCCCCGCGAGCTCGCCGAGCTCGCCGAGGTCCGTGCGCTCATCGAGGTCCCCGTCATGCTGCGGCTCGCCCGCACGATCCCGGCCGCCCGCTGGGCCGAGCTCCGGCCGCTCGCCGAGGCGACCTCGGCCGCCGCCGCCCGGGGCGACCGTGCCCACTACGCCGAGGCCGACCGGGCCTTCCACCGGGCCGTCCTCTCCCTCGCGGGGAACGAGCAGCTGCTCGCCGTCGCCGACGACCTCCACCGCCGCTCCCAGTGGCCCCTGATCAGCGCCCCCGCCCTCCGCCACGGCGTCCTCGTCGCCGACGCCGCCGAGCACACCGCCCTGCTCGACGCCCTGATCGCCCAGGACCTGACCGTCGTCCAGAGCCTCGTACGAGAGCACTTCACCGGATCGGAGTGCTGAGGCAGTCCCCGCGCGGACAAGCCCTCGGACCGGCCTGACCGACAAGACACCCCTTAGGTCCGTCCGGCGCGGACCAGCCCTCGGACCGGCCTGATCGACAGGGCTTCCCCCGGCCCCCCGGACGACTAAGGTCGGAGGCGTCAGCTGCCCGCACCGTGTCACCCGTGAGGTGTCCCATGCCGTCCGCGACTCCGTCCCAGGTGTGGGACGGTACGGAAGCCGAGGCCACC
The DNA here is from genome assembly GCF_049913175.1 of Streptomyces sp. R-07. Lineage (NCBI taxonomy): Bacteria > Bacillati > Actinomycetota > Actinomycetes > Kitasatosporales > Streptomycetaceae > Streptomyces > Streptomyces sp. R-07. The sequence continues at coordinate 6,291,876 of NZ_CP183978.1, forward strand.
GCGCTGCTCGGCTGGCTCACCGATCCCGAGGCGCCCCGGCTCTGCCTCGTCACCGGCGCCCCGGGCAGCGGCAAGACGGCCCTCCTCGGCTGGCTCGCCGCCTACGGTCCGCGCTCCGGCCGCACCCGCCGCCGCGCGGCGCGGGTGCTCGTCCCGCTCGCCGGGCAGAGCGCGCTCGGCGCGGCCTGGACGATCGCCGACCGCCTCGGCGTGGTGGCCCGGTCGCCCGGCGACCTCGTCCACGCCCTCGCCACCAGCGAGGTACGGCCCGGCGGCCGGGCCGTGCTCCTCCTCACGGACCTCCACGCCGCCGCCGAACCCGCCGCACTCACCCGGCTCATCGCCGAGCTCGCGGGCGTCGGGAGGATCCGTCTCGTGGTCGAGGCCCGGAGCGGCACCCCGGCCCCCGCCGTCCTGCGCGCCGAGCGCCGGGTCACCGTCGTCGACCTCGACGGCGAACCCGAGACCGCCGACGGCGCCCGGGACGAGCCGGCCCCGCCGCTGCCGGACCTCTCCGACCCGGTGGCCGTCTGCGCCGCCGACCCGCTGCTCGTCACCACGGCGTACGTCACCGGCGCCGCCCTCGCCGGGGTGCCGGGCACCCTCGACGGACCCGAACCGTCCGCCCGGCCCGGTGAGGGCACCGTCGACGAGCACGGCGGACTCCGCACCGCCTGGATGCGCGCCGGGCAGTCGCTCTGCCGCGAACAGGCCCCGGCCGAGCGGGCGTTGGTCCTCCTCGCCGCGCTCGGCGACGGCGCCGACCCCCGGCTCCGCCCCGCGCTCGCCGCCCTCGCGGAGGGCGCGCCCTGGCGGGTCCGGTGGGCCCGTCACCGCGGCGACCTGACCCCGCCCTGGCCGGGCCCGGTCACCGTGCTCGGCGCGGCGGGCGGCCCGCTGGAGGGCACCCTCCTCGTCGGCGACCCCACCGGCACCGTACGACTGCTCCACGAGGCCGACGCGAGCCCCGCGGGGCGCCTCGCGCACACCGTCCCCGGCCGGGTCACCGCGCTCGCGCCCGCCCCCGACGGCACGGTGCTGCTCCTGGACGACCGGGGCCGGCTGCACGCCGTACGGGGAACGGCGCCCCGGCCCCCGTACCTGGAGCGGCTCACCGAGGCGGTCTCGGCGACCCTGGCCCGCCACCCCGGTACGGCCCTCGCGGCGATCGCGGGCTCGGTGGTGGTGGGGGACCGGCTGGGCTCCGTCCACGCCTTCGGCCTGACGGGCCTTCACCAGTCGGCCTCGCACAGCGGCCGGGTCACGGCCGTCGCGGCGGTCGAGTCCGAGACCCCCTTCGTCTGTTCCGGCGGCGCCGACGGGACCGTCCGGCTCTGGACCCCCGGCCGCGAACCGCGGCCCGCGCCCCTCGCCGAACGCCCCTCGCCGGTCGTCTCCCTGCACGCGACGGAGACCCCGCACGGGCCGCTGGTCGCCGCGGCCTGGGCCGACGGTCTGGTCGAACTCCACCGGCCGGAGGGCGGCCCGACGCTCGCCTTCCGTCCGGGCCCCCCGGTCCGCGCGGTCGCGGTCACCGGCGCCGGCGCCCTGCTCGTCGGCACCGACGAGAGCCTGGTGTGCCTCGTGCCGAGGAGCTGAAACCTGACGGGACCTCAGCAGAGGCCCCGTGCAGGTGACTTCAGGTGGCCGCCCGGGGTGTCAGCTGGGTCCCCAGCCAGGTCGGCACCCCGCCGAGCAGACGGAAGAGGCGTCTCGCCTCGGCGCGCAGGCGGCCGGCCTCCGGCTCCGTCTCCGTGTCCGCGAGCGCCGTGAGGGCGGGGGCCGTGCCGACCAGGTAGCCGAGCTCCTCGCGGATCCGCAGGGACTCGGCGAAACCGTGCCGCGCCTCCGCCAACTCCCCCTCGCGCAGGGCGAGTCCGGCGAGGTGCCGCCAGGTGAACGAGAGCAGCAGCGAGTCCCCCTGGGCGGTCGCCCCGGCGTGTGCCCTGCGGTAAGCGGCGCGGGCCGCCTGCGGGGAGTCGCCGAGGTTCTGCGCGATCAGCCCGCGCCGGAAGTCCAGCAGCGGCCGGCCCTCGGCGGCGGGGGCGATGAGCGCCGCCGCCCGGCCCAGCGCCATCCGGGCCTCGTCGGCCCGGTCGCGTACCCCCAACAGGGTGGAGGCGTAGGCGAGATAGCCGCGTTCGCAGGCCGCGGCCCCGCGTTCCTCGTCGGTCCTGGCGACCGCCTCGGCCGCCCGGAGGGCCTCCTCGGCGTCGGCCCAGCCCTTCTCGGTGTAGAGGCAGCGCTCGATGAGCAGCGCGGCACGTTCGAGTGCGGCGGCCGGTTCGGTCGCGCGCGGCGCGAGCAGCGCCGCCGCGTCCGTCCAGCAACCCCGGGAGCGGAGCCGCCATATGGCGGTCTCCACAGGTGTCTCCTTGCCGTAGGCGAGGGACGGATCTTCGCCACCCCTTGATTCGGAACCAGACATGGCGGTATCCGCCACATTGCCCTCCCCGAGCGCGCCATTGAGCTGTTGAGTAGGACGGCATCTCAGCACGAAGGAGAGCACCCGGCCAAGGGGTCGGGTGAAAAATTTCACAAGACGCCGGAGGGTGCGGGGGTCCCCGCACCGACCGGTTCCGGCGGACCGTCAGAGGGCCGTTCGGCCCGTGATCAAGCCGGTGATCAGGCCCGGGCCCGGTCCGCGGGACCCCGCGCCGCGGGTCCGCCGCGGGCCCGGACGTCACCCCTCCGGACTCGCCCGAAGGGGTGAATCCCGAACCGTTCGACTCAGCTCATCCGCAGGGCGAGGAAGAAGTCGAGCTTGTCCTCCAGGCGGGAGAGGTCACGGCCGGTGAGCTGCTCGATCCGGCCCACCCGGTAGCGCAGCGTGTTCACGTGCAGGTGCAGGCGGGTCGCGCAGCGGGTCCAGGAGCCGTCGCAGTCCAGGAACGCCTCCAGGGTCGGGATGAGCTCCGCCCGGTGACGCCGGTCGTAGTCGCGCAGCGGGTCCAGCAGCCGGGCCGTGAAGGCGCGCCGGACGTCGTCCGGGACGAACGGCAGCAGCAGCACGTGCGAGGCCAGCTCGTGGTGCCCGGCGGCGCAGACCCGGCCCGGGCGGGCGGCGGCCACCCGGCGGGCGTGCCGGGCCTCCTCCAGGGCCCCGCGCAGGCCCTCCGCCGAGTGCACGGCCGCGCTGACGCCCAGCGTGAGGCGCCCGTCGCCGTCGAGACCCGAGGAGAGCGGCGCCCGTACGGAGGCGAGGAGCGCGTCCGCGTGGAGGCCGAGGGCGGGGGCCGGGCCCTCGTCCTCGCTCTCCGGCAGCGGGCTCGCGGCCAGCGGGACCAGGGCGATCGCCTCGTCGCCGCTGTGCGCGACCGCGATCCGGTCGGCCGACTCGGCGCCGACGGTCGCCGGGTCGACGAGGATCTCCTCCAGGAGCGCCTGCGCGACCGGCCCGCTGTCCACGGGGGCCTGACCGGCCTCCTGGTCCCACTCCACGCGGGCGACGACCACCTGCCAGTGCGGGGCCGTGCCGAGCCCGGGCAGCAGCACGGGGGCGGCGACCCGGAGCCGGGCGGCGATCTCGGCGGGCGCGGCGCCCGTCTGCACCAGCTCCAGGACCTCCTGGGCGAGCCGGCGCCGTACCGTGCGGGCCGCGTCGCGCCGGTCCCGCTCGACGGCGATCAGCTGGGTGACGCCCTGGAGCAGGTCGAGCCGGGCGGCCGGCCATTCCCCGGCGTCGGCCTCGACGGCGAGCAGCCAGTCCGACAGGACCGTCTCGCGCACGTCCCGGGAGGCGGGCGCGGCGCCCCGGCCGGTGTTGCGGATCGGGAAGAGCGAGTACGAGGCTCCGGCGACGCTGAGCCGGTGCGGGCCGCGCCGTCCGGTCCGGGTGGCGGCCAGGTGCTCACCGGCCAGGGTGGCGGCGAGCCCGGGCTCCAGGGGCTCGCCCGCGCCCGCGATCTGGCGGCCGGTGGGGGAGAGGACCCAGGCCCGCAGGTCGAGGTCGGAGCCGAGGAGGTCGAGGACGACCTCGGGCCCGCCGCCCGCCGGTCCCGAGGTCATGAGCCGCCGGTGCCGGTCGACGACGGCCGCCAGGTCGCCGGCCCGCTCGCCGGAGACCTGTCGAACAACATGTTCGGTGATCGTCGCGAACGCAACGGACTCGTTCACTGCGAACAGCGGAAGCCGGTGGCGCAAACACGCCTCTACGAGATCGTCGGGGATGTCGCCGAGCTCGGCCTCGCCCGCGGCGAGGGCGGCCACTCCGGCCGACGCCAGGATCCGGACGAAGGGCTCGGCGTCGGCCGGTTCCGTCCGCCAGGCGAGGCCGGTGAGCACCAGCTCCCCGCCGGAGAGGTACCGGCTGGGGTCCTTGAGGTCCGTCGTCATCACGCCTCGGACGGTCCGGTCCAGCTCGTCGTCGCCGCCGAGCAGGCGCAGCCCGAGCGCGTCGTTCTCCAGCAGTGCGCGCAGCCGCATCGTGTCGCCGCCGTTCCTTCGTTCGGTGATGGTGGGTGTCGCGTTGTCGACGGTGGGGTGGTGCCACCGTTTCCAGGGGGAAACGGCGAGGTATCTGTTCCCCGCCTTTCGTTCGAATCTACAAGACGACGATGGGCACCAGCCAACTCCTTCATGTTTTCGGTGACTGCACCCGGGCGAGTGTGGCTTGTGTACTAGGCCACACACCGCGTGAACAGCACATGAACACGATGTCGAGGGCCGGCCGTCCCCCCGGACCCAGTAGCTCGACCCCCGATCACCAGAATCACTAGAAGAGAGCCACCATGGACTTCCTTCGCCCCGCCAGCTGGGAGGAGGCGCTCGCCGCCAAGGCCGAGCACCCCACGGCCGTGCCCATCGCCGGTGGTACCGACGTCATGGTCGAGATCAACTTCGACCACCGGCGCCCCGAGTACCTCCTGGACCTGAACCGTATCGAGCTGCTGCGCGAGTGGGAGGTCGGCGAGGAGAGCGTCCGCCTCGGCGCCTCCGTGCCGTACACCCAGATCATGGAGAACCTCCGGGCCGAGCTGCCCGGTCTCGCGCTCGCCTCGCACACGGTCGCCTCCCCGCAGATCCGCAACCGCGGCGGCGTCGGCGGCAACCTCGGCACGGCCTCGCCCGCCGGCGACGCCCACCCTGCCCTGCTCGCCGCGGGCGCCGAGGTCGAGGTCGAGTCGGTGCGCGGCAACCGCTTCATCCCGATCGACGAGTTCTACACGGGTGTGAAGCGCAACGCGCTCCAGCCCGACGAACTCATCAAGACCGTCCACATCAAGAAGGCGGACGGCCCCCAGCAGTACTCCAAGGTCGGCACCCGCAACGCGATGGTCATCGCCGTCTGCGCCTTCGGCCTGGCCCTGCACCCGGAGACCCGGACCGTGCGCACCGGCATCGGCTCCGCCGCGCCGACCCCGATCCGCGCCAAGGAGGCCGAGGCCTTCCTGAACGCGGCTCTGGAGGAGGGCGGTTTCTGGGACAACGGCAAGATCATCACCCCGTCGGTCGCGAAGCAGTTCGCCGACCTCTGCTCGGCCGCCGCCAACCCGATCGACGACGTCCGCGGCACCGCCAAGTACCGGCGCCACGCCGTCGGCATCATGGCTCGCCGCCAGCTCGGCTGGACCTGGGAGCAGTACCGCGGCGCCGGCCGCACGCTTGAGGGAGCTGCATAACCATGCGCGTCAATTTCACGGTCAACGGTCGTCCGCAGGAAGCCGACGACGTCTGGGAGGGCGAGTCCCTCCTCTACGTTCTGCGTGAGCGCCTGGGGCTGCCCGGCTCCAAGAACGCGTGCGAGCAGGGCGAGTGCGGTTCCTGCACCGTCCGTCTCGACGGGGTGCCGGTCTGTTCCTGCCTGGTCGCCGCCGGTCAGGTCGAGGGCCGCGAGGTCGTCACCGTCGAGGGCCTGGCGGACTTCGCCAAGCAGCGCGAGGAGCACGGCGGCTGCGCGAGCGGCGCCTGCGGCACCTCGGTCGACGCCGCCAAGAAGTGGGAGGCCAAGCCCGCGCAGGACTCCCAGACCGGTGAGGGTGTCGAACTCTCCCCGATCCAGCAGGCGTTCATCGACGCCGGCGCCGTCCAGTGCGGTTTCTGCACCCCCGGCCTGCTCGTCGCGGCCGACGAGATGCTGGAGCGCAACCCGTCCCCGACGGACGCGGACATCCGCGAGGCGCTCTCCGGCAACCTCTGCCGCTGCACCGGTTACGAGAAGATCCTCGACGCGGTCCGCCTCGCGGCCGCTCGCCAGGAGCGTCAGGGAGAGGCGGTCTGACGATGGCTCAGAACACGCGTACCGTACCGGTGGGCACGCCCACCGACGTCACCCAGAACCACGTCAAGGGCGGCATCGGCGAGTCCACGCTCCGCCCGGACGGCACCCTCAAGGTCACCGGCGAGTTCGCCTACTCCTCGGACATGTGGCACGAGGACATGCTGTGGGGCCAGATCCTGCGCTCCACCGTCGCGCACGCCGAGATCGTGTCCATCGACACCTCCGAGGCCCTCGTGATGGACGGCGTCTACGCCGTCCTGACCCACGAGGACCTGCCGGCCGCGAAGAACTACGGCATGGAGTTCCAGGACACCCCGGTCCTCGCCTACGGCAAGGTCCGTCACCACGGTGAGCCGGTCGCCCTCGTGGCCGCCGACCACCCGGAGACCGCCCGCCGCGCCGCCGCCAAGATCAAGATCGAGTACCGGGAGCTCCCGGTCATCACGGACGAGGCCTCGGCCATCGCCCCTGACGCGATCCTGGTCCACGAGAACCGCGACGACCACCACTCGGGTCACGTCCCGCACCCGAACATCGTGCACCGCCAGCCGATCATCCGCGGCAACGCCGACGAGGCCGCCAAGCGCGCCGACGTCATCGTCAAGGGCGAGTACACCTTCGGCATGCAGGACCAGGCCTTCCTCGGCCCCGAGTCCGGCCTCGCCGTACCGGCCGAGGACGGCGGCGTCGACCTCTACGTCGCCACCCAGTGGCTGCACTCGGACCTCAAGCAGATCGCCCCCTGCCTCGGCCTGCCCGAGGAGAAGGTCCGCATGACCATGGCGGGCGTCGGCGGCGCGTTCGGCGGCCGCGAGGACATCTCGATGCAGATCCTCGCCTCCATCCTCGCCCTGCGCACCGGCAAGCCGGTCAAGATGGTCTACAACCGGTACGAGTCCTTCTTCGGGCACGTCCACCGGCACCCGGCGAAGCTCTACTACGAGCACGGCGCCACCAAGGACGGCAAGCTCACGCACATGAAGTGCAAGATCGTGCTGGACGGCGGCGCGTACGCCTCGTCCACGGCCTCGGTCGTCGGCAACGCCTCCTCCCTCTCGGTCGGCCCGTACGTCATCGAGGACGTCGAGATCGAGGCGATCGGCCTCTACACCAACAACCCGCCCTGCGGCGCCATGCGCGGCTTCGGCGCGGTCCAGGCCTGCTTCGCCTACGAGGCGCAGATGGACAAGCTCGCGGCGAAGCTGGGCATGGACCCGGTGGAGCTGCGCCAGCTCAACGCCATGGAGCAGGGCACGATCATGCCGACCGGCCAGGTCGTGGACTCCCCGGCCCCGGTCGCCGAGCTCCTCCGCCGGGTCAAGGCCCGTCCGCTGCCGCCGGAGCGCCAGTGGGAGACCGCCGGCGAGGGCGCGGACGTCCGCGCGCTGCCGGGCGGCCTGTCCAACACCTCGCACGGCGAGGGCGTCGTACGGGGCATCGGCTACGCCGTCGGCATCAAGAACGTCGGCTTCTCCGAGGGCTTCGACGACTACTCGACCGCCAAGATCCGCATCGAGGTCATCAACGGCGAGGCCGTCGCCACCGTCCACACCGCCATGGCGGAGGTCGGCCAGGGCGGCGTCACCATCCACGCGCAGATCGCCCGCACCGAGCTCGGCGTCCAGCAGGTCACCATCCACCCCGCCGACACCCAGGTGGGCTCGGCCGGTTCGACCTCCGCGGGCCGCCAGACGTACATGACCGGCGGCGCCATCAAGAACTCCTGCGAGATCGTCCGCGAGAAGGTCCTGGAGATCGGCCGGCGCAAGTTCGGCTCGTACCACCCGGCCTGGGCCAACGCCGAACTCCTCCTGGAGGGCGGCAAGGTCGTCACCGACGGCGGCGAGGCCCTCGCCACCATCGCGGACGTCCTGGAGGACCAGGCCGTGGAGGTCGAGGAGGAGTGGCGGCACCGTCCGACCCAGGCCTTCGACCTCGTCACCGGCCAGGGCGACGGCCACGTCCAGTACGCCTTCGCCGCGCACCGCGCGGTGGTGGAGGTGGACACCGAGCTCGGCCTCGTGAAGGTGATCGAGCTGGCCTGCGCCCAGGACGTCGGCAAGGCGGTCAACCCGCTCTCCGTGGTCGGCCAGATCCAGGGTGGCACCACCCAGGGCCTGGGCGTCGCGGTGATGGAGGAGATCATCGTCGACCCGAAGACCGCGAAGGTGCGCAACCCCTCCTTCACGGACTACCTGATCCCGACCATCCTCGACACGCCGACCATCCCGGTCGACTACCTCGAGCTGGCCGACCCCAACGCGCCCTACGGCGTCCGGGGTATCGGAGAGGCCCCGACCCTGTCGTCCACCCCGGCCGTCCTCGCGGCGATCCGGGCGGCGACGGGCCTGGAGCTCAACAAGACGCCGGTCCGCCCCGAGGCGCTCACCGGCACCCTGTAGGACTCTCCGGGCGGTGTGTGCCTCCCAGGAACGTCACACTTCCACCGCTCGCACCGCCCGGAGCGCTCTCCCCACCGCAGTACCGCACCACCCGCAGTACCCGCAGTACCCGCAGTACCGATTCACCCCCGTCCGTCTCGGGCCGTCCCCCGGGTCGTGCAGCCCACGCAGCATCCCAAATCCCGCAGTCTCGCCAGATCAGAAGTCCTTCGAAGTCTGATGCGGGTGCCCCTTTGAACCTTGGGAGTAGGCCCCATGACCCAGTCGTCTGTGGAGCCCAAGACCGCATCGGAGGACGCGGGCTCCGGCTCCAACGTCCCCGCCGGCCGTTCTTGGCTCGACCGGTACTTTCACATCTCGGAGAGAGGATCCTCCGTCTCGACGGAGATCCGCGGCGGCATCACCACCTTCATGGCGATGGCGTACATTCTCCTGCTCAACCCGATCCTCCTCGGTGGTCCGGACGTCGACAAGCACGTCCTCGCCGCCTCCGCCGTCATCACGGCGACCGCCTTCGCGGCGGCGGTGACCACCCTGCTGATGGGCTTCGTCGGCAAGGTGCCGCTCGTCCTCGCGGCGGGACTCAGCGTCTCCGGTGTGCTCGCCACGCAGGTCGTGCCGCAGATGACCTGGCCCCAGGCCATGGGCATGTGCGTCGTCTACGGTCTGGTGATCTGCCTCCTGGTGGTCACCGGTCTCCGCGAGATGATCATGAACGCGATCCCGCTGCCGCTCAAGCACGGCATCACCATCGGCATCGGCCTCTTCATCGCGCTGATCGGCTTCAACAAGGCCGGCTTCGTCGGCGCCGGTCCGCAGTTCGGCCCGCCCATCACCCTCGGCGCCGGCGGCGAACTCGTCGGCTGGCCGGTCCTGATCTTCGCGGTCACCCTGCTCGCGATCTTCGCCCTCCAGGCCCGCAAGGTCCCGGGCGCGATCCTCATCGGCATCGTCGCCGGCACCATCGTCTCGCTGATCGTGAACGCGGTCGCCGACATCCCGGCCAAGGGCCCGGGCTCCTGGGCCAACGGCGCTCCCGAACTCAAGGGCAGCGCGGTCTCCAGCCCGGACTTCTCGCTCTTCGGCGACGTCTCCTTCGGCGGCTGGGGCGACGTCGGCTACATCACCGTCGGCGTCATCGTCTTCACCCTCGTCCTCGCCGGCTTCTTCGACGCGATGGCCACCATCATCGGCGTCGGCACCGAGGCCAACCTCGCCGACGACAAGGGCCGGATGCCCGGCCTCTCCAAGGCGCTGTTCATCGACGGCGCGGGCGGCGCGATCGGCGGCGTCTCCGGCGCCTCCGGCCAGACCGTCTTCGTGGAGTCCGCCACCGGCGTCGGCGAAGGCGCCCGCACCGGCTTCTCCTCGGTGATCACCGGCCTGTTCTTCGCGGCCGCCATCTTCTTCACCCCGATCACCCAGATCGTCCCCCGTGAGGTCGGCTCCGCCGCCCTGGTCGTCATCGGCGCGATGATGATGATGAACGCCAAGCACGTCAACTGGGGCGACAGCTCCGTCGCCATCCCGGTCTTCCTCACCGTGGTACTGATGCCGTTCACCTACAGCATCACCCCGGGAGTCGCGGGCGGCGTCATCGCCTACACCGTCATCAAGGTGGCGCAGGGCAAGGCGCGCGAGGTCGGCGCGTTCATGTGGGCCCTGACCGCGATCTTCATCGTGTTCTTCGCCCTCCACCCGATCGAGGGATGGCTGGGCGTCAGCTGACGCCCGACCGTCGCCCTCCACACACAGCCAAGGAGACCGAAATGCTGGACATCGCCGAAGAGCTGCACCGGTGGGTCGAGCAGGGACGCACGTTCGCCGTCGCCACCGTGGTGGCGGTCGGCGGCAGCGCGCCCCGGCAGCCGGGAGCCGCCCTCGCCGTCGACAGCGAGGGCACGGCGATCGGATCGGTCTCCGGCGGGTGTGTGGAGGGCGCGGTCTACGACCTGTGCGTCCAGGCCCTCGAAGACGGCAGGACCGTCGTCGAGCGCTTCGGCTACAGCGACGAGGACGCCTTCGCCGTCGGTCTGACCTGCGGCGGCATCATCGACATCCTCGTCACCCCGGTCCGCGGCGGGGTCTTCCCCGCCGCGCTGGCCTCCGCCGTCTCGGGGGAGGCCGCGGCCCTGGCCCGGATCGTGGACGGACCCGCGGACCTGTTGGGGCAGGCGCTGCTCGTCCGTCCCGACGGCTCGTACGAGGGGAAGCTCGGCGGCCACCCCGAGCTGGACCGCACCGCCGCCGGCGAGGCGCGCGCGATGCTCGACGCGGGCCGCACCGGCACCGTGGAGATCGGCGAGGACGGCAGCCGCTGCGGACAGCCGCTGAGCCTCCTGGTCGAGTCCTCCGTCCCCGCCCCCCGCATGATCGTCTTCGGTGCCATCGACTTCGCCGCCGCCCTCGTCCGGGTCGGCAAGTTCCTCGGCTACCACGTCACCGTCTGCGACGCGCGGCCCGTCTTCGCGACGCCGGCCCGCTTCCCCGAGGCCGACGAGATCGTCGTCGACTGGCCCCACCGCTACCTGGAGTCGACGGAGGTCGACGGCCGCACCGTCCTCTGCGTCCTCACCCACGACGCCAAGTTCGACGTGCCCCTCCTCCGGGCCGCCCTCAAGCTTCCCGTCGCCTACATCGGCGCGATGGGCTCCCGCCGCACCCACGAGGACCGCAACGAGCGCCTCCGCGGGGTCGGCGTCACCGAACTCGAACTCGCCCGCCTGCGCTCCCCGATAGGCCTCGACCTCGGCGCGCGTACGCCGGAGGAGACCGCCCTGTCGATCGGCGCCGAGATCGTCGCCAACCGCCGGGGCGGCAGCGGCCGTTCCCTCACCGGCGCCCACACCCCGATCCACCACGACGGCCCCCGCGAGCCGGACGGGCGCATAGGTTCGGTCGCGTAACCCGGTTTCCCGGGCGGGCGCGTAGGTTCGGTCGCGTCACCCCGTTTCCCGGACGGGGCCGGAGGCCTCGGCTAGATTTCCCGGGTGGACCCGCTGACCTCCGAAGACCCGACGCACGTAGGCCCGTACCGCCTCATCGCCCGTCTGGGGGCGGGCGGTATGGGCCTCGTCTACCTCGGCCGTTCCGACGTCGGCCGCACGGTCGCCGTCAAGGTGGTGCAGTCCGAGTACGCCGCCCAGCCGGAGTTCCGCAGGCGCTTCGCCCGCGAGGTGGCGGCCGCCCGGCGGGTGGGCGGCAGCTGGACGGCGGACGTCCTCGACGCGGACACGGACGCCGAGGTCGCGGTGCCGTGGGTGGCCACCCAGTACATCGCGGGACCCGATCTGACCACCGTCGTCGCCCGGGACTTCGGCCCGCTGCCCGAGCACTCGGTCCGCGTCCTCGCCAACCGCCTGGCCCTCGCCCTCCGGGTCGTGCACGAGGCGGGCCTGATCCACCGCGACCTCAAGCCCTCCAACGTCCTGGTGACGGTGGACGGGCCCCGCGTCATCGACTTCGGCATCGCCCGCGCGATGGACAGCCTGGCCGGCGACAGCCTGCACACCCGCACCGGCATGCTGATCGGCTCGCCCGGCTTCATGTCGCCGGAGCAGGTCCGCGGCCTCGAACTCACCCCCGCCAGCGACGTGTTCTGTCTCGGGGCGGTCCTCGTGTACGCGGCGACCGGACGCCTCCTCTTCGGCGCCACCGACACCGGCCTGAACGCCCACCTCTTCCGGGTCGCCGAGGAGGAGCCCGACCTCACGGGCGTACCGGAGTCGCTGCTCGATCTCGTCCGTGCCTGTCTGGAGAAGGACCCGGCCGCCCGGCCCACCCCCGAGCGGATCGCCGACCTCACCGGCGCGGACGAGGGCGGGGTCTGGCTGCCGGGAGAGGTCCTGGTCCAACTGGGGCGGCACGCGGCGCAGTTGCTGGACTTTGTGCCGGTCGCGCGAGCTGAGACGCCCGCCACCGAGCCCGTCACGGAGACGGCGCCCCGGACCCCGGCCGCCGCGCCGGCCCCCGCCCCGGCCGTCGCGGCGCCCGTGGAGGCCCCCACGCGTGCCCCGGCCGCCGCGTACACCCCGACCGCTCCGGCCCACGAGGTCGCCGTCCCGGCGCCCCGCCGCCTGCGGGGCCTGGCGGTGATCGTGCTCGCCCAGCTGGCGGTGCTGGTCGGGGCGGCGACGCAGGATCCCTACGACCTCGGCCGCGAGAGCCCGCACCTGTACGCCTTCGCGGTGCCCTTCTCGGCGCTCCTGCTGCTCGGCGGCCACATCGCCGACCGTGTGGGCGGCAGACGGGCGCTGGTCGTCGGCCTGTCGGGACTCGCGGCCTCCTCCGCGCTCGGTAGCGCGGCCGTCGCCGTCGCCGACGTCTGGCTGATCGTGGCCCGCGTCCTGCAGGGCGGGTTCGGCGCGCTGGTGACGGCGGCTGCGCTGACGCTGGTGGCCACCGCCTTCCCCGAACCGGGGGAGCGGATCCGGGCCTTCGGTGTCTACGCCACGGCCGGCATCGGCGGCACGGCCCTCGAACTGCTCGTGAACGGACCGCTGGGCTGGGGCCCGGTCCTGGGCGTCGTCGCGATCCTCGCCCTGATCGCCCTGGCCGGGACGCGCGTCCTGCCCCAGGACCGCCCGGACCGCACCGGCAGCCGCTTCGACCTGCCCGGAGTCCTGCTCGGCGCCCTCGGGATCGCCCTGGTCGTGTACGGCTCCATCAGGGTGCCGCTGGGCTGGGACAGCCCCCTGGTCCTGGGCCTGCTCGCGGGTGGTGTCGTCCTGCTCGCGGCCTTCCTGTGGCGGCAGAGCGCCGCGTCGAACCCGCTGCTTCCCCCGTACGTCCTCAAGGACCGCGGGCGGCTCGGCGGTCTCCTCACCATGTTCCTCGCCGGTGCCGGCGGCCTCGCCCTGATGCCGACCCTGGCCGCCATCATGATGTGGAACCTCGGGTACTCCGCGACCACGGCCGGGCTCGCCATGCTGCCCATGGTCGCCGCGATCGCCGTCGGCGCCACCCAGGTCGCCCCGCGCCTCCTGAACCGCGCCGTGGCGCCACGCGTCCTGATCGTCGCGGGCCTGGTGGTCACGCCGCTCGGCGTGGCCCTGACCATCGTCGGCATCAACAGCGGCGGGGGATACCCGGCCCTGCTCCCGTTCATGCTCCTCGCGGGCCTGGGCGTCGGACTGGCCTTCATGCCGATCCTCGCCACCGTGGTCGCCGCCGGGCTCGGCGGGCACTCGGGCGCGGCCTCGGCCGCCGTCGTCACGGCCCAGACGGTGGGCGCCGGATTCGGCGCCGCGATGGTCGGCAGCCTCGGCGGGCCGCCCTGGTGGGCGGTCGTCCTCCTGCTTCTCGCAGGCCTGACCGCGGGTCTGATGATGAACGCCAAGTCCCCGTTGTCCACCGGCCGTTAGCCCCGGAACGCTTCCGCGCGGGTGACCGGGCCGGCGGGCGGTCCGGGGCTCCGGCGTGCCCGGAGGAGCTTCGAGGTCTGTCCTCGGCATCTCGCTCGACACTTAATGCAAGCCAAAAGAAAAGTAGTGTCGGATGCCTTGACCCCCGTAAGGGCCAACCGTCAGCATCTGCTGCGGAGAGCGCGCTCCCTTTCCCCGACTCCCCCTCATATCCGAGGAGTTCGACCCATGCCCGCAGTCGGCACCCGCCTCGCGCCACCCCCACGTCCAAGGCCCCGCGCCACCGCCGCCACGCTCGTCACCGCGCTCCTCGCCGGCCTGCTCGCGCTCGTCGCCGCGCCGCCCGCCGCGGCCGCCCCCGTCCTGCTCTCGCAGGGCAGGAACGTCACCGCCTCCAGCCAGGAGAACGCCGGCACCCCCGCGGCCGCCGCCGTCGACGGCGACCCCGGCACCCGCTGGTCCAGCGCCTTCGCCGATCCGCAGTGGATCCAGGTGGACCTGGGCGCCCCGGCCGCGCTCAGCAGGGTGGACCTGCGCTGGGAGGCCGCCTACGGCAAGGCGTACCGCATCGAGCTGTCCGGCAACGGCACCGACTGGACCACCGCCTACAGCACCGCGAACGGCCCCGGCGGCAACGAGTCCCTGCCGGTCACCGGCACCGCCCGGTACGTGCGCGTGTACGGCACCCAGCGGGCCACCGGATACGGTTACTCCCTCTGGGAGTTCCAGGTCTACGGCACCGGCGACGACGGCCCCCCGCTGCCCGGCGGCGGCGACCTCGGGCCCAATGTGCACGTCTTCGACCCGTCCACGCCCGGCATCCAGGCCAAGCTGGACGAGGTGTTCGCCCAGCAGGAGTCGGCCCAGTTCGGAGGCGGCCGGCACGCCTTCCTCCTCAAGCCCGGCACCTACGACGGCCTCAACGCCCAGATCGGCTTCTACACCCAGATCGCCGGTCTCGGACTGCGCCCCGACGACACCACCATCAACGGCGACGTGACCGTCGACGCGGGCTGGTTCAACGGCAACGCCACCCAGAACTTCTGGCGCGCCGCCGAGAACCTCGCGCTCAACCCGGTCAACGGCACCGACCGCTGGGCCGTCTCCCAGGCCTCCTCCTTCCGCCGCATGCACGTCAAGGGCAACCTCAACCTCGCCCCCAGCGGCTACGGCTGGGCCAGCGGCGGCTACATCGCCGACTCGAAGATCGACGGCACCGTCCAGCCGTACTCCCAGCAGCAGTGGTACACCCGGGACAGCTCCATCGGCGGCTGGCTCAACGGCGTCTGGAACATGGCCTTCTCGGGCGTCGAGGGCGCCCCCGCCACCGGCTTCCCCGACCCGCCGTACACCACGCTCGACACCACCCCCGTCTCCCGCGAGAAGCCCTACCTGTACTGGGAGGGCGGCGAGTTCAAGGTCTTCGCCCCGGCCAAGCGCGTCAACGCCCGGGGCACCAGCTGGGCCTCCGGCACCCCGCAGGGCCGGTCGATCCCGCTCAGCCAGTTCTACGTCGTCAAGCCCGGCACCACCGCCGCCACCATGAACGCGGCCCTGCGCCAGGGCCTCCACCTGCTCCTCACCCCGGGCGTCTACCACGTCGACCGGCCCATCCAGGTCGACCGGCCCGACACGATCGTCCTCGGCCTCGGACTCGCCACCGTCGTCCCCGACAACGGCGTCACCGCGCTGAAGGTCGGCGACGTCGACGGCGTCCGGCTCGCCGGCTTCCTCGTCGACGCAGGACCGGTCAACTCCCCGGTCCTCCTGGAGATCGGCCCGCAGAACGCCGCCGCCGACCACGCGGCGAACCCGACCACCGTGCAGGACGTGTACCTCCGCGTCGGCGGCGCGGGCCCCGGAAAGGCGACCGTCGCCATGGCGGTGCACAGCGACGACACGATCGTCGACCACACCTGGGTCTGGCGCGCCGACCACGGCGAGGGCGTCGGCTGGGAGACCAACCGCTCCGACTACGGCGTTCGCGTCTACGGCGACGACGTCCTCGCCACCGGACTGTTCGTCGAGCACTTCAACAAGTACGACGTCGAGTGGTTCGGCGAGCGCGGCCGCACGATCTTCTTCCAGAACGAGAAGGCGTACGACGCCCCGAACCAGGCCGCCGTCCAGGACGGCCCGTACAAGGGGTACGCGGCCTACCGCGTCGACGACTCCGTGAACACCCACGAGGGCTGGGCGCTCGGCAGCTACTGCTACTACAACGTGGACCCGACGATCCGTCAGGACCACGGCTTCCGGGCCCCGGTGAAGCCCGGCGTGAAGTTCCACGACCTGCTGGTCGTCTCGCTCGGCGGCAACGGCCAGTACGAGCACGTCATCAACGGCGTGGGGGCCCCGACCTCGGGCACCGCCACCGTGCCGTCCACGGTGGTCTCGTACCCCTGACCCCCACCGGGTGAGGCGGAGGGCGGCGCACGCTCAGTGCGCCGCCCTTTCCCGTACGGTCGACGCCCAGGCCGGCTGCTCCTCCACGGCCTCCGCCTCGGCCCGCCGGCCGCCCCGGGCGAAGAAGTCCGCGAGCGGCAGGATCGCCGCGCCGACCGTCACCGCGTCCGGGCCCAGGGTCCCCATGTCGATGCCGACGCGGGCCGCCGGGTACTTCAGGGCGTACTCGGCGGCGTACCCCTTCACGGTCTCCAGGAAGCGGGCGCCGAGCTGGAGGCCCGCCCAGCCGCCGACGAGGATGCGCTCGGGCTGGAAGAGGTTGATCAGATCGGCGAATCCCGCGCCCAGGTACTCGGCCGTCTCCTCCAGGACCTCGCGGGCCGTGGCGTCCGGCTCGATCCCCGCTCCGACCGGGTACGCCGCCGCCAGCATCGCCGTCAGTGCCGTCTCCTCGTCCGCGCCCGCCGGAGGCCGCCCGCCCGCCTCGCGCCAGCGCTCCAACAGCGCCTCCGCGCCCGCGTACGCCTCCAGGCAGCCCCGGGCGCCGCAGCGGCAGCGGCGCCCCCGCACCCGTACCGTCAGGTGGCCCCATTCGAGCGCCCGGCCGGGCCCCATCGGGTCCGTGACGACACAGGCGCCGACGCCCGAGCCGAAGAGCACGACCACGGCGCTGCGCGCGCCCCGCCCCGCGCCGAACCACATCTCGGCCTGGCCGAGGGTCTTGGCGCCGTTGTCGATCCAGTACGGCACCGAGGCCGGCAGGTCCACGCTCGCGCGGAGCAGCCGCTCCAGCGGGACCGCGTCCCAGCCGATGGTCTGGCCGTGCACGACCGCGCCCTCCTCGGCGGTGCGGGCCACGATGCCGGGCACGCCGACGCCGACGCCGAGCAGGCGCTCGGCGGGGACGCCCGCGGTCCTGAGGACCTCCGCGATGCCCGCGCGGACGTGGTCGACGACGACCCCGACCTCGTACCGGTCGTGCGGGTTCGGCCGTTCGACCGCCAAGGGGCGCTCGGTGCGGGCGAGTTCGGTGAGGGTGAGGTCGAACAGCTCGATCCTGACCCGGGTCTCGCCGACGTCCACGCCGATCATGCAGCCGCTGCCCGGGGTGATGCGAAGGAGGGTACGGGGGCGCCCGCCCGCCGAGTCGACGCTGCCGGCCTCCTCGACGAGGCCCTCCGCGACGAGCTCCGCGACGACGTTGCTGACGGAGCCGGAGCTCAGTCCGGTGGCGGGGCCCAGCGAGAAGCGGCTCATGGGGCCGTCGAAGTACAGGCGCTGGAGGACGGCGGTGCGGTTCTCGCGTCGCAGGTCACGCACGGTGCGGCCGTTCCGCATGGTCACTTGGGCCCCCTGGTGAAGTAGTCCTGACCGCAACATACCGCTGCCGGGACCCTTGACGCGACCTTCTCTTGAGGTTTAACTCACGTCCTGAAATAAGCCGGGGAGGGGCCGTCGGAGCCTTCACCTCCTGAACGCGGGACGCGTCCACCGACCCCGCCCTCCCCAGCTCCCCGTCACTCCCCGAAAGGGCCATGAGGAGCCATGCGCAGAATCAGAGCCGCGGCCGCCGGTGCCGTCACCCTCTCCCTCGTCCTCACCGCCGCGGCCTGCGGAGGCGGCTCCCCGACCGACGGCTCCGGCTCCGGCGGCGGCAAGACCCTCACCTACTGGGCCTCCAACCAGGGCGCGAGCCTGGAGGTCGACAAGAAGGTCCTCCAGCCGGAACTCGACCAGTTCGAGAAGCAGACCGGCATCAAGGTCAAGCTGGAGGTCATCCCCTGGTCCGACCTGCTCAACCGCATCCTCACCGCCACCACCTCGGGCCAGGGCCCCGACGTCCTCAACATCGGCAACACCTGGAGCGCCTCCCTCCAGGCCAGCGGCGCCCTGCTGCCCTGGGACGCGAAGAACTTCGAGGCCATCGGCGGCAAGGACCGCTTCGTCGACTCCGCGCTCGGCTCCACCGGCGCCACCGGCCAGGACCCGGCCGCCGTCCCGCTCTACTCCATGGCCTACGCGCTCTACTACAACAAGAAGATGTTCAAGGACGCCGGCATAGCGAAGCCGCCGGCCACCTGGGACGAGCTGATCGCCGACGGCAAGAAGCTCAGCAAGGACGGCAAGTCCGCCATCGGCGTCGAGGGCGGCAGCCTCGCCAACAACATCCACCAGGTCTTCGTCCTCGGCAAGCAGCACGGCGCCGACTTCTTCACCCCCGACGGCAAGGCCGACTTCACCTCCGACGGCGCCGTCGCCGCCGTCAAGCAGTACGTCGACCTCATGGCCGCCCACAAGATCGTCGCCCCCGGCAACGCCGAGTACGCCCAGAACCAGTCCCTCGCCGATTTCGCCAAGGACCGCACCGCCATGGTCCTCTGGCAGACCCCCGGCACGACCTTCGAGGCCCAGGGCATGGGCCCCGACGACTGGGGCGTCGCCCCCGCCCCCGTCCCCACCGGCACCCCCGGCCAGGGCCGGCAGATCAACTCCATGGTCGCCGGCATCAACCTCGCCGTCTTCAAGAACACGAAGAACCGCGACGGCGCCCTGAAGTTCGTGAAGTTCATGACCGGCGACGACGAGCAGAAGATGCTCAACCGCGCCTACGGCTCGATCCCCCCGGTCAAGACCGCCCAGCAGGACCCCGCCTTCGCCGGCCCCACCGTCACCGTCCTCAAGCAGACCCTCGCCACCAGCGCCGCCGCCCTGCCGCAGGTCCCCGAGGAGTCGCAGTTCGAGACCGTCGTCGGCACCGCCGTCAAGGAACTCTTCGCCGACGCCGCCGCGGGCCGACCGGTCACCACCGAGTCCGTACGGGCCGAGCTCGACAAGGCCCAGCAGCAGATGCCCAACAAGTGAGCCCCGACGCCACCATGACCACCACCGCCATCAAGAAGCCCCACGGGCGGACCGGACAGAGGCACACCCCCGGGGCGGCCCCGCGCCGGCGCCGCCCCGGGCGGCTCCGGGCCCGCGCCCTGCCCTACCTCCTGCTGCTTCCGGCCCTCCTCCTCGAACTCCTCGTCCACCTCGTCCCGATGCTCATCGGCATCGTGATGAGCTTCAAAGAGCTCACCCAGTTCTTCATCCGCGACTGGGTCGCCGCCCCCTGGGCGGGACTCGACAACTACGCGGTCTCCGTCGACTTCGACGCCCCCGTCGGCGAGGCGCTCCTGAAGTCGTTCGTCACGACCTGCCTCTTCACCCTCTGCTCGGTCGGCCTGTGCTGGCTCCTCGGCGCCGCCGCGGCCGTCTTCATGCAGGAGACCTTCCGCGGCCGGGGCTTCCTCCGCGCGCTCTTCCTCGTCCCGTACGCCCTGCCGGTCTACGCGGCCGTCATCACCTGGGCGTTCATGTTCCAGCGGGACAACGGCCTCGTGAACCACGTCCTGCACGACCAGCTCGGCATCGGCGACAGCCCCGCCTTCTGGCTCATCGGCGACAACGCCTTCGTCACCCTGCTCGTCGTCTCCGTCTGGAAGGGCTGGCCCTTCGCCTTCCTCGTCCTGATGGCCGGACTCCAGAACATCCCCCGGGAGATGTACGAGGCCGCCGCCCTCGACGGCGCAGGCCTGTGGAAGCAGCTCCGGCACATCACCCTGCCGTCCCTGCGGCCGGTCAACCAGGTCCTCGTCCTCGTCCTGTTCCTGTGGACCTTCAACGACTTCAACACCCCCTTCGTCCTCTTCGGCAAGGCGGCCCCCGAAGCCGCCGACCTGATCTCCCTGCACATCTACCAGTCCTCGTTCCAGACCTGGAACTTCGGTACGGGCTCGGCGATGTCGGTGCTCCTGCTGCTGTTCCTGCTCGCGGTCACCGGCGCCTACCTGCTGCTCACGGCCCGGGCGAACCGGACGACCCGTGGGCCGCGAACGCCCGGGGAAGGGAGGGCCACCGATGCCCCGTAGACACCGGCCCCGCTCGCCCATGGCCGCGCCCCGCTCCTTCCTCTGGAGCCGGCGCATCTTCCTCACCCTGCTCACCGGCTTCGTCCTGCTGCCGGTGTACGTGATGGTCTCCAGCTCCCTGAAACCGCTCGCGGACGTCTCGGGGAAGTTCCGGTGGATCCCCTCCGGCCTCACCCTCCGCCCGTACGTCGACATCTGGCGGACCGTCCCGCTCGCCGACTACTTCGTGAACTCCCTGGTCGTCGCGGGCACGGCCACCGTCTGCTCCCTCGTCGTCGCGGTCTTCGCCGCCTACGCCGTCAGCCGCTACGCCTTCCGCGGCAGACGCGTCTTCACCGTGACGGTGCTCTCCACCCAGATGTTCCCCGGCATCCTCTTCCTGCTGCCGCTGTTCCTCCTCTACGTCAACATCGGCAACGCCACCGGCATCGCGCTCTTCGGCTCCCGCGGCGGTCTGATCCTCACCTATCTGACCTTCTCGCTGCCGTTCTCCATCTGGATGCTCATCGGCTACTTCGACGCCGTCCCGCGCGACCTCGACGAGGCCGCCAAGGTCGACGGCTGCGGTCCGCTCGGCGCCCTCTTCCGGGTCGTCGTCCCCGCCGCGGTCCCCGGCATCGTCGCCGTCGGCGTCTACGCCTTCATGACCGCCTGGGGCGAGGTCCTCTTCGCCTCCGTCATGACCACCGACACCACCCGCACCCTCGCCGTCGGCCTCCAGGGCTACGCCACCCAGAACGACGTCTACTGGAACCAGGTGATGGCCGCCTCCCTCGTGGTGAGCGTCCCCGTCGTCGCCGGGTTCCTGCTCCTCCAGCGCTACCTCGTCACCGGCCTCACCGCGGGCGCGGTCAAGTGACGACCCCCCGGCCCGAAAGGACTCCCGTGTCAGAACCGCTCGACCTCGCCGCCTTCCCGGCCTCCTTCGCCTGGGGCACGGCCACCTCCGCGTACCAGATCGAGGGCGCCGTCGCCGAGGACGGCCGCGCCCCGTCCATCTGGGACACCTTCTCCCGCGTCCCCGGCGCGATCGACCACGGCGACCACGGCGACACCGCCTGCGACCACTACCACCGCTGGCCCGAGGACATCGCCCTGATGAAGGGCCTCGGCACCGACGCCTACCGGCTCTCCGTCGCCTGGCCCCGCGTCGTCCCCGGCGGCGACGGACCCGTCAACAAGGCCGGACTCGACTTCTACGACCGGCTCGTCGACGGCCTCCTCGACGCCGGGATCACCCCCTCCGTCACCCTCTACCACTGGGACCTGCCGCAGGCCCTCCAGGACCGCGGCGGCTGGACCGTCCGCGACACCGCCGAGCACCTCGCCGCCTACGCCGGCGTCGTCGCCGCGCGCCTCGGCGACCGCGTCACCCAGTGGGCCACCCTCAACGAACCGCTCTGCTCCGCCTGGATCGGCCACCTGGAGGGCCGGATGGCGCCGGGCCTCACCGACCTCACGGCCGCCGTACGCGCCTCGTACCACCTGCTGCTCGGCCACGGCCTCGCCACCGCCGCCGTCCGCGCCGCCGCCCCCGGCGCCCAGGTCGGCCTGGTCACCAACCACTCCACCGTCGCCCCCGCGAGCACCCGCCCCGAGGACGTCGCCGCCGCCGCCCGCATGGACGGCCACACCAACCGCTGGTGGCTCGACCCGGTGTACGGCCGCGGCTTCCCCGCCGACCTGCGCGAGCTGTACGGCGTCGAACTCCCCGAGCGGCCCGGCGACCTGGAGACCATCGCCGCCCCGCTCGACTGGCACGGCCTCAACTACTACTTCCCGGTCACCGTCGCCGACGACCCGACGGGCCCCGTCCCGTGCGCCCGCGAGGTACGCCTCCCCGACGTGCCCCGCACCGGCATGGACTGGCAGATCGACGCGGGCGGCCTGGAGGCCCTCCTGCTGCGGCTCACCGAGGAGTACGGCGTGCGCAGGCTGTACGTCACCGAGAACGGCTCCGCCTTCCCCGACGCCGCCGGCCCCGACGGCGCGGTCCACGACCCGGAGCGCACCCGCTACCTGGAACAGCACCTCGCCGCCTGCGCCCGCGCCCTGCGCAAGGGCGTCCCGCTCGCCGGGTACTACGCCTGGTCCCTGCTCGACAACTTCGAATGGGCCTACGGCTACGACAAGCGCTTCGGGCTCGTCCACGTCGACTACGCGACCCAGCGCCGCACCGTGAAGACGAGCGGACGGCGGTACGCGGAACTGGTCCGCGCCCACCGCGCGCTGCACGCCTAGCGGCCTCCGGGACCGGTCCGCGCGCTCACACGCCCAGCAGGCTCCGGAGGTGGGCGCAGGCCTCCGCCTCCGTCGCGTGCGTGGCCACCGGTTCGTACGCGCCCCGCTCGTACACCCCGGTCTCCCAGCCGCCTACGCCGCCTTCGCCGCCCCCGCCCGCGCCCGGCCTCGTCCGCAGATAGACGAAGTCGGGCGGGGTGGGCGCCGGTTCGTGGACGCCCTCGATCCAGTAGTACGCGGCGGGCACCCCGGCCTCCCGGAGTGCCCGCGCGAGGGTGCGGCGGTCCGTCACGCCGGGACGCGCACCAGGTAGCCGTTGTCGAGCAGCCACTTCACGTTGAGCCGCTGGCCCTGGCCGGGGTCCAGGAACGCCGCGTCGAGCTTGATCTGGCGGCCGCCGCCCGGCTGCTCGAACCAGGGCGCGATGGAGCCCTCCCAGACGACGAAGCTCCTCGTCACCTCGTACAGGTGGTAGTCGCAGGGGAAGGCCGCGTCACGGGTGTTGAGGTTCTGCGGGGGCAGCGCCCGCTTCGCGTAGTCGTCGCCGGCCGGGGCCAGATAGCCGCCGTACTCCGAGCCGAAGCGGTCGAGCCGCTCGCCCTCGGCCAGGACCTCGGGAGCCTTGTCGACGGTGCCGTTGACCTCGCCGAAACCGTCGTTCGGCGGGTACTTCCAGCTGCCCGTGTCGGCCGGACCCTCCCAGTACTTCTTGAGGAAGTCGGCGGAGGAGAGCGTCCCGGTCCGGTGGTAGCGGTTGAGCAGCGGGCCGACCGGCTCCTGCCACTTCTTCGGCAGGAACTTCGGGCCGAGCCGCTTGTCGCCCTCGAACTCCCCGGTGCAGGGGGCCGGGGGAGCGGCGACGGGCTTCCCGGCGGGCGCGGCCTGCGCCGCGGGGGCCGCGGCGAGGGCGGCGGTGACGCCCATGGCGGCGAGGACGGCACGGATCCTGAGGACGGTACGGCTGCGCTCCACGCGGAGGCTCCCTGGGGTGGGGTGGTCAGTGGCGCCGCACACAGTAGTGGATCACCTGCGCAGAGTGATCGAACGCGGGGCGAGAACCGGCCATCCGGGCCCCTCGGGGCTCAGGCCTTGCGGAGTCCGCTGAGCAGCAGCTCGGCCAGCTGTTCGTACGCCTCGGCGTCGGCGAGTCCGGTCGCCGCGGCCACCTGGCGCCGCTGGATGCGGACCATCACCGAGGAGATGACATCGGCCGCGAAGGTCACGTGCACCTCGCGGAAGACGCCGGCCCGCACACCTTCCTCGATGAGCTGCTGCACCCGGCCCGCCGCCGCGCGGGTGTTCCGCTCGTACACCTCGGCCGCCGGCTCGAAGGCCGCCACGTCGTCGAAGAACTGCGGCGAGACGGGGGCCAGCTCGGCCGAAACCGCCCGCAGATAGGCGGCGAGCCGCTCGGCCGGATCCGTCGCGGCGGCGAGGACCGCCTCGACCCGGGCCGTGGCGCGCCGGAAGAAGTGCACGACCGCCGCCCGGACCAGCTGCTCCTTGCTGCCGGCCAGGCCGTACAGGGTCCGCTTCGAGCAGCGCAGCCGCGCGGCGAGATCGTCGAGGGTCAGCCGGGCGAAGCCCTCGCCGACGAGGAGGGCGACGAGCTCCTCGAAGAGGGCGGAGCGGCGCGCCGCTCCGCGGCCCGTCAGCTGGGGGGCGTCGGCGGCGGAGGTCTCGATCACCCCGCCAGTATTCCAGGCCGCCCGTTCAGGGGGTTACGGCGGCATCCTTCTGCGCTACTCTCAGCGGTACTGCAGTACCTTTCCCAGTACCACTTTGCGCGCCGCTGGAGTCGCCATGGATGTCGACCGCCTGCTTCCCACCCCCGAGGCAGCGGACCTCATCGCCCTCACCCGGGAGATCGCCGACAAGGAGCTCTCTCCGCGGGTGAACGAGCACGAGGCCGCCGAGACCTATCCCGAAGGGCTCTTCGCGACCCTCGGAGAGGCCGGACTCCTCGGCCTGCCGTACCCCGAGCAGTACGGCGGCGGAGGCCAGCCCTACGAGGTCTACCTCCAGGTCCTGGAGGAGCTCGCCGCGCGCTGGGCCGCCGTCGCCGTCGCCACCAGCGTCCACACGCTCGCCAGCCACCCCCTCCACACCTTCGGCACCCCGGAGCAGAAGGAGCGCTGGCTGCCCGCGATCCTCGAGGGCCGGACCGTCGGCGGCTACAGCCTCTCCGAGCCGCAGGCCGGCTCCGACGCCGCCGCCCTCACCTGCAAGGCCGAGCGCCTCGACGACGGCAGCGGCTACCGGGTCACCGGCACCAAGGCCTGGATCACCCACGGCGGCAAGGCCGACTTCTACGCGCTCTTCGCCCGCACCGCCCCCGGCAGCCACGGCATCTCCTGCTTCCTCGCGCCGGGCAGCGCGGAGGGCCTGAGCTTCGGCGCCCCGGAGCGCAAGATGGGCCTCCAGGCCGTGCCGACGACGGCCGCGTACTGGGACGGCGCCGTCATCGAGGAGGACCGGCGCATCGGGGACGAGGGCCAGGGCCTCCAGATCGCCTTCAGCGCCCTCGACAGCGGCCGCCTCGGCATCGCCGCCTGCGCCACGGGCCTCGCCCAGGCCGCGCTCGACGCCGCCGTGGCGTACGCCAACGAGCGCACCACCTTCGGCCGCCGGATCGTCGACCACCAGGGCCTCGGCTTCCTCCTCGCCGACATGGCCGCCGCCGTCGACGCGGCCCGCGCCACCTACCTGGACGCGGCCCGCCGCCGCGACCTGGGCCGCCCCTTCAGCCGCCAGGCCAGCGCGGCCAAGCTCATCGCCACCGACACGGCGATGAAGGTCACCACGGACGCCGTCCAGGTCTTCGGCGGCTACGGCTACACCCGCGACTTCCCCGTCGAGCGCTACATGCGCGAGGCGAAGATCATGCAGATCTTCGAGGGCACCAACCAGATCCAGCGCCTGGTCATCAGCCGGGGGCTCGCCCAGACCGGGAAATAGCAGGTCGAGCGCGGATCGCAGGCTCTTCGGCCGACGGGCGGCCGCGGGGCCTGTTCGAGCGACGGGCCTGCGGCAAACGGATCAGGTGCGTCCGAAGCGCCGTGCAGCGGGGCAGACCTGGTTCTGCCCATCGCTCGGAGGCCTGGAGGTCCTGCAGGGCTCTGCCCCTCACGGCCGGCACCGCCGACGTCGCCGCGCGCTGCGAGTCCGTCACCGACGTCCCCTGACCCCGGGCCCGCACCTGAGGAGGGTGGCGATCTCGCCGAGGCCGTGGCGTTCGGCGTGGTGGAGGGCCGTGCGGCCGTACGGGTCGGGGAGTTCGGGGTCGGCACCCGCCGTGAGGAGGAGCGCGACGACGTCCTGGTGGGCGCGGGCGCCCGAGCCGAGGATCACGGCCTCCAGGAGGGCGGTCCAGCCGAGCCGGTTGACGTGGTCGACGTCGATCGCGGTCTCGTGGAGCACGGCACGGACGTACGGCACGTGGCCGCGTTCCGCGGCGGGGATGAGCGCGGTGCCGCCGTAGCGGTCGGTCAGCCTCAGGTCGGGGCCCGCCGGGAGCAGGGTCCGCATCATGGCGACGCTGCCCGTGACGCCGGTGACCAGCCACGGGCTGTCGGAGCGGTCGTCCTGTGCGTTCGGGTCGGCGCCCGCGGCGAGGAGCGCCCGGGCGGCGGGGACGTGGTCGCGCAGCGCGGCCCGCAGCAGCGGGGTGCGGCGGTGCCGGTCGCGGACGTCGACGCGGGCGCCCGCGTCGAGGGCCGCGCGTACGGCGACGGTGTCACCGTGCGCGGCGGCCGCCAGGAGGGTGTGGTCGAGCGCGTTCATGGCGGGTTTCCTCGTACGCGGGCGCCTGCTGCGGGACTTACTTGCCGAGCGTGGCGACGCCGGCCTGCGCGAACTTCTCGTCGAGGTCGCCCGACGGGGCACCGGCGACACCGATGCCCGCGATGGGGGCGCCCTTGGCGGTGACGGGGGCGCCGCCGGCGAGGAAGAGGGTGCCGGGGATGTCCTTCAGGGTCGGCGCGTTGGTGAGGCGCTTGGCCAGCTCGGAGGTCGGGGCGTTCCAGGAGACGGCGGTGTACGCCTTCTTCACGGCCGACTCGTAGGACTGCGGGCCGGCGCCGTCGCCGCGCAGGGTCACGAGGGTGTTGCCGTTGCGGTCGACCACCGCGACCGAGACCCGCTGGTTCTCCTTCTCGGCCGCGTCCAGCGTCGCCTGCGCGGCCTTGGTGGCGGCCTCGATCGTCAGGTGCGTGGACTCCGTCGTGTTCTTGTTCTTGGCGTCCGCCTTGGCGACGGCTGCGGCCGGCGCGGCGGCCGTGTCCTCGCCGGTGGCGCTCGCGGAGTAGGCCCCGAAGCCGCCGAGGGCGAGGGCGGCGACGATCGCGCCACCGGTCACGACACGGGTGCGCGAGGAGGCCTTCTTCACGTGCTTCATGGGATCTGCTCCAGTGAACTCGGGGAACCGCGGGGGCCGTCGGGAACCGTGGCCCGCTCTGCTCTCCATCCTCGGGGCGTACCCTGCCGCCACCCGTCGTCGTCCCGGCTGCACCCGGTGCCCGCAACGGTGGACCCAGGGGTCATCCGATCGGTCGACCCCGGGCGGCTCACCGCCCCTCCGTCTCCTCGCCCGCCGGCCGGCCCCGCACCTCTTCTCCCCACCGCGCGGCCAGTTCGGCGAAGGCCCCGGCCGCAGCGCTCCGGTAGCCGGCCGCCCGCCGGAGGAGGGCCACGGCGCGGGACGGAAGCGCGGGGGAGAGCGGCACCGGGCTCAGCCAGGGGTGGTCCCGGGTGACGGCGTCGGGCAGGACGGTGGCCAGCGAGGTGCGCCGGACGATCTCGGTGAGGGCGCTGACGGAGTCGGCCTCCACCGCGATCCGGGGCCGGACGCGGTGCTCGGAGACGTACGCGTCGATGTGCAGGCGGGTGGCGAAGTCCCGGCTCAGGAGCGCGAGGTGATGGTCGTTCAGCTCGCCGGCCGGTACGGGCTCCGTCCGGCCCGCGAAGGGATGGCCGGGACCCACGACGAGACCGAGGGTCTCGGTGAACAGCTCCGTGGCCTCGACGCCCGGGAGGTGCTCGCCGTGGAAGGCGATGCCGAGATCGAGCCGGTCGGCGAGGAGCTCGGCCTCGATGCGGTCCTGGGGCAGCTCCCGCACCTCCACGCTGATGCCCGGATGGCGGGTGTGGAAGCCGGCGACCAGGGGGCCGGTGAGGTACGCGGTGAAGGTGGGGGTGACCGCGAGCCGGAGGTGGCCCCTGGACAGGTCGTGCACGTCGAGCACCGCCCGCTCGCCGGCCGCCAGGTCCCGCAGGGCGCGCCGGGCGTAGCGCGCGTAGGTCTCCCCGGCGTCCGTGAGGCGCACGGTGCGGCCGGTGCGGTCCAGGAGCTGCGCCCCGAGGGCCTTCTCCAGCTGCTTGATCTGCTGGGACAGCGTGGGCTGGGCGATGCGGAGCTCTTCGGCGGCGCGGGTGAAGTTGGCGTGCTCGGCGACGGCGAGCAGATAGCGGAGATGACGGAGTTCCGGCTGCATACGGCCGACTATAGATGTCATCTATAGCAGAGATCGACAGCAGGTCTTGGACGCTATAGGCACTGGTCGTGCACGGTAGGGACATGCCCCACTTCGCCGAGGGAATCGCCCGCTTCCAGCGGGAGGTCTTCCCTGCCAAGGCCGGCCTCTTCGCCCGCCTGGCCTCCGCCCACCGGCCCGGCACGCTGTTCATCGGCTGCTCGGACGCCCGTGTCGTCCCCGAACTGATCACCCAGACCGATCCCGGCGAGCTCTTCGTCATCCGCAACGCCGGCAACCTCGTCCCCGCCCACACCCCGGGCGCCGACGGAGTCACCGCCGGCGTCGAGTACGCCGTCGCCGTCCTGGGCGTGCGGGACATCGTCGTCTGCGGGCACTCCGCCTGCGGCGCGATGACCGCGCTCGCCGAGGGACACGACCTGAGCGGCGCGCCCGCCGTCGCCGCCTGGCTGCGGCACGCCGACGCCTCCCTCGCCCGCGCCGCCGCCGGCGGCACGGTCGACGTGGCCGCCCTGGTCCGGGAGAACGTCGCCGCGCAGCTGGCGAACCTGGCCACCCACCCCTCGGTGGCCCGCGCCCTGGCCGCGGGCGAAGTGCGGCTGCACGGCTGGGTCTTCGACATCGCCGACGGCACCGTCGAGGAACTCCCCACCACGGCGCGCCCCGCGCTCGCCGCCTGACCCCACCGATCTCCAGAGAAAAGGACGTACCTCTCATGGTGCACGCCCAGTTCGACCCCACCGCCCGCCGCGCCCTCGCGATCGCCGCCGTCGACGCCAAGATCCGCAAGGACCTGAGCTGGCAGCAGATCGCGGACGCCTCCGGCCTCTCCGTCGCCTTCACCACCGCCGCCGTCCTCGGCCAGCACGCCCTGCCGGAGGAGTCCGCCCGGGCCGTCGCCGAGCTCCTCGGCCTGGACGAGGACGCGGTCCGCCTGCTGCGGACGATCCCCACCCGCGGCTCCCTCGACGGTGCCGTCCCCACCGACCCGACCATCTACCGCTTCTACGAGATGCTCCAGGTCTACGGCACCACGCTCAAGGAGCTGGTGCACGAGCAGTTCGGCGACGGGATCATCTCCGCGATCAACTTCAAGCTGGACGTGAAGAAGGTCGCCGACCCCGAGGGCGGCGAGCGCGCCGTCATCACCCTCGACGGCAAGTACCTGCCGACCAAGCCCTTCTGACGGTCGGTCAGCCAGCGATCCGGGTCTGCCCGGCACCCAGCAGGGCCAGCGAGTCGGCCCACAGGGCGTCGAGGCGGCCCGGATCGTCGTACAGCTTGGCGAGGAGGACCCTGCCCTCCAGCTGGGCGACCAGGGCCCGCGCGGCCGCGTCGGTGTCGGCGACCGTGACCTCGCCGCGCGCGAGAGCCTCGGCGACGGTCCCGGCGACCAGGGCGACCTGCTCGTCGAAGATCTCCCGCAGCCGCTCGCGGACGCTCTCCGTGCGGGTGCTCAGCTCCAGGGCGAGGTTCCCGAGGAGACAGCCCGTGACGGCGCCACAGCTCTCCCGGCCGGCGCGCAGCTCGGCCCCGGTGGACTCGTAGAGCCGCCGCAGCCGCCCGAGCGGAGGGACGTCCCCGTCGAGTGCGCGCGTCCACGTGGCGCGCTGCTCCGCCCAGTGCTCCTCGACGACGGCGAGGGCGAGCTCCTCCTTCGACGCGAAGAAGTAGTAGAAGCTGCCCTTCGGCACACCGGCCGCCGCGCAGATCTCGGCCACGCCCAGGGCGGAGTAGCCGCGCGACAGCATGAGCGTCCTCGCGGCGGCCAGGATGCGCTCGCGCGCGTCACTCGTTCGCCCCATGGCGAGAGTGTACGACCGGTCGACTACTTCCTTCCCCGCCCGTGCTCGGCCTCCGCTTCCGGCGGCGCCGCACGCGGTTCTATGGTGGGCGGCGCAGATCGCGCGGACCGCGCGGTCCTCCGCGGGCACGCGCCCGATCCGGCGGCCATCCCGGCGGCAGGGTCGCACCCGCACGACACGAACGAGGAGTTCCATGGACATCGCAGGCTCCGCCGCTCTCGTCACCGGCGCCGCCTCCGGCCTCGGTGCCGCCACCGCCGCCGCGCTCGCCGCCGGTGGCGCCACCGTCTACGGCCTGGACCTGGACAAGGCCGTGGCCGCCGCCGGGCAGCTGCCCGAGGGCGTCCGGCTGCTCGCCGCGGACGTCACCGACGAGGACCAGGTCCGCGAGGCCCTCGCCGCGATCGACGCAGACGGCGCCGAGCTGCGGCTCGCCGTGAACTGCGCCGGCATCGCCCCGTCCGCCCGCATCCTGGGCCGCAAGGGACCGCACGACCTCGACCTGTTCCGCGCGGTGCTCAACGTCAACCTGCTCGGCACCTTCAACGTGATGCGGCTCGCCGCCGAGGCCATCGCCCGGCACGAGCCCGACGAGCACGGGCAGCGCGGCCTCGTCGTCAACACCGCCTCGATCGCCGCCTTCGAGGGCCAGGTCGGGCAGATCGCGTACGCCGCCTCCAAGGCGGGCGTCGCCGGGATGACCGTCACCGCCGCGCGCGACCTGGCGCAGTTCGGCATCCGGGTCGTCACGATCGCCCCCGGCATCGTCGACACCCCGATGATGGCCGGCTTCGGCGAGGACGTCCGGGCCGGTCTCGCGGCGAGCGTCACCTTCCCGCAGCGCCTCGCGCGTCCGGAGGAGTACGCCCGGCTCGTGACGATGATCGCCGAGCACGACTACCTCAACGGCGAGACGATCCGCATGGACGGCGCGCTCCGCATGACGGCGCGATGAGCTCCTGACGGACCGCCGAGGCCCTGACGAGCCTGCGGAGGCCATGGCCGTGCGCTGAGCCTCCGTACCCTCTTCGCAGCACTCGGTGCCGGATTATTCCGGCACCAAGTGCCGCCGAGGCCCGTCCGGGTGTTAGGTTCGGGCCATGGGAACAGCGTCGACGAACTCCACGAAGCCCGCGATGCGGGACTCCCTCATCGCCGCGGCCTTCCAGCTCTTCCTGGAGCGGGGCTACGAGCAGACCACCGTCGACGACATCGTCACGCTCGCGGGCGTCGGCCGGCGGTCCTTCTTCCGGTACTTCCCGTCGAAGGAGGACGTGGTCTTCCCCGACCACGAGCAGTGCCTCGCCGACATGACCCGCTTCCTCGCCGCGAGCGCCGACTCCGACGACCCGGTCGTCCGCGTCTGCGACGCCGCCCGGCTCGTCATGCGGATGTACGCCGAGAACCCCACCTTCTCCGTGCAGCGCTACCGGCTCACCCGCGAGGTGACCGGACTGCGCACGTACGAGCTGTCGGTGGTCTGGCGGTACGAGAAGACCCTCGGCGACTACCTGCGCACCCGCTGGGCCGACCGCAGGGACGGCACCCTGCGCGCCAACGTCGTCGCGGCGGCCGTGGTCGCCGCCCACAACCACGCCCTGCGGCACTGGCTGCGCTCGGGCGGCGAGGGCGACCCGCTGGCCGAGGTCGACGGAGCCCTGGAGTTCGTGCGCACCACCTGGGCCCCCGGCCAGGTCGCGGACGCCCCGGCCGAGGAGGCCGAGGACGTCGTCGTGGTCATCACCAAGCGGTCCACCCCCATGTGGCGGGTGGTGCGCGAGGTGGAGTCGAGCCTCGGGGAGAGCTGACGGGCGGCGCAGGGTTCCGAGTATCTCTAATTGAGGGAACTCAGGTCTTTATTTGATGGCACTCAGTGCCATATCTTTGCTCCATGCACGGTTGAGCCGCCGAGTGCAAGGAGAAGGCATCGTGTTCCACACGGGACTGAGGAGCGGGACCGCCGTCCAGGCCGAAGAGACGGCCCCCGACCCCGAGCTGTACTTCCAGCGCTGCCGCTGGTGCCACACCACGACGTTCCAGCGCCTGCTCTGTCCGACCTGCGGGTCGACCGACCTCGCGCCCGAACTCAGCGAGGGCGAGGGCGTGATCTCCGTACGCCGCGGGGTCGCCGCCGCCGACGCCGACCTCTGGCCGGTCCACATGACGGAGGGCTTCGTCGTCCGCTGCCGCGTCGACGGACCCCTGCACGCGGTGCGCCCCGGAGTCCGGGTCAA
Organism: Streptomyces sp. R-07; assembly: GCF_049913175.1. Lineage (NCBI taxonomy): Bacteria > Bacillati > Actinomycetota > Actinomycetes > Kitasatosporales > Streptomycetaceae > Streptomyces > Streptomyces sp. R-07. Next base: position 6,323,950 of record NZ_CP183978.1, read on the forward strand.
GGTCTCCGGAACGGCGGTCTCCGGGCGCCGGCCGGTCGTCCGGCTCTGCGAGGAGGTCCCGCTCGACGGCTGGTACTGAGCGCGGACACGAGGAAGGGGCGGGTGGCACAGAGTGCCACCCGCCCCTTCTTTTCCGTCTACGGGATCAGCGCGCGCCGATCTCGTCCGTCAGCTGCGGCAGGACCTCGAAGAGGTCGCCGACCACGCCGTAGTCGACCAGGTCGAAGATCGGGGCCTCGGGGTCCTTGTTGACCGCGACGATCGTCTTCGAGGTCTGCATGCCGGCCCGGTGCTGGATCGCGCCGGAGATGCCCGCCGCCACGTACAGCTGCGGCGAGACCTGCTTGCCGGTCTGACCGACCTGGTTGGAGTGCGGGTACCAGCCGGCGTCCACGGCGGCGCGGGAGGCGCCGACGGCCGCGCCGAGCGAGTCGGCCAGCTTCTCGACGACCGCGAAGCCCTCGGCGGCACCGACACCGCGGCCGCCGGAGACCACGATCGCGGACTCGGTCAGCTCGGGGCGGCCGGTGGAGACGCGCGGGGTGCGCGAGACGACCCGTGCGGCGTTGCCGGTGAAGGCGACGGTGACGTTCTCGACCGTGCCGGCGGCCGGAGCGGCCTCCGGGGCGGCGGAGTTCGGCTTGACGGTGATGACCGGGACGCCGTGCGAGACCGTCGACTTCACCTGGTACGAGGCGGCGAAGACGGACTGGGTGGCGACCGGGCCGTTCTCGCCGGCCTCCAGCTCCACCGCGTCGGTGATCAGGCCGGAGCCGAGGCGGAGCGCGACACGGGCCGCGATCTCCTTGCCCTCGCCGGAGGAGGTCACCAGGACGGCGGCCGCCCCCTTCTCCTTGGCCAGCTGGGTGAGCGCGTCGACCTTCGGGACGACGAGCTGCTCGGTGAACTCGGCACCGTCCGCGACGTACACGGTGGCCGCGCCGTATTCGCCGGCCGTGGCGGCGATCGAGGCGGCGGCCTCGCCGGCGCCGAGGACGACCGCCGTGGGCTCGCCGATGCGGCGGGCCAGCGTCAGCAGTTCGAGGGCCGGCTTGCGGACCGCACCGTCGGCGTGGTCCACGAGAACCAGGATCTCAGCCATGATTCCTTGCTCCTGAGGTGGGATGACGGTGGGTCAGATGAACTTCTGGGTGGCGAGGAAGGCGGCGAGCTGCTTGCCGCCGTCGCCCTCGTCCGTGACGATCGTGCCCTGGGTACGGGCCGGACGCGCGGTGGCGGAGTCGACCAGGGTCCAGGCCCCGGCCAGGCCCACCTCGTCGGCGTCGATGTCGAGGTCGTCCAGGTCCAGCTCCTCGACCGGCTTCTTCTTGGCGGCCATGATCCCCTTGAAGGAGGGGTAACGGGCCTCGCCGGACTGGTCGGTGACCGAGACGACGGCCGGCAGCGGGGCCTCCAGGAGCTCGGTGGCGGCGTCGCCGTCGCGGCGGCCCTTCACGAGACCGTCCTCGACGGAGAGCTCCGACAGCAGCGTGACCTGCGGCAGGCTCAGGCGCTCGGCGAGCAGCGCGGGCAGGACGCCCATCGTGCCGTCGGTCGAGGCCATGCCGCAGACGACCAGGTCGAAGCCGGTCTTCTCCAGGGCCTTGGCCAGGATCGCGGAGGTCGCGATCACGTCGGAGCCGTGGATGTCGTCGTCGTTGACGTGGACGGCCTTGTCGGCGCCCATCGACAGCGCCTTGCGCAGCGCGTCCTTGGCGTCGTCCGGGCCCACGGTCACGACGGTGACCTCGGCGTCGTCGGACTCCTCGGAGATGCGCAGGGCCTGCTCCACCGCGTACTCGTCGAGCTCCGAGAGCAGCCCGTCGACGGCCTCACGGTCGGTCGTCAGGTCGTCGGCGAAACCGCGGTCGCCGGTCGCGTCGGGGACGTACTTCACACAGACAGCGATCTTCAGGGTCACGGCCTGTCTCCTTTCGAGAGGCTGGTGGTTACGGGAGGTTGCGGGCCATGACGATGCGCTGGACCTGGTTGGTGCCTTCGTAGATCTGGGTGATCTTGGCGTCGCGCATCATGCGCTCGACGGGGTAGTCGCGGGTGTAGCCGTAGCCGCCGAGGAGCTGGACGGCGTCGGTGGTGACCTCCATGGCGACGTCGGAGGCGAAGCACTTGGCCGCGGCGCCGAAGAAGGTGAGGTCTTCCTTGTCACCTCCGGCGGACACGCGCTCGCTCTTGGCGGCGGCGGCGTAGGTGAGCTGGCGGGCGGCCTCGAGCTTCATGGCCATGTCGGCGAGCATGAACTGCACGCCCTGGAAGTCGGCGATGGGCTTGCCGAACTGCTTGCGCTCCTTGACGTAGCCCTTGGCGTAGTCGAGGGCGCCCTGGGCGATGCCGATGGCCTGGGCGGCGATGGTGATGCGGGTGTGGTCGAGGGTCTTCATGGCGGTGGCGAAGCCGGTGCCCTCGGCGCCGATCATGCGGTCGGCGGGGATGCGGACGTTGTCGAGGTAGACCTCGCGGGTCGGGGAGCCCTTGATGCCGAGCTTCTTCTCCGGGGCGCCGAAGGACACGCCCTCGTCGGACTTCTCCACCACGAACGCGGAGATGCCCTTGGAGCGCTTGTCGGGGTCGGTGACGGCCATCACGGTGTAGTACTCCGAGACGCCGGCGTTGGTGATCCACCGCTTGACGCCGTTGAGGACCCAGAAGTCGCCGTCGCGCACCGCGCGGGTCTTCATGCCGGCCGCGTCGGAGCCCGCGTCGGGCTCGGACAGCGCGTAGGAGAACATCGCGTCGCCCTTGGCGAGCGGGCCGAGGTACTTGTGCTTGAGCTCCTCCGAGCCGGACAGGATCACCGGCAGCGAGCCCAGCTTGTTGACCGCCGGGATCAGCGAGGAGGAGCCGCACGCGCGCGCGACCTCCTCGATCACGATCACCGTCGCGAGCGCGTCCGCGCCGGCGCCGCCGTAGGTCTCGGGGACGTGCACGGCGTGCAGGTCGTTGGCGACCAGCGCGTCCAGGGCCTCCTGCGGGAACCGGCCCTCCTCGTCCACCGCCGCCGCGAACGGCACGATCTTCGCCTCCGCGAGGGCACGCACCGACTCCCGGAGCATGTCGTGCTCCTCGGAGGGCCGATACAGGTCGAAGTCCTTACCCATGATGTGGAGCTCCCCTAGACGCTTGTGGCACTGAGTACCCTCAGCAAAACACACTCAGTGCCATGACGCCAGAGCGCCCCGACGCAGAACTGCGTCGGGGCGCTCAAAGAACCGATCGGTCGGTTTTCTTAACTCCGCGTTTCCGTCAGATTCGCCTCGTCCTGCCGGAGCCTGTGCGCGTCGTACTCGGCGCCGAGCTTCCGGGCGCGGTCCTCGGTGATCTCCAGCCGGGTCAGCAGGACCGGCGTACAGATGGTCGGCAGGACGTGCTGGAGCAGCACCAGGACCCGATGGGTCAGGTCGTTGCGATCGCACAGGATCTGGGACATGGTCTGGATTCCCGCGTACGCGCCCGAGAAGAGTTCGGCCGTGTCCGTCACGTTCACGTGGCCGAGGAGCTCCCCGCGCGCCTTCGCGACCGTCAGGCCCTCCGACACCTGGTCGATCCAGGCCCGGAACGGGGCCGCCCGGTCGATCCCGGTGGCTCCGCTGTCCAGGGCCAGGGCGACGCTCGCGCGCACGAGCGGGTCGCGCTGCAGGCGGTGGGCGAGGAGGAAGCCCTGGTCCACCAGCTCCTGGAGTTTGATGGGCTGCGGAGCGAGCGGCACGTCGAGCATCTGGGCGTCGAGCACGCCGAGGGCGAGATCTTCCTTGGAAGCAAAGTGGAAATACAGTGCGCCCTTGGTCACCCCGGCGCGCACCAGGATCTCCCCGATGGTCGTCCGCTCGTAGCCGCGCTCCGCGAAGACAGCGGCCGCCGATTCCAGGATCGTCCGCCGCGTTCGGATCGCACGCGCTTGCTGCGCCAAAGCGCCTCCTGCTGTATCGCTGTCTGTGCTCGACGTGTGACGTGAAGCATTGAAAAGAAAACCGCAGTGTACGTACTCTACGACCGGGCGGGTATGCCGCCCGGGGTGTGGGGACACTAGGGGGATCCATGGACGAGAACCGCCAAGGAGTGACGGCACAGGTCCCCGGTGAGTTCGTTCACCGAGCGGATCCCGCGGACATCTTCCCCACGGGCTGGACGCAGCTGCGGGAGAACCGATTCTCCGTCGCTGCCCGATGGCCTGCCGCACATCCCTTCTTCTCTCCGGTGGCAGGGGACCGGCACGACCCCGTACTGGTGGCCGAGACGATACGCCAGGCCACCATGCTCGTCGCTCATGCCGAACTCGGGGTACCCGTCGACGATCAGTTCGTCATGTGGGACCTCCACTTCACCGCCGACCCCGAGGCCCTCGCCGTCGACGGCCTCCCGTCGGACGTCACCGTCGACATCGCCTTCTCCGGTCTCGACGGCCGTCGAGGCAGGCCCCGGAACCTGCCCACCACCGTGCGCATCACCCGGGGCGGCCGACTGCTCGCCACCGGTGGCGGCCTGGCCGGCTACACCTCGGCACTCGCCTACCGCCGGCTGCGGGGCGAGCGGATGGCCGCACTCGGCCGGCCGGTCCCGCTGATCCAGGGAGTGGCCCCGCACCTGGTCGGCCGGCGGCGGCCGCAGGACGTCGTCCTGGGCCCGGGCGCCTGGGCGGGCCAGTGGCAGCTGCGGATCGACACCGGCCACGCCATCCTCTTCCGGCGCAAGAACGACCACGTGCCGGGGATGACGCTCATCGAGGCCGCCCGGCAGGCCGCGACGATCGCGGTCGGCGGCGGCGCCTTCCTGCCCACCGGCGTGGACATCTCCTTCGAGCGCTACGCCGAACTCGACAGCCCGTGCTGGATAGAGGCCGAGGTCGTGTCCGGCCCCGACCCCTCGACGACCGTCGTCCGGGTCACCGGCCGGCAGGAGGACCAGCCGGTCTTCATGTGTACGCTCACTTCTCCGTCCCCGGAACTGGCGGTGGCCGGAGTCGGCCTCGACAGCCGGCTGGCGAGCTGAACCGGATCGGATCGATGGGCCCTCGCATACTGATCACCGGCGCGACCGGGTTCATCGGCGGCCGGCTGACGGCGACGGCGGTGGCGGAGCTCCTGCCCGTGCGACTGCTCGCCCGCCGCCCCCTCACGCCGCCGGCCGGTGGAGCGGGGGACCGCGGGGGACCGACGGCCGAGACCGTCATCGGCGACCTCCGTGACCCCGGCTCGCTGCGCCGCGCCTGCGAGGGCGTCGACGTACTGATCCACTGCGCCTCGGCGATCGGCGCGGACGAGGACGTGGCCCGCGCCGTCAACGACGAGGGGACCCGGGCCCTGATCGACGCGGCCGTACGCGCAGGGGTGACCCGGATCGTCTCCCTGAGCACCGCCTCCGTCCATGGCCGCGGCCCCTTCCGCGCGGCGGCCCCCGGCACGCTGCCGCTCGCCCCCGGCTCCGCGACCAGCCGCACCAGGGCCGCGGGGGAGCGGCACGTCCTGGACGCGGGCGGAACCGTACTGCGGCCCCACCTCGTGTACGGCACGGGCGACCGGCAGCTGATGCCCGGCATCGTCCAGCTGCTCGCCGCGCTGCCCGGCCCGCTCGACGGGGGTTCCTCGCTGCACTCCCTGATCGACGTGGACACCCTCGCGCGGGCCCTGCTCGGCGCGGCGCTCTCGCCGCGGACGCGGGCGGGCGCCCACTTCGTCAACCACCCGGAGCCGGTTGCAGTGGCGGAACTGCTCGCCTCCGGGGAGGCACTCCTCGCCGCACGGGCGGGCCCGGCCCGCGGACCCGCGGTGGACGTCGCCGAGGCCCGCGCTCTGCTCGCGGACCTCCCCTTCGCGCAGCACCACCTGGCCATGCTCGCCGGCGACCACTGGTTCGAGGACGACCGGCCCTGGCGGGAGTGGGGCTGCGACCCGGGGCCGGGCTTCGCCGCGACGATCGCGGACCACATGCCGTGGTACCGGGGCCTCCTCGGCCACTCCTGACGAAGAACCACTCTGAACAGAAGGAACCCCGCATGCCCGCGCTGGACGGAAAGACCGCGATCGTCACCGGGGCGAGCCGCGGCATCGGCAGAGGAATCGCCGAGCGGCTGGCCAGGGACGGCGCCCTGGTGGCCGTGCACTTCGGCAACAACGAGGCGGCCGCCCAGGAGACGGTGAAGATCATCGAGGAGGCGGGCGGCCGGGCCTTCGCGTTCCGTGCGGAACTCGCGGAGCCCGACGCCGTGGACACGTTCTACGCCGCACTGGAGGCCGGTCTCGCGGAGCAGGGCGCCGGCCCCGGGTTCGACATCCTCGTCAACAACGCGGCGGGGAGCGGCTCGGGGCGGATCCACCAGTTGACCACCGAGGTCTTCGACCGGCTCTTCGCGATCAACGTCAAGGCCCCGCTCTTCATCATCCAACGGGGCCTCGACCGGCTGCGCGACGGTGGGCGGATCGTCAACATCTCCTCGGGGGCGACGAAGAACGCCTTCCCCGACTCCGTCACGTACGCGATGACCAAGGGGGCCGTCGACACGATGACCCTGGCCCTCGCCAAGGAGCTGGGGCCCCGGGGCATCACGGTCAACGCCGTGGCCCCCGGTTACGTGGCGACCGACATGAACGCGCGGCGGCGCACGACGCCGGAGGCGACCGCCGCCCTCGCCGCCTACTCGGTCTTCAACCGGCTCGGGACGCCGGCCGACATCGCGGACGTGGTCGGTTTCCTCGTCTCCGACGACGCGCGCTGGATCACCGGCCAGTACGTGGACGTGTCGGGCGGCAGCGCGCTCTGACGCCCCACCGCCGCCGTCCTCACCCCGGGCGGCGGGCGGCGTCCGGGGCCGGCGCCTCAGCCGACAGGGGCGGGGGCCACGGCGGTCGGCGTGCCCGCCGGTTCGAGCGTGGCGAGCGATTCGGGTCCCGCCACCATCGGCAGCAGAGTGCGCCACAGGCCCGTGACCGTCTTGGGCGAGAGCCATTCGCCGTTGTCCCGGCAGAGGGCCACCAGGCCGATCGTCGCCGCCACGATCGTGCTGGCGAGGTCCTGTCGACGCCCGGTGCCGGCGGCGAGCAGGCCTTCGTCGGCGGCCTCCGCGAGCCGCAGCTGGACGCAGCTCTGCCACTCCTGGCGCAGGTTCAGCTCCGTACGCGCCTCGTCGGCGCAGCTGAGCCGGAAGCCGGCGCGGACGACGATGTCGTCGCGGAGCAGCCGGGCCAGGGCGTGCGAGGTGTCGGCGAGGTTCTGCAGGGCGTTCGACCCTTGCCCGTACACGATCCGGGCGGTCCGGCGCAGGGCGGTGCACGCCTCGCTCTCGACGGCGCCGGCGACCGCCGCCTTGTTCTCGAAGTGGAAGTGGAGCGCGCCGGGGCTCACGCCCGCTCCCGAGCTGATCGCGGACAGCGTGGCCAGGGCGTAGCCGTGCCGGTCGAATTCCCTGGCCGCCGACTTGATCAGCGCGTCGCGGGTCCGTGCGGACCGCTCTTGTTTGGTCACCGATGGCTCCAGTAGCACCACGTGTCGCGGCGGCACCGGCGCATGCCCCGTCGTGCCGTGCCCCCCGACGGCCTTAAACCGACTGCTTGGTATTGTACGAGGTTCGTCTCGGGGCAGGCCCGATGAACCTCTCAGTGGCAGAGGGCGTGTTCCGTCGCGATGTGCCCGGCCGTCGTCAGGGCCTGGTGGTGCGCCGCGGGTGCGTCAGGACCACCACCGCGCCCGCGAGCAGCACCACGTTCTTGACGACGAACTCGCCGACCAGCGTGAGCAGCAGCGGGTTGGAGTGGGCGAAGGCGACCGACGGCGTGAGCACCAGGACCGCGAAGGTGCCGCAGAGGTGGCCGACCAGCACCGGGAGTGCGGCGGCGCGGGCGCGGCCCGACACCAGCCAGACGCCGAGGGCCACCTCGGCCACGCCGAGGGCGGGCACGAACCAGGCCCCGGCGGGGAACGGCAGGACGGCGACGACGAGCGCGGCCGCCGGGCTGAGACCGGCGACCTTGAGCACGCCGAACCAGACGAACACCCCGCCGAGGCCTGCCCGGAGCATGCCCAGGCCGTAGAGGTGCAGCCGTGGCGCGAGCCGGTCGAAGACGCCGGCGGGCGGCGGCGGGACGGGTCCTGGGACGGAGGTCGTGACGGGAGGTGTCAGTTCGGAGGAAACGGTCATGCGCGGGCATCTCCAACACGAGTCGACGCGGGGCCGGACGGGGCCGGACGGGGCGGATCGAGGCCGGACGGGGCGGAGCCGGGCGGTGGACCGCTCGGATCACGCCGAAATCGAGGCCGGAGGGGCGGACGCCGTGGGCTCACGCTAACGACCCCCCGAGGGCCCCCGCGACGCCCATCGCTTCCTTGCATGCCTGCGATGGAAGAAGTCGATCGGCCGTTGCCGGACGCGATCAATTCTCGCCAGCCTGAGAACTGTTCGAGTTTGTGTTTGATCCACGGGCGACCCATGGGCGGCGATCCATGCGTGCTCCGCGGGTGATCCATGGACCCGGACCGAGTCCGTCCGCTCCGGCACCTTGCGAAGGAATCCACGGATGACCCACCGACCCGCCGCCCCCGCCCCCACCACGACCGCCGCGGCCCGCACCCCGCTCACCCGGCGCCGGGTGCTCACCACGTCCGCCGCCGCGGCCGGGGCACTCGCCCTGCCCGGCACCGCGGCCTGGGCCGTCCCCACCAGCTTCGAGGCGGAGACCCGCACCGGCCGCCGCGCCCCCGGCGCCGTCGCCGACCCCAGCGTCGTCATCCGCTGGAACCAGGCCGCCATGGACGCGATCCTCGGCCGCTACCAGGCCGCCGGCAACCGCTTCGGCCCCGCCACCGTGAACGCCCGCGCCCTCGCGATCGTCCACAACGCCATCTACGACGCCTGGGCCTGCTACGACCGCCAGGCCGTCGGCACCCGCTTCGGCGGCTCCCTGCGCCGGCCCCGCGCCGAGCGGACCCTCGACAACAAGAACGAGGCCATCAGCTACGCGGCGCACCTCGCCCTGCTCGACCTGTACCCCGAGTACAAGGTCGCCATCGACTCCATGCTGCGCAGCCTCGGCGGCGACCCCGAGCTCACGGACCCCCGCCCGTACAGCCCCGCCTGGATCGGCCTCCGCACCGCCCGCGCCGTCCTCGAGTACCGGCACGCCGACGGCGCCAACCAGCTCGGCACCCCCGCGTACACCGACACCACCGGCTACCAGCCGCGCAACAGCCCGCAGATCGCCGGGGCCTTCGACCCGTCCACGATCACGGACCCGGCGCACTGGACCCCGCTGATCGTGAACGGCAAGACGCAGCGCTACCTCACCCCGCAGTTCGCGGTGATGCAGCCCTTCGCCCTGAGCCGCCCCGACCAGTTCACGGTCCCCGCCCCGCCCGCGTACCCCTCCGTCCGCATGACGGCCGCCATCGAGGAACTCCTCGCCATCAGCGCCGACCTGACGGACGAGCAGAAGGCGATAGCCGAGTTCTGGCTCAACGACGACGTCACCCCGCCCGGCGCGCAGCAGATGTGGGGACGGTACGTCTCCGCCCGCGACGGCCACGGCGTCGACGAGGACGCCCGGCTCTTCTTCGGCCTCAACATGGCCGAGTGCGACGCCGCCATCGGCTCCTGGGCCGTCAAGGCCCAGTACAACTTCGCGCGTCCCTCGACCCTCGTCCCGTACGACCGGCGCGGGCAGCAGATCCGTGCCTGGGGCGGCCCCGGACAGGGCACCGTCACCATGGACGGCGTGAACTGGCAGGCGTACGTGGCCGTTCCGCCCTTCCCGGCCACCGTCTCCGGACACAGCACCTTCTCCGGCGCCGCCGCCGAGTTCCTCCGCCGCTTCACCGGCTCCGACTCCTTCGGCGACTCGTACCGCTTCAAGGCCGGCGCCTCCACCGTCGAGCCGGGCCTCACCCCGCGCACCGACGTCGTCCTGCACTGGCCCACCTTCAGCGACGCCGCCCACCAGGCCGGCATCTCCCGGGTCTACGGCGGCATGCACTGGAGCTTCGACAACGAGCCCGGCATCGAGATGGGCCACCGCATCGGCAAGGTCGTCCACTGCCAGGCCGAGCGCTACTTCAACGGCTCCCACCGCTGACCCGTCCCCGCCGTCCCGCCGCCCCCGCCCTTCGCACGAGGAGTACACCGTGAGCAACCAGACCCAGACCCCCGCGGGTGCGGCGGCCCCGCCCGCCCGGAGCCGGTGGGCGGGCGGCGCCCCGCCCTTCCCCGGCACCCGGCCCGCCGCCCTCGGCGCCCTCGCCACCGTCGTGTCGCTGCTGATCCTGGTGGCACTCGGCGAGGCCACCGGGTACCTCCTGATGATCGCCCCGCTGGCCGCCACCGCCATGATCATCTGCTCCACCCCCGCCCTGCCCCCGGCCCAGCCCCGCGGTGTCCTCCTCGGCCAGGTCGGCTCCGGGGTCCTCGGCCTCGTCGCCGTCGCCCTCTTCGGCCACTCCCTCTGGGTGGCCGCCGTCGCCGCCGGACTCAGCGTCGGCCTGATGCTGCTGCTGCGGGCCGTCCACGCGCCCGCCGCCGCCACCGCCGTCCTCGCCGTCCTCCAGGACCCCGCGCCCCTGCGCTTCCTCGTCCTGCTCGCCGTCGGCAGCGCACTGCTCGTCCTCGTGGGCCTGCTCGCCTCCCGGCTCGGCGTGATCGGCAAGTACCCGACGTACTGGTGGTGACCCCCGCCCCCCTTCCCGCCCGCACCCTCAACGGAGGCCCCGTGAACCGAGACAGACTGCTCGTCAGCTGCGAGCAGGTCAGGGAACAGCTGCGGAACCCCGCGGCCCGGGACGAGCGCACCGTCCTCGTCGAGATCACCGACGGCGGCAGCGAGCTCGGCCGCGTCCCCGGCTCCGTCCGGCTGGACTGGACCGGCGACCTCCAGGACCCGGTACGCCGGGACCTCATCGGCCCCGAGGCCTTCGCCGCGCTCCTCGGCCGGCACGGAATCACCGCCGAGCACACCGTCGTCCTCCTCAGCGGCAACAACAACTGGTGGGCCGCCGCCGGATACTGGCAGTTCAAGCTGTACGGCCACCGGGAGCTGCGCCTCCTCGACGGCGGCCGGGCCCGCTGGGAGGCGCTCGGCGGCCCCCTCACCCGGGACGTCCCGGAGCGCGAGCCCGTCACCTACCCCGTACCCGCCGTCGACGAGACCGTCCGCGCCCGCCGCGAGGACATGCTCGACCACATCGGCCGCCACCAACTCCTCGACGTGCGCTCCCTGGAGGAGTACCTCGGGCAGAGCAACACCCCGCCCGGCGTCCCCGAGGACCTCGGCGTGCGGTGCGGCCACGCCCTCTCCGCCGAGCACATCCCCTGGCACACCGCCGTCCGCCCCGACGGCACCTTCCGTGACCACGAGGAACTGGCCCGCGCCTACGCGGCCGTCCGCACCGACGCCCCCACCGTCCTGTACTGCCGGGTCGGCTGGCGCTCCGCCCACAGCTGGTTCGTCCTCAGCGAGCTCCTCGGCCTCCCCGACGTCCGCAACTACGACGGCGCCTGGCGCGAGTTCGGCTCCCTCATCGGCGCCCCCATCGTCCACGGACCCCAGCCGTGGGGCCCCGACGGCATCCCGTCCATCGTCGCCCAGCGCGCCCCGGAGGTTCCCGCCCGTGCCTGACGTCACCGTCTTCCGCGACGTGCTCCGCAGCGGCTTCGACCAGACCGACCTGCCCTGGGTGCCGTGGACCGAACCCGGCCGCGTCGGCGTCGAGTACGTCGTGCTCTGGGGCCCCGACCCCGCCCGGGACGAGGACTCCTCCTCCCTCCTGCTGCGCTTCCCGCCCGGGGCGCACGGCGACTTCCACGAACACCTCGGCCACGAGCTGATGCTCGTCCTCGACGGCACCCTCGACCACAGCGACGGGCGCCGCTTCCACCGCGGCGACCTCGTCGTCGAGGAGCCGGGCACCCGGCACCAGATGTCCAGCGCCGAGGGCTGCACCGTCCTCGCCGTCCGCGCCCGCCCCGCCGCCGGCCGCGCCCCGGAGGCCGGCGAGATCACCACGGGCGTCGGCGCGGGCGCCTGACCGACCCGAAGGCACCGAGGCCACCGGGCTCCAGCAATGGCGCCCGGCCGCCCGAACCACCCCGAACACCCCGAGGCCACCGGGCTCCAGCACTGGCGCCCGGCCGCCCGACCCACCCCGAACACCCCGAGGCCACCGGGCCCCTCGCACGGGCCCGGCGGCCTCGCGCTGTACCCGCACCCCGCCCGTAGACACTTCCGGAGAGAGACGCCATGACACCGTCCGCACGGCCGCAGTCCCTGCGCAGTCCCGAGCCCTCCCGCCGGGTCCTGCTCACCACCGGTTCCTCCGACGCCCACACCTGGAACCTCGTCCACCTCCAGCTCTTCCTGGAGGAGCACGGGCACTCCGTGCTCAACCTCGGCCCGTGCGTCCCCGAGCAGCTGCTCGTCGACACCGCCCGGATGACGAGCCCCGACCTCGTCGTCCTCTCCTCCGTCAACGGCCACGGCCACCAGGACGGACTGCGCGCCGCCCGCGCCCTGCGCGCCGACGACCGCACCCGCTCCGTCCCGATGGTCATCGGCGGACTCCTCGGCATCTCCCCGGAGGGCGCCGCCACCCGCACCGCCGAACTCCTCGACGCCGGATACGACGAGGTGTACGGGGACGGCACCCCGCCCACGGCGCTGCTGCGCCGGCTCGCCGGTCTCGGCGGCGCGTGTACCGGGCGGGCCGCGGCGTGACCACCTCCGCCCTGCCCCCGCCCCCGTCCGCGCTCGCCGCCGGTGACCTCGGCGCCTTCGTCCGGGCGTCGGCCGACGCCGGCGAACTGGTCGTCCAGCCCCGCATGGGCATGGCCGGGCCCGAGGAGATGGCCCACGGAGTCGCCGCCGTCGCCGAGCTGCCCGAACGGACCGTCGCCACCCTCACCATCGACAGCTACACCCGCGTCGGCGACCACGCCGCCGCCACCGCCGCCCTCCGCGCCGGACGCCCCCTCAACGGCTTCCCGCTGGTCAGCCACGGCCCGAGGACCGGCGCCCGGGTCGCCGCCGCGGCCGGACGCGGCACCCCCGTCCAGGTCCGGCACGGCTCAGCCGACCCGATGGCCATCTTCCGCACCATGGCCGCCGCCGGGCTCGCCGCCTCCGAGGGCGGCCCCGTCTCGTACTGCCTGCCCTACGGCCGCACCCCGCTCGCCGAATCCGTCGCCGCCTGGCGCGACTCCGTCCAGTTCCTGACGGAGGAGAGCCGCAAGCGCGGCCGCCGCGCCCACCTCGAATCCTTCGGCGGCTGCCTGCTCGGCCAGCTCTGCCCGCCCTCGCTGCTCGTCGCCGTCTCGGTCCTCGAATGCCTCTTCTTCGTGGCCAACGGCGCGACCAGCGTCTCCCTCAGCTACGCCCAGCAGACCCACCCCGCGCAGGACACGGGCGCCCTCACCGCGCTGCGGAGGCTCGCCGACGAGTTCCTGCCGCCGTCGGTCGACCGCCACATCGTGCTCTACACGTACATGGGCGTGTACCCGAAGACCGTGCACGGCGCCCGGCTCCTGCTGCGCCGCAGCGCCGAACTGGCCGTACGCGGCGGGGCGCAGCGCCTCATCGTGAAGACCGAGACCGAGGCGCACCGGATCCCCACCGTCCAGGAGAACCTGACCGCCCTGCGGATCGCCGCCGACGCGGCCCGCGCCGCCCACGGCACCCCCTCCGGCGCGGGGGCCGACGGCGAGGAGACCTACGCCGAGGCCCGCGCGCTCGTCACCACCGTCCTCGCGCTCTCCGACGACCTCGGCGTCGCCCTCCTGAAGGCCTTCGACCGGGGCCTCCTCGACGTGCCGTTCTGCCTGCACCCGGACAACCGCGGCGCCGTCCGGTCCACCGTCGCACCCGACGGGCGCCTGCAGTGGACCGACCTGGGCGCGCTGCCGCTGCTCACCACCCGCAGGAGGACCACTCCGATGACCTCGCGCCAGCTCTCCGGCATGCTCGGCCGTGTCGCCCGCGAACACGACCGGGCCGCCGAGACCCACCCGACCCCCGACCCGGCGCCCCGCGCCGCTCCGCCGCCGACCGGCACGCCGCTGCGCGTCGCGTTCGCCGGCATGGGCCCGCGGGGCCTTTCCGTACTGGAGCGGCTCGCCGCCCGCTGCGCCGAGGAGCCGCCCGCGCGACCCGTGGAGGTGTTCGCGGTCGATCCGTACGAGGCGGGGGCCGGCCGCATCTGGCGCACGGACCAGTCGCCCTGGTTCCTCATGAACACCCCGGCCCAGGAGGTCACCATGTTCTCCGGGCCCGCCGACGACGGACCGCACCGGCCCGGCGCGGGGCCCACCCTCGGCGAGTGGTGGGCGCAGCACGACCCGGCCGCCGCCGATCCCGAGGGATACGCGCCGCGCGCCGTCTACGGCCGGTACCTGACGTACGTCATGGCCCGCATCGAGGAGACCCTGCCGCCCTCCCTCACCGTCCACCGCGTCCCGGCCCGGGTGATCTGCGCCGACCGCCCGCGGGACGGCGACCGGCCCGACGGCACGGCGGGCGCGGAGAGCGGCGCGCACCGGCTGCGGCTCGACCGGGGCGACGTCCTCACCGTCGACCGGCTCGTCCTCGCCACCGGACACCCCCTCACCGAACTCGACGCCGAGCAGCGCGCCTGGCAGCGGTTCGCCCGCGAGCACAGCACCCCCGCCCGGCCCGTCCGGTACGTGGCAGGCGGCTCCGCGAGCGAGATGCCGCTCGCCGAGATCCCGGCGGGCGCGAGCGTCGGCATCCTCGGCATGGGGCTCACCTTCTACGACATCCTCACCGAGCTCACCCTCGGGCGCGGCGGCACCTTCACCCACGGCGAGGAGGGACTCCTCTACCTGCCCAGCGGCAAGGAGCCCAGGATCCTGGCCGGTTCGCGCGGGGGAGTGCCGCTGCTCACCCGGGGCGCCAACCAGAAGGGACCCGAACACCGCTACCAGGCCCGGCTCTTCACCCCCGAGCGGATGGCCGCGCTCAGGGCGGCCGAGGCGCCGCTCGACTTCGAGCGGACCGTCCTTCCCTGGCTGCTGGCCGAGGTGAACCTGGTGCTCCTCGCCACCCGGATCCGGCAGTTCCACGGCCCGGCGGCGGCCGAGGAGTTCACCGAGCGCGGTGTGGCGCTCCTCGCCGACCTCGCCGATCCGCGCCCCCGGCTCCTGGAGCGGCTCGCCGCCGGCTACGGCTACCGGGTCGACCCGCGGCCGCTCACCGGACTCGACGCGCTCGCCCGCCCGTTCGCCGGCCGGCGCTTCGGCTCCTCCGCCGAGTACCACAAGGTGCTCACCGAGTGGCTCCGCGCCGACCTGGCGGAGGCCCGCCGGGGGAACGCCGACGGCCCCCTCAAGGCCGCCGCCGACGTGCTGCGGGACGTCCGGCAGACGATCCGTACCGTGGTCGACTTCGGCGGGCTCACCCCCGACTCGCACCGCTGGTTCCTCGCCGAGTTCGGCCCCGTCGCCGCGATGGTCTCCACCGGGCCGCCGCAGCTGCGCTCGGAGCAGTTCCTCGCCCTGCTCGCCGCCGGGGTCCTCGAACCGGTCGGACCCGGCGCCCGGTTCGAGGCCGACCCCGTCGAGGGCCGGTTCGCGGTGGAGTCCGCGCAGGTCGAGAACTCCTGGGTGGCCCTCGACGTCGTCGTCGACGCCCGGGTGCCGGGCACCGACCTGGCGGCGGACCGCGATCCGCTGATCCGGGGCCTGATGGTCGACGGCGAGATCCGTACCTTCACCAACGCGGCGGAGGGAGCGGGGGAGTTCGCCACCGGCGGCCTCGACTGCACCGACTCCCCCTTCCACCCGGTACGGGCGGACGGATCGGTGGACACCAGCACGCACGTCATCGGCATCCCCAGTGAACACACCCGCTGGTTCACCCAGGTCGGCAGCGGCCGACCGGGCCCCTGGGGTTCCTTCACCCGCGACGCGGACGCGATCGCGGCGGCCCTCCTGGGAGGCGATGCCGCGTGAGCGCCGTCCGTACGGCCGCCCACGAGGAGTACCGGGCCGCCCGTGATCTGCTCCTCCGGCTGCGGGGCGAGCACGAGGCGGCCCGCGCCGCCTTCCGGTGGCCGCGCGCCGAGCACTTCAACTGGGCCCTCGACTGGTTCGACGTCATCGCCGAGGGCAACGACCGGCCGGCCCTGGAACTCCTCGGCCACCCGGACCCGGACGGCGCCGTTCCCGTCGTCGACCGGGTCTCCTTCGCCGAACTCTCCGCGCGCTCCGGCGCGTTGGCGAACGCCCTGCGGGAGCGGGGGGTCGCCCGGGGCGACCGCGTCCTCGTGCTGCTCGGCACCAGGACCGAACTGTGGGAGACCCTGCTCGGCTGCGTGAAGCTCGGAGCCGTCGTCGTGCCCGCCTACCAGGACCTCACCCGGGACGAGGCGGCCGACCGGATCACCCGGGGCCGCATCCGGCACGTGGTCTGCGCACCCGAACTCGTGCCGCTGCTCCACGAGTTGCCGGTCAAGGGCCTCCGCATGGCACCCGGCGCCCACCGGGCCGGCTGGTCCCCGTACCCCGACACGCGCGGCCCCGGCCGGCGGCCCTTCGTGCCGGACGGGCCCACCCGGGCCGCCGACCCGTCCTTCTGCTACTTCACCTCAGGGACGACCTCCCTGCCGAAACTCGTCGAGCACAGCCACGCCGGGTACGGCGTCGGCCACCTCTCCAGCCTGTACTGGAGCGGGCTGCGCCCCGGCGACCGGCACCTCAACCTCTCCGCGCCCGGCTGGGCCAAGCACTCCTGGTCCAGCTTCTTCGTCCCGTGGGCGGCGGAGGCGACCGTCCTCGCACCCCCGGACGGCGGCCTCCCGCCGGCCGTACTGCCCCGCGTGCTCGCCGAGCACCGCGTCACCAGCTTCTGCGCGCCGCCCAGCGCCTGGCGGTCGATGCTCCCGCACGTCACCGGGGGAGCGGGCGCCCCCCGGCTGCGCGAGGCCACGGCGGCGGGTGAGCCCCTGACCGCCGAGACGGTGGAGCGCGTCGATGCCGCCTGGGGGGTACGGGTACGCGACGGGTACGGCCAGACCGAGGCCACGGCCCTCATCGGCCGCGCCCCCGGCGGCCCCGAACCGCTCACCCCGCTCGGGCACCCGCTCCCCGGCTACCGGATCGTGCTGCGCGACCCGGAGACGGGGGAGCCGGGCGAGGCCGGTGAGGTGTGCGTGGACCTGACGGACCGTCCGCCGGGCCTCATGCGCGGGTACGCCGACCTGCCCGGGCGCACGGCGGAGGCCTTCGCCGGCGGCCTGTACCGCACGGGCGACCGGGGCGAGCGGTGCGCGGACGGCTCCATCCGGCTGCTCGGCCGGATGGACGAGGTCTTCAAGTCCCACGGCCACCGGGTGTCCCCGCCGGAGATCGAGGCGGTCCTGCGCACCCACCCGGAGGTCGCCGACGCGGCGGTGATCCCCTGCCCGGACCCGGCGGGCGGTCTGGCGCCGTACGCGGTGGTGGAACTGCACGAGCCGGGAGCCGAGCGGTCGGGCGACCGGCGCGAGCGGATCGACGCCGAGCGGTCGGGCGACCGGCGCGTACGGATCGACGCCGGGCCGTCGGGTGACCGGCGCGAACGGATCCGCGCCGAGCTCCTCGCCCTGGCCGCCGAACGGCTCGCGCCCGTCTTCGTCCCGCGCGGCGTCGACGTCGTCCCCCGCCTGCCCCGCACCCGCTCGGGCAAGGTGCGGCGCGGCGAACTGCGCCCGCGTTCCGTCAGGCCCTGACGGAACGCATGCCCACGACGCGGTGGCACGAGGGTCCGAACTCCGCCGGCCAGGCGCTACGTCCTGACCGGTTCCCGGTCCGCCGTGCGCAGAAGGACCTCCGCCACGCCCCTGGCCCGTACCGCCGCCTCCGTCGTGCCCTCGCGCACGGCGGTGACGATCGCGCCGTCGCCGAGCAGGGCGAGCTGGCGGGCCAGGGCCTCGTGGTCGCGGTAGCCGCCCTCGGTCAGCAGCCGGTCGAGGACCGCGATGACCCTCTCCTTGTGCTCGGCGGCCACCTGGTGGGCCGGGCTGTCGGGGTCCGCCGTCTCGACCATCGTGTTGATGAAGGCGCAGCCGCGGAACTCGGCCGCGCCGAACCGCTCCGCGAGTCCGTCGAAGAGGGCGAGCGGCAGTTCCTCGGGGGAGCGTCCGCTGGCGGCGATGCGCCCGTCGAGCCAGGCGCGCCACATGCCGTCGCGCCGGCGCAGCACCTCGACGACGACGTCGTCCTTGCTGGGGAAGTGGCGGTAGAAGGAGGCGCGGCCGACTCCGGACTCGGACAGGATCCGCTCGATCCCGACGGCCCGGATCCCCTCTTCGTAGAACAGACGCTCCGCCGCGCTGAGGAGCCGTTCTTTCGCGTTCGTGGCCATACCAGACGGTACCACTCGGTGCCGTATCAGGGATTCCGATGTGAACGGCGGAGTGGTGGACTCCCGTTGCGCAAGACGGAACCGATCGGTACCGTCTGGATGGTACCGACCAGTTCCGTTCTGCTCCGGCTCAAGGAGAGCTCCATGCCCCGCCTGCCCCAACTGACCGTCGAGACCGCCAACGAGGAGCAGCGCGAGCTGCTCGAAGGCACCCTCAAGCAGCTCGGCAAGCTGCCCAACCTGTACGCCTCCCTCGCCAACGGGCCCGCCGCGCTCCGTGGTTACCTCGCCATGCGCGAGGCCCTCGTCGGCGGCAGCTTCAGCGCCCGGCAGCGCGAGCAGCTCGCGCTCTACATCGCGCAGCGCAACGACTGCACGTACTGCGTCTCCGCGCACACCCTGCGCGGCGGCAAGGTCGGCCTGAGCGAGCAGGAACTGCTCGACACGCGCCGCGGCGGCGACGCCGGCGACCCGCACATGGACCAGGTGCTCCGGTTCACCGGCACCGTCATGGCGACCGCCGGCCGCGTCACCGACGAGGCCCTCGCCGACGCCCGCGCCGCCGGGGTGACCGACGCCGAGATCGCGGAGGTCGTCGGCCACGTCGCGCTCAACGTGCTGTCGAACTTCTTCAATCACGTTGCGCAGCCGGACTTGGACTTTCCGTTGGTCCCGGCCCAGCTCGCCGAGTAGAGTCTTCGCGCCGAGCAGGGGTGCCGGGCGCGACGTGGCGTCCGGCACCCCTGCGGCTGTTTGACCGACTGGGGCGATCGAAGCGGGTGGCGGACCAACCACCTGGTGCGAGGAATCTGCCGCCCGCGCGCGGCAGGGGGGAATCACGTGGACATCGACGCAAGAACCCTTCGGACCTTCCGCGAGGTGACCCTCACCGGGTCGTTCACCCAGGCGGCGCGCCGTCTCGGATACTCACAGTCCAGCGTCACGGCACAGATGCGTGCCCTGGAGAGGCAGGTGGGCGAACCCGTCTTCGAGCGGCTCCCCAGCGGCGTCCGGCTCACCCACGCCGGAACCGTCCTGCGTGACTACGCGCGCCAGATCCTCACCCTCGTCGGCGAGATGGAGACCGCCCTGCGCCGGCCCGCGGCCAACCCGCCGCGCCTGACCGTGGGCATCGTCCCCGCCCTGGCGTACGGGCAGCAGCTCGCCCGGGTCACCCACGTCGGGCGGCGGCTCCTCTCCGGCGTCCAGCTCGCCCTGCGCATCATGGGAACGGCCGAGGTCCACGACGCCTTCCGGGCCGGCACGATCGACGGCGCCCTCGTCCTCACCGTCGTCGACGACCCGGCCGACCTGCTGGCCGACCCGTCCTACCCCGACCGCTCCGACGAGCTGACCGAAGTACGGCTCCAGGAAGTGGAGTTCGCGCCCGTCACCGGCGTCGCCCGGCGGCCCGGCGGCCACGGCCGGCAGGTCGTCATCGCCGACCCCGACTGTCCCTCCCAGCGCTGGCTCCCCGAGTTCCTCCGGCTCCGCTGCGACAGCCCGCCCGAGATCCACGAGCTCGGCTCCATGGCGGGCGTCCGCGCCGCCACCCAGTCGGGCCTCGGCTGCGCCATGCTCCCCATGGCCCTCGTCGCCGAACACGAGGAGACCGGTGCTCTGCGCCCCCTCCCCGGCGTGCCCCGGATGCGCTGGAACGCCTCCCTCGTCCTCGCCCGCCACGACACCCGGCCCGCCATCGACCGCCAGAACCTGACGGAGACGCTCCGGCAGGCCACCGCCCTCGGCGCCGCGAGTGCGGTCGGCGTCCTCGAGGACGAGACGCCCGCCCTCGACCCGGACCCGAGCATCGTGTCCTGACCGGCCGCCCCAGACCGGTGCCACGGCGCACCGCCGCCTCCCCCCGGGCCCACCCCCGACCGGGTCAGAACGGGAGCGACGGCGCGCCGTGGCACCAACCCTTCCCCCGCCCGCGTCCTCAGTGTTCGGGCAGCCCCAGCGCGACCCGGCCCGTGGCCCGCCCGTGCTCGTCCAGGAGCCAGCTCATGCGCTTGGGGGAGTGCAGGGCCACCGTACGGTCGCGCACCTCAAGGGCCGGGAAGCGCTCCGCGAGCAGCGCCTCGAAGGGGTCCACCGCGCCGAGCCCGTGCAGCCAGACCAGGACGAGCAGGTTGTACGGGCCGCTCACCGACACGCACATGCGCACCTGTTCGTGCCGGGCCAGCGCGTTGCCGGTCTGCTCCAGCAGGGCGTGCGGCACCGACGTCCGGTAGATCACCATCGTGGAGAGCCCCGCCAGCGGGTGCGCCAGATCGCAGCGCAGCGTGATGTCCCCGTCCCGGATCAGCCGCTGGAGCCGGCGCCGCGCCGTGTGCTCGCTCATGCCCGTGAGAGCGCCCAGCTCCCCGTACCCGAGCCGCCCGTCGGCACCCAGCGCGGTCACCAGCGCCTGGTCCTCGGGCGAGGGCCGCGCGTGGAGATGCGTGCTGTACGTCCGGGCCCGGGCGGCGCTGCCCGGTTCGCTGAGCCCGGCCCGCTCGGCCGGGTTCATCGCCCGCATCCGCCAGTCCCGCCCCTCCCCGTACAGGGTCATGCCCAGCCGGGTCCGGGTGGAGCGGACGCCGCGCAGTCCGCCGATCCCGGTGTGCACCGCGCGGCCCAGGGACGGCAGGTCCGGGGCGGCGACGGAGAGGAACAGGTCGAAGTCCCCGGCCGTCTCGTCGACGCTGAACACCCACGGCATCGCCGTGACCGCCGCGCTCACCCGGTCGAAGGCGCGCGGCCGGCACCGCACCTCCACATAGGCGACCGTGGCCGTCTTCGCCGCGTCGTACGCGGTGACCCAGGCGAGCCCCTCGGCGCGGAGCCGTTCGAACCGCCGGGCGGCCGTCGTCGGGTTCACCCCGAGCGCCCGCCCGATCCGCGTCCAGGGCGCCCGGGGCGCGGCCTGGAGGGCGTCGATCAGCGCCAGATCCAGCTCGGAGAAGGCCGCGGTGGACCCTCCGGTGCGGGAATCCGGCGTAATGGCCCTTCCGAAGATGCTTTCCGGCAATCCCGGAGGGTTCTCGCTCACGGACCGGATCGTAGGGGCACTTCCGGCCGGACCACCAGTTCCGGCCACCCGTGAGAGGAGTACCGTGCCTGCTCCGACCCATCCCGCGTCCCCGGCGGCGCCGCCCGCGCACCGCAGAACCGTCCGGCTCACGGTCGTCCTGCTCTTCGCGGCCTGGCTGGTCGACTACGCCGACCGGCTCGTGATCAACCTCGTCCTGCCGTCCATCGGCGCCGAGTTCGACATCGACCGCACGCGGCAGGGCCTCGTCGTCTCCGCCTTCTTCCTCGCCTACGCCCTCTGCCAGATCCCCGGCGGCCTGCTCGCCGACCGGTTCGGCGGCCGGCGGGTGACCCTCTGGGCGCTCCTCTCCTGGTCGGTCTTCACCGCCCTCACCGGCTTCGCCTGGTCCTTCGCGGTCCTCCTCGCCCTGCGCTTCGCCTTCGGCGCGGCCGAGGGCGTCTTCCCGCCCGCCTCCATGAAGGTCCTGTTCGAACGCACCCGGCTCGAGGAACGCAGCAGCGCCAACGGCACGGTGATGAGCTCCAACGCCCTCGCCGCCGTCATCACGCCCCTCGCCGTCGCCCCGCTCGTCGCCGCCTTCGGCTGGCGCTCGGCCTTCTGGTCCACCGCCGCCCTCGGCGTCCTCGTCCTCCTCGCGGTACGGCTCTGGCTCCCGGCCCCGCTGCCCCGTACGGACGACGCCGAGGCCCCTCGCCCGGAGCTGCGCGCCGTCCTGCGCAAGGGCGTCCTGTGGCGCTTCGCCCTCATGATGTTCGGCTACAACACCATCATCTGGGGCCTCAACACCTGGGTCCCCTCGTACCTCAGCGAGGAGCACGGCGTCTCCCTCACCTCCGCCGGCGCCCTCCTCGCCGTTCCCGCGCTCGGCGCCGCCGTCGCCACCGTCCTCGGCGGGCGGATCTCCGACCGCCTCGGCGGCCGGCACCGCGTGATCATCGTCCCCGGCATGGCCGTCGCCGCCGTAGCCCTGCTCCTCATGGCGAACACGCCCTCCCTCACCGGCTTCGTCGTCTTCGGCACCGTCGCCGTCTTCTCCGCCTCCCTCGCCTACATGCCGATCTTCGCCGTCCCCCTCGCCGGGCTCACCCCCGCGTACGTGGGCGTCGGCAGCGCCGTCATCATCCTGGGCGGCCAGGTCGCCGGCATGGTCGCGCCGCCCGTCATGGGCGCGCTCGCCGACGCCTTCTCCTTCCGGGTCGCCTTCGGCTTCCTCGTCCTCGGCGCGCTGATCGCCGCCGTCATGGCCTGCCTGACCCCGCAGGACGCCGACGCCTTCCGCGCCGCCGCCGACCGCGCGCCCCGCCCCTCCCGCACCGCAAAGGAACCCGCCGCATGACCACCGCCGCCACCCCGCCGGCCACCGGATCCACACCGCGGGCCTCCGCCGCCACCCCGCCGGCCGCCGGATCCACCCCGCGGGCCTCCGCCGCCATCCCGCCGGCCGCCGGATCCACCCCGCGGGCCTCCGCCGCCATCCCGCCGGCCGCCGGATCCACGCCGCGGGCCTCCGCCGCCTCCGTCACCCCGCTCCTCGCCGGACTCGATGCCCGCCTGCCCGGACTGCGCGCCCTCTACGAGGACCTGCACGCCCACCCCGAGCTGTCGTTCCAGGAGTTCCGCACCGCGGGTGTCGTCGCCGAGCGGCTGCGCGCCCAGGGCTGGGAGGTCACCGAGGGCGTCGGCCGCACCGGCGTCGTCGGCGTCCTCGCCAACGGCCCCGGCCCCGTCGTGCTGCTCCGCGCCGACATGGACGCCCTCCCCGTCAAGGAGGAGACCGGACTGCCGTACGCCTCCACCGCGACCGGCACCGACCCCGACGGCCACGACGTGCCCGTCATGCACGCCTGCGGGCACGACATGCACGTCACCTGCCTGCTCGGCGCCACCGGGCAGCTCGCCGCCCACCGGGGCGCCTGGCACGGCACCGTCGTCGCCGTCTTCCAGCCCGCCGAGGAGGTCGGCGGCGCGCCCGCCATGATCGAGGACGGCTTCCTCGACCGCTTCCCGCGCGCCGAGGTCTGCCTCGCCCAGCACGTCGCCCCGGCCCCCGTCGGCTTCCTCGGCACCCGACCGGGACCGGTGATGGCCGCGTCCGACAGCCTCCGGGTGACCCTCTTCGGACGCGGCGGGCACGGCTCCACGCCCGAGACGGCCGTGGACCCCGTGGTGATGGCCGCCGCGGTCGTCATGCGGCTGCAGACCGTCGTCTCCCGGGAGATCGGCGCCTCGCAGACGGCGGTCGTGACCGTCGGCTCGCTGCACGCCGGGACGAAGGAGAACATCATCCCGGACACCGCCGAGCTCAAGGTCAACATCCGCTCGACCACCCCGGCGGTCCGCGACCGGGTCCTCGCCGCCGTCGAGCGGATCGTCCGCGCGGAGGCCGCCGCCTCGGGCGCCCCCAAGGAGCCCGAGATCGCCCCCATCAACTCCTTCCCGGTCACCGTGAACGAGCCGGAGGCGACGGCCGTCGTGCAGGCCGCGCTCGCCGAAGCCCTCGGCGAGGGGCGGGTCTTCACGCTCCAGCAGGCCGTCACCGGCAGCGAGGACTTCGGCGTCTTCGGGACCGCGCTCGGCGTCCCGTCCGTCTTCTGGCACTTCGGCGGCGGCGACCCCGCCCTGTACGCGGGCATCGACCCCGACTCCCTCCTGGAGAACGGCCTCCCCGACACCGTCCCCGCCAACCACTCCCCGCACTTCGCCCCCGTACCCGGCCCGACGATCCCCCTCGGCGTGACCGCCCTCCTCGCGGCCGCCGCCCCGTGGCTGACGGCTGCCGGCCCGTCCACGGTGGCCGCCGCCCCGGCGCCGACGAAGGAGACCCCCGGTGCCTGACACCCCGCCCGAGCTCGTGTTCACCGGCGGCCCCGTCCTCACCATGGACCCGGCCCGCCCCCGCGCCGAGGCCCTCGCGGTCCGCGCCGGACGCATCACCGCCGTCGGCTCGCGCGACGAGGTCCTGCGCCTGCGGGGCCGTACCACCGAGGTCGTCGACCTGGCCGGGCGCGCCCTGCTGCCCGGCTTCGTCGAGGCCCACGGCCACCCCGTCATGCTCGCCCTCGCCGTCGCCCCGCCCGCCGTCGACGTCCGGCCCTTCACCGTCCCCACCGGCGCGCTGGCCATGGACCGGATCCGCGCCGCCGTGGCCGCCGCCGCGCCCGGCGAACCCGTCTGCGCCTACGGCGTCGACCCGCTGCTCCAGCGCGACCTGACCCCGCCGACCCGGGCCTCGCTCGACGCGCTCCGACCCGACGCGCCCCTCGTCGTCGTCGCGAACAGCGGCCACGCCGCCTGGGCCAACTCGGCCGCCCTGCGCGCCGCCGGCATCACCCGGGACACCCCCGACCCGGCGGGCGCCCGGTTCCTGCGCGACGCGAGCGGCGAACCCACCGGCGAGGCGCACGAAGGCGCGGCCGTCGAAGCCCTCCTCTGGGTGGTCGCCGGGGACCGGCTCAAGCCCGACCGGCTGGCCGCCGCCCTCGACTGGTCGTACGCGGAGCACGCCCGGGTCGGCATCACCACCGTCGCCGACCTCGCCACGGAACCGCGCTTCCTGCCCGCGCTGCACGCCGCGGCACGGCGCCCCGGCGCCGCCGTCCGCGTCCGCTCGTACCTCATCGGCACCCCCGAACTCGCCGCCGACCCCGGCCGCCGCTTCGCCGGACACGCCCCCGCCGAGGAGCTGTTCGGCGTCTCCGGCATGAAGCTGTGGGCCGACGGCACGGCCTGGGAGGGCACGGTCGCGACCAGCTTCCCCTATCTGGACAGCCCCGCCACCCGGGCGATGGGGCCGGGCCGCTGCGACCACGCCCCCATGAACTACACCCCCGACCACCTCGCGGAACTCGCCACGGCGTTCACCGCCCAGGGCTATCCGGTGGCCTGCCACGTCCACGGCGACGTCACCTTCGACGCCGTCCTCGCCGCCTACACCCGCGCGGCCGCCGCCGACCCCGAGGCCTTCCGCGCCCTGCGTCCCCGCATGGAGCACTGCGGGGCGGTCACCCCCGCCCAGTACCGCGCGGCCGCCGGACTCGGCGCCACCGTCAGCCTGTTCATGGACCACCTGCGCTGGTGGGGGGACGTCCTCGCGGACGACCTCTTCGGCCCCGAGGTCGCCGACCGCTGGATGGCCGTCCGCTCCGCCTGGGACGCGGGCCACCGCGTCTCGCTCCACAACGACGGCATGTGCTCCCCGACCGACCCGCTCGCCTCGGTCGCGACCGCCCTCACCCGCCGCACCCCGGCCAGCGGCCGGATCCACGGCACCGCGGAACGCCTCACCCTCGACGAGGCGCTCCTCGCCGTCACCGCGCACCCGGCCTGGCAGCTCCACCTCGACGGGGAGACCGGCTCGCTGCGCCCGGGCCTGCGCGCCGACCTCACGGTCCTCGCCCGCGACCCGTACACCGTCCCGGCCGCACAGCTCCCGGAGGAGGCGCGGGTCACGGCGACGTACCTGGGCGGCCGGCCCACCTGGGGCGGCTGACGCTCACCCGCTCGCGGTCCCGTACCGGGCGAGCAGACGGGCCCGGCGGGACGGCTGGAGGTTCGCGCGGGTCACGTCCCCGTCGTAGTGGGCGAGGACCCGGGGGTCCATGACCCGGCGCCAGAGCGGGGGGACGTACGCGAGGACGATCATCCCCGCGTACCCCGTCGGCATCTCGGGGGCCTCGTCGAAGTGGCGCAGCGACTGGTAGCGCCGGGTGGGGTGGGCGTGGTGGTCGCTGTGCCGCTGGAGGTGGTAGAGGAAGACGTTCGAGGCGACGTTGTCGCTGTTCCAGCTGTGGCGCGGGGCGCAGCGCTCGTACCGCCCGCTCGCGGTGAGCTCCCGCTTGAGGCCGTAGTGCTCGGTGTAGTTGATGACTTCGAGCAGACAGAAGCCGAAGACCGCCTGGACCGCGAGGTACGGCAGGACCCCCGGGCCGAAGGCGAGCGCGAGCCCCGCGAAGAGCGCGAGCGACAGCGCCCAGGAGCCGAGGACCGTGTTGCGCGGGCTCCACACGGACCGGCCGCGGCGGGCGAGCCGGCGCTTCTCCAGGCGCCAGGCCGAGGTGAGGCTGCCGAGGACGGTCCGGGGCAGGAAGCGCCAGAAGCTCTCGCCGAGCCGGGCGCTCGCCGGGTCCTCGGGGGTGGCGACGCGGATGTGGTGGCCGTGGTTGTGCTCGACGTAGAAGTGGCCGTACCAGGTCTGGGCGAGCGCGATCCGGGAGAGCCAGCGCTCCAGGGACTCCGTCTTGTGCCCCAGTTCGTGGGCGGTGTTGATGGCGATGCCGGCGACCCCGCCGAGGGTGAAGGTCAGTCCGATCCTGTCCACGAGGGAGAGGTCGCCCCGGGTGATCAGCCAGCAGCCGAGGACGAGACCGCCGTACTGGAGGGGGAGGTAGAGGTAGGTGCACCAGCGGTAGTAGCGGTCCTGTTCGAGGTGGGCGATCGCGCTGTCCGGCGGGTTGGCGGAGTCCTTGCCGATGAGGTGGTCGACGACCGGGAAGATCGCGTACAGGACGAGGATCCCGGTCCACCAGAAGAGGCGGAGTCCGGTGGCGTTCACCAGTCCCCAGGAGAGGAAGGGGAAGGCCGGGATGAGCAGGCCGAGCAGCCAGAGCCAGCGCTTGGGGTCGCGCCAGGCGGCGGGGGCTTCGGGGGAGTCGCTGTGCAGGGCCAAGGCCGGCTCCTCGGAGAGGGTGGACACTTCACATGCGTTCTGTCCAGTTGATAGACGGAAAGCCCCTTGAGCGTCAATCCTCTGGACAGTGCCCGGTGGATAAAGTGGGGGCACGATGACACGTTTTCGCGAGAGTGTTCGGTCCCTCCTGCGTGAGCAGGTGCTCGACGCCGCCTACCGGCTCGTGGCCGCCGACGGCTGGGGCGTGCTGCGCATGACCGCCATCGCGCGGGCCGCTGGCATCAGTCGCCAGACGCTCTACAACGAGTTCGGCTCGAAGGAGGCCATCGGCAACGCCCTGATCCAGCGCGAGCTGGAGGGCTTCCTGGTCGGCATCCAGCGCGAACTCGACTCCCACCGGGGAGAGCTGGAGGCGGCGGCCGTGGCGGGCGTCGGCTACACGCTCCAGCAGGCCGTGGACAACCCCCTCATCAAGAGCGTCCTGCTCGCGGCGCGCGGCGGCGAGGACGATCTCCTCGCCTACCTCACGACCCGCCCGGAGCCGGTCTTCGGCACCGCGATGGCGATGCTCGACGCGTACGCGATCGAGGCCTGGCCCGACGTCGACGAGGAGTCCCGCGGACTCGCCGTCGAGACGATCGTGCGGCTCACCGTCAGCCACATCGTCCAGCCCGTGGCCCCGCCGGAGGAGTCCGCGCGGCGCATCGCCAGGATCACGGCGCGGATCGCGTACCCGGGCGGCCGCGCCTGATCCGTGGGGGCCCGGAGGGTAGACGAGGCCCGCTGACGGACACGGGGGATATCCGGCAGCGGGCCTCTGTTGAACATTGTACGAGATCGTCGGGGTGAACGGCGCACACGACGGCGGTGGCGAAGCACGGACCGACGGGGTACATCTCCCCTGAGACGCGGACTCGGGCGCCCCGGCCCGGACACCCTCGCCCGCGTCGCCGTGACGACGAGGAGGCCGCCGTGGAAGGCAGAAGCAAAGGGTTCGTGCAGTCCTTCAACCGTCTCGGCGGGTACGGCTTCGTCGTCCCCGTGGGCTCCGAGGAGCAGGTGTACTTCAGCGCCGAGGACATCGAGGGCGCGGACCGCACGGTCTCCGAGGGGCAGCAGGTCTCCTTCGTCCTGGTCCTCGGCGACGGCCGCTTCGAGGCCAAGGAGCTGCGCCTCTGACACCGGCCGGGGCCCCCGGCACGAAGATCGGCCGGTGGTACTGTGCCGAGGCCAGTCGCACCTTTGTACGCACCTGAACGGGTACGTGCACGGGTCAGGGAATCCGGTGGAAGACCGGAACTGACGCGCAGCGGTGAGGGCGACGGGCGGAGCATCGGCCACTGGGCGGCACGACGGGCCCGGGAAGGCGCTCCGTCCGGCTGACCCCGAGTCCGAAGACCTGCTGGCGGCCCCGGCGGCACGCCGCTGCCCGGGGAGCACCGTACGACAGGCTCCGCGTATGAGCCGTGGCCGCAGAGGAAGTCCCCGTGCCGCTCGCACACCCCGTCCGCTCCGCCGTGCTCTCCCTGGCCGGCGTCCTGCTCCTCACCGCGACGCTGACCGGCTGCGGCGGCGGATCCGCCCGGCCGTCCGGGAAGGACGCGTCCGCGCGGGACGCGGCCGGGTCCCCGGAGCGCGGCCACCCCGTGACCCTCGACGACAACTGCGGACGGCCGGTCCGCGTCGACCGCGCCCCGCGCCGGGCCGTCGCCCTCGACCAGGGAGCGGCGGAGATCATGCTCTCCCTCGGCCTCGCCGACCGCATGGTGGGCACCGCCACCTGGACGGACCCGGTCCTGAAGGGCCTGGAGAAGGAGAACGCGAAGGTGCCGCGCCTGGCCGACCGCTACCCCTCCTTCGAGAAGGTCCTCGACACCGAACCCGACTTCGCGGCCGCCTCGTTCGCGTACACCCTCGGCAAGGGCGGCGTGGCTCCCCGCGAGCGCTTCGAGCAGCTCGGCGTCCCCACCTACCTGTCGCCCACCGACTGCGTCGGGAAGGACAACAGCGGCGACGGCGACGGCGTCCGCACCCGCCCGCTCACCATGGAGACGGTCTACGGCGAGATCCGCGACCTGGCCCGGGTGTTCGCGGTCCCCGAGCGGGGCGAGAAGCTCGTCGCCGGGCTCAAGGCCCGGGTGGCGAGGGCCACGGCGGCGGCCGACTTCACCGACGCCACCGTCCTCTACTGGTACTCCGACGCCAAGGCGCCCTACATGGCGGGCTGTTGCGGAGCCCCCGGCATCGTCACGAACGCGCTCGGCGCGAAGAACGTCTTCGACGACACGCGCGAGGAATGGCCCCAGGTCAACTGGGAGACCGTCGCCGACCGCGACCCCGACGTCCTCGTGATCGGCGACCTGAGCCGCCGCGCGCAGTCGGCCGAGAGCGCCGCCAAGAAGATCGAGTTCCTGGAGTCCGACCCCGTCACCCGGAACATGACGGCGGTGCGGCACAAGCGGTACGTCCTGCTCAGCGGCCAGGCCATGAACCCCACCCTCCGCACCGTCGAGGGCGTCGAGAAGGTGGCGGCCGCGCTCCGCTCGTACGGTCTCGCGAAGTGAGCACGACCTCTCTGACGCCCACGCCCGCGCCGCCTACGCCCACGCCTTCGTCCGCGGCCACGCCGGTACGCGCCGGTGCCACGGCGCTGCTGTGGACGGCCGCCGGCCTCGCCCTCCTCGTCCTGTCGGCGGCCGTCGCCATCACCATCGGCCCGGCGGACATCGGCGTCGGCGAGGTCGGCTCCGTGGTCGCCGCCCACCTCGGCGGCGGCGTCTCCGCACTCTCCCCGATCCGCGACGGGATCGTCTGGGACCTGCGGCTGCCCCGCACCGTCCTCGCCGCCGTCTGCGGCGCCGGACTCGCCGTCTGCGGGGCGGTGATGCAGTCGCTCCTGCGCAACCCGCTCGCCGACCCCTTCGTCCTCGGCGTCTCCTCCGGCGCCTCGACCGGCGCCGTCGCGGTCGTCGTCCTCGGCGTCGGCGGAGGAGTCCTCTCCGTCACCGGCGGGGCGTTCCTGGGAGCGGTGGTCTCCTTCGCGCTCGTCCTGCTGCTCAGCCACACGCTCGGCGGCTCGACGGACCGGGTGGTGCTCGCGGGCGTCGCCGCGATGCAGCTCTTCTCCGCCCTCACCTCCTTCGTCGTGATGACCGCCGCCGACGCGGAGACCACCCGGGGCGTGCTCTTCTGGCTCCTCGGCTCGCTCGCCGGGGCCGGCTGGAGCGACGTGTGGGTGTGCCTCGCCGTCCTCGCGGCGGCGCTGCTGGTCTGCGGCGGACACGCGAGGACCCTCGACGCCTTCGCCTTCGGGGAGGAGGCCGCCGCCGCCCTCGGCGTCGCCGTCGCGCGGACCCGGCTCGTCCTGCTGTGCGTCACCGCCCTCCTGACGGCCGCCCTGGTCTCCGCCGCCGGCGCGATCGGCTTCGTCGGCCTCGTCCTGCCGCACGCCGCCCGTGCCCTCGCCGGCCCCGGGCACGCCCGCCTCCTGCCGGTCACCGCGCTGGCCGGGGCGGTGTTCCTCGTCTGGGCCGACACGCTCGCCCGTACGGTCCTCGACCCGCAGGAGGTGCCGGTGGGCGTGGTGACCTCGCTGATCGGCGTACCGGCCTTCGTCCTCGTCCTGTACCGCACCAGGAGCAGCCGATGAGCGCGAGCGCCCACGCGGGCGCAGGGCTTCGCGCCGAGCGGGTCTCGCGCACGGCCGGCGGCACCCTCGTCCTCGACGGGGTCAGCCTCACCCTCGCTCCCGGCACCGTCACCGGGCTGCTCGGGCCCAACGGTTCGGGCAAGTCCACCCTCCTGAGCCTGCTCGCCGGCGTCCTCGCCCCCGACGCCGGAGTCGTCACCCTCGACGGCGACCCGCTGGCCGGGCTCGGCCGCCGCACGGTCGCCCGGCGCCTCGCCACGGTCGAGCAGCAGGCCGACACCCAGACCGACCTGACCGTCGCCGACGTCGTACGCCTCGGCCGTATCCCGCACCGCAGGGCCTGGACGCCGCCGTCGGCGGCCGACGAGACCGCCGTCCGCACCGCCCTCGAACGGACCGGGCTCACCGAACGCGCCCGGCAGCCCTGGCGGACCCTCTCCGGCGGCGAACGCCAGCGCGTGCAGATCGCCCGCGCCCTCGCCCAGGAACCGCGCGAACTCCTCCTCGACGAACCCACCAACCACCTCGACATCCAGCACCAGCTCGACCTCCTCGCCCTCGTCGCGGACCTCCGCCTCACCGCCGTCGTCGCCCTGCACGACCTCAACCTCGCGGCGATGCACTGCGACCGGCTCGTGGTCCTCGCCCGGGGCCGGGTGGTCGCGAGCGGCACCCCGGACGAGGTCCTCACCGAGGAGCTCATCGCCGAGGTCTACCGGGTCCGCAGCGCCGTGACCCAACCCGGGCCCGAGGGGCGCCCGCACATCCGCTTCCTGGGTACGGTGGGCCCATGTCCACGCCCGAGTCCGTAGACCCCGCTGCCGCCGCCCGCCCGCACGAGCGGACCCCGGGAGCGCGTGAACTCGCGGCGGCGGCCGAGGTGTTCGGGCTGCTCTCCGACCCCACCCGGCTCCATCTGCTGTGGCTGCTCACCCGGGGCGAGGCCGACGTGAGCGCCCTGACCGAGGCGTGCGGCGCCGCGCGTCCCGCCGTCAGCCAGCACCTCGCCAAGCTGCGCCTCGGCGGGCTCGTCACGACCCGCAAGGACGGGCGCCGGGTCGTGTACGCGATGCCGGACGGGCACCTGAAGCGCCTGGTCGTCGAGGCGATCAGCCGCGCCGACCACCAGGTGACCGGAGAGCCCTGGCACGACTGACGTGAACATGTGCGCACTCGTGCACGCGTCGGCTACGGTGGAGGTCTCAGCCGTCCGCCGTGGCCGACCGGGGGCGCCCTCATGCTGTCCGTGCTGCGCAACCGCACCTACCGCCGTCTCCTCGGCGCGCAGGTCGTCGCCCTCGCGGGCGCCGGCCTCGCGACCGTGGCGCTCAGCCTCCTCGCGTACGACCTGGCCGGGGCGGACGCCGCCGCCGTGCTCGGCACCGCCCTCGCCCTCAAGATGGCCGCGTACGTGGGGATCGCCCCGCTCGCCGGCGCGCTCGCCGACCGCGTGCCCCGGCGGACGCTGCTCGTCTCGATGGACCTGGCGCGGGCGACCGTCGCGCTCGCCCTGCCGTTCGTGACGCAGGTGTGGCAGGTGTACGTCCTGATCCTCCTGCTCCAGGCCGCCTCCGCCGCCTTCACCCCCGCCTTCCAGGCGACGATCCCGCAGGTGCTGCCCGAGGAGCGCGACTACACCGAGGCCCTCTCGCTCTCCCGGCTCGCCTACGACCTGGAGAGCCTGGTCAGCCCCGTGCTCGCCGCCGCGCTGCTCACCGTCGTCCCGTACTCCTGGCTCTTCACCGGCACCGCCGCCGGATTCCTCGCCTCGGCCCTCCTCGTCCGGACGACCACCCTGCCCGCACCGCCCGACACCGGGACGGAGGGAGCCGGGGAGCGTCTGTACGCCAAGGTGGCCTTCGGCATCCGGCTCCTCCTCGCCACCCCGCGCCTGCGCGCCCTCCTCGCGCTCGACCTCGCCGTCGCGGCGGCCGGGGCCGTCGTCCTCGTCGACACCGTGCTCCTCGTCCGCGACACCCTCGGCCGCCCCGCCGGGGACGTCCCGCTCGCGCTCGGGGCCTACGGGGCGGGGTCCATGGCCGTGGCGCTGCTGCTGCCGCGCGTCCTGAGGCGGGCGGACGACCGGGCCGTCATGGTGCGGGCGGCCTTCGTCCTGCCCGGGGCCCTCGCCCTCCTCGCCCTCGGCCTCGCCGCCGCCCCCGGCGCCTGGTCCTGGCCCGCGCTCCTCGCGGTCTGGCTGCTCGCCGGCGCGGCCGGTTCGGCGGTCCTCACCCCCGGCGGCAGGGTGGTGCGCCGCTCGGTCGGCAGCGGCGACCTGCCGGCCGCCTTCGCCGCCCGGTTCTCCCTCTCGCACGCCTGCTGGCTGCTCGCCTACCCGCTCGCCGGCGGGCTCGCCGCGTGGGCGGGACCCGCCGCCTCGGCGGCCGTGCTCGCCGCCCTCGCCCTCCTCGGGGCCGTGGGCGCGGCGCTCCTCTGGCCCCGCGAGGACCCGGCCGAGCTCGACCACGTCCACCCCGGACTCCCGGCCGGTCACCCGCACCTGGCCGGGTCCGGTGCGCACCACGCGCACCCGTTCCGCATCGACAAGACACCCCCTAGCGGGGGAGCCGCATCTCCAGACCGTCCAGGACCACGTCCAGCCCGTAGGCGAACTTGGCGTCCCTGATGGCGACCGGGTCGACCGCCGCGTGCGTGGCGGCGTCGGCGTACGCCTCGGCCAGGTGGTCGTGGCCGGACGCCGCCTGCTGGGCGGCGGGCATGAGGCGGGCGATGAACCCGGCCTCGGTCTCGCCGGAGCGGGCGACCGTGGTGAGCCAGGCGGCCTCCGTGGTGCTCATGCCGATGACGTACGACAGGAGGGTGTCGATCGCTCGGCTCGGCTCGGGGAACCCGGCCGCCGAGAACAGGGCGGCGAGCCGCTCCGAGTACGACATCAGGTTGGGACCCAGGTAGGCGAGGCCCGCCTGGCCGAGGGTCGACGAGAGCCAGGGGTGACGCAGGGCCGTCGCGCGGAAGGACCCGGCGGCCTCGGTGGCGGCGGCCCGCCAGGGGCTGCCCGCGGGCGGGACGGCGATCTCGGCGGCGACCTCGTCCACGGCGAGCTCCATCAGCTCGTCCTTGGTGGCGACATGGCGGTAGAGGGAGGTCGCGCCGGCGTTCAGCCGCGCGCCGAGCTTGCGCATGCTGAGCGCCTCGATGCCGTCGGCGTCGAGCATGACGACGGCCTCGCGGACGATCGCGGCCCGGCTGAGCGCGGGCTGATCGGGGGCGGACTGCTCGCGGGCCCACACGGACGGGACGGGGTTCGCCTTGGCGGCCATGGTCCTCCTTCACTGCGTACGGCGTTCGCATCCAGCGTACAGGTCTCCTGGGTTGCGAACAGTGTGCGCAGCTGCGTACAGTGTTCGCATCGAAGGGCGCTCCAAGAGGGCGCGAACGAAACCCGAGGGGGAACTCCCGATGGACACCCGCAACCCACGCCGCTGGTGGATCCTGGTCGTGCTGTGCCTCAGCACCCTGGTCCTGGTCGTCGACAGCATGGCCCTCACCGTCGCCGTCCCGTCCATGACGGGGGACATCGGGGCGAGCGCCCAGGACATCCAGTGGATCCTGGACTCCTACATCCTGGTCTTCGCGGGACTCCTGCTGACCTCGGGAAGCCTCGGTGACCGCTTCGGCCGCCGGAAGGTCATGGTCACCGGCCTGCTGCTCTTCGGCGCGGCCTCACTCGCCGCCACGGTCTGCACCACACCCGGCGAGGTCATCGCCGCCCGGATCACCATGGGCGTCGGCGGCGCGCTGATCATGCCCTCGACCCTCTCCATCCTCATCACCGTCTTCGACGAGGACGAGCGACCCCGCGCCATGGCCGCCTGGGGCTCCGTGTCCATGCTCGGCCTGGTCGGCAGCCCGGTCCTCGGCGGCGTCCTGATCGACCACTTCTCCTGGCACTCGATCTTCTTCATCAACGTCCCGGTCGTCGCCCTCGCCGTCCTCGCCGCGCTCACCCTCATGCCCGAGTCGAAGGGCCCCTGGCAGAAGCCCGACCCGCTCGGCGCGATCCTCTCCGCCGTCGGCATGACCGCGCTGATCTGGTGGATCATCGAGATCCCGCAGCACGGCGCCTTCGAGGGCCGCTCGCTGATCACCCTCGCGGTCGCGGTCGTCACCCTCGTCGGCTTCGTGATCTGGGAGAACGTCACCCCCGAGCCGATGGTGCCGCTGGTCCTCTTCAAGCACCGCAACTTCAGCGGCGGCTCGCTCTCGCTGACCCTCGTGCAGATCGGCAACGGCGGACTGCTCCTCGTCCTCACCCAGTACCTGCAGTTCGTCCTCGGCTACTCGCCCGTCAAGGCCGGCCTCGCCTTCGTGCCGCTCGCCGTCGCCGCCCTCATCGGCAACGGCGCCGGAGCCGGGCTCGCCGCCAAGATCGGCAACCGGATCCTCATCCTCGCCGGCATGCTCGTCATGGCCGCCTCCTTCGCCCTGCTCACCACCGTCGACGCGCACTCCGGCTTCACCGTCCCCGCCATCGCCCTCGGGCTCCTCGGCCTCGGCGCCGGGCTCGCCATGCCGGCCGCGGTCGGCGCGCTGATGAGCACCATCCCCGAGGAGAAGGCCGGCGTCGGCTCCGCCCTCAACGACACCATCCAGCAGGCCGGTACCGCGCTCGGCATCGCCATCCTCGGCTCGCTCCTCACCAGCACCTTCTCCCGCGAGATGCCGGCCGACGCCCCCGAGCAGGCGAAGCAGTCCATCGGCGGCGCGCTGGCCGCCGCCCAGGGCGACCCCGGACTGGTCGCCGCCGCCCGGGACGCCTTCACCTCCTCGATGTCCACCACCTTCACGATCAGCGCCATCGGGGTCCTCGCGGCGGCCGCCCTCGCCACCCTGGTCATGCGGGACGTCAAGCCGGCA
This sequence comes from Streptomyces sp. R-07, assembly GCF_049913175.1. Classification (NCBI taxonomy): domain Bacteria; kingdom Bacillati; phylum Actinomycetota; class Actinomycetes; order Kitasatosporales; family Streptomycetaceae; genus Streptomyces; species Streptomyces sp. R-07. Next base: position 6,359,484 of record NZ_CP183978.1, read on the forward strand.
CCCGCCGCCGACGAGACGCAGCGGGAGGGGCTCGCCGCCTGACGGCCCGCGTACTCCCGCGGAAGAGCCGGTGCCCCAGGGTGCCGGCTCTTCCGTCTGCCCCACATGGATGTCTCTCGTCCCGACTGTGGAGTGTTCGACCGGATCATGACGGTTCGTCCCGACATAGTGCGGGGCATGACACCCACCCCCACACGGACCCGGACCCGCAGAGCGCTGCTCTGCGCCGCCCTCCTCGCCCTCACCGTCCAGACCGCCGCCGCCCCGGCACTCGCCTCGCGCCCCCAGGGCCCGGGCGGCCCCGGTCACCACGGGCGGGACTGCGTGCGGACCGAGCGGCCCCTCGACGGCAAGGCCCGCCGGATCCTCGACATCGCCCGCAAGGCCAAGAGCGACCTCAAGCTCAAGTCCGTCGAGCTACGGGTCACCGTCGACGGACACGAGGTCGTCACCGACGCCCTGGGCGAGTCCATGACCGGCGTCCCCGCCGAGCCGGACATGCACTTCCGGGCCGGCTCCGTGGCCTTCGCCCACATCGCCACGGCCCTCCTCCAGCTCGTCGAGGAGGGCAGGGTCGACCTCGACGACACCGTGGAGCGGTGGCTGCCCGACCTGCCCAAGGCGGACCGGATCACCCTGCGGATGCTGGCCACCAACACCACGGGACTCCACGACTACGTCACCGACCCGGCCTTCCTCGCCGAGCTGGAGGCACACCCCTTCCGCCAGTGGACCCCGGCCCAGCTCGTCGCCTACCCCCTCAAGCACTCCTTCTGGTACGAGCCGGGGACCAGCTGGAGCTACTCCCACGCCAACTACGTCCTCCTCGTCGCCGCGCTGGAGAAGATCACCGGCACCCGCATCGACCGGCTCGTGGAGGAGCGGGTCACCGGCCCCCTCCGCCTGCGCGACACGCAGAACAACTTCACCCCCGACATCCCGCGCCCGGTCCTGCACGCCTTCACCTCGGAGCGCGGCTTCTACGAGGAGTCCACCTTCTGGAACCCCTCGTGGACCACCGCGCCCGGCGCGGTCATCACCACCCACATCTGCGACCTCGCCACGTCCGCGCGGGCGATCGGCAGCGGCGAACTCCTCTCGTACCGCTCCTACCGCACCCTCCTGAACCCGGGCACGGTCGGCCTCGGCGGCGCGACCGCCCACTGCCCCGCCACGGTCTGCCTGAAGCAGACCGAGGCCAAGCACTTCGGCCTCGGCGTCATCGTCATCAACGGCTGGGTGCTGCAGAACCCGTCGTTCTCCGGGTACGCGGCGATCCAGGCGTACCTCCCCTCCGAGCGGCTCGCCATCGCGGTCTCCTCGACGAAGACCCCGGACACGCCCGAAGGCAACACGGCCGAGGTGGTCGCCGAGCGCATCGCGGCCGCGCTCGCCCCGAACGACCCGCTCGCGATCACCTGACCCTTCGCCGGGCGTGCCACCGGATGCCCCGGTACCGTCGTCCGACGGCACCGGGGGTCACCGCGGGGCACCGGCCCCGACGGCACGCCCGCCCGCGCCACGCACCTGCCCGTCCCACCGGAGGAAACGTCATGAGGATCCACGTCACCAGCGTCTTCGTCGACGACCAGGACAAGGCCCTCCGCTTCTACACCGAGAAACTGGGCTTCGTGAAGAAGACCGAGGTCCCCCTCGGCGACTACCGCTGGCTGACCGTCGTCTCGCCCGAGGCCCCCGACGGCACCGAACTGCTCCTGGAGCCCGACGCGCACCCCGCCGCCAGGTCGTACACGAAGGCGCTGCGGGCGGACGGCATCCCGGTCACCTCCTTCGCCGTGGAGGACGTCCGCGCGGAGCACGAGCGCCTGAGCGCCCTCGGGGTCCGCTTCGCGCAGGAGCCGACCGAGGCCGGCCCGGTCACCATCGCGGTCCTCGACGACACCTGCGGCAACCTCATCCAGATCGTCCAGCTGCCCTGAGTCCCCCTACGCCGCCGCCCCCCGCAGCGCGCGGGTCAGGTTCCGGTGGGCGCGGACGAGGACGGTGACGGACGCGACGAGGACGACGTCCAGGAGGGCGACGGAGGCGAGCGGCGGCAGCCAGACGGCGGCGACGCCCCCGGCGGCGAGGGCCGCGCAGCCGAGCAGCCGCTCGGCCCACGCCCCGCCGGTGGTCGCGCGGTAGAACCAGGCCGTGGTGGCGAGATAGAGCGCCGGCCCGCCGAAGAGGAGCAGGGCCAGGGTGGCGGAGCCGTCGCCCAGCGGGTGGGCGATCGCGAGCTCGCTGCCCACCGCGAGGGCGACCAGGGCGGCGAGGACGAGATAGGCGCTGTTCACGCCGAGCCGGACGGACCGCACCGGGTCGTCGGTGAGCTCCAGGAAGGCCGTGAGGACGTCCTCGCCGCGCCGCGCCAGGTGAGGTGCTCCAGGAGGTGGTGGGAGAGCTGCGAGACCGCGAAGACGAAGACGAGGTCGTAGAACAGCTCCAGCGGCGACACCTCCCGGCGGAAGCCCTCCCCCCGGGACCTCGGCGACTCGGGCACGCTCATGTCGGGGAATCCTCCACCTCGGCGACGGACGGGAACCGCATGTGTGCCCGCCCGCCGCCCGCGCGTAACACGGGAGACCGGGACCGGCGGCCCCGCCTCCGTCAGTACACGTCCCGGACGTACCGCTTGTCCGCGGCGAGCCGCCGGACGTAGGCGGCGGCCTCGTCGGCCTCCATGCCGCCGTGGGCGGCGACCACGTCCCTGAGGGCCCGGTCGACGTCCTTGGCCATGCGCTCCGCGTCGCCGCACACGTAGAAGTGGGCGCCGTCCCGGAGCCACTGCCACAGGCGGGCGCCGTTCTCCCGCATCCGGTCCTGGACGTACACCTTGTTCCGCTGGTCGCGCGAGAAGGCCAGGTCGAGACGGTCGAGGTGACCGGACTCCCGGTACGCCTCCAGCTCCCGGCGGTGGTAGAAGTCCGTGGCCTCGCGCTGCTCGCCGAAGAAGAGCCAGTTGGGAGCCGTGTGGCCGCGGGCGAGACGGTCCTGGAGGAAGCCGATGAACGGGGCCACGCCGGTGCCGGGACCGACCATGATCATGGGCGTCGAGGGGTCGGCGGGCGGGCGGAAGCCGGGCGAGCGCCGGACGAAGACCTGCACCGGGCCGTCGTCGGCGCAGTCGGCCAGATAGGTCGAGCACACGCCCCTGCGGTCCCGGCCGAGGTCGTTCGTGTACCGGACGACGGAGACGGTGAGCCGCACCTCGCCGGGGTGCGCGAGGGGGCTGGAGGAGATCGAGTACAGGCGGGGCCGCAGACGCCCGAGGGCGGCGGCCCACTCCTCGGCGGAGGCCCGGACGGGGAACGCGGCGACGACGTCGGCCGCCTGCCGGCCCCAGCTCCACTTCGCCAGCGCCTCCTTGTTGTCGGGGCGCAGCAGCCGCTTCAGCTCGTGGCTGCCGGTGCGCGTCGCCAGGAACCGCAGCAGCTCGGTGGTGATGCGGGAGATGTCCAGGCGGGTGCGCAGGGCCTCCTCGAAGGGGAGCGGCGACCCGTCCCCGAGGTTCACGGGTCCGGCGGGGTCGAGGCCGGTGAGGGCCAGCCATTCGGCCACGAGCGCGGCGCCGTTGACCGGCCACACGCCGAGGGCGTCACCGGCCTCGTAGGCGAGTTCGCCGTCACGGGTGTCGAAGGCGAACTCCCGCACCTCCTTCTGCGAACCGGGCAGGCTCAGCAGCCTGTTGCCGACGAGGAGGGTCGCGAAGGGCGATGCCTTGGTGGGGGTGCTCGGTCGTACGGGGGCGGCGGTCCGCCGTTCCCCGGCCGCGCCCAGGGCCGTGACGACCTGGCCGAGCCACTGCTCGGCCGCCTCCTCGAAGTCGGGCTCGCAGTCCGTACGCGGGACGAGGCGGGTGCCGCCGAGCGCGGCGAGCCGTTCGTCGACGCGCCGGCCGTGGCCGCAGAAGTCGTCGTACGAGGTGTCGCCGAAGGCCAGCACGGCGTACCGGACGCCCTCCAGGGACGCGGCGTCCGGGGCGGACAACGCCTCCCAGAAACCGGCGCCGTTGTCGGGGGCGTCCCCGTCGCCGAAGGTGCTGGTGACGACGAGCAGATCGGTGCCGGGGGCGAGCCGGGCCGGGGTGAGGTCCGTCATGGGCAGCAACTCGGGGACGCGGCCGGCGGCGGTCAGACGCGCGGCGGCGGTGACGGCGAACTCCTCGGCGGTACCGGTCTGCGAGGCCCACAGGATCAGCAGCCGGCGGGCGGGCGCGGCCGGGTCCGCCGCCGGTTCCTCAGGGGACTCGAATACGGGTTCGGGCGCGGCCGTACGGGAGAACATGCCGGCGAGCACGCCGTTGACCCACGTGGCGGGGTCCGGGGCGAACGGCGCGTCGGCCGGCAGCACCGGGACGCGCCCGTCGGGCGGGGCGAGGGCGAGCCCCGAGAGGAAGCCCGCGAGATAGCGGCGCTCCGGTGCGGCGAGCGGTACGGGGGCCAGGTCGTCGATCCCGAGCAGCGAGGCCAGCGCCGCAACGGGGTCCGCGGCAAAGGGTGTTGCGGCCACGGACGCGGGCTCCGCCCTCGTGCCCGCGGCCTCAGGCGCTTCGGCCGTCACGGGCGCGGCCGTCCTGGTGAGGGTGACGGCACAGGCCTTGAAGCCGGGCTGGAAGGAGACGGGGTCGACGGCGTCGTGGGTGACGGCGTTGATGCTGACGTACTCGCCGAACAGGTCGTTCCAGTGGAAGGGCGCGAAGCAGGTCCCCGGCAGCACCCGGTCGGTGACCACCGCGGGCAGGACGGCGCGCCCGCGGCGGGAGGCGATCTCCACGTGGTCGCCCTCCGCGATCCCGAGGCCCCAGGCGTCCTCGGGGTGGATCTCGACGAACGGGCCCGGGTGGAGCCTGGCGAGCTTCTCGACCTTGCCGGTCTTCGTCATGGTGTGCCACTGGTGCTGGAGGCGGCCCGTGTTCAGGACGAACGGATAGTCGTCGTCGGGGAGTTCGGCCGCCGGCAGGTGCGGGCGGGCGAAGAACCGGGCGCGCCCGCTCGCGGTCGGGAAGGCCAGCCGGGGGCGGGTGCCGTCCGCGCGCTCCAGGAGGGTCCGGCTGACGCCGTCGTTGAGATAGCGGATCGGGTTGCGGTCGGGGCCGTCGGCGTCCGGGGCCGGCCACTGGACCGGGGTGGCGCGCAGCCGTTCGTACGTGACACCGCGCAGGTCCCAGCCGGTCGCCGGGTTCCACGCCTGCTTGAGCTCCTCGAAGACCTCCTCGGCGCAGGAGTACGCGAAGGCGTCGGCGAATCCCATGGCGCGGGCGACCCGGGCGATCAGCTCCCAGTCGGGCAGCGCCTGCCCGGGCGGGTCGACGACCCCCTGGACGAGGGTGAGGTTCCGCTCGGAGTTCACCATCACGCCGTCGGACTCCGCCCACAGCGTCGCCGGAAGGACGACGTCGGCGTACGCGTTGGTCTCGGTCTCGGCGAACACGTCCTGGGTGACGACGAGTTCGGCGGCCTCCAGGCCGGCGATGACGGTCTTCCGGTTGGCGACGGAGGCGACGGGGTTGGTGCAGATGATCCAGCAGGCCTTGATGTCGCCCGCGGCCATCCGCTCGAACATCTCGATGGTGCCGCTGCCGGCCTCGGTGCGCAGGGAGCCCTCGGGGATGTCCCACAGCCGCTCGACGAAGGCGCGTTCCTCGGCGACGAGCACCGAGCGCTGGCCGGGCAGACCGGGCCCCATGTAGCCCATCTCGCGGCCGCCCATGGCGTTGGGCTGGCCGGTCAGCGAGAAGGGGCCGGCACCGGGGCGGCAGATCGCGCCGGTGGCGAGGTGCAGGTTCACCAGGGCGTTGGTGTTCCAGGTGCCGTGGGTGGACTGGTTCAGGCCCATGGTCCAGCAGCTCGTCCACGCTCCGGCCTCGCCGATCCACCGGGCGGCCCGCCGGATGTCCTCCTCGGCGAGACCGGTGATCTCCGCGACCCGGTGGGGAGGGTGGTCGGCGAGGAGGCCGGGCATCTGCTCCCAGCCCTCCGTGAACTCGGCGATGAACTCCTCGTCGGTGTGGCCGTTCTCGACGAGCAGGTGCAGCAGGCCGTTGAGCAGGGCCAGGTCGGTGCCGGGCCTGATCGGCAGGTGGAGGTCCGCCCTGTCGGCGGTGGCGCTGCGGCGCGGGTCGACGACGATCAGCTTGGCGCCGGCCTTGACCCGGTCCATCATGCGCAGGAACAGGATCGGGTGGCAGTCCGCCATGTTGGCGCCGATCACGAAGAACACGTCCGCGTGGTCGAGGTCCTGGTACGAGCCGGGCGGCCCGTCCGCGCCGAGCGACAGCTTGTAGCCGGACCCGGCGGAGGCCATGCAGAGCCGGGAGTTCGACTCGATCCGGCTGGTGCGGACGAAACCCTTGGCCAGTTTGTTCGCCAGGTACTGCGCCTCCAGGGACATCTGCCCCGACACGTAGAAGGCCAGCGCGTCCGGCCCGTGCTCCTCCAGGACCGCCTTCAGCCGGGCGGCGACCGACCCGATCGCCTCGTCCACGTCCGTCTCGACCGGCTGCGCGCCCCGCTCCGGACGGACCAGCGCCTTCGCCGCCCGCCCGGGCGCCGCCAGCATGTCCGCGCTGGTCGCCCCCTTGGTGCACAGGCGTCCGGCGTTGGCGGGGTGCGCCTTGTCCCCGGAGGCCTTCACGGCGCGGCGGCGCCCGGTGGCGGGGTCCCGCCGCACGTCCAGGACGATTCCGCAGCCGACCCCGCAGTAGGAGCAGACGGTGCGGACGCTGCCGTCGTTCCCGTCGGTGTTCGAGCCTGATCCCACCGAAATCCCACCTCACGGCACGTACCGTCCAGAGCCGGGGCCGTGCCGCCCCGGGCGGAACGGTCCCACGACCAGCACCGTAGGAAGATCGAATTTCGGCCCGTCACACCTCAGGAGCCCCGGGGGTTACACCCCCCGCACGCACCGGCCCGCCGGCGTGTGAGATCGCGGCCGGGGCTCAGCCGACGTGGACGCGGGGGCGGAGCTCCCGGTCGGACTCCGCCTCGCGCAGGACCTCGCGGGTGACGGGGGCGACCTCGCCCTGGCCGAGGAGGAAGAAGCGGAAGAAGTTGGCGAAGGGGTTGCCCTCGGTCCACTCGAAGTAGATGTGCGGGCGGGTGCCGGTGAGGTCGCGGGAGTGGAGCAGCAGGGCCGCGAGGGCGTTGGGGACGGAGGAGGACTCGACGGTGAGGACGCGGTAGCGGTCGTGGAGGACCTCGCCGCGGACGGTCAGACCGGCCTCGAACTCGGACGGGTCGGTGACGGTGACCTCGATGAAGACGAAGTCCTCGGTGGTCGGCAGGTCGTTGTCGGCGCGGATCTGCTCGATCTTGTCGCGGTACTCGGCGATGTCCCGCTTGTCCGGTTCGTTCGCGATGAAGCGCGGCGTGCGGCGGGAGATGTCCTGGATGAACCGCTGGGCCATCTCGTCGAGGTCGATGTGGGTGACGCGCAGCTCGAAGGCGCGGCCGAGCCGGGAGAGCAGCGAGATGAGGATGATGCCGGCGATGAAGCAGGCGCCGATCTTCACGCCGTCGGGGCGCTCGATGACGTTGACGACGGTGGTGTAGAGGAAGACGGCGGAGATGACGGCGAAGCCGATCGTCCAGCCCTTCTGCCCGGCCTTGCGCGCGACGATCGTCACGGCGATGGCCGCGGAGCAGATCAGGACGAGGACACCGGTGGCGTAGGCGCCGCCCTGGGCGTCGACGTCGGCGTCGAAGATCCAGGTGACGAGGAAGGCGACCAGGGTGAAGACGATGACCATCGGGCGCACGGCGCGGGCCCAGTGGGGTGCCATGCCGTACTTCGGCAGGTATCGGGGCATCAGGTTGAGCAGGCCGGCCATGGCGGAGGCGCCCGCGAACCAGAGGATCGCGATCGTCGAGACGTCGTAGACGGTGCCGAAGGTGTTGCCGAGGTACTCGTGGGCGAGGTAGGCGAGCGCGCGGCCGTTCGCCTGGCCGCCGGACTCGAACTCCTTCTGCGGGATGAGGACCGTGGTGATGAAGCTGGTGAAGATGAGGAACACGCTCATGACGAGCGCGGCCGTGGTCAGCAGCTTCTTCGTGTCGCGGATCCGGCCGGTCGGCTTCTTCTCGGTGTCGTCCGGGTCGCCCTGGACGTGCGGCATGACCGCCACACCGGTCTCGAAGCCGGACAGGCCCAGCGCCAGCTTCGGGAAGACGAGCAGCGCCACGCCGACCATCGCGAACACGTTCCCGTGCTCGGCGGTGAGGGCGGCCGTCCAGTCCGTGACGACGTGGCCCTCGGTGAGGACGTGCCACAGGCCGGTGATCACGACGACCACGTTGAGCGCGAGATAGACGCCGACGAGCGCGACGGCGACCCCGATCGCCTCCAGGAAGCCCTTGAGGAACACCGCGCCGAGCAGCGCGATGAGGATCATCGTGATCAGGACCTGCTTGTCCTGCAGGGCCGACTCCAGGTGCGGGTTCTCCACCAGGTGGGTGGAGGCGTCGGCCGCCGACAGGGTGATGGTGATGAGGAAGTCGGTCGCGGCGAAGCCCAGCAGCGTCAGGACGAAGAGCTTGCCCTTCCAGAAGGACAGCAGCCGCGACAGCATCGCGATCGAGCCCTCGCCGTGCGGGCTCTCCTCCGCCACCCGCCGGTAGACGGGCAGCGCGCCCGCCAGCGTCACGATCACCAGGACGATCGTCGCGACGGGGGAGAGGAGCCCGGCGGCCAGGGCGGCGATGCCGGGCTGATAGCCGAGGGTCGAGAAGTAGTCGACACCGGTCAGGCACATCACCCGCCACCAGCGCTGCCCCTTGTGGCCGGCGTCCGGCGCCGCTTCCACGGGCCGGGAGGGCTTGCCCTTCCCCATGTCGGAGAGGCCCTCCAGCATCCACGCGCGCAATCGTCCGGTGCGGGCGTCCTTCGTGGTGGCCATCGGGTGTCCCTGGGTGCTGGTGTGTCGACGAGTGGTCGACCTGGCTGTCGACTTTCGGCCATCAGTTGGACGGCCGGGCAAGCCTAAGCAGCCCGCGAGCCCCCGATCCGGGGTCACGCGTCAGGGAACCGTCAAGATCCCCCTGTCGGACGTCGTACTCGTCACACCGGGGCCGTACGCCGCCACGGCGGGCCCCGCTCAGCGGCTGCCGAAGGCCTGCGTCCAGTACGGACCGCCGGCGGTGTGGATGCCGACGCCGATCTCCTTGAAGTCGCAGTTCAGGATGTTCGCCCGGTGGCCGGGGCTGTTCATCCAGGACTCCATCACCTGGGCCGCGGTGGTCTGGCCCTTCGCGATGTTCTCGCCGTACGCCGACCACGTGTATCCGGCGGCCGTGATGCGCTCGCCGGGGCCGTCTCCGTCCGGGTTGGTGTGGTCGAAGAAGTCCCGCGCGGCCATGTCGTCGGAATGCCCCTGGGCGGCCTTGGTCAGCAGGGGGTGCTCGGCGAGCGGCCCGCAGCCCGCCTTGGCCCGCTCCGAATTGACCAGACTGATGACCTGCTGCGCGGTGGAACCGGAACCGGAACCGGAACCGGATCCTGAGGTCGTCTGTGTGCTGGTGGGGCGGGGCGCCGGCGCGGGCGCGGTCGTGCGCGGCGGCCGGGGCGCGGCCGTCGGGGTGGTGCGGGAGGCGGTCGGCGTGGGCCGGGACGGCTTGGGCGTCTTGCGGACGGTCGGTGTCGCCGACGGCGAAGGGCTCGCCGAGGTGGAGGTGGCCACCGGGTCCGCGGTCGTCTCCTGCGGGCTGGGCAGGCCGGCGCCGGTGGTCGCTGCGAGCGTCGTGTCCCTGGCCTCCGCGCCCTCGTCGGGGCCGGTGGTCAGGGTGAAGGCGCCGCCGGTGACGGCCACCACGGCTATGCCCGCCGCGATGACGGCGCGCCTGCGGCCACGCCGCTGCCGCCGCCGGCGCCGGGCGGCGCGGCTGCTCCGGGGACCACGGCCCGTCGGGCCTCCACCGGGCCCGGAGTCGGTCGCTACGCCGTGGTGCGACGACGCGAGCGGGTCGGCCGCCGGGTCGGCGACCGGGTCGGCGAACGGCGTGTCGAGCGGCGTGCCGAACGGCATGGCGGTCCGGGCGGTCGCCGCGGTGGTCCCGAAGCCGGCCCGCGCGCGGACGCCCGCGAGGAGCATCGCGGCCGGGGGCACCAGAAGCAGTCCGGCGAGCAGCCCCTCCGCCGGGACGAGGCCGGTCCACAGGCCGGCGCAGTGCGCGCACGCGCGCGCGTGCCGGGCGATGCGCTTGCGCCAGAGGGCGGAGGGACGGCCGTCCCAGGTGTCGATCTCGTACCGCAGGGTGGGGCAGGGCGGGTTCTGCGACAGGGCCCGTACGACGACCCGCGCGGCCTCGAGGCGCTCCTTCATCCGCTGGACGCGCACCGCGGTGTGCTGGGGGGACAGCTGGAGGGCGGCGGCCACCTCGTGGCGGCTCAGCTCACCGGCACATTCCAGCCACCACAGGGACAGCAGGTCCCGGTCGTCCGGCTCCATCCAACGGGTCGCCTCGGCGGTCTCGCGCCGCTGGCCGGAAAGGTTCAGGCGCACGACGGCCAGCTCCACGAAATCGGCCCCCGGCTGCGCGATCTCACGGGCGTCGTCGAGGCCGCCCGCGGGGAGACCGGCCTGCTGCTGCCGGTGCCAGTGGCCGCGGACGCCGTTCATGGTGATGGCCACCAGCCAGGACCTGAAGCTGTCGGGGGAGCGGAGGCCGCCGAGCCCCGCGAGCGCCCGCAGCATCGTCTCCTGCACGACGTCGTCGACGTCGTGGTGACCGTTCATCGCCCGGCCCACGATGTTGTAGACCAGGGGCAGGTGGAGCGCGATGAGCCGGTCCTGCGCCCGCGGGTCTCCGCTCTGTGCCGCCCTGACCAGTTCCGTACCGTGCTGTGCGCCCATGCTCCGAATCACCCTGCCTGTTCCCGCTGTCGTCGACCGCCAACACCTGGGAGATCACGCCGAGCCGGTCCGATAACAGGAATCGGCGGACGAGTTCCGGAATCTCCGGCGGCCCCTCGGAGCCTTGCGTCCTCCCGTACGGGAGGTCAGCCCGGCGGCCGGGACTTCGTGGGATCTGCCAGTACGGAGTTCCGTCGCGGTCCGGCAAGACTGCCAAGGCACGACTGATCACCAGGGACATGACCAAGCACTGGGGAGGACAGCGCGATGAGCGTACAGCTGTACGACGAGATCGGTGAAGCGTTCGAGGGGTTCAAGTCCCTGCCGATGACGCAGTACGGGGAGGTGCCCAGCTTCCTGGGCATGGTCGGTGACGTGACGGGGAAGTCGGTCCTCGACCTCGCCTCCGGCACCGGCTTCTACAGCAGGGAGTTCAAGCGGCGCGGCGCCTCCGAGGTGCTCGGCATCGACATCTCCGGCGAAATGGTCGCCGTGGCCCAGGCGTTCGAGGAGGCGGAACCGCTGGGCGTGCGCTACGAGGTGGGCGACGTGTCCGACCTGCGGACCCTCGACGAGCCCTTCGACCTCGCGCTCGGGGTCCAGCTGCTCAACTACGCGCCGGACATCGCCGCCATGGAGCGGATGTGCCGCAACGTGCACCGGAGCCTGAAGCCCGGAGCCGAGTTCTTCGTGCTCGCCCAGAAGCCCGACTACCGCTTCGACGGGCCGTCCCTGGCCAAGTACGGCTTCCTCTGCGAGCCGACCGGCGAGGAGATCGAGACCGGCCCGCGCGTGCGGATCACGGCGCTGCTAGACCCGCCGGTCTCGTTCGTCGGCGCCTGTCCGCGCCGCGAGGTGTACGAGGACTCGCTGCGGGCGGCCGGATTCGGCGGGCTGACGTGGATCCCGCTGCAGGTGTCCGAGGCCGGCGTCCGGGCGTTCGGCGCGGACTTCTGGGCGGACTGCCTCGCCAACCCGCCCTTCGAGATGCTGCGCTGCCGCGCCTGACCACCGGCCGGAAAGCCGCGGGGCCCGACGTCCCCGAATTCGCCCGGACGGGGGTCGGGCCCCGCGGCCGTCGGGCGGCATGCTCGCGGGGTGTCACGTCCATCGTCTTCGCCGTCGCCTGATCCTGCTGAGCGTCCTGCTGCACGACACGATCTCGACCCGAAGGTGAATGTGAAGGTGAGGGGCCGTCCCGTCCGGCCCCGAACGGACCGCGTCAGGGTGCCCTCCGGACCGGGAATGGGCACGCTGGTGCCTCGGACCGGGCACGCGGCCGCACGGCCGCACGGCCCCACGGCCCCACGGCCCCACGGCCCCGCGGTGCCGCGGCTTCGAGGCCCCGGGGTCCCGCGGCCTCGCGGTCGAGCACGGCAGGGAGAGGACGGCATGGAAGTGTCAGGCCCCGAAGGGGGGACCCCGGCCGCGCGGCTGCTGGCGCGGCTGGCCCTGCTCGCGGCGGCCGGTTCGCTGGTCGTGCTCCTGCTCGCGCTGGGGGACGGCGGCCTCCTGGTGGTCGGGGGCGGGTTCCTCGGTCTCGTCCTCCTCGCCGTCGGCGTCTGGTGGTTCGTGGCGCACCGCGGCGCCGTACGCCTCCTCGGGGCGCTCCTCGCGGTCGCCGCCCCCGCCGCCGTCCTCGTCCTCTTCGCACACGGCGGCCTGTGGCTGACGGCGCTGATCCTCTGCCTGTGCTGGGGCGCGGCCCTGGCCTGCGCGAGGGCCGCGCTGCGCAGATCGCGTCCTGCGCGGTCGCAGCGGGCGGTCGCGGCACCCCGGCCGAAACGACCGGTCCTGATCATGAACCCCAAGTCCGGGGGCGGGAAGGTCGGCCGCTTCGGCCTCGTCGAGCGGGCGGAGGAGCTCGGCGCGCGGGTCATCCTGCTCGACCCGTCCGCCCCGGCCGACGTCGCCGCGCTGGCCCACGGGGCCGTGGCCGACGGCGCGGACCTGCTCGGCGTCGCGGGCGGCGACGGCACCCAGGCCCTGGTCGCGGCCGTCGCCGCCGAACACGACCTGCCGTTCCTGGTGGTCTCCGCCGGCACCCGCAACCACTTCGCTCTGGACCTCGGCCTCGACCGCTCCGACCCGTCCCGCTGCCTCGACGCGCTGACCGACGGCGAGGAGCTCCGGATCGACCTCGGCGACGTCGCGGGCCGGGCCTTCGTCAACACCGTGTCCTTCGGGGTGTACGCCGACGTCGTCCAGCGCCCCGAGTACCGCGACGACAAGGCGGGCACGGCCCTCACCCTCATGCCCGACCTGCTGCTCGGCGAGGGCCTGCGACGGCTCGACGCACGGGCCGACGGCACGGCGCTCTCGTCCCAGCAGGCGCTCCTCGTCAGCAACAACCCGTACGTCTCGCCCGACGAGCTCAGCGGCGGCGGCCGCCGGACCAGCCTCGACGACGGCGAGCTGGGGGTGCTCGGCATCCGGGTGGAGGACGCGGCGCAGGCCGCGGACCTGGCCGTACGGGGCTTGCAGTCCAACGGCATCACCGTCCTGACCGCACGCCGCGTCGAGGTGACCGCAGACACGGACGAGATCCCGGTGGCGGTGGACGGCGAGGCGCTGCGGATGCCCACCCCGGTCGTGGTCACGCTGCGCCCGCGCGCCCTGCGGGTCCAGGTACCGCGCGACCGCCCCGGCGTCCCGGCACCCGTGCCGCCCGTGCGGTGGCGGCGGGTCCTCGGCCTCGCGTTCGGCCGCCGCGGGCGACCGGCCTCGGAGTCGCCGTAAGGGAGCCCGAGGGACCGGCCGCGGAGTCGTCGTGACGGAGCCCCGGGCGACCGGCCGCGGAGTCGCCGTGACGGAGCCCGAGGAACCGGCCGGTGAACCGCCCCGACGGAGCCCCGAGCGACCCGCCGGGGAACCGCCCCGACGCCCTGACCTTCGCCTCGCCGTAACGGTGCCCTGTACTCCGAGGAGTCCCGTCCGTGCCTCAGAACCACTCCCCACACAGCCGGAACCAGTGGCTCTCCGAGCGCCGCCGGTCGACGGTGAGCGGAGTCGTCGCGGCGGGTACGGCGGCGCTGCTCCTCGTCCTCGACGGCACCTGGACGGAGATCTCCGGGACGGACGTGTGCGTCCTGCTGCTGCTCGCCTACCTCTTCCCGTACCTCATGCTCACGACGGTCGCCTTCTCGACCGCGTCCCCGGAACGGGTCCGCAGGTGGGCCGGCCGTTCGTCACGGGGCACGGTCCTCCAGCGGTACGTGTACGGCACGGCGCCCGGACCGGGGGTCTCGATCTTCATCTCGGCCGCCGCGCTCGTGGTGGCCGTGGTGTGGCGTCCCGGGCACATCGGCTCCTCGTTCGAGCCGGCTGCCCGCGCGGCGGTGGCGCTCGTCATGGTCGCCCTCGCCTGGATCTGCGTGGCGATCTCCTTCGCGGTCGCCTTCCAGGGCGACAACCTCGTGGAGGACGAAGGGGCGCTGGAGTTCCCCGGCGAGGAGAAGCCGATCTGGGTCGACTACGTGTACTTCGCCTTCTCGGTCATGACGACGTTCGGCACCACCGACGTCAACGTGACGTCCCGGGAGATGCGCCGGACCGTGACGGCCAACGCGTGCATCGCGTTCGTCTTCAACACCGTCACGGTGGCCAGCCTCGTCTCAGCCCTGGACAGCGTCTGACGGAGAGACGGAGAGACGGAGAGGGTCCTCGCCGCCGCGCATCGGCCTCCCGCCGCCGCGCGGCGCCACGCCGCTCACGAAGCTCCGACTCGCACCGGACCGGGCGTCAGGGCCTCAGCAGTCCGCCCACCCACCAGTCGTGAGGTTCGCCGTCGTTGGCGATGCTGCGATGGCGCAGTGTCCCTTCGACGGTGAAGCCGAGCTTCTCGGCCACGGCACGCGAGCCGGTGTTCCCGGCCATGGCCCACCACTCGATGCGGTGGACGTCGAGGGTGGCCCAGCCCCAGTCGCACAGGGCCCGAGCGGCCTCCACCGAGTACCCGCGTCCGCGCTGTTCCCTGACCGCCCAGTAACCGAGCTCCCAGACGCCGCGGCTGAGCAGGGTCAGGCAGTACGAGCCGACCAGGGCGCCGGTGTCCCTGCGGAACGCGCCGAGGGTGTAGTCCCTGTCCTCGGCCCACTGAGCGGGCAGCTTCTCGCCGACGAGCTTCTCCGCGTCCGTGCGCCGGTACGGCACCGGCACCGGCGTGTAGAACTGGATGTCCTCGTCCTGGCAGGCTTCGTACACCGCATCCACGTCGGCAGGTGTGAAGGCCCGAAGCACCAGACGGTCGGTCTCAAGAGTCACCGGATCCATGGCGGCAGTATGGACACCACCGGCAAGCAGCGACCAGCGAATATCCCCGAGCACCGCACGATCGCGGACCGAGCCGTCAGGTGCCGGTACGGGGTAGGGGCCGCTGGTTCCAGCCCGCGATCACCGGCAGTCCGTGTTCCGTCGACAGGCGGCCGACCGTCGCCGTCGTCAGGAGGAACAGCCGGCCCTCCGACGCCGGCAGGGCCAGGTACCGGGCGGTGAGGACCCGCAGCAGGTGGGCGTGTGCCACCAGCACACCGTCCTCCGCGGATGCCGCGAGGCGGGGCGTGACGCGTGACAGGACCCGGTCGGCGCGCCGGCCCACGTCCTCGGCCGACTCGCCCGGCCGGCCGTCGGGGTGCGGGGGCACGCCGTCGCGCCACAGGGACCAGTCCGGCCGGGTCTCGTGGATCCGGGCTGTCGTCAGGCCCTCGTACCCGCCGTAGTCCCACTCGCACAGGTCCTCGTCCGGCTCCGCGTCCCGCAGCCCGGCCAGCTCGGCCGTGTGCCGGGCCCGCCGCAGCGGACTGGTGAGCACGAAGGCGAAGGCGCGGCCCTCGAAGAACGGTGCGAGAGACCGCGCCTCGGCCTCGCCGTCCGGTGTGAGCGGCAGATCGGTGCGCCCGGTGTGCCGTCCGGCGGCGCTCCACTCCGTCTCGCCGTGCCGGATCAGGAGGAGATCACCCATGGCCCGCTCCCGCTTTCTCGAGAATGACGTGGAAGCAGGATGGCCAACCGATGCCCGACGGCCCGGCGCGGCTCCGGCATGTTGCCGAAATTCATGCCGAAGACGTCACGTGCCCGCTCCGGGTGTCGCGCGGAACCTTCCCTCCTCCGCCTCGGTGACCAGCCCGCCGGCCGTCAGCCGGTCCAGGTGCTGCACGGCGGTCCGCCGCTCCACCGGCCTCACGTGGGCGCCCTCGACGTGCGGGCGGTAGACCAGCCGGTGCTCGACGATCTCCTCGACCGTGCGCGGCTCGGCCAGGAAGCCGAGCAGTGCGGCGTCCCGCTTCGCCACCACGGCCGCGAACGCGTCGAGGCGGCGCCGGAACTCCGCCGCGCCCTCGATCACGCCCTTCTGGTGGGACGTTCCGTACCAGCGGGCGTCGATCTCCCGGCACCGGCGCATAGACGCCTCGAATTCCACGAGGCTGCTGCCGAGGTCGCCGTAGTACGGACCGAAGGACGTCAGGTCGATGTCCGCCACGAACAGGAAGCCGTCCGGCTCGATCAGGAAGCCGCTGTGCCCCGCCGTGTGGCCCGGCAGGTGCACGACCGTCACCGTGCGGCCCCCGAGGTCGAACACCGTGCCGTCCTCGAAGCCCTTCGCGTCCGGCCGGCCCCGCACGTGGAACTGCTCGCGCAGCATCCTGTCCATGCCGGGAACCGCTTCCGGCGGAAGCCCGAGGCCCGCGAGCATGACCTCGCGCGACCTGAGGGCCTCCACATCGCCCTCGTGGACGTGGACCGGCACCTCGTAGCTGCCCAGACCGGCGATGTGGTCCTCGTGGGCGTGGCTCACCAGGACCACGTCCGCCGCCGGTGCTCCTGCGACGAGCGACAGCGACGGATCGACGACCAGTGATTCGGACGTACCCCGTACGAGCAGTGAGTTGCCGTACGGGTACGCGCCCCGGTCCTGGCCGACGAGCACGCTCACCGCACCGTATTCCTCGCGCACCTTCCCACCTCCACAGGTGACTTCGCCGAGTGGTCAGCCTCGCAGAGCCGAAGTGAAGATCAACGCGTTGTGGGCGAAGCCGATGCCGCTCTGTATGTCGTCGAGGGTGTGGTGGGCCCGGAGGGGGAGCAGCAGGACCGACCCGAACCGGCCGGCCTCGCCGGATGCCTCGTCGCCGGAGGCCTCCTCGGGTGCTCCCTCGTCCGCGGCAGGGGTCCACCACGCTGGGCGTCGGCGGTCCGGGCGACGGCGACGGGCGCCGAGGAGCGCCTCCGTGAACGGCCCGTCCCACGACGATCAGCCGATCGAGGCGATCCAGCGCCGCTTACACTTCGCGCCGGGCGAGTTCGTGGTCTTCTGGGTGGAATCGATCCACCGGCCGTCCAGGAGTAGGAGTGCTTCGTGATGGACGCCGCCCCGGGCATCGTCGAGCGGGGCCGCTGGCACGTGCGCGACCTCGGCGGCCGGCAGCCCTGGCTGCCCAACGGCTCCCTCCCGCTCCGGATCACCCGGCGCCACCCCCAGCACCACCCGGCCCACCGGGCCGCAGACGGGAAAGAGGCCGTCACATGACCACCGCAGTCGTGGTCGGCAGCGGGCCCAACGGGCTCGCCGCCGCCCTCACCCTCGCCGCCGAAGGCGTCCGCGTCCGGGTCATCGAGGCCGCGGACGTCCTCGGCGGCGGCGTCCGCTCCAGCGAACTGACCCTGCCCGGCCTCCTCCACGACGAGTGCTCCGGCATGCACCCCCTGGGCCCCGGCTCGGCCTTCGCCCAGCGCTTCGACCTGGCCGGCGCCGGGCTCACCTGGCGTTGGGCACCCGTCGAGTTCTCCCACCCGCTCGACGGCGGTCGCGGCGCGGTCGCCCTCCGCTCCGTCACCGGGACCGCGGCCGGGCTCGGGGCGGGCGGCTCCGGCTGGAAGGCCGTCTTCGGTCCGCTCGCCGAGCGGTTCGGGACCATCAGCCAGGAGTTCCTGCAGCCGGTGCTGCACATCCCGCGCCACCCCCTCCACCTGGCCCGGCTCGGCATGTACGGCGGTCTGCCCGCCACGCTCCTCGCCCGCCGCTTCGGCTCGCCCGAGACGCGCGCCCTGTGGATCGGCACGGCGGCGCACAGCTTCCGACCGCTGAACACGCTCTTCTCCTCCGCCATCGGGGTCGCCCTGACCGCGGCCGCCCACGCCTATGGCTGGCCGGTCGCCGAGGGTGGCTCGGCTGCGCTCCGGGACGCGATCGTCCGCCGCGCGACCGAGCGCGGGGTGAAGTTCGAGACCGGCCGCCGGGTGACCTCGCTGGACGAACTGGAGGACCCGGACCTCGTGATGCTGGACACCTCGCCGTCCGCCGCCGTCCGGATCGCGGGGAACCGGCTGCCGGCGGGAGTGCGCCGGGCGTACACCAGGTACCGGCACGGGCCCGGCGCGTTCAAGGTCGACTACGCCGTCGAGGGCGGCGTGCCGTGGACGCACGAGGGCTCGCGCTCCGCCGGCACGGTGCACCTGGGCGGCAGCGTCGCGGAGATCGCCGCCGCCGAGAAGGACGTGGTGGCCGGCCGGATGCCCGAGCGGCCGTTCGTCCTCGTCGGTCAGCAGTACCTCGCCGACCCGACCCGCTCGGCCCGCGACGTGCACCCGCTCTACGCCTACGCCCATGTGCCGGCCGGCTACACGGGCGACGCCACCGAGACGATCACCGCACAGATCGAGCGGTACGCCCCCGGCTTCCGGGACCGGATCCGGGCCATGCACGTGCGCACCACCACGGACATGAGCCGACACAACGAGAACTACGTCGCCGGTGACATCGTGACCGGCGCCAACGATCCCCTGCAGCTGGTCTTCCGGCCGCGCGTGGCACTCGACCCGTACGCCACCGGCATCCCCGGCGTCTACCTCTGCTCCGCCGCCACCCCGCCCGGAGCCGGCGCCCACGGCATGTGCGGCTACAACGCGGCCCGCAGCGCGCTGAGGCACCTCTGACGCCTCCCTCGGCGGGGCGAGGTTCGGGATGGACGAGCGGCGGCCCGCAGCAGGGCGAGGCGCGCCTCGCGCCTCCGCGCCGAGTGGCTGACGCGCCGCCTCGCTGCGGATGCCGCGCCTGGTCTGCCGAGAGCCGAGCGGGACCGGCCGTGCCCGGTACGGCAACAGGGCCCGGACCGCTCGTCGCGGTCCGGGCCCTGCCCCGTGCGGTGCCGCCCTGCGGCGGCGGTGTGTCAGCTCTGTGCGGTGTCGTCGCTCGCCTGCCCGGCGCCCTCGGCTGCGGCTGCCTTCTCGCGCATCTTGCGCACCAGCTCCGCCTTACGGTCGGCGGCACTCTTGCGGTCGAGGTTGCGGTGCGGGCCGTTGTTCTGCCGTTCGGCGCGGGACAGCTTCTTGCGCGGGCCGCCGCCCTGGCCCACTGGGTTGTTGATGTTCTTGCTGTCGGTCACGGGCTCTCCCGGGGATGATGTGAAGTGATCTACGGATTCAACGGTGGGGGACGGGCGCGGCGACGTCGAAGCAGGTCAGCAGGGGCCCGTCACGCTCTCACTCGTAAATCGGCGTCTGGAAGAACATGACAAAGACGTTACCCGGTTCCGTCGGCCCCGCGCGCCAGGCTTTTCGCCGCCCCGGCGCCGGCCGGGCCTGGTGTCGATGTGTCGACTACAGCCAGTCGTGCTCGCGGGGATGCGGAGGGTTACGCCGTGACGCGCGCGGAGTGGCTTCGTCCACCTCAACCGACGGCGTCACCCTCGTGCCCGTCCCTCTCGTCGACCTGCTTCGCAGACCGACGTTCAGCGTCCGGATCCCGGAGGCGGAGCCGTCCGTCCGCGGTGGCGCGAACGGCTTGACCCCTCAGCCCGGGCCGGGGTCCCAGCCCAGGTCACCGAGCCTGGCCGGGCCTGCTGCGGGTGCCGTTCACCTTCCTGGTGCCGTTCTGCGTGTCCAGCGACGCGGGTGTCTTCAGCTGTCGACGGCCGGCCGGCGGCAGCTCGCTCCCGAAAGCCCAGGTGAGAGGGGAGCCGCCCATCGATGCCATCGGGACCCGGAGTCCTGGGCGGCAGGCAGTCCTGGTGCTGCACTCCTACGGGGGCACGGGCCGGGCAGACGGGCTTTCAGTCAGGGCCGCTCCAGTCGAAGGGGAAGTACTTGCTCGACTTCCCGGTGCGTTCCCAGGAGAAGCCGAACGCGTCGGCGCGGTCGACGGTGGACCGCCCCCACGTGGCGATCTGGCCCGGCCCCACCTCGGAGCCCGGGGAGTTGAGGACCTGGACGCGTTCGCCGTTCGGGGTGGTCGGGCCGGTGAGCGCCTCGGCGGTCGCCGTGACGAGGCCCGGGATCTCGGCTCGCCACGTGGCGAGACCCTCGTCGATCTCCACGTGGATCGGGACGACGTCCATGCCCCGCATCTCGGGGTGGAACATCGCCCCGAACTCCGCCGGCCATCCGCCCGCCTCACCGCCGAACACGGTCCCCAGCGCGGCCCGCTGCTCATCGTCGGCACGTTCGTCCAGGAAGACCGCGGCGTACGGGTCGGTATGCGTGCCGGCCCACGGGTTGCCCTCGAACGACCCGAGCATCAGGACATTGAGGTCGTCGAGCCGTACGTCCCCGAAGTTGCCTTCCCGGATGTGCCAGACCATGACGCCTTCGCAGTCGCCGTAGGTCGGGGGCTGCGCGAACGTGCACGGGCACGGAATCGCGCACTTGCATACGTCGAACCAGTCGCCGGCCAGATGCCAGCGCGTGCCGGTGGTGGCCTGCTGTGTCATATCGCTTCCTCCAGCCGAGCTGCGAGGAGCTCACTCGGAGTGGCGAGACCGCGCCCGAGCCCGTTCCCGGGATGGGAGGACGGTCTCCCTTCCAGCTTGCACCTCACGTCCCGGGCGGGAAACCGGCCGACGTCTACGGCGGAGCACGGCGCCGAGCCCCTGCACGTGGGACCGGGGTTCCCGGAACGGTGCGAGCACCGCCAGGACGAGGCCCCCGGTTACGGCCCGCTCAGCGCCATGGTCTCCGCCGTCGCCGTGAACGAGACGCTGCGACGCCTGCACGTCGTGCGGGGCGGGCGGGAGCGCAGAGGTCCTGAGCGGTGTGGCCTGGGCAGCGGCGACATTCCCGCCGGCTCTCATCGAGCGGGTACGGCTCCTCGTGGCCCGTCGGGACGAAGCCGCTGCGGCGGTAGAACGCGATGGTGCGGGCAGGAATCCGTCATGACCCCGACCCACGTGCCCCCGGAGTCGACGGGCCGCGACATCGATGTCGCGGACGCTCGTGGCTCGCGTGGTGCGGAACGGCCACTCCGAGTCGGGGTGACCGAGCGCGTCGTCGACCGTCGCCGCTCTGGCCAAAGGCCTCCTTCATCGAATATCATCGATGATCGATGAAGGCATCCGAGTCGCTCACCGAAGAACAGGCCCGTACGTACGCCACGTGGTTCCGCGCCCTCGGCGACCCCACCCGCGTACGGCTCCTGCATCTGCTCGCCGGGGCAGGGCGCCCGATGACCGTGGGAGAGCTCGTCACCCAGGTGGACATCGGGCAGTCGACCGTCTCCCACCACCTGAAGATCCTGGCCGAGGTCCGCTTCGTCCTGCCCGAGAAGCAGGGCACCTCGACCTTGTACGCCGTGAACCGCACCTGTCTGTCGGTGTTCCCGCGCGCCGTGCGGGCGATCATGGGGGAGGAGGTGCCCGATGAGTGCTGAGTTCGTCGTGGCCCCGATGGCCGCCGACCACGCCGGGCAGGTCCTGGCGATCTACCAGGCCGGCATCGACGAGGGCAACGCCACCTTCGAGACCACCGCGCCGACGTGGGAGATCTTCGACGCGTCCAAGTCGCCCGAGCACCGGTTCGTCGCCCTCGACAGCGGCGGCGGTAGCGTCCTCGGCTGGGTCGCCGCCACCGCCGTCTCCGACCGGTGCGTGTACACGGGCGTCGTCGAGCACTCGGTGTACGTCCACCCCGACGCCAGGGGCCGCGGAGTCGCGGGTGCCCTCTTGAAGGCGCTGATCGACTCCACCGAGGCTGCCGGGATCTGGACGATCCAGTCCGGCATCTTCCCGGAGAACACCGCGAGCCTGGCCCTCCACGAGAGGGCCGGTTTCCGGGTGATCGGCAGACGTGAGCGGATCGGCCGCCACCACGGCCGCTGGCGCGACACCGTCCTCGTCGAGCGCCGCAGCCCCCACGTCGACTGACCCGGCTGCCCAGAGGTAAGTGCAACACCACACGGGGCATCAAGAGATCAGGCGGCCATCGGCCGGATGGCCTGAGGCGTCCCGAGAGCGGGTGGCTCCGATGACAGATGAGCCGCCGGTGGACCGTCAGGTGATCCATGGAGAGCTTGAGCGGGCACGTAGCGCCTTCCATCACCTTGTGGCCGATGCCACCGAGGAAGAACTACACAGGCGCACGGCAGGCACGCGCTGGACCAACGAGCAGCTGCTCGTCCACATGCTCTTCGGCTACATCCTGATCCGCCCGCTGCTGATCGTGATGCGCGTCTTCCAGCGGCTTCCCGACCGTGCCGGCCGAGCCTTCGCCGGCGTGCTGAACGCAGGAACGCGGCCGTTCGACCTCGTCAACTATCTCGGCCCCGTCGGCGCCGTCAGGGTGCTTCGACCCCGCCGAATGACTGCCCTGTTCGACCACGTCATCGCCGACCTCCACCACCGGCTGGACTCCGAAGCGGAGATAGGGCTGGCGCGCGGCATGCCCTACCCCGACCGCTGGGACCCCTTCTTCGACGACTTCATGACCGTCGCGGAGCTGTACCGGTATCCGACCCGGCACTTCGACTTCCACCGACGCCAGCTCACCCTCACCGAGGACGGTTGAGGAAGTCGGCGAGGGCACGTGCGGCCTCGCGGGCCGGGCGGCCGACGCCGATGAGGGTGGCGGAGGCGGGGCCGGTCCAGCCGCCGTAGCCGAGGAGGTGGAGGCGGCGGCGTCGCGGGCGGCGCGCACGGGCGGGAGGGCCACGACGTCGCCGAGCGAGGCCACGCCACCCGTGTCGGCGCGGCCCTCGTCCAGGGCGCGGCGACGCGCGGTGGCGTGGTCGAAGAGGGCGCGGCCGTCGATGTCGTCGGGGAGGTGACGGGGTTCGCGGAGGGTGACCAGGTGAGGTCGGTGTCGTACGCGAGGTCCGCGGCGATCTGGGCGCCGGAGTTGCCGCCTCCGACGACGATCACGCGGCGGCCGGTGAAGTCGGCGGGACTGCGGCGGCATCAGTCGGCCAGGCAGGGAGGAGTACGGAGCGGGGGAGAGGAGGTGCAGGGAGTCCCAGGTGTGCTGCCAGGCCCCGCCCGCGGTCGGCTGGGCGTCCAGGATCACGAAGTCCGGGCCGGGGCGGCGCAGGTGGTAGGCCCCGATACTGTCGGTGAGCTCCGTCAGGTGCGGCGCGACGGCGTCCAGGGCCCGGCCCAGCCGGTCGTCGTTCAGAAGCTCCGCCTCGATCGTCGGTACCCATCAGGTCCAGCCGGCGCAGAAACTCGGCAGCGACAGGAGAGCGCCCGGACGCCTCTCCACCACGGAACCGACCACGCACTCCAGGGCAGGCCGACCCCAGCGGTCAGGAACAGGAACGCGCCCGCGCTTCGGCGCTGGAGAAGAGTCCGAGCAGATCGTCGTCAGTGGGCCCAAGGCAGACGGACCGCCTCGATTTCACAGTCGTTCAGCAACGCGTCGATGAGGGCTGGGGGCCCGGCGACCTTGGTGGCCCACAGGTCGTAGTCGGTGCACAGGACCCACGAGTGGTCATCGGCCCAGAGGTTGGACGGGCTGAAGTCGGCCTCGGACTGGTCGTACAGGACCTCGGCGTCGCCGAGCCGACCCGCACGCACGTGGGGGTTGTCGAAGTCGACGGCCCCGAGCATCAGCGGGTTGTAGTAGGCCAGACAGCGGGTGTCCGGGCCCGTGGGACTGTACTGGGTGAGGATGGCGATCAGCCGGTTCCAGGTCTCACGGTCCAGGCTGCCCTCGGTCGGCGGGACCACGCCCAGCGGCCAGCTGCCCTCCTTCTTGGCCAAGGGAAAGCAACGGTAGGAGGGCATCAGTCCGTCGGCCACGACCTGGTCGCCGGTTCGCCGGGCAAGCTCGGCCCAGCGCAGCCGCCGCCAACCGGGCCCCGGGTGCTCGGCGCGGCCGAGCCCTCCCCCCGTGGCGACGCCCACGGCGTCGAGGTCGATGCCCGCGAACACGTGCCGCTGGACACTCCCGTCCGCCAGCCGCGCCTGGTGGTGCTCGTGGTACGACACGTCGGCCGGCCCTTGCTCGTGCTCGTACATGGCGTTGAGCACCCACACCGCGTCGGGCATCGCCGGAGGCATGAACCCGGTGATGCCGTCGCCGCACAGCTCCAGCAGCCAATCCGTGGCCCCGGATGGCGCGAGCGGCCACAGGCCTGACATCAGGTGCGACTCCTCGGACATCCGCTCATGGTCCCAGACGCGAACCGCCCTCCCACCAGGGGCCGGCGTGACGCCGCCCGAACCCCGCCGCCCGGCACGTACACGCGTACCTGGCCGGCCAGAATGGCGAGGCGTACCTCAAGAACCATCGAGCCGGACGCTGACGATCAAGAGTTTGGGGTGGGCTGCTACAGCCAGTCCTTCTTCTTGAAGACCACGTACAGGCTCACGCACACCACCGCCATCAGCACCACCGCGAACGGATACCCGCCTGCCCAGTGCAGCTCCGGCATGTGGTCGAAGTTCATGCCGTAGATGGTTCCCACCAGCGTGGGTGCGAACAGGATGGCGGCCCAGGAGGAGATCTTCTTGATCTCCTCGTTCTGTTCGAAGCCCGCCTCCGCCAAGGCCCGCATCTCCGCGTTCTGTTGCTGGGTGACCAGGGTCGCGTTGACCGTGAGGATGTCCGTCAGGGCCTGGCGGAAGCCGTCCACGCGTTCGCTGGTGTGGGTGACGTGGTCGGCGACGTCGCGGAGGTAGCGCTGGAGTTCCTCGTCCGTGCCGTACTTGGCGAAGCCGGCCATGAGCGCGTGGAGCATGCCCACCAGGGGGCGGGTGGCGCGCTGGAACTCGACCATTTCTCGGGAGAGTTCGTAGATGCGGCGGGAGACCGCCGGGTCGCCGCCGAAGACCTCCGTCTCGATCTCGTCGATGTCGTTCTGGACGCCCGCCACCACCGGGGCGTAGCCGTCGACCACCGCGTCGAGGATCGCGTACAGGACCGCTTCGGGGCCCAGGGCCAGCAGGTCCGGGTTCTCCTCCATGCGGCGACGGACGGCCGAGAGGTCCGGGGCGGCGCCGTGCCGGACCGTGATGAGGAAGTCCGGGCCCACGAAGACGTGGAGCTCGCCGAAGTCGACCTCCTCCGGGGCGTCGAGGTAGCGGGCGGCGCGCAGGACGACGAAGAGCGTCTCGCCGTACCGCTCCAGCTTGGGGCGCTGGTGAGCCTCCATCGCGTCCTCGACGGCCAGCTCGTGCAGGTCGAACTCGGCGGCCAGGGAGTGGAGTTCCTCCTCGGTCGGGCGCTGGAGGCCGATCCAGGCCATGCCGTCGGGGTGTTCACGCAGCTGACGGAAGGTGTCCGCGAGGGTGGTGGGGGAGGAGACCTGCCGGCCGTCGCGGTAGAGCGTCGACTGCACCACGCTCGGCTCCGCCGAGGGCGGTCGCGCGTTCGAGGTCGCGGGCGGCGGTTCGGGCCGGCGGCGCCAGGCCGGGCGGGGGCGGCGGTCGGACATCGGCGTGCTCCTCCTCGGCCTGGGCGCCCAGGGCGGGACAACGGGCCTGGAGCAGGATATATGGGGTGAATCCCTCCCGTCCGGATCCCGTCCGGATCCCGTCCGGATCTCGTCGGGTTCGCATTGAGGACGGCAGCTGTCCGCATGGCTCGATAGCGTGCTCGTATGGCCCTCAAGACGACCCACCCCGTGCTCGGCACCCGTGCCCTGAACCGCGCCACCCTCGACCGGCAGCTGCTCCTGCGCCCGGCCCCGCTCGGCGTCGAAGAGGCCGTCGGGCACCTCGTCGGACTGCAGGCCCAGAACACCAAGCCCCCGTACTACGCGCTCGCCGCCCGACTCGAAGGGTTCCGGCCCGAGGACCTGTCCGCGCAGATGGAGTCGCGGCGGGTCGCCCGTATCGTCTCGCTCCGGTCCACCGTCCACACCCACACCGCCCGCGACGCCGTCGGCCTGCGCCGGCTCGTCCAGGGCGGGGCGATCGACCGGGAGCTGAAGATGTTCCGCAAGGGGCTCGACGGCGTGGACCTCGACCGGCTCACGGCCCTGGCGACCGCGTACGTCGAGGAGAGCCCCCGCACCCCGAAGGAGCTGCGGGAGCACCTGCTCCAGGAGTGGCCGGACGCCGACCCGCAGGCGCTCACCATCGCCGCCCGCTGCCTGCTCCTGATGGTGCAGGTCACCCCGCGCGGCCTGTGGCGGCGCAGCGGGCAGGTCGCGCTCACCACCGTCGACGTGTGGTTCGACGGGCCCGAGGACGTCGCCGCCGACATCGACGAGACCGTGCTGCGCTACCTCGGCGCCTTCGGCCCCGCCTCCGTCAAGGACATGCAGACCTGGTGCGGTCTCACCCGCCTCCGCCCGGCCTTCGAGCGGCTGCGGCCCGGGCTCCTCGTCTTCCGGGACGAGAACGGCACCGAGCTCTTCGACCTTCCCGACGCGCCCCGCCCCGACGAGGACACCCCCGCCCCGCCCCGCTTCCTGCCCGAGTACGACAACCTGCTCCTCTCGCACGCCGACCGCACCCGCGTCGTCCCCGCCGAGTACCGGACCCGCACCTGGACCGCCAACCAGGCCCACCGCGTCTTCCTCCTCGACGGCTTCGTCGCCGGACTGTGGCGCCTCGACGAGGCGAAGGACCGCACCACGCTCACCATCGAGCCCTTCGCGCCCGTGACCCGCGCGGCACGCGCCGCCCTCGTCACCGAGGCGGAGCGGACCCTCCGACTTTTGGCGCCTTCCGGCACTCCGTACGACATCGTCCACGCGGAGAGCTGACGAGCGGTGCGGCAGCGAGGAGGAGCAGCCGCCGTCGTGTCGTTCTTTCGCCCCGGGGACGATCAGTTGCTGCACGGCGGGTACAAACCGCCGTGCCGGTCCTGGGAGAGACTGCTGCCCCTCGCCGGTGTCATCGCGCACCACTGAGAGAGAGCCTGCAATGCCGAGAATGACAGCGGAGGAAGTAGAGGCGGTCCTGACCGAGGCGGGCTGGTCACGGGGGCGTGACATCGGCGCGCAGCTGCCCGAGCTCCTCGGCTTCGTCATCGACCGCTTCGCCGAGGAAAGGCATCCGGTCGAAGCGTTCCAGGCCGCCCAGGAATTCGTCCGGGAATTCGGCGGGCTGCGCCTGGTGATTCCGGGAACGCCGCCGGACGCCGTCGGATTCACCCCGCACTGGATCTACGAGGAGAGCGGCGAGGAGGTCGCCGAACTCGCCCGCAGTGTGGGGAAGAAGCTCTTTCCCGTCGGATACGAGTCGTTCGACGGGGCCATGGTGCTCATCGACGAGACCGGACGTTTCTTCCTCATGCACCACACCGGTCCCTATTTCCTGGGAGCTAACACGTACGAGGCCATCAGCTGTCTGCTGCGCGGCCCCCAGCAGGAAGCGCGGGACTGCTTTGGCTGACACCGTTTCCGGGAACCGCAGCCTCCCTTCTCGTCCCTTCTAGTCCAGGGGCGATCACCAGCCAGCCCGATCTGACCGGTGACGGCGAACCCCGACTCCACCCCGCCGTCCGGGAGTTCTTCGACGGGCTCGCGCCGAGCCTGCGCGAGCCGTTCCTCGGATACCGCGCCGAGTCCGCACTCGTCTCCGACCGGCTGTACGCGGTCACGATGACGACCGAGTAGACAGCGACCGAGCGACGGGCCGTTCAAGCCGCCCCTGCACCGGCTCGCCGACCGGCTCGGCACCCGGCTCTTCCCCCTCGGCCGCACCGGCGCGGAAGCGCCGATGGCCGTGGACGAGGAGGGCCGGCTGCTCTCTCTCGGCGCCGGAGGCGCCTGGTTCCACGGGGAGACCGTGCGGGACGGACTCCTCGCGATGACCGAAGGGCTGCGGCCCGTGCGGCTGCGGCTTCGCCCTGACCCTGTCGGCGGGGCCCGGGAGCCTCGATCGGCCGTCCGGCGGCCACCCTGGAGGCGTGCGTCACCGCGTTCGACGCCTGGGCCGCCGCCCTCTGAAGCCGCCGGCCTCCGGTCGGGCCCGCGCCCCGGGCCCGCGCACCCCCGGCGGGCCCGCGCACCCCGGGCCCGCCGGCGTCTCCGCGCCTCGATCCGAAGGCCTCCCGTCCGCCGCTGCCTCCGCGCGCGCCCCGTGCCCCGGCCCGGCGGACCGCGCCCGCTGCTCCGACCCCGCGTCCGTCACGGCAGCGCCCCCGCCCTCCGCGCCGCCACCACCGCCTCCAGGCGGGTGTGGGCGCCCAGTTTGCGCATGGCCGAGCGGAGGTAGCCCTTCACCGTCTCAGGGCGGAGGCCCAGGCGGGCCGCCGCCGTCGCGTTCGTCGCGCCCGAGGCGACCGCCGCGAGGACGTCCGTCTCGCGCGGGGTCAGGGACACGCCGGGCGTGGTGGGCGTGGTGCCGGAGGCCGATTCGAGGCGGCCGCAGACGGCGAGGATACGGTCGCGCAGCCCGGGGTCGACGACCTTCGGGGCCAGTTCGCGCAGCTGCCCGTACGCCTGGCGGACCTCCTCCCAGGACGGGCCGGGGGCCGGCGGCGTGAGCAGTCGCCGCACCTCGTCCCGTACCGCGAGGGCCTGCTCGACGTCGCGGGCCGCCGCCATCGCCGCGTCGAAGACCCGCTCGCCGATCGGGAGGGACTCGCGCAGTGCCCCGTACAGCACGCCGCGCACCTTGCGCCGTACGACGACGGGGACGGCGATGACCGCGCGCAGGCCCTCCGCCGTGACCGGGACGTCGTACTCGTGGGTGATGTGGCGCGACGCCTGGTAGTCCGTGACCGCGCACGGCCGCGAAAGCGCCAGGCACTTCCCGCCGAGCCCGGAGCCGGCCGAGATCGCCAGGCCGCGCAGCGCGGGCGTCACCGCGCCGCTGAGCTCGGCGATCCGCATCGCGCGGCCCTCCTGGAGCAGCCCGCCGAAGACGACGGGCAGCCCGCTGGCGCGTCTGAGCCGCAGCAGCGCCGTACGCAACTCCGCCGCTTCCATCATCTCGGGCACGGAACCACTCCTTCACCCCCGAACGGGGGTAGTGAGACCTGGGTCACCGATTACACGATGTCCGGGACAGGTCCCGCAATGAGGAGGACACATGACGCCCACGAGCGCGACCGGCGCGACGGAGAGGTTCCGGGCCGCCCGGGATTTCCTGCTGCAGCATCGCGAGGACTACGAGACGGCCTACGAGGGCTTCGTCTGGCCCCGGCCCGACCGTTTCAACTGGGCGCTCGAATGGTTCGACGTCATCGCGCGGGACAACGACCGGACCGCGCTGCACGTCGTCGAGGAGGACGGCTCCGAGACGAAGGTGTCCTTCGCCGAGATGTCCGCCCGCTCGAACAGGGTCGCGAACTGGCTCCGGGCCCAGGGCGTGCGCGCCGGCGACCGGATCATCCTGATGCTGGGCAACCAGGTCGAGCTGTGGGAGACCGTGCTCGCCGCGATGAAGCTGCGCGCCGTCCTCATCCCCGCCACCCCGCTCCTCGGCCCGGCCGACCTGCGCGACCGCGTCGACCGGGGCCGCGCCGGGCACGTCATCGTGCGCGCCGAGGACACCGCCAAGTTCGACGACGTCCCCGGGGAGTACACCCGGATCTCGGTCGGCGGCGACGGCGTCGGCTGGCTGGGGTACGAGGACGCCGCCCAGGAGTCGGACGTGTTCGAGCCCGAGGGTGTCACCCTCGCCGACGACATCCTGATGCTGTACTTCACCTCCGGCACGACCGCCCGGCCCAAGCTGGTCGAGCACACCCACACCTCGTACCCGGTCGGCCACCTCTCCACGATGTACTGGATCGGCCTCAGGCCCGGCGACGTGCACCTCAACATCTCCTCGCCGGGCTGGGCGAAGCACGCCTGGTCCAACCTCTTCGCGCCGTGGAACGCCGAGGCGACCGTCTTCATCCACAACTACACCCGCTTCGACCCGGCCCGGCTCATGGACGAGATGGAGCGCAACGGCGTCACCAGCTTCTGCGCCCCGCCGACCGTGTGGCGGATGCTGATCCAGGCCGACCTCGGCCAGCTGAAGAGGCCGCCGCGCGAGGTCGTCGCCGCCGGTGAACCCCTCAACCCCGAGGTGATCGAGTCGGTGCGGCGCGCCTGGGGCGTCACCATCCGCGACGGCTTCGGCCAGACCGAGACCGCCGTGCAGGTGTCCAACAGCCCCGGCCAGCGGCTCAAGGAGGGCTCCATGGGGCGCCCGAGCCCCGGCTTCCGGGTCACCCTCGTCGACCCGGTGAGCGGCACGCCGGACGTCGAGGAGGGCGAGATCTGTCTCGACCTCGCCGTCAACCCGGTGGGCCTGATGACCGGCTACCACGGCGACGCGGAGCGTACGGCCGAGGCGATGGCGGGCGGCTACTACCGCACCGGCGACATCGGCTCGCGGGACGCGGACGGCTACATCACGTACATCGGGCGCGCCGACGACGTGTTCAAGGCCTCCGACTACAAGATCAGCCCCTTCGAGCTGGAGAGCGCCCTCCTGGAGCACGAGGCCGTCGCCGAGGCGGCCGTCGTCCCCGCCCCCGATCCGCTGCGGCTCGCCGTCCCGAAGGCGTACGTCGTCCTCGCGGCGGGCTGGGAGCCGGGCGAGGAGACCGCGAAGGCCCTCTTCGCCCACTCGCGCGCGGTCCTCGCGCCGTACAAGCGCGTCCGGCGCATCGAGTTCGCCGACCTCCCCAAGACGGTCTCCGGCAAGATCCGCCGGGTGGAACTGCGCCGGCTGACGGCGGAGGGCGGCGGCAAGGAGTACGTGGAAGGGGACCTCGGATGAACCTGTCCTACTCCCACGGGACCTCCACGACCGAACTCCTCGGCGACACCATCGCCGCCAACCTCGACCGGGCCGTGGCCGCCTGGCCGGACCGCGAGGCCCTCGTCGACGTGCCGACCGGGCGTCGCTGGACGTACGCCGAATTCGGCGCGGACGTCGACCGGTTGGCGGGCTCGCTGCTCGGCAGCGGGGTCCGCAAGGGCGACCGGGTCGGCATCTGGGCGGTGAACTGCGCCGAGTGGGTCCTCGTCCAGTACGCCACCGCCCGCATCGGCGCGATCATGGTCAACATCAACCCGGCCTACCGGGCCCACGAGTTGGCGTACGTCCTCAAGCAGGCCGGCATCTCCCTGCTCTTCGCCTCCCTCGCCCACAAGACGAGCGACTACCGCGCCATGGTCGAGCAAGTACGCGCCGAATGCCCGGAGTTGCGCGAGGCCGTCTACTTCGGCGACCCCACCTGGGACGCGCTGCTCGCCCGGACGCCCGGCGAGCTGCGCCCGGAACCGCTGTCCTGCGACGAGCCCGTCAACATCCAGTACACCTCGGGGACGACGGGCTTCCCGAAGGGCGCCACGCTCTCCCACCACAACATCCTCAACAACGGTTATTTCGTGGGCGAGATGATCGCCTACAGCGAGCAGGACCGCATCTGCATCCCGGTGCCCTTCTACCACTGCTTCGGCATGGTCATGGGAAACCTCGCGGCCACCTCGCACGGCGCCTGCATGGTCATCCCGGCCGCCTCCTTCGACCCCGCCGCCACGCTCAGGGCGGTCCAGGAGGAGCGCTGCACCTCGCTGTACGGGGTGCCGACCATGTTCATCGCCGAACTCAACCTCCCCGACTTCGCCGCGTACGACCTCTCCACGCTCCGCACCGGGATCATGGCGGGCTCGCCGTGCCCGGTCGAGGTGATGAAGCGCGTCGTCGCCGAGATGAACATGGCGGAGGTGTCGATCTGTTACGGCATGACCGAGACCTCGCCCGTCTCCACCCAGACCCGCCGCGACGACGACCTGGAGCGCCGCACCGGCACCGTCGGCCGGGTCATGCCGCACGTCGAGGTGAAGGTCGTCGACCCGGCGACCGGCCTCACGGTGGAACGCGGCGCGGCGGGGGAGCTGTGCACGCGCGGCTACAGCGTGATGCTCGGCTACTGGGACGAACCGGAGAAGACCGCCGAGGCGATCGACACCGGGCGCTGGATGCACACCGGGGACCTGGCGGTCATGCGGGACGACGGCTACGTGCAGATCGTCGGCCGCATCAAGGACATGATCATCCGGGGCGGGGAGAACGTGTACCCGCGCGAGATCGAGGAGTTCCTCTACGGGCACCCCAAGATCGCGGACGTCCAGGTCGTCGGCGTCCCCGACGAGCGGTACGGCGAGGAGATCCTGGCCTGCGTGATCCCCCGCGACCCCGCCGCCCCGCCCACCCTGGAAGAGATCACCGCGTTCTGCCGGGACCGGCTCGCCCACTACAAGATCCCGCGGAGGGTGGAGATCCTCACCGAGTTCCCGATGACGGTGAGCGGCAAGGTACGGAAGGTGGAGCTGCGGCAGCGGTACGGCGAAGGCTCCTGACCGACCTCCCGGCGCATGCACACGCGGGGCCGGACCGAGGGGACCTAGACCACCTCCCGGCGCATGCACACGCGGGGCCAGACCGACAGGCCGTGGGCCGCCTCGGCGTGGCTGATGGCGCGCAGGCCCTCCGTGAGCGCCGGGTCGGAGTCGGCGAGCGCGCGGAAGCCGAGCCGTGTGTAGTACGGGGCGTTCCACGGCACCTCGGTGAAGGTCGTCAGCGTCAGGGCCGCCAGGCCCTGCTCCCTGGCGGCCGCAGCCAGGTGCTCGATCAGCGCCCGGCCGACGCCCCGGCGGGCGGCGTCCGGGTGCACCGACACCTGCTCGATGTGGGCGGCGCCGTCGACCGTGTCCGTGAGCAGATACGCGACCGGGCGGTCGGCGCCGTCCACCGCCACCCAGGCCCGGCCGGCGCGACGGTAGGTCTCCAGGACGTCCAGGGGCAGCGGGTCGTCGTCCGCGATCGCCGCCATGCCGAGAGAACGGAACGGCTCGCCCGCCGCCCGTTCGATGTCCTGGAGCAGCGGGAGTTCGGCCGGAGCGGCCGCTCTGATGCGCATACGACAGTATGGCGCGGCCTCAACGCGTAGGACCGCCCGCAGCCGGACCGCCCGCCGGCGGCGGCCGGTTCCGGTCCTCCTCCCCGGGGCGGTCGAGCAGCCCGCCCTCGCGCGAGAAACGCGGCAGGAACAGGGCGAGCGCCGGATCGCCGTACAGCGCCACGTACAGCTGGACGAGCCACCCGTCCGTCACCTCGCGCCGATGCGCCGGCAGCGGGTACCGCTCCCGCAGGCCCGTGAGGAGCCGCCGCGCCGCCGCGGTCGTGTCCGGCAACCGCAGCAGCGCCACCGCCACGAGGACCGGCGGCACCCCGGCCGCGAGCGCCCCGGCGAGACCCGCCCCCGAGGCCCCGGCGACGAACGGCCCTGCCAGCGCCGTCAGCGGTACGCATCCCAGCAGCGCCCGGGCGGCCCACAGGCGCGCCGACGGGCGCAACAGCCCGGCCCCGCGCAGTTCGCCGCGCAGCGCGTCCACCGCCCGCCGCGCCTCGGGGCGCAGCGTGAGGGCCCGCAGCGCGAGCGCCCGGTGCAGCGCCCCGTGCACTCCGAGCTGTACGGGGTCACGCGTCCGGCCCGGTCCGCCATTGGCCCGAATCGTATGTTTACGGCCCGCCGCGACCGCCCCGCGCTGGTGCAGCGCCACCAGGGCCACGGTCACGGCCGCCCGCCGCCCGCCCCGCAACAGCGCGAGCGCCTGCGGCGGCGGCACCTCGGCCGCTCCGGCGTGCCCGCTCCTCGCACTGCGGGTTCGCAGCAGAGCGGCGGCGATCAGCAGCTCTCCCCAGGCCGCCCCGATGAACCACCACGTCCCCGTCGACATGACACCCACCCCCGAGGGTGTTGTGCCCGGGGAAGCGTGATCGTCACGCGTGAATGGCCGATTTCGGATGCCGAGGAGTTGTGCCTGCGTCCTCCGGGCTCAGGCGCCGCCCGCCGCCAGTTCGTCCGCCGCGTGGTTGACCGGCTGCGGGGTGCCGGTCAGGTCGAGGACGAAGAGCGGGAGGCCGACCTCGGCGGCGCGCGAGCGGGCCTCCGGGGTGTAGCCCGCGAGCGAGAAGAACACGCTCACGGCGGCGTTGCTCAGCCCGTTCAGCCAGAGGCACTCGACGGCCCGCAGCCCGGTCGGCCGGGTGCTCGGGTCGACCTCGGCGAGCAGACCGGGCGCCCGCAGGTCCACGCCCGACACGGGGCGCTCCTCGGGCTGGACGACGTCCCTGAAGCCGAGCCAGCGCAGGTATCCGGCCGCAGCCGCGACCGCGTCCCGCGACGTCCGGATCGTCACGGGCCGGAAGTCTCCGCGCAGCGGAGCCGGGCGCGGGCCCGTGGGCGGCGGCGGTATGTGCGCCGGGTAGCGCTCGGCGAAGGTGCGGGGGCGCGCCGGGCCGGGCTCGTCCGCGCCGCGCCCGGCCGTACCGGCCCCGCCCCCGGCCCTCGGTCCGGGCCCGAACCATGCGGACCCCGGCTCCACGGGCACGGACCGCGGCTCGTCGGCGGAAGCCTCGCCCCCGGAGGGGCGGCCACCGCCGGCCCCACCGGACGTACCGCCGTCAGCCCTGTCGGCCACAGCGTCGGGCGCTCCGCCGGTCGTCCCGTCCCCGCCACTGGCGGGCTCGCCGCCGGTACGGAACACATCCGCACCGGCCCCGCCCCCACCGACCCCGTCGGTCCCGGGC
Source organism: Streptomyces sp. R-07 (assembly GCF_049913175.1). Lineage (NCBI taxonomy): Bacteria > Bacillati > Actinomycetota > Actinomycetes > Kitasatosporales > Streptomycetaceae > Streptomyces > Streptomyces sp. R-07. The sequence continues at coordinate 6,394,032 of NZ_CP183978.1, forward strand.
TCGCCTGAGGCCCCGCCCCCACCGACCCCGCCGGTCCCGGGCTCGCCTGAGGCCCCTCCCATCCCGGCCCCGTCCGTCCCAGGCCGCAAATCCAACCCCCGTCCCCCAGCCGCTAGTGGGCCGAGGTCCAGCTCCGGCCTCGAGGGCGACGGTGACACGGGCGCCCCGGACCCAGGCTCCGCCCCCGCCCCCGGCTCCCAGGGAGGGACGGCCCCGGTTCCGGCCACGCCGCCCCTCGCGCCGTCATCCCCGCCGACGGCCCCCGCCCCGCCCCCGTACGCCGTCCCCGGTTCCGTTCCCACCGGTCGTACCGGTATCCGCAGCACCGTCCCGCACGGGCAGCCCAGTTCCGGGTGGGGCCAGTCGTCCTCGCGGCCGCAGGCCTCGCAGCGGACCGTGACCCACTCGTCCGTCCAGTTCCGGTGCGTGATCGGTTCCGCGGCCGCGCCCGCCATGACCGGTGGCGCGACCGGGCTCCCGCAGGCGCAGGGGAAGACGGGTGGCGCGTACGCCTGCGTGCGCAGGCATTCCGGACAGCGCACCGGTACCGACTCGCCCACAGCCCAACCCCCTGTCGTTCCGCCCCATCGTCCACCCATCCGACGGCCCGGGGGAGGCTCTTCGGCCACTTCCGTGATCCCGGCGGGCGGACTTCTCTTGACGGCTCTCCGCAGCCCGACCTACATTGCTTCCGTATAGCAGAACAGTATTTCCGCATTACGGAAACAGGTGGTCGGGCCTCCCGAGACGAGGTACCCGCCTGGATCCGCCCGGCCGAAGCAGGAGCACTCCCATGCCTCGTATGACCGCCGCCGCAGCGGCCGTTGAGATCCTCAAGCGCGAAGGCGTCACCCAGGCGTTCGGCGTCCCCGGCGCGGCGATCAACCCCTTCTACCGCGAGCTCAAGAACGTGGGCGGCGTCGGCCACACGCTGGCCCGCCACGTCGAGGGCGCGTCCCACATGGCCGAGGGCTACACCCGCGCCAAGGCCGGCAACATCGGCGTCTGCATCGGTACGTCCGGCCCCGCCGGCACCGACATGATCACCGGCCTGTACTCGGCCATCGCGGACTCCATCCCGATCCTCTGCATCACCGGCCAGGCTCCGGTCTCGAAGCTCCACAAGGAGGACTTCCAGGCCGTCGACATCGCCACGATCGCCAAGCCGGTCACGAAGGCCGCGACGACCGTCCTGGAGGCCGCGCAGGTCCCGGGCGTCTTCCAGCAGGCCTTCCACCTGATGCGCTCCGGCCGTCCCGGCCCGGTCCTCATCGACCTGCCGATCGACGTCCAGCTCACCGAGATCGAGTTCGACCCGGAGACCTACGAGCCGCTGCCGGTCTACAAGCCGCAGGCCACCCGTGCGCAGGCCGCGAAGGCGCTGAGCTTCCTCCTGGAGTCCGAGCGCCCGCTGATCGTCGCCGGCGGCGGCATCATCAACGCCGACGCCACCGACCTCCTCGTCGAGTTCGCCGAGCTGACCGGCATCCCGGTCATCTCCACCCTCATGGGCTGGGGCACCATCCCGGACGACCACGAGCTCGCCGCCGGCATGGTCGGCGTCCAGACCGCGCACCGCTACGGCAACGCGACCTTCCTGGAGTCGGACTTCGTCCTCGGCATCGGCAACCGCTGGGCCAACCGCCACACGGGCTACAACCTGGAGGCGTACACCAAGGGCCGGAAGTTCGTCCACGTCGACATCGAGCCCACCCAGCTCGGCAAGATCTTCGCGCCCGACTACGGCATCGCCTCCGACGCCAAGGCCGCCCTGGAGCTCTTCATCGAGATCGCCAAGGAGATGAAGGCCGCCGGCACGCTGCCCGACTTCTCCGCCTGGGCCGCCTCCGCGCAGGACCGCAAGGCCACCCTCCAGCGCCGCACGCACTTCGACAACATCCCGATGAAGCCGCAGCGCGTCTACGAGGAGATGAACAAGGCCTTCGGCCAGGACACCCGCTACGTCACCACCATCGGCCTCTCGCAGATCGCGGCCGCGCAGTTCCTGCACGTCTACAAGCCGCGCCACTGGATCAACTGCGGCCAGGCCGGCCCGCTCGGCTGGACCATCCCGGCCGCGATCGGTGCCGCCACCGCCGACCCGGAGACCCCGGTCGTCGCGCTCTCCGGCGACTACGACTTCCAGTTCATGATCGAGGAGCTGGCGGTCGCCGCCCAGCACAAGGTCCCCTACGTCCACGTCCTCGTGAACAACGCCTACCTCGGTCTGATCCGGCAGGCGCAGGGCGGTCTCGGCATCAACTTCGAGGTCAACCTCGAGTTCGAGAACATCAACACCCCGGAGATCGGCGTCTACGGCGTCGACCACGTCAAGGTCGCCGAGGGCCTGGGCGTCAAGGCCATCCGCGTCACCGACCCCGACAAGCTCGGCGAGGCGCTCGAGGAGGCCAAGAAGCTGGCCGTCGAGCACCAGGTCCCGGTCGTCGTCGAGGCCATCCTGGAGCGCATCACCAACATCGCCATGAGCAAGACGGTCGACATGAGCGACGTCACCGAGTTCGAGGACCTGGCCACCGAGCCCGGCCACGCGCCGACCGCGATCAAGGCCCTCCAGGTCTGATCGACCCCCTCAGCAGAGGGACCGACCCCCGCCCCGAGGAGCACCGGGGCGGGGGTCTCCCTGTGCTCCGACCAGCACCGCGCCCGCCTCCGTCCACTCGTACAGCACCGAGCGGCCCGCCCGCCCCCGCCGTACGAGCCCGGCGTCGAGCAGCACCTTCAGGTGCCGGCCGACCGAGCCGAGGCCCTGCCCGGTGAGTGCCACCAACTGGCTGGTGGACAGCGGGGATTCGAGGCGTACGAGCACACCGGCGCGGGCCGTCCCGAGGAGGGTCCCCAGGGCCTCCGGCACCGCCGGGCCGGCCGTGTCCGCCAGAACTCCCGCGCAGGGGTAGACGATCGCGTACCGCTCCGTCCCCTCCCACGAGACCCAGCCGGTCGCCGGCGTCACCGGCACGAACAGCAGCCTGCCCCGGTCGACCGAACGCGGCGGATAGTCACGGGTGTTGACCTGGAGCCGTCCGTCGCCGAGCCAGCGCATCTTCCCCGGGCACAGTTCGTCGAGCGCAGCCGCCCAGCCGCCCCGGCTCAACAGGGCCGTCCGCGCCAGCACATCGGCCTCCAGGACACGCCGCCGCCGCGCCCACTCCGGCCGTACCGTCTCCCGCCACACCCAGCCGAGCACCCCCGCGAGCCGCTCCGGCAGATCGCGTGCCGAGCGCAGCGGCTCCGGCACCGGGCCGCCGATCGCCACCGCCAACTGGTCCACGGCGTCGGCGGGTTCGGTTGCCCGGACGGCCTCGACCTCCTCCTCGAAGGACCGCTCGGGGTCGCCCAGCGGGGTGGGGGTGAGGAAGTCCGCGTTCCAGGTGGGGCCGATCGCCGCCCGCACGAGCAGCGCGTCGAGCGGCTCGGCCGCGAGCCGCTTCCGGTAGGCGGGCAGGTGCCGGCCGAGCCAGGCCCGCTCGCCCGGGTGCGTCGCCGCCGCCGCGTGCAGGGTCTTGAGCGAGGCGACCGTCTCGGCGAGCGGCGACAGCAGGAACGAACTCCCCGCCAGGGTGTCCGTGCCGATCTGCCACCAGCCCATGTTTCGCCTCCCCGCGAAACAGTACCGGTGGTCCGCCGCGCTCTCCGAGACTCCCCGCATGCCCCGCTACCGCGCGCTCTTCCGCACCCCCGAGTTCACCCCGCTCTTCGTCACCGGCGCCGCGTACACCGCCGCCCAGACCGTCGCCGGACTCGGTCTCGCCACGCTCGTCTTCCGCGCGACCGGGTCCCCGTTCCTCTCCGCCCTGGCCCTCTTCGGCCCCTCGCTCGCCCAGCTGCTCGGCGCGACCACCCTGCTCTCCGCCGCCGACCGGCTGCCACCGCGCACCGCGCTCTCCGGCATCGCCCTCTTCTTCACCCTCGGCACCGCCGTCCTGGCGATCCCCGGCCTGCCGACCTGGGCCGTCTTCGTGATCCTGCTCGCGGAGGGGCTCGCGGCCTCGCTGGGCGGCGGGGTGCGCCACGGACTCCTGAACGAGATCCTCCCGCGCGAGGAGTACCTCCTCGGCCGCTCCGTGATGAACATGGCCGCCGGCGCCTGCCAGATCGGCGGTTTCGCCGCGGGCGGGCTCCTCGTCGCGCTGCTCTCGCCGCGCGGCACGGTCCTCGTCGGCGCGGGGCTCTACCTCGCCGCCGCCCTCGCCGCCCGCCTCGGCCTCGGGGCGCGCCCGCCCCGCGCGGCCGGGCGGCCGTCGGTCGCCGAGACCTGGCGTACCAACGGACGGCTGTGGGCCGTGCCCGCCCGCCGCCGCACCTACCTCGCCCTCTGGGTGCCGAACGGCCTGGTCGTCGGCTGCGAGTCGCTCTTCGTGCCGTACGCCCCCGAGCGCGCCGGGCTCCTCTTCGCCTGCGGCGCGTTCGGGATGCTGGCCGGGGACACCGCCGTCGGCCGCTTCCTGCCGGCGCGGCTGCGCGGCCGGATCCGCTTCCCGCTCCAGGCGCTGCTCGCGGCCCCGTTCCTGCTGTTCGCCCTCGACCCGGCGCTTCCCCTCGCGCTGGTGCTCGTGACCGTGTCGGCGGTCGGGTACGGGGCGAGCCTGCTGCACCAGGAGCGGCTGATGGAACTGGTCCCGGAGGAGCTGAGCGGTCACGCCCTCGGGCTGCACACCTCGGGGATGCTCGCGCTCCAGGGGGTGAGCGCGGCGCTGGCCGGCACCCTCGCCCAGTACACGTCACCGCGCACGGGAATGGTGCTGCTCGCCCTCGCCTCGCTCACCGTGACGTTCCTGCTCGCCCGGGCGGAGGACGGCGAGCGGCCTGACGAGCGGCCTAGCGAGGTGTCGCCGAGCGCAGCACGACCGTCTCCTCGCAAGGACCGTCGGCGAACAGCTTGAGCGCCGCCATCTCCTCCTTGTCGGCGGACAGGCCCCAGCGCAGCTTCGTGGCCACCCACTCGCCGACGTAGCGGCAGTACCGGCCGGGGTCCGAGGGCACCCAGTCGGCCGGGTCCCGCCCCGCCTTGTCCCGCAGGCTGCGGGTGGTGACGGCGACCAGGGTCGCGGGCGCGCCCTGGTCGTTGGCGTACCGCTCCCGCCGGGCGGCGGTCCAGCCGGAGGCCCCCGACTCCCAGGCCTCCGCGAGCGGGACGAGGTGGTCGACGCGGAGCGCCGCCGGGTCGGTGACGTTCTGACCGTCGTAGGGCGAGGTCCACCGGCCCCCGGTCAGGGCGCAGTCCGTGCCGGCCTCCGGCGCGTCCACGGCCTCCGCGAGCAGGACCTCGGAGCGGGTGTCACAGCCGTCCGCCGGGTCGAGGCCCTGGTTCCAGTGGTGGAAGGCGCTCTTCTGGTAGCCGGCCGGGTCCTCCGCGGCCTCGGTCAGGTCCGCGAGCGCGTCGGGCAGGAGGACGACGTTCGCGGAGACGGCGGGGGAGGGGACGGCCAGGGGGGAGAGGATCAGGGCGAGCGGCGCGAGACCGCGCATCAGGTTCTTGATCATGTACGAGTGGATAGCGCCGGGCGCGCGGCACGGCGGGCCCGAATCGCGGGGCGCTCCTCCGAGCGGGTGCGGATCTTCACCGCAGAAACGATGCGCTGGGACGCGTACGCGCTTCCGTACGCGGACAAGAGCCGCGGGAACGAAGAAGAGCGCGGAACCAGGGACCGTAAACCTGGTTCCGCGCTCTCCCGCTTGTGACCGCCCGACGGCACGAGGCTGGCGCGACAGGACGTTCGCGCCGCCGGGCGGAGTCTGTGGGGTGCGTGCTCCCGGGGCCGGCGGACGGAGTCCGACGCAGCCGTCCCGAAGCCTGCGAAGCAGTGCGAGGGCGGCGTCGGGAGTGGGTCGTTCGCGCCGCCGGGCGGAGTCTGCGGGGTGTTGCGGGGTCCCCTCGGAAGGGGGCGTTGGGACCGCGGTGGTGCCGACGGGCGCCGTGGCGGTTCCCCTTCTTTCAGGTCAAGAAGGGGGCCCGGCGTCCTTACCACCGCACTGGCTCGGCGCCGCCGCGGTCCTCACGCTTGTCCGGTTCACCGGCCACCCCTCATCCGGGCCGGCGATCCGGACCACGTACGGCACTGACCTCCCGTCAGGTGCCGTACGCAGTCTGGGTGCTGCTGTGCGGTCAGTCCTCGCGCAGGGCGCGGACCGCCTCGGCCACGCGCTTGCCGTAGTCCGCGTCGGCGGCGGCGAAGTGCGCGAGGTTCTTCTCGATGACGTCCTCGCGGGACACCTGGGAGAGACCGCCGGCGATGTTGGCGATCAGACGGCCCTTCTCGTCCTCGGACATCAGGCGGTAGAGCTCACCGGCCTGGAAGAAGTCGTCGTCCTTGGTGTGCGCGGGCGCCTCGTGGGTGCCGGTCCAGCCGTGGATCGCGAGCGGCGCGGAGAGCGCGGCGTCGGTCTGGGCCGGGCCCTGGTACGAGTTGGGCTCGTAGTTCTTGTCGTGGCGCGAGCCCTGGCGGGTGGCCATGGCGCCGTCGCGGCCGTAGTTCTCGGCCACGGTCGCCTTGGGGGCGTTCACCGGGAGCTGGGTGTGGTTCACGCCGAGGCGGTAGCGGTGGGCGTCCGCGTAGGCGAAGAGGCGGCCCTGGAGCATCTTGTCCGGCGAGGGGCCGATGCCCGGGACGAAGTTGTTCGGGGAGAACGCGGCCTGCTCGACCTCGGCGAAGACGTTGTCCGGGTTGCGGTCGAGGACCAGCCGGCCGACGCGCTGCAGCGGGTAGTCGCTGTGCGGCCACACCTTGGTGAGGTCGAACGGGTTGAAGCGGTACTCGGCGGCCTCGGCGGCCGGCATGACCTGGACGTACAGGGTCCAGCTCGGGTTCACACCGCGCTCGATGGCCTGGAGCAGGTCGGTCTGGTGCGAGTTGGCGTCCTTGCCGACGAGCTCGGCGGCCTGGTCGGCGGAGAGGCTGCGGATGCCCTGGTTCGTCTTGAAGTGGTACTTCACGAAGAAGGCCTCGCCCGCCTCGTTGGTCCACTGGTAGGTGTGCGAGCCGTAGCCGTTCATGTGACGGTACGAGGCGGGGATGCCGCGGTCGCCCATGAGCCAGGTGATCTGGTGGGTGGCCTCGGGGGCGTGCGCCCAGAAGTCCCAGACGTTGTCCGGCTCCTGCTTGCCCGTGAAGGGGTCGCGCTTCTGCGAGTGGATGAAGTCGGGGAACTTGATCGGGTCCTTGATGAAGAACACCGGGGTGTTGTTGCCGACGAGGTCGTAGTTGCCCTCTTCGGTGTAGAACTTCAGGGCGAAGCCGCGGGGGTCGCGGACCGCGTCCGCGCCACCGAGCGAGTCGGCGACGGTGGAGAAGCGGAGGAAGGTCTCGGTCTTCTTGCCGACCTCGCCGAGGAAGTTCGCCTTGGTGTACGCGGTGACGTCGTCGGTCACCTCGAAGTAGCCGTACGCGCCGGAACCGCGGGCGTGCACCACGCGCTCCGGGATCCGCTCACGGTTGAAGCGCGCGAGCTTCTCCAGCAGGTGCTGGTCCTGGAGGAGGAGAGGGCCACCGACGCCGGCGGTGGCGGAGTTCTGGTTGTCGGCGACGGGGGCGCCGGACTCGGTCGTAAGCACGCGCTTCGACATCGTGACCTTCCGTACGGGAGCTCTGCTGACGGTCCGAGGAGCGTAAATTCGGCTCGAACGTAACGTCAACAGTTTGTTGAAAATGAAGTGTGGTGTTCCGGTCGGCGGCGACGCCTGGGCGCGACAGGACAGGTGTCAGCGCCGCCGCCGACCGGAAATCAGGGGCCCCGGTGAAGGGGCTGGGGCCTGGCCCGAGGGACAGGCCCCGGGAATCAGACCTGCTGGCCGGAGAGGCGCTCGACGGCGCGCAGCAGGGCCGAGTGGTCCAGGCCGCCGTCACCCTGGGCGCGCAGCGAGGCCACGAGCTGGGCGACGACCGCGCCGACCGGGAGGGCCGCACCGACGTTGCGGGCGGCGTCGGTGACGATGCCCATGTCCTTGTGGTGCAGGTCGATCCGGAAGCCGGGCTTGAAGTCCCGGTTCAGGAAGTTGTCCTTCTTGCGGGTCAGCACGGTCGAGCCGGCCAGACCGCCGTTGAGGACGTCCAGGGCGGCCTGGAGGTTCACGCCGGACTTCTCCAGGAAGACCACGGCCTCGGCGCACGCCTGGATGTTGACCGCCACGATCAGCTGGTTGGCGGCCTTCACCGTCTGGCCGGAGCCGTGCGGGCCACAGAGGACGATCGTCTTGCCGAGGGCCTCCAGGATCGGGAGGGCCTCGTCGAAGTCGGCCTGCTCGCCACCGACCATGATCGAGAGCACGGCCTCGATCGCGCCGGCCTCGCCGCCGGACACCGGGGCGTCGATGACGCGGATGCCCTTCTCGGCGGCGTTCTTGGCGAGGTCCACCGAGGTCTGCGGGGTGATCGACGACATGTCGACGATCAGCGCGCCCTGCTTGGCGTTCTCCACGATGCCGGCGGGGCCGTAGGCGATGGCCTCGACCTGCGGGGAGGCGGGAACCATCGTGATGATGACGTCGGCGTCCTTGACGGCCTCGGCGATCGACGCGGCGGCGGTGCCGCCGGCCTTGGCGAGACGGTCCAGCTTGTCCTGCTCAAGGGTGAAGCCGGTGACGGAGTAGCCCGCCTTGATCAGGTTCTCGGACATGGGGGAGCCCATGATGCCGAGGCCGATCCACGCGATCTTGGGAAGGTTGCTCATGAGGGTGCCTCTCAAAACAAGGTAGAACGGGGAGGGGGCCTGCGTCAGCGAGCCGGGCGGGCCTCTGCGGGCAGCCACTCGAAGGACGCGGCGGCGTCGGCGGCCTTGTACTCCAGGCCGACCCAGCCGTCGTAACCGGCCTTCTTCAGCTCGTCGAGGAGCTGCTCGAGCGGCAGGTCGCCGGTGCCCGGCGCGCCGCGGCCCGGCTTGTCCGCGATCTGGACGTGACCGGTCTTGTCGGCGTACTGCGCGATGACCGCGCTGACGTCCTCGCCGTTCATGGCCAGGTGGTAGATGTCGAGCAGGAACTTGGCGTTCCCGAGCCCGGTGGCCGCGTTGACCTTGTCGACGACCTCGATCGCGGAGGGGGCGCTCACCAGCGGGTAGAGCGGCGACTCCGGCTTGTTGAGGGTCTCGACGAGGAGGATCGCGCCGATGCGGTCGGCCGCACGGGCGGCCAGGACCAGGTTCTCCAGGGCGAGGGTGTCCTGGATCTGCGGGTCCACGCCCTCGACGCGGTTGCCGTAGAGCGCGTTGAGCGCCTTGCAGCCGACCGAGGCGGCGAAGTCGGCGGCCACCTCGATGTTGGCGCGGAAGCGGTCCGACTCGTCCCCGGGCACGGAGAGGGCTCCGCGGTCCGGGCCGGGCAGCTGCCCGGCGTAGAAGTTCAGGCCCACCAGCTGGGTGCCGGCGTCCTCAAGAGCCTTCTTGAGGGCGTCGAGCTCGCTCTGCTCGGGGGTGGCGGTGTCGATCCAGGGCCACCACAGCTCGACCGCCGTGAAGCCCGCCGCGGCGGCGGCCGCGGGGCGCTCCAGGAGCGGGAGTTCCGTGAAGAGGATCGACAGGTTCACATCGAAGCGCTGGTCCGTGTATCCCATGAGGGGCGGCGCTCCTTCCGTATTGCGGAAGTAAGTTTCTGTCTGACGGAATGTTGCAAGGCGGGTGACGTACTTGTCAAGAGGTCCCCGCAGGTCCGGCGCTCCCGTAGCGCGGAGCTGGGCCGTAGCGTGGGGCCATGGAGCGTTTGAGAGTGGAGTTCACGACCGAGCCGTTCGACCTCGACGAGGCGCCGGCGCACGCGGTCGTGGCTCGTGAGGTCATCCAGTCGGCCGAACTGGACGCGGTCGACGTCGGCCCCTTCGGCAACACGGCGGAGGGCGGTGCCGACGCGGTGCTCACCGCCGTCGACGCCCTGCTGCGCAAGTCGCTCGCGGCCGGCGCCACGCGCGTCTCGCTCCAGGTCAACGTGATCGGGGAGGGCGAGAAGTGAGCGAGCACCCCTTGGTCGCGGCCGTGAAGCCCCTGGTGGACGCCATGGGCGCCGAGCTGCTCGTCCCCGCGCAGGCGGAGGGCGACGACGTCGTCCTGTCCTGGGAGGGCGAGGACGTCCTCGCCGTGCGGCTGCCGCAGCTCTCGGACTCCCTGGACCACATCCTCGCGGCGATGCAGCGGCGGCACGGGATGCCGCTGGCCGAACTGGACCGCAAGGCGAAACAGGAGGTCGTCCGGATCCTGGAGGCACGCGGTGCCTTCTCCGTACGCCATGGAGTGGAGACGGTGGCCGGCGCGCTCGGTGTCAGCCGCTTCACCGTGTACAACTACCTGAACCGGGAGACCGCCCTGAACAGGGAAAAGGCCACCAAGGGCGAGTAGTTGATCATGTTTACCCACCAGCCGTCGTCCAGATGTCGGGACGACGGCTTTTGTGTGGCCGAGTTTTCAACAAAGTGTTGACGTTGTGTTGCGGAGGGCGTTAGCTATCCGCAGCCCGTCCGACGCACAGCGAAAAACAGCCACGGAGGCTTCCCGTGACTTCAGGTACGACACCGGGCCTCACCCGGTTCAACACCTCCTCGGACAGCGAGGCCGTCGCCGCGCTCCACGAGGTGTGTTCCAGTTCGGCGTGGGGGAGCAAGCTGCTCGCCCAGCGCCCGTTCACCACCGCCGAAGCCCTCTTCCTCGCCAGCGACGCCGCCATGGCCGAGCTGACCACCGAGGACCTGGCCGAGGCGATGGCGGGGCACCCGCCGATCGGTCGTCCGAAGGCCGGGGACCCGACCTCCTCGCGCGAACAGAGCGGGATGGCCGGCGCCTCCTCGGAGCTCAAGGCCGAGATGCTCGAACTCAACCTGGCCTACCAGGACAAGTTCGGTCATGTCTTCCTGATCTGCGCCACCGGCAGGACCGGCGAGCAGATGCGCGACGCGGTCCGGGAGCGGATCGGCAACTCGCCCGAGGCGGAGCGGGAGATCGTCCGCACCGAACTGGGCAAGATCAACCGCATCCGGCTGACCCGTCTCGTGGAGACCCCCGAGGTCCCCGAGACCTCCGAGACCTCCGAGGAAGAGAGCTCCGCATGAGCACCGACACCACGGCCTCGGTGTCCACGCACATCCTGGACACCAGCATCGGCCGCCCGGCCGAGGGCGTGGCCATCACGCTCGCGGCCCGCAGCGGCTCCGACGCGCAGTGGGTCACGCTCGGTGGCTCCGCCACCGACGCGGACGGGCGCTGCAAGGACCTGCCGGCGCTGCCGGAAGAAACCACCCACGTACGTCTCGACTTCGAGGTCGAGACCTACTTCTCCAAGAAGCAAGCCGAGGCGCAGCAGGACGCCCCCCGCGTAAGGGACAGCGGTGCGTTCTTCCCGGAGGTGGCGATCACGTTCGCCGTCACGCCGGGCGAGCACTATCACGTACCGCTGCTGCTCAACCCGTTCGGCTACTCCGTTTACCGAGGGAGCTAGCAGACATGCCCACGATTCTCGGCCAGAACCAGTACGGCAAAGCAGAGAACCGCGTCGTCAAGATCACGCGGGACGGCGCCACCCACCACATCAAGGACCTGAACGTCTCCGTCGCCCTCTCCGGCGACCTCGACGACGTCCACCTCACCGGCTCGAACGCCCACTGCCTCCCCACCGACACGACGAAGAACACCGTCTTCGCGTTCGCCAAGGAGTACGGCATCGAGTCCGCCGAGCAGTTCGGCATCCACCTCGCCCGCCACTTCGTGACGAGCCAGGAGCCGATCAAGAAGGCGCGCATCCGGATCGAGGAGTACGCCTGGGAGCGCATCGCCTCCTCGGACGCCAACTCCAAGTTCATCGGCTCCGACGAGGTCAACCACTCCTTCGCCCGCAAGGGCCAGGAGACCCGCGTCACCCAGATCAGCTACGACGGCGAGAAGTGGGAGGTCATCTCCGGCCTCAAGGACCTCGTCGTCATGAACTCCACCAACTCGGAGTTCTGGGGCTACATCAAGGACCAGTACACGACGCTCCAGGAGGCGTACGACCGCATCCTGGCCACGCAGGTGTCCGCCCGCTGGCGGTTCAACTGGACCGACGACGAGCAGCGCATGCCCAACTGGGAGCGGTCCTACGAGCAGACCAGGAAGCACATGCTCGAGGCCTTCTCGGAGACGTACTCGTACTCCCTCCAGCAGACGCTGTACCAGATGGCCACGCGCATCATCAACCACCGCTCGGAGATCGACGAAGTCCGCTTCTCGCTCCCGAACAAGCACCACTTCCTGGTCGACCTCGAGCCCTTCGGCCTGAAGAACGACAACGAGGTCTACTACGCCGCCGACCGCATGTACGGCCTCATCGAGGCCACCGTCCTCCGCGACGGAGCCACGGCGCAGATCCCGGTCGACATGACCAACCTCTAAGCGGCATCTGAGTGACGGCCCCGCCCGCCCGCAGTCGGGCGGGGCCCGCACCAGAGCGGAGGCATTTCCATGGCACAGCCCGCAAAGGGGCCGGCGCACGCCGAAGGCCCGTGTTCCACCCCGCCGGACACCACCCACCAGGTCCATCCGGTGGACGAGAAGCTCCCCGCCTCGCGGCTCGTCCCCGCGGCACTCCAGCACATCGCCGCCATGTACGCCGGCGTGGTCACCCCTCCGCTCATCATCGGCCAGGCCGTCGGCCTGGACGCCGCCGGGATGACCCGGCTCATCGCGGCCAGCCTGCTCATCGCCGGCTGCGCGACCATCCTGCAGACCCTCGGCCTCGGACGCTTCGCCGGCAACCGGCTCCCGTTCGTCAACGCCGCCTCGTCCGCCGGCATCGCCCCGATGCTCGCCATCGCCGAGACCAGCGCCCCCGGACACCAACTCCCCGCCATCTACGGCGCGGTGATGGTCGCCGGAGTCTTCTGCCTCGCCGTCGGCCCCTTCTTCGGCAAGCTCCTGCGCTTCTTCCCGCCGCTCGTCACCGGCGTCGTGATCACCCTCATCGGTGTCACCCTGATGCCCGTGCCCGTGGGCTGGGCCCAGGGCGGCGACAAGACCGCCGCCGACTTCGGCGCCATGAAGTACCTGGCGCTCGCCGGCTTCACCCTCGTCGTCATCCTGCTCTTCCAGCGCTTCGGCAAGGGCTTCGTCAAGCAGATCGCCCTGCTGCTCGGCCTCCTCATCGGCACGCTCGCCGCGATCCCCTTCGGGATGGCCGACTTCAGCGCCCTGCGCGAAGCGCCCGTCGCGGCCCTGCCCGCCCCCTTCGCCTTCGGCGCCCCCGAGTTCCAGCCCGCCGCGATCCTCTCCCTGTGCATCGTGATGCTGGTCCTCATGACCGAGTCCAGTGCCGGCATGCTCGCCCTCGGCGAGATCTGCGAGCGGCGCAGCGACGGGAGGACCATCACCCGCGGCCTGCGCACGGACGGCATCGCCACCCTGCTCGGCCCCGTCTTCGGCGGCTTCCCGACCTCCGCCTTCGCGCAGAACGTCGGCGTCGTCTCGCTGACCCGGGTCCGCTCCCGGTACGTGGTCGCCGTCGCCGGCGGCGCCCTGCTGGTCCTCGGCGCCTTCCCCGTCCTCGGCGCGGTCGTCTCCATGGTCCCGATGCCCGTCCTCGGCGGCGCCGGCATCGTCCTCTTCGGCTCGATCGCGGTCAGCGGCATCCGTACCCTGTCCGAGGCCGGACTCGACGACAGCTCCAACATCATCCTGGTGGCCGTCGCGCTCGGAGCGGGCATCATCCCGCTCGCCGCGCCCACCTTCTACGCCGGCTTCCCCGCCTGGGCGCAGACGGTGCTCGGCTCCGGCATCAGCGCGGGCGCGCTCGTCGCGGTCCTGCTCAATCTGTTCTTCCACCATCTCGGCACCCGGACCCGTCACGCGGCTCCGGCACTCAAATCCTCCTAGGGTCCTGCCGTGCCCGAACCATCCCCGAGGAATGAAGGAAGCACCGCCATGGCAGCACCTTCGGCAGCCCAGCGCATCGTCATCGAGAACGCGGCGATCGCGACCGTGGACGCGAACGACACCGAGTACGCCTCCGGCCACCTCGTCGTCGCCGACAACAAGATCGAGTCCATCGGCGCCGGCAAGGCGCCCGAGGGCCTGGAGAACGTGGTCCGCAGGATCGACGCCACCGGTCATCTGGTGACGCCCGGTCTGGTCAACACCCACCACCACTTCTACCAGTGGATCACCCGGGGTCTGGCCACCGACCACAACCTCTTCGACTGGCTGGTCGCGCTCTACCCGACGTGGTCGCGGATCGACGAGTCGATGGTCCGCGTGGCCGCGCAGGGCTCCCTGGCGATGATGGCCCGCGGTGGTGTGACCACGGCCATGGACCACCACTACGTGTACCCGCAGGGCTCCGGCGACCTCTCCGGCGCCATCATCGGCGCGGCCTCCGACATGGGCGTCCGCTTCACCCTCGCCCGCGGCTCCATGGACCGCAGCGAGAAGGACGGCGGCCTGCCGCCGGACTTCGCCGTCGAGACCACCGAGGGCGCGCTCGCCGCGACCGAGGAGACGGTGCGGAAGTACCACGACGCCTCCTTCGACGCGATGACCCAGGTCGCCGTCGCTCCCTGCTCGCCCTTCTCGATCTCCACCGAGCTGCTCCGCGAGGGCGCCGCGCTCGGCCGCCGTCTCGGCGTGCGCATGCACACCCACGGCTCGGAGACGGTGGAGGAGGAGAAGTTCTGCCACGAGCTCTTCGGCATGGGCCCGACGGACTACTTCGAGTCCACCGGCTTCCTCGGCGAGGACGTGTGGATGGCGCACTGCGTCCACATGAACGACTCCGACATCGAGGCCTTCGCCCGCACCAAGACCGGTGTGGCGCACTGCCCGTCCTCCAACGCGCGCCTCGCCGCCGGCATCGCCCGCGTACCGGACATGCTCAAGGCGGGCGTCCCCGTCGGCCTCGGCGTCGACGGCACCGCCTCCAACGAGTCCGGCGAGCTCCACACCGAGCTGCGCAACGCGCTCCTCATCAACCGCCTCGGCGCCCACCGCGAGTCCGCGCTCAACGCCCGCCAGGCCCTGCGCCTCGGCACCTACGGCGGCGCCCAGGTCCTCGGCCGCGCCGACAACATCGGCTCGCTCGAGGCCGGCAAGCTCGCCGACTTCGTCCTCTGGAAGATCGACGGCCTCGGCCACTCCTCGATCGCCGACCCGGTCACCGCCATCGTCTTCGGTGCCGCGGCCCCGGTCACCGCCTCCTTCGTCAACGGCAAGCAGATCGTCGAGAACAACCGACTGCTGTTCGCCGACGAGGAGCAGATCGCGCGCGACGCGCGCGCGGAGGCACAGCGTCTGGCCCGTATCGCGGCCCAGGCCTGATCCTCCCCACGGAGTCCGACCGAGGGGGACGGCCCTCGGTCGGTCGCCGCGGACCCGAGCGGGGTCCGCGGCAGCCCGACCGGGTGGTGCCGTACGCAAAAGTCGTACGGCACCACCCGGGACGGTGAATCGTGCCCGCACCCCCACACCGGGCACCCGTCCCCGTGCCGCACCCCCTCCGCGGCACCGCTCCGCCCCGTACCGCTCCACCTCGTACCGCTCCACCTCGTACCGCTCCACCCCGTACCGCGCCGCATCTCTTCCGCGGCACCGCTCCACCCCGCAACGAGCCGCACCTCCTGCACTTCGCACCGCATCGCACCACCTCCCTGAACCCCGCGTCACCGCCGACGTGTAACCGACCGGAGGAACCGCCGTGGCCGCCAAGCCCCAGGTTCGCAATGCACCAGACGCAGGCCCCGCTCCCGAAGACCGCGAGAAGCATCCGGTCGACGAGACGCTGCCCCCACTCAAAATGCTCACCAGCGGCCTCCAGCACGTCGCCGCCATGTACGCGGGCGTCGTCGCCCCGCCCCTGATCGTCGGAGCCGCCGTCGGCCTGTCCGGCACCGAGCTCACCTTCCTCACCGGCGCGAGCCTCTTCACCGCGGGACTCGCCACTTTCCTCCAGACCCTCGGCGTCTGGAAGATCGGCGCCAAGCTGCCGTTCGTCAACGGCGTCACCTTCGCCGGCGTCGCACCGATGCTCGCGATCGTCGACACCACCGAGAACAAGGCCGACGCGCTCCCCGTGATCTTCGGCGCGATCATCGTCGCCGGACTCCTCGGCTTCGCCGCCGCCCCCTTCTTCTCCCGGCTCGTGCGGTTCTTCCCACCGGTCGTCACCGGCACCGTGATCACCCTCATCGGTGTCTCCCTCCTCCCGGTCGCGTTCGGCTGGGCCCAGGGGCCCAATCCCAAGGCGGCGGACTACGGTTCGACCACCTATCTCTCGCTCGCCGGCATCACGCTCGTCGTGGTCCTGCTGCTCCGCCGCTTCACCCGCGGCTTCCTCAAGCAGGTCGCGGTCCTCGTCGGCCTCGTCCTCGGCACGCTCATCGCCATACCGTTCGGGGTCACCGACTTCTCCCCGGTGACCGAGGCGGACATCGTCGGCTTCCCGTCCCCCTTCCACTTCGGCGCCCCGCAGTTCGCCCTCGCCGCGATCATCTCCATGTGCGTGGTCATGCTGGTCTCCATGACCGAGTCGACCGCCGACATGCTCGCGCTCGGTGAGATCGTCGAACGGCCCGCCGACGAGAAGACCATCGCGGCCGGACTGCGCGCCGACACCCTCGGCTCCGCGCTCAGCCCGCTCTTCAACGGCTTCATGTGCAGCGCCTTCGCCCAGAACATCGGCCTGGTCGCCATGACCAGGATCCGCAGCCGCTTCGTCGTCGCCTGCGGCGGTGGCTTCCTGGTCCTCATGGGCCTCTCGCCGGTCGCCGCCTCGCTCATCTCGGTCGTGCCCCGGCCGGTCCTCGGCGGCGCGGGCGTCGTCCTCTTCGGCTCGGTCGCCGCCAGCGGCATCCAGACCCTGGTCAAGGCCGGACTGGAGAAGGACAACAACGTGCTGATCGTGGCCGTCTCACTGGCCGTCGGCATCATCCCGATCACCAAGCCGGACTTCTACCACGCCTTCCCGGAGACCGCGCAGATCATCCTGGACTCCGGCATCTCGACCGGCTGCGTGGCAGCCGTCCTGCTCAACGTGGTCTTCAACCACCTGGGCAGGGGCCGCGACGCCGACGAGGTCACCGCGCCCATGGAGCCCGGCGAGGAGATCTCCGGCAGCCACTCCGTGAAGGCGGCGCACGTCCACTGAACCCGCTCCTCGTCCCACCGCCCGCCCCGGTCCCCGCGCACGCCGCGGGGCCCGGGGCCGTGGTGCGTGGCGACCGCACGGGACCCGGGGCCGTGGTGCTGATCAACCCCAACACCTCCACCGCCACGACCGCGATGATGACCGCCATCGCCCGGCGCACCCTGGGGCCCGCCCTTCCCGTCCGGGGCGTGACCGCCGCCCGGGGCCCGCGCATGCTCACCGACCCGGAGGCCCTGCGGGCCGCCGCTCCCGAGGTCCTCGCCGCCGGCCTGCACGCCGCGGCCCGGGGCGACTGCGCCGCCCTCCTCGTCGCCGCCTTCGGGGACCCGGGCCTCGCGGCGCTGCGCGCGGCGACCGGCATCCCGGTCGTCGGCCTCGGCGAGGCGGCGCTCCTCGAAGCGGCCGCCGGGGGAACCCCCTTCGGCATCGCCACCACCACCCCGCTCCTCGCCGACGCCATCCACGCGCGTGTGACCGCCCTCGGCCTCGCCGACCGGTACACCGGCCTCCGGCTCACCGCCGGCGCCCCCGAACGCCTCTCGGCCGACCCGGAGCTCCTCCTCGACCGCCTGGAGCGTGCCGTCCGCGCCTGCGCCGAACGGGACGGTGCCCGCGCCGTCGTCATCGGCGGCGGACCGCTCGGCGAGGCGGCCGAGGAACTCCGCGCCCGCTGCGCGGTCCGCGTCGTCGCCCCCATCCCGGCGGCCTGTCGAGCGATCGGCCACCTGCTGAAGGCCTGACGGGCGACGGGCCGGCGGGCGGCGGGCCGGCGGGCGGCGGCCCGATGGGCGGACAGCGGACACACGGCGCTCACTCCTCCACCGCGATCCGGCGACGGCACTCCCGGGCCAGCGGGGGATAGGCGGCGGCGATCGCCTCGTACAGCCGCCGCCTCAGCAGCCGTTCGGCCTCGCCCCGCCCGGTCTCCCCGTACAGCCCGTCGAGCAGCGACTCGTACCGCGACAGGGCGTGCCGCAGATAGCTCACCTGCCACCGCACGAGCGCCCCGGCGGGTGCCTCGGCCGGTCCCCCCTCCCGCCGTGGTCCGGGACTTCGCGCCCCCAGAAGGTGCCGGTGCCGCACGGACCGCCGTTCCAGCTCGGGCTGCGGCAGCAGGGGCACCTCGATCGGCTCGGCGCGGATCGCCGTCAGGACGGCGGCTCGCCGCCGCTCGGAGTGGACCCCGGCGGCCGAGGCCCGGGCCCGGCAGAGCGCGGCCGTCTCCGTGAACTCGGGCGTCCGCTCCACCGTCTCCACCCGGGCCAGGAGGTAGAGCCGGACGGGCGCGAGGGACCAGCGGCGCGGGTCGCGCCCCTGCACGTCGGGTGTGCCGAGCAGATCCCGCACCATCGCGTCGGTCCAGCCGCGCCGGCGCACCCCGGCGAGCGACACATAGGTCGTACGGTCCGTCATGATTCCCCCTGAGTCGACTACGGAGCGTGACGATTTCAGTGAAGCGCACCCCACTGACAACGCCCTCTTGCCGAGTCCGCGCCCGCTGTGCGATATAGGTCTGGACCTTTTCGACGGACGGAGGCCGGCCCGTGCAACGCCCGCTCGCCGCAAGCCTGTTGACTGCCCTCGCGTTCGCCCTCGCCCTCACCGCCTGCTCCGATGCCCCCGCACCCGCGCCGAAGGACACCCGGGCGCCCACCGTCCCCACCGGAGTCACCGCCACCGCCGGCAGCGCGCGCACCGTCCACGTCATGTGGAGCGCGGCCACCGACGACCGTGCCGTCACCGGATACGCCGTCTACCGCGAGGGCCGCAAGGTCAAGGACCTCCCCGCCACCACCCTGATGACCGACGTCGTCGGCCTGCGCCCCGCCACCGCCTACGCGTTCACCGTCCGCGCCCGCGACGCCGCCGGCAACGTCTCACCCCCCAGCGCCACCGTCACCGCCACGACCCTCCCGGCCGTCGCCGAGGACCGCACACCCCCGACCACCCCGACCGCCCTCCACGTCACCGCCGACGGCGGCCGCGCCGCCACCCTCCGCTGGGCCCCGGCCCGCGACGACACCCGGGTCACCGCGTACGACGTCTACCAGGCCGACACCCGCATCCACACCGTCCCCGGCACCGCCACCACCGCCCACCTCACCGGCCTGCGCCCCGGCACCGCCTACGCGTTCACCGTCCGCGCCCGCGACGCCGCCGAGAACTCCTCCCCGGACAGCGCCCCGGCCGACCTCACCACCGCCCCGTCCCCGGGCGCCCCGCCGAACACCGCCCCCAGGGACCTCACCGCCACCGCAGGCAAGGGCGAGATCACCCTCACCTGGACCCCACCGATCACGGGCGCCCCCGTCACCCACCACGAACTCCACCTCAACGGCCGCTTCACCACCACCATCATCTGGGGCACCGCCCCACCCCCCGGCCGCGCCACCTACACCTTCCCGGTCCAGGACCCCCCGGGCACCCGTTACACCGTCACCCTCCGCGCCCAGCTCCCGGACGGCACCTGGGGCGACTTCTCCGCCCCGAGGACCGTGGTGGTGCGCTGAACTCCACGGCCCGTGGCCGGAATCGCACCCTTTCGCCGGGAACCACCGCCCCTCACCCTGCGACCAGGGGATGCGACGGGCCGCTGGGGGGCGCCGATGACCGAGCCGATCTACGTACCCGCACTGCCCGCCCGGTGGAGCGCGCTCACCGCGTACGACAACCTGGCGCCGGACGTACGCGCACGCGTGGCACCACTCTGGACCGTCCCGCCCCGTGTCGCCCGCACCCAGGGCCGGCACCCGTACGACCCCGACCCCGCCGCGCTCGCCCGCCACGCCCACGACGCCCTGGACGAGATCGCGCGGGTCCAGCGCGATCGGCCGGCCTGGATCGACACCTGCCACGTCGAGCGTGAACAGGGATTCCCGGGCGTCGGCGCGTGCCGCCCCCCGCTGCGGCCCGTCACCGGCATCGAGCGGGACGCCGGCCAGCAGGTGGCCTGTGCCGAGGCGGCCCGTGCCGGCGGCACCGGCCTCGGCATCCGGGTGCGCCCCCACACCGCCGAGGGCACGGCGGACGTGCTCTGCCGTCTCCTGCACCGGATCGCGTTCGCACGGTGCCCGGTGGACCTCCTCCTCGATCTGGGAGCGGTCGACGAGGACCAGGGCGCGGACCACACGGCGCTCCACGCCCTGAACCTCCTCGGCCCCCTCCACCCCTGGCGCACCGTCGTCCTCCTGGCCGGCTCCTTCCCCCGTGCGTTCCCCGAGGGCTACGGAGCGTCCCTGGCCGAGACGTACCGGGCCGACCGGTTCCTCCCGGACCGACTCCGCCACGCGACCGGCGGGCGCGGGCCGCATCTCGTCCACGGCGACTACGGGGCGCACGACACGGCGAGCGCCGACCGGGTCTCCGACACGGGGGACGACCCGTTCCGCGGCGCCCTGCGCTACACCGCCGCGCGCACCTTCCTGGTGGGCGAGGTGCCGGCCGAGTCCGGCCACCACCTCACGGTCCGCGCGCTCGCCCGCGCGATCGTCGACACCCCCGACTTCAGGGGAGCGGCGTACAGCGCGGGCGACCGCTGGCTGCGCGCCTGCGCCGACGGCAGTGGGCTTCCCGGCACCGGGCACCCCGATCTCTGGATCTGCGCCGGCCACATCCAGCACCTCACCCACGTCGCCCGTGAACTGCGCCGACACTCCTGACCCGTGCCCCTTGCCTGCCGGAACCGGCTCCCCGGAATTACCCTGGGAAGCGTGGCCGGGACCGTTCTCACCAACACCGGGCTCGACAGCTTCCTCGACGGAGCGCCCGAGCATCGTGACCCCGCGTTCGCGCGGGCCGCCGAAGCGGTCCTGGGACTGCTCGCCCTGCGCGGCGCCGATCGGGCGACGGGCGTGCCCGAGCCGACGCCCGGCCTCGTCCGGCAGCTCCTGGTCGAGGACCTGCCGACCTTCGTGTACGCGCCGCCCGGCGAGCTCGCCGCCTACCCGGCCGTCCTCGGGGCCCTCGCGGCGCGGTTCGACGGGGGGCGGCGCGAGCGGATCGCCGTCGTCGTCGCCGAGTCCGCGCCCGACTTCGAGCGCGCCATGAACGACCCCGGCAACCTCACCTGGCACCGCTGGTACGCCTCGCTCCTGCGGACCTGCGGCGCCGACCTCGCCGACCCCGAGGACGTACGCCGCCGGCTCGCCGCACTCGACGGCGCACCGCTCCCCGACGGCGTGCGCCGCGCCCACCTCATGGGGCGGACAGCCCTCGCCGACGTCCTGCTCGCCGAGGCGCTCACCCGTGCGTACGTACGGGACGCCGAGGCGCCTCCGGCCACCGGGCCGCTCCTCACCGACCACGCCGTCGCGACCGGCATCGGGCAGCTCGCCGCCGCGCTCCAGGACCGGTGGACCGCCGCCGGTCTCGCCGAACAGCTCGCCGGCCCGTACGCGCGGTTCGCCCCGGGACCCGAGGCCTTCCCCCATCTCGTCCTCGCCGACGCCCTCCTCGACGAGCACCTCGACTACTACGGCGACCCCGCCGCCCCCGTACCGCCGCCGCCCAGGATCGAGGCCGGGCCCGTCGAGGAGGACGCCGACACTCTCATCGCCGCCGTCGAGGAGCTCGCGGAGGAGGAGTTCGAGCCCTACGGGGGCGAGGCGCCGCACCTGCTGTACGCGGTCTACCAGCGCGGCTGCTCCGCCGAGTCCGTCGCCCGCAAGGCCGCCGAGTACGAGGACTGGGCCGTCGATCCGGCCCTGGAGGACCTGCCGGTCACGGTGCCGGACGCGGCACCCGACGCGTACACCACCCCGCCGCTGCCCGAGCTCGTACGGCTCCTCGGCACGGCCGAGCTGACCGAGGCCGACCGGGCCCGCCTCGAAGGGCCGGCCCGCGACCTCGCCGCGGTCCTCGACCACCTCGCCGCCACCGGCCTCGTCTTCCGCGGCGGCGACGCCTTCGGGCTCACGCCGCGCGGCGCCGGCGTCGTGCGCTACCTGCTCGGAGTACGCGGGGTCGCCGCGCCCGACACCGCCGAGGCCGCCGCCTGGACCGCGCCGGACCTGGTCGCCGCGGCCGGGGGCTGGTCCGCGTGCGTCGCCGCGCGCGTACTCGCCGACTGGCTCCACGCGCGCGGGGACACCGCCGACGCCTGGTCCCAGCTGCTCGCCGCCCTCGGCACCGTCCACGCCGGCACCTCCGAGGGGGCCGCGACCCGCGGTCTGTTCGCCGCTCTGGACACGTCCGGCGCACCGCCCGAAGCCCTGCGAGGCGCCCTCCGCGACCCGGTCATCGGCGCGTACGCCCTGGAGGCCCTGCGCGTGAGGGGCGAGGAGGCGGACCCGATCCAGGTGCGGACCTCGGCCCGGGCCCTGCACGTCCTCGACGCGCTGCCGGCCAAGAAGGGGCCCCTGGAGTCCCGCCGCGCGGCCTTCGACGCGGCGGCGGCCGCCTGGCCCGGCGGTTCCGCCGCCCTGCTGCGCGCGATGGCCGAGGCGGACCGTCACGAGACCGAGCGGGTCCTCGGCCCGCTCGGCATCACGCTCCCGTGACGGTGATCGCCAGGCCGCGTCCGGAAAGTCCCGCCCGGCCCGCGACGTCTGGCACCCCCTAGCCCGCCGTGAGGTACATCCCCGACGGCCCCGTCCCCGCGGTGTTCCGGCAGCTCTGGTTCCCCGTCGGGCGGGCGTTGATCAGGGCCAGGCAGCGTCCGAGGGCCTGCTGTCCGTAGGCGTTGGGGTGCATCGACTCCTGGACGAGCCCCTGCGTGCTCTGGCTGTCGATCCAGCGCGCCCACTCGCTCGTCGTCCCCGACGGAGGCACGGTCGACGTGACCTGCTTGCTCGCCTTCGCGCAGACCTCACGGCCCTGGAGCGCGTCCCTCAGGTCCAGGAACTGCACGCCCTTGGCCGTGGCGACGCCCTTGAGGCGGTCGGCGATCTGGGGGACCAGGGAGTCGCGGGCCCAGTCGGAGTCGCCGTTCCAGAAGGGGCAGCCGCCGGTGTTGGTGCGGGCCCAGCCGCTCTCCGCGTACCGGTTGTCGGCGGCGCGCGGGATGGGGGAGGGGTACGACTGGAGGACGATCCGGTAGTCGGAAGCGGCGTAACCGGCGGCGGACATGACCGCCCGGATCTCGTCGACGGAGCGGCCGACGTCGGCCATCACGCCGTCGATCTTCGCGTCGACGACGTCCTGCTGGTCGTCGTTGCAGTACGAGTACCAGACGATGTAGTCGGTCGCGCAGGTGCTGATGATGTCGGCGAAGCCGAGGTCGTTGCCGCCGATGGACAGTGCGATCAGCTTGACGTCGTTCGCGGCGGCCACGGCCGCCAGCTGGTCGGCCTGGGGGGCCTCTCCCTTGAAGGCCTGGCCGCCCTGGGAGGCGCGGAAGACGTTGTCCGTCGTCGCGCCGGAGCAGGCGAGGTTGATCATGGAACTCGCGATCGGACCGGCGCTTTTGACCTCGGCGGTGTCCGAGCGGTCGCAGCCGCCCGCGGTGGCGCCGTACACCCGGGACGGGTCGTAGGTGCTGCCCGTCCAGGCGCGGTCGGTGCCGTTGCGGCTGCCGGAGTTCGTGAGGCTGTTGCCCAGCCAGCGGCCGGCCTCGCCGGAGATGTAGCTGTCGCCCATGGTGACGACGGCGGTGGGGCCGGCGCCTGGGGCGGCATGGGCGGACGGGACGGCGACGGAGGCGAGCCCGGCGGCGGTACACAGTGCCAGGAGTGCGCGCAGCGCACGGTGGGGGGTCGAAGGCATGGCTGTGCTCCTGCGGTATGCGGTGACGCAGTGACGTGCGGGACAGCCGCCGGCCGGTGGCATGGCGGAATCTCGCACGGCGTGACTTGTTACCGCTAGGTAGCTGCATATCTCGGTTCCGTCACGTCGCCTGTGGCGCAACCGGGAACGCGACAGGGCTCCGCCCCCGGCGATGTGCGTCACCGGGGGCGGAGCCCTGTTCAGGAGGCGTGCGGCCGCTGTGCGGTCGGCCGACGTGTGTGCGTCAGCCGACCAGCTGCTCGTACGCGGGAAGCGTCAGGAAGTCCGCGTAGTCCGCGTCGAGGGAGACGTGCAGGAGCAGGTCGTGGGCCTGCTGCCACTTGCCGGCCGCGAAGGCCGCCTCGCCGATCTCGGCACGGATCGCGGCCAGCTCCTCGGCGGCGACCTTGCGGGCGAGCTCGGGGGTGGCCTTCTCGCCGTTCTCGAACACGACACCCGCGTTGATCCACTGCCAGATCTGGGAGCGGGAGATCTCGGCGGTGGCCGCGTCCTCCATCAGGTTGAAGATGGCGACGGCGCCGAGGCCGCGCAGCCACGCCTCGATGTAGCGGATGCCGACCTGTACGGCGCTCACCAGGCCGTCGTACGTGGGCTTCGCGTCCAGCGAGTCGATCGCGATCAGGTCGCCCGGGGCCACCGAGACGTCCTCGCGGAGGCGGTCCTTCTGGTTCGGCCTGTCGCCGAGGACGGCGTCGAAGGAGGCCATCGCGATCGGGACCAGGTCGGGGTGGGCGACCCAGGAGCCGTCGAAGCCGTCGCCGGCCTCGCGGTCCTTGTCGGCCTTGACCTTCTCGAAGGCGACCTTGTTGACCTCGGCGTCCTTGCGGGACGGGATGAACGCCGCCATGCCGCCGATCGCGTGCGCTCCGCGCTTGTGGCAGGTGCGCACGAGGAGTTCGGTGTACGCGCGCATGAACGGGGCCGTCATCGTGACCGCGTTGCGGTCCGGCAGGACGAACTTGGCTCCGCCGTCACGGAAGTTCTTGACGATGGAGAAGAGGTAGTCCCAGCGACCCGCGTTCAGGCCGGCGGCGTGGTCGCGGAGCTCGTAGAGGATCTCCTCCATCTCGTACGCGGCCGTGATGGTCTCGATGAGGACCGTGGCGCGGACGGTGCCCTGCGGGATGCCGACGTAGTCCTGGGCGAAGACGAAGATGTCGTTCCAGAGGCGGGCCTCCAGGTGCGACTCCGTCTTCGGGAGGTAGAAGTACGGGCCCTTGCCGAGGTCGATCAGACGCTGGGCGTTGTGGAAGAAGTACAGCCCGAAGTCGACGAGCGCGCCGGGCACGGGGCGTCCGTCGAAGGCGAGGTGACGCTCCTCCAGGTGCCAGCCGCGCGGCCGCATGACGACGGTGGCGAGCTCACCAGCCGGCTTCAGCGCATAGGACTTGCCCGACTTCGGGTCCGTGAAGTCGATCTTCCGGGAGTACGCGTCGATCAGGTTGACCTGGCCCAGGACCACGTTCTCCCAGGTCGGCGCCGAGGCGTCCTCGAAGTCGGCGAGCCAGACCTTCGCGCCGGAGTTGAGCGCGTTGATCGTCATCTTCCGGTCGGTCGGGCCGGTGATCTCGACGCGGCGGTCGTTCAGGGCCGCCGGGGCCGGCGCGACCTTCCAGGAGTCGTCGGCGCGGATCGCGGCGGTCTCCGGAAGGAAGTCCAGGGTGGACGTGCGGGCGATCTCGGCGCGACGCTCCGCTCGGCGGACGAGGAGCTCGTCCCGGCGCGGGGTGAACCGCCGGTGCAGTTCGGCGACGAAGGCCAGGGCGGCCTCGGTGAGCACCTCCTCCTGACGCGGCAGGGGCTCGGCATCGACGACGACCAGGGGGGACGGCGCTGGTGCGGACATGAACTGTCACTTCCTTCAGCGGACTTCACGGGCGGTGCCATGCGGCCGCCGGGCGTCACGGGACGGCACGGAGTGCCGCAGGCGCCGAGATACGGCCGCGAGCGCCCTCTGTACCAGCAGGCGCTTCTGAACAGTGGATACTAGTTTCCTCATGGTGGAAGTTCAATGGTTTGTTGATGTCGAGATTCTCCGGATCGACAGAACGCGGCGCTCAGTGCCAGCCCGTTCACTCCAGGTGTGCCAGGTCCGCCTCCGTGTCGATGTCATAGGGCTCGGCCACATCCGAACAGTCCACCGGGGTGATCGCATCCCGGTGCGCCGCCAGATAGTCCCGTGCGCCCCGGTCGCCCACCGCGCTCTCCGCGATGCCCGCCCAGTGCCCGGCGCCGAACAGCACCGGATGGCCCCGCTGCCCGTCGTACGAGGCCGCCGCCAGCGAATCCCTCGATCCGTACGCCGCCCGGACCCGGGCCACGGCCTCCGCCCCGATCCCCGGCTGGTCGACCAGCAGGACGAGCGCCGCGTCCACGCCGCGCGGGTCGGCGGCCAGCGAGGCGAGCCCGGCCCGCAGCGAGGAACCCATCCCCTCCGCCCACTCCGGGTTGTCCACCAGCACGCAACCCGGCAGCTCCGCGCGCTCCCGCACGACCTCGGCCGACGCCCCCAGCACCACGTGCACCGCCTCGCACCCGGCCTCGCGCAGCACCCCGACGGCGTACTCGACCAGCGGCCGCCCCCGATGCGAGAGCAACGCCTTGGGCCGCCCCCCGAGCCGCCGCCCACCCCCGGCGGCGAGCAGCAGTCCGGCGACGACGGGGGTTCGATCTTCCGCTGTTGTCATGGGAACTGCATACCTCATGAGGCGGAATGACACGGTCGCCTGAATTCCGTCCACCAAGGGTGGCGCGCCGGGGTGGCGAAGGAGTTAACTGACCCGCGACTCACGGCGCCCGACCGCCGTCCGGGGGAGGTCGGCTCGGAGTGTTCGGAGTGTTCGTCGTACGGAGTTCTGCGCACAGTGTTGTGCGGGGGGAGAACCATGTTGCGAAGCGTGGGGCAGAGGCGAGTGACCGGCGAGGGCGTGGACCCCAGGGTGGCCGAACTGCGGTCCGCCGTGTCCCGGCTCCGGCGCGAACTGGCCGCGCACCGGGTCGAGTTCGCCGACCGGGAGATCGCCGAGGACGAGCTCGCCGCCCTTGACGCCATGGCGCTCAGCGGCGACCCCGAGGTGCGGCGGCTGCGCCGCTCCCTGCTTCTCGTCGCGGGCTCCGTCGGCTCCGTCAGCGCCCTCGCCGAGGGCCTCGCCGGGGTCCGTCGCGCCGTCGAGCTCTTCGGGCCCCCGCAGCCCGGGCAGTAGGCAGGCGACCGGGCCGAGGGCCGGCCCGGCGACCTCCGGCGGCCGGGACCAGGGTCGGTCCGACGGTCTCCGGCGGCCGGGACCAGGGCCGGCCCGGCGACCTCCGGCGGCCGGGACCAGGGTCGGTCTTACGGCCTCCGGCGGCCGGGGCAAGGGTTCCGCGGAGGCCCGTCCGGGCCGGGACCCGGCGCCGAGAGGACGAAGCGCCCCGCCATCAGCGCTCACCCGTGGCGGGTGAGGCGGCCGCCGACCCTTTCGGATGTGATGGCGGAGAGAGTGGGCCCGCCCGCTCACCCTCTCCGCTGCCACTGACACCGGCAGCCAGGCCCGGCGAGGTGGCGACCGTGAAGAAATGGCGCGCTCTGATCGTGCTGGGGACGGCCCAGTTCCTGATGGTGCTGGACACCTCCGTCATGAACGTCTCCATCAGCCAGCTGGTCGAGGACTTCGACACCGACGTGACCGCCATCCAGGCCGTCATCACCCTGTACGCCCTGGTCATGGCAGCCTTCATGATCATCGGAGGCAGGATCGGGGACATCCTGGGCAGGCGTCGCGTCTTCCTGATCGGCATGGCGGTCTACGGCGTCGGATCGGCCCTGACCGCCGTCGCGCCCACCCTGTGGGTGCTGGCCCTGGGATGGTCGGTCATCGAGGGGCTCGGCGCCGCCCTGGTGCTCCCGTCCATGGCGGCCCTCGTCGCCGAGTCCTACCGGGGCCGCGACCGCTCCGCCGCGTACGGCGTCATCGGGGGTCTGGCCGGCGCCGGCATCGCGGTCGGTCCGCTGCTCGGCGGCTGGGTGACGACGTACCTCACCTGGCGCCTGGTCTTCGCCGGCGAGGTCGTGGTGGTGCTGGCCGTACTGCTCCTGCGGCGGGCGATTCCGGCACAGCCCCCGGCGAGCCGGCGTCCGGGCCTGGACGTCGTCGGCGCCGGGCTGTCGGCGGCCGGCCTGGGCCTCGGCGTGCTCGGCGTGCTGCAGAGCAGCACCTGGGGATGGGTGGAGCCGCGCAACCCGCCCTTCACCGTCTTCGGCTTCGCCCCCACGCTGTTCGTGATCGGGGCCGGGGTGGTGGTCCTGTTCCTCTTCCGGGTCTGGGAGGAGAGACGGGAGGCCCGAGGAGACGACCCCCTGATCCATCTGGCCCTGTTCCGCAAGCCCACCCTGCGTTCGGGGCTGATGACCCTGCTGAGCCAGAACCTCATCCTGCTGGGGCTGTTCTTCACCATCCCGCTCTACTTGCAGGTGGTGCAGGGGCTCGACGCCTTCGAGACGGGACTGCGGCTGCTGCCGGTCTCCGTCACCATGCTCGCGGCCTCCCTGGGCGCGGCGAAACTCGGGCGCGGACTGGGCCCGCGGCGGATCGTACGGCTGGCCCTGGTGCTGCTCCTCGCCGCCATCGTCTGGCTCCTCGGCACCATCGACCCCGTCATCGACGACGCCCAGTTCTTCTGGGCCATGGCGCTCCTCGGACTGGGCATGGGGCTGCTGGCCTCGCAGCTCGGCAACGTCGTCCAGTCCAGCGTGGGGGAGCGGGAACGCAGCGAGGTCGGAGGTCTGCAGTTCACCGCCCAGAACCTGGGGTCCGCGCTGGGCACGGCCCTCATCGGATCCCTGCTGATCGGAGCCCTGGCCCAGGCCTTCACCACCGAGGTGGAGGACGACCCGAGGCTCTCGGACGAGGCACGCCGGCAGACGAGCGTCGCCCTGGAGGCCGGGATCAACTTCGTCTCCACCGACCAGGTCCGCTCGGCGGCGGAGAGCGCGGGGCTTCCGCCGCATGAGGTGGACGCCGTCACCGACTCCTACGCCTCGGCCCAGCTCGCCGGCCTCAAGGCGGCCATCCTCGCGACGGGGGGCGTCACCCTGGCGAGCTTCCTGGTGACGCGCGGTCTGCCCGGCGCCGGCGAGGCCGGGGGTGCGAGCCGCGACCGGGACGCCGCCGGCCCCAACCCGCCGGAGCCCGACCCCACACCGGAGCCCGGACCCCACCCGCCGGAGCGCGGCCCGGCCGGCCCGTGAATCACCCGCGGAGGGTGAGGCAGGCGGAGACACGGAGGCGGACCATCGAAGTCGCTCGGACTGCACGTGGTGGAACTGCGTCCACTGCCGGAACGGCCGAGGTGGGTCCCGGCGGGAGCCCGGCGGGAGAAGGACCCGGAAACGGAGCGGAGACATGGACACCCAGATGTATCTCGCCTACGACTATCCGCTGTTGAGCATGTTCTGGACCATGCTGTGGTTCTTCCTGTGGATCCTGTGGTTCATCCTGCTCTTCCGGATCATCGCCGACATCTTCCGCGACGACGCCCTGGGCGGCTGGGGCAAGGCCGGCTGGATGGCGTTCGTCATCCTGCTGCCGTTCCTCGGCGTGCTCGTCTACCTGATCGCCCGCGGCAAGAGCATGGGGCGCCGCGAGATCGAGCACGCCCGCGAGAAGCAGCAGGCCTTCGACGCCTACGTCCGCGAGACCACTGGGGGCGGCAGTCGTCCCAGCCGGGCCGAGGAACTCGGCCGGCTCGCCGAACTCCGCGCCCGGGGCGACATCAGCGAGGAGGAGTTCCAACGGGCCAAGGCCCTCGTCCTGAACGACGACGGTCCCTCCACGCCCGCCGACGGCACCACCACCCGTCCGTGAGACGGAGCCCGACTACGTCTTCAAGTCCGACCTCACGGGGTGGGGCTGGGTCCATCGTCCCGTCCCGCCGGGGCCGGGTGCACCGCCGCGAACGGCCGAGGGCCGGCCGGACGGCTCACCGTCTGATCAGGCGGCGGGCCGTCGCCGTCGCCACCGCCGCCGTGCGCGAGTCCACGCCCAGCTTCGCGAAGATGTGCACCAGGTGGGACTTCACGGTCGCCTGGCTCAGGAACAGCGCCTTGCTGATCTGCTGGTTCGACAGGCCCTCGCCCACCAGCTGGAGGACTTCCAGCTCGCGCTTGGTCAGCGCCTCCGCCGGTGTCCGCATGCGGTCCATCAGACGGTGCGCCACCGCCGGCGCGAGGGCCGACTGACCGGCCGCCGCCGTCCGGACCGCCGCCGCCAGCTCCTCCGGCGGCGCGTCCTTCAGGAGGTAGCCGGAGGCGCCCGCCTCCACCGCCGCCAGGATGTCCGCGTCCGTGTCGTACGTCGTCAGGACCAGCACCTTCGGCCCGCCCGGCGCCGCCGTGATCGCCGCCGTCGCCTCCGAGCCGTGCATCCCCGGGCCGAACTGCAGGTCCATCAGGACCACGTCCACGTTCCCGGCGGCGGCCAGCTCCACCGCGCGCTCGGCCGTGGCCGCCTCCGCGACCACGGCGAAGTCCGGCTCGGTGTCGAGGACCGCGCGCAGGCCCGCCCGTACCACCGGGTGGTCGTCGGCGAGGAGAAGTCGGATGGTCATGCTTCAGGCTCCAGCGGGGAGAGGGAGGGAGACGGCGACGGCGGTGCCCTGGCCGGGCGCCGACTCGACGGTGAACGTGCCGCCGAGCGACTCCGCCCGGGAGCGCATCGCCGGAAGCCCGAAACCGGCGTCGGAGGAGGGGCGTACGGAGGCGGGGTCGAAGCCCCGGCCGTCGTCGACCACGTCCAGGGTCACCGACGCGTCCATGAACGACAACGTGATCTCCGCCCGCGAGGCCGTGGCGTGGCGCACCGTGTTGGCGAGCGCCGACTGCGCGATCCGCAGCAGCGCCACCTCGTACGGAGTCGGCAGCTCGACCGGCGTACCGCTCACCGAGAAGCGCACCCGGGGCCCGGCCTCCGGCCCGTACGGACCCGGATCGTGCGGACCCGGACCCGGAACCGGATCGTGCGCGCGCGGACCAGGACCCGTACCTGGACCCGTACCCGGACCCGGACCCGTACCCGGACCAGGACCCGGACGCGGGCCCGGCTCGCACAGCCGCTCCAGGGCCGCCGCGAGGGAGCCGTGCTCCAGGTCCGGCGGGGTGAGCGCGCGGACGAAGCGCCGTGCCTCCGCCAGGTTGTCCTGCGCCGCCTCGCGGGCCCGGCCGATGTGGCCCGCGGCGGGGGAGTCCGGCGGGAGCGCCCGCTCCGCCGCCCGCAGCAGCAGCTGGATCGAGGACAGGCCCTGCGCGAGCGTGTCGTGGATCTCGCGGGCGAGCCGCTCCCGCTCGGCGAGCGTCCCCGCGTGCCGCTCCGCCGCCGCCAGCTCCGCCCGCGTCTCGATCAGCTCCTCGATCAGCCGGCGCCGCCGCTCGCTCTCCCGGTACAGGGCCTGGTAGCCGAGGACCGTCGCCACCGCGACCGCCGCACCGAGCAGCGGCCCGATGAAGACCCCCGGGTTCAGCGCGGCGCCGTGTCCCACGTACGAGAGGATCGCCGCGCCCGCCGTCACCGTCACGGCCGGCAGCGACCAGCGCGTGGGCAGCAGGTGCAGCTGGAGGAAGTACAGGGGGAAGGCCAGCCAGAGCGCTTCCGGGGTGAGGAAGAGCAGCGCGAGCCAGGACGCTCCGAGGACCGCGAGCCAGACGCCGGCGGCCCGCTGCGAGCTCCGCACGGACGGCAGGTACGAGCCGGCCGCGTAGACCGCGCCCGTGACCACCGCCATCGCCGTCCCGGCGGCCGAGTCCGCCCGTACCGCCGCGAGGACGAGCAGGCCCGCCATGAGGAGGTGCAGGCAGAGGCGCAGCGCGCGCAGGGCGGGGGTGAGGGAGCGGGGATCCATGATCCCTCCAGCGTAGACACCGGGAGACAATCCGGACTCAACCGAAAGTTTGATTGCGGGGCCATCCGTGGCGCGATGCCCGCGGGGCACCTCGCGGACCACTCTGGTCAGCATGTTCGTGGCATGGAGAGACCTGAGATTCGCCAAGGGGCGTTTCACCCTCATGGGGACCGTGATCGTGCTGATCACCCTGCTCGTGGGGTTGCTGTCCGGGCTGACCGCCGGACTCGCGCGAGAGAACATCTCCGCGATCACCGGTCTGCCCGCCGACCGGCTGGCCTTCGCGGCGCCGCCGTCCGGGCAGTCGGTCTCCTTCACCAATTCGACGGTGACGGAGGAGCAGTGGCGC
Source organism: Streptomyces sp. R-07 (assembly GCF_049913175.1). Taxonomy (NCBI): domain Bacteria; kingdom Bacillati; phylum Actinomycetota; class Actinomycetes; order Kitasatosporales; family Streptomycetaceae; genus Streptomyces; species Streptomyces sp. R-07. Next base: position 6,426,074 of record NZ_CP183978.1, read on the forward strand.
GGGTGGGCGGAGCGGCCCGGGGTGAAGGAGGCCGATCCGCTCGGGATCCGTACCCTCGACGCCGCCGCCGGGGACCGCACCGCCGCCGTCTCCGCCTTCGGTACGGAGCCGGAGTCGGGCCTCGCCCCCGGGGCCGTCGGCGCGGGCAAGGCCGTCCTGTCCGAGTCGGCGGCGGAGGAGCTGGCCGTGCGCGCCGGCGACACCGTCCGCCTCGGCTCGCTGGAGGTCACCGTCACCGCGGTCTCCGGCGACGCCTCCTACAGCCACACCCCCGTGGTGTGGACCTCCCTCGACGACTGGCAGAAGCTCGGCCACAGCGGTACCACCGCGCAGGAACAGGCCACCGTCATCGCGCTGAGCGGCGACGGCGGCGACGGAGTCGACTGGGCGGCCGGCGACAAGGCCACCGGCACCGAGGCCCGTACCCTCGACGGCGCGCTGACCGCCATAGGGTCCTACCAGGCCGAGAACGGTTCGCTGCAGCTGATGCGCGGCTTCCTCTTCGCCATCTCCGCGCTCGTCATAGGAGCCTTCTTCACCGTCTGGACCATCCAGCGCAGCGGTGACGTCGCCGTCCTCAAGGCGCTCGGCGCCTCCACCCCGTACCTCCTCAAGGACGCCCTCGGGCAGGCCGTCCTCATGCTCACCGCCGGCACCCTGCTCGGCACCGGGCTCGCGGTCGGCATCGGCGCCCTCGTCAGCGGCGGGAACGTGCCCTTCGTCCTCGAACCGCTCACCGTCCTCGGCCCGGCCGCCGTGATCGTCGTCCTCGGCGTCCTCGGCGCCGCCCTGTCCATCCGGCGGATCACCGCCGTCGACCCCCTCACCGCCCTCGGGAGCGCCCGATGAGCCTCGTCCTCGACGCCGTCACCCTCACCTACCCCGACGGCGACGGCCGGCTCACCGCCCTCGACGCCGTCTCCCTCACCGTCCCCGCCGGCACGCTCACGGCCGTCGTCGGCCCGTCCGGCTCCGGCAAGTCCAGCCTCCTCGCGGTGGCCGCCACCCTCGTCACCCCGGACACGGGCCGGGTCGTCGTCGCCGGTACGGACACGGGGGCGCTCACCGCCGCCGCCAAGGCGGAGCTGCGCCGCGAGCACATCGGGATCGTCTTCCAGCAGCCGAATCTGCTGCCCTCGCTGAGCGCGGTGGAGCAGCTCCAGGTGATGGCCCATCTGTCGGGGCGCGCGCCCAAGTCGGTGCGCGACCGGGCCATGGACCTCCTCGACGCGGTGGGCCTCGCGGACCAGGCCCACCGGCGGCCCCACCAGCTGTCGGGCGGCCAGCGGCAGCGCGTGAACATCGCGCGGGCGCTGATGAACGAGCCGTCCGTGCTCCTGGTCGACGAGCCGACGAGCGCCCTGGACCACGAGCGGGGCGCGGCGGTCATGGACCTGCTGGCCACGCTGACGGCCGAGCGGGGGACGGCGACGGTCCTGGTCACCCACGACCGCACGCACCTGGCCCGTACGGACCGCACGGTGACGGTCCAGGACGGCCGTCTGACGGAGTCGATCCCGGCCTGAGCCCGGCAGGGCGCTCAGCCGGTCCGGTGGGCCCGGACGCGGGCCCGCCCTCCGAGGGCGACCGCGGCCAGGCCCACCAGCATGGCGACGTACGCGCCGCCGAGACCGTTGCCGGTGCCGAGGCCACCGTCCGCGGTGGCCGCGACCACCGCGCCGACGGCCACGGAGATCGCCCCGGCGACGAGGGCGGTGACGGCCCCGTTCCGGCGGGCCCAGGTGCGGATGTGGCCCCGGCCCGTCGTGCGGGCCAGGGCGAGGCCGCCGTTGACCGCGCCGAGGAGGCCGACCAGCGCGGCCGCGGAGGAGGCGACGCGGCCGACGCTCAGGGTGTAGACGCTCGCGGCGACCGGCTGGACGGCGGGGTCCGCGGCCGCCGGCACGGCGAACGCGAGACCGCCGGCCAGGACGGCTCCGGTGATGACGAGCATGGTGCGGACGGACATGGGGTGCTCCTTCTCCTCGGGTGACGGGACCACCTGAGGATGGCCGTCGGACCGGCCGTGCGTCGTCCGGCAGACGCGGTCACTTCGCGCTGCCGCGGACGCGGCAGGAACGGCCGGACTACCGCGTCCGCGGTAGTCGCGGGCTCCTCCGTGAGCGGGATCCGCCCGTGCCTCCCGCGCGGCTGGGGTGCGCGCGTGATCAGAGGACGGTTCGAGGTCCCGGACGGTGTCGTGGACGGGGTGATCGCCGTCGGTGTGGCGGCGGCGCTGCTGTCGACCGGGGCGTCCGGGCCGCATGCCGGCACGGGCCTGGACCTGCTCGGCCACGCGCTGCTCGCGGCCGGCGGCCTGGCGCTCGCCGCGCGCCGCCGCGCTCCGGTCACGGTCCTGGTCGCCTGCACGCGGTGCGCGTCGCGGCGCGGGGCGACGCCCTGCTCGCTCCGTCGAGCACGCGCAGGCTCGTCGACCGGTACGTCGCCGAGCCGTTCGGCACGGGCTCCGGGGCCGGTCTCGGGGAGCTGACCAACCGCGAACGCGAGGCCGTGGTCCCGGTCGCGCGGGGTCTGTCCGACGACGAGATCGCCGACCGCATGGTGATCAGCCCGATGACCGCGAAGACCCACGTCAACCGGGCCGTGATCAAGCTGCGCGACCGCGCCCGACTGGTCGTCCTCGCCTACGAATCGGGCCTCGTGTCACCACGCGCCCCCCGGTCGCGACGGCTGACGTCGGCCGAACCGGAGCCCCGGGCCCTGACGCCTGACGTCGGCCGGACCAGAGCCCCGGGCCGGGGCGCCTGAGGTCGCCCGAACCGGAGCCCCGGGCCCGGGCGCCTGACGTCAGCCGAACCAGACGACGAGGCGGACGTTCCCGTCCCCGTGGACGGCGGCCTGTTCCCGCATCGCCGCCCATGCCTCGCCCCAGTCGCCGTCCGGCGGGACGAACATGCGGGGCGTCCAGGTCACGGGGCGGTACACGGCGCCGTTCCAGGGGACCTCGCCGCCCGGTGGCCACTCGTGCGGCGTCAGGTCCTCGCCGAAGAGCTCCTCCGCCGCGTCGAGGACCTCGATCGGCGTCCCGGGCATGGCGTGGAGGACGAGCTCGCCGTCCGGGCCCGGCCGCCATTCGCCGATGTGGTTCCCGTCGGGACCGTCGCAGAGCGGCGCGTCCCAGTCGACGGCCGCGACCTCCGCCCAGGTGGCGTACGAGTGGCTGTGGCTCAGCTCGTCGTACGCCGGGACGTCCTCCGAGGCGCCGTCCGGGATCCCGCGCCGGTCGAACAGGGGACGCTCCACCTGCAGCGCCCCGCCGTAGCCGAAGAGGCACTCCCAGGCGTGCCGGTCGCGCCGGAGGGCGCGGTCCGGCAGACCGAGTGCGAGCTCCCAGCGGCCATCGGGCCCGCGCACCTCGATCACGCCGTCGATGTCCGCCCCCACGACGGCCTCAGCCCTGGTTGTTGCCCGCGGTGTTCGCCAGGGCCGCCGACAGTTCGCGGGCCACTTCCTGGAGGATCGGGACGATCTTCTCCGTGGCCGCCTCGGTGACCCGGCCCGCCGGGCCCGAGATGGAGATGGCCGCCGCGGTGGGGGAGTCCGGCACGGACACCGCGAGGCAGCGGACCCCTATCTCCTGCTCGTTGTCGTCGACCGCGTACCCCGTCTCGCGGACCGCGACCAGCGCGTCCAGGAAACCGTCCGGCGTGGTGATGGTCTTCTCGGTCGCGGCCGGCATGCCGGTGCGGGCGAGCAGCGCCCGTACCTCCTCCGCCGGCGTGTACGCGAGGAGCGCCTTGCCGACGCCGGTCGAGTGCGGCAGGACCCGGCGGCCGACCTCGGTGAACATGCGCATCGAGTGCTTGGACGGCACCTGCGCCACGTACACGATCTCGTCGCCGTCGAGCAGCGCCATGTTCGCGGTCTCGCCGGTCTCCTCGACGAGCCGCGCCAGGTAGGGGCGGGCCCAGGTGCCGAGGAGGCGGGAGGCGGACTCGCCGAGCCGGATGAGCCGGGGGCCGAGCGCGTACCGGCGGTTGGGCTGCTGGCGCACGTAGCCGCAGGCGACGAGGGTGCGCATCAGGCGGTGGATGGTGGGGAGCGGGAGTCCGCTGCTGGCGGAGAGCTCGCTCAGCCCGACCTCGCCCCCGGCGTCGGCCATCCGCTCCAGGAGGTCGAAGGCACGCTCAAGGGACTGGACGCCTCCGCTCGCGGCGGCGGGCTTGGCGGCGTCGGTGGTGCTGGCGCTGGACGTCGGCACGTCAACGGTCCTTTCGAGGCAGGCGGGCAAGGCAGCAGCCTACCGGGCCGCCGGTCGGGGCACACGGTCCCGGCATCGGCGTCAGCGCCGGTCAGGGGGTGTTTGTCCGGTGTCGGTGACGGCCCGGAGCGCTCCGGGTCTGCCCCGCATGTGCGGAGCTACGTTCTACTGTACGGAATTCTCATTCCACTTTGTGGAAACCTCTAAGACGGGTTCGTCCGCGGCGGATGCTGGAAGTGTGCCCTTGACGACCTGTCGCCCGGAAGTGAACACTCCTTTTCAACAGTTCGTTGAAATTCCCGTTGAAGTGCTTGAAGAAGGGGTACGGGTGGACGTCAACCTGGTCCTGCGCTCGACACGCGTCATCACCCCCGAGGGGACGCGCCCGGCGTCGATCGCCGTCTCCGGTGGGACGATCGCGGCCGTGCTGCCGTACGACGCCGAGGTACCCGCCGGTGCCCGGCTCGAGAACGTCGGCGACGACGTCGTCCTGCCCGGCCTGGTCGACACCCACGTGCACGTGAACGACCCCGGCCGCACCGAGTGGGAGGGCTTCTGGACCGCCACCCGCGCAGCCGCCGCCGGCGGCATCACCACCCTGCTCGACATGCCGCTCAACTCGCTGCCGCCGACCACGACGGTGGAGAACCTGCGGGTCAAGCAGGACGTGGCCCGTGCCAAGGCCCACATCGACGTCGGTTTCTGGGGCGGCGCCCTGCCCGACAACGTCAAGGACCTGCGCCCCCTCCACGACGCCGGCGTCTACGGCTTCAAGTGCTTCCTGTCCCCGTCCGGTGTGGAGGAGTTCCCGGAGCTGGACCAGGAGCAGCTGGCGAACTCGCTCGCGGAGATCGCCGGTTTCGGCGGCCTGATGATCGTGCACGCCGAGGACCCGCACCACCTGGCCGCGGCGCCGCAGAAGTCCTCCCGGGCGTACGCGGACTTCCTCGCCTCCCGTCCGCGGGACGCGGAGAACACGGCGATCGAGAACCTGATCAACCAGGCCCGCCGGCTCGACGCCCGCGTCCATGTGCTGCACCTGTCCTCCTCGGACGCGCTGCCGCTGATCGCGGCGGCGAAGGCCGAGGGGGTGAAGGTCACCGTCGAGTCCTGCCCGCACTTCCTCACGCTCACCGCGGAGGAGATCCCGGACGGGGCGACGGAGTTCAAGTGCTGCCCGCCGATCCGTGAGGCGTCGAACCAGGACGCGCTGTGGCAGGGGCTGGCGGACGGGACGATCGACTGCATCGTCTCCGACCACTCGCCGTCGACCGCCGACCTGAAGACCCCGGACTTCGCCTCGGCCTGGGGCGGCATCTCCTCCCTCCAGCTCGGCCTGCCGGCGATCTGGACCGAGGCCCGCCGCCGTGGTTTCGACCTGACGGACGTCGTCCGCTGGATGTCCGACGCCCCCGCCCGGCTCGCCGGCCTCACCCGCAAGGGCGCCATCGAGGCCGGCCGCGACGCGGACTTCGCCGTGATCGACCCGGAGGCCACCTTCACGGTCGACCCCGCCGAGCTCCAGCACCGCAACCGCATCACCGCCTACGCGGGCAAGACGCTGAGCGGCGTCGTCACCTCCACCTGGCTGCGCGGAGAGCGCATCGCCGACCGCGGCACCCTCGCCGAGCCCTCCGGCCGTCTCCTCGAAAGGAACAACTGACGTGTCCGTCATACCTGGCTTCACCGGTGACGCGAGCCCCTACGGCGGCGGCGACCCGTACGCCGACTACCGGACCGCCGACTTCCCCTTCACCCAGTACGCGGACCTCGCGGACCGGCGCCTGGGCGCGGGCGTGATCGCGGCCAACGACGAGTTCTTCGCCGAGCGCGAGAACCTGCTCAAGCCCGAGGCCGCCGAGTTCGACCCCGAGCACTTCGGCCACAAGGGCAAGATCATGGACGGCTGGGAGACCCGCCGCCGCCGCGGTGTCTCGGCCCAGCAGCCGCACCCCACCGAGGACGACCACGACTGGGCCCTCGTACGCCTCGGCGCGCCCGGCGTCGTCCGCGGCATCGTCATCGACACCGCCCACTTCCGCGGCAACTACCCGCAGGCCGTCTCCGTCGAGGCCGCCTCCGTGGCCGGCTCGCCCTCGCCCGAGGAGCTCCTCGCCGACGACGTGAAGTGGACGACGCTCGTCCCGCGCACCGCCGTCGGCGGCCACGCCGCCAACGGCTTCGCCGTCGACGTCGAGCAGCGCTTCACGCACCTGCGCGTCAACCAGCACCCGGACGGGGGCATCGCCCGCCTCCGCGTCTACGGCGAGGTCGCCCCCGACCCGGCGTGGCTGGGCGTCCTCGGCACCTTCGACCTCGCGGCCCTGGAGAACGGCGGCCAGGTCGAGGACGCCTCGGACCGCTTCTACTCCCCGGCCACCAACACCATCCAGCCGGGCCGCTCCCGCAAGATGGACGACGGCTGGGAGACCCGTCGCCGCCGCGACAAGGGCAACGACTGGATCCGCTACGGCCTGGTCGCCGAGTCCGAGATCCGCGCCGTCGAGATCGACACCGCCTACCTCAAGGGCAACAGCGCCGGCTGGGCCGCCCTCTCCGTCGCGGCCGAGGGCTCGGAGGAGTGGACCGAGATCCTGCCCCGGACCCGCCTCCAGCCCGACACCAACCACCGCTTCGTGCTCGACACCCCGGCGGTCGGCTCCCGCGTCCGGATCGACATCTACCCGGACGGCGGCATCTCCCGCCTCCGTCTCTTCGGCTCCCTCACGGAGGCCGGTACGGCGCGGCTGACCGCCCGCCACCAGGAGCTCGGCGGCTGACCGGCTCCTCCACCGACTGGGCGGGTACGACACCCCGCCCGGCCCGCGAGGGCGCACCGACCCGACAGCACCGGTGCGCCCTCGCGCAATCCCTCTCGGGGAGTGACACGGCTCCCGAGGGGTTACGCGGCGTGCCCGCCGTCCACCGAGAACTCGGCGCCCGTCACGTACCGCCCGCCCGGCCCCGCCAGGAACGCGACCATCGCGGCCACCTCCGCCGGGGTGCCGAAGCGGCCGAGCGCCGTCATGGCCGCCTGGCCCTCCGCGTACGGCCCGTCCGCCGGGTTCATCTCGGTGTCGACGGGACCGGGGTGGACGATGTTCGCCGTGATGCCGCGCCCGCCCAGCTCCCGGGCGAGCGCCTTCGTCAGGCCGATCAGCGCCGCCTTGCTCATCGTGTAGAGGGTCCCGCCGGGGCCCGGCACCCGCTGGGTCATGCAGCTGCCGATCGTGACGATCCTGCCGCCCTCCGGGAGCCGCCCGGCCGCCGCCTGCGAGGCCAGGAAGGCCGCCCGGACGTTCACCGCGAGGACCCGGTCCACGTCCGCGAGGGACAGCGACTCCAGCGGGCCGAGGACGCCCGCGCCGACGTTGTTCACCAGGACGTCAAGGCGCCCGAGGGCGTCCGCCGCCCACTCCACCGCGCCCGCCGCGTCCCCGGCGTCGGCCGCGTCGGCCCGCAGCGGCAGCGCCTTGCGGCCGGCCGCCTCGATCCGCGCGGCGACCTCCTTGGCCCGTGCCTCGTCCTGGACGTAGGTGAAGGCGACGTCGGCGCCCTCCTCGGCCAGGCGCACCGCCGTGGCCGCGCCGATCCCCCGGCTGCCACCCGTCACCAGGACCGCCGTGTGGTTCATCGTGGACATCCCGAAACCTCCATGCGAAGTGCCAATTGGTTGCGGGTTCAAGGAAAGTCGGTGGGGCGCCCGGACGCTGGCGGGAATCGGACTCGGACGCCGACCCGGTCACCGATGACTTCCGCCGGGCGGTGGAGTCGAAAGGGGTGAGACACGATGGTCCGGAGAACAGAAAGGGCATCCACCATGGCCACCCTCAGCCTCACCCAGTTCCTCACCCTCGACGGCGTCATCCAGGCACCCGGAGCCCCCGAGGAGGACACCAGCGGCGGCTTCGAGCACGGCGGCTGGTCCGTCCCGTTCGGCGACGAGGACTTCGGGCAGCGAGTCACCGAGATCTTCGCCCGGCCGACCGCCTTCCTCCTCGGCCGCCGCACGTACGACATCTTCGCGAGCTACTGGCCCAAGCACACCGACCCCGCCGACCCCGTCGCCTCCAAGCTCAACGCCCTCCCCAAGTACGTGGCCACCACCACCCTGACCTCGGCGGACTGGGAGGGCACCACCCTGCTGCGCGGGGACGTCGTCGAGGAGGTCGCCGCCCTCAAGGAGCGCACCGAAGGCGAGATCCAGATGCACGGCAGCGCCGGACTCGCCCGGACCCTCCTCGACCACGACCTCATCGACACCCTCCATCTGCACGTCTTCCCCGTGGTCCTGGGCACCGGCCGCCGCCTCTTCACCGACGGGGTCCGCCCCACCGCCTTCCGCCTCACCGACGCACGCACCACCGGCACGGGCGTCGCCCTCCACACGTACGAACTGGCCGGCCGCCCCACGTACGGCAGCTACTGACGCACCCCACGTGCGGCACCTACTGACGCACCCCGCGTACGGCAGCTACTGACCAGGGCCGCCCCGCCCGCGGCGGCCACGGAAAGGTGTAGCCGCCACGGGCCTGTCCGGGTACGGTGATCGCTCCGAGTGCGAGCCGTCGAAGTCTCCACCACGCCCCGAGAGTTGGAGACACGGTCCGCGATGTCCTCGATTGCCGTACCCGTGCCCCTCGGCGCCCCGCGCCGGGCCTGGCTCACCGACCTGCCCGTCCTGCTCGTCGCCGTCGTCTGGGGCGCCAGCTACCTCGCGGCCAAGGGCATCACCACCGGCCACACCGTCATCGCGGTCCTCGTGCTGCGGTTCGCCGTGGTGCTGCCCGTCCTCGTCGCCGCGGGGTGGCGGAAGCTCCGGGCCCTGAGCGCGGCGCAGTGGCGCGGCGCCGCGACCCTCGGCCTGATCCTCAGCGGGATCTTCCTCCTGGAGACGTACGGCGTCGTCCACACCTCCGCGACCAACGCGGGCCTGATCATCAGCCTCACCATGATCTTCACCCCGCTCGCCGAGGCCGCCGTCACCCGGGTCCTCCCCCAAGCTCTCGGCTCCGCGCCAGCAGGGGGGACCCCCGTTCCCCGCGCCTTCCTCGCCGCCGCCGGGCTCTCCGTGGCGGGCGTGGTGCTGCTGACCCAGGGCGGCGGTTTCACCGCCCCCTCCGTCGGTGATCTGCTCATGCTGCTCGCCGCCCTCGCCCGTACCGTCCACGTCCTGGCCATGTCCCGGATCAAGGCGGTCCGGTCGGCCGACTCGCTCTCCCTCACCACCGTCCAGCTCGGCTCCGCCGTCGCCGTGTTCGCCGTCATCGCCGCCTTCCCCGGCACCGGCGCCTCGCCCTGGGCGGTGGCCCTCGACTTCGGCCCCCGCGAGTGGGCCGGGCTCCTCTTCCTCTCCGTCTTCTGCACGCTCTTCGCCTTCTTCGTGCAGATGTGGGCCGTCCGCCGCACCTCCCCGTCCCGCGTCAGCCTCCTCCTCGGCACCGAACCGCTCTGGGCCGCCGCCGCGGGCATCGCCCTCGCCGGCGACCGCCCCGGCGTCCTCGGCCTCGCGGGTGCCGTGCTCGTCCTCGCGGGGACGAGCTGGGGTCGCCGCGCCGCCGAGCAGGACGCCCGATAGGTTCTTGGCCCATGCGTTCACTGCCGTACGACATCGACTTCCGTGCCCGCGCCCGCCGCACCCAGGCATGGGGACTCGGACTCCTCGCCGTGGCCGGGCTGTTGTGGGTCTGGCTCGCGGTTCTCCTCTTCACGCCCTTCGAGGCCGGCGAGAGCAGCCGCGAGTGCACCTCCCGGTTCACCAGCGAGAACCTTCACAACAGCGACAGTTCCTGCGTCAACGAGCGCGACTGGCCCGAACTCCTCGCCGTCCTCGGCGCGTCCGTGCCCGTCGCCGTCATCGGCAGCGCGCTCTACACCAGCGGCTCCGTCTCGCACCGCATGGCCGAGCACCTGGCCGAGGTCACCCGCCTCGAGCAGGCGAGCGCCTGACGGCGCCCAGCCGACCGCGCTCCACCTGTCCGGCAGTCCCGACCTGTCCGACGGTCCCGGCCTGCCCGGCAGCCCCAGCCTGTCCGACGGTCCCGGCCTGCCCGCCAGCCCCGACCTGTACGGGAGGGTGCCCCGACCTCTCCGGCCGGCCCCCGGCTCAGGTCTTCGCTATGCGGCTCCCCGAGATCGCGAGGACCAGGCCGAGGACCGCGATGACGATGTTCGTGAACAGCTCCCGGCCCTCCAGGAACCCCACGTTCTCCGTGAGGAACCGGGTCAGCCCGAGGAATCTGAACCAGCCGTCCGTCAGCTCGCGGATCACACCGGCGACACCGGCCACGAACAGCAGGCCCCCGAGACTCTCAAGAAATCGCTTCATGAATCGATCATGACCGCCGGGACCGGCGGGCCGCGTCCGCCGCTCGTCTACGGCGGTCGATACCAAAGTATCGACCTGCGCGACTCCGGTAGCCCGAGGGCCCGCAAGGCCGGTGGACCGCCCCCGGCCTGCGTAGATTTGCGCCATGACTCGTACGGACCGGCAGCGCTGGCTGCTCCCCTCCCACCTGGCCGAACCGGGTGGGAGCGGGGCGGCGCGGCCCCGCCGTACCGTCCGCGACTGGATCGTGGACACCACTCTCTTCCTCCTCGCGGCCTTCGTCGGTCTCCTCGCCGCCGACACCAGCGCGCGGTACACCAGCGGAACCGTCACCCTCCTCGACCAGCTCGCCGGCGCCGCGGCCTGCTGCGCCCTCTGGACCCGCCGCCGCTGGCCGGCCGGGCTCGCGGTCGGCCTCTCGCTCCTGAACGTGGTGGCCCCGGTCGCCGCCGGCGCCCTCCTCGCGAGCCTGTTCAGCGTCGCCGTACGCCGTCCCTTCCGCGAGGTCGCCTGGATCGGCGCGCTCGCCGTCGTCACCTCCACCGTCCAGGTCTTCGTCCGGCCCGACCCCACCACCAGCACCGGGCTCTCCCTCGCCCTCGGCTGCATCCTCATCCTGCTCGTCACCGCCTGGGGCATGCTCGTCCGCTCCCGGCGCCAGCTCGTCGAGGCCCTCAGGGAACGGGCCCGCCGGGCCGAGGCCGAGGCCGAGCTGCGCGCCGCCCAGGCCCAGCGGCTCGCCCGCGAGGCCATCGCCCGCGAGATGCACGACGTCCTCGCCCACCGGCTGACCCTGCTCAGCGTCCACGCCGGAGCCCTGGAGTTCCGGCCCGACGCCCCGCCCGAGCAGATCGCCCGGGCCGCCGGAGTCATCCGCGACAGCGCCCACGAAGCCCTCCAGGACCTCCGCGAGATCATCGGCGTCCTGCGCGCGCCCGGCGAGAACGACGGCGACCGTCCGCAGCCGACCCTCGTCACCCTCGACGCGCTGGTCGACGAGTCCCGCGAGGCCGGTACGGAGGTCGTCCTCGACAGCACCGTCGACGATCCGGCCGCGGTGCCCGCCGCCACCGGCCGCACCGTCTACCGCATCGCGCAGGAGGGCCTCACCAACGCCCGCAAGCACGCCCCCGGCACCACCGTCACCGTCACCGTCCGCGGCCGCCCCGGCGACGGCCTCACCGTCGACATCCACAACCCGGCCCCCGAGGGACCGGTGCCGCACGTCCCCGGCTCCGGCCAGGGCCTCATCGGCCTCACCGAACGCGCCGCCCTCGCCGGCGGCCGGATGGAGCACGGCCCGGACCCCGACGGCGGATTCGCCCTGCACGCCTGGCTACCGTGGCCCGCATGACCATCCGGCTGCTCATCGTCGACGACGACCCCCTGGTCCGCGCGGGCCTCACCCTGATGCTCGGCGGCGCCGACGACCTGGAGATCGTCGGCGAGGGCGCCGACGGCCGTGAAGTTCCCGAACTCGTCGCCCTGCACGCCCCCGACGTCGTCCTCATGGACATCCGCATGCCCCACGTCGACGGCCTCACCGCCACCGAACGCCTCCGCGCCCACCCCGGCGCCCCCGAGGTCGTCGTCCTCACCACCTTCCACGCCGACGAGCAGGTGCTGCGCGCCCTGCGGGCCGGTGCCGCCGGCTTCGTCCTCAAGGACACCCCGCCCGCCGAGATCGTCGCCGCCGTCCGCCGGGTCGCCGCGGGCGACCCGGTCCTCTCGCCGGCCGTCACGCGCCAGCTCATGACCCACGTAGCGGCGCGACCTGAACAGCCGCGGCGTGCCACGGCCGCCGGCCGACTCACCGAACTCGCCGACCGCGAAAGGGAGGTGGCCGTCGCCGTCGGGCACGGCCGCTCCAACGCCGAGATCGCCGCCGAGCTGTACATGAGCGTCCCCACGGTGAAGGCCCACGTCTCCCGGATCCTCGCCAAGCTCGGCCTCAACAACCGTGTCCAGATCGCGCTCCTGGTACATGACGCCGGCCTCGTCGACGACCAAGAGCCTGGGGATGAGAACGACTAATCGACAAGGGCGACAAGGGGACGAGAACGACTAGGGGACGAGAACAACAAGGGGACGAAGGCGACCAGGGGACGAGAACGACTAGGGGACGAGAACAACAAGGGGACGAAGGCGACCAGGGGGCGAGAACGGCCGGGGGACGAGAGTGACCGGTCGGATAGTCTGCCCGGATGTCCGTCATCGAACTGGGGGAGTACGGCGCGGACTTCACCGCGAACCCGTACCCCTTCTACGCGAAGCTCCGTGAAGCAGGGCCCGTCCACGAGGTGCGGATGCCCGACGGCTTCCAGTTCTGGCTGGTCGTCGGCCATGAGGAAGGGCGCGCGGCGCTTACCGACCCCCGGCTCGCCAAGTCCCCTTCCGTCATCGGCGTCCGGCCGCCGGAGGAGGACATCATCGGCGTCCACCTCCTCGCGGCCGACGCCCCCGACCACACCCGGCTGCGCCGCCTGGTCACCGCGGAGTTCACCGGCCGCCGGGTCGAGAGCCTGCGCCCCCGCATCGAGCGGCTCACCCACGACCTCGCCGACGCCATGGAACCGGCCGAACGCGCCGACCTCGTCGACGCCTACGCGTTCCCGCTGCCGATCACCGTCATCTGCGAGCTCCTCGGCGTCCCCGCCGAGGACCGCGAGACCTTCCGCGGCTGGTCGAACGAGCTCGTCACCCCGACGGGCGAGCGGGGCATGCTCGACGCCCTGGAGGGCTTCGGCGGCTACCTCGACGGGCTCATCGAGGACAAGCGGGCCACCGGACCCGCCGACGACCTGCTCTCCGGCCTCATCGCCGCCCGTGCCGAGGGCGGCGACCGGCTCTCCGGGCCGGAACTCCGGGCCATGGCCTACCTGTTGCTCATCGCCGGCCACGAGACCACCGTCAACCTGATCTCCAACACCGTCCGCAACCTGCTCACCCATCCCGAGCAGCTCGCCGCCCTGCGCGCCGACCCGGACCTCCTCGACGGGGCGATCGAGGAGTCCCTGCGGTACGACGGGCCGGTGGAGACCGGCACCTTCCGCTTCAGCCGGGAGCCCGTCACCCTCGGCGACACCGTCATCCCGGCGGGGGAGAGCGTCCTGGTGGGGATCGGCGCGCTCGACCGGGACCCGGTCCGCTTCCCCGAACCCGACCGCTTCGACATCCGCCGCGACACCAAGGGCCACCTCGCCTTCGGCCACGGCATCCACTACTGCCTGGGCGCCCCGCTCGCCCGTCTGGAGGGCAGGATCGCCCTCCGGACGCTCCTGGACCGCTTCCCCCGGCTCGAACTCGACCCCGAGGGCGCGCCCTGGGAGTGGCTGCCGGGCCTCCTCCTGCGCGGCGTCCGCCACCTCCCGGTCAGGTGGTGACCCCTCACGTCCTAAAGACCCACCGGCCGCCGCTCCCGGCGCGAGCGCTCGCACGCCTCGGCGATCCGCAGCGCCGCCAGCGCCTCCCGGCCGTCGCAGGGGTTGGGCGCCTCGCCGCGCACGAGCCGTACGAAGGCGTCCAGCTCCGCCTCGTACGCCGGGGCGAACCGCTCCAGGAAGCCGGGCCAGGGCTTGCCCGGTGCGGGAGGGCCCTGCGGCTCCACCGAGGCGAGCGGGCTCCGGTCGTCCAGGCCCACCACGATCTGGTCCCGCTCGCCCGCCAGCTCCATGCGGACGTCGTACCCGGCGCCGTTGCACCGGGTCGCGGTCGCCGTCACCAGCGTGCCGTCGTCCAGGGTGAGCACGGCCGCGGCCGTGTCCACGTCCCCGGCCTCCCGGAACATGGCCGGGCCGCCGTCCGAGCCCGTCGCGTACACCTCGACGACCTCCCGCCCGGTCACCCAGCGGACGATGTCGAAGTCGTGCACGAGACAGTCGCGGAAGAGACCGCCGGAGAGCGGCAGGTACGCGGCGGGCGGCGGCTCCGGGTCGGAGGTGACCGCCCGGACGGTGTGCAGCCGGCCGAGCCGCCCCGACCGCACGGCCTCGCGCGCCGCCCGGTAGCCCGCGTCGAAGCGGCGCATGAACCCCAGCTGGAGGACCGTGCCCGCCTCCGCCACCGCGTCGAGCGCGGCCAGCGTCCGCGACACGTCCAGGGCGATCGGCTTCTCGCAGAAGACCGGCAGGCCCGCCCCGGCGGCGCGGGCGATCAGCTCCGCGTGCGCGGCCGTCGCCGAGGCGATCACCACGGCGTCCAGCGCGTGCCCGAGCAGCGACTCCACGTCCGGCGCGGCCTCCGCCCCGAGCGCCCCCGCGACCCCGGCCGCCCGGACGGCGTCCGCGTCCGCCACGACCAGCGACTCGACCTCCGGGTGCCTGGCCAGCACACCCGCGTGGAAGCTCCCGATCCGTCCCGTACCGATGAGTCCGATGCGCATGGGCCCACCGTGGAGCCGGGCGCCCCCGGTGTCAAGGATTTGTCAGGACAACCGGACGTCACGACTTCCCGTCATCAGCTTCCTGTCCTCAGCGCCCCGGGCTACGCTCCCCCCGTGCCCAAGCAGTCCGGCTCCCCCCTGCCCCCGCTCTCCGTGGACCGCACGAGTCCGGTCCCGCTCTACTTCCAGCTCGCGCAGCAGCTGGAGAGCGCCGTGGAGAACGGGACGTTGTCCCCGGGCACCCTCCTCGGCAACGAGATCGACCTCGCCACCCGTCTGGGCCTGTCCCGGCCCACCGTCCGCCAGGCCATCCAGTCCCTCGTCGACAAAGGGCTCCTGGTCCGCCGCCGGGGCGTCGGCACCCAGGTCGTGCACAGCAGGGTCCGGCGTCCGATGGAGCTCAGCAGCCTCTACGACGACCTCGCCGCCGCCGGGCAGCGCCCCGCCACCCGAGTGCTGGCCAACCGCCTCGAACCCGCCGCGGGACCGGTCGCGGCCGCCCTCGGCGTACCCGAGGGCACCGAGGTCCTCTACCTCGAACGGCTCCGCACCGCGCACGGCGAGCCCATGGCGTACCTGTGCAACCACCTGCCCGCGGGCCTCATCGCCCCCGACACCGCACTCCTGGAGACCACCGGCCTCTACCGCATGCTCCGCTCCGCCGCGCTCACGCTGCACAGCGCCCGGCAGGCCGTCGGCGCCCGCGCCGCGACCGCCGAGGAGGCCGCGCTCCTCGACGAACCGGAAGGCGCCCCGCTGCTCACGATGGAGCGCGTCACCTTCGACGACACCGGCCGCGCCGTCGAGTACGGCTCCCACCTCTACCGGGCCACCCGCTACTCCTTCGAGTTCCAGCTGATGGTCCGTCCATAGCCCAGGGCAACCCCCTGACGAGCGCCACGACCCGCATGACCGATACTGCAATGCACGCAGAAGGACACAAAGGAGGGCACGGCCTCGTGACCAGGCTTCGGACAGGAGGGGTACGCGCCGCAGTCGGCGCCGTGCTCGCCCTCGCACTCACCGCGGCGCTCGCCGGGTGCAGCAGCACCGGCGGAAAGCGGGCGGAGGACGCCCGCAAGGCCGCCGAGGCCCAGGGCAGGGCGGCCGTCGACACCCCCCGGTGGACCTTCGCCATGGTGACCCACTCGGGCGACGGCGACACCTTCTGGGACATCGTCCAGAAGGGCGCCAAGCAGGCCGCCGCCAAGGACAACATCAACTTCCTCTACGCCCACAACGACGAGGCCCAGCAGCAGGCGCAGCTGATCGACTCGTACGTCGCCAAGGGCGTCGACGGACTGATCGTCACCCTCGCCAAGCCCGACGCCATGAAGGCCGCCGTCGACAAGGCCGTCAAGGCCGGCATCCCGGTCATCACCGTGAACTCCGGCGCCGAGCAGTCCAAGGCCTACGGGGCGCTCACCCACATCGGCCAGGACGAGACCGTCGCCGGCGAGGCCGTCGGCGAGGAGCTCGACAAGCGCGGGAAGAAGAAGGCCCTCTGCGTCCTGCACGAGCAGGGCAACGTCGGTCACGAGCAGCGCTGCGCCGGCGTGAAGAAGACCTTCGGCGGCGAGCTCGTGAACCTGTACGTCGACGGCACCAACATGCCCGACGTCAAGGCCTCCATCGAGGCCAAGCTCCAGTCCGACAAGGACGTCGACGCCGTCGTCACCCTCGGCGCCCCCTTCGCCGACACCGCCGTCCAGGCAGCGAAGAGCGCCGGCAGCAAGGCCGAGGTCGACACCTTCGACCTCAACGCCAAGGTCGCGACCGCCCTGGAGGCCGGCACCCTCGGCTTCGCCGTCGACCAGCAGCCCTACCTCCAGGGCTACGAGGCCGTCGACCTGCTCTGGCTCTACCGCTACAACGCCGACGTCCTCGGCGGCGGCAAGCCGGTCCTGACCGGCCCCCAGATCATCACCAAGGACCAGGCCGCCGCGCTGAAGCAGTACGCGGATCGGGGCACCCGATGAGCTCCACCGCCCCACCGTCGGACGGTGTCGACCACGTCGACGAACGGCTGCTCCGCACCACCCCGCTCAAGAAGCTGCTCGCCCGCCCCGAGCTCGGCTCGATCGTCGGCGCGATCGCCGTCTTCGTCTTCTTCGCGGTGGTCGCCGACAGCTTCCTGAACCCCTCCAGCCTCGGCACCGTCCTCTACGCGGCCTCCACCATCGGCATCATGGCCGTCCCGGTCGCCCTGCTGATGATCGGCGGCGAGTTCGACCTGTCCGCCGGTGTCCTGGTCACCAGCTCCGCGCTCGTCTCGTCGATGTTCAGCTACCAGATGACGGCGAACGTCTGGGTCGGCGTCGGCGTCTCGCTGCTCGTCACCCTGGCGATCGGCGTCTTCAACGGCGTCATGCTGACCCGCACCAAGCTGCCCAGCTTCATCATCACGCTCGGCACCTTCCTCATGCTGACCGGCCTGAACCTGGGCCTCACCAAGCTGATCAGCGGCACCGTCTCCACCAAGAGCATCGCCGACATGGAGGGCTTCCCCTCCGCCCGGAAGCTCTTCGCCTCGGAGGTGACGATCGGCGGCGTCGAGTTCAAGGTCACCATCCTGTGGTGGTTCGGCCTCGTCGCGCTCGCCACCTGGATCCTGCTCCGCACCCGCTTCGGCAACTGGATCTTCGCCGTCGGCGGCGGCGCCGACGCGGCCCGCGCGGTCGGCGTCCCCGTCTACCGCACGAAGATCGGCCTCTACATGGCCGTGGCCTTCTGCGCCTGGATCTCCGGCCAGCACCTGCTCTTCTCCTTCGACGTCGTCCAGTCGGGCGAAGGCGTCGGCAACGAGCTGATCTACATCATCGCGGCCGTCATCGGCGGTTGCCTGATCACCGGCGGATACGGCTCGGCCATCGGCTCGGCCGTCGGCGCCCTCATCTTCGGCATGACCAGCAAGGGCATCGTGTACGCCGAGTGGAACCCCGACTGGTTCAAGTTCTTCCTGGGGGCGATGCTCCTCCTGGCGACCCTGCTGAACGCCTGGATCCGCAAGCGCGTGGAGGCCACCAAGTGACGACCGAAGCCACGCCACAGGCCGCCCCGCTCGTCGAGCTCGACGACGTCAGCAAGTACTACGGCAACATCCGCGCCCTGGAAGGGGTCTCCCTGGAGGTCCGCGCGGGCGAGATCTCGTGCGTCCTCGGTGACAACGGCGCCGGCAAGTCCACCCTCATCAAGATCGTCGCCGGTCTCCACCGGCACGACGCCGGAACCTTCCGCATCGAGGGCGAGGAGGTCACCCTCGCCAACCCGCGCGACGCCCTCGACCGCGGCATCGCCACCGTCTACCAGGACCTCGCCGTCGTCCCCCTCATGCCGGTCTGGCGGAACTTCTTCCTCGGCTCCGAGCCCACCAAGGGCTCCGGCCCCTTCAAGCGGCTCGACGTCGGCCTGATGCGGTCCACCACCCGCGAGGCACTGCTCCGCATGGGCATCGACCTCCGGGACGTCGACCAGCCCATCGGCACCCTCTCCGGCGGCGAGCGCCAGTGCGTGGCCATCGCCCGCGCCGTCCACTTCGGCGCCAAGGTCCTCGTCCTCGACGAGCCGACCGCCGCGCTCGGCGTCAAGCAGTCCGGGGTCGTCCTGAAGTACGTCGCCGCCGCCCGCGACGAGGGCCTCGGCGTGGTTCTCATCACGCACAACCCCCACCACGCCTACCTCGTCGGCGACCGTTTCGTCCTCCTCAAGCGGGGCGTCATGGCCGCCAGCCACACCAAGGACTCCGTCACGCTCGACGAGTTGACCCGGCAGATGGCGGGCGGCAGCGAGCTGGAGGACCTGCGCCACGAGCTGGAGCGGCCGACCGGCGCGTAACGGCCCCTTCACACCCCACCTGGCAGAATCGGAGCCGATGAGTACCTACCGTGACCTCGCCCACCGGGGAGCCGCCCGCGGGACCGTGCTGCGCACCGTCGGCACCCGGGAGCGGCGCTCCCACCTGACGGCGCCCCGGGTGCCGACCGTCGGCATCGACATCGGCGGTACGAAGGTGATGGCCGGCGTCGTCGACGCCGACGGCAACATCCTGGAGAAGCTCCGCACGGAGACCCCGGACAAGTCCAAGAGCCCCAAGGTCGTCGAGGACACCATCGTCGAACTGGTCCTGGACCTCTCCGACCGGCACGACGTGCACGCCGTCGGCATCGGCGCCGCCGGCTGGGTCGACGCCGACCGGGCCCGGGTCCTCTTCGCCCCGCACCTCGCCTGGCGCAACGAACCCCTCCGCGACGCCCTCCAGGGCCGCCTCGCCGTCCCCGTCATGGTCGACAACGACGCCAACACCGCGGCCTGGGCCGAGTGGCGCTTCGGCGCCGGACGCGGCGAGGACCACCTCGTCATGATCACCCTCGGCACCGGCATCGGCGGCGCCATCCTGGAGGACGGCCAGGTCAAGCGGGGCAAGTACGGCGTCGCCGGAGAGTTCGGCCACATGCAGGTCGTTCCCGGCGGTCACCGCTGCCCCTGCGGCAACCGCGGCTGCTGGGAGCAGTACAGCTCCGGCAACGCGCTGGTCCGCGAGGCCCGCGAGCTGGCCGCCGCCGACTCCCCGGTCGCGTACGAGATCATCGAGCGGGTCAAGGGGAACATCCCCGACATCACCGGCCCCCTCATCACCGAGCTCGCCCGCGAGGGCGACGCCATGTGCGTCGAGCTGCTCCAGGACATCGGCCAGTGGCTCGGCGTCGGCATCGCCAACCTCGCGGCCGCCCTCGACCCCTCCTGCTTCGTCATCGGCGGAGGCGTGTCCGCCGCCGACGACCTGCTCATCGGACCCGCCAGGGACGCCTTCCGCCGGCACCTCACCGGCCGCGGCTACCGCCCCGAGGCCCGCATCACCCGTGCCCAGCTCGGCCCCGAGGCCGGCATGGTCGGCGCCGCCGACCTCGCCCGGCTCGTCGCCCGCCGCTTCCGCCGCGCCAACCGGCGCCGGGTCGAGCGGTACGAACGGTACGAGCGCTACGCCCAGGCCCTGCGCAACGGAACCTCGGGCCGGGCCGCCCGTACCCCCGAGGACCCGCCTTCATGACCGTGCCCCACCAGTCCACCCCGCCCCGCACCCCGCAGGACAAGCTGCCCGAGGACCGCCGCCACATGATCCGCCGCCGCTGGCTGACGGCCGTCATCATCGTGCTCCTCGTCGGCATCCCGGCCGGCTACCTCGTCATCTCCGCCGGTCAGAGCCGCGACAGCGGCCGTGACAAGGAGCGCGAGTCCTCGGCGGCCGGCCTCCAGGACAACTGGCCCTCGCTGATGAAGCGCCGGGTCTTCGAGGTCCCGATCCCCTCCGGGGCCTGGGGCGTCGCCTACTACGAGACCAGCAACTGGAAGACCAGCCGGCTGTACGTCCAGTTCACGACGACCGCCGGCGGTCTCGACGCCTTCCTCGCCGAGTCCGGGACGGCCCGCTCCGCGCTCACCCCGGGCCGGATCACCGTCGGCGAGCGCGACGCCGACATCGCGGGCTGGACCTTCGCCGACGGCATGAGCT
The DNA here is from genome assembly GCF_049913175.1 of Streptomyces sp. R-07. Taxonomy (NCBI): domain Bacteria; kingdom Bacillati; phylum Actinomycetota; class Actinomycetes; order Kitasatosporales; family Streptomycetaceae; genus Streptomyces; species Streptomyces sp. R-07. The sequence goes on from NZ_CP183978.1 coordinate 6,446,514, forward strand.
GGGCGGGCACCACCGTCACCCGCGAGGACCCGCGCCCGCGCACCGACATCACCGTCGACCTCACCGACCCGGCCTTCCCCCGGGTGTACGCGGTCTCCGCCACGAGCCCCTGACCTCGGGGATCCCCCGCCACCCGGATCGCGGCCCACACCTTCCTGGCCGCCGTGCCCTCCTGTTCGCCCTCGGCGCCTTCGCCCCGCTCGCCGTGCGCGACCAGCTTGTGAGGACCGGCCGTCCGGAGGCGTCCTCCGCCGAGGTCACGACCGCTTTCCGCCATCGCGCAAGACGTACTTTCACGCCAGAGCGGGATTCCGGCCAAGCTTCGACTGACGCATTGACGGCGCCTCCTTTCGTGTTCGTCAATTGTGGGGCGAGCGACCAGGGAGTTCGACCACTCCCGAAGTGAGCGTGGATATCCGACGGGGGCCGGGTATGAGACAGAACGCTTTTCAGTACGTGCTGGACCGGAGCGAATGCCATTACGCGGCGCGTTCCGTCATCCGGGCGTCACCGCCGAGTGTTTCCACCGCGACGCTCGAAGACCACATGGAACGCAGCTTTCCGTCCTTTCAGGCCGCCTTCGCGGAGTGTCTGACCGGCGAGGCCGACGGCTACGTCCTCGAACTGCCCGGTTGGGCGGGGGAGTCGCTGGAGCGGCTCGAGGAGACCACCGTCGAGGTCTTCGACTGGTACGGGGAGCGTGCGACCCCCCGCCGCCCGCGGGTGTCGCCGGAGGACGTCACGGACCCCAGCCACTGGTTCCAGTGGGGGGAGCACCGGGCGTTCGTCCTCTGCTTCGCCCCCTGCTTCGGCGAGGACCACGCCCGCTACGGGTTCGGCCGGCCCGAGACCTTCGTGATGTTCCAGCACGAGCGCGCCTTCCACCGCCGCCATCCGCAGCAGATCCCGGCCACCGTCCGCCAGGCCGTCCGCCGCACCTTCGACGAGGCCGGCCGGGGCTACGAGTACGACATCGGGGCGGTGCCCACCTATGACTGAACGGCAGGCCGGGGCCGCGCCCGGACGCGCCGGGCTCCTGGCCGAGCACCGGGACTTCGGCCGCGCGGACGCGATCCGGCGGCGCGCCCGGCACGTACTCGGTTTCACCCTCGCCGCCGCCCTGCGGCGCTTCGGCCACGGGGACGAGGTCACCGCCGATCCGGAGCTCGCCGAGGACCCGGCCGTATGGGCCGCGCTGCAGTCGATGTTCGACGGCCTGCACGAGCCGGTGGCCGAGCCGTCGTCGGTACTGGCCGCCGCGGTCGCGCCGCGGGCCGCCCGGCGGGAGGAGCTGTCGCCGACGGGCGCGGAGCCACCGCGGGCGCGCACGGCGGGGATCGGCGAGGCGGGGCGGCAGACCGTCTGGTTGTGGCAGGGCGTGTACGGGCCGCTGACCTCGGCCGTCGAGGCGGCATTCCGGCGGTACGCGCTCAGCGCGCCGACCTCGCGCGAGACACATTCCCGTGCCCTTTCCGCGGGGAACGGGGATTTCATGGTCAACACCCTCTACGCGGCCGGGGAAATCGAACGGAAAGCCGTGGAGACGGCGGCGGAACTGCTCCGCGCGGCCGTACCCGAGATCGCTCGGGAGACATTGCCGTTCATCGACGGAATCGCATTCTTCGACGGTGATCTCTTCGCCAGCGGAACGCTTCTCTCGCAGCCGAGGATCATCTTCGTCGAACGCCGCATGACCACCGACCCCGACCGTCTCGCCGAAGCCCTCCTGCACGAGGCCCTCCACCTCAAGCTCAACGCGCTCACCCTGACCCGCCCCGTCCACCGCGCGGGCGTGGTCGACGACAGCGCGCTGCTGCTGCCCATCCCCTGGCACCGGGACGCGTCCGGCGCGCCGCACCGGTGGCTGGCCAACCGGGCGCTGGCCGCCGCCCACGTCTACGTCCACCTCGTCGCGCTGTACGAGCGTCACGACCCGCCCGCCGGGAGCCGGGCGACCGGTCTGGCGGTCTGCCGCGAACGCGCCGCGTATCTGCTGGCGGAGCTGCTGGGGGACGCCTCCCGCGACCTGGGGCCGGCCGGCGTGCGGATGGCGCGGTGGCTGCGCGACGTCCTGGAGGACACGCCGCCGGACCACGGAGGCGCGGCGGTCGCGTCCGAGGACGCGGAGTCGCCGCCCGGCCTTCCGTTGCGCGAACGGGATCCCGAGCCGCCGCCCCGGCCGAGCACCGCCGCCGGCCTTCCCGCCGGCACCCTCCGCCGCAGCGCCCCGGGGCACCGGGCCTGGCGGCCGGAGCCCGACCTCGGCCTCGTGGCCACGGTCGAGCCGTGGGACGTGCACGTGCTGAACGCGTACCAGTGGACCTTCTTCACCGCGTGCGACGGGGTGGACAGCGGCCTCGCCGTCCGTTCCCTCCGAGCCGCCGCGCCCGGCTCGGCCGCCCCCACGGTGGCCCGGGCGCTCAGGGACCTGCTCGACACCGGCCTGATGGTCGTCGAGCAGCACCCCGGGACGCAGTCCGCGGGGGACGTACGGGAGGAACGGGGGAGGTGAACAACATGACCACCAAGTCCACCGACCAGGAGCTCGTGGCGAAGCTGGCCGAGGAGCTGTCCCTGGACGGCTTCGAGGACACGGACGAGGCGGCGGCCGAGGCCGTCAGCCTGGGCGGCGCGAGCTACGTGAAGATGCTCGGCCGTACCTGGACCGCCGCCTGACGCGCCGGTCACACCGGTGGTCCCGGCTCGCTCACTCAGCGGCCGGGGCCACCACCGGCCCACCACACCGAGGACACGGACCACAGGGAAGAACGGGATGCGGACGACTCATCGCTGGCTCGACGAGGCCGGCCATGTCTACGTGGCCGAGGGGGGCCCGCAAGGGCAGTGCGTACGGCTCAACACCGCCGCCTCCAAGGTCTGGCGGGCGCTGCTCGCCGACGAGACCACCCCGGACGAACTGGAGGGAGGCGACCGGGAGTTCGCCCTCTCCCTGCTCGCCGACGGCGTGCTTCTCGCAGAGCGGAGCAACTGATGGCGCGGACCACTCCGGCGACGCCGAAGACCCCCGGTACCCGGCAGCGGCCGGAGGTCCTGCGGATCGCCCCGGCGCCCACCCCCGCCGAGGCCGCCGAGTTCAGCCCGGCCATGGCGTTCGTGAACCCGTCGGTCGGGTACTCGGACCGCCGCAAGTCCAAGCCGATCGGGCTCGCCTACGTGATGGCCTACCTGCGCTCCCACGGCCTGGAGAGCGAGGGCTTCGACTTCGGCGGCGCGCTCCGCGAGCCGGAGCGGCTCGCCGCCGAGCACCGGCTCGACACGTACGACATCGTGGGCTTCTCCGTCTACAACGAGTCCGCCGACAACGCCCTGCGGATGGCCGCCTGGATCAAGGAGCGCAACCCGGCCGCCCTGGTCGTGCTGGGCGGCCCGCACGCGACCGCGGTCGCCGACCACCTGGTCGCCGCGCACCCGCAGGTCGATCTGGTGGTGCGCCGCGAGGGCGAGGAACCGATGCTGGAGATCGCGCGACGGGTCGCCGCGCGTCGTCCGGTGACCGGCGTGCTGGGCACGACCTGGCGGGAGCCGACCGGGGAGGTGGCCTCGCGGGAGGACCCGCCGTTCATCGAGGACCTGGACACCCTGCCGTTCCCCGAAGCGCGGTTCACCTCCGACTCGGGATACCCGACCCTGTCGTACTTCGACGACGTCAGCGGCCGGCTCAAGCCCGCGCTGACCGTCAACACCAGCCGGAGCTGCCCGTACAACTGCTCCTTCTGCGGTGTGCTCACCATCGGGCGGCGCTACCGGACCCGCTCGCCGGAGTCCGTGGTCGAGGAGATCGACCACTTCCGGAAGCGGGACGGCATCCCGTACCAGCACATCTACTTCAGCGACGCCAACTTCTACGTCAGTCCGCGCCGTTCGCTCGCCGTCATCGAGGCGATCCACGCGTACGACCCCGAGATCACGGTCAGTTTCGGCACCCGCGTCAACCAGATCCTGCGCAGTGAGGACGTCCTGGCGCGGATGAAGGAGATCGGCCTGCGGTTCGTCGAGCTCGGTATCGAGAGCGCCTCGCCCACGATGCTGGAACGGCTGGCGAAGGGCGTGTCGCCGCAGGTCAACGTCGACGCCGTCCGCACGCTGCAACGGCTCGGGCTCGAGATCGTCGTCGACTTCATCATGTTCGACCCGGCCACCACCCTGGCCGATCTGCGCATGAACCTCGCGTTCCTCCGGCGGCTCGGCTTCTACGACTACGTCCCGCACGAGGCGATCTACACGACTCTCGTGCTCTATCAGGGCACCCCCATCCGCGAGTTCTACGAACGCCGGCAGGGCCGCGCCTTCGCACCCAACGAACTCCCCGACATCGTCGGCCTGTACGAGAACGACGACGTCGCCGCGGTCGCCGCCGGCATGCGCTGGTTCCGCCGCACCTGGCAGCCCGCCATCGACACCGCGCTCGCCGACGGCGAACTCTGCGCCGAGAAGTGGCGTTCGGGCGGCCGTACCGGCGACCGCCTCTCCCAGCTCCAGCTGGACCTCGTCGCCCTGCGGCACGTCCCCTACCTCTACATGCAGCACCTGGTGGAGGTGGCCGGTACCGGTCGTCTCGCGATCCAGGAGGAGTACGGTGCCCACCTGCCCACCACCGGGGACCCACGGACAGCCCTGCCCGAACTCCTCGCACGCGTCCGGGAGTCGGTGGGCGACGAGCGCTTCGAGCGGGACCCGTCGCTGCTCACCCGGTTCGCGTGACCCTGTCCTCGTGCATGACGTGTAAGGAAGACCTTGACCACTGATCTGCCGTCCCAGGAGCCGTCCGCGCCCGTCGGCGCGGACACCGGATCGCCGCCCGTGAAGGACCTGGCGGCGATCCGCCGCACGACCAGGACGTTCTACGGGATCTCGTACGTCGGCTACTTCATCGACTTCACCTGGGCCGCCACGTCCATCCTCTACTTCGCCGCCATCGGCCTGAGTCCGGGGGCGATCTTCGCCACGGTCGCGGTCGTGTGGCTCGCCGAGGCGGTCTTCGAGATCCCGACGGGCATGGTCGCCGACCTGCTCGGCCGGCGCAGCTCGGTCATCGCGAGCTTCGTGTTCCGGGCGGTGGGATTCGGGGCGCTGTTCTTCGCGCACGACCTGCCGGTCCTGCTGCTCGCGCACGTCCTGGTCTCCATCGGCACGACCTTCGAGTCGGGCGCCCTCGAAGCGTGGGCGGTCGACGAGAGCGAGCACTTCGGCGCGGACGAGACGGTCGACGCGCTGTTCACCCGCAGCCGCATCGCCTGCAACTCCGGACTGATCTCCGGCGTCCTGGTGGGCGCCGTCATCGGCACCCGGAGCCTGGCCCTGCCCTTCCTCCTGTCGGCGGTGGTGTGCGCGGTGACCGCGGCCGTCCTGCCCCTGGTCATGCGCGAGCACAGCCGGACCCCGCGCCCCGCCGGGCTCTCGCTGCCGACCGCCCTGCGGGAGAACCTGGGCGGGACCGGGGCGGCCCTGCGCGGGGACCGGGTGCTGATGCTCCTGGCCGGGGCGGTGGCCTTCGTCGCGCTGATGGGCAGCCTGCCGGGGGTGCAGTGGACGACCTATCTGGAGGGGCGGTTCACCGCCGGCCTGGTACTGCTCGGGCTCGTGCGCTGTGCCGGTCCGCTGGTGCAGATCCCGCTCCTCGACCTGGTGCGCAGACTGCGCACCAAGCGGGGCGTGGCCCGTCCGCCGATCGTGCTCGTCGCGTCGTTCGCGGCCGCGGCGCTGCTCCTGCTGACCGCGTTCAGCGGCGGTGCCTGGCAGGCGGTCGCGCTGTACGTGTGCTTCTCCGCGGCGTCGGGCGTGGCCGTCCCGGTCATCCAGGGCGCCGTCAACGACCGGCTCACCCACGCCAACCGGGCCACCATGCTGTCCTTCGTCTCCCTGGTGTCCGGGGCGGTGACCGGAGTCGGGCTCTTCGTCGTCGGATCGTTCGTGACCGCCATCGACTCGGTCACCGTCACCTGGTCGATCGCCGCGGCCGGGCTCGCCGTCGGCGGGGCGCTGACGGCCTGGCTCTGCGGCCGGAGCCGGTGAGCGCATGCCCCGGCCGGAGGAGGCGTACCTCGAAGCGCGGGTGCTGGCCCACCTCGGGCTCGGAGCGGACCCGGGACCGGTTCCCGCCTCCGCCTCCGGGGGCGTACGGCGGCTGTTGACCCACCTCGCACCGGACGTCCGCGGGGCGCCGCCCCCGCCGCTGCTCGCCCTGGACACCAGCCCCACCGCCGATCCGGCCGTCCGCAGGGCCGCCGTCGACCGGCGCCTCGCCGCGATGGACGCGGGGGAGCTGGCGGCCGGCTTCCTGGAGCGGCGGAGGACGGGCGACCCGTGGTGGGAGCGGGGCCGGCCGTTCCCCCTCACGTCGGGCACCCGGTCCCGGCTGCTCCGCTGCGGCGGCCCGGTGGAGCCCGTCGACGGGCTGTTGCGCCGCTGGTCCGGGGCGGGCCGGGACGAGGACGTGACCACCCCCGCGTTCAGGACCGCCCTCCGCGAGGGCCGCCACGGCGGGGTGGTCGCGCTGCCGCCCGCCGACACCCTGCTGCGGATCCTCGTCACCCGCCTGCGGCAGGCCGGGCTGCTGCCCCCGGAGCACCGGGTCACGCTGGTACGGAAGGTCTGGACGAGCGCCGTGGCGGTACCCGTACGGGTTCCCGGCCGCAGCGTCCTCGTCCTGTCCACCACCCCCGCCGTCCCCGCCCTCGCCCACCTCCTCCACGAGCTCGCCCACGTGGCCGAACACGCCCTGCGCGCACCGGACTCGACGCTGGAGAGCCGCTGGCGCTTCGACCCCGTCCGGTCCGAGGGGTGGGCACTGCTCCTGGAATCCCTGGCCACCGACCCGGAGTGGCTCGCGGCTCTCGGTCTCCCGCCCTCCTACACCGAAGCCGTACGCACCACCGCCACCTACACCGAACTCCTCGACCGCCAGATGTTCCGCGCGGCGGCGGCCCTCGACGACGAGCTGCCGCCCGACGCCACGCCCGCCGAGACGCTCGCCCTGGCCCGCGACCTCACCGCCCGCCTGCGCGTCGACCGCACCCCCCAAGCCCTGCTCCAGGACGCCGCCGACGGCCTCCAGCCCCGCGCCTACCTGGCCGGATTCGCCTGGCGCGACGAGGCCCTCCAGTGCCTGAGGGACGGCTGGGGTCCGCGCTGGTGGGCCGCCCCGGCGGCATGGACGGCCGTGACCGCCGGACTGCGCGGGGACGGCGACGCGCGGGCCGCCCTGGACGCGCTGGCATCCCGCACCGCGGCGGGTGTGGCGTGACCGCCGCCCCGGGACCCGTCGCGGCCCTCCTCGACGCCTGGGACGACAGTTCCCTCTACCCCGCCGCCCTGCGGGCCGGCCTGCTCCCGTACCTCCATACCCTGGGTCCCTGCGTCGCCGTGCGCACCCGCGACGGGGCAGGGGCGTGGGCCGTCGCCGGGCACCGCGCGCTGCGGGAAGCGGCGCTGAGACCACGGGACTTCAGCGGGGAACTGCTCGGTACGGCGATGGGCGACCCGTCCCCCGAGGAGACCGCCCTGCTGCGCCTCCAGCTCCCCGGACTGCCGGACGGCCCGCACGCCCGGATGCGGCGCGGACTCTCCGCCCCGCTGCGTACCGACATCGCCCGCGGGCTGAGCGAGCGGGTGAGGGAAGCCGCCGCAGCCCGTACGGCCACCGCAGCCCGTACGGCCGCCGCAGACCTCGTGCGGGACGTCGTCGTGCCCGTGGTGGCGGACGCGCTGGGCGAACTCCTGGGCGTACCACAGGGCTTGCGGGAGGAGTTCCGGTCCTGGTGCGTGGACAGCAGTGAGATGACGGCCGATCCCGAGGCCGAGGAGCGGGCCCTGCGCGCCTTTCTGCACCTCTGCGCGCGGCTGCGCCGGCACCGTACCGCCCGCCCCGCCGACGACCTCCCCACCGCGCTGGCCACCCGGCTGACCTCGTCCCCCGCCGAGTTCGCGCTCAACTGGGTCCTCCTCGTCAAGGCGGGCTTCGGGGCGACGGTCTCGGCCGGGGCCCAGCTGCTGCGGGCCCTGCCCGGGGACGGCGCGGCGGCCGGGGGCCTGCCCGCTCTCCTGGACGACACCCTGCGCCGCCATCCTCCTATCCTCCAGGCGCGTCGTACGGCCGCCCGTCCCACCGTGCTCGCCGGCCAGGACATCGCGGCGGGCGAGCGAGTCCTGCTGGTGTTCGCCGCCCCCGGCCACGGGCCCGGCCCGGTGCCGCACACCGCGTTCGGACACGGCCGCCACGCCTGCCCCGGCGCCCCCTGGGCCCGCGCCCTGCTCACCGGGCTGGCCGAGGGCGCCGCCCCGGCCGCCGCGCGCTGGCACCTGCCGGACACCGCGTCCGCGTACGCCACCTCCTTCTCGCAGGGACTGCGCACCCTCCCTGCCGAACCCGACTCCCGGTGCCCCGGTGGCGCCGGACCCGCGGCCCCCGCGCCCGCGCCGGCCGCACACCGCCCCGCCGACCCGAGGTCCACCAGATGAATCCGCGTACCACCGAACCGCGCCTGTCCGACCACGTCCGCGACCACGTGCTGTCGAAGGCGGCCGCACCCGTCCCCGACGCACCGCTCGTCCGCACCGGACCGGTGGAGGTGTGGGCGACCGCGCAGCCAGGGGTGCCGGGGACCACGCTGAGTACCGTCGGCGTGTCCGACACGGATCTCGCCTCGACGATCCGCCGGCGCACCGTACGGGTCGAGTTCCTCGCCCTCGCGGGCGACGACGCCTGGCAGCCCGTCCTGACCGCAGCCTTGGCCCAGGTCGCCGAGGACTGCCTCGCCTCCGGCGTGGTCGTCAACCGGGGCTCGGCCGTGCGCTGCCGTCCGGAGGTCGCCGCCGCCCTGGGCGCCGACCATCTCTACGTGAGCCGGGCCGTCTACCACGACCGGTCGTTCGGGCAGGTCAGAGCGGCGGGCCGACGGGTCGAACTCTGGTGGCTCTTCCCGCTCCGCCCCGAGGAGGAGCGCTACCTCGCCGCGAACGGCTGGGAGCGCTTCGAGGACCTCGTCGTCGAGGCCCGCCCCGCCCTCGCCGACCCCGCCCGGCCGGCGATCCCCCTGCCCGCCCCCCGCCCGAGGCGGACCGTGTGAGCGCCGCCCCGCCGCCCTCCGCGCCGGCCCGGCGCACCCTCATGCGCTGGGACCTGGCCGCGCCGCCGTGTCCGTACCCGCTGCCCGGCCCGTACCGAGCCGCCCCCGTCACCCCGGCCGACGCCGCGCTTCTCGGTGCGCTGTCCCACCGCGCGTACCGGGGCGGGGTGGACGACAACGGCGAGTCCGCGGACTGGCACCGGGCCGAGATGACCGCCGCGCTCGCGGGCGAGTTCGGCGCGGTGGACTGGCGGGCGACGCGAGCCGCCTGGTACGGCACCGCACCGGCCTCCCTCTCCCTCGTGACCCACTGGAAGTCCCGCCCCCTCGTGGCCTTCGCCCTCACCGACCCCGCGCACACCTCCCGGGGCCTGGCGAGAGCCCTCCTCACCCACAGCGCGACGACCCTCCGCGCCGCCGGCGCATCCGAACTCACCCTGGTGGTCACCGAAGGCAACCCCGCCGCCCGCCTCTACACCCACCTGGGCTTCGCTCCGGCCGGCTGAGTCCCGTCCGGCCGTCCTGCGCTCGGCCCCGCTCGACGGATTCCTTCTGGAGACGTACGGCGCTGCGTCGTGTCCCTGCTGTCCCGGCCGGTTCTGGACCTGACGCCCGGCCGAGGGACAGGAGCCGCTAGGTTCGACCCGGCGGCGTGACGAACGGTGAGAGATGAGAGGGTCTAGCGGGTGAGTGAGACACCACCGAACACCCTGCAATACCGCGTCGACGGGCGAGAGGACGCCCCGGTCCTGGTCCTCGGGCCATCGCTGGGCACCACGTTCCACATGTGGGACCGGCAGATACCGGAGCTCACCCGTGACTGGCGCGTCGTCCGCTTCGACCTGCCGGGGCACGGGGGCGCCCCCGCGGAGCCCTTCACCTCCGTCGCCGAGCTCGGCGACCGGCTCCTCGCCACCCTCGACGAGATCGGCGTCCAGCGCTTCGGCTACGCGGGCTGCTCCCTCGGCGGCGCCGTCGGCCTCGACCTGGCCCTCCGCGCGCCGCACCGGGTCGCCTCCCTCGCCCTGGTCGCCACCTCGCCCCGGTTCGGCACCGCCGACGAGTTCCGCCAGCGCGGTGTCATCGTCCGTGCCAACGGTCTGGAGCCGATGGCCCGCACCGCCCCCGAGCAGTGGTTCACCCCGCTGTTCGCCGGCGCGCAGCCCGCCATCGTCGACTGGGCCGTGCAGATGGTCCGGACGACCGACCCCGGCTGCTACATCGCCGCCTGCGAGGCGCTCGCCGTCTTCGACGTCCGCGAGGCCCTCGGCAGCATCGGCATCCCCGCCCTCGTCCTCGTCGGCTCCGAGGACCAGGTCACCGGCCCCGCCGAGGCCCGCACCCTGGTCGCCGGCATCGCCGACGCCCGGCTGGCCGTCGTCCCCGGCGCCTCCCACCTGGCCCCCGTCGAGCAGCCGGCCGCCGTCACCGACCTGCTCACCGAGCACTTCTCCGGCATCGCCCCGGAGGCGAGCGGCACCCTGGCCGTGCCCCCGCCGCCCGCGCCGCCCGTCCCCGCCGCCGAGCCCGCGTCCGCCGCCCCGGACGCCGGGCCCGCCGAGGCCGGCCGCCCCGACCCGTACGAGAGGGGGCTCGGGCTGCGCCGCGAGGTCCTCGGCGACGCCCATGTCGACCAGGCCCTCGCCGACGACGCCGACGGGGCCTTCCAGGAGCTCGTCACCCGCTATGCCTGGGGCGAGGTCTGGAGCCGCGAGGGGCTCGACCGGCGCATGCGCAGCGCCGTCACCCTCACCGCCCTCATCGCCGGTGGTCACCGGGAGGCCCTCGCCGACCACACCCGCGCCGCCCTCCGCAACGGCCTGTCGCCGGAGGAGCTCCGTGAGATCGTCCTCCACGCGGGCGTGTACTGCGGCCTCCCGGCCGCCGAGACGGCGCTGGGCGTGGTCGCCCGTGCCATCGCGGAGGAGACGACGCCCCCGGCGTAGCCTGGGCCCGTGAAGCTGACGAAGAAGTCCCACGCCTGCGTGCGGCTGGAGAAGGACGGCCGCACGCTCGTCCTCGACCCCGGCATGTTCACCGAGGAGGACGCCGTCCTCGGCGCCGACGCGCTGCTCGTCACCCACGAGCACCCCGACCACTTCGACGAGGGCCGGCTGCGCGCCGCCCTGGACGCGGATCCGGCCGCCGAGATCTGGACGCTGCGCAGCGTCGCCGACCGGCTCTCGGCGGCCTTCCCGGGGCGGGTGCACACCGTCGGGCACGGCGACACCTTCACGGCGGCCGGCTTCGACGTCCAGGTCCACGGCGAGCTGCACGCGGTGATCCACCCGGACATCCCGCGCATCACCAACGTGGGGTACCTCGTCGACGGGGCGGTCTTCCACCCCGGCGACGCGCTCACCGTGCCCGACCACCCGGTCGACACGCTGCTGCTGCCCGTCATGGCCCCCTGGAACAAGATCTCCGAGGTCATCGACTACGTGCGCGAGGTCAAGCCGCGCCGGGCGTACGACATCCACGACGCCCTGCTCACCGACCTCGCCCGGCCGATCTACGACCGCCAGATCGGCGAGCTCGGCGGCACCGCCCACTCCCGGCTGGCTCCCGGCGCGTCCGCCGAGCTCTGAGCGGTGCGGAGCCCGACTGTCACACCCCGCCAGTAGGCTTGCGCACATGCGCATCGCCACCTGGAACGTCAATTCGATCACCGCCCGGCTGCCCCGGCTCCTGGCCTGGCTGGAGAGCAGCGGCACGGACGTGCTGTGCATCCAGGAGACCAAGTGCACCGCCGCGCAGTTCCCCACCGAGGAGCTGCGCGCCCTGGGCTACGAGTCGGTGGTCAACGCCACCGGGCGGTGGAACGGCGTGGCCCTCCTCTCCCGGGTCGGCCTCGCGGACGTCGTCACCGGCCTGCCCGGCGGCCCGGAGTACGACGGGGCGGAGGAGCCCCGGGCGATCTCCGCGACCTGCGGCCCGGTCCGCGTCTGGTCGGTGTACGTGCCGAACGGCCGCGAGGTGGCCCACGAGCACTACGCGTACAAGCTGCGGTGGCTGGAGGCCCTCAAGGCGGCGGTCGCGGCGGACGCGGCGGGGGAGCGCCCCTTCGCGCTCCTCGGCGACTACAACATCGCCCCGGCCGACGAGGACGTCTGGGACATCGCCGTCTTCGAGGGCGCCACTCACGTGACGGAGCCGGAGCGGGCCGCGCTCGCCGGCCTCCGCGAGACCGGTCTCACCGACGTGGTCCCGCGCCCCCTGAAGTACGACCACCCCTTCACGTACTGGGACTACCGCCAGCTCTGCTTCCCGAAGAACAAGGGCATGCGCATCGACCTGGTCTACGGGAACAAGCCCTTCGCCGAGGCGGTCTCCGACAGCTTCGTGGACCGCGAGGAGCGCAAGGGCAAGGGCGCCTCGGACCACGCGCCCGTCGTCGTCGACCTCGACGTCTGACGCCGGTCGCGATGATCACCGCGCGCCGGGTGGTCCACCCCGAGGTGACGGTGCGACGCTGTTCGGATGAACATTCCCTTTCTGGACAGCTGGCGAAAGCGGCATGAGCCCGAGTCCGCGGACTCCCCCCTGGCCGGGGCCTTCGACCGCGACCCGGAGGGGGTGGCGGAGCTCCTCTCCGAGTGCGAGCTGCTGCGTACCCGTGTCGAGGAGGCCGGGGTGGCCCTGGACGACACCCCGCGCTCCCTCGAGGAGCTCGACCAGCTGCCGCCCCGCTGGCGAAACGATCCGGAGGAGCTGCCCTGGTTCGGGAACGACGCGGGGCTGTACCTCGGCACCGTGATCGTCCGGAACGTGCCGGGCGCCCGGTGGCAGGTGTGGCCCGGTGGCGGCCCCGTGGTGCGGCTCGCGTCCGGCCGGGAGATCCAGGTCGTCGAGGCCGGTCTCGACTGGGCGATGACGGGCGCGCCGCAGCTCTCCCAGGTGTACGCGGAGGCCTCCGAGTACTGAGTCCCCACCCGCCCGGCACGAGGTCCGGGCCACCCTTTTGCAGTAAATACGGCTTATTCCTGTTTCATGCGTGTCGGGCGTGAAGTCCCTTTTTCTCATGGATAGTTTGCGCTGACCGTGACACCGCTGAGAAACGGGGCAGGGCAGCGCATGGCCGTCGTCGATCCGCTGATCGAACTGCGTGGCGTCAACAAGCACTACGGCACGCTGCACGTCCTCCAGTCCATCGACCTCACCGTCGGACGCGGGGAGGTGGTCGTCGTCATCGGTCCCTCCGGATCCGGCAAGTCCACCCTGTGCCGCGCGATGAACCGGCTGGAGAGCGTCGAGTCGGGCGAGATCGTCATCGACGGCCGGCCGCTCCCCGAGGAGGGCAAGGCGCTCGCCCGGCTGCGCGCCGAGGTCGGCATGGTCTTCCAGTCCTTCAACCTCTTCGCGCACAAGACCGTCCTCGCGAACGTCTCCCTCGCACAGATCAAGGTCCGCAAGCGCAAGAAGGAGGAAGCGGACCGGCGTTCACGCGAACTGCTCGAACGGGTCGGACTCGCCGCACACGCCGACAAGTACCCGGCCCAGCTCTCCGGCGGCCAGCAGCAGCGCGTCGCGATCGCCCGCGCCCTCGCCATGGACCCCAAGGTCCTCCTCTTCGACGAGCCGACCTCCGCGCTCGACCCCGAGATGATCAACGAGGTCCTGGAGGTCATGCAGCAACTCGCCCGCGAGGGAATGACGATGGTGGTCGTCACCCACGAGATGGGCTTCGCGCGCTCCGCCGCCAACCGGGTCGTCTTCATGGCCGACGGGAAGATCGTCGAGGACCGCACGCCGGAGGAGTTCTTCACCGCCCCGCGCAGCGAACGCGCCAAGGACTTCCTCTCCAAGATCCTCAAGCACTGACCGGGGTGGGAACCATGCAGCGTACGCACCGGAGCGTCGCCGCGCTCGCCCTGCTGCTCGCCGTGACGGCGGTGCTCGGCGGCTGCGGCAAGGAGGGCAGCCCGCCCGTGAAGGGCCCGCAGCCCGACCAACTCCCCGTCTACCAGGTCCAGTCGGGCTTCACCCTGTCCGACTCGGCCACCTGGGACAGGGCGAAGAAGCGTGGCCGGCTCGTCGTCGGCGCCAAGGAGGACCAGCCCTACATGGGCGAGAAGGACCCGGCCACCGGCCGCTACTCCGGCTTCGACATCGAGATCGCCAAGATGATGGCCGCCTCCCTCGGCTTCGACCCGGCCCGCGTCGACTTCCGCACCATCGCCTCGGCCAACCGGGAGACGGCCCTCCAGAACGGTCAGATCGACTACTACGTCGGCACGTACACCATCAACGACAACCGCAAGAAGCTCGTCGGCTTCGCCGGCCCCTACTACCAGGCCGGCCAGTCCCTCCTGGTCCGCACCGACGAGAACGACATCGACGGACCGCAGGACCTGGCCGGCAAGCGGGTCTGCTCGGCCGCCGGCTCCACCCCGTACCAGCGGATCGAGAAGGACTACCCGAAGGCCGAACTCGTCGCCTACGACACCTACTCCGTCTGCGTGGACAACCTGCTGACCTACCAGGTCGACGCGGTCACCACCGACGACACGATCCTCATGGGCTACGCCGCCAAGGTCCCCGACGAACTCAAGGTCGTCGGCAAGCCGTTCTCCGAGGAGCCGTACGGCATCGGCGTCCCGCGCGGCGACAACGCGCTGCGCTTCGCCCTCGACGACGCGATCGCCGCCCACGAGAAGAACGGGGACTGGAAGAAGGCGTACGACGCCACCCTCGGCCTCTCCGGGGTACCCGCCCCCGCGCCGCCCGCCATCGACCGCTACCCGGCCAACTGAGGACCCCCACCGCTGACATGGACGTACTGACAGAGAACTTCTCGCTCTACGTCGAGGGGTTCCTCGGCACCGTCGAACTCACCGTCTACGCCTCGGCGCTCGCCCTCGTCCTGGGCTTCGTCATGGCCTCCTTCCGGGTCGCACCCGTGGGCTCCTTCCGGGTCTTCGGCACGGTCTGGGTCACCGTCCTGCGCAACACCCCGCTGACCCTGCTCTTCTTCGCCGTCATGCTGGGACTGCCCCGCTTCGGAATCGTCCTGCCCTTCAAGCTGTTCGCGGTCCTCGCCCTCGGCTGCTACACGTCCGCCTTCATCTGCGAGGTGCTGCGCTCCGGCATCAACACCGTGCCGCGCGGACAGGGCGAGGCGGCCCGCAGCCTGGGCATGACCTTCTCGCAGACGCTCGGCACGGTCGTCCTGCCGCAGGCCTTCCGCACGGTCATCCCGCCCATCGGCTCCACCCTGATCGCCCTCGCCAAGAACTCGGCGATCGCGGGGGCGTTCAGCGTCACCGAACTCCTCGGCACCTACAAGACGTTGAGCGAACTCGGCTACAACATCGTCTGGACCTTCGTCTGGATCGCCGTGGGATACCTGATCATCACCCTCACCATCAGCGCCGTCTTCCACATCCTGGAGAAGCGCTGGGGAGTCGCCCGATGACCGAGTCCACCGCCCTCTACGACATCCCCGGGCCGGGCGCCCGGCGGCGTCATCTCCTCTACGGCCTCGCGTCCACCGTCGTGATCCTCGCGCTGGCCGGCTGGATCCTCTATCTCCTCTTCGACACCGACCAGTTCACCGCCACCAAATGGACGCCCTTCGAGTACGAGGGCATCCAGGAGCTGCTGCTCAGGGGCCTCGGCAACACCCTCAAGGCCTTCGCCTACGCTTCGGTGCTCTCGCTCGCCCTCGGCGCGGTCCTCGCCACCGGGCGGCTCTCCGAGCACCGGGCGCTGCGCTGGATCTCGACCCTGCTCGTCGAGTTCTTCCGCGCCATGCCCGTCCTCGTGATGATCTTCTTCATCTTCGTGGCGCTCAAGGTGCAGCCGCTGCCCGCGCTCGTCGCCGGACTGACCCTCTACAACGGCTCGGTGCTCGCCGAGGTCTTCCGCACCGGCATCCATGCCGTGTCGCGCGGCCAGGGCGAGGCCGCGTACGCGCTCGGCATGCGCAAGACCCAGGTGATGACGTACGTCCTGGTGCCGCAGGCCGTCCGCGCGATGCTGCCGGCCATCATCAGCCAGTTGGTCGTCGCCCTCAAGGACACCTCGCTCGGATTCCTCATCACCTACGAGGAGTTCCTGCACGCCGGCAAGCTGATCGCGTCCAACCTCGACTACGACCTGCCGTTCATCCCGGTCGTCCTCGTCATCTCACCGATCTACATCGGGATGTGCATGCTGCTCTCCTGGTTCGCCACCTGGGTGGCTCGCAGGGAGCGCCGCAGCCCGAAGACGAAGGCCGTGGAGGTCGCACCGGCCGAACCGCAGACGCTGCTGCCGGGACAGCAGTAGCGGGCAAGGAGCCGCACCCGCCCGGCAGCAGCCGGTGATCACTCCTTCCGCAGCGGTACCGACACGTACGACGGGTCGGCCGTGGGGGAGGAGAAGGTCAGCTGCGCGCCGGTCGGGTTGTGCTCGATGTAGAGCGGGTCGACGGTGTCGACGACCAGCGCGAGCCGGTGCCCGGCCGGGACGTCGTAGGCGGTGGAGAACAGGTCCAGGTCGACGCCGAACGGCTGCCCGGGGGTCCGGTCGTGGAAGGTGTACGGGGCGTTGCTGACGAGCTTGCCGAGACCGAGCGGGCCCACGTCGTAGAGGTACGCGACGAGGGTGCCGCTCTCCTTCGTCGAGCTGACCGTGGTGTGCACCTTCACCGTGCCGCGCACCCGCTGCGGGCTGTCGTACCGCTCCGACTGCCAGACGCCGGCGAAGGCGCGGGGGAGGAGGGGCACGGAGACGACCGGCGGGGCCTGGAAGAACTGGTCCAGGAGGTTGGAGAGCAAGACGACGCCGCCGTCGGCGCCGGAGTCGACGTTCGCCCAGATCCGCTGTGTGCCGCCGAGGCCGAACTTCCGCCGGTTCGCGTCGAGGGACTTCCAGTCGGGGTAGCCCTCGTAGCCGGCGTCGGAGCGTGGCTTGAGCTGGACGGGCTGCTCGCGGTCGATGCCGTTGTCGTCGCCCTTGAGGTAGTGGTCGAACCAGCGGTGGGCGCTGGTCCAGGTGTCGTTGGGCAGGCCGAGGAGGCCGGTGGCCTCGGCGGTGGCGTGGTCGCCCGGGCGGAACTCCAGGCGCTTGGGGCCGGTGAGCTTCTCGTAGAAGCTCGCGTACTGGTTGGGCGGGAAGATGGTGTCGCCCCAGGCGTTGCCGAGCATGATCGCGGCGCCGTTGGCGTTGATCCGGTCGAGCTGCTCGATGGCGGAGCGCTTGCGGCCCCAGGCGATCATGTCCTCCTCCTTGGCCAGGTTGGAGGAGAGGAAGTCGCCGAGGATCTCCTGGAGTTCGGGTCCCGGGCGTCCGGTGAGGTAGCCGGCGCCGCCGAGCAGGGCGGCGGCCTGGAGGTGCTGGGTGCGGCCGCTGTAGATGGACTCGATGAGGTCGGCCCAGCCGCTGAGCGCCGCGACGGCCTTGATCCGTGGGTCGTTCGCGGCGGCGAGCAGGCTGATCCCCGCCCCGTACGAGACTCCCGCCATGCCCACGTGGGCGGGGTCGGCCGGGGTGTTCGCGAGGGCCCAGTCGATCACCTTGGAGGCGTCGGCGATGTCCTTGGGGCCCGCGGTCTCGATCTCCCCGCCGGACTGCCAGAAGCCGCGCGAGTTGTAACTCACCACGACATAGCCGGAGTCGGCGAGCTTCTGGGCCTGGGCGAGGTACTCGATCTGGGGCATGGCCCAGCTGGTGGGCAGCACGATCAGGGGGTGGCGGGCGGCGCCGTCGGCCCCGGCGGGCGTGACGACGTTCGCCTTGAGGACGGTGCCGCCCTCCCCGGCGATGTCGACGAAGCGGATGCCGGCCGCCGCGGTGTCGGTGGCCTGGGCCGTGGGGGCGAGCGCGAGGGCCGTCCCGGCCACGAGAGCGGCCGAGACGGCGAGGGCCAGGGGTGTGCGCACGGGTCACTCCTCACTGGGGCACCGCTGGGGGGCGGTGATGGGGGGTGGGGATGGGGCAGTGAAGTGACCCGACGGTAACCGCGGTGCCTTACCCGAGGTAACTGGTTGGTAAGTTACGTGCGGGTAACGATTGGCGGCGGGTCGCTCTGGAGCCCGGTGGCCTCCGCGAAGTCGGCGCGCGCCTCCCCGTACCGCTGGACGGCGACGAGGAACATGGACCGGTCCGTGAGGGCGCGGGCGAGGGCGCCCGGGTCGCCGGTCAGACGTCGGGCGAGGATCGCGCCCTCGTCGAAGACCGGGCGGAGCGCGTCCTCGTCCCTGCGGCCGTAGCTCTCCCACTGGAGCGCCCGGCGGACGGTCAGGCGACGGTGGGCGACGACGAGCCCGTGGAGGTCATCCGACTCGCGCAGGGCGGCGGTTCGCCGTTCGAGGGCGGGGATGGAGGCGAAGTACTCCTCCCGCACGTCGGGAGACCATCCGTGGACCAGGTGGACCCCGAACGCCGGCAGCGGGGCATCCGGAGTGGCGGCCGGTTCGGCCGACCGGCCCGAGAGGACGAGGAGGGTGGACCAGCAGGCCTGGATGTTGCTCCAGGAGACCGGCTCGCCGTCCCGCGCGAGACGGGTGAGGAGCGCCAGCGTCTCGCGCCGCGCACCGGCCTCCTCCTCCCGGCGTCCGGCGGCCCGGAGCATCCCGGCGTACTGCTCCAGCTTCCATGCCAGGCAGGCCAGCGGGGCGCGGTCCTCCGCCACCTTGCGCCGGTCCTCGTCCACGAGGCGCCCGAACACCTCAAGGGCCTCCTCGCGCCGTCCGGCCGCGTCGAGTTCGGCCGCCCACTCGATCAGGGTCCATTCCGACGGGTCCGCCGGCCCGGGCACGATGTGCCGGTCGTACAGTTCGGCCGCCTCCGCGTGGCGCCCCTCCTCGGCCAGCACGATCGCCAGGCGTCCGTACCGGCCCGCCTCCGCCAGCTCCTCGCACACCGCGCGACCCTCGGCCCGCCGGCCGGCGGCGAACAGCGAATGCTGGTACCTGTTCAAGGCCCGATGCAGTTCCTCCTCGCGGTCCGGCGTCTCCGCGTCGTACCGCCGCACCACGTCCAACGCCTCGGCGTGCAGGGCCACATGCACCTCAGGATCCCTCAGCTCCCAGCCGCGCTTGATCAGCGCATGCGCCAGCTTCGGCAGATAGACCCGAGGGCTCACCTCCGCCAGGATCCGGTACGCCTCGATCTCCTCCCTGCTGCTCGGCCGGTCCGACCCCAGCAGCATGACCCGCGCCCGCATCACCGCGTCGTGATCGATCTCGCCCGTGTCGCCCATGTGCCCCCTGTTCTCCGTCTGATGCACGACGGAGATTCTGCGAGTCGTGGGGCAGGCCGGACAAGGCTCTCGAACTGTGCGTTCCGTCCTACGAAAAACGCCTCTGACCTGTCATGATGGTGACGTCTTCACCCCGAGGGGAGGGCCGGTGGGGAACACGGGCGACAGTCCCGACATCGCGAGCGAAGCATCCGCCATCACGCGCGACGCACGCGACATCGCGAGCGACGCACGCGACATCAGGCGCGACGCACCCGACGTCTTCGATCCGCGGATCTACGCGGCCGGCATCCCGCACGAGCGCTTCCGCGCACTCCGCGACCGCGCCCCCGTCGCCTGGCAGGAGGAGCCGGAGATCCTCGGCTGGCCCGCCGGATCCGGTTTCTGGGCCGTCACCCGGCACGCCGACGTCGTCCGGGTGCTCAAGGACTCGGGGACGTACTCCTCGCACCTCGGCGCCACCCAGATCCGCGACCCCGACCCCGCCGACCTGCCCTTCATCCGGCGCATGATGCTCAATCAGGATCCCCCGGGTCACGGCCGGTTGAGGCGGCTCGTCAGCCGGGCCTTCACGCCCGGGCGGATCGAGCGCTTCGCCGGCACCGCACGCGACCGGGCCCGCGACCTGCTGGGCGCCGCGTTCGCCGCCGGCGGCGAGGTGGACCTCGTCCGGACCGTCACCGACGACTACGCGCTGCTCAACCTCACCGACCTGCTGGGGGTGCCCGCGAGTGACCGGGAGTTGCTGCACGCCTGGACCGAACGGGTCATCGCCTACCAGGACCCCGACGAACCGCCCGTCCTCGACGCCGAAGGGCGGCCGGTCAACCCCCGCTCACCCGCCATGCTCGCCGAGATGTTCGGCTACGCCCAGGAGCTCGCCGCGTACAAACGCGCGCATCCGGCCGACGACGTCATGACCGTCCTCGCCTCCTCCGAACTCGCCGACGCCGAACTGGAGATGTTCTTCTTCCTGCTGACCGTCGCCGGGAACGACACCGTCCGCAGTGCCGCCCCCGGTGGACTGCTCGCCCTCGCCGAACACCCGGCGGAACAGCGGCGGTTGTGGACCGGGGAGGTCTCCCCGGACACGGTCGTGGACGAACTCCTGCGCGTCCACCCGCCCGTGCTCTCCTTCCGGCGCACGGCCGCCCACGACACCGAGCTCGTCGGCCGGAAGATCCGGGCGGGCGACAAGGTCGTCGTCTTCCACGCCTCCGCCAACCACGACGAACGGGTCTTCACCGACCCGCACCGCCTGGACCTCGGCCGGACCCCGAACCCGCACGTCTCCTTCGGTGACGGCCCGCACGTCTGTCTCGGCGCCCACTTCGCGCGGCTCCAGCTCCGGGTGTTCTACGAGGAGGTACGCGCGGCCTGCGGCGGGATCGAACTCGCCGGGCCGCCCCGACGCCTCGTCTCGAACTTCATCAACGGGATCAAGACGCTGCCGGTTCGACCACTGGGGCCGTCCGCGCCGCGCGCGTGACATCGGCGACCAGCTCCACCACATCGGGGCCGTACGCCTGCGAGTTGACCACCTTCAGGAGGAGGACGAAGGAGCCGTCCGGCCCGTACTTGCCGGCCAGTGCCTCGTGGTGGCGGGCCAGGTGCCGTGCCGCGGCCTGATTGGTGACCGCCGCCTGGCCGCAGAGCAGGAACACCGGCCGCCCGCCCTCGCCCCCGGTGACGCGCGCGAGCACGACGTACTCGGTGACGCCCCACTCCGGGCGGTACGTCTCGCCCGCCACGGTGAACATCGCCCGGTCCTCACGCGGCTCCTGCTCGACGTTCATCGTGAGTCCCGGCAGCAGGTTCGGCAGATGGGCGGCCATGCGCCGATTCGAATAGGGGCCGCCGATGCAGAACTCGGCTATCTCGCCGAGGCCCTGACGGGCCGTGTCGTGCTGCACGATCCGGGCCCGCGCCCCGCAGTCCTTGATCAGCGCCGACAGTTCGAGCAGCGCCGACACGTCGGTGGCGTGCACCCCGCGCTCGTTGCCGGCCAGGCGGTTCACCACGAGCAGGCACTCCGAACCGGGAGGCAGCCCGAAGAAGGCCTGCTTGCGCCGCATCCGGCGCCGCCAGATGTAGGTGCGGGTCAGCCAGCCGAGGGAGCCGCTCACGCCGGTGGCCAGGACCCCCAGCACCACGTTGCGCAGGTCTTCGTTCATGGGCGCGCATGCTAGCGGGGAAACGGCCTTCTGTTCGAGGCGCTCCTGACGGGAGGGGTCGGGGGAAGTTACGCTGCGCGGACGGTCGTTGACTGGAGGTAGGAATGCGTCGCTCCGCCGCTGGCAAGGTCTCACTTCTCGCTGTCGTGGCGACGGTGCTCTCGATGGGCGCCGCCGCACCGCCGAAGGCCCCGCCCGTCGCGGACCCGCCCGTCAAGGAACCCGTCGCCGTCGGATACGGCGGCGCCGTCGCCAGTGTCGACGCCGACGCCTCGGCCGCCGGCATCGAGGTGCTCCGCAAGGGCGGCAACGCGGTCGACGCCGCCGTCGCCGTCGCGGCCGCCCTCGGCGTCACCGAGCCGTACTCGGCGGGCATCGGTGGCGGCGGCTACTTCGTGTACTACGACGCGAAGAGCCGCACCGTGCGCACCATCGACGGGCGCGAGACCGCGCCCCGCTCCGCCGGTGCGGACCTCTTCGTGGAGAACGGCGCGCCGATCCCCTTCGAGGAGGGCCAGACCAGCGGCCTCGGCGTCGGCACCCCCGGCACCCCCGCCACCTGGAAGACGGCCCTCGACGCCTGGGGCAGCAAGCGGCTGGGCACCCTGCTCGAACCCGCCGAGCGCCTCGCCCGCGACGGCTTCACCGTCGACCCCACCTTCCGCGCGCAGACCGCGGCCAACGAGGCCAGGTTCCGCGACTTCCCGGCCACCTCGGCGCTCTTCCTGCCGGGCGGCCAGCTGCCCGTGGTCGGCAGCGTCTTCAAGAACCCCGACCTGGCCCGTACGTACGAGTCGCTCGGCCGCGAAGGCGTCGGCGCCCTCTACCGGGGACCGCTGGCCCGGGACATCGTGAACACCGTGCGCACGCCCCCGCTCCGCGAGGGCGCCACCCGGACCGTCCGCCCCGGCGACCTGACGGAAGCCGACCTCGCCGCGTACCGCACCGAGTCCCGCAGGCCCACGAAGGTCTCGTACCGCGGGCTCGACGTCTACGGCATGGCCCCGTCCTCCTCCGGCGGTACGAGCGTCGGCGAGGCGCTCAACATCCTGGAGGGCACCGACCTCGCCGCCGCCTCCCCGGCCCGCTACCTGCACCGGTACATCGAGGCCAGCCGCATCGCCTTCGCCGACCGGGGCCGCTGGGTCGGCGACCCGGCCTCCGAGTCCGTACCGACGCACGGACTGCTCTCGCAGCGGTTCGCCGACTCCCGGGCCTGCCTGATCCGCGACGACGCCGCCCTCACCAGCCCGCTCGCACCCGGCGACCCGAGCAGCCCGGTCCCGTGCGCGAACGGCGGGACGGCGGCCCCGACCACGTACGAGGGCGAGAACACCACCCATCTGACGGTGGCCGACAAGTGGGGCAACATCGTCGCCTACACCCTCACCATCGAGTCCACCGGCGGCAGCGGCATCACCGTGCCGGGCCGGGGCTTCCTGCTCAACAACGAGCTGACCGACTTCTCCTTCGCCCCGGCGAACCCGGCCGTCCACGACCCGAACCTGCCCGGCCCCGGCAAGCGGCCGCGCTCCTCGATCTCGCCGACGATCGTCCTGGACCGGCACGACCGCCCCGTCCTCGCGCTCGGCTCCCCGGGCGGCGCGACCATCATCACCACGGTCCTGCAGACCCTGACGGGCGTCGTCGACCGGGGGCTGCCGCTCGTCGACGCGATCGCCGCGCCGCGCGCCAGCCAGCGCAACCAGGCCACCACCGAACTCGAACCCGCCCTGTGGAACAGCCCGTTGAGGACGGAGCTGGAGGGCATCGGGCACGGCTTCCGGCAGAACCCGGAGATCGGCGCGGCGACCGGAGTCCAGCGCCTGCCGGACGGCCGCTGGGTGGCCGCCGCGGAGACGGTCCGCAGGGGTGGCGGCTCGGCGATGGTCGTGCGGCCGGCGTCCTGACCTGCCGCAGCGCGACTACAGAGCGGTGAGGACGCGCGGGCCGTCGTCCGTGATCGCCACCGTGTGCTCGGCGTGGGACGCGCGCGAGCCGTCGAGCGTACGGATCGTCCAGCCGTCCCGCGCCGTGTAGTGGTCGTCCGTGCCGCCGCCGATGAGCATCGGCTCGATCGCGAGCACCATCCCGTGGCGCAGCTTCATGCCCCGGCCCGGGCGTCCCTCGTTGGGGACGCCCGGGTCCTCGTGCATGGCGCGGCCGATGCCGTGGCCGCCGAAGCCGTCCGGGATGCCGTACCCCGCGGCCCGGCAGACCCGGCCGATCGCGTGGGCGATGTCCCCGATGCGGTTGCCGACGACGGCCGCCGCGATGCCCGCCTCCAGGGCCTCCTCCGCCGCGGCGATCAGCCGCGCGTCCTCCGGCCGGGCCGGGCCGACCGTGAAACTGACGGCCGAGTCCCCGGCCCAGCCGCCCAGCGTCGCCCCGCAGTCCACCGAGACCAGGTCGCCCGGGGCCAGCAGGGTGCCGTCAGGGATGCCGTGCACGATCGCGTCGTTCACGGAGACGCACACGACCGCCGGGAACGGCACCGGGGCCCACTCCGGGTGATAGTCGAGGAAGGGCGAGCCGGCGCCCGCCCCGTCGAGCACCTCGCGTGCCGCCCGGTCGAGCTCGGTGAGCGGGACGCCGGGCGCCGCCTTGTCCCGTACGGCCGCCAGGGCACGGGCCACCACCCGTCCCGACTCACGCATGGCCGCCAGGGATTCGTTCGTCTTGATCTCCACCATAGCCAATTACTATACCGGTATTAGAATGGCGTCATGGTGCGCACACCCCTGACCCCCGAAGAGCGCGAGCGCGGCGAGCGCCTGGGCCTGCTCCTGCGCGAGGCACGCGCCGGGCGGTCCATGGTCGAGATCGCCGCGGCCGCCGGCCTCTCCGCCGAGACCCTCCGCAAGATCGAGACCGGCCGGGCCCCGACCCCGGCCTTCTTCACCGTCGCGGCCCTGGCCGGGGTCCTCGGTCTCTCCATGGACGAGCTCGTGGTGCACTGCACCCCGGCACCCGTCTGAGCCGGCTGCCCAGCCGGTTCGGACGGTTCGGACGGTTCGGACGGTTCAGACGGAGACCGCGAGCTGCACCCGGCTGTGGCGAGGGCGCTCGATCTCGTCCAGGAGGGCGAGCGCCAGGTCGGCGTGGGCGATGCGGCCCGCGCCGTCGATCACCGTGCCCACCGCCGTCCGGTAGCCGCCCGTCCGCTCCGCCTCCGCGTTCAGATCCATCGGCGGGACCACCATCAGCCAGTCGAGCCCGGGGCCCGCTTCCGCCGTGAGCAGCTCGAACTCGGCCACGTGTCCCTGGGAGAACGTCCGGTACTGCTCCGGGAAGCCGGCCGCGTCCATCAGCCGCACGCCGGGCGCGGTCTCCAGGGTCGTGGCGATGCCCAGGGTGAGCAGCCGTCCGACGCCCGCCTCGGTGAGCCCGGCGACCATGGCCTTCGCCGCGGTCGTGAAGAAGTCGACCGAGGGCACGTCCAGCCGGACCGCCGCGTTCAGCGCCGCGTCATGGCCCGTGGCGAGGGCCGCGACCGAGGCCGCGTCCGTCGCGTCGCCCCGTACGAGCGTGACTCCCGCGCCCTCCAGGTCGTGGTACGCCGCCGGGTCGCGGACCACGGCGGTCACCCGGTGGCCCCGGGACACCGCCTCCGCCACGGCCGCCCGGCCGACCCGCCCGCCGGCGCCGAAGACCACGATGTTCTTGACGCTGTTGCTGCTGTTCTCGCTGCTGTCGTTGTCCATGGCTGGACCGTAGAACGGGCAACCCTGGTTACTTCAACGGTACTGGGCTAGCGTCGGCCTCGTGATCGACACGTCCGCCCCGGAGCCGCTGAGCCCCTCCCTCTTCCGCGATCCCGACTGCGGCGTCCCCGCCCAGCCCATCCGCGTCGGCGGCAAGTGGACCGCGATGGTGCTGCGCTGCCTGGAGGACGGGGCGCCCCGCCGCTTCACCGAACTCCGCGTCCCCCTGCACTGGATCACCCCCAAGGTGCTCACCGAGACCCTGCGCGCCATGGAGCGCGACGGCTTCCTCACCCGTACCGTCCACGACGAGAACCCGCCCCGCGTCGAGTACGCCCTCACCGCCCTCGGCCGGTCCCTCATCGCCCCGCTCGACACCGCGTGCGACTGGGCGCGCACCCACGCCCCCGCGATCCACGAGGCCCGCAGCGCGTACGAGGAGGCAAGCCCCGTGGCGTAGGGCCACGGTGGTGGACGGGGCGAAACGAACCCACCCCCGCCTAGGCTGCCGTGCATGATGCCCGAAGAACTGCGGCGCGGCCGCTACGTGAGCCTGACCACCTACCGGAAGAACGGCACGGGGGTCGCGACGCCCGTCTGGTACGCGGTGGAGGGCTCCGACCTGTACGTGTGGACCCGCTCCGACTCCTGGAAGGTCAAGCGCCTGCGGAACGACCCCCGGGTCGAGGTCGCCGTCTGCGACCTGCGCGGCAACATCGCCGAGGGCGCGGAGCGGTTCGCCGGCACGGGCCGGCTGGTGGAGGGGGAGGAGCTGGGCCGGATCCGGCGCCTGCTCTCGCGCAAGTACACCTGGCAGTACTGGCTGACCGACGTGCCCGCCATGATCGTCCGGCTCGGCAAGCGCCCGCACACCGGCATCGTCGTGACGTTCTGACACGCCCGCCGACTCGATTTCCGGCTCCCGCACACGCGGTGGCAAACGGTCCGTAGTCGTCCCGTAACACGCATGCGATCCAATACCCGCGGACCGGAAGGTTCCAGTCGACTGCGGGGCAGGTGCGTAACGCATGACGGTGTATCAACTCCCGGTGGAAATCGCCACGTTCACACGCTGGCTGGCCGAGCTCGCGGGCCGCACCCAGCCGGCAGGCGGCTGGCACGGGGTCTTCGCCGCACGTGACCCGCAGGGCCTGCGCTCCTGCCTCGACGGAGCGGAGATCCTGCCCTGGGACGTCGTCGAATCCCTCCTCCAGGACGCGGGCGAAGCCGTCGACGGGCCGTTCGCCGCGCACGGCCGGATCCTGTACGCGGCGGCCGCGGGCGCCCACGACGGCCGGCCCGGGGGAGCGGAGGCGCTCGCCGAACGCCGGGACCTGATGGAGGGCGAACGCCGGTACGCCGAGACCCGGAGCCGCGAACTCACCGAGCGGCTGCGCACGACCCCGGATCCGACGGAGGCCGCCCGCCTGGAGCACGACCTCGCCTGGACCCGCGACGACCACGCCAGAGCGGCCGCCCGCGTCAGAGAACTGACGACCAGACTGGCTCGGCTGGGTGCGGGTGCGGGTGCGGGTGCGGGGGCGCGGGGTGGGCCGGGTCGGGGTGCGGGTGCGGAAGCGGCTGCGCCGGCCGGCACCGGACCGGCGGTGGCGGGCGCGCAGCCCCGCGCCTCGGACGCCGCGGCCGTCGCCCGCGCCCGCGTCGCCGGTCCGGTGGCGGGCGCCCCCGCTCAGGCCGTGGGCCCGGACGCCGGCACCTCCGTTCGCGCCCCCGGCCCGCCGGCCGGGTCGGCGTCGGGTGGCACGAAGCCCGCCAGGCGGCGGCCCCGGGGTGCCCGGTACGCGTGGCTGGAGGAGGGCGCCGAGCCCCTGATGGAGGCGACGCCGATGCCCGCGCTCCCGACCGGGGGAGCGGCACCCCGGGGGGCCCGGTTCGGGGGCGGTGCCGAATCCGTCGTGGTGGCCGAGCCCGCCCCGACCGACCCCGCCGAGGCCGACCGTGCCGCGGCCAACGCGGTCTACGCCCTCCGGCGCCTCCGCACCCAGGGCCGCAGCGGCGAGGCCCACGCCCTGCTCTGCGAGGCGCTCGGCGGCCCGCCCGGCCGGCTGCCGGCCCTCGCGGCGGAGCTGCACCGGGCCGGGCTCGGCGCCGACTGGTCCACCCTGCTCTGGGAGGCGGCCTCGCTGCCGCCCGCCCGGCTCGCCGCCGTCGCGGGCGTGCTCGCCGACGCGGGCCGGTCGGCCGACTGTGAGCAGCTGCTCCGGCAGGGAGTGGCCCGCCCGGTCGAGGAGCTCGCCGGGGCGTGCGCCGCGCTGCATGCGGAGGACCACCACCGCGAGGCACACGCCCTGCTGACCGCGTTCGTCCGGGTCCGTGCTCCCGAGGACGCCGCCCGGCTCGCGGCCGCGGACCCGCACGGGCTCGCCCCGCAGCTGCTCGCCGCGGCCCGCGCGGTGTCCCCCTCCCGGGAGCGCGACCTGCTCCACGCCCTGCGGGTGGCGGGGCTGACACGGTCCTGACGTACGGCGGGGCGGTGTGGGCGTGACGTACGACAGCGCGGCGCGCTCCTGACGTACGGCGGGGCGGCGCGGTCGTGACGTACGACAGCGCGGTGCAGGCGCGCGCGGGGTACGACGGCGCGGCGCGGGCCGGAGCCGACGGCCTGTGCCCGACGGGTGCCCTCTCGTACCCCGGGCGGAGCGTCGACGCGGCGGTGGCAGTGGGCAGGGGCCGCCGGCCCCCGCCCCGAGGCGCGAGAAACGGCCGGGGGCCTATCCGTACGGGTCGGTACGTGTCGGTACGTGTCCGACGTGGACCACTCGGGTATGAAACATGATCGACCCGGCCGCTTCACGGCGGCGGTCTTGCTCCGAGGTGTGACGGGGCTTACGTTCTCCTCCTACGCACCGCGTCTACGTGCGTAGAGGCTCTCTGACGCCGTGCCGAAGGAGCAGCTCATGACCGACGTCGTACGCGCCGCGCTCGTCCAGGCGACCTGGACCGGCGACACCGAATCCATGATCGCCAAACACGAGGAGCACGCGCGGGAGGCCGCCCGGCAGGGCGCGAAGGTGATCGGCTTCCAGGAGGTGTTCAACGCCCCCTACTTCTGCCAGGTCCAGGAGCCCGAGCACTACCGCTGGGCCGAGCCCGTCCCCGACGGCCCGACCGTCCGCCGGATGCGGGACCTCGCCCGTGAGACCGGCATGGTGATCGTCGTCCCCGTCTTCGAGATCGAGGACTCCGGCTTCTACTACAACACCGCGGCCGTCATCGATGCCGACGGCTCCTACCTCGGCAAGTACCGCAAGCACCACATCCCGCAGGTCAGGGGCTTCTGGGAGAAGTACTACTTCCGCCCGGGGAACGCCGGCTGGCCGGTCTTCGACACCGCCGTCGGCAAGGTCGGCGTCTACATCTGCTACGACCGCCACTTCCCGGAGGGCTGGCGCCAACTCGGGCTCAACGGCGCCCAGCTGGTCTACAACCCGTCCGCCACCTCGCGTGGCCTCTCCTCGTACCTCTGGCAGCTGGAGCAGCCCGCCGCCGCCGTCGCCAACGAGTACTTCGTCGCCGCCATCAACCGCGTCGGCCAGGAGGAGTACGGCGACAACGACTTCTACGGCACCAGCTACTTCGTCGACCCGCGCGGGCAGTTCGTCGGCGAGGTCGCCTCCGACAAGACGGAGGAACTCGTCGTCCGCGACCTGGACTTCGGACTCATCGACGAGGTCCGCCAGCAGTGGGCCTTCTACCGGGACCGCCGCCCCGACGCGTACGACGGGCTGGTGCAGCCGTGAGCAGCCTGTACGACCGGCACAAGGCCGTCATCCCCGACTGGGTCGCCCTCTACTACCGCGACCCCATCGAGATCACCCACGGCGAGGGCCGCC
Organism: Streptomyces sp. R-07; assembly: GCF_049913175.1. Classification (NCBI taxonomy): domain Bacteria; kingdom Bacillati; phylum Actinomycetota; class Actinomycetes; order Kitasatosporales; family Streptomycetaceae; genus Streptomyces; species Streptomyces sp. R-07. The sequence goes on from NZ_CP183978.1 coordinate 6,475,518, forward strand.
ACGTCTGGGACGCCGAGGGACGCAGGTACCTCGACTTCTTCGGCGGCATCCTCACCACCATGACCGCCCACGCCCTGCCCGAGGTCACCAAGGCCGTCGCCGAGCAGGCCGGGCGGATCATCCACTCCTCGACGCTCTACCTCAACCGCCCCATGGTGGAGCTCGCCGAGCGGGTCGCCGGGCTCTCCGGCATCCCCGACGCCCGGGTCTTCTTCACCACCTCCGGCACCGAGGCCAACGACACGGCCCTCCTCCTCGCCACCGCGTACCGCCGCTCGAACCAGATCCTGGCGATGCGCAACAGCTACCACGGCCGCTCCTTCTCCACCGTCGGCATCACCGGCAACCGCGCCTGGTCGCCCACCGGCCTGTCCCCGCTCCAGACCCTGTACGTGCACGGCGGAGTCCGCACCCGAGGCCCCTACGCGCAGTACACCGACGAGCGGTTCACCGAGGCCTGCGTCACCGACCTCGAGGACCTCCTCGGCCACACCAGGGACGTCGCCGCCCTCATCGCGGAGCCGATCCAGGGCGTCGGCGGCTTCACCTCCCCGCCCGACGGCCTCTACGCAGCCTTCCGACGCGTCCTCGACCGGCACGGCATCCTCTGGATCTCCGACGAGGTGCAGACCGGCTGGGGCCGCACCGGCGAGCACTTCTGGGGCTGGCAGGCCCACGGCCAGGCCGGACCGCCCGACATCCTCACCTTCGCCAAGGGCATCGGCAACGGCATGTCCGTCGGCGGAGTCGTCGCCCGCGCCGAGATCATGAACTGCCTCGACGCCAACTCGATCTCGACCTTCGGCGGTTCGCCGATCACCATGGCGGCGGGCCTCGCCAACCTCTCGTACCTCCTGGAGAACGACCTCCAGGGCAACGCCCGCCGTGTCGGCGGCCTCCTCATCGAACGCGTCCGGGCCGCCGCGGCCGGAGTCGCGGCGGTACGGGAGGTCCGAGGCCGCGGCCTGATGATCGGCATCGAGCTCACCGAACCGGGCACCGACCGGGCGAACCCGGAGGCGGCCACCGCCGTCCTGGAGGCCGCCCGCGAGAACGGCCTGCTCATCGGCAAGGGCGGCGGCCACAACACCAGCACCCTGCGCATCGCCCCGCCGCTCTCGCTCACCGTCGCCGAGGCCGAGGAAGGCGCCGCGATCCTCGAACAGGCCCTCCGCACCCTCTAGTTGGCAGGGGAGAAGTCCCGTGAGCACCCGTACCCTGATCCGCGGCGGTCTCGTCGTCACCGCCGCCGACGAAATCCACGCCGACGTGCTGATCGAGGACGGCCGCGTCGTCGCCCTCGCCGCCCACGGCTCGGACGCGGCGGCCGGCTGGACCGCCGACCGGACCATCGACGCCACCGACCGCTACGTGCTGCCCGGCGGCGTCGACGCCCACACCCACATGGAACTGCCCTTCGGCGGCACCTTCGCCTCCGACACATTCGAGACGGGCACCCGCGCCGCCGCCTGGGGCGGCACCACCACCATCGTCGACTTCGCCGTCCAGTCCGTCGGCCACAGCCTCCGCGAAGGACTCGACGACTGGTACGCCAAGGCCGACGGCAACTGCGCGATCGACTACGCCTTCCACATGATCCTCTCCGACGTCAACGAGCACACGCTCAAGGAGATGGACAAGCTCGTCCAGGAGGGCATCACCTCCTTCAAGGGTTTCATTCGGTCGCGTGACCAGGGGTTTTCTAGCGGAGTAGGCCGTGTCCCGTGTGGGGTGGCGGCGTGAGGGGGCCGGCGGGCCGGGGCGTGGCCCCGGCCCGTGCCGGTGGTGGTCTGGTCGGCGGGTATGAAGGGATGGCTGGGGAATGACTCGGACTCTGATTACCGGTGGTCTTGTGATCACGGCCGCGGACGAGGTGCACGCGGATGTGTTGATCGAGCATGGCCGGGTGGTGGCGTTGGCGGCGCCGGGGACGCAGGAGTGGACGGCGGACCGGGTGATCGACGCGTCGCAGAAGTATGTGATCCCTGGCGGGGTCGACGCGCACACGCATATGGAGCTGCCGTTCGGTGGCACGTTCGCGTCGGACACGTTCGAGACGGGGACGCGGGCTGCGGCGTGGGGCGGGACGACGACGATCGTCGACTTCGCGGTGCAGTCGAAAGGCGAGTCGCTGCAGGCCGGCCTGGACGCCTGGCATGTGAAGGCGGACGGGAAGTGCGCGATCGACTACGCGTTCCACATGATCATGTCGGACGTGAACGAGTCCACGTTGAAGGAGATGCCGAGGCTCATTCAGCATGGCGTTTCCTCGTTCAAATTGTTTATGGCGTATCCGGGGGTCTTTTATTCGGATGACGGCCAGATTCTCCGGGCGATGCAGGTGGCCGGCGACACCGGTGGGCTGATCATGATGCACGCGGAGAACGGCATCGCGATCGATGTCCTCGTCGAGCAGGCGCTCGCCCGGGGCGAGACCGATCCCCGGTACCACGGGGAGGTCCGCAAGGCCCTCCTGGAGGCGGAGGCGACCCACCGCGCCATCCAGCTGGCCCGGGTGGCCGGCTCCCCGCTGTACGTCGTGCACGTCTCCGCGCAGGAGGCGGTGGCCGAGTTGGCGGCGGCGAGGGACATGGGTCTGCCGGTCTTCGGCGAGACCTGTCCCCAGTACCTGTTCCTGTCGACGGACAACCTGGCGGAGCCGGACTTCGAGGGTGCCAAGTACGTCTGCTCGACGCCGCTGCGGCCGAAGGAGCACCAGGCGGCGCTGTGGCGGGGCCTGCGGACGAACGACCTCCAGGTGGTTTCGACGGACCACTGCCCGTTCTGCTTCACAGGGCAGAAGGAGCTGGGCCGGGGCGACTTCTCGAAGATCCCCAACGGCCTGCCGGGTGTGGAGAACCGCATGGACCTGCTGCACCAGGCCGTCGTCGACGGGCACATCTCGCGCCGCCGCTGGATCGAGATCGCCTGCGCCACCCCGGCGAGGATGTTCGGCCTCTACCCGCAGAAGGGCACGATCGCCCCTGGTGCGGACGCGGATGTCGTCATCTACGACCCGCACGCCACCCAGGTGCTCTCGGCAGAGACCCACCACATGAACGTCGACTACTCGGCGTACGAGGGCAAGACCGTCACGGGACAGGTGGAGACGGTGCTCTCGCGGGGTGAGGTCGTCGTCGATCAGCGGAAGTACGTGGGTCACGCGGGGCACGGGGCGTTCGTGCCGCGCGGTCTTTGTCAGTACCTGGGCTGAAGTAGCCCGGGGTCTCATCGCACCGACTCGAACTTGGAGGTCCCGCGTGGACTTCGGACTCGTCCTGCAGACCGACCCGCCCGCCTCGCAGGTCGTCGGCCTGATGCGCCGGGCGGAGCGGAACGGCTTCCGCTACGGCTGGACCTTCGACTCCGCCGTGCTGTGGCAGGAGCCCTTCGTCATCTACAGCCAGATCCTCGCCAACACCACCAAGCTCCACGTCGGCCCGATGGTCACCAACCCCGGCACCCGCACCTGGGAGGTCACGGCCTCCACCTTCGCCACCCTCAACGACATGTACGGCAACCGGACCGTCTGCGGCATCGGCCGCGGCGACTCCGCGATGCGCGTCGCCGGCCGCAAACCCAACACCCTGGCCCGCCTGGGGGAGGCCATCGAGGTCATCCGCGACCTCGCCGAGGGCCGCGAGGCCGAGGTCGACGGCAACCCGATCCGCCTCCCCTGGGTCAAGAACGGCAAGCTGCCGGTGTGGATGGCCGCTTATGGCCCCAAGGCGCTCGCCCTCGCCGGCCAGAAGGCCGACGGCTTCATCCTCCAGCTCGCCGACCCGTTCCTCACCGAGTGGATGGTCAAGGCGGTCCGGCAGGCCGCCACCGACGCCGGCCGCGACCCCGACGCCCTCACGATCTGCGTCGCCGCGCCCGCCTATGTGGGGGACGACCTGGCGCACGCCCGCGACCAGTGCCGCTGGTTCGGCGGCATGGTCGGCAACCACGTCGCCGACCTGGTCGCCAAGTACGGCGAACACTCCGACATGGTGCCGGAGGAACTCACCGCGTACATCAAGGACCGGCACGGCTACGACTACTCCCACCACGGCCGCGCCGACAACCCCGACACCACCTTCGTCCCCGACGAGATCGTCGACCGCTTCTGCCTCCTCGGCCCCGCCGAGGCCCACATCGAGAAGCTCCGCCACCTCAAGAGCCTCGGCGTCGACCAGTTCGCCGTCTACGACATGCACGACAACCGCGAGGCCACGATCGACGCCTACGGCACCGACATCATCCCCGCCCTTCGCTGACGAAGTTGCTCGGTCCCGGCACCGATGCAGCTGAAGGGCGGCCATCCAACTGTTCCCGATGACCCACCCTGTCGAGTGCGTCGCGATCCTTGGGCTCGCCGAAAGGGGCCGCTGCCCCGCGGCTTTGTCGAGTGTGCATGATGTGCGATATGCGCGCTGCGGGCGATATCTTGACGCATGCCTGACGCATGCCTGACGCATGCCTGACGCACGAGCGGCACAGTTTCTGATGGCTCGTCATGCGTGGTTCTGCTGCAGACGGAGGAGCCCGCAGTCGGGTGGCGGTGGGCCCTCCGAAGGGGTGAGGAGGCCGGCTGGTGAGTCGGTGGCCGACCTCCTGGTTCGCCTTTCGGCAGTGACGTTCCGTGACGCCGGGCGAGGCGTCGGGCCGACGTCGATCGTGCATGGTGCGGGTGCTGCGAGGCGCGCTCCTGAGGGCTGGTCCTGCCTGAGCTCGAAGGGAGCTCGGCCGGAGCGCCGTTGACGACGGCGGCAGGCCGCGCTGCCGCCGTACCTCGGCCAGGCTTGGGCCGCGTGCCTTCGCTGACGCTAAGGTATGGCGCCGTACTCGGCGGATCGCTCTCATGAAGAGGTGGGAATGGGGCTCATGGACGCGGATCACGCGGAGCTGGTTGTCGCGGCGCAGGCCGGTGACGATCGCGCGCGCGAGAAGCTGATCGCCGCGTACCTGCCGTTGCTCTACAACATCGTCGGGCGAGCGCTGAGCGGACACGCCGACGTCGACGACGTCGTCCAGGAGACCCTGCTGCGCGTGGTGCGCGACCTGCCGGCCCTGCGTGCCCCGGAAAGTTTCCGGTCCTGGCTGGTGTCCATCACGCTCCGCCAGATCAATACTCACTGGCACCGGCAGCGCACTCTTGATGACCGGACCACGGTCATCGACGAGGCACTCCAGGTACCGAACGTCGGCGGCGCGCTCGAGGACCTGACGATCCTGCGTCTGCACATGTCGGACGAACGCCGTCAGGTGGTCGAAGCCGGCCGGTGGCTCGACCCGGATCACCGGGTGCTGCTGTCGCTGTGGTGGCAGGAATGCGCCGGCTTGCTGAGCCGTCAGGACATCGCCGACGCGATGGGGCTCAGTGCCGCGCACACCGGAGTTCGCCTGCAGCGCATGCGTGAGCAATGGGAACTGAGCCGGACGATCGTCGCCGCGCTGGAGGTGGACCCGCGCTGTCCGGGCCTGAACGAGACCGTCGTCGGCTGGGACGGTCTGCGTACATCCGTGTGGCGCAAGCGGATCGCGCGGCACACCCGCGACTGCCCGGTCTGCACGGCGACGACGACAGAACGGGTTCCGGCCGAGCTGCTGCTCCTCAGCCTCGCGCCGCTGGCCGTCCCGGCCGCACTCGTCGCCGCGCTGACCGCAAAGGGCCTGCTGTCGGGTACGGCCGCGAGCGCCGCCGGGCTGGCCACGGCACACGTTACCGCCGGCACGGCGACGGGGGGAGCCGGCCTGCACGGCTCGCTGCTCGGCAAACTCCACGCGGTGACCGCCCATCCGATGGTGAGCCTCGCCACCGGCGCCGTGCTCGTCGTTGGGACCGCCACCTACGCGGCCTGGCCCGAACCGGCACCTCGTGTGCCCGGCGTCATCGCCGCTCCCACGGTCGCGGCTTCCACAAGCGGTACTCCCACGCCGATCCCGTCGCCCGCCACCTCGTCGGCCGTACCGTCCCCTGCGGGCCCGTCCACCGGCACCGGAACTGTTCCGCTGGGCGCGCAGTCGCTGGAGTCCGTGGACCGGCCCGGCCTGTTCGTCACGTACGACGGCGACTTCGCGGCGCTCGGCCAGGTTTCTGCGTCAAGCGGCGAGCGGGCACGGCAACGGGTCACCTTCACGGTCGTCAGGGGGCTGGCCGACACAGGGTGTGTCACCTTCCGCGCCGCGGACGGCCGGTATCTTCGCCACTATTACCTGCGGCTACGGCTGAGCACCGACGACGGCAGCGAACTGTTCCGGGAAGACGCCACCTTCTGCCCGCGCCCCGGGGCGGTCGCCGGGGCGGTGACCCTGCACGCGCACAACTATCCCGGCTCGGTCATCCGCCACCGTGACGGCGGCATCTGGCTCGACGGCTCCGACGGCACTCGGGCCTTCGCCGGCCAGGCTTCCTTCATCGTCCGCAGGTCCTTGGCCTGAGAGCCGCTCCTCGATCAGCAGGGGCCGGGCCGTCTCAGTGGCAGCGGGTGATCCCGCCGTACGGTCCCGCACCGCGCCTTCTCCACCCGGCGATGAGCCGGGTGCCGCGCCCGAACCCGGATCCGATCCGCATGACGTCGACGGCTGCCTCGCCGTGAGCGGAATCCGTCACTGACAAGCGGTGCAGTGCGCCCTTCCCCAGGGACGACCAGATCTCGGGGCCTGACATAACGCTTTCCGCCTGCGAGATGCATCACCGAGCAATCGTCCGGACGGTGCGACTTTTCCGTTACGAGACCGCGCGTCCTCAAGCCTCCACTTCAGGGGTGCTCTTCCCGCCGCTCACCTTGACGTGCCGGCGTGGCGGGTTGCCCGGCTTGCCCCCATCGACCTGTCCCCTGAAGAAAGTCACGCCCATGACACGACACACCGACGAACCTGGGACGACCGGGGCGCGGGAACGGCCACGCGTCCCGCACCGTGCCCACCTCGCGGCAGATCAGGCCGCCCTGGCCGGCGCGCGCACGATCACGGCGCGCGGGATGACCCCCACCTCCCGAGGAGAATCATGAAGGGCCTGCACCGGCTCCGCCGACGTCGCCGGACACTGACGATAGGACTGTCGGCCACGGCGCTGGTGGCCGGTGTCGTGACCCTCCTCCCCAGCTCCGCCGGAGCCGCGGGCCTGGGCAGCCAGGCGGCCTCCTCGGGCAGGTACTTCGGCACCGCTGTAGCCGCCGGCAGGCTCGGCGACCCGACGTACACCGCGATCGCGGACCGGGAGTTCAACATGATCACCCCGGAGAACGAGATGAAGTGGGACGCCATCGAGCCGTCCCGCGGCACCTTCCAGTTCGGCCCCGCGGACCGGATCGTCAACCGCGCCCTGGCAGGCGGCCAGCGCCTGCGCGGCCACACCACGGTCTGGCACTCGCAGCTCCCCTCCTGGGTCAGCGCCATCCGCGACGCGGGCACGCTGCGCAGCGCGATGAACCACCACATCACCACGCAGATGACCCACTACAAGGGCAAGATCTACGCCTGGGACGTCGTCAACGAGGCCTTCGCCGACGGCGGCAGCGGCCGACTCCGCGACTCGGTCTTCCAGAGGGTGCTCGGCAACGGCTTCATCGAGGAAGCGTTCCGCACCGCCCGGGCGGCCGACTCCTCGTCCAAGCTCTGCTACAACGACTACAACATCGAGAACTGGTCGGACGCCAAGACCCAGGGCGTCTACCGCATGGTCAAGGACTTCAAGTCCCGCGGTGTGCCCATCGACTGCGTCGGTTTCCAGAGCCACTTCGGGGCGGGCGGCCCGCCGACGAGCTTGAGGACCACCCTGGCCAACTTCGCCGCCCTCGGCGTCGACGTCCAGATCACCGAGCTGGACATCGCCCAGGCGTCACCCACCCCCTACGCGAACACGGTCCGGGCCTGCCTGTCCGTGGCACGGTGCACCGGCATCACGGTGTGGGGCGTCCGCGACAGCGACTCCTGGCGCAGCGGCGAGAGTCCGCTGCTGTTCGACAGCAACGGCAAGCCCAAGCCCGCGTACACCGCCGTCATGGACGCGTTCAACTCCGGCTCGGGTACCGGCCCGGTCAACCCCGGTAGCTGGCAGATCAAGGGCGTGGCCTCCGGGCGCTGTGTCGACATACCCGGCTCCGCGACGGCCAACGGCGCCCAGGCGCAATTGTGGGACTGCAGCGAACAACCCAACCAGCGCTTGACCTACACCGCCGCGAAGCAGCTGAAGGTCCACGGGAACAAGTGCCTGGACGCCAAGAGCAAGGGCACCACCAACGGCACCCCGGTGATCATCTGGGACTGCAACGGCGCCGCCAACCAGCAGTGGAACATCAACACCGACGGCACGATCACCGGCGTCCAGTCCGGCCTGTGCCTCGACGCCGTCGGCGCGGCCACCGCGAACGGCACCAGGATCCAGCTGTACACCTGCGCGTCCGTCGGCAACCAGAAGTGGACCGCCCCGTCCGGGACGGGCGGCGGTACGTGTGCTCTTCCGTCGACGTACAAGTGGAGTTCGACCGGCCCCCTCGCGCAGCCGTCGAACGGGTGGGCCGCGCTGAAGGACTTCACCCATGTGACGCACAACGGCAAGCACCTGGTCTACGCGTCGAGCGCGTCGGGCACCTCGTACGGCTCGATGGCCTTCAGCCCCTTCGCGAACTGGTCGGACATGGCGGCGGCCGGGCAGACCAGGATGAACCAGAACGCGGTGGCGCCCACGCTGTTCTACTTCGCGCCCAAGAGGATCTGGGTGCTGGCGTACCAGTGGGGTGCATCGCCCTTCAGCTACCGCACGTCGAGCGACCCCACCGACCCCAACGGCTGGTCCGCGCCGCAGCCGCTGTTCACCGGCAGCATCCCCCGCGCCGACTCCTCCACCGGCCCGATCGACCAGACGCTGATCGCCGACGACCGCAACATGTACCTGTTCTTCGCCGGTGACAACGGCAAGGTCTACCGGGCGAGCATGCCGATCGGGAACTTCCCGGGCAGCTTCGGCTCCTCGTACACGACGGTCATGAGCGACACGGTGAAGAACCTGTTCGAGGCGCCGCAGGTCTACAAGGTCAAGGACCAGAACCAGTACCTCATGATCGTCGAGGCCCGGGGCGCGAATGAGCACCGCTACTTCCGCTCGTTCACGGCCACCAGCCTGAACGGCTCGTGGACCCCCCAGGCCGCGACCGAGAGCAACCCCTTCGCCGGCAGGGCCAACAGCGGCGCCCCCTGGACCAACGACATCAGCCATGGCGATCTGATCCGGACCAACCCCGATCAGACCATGACCATCGACCCCTGCAACCTGCAGTTGCTCTACCAGGGCAAGTCCCCGCAGGCGGGCGGACCCTACGACCAGCTGCCGTACCGGCCGGGCGTCCTCACCCTGCAGCGCTGAGCTGCCCGATTCACCGTGATACGCAAGGAGCGCACCTCCCCATGAACAACCCCACCCGCGTCCGGCGCCGCGGTCGGCACCGCCGCCGCTGGAGCGCCACCGCCCTGCTGCTCGCAGTGCCCGCCGCCGTCGTGCCGTACCTCCTGTTCACCCAGGACGACTCGCAGGCCGCGACGGTCGACGGCAATGCCTACTACCGGCTCGTCTCCGTACGCAGCGGCAAGGTGATGGACGTCAACGCCTTCTCCACCGCCGACGGCACGCGCATCCAGCAGTGGACCGACCAGAACACCGCCAACCAGCAGTGGAGACTGCGCCCCACAGGGGACGGCTACTACGAGCTGGTGAACCGCAACAGCGGCAAGGTGCTGGGCATAGCGGGCGACTCGACCGCCCGGGCGGCTGTCGCCGAGCAGCAGACCGACAGCTCCTCCGCCTCCCAGGAGTGGCGGATCGACGACGTGAGCGGTTCCGATGCCGTCACCTTCACCTCCCGCAGGAGCGGCCAGGTCCTGGACGTATCCGGAGGCTCCACGACCGACGGCGCGGCAGTCCTCCAGTATCCCGGCCATGGCAGCACGAACCAGCAGTGGAAGCTGGTGAGAACGGCCGAGGCCCCGGCCACCGGGACCGGACCGTATGCATGGAAGAACGCCCAGGTGGTCGGCGGCGGATACGTCACCGGGCTGGTGTTCAACCCGCGGGAGCGGGGCCTGCTGTACGCGCGCACCGACATGGGCGGCGCCTACCGCTGGGACACCGGTGCCGAGCAGTGGATCCCGCTGACCGACTGGCTCGGCGAGAAGGACTGGAACCTGCTCGGCATCGACGCGCTGGCCACCGATCCCGTGGACCCGAACCGGCTCTACCTCGCGGCGGGCACCTACACCAACGACTGGGCCGGCAACGGTGCGATCCTGCGCTCCACCGACCGGGGCCGCACCTTCCAGCGCACCGACCTGCCGTTCAAGTTGGGCGGCAACGAGGACGGCCGCGGGGCGGGCGAGCGGCTTGTGATCGACCCCTCGGACAACCGCACCCTGCTGCTGGGCACCCGTAAGAACGGCCTGTGGCGCAGCACGGACAGCGGTGTGACGTGGCGGCAGGTCTCCTCGTTCCCCGTCAAGGACGGGGCGAGCAGTGGCGCGGGCATCTCCTTCGTGACGTACAGCCCGGCCGGCGACAGGACGATCTACGTCGGCGTCGCGGACGAGTCCACCTCCCTCTACCGCTCCACCGACGGCGGCAGCACCTGGCAGGCCGTCCCCGGGCAGCCCGCGGGCCAACTGCCGCAGCACGCGGTGGTCTCCGGTGACGGCTCGCTGTACCTGACGTACACCAACGCCCTCGGACCCAACGGCGTGACGGCGGGCTCGGTGTGGAAGTACACGCCTCAGGGCGGGACGTGGAGGAACATCTCCCCCTCGCAGGGCGGCTACGGGTTCTCCGGCCTGGCCGTCGATCCGCGGAGGCCGTCCACGGTGATGGTCACCACCCTCGACCGCTGGTGGCCCGAGGACGAGAGCTACCGCACCACCGACGGCGGCACGACCTGGAAGGCACTGTCGGGCAGGTCGGTACGGGACGCCTCCGCCGCTCCGTACATCGGCACCCACACCGGGCACTGGATGACGGCCCTGGCCATCGACCCCTTCGACTCCGGTCATGTGCTGTACGGCACCGGCAACGGCATCTGGCGCAGCAAGGACGCCGACGCCACCGACAGCGGCGGCACCAGCCACTGGACCGTGGGTGCGCGCGGGCTGGAGGAGACCGCGCTGATGGACGCCATCGCCCCGCCCGGCGGTGCCACCGTCATCACCGCCATGGGCGACCAAGGCGGTTTCCGCCACGACGACCTGACCAAGGTGCCCGCCGGGCGGCTGAGCAACCCGATGATGACCAACAGCACCGACATCGATTTCGCCCAGTCCAACCCCTCGGTGATGGTGCGTGTCGGCCGTGGCGGCGCGCAGGACGGTGCTTACTCCACCGACGGGGGCATCAGCTGGAGCGGCTTCAAGGCGGAGCCGGTGGCAGGCGCCCAGGACGGGCGTGTCGCGCTCGCGGCGGACGGCTCCACCATCATCTGGACCCAGGCCGGCCAGGCCCCGTACCACTCGACCGACAAGGGGACGAGCTGGTCGAGGGTCGGGGGCCTGGGCACGAACGCCACGGTCGTCGCCGACCGCGCCGCGGCCAGGACGTTCTACTCGCTGGCCGGTGGCACGCTCCACGCCAGTACCGACGGCGGAGCGACCTTCACCGCCCGGGCCACCGGCCTGCCCGCCGATGGCCGGCTCACGGCCGTCCCCGGCGTCGCGGGGGACCTGTGGATCGCCGGCGGTGGCCGGGGCCTGCTGCACTCCACCGACGGCGGCCGCACTTTCACCCCGCTCACCACGGTGAAGTCCGCCTCCGCCCTCGGCTTCGGCAGGGCCGCACCCGGTGCCTCCTACCAGGCCCTGTATCTGATCGGCACCGTCAAGGACGTCACCGGCGTCTTCCGCTCCACCGACAAGGGCGCGACCTGGCTCCGCGTCAACGACGACGCCCACCAGTGGGGCAGCATCGGCGGCGTCATCACCGGCGACCCCGACACCTACGGCCGCGTCTATGTCGGCACCAACGGACGCGGCCTCCAATACGGCGACCCGTCCTGACCCCGACGCCGGTGCGTCCGCACGTCCTTGGGCATGCGCTGACGCGCTATCAGTAGGAGGAGTCCGCCCTCCTGACCGATGCGACATTTCGGTTGGAGGGCGGCTCTCCGGAGAAACCGTCCTCCCATGTCGACCACGGCTTCTCCGGGACGCGCAGGGTCGAGTCGCCGAGGGCCGCCTCTCCGTCCCCGCCCGCTTCGGCCTCGAAGGAGTTGACGACCAGCCAGGTCGAGATGCCGCCGTTCACCACGTGCTTGCCGTGGTCGCCCGCGTCGTACCGACCGCCCCTGGCGTCCTGAGCGTGGTCGCACACCCCGGCTTGGCAGGGAACGGACGTGTCGCCCTTGTCGGGCGCGACGCCGAGGTGCCCGGCCGGGCGGGCGTGGGCGGGGCCCACGAGGGCGTCGTCCATGTCGGTGCCGCTGCGCTGGTGGTGGAAGAACGCCACCGAGTCGGCGCGCAGCGCGTCGTACAGGTCCGCGCGGATGTCGAACGGCGCGCTGCCGATGCCGTCCACCGCGAGCACGTACCCCGTGCCCGTCCCGCTGTACGAGGAGAAGTCGGCCACCTGGACCGACTGCCCGGACGGCGTGTCCGCGCCGCGCGGGACGGTCGAACCGGAGGCGACCACCGTCCCGGAGGGTTCTTGAGCTGCCAGGTGAGGGGCTGCGTCGCCGTGGTGACGACCGTGGCGCGCTTCGGGCCGTCCGGCAGGAAGCCGACCTGGTTGACGCGGACGGCTGTGGTCGCCGCCGGCGTGGTGAGGCGGTCGGTGCGGTCGTGAGACCGCCGATGAGGAGCGTGGCCGTCAGGAGGGTGGTGGAGAGGCGGGGGGAGTAACGAGTCGTGGTGGGGGCACGTGCGGCTGGTGACCGTTCGGCGCGACGGTGCAGGTGGCCTGCCTGTCGTGGCGGAAGGGACGGATCCTGAAGGAACGGCTTTCGCCCGAGGCGGGAAGACGGGAGCGTCCGGCCCGGGCGAGCGGATTCCCGGAGCCGGACGGGGGCGGGAGCGGGCCTCAGCGGTTGAAGGTCAGCCGCGGTGCCGCGTTGCGGGCCAGGGTGTGGGCCTGGTCGGGCCACCAGGTGCCGGCGGGCGGGTCGACGATGCCGTACTCGGGGTCGATCGTGCCGCCGGTGTTGCGCGTGCAGCTGCCGTCGGACTCGCCGGGGATCTTGATCCACAGATAGGCGTCGACGAGCGGGACACCGGTGTCGGCAGTCGGGCGCGGGCCGAGGCCGCGGCCGGGCGCGTTGCACCAGATCTCCGGGTCGCCGGTGTACTTGCCGGGCTCCGGGATCCAGGCGCCCAGGCCATTGCGGCTGGTGTCGATGACAAAGTGCTCCAGCGCGTCGGCCGGCGGGGTCCCCATGGCCTGGTCGTACCAGGCGTCCGTCCAGCGCCAGGTGGCGGGGTCGGCGGAGTCGACCGCGTTGCCCGGGGCGCCGTCGTTGGGCGCGGCGGCCGAATAGTACTGGGTGGCGCACCAGTCCGTGTGGCCGCGTGCGTGCTCGGGCCCCTCGGTGGCGTACCACATGCACTTGGCGATCCAGGTGCCGTAGCGCGCGTTGTGGTCGGTGGGGTGGGTGTTGGACACGTTGAGGGCGAAGCCGTCGCTGCCCTGGACCCCGGCGTCGAGCAGGCGCCGCGCCATCTCGCCGACCGGCCGCCACAGGACGTTGCCCGCGTCGAGGTAGACCGCGGTGCGGGCCTTGGACTTGAGGGTCCTGACAGCGTAGGCGAGGTCGGCGACGCGGGTCGCGGTGAGCTCGCCGGTCGGGTCCACGTCCTGCCCGCAGTCGCTGGGGAGGAGCGCCAGGCCGTCGGGCTCGACCACGACGACGGCCTTGCTGTCGCCGATGCCGGCGGCGAAGGCGTCGATCCACTGCCGGTAGGCGGCGGAGGACGCGGCGCCGCCGCTGGAGTACTGGGAGCAGTCCCGGCCCGGCACGTTGTAGGCGACCAGGACAGGGGTCCGGTTCACGGCCCGGGCTTCACGGACGAGGCCCCTTGCCTTGGCCCGGACCTCGTCGGGCGTGCCCTCGGTGAACCACTCGGCCTGCGGCCGGCTCGCGAGCCTGGCCATGTTCACGGCGTTCGTGAAGTCGCCGTTCCCGAGGTCGGTGAGCGCCTGCTTGGCGGCCTTGCTGTGCGGGTCCACGTAGAACTTCGTGGCCGGGCTGAGCGGGTCCGTGGCGGGTGCGGCCTGCGCCTGCCCCTGCGTCGCGGTGAGGGCGGCGCAGGCCGCGAGTGCCGCGAGGGCGGCGGTCGCACGGCGCCGTCGGGTGCGTGGCTTCATGGGGGCTCCTGGTCTGAGGGACGGGGGTGAGGAGTGCCGGTGGTGCCTGTGGCCCGGTCGCGGGGCGGCGGAGTCCGGGCCACAGGAGTCGGACGTCAGTAGCCGTAGATCATCTTGTAGGCGACCTCGGGGAGGAACTGTCCGGCCGTGGAGCCGGTCCCGACGCCGCAGTTGCCGTCGGACTCGCCCGGGGTCTTGATCCACAGGAGCATCTCGGCGCCCCCGCCCAGCCGGGTGGGTGTGCCGATGCGGCGGCCGGACGCGTTGCACCACTCGCCGTTGGAGCCGTTGCCGTTGCGGCTGGTGTCGACGACGAACGGCTTGGTGTAGCCGTAGCGGGCGGCCAGTTCGCCGTTGACGGCGTTGCCGTAGGCGGTGTTCTGGGCGGTGGTGTAGTAGTTCGAGACGTTGAGGGAGAAGCCGTGCGCCTGTCGGAGCCCGGCCTCGTGGAGGCGCTGGGCCATCGTCGCCGCGCTTATCCAGCCGGGGTTGCCGGCGTCGAGGTACACCCAGGTGTTGGGGGCCTGGCGGTTGAACTCGGCGAGGGCGCCGCTGATCATGCCCTGGCGTTCGCGGATCTGGCTCTGGTTCAGGCAGCCGTAGTCCGCGAGCGAGTCGGGTTCGAGGAGGACGACGGCCGGGCGGTTGGCGATCCCGCCGGCGAACTGTGCGATCCAGGTCGCGTAGGCGGAGGCCGATGAGGCTCCACCTCCGGAGTGCCCGCCGCACGAGTCGCGGAGGTAGATGTTGTACGCGACCAGGATGGGCAGCTTGTCGTGGTAGTCCGCCGCGCCGACGTACGCGCCCGTGGCGGTGCCGATCGTGCCGCTCCAGGAGCCGAACCAGTGGGCCATGGGTGTGTTGGCGAGGGACGCGTTGATCGCGGGGGCCCGGCCGTCGCCGGGGTTGGCGGCGACCCACTTCTTCGCGCTGGAGTCCGGGTCCACGTAGAACCCGCTGGTCATGGTGGTGGGATCCGCCGCGTGGGCGGACGGGGCGACGGCGAGCGCCAACGGCAGCGCGGAGAGGGCTGCGACGAGGGCGCGGATTCGGCGGCGCATGGCTGTACCTCGGTTTCCTGACGGCGGACGCGTCGCGCGCTCTCGTCCCGAGCGGTGCGACGCACTGAGGAAGTGCGGTGGTACGAGGTCCCCGGTGTGGCGGTGGCTTCGACCTCGGGGGACGGCGGCACGCCTCGGACGTACGGAAATCCGTGGAAGCGCTCCCATTGGAAGCGGTTCCAGTCCGCAGTCCGTAGGTCCGGGGCGTGGCCGTATCGTGTGTTCCGCTGATCGTCACTGTCAAGGGGCCGTGTTTAACCGGCACTTCACATGACGGCGATCAGCCTTTACAGTCCTGAAACTGGAAGCGCTTCCAGCCTTCCAGGCGTTCAGGCCGCGACAGGAAGGCGGATCATGGCCGAAGATGTGCCGCGCCGGCAGTCGACCCTCGACGAGGTGGCCGAACTGGCCGGAGTTTCAAGGTCGGTGGCCTCGCGTGTACTCAACAACGCCCCGCACGTCAGCCGCGCCAAACGCGAGGCGGTCGAACGGGCCGTCCACCGACTCGGATACGTACCGAACCCGACCGCCCGGGCGCTGGCGACCCGACAGACCGGCGCGGCAGCCCTGGTCGTCTCGGGCGAGGACCCGTCGATCTTCGCGGATCCGTTCTTCGCCCAGGTGATCGTGGGGGCCTCGGCGGCCCTGGAGGACGCCGACCTGCATCTGATGCTGTGTCTGGCCGCCTCCGACCGGGGGCGCAGGCGCGTGGAGCAGCTGCTCCGGTCCAAGGGGGCCGACGGTGTGATGCTCATGGCGCTGCGCGAGGACGATCCGCTGGCCCGCATGGCGCAGGAGGCGGAGATGCCTGTCGTGTTCGGCGGGCGCCCGGTCGGTTTAGCCCCCCGGTGGTACGTGGACGTCGACAACGTCGGCGGAGCGCGCGCGGCGACCGAGCACCTGATCTCGCTCGGCCGGACCCGCGTCGCCACGATCTGCGGGCGGCTGGACACCGAGGTGGGGCGCGCCCGTTACGGTGGCTACCGGGACGCGATGCTGGCGGCGGGCCTGGAACCCTGTCCGCCGCAGGCCGGTGACTTCACCGAGTCGAGCGGCGCGGAGGCCATGGCCGCGCTGTTGGCGCGCCACCCGGACCTCGACGGGGTGTTCGCCGCCAGCGACAACATGGGGGTGGGGGCGCTGCGCACCCTGCGCGAGGCCGGTCGCCGCGTCCCCGCCGACCTCGCCGTGATCGGCTTCGACGACCTGGCCGTGGCCCGGATCGCCGATCCGCCGCTGACCACGGTGCACCAGCCCATAGAGGGTCTCGGTCGTGAGATGGCGCGCATGCTCGTCGCGCTCATCAACGGACAGGCTCCCACTCCGCTGATCCTCCCCACGCGCCTGGTCATCCGCGCCAGCGCCTGACGGGTCGCGTCGCGGCGGGTCTCGCGGCCCGCCGCCTTCGCCCGCCCGAGTTCCGCCGTGCGCTCATCCGCGCGCGGGTCCCTGCCCCGGCCGACCGCCTTGACAGACCGTCAAGGGGGCGGCAGGGTTTCGACGCCACCATTTGGGAGCGCTCCCAAATCGGGATTCGGCCCCACCAGCGTGGCTTCCCCCGGCCTTTCGAAGGCCCCCCTCTTCCACGCCGGCCACCGCCATCCGGGCGACCCGCCGACGTATCTATCCCTCACCCCTCCCTTGACGCCTCGAGGAGATGCCATGCCCCGCCCGACCGTGCAGCGCGTCCGTATCCGCTCCGCCGTACTCGCCTCTGGGGCGGCGGCGCTCGCGCTCGCCCTCGCCGGCTGCTCCTCCTCCGGCAGCGGATCCGCCTCCGCCGACGGGAAGATCACCCTGACCGTCGGCACCTTCGGGACCTTCGGATACAAGGAGGCCGGCCTGTACGACGCGTACATGAAGCAGCACCCGGAGATCACCATCAAGGAGAACCCGACGACCGTCGAGGGCAACTACTGGACCGCCCTGCAGACCCGCCTGTCCGGCGGCGGCCTGGACGACGTCCAGGCCCTGGAGGTCGGCCGCATATCCCTCGCCACCTCCGAGGACCTCGCCGACGCCTTCGCCGACCTGTCCGACGCCCCCGGCGTCGAGAAGAAGAACTACCTGCCCTGGAAGTGGGACCAGGCCACCACCGAGGACGGCAGGACGGTCGGTCTGGGCACCGACGTCGGCCCGATGGCCATCTGCTACCGCCAGGACCTGTTCAAGGCCGCGGGCCTGCCCTCCGACCCCGAGTCGGTCGGCAGGCTGTGGGCGGGCGACTGGGCGAAGTTCGTCGAGACGGGCAAGCGGTACCAGGCCAAGGCGCCCAAGGGCACCTTCTTCATGGACAGCGCCACCGGACTGTTCAACGCCGTCGTCTCCAGCAGCCCCGTGCAGTACTACAAGGACGGCAAGCTCGCCTACAAGGAATCGCCCAGCGTCCGGACCGCCTGGGACCTGGCCGTCAAGGCCGTCCAGGGCAAGACCAGCCAGGGCCTGAAGATGTTCGACACCCCCTGGCAGACCGCGTTCTCCAAGTCCACCTTCGCCACCACGGTCTGCCCCTCCTGGCAGCAGGCGAACATCCAGCAGTTCTCCGGTCCCGGCAACAAGGGCAAGTGGAACATCGCCCAGCCCCCGGCAGCCGGCAACTGGGGCGGCTCCTTCCTGGCCGTGCCCGCCTCCGGCAAGCACGTGGACGAGGCCAGGAAGCTCGTCGCCTGGCTCACCGCGCCCGAGCAGCAGGCGAAGGTCTTCCAGAAGGTCGGCAACGTCCCCGCCAACCAGGCCGCCTACGACCTGCCGGGCGTCGTCGACTACAAGAACGCCTACATCGGTCCCGATGCCGCCACCGGACGGATCTTCTCCACGGCCGCCAAGGCCATCCGGCCCGCCGAGACGGGCCCGCACGCGCAGGACCTGACGGGCGCGTTCGGCACCGGCGTCCAGCTCATGGAGCAGAACGGCAAGAGCCCGGAGGAGGCGTGGAACGCCACGGTGCGCGAGGTCGACAGCACCATCCAGTAACGCTTCCCGCCCCACCCGCCTCTCCCCGCCGTCGTCGCGGGGGTGGGGGCGGCCGGCCACTGGGGAGCCGGCCGCCCCCACCCCGTACCGACGCGACCGGCCGTGACCACCGAAGGAACCGCCCGTGGCCTCCACGATCGCACCCAGCCGCAACGGCCCCGCAGGCCGGCAGCCGGCCCCGCCGCCCCCGACCCGTCCCGCCCGGGCCTCGGCCTGGCGCAGCCGCCTGCACCGCTGGGACACCAAGGGCACCCCGTACGCCCTGGTCGCCCCCTTCTTCCTCGTCTTCGCCGCCTTCGGCCTCTTCCCGCTGCTCTACACGGGATGGCTCTCCTTCCACCGGGTGAGCCTGTACAACGTCGACCGCGCCGAATGGGTCGGCCTGCGCAACTACGCGGACCTGTTCACCGGCCAGGTCAGCCACTACTTCTGGAACGCCCTCCTCAACACCTTCACCCTCGGCGTCCTGTCCACCGTCCCGCAGCTGCTGATGGCACTGGGCCTCGCCCACCTGCTCAACTACCGGCTGCGCGCACGCGGATTCCTGCGCACGGCGCTCCTCGCCCCGTACGCGACCTCCGTCGCCGCCGCGACCCTCGTCTTCGCCCTGATCTTCAGCCCCGAGGGCGGCATGGCCAACTGGTTCCTCGGCCTGTTCGGCGCCGGGCCCGTGCACTGGGAGGCCGGCCGCTGGAGCTCGCAGTTCGCGATCTCCGTGATCGTCACCTGGCGCTGGACCGGCTACAACGCCCTCATCTACCTCGCCGCCATGCAGGCCGTACCGCGCGAACTGTACGAGGCCGCCGCCCTCGACGGCGCCAACCGCTGGCAGCAGTTCCTGCACGTCACGATCCCCGCCCTGCGGCCCACGATCCTCTTCACGGTGATCGTCTCGACCATCGGAGCCACCCAACTCTTCGGCGAGCCCTACCTGTTCGGCGGCCAGAGCGGCCACCAGGGCGGCACCGACCACCAGTACGAGACCCTCGGCATCCTCATGTACGACCAGGGCTTCCACTCCAGCATGCTCGGGCGCGCCAGCGCGGTCGCCTGGATCATGTTCGGCCTGCTGCTGCTCATCGGGCTCGTCAACGCGCTGATCACCCGCCGCCTGCGTGCCTCCCAGTGACGTGGAGTACCCCATGACCACCACCGCCCCCGTATCCGACCTCCCTCACCGGACGGCGACGCGACCGTCCGCCCGTGCCGGCCGGGCCGGCGGCCAGCACCGGGCCGGGCGACTCGCGCAGGTCGTCCTCGGCCTCGCGGCCCTGGCCTCGCTGTTCCCGCTGTACTGGACGCTGGTCGCCGCCTCCACCGACAGCCACGCGGTCGTCTCCAGCCCGCCGCCGATGCTGCCCGGCGGCAACCTCTTCGAGAACCTCACGTACGTCTGGCACAACGCCGGCGGGCGCGGCATGGGCGTCGCGCTGCTCAATTCCACGCTCGTGGCCGGCGCCGTCACGGTCAGCACGGTGACCTTCTCCGTGCTCGCCGGCTTCGCCTTCGCCAAACTCCGCTTCCGCGGCAAGAAGGTGATGCTCGGCCTGGTCCTGTCCACCCTCGCCGTGCCCGCGCAGCTCAGTGTCGTACCCCTGTTCATCCTGACCAAGAACCTGGGGCTCGCCAATCACCTCGGGGCGCTGATCCTGCCCGTCCTGGTCACCGCCTTCGGCGTCTTCTTCATGGGCCAGTTCCTTTCCCAGGCCCTGCCCACGGAACTCCTGGAGGCCGCCCGGGTCGACGGCGCCAACTCGCTGCGCGTCATCTGGCACGTCGTCTTCCCCGTCGCCCGCCCGGCGATGGCGGTCCTGGGCATGCTGACCTTCGTCCAGTCCTGGAACGACTTCCTCTGGCCGATCATCGTCATGAACGGCTCCACCAACCCCACGGTCCAGGTCGCCCTCGCCGGACTGGGCACCGGCTGGTCGACCGACTGGTCCGTCATCACCGCTGGAGCGCTCATGGGCACCCTGCCGCTCCTGCTGGTCTTCGCCCTCTTCGGCCGGCACATCGTCGGCGGCATCACCCAGGGCGCCGTCAAGGGCTGACCGCGCCTTCCCTCCTCGTCCACGAACCCTCCGTCAAAGGGAGACTCCGCCATGTCCGCAACCCCCGTCACCGCCCCCGCCGCCACGGCCGTCGACCGGCTGCGGTTCCCGCCCGGCTTCCTGTGGGGCGCGGCCACCGCCGCGTACCAGATCGAGGGCGCCGTCGCCGAGGACGGCCGCACCCCCTCCATCTGGGACACCTTCTCCCACACCCCCGGCAAGGTCGCCAACGGCGACACCGGTGACGTCGCCTGCGACCACTACCACCGGTACCGCACCGACGTCACCCTGATGTCCCACCTCGGCCTCCAGGCGTACCGCTTCTCCCTGTCCTGGCCCCGCATCCAGCCCGGCGGACGGGGCCCCGCCAACGCCGCCGGCCTCGACTTCTACAGCCGGCTCGTCGACGAACTCCTCGACGCCGGCGTCCAGCCCGTCGCCACCCTGTACCACTGGGACCTTCCCCAGGCGCTGGAGGACGAAGGCGGCTGGACGGTACGCGAGACCGCCGAGCGCTTCGGCGAGTACGCGGCGCTGGCCGCCGACGCCCTGGGCGACCGGGTCGCCCTGTGGACCACGCTCAACGAGCCCTGGTGCTCGGCCTTCCTCGGTTACGGCTCCGGCGTCCACGCCCCGGGCCGCACCGACCCCGCCCTCGCCCTGCGCGCGGCCCACCACCTCAACCTCGGACACGGCCGCGCCACCGCGGCCCTGCGCGCGGCCCTGCCCGCCCACGCCCGGGTCGCGGTCTCCCTCAACCTCCACCACGTCCGCCCGCTCACCACGGACCCCGCCGACCTCGACGCGGCCCGCCGCATCGACGCCGTCGCCAACCGCGTCTTCACCGGCCCGATGCTCTCCGGCGGATACCCGGACGACCTCCTCGCAGACACCGCCCACGTCGTCGACTGGGACACCCTCGTCAGGCCCGGCGACGAGGCCGCCATCGGTGCCCCCATCGACCTCCTCGGCATCAACTACTACACGCCCGCCGTCGTCTCCGCCCCCGGGTCCGGAACGGCCGCGGACGACCACGCCCACGGTGAGAGCGACCACTCGCCGTGGCCCGGCTCCGAGCACGTCCAGTTCCACCGCCCGCCCGGCGAGACCACCGACATGGGCTGGGCCATCGACCCCACCGGTCTCTACGACCTCCTGACAGCCGTTTCCCGTGCCCACCCCGGCCTCCCGTTGGCGGTCACCGAGAACGGCGCGGCCTTCCCCGACGTACCCGCGGCGGACGGCCGGATCCACGACCACGACCGGATCGACTACCTCCACCAGCACCTCGCGGCCATCCACCGGGCCATCGCCGACGGCGCGGACGTACGCGGCTACTTCCTCTGGTCCCTGCTCGACAACTTCGAGTGGGCCTACGGATACGGGAAGCGCTTCGGCGCCGTACACGTCGACTACGCGACCCAGCTGCGCACCCCGAAGCGCAGCGCCCGCTGGTACGCCAGGGCCGTCGCCGCGAACGCGATCCCGGGTCTCTGAGCCGCTAGGGCGGAGCAGGACCCTCCCGACGCGGGGATCCCCGCTGCCCGTGAGTTCCATGGCCCGCTCGAACTCGTCGATGCCCAGCTGGTGCGTGAGGAGTTCGAGCGGCGTCAGGCGTGCCGCGGAGAAGGCGCGCACGGCGTAGGACCAGGCGCCGGAGGAGGGTCCGAAGGCGGTTCCGATCGACAGCTGCTGTGCGACGACCCGGGCGGGAGCGAGCCCTTCCGCCCCCTGGGCGGGGATGCCCGTGAGAACCAGGCGTCCTCCCGGTCGCGGCAGGGACGTCGCGGTGCGCGTGCTCGATGTCGCGCCCGCGGCGTCGATCACCAAAGACGATGCAGAGCTGGGCGGCGGCAGCGCTCGCAAAGAACAGGGGAAACGGGCTGGCGGTCGAAGACAGCGGTGTCATAGAAGACCCCGGGCACCACGGAGCCTGCCTGGGGGGCGGCTTCACAGTTCCTATCTGCGGTCTCCCGCCGACGTGCCCAGTGCGGGGATGCGGGTGCGGCTGTGTCTGCGCGTCCGCCGGTTCGTCTGCGGGAACACATGGTGCGAGCGGAGGACCTTCGTCGAGCAGATGGCAGGGCTGACCCGGCGCTACAGCCGGTGGACCGAGCGGCTCCGCTCGATGCTGGCCGCAGTCGGCCTCGCGCTCGCGGGCCGGGCAGGGGCCAACACCATGTTCTGACCCGCGCGGGCGCCGGGCCGAGCCGCCCGCCGTATCTCCGCGACCGTCCTCGCGGCCGGCGCCATGGTCTGCGTCGTCGCTCTGCCGGCCTCCGCCCATGACGATGACCGTCACCGCACGCCGAAGGCGGAGATCAGCCGTGTCCAGGCCGACAGCTGGACGGCGACAGCCGTCCCAACCGGTCGCTGAACGCCGAGCGGGTCGAGATCACCAACAACTCCCGCCACTCGGTCGAGCTGGACGGCTGGACCTTGAAGGACGAGGACGGCTACCGCTACCGCTTCAACGACGTCCGCCTCGCCGGCTGCTCCACCATCCGCATCCGCACCGGCGAGGGCCGCGACACCCGCACCGACCTGTACCAGGACTGCCGCGACTACATCTGGGACAACCACTCCGACACCGCGATCCTGCGCGACGACCACGGCCGCACCGTCGACACGGAGTCCTGGGGCGGCCGCCGCCACCCTCACCACTGATACCACCCGCCCCGGATCGGGGCCGGGGCTATGACATGTGTGTGCCGGGCAGGGCCTGTCGGCGTACAGGTG
The DNA here is from genome assembly GCF_049913175.1 of Streptomyces sp. R-07. NCBI lineage: Bacteria > Bacillati > Actinomycetota > Actinomycetes > Kitasatosporales > Streptomycetaceae > Streptomyces > Streptomyces sp. R-07. Next base: position 6,498,653 of record NZ_CP183978.1, read on the forward strand.
AATCTGCACAGGCGGGTACAGCCGGACGTACACAGCGGAGTGCTTGCCGAGCCAACGGCGGGGAGTCCTCATTGATGCGCCTGTGGCCGACGGGGCGCCGGCCCTCCCCCACGCGGGGGAGACGGAGGTACGGCTCTCATTCCGAGCCTGGCTTCGAGGCCGGTCCTCAGGGAGGATGCCGGGGCGACGGCACGCCGAGACGATAGTGCACATGCTGACCACGCAACTCGACACGAGCCTTCCGTCCCCGCCCCGTTGGGCCGTCCGTGCAGCCCACGCCGCCGCGCTGGTCACCCTGCCATCCGGAATTTGGCGCCTGCTGCTGGCGGCCGGTTTCACCGCCGGGTACACCGAGGCCGGGTACGAGGCGATGGGCTTCACCGGCTGGGGTGCGGTGTACGTGGTCGGGCTCACGGTGGGCGGAGAGCTGCTCGCGCTGCTCACGCTCGGGCTGGTCCGGCCGTGGGGTGAGGTGCTGCCGCGGTGGGTCCCCTTCCTCGGCGGGCGTCGGCCGGACCCGCGGGCGGTGACCGTTGCGGCGAGCCTCGGCGCCGGGGTGCTGACGCTGGTCCTTACCCAGTTTGCCTTCTGGTGGGCCTTCCCCCATCCGGACATGACCCCCCTCGGCAGCACCATCGCCGGAATCCTCTACCTGCCACTGGTCGCCTGGGGGCCGCTCCTTGCCGCCGTCACCATCGCCCACCACCGTCGGCATCGAGCCGCAGGACTCTGACCGGCCCGGCATCCCCGCTCTGTCTTTGGCCCAGGCCGCACGGCGCTCCGTGCACGTTCACGCACCACCCTCGACGCCGTCCTGATCCTGTGGCTGATCGCTGGGCCCTGACCAGCCCGCACGTCAACCAGCCCGTCACCACCGGCACGGCTCCGTAACCCGTGAGGGCGGTGGCGAACCGATACGCCGCCACAAGACTGTTCGGAGGCCACTACGGCGATCCGTGGGTGGTGTGCCGACCGGTCGTTGGGGCGCCCCCTGTGTGCCCCCGCCCCTGGTGACCCCGCGTCCTGGGGGCCGCGGCGGCCTGCGTGACTCACCGGCCGATCAGCCAGGGGTGCCCCGTGACTGCCAGCACCGGACCATGAAGAAGGCCCAGGTCAGAGTCAGAGACCTGGGCCTTCTCTCAAGAGCGGATGACGGGAATCGAACCCGCGCTAAAAGCTTGGGATCACCTGGCACTTGGACGCACAGAGCACCTGACCAGGGGGAACGCTGGTTCAGGATCGCCATCTCGCCGTTCACTCGAACCCCTTGTCGTCCGCTGTTCACCGCCTCTACTGGCACGTTGTGGCACGCCCTTCTCGGTGGTGCGACCGCGGGGCAGCCGTCCCGGACCGCGTGTGGTCCGGTGGACATCGCCGGGTGCGATGACTTCTCCCCTTGCCGTCAATCGCACGAGCGACACCATCAAGGCAAGGAAGGTTCGTCATGGCCTCACGCTGACCGCAGCCCACGACGCCGCACCCGCAGTGAGGAACTGCTCGTCGGTGCCATCGGCGCGGTGCCCGAGGAGGCCGAGTACCGCCTGGAGGGGTGCGAAGGAGAAGGAGTTCGCGAAGGCTCCGTGGACCAGTACGAACGTCGGTTGCATCGGTGTACTCACTTTCCGGAGGTCTCGGGCTGGCGCAGGACCAGGCAGAGGAAGCCGAAGCTGTCCCGGTACCCGTGGAGCCACTGCGAACGCTGAGCGTTGGCCGTCTCCAGCACCTGTGCGCCAGCCGGATCGGCAGCCTGGTCCAGAGCCCAGTCGGCCAGCGAGCCCCAGCAGGCCCACTCGTAGGCGTCCAGCTCACCGCGGGTGCTGACATGGCCGTGGACCGGGATCCAACCGTCGGCGGCGACGCGGTCCACCGTGGTCGCCAGGTCATCGAGGTCACCGAATGCCTCGACGGCCGCCGGGGAAGGGGCGCGGTCCCAGAACGACTCACCGATCAGGACGCGGCCGCCGGGGGCCAGGTGCTTGCGGGCCGCCGCGAGGGTGGGGAGCAGACCGCCGAAGGCATGCGTGGCGCCCACGCTGATCACCAGGTCGAACGGCTGCGTGGAGACGAACTCGGCGGCTTCCTGGTGGTGGAGGACCAGGCGCTCGTCGACCCCGAGTTCGCTCGCCGCCTGGCGTGCCCGGGTCAGGGCGACTTGGGAGACGTCGACGCCCTCGGCGTGCAGGTGTGGGCGGGTCGCCAGGGCACGCAGAAGCCATTCCGCGGTGCCGCATCCCAGATCGAGAACGCGTTCGTCGCCTCGCGGGAGGGCACGTTCGAGCAGCGCGCCGACCGATTCGTCGTTGAGGGGGGACTTGATCGGGTGGTCGGCGTGCGCGATGTCGGAGATCTGTTCGCGGCTCACCGGCGCTGCGGGCGCCGTGTCGAGGAGCAGCTTCGCTGCCACCGCCGTCCCGTCTCCCCGGACCGTGCCCGCGACGGCCTTCGCCCGGGCCGCGGTCTCGGGAGCCAGCGCCGTGCTGAGCGCGGCCGACAGGGACTCGAAGGTCGGGACCGGACCGTCGTGGGCCGCGCCGATGCCCAGTTCGGCGACCCGGGCAGCCCAGTGCGGCTGGTCCACGATCTGGGGTACCACCACCTGAGGCGCGCCGGCTCGGGCGGCCGTCGTCGTGGTGCCCGCACCGCCGTGGTGGACGACGGCGGCCACCCGGGGGAACAGCGCCTGGTGGTTGACGTCGCCTACGGCGAAGCAGTCGTCCGCGTCGTCGACCAGGCCGAGCTCGGCCCAGCCGCGCGAGACGAGCACGCGTCGGCCCTGCTCGCGGACCGCCTCGACGGTCACCTTGGCGACGTCCGTTGCGGCGCGCATGGGCATGCTGCCGAAGCCCACGTACACCGGCGGCGTCCCGGCGTCCAGGAACTCCTCCAGGTCGGCCGGCAGCGGGCGTTCGTCGGGCAGGATCCACGCGCCGGTCTGGACGAGGTCGAGGTCGGTCAGCTCCTGCCACGACCCCAGGACCGGGTCCGCCGCCAACCACGGTCGGTCGCCGAACACATGGTCGCGGACGTTGTCCAGTGGCGGGAGCCCGATCTCCGCCCGGTGGGCGTTGAGCGGCGCGAGGTACAGGGCGTTGACCTTCTGGACGTCCAGGTCCCACAGCGCACGATTGTCGGTCGGGTCGATCGCGTCGGTCGACAGCGCCGGGCCCGGCCGCGACGGCGGAAGGTAGTGCGTCGACGGCATCTCGAACGGGTGGAAGCAGGCGTACACGTAGCGGATGCCCAGCTTCTCGGCCACCGACCGGGCGCCCGCCGGCATCAGGCCGGTCGCCACCAGCACGTCGCATCCCTCGGCAGCCGCGGCGATCGTGTCGAAGTGCCCTGCGACCAGCTCGGCCGCGAACTCGGTGGCGAAGCCGGGCGACGGCGGCGCGCCGGTCACCAGCGGGCGCACCGGCCGGCCGAACGGCACGTGCTCCACACCCACACCGGCCAGCAGCTGAGCGAACTCCTCGTCCGGAGGCGCGCACACCCGCACCTCCGCGCCGAGCTTCCGCAGCTGCGCCGCGAGTGCGGCCAGCGGCATGATGTCGCCGCGTGACCCGTAGGCCATGATCAGCACACGCATGTCGTCATTCTCACTTCTGTGGATGCCGGTCTCGGCCGGCGATGGTGCGGCAGGATCAATTACGTCTGTGTGAGCGCTCACTCTTCGACCGCCTGGTAGAGGGTGGTCCAGAAGTCGTGCATCAGGTGGACCGAGTTGGGGACGGAGGCGCCGACCTGGGTGAGGAGGATGCCGACGACGTTGTTGACGGGGTCGGCGTACGCGGAGGTGCCGGCGCCGCCGTCCCAGCCGAACTGGCCGACGGGCGCGTAGTCGCCGCGGTAGGTCCGTACCGCCATCCCGAACCCCCAGCCTCCGTGCTGCCCCTGGCCGAAGGAGATGTGGACGTTGTTGGTGGCCAGCTCGGTGCGGGCGGCGTTCTGCGCGGGGGCGAGGCGGTTGGTGGTCATCAGCTGCACCGCCTGCCGGGACAGGATCCGCTCGCCGCGGTGCTTGCCGCCGTTCAGCAGCATCCTGAAGTAGGCGTGGTAGTCGTCCGCGGTGGAGACCAGACCGCCCCCGCCGCCCTGGAACGCCGGAGGAACGTTCCACCGGCCGCCCTTGGACTCGTCCCACACATGGAACTCGCCGGACGCCGGGTCGGGCGCGTAGAGGACCGGCATGCGGTCGATCTTCTCGTCCGGGACGTGGAAGCCGGTGTCGTTCATCCCCAGCGGGCCGAAGACGCGCTCGCGCAGCGCCTCGTCGAAGGTCTTGCCGGTCACCCGGGAGACCAGTACGCCGGCCAGGTCGCTGGCGATGTGGTACTGCCACTGGTCGCCGGGCTGGTGCATGAGCGGCAGCGCGCCCAGGCGGCGCAGCCACTCGTCCTGGTCGGGCATGGGCGTGGGCAGGTTGGGCGTCAGCCCCTGCGCGAAGACCTCGTTCATGATCGGCGTACCGATCGAGGTCAGGTCCATACCGAGGCCGAAAGTAGAGGTCAGTACGTCCCGGACGGTGATCGGACGGCGTGCCGGGACCGTCTCGTCGATGGGGCCGTCGAACGCCTTCAGTACCTGCCGGTCGGCCAGCTCCGGCAGCCACTGGTCCACCGGGTCGTCCAGCCGCAGCCGGCACTCGTCCAGCAGCACCATCGCGGCCGCTATCGAGACCGGCTTGGAGGCGGAGGCCATCCGGAAGACGGTGTCCCGAAGCATCGGGGCGCCGCCGTCGTGCTGCATCGTTCCGAGCGCCTCGACGTGCGTCTCGTCGTCCTTGCTGAACAGCGCGACGACTCCGGGGATCTTGCCGGACTCCACGTGCCGGGCCAGCACGTCGCGGATCTTGCGCTGCCCTGATGCGGTGAACTTGGACATGGTGGGGTGCTCCCTGGTCGGGTTGAAGTGTCGGGGCGGAGTGGTCAGTTGGCGGGCAGGTCGAGTTGGTATTCGTGGGTGCTGCGGTGGAAGCGGAAGCCCAGGCGGCGGTTCACGGCGAGCATGTGGGTGTTGTCCTGTGCGTTGTCGGTCTCGATCTCCACGATTCCGGGGTGCTCGGCACGGAGCCTGCGCACCATCTCGGCCTTGACCCACAGCCCGAGTCCGTGGCCGCGGTGAGCGTGCACCACGACGGTGTCGTACTGCAGGGCCCGGCGGGTCTCCCCGGCCCGGATGACGATCTCGGTGTATCCGGCCACCTCCCCCTTGCGGAGCGCGGCGGTCGTCAGCAGCAGGTCGCCGCGGTCGGCCAGCACTTCGGCCATGGCGCGGACCCGGTCGGCGGTCCAGGTCTGGCTGCCGTAGTCCCAGTCGCCGGTGGGCATGTCGTTCATCGCGTTCTTGGCCGCGGCGAACGCTTCGGCCAGCTCGTCGGGAACCGTGCCGGTCCAGCCGGCCAGCTCGTAGCCGGGGTGCTCGGCGTCGGCCTCGGCATCGTCGGCGTGCGCGACGTCGAGATGGAGGTGGTCAAGTGCCAGTACGCGCCGGAAGCCGTGCGCGGCGCAGAAGGCGCCACTCGGTCCGTCACCGGGTGCGGCGGCCACCAGGCTGCGACGCTGCTCGGCCTGTGCTGCCTTCACGGCTGTGGCCAGCAGGTGCGAGCCCACTCCCGAGCGCCGCCGGTCCGGGGCGACGTGCAGCTCCAGCTCTGCCAGGTGGCTCTGACCGGGCGAGGTGAACAGCCGCAGACCGGCCACACCGAGCACCGCGCCGTCGGCCGCGGTGGCCAGCCACAGCAGGCGGCGGTTGTCCCTCCCGACGACGGTGAGTTGGGCGTGCACCTGCTCGAACGTGGGCCGGGGCTCCTCGGGCAGATCGTTGGCGAGCGAGGCCGCCACGACCGCATGCCAGGCGGTGGCGTCTTCGGTCGAGACCTCGGTGAGGCGGACGGCGGTGATCATGTGGGACTCCTCGGTGGGGATGGTTCACATTCCTTTGGGCGCGGGCTGCGGGATCCGGTTCGGGCGGTCCGGCCCTGACCGTGTCATCGCGTACGTTCAGCTCATCGCGCTCTCCCAGTCGGTGTGGCGCACGAGCGGCCAGTCGATGTCGATGCGCGCCGCTGTGGCCAGGTAGTTGGTGAACAGGCTGAGCGCCACGTGGGCGATGACCTCGACGACGTGCCCGTCGGAGAGGCCGGCGTGCCGGGCTGTCGCCAGCTGCGCGTCGGAAACGACTCCGTGGTCCCGGACCACCACGGCGGCCAGGTCCAGGACTGCGGCGGCCCAGGGGTCGTCGGCTTCGCCCCGCCGTGCGCGGGTGGCCTCGGCCGTGGTCAGCCCGGCCACTTTGGTCCCGCGGAACGCATGCACGGACAGGCAGTAGTCGGATCGGTTCTCCTGCGCCACCAGCAGCGCGATGCGCTCGCGCACACCCTCCGACAATGTCCCCTCCGCGCTCAGGGCGGTGACGACCTGCACGTATCCCTTCAGTACGGCGGGGTTGTTGGCCATCACCTTGGCCAGGTTGGGGATGACCCCCAGGGCCTGGTGCGTGGCGGTGAACAGGTTCGCGGCTTCGCCGGTCGCCTTCTCCGGCTCGATGGTGTGGAGTGCTGGCATGCCGGTAACCCTGCCGGTGGATCTTGATACATTCCCGATGCTTCTTCTATGCACGCGCTGGTGACCCCCGGAGTGACGTATGCGGTTCAGGATCCTCGGCCCGGTGGTGACCCTGGCCCCCGGTCCGGAGTCGCCCGGGCTGGCACCCCGTCATCGGGCGGTACTCGCCTACCTGTTGCTGCACGCCGGGGTCGCGATCAGTACGGACCGTCTGGTTGACGCGATGTGGGGACCGCTGCCGCCGGACTCGGCCCGCGCGCAGATCCAGACCACGATCGCCGCGATCCGACGGATGCTGCGCGCTTCAGGAGCCGACCGGATGCTGTCCACTCAGCCGGCCGGGTACGTGATCGCTCCCGAGCCGGGACAGCTCGATCTGCACGAGTTCACCAGCCTGATCACCAAAGCACCGGCCAGCTCTGACGACCCGCTGGAGACGGTGGGCCAGATACGTACCGCGTTGGCGCTGTGGCGGGGAGAGCCGCTGGCCGACATCACCGCCCATTACGTCCAGGGCGCCAGAGCACGCCTGAACGGGCAGCGGCTGACCGCCGTCGAGCGCCTGGCCGACCTGGAACTGTCCCTGGGCCGTCACGACGACCTCATCGACGAACTGACCGTCCACGCGGCGGCCAACCCCTTGCGGGAGCGGCTGTGCTGCCAGCTGATGCTCGCCCTGCACCGCGCAGGACGGCAGGCCGACGCGCTGCAGGTGGCCAGAGAATTCCGGGCGACCCTGGCTGAGGAGCAGGGACTCGACCCCGGCCACGCGTTCAGCAAGCTCGAACAGGACATCCTGCGGGACGAACCCGCCCTGCAGCCACCGGCCGCCGAGCCGGCGAAGACGCGGCGGGTCAACTTCCTGCCCTTCGACGTCCCGGATTTCACCGGACGCGAGGGCGAGCTCGACGGGTTGACCCGTCTGTGGACGAGCAACAACAGCGGAAGCGTGACGATCGCGGCGATCGACGGGATGGCCGGGGTCGGCAAGACGACGCTCGCGGTCCATGCGGGACACCGCCTCGCGGACCACTTCCCGGACGGGCAGCTGTTCGTCGACCTTCAGGCGCACACCGCGGGTCAGGAGCCGCTCGACGTCGGTGCCGCGCTCGAGATCCTCCTGGGCCAACTCGGCGTGCCCGCGGCACAGATCCCGGCATCGGCCGCCGATCGCGCCGCGCTGTGGCGCTCCGAACTCTCCGGTCGTCGCGTGGTGGTCGTGCTGGACAACGCCCTCGGCGCCGACCAGGTGCGCCAGCTGCTGCCCGGCGCCTCCCGCACCCTCGTCCTCGTCACCAGTCGCCGACGGCTGACCGACCTGGACGGTGCACACGCCCTGTCCGTGGAAGTGCTGCCTGCCGCGGACTCCGTGGAGTTGTTCACGGCGATCGTGGGCGAACGGGCGGCCGCCGAACCACTCGCCGTCCTCGACGTGCTCCAGTTGTGCGGCTTCCTGCCGCTGGCCGTCCGCATCGCCGCCGCCCGGCTGCACCATCGCCCCCGCTGGACCGTCGAATATCTGGCCGCCCGACTCCGTGACCAGCGCCGCAGGTTGTCCGAGCTGGCCACGTCGGAGCGGGGCGTGGCCGCAGCGTTCACGCTGTCCTACCAGCAGCTGACTGCTGATCAGCAGCGTATGTTCCGGCTCCTGGGGCTGCAGCCGGGCCGTGACATCGGCGCTGAGGCGGCCGCCGCGCTGGCCGGCCTCCCGAGCGAGGAGGCCGAGACGCTCCTGGAAGACCTCCTGGACGCCCACGTCCTGGCACAGCACCAGCCGGGCCGATACACCTTCCACGACCTGCTGCGCGAACACGCCCTGGCCACCGGGACCACCCAGGAACCCTCCGATGCCCAGCGCGACGCCGTCGGACGACTGTTCCACCACTACCTTCGCACCGCGAGCACGGCCGTCGACCACCTCTACCCCGAGGGCAAGAGCCGTAGACCACGCATCCCCGCACCGACCACGGAACCCTCCTTCCTGCTGGACGAGGCCGAGGCCATCGCGTGGCTGGACGGAGAACGCGCGAACCTCATGGCGGTCGCCCGGCACACCGCCGACCACGACTGGCTCCCCTATCCCAGCCAGCTGGCCGCCACCTTGCACCGTTACCTGCTGGGCCACGCTCACCAGGCCGACGCACTGGACCTCCACGGCCTCGCGCTCCGGACGAGCCGACGAAGCGGGGACACGGCCTCCGAGGCCCGCACGCTCCTCGACCTCGGCGAGGTGCACTACTGGTGGCACGGCGCCTACGAGCAAGCGGCCGAGTACTACCTGCGCGCCTTGAACCTCTCGCGCGACGTTGGCGACCAGGGCGCCGCGGCCCGCGCCCTGCAGAACCTCGGCACTCTGCACTCCCGGCGCCGAGAGTACGACCGAGCCCACGATCACTGCCGGCAGTCCCTCGCGCTCTTCCGTGAACTCGGCGATCGCGCCGGCGAAGCCAGATCACTGACCGAACTCGGCATCATCCACGAGCGCCGAGGACGATTCGAGGACGCCCACGACCATCACCGCCAGGCGCTCCAGCTGCATCGCGAGAACGGATCGCGCATCGGCGAGATCGTCGTCCTGAACAACATCGGGCTGCTGTACCAACGGCAGGGCAACTATGACGAGGCGCGACACCGTCATCACGATGCCCTGCAGCTGAGCCGCAGCTTCGACTTCCCCGGCGACGAGGCCGAATCCCTCAACGCCCTGGCGGAAGCCGCCCGTTCCATGGGCGACCTCGCCCGGGCCGCGGCCGAACACGACACGGCGCTGACCCTCGCCCGGGAGTTCAGCTACCTTCCCGAACAGGCCCGCGCCCACGCCGGCCTGGCGCACCTCCACCGCGACCTCGGCCGGATCGGCGTCGCCCACGACCACGCCCGTCAGGCCCTTGACCTGTACACCGCCCTCGCCGTGCCCGAGGCCGATGAGATCCGCACCTTCATCACCGAGCTGCCGCCGACCCCGGACGGGCCCGAACCGCTGGAGGCGACGGGTCGAGGGACGCCGACCTGCCTCGCAGGCGGTTGACGTATGGTCCCCAACCGCCGGCAGCATCAGGAGAGTCGTCGCCGCCAGCCTCATCGGGAGCACCATCGAGTGGTACGACAACTCATCCGATCAGAGCTAAACCTGCGGTTTCCCTGTCCCTGACGCAGGAAGGAGGGGAGGCACCCCCAAGGCTCTGATCGACGGGGAACTCCGCAGCTGCACGGCCGTTCCAAGGCGCGCCAGGCAGGGGCTGCAGGTCGAGGCCGGGCACTGTGGATTCAGGCCAGGGCTCGGCTGCGCGGGAGCCGTGACCCGAAGGGGTTCCGTTCCTTGCTGTGAGGGGTCCGGTCGAATCGACCTGCGGCCACTGGCATGGAAGGCTGCAGCGCGTACCAATGTGACCGAGTCAGGATGCTGCGAACACGACTCCGCGCGCCCGTACCCCTCGCTCGTGCAGCGCGCTCTGCGAATCGGGGCGCACGCCTTGAGCTTCCGGCTTTGGAAGGGGATTTTTCTGAATGAGGAAGTGTGCGGCCGCTGATGCCGCGTGCGGACGGCGGACGTTCGTCGAGCAGTGCCGGGGCTGACTAGAAGATACAGCCGGTGGACCGAACGCCTGCGGTCGCCCGTCCGCGAGCACCGGCGCAGCATCGACCTGGTCTGCTACCGCATGCACGACAACCGCGAGGCCACCATCGACGCCTACGGTTCCGACATCATCCCGGCACTCACCGGCTGACCCTCCCCCCGGTCCGGGGGTTCTCCTCACGGCCTTCGCGCTGGACGTGCGTGCTCCCTGGTCGGGGCACACGTTCAGGCGAAGGCCGTTTCTGTAAGCAGGGGCAGGAGAGTGTTTTCGGGAAGCACGAAAGAGCCCTTTGTCGAGTTCGAGGGCAGCGTCGGGGGAATGAGCGCGGGTCGGCACAAGCACTAGGAGGGCGATCCGGCGAAATCGGCGCTGCTGTACAGCAGCGCGCCACCGGATCTCCACCATATGAAGATTTCGGGCGAATCGCCGATCTGGATCCGGTCGGCGGGAATCACCCCTGCTCGGCCTGAGCCTCTCCCGTGCACGTGGCACGTCCGAATGCGCCGATGGCGGTGGCGCGCTGGACGTGCTTTTTGTGGATTGCGAGCGTGCAGGATGCCTGCCCGCCCTTGTCATCGAGGACGATGGCGACGCTCGGGGCCTTGCCGAGGGGCATCTGAACCGACTTGGTCCAGGGAAGCGTGACGCCTCTCTCGACCGTGGCCGTACCGGCCTCGCCGCGGGCGAGATACGAAATGTCGGCAGTTCCCGTCCCCGTGACCTCGTACGTCACCTCGGCGGTCGGCACGGCGCGCGGCTTCGGCTGCTCCTCGGTGTTGAGGATGCCGTAGCCGACGAGCCCGAAGCAGGCCAGCAGGACGATGCCGCCGATCAGCAACCCCCGCCGGTCCGGGGAGCCCCCCGTGTTCTCGTGCACGTTCTCCTCCCGCACTGCGCTTTCCGCAAGTTCATCGGACGACATGAGAGAGCCGGCTTTCGGTTGATTGGCAGATGGACCGGGTGGTTATACACCACGCCACCGGCCGAGTGCGAGCGGGCGGAAGAATCGGGCGAACCGCACTCCCTTCGGCCACTTATTTGTCCTTTATGTCGCAGGGGTTGACCGGGCCCCACAAGAGTGGCTAGAAAGCCCGCTGCAATGCCAGTGAGCTTGTGGTTCATACCCTCCGCGCGTTCACGCCGCATTGCTCAAAGCTGGGCGGAAACCTCCGCACCAGCTCCTTCGGCGTGCCCATTTCGCGTGCAGCGATGCGGGTGCGTCGATGCCGAAAGGTATTGAGGTGAAAGTTCCGTACAGGAGATATCTCTCCTGTCTTGTCGTGTCGGCGGTAGCGGGCACGCTGTTGCCGCAGGTCGCCTATGGGGCTCCGCAGTCACCGGCGACGGACGACGACAAGGGCGTCTTCGACACGATCTCGGGCTGGTTCTCGGACGACGAACCGCAGGAGGTGAAGCCGCCGTCGGACGACAGGGCGGAGACACCCAGTCGTGAGAAGTTGCCGAAGGGCAAGGCTGCGCCGAAGGCGAAGCGGGTTGCCGAGCTGGCCGGGAAGCGGACCGCGAACGCGCGGTACTGGATGCTGTCGGACGGTCGGGTTCAGGCCGAGGTGTCGGCGGTTCCGACGGGTTACCGGTCGGGGAAGTCCTGGAAGGACGTCGATCCGACGGTCGTTCCGTCCGATGCCGAGGGCTTCGCGTTCTCCAACACGACGAACGCTGCGCGTAGTTGGTTCGGTTCGGACGCGGGCAGGTTGCTGCGGTTCGAGGCCGGTGACGGGCATGCGGTGACTCTGGGTCTTGAGGGTGCGGGGAAGCTCGCGCCGGTGGCCAAGGGTGACACGGTGACGTACAAGGACGCGGTGTCCGGTGCGGATCTGTCGTATGTGGTCGGTCCAGGGCGGGTGAAGGAGAACATCGTCCTGGGCGCGAAGCCGTCCGGTCCGGTGTCGTTCACGTTCACGCTGGACGCGGGTGGTCTGACGCCGAAGGCGAACAAGGACGGTTCCGTCTCCTTCTTCGGTGAGGGTGCGGATCCGGTCCTGGTCATTCCGGCGGCGTTCATGACGGACGCGAAGAAGGACGCGAAGGCTCCGTACGGCTCCGCCTACAGCGGGAACGTGACGCAGAAGCTGACCCGGGCGGGTAAGGGCTGGGAGCTGACCGTCACGCCGGACGCGAAGTGGCTGGCGGCGTCCGAGCGGCAGTATCCGGTGACGATCGATCCGACGATCTCGATCGCGCCGACGCCGTCGACGGCGCAGGACGTGATGATCTCGTCCGACGGTCCGGCGACGAACTACAACGACAACTGGCGCCTGTCCGTCGGCAACACGTCGACCGGTGCGTCACGTGGCCTGATCCGCTTCCCGGTCAGCAGCATCCCCGCCGGAACCAAGCTGGACTCGGCCGATCTGAAGCTGTGGTTCGACCAGACGCACACCACCGGTGACACGGAAGTGCAGCTGGAGGCCCACCGGGCGACCCAGTCCTGGTCGGAGGACACGGCCACGTGGGACAACGCCAACGCGATCACCGGTGAGTTGTCGGGCACGGCTGTCGTCGTCGATGACGGCGACACCGGCCGCACTGCGGCGGTGGGTGCCTGGCCGGCCTCCGGGAACACGGCGTATACGCAGTACGCGGTGAACCAGGACTACCTGTACAACAAGGACGCGGTCGCGGGCGACACGTACACCTGGCAGCCGAGCCTTCCTGAGGACGGCACGTACCAGGTCGAGACCCACTACGTTCCGGCTTCGGACCGTGCGACGAACGCGCCGTACACCGTCACCTACGACGGTGGCACGAAGGCCTACACCGTCAATCAGCAGGCCGGCACGACCGGCGTGTGGAAGACGCTGGGTTCGCACCCGTTCAAGGCGGGCACGCTCGGCAAGATCGTCCTCGGCGACGGGCCTGTCACGACCGCGACGTCCGTCATCGCGGATGCGGTGCGGTTCACCAAGGGTGGTGTGGTCACCAAGCAGCCCGGTGAGCTGAACACCTGGCATTCCTTCCCGGTGACCAAGACGGTTCAGTCGTGGATCGACGGGGTGAACGTCAACAACGGTTTCGTGATCAAGGCCGGTGACGAGTCCGTCAACGGTCCCAAGGGCGGGCCGCGTTACGAGGGCAGCGAGTTCGGGTACGGCGGCGAGACCGCCAACTACCCGCGCCTTGTTCTCACGTTCGGCCGTCAGGGCGTCGACCTCTCCGCCCCGACGACGATCCACGACACCGGCGCGGAGCTGAACTGGTCCACGTACCAGGACAAGGACCCGGTCGGGACCGGTGACGACCTCGTCGAGTACCAGGTCCACCGCTCCGTCAGCCAGACCTTCACCCCCTCCGCCGCCACGCTCGTCGCGCCCGTCGCGCCGGGCACGACGTCGTTCACGGACACCTCCGCGACGCCGACGAAGGCGGATGACCCCGACCCGTACGGCCGCGCCTACTACTACATGGTCGCGGTCAAGACGAAGGACGGCCAGGTCGTCGCCGCGCCCACCCAGCTCGTACGCCTGCCCAAGGCCGGCCGCACGACCAAGGTGTACGCCGCGTCGCAGGACACCACCCTGTCCTCCACGCAGTCGACCACCGCGCACGACACGATCGACGACGCGGGTCCGAAGAACTGGCTGTCGGTCGGCAACAACTCCACCACCTACGGCGACACGCGCGCGGTGCTGAAGTTCCCGGCCCTCGGCATTCCCGCCACCGCCCGCGTCCTCGACGCGAACGTCCGACTGTGGTCCACGCAGACCGCCCAGGACACCACCGGTGCGCTCTATGAACTGCGGCCGCTGACGCGTGACTTCGACGAGGCCACCGCCACCTGGGTCAAGGCCGACGCCGCCACGAACTGGACGACGGCCGGCGGCGACTTCGGCGCCGTCACGGCCGACACCGGGGCGATGACCAACGACCCCGCCCGTCACGACTGGAACGTCACCTCGCTCGCCCAGTCCTGGGTGACCACCCCGGCGTCCCAGAAGGGCGTCGCCATCAAGATGGCCGACGAGGCCACCTCACAGGAACGCACCCTGTTCCTGTCCTCCGAAGGCACCGAGCCGCGCCTCGCGCCGAGGATCGTGGTCACGTACATCGACTCCACCACCGAGTCGACGTACTACGCGCCGCAGACCCCCGCGCGCATGACCCCGAACAGTGACTACACGGTCGACTTCACCCTCACCAACACGACCGCCTCCACCTGGACTTCGGCCGACAACGTCCTCACCTACAAGTGGGCCCTGCCCGACGGCACGGACGTCACCACCGGCGGCAACCAGGTCCAGACCGCACTGCCGTCGAACGTCGCCCCCGGCGGCTCCGTCAGCCTCCAGGCCGCGGTCAAGACCCCGATCAACTCGGACAACGGCAACAAGCGCACCGACTACGTCCTCACCTGGGACGTCTACAACAAGACGACCGGCACCTGGGTCTCCGGCAGTTCCGGCATCCCCGGCCTCGCCCAGAACGTGGCGGTGGAGGACCCCACCTCCAACACCCTCGGCCTGGAGAAGTTCTACGGCTACACCGGCAAGAACACCGGCGCCGGCGCCAGCATGATGAACAACATGGCCTCCGGCAACGTCGTGTGGTCGTACAACGGGTTCAACAACCCCGGCCGGGGCCTGAACACGTTCTTCCGGCTGGCCTACAACAGCTTGGACACCTCCGACACGGTGTCCGGCTACGGCTGGTCCATGCAGGCATCGGGGCCGATCCGGCTCGGGGCCCCGCTGGACTTCCACCCCAACCCCAACCCCACCGAGGTGCGCCTGCCCGATGGTGACGGCACCACCCACGTGTTCCGCTGGGACTCGGCGACGAGCTCGTGGAAGGCGCCGGCCGGTGTCCACTACAAGCTGGCCGCCAAGCCCGGCCTGGACTGCACGCCGCTGAAGGACCCGATCCCGGACGCCTGGACGATGACCCGTCCCGACGGCACCCGCTTCCTGTTCGGCTGCGACGGCTACCTGACCTCCACGGTGGACAAGAACGGCAACACCATGCTGTTCACCTACGAGGAGCGGAAGTCCAACAACAAGCCGACCAAGTTCCTGAAGTACATCACCGACCCCGCGTCGCGGCAGACGCTGACGGTGGACTACTTCAAGAAGGGCGACAACTCCTACGAGTACGTCTCGGGCACGGGCACCATCGCCACGGGCTCGAACCTGACCAACTCCAAGATCTACGACCACATCAAGTCGGTCACCGACGTCTCCGGCCGTAAGATCAACTTCTGGTACACGGACAAGGGTCTGCTCGGCCAGTTCACCGACGGCGTGGGCTCTTCGCAGCCGAAGGTGTTCAAGTTCACCTACGACGCCACGCAGGGCAACAAGAACGTCAAGATGGTGGCGGCCACCGACCCCCGGGGCAACGCCACCAAGCTGGACTACTACGCCCCGCAGACCGGCGACGACCCGAAGTACCACTGGTGGACCAAGACCATCACGGACCGGCTGAACAACAACACGACGTTCGCCTACAAGGCGGACACGACGAACACGAAGTTCACCGACACGAAGGTCACGGACTCCGAGTCGCACTCCACGGACTACGTCCTGGACGACTTCGGCCGCCAGGTGAAGTCCACCAACGCCAAGTCCGAGTCCCTGGACATGTCCTGGGACGCGGACAACAACGTCATCCTCCTGAAGGAGGCGAACGGAGCCCAGACCACCTGGACGTACGACCCGAAGACCGGCAACCCGCTGACGAAGAAGGACGCGGAGGCCAACAAGAACGGCACCGCGGCGACGGTCTACACGTACCAGACCCGTGCGGACGGCTTCTCGGCCGACCTGTCCACCAAGACCTCCCCCGAGGGCCGCAAGTGGCAGTTCGGCTATGACGCCTTCGGCAACCTGAAGACGGTCACCGACCCCATGGGCGCCGCCACCACCTCGGTGCCGGACGACTACACCACCAAGTACGACTACGACGCCTACGGGCAGTTGACCAAGGCCACCGACGCCAACGGCAACGCCACCGTCAACTCCGACTTCGACGTCATGGGCTACCCCAAGACGATCACCGACGCGGAGAGCCACCCCACCTCGTTCGTCTACGACGAGCGCGGCCAGGTCACCTCGGTGACCGACGCGGTGGGCACCACCACCACCCAGACCTACGACGCCTTCAAGCGTCCGCTGGTCAACAAGGTGCCCAAGGACCAGGCGCAGGGGGTGTTCATCACCACTCCGGCCCCGGTGTACGACGCCAACGACAACGTCACCACCAGCACCGCCGCGGACGGCGTGGTCTCCACCGCGGTCTATGACCCGGCGGACCAGGTGACCGAGTCGACCGGCCCGGACAACAACCTGAGCGGTCGCACGACGCGCTACACCTACGACAAGGTCGGCAACCTCAAGACCACGACCGAGCCCAAGGGCGTGGCGACGACCTCCGTCCCGGACGACTACGTCACCACCAACAACTACAACGAGATCTACCAGCTCATGTCGGTGGTGAACGCCCAGGGCGACAAGGTCTCCTACGAGTACGACGTCGTCGGCAACCCGGTCACGCTCATCGACCCGAAGAAGAGCGCCACCGCCGACACCACCGACTACACCAGCAAGACCTCCTTCGACCTCAACCACCGCGTCACCAAGGTCACCGACGCGGCGGGCAAGTTCACCACGAGCGAGTACGACAAGGACTCGCTGGTGGTCAGGAGCACCGACAAGGAGGGCAACACCAGCGAGGTCGTCTACGACCAGCGCGGCAAGACGATCGAGCAGCGGGTCCCGTACTCGACCGGCGTCGTCCGTACCACGAAGTACGAGTACGACCAGATGGGCAACACCACCAAGGTGATCAGCCCGCGCGGCACCGCGACCGCGGCCGTCGACGACTTCACCAGCCGCACCGAGTACGACAAGCTCAACCGTCCGGTCAAGCAGTACCAGCCCTACGACCCGGCGGACGCGCGCTACAACGACCCCAACGTCTACACGCAGACGACCTACGACGTGGTCGGCCGCACCTCGCGGGTCTCCGCGCCGCCGTCGGCGGGTCAGACGGTGCGTAACGACACCGACTACACCTACTTCGACAACGGCTGGACCAAGACGTCCATCGACCCGTGGGACATCGTCACCTCCTACGGCTACAACACGACCGGCCAGCAGGTCTCGCGCACCCTCACCTCCGCCGGCGGCTCCAGCTCGCGGACCCAGGGCTGGGCGTACTACCCCGACGGCAGCATCCAGGCCCGCTCCGACGACGGCGTGCCGGTCGGCGCCCAGGTGGTGGTGGCCGACAACTCGGACACCCAGACCACGTCGGCGACCGGCACCTGGGCCACGGCTTCGGCCACCGGCCAGCAGGGTTTCGACCACCGCACCCACGCGGCGGGGACGTCGACGGACACGTTCACCTGGACCCTGAACGTCCCGCAGGACGGCAGCTACACCGCCTACGCGAAGTACCCGACGACCTCGGGCGCCTCCACGGCGGCGAAGTACACCGTCACCCACGACGCCGGCACCACCGTCAAGACGGTCAACCAGACCACCGGCGGCGGCACCTGGGTCTCCCTGGGCTCGTTCACCTTCAAGCAGGGGATCGCGTCCAAGATCACCCTGGGGACCGACGTCTCCGGCAAGGTCGTCGCCGACGCGGTCAAGATCGTCCGCACTGTCACCGAGACGGACAACGAGAAGAAGAACTTCACCTACTCGTACGACCTCAACGGCAACCTCACCTCGATCGGGGACGCCTCCTCGGGTGCCAAGATCGACACGTACTCGATGACCTACACCGGGCTGAACCAGGTCCAGAAGGTCAGCGAGTCCCTGGCCGGCGTCGAGAAGAAGGCCACGTCGTTCACCTACGACGCCAACGGCCAGAAGGCGACGACGTCCCACCCCGACCAGTACGCGCAGTACATCTACGACCTGCGTGAGCAGGTCAAGACGGTGAAGGTCGGCAAGTCCGTCTCGGACGCCTCGCCGAAGGTCACCGACTACACCTACACCGACCGCGGCCTGCGGCTGAAGGAGACGAAGGCCAACGGCAACACGGTCGACTACACCTACTACCTCAACGCGGCGCTGAAGACCCAGACCGAGAAGAAGCCCAACGGCATCCTGGTCTCCTCGCACACCTACGCCTACGACGCCAACGGCAACCAGGCGCAGGACGTCGCGTCCAAGATGAACGCCGACAACCACGGCGCGTATCTGAACTCCACCACGGACTCCACCTACGACCCGGTCAACCGGCTCGCCCAGTCCGTCAAGACGGGTACCGGCGCGGGCACCGAGACGTACGTCCACGACAACAACGCCAACGTCGTCACCCAGACGATCAAGAACGTCACGACCAACTACACCTACGACCGCAACCGGCTCCTCAGCTCGAGCATCGGCGCCGCGAGCAACAGCTACAACTACGACCCGTACGGTCGACTGGACACGGTCGTCGCGGGCGGCAAGGTGGTCGAGGACCGGGACTACGACGGCTTCGACCACGTGGTCAAGAACGCCAAGCTGCAGACCGACGGGGTCACGACGAAGACGACCACGTACGTCTTCGACCCGCTGGACCGCACGGCGTCCAAGACGGAGGCCGGCAAGACCACCGACTTCAACTACCTCGGTACCTCCAGCGAGGTCCTGAACGAGGCGGTTGCCGGCGAGGTCACCAAGTCCTACCAGTACAGCCCGTGGGGCGAGCGCCTCACGCAGCTGAAGAAGAACACCGACGGCTCCGAGGAGCTCGGCGTCTACGGCTACAACGGCCACACCGACGTCGAGACCCTCACCGACACCACCGGTGACACCAAGTCGACTTACGGCTACACGGCCTACGGCAGCAACAACGACGCCGAGTTCACCGGCATCGACAAGCCCGACACGGCCCAGCCCGACAAGGAGGCGTACAACCCCTACCGCTTCAGCGCCAAGCGCTGGGACTCCGCCAGCGGCACCTACGACATGGGCTTCCGTGACTACAGCCCCGGCCTGAACCGCTTCACCAGCCGGGACATGTACAACGGCGCCCTGGCCGACATGCAGCTTGGGTCGGACCCCTTCACGGGGAACCGCTACGCCTTCACGGGCGGCAACCCGATCAGCAACGTCGAGATCGATGGACACAACTGGTGTGAAGACGGTGCCTTCTGCCCCTACAACGACACCTTCGCCAAGGCGTGGGTCGGCGGTATCGGGCTCCTCACGGACACCCTTGCCAGCCCCGTGATCGCCGCCGAGCCGATCCTTCGAGAGAAGTGCCCTTCGTGCTTCGGAACTGCCGGTAATCCCAATGGAGTGGATCTGGGATTCGAATGGGTCACCGGCAGCGGCCCCAAGCATCGGGACTTCGGCGGAAACGACGCCTTCACGCAGAACCTCATGGACCACTACCACGTCCAGCGGGTGCGCGAGATCGCGGCCGACAACATCAACATCGGTAACTACAACCTGGGCGACCCGGTCAAGCAGAAGAAGGAGGACGACGGCAGCATCACCAACAACGGCTTGAACCAGTCGCTGAACACCAAGAGCCTCATCCTGGACTTCACGACCAACATGTCCGCGGCGTTCCTCGGCTCCTACACCATGGACTACACGGTCCAGTCGGTCGACAAGGAGGCGGGGACGGCGACCGTTCAGTTCCATGTGCAGAACACCAGCGACATCAACTCCGGTACGCACATCGGTCCGGGGGCCGGCGGGTACAGCCCGTGGTGGGACGAGCACATCGCCGAACCTCTCCTGGCGAATTACGCCACGGGGCGTTTCAGTGAGAAGACGCAGGACGTGACGTGGACGGAGACGATCGACCTCGCCGATCCCAAGGCTCCGTCGGGGCAGTCGGAGTCGTCGCCCGGCCTGCTGGACAGCATTACGAATGCGCTGTCCAACCTCTTCTGGTAGCAGACTGACGCGCTCCCGCCGGTCGGTCGGCGGGAGCGCCTTGAAAGCGGCCGGGCCGCCCCTGGGGACCCCAAGGGATCACCAGGGGCGGCCCGGCCGTCCGGAGCGACTGGAAGTAGACAGCATGAAATTCGGCGTATTGCGCAGCGGCGCAAGCCTCGCAGCTGCCACCTTGACGGCATTCGCTTCGACCGCTTGCGGGACGAACGAACCCACCTACGTGCACCCGGAGACCGTAAGTCATTCCGAATTGGTCGGCCGATGGGACGGAGGACGGGAATGCGGCTCGCCGCTTCCGGTGATCCGGCTGCGCGACGACTACACCTATACCGTCAAGGACTATCCGATCGAGTGGAACGGCCCCGTGCGGGGCGAGCAGGTGACACGCCGTTCGACCGACGGCAAATGGCATGCGGTCACCAAAGACCCTGACCGGCCACCCTATCTCGTGCTTCGTTTCGAGAAGGGGGGAGTGGTGGAAACAGATACCCTCGTCTTCACTGTGGACAAGGGGGCCCTGCGGATGGGTACGACGGTCGAGGCGCACGGGGATCCCGAACACACCTTCTCGTGCAGATTCAAACGCACCTCCACCGACCCCGAATTCGGCCGATAGCGGGTCTGGCGCCCGCCGCTCGCGCTAGGTTGCCCTGCATGACTGGACTGGGATCCGCCGCCTGGCCGCCTGCCCCGATACGGACCGAACGACTCGTGCTCCGTGAGTCAGAGGCGCGGGACCGCGCGGCGTTCATCGAGCTGTTCGCCTCGCCGGAGGTGGGGACCTACATCGGTGGTGCCCGACCGCAGGAAGAGCTCGAGCGGGCGCCCGAGGTGCCCGGGCGGCGCCCCGGCTGCTTCGTGGTCGATCTCGACGGAGCGATGATCGGCATGATCACGCTCGATCGGCGTGACGCGGAGCGCCCGGGGCATGTCCGTCCGGAGGGAGGGGAGGCCGAGCTCGGCTACCTGTTCCTGCCGCAGGCATGGGGACACGGGTACGCCGGCGAGGCGTGCGCGGCGGTACTCGACTGGTTCACCGACGCGCTGCCGGGCGAGCCGGTGGTGCTGACCACCCAGGCCGCCAACCACCGCGCGATGCGCCTCGCGGAGAAGCTGGGGTTCACCGAGGTGGAGCGCTTCGAGGAGTACGGCGCCCAGCAGTGGTGCGGCGCGTGGTCCCCGGTCACGCCGTCCGCCTGAACACGTACGCGACAGCGCGGAACGACAGGAGCCCCGCCACAGGGTGGCGGGGCTCCGTCGGTCTCGCGGTGATCAGGGAGATCAGGGAGATCAGGGAAGGAACTCGTACGATGGTCCGTCAGGCGCGAAGTTGCGAGAACACAACGTCACGTCCCTCCCCTTGAGATAGGCCAGCAGCCATTCGCTGAACGTCATCTCGTAGAGGGTCCAGGACGGACTGTCCATCTCCTGGACCAGGACGCGCCAGGGCGACGAGGAGTCGTCGGGAACGCGGAGGAAGACGTATTCCCCCGTCATGGCCGAGGCCACCGGCATCAACTCACCGGGGTTGCCCCCCACCGGAGTGGGCAGGAACGCGGCCATGTCCTCCTCCCGCCAGAACTCTAGATCGTCCTTGACGGTTCTACCCAGGCTGTGCAGGAGATGCCCGGCGGGGTGCTCCAGATACAACTGCCCGTTGATCGTGATCGATCCGTAGGCGTCCACGATCTCGCGGAAGTCCGCAGGGAATTCGACTCCGAATTCCTGCTCCAGCTCGATCCACGGCGCGGGATCCGACCAGTTGAACCGGGGTTCGCCCAACAGGGCTTGGATCTCTGCAAGCGTTGCCACCACTAGGCCCCTTCTAGCACGTCGAGCCGATGCCGGACTTGGAGTTGATCGCGGTGCACGAGAAGGTCTCCGCGATGTCGCCCGACGGTCCGTATGCCGTCATTCCCACCTGGACGAGCGTGGGAACAGCCGAATGCGGGTCCCCGTAGATGGGGACGACCGACATGAACAGTTTGTTGTCCCCGGTCAGGTGCTTCCACCCGAAGGCTTCCACCTTGCTGGCCATCCTGGCATTCGCCCTGCCGTGCAGAGCGACCAGATTCCGGATGTCCTGACCGGTGCCGCCGCCCCAATAACCTATCAGGTGGCCGGCCTGCGGCTTTCCGCCTCCTGCCGCGATTTCCGCCATTCCGTCCGGCTTGACGGACGGTTCGCATTCGGGGCACTTCGGCAGGCCGTTCGCCCCGGTGCGCGACCTGCGGTCGTCCTTGGTGAGGAACGCGTAGGCCCCGGTCGCGCGGCAGCCCTTGTTGCCCGCGTGGTCCGTGTACTCCTCAAGACCGCCGTAGATCCGTCCTCCGTCGATCAGAGGCATCGGGTCGCACGTCGGGTTGTTGGTGTCGGTGGTGCGCGGTGCCGGCCTGGGCTGGGGGCCCGGCGACGGCTGGGGGGTGGGACCCGGACGCGGTTCGTTGTCGGACGAGGAGTCCGAATCGACGTCGTCCGCGGACGGCATCAGCAGACTGCCCAGGGCAGTCCCCGCGTCCGCCAGGTTCTGCTGGCCCTGCGGAGTCGAGGCGTAGGCGGCCGTACCCAGAAGCGCTGCCGCCGCCCAGTAGATGGCCGGGATCGCGAAGAGGAAGTGGCCGTCGAGCTCGACGAGGCTGGTCGGGTTTCCGCCGCCGAAGGCGTAGCGGTTGCTGGTGTACGGGTCCGCGCCCAGCCTCATGTCGGCGAGGGCGCCGTTGTACATGTCCCGGGTGGTGAAGCGGTTGAGCCCCGGGTTGTAGTCGCGGAAGCCCATGTCGTACGTGCCGGACTGGGCGTCCCAGCGCTTCGCGTTGTAGCGGTAGGGGTTGTACTCCTCCTTGTCGGGCTGGCCGGTCTCGGGCTTGTCGATGCCGGTGAACTCGGTGGCGTCGTTGTTGCCGTAGGCCGTGTAGCCGTAGGTGGCCTTGGTGTCGCCGTTCTTGTCGGTCAGGGTCTCGACGTCGGTGTGGCTGTTGTAGCCGTAGTAGCCGTCCTCGGTCGTCCCGTCGGTGTTGTGCTTGGTCTGGGACAGCCGTTCGCCCCACGGGCTGTACTGGAACGACTTGGTCAGCGCGCCGGCGACCTTCTCGTCGAGGACCTCACCGGACAGGCCGAGGTACTCGAAGTCGGTGGTCTTGCCCTCCGCCGTCTTCGACGCGGTGCGGTCCAGCGGGTCGAAGGTGTACGTCGTCGACTTCATCGCGCCGCCGGCGTCCAGCTTCTGGGACTCCACGACGTGGTCGAAGCCGTCGTACACGCTCCGCTCGATGACCTTGCCGCCGGAGCTGACCGACTGCTGGCGGCCGAACGGGTCGTAGGCGTAGCTCGCGCCGACGCCCGAGGTCGACGTGGACAGCAGCCTGTTCCGGTCGTACTGGAACGTGGTGGTCGCGCCCTTGACGGTCTGGCTGATGACGTTGGCGTTGTCGTCGTGGAGGTACGTCTCCGTGGCGGCGCCGTTGCCCGTCTTGACCGACTTGGTGAGCCGGTCGGCCGGGTCGTAGGTGAGGTCGGTCGTCGAGTCGAGGTACGCCGCGCGGTTGTCGGCGTTCATCTTCTTCGCGACGTCCTGCGACTTGTTGCCGTTGGCGTCGTAGGCGTACGTGTGGGAGGCGACCAGCGTGGTGCCGTCCGCCTTCTTCTCCGTCGTCGACTTCAGCGCGGCGTCGAGGTAGTAGGTGTAGTCGACGGTGTTGCCGTTGTCCTTGGTCTCCTTCAGCTTCTGGCCGCGGTCCGTGTACGTGTACGACGTGACCTTGGGGTCGCTGTCCGTCGCGGACTTGCCGATGGACACCGTCTTGACCTTGTCCCGCAGGTCATAGGTGTACTTGGAGAACTGGCTGGGGTGGGTGACCGTGTCCGACTGCCCGTTGGCGTCGTACGTGTACGTCGTCGCCTTCTTCTCCACGCCCGACAGCGACTCCGTCACCTTCTGGACCTGGTCGAGGCCGGTGTAGGTGATGGCGTACGCGTCGACCTTCGTCCCCGGCGACGTGTCGCCGATCGACGTCAGGTTGCCGTTGACGTCGTAGGAGTAGGTGAAGGTCCGCTTCTCGTTGTCTGTCTCCGTGGCGTTGTCACGGACCAGCTTGATCCCGTCCGCGACCACGACGCCGGTGCTGTTCTGGTCCAGCTTCAGCTTGGTGTCCTCGCCCTGCTTGAGGGCGTAGGAGCCGAGGCCGACCCAGGTGCCGGTGCCGGCGTTCTGGTCCTTGGTGACCGCCGGTTCGGTGGTCGTGCCGTGGACCAGCGTGTACTTCGCGGTCGTGGCGGCCCCGGTCACCTTCGGGTACTTCACGTACGCGGTGTACGTGCCGTCCTTGGGGATGTCGAGGGCCCACGTGAAGGCGTCCGTGCCTGCGCCCGCCGCGTGGGTGCGGTGGTCGTAGCCCTGCTGTCCGGCGATGTCACCGGTCGCCCAGGTGCCCGTGGTGGAGATGCTCTGGGTGTCGGAGTTGTCCAGGAGGACCACCGACTTGCCGACCGGAACACCGTCGTCGGAACGGGACTTGACCTTGCCGTCCGGGTAGAACTGCCACGTCATCGTGCGGTTGGAGGAGCCACCCGCCGACGTCAGCGTGCGGGCCGTCTGCTGGCCCACGGCGTTGTAGTCGTAGGTGGTGGAGATGTCCCACGGGTCCGTGGAGCTCTTCGTCCAGCCGTTGTCGAAGTAGGCGACCTTCGTGACGTTGCGGACGGTCTGCCCCTCCGAGGGCGGCATCGAGGTCTGGGAGACCCGGCCCACGGCGTCGTACTCGGTCTCGGTGTAGACGTTCGGGTCGTTGTGAAGGGTGTCCGCCGGGTCGTACGGCTGGTACTGGCGCTTCGGCCGGTTCAGCGCGTCGTACTCGGTGCGGGCCGTGAACGCGGTGGTCGTCCCCGCCTCGACGGCACGCGGGCTGATCACCTTGGTGGAGTTGCCGACCTGGTCGTACTCGTACCGGGTCGTGCGGTAGACGATCGGCGAGGTGCCGCTGCGCGGGACCTTGACCTCGGTCTGCTTGCCGCGCTCGTCGTAGCTGACGAGCGTCGTGTTGTTCTCGGCGTCCGTCGAGGAGACGACCAGGTTGTCCTTG
This sequence comes from Streptomyces sp. R-07, assembly GCF_049913175.1. Classification (NCBI taxonomy): domain Bacteria; kingdom Bacillati; phylum Actinomycetota; class Actinomycetes; order Kitasatosporales; family Streptomycetaceae; genus Streptomyces; species Streptomyces sp. R-07. The sequence continues at coordinate 6,523,735 of NZ_CP183978.1, forward strand.
TCGTAGGTCTTCCTGGTGGTCTTGCCGGCGGCGTCCGTGACCGACGTGACCCGGTGGTTCAGGTCGTAGGCGGACATGGAGGTGTAGTCGGCCGTGTCGGCCGTGGCGTTCTTCTTCGGGTCGATGACCTTGGTGGTGTTGCCGACGTTGTCGTACTCGTAGCTGACCTTGTCACCGTTCGCGTTGGTGACCGAGGTGAGCTGGTAGATCTCGTTGTAGTAGTTGGTCGTGACGAAGTCCGTCGCGTCCGCCGTGGTCAGCGAACCCTTCGGCTCGGTCGTGGTCCTGAGGTTGCCGACCTTGTCGTAGGTGTAGGTCGTCTTCCGCTCGTCCGACGTCGGCGTGTACTTCGGCGCGGTCGCCGAGGTCATCTGGTCGGCCGCGTCGTACACCGCGGTGGACACCGCGCCGTTGGGCGCCGTCGACGTGGTGACGTTGTCGTTGGCGTCGTACACGGGAGCCGGAGCGGTGATCAGGTCACCGGCGGCCTGGTCCTTGGGCTCGGTCTTGACCAGCGGGCGGCCGTAGACGTCGTACGTCTGCGTGGTCTTCTTGCCCAGGGCGTCGGTGACCTCGCGGACCTGGCCGCGCTCGTCGTAGACGAACGTCGACGACTTGCCGAGCGCGTCCGTCATCGTCGCCGGGAAGCCCGTGGGCCCGAAGCCGCTGTTCGTGTCCGCGTTGCCGTTGGCGTCGACCGCCCTGGTCAGCTGACCGTAGGCGTCGTACTCGTACGAGGTGGTGTAGTCACCCGCCGTCGCGGTGGCGACGCCCTTGGGGTCGGTGACCGTCTTCAGGTTGCCGAAGGTGTCATAGCCGAACTGCCACTTCCGGCCCTCCGGGGAGGTCTTGGTGAAGATGTCGGCCGAGTACCCGTCGGCACGCGTCTGGTACGTGTACTGGGCGGAGTTCGCCGGGTAGACGCCCGGGGCGCACTCGCTCTGGGCCGGCACACCCGCCTTGTTGTTCTCCGCGTCGCGCTTCCAGAGCGGGTAGCCCGTCTTCTGGTCGTAGCAGTACGCGGTCTTGGCGCCGTTGCTCTCCTCCGTGTACGTGACGTTGTTGTCCGCGTCCCACGACAGCTTCATCGACTGCGACTTGGCGTTCGTCGACAGGACGGCCCGGCCGAAGTCGTCCGTCACGTAGTCGGAGGAACGCGACTCTGCGTCGGTGACCTTGGTGTCGGTGAACTTGTTGTTGGCGGCGTCCGCCGCGTACGTGAAGCCCGTGGTGCCCTGGAGACGGTCGGTGATCGTCTTCGTCCACCAGTGGTACTTCGGGTCGTCGCCGGTCTGCGGGTAGTTGTACGCGAGCGACGTGGCGTTGCCGCGCGGATCGGTCGCCTTGACGAGCTTGACGTTCTTGTTGCCCTGGGTGGCGTCGTACTCGAAGCCGAAGACCTTGGGCTGGGTGGAGCCGGCGCCGTCGGTGATCTTGGTGAGCAGGCCCTTGTCGGAGTACTCGAAGGTGACCTTGCGGCCCGAGATGTCGGTCATCGACTTGATGTGGTCGATGATCTTCGGGTTGCTGCTGTCGGCCTTGGAGTAGTACTCGATGGTGAGCGACTGACGGCCGGACGGGTCGGTGACGTACTTGAGGAACTTGGTCGGCTTGTTGTTCGACTTCCTCTCCTCGTAGGTGTACGTCTGCGTGTTGCCGTTCTTCTCGATGGCCGACGTCATGTAGCCGTCGCAGCCGAACACGAACCGGGTGCCGTCGGGACGGGTCATCGTCCACGCGTCCGGAACCGGGTCCTTCAGCGGCGTGCAGTCCAGGCCGGGCTTGGCCGCCAGCTTGTAGTGGACGCCCGCCGGGGCCTTCCAGGAGCCGTCGGGCTGCTCACGGAAGACGTGGGTCGTGCCGTCGCCGTCCGGGAGACGGATCTCCGTCGGGTGCGGCTTCGGGTGGAACTCCAGCGGCGCGCCGAGCCGGATCGGGCCGGAGGCCTGGAAGGACCAGCCGTAGCCCGAGACGGTGTCGGAGGTGTCGAGGCTGTTGTACGCGAACCGGGCGAAGGTGGTGACACCACGGCCGGGGTTGGTGAACGCGTTGTACTGCCAGACGGTGTTGCCGGACGCCAGGTTGCTCATCGCGGTCGAGCCGGCACCGGTGTTCTTGCCGGTGTAGACGTAGAACTTCTCCATGCCGAGCTGATTGGAGGTGGGGTCCTCCACCGCCACGTTCTGGGCGAGGCCCGGGATGCCGGAGGTGCCGGAGACCCAGGCACCGGTCGTCTTGTTGTAGACGTCCCAGGTGAGGACGTAGTCGGTGCGCTTGTTGCCGTTGTCCGAGTTGATCGGGGTCTTGACCGCGGCCTGGAGGCTGACGGAACCGCCGGGGGCGACGTTCGACGGCAGTGCGGTCTGGACCTGGTTGCCGCCGGTGGTGACGTCCGTGCCGTCGGGCAGGGCCCACTTGTAGGTCAGGACGTTGTCGGCCGAAGTCCAGGTGGAGGCGGTCGTGTTGGTGAGGGTGAAGTCGACCGTGTAGTCACTGTTCGGGGTCATGCGCGCGGGGGTCTGCGGCGCGTAGTACGTCGACTCGGTGGTGGAGTCGATGTACGTGACCACGATCCTCGGCGCGAGGCGCGGCTCGGTGCCTTCGGAGGACAGGAACAGGGTGCGTTCCTGTGAGGTGGCCTCGTCGGCCATCTTGATGGCGACGCCCTTCTGGGACGCCGGGGTGGTCACCCAGGACTGGGCGAGCGAGGTGACGTTCCAGTCGTGACGGGCGGGGTCGTTGGTCATCGCCCCGGTGTCGGCCGTGACGGCGCCGAAGTCGCCGCCGGCCGTCGTCCAGTTCGTGGCGGCGTCGGCCTTGACCCAGGTGGCGGTGGCCTCGTCGAAGTCACGCGTCAGCGGCCGCAGTTCATAGAGCGCACCGGTGGTGTCCTGGGCCGTCTGCGTGGACCACAGTCGGACGTTCGCATCGAGGACGCGGGCGGTGGCGGGAATGCCGAGGGCCGGGAACTTCAGCACCGCGCGGGTGTCGCCGTAGGTGGTGGAGTTGTTGCCGACCGACAGCCAGTTCTTCGGACCCGCGTCGTCGATCGTGTCGTGAGCCGTCGTGGGCTGCGCCGAGGAGACCGTGGTGTCCTGAGTCGCGGCGTACACCTTGGTCGTGCGGCCGGCCTTGGGCAGGCGTACGAGCTGGGTGGGCGCGGCGACGACCTGGCCGTCCTTCGTCTTGACCGCGACCATGTAGTAGTAGGCGCGGCCGTACGGGTCGGGGTCGTCGGCCTTGGTCGGCGTCGCGGAGGTGTCCGTGAACGACGTCGTGCCCGGCGCGACGGGCGCGACGAGGGTGGCGGCGGAGGGGGTGAAGGTCTGGCTGACGGAGCGGTGGACCTGGTACTCGACGAGGTCGTCACCGGTCCCGACCGGGTCCTTGTCCTGGTACGTGGACCAGTTCAGCTCCGCGCCGGTGTCGTGGATCGTGGTCGGGGCGGAGAGGTCGACGCCCTGACGGCCGAACGTGAGAACAAGGCGCGGGTAGTTGGCGGTCTCGCCGCCGTACCCGAACTCGCTGCCCTCGTAACGCGGCCCGCCCTTGGGACCGTTGACGGACTCGTCACCGGCCTTGATCACGAAACCGTTGTTGACGTTCGCCCCGTCGATCCACGACTGAACCGTCTTGGTCACCGGGAAGGAATGCCAGGTGTTCAACTCACCCGGCTGCTTGGTGACCACACCACCCTTGGTGAACCGCACCGCATCCGCGATGACCGACGTCGCGGTCGTGACAGGCCCGTCGCCGAGGACGATCTTGCCGAGCGTGCCGGCCTTGAACGGGTGCGAGCCCAGCGTCTTCCAGACGCCGGTGGTGCCGGCCTGCTGGTTGACGGTGTAGGCCTTCGTGCCGCCGTCGTAGGTGACGGTGTACGGCGCGTTCGTCGCACGGTCCGAAGCCGGAACGTAGTGGGTCTCGACCTGGTACGTGCCGTCCTCAGGAAGGCTCGGCTGCCAGGTGTACGTGTCGCCCGCGACCGCGTCCTTGTTGTACAGGTAGTCCTGGTTCACCGCGTACTGCGTGTAGGCGGTGTTCCCGGAGGCCGGCCAGGCGCCGACCGCCGCAGTGCGGCCGGTGTCGCCGTCATCCACGACGACAGCCGTGCCCGACAACTCACCCGTGATCGCGTTGGCGTTGTCCCACGTGGCCGTGTCCTCCGACCAGGACTGGGTCGCCCGGTGGGCCTCCAGCTGCACTTCCGTGTCACCGGTGGTGTGCGTCTGGTCGAACCACAGCTTCAGATCAGCCGAGTCCAGCTTGGTTCCGGCGGGGATGCTGCTGACCGGGAAGCGGATCAGGCCACGTGACGCACCGGTCGACGTGTTGCCGACGGACAGGCGCCAGTTGTCGTTGTAGTTCGTCGCCGGACCGTCGGACGAGATCATCACGTCCTGCGCCGTCGACGGCGTCGGCGCGATCGAGATCGTCGGATCGATCGTCACCGGATACTGCCGCTCGGACGCCGCCAGCCACTTCGCATCCGGCGTGACGGTCAGCTCCCAGCCCTTACCCGCCCGGGTCAGCTTCTGCGTCATGTTCCCGCTGTAGGCGGAGCCGTACGGAGCCTTCGCGTCCTTCTTCGCGTCCGTCATGAACGCCGCCGGAATGACCAGGACCGGATCCGCACCCTCACCGAAGAAGGAGACGGAACCGTCCTTGTTCGCCTTCGGCGTCAGACCACCCGCATCCAGCGTGAACGTGAACGACACCGGACCGGACGGCTTCGCGCCCAGGACGATGTTCTCCTTCACCCGCCCCGGACCGACCACATACGACAGATCCGCACCGGACACCGCGCCCTTGTACGTCACCGTGTCACCCTTGGCCACCGGCGCGAGCTTCCCCGCACCCTCAAGACCCAGAGTCACCGCATGCCCGTCACCGGCCTCGAACCGCAGCAACCTGCCCGCGTCCGAACCGAACCAACTACGCGCAGCATTCGTCGTGTTGGAGAACGCGAAGCCCTCGACATCGGACGGAACGACCGTCGGATCGACGTCCTTCCAGGACTTCCCCGACCGGTAACCCGTCGGAACCGCCGACACCTCGGCCTGAACCCGACCGTCCGACAGCATCCAGTACCGCGCGTTCGCGGTCCGCTTCCCGGCCAGCTCGGCAACCCGCTTCGCCTTCGGCGCAGCCTTGCCCTTCGGCAACTTCTCACGACTCGGCAGGACCGGAGTCCCACCGCTCGACGGCTCGACCGGCTTCGCCGGCTCGGGCTTGTCGTCGTCCGAGAACCAACCCGAGAGGGCGTCGACGATACCCTCGTCATCTTCTCTCGAAACAGGTGCCGCGTAGGCGACTTGTGGCAACATGGTCCCGGCTATCGCCGAAACCACGAGGCAGGCTATTGCCCGCCCGTATTTCATTTTCACGCGAATCCCTACCTTGATGTGGTGGACCTGACCGCGCTTGCGCACGCCAGGGCATGCCAAAACAGGCCACCTCCCACGCGCGGGAAGCGACCTCGCCAGACGTGATCAGGTCACGGCGGTGGGATTGTTCATCACGGAACTGTCGCTCCGTCAAGTGCTCACGCAATTAGGGCATTTCACGAGTCGAGGTTGCGAAGGTTGGTTGCGCCTTGCCGGACTTGTCGGCCGCCTGGCATGCACGGATTCGGATGGTGTATAACCCAGGCCGAATTCGCGTCGACCGAAAGTGCGGGCCATGTCCACGACGGAAGAACTGACAGAACCGGCGGAGCGGGATGAGCCCGTGGCCTCTCACACCTCTCGGCGTCGCCGAGGCATCGCCGTCGTGGCGCTGCTGCTTCTCGCCGGCGGCGCGTTCGGTACGTACCGGATGCTCGACTCCGACGACGCGTCCGCGACCCGGGAGGGCGCAGCCGCGCGCAACGTGCCCGTCGCCGACGTGACGTACGAGGTGCTCGGTGAGGGAACCGCCGACATCTCCTACCGGGGGCCCGGTGACGACGAGGCGGCCGTGGTCACGAACGCCGCGCTCCCGTGGAAGAAGACCGTGAGCGTCCCTGTCGGCGCCGCCCCGACCGTCCACGTCACCCTGGGGGAGAAGGGCGGCACGGCGAGCTGTTCCCTGGCCGTCCACGGGCGGCACGTCCAGCGCGCCACCGCCACGGGCGCCTTCGGCCGTGCGACGTGCCGCAGCGAAGCCCCCGCCGCCGCCGAGGGGGCCCGTTGACCAGTGGGCAGGGACCCTCCGACTCCCTTGACGCCCCTGCCCCGTAGGACAAGACTCCGCACGGTCAAGAACCCCACGCCCCGCACGGCCTCGTTCCGTCCCCCCGAACGAAGGGTTCCGTCCATGACCGCAACCGCACCCTCCGGAAGATCCGGAAACCCCGGAAGCCCCAGACCCTCCGGCTACCGCGACGGCCGGGTCGACCTCGCGCCCGGCGCGGAGCCCGCCGACCCCCGCTTCGTCAACGACGACCTGCTCCCCGTGCCCGTGGCCGGACGCCGCTGGACCACGTACAACTTCGCCGCCCTCTGGGTCGGCATGGCCCACAACATCCCCTCCTGGATGCTCGCCTCCGGTCTCGTCGCCCTCGGCATGGACTGGAAGCAGGCCGTCCTCACCATCGGCCTGGCCAACGTCGTCGTCCTCGTGCCGATGCTGCTCACCGGGCACGCCGGCCCGAAGTACGGCATCCCCTTCCCCGTCCTCGCCCGTGCCTCCTTCGGACTGCGCGGGGCGAACCTGCCCGCCCTCGTCCGGGCCGGCGTCGCCTGCGCCTGGTTCGGCATCCAGACCTGGATCGGTGGCCAGGGAGTCTTCGTCCTGCTCGACAAGGCCTTCGGGGGCGACTGGGCGGAGGCCTCCAGGGTCGGCGGCCAGCCCTGGACGCTCTGGCTCTCCTTCGTCCTCTTCTGGGCGCTCGAACTCGCCATCATCTACCGGGGGATGGAGGCCCTGCGCCGCTTCGAGAACTGGGCCGCGCCCTTCGTGATCGTCGGCGCGCTCGCGCTCCTCGTCTGGATCACGGTCAAGGCGGGCGGCGTCGGCCCCCTCCTCGACCAGCCGTCGAAGCTGGGCTGGGGAGCCGACTTCTGGCCGGTCTTCTTCCCCGCCCTCATGGGCATGATCGCCTTCTGGGCCACCCTCAGCCTCAACATCCCCGACTTCACCCGCTTCGGCGCCGGCCAGCGCTCCCAGGTCCTGGGGCAGACCCTCGGTCTGCCCACCACCATGACCCTGTTCGCGCTGCTCTCGGTGCTCGTCACCTCCGGCTCGCAGGCCGTATACGGGGCGCCGGTCTGGGACCCGGTGGAGCTCGCCGCCAGGACCGACAACGTCTTCGGTCTGCTCTTCGCCCTGGTGACCGTGCTGGTCGCCACCCTCTCGGTGAACCTCGCGGCGAACGTCGTCTCCCCGGCGTACGACCTCGCCAACCTCGCCCCGAGGCTGGTGAACTTCCGTACGGGCGCGCTGATCACCGGCGTCGTCGGCGTGCTCATCATGCCGTGGAAGCTGACGGCCACCCCGGAGCTCTACATCTTCACGTGGCTCGGCCTGGTCGGCGGCCTCCTCGGTACGGTCGCGGGCATCCTCATCGCCGACTACTGGCTCGTCCGCCGGACCGTCCTCGACCTCGAAGGCCTCTACCGGGCCGACGGCCCGTACTGGTACCGGGGCGGCTGGAACCCGGCCGCCGTCCTCGCCTTCGTGGTCGGCGGTGTCCTCGCCGTGGGCGGCTCCCACTCGGCGCCGGGCACCGGACCGTTCCCCGAGGACGGACTGATCCCCTTCCTCAAGCCCCTCGCCGACTACGGCTGGGCCGTCGGACTCACCGCCGCCCTGCTGCTCTACACCGCCCTCATGAAGCGCGGGGCAGCCGTCCGGCCGTCGTCCCGATCCACCTGAGGTAGGACCAGACCCGGGTGTTCACGGCGGGGGTGTCGGTCGCGCACCCCTTCCCGTACGAGACCAGACCGACCACGTACGGCGTCCCCGCGACCGTGTGGACCAGTGGGCCGCCGGAGTCGTACTGACAGGTGTCCCGTCCCGGTGCGTACGTGCAGAGCTGGGCGGGGCCGACCTGGGACATGCCCCGGGTCCCGCACGCCGGGTTGCTCATGGTGCCGAGGACCACGGTCCGCAGGACGTCGGAGGTACGGCCGCCGAACGAGGTGGCGCCCCAGCCGGGAGCCTCCACCTGCGTGTGGTCGAAGGTGCCGTGGGCGTACCGGGTGGGCAGGGCCACCGGCCGCACGTCACGGTTGAACACCACCGGCTCGGCGAGGCGGACCAGCGCGATGTCGTTGCGCTGGGTGGCCGGGTCGTAGTCCGGGTGCGGGATGAACGAGGCCGGGGTCGCGAGCACCGCGTGCGGACTGTCGTCCCCGCGCGTCAGGTCGTGGTCGCCGAGGAGCACGCCCACGCGCGCGGTGCTGCTGTACGAGCCGGTCAGACAGTGCGCGGCGGTGAGCACGTACCGCTCGCCGACGAGCGCCCCGCCGCACATCACCCGCCGCTCCGCCAGGTCCACGAGCCCCACCATGAACGGGTACTGATGGGGCCGCGCCTCCTGACCTCCGACGACCGCGTACGCGGGCGGTGCGATGCCGAGGGGGCACACCGCCATCACCGCGCCCGCGACCGTCGCCATGAGTTTCCTCGCCCGTCCCACCTGATCTCCGCTCCGTCGGCACCGTGATTCCGGGGCCGGTCCTGTGCGGAGACGTTTCCGCACGTCCGTCCCGGCCCGCGTGGGCATCAACGACGCGGACGCGGCGGGGTCACCTGAGCAGGGGCCGGACTGGTGTCCGAGACGGTGACCTGGGGTGCCGGGGCGGCGATCAGCGGTCGGCGTCGGGGGCCCAGCCGGGCACGTGCGCGGCGGCGGCGGCGTCCCAGGCGGGGGCGCCGCCGGGGAACGGCCAGGCCCACGTCGCGTCGGGCGATTCCGTGATCGCCCGCAGGTTCTCCGCGAGCCGGCGGCTCTCGAACGAGATCAGGAGGCCGGCGCCGCTGGTGCCGTCCAGTGCGGCGACCTGCTCCTCGTACCCTCGGATCGGCCGGGCCGCGCAGCGCGCCACCCAATCGGCGTCCACGGCCCGCGACAGCACGAGCACCTCCGGCCGCCCTCCCTCCGCGAGCGCCGCCGTCAGACGGTCGTGGCCGTCAAGGACGACGGGGGAGTTGAGCCCGCTGATCCACCAGGCGAACACCGGCGGCAGCACTCCTTCCCGGTACTGGCGGCGGTACGCCCGCACCCGGGGCGCCTCCACCGGCGAGAGCGCCCGCAGCGGCAGCAGATCGCGCGCGTCCTCGACCGGGTCGCCGTACCCGAACCAGGTCAGATGGCCCCGGTCGGGGTCGTGCGCGAGGAGCTTCGGCCAATTGCCGTCCACGAACCAGCCCCTCGTCCGGGGCCCGAGTCGCCACTCGCCCGTGTGGAGCGGTCCTTCGGTCGCCGTCCGGAGTTCCGTCTCCGCGTGGGCGGCCCAGCGCGACGTCCACTCCTCCGTGCCCGGCGTCGCGAACTCCGCGAACGCGCGCGCCCGTTCGGCCCGCAGCGGGGCCATCGGGGAGACGTACCGGCCGGTCCGCCCGTAGTGGACCCCGTGGTGATTGACACGCTGACGGGCGAACAGCACCGGGGTCGCGCCCTGCAGCAGGACCAGCCGGCGCTCGTCGGCGCACTCCATCCGCAGACCGGGCTTCACCGGCCCCTCGACACGCATCCCGCCACCCTACGCGGCGGCTACGGCCCCCGGGCCGTCCAGTCCTCCGTACCGAACGTGGACTCCGCCCGCTCCTTCGCCCGGGTCGGTTCGTCCTCCGTGAGCCGGCCCTCCGCGAGGCCGTAGCGGTTCCGGAAGGAGGCGATCATCCGCTCGATCACCGTCTCGCGCGGCAGACCCGCCTGACGCCGAGCGAATCCTGGACTCGGTGACTCTGACGGAGGTGGGCGAGGCCGTACTGCCGTACGCCCGGGCCGCGCTCTCCGCCGTCGAAGCGGTGCCGCAGGTCGCGGACGAGTTCACCGGACTGCTCCGCGGTCAGGTCACCCTCGGCCTCGTCCCGGGCGCGGCCGCGGCAGCCCACGAGTTCGACCTGCCGGCCATCCCGGCCGGCTTCCACGAGGAACACCCCCAGGTCGAGATCGCCCTGACCGAGGACGCCTCGGAGCGGATGCTCACCGCAATGAATCGCGGCGACCTCGACCTCGCCGTGATCGGCCTCGCGGACGAGGAACCCCCACCGGGCGTATCCGTCCAGGTCCTGGTCGACGACTCCCCGGTCGCGGCCGTCGCCCGGACGACCACGCCCTCACCCCCCCCGACCGCACGAGCATTCCGCTGGCCGAGCTGCGTGATCGCCCGCTGATCAGCCTGCCGCGTGGCACAGGCATCTCTTCCCTCGCGCCGAGTAGGGCCGCAGGTGGCCCGGTCGGCTCGCAGGTGGCCCAGTCGGCTCGTACGGAATTGGCCTGTGTGAGAGGGGAGTTGCGCACTACCGTAGGCGCAATGACAACAAGATCCACTTCGGCCGACCGGCCCACGTCCGTGCCCTTGACCGAGGCGCCGTTGCGTCAGGCCCGTAACTCCGCCGCCCTTTGGATCGCGACCGGGCGATCCCGGGGGCATGAGGTCATCCGGCGCCGCGGATTCGTCGCGGTCGACGGCGGCGAGCGGGCCGGCCTGCGGATCCTCATCCAGGAGTCCGACCTCGATCCGGGCGAGCTGGCCGAGTTGAGCGAGCTGGCTCGCCGGGCCGCGGGCCCGGTGAACGCCGAGGATCCGTTCAGTTCGACCGACCTGGGCCACCTGGGCATGCGCAGCTGGCAGATGCCGGTCATGCTGCGCCTGCCCGGGCCCGTCGGCGAACCGGCGCTCGACGTGTTCCGGGTGCGGCGGCCAGAGGACCTCCAGGCGGCCGAGCAGATCGTGATCGAGGGCTTCGAACTGGACGGATTCACGCCCTACCGCCCCGGCGAGCTGTTCCCGGCAGCGCTGATCGAGCAGCCGGGCGTGGAGGTGTACGTCGCCTCGCACGACGGCGTGCCCGCGGGAGCCTGCGTCAGCGTCGTGGACGACGGGATCGGCAGCCACTACTGGGTCGGCACCTCGCCGGCGTTCCGGTCGCGTGGCGTGGGGCGGGCCGTCATGCTCGGCTCCCTCGCCCACCTGGCAGACCTGCCGCTCACCCTCACCGCTTCGAAGCTGGGCAGGCCGCTGTACGAGTCGCTGGGCTACACCGTCGCGGCACCCTCGACCTGGTGGGGGCCTCCGCTCCCGTGACACCGCCGCGGTGAGCCCCGCGGGCTCGCCGATCCCCGCAGGACCGGACGCGCGTCCGGCCCTGCGGGGATCTCCGCCGAGGTCACGGCGTTCTGGCACGTCAGCGTTCCGGCACGTCAGCGTTCCGCTACATGCACGATCTCCTTGACGATCGTCCCGACACCGGACACGAAGTGGTAAATGGATCCGCCCGCCAGGACCAGGGCGCCGATCAGGATCCAGCCACCGCGGCCGCTGTCCACCTGGAAGTCCGAACCACTCGTCCCGGGGTTCCCGGCGGGCGCCCGCAGCATCTCCCTGGCGACGTGGGTCGCGCCGATCGTGGCGTGGGCGGCTCCGGCAAGCGTCATGCCGAGGACACCGATGGCGAACCATTCCGCTCGCCCGATCTCGTCCATCGTTCTCGCCTCCTCGCCAGTGAGGTGACCTCACCGTCACCTCCGATCCCCGGCGCGGTGCGAACGGACCACCGGGGACCGGACGGGTCAGACCAGGGGGGCCGATGGGCCCCGTCGACCCCCTGCCGGATGTCAGGCGTCCGCGGTCGCCTCCAGGGGGCTCAGGGCGGCTGCCCGGCGGGCGGGGACGGCGGCCGCGAGGACTCCGATCGCGAGGGAGAGGAGGCATACGAGGAGCAGGGTGCCCCAGGGCAGTACCAGGGTGTACTGCTCGATGGCGCCGTTGGCGAGGGAGCCGACCGCCCAGGCGCCGAACAGCCCGCCCGCCAGGCCGAGGAGCGTGCCGAAGCCGGCGACGGTCAGCGCCTCCAGGCGGATCACGCGGCGGACGCCGGCGCGGTCCATGCCCAGCGCGCGCAGCGCACCGATCTCGCGGGTGCGTTCGGCGACCGACATGGCCAGCGTGTTCACGATGCCGAGCGCGCTGATGACGACGCCGATGCCGAGCATCCCGTACATCACGTCCAGCAGGTCACCCATGGTGCCCGCGGCCTCACGGACGAGCTGCTCCCGGTCCTGCACCTTGAGCAGCGGGTTGTTGCCCACGGCGGTGCGCAGCCGGCTCTCCAGCGCCGTCGTCGCCGGCCCGTCGGTGCGCAGCAGGACACGCTGGACGGAGTCGGGCAGGAAACTGCTCGCCGCGACCTCGGCGCGGCTGCCGAGCGCGTCGTGGGCGACGGGGTTGTCCCGGTAGACGCCCACGATCCTGTACGCGGTGAACTTCCCGGCGCGGCCCATCTGGACGTTCAGCCGACCGCCGGTGGTCACCCCGTTCTCCCGGGCGAGGGTGCTGGAGACGGCGATCCGGCCCGGGGCCAGGTTCTCGGCGGATCCGGAGACGAAGTCGAGCTTCATGGTGTCGCGCACGGTGGCCGGTTCGACACCGGAGATCTGCCGGACGCCGCCACCGGTGAACAGGGTCGAGTCCGTGACCGCGTGCGCGCTGCGCACTCCGGGGGTGTCGGCCAGCCGTCGTACGGCACCGGGGTCGATGCCCGTCATGGTGGAGCGGGTGCTGACGACGTAGTCGGCGCCGAGCCCGGCCGCGGCCTGGCGGTCGAGGGCCTGTCCGGTGGAGTGCCCGATGACGGCGAGCCCCGTGACGAGGCCGGTGCTGATCAGCAAGGTGGCGGCGGTGGCCGCGGTGCGGCGCGGATCGCGCAGGGCGTTCTCGCGCGCGAGACGGCCGGTGACGCCGAAGCGCCTGGTCAGCCGCCCGGTCAGCCGGATCACCGGGGTGGCGAGCAGCGGGGCGAGCACGATCAGGGCGGCGACGAACAGACCGCAGCCGGCCATCGCGTCGCGCAGGTTCTCCTCCGAGGCGTCCTTCGCGCCGCTGAGCGACACCAGCAGGCCGGCGCCGAGCACGAGCAGGCCGAGGCCCACCGCGCCGCGCAGCCGGGACCGCTGCGCCGGAGGCGGCTGCTCGGCCGTGCGCATCGCCTCCACGGGTGAGGTCCTCGCGGCCAGGCGGGAGGGCAGCCACGCGGCGAGCACGGTGACGCCGACGCCCACGCCGAGCGCCGCCACGACCGAGCGCGGGCCGATCACCAGAGGGCCGCTGGGCAGGGCGGTGCCGTCGCCGCCGAGGACGTCGGGCAGCACCGCCGCGATGCCGAGCCCGAGCAGGAAGCCGGCCACCGAGGCGGCCAGGCCGACGACCAGGGCCTCCAGGAGGACGGAGCGCGACACCTGGCGCCGCGAGGCGCCGATCGCCCGGAGCAGCGCGGTCTCCCGGCTGCGCCGCTTCACGAGCATGGTGAAGGTGTTGACGATGAGGAACGAGCCGATGAAGAGCGAGACCCCGGCGAAGACCATCGGCACCTTCTCGTAGCCGCGGGTCAGGGTGTCGACGAGGATGGCCTGCTGGGCCGCCTGGGCCTGGCCCGTGGTGGCTTCGGCACGGTCGGCGGGCAGCACGGCCGTGACCCGGTCGGCGAGTCCGTACGCGGTGGTGCCGGCGGCGGCGGTCAGGTCGATGCCGGTGTAGTGGCCGGGCGTGGAGAACAGCTTCTGGGCGGTCGCCGTGTCGAAGAGGACGAGGGTGCCGCCGGCGGTGACGCGGGTGTCGTCGGTGGTGACGGTGCCGACCAGCCGCTTGGTCATGACGGGGCCGTCCGTGGCCAGGGTGATCGTGTCGCCGATGCGGAAGCGGCCGGCGGTGGCGGTTCCGCTGTCCACGGCGATCTCGCCGTCGTTCGCGGGGGCGCGGCCTTCGGCAAGCGGGTGACGGCTGTCCTTGCCGTCCTTGCCCGGTACGTACGCGGTGGCCGGATGGGACCAGGCGCGGTCGGCCCGCAGCGGGGTGCCGTCCGCCGCGTTCAGGGTGGCCGAGCCGTCGACCGACGGGCGTACGGCGGCGACACCGGGCACCCGGGCCAGTCTTGCGACGAGCGCGTCGTCGAGCACACCGGCCCGCGCTCCGCCCTCGGCACCGGGCTCGGGGGCTTTCTCGGTCACGGTGACGTCGACCCCGGCGAAGCTCTTCGACGCGGCGGCGCGATGGGCGGCGGCGGTGGAGTCCGCGAAGACGAGGGTGCCGCTGACGAACGCGACGCCCAGGCAGACGGCGAGGACGGTCATGGCCAGCCGGGCCTTGTGGGCCAGGAGGTTGCGCAGGGTTGTTCTCAACATGGGGCTTCCGGGCTTTCCGAGGGATTCCGGGGAAGTCGAGGACTTCCGGAGGGGTACGGGACGGACGGCGGGGGCGCGGTTCAGCCGTCGGGGGAGGGGCTCAGCCGTCGTTGGAGCGGTCAGCCGTCGTGGGAGCGGGAGCCCAGGCTCTTCATCAGGTCGAGGACGCGGTCCGGGGTGGGCCGGGACATCTCCTCGACGAGGCGTCCGTCGGAGAGGAACACGACGCGGTCGGCGTAGCCGGCGGCCACGGGGTCGTGGGTGACCATGACCACGGTCTGGCCCAGCTCGCGCACCGAGTCACGCAGGAAGCCGAGGACCTCGGCTCCGGCGCGCGAGTCGAGGTTGCCGGTCGGTTCGTCACCGAAGACGATCGCCGGGCGCGAGGCCAGGGCGCGGGCGACGGCGACGCGCTGTTGCTGGCCACCGGACAGCTGGGCGGGCCGGTGGCCCAGGCGGTCGGAGAGCCCGACCATGGAGACGACCCGGTCCAGCCACGCCCGGTCGGGGCGGCGGCCGGCGATGTCCATCGGCAGCGTGATGTTCTCGAGCGCGGTCAGCGTCGGCAGCAGGTTGAACGCCTGGAAGACGAACCCGATGCGGTCCCGGCGGAGCTGCGTGAGCTGCCGGTCCCCGAGGCGGGCGAGTTCGGTGGTGCCGACGCGTACCGACCCGGAGGTGGGCGAGTCGAGCCCGGCGGCGCAGTGCATCAGGGTGGACTTGCCGCAGCCCGACGGGCCCATGATCGCGGTGAACTCGCCTTCCCGGAAGGCGATGCTGACCCGGTCCAGGGCGACCACGCGGGTGTCGCCGCTGCCGTAGACCTTCGACAGGTCGGTGGTGGCGGCCGCGATGCCGGTCATCGGGTGCGGTGACAGGAGGTCGGCGGTCATGGGGCTCCTCTTCTCGTACGGAAAGCGCACGTGAAGCCTGTCCGGGGAACGTATCGGGGCCTGGGCCTCTGTGTATCGACGCCCGCTCGGGCGTGCGGCAAAGGTGTAGCGGGCCGGGCACGCGAAAGGGCCTCCCCGCGGTGTCCGCGCGTCGAGGGCGCGGGCACCACGGGGAGGCCCTGGAGGGGCGCCGCCGTTACCTGCGCCCGGCCTGGGCGGCGACCGAGCGGGCGAGCGCTCCTACGGCCAGGAGCGTTCCGCCGAGGAACAGCCCGATCACGCCGAGCACACCGGCGGGCTGTCCCGTCTCGCCCGCCGCGGCGTTCGCGGTGAGCCCGCCGATGACGAGCAGCAGGGACAGGGCGGCGGTGAGGGCACCGATGCCCAGGACGCCGCGGGACAGGGCGGTGGTGCGGACGGACGGGTTCATGATGGCCTCCTCGAAGTGGGTCCCGCGCCGGATCCGGTACGGGACGAGGTGTCCTTCGAAGGGTGTCGGAGCAACGTATCGGGGCCTGGGCGGCTGTGTATCAGTGCCCGCTCCACCGCGTACCGGCCCCACGGCCGTCCGTCACGGGGGAAGCCGAAGGGTGGCGACGGCCCCGCCGTCCGGGGCGTTGGCCAGCAGCAGTTCGGCGCCGAGGACCCGCGCCTGGCCGAAGGCGATGGTGAGCCCCAGGCCGTGACCCGAGCCGCGTTCCCGGGCACCCGTGTGGAAGCGGCGCGGGCCGTGGAGCAGCAGGTCGGCCGGGAAGCCGGGGCCGTGGTCACGGACGACGACCGTCGGTCCTTCGACGGTGACGCGCACGGGGCCGGCGCCGTGGCGGTGCGCGTTGACGACCAGGTTGCCCACGATCCGTTCCAGGCGGCGCGGGTCGGTCTCCACCGTCCGCGCGACCCCGTCGGCGGCGCCCCCGGCAGCCGCGGCGACATCGGTGGCGAGGCCGGTACGGGAGACCGCCTCCGCGACCACGGCGCCGAGCGGCACACGGACGCGGACCGGTTCCTCGGCGCCGGCGTCCAGGCGGGAGATCTCCAGGAGGTCCTCGACCAGGTCGCGCAGGTCGCGCACCCGGGCCCGCAGCAGGTCCTCGGTCTCGCCGGGAGGGAGGAGGTCGACGGCGGCGAGCAGTCCCCCGACGGGGGTGCGCAGCTCGTGGGCCACGTCCGCGGTGAACCGGCGCTCGGTGCGCAGCCGCAGTGCGAGGCTGTCGGCCATCCGGTCTACGGTCGCGGCGATGTCCGCGACCTCGTCACGGCCCTTCGTGGGTCCCGAGCGGGCGTCCAGGTCCCCGGCGGAGATCCGCGTCGCCGTCTCGGCGACCCGGCCCAGTCTCCGGGACAGGAGCCCCGCGCCGTAGACGGCCAGGGGGACGGCGGCCGCGAGCGCGACGAGCGAGGCGACCGCCATGGCCGCGTCGAGGCGCGACAGGTTGGCACGGTCCGGGCCCAGGTTGATCTGGACGCCGAGGACCGGGCTGCCTGGACCGCCGGTGCGCTGGGCCGCCCAGACGCTGGGCCCGACGTTGCCCTCGGCGTGCCCGTCGTAGACGTGGTGCCGTTCGGCGTCGGCCGGGGCCCGCAGCGCGGTCGGCAGGTCGTCGGGGTCGAGCTCGGCGCCGTCGGTGAGGACGCCGGTGCGGCGGTAGACGTCCATGGCCGCGTACAGCGTGTTCATCGCCCGTGCCTCACCCCGGCCGCGGATGTCCTGGGCGGTCCACAGGTGCACCAGGACGCCGACCGCCGCCACGACGAGCAGGGCCGTGGCCGCGGCGAGCGCGGCGATCTTCCGGCGCAGCGAGGTGCGGCCCGCCCACGGACCGCGGAGGGGAGGCACGGTCACCGCCGGAACTTGTAACCGAAGCCCCGGACCGTCTCGATCCGGTCCCGGCCCACCTTCCGGCGTAGCCGCTGCACGCACAGGTCGACGACGCGGCTGTCCCCGTCCCAGCCGTACTCCCACACGTCCCGCAGGAGGGTGTGCCGCTCCAGCACGACCCCGGGGTGGGCGGCGAACTCCAGCAGGAGCTTGAGCTCTGTCGGGGTCAGCGCCACCGGCCGGCCGGCGAGGAACACCTCCATCCCGGCGGTGTCGATCCTCAGGTCCCCGAACTCCAGGACGTCCCCCTCGGCCGGCCGGCCTCCGGCCGGCTCCGGTCCGTCCGGGGGCACGGGCGCGTAGGTGGCGCGCCGCAGCAGCGAACGCATGCGGGCCACGAGGACGTACGTCTCCACCGGTTTGACGACGTAGTCGTCCGCCCCGGCCTCCAGCCCGGCGACCACGTCGAGCCCGTCGCCGCGGGCGGACATCATCAGAACCGGCACCAGACTGGTCTCCCGGATCCTGCGGCACAGCCCGATCCCGTCGAGGCCGGGCAGCATCACGTCGAGGATCAGCAGGTCGAAGTCGTGCTCACGAAAGACCTCGAGCCCGGCGAGGCCGTCGGCGACGGCCCGCACGTCGTAGCCGTAACGCTCCAGAGCGACCGCGAAGGACCGGCGCATCAGGTCGTCGTCCTCGACAAGGAGCACGCGCGCGGTGGACGCGGGGGAGTCGGGTGAGGACAAGAGGACGGCTCCTGTTCGGGCGGCGGACGGGCGGTCGGCCTCGGTTCACGTCCACGACGTGGGCACGGCCGCGCCACGATCGGAACAATACGTGCCGAGAGCGGACAGCTCCCCTGTCCCCGAAGCCTCCCAAGGTGCGGCGCCGTCCCCTGACGCCCATGAGAAATCCCAGGTACGAGCCCGTGCGGCTGCTCCGCCGACGGCCGCACGCCGCTCACCGCGCTGCTCGTCTTCGACGCGATCCCGAGCGCTGCCTGACACACTTCGGATACACAGTCGGACGCGCGCGGTGGGGTCTGCCGTCGTACCCGCAGGCCCGGGAGGGGCAACGACGAAGGCCTTGGCCTCTGATCAGGGCTTCGTTCAAGAGCAGATGACGGGAGCCGCCGCGGGCGCAGCGGTCGAAGTGGCGGCTGAACCAGGAACGCCTCGCTCGGACGCGCAGGTGAGGACGGGAACCCTCCCCGCGTGCAAGGGCTGAACTCATGTAAGGGGTGAACTCGGCCAAAGGGTACTCCCCGGGGAAACGGAGGATGACAAGTGCGGCATTCCGGTTGTCAGCCCCCCGTGCTTAGCTGGAGGCATGATCGAAGACTTCCTTGAGCACGTCCTCGGCGGCCGTACGACCGAGGTCGAGGAGGCCGTCCGCAAGGCGGCCGCCGCCGAGATCATGCCGCGCTTCCGGCAGCTCGCCGCCGACGACATCGTCGAGAAGAACGGGCCGCACGACCTGGTCACCGTCGCCGACCGGGCCGCCGAGGCCCATCTCACCGCCTCCCTCACCGCCCTGCTGCCCGGCTCCGTGGTCGTCGGCGAGGAGGCCGTCCACGCCGATCCCACGGTGTACGAGGCGCTGCGCGGCGACGCCCCCGTCTGGATCGTCGACCCCGTCGACGGCACCCGCCAGTTCGTCCACGGCGACCCCGCCTTCTGCACCCTCGTCGCCCTCGCCCACCACGGCGAGATCCTCGCCTCCTGGACCTTCGCCCCCGCCCTGGAGGAGTTCGCCGTCGCCGTGCGCGGGCGCGGCGCCACGCTCAACGGGCAGGCGATACGGTCCGGTTCCCCGTCACCCGGCGCGGACCTCGAGGTCGCCACCTCGCACCCCGACTACACCACCCCGGACCAGAAGCGCGCCCTGCTCGGCCTTGTCACCGAGGGCGTCCGGCCGCGCCCCTGCGGCTCCGCCGGGCTCGAGTACCTCGCCGTGGCGCGCGGGGCGCTCGACGCCACCGCCTTCTCCTGGGAGTACGCCTGGGACCACGCGGCCGGGCTCCTCCTGGTCGCCGAGGCGGGCGGTGCCACGACGACGATCGCGGGAGAGCCGTTCCGTATCGCCGGAGGCAACGCCCTGCCGTTCACGACCGCCCGGGACGCGGCGACCGCCGAGCGGATCCGGACGCTCCTCGGGGGCGAGTGAGGCGCTTACCACCACCCGCATATCCTGGGAGCCTTGGCCATCGGCTGACGAAGGAGTCCGAAGGTGACGAACGAGACGTCGATGCTCGATGCCGTCGTCGTGGGGGCGGGGCCCAACGGACTGACGGCGGCTGTCGAACTGGCCAGGCGCGGCCTCTCCGTGGCCGTCTTCGAGGCCAAGTCCACCATCGGCGGCGGCGCCAGGACCGAGGAGCTCACGCTCCCCGGCTTCCGTCACGACCCCTGCTCCGCCGTGCACCCGCTCGGCGCCGGATCGCCCGTCTTCAAGACGATGCCGCTCGACCGGTACGGCCTGGAGTGGCTCCACCCCGAACTGCCCATGGCCCACCCCTGGGACGACGGCACCGCAGCCGTCCTCGCCCGCTCCGTCGCCGAGACCGCGGCCTCCTTCGGCCCGCGCGACGCCGGGTCGTACCGCAGGCTCGTCGCGCCCTTCCTCGGCAAGTGGGACGCGCTGGCGAGCGACTTCATGCAGCTGCCGCTCACCGCGCTGCCCCGCGACCCGGTCACCCTCGCCCGCTTCGGGCTCGCCGGGCTGCCGCCGTCGACCTGGCTGATGCGAAGGTTTAAGGACGAGAAGGCCCGCGCGCTCTTCGCCGGGCTCGTCGGCCATGTCATCGCCCCGCTCGGCGGCTTCGCCACCGGCGCCGTCGGCCTGGTCTTCGCGCTCGCCGCGCACGCGGGCGGCTGGCCGATGCCCCGGGGTGGCTCGCAGTCGATCTCCGACGCCCTCGCCGCGTACCTCAAGGACCTCGGCGGCGCCGTCCACACCGACTTCGAGGTGAAGCGGCTCGACGACCTGCCGCCGGCCCGCGCCTACGTCTTCGACACCTCGCCCACCGCCCTCGCACGGATCGCCGGCTTCGGCGGGCACTACGACCACTACAAGTACGGCGCGAGCGCCTTCAAGATCGACTACGCGCTCGACGGGCCCGTGCCGTGGACCGCCGAGGAGGCGCGCCGGGCCGGCACCGTCCAGGTCGGCCCCACCGCCGGCGAGATCGGCACCGCCCTGCGCGAGGCCTCCTCCGGCACCGCCCCCGACGCCCCCTTCCTCATCACCGCCCAGCCGAGCCTCGTCGACCCCTCCCGCGCCCCCGAGGGCAAGCACGTCTTCTGGGCGTACGGCCACGTCCCGAACGGCTGGCGCGGCGACCTCACCGAGGCGATCGAGCGTCAGATCGAGCGCTTCGCCCCCGGTTTCCGCGACCGCGTGCTGGCCCGCGCCACCGCCGGCCCGCCCGAACTCGCCGAGCGCAACGCCAACTACGTCGGCGGCGACATCGCCTGCGGCGCCGCCCGCGGCCTCCAGCTCCTGCTGCGCCCCACGCTCTCGCTGCGTCCCTACGCCACCCCGCACCCGTCGGTCTTCCTCTGTTCCTCCGCGACCCCGCCCGGCCCCGGCGTGCACGGCATGTCCGGGCACAACGCGGCGAAGGCCGTCTGGCGGAGCCTGCGAAAATAGACTGGGCCCCATGGCCAAGTACTTCGACGTGCACCCCGACAATCCCCAGCCCCGCACCATCAGCGCGGTGGCCGACTCCATCCGGAACGGGGCGCTCGTCGCGTACCCGACCGACTCCTGCTACGCGCTCGGCAGCCGGCTCGGCAGCCGTGACGGCATCAGCCGCATCCGCGCCATCCGCGACCTCGACGACCGGCACCACTTCACGCTGATGTGCGCGAACTTCGCCCAGCTGGGCCAGCTCGTGCAGATCGACAACGACGTGTTCCGCGCGGTCAAGGCGTCCACCCCCGGCGCGTACACCTTCATCCTGCCCGCGACGAAGGAGGTGCCTCGCCAGCTGCTGCACCCCAAGAAGAAGACGGTCGGCGTCCGGATCCCCGACCACGTCGTCACCCAGGCCCTCCTCGCCGAACTCGGCGAGCCGCTGCTCTCCAGCACCCTGCTCCTGCCCGACGAGGCCGAACCGCTGACCCAGGGCTGGGAGATCAAGGAGCGGCTCGACCACCAGGTGGACGCGGTGCTCGACTCCGGCGACTGCGGGACCGAACCCACCACCGTCGTCGACTTCTCCAGCGGCGAGCCCGAGATCGTCCGCCGAGGAGCGGGGGACACCTCGCGGTTCGAGTAGACGACCCGAGCCGGGAAGCGTCCTGAAGCGGTCCACCGCACCCAACCGGTCCCGAACCGGCCCCGAACCGGTCCACCGGTCCCGAACCGGTCCACCGGTCCCGAAGCGGCCCTTCCCGGCCCGGCCGTGATCACCGTACGGTCGCGTGAACGCCCGTTCACGCGCACCCACGGAGGTCCGGCCGCATGATCGTCATCGCCCACGTCAGCGACGTCCACATCGACGGCGAGCCGCGCAGCGCGGACCGCACCCGCGCCGTCCTGCGGTACCTGGAGGAGCTGCCGTACGACCTGGCGGCCGTCCTCGTCACCGGTGACATCGCCGACCACGGGACCCCGGACGAGTACGCGGCGGCGCGGGAGCTGCTGACCTCCCGCCACCCGCTGCTCGTCTGCCCCGGCAACCACGACGACCGCGCAGCCTTCCGCAAGGGCCTCCTCGCCGAGGAGGAGGCGGCGGCCCGCCCGTACGCGCCCGTCAACCAGGTGCTCCGCGGCGAGGGTTTCGTCGTCGCCCTCTGCGACTCCTCCGTACCCGGCGAGCACCAGGGGCTCCTGGAGGACGAGACGCTCGACTGGCTCGACGGCGTCCTCGCCGCCACCCCGCACGAGGTGCCCGTCCTGGTCGCCTTCCACCACCCGCCGGTCCCCCTGCACACGCCGTACGTGGACGAGATCCGGCAGTTCGGCGAGGAGCGGCTCGCCGCGCTCGCCGACCGCCACCCCCACCTCACGGCCTTCCTCGCGGGCCACGCCCACACGGCCGCCGCCACGACCTTCGCCGGGCGCCCGCTGCTCGTCGCACCCGGGGTCGTCTCCGCCCTCCGGCTGCCCTGGGAGAGCCCGAGCCCCGAGGACCCGCACGTCCACCTCGACCTGCCGCCCGCCCTCGCCTTCCACGTCCTCGGCGAGGACGGGCGGCTGACCACCCACTACCGCACGGTCACCGTCTGACCCGACCCGCTCCCACCGGGGACGGACGTCCATGTCGTTTTCTCGCCAGCCCGTGAGCCGTCCGTCCCCGATCCTTGAACCATGCACACCGACACCGAGCGCTGCGTGCGGGCCGTCCAGTCGAAGGAGGCGCGCTTCGACGGCGTGTTCTTCACCGCCGTCCGCACCACCCGGATCTACTGCCGGCCCAGCTGCCCGGCCGTCCCGCCCAAGCCCGAGAACATGGAGTTCCACCCCAGCGCCGCCTCGTGCCAGCGCGCCGGTTTCCGCGCCTGCAAGCGGTGCCGCCCCGACACCAGCCCCGGCTCGCCCGAGTGGAACGTCCGGGCCGACGCCGTCGCCCGCGCCGTACGGCTCATCCAGGACGGCGTCGTCGACCGCGAGGGCGTCCCCGGCCTTGCCCGGCGGCTCGGCTGGTCCACCCGCCAGATCGAGCGCCAGCTCCTCGCCGAACTCGGCGCCGGGCCCCTCGCCCTGGCCCGCGCCCAGCGCGCCCAGACCGCCCGGCTGCTCATCGAGACCACCGCGATGGCCTTCGGCGAGATCGCCTTCGCGGCCGGCTTCGCCTCCATCCGCACCTTCAACGACACCGTCCGCGAGGTCTTCGCCCTCACCCCCGGCGAACTCCGCGCCCGCGCCGCCCGCCGCTCACCGGTCCTGCCGACCGCGACCCCCGGCGTCATCAGCCTCCGGCTGCCGTTCCGCGCCCCGCTGGAACCCTCCAACCTCTTCGGGCACCTCGCCGCGACCGCCGTGCCCGGCGTGGAGGAGTGGCGCGACGGCGCCTACCGGCGGACGCTCAGCCTCCCGTACGGACACGGCATCGTGGCCCTCGCCCCGGGAGACGGCCACATCGCCTGCCGGCTCTCCCTCACCGACCCGCGCGACCTCACCCACGCGATCAGCCGCTGCCGCCGGCTCCTCGACCTCGACGCCGACCCCGTCGCCGTCGACGAGCGGCTCCGCGCCGATCCGCTGCTCGCCCCGCTCGTCGACGCCGCCCCCGGCCGCCGCGTGCCCGGGAGCGTCGATCCCGCCGAGTTCGCCGTACGGGCCGTCCTCGGCCAGCAGGTGTCCACCGCCGCCGCCCGCACCCACGCCGCCCGCCTGGTCACCGCGCACGGCATCCCCGTCGACGACCCCGAGGGCGGGCTCACCCACCTCTTCCCGAGCCCCGAAGCGCTCGCCGCCCTCGACCCCGAGACCCTCGCCCTGCCCCGCAGCCGCCGCACCACCCTCCTCACCCTCGTCCGGGCCCTCGCCGACGGCTCGCTCCCGCTCGGCCCCGCCGACGACCGCGAGGAGGCCCGCGCCCGGCTGCTCGCCCTGCCCGGCTTCGGCCCCTGGACCACCGAGATCATCGCCATGCGGGCCCTCGGCGACCCCGACGCCTTCCTCCCCGGCGACCTCGGCGTCCGCCGCGCCGCCGAGGGGTTCGGCCTGCCCGGCACCCCGGCCGCGCTCACCGCCCGCGCCGCGCACTGGCGCCCCTGGCGCGCCTACGCCGTCCAGTACCTCTGGGCGACCGACGACCACCCGATCAACCACCTGCCCGCGTAACGGATCGTTAGGACCCCGTCCCATGCCCGCCATCCAGCACACCGTCGTGGAGAGCCCCTACGACGCGCTGACCCTCGTCGCCATCGACGGCGTCCTCAGCCGCCTCCACATGACAGGGCAGCGCCACCGTCCGCCCGAGGAGACCTTCGGCGAGCCCGACCCGCGCCCCTTCGGCGAGGCGATCCGCCAGCTCGACGCCTACTTCGCGGGCGAACTCACCGAGTTCGACCTGCCGTTGAACCTCATCGGCACCCCGTTCCAGCTGCGCGTCTGGGAGCAGCTGCTGCGCATCCCGTACGGGGAGACCCGGACGTACGGCGAACTCGCCGAGGAACTGGGCAGTCCCGGCGCCTCCCGGGCCGTGGGCCTCGCCAACGGCAAGAACCCCGTCGGCATCATCGTCCCCTGCCACCGGGTGATCGGCGCGGGCGGCGGTCTCACCGGCTACGGCGGCGGCCTGGACCGCAAGCAGCGGCTGCTCGCCTTCGAATCGGGTACGGCGGAACCGGACGCCCTTTTCTGAGCGGGGTGTTAGGTTCCCGCCATGGCCAAGGTGAACATCGGTCTCGATGTCGAACTCGTCGTGGAAGTCATGGTTCTGGCCGGCATCGGCAATCCCCAGGACGCCGTCGAGGCAGTGGTCCGCGACTACATCGCCCGCGGCCACCGCACCGAGGCGCGCGCCGTCAGCCGCGACGAGCCGCAGCGCACCGGCGAGATCATCCAGCCGGAACCCCCGCAGGGCTGAGGCCGGCCGGCGACGAGGCGCCGCGTCACCGCTCGGCCAATCGCCGGGTTCTGTCCGCCAGTTCGCCGATCCCGATGCCGTCGAAGCCGAAGACGGCGCTGCGCACCCGGTCCCGCAGTGGTTCCGACCACTGCGGCGGGATCGCCGCCGCCCCGCAGCGGACCCCGGCCACCGAGCCCGCCGTCGCCCCGTTGGAGTCGGTGTCCAGGCCGCCGCGGACGGTCAGCGTGATCGTGCGGGTGAAGTCCCCCTCGCCGTACAGGAGTCCGGCGGTCAGCACGGCCGCGTTCGGGACGACGTGGATCCAGCCGAGGCCCGCCGTCCGCGCCGCGAGCTCGGTGAGGGTCTCCGACCAGCCGAGACCCGACTCGTACAGCGTGATCGTGCCCCGGACGGTCCGGGCGAGGCGGCTGCTCGCCGGGACCCGCCCCAGGCTCGTCTCCAGGGCGGAGCGCACGTCCGGCGCGGTGAAGGCCGCCGCGATCAGCGCCGCCGCCCACATCGCCCCGTACACGCCGTTCCCGGTGTGCGAGAGGACCGCGTCCCGGCGGGCGAGCGAGGCGGCCCGGCGCGGGTCGCCCGGGCAGGTCCAGCCGTAGACGTCGGCCCGGATCAGCGCGCCGATCCACTCCTGGTACGGATTGTCGTACGTGGCGGTCAGCGGCGGCCGCAGCCCGTCGGCGAGGTTCCGGTACGCGACCCGCTCCGCCGTGAACGTCTGCAGGTACGGCAGCCGCAGCAGCCACTCCTCGCCGACCTGCTCGGTGGTGAATCCGGAGCCGTACGTCTCCAGGAGGTGCAGCCCCAGGACCGACCAGTCGACGTCGTCGTCCCGGCAGCTCCCGTCGATCCCGCCCCGCACGCACCGCTCCCACTCGGGCCGCAGCTCGAAGCCCTCCGCACCCGGGGGCGGGGGAGGGAGGTAGTCCGTCAGCGGGAGCGCCCCGGTCAGCCGCAGATAGGCGTCGATGCGCTCCCGGGTCCAGTGGTCCCCGCGCTCCACGGGCTTGCCGAGCATGTTCCCGGCGATCCGGCCCGTCCAGCCGCCCAGGATCCGGTCCCCGAGCTCCCCGTGTGCGAACCCCATACCTCCGGTGTACCGAATCCGGCGGCCGGGCGCGCGTCGGAGGCTCAGCGCCCCTCCTCGGCGTGCTCGGCGTCGGTACGGGCCTCCGCCGGGCCGGTCGGCCGCCGGTCGCGGTCGCCGGCCCGCTCGGTCATCGCCTCCCCGACCAGGGCCCGCACCGCGTCCCGCAGCCCGTGCAGGGCGTGGTGCCGGGCCGGGCCCGCCCCCGGATCCTCCCGCAGCTCCTTCAGCAGCGCATAGCACAGCGTCAGCATCACGACCACGAACGGCAGCGCCACCAGGATCGTCGCCGTCTGCAGCGACTTCAGGCCGCCCGCCACGAGCAGGACCGCCGCCACGGCGGCCATCAGGACGCCCCAGGTCACCACGAGCCAGGTCGGCGGGTGCAGCGAGCCGCGGCTCGTCAGCGAACCCATCACCAGCGAGGCCGAGTCCGCGCTCGTGACGAAGTACGTCATCACCAGGAGCATCGCGATGACCGAGGTGACCGTCCCGATCGGCAGCGCCTCCAGCATCGCGAACAGGGAGGCCTCGGGGCCGTCCTTCACGGCCGTCGCCAGGTCCGCCGCGCCCGTCGACTCCAGCCGGATCGCGGTCCCGCCCATCACGCAGAACCACACCACCGTCGCCCCCGACGGCACGAGCAGAACGCCCACCAGGAACTCGCGGATCGTCCGGCCGCGCGAGATCCGGGCGATGAAGGTCCCGACGAACGGCGCCCAGGACAGCCACCACGCCCAGTAGAAGATCGTCCACGCGCCCAGCCAGTCACGGTCGGTGAACGCGCCCGTGCGGCTCGCCATCGGCAGCAGCTGGTGCAGATAGCCGCCGACGGAGGCCGGGATCGTGTCCAGGATGTAGACGGTCGGGCCGAGCAGGAACACGAAGAGCATCAGACAGGCCGCGAGGACGATGTTCAGCGTCGACAGCCACTTCACGCCCTTGTGGAGACCGGAGAACGCCGACAGGACGAAGGCCCCCGACAGCGCCACGATGATGATCAGCTGGGTGGCCGTGGAGTTCTCCACGTCCATCGTCAGGTTCAGCCCCTCGGCGACCTGGAGGGTGCCGAGCCCCAGACTCGTCGCCGTGCCGAACACCGTCGCGAACACCGCGATCAGGTCGATCGCCTTGCCCGGCCAGGAATCCGCCCGGCGCGCCCCCATCAGCGGCACGAACGCGGAGCTCAGCCGGTTCCCCCGGCCCTTGCGGAAGCCCGCGTACGCGAGCGCGAGACCCGCGATGCCGTAGATCGCCCACGGCGTCAGCGTCCAGTGGAAGAACGAGTACTCCAGGGACGTCCGGGCCGCCGCGCCCGTCCCCGCCGGGACCCCGGCCGCCGGCGGAGGGCTCAGGAAATGCGTCAGCGGCTCCCCGACCCCGTAGAACATCAGACCGATGCCCATGCCGGCGCTGAACATCATCGCGATCCACGCCAGGTTCGTGAACTCCGGCTCCGAGTCGTCCGCGCCCAGCCTGATCCGGCCGAAACGGCTCATGGCGATCACCACGCACAGCACGAGGAACGTGTCCGCGGCGACCACGAACAGCCAGGCGAAGTTCGACAACACCCAGTTCAGGGCGGAGGAGGACGCACTGTCGAAGGAGTCCTCGCCCAGCGCCGCCCAGCCGACGACCGCGATGACCGCCACGATCCCGATCCCGATGACCTTGCCGTCGGGCCTGCCGTCAGGAACGATCTCTTCCGTGCTCATGTGACCCCACTATGGTGCGGAATATCGCCTTATCAGGGGGTGGCACGCCGTCTGGCGGTACGGATAGGGTCGGCCTCGGCGCGACTGCACGTTCGAAAGCAAGGGATGCAAGGTGACGGACGGGGCAGCAACTCAGGTCGCTCACGTGCTCGTGGCGGCCGACAAGTTCAAGGGCTCGCTCACGGCCGTACAGGTCGCGGAGCGGGTCACAGCAGGACTGCGACGGGTCGTCCCGGAGCTCACGGTGGAGACCCTGCCCGTCGCGGACGGCGGCGACGGAACCGTCGCGGCGGCCGTCGCGGCCGGCTTCGAACGGCGCGAGGTCCGCGTGACGGGCCCGCTCGGCGAGCCCGTCACCGCGGCGTACGCGCTGCGCGGCACCACCGCGGTCGTCGAGATGGCGGAGGCCTCGGGCCTCCAGCTCCTCCCGCCCGGCGTCTTCGCCCCGCTGACGGCGACCACGTACGGCTCCGGAGAGCTGCTCCGCGCCGCCCTCGACGCCGGCGCGACCACCCTCGTCTTCGGCGTCGGCGGCAGCGCCACCACCGACGGCGGCTCCGGCATGCTCGCGGCGCTCGGCGCCCGCTTCCTCGACGCCGCCGGCGAACCCGTCGGCCCCGGCGGCGCGCCCCTCGCGGACCTCGCCACGGCCGACCTCAGCGGCCTCGACCCCCGCTTCGGCTCCGTCGACCTGATCCTCGCGAGCGACGTCGACAACCCGCTGACCGGACCCAAGGGCGCGCCCGCCGTCTACGGGCCGCAGAAGGGCGCCACCCCGGACGACGTGCGCACCCTCGACGCGGCCCTCGCCCACTTCGCCACCGTCCTGGAGAAGGCCATCGGCCCCAAGGCCGCCGAGGCCGCCGTCGCGCCCGGCGCGGGCGGGGCGGGCGGCATCGGCTACGGCGCGCTCATCCTCGGCGCGAGCTTCCGGCCCGGCATCGAGCTGATGCTGGAGGTCCTCGGCTTCGCGCCCGCGCTGTCGCGGGCGACCCTCGTCATCACCGGCGAAGGCTCCCTCGACGAGCAGACCCTCCACGGCAAGGCCCCGGCCGGCGTCGCCGCCGCCGCCCGCGCCGCCGGCAAGGAGGTCGTCGCGGTCTGCGGCCGCCTGGCCCTGCCCCCGGAGGCCCTGGGCACGGCGGGCATCCGCCGCGCGTACCCGCTCACGGACCTGGAACCGGACACGGCGAAGTGCATCGCGAACGCGGGGCCGCTGCTGGAGGACGTGGCGGCAGACATCGCCCGCGACTTCCTGCGGTAGCCGCGCCGCGAGCGCTCACCCCGTCCGCTGTGGGCACCCGCCCGTCGCCCCCGTTGTGGGCATACGTTCCGCAAGGGCGGAACGGGTGGGCACAACGGACGGCGCCCCGTGCCGGGCCTAGGCTTCCGCGCTTGGACCCGCCCCACGGGTGCGCCGCGCTGGTGGTGCGGGCAGGCACGGGAGCGGAGGCGCCCGCAGAGGGCGCCGTCCCGTGTGCCCACCCGGCCCGCCCTGCGGACGATTGCCCACACGGGCGTGGGCACGGGCGGGCCCGGAGATCGTCATCTTGTGGAAACACGGTGGTGTGAAGCTCGGGCCATGAACCCCCGTATCGAGGAGAACCGCTCCCACCCCCGCCTCCCTGACCTGTTGCGCGCCTACCACCTGGTCAACCAGGCCGAGAAGGGGACCGCCGTCGCGACCGTCGACGAGCTCCCGGCCGTATACCGCGCGGAGGCCGAGGACCCGGCCGTCGCGTTCGCCGCCGACACGGTCCTGCTCGCCACCCCGCCCGGTGCGGACGAGCCGGCCGCCTGTGTCGTCCTCAAGGCACCCCGCGAGGGCCGCGCGCCCGAGATCAAGCGGCTCTGGGTCGCGCCGGAGGCCCGCCGGAAGGGGCTCGCGAAGGCCCTCATGACCGAGGCCCTGCACCGGGCGGCCGCCGCCGGCGCCCCCGCCGTACGCCTCACGGTCTGGAACTGGCGGGAGGAGCCGCTCGCCCTCTACCGCAGCCTCGGTTTCGGGACCGTCGCCTCCTGGGACGACCGCCCGGACCTCCTCTGTCTGGAGCGGCGGCTCGATCTCGTCGAGCGCCTCGACCCCGACGCCGTACGGGCCCACGCCCCGGCCGGTCTCGCCGCGCTCCTCGTGGACGCCGTGGACGGCGGGGCCTCCGTCGGCTTCCTGGCGCCCCTGGACACCGCCGAGGCGGCCGCCTGGTGGTCCCGCGTCGCCGAGGAGGCCGAGCAGGGCGTACGGGACGTCTGGGCCGCCCACGCCCCCGACGGGCGGCTGACCGGCGTCGTCACGCTCGTCCGTACCGGCACGGCGAACGGCCGGCACCGCGGCGAGATCGCCCGGCTCCTCGTCCACCGCTCGGCCCGCGGCCGGGGCCTGGGGCAGCGACTGCTCGCCACGGCCGAGGCGCACGCCGCCGCCACGGGGCTCACCCTGCTGGTCCTGGACACCCAGACCGACAGCCCGGCCGAGCGCCTCTACCGGGGAGCGGGCTGGACCGCCGCCGGGACGATCCCGGACTTCGCCGCAGACCCGGCCGGCACCCTCCGCGCCACCACGCTCTACTACAAACGGCTCTAGGCATGCGAAAGGGCCCCGGGAGGCGAATCGCCTCCCGGGGCCCTTTCGTACGCTGTTCCGCTGTCCGCTACGGCAGCTGTGCCGCCCGTGCTTCCCGGCTCTCACGCCGGTTGCCGCGGAAGGTGTTCACCCGGCGGGCCGTCGCGAAGAGGGGGATCACGGCGCCCAGCACGACCTGGAGCGCGCAGCCGGTCTGGAGCAGGAACGCCCCGCCCGGGGCGTCGAACGCCCAGGCCGCCAGCATGGCCATCGCACCGACGATCCAGCTGAGCATCGCCACCGCGAGGACACCCCGCGGCTTCGGGTACTCGACGCGGCTCACCATCAGCCACGCCACTCCGATGATCGCGAGCAGCGTCGGGATGAACGGCAGCTCCAGGAGCACGATCGAGACGACCGTCAGCGCGCCGAAGGGGCTCGGCATGCCCTGGAACATGCCGTCCTTCATGGTCACGCACGAGAATCTCGCGAGCCTGAGCACCACGGCGAGCAGCACCACGATCGCGGCCACGGCCGAGACCTTCTGCTGCGCGTCGTCCGCGACCATGCCGTACACGAGCACGAAGTAGGCCGGGGCCAGACCGAAGCTGATCAGGTCCGACAGGTTGTCGAGCTCGGCGCCCATCGGCGAGCTGCGGAGCTTGCGCGCCACGATGCCGTCGAAGAGGTCGAAGATCGCCGCGGCCAGCATGAGGATCACGGCGGTGGCGGCGCTGTTGCGCGCCATGCCGGACTCGCTGCTGCCCGTGAGGTGCGGGATGAGGATGCCGGTGGTGGTGAAGTACACCGCCATGAAGCCGCACGTGGCGTTACCGAGCGTGAGGGCGTCCGCTATGGACAGCCTCAGCGACAGCGGCATCTCCTCGGCGTCCTCGGTGTCCTCCGCCTCGGCGACCCATTCGGCAGCCCGTGTGTCGGGATCAATCACGGTCAATGCGAGTCACCCCCGCTGTGGTGGCCTGGCCGACCTCGACGGCGACCTCGACACCCTCGGGGAGGTAGATGTCGACGCGCGAGCCGAAGCGGATCAGACCGATACGGTCACCCTGCTCGACCTTCGTTCCCTGCGGGATGTACGGCACGATGCGACGGGCGACGGCGCCCGCGATCTGCACCATCTCGATGTCGCCGAGCTCGGTGTCGAAGTGCCAGACAACGCGCTCGTTGTTCTCGCTCTCCTTGTTGAACGCCGGGACGAACCCGCCGGGGATGTGCTCCACGGACGTCACCGTGCCGGCCAGCGGCGCGCGGTTGACGTGGACGTTCAGCGGGCTCATGAAGATGGCGACCCGGGTGCGTCCGTCCTTCCACGGCATGATGCTCTGCACCACTCCGTCGGCGGGGGAGATGACCCGGCCCTGAGCGATCTCACGCTCGGGGTCGCGGAAGAACCACAGCATGCCGGCCGCGAGGGCGGTGGTCGGCACGGCGATGGCCGCGGCACGCCTCGACTTGCGCGCGCGCACGAGGCTGAGCGCCGCGGTGGCGACGGTCGGGAGGAGCCACGGCGATGCTCCGCGCGCGAGGCGTACGCCGGAGAGGCTGTCGCGGTGTGCAGAGGTTTGGCTGTGGGGCATGGATGACCTTCGTAGCGGATGATGCCGCACTGGCAACGGGGGACGGCGGCTTTCCGGCGATGCTATCGGTTGCGGGGCGCAACTGGGCAAGCCAGGAACCGAGTCGACGGCCGGAAGACGAACACAGGGTGTGATCTTCTTCGCGGCCGAACCGACTCAAAAGCGACAATCAACCCTGGAATCGGTACTCCTCGAGCAGCCGACGACCAATGATCATTTTCTGGATCTCGGCGGTACCTTCACCGATGAGCAGCATGGGCGCCTCACGGTAGAGACGCTCGATCTCGTACTCCTTCGAGAAGCCGTATCCACCGTGAATGCGGAATGCATCCTCGACGACCTCCTTGCAGTACTCGGAGGCGAGGTACTTCGCCATCCCTGCTTCGAGGTCGTTTCGTTCCCCGGAGTCCTTTTTGCGTGCTGCATTCACCATCATGGCATGAGCGGCCTCGACCTTGGTAGCCATCTCGGCCAGCTTGAACTGAATCGCCTGGTGCTGGGCGATCGCCTTGCCGAAAGTGTGACGTTGCTGGGCATAAGAGACACCCAGTTCGAAAGCACGCTGCGCGACACCGCAACCACGGGCCGCCACGTTCACGCGGCCGACCTCGACGCCGTCCATCATTTGGTAAAACCCTCGGCCGGTGACCCCGCCGAGCACGCGATTGGCCGGAATGCGCAGTCCGTCCATGATGAGTTCGGTCGTGTCGACGCCCTTGTAACCCATCTTGTCGATCTTCCCGGGGATCGTGAGGCCGGGGCGGACCTCTCCGAAGCCGGGCTCCTTCTCGACGAGGAAGGTCGTCATCGACTTGTGGGGCGCCGTGCCCTCCGGGTGTCCTTCGTCACTTCGGACGAGAACGGCCACCAGGTTCGACGTGCCGCCGTTCGTCAGCCACATCTTCTGGCCGTTGAGGACGTACTCGTCGCCGTCCTGCACCGCCTTCGACGTGATCGCCGACACGTCCGAGCCGAGGCCCGGCTCCGACATCGAGAAGGCGCCGCGCGTCTCGCCGGCCGCCATCCGCGGAAGGAAGTACTCCTTCTGCTCCTGGGTGCCGTGCTGCTTGAGCATGTACGCCACGATGAAGTGGGTGTTGATGATGCCGGAGACCGACATCCAGCCACGCGCGATCTCCTCCACGCACAGCGCGTAGGTGAGCAGCGACTCGCCCAGGCCCCCGTACTCCTCGGGGATCATCAGGCCGAAGACGCCGAGCTCCTTGAGCCCGTCGACGATCTGCTGCGGGTACTCGTCGCGGTGCTCCAGCTCCGTCGCGACCGGGATGATCTCCTTGTCGACGAAGTCCCGGACCGTGGCGAGGATCTCCTGCTGGACATCGGTCAGACCGTGGGTCTGGGCGAGTCGCGCCATGACTACTTCCCCTGTTCCTTGAGCTCGGGGCGGCCGGGCTGCTCGCCGCCGCGCTCCTTGATGTACGTCTCGGTGGGGACCATCACCTTGCGGCGGAAGACGCACACGAGGGTGCCGTCCTGCTTGTAGCCCTTGGTCTCGACGTAGACGATGCCGCGGTCGTTCTTCGACTTCGACGGGGTCTTGTCGAGGACCGTGGTCTCGCCGTAGATGGTGTCGCCGTGGAAGGTCGGCGCCACGTGGCGCAGCGACTCGATCTCCAGGTTGGCGATCGCCTTGCCGGAGACGTCCGGCACGGACATGCCGAGCAGCAGCGAGTAGATGTAGTTGCCGACGACGACGTTCTTGCCGAAGTCCGTCGTGTTCTCGGCGTAATTCACATCCATGTGGAGCGGATGGTGGTTCATCGTCAGCAGACAGAAGAGGTGGTCGTCGTACTCGGTGACCGTCTTTCCGGGCCAGTGCTTGTAGACGGCACCGACTTCGAACTCTTCGTAGGTACGGCCGAACTGCATCGGAATCAGGCCTCCGGGATCTCGAACTTGCTGGTGCGCTGCATGCCGGCGGCGCGGCCCTTGCCGGAGATGACCAGGGCCATCTTGCGGGAGGCCTCGTCGATCATCTCGTCGCCGAGCATCGCGGAGCCCTTCTTCCCGCCGGCCTCGGACGTGTAGTAGTCGTACGCGTCGAGGATCAGCTCGGCGTGGTCGAAGTCCTCCTGCGAGGGCGAGAAGATCTCGTTCGCGGCGGCGACCTGGTCCGGGTGCAGCACCCACTTGCCGTCGAAGCCCAGGGCCGCGGCGCGCTGCGCGACCGCCTTGTAACCCTCGGGGTTGCGGATCTGCAGGTAGGGGCCGTCGATCGCCTGGAGGTTGTTGGCGCGGGCCGCCATCAGGATGCTCATCAGGATGTGGTGGTACGCGTCCGCCGGGTAGCCGGGCGGCTGCTCGCCGACGACCAGGGACTTCATGTTGATGGAGGCCATGAAGTCGGCCGGGCCGAAGATGATCGTCTCGACGCGCTGGGAGGCCTGCGCGATCGCGTTGACGTTGGTCAGCCCCTGGGCGTTCTCGATCTGCGCCTCGATGCCGATCTTGCCGACCTCGAAGCCCATGGTCTTCTCGATCTGCGTGAGCAGCAGGTCGAGGGCGACGATCTGCTGGGCGTCCTGGACCTTCGGCAGCATGATGCAGTCGAGGTTCTGGCCGGCGCCCTCGACGACCGTGACGACGTCCCGGTAGGTCCAGTGGGTCGTCCAGTCGTTGACGCGGACCACGCGGGTCTTGCCGGTCCAGTCGCCCTCGTTCAGGAACTTCACGATGGTGTGCCGGGCCTCGGGCTTGGCCAGCGGGGCGCACGCGTCCTCCAGGTCCAGGAAGACCTGGTCGGCTGCGAGGCCCTGGGCCTTCTCCAGGAAGCGCGGGTTGGAGCCGGGGACCGCGAGGCAGGAGCGGCGGGGGCGGAGCCGGTTCACAGGGCTGGTCATGCGAGGACCTCCGTACTTTCAAGGGGGCTGAGCTTGTTCGCTTGCCGGATCTCGTCGACGATACGGCCGATGATCTCCGTGATACCGAAGTCCTTCGGTGTGAAGACGGCGGCGACACCCGCACGCTTCAGTTCTTCGGCGTCGGCGTTCGGGATGATTCCGCCGACGATGACCGGGATGTCCAGGGCGCCGGCCTCACGGAGGCGGTCGAGGACGTCCGGGACCAGCGCGGAGTGCGAGCCGGAGAGGATCGACAGACCCACGCAGTGAACGTCCTCCGCCAGGGCGGCGTCGACGATCTGCTCGGGGGTCAGCCGGATGCCCTGGTAGACCACCTCGAAACCGGCGTCACGCGCGCGTACGGCGATCTGCTCGGCCCCGTTGGAGTGTCCGTCCAGGCCCGGCTTGCCGACGAGCAGCCGCAGCCGCCCGCAGTTCAGCTCCTCGGCGGTGCGGGCCACCTTCTCGCGGACCAGCGCGAGCGGCGTGCCCGCCTCGGCCGTCACGGCGACCGGGGCGGAGGAGACGCCCGTCGGGGCGCGGAACTCGCCGAACACCTCGCGCAGGGCCCCGGCCCACTCGCCGGTGGTGACCCCGGCGCGCGCGCACTCCAGGGTGGCCTCCATGAGGTTGGCCGTGCCCTTCGCGGCCTCCTTGAGGCGCTCCAGGGCCTTGCAGGGGCGCGGGTGGTTGAACGGCGGCTGGTAGCGGTTGTCGCGCCAGGTCTTCATCGAGCCGACGACCCGGGCCTCGACCGCCGGGT
Source organism: Streptomyces sp. R-07 (assembly GCF_049913175.1). Taxonomy (NCBI): domain Bacteria; kingdom Bacillati; phylum Actinomycetota; class Actinomycetes; order Kitasatosporales; family Streptomycetaceae; genus Streptomyces; species Streptomyces sp. R-07. Next base: position 6,558,909 of record NZ_CP183978.1, read on the forward strand.
CGACCGTCATGATCGCGGTGTCCAGGTCGGCGGTGAGGGGGTTCTCCTCGGTCGACTGGAAGATGTTGACGCCGACGATCTTGTCCTCGCCGGCCTCGATCCGCGCGCGCCGCTCGGCGTGCGAGGACACCAGCTGCGACTTGAGGTAGCCGGACTCGACGGCGGCCATCGCGCCGCCCATCTCCTGGATCCGGTCGATCTCGGCCAGGCACTCCTCGACGAGGGTCTCCACCTTGGCCTCGATCACGTGCGAGCCGGCGAAGATGTCCTCGTACTCCAGCAGGTCGGACTCGTGGGCGAGCACCTGCTGGATGCGGAGGGACCACTGCTGGTCCCAGGGCCGGGGGAGGCCGAGGGCCTCGTTCCACGCCGGGAGCTGCACGGCACGCGCGCGGGCGTCCTTGGAGAGGGTGACGGCCAGCATCTCGAGGACGATCCGCTGGACGTTGTTCTCCGGCTGCGCCTCGGTCAGGCCGAGCGAGTTGACCTGGACGCCGTAGCGGAACCGGCGCTGCTTGGCGTTCTCGATGCCGTACCGCTCGAGCGTGATCTTGTCCCAGATGCGGCCGAAGGCGCGCATCTTGCACATCTCCTCGATGAAGCGGACGCCCGCGTTCACGAAGAAGGAGATGCGGGCGACGACCTCGCCGAAGCGCTCCTCGGGGACCTGACCGGAGTCGCGGACCGAGTCGAGGACCGCGATCGCGGTGGCCATCGCGTACGAGATCTCCTGGACCGGCGTGGCCCCGGCCTCCTGCAGGTGGTAGCTGCAGATGTTGATCGGGTTCCACTTCGGGATGTGGTTGACCGTGTACGCGATCATGTCCGTCGTGAGGCGGAGCGAGGGGCCGGGCGGGAAGACGTGCGTCCCGCGCGACAGGTACTCCTTCACGATGTCGTTCTGGGTGGTGCCCTGGAGCTGGGTGATGTCCGCACCCTGCTCTTCGGCGGCCACCTGATAGAGCGCCAGCAGCCACATGGCGGTGGCGTTGATGGTCATCGAGGTGTTCATCTGCTCCAGGGGGATGTCCTGGAACAGCCGGCGCATGTCACCGAGGTGCGAGACGGGGACGCCGACCCGGCCGACCTCGCCGCGGGCGAGGACGTGGTCGGGGTCGTACCCGGTCTGCGTCGGCAGGTCGAACGCGACCGAGAGGCCGGTCTGACCCTTGGCGAGGTTGCGCCGGTACAGCTCGTTGGACGCCTCGGCGGTCGAGTGACCGGCGTACGTCCGCATGAGCCACGGCCGGTCCTTCTGGCGCTCAGTCATCTTCGGGACCTCAGATGTTCCGGAAGCGGTTGATGGCGTCGATGTGCTGGGCCCGGAGCTCCGGGTTGCTGACGCCCAGGCCCTCCTGCGGGGCGAGCGCGAGGACGCCGACCTTGCCCTGGTGGAGGTTGCGGTGGACGTCGTAGGCGGCCTGGCCGGTCTCCTCCAGGGAGTAGACCTTCGACAGGGTGGGGTGGATCTTGCCCTTGGCGATGAGGCGGTTGGCCTCCCACGCCTCGCGGTAGTTGGCGAAGTGCGAGCCGATGATCCGCTTCAGCGACATCCACAGGTAGCGGTTGTCGTACTCGTGGTTGTAGCCCGAGGTGGAGGCGCAGGTCACGATCGTGCCGCCCTTGCGGGTGACGTACACGGAGGCGCCGAAGGTCTCGCGGCCGGGGTGCTCGAAGACGATGTCCACGTCCTCGCCGCCGGTGAGCTCGCGGATCTTCGAGCCGAACCGCTTCCACTCGCGCGGGTCCTGGTTGTGCTCGTCCTTCCAGAACTTGTAGCCCTCGGCGTTGCGGTCGATGACCGCCTCGGCGCCCATGGCCCGGCAGATGTCGGCCTTCTCGGGGGAGGAGACGACACAGATCGGGTTGGCGCCACCGGCCAGGGCGAACTGGGTGGCGTACGAGCCGAGTCCGCCGCTCGCGCCCCAGATCAGGACGTTGTCGCCCTGCTTCATGCCGGCGCCGTTGCGGGAGACCAGCTGGCGGTAGGCGGTGGAGTTGACGAGGCCGGGGGCCGCCGCCTCCTCCCAGCTGAGGTGGCCGGGCTTCGGCATCAGCTGGTTGGACTTGACGAGGGCGACCTCGGCGAGACCGCCGAAGTTGGTCTCGAAGCCCCAGATCCGCTGCTCGGGGTCGAGCATCGTGTCGTTGTGGCCGTCCGAGGACTCCAGCTCGACCGAGAGGCAGTGCGCGACGACCTCGTCGCCGGGCCGCCAGGCGTTGACGCCCGGGCCGGTGCGCAGGACGACGCCCGCGAGGTCGGAGCCGATGACGTGGTACGGCAGGTCGTGGCGCTTGGTGAGCTCGGAGAGCCGGCCGTACCGCTCCAGGAAGCCGAAGGTCGAGACCGGCTCGAAGATCGAGGTCCAGACCGAGTTGTAGTTGACGGAGCTCGCCATGACGGCCACGAGGGCCTCGCCCGGGCCGAGCTCGGGGAGCGCGACCTCGTCGAGGTGGAGCGACGTGCGCGGGTCCTTGTCGCGGCTGGCGACCCCGGCGAACATCTCCGCCTCGTCCTTGTGGACGGTGACGGCCCGGTACGACTCGGGGAGCTTGATGTTCGCGAAGTCGGCGGACGTGGAGTCCGGCGACTGGATCGCGTCGAGGATTTCCTTCACGGGTTGCCTCCGGCGGTGAGCGTCCTGAGGGGGGACGCCTGAGGGTTACGGCGGGAAGTGCTGCTGCTGTGGAGGTGTGCCGTCGGTTCGGCTCGGTGGTGCAGTGGCGGCGCTGTGTGGTGGAGCGCGGGGTTGCCTGTGACGCAGGCGTCCGGGCGCACCGGCCGTCGGCTGGTGGGGACAGCCGGCGCACGAGGTGTGGTCTCTGCGCGCCGGCCGCCCGGACAACATCAACGTATGGCACGCCGTGTCACCTGACAAGGCACTGCGTGCCAACAATTTCACTCAGATGCAATCTGCCCGTCACGGATGAGCGATGATCGATCGAGAATCCCCCTGAGCTGGGCAAATACGACGAGGGCCGCACCCGGAATCCGGGTGCGGCCCTCGCGGCGAAGCGGTTCTCAGTGCCTCTTCAATGCTCTCAGTGCTTCTTCAGGGCTTGCTGGATCGTGCGCATGACCTCGTCGAGCGGAGCGTCCGTGCGGGCCACGGCGACCACCACGTCCCCCGTGGTGGAGGCCTGGACCGCAGCGGACGCGGCCTCGGACTGCTGCTGCGGGGACGGGGCCGGCCGGCCCGCGCCTATGCCCGTGCCGAAGGTCTCCCGGACGATCGCGAAGGCGTGGTCGAGCTGGGCCTCCACGTCGCCCTCGCCGCCCGCCCGCAGCCAGCGCCGCAGCACGTGGTTGTGCGCGGTGACGACCGCCGACGCGGCCACCTCGGCGAGCAGCGGGTCGTCGTTGCCGTCGTGGTGGTCCCGCTCGTCGAAGTGTCCGAGGAGATAGCGGGTGAAGAGACGCTCGTAGCGGGCCACCGAGGCGATCTCCCGCTCCCGCAGGGTCGGCACCTCACGGGTGAGCCGGTAGCGCTCCACGGAGACCGCGGGGGACCCCGCGTACATCTTCATGACTTCCTTGATGCCCCGGCACACCGTGTCGAGCGGGTGCTCGTGCGGCGGAGCGGCGTTCAGCACCGCCTCCGCCCGCACCAGCGTGTCGTCGTGGTCGGGGAAGATCGCCTCTTCCTTGGACCGGAAGTGCCGGAAGAACGTCCGCCGCGCGACCCCGGCCGTGGCCGCGATCTCGTCGACGGTCGTCGCCTCGTACCCCTTGGTCGCGAAGAGCTCCATCGCGGCGGTGGCGAGCTCCCGGCGCATCTTGAGCCGCTGCGCGGCGGCGCGAGTGCCCGCCGCGCTCTCCGGAGCGTCGGACGGGGACGTGGCACGGGGTGTCTTCGCGGCCTTGGGCATGGTCCGAACGTACTGCATCGGAGTGGGAGTGTGCCCAGGTGGGGGCGGGGAGGCCCCCGGGACACCGACGGTGCCCGGGGGACTCAGCAGACCGCCCCAGACGGCGCGGCGGCGCTCAGCGTCGGGCATATTCGCGGAAGCCGCGACCCGTCTTGCGGCCCAGGCAGCCGGCCGCCACCAGGTGCTCCAGGAGCGGGGCCGGGGCGAGGCCCGGGTCGCGGAACTCGCGGTGCAGCACCTGCTCGATCGCGAGCGAGACGTCCAGGCCGACCACGTCGAGCAGTTCGAACGGACCCATCGGGTAGCCGCCGCCCAGCTTCATGGCCGCGTCGATGTCGTCCAGGGTCGCGTAGTGCTCCTGGACCATCTTGATCGCGTTGTTCAGGTACGGGAAGAGCAGCGCGTTCACGATGAAGCCGGCGCGGTCGCCGCAGTCCACCGGGTGCTTGCGGATCTTCGTGGTGACCTCGCGGACGGTGGCGTGGACGTCGTCACCGGTCAGGACCGTACGGACGATCTCGACCAGCTTCATCGCCGGCGCCGGGTTGAAGAAGTGCATCCCGATGACGTCCTGCGGGCGCGTGGTGGCGCGGGCACAGGCGATGACCGGCAGCGAGGAGGTCGTGGTGGCCAGCACCGCGCCCGGCTTGCAGATCTTGTCGAGCCGCGTGAACAGCTCCTGCTTGATCTCCAGGTCCTCGGCGACCGCCTCGACGGCCAGGTCGACCTCGGCGAAGGCGTCGAGCGAACCCGCCGGGGTGATCAGGGCGAGCGTCGTGTCGCGGGCCTCGCCCGTCATCCGGCCCTTGTCGACCGAGCGGGCCAGGGACTTCGCGATCCGGGCCTTGGCGGTGTCCGCCTTCTCCTGCGAGCGGGCGGCGAGCACGACCGCGTACCCGGCCTTGGCGAAGACCTCGGCGATGCCGGAGGCCATGGTGCCCGAGCCGGCGACGCCGACCGAACGGATCTCGCGGCCCGTGCCGGCCTCGGCGGAGGTCAGCGGGGTCAGCGCGTCGCGCACGACCTCGGCGGAGCCCGGCGCCTCGTACGTGTAGAAGCCGCGGCCCGCCTTGCGCCCGGTCAGACCGGCCTCGCTGAGCTGCTTGAGGATCGGGGCGGGGGCGTGCAGCCGGTCGTGCGAGGCCGCGTACATGGCCTCCAGGACCGTACGGGCCGTGTCGACGCCGATCAGGTCGAGCAGCGCCAGCGGGCCCATCGGCAGGCCGCAGCCCAGCTTCATCGCCGCGTCGATGTCCTCGCGGGAGGCGTACTTGGCCTCGTACATGGCGGCGGCCTGGTTCAGGTAGCCGAAGAGCAGCCCGTCCGCGATGAAGCCGGCCCGGTCGCCGACCGCCACCGGCTCCTTGCCGAGGTCCTGGGCGAGCCGCGTGACGGCCTCCACGGCCCGCGGGTCGGTCAGCACGGAGGAGACCACCTCGACCAGCTTCATGGCCTGGACCGGGGCGAAGAAGTGCAGACCGAGGACCCGCTCGGGGTGCGCCGAGTCGGCGGCGAGCCGGGTCACGGAGAGGGCGTTGGTGCCGGTGGCCAGGATCGCGTCGGGGCGGACGATCCCGTCGAGGGCCCGGAAGACCTCCTGCTTCGCCTCGTACGACTCGGGCACGACCTCGATCACGAGGTCGGCCTCGGCGGCGGCCTGGAGGTCGGAGAAGGTACGGAAACGGGCCAGGACGTCCTGCCGCTCCTCCTCGGTGATCCGCTCGCGGGCCACCGCACGGGCGGTGGAGGCCTCCAGGGCGGCGACGGCCTGGGCGGCGGCGGTGTCGCTGATGTCGATGCCGATGACCTCGCGGCCGGCCCGGGCGAGGACATCGGCGATACCCGCGCCCATGGTGCCGAGACCGACGACGGCGATGGTGGAGAGAGGGGTGTCCATCAGGGGACTCCAGAGGAAGAGTGACGACTGAGGGCAGTGCGCGCGCGAAAGGGCGCGGGAAAGAGCGAGGGCGATGCCCGGAGAAAGGGCGATGCCCTGGGAAAAAGGGGCGACGGACTCTGTCCCGGAGCCACGTCGAAACTGCCGAACCGACGAACGACACAACGGCTGCGTCACCAGGCCGTTGTGAGAAGTGCGGGTGGTGCCCGCTCACCTGAGACTAACCGGCCGGTAACGAGCGCGCCAGTCCCGGGAAGTTGGGAAAGTGTGATCTGGATCGCGGATAGGGTCGGATTCATGGAAATCTCCGAGGATCCGGAATTCTGCTCGATGATCGATCGATTGCGGGACGAGATCGAGAATGACTCCGGAGAAGTCCCGGCGGCATTCACGGAACTCACGGAACTCGCCGGAACCGCGGACACCGAGGAACTGAACCGCGTCCTCACCGCCCCCGGACAGCCGCTCTGGGCCCGCGAGATCGCCGCCTACGCGCTCGGTGTCACCGGCGACCCCCGCGCCTTCGAGGCCCTCGTCCTCCTCCTCAACCACCGCGACCCGGAGCGCTGCGTCACCGCCGCCCACGCCCTGGCCCGGCTCGGCGACCCGCGCACCGCGCGCGCGGCCGCCGCCCTCGCCACCAACGAACTCAGGGCCGCCTACGCGCTGCTGCCGGTCCGGCTGCTCGCCGAACTCGACGCCCCCGAGTCCGTGCCGGCCCTGATCACCGTCCTGGAACGGCGACTCCGGGCCGACGACCCCCACTGGCGGGTCGGCCTGGCCTGCGTCGAAGGCCTCGGCACCCTCGCCGACCCCCGAGCCCGCCCCACCCTGGAGGCGGCACTCCCGCACCCGCGGCTGGGCGAAGCGGCGAGTCGGTCACTGGCGAGACTGGGCGCTGCCCGCTGACGCGTCAGCGCAGCAGACGGAGCTCCGCCCCGGTCCCGCCGGGTGCCGCCGCGGCCTGCTCCGGCACCAGTGCGAACGCCTCGATCTCCACCAGCAGTTCCGGGCGGACCAACGCCGATACCTGCACCGCCGAGCTCGCCGGCAGCGGCGCGCCCGCGAAACGGGCGTCCCGCGCGTCCCGTACCGCCGGGAGGTGTGCCACGTCCGTGACGAAGTACGTCAGCTTCACCACGTCCGTGAAGCCCGCGCCGGCCGCCGCGAGACAGCGCTCCAGGTTCGCGAAGACCTGGCGGGCCTGGGCCGCCGCGTCGCCCTCCCCGACCACCGCGCCGGAGGCGTCGAGGGCGCACTGCCCGGATATCGCGACGAACCGGCCCGTGCCCCACACGACGTGGCTGTACTGCGGGCTGGGCGCGAGGCCGTCGGGGGCGGGCACGTGGGTCAGGTGGCTCGTCATGCCCCACATCCTCGCGCACGGCACTGACAGTGCCCGCCACCCCTTGCGGGGCGCGGGCACTGTGGGACCTTCCAGGTGATCAGCGCACGTGGCCCAGGAGGCCGTGGAGGGCGACGGCGACCGGCTCCGCGCGCAGGGCTCCGGCCCGCTTGCCGCTCTTCTCCTGGGGCGCCGCGGCCGGGGTCACGGGCTCCGGCTCGGGCTCGGGGAGCGCGGCGCAGACCGCGTCCACCTCGGCGTCGCCCTGCGCGCGCGGGACCTTGCCGGTGGCGAGGTAGGCGGCCAGGTGCTCGTCGAGGCAGTCGTTCCCGCCGAGGGTCACCCCGTGGTTCCCGCCGCCCTCCTCGACGACGAGGCTGGAGCCGCGCATCAGACGGTGCAGGGCGACCCCGCCCTCGTACGGCGTCGCCGCGTCGTCCGTGGCCTGGAGGATGAGGACCGGCGGCACCTGGTCGTTGGTGACGTCCGGCGGGGTCAGGGAGTCCACCGGCCAGAACGCGCAGGGCGCGTTGTACCAGGCGTTGTTCCAGGTCGAGAAGGGCGCCTTCGCGTGCACGTCCCAGGTGTCCTTGCGCCACACGTTCCAGTCCCGGGGCCAGCCCGCGTCCCGGCACTGCACGCTGGTGTACACCGAGTAGCCGTTGTCGGCGGCCGCGTCGGCCTCCCCGTACCGCTCGTACGCCTCCGTCAGCGGCTTCGGGTCCGCGTCGTTGACGTACGCGGCGAAGGCGCTCGCGAGGCGGGGCCAGTAGCCGTTGTAGTACCCGCCCGGCAGGAAGGTGTCCTCCAGCTCGCCGGGCCCGACCTTGCCGCCGGCCGGCGTCGCGCGCAGCTCGTCGCGCATCCGGTACCAGGCGGCCTCGACCGCCGCCGGGTCGGAGCCCAGCTTGTACACGGCGTTCTGCCGGGCCACCCAGGCCATGAAGTCCTTGTGGCGGGTGTCGAAGGCGTAGTCCTGCGCGATGTTGTCCTCGTACCAGACGCCGTGCGGGTTCACGACGGAGTCGAGCGCCATCCGCCGCACCCGGTCCGGGTACAGGCGCGCGTACACGGCACCCAGATAGGTGCCGTACGAGTAGCCGAGATAGTTGATCTTCGGTGCGCCGAGCGCGTGGCGGATCTCGTCCAGGTCCCGCGCGGTGCTCACGGTGTCGATGTACGGCAGCACGTCCGCGTACTTCTTGCCGCAGGCCTGGGCGAAGGACTGCGCCCGCTCGACGGCCGCCCGCTCGGCCGCGGCCCCGCTCGGCACCGAGTCCGCCCGCACGGGCGCGAAGTGGCCGGGCTTGCAGTCGAGCGCCGGCTCGCTCTTGCCGACCCCGCGGGGGTCGAAGCCGATCACGTCGTACTCGGCGGCCACCTTCGGGGGCAGCGAGGCCGCCACGTACCCGGCCATGCCGCGCCCGCTGCCGCCCGGCCCGCCGGGGTTCACCAGGAGCGGGCCCTGCGAGGTCTTCGCGGTGTGCGGGACCCGGGTGAGGGCGAGGGTGATCTTCCGCCCCGCCGGGTCGTCGTGGTTGAGCGGCACCTTGAGGGTGGCGCACTGGAGCCTGGGGTACGCCTTCGTGGCGCAGTCGGTCCAGGCGAGCGGGGGGAGCGGCCGGGGGGTCGGTTCACCGGCGCCCGCGGGTGTGGCGGGCAGGACGGTGACCGTCCCGGCGACCAGCGCTCCAGCGGCGATCAGCATTCCTGCGCGTGGGGTCATAGGGCGTTTGTGTCCCGAACCGGCTCCGAAGGGACCGGTTCAGCCGAGAGTTGACCCGAACGGATGCGGATCCGACGGCGTGTCAGGTGACCGGTCCGATGATCCGTCCGGAGTTCGGCCCGCCGTTCGCAGGGGCCGGCGGGGGAGCGCTCAGAGGAGGGTGAGCTGCTCGGGGGCGGCCGCCAGGGCGGGTTCCTCCGGAACGGGGATCCGGCGCGGCGTGCCCCGGTCCGCGGGTCCGATGCCGAACTCGGCGGCCAGCTCGTGCACCTGACGGGTGATCCGGCGCTGGTACCAGGTCGGCGCGTAGGCCCCGTCCGCGTACATCCGCTCGTACCGCCGCACCAGTCCCGGGTGGTGCTCGCGCAGCCAGGCCATGAACCACTCGCGGGCGCCCGGCCGCAGGTGCAGGACGAGCGGGGTGACCGAGCTCGCGCCGGCCTCGGCGATCGCCCGGACCGTCGCGCGCAGCTGCTCGGGCCGGTCGCCGAGGAAGGGCACCACGGGGGCCATCAGGACCCCGCAGTCGATGCCGTGCTCGCCGAGGACGCGGACGACGTCGAGGCGGCGCTGCGGGGACGGGGTGCCGGGCTCGATCGTGCGCCAGAGCTCCTGGTCGGTGAAGCCGACGGAGACGGAGATGCCGACCTCGGTGACCCGGGCGGCCTGGGTGAGGAGCTCCAGGTCGCGCAGGATCAGGGTGCCCTTGGTGAGGATCGAGAACGGGTTGGCCCGGTCCCGCAGGGCCGTGAGGATGCCCGGCATCAGCCGGTAGCGGCCCTCGGCGCGCTGGTAGCAGTCGACGTTGGTGCCCATGGCGATGTGCGCGCCCTGCCAGCGTGCGGAGGCGAGCTGCCGGGCGAGCAGCTCCGGGGCGTTGATCTTGACGACGATCTGGGAGTCGAAGCCGAGACCGGTGTCCAGGTCGAGATAGCTGTGGGTCTTCCTCGCGAAACAGTAGACACACGCGTGCGTGCAGCCCCGGTACGGGTTGACCGTCCACTCGAACGGCATCCGGGAGGCGCCGGGCACCCGGTTCAGGATCGAGCGGGCCCGGACCTCGTGGAAGGTGATGCCCCGGAACTCGGGGGTGTCGAAGGTGCGGGTGGTGACCGCGTCCGTGCCGAACAGGGCGATGTCGGCGGGGGCGGCGGGGGTGTCGCCCAGATTGTCCCAGCGCATGGACGCCTCCTCGGTGGCTCTGCCTCGACCGTTGGCTCAGAATAGAACATCTGTTCCCTTGATCGCCGCAACCCGGATTTCGCCCCCCGGAGCCCACGTGGTTCGCTTGGCCCACACCCCCGAGGACCCACAAGCTGGAGGAAGTCAATGGCGCAGGTCGAGGCCACCACGGAACGGATCATCGCCGCGGACGCGGAGACGGTGTTCGACGCGCTGGCCGACTACAGCGGCACCCGCGCGAAGCTGCTCCCCGAGCACTTCAGCGAGTACGAGGTGCGCGAGGGCGGCGACGGCGAGGGCACCCTCGTCCACTGGAAGCTCCAGGCCACCAGCAAGCGCGTCCGTGACTGCCTCCTGGAGGTCACCGAGCCCACCGACGGACAGCTCGTCGAGAAGGACCGCAACTCCTCCATGGTCACCACCTGGACCGTGACCCCCGCCGGCGAGGGCAAGTCCCGCGCCGTCGTCAGCACCGTCTGGAACGGCGCCGGAGGCATCGGCGGCTTCTTCGAGCGGACCTTCGCGCCCAAGGGCCTCGGCCGCATCTACGACGCCGTCCTCGCCAAGCTGGCGGACGAGGTCGAGAAGTAACGCCCGGAGCGTTCACCGATTCGAGTGGATCGCCCGCGCCCCCCGTACCGGCGCCCCCGCGCACCGGGGGCGCGGGCCTCCTCGTAAACGCGCTGATGAGCGACCCAAGTGCGCCGTGGTGCAGGGACGTTCACCCCCCGGGCCGCCACCGGCCCCCCGTACCGGACGATTTGCTCCCCCTTCGCGCGCAATGCGAAGAATGGCGCGGCGCAGACGCCGCGACGAGGGGAGCAGGTACGTGGGTGCGATCACGATGGTGAAAGAGCTCGAGGAGGGCGCGGAACCACTCGCCTCGGACGGACCGCCCACCGACCTCGCGCCACCGCCCGGGCCGGGACCCGCCGGCCTCGACCCCCGCCGCGTCCGGCTCGTCTTCTGCGGCCTCATGCTCGCGCTGCTCCTCGCCGCGCTCGAGCAGATGATCGTCGCCACCGCCCTGCCGAAGATCGTCGGCGAACTCCAGGGCCTGGACCGGATGTCCTGGGCGATCACCGCCTACCTGCTGACCGCCACCATCGGCCTCCCGGTCTACGGAAAGCTCGGCGACCTCCTCGGCCGCAAGGGCGTCTTCCTCTTCGCGATCGTCGTCTTCGTCATCGGCTCCGGCCTCGCCGGCTGGTCCCGCACCATGGACCAGCTCATCGCCTTCCGCGCGATCCAGGGCATCGGCGCCGGCGGCCTCATGATCGGCGTCCAGGCGATCATCGCCGACATCGTCCCGGCCCGGGAACGCGGCCGGTACATGGGACTGATCGGCGCCGCCTTCGGCCTCGCCTCCGTCGCCGGACCGCTGCTCGGCGGCTTCTTCACCGACCACGTCTCCTGGCGCTGGTGCTTCTACTTCAACGTGCCCTTCGGGCTCGTCACCCTCGCCGTCGTCGCCGCCGTCCTCAAGCTCCCGAAACCCACGGCACGCGCGCGCTTCGACGTCCTCGGCGCGCTGCTCCTCGCCGCCGCCTCCACCTGCCTGGTCCTGCTGACCAGCTGGGGCGGCACGAAGTACGCCTGGGACTCCCGGGTCATCATCGCCCTGGCCTGCGGAGCCGCCGGAACGGCCGTGCTCTTCCTGGTCGTCGAGCGCTTCGCGCCCGAACCGCTCATCCCGCTCCGGCTGTTCCGGGACTCCGTCTTCAGCGTCACCGCCCTCGTCGGCGCCGTCGTCGGCATCGCGCTCTTCGGCGCCGCCAGCTACCTCCCCAGCTTCCTGCAGATGGTCGAGGGCGCCAGCGCCACCGAGTCCGGCCTCATGATGCTGCCCCTCATGGGCGGCATCGTCATCGCCTCCGTCGTCTCCGGCCAGCTCATCAGCCGCACCGGCCACTACAAGATCTACCCGGTGATCGGCGGGGCCGTCTCCGCCCTCGGCATGTGGCTGCTCTCCCACATGGACACCGACACCCCCCGCCTCCAGTACAGCCTCTGGCAGGCCGTCCTCGGCACCGGCATCGGCCTGGTCATGCCGGTGCTCGTGCTCGCCGTGCAGAACTCCGTGCGCCCCGCCGACCTCGGCACCGCCACCAGCGCCCACAACTACTTCCGGCAGATCGGCGGCAGCGTCGGCGCCGCCGTCTTCGGCACCCTCTTCGCCTCCCGGCTCGACGACGCCCTCGGCGACCGCCTCGCCGGCGTCCTCGCGCAGGGCGGCCCCGTGAAGCTCCCGCCGGCCGAGTCGATCACCCCGCAGACCGTCCACACCCTGCCGCCCGCGCTGCGCGACGCGTACATCCAGGCGTACGCGGACGCGATGCCGCGGATCTTCCTCTACCTGGTGCCGGTCCTCGTGCTCGGCCTCGTCCTCGCCTTCTTCCTCAAGGAGAAACCGCTGGTGTCCCACCACAGCCCCCTCACCGAGGCCACGCACACCGACGAGTCCGGTGGCGTCCAGGCGGTCCCGCACGCCCGCCACGCGGCCGCCGCCCCCGCCCCCGTCGCGGCGCCGCCGCACTCCGGCGTGCCCGTCTGCGGCACCGTCCAGCACCACGACGGCAGCCGCGTCCCCCGGGCCGCGCTCACCCTCATCGACGTCCAGGGCCGGCAGATCGGCCGCGGCGCGAGCGGCGAGGACGGCCGGTACGCCCTGAGCGTCCCCGGCGGCGGCGCGTACGTCCTGATCGCGGCGGCCGGCGGACACCAGCCGCAGGCCGTCTCCGTCACCGTCGGGGACCGGCCGGTGGAGCTCGACGTCGTCCTCGGCGGCGCCGGGCGGCTCGCGGGCAGCGTCGTCACCGCCGACGGCACGCCCGTACGGGACGCCGCCGTCACCCTCACCGACGTGCGCGGCGAGGTCGTCGCCTCCACCCGCAGCGGACGCGAGGGCGGGTACGTCATCGGCGAACTGGTCGCGGGCGAGTACACGCTCGCCGCCAGCGCCCCCGCCTTCCGGCCCGCCGCGCTCCCCGTGAGCGTCCAGTCCTCCCGCGAGACCCGCCAGGACATCGAACTGGCCGGCGGAGCGGTGCTGCGCGGCACCGTACGGGCCGGGGGAGGGCGCCCGGTCGAGGACGCCCGGGTCACCCTCCTCGACGCGGCGGGCAACGTCGTCGACACCCTCACCACCGGCGCCGACGGCACCTTCCGCTTCATCGACCTGTCCTCCGGCGAGTACACGGTCATCGCCGCCGGGTACCCGCCCGTCGCCACCGTCCTCCAGGTGGCCGGCGGCGGCCGCACCGAGCGCGACCTCCAGCTCGGCCACGAGGACTGACCGGCCGCCCTCAGGAGGTGGTCGTCGCCTTGCGCAGCGCGCTGATGCAGGTGCCGATCGCCTCCTGGAGGGCTTCGAGGCGCTGGAGCATGTCCGCCTCGTAGATGTCCTCCTCCATCACCTCGTCGAGCGTGAGCTCCTCGAAGACCTTCGTCGCCTTCTGCAGGCTGTTGTAGAACTTCGTCCGCCGCTCCTGGACGCGCAGCGCCGGGTCCTCCTCGACCGCCTTGGCGACCAGGCCCTTCACCGTGTCGTAGGCCTCGCCGGCCCACTCGCCCGCCTCCTCCGAGTCGTCCAGCTCGTCGAGGAGCGACAGGTGCCGCTCGGCCTCGGCCCGCAGCTCGGCCGGCGCCTCCACGGTCTGCCCGGCGGGGGTCTTGATCTGGCCGTTCTCGACGATCTGCCGCACGTACCCGATGCGGTCGGCCGCCTTCGCCTCGCTCGCCACCGCCTTCTTCAGGTCGTCGGTCCTGGCGAAGGCCCGGGCCATCTCGGTCTGGAGGGCCGGGTCCTCCTTCATCCGGTCGAGCAGCGCCCCGCGCGCGGCCTCCGCCGTCCCGGGGTCGGCCAGGATCGCCGCCCGCAGCGCCGTCGGGTTCTCCGCGACCTCCAGGGCCTTCGTCGGCCGGATGCCCTCCGCCTCGGCCGCCGCGCTGATCGCCTGGCCGCGCACGGAGGACGCGCTGTTGCGGGAGGTGTAGTACGAGAGCCAGACGTCCGCGTCCGGCAGCTCGATGTCCTCACCCGGGACCAGGACCTCGAACTGCGGGACCAGACCGTCGTCGGCCGCCATGTCCCAGGCCTTGTAGTAGCGCATGACCCGCTCCGGCGAGCACCCCGCGAGCGCGGCGAAGGCCTTCGCGGAGACCTTCGTCCGGGCCGTCCCCTCGGCCGGCTGCCCGCCGGGCCGGACGCTCCGGGCCACCTTCAGCGCGAAGGTCCAGCCGCCGGTCCGCGCGTACACCCCGAAGTCCTGGGCGTCACGGACGACGACGGGGTCGTGGTCCTGGTCGTCCGTGTCCGGTTCGTGGTCGTCCGCTTCCTGTGCGCTCCGCGCCTCCTGGGGCTCGGGAGCCGAGGGCTCCCAGAACTCAGGCTCGGAGATCGCCGTGACGGTCTCGGGCTCGGCGGGGGACGGTGCGGACGGGGTGATGGCGATGGTCACCGAGAGCTCTCCGGAAGGTCGACAACGACAACTGCGGCCGACAGCCTATACGCACCCGTTGACGATGTTTCGTCCGATTCGAAGCCCCGGTATATCGATGGCGGGGCCGGCGACGGGCGGGCAGGATGCCGCCATGACCCATGGAATCGAGTCCCACCCCGCGCGATGAGCGCCCCGTACGAGCGCCCGACGCTCGCACCCCCCCTGTACGCGTACGCCAAGGCCCTGCGCGACAGCGACCCCGACGGACCGCCGCCCCAGGGCGGCCACCCCCTCCCCGACAGCGCACGGCCCCGCCGCCGGACTCCCGGCCTCCACCACCGCGAGGCCTGCGCCGCCGTCACCGACACCCTGCTCCCGTTCCTCGAAGCCCTCGAAGGACTCGACCCCGCACAGGCGGCCGCCGAGGCGGAATCCGCGCTCGCCGTGACGGGCGTCGTCCGCGAGCGGACCGTCTACACCGCCGCGGCGGCGATCGAACCGCCCGACGAACCCGCCGCCCGCGCCCGGGCCCGATCGTTCGCCCGGCACCTCGTCCGGACCGGAACGACCGTTTCCGGCGTTGCCGCCGGGCTGGGGCTCCTGAGCCGACTCGCGGAACCCGAGGACGTGCCGTACCTGCGTGTCCTCGGCCTGCTCGACGGTCTCGTCCACCCCGTCGACGCGGCCCTCGCCCCCCTGGACCGTGAAGCCGCCGCCCTGGTGTGGCTGATCCACCGGACCCACGGCGAGGAACTGCGCGCTCTCGTCGACACCCTGGCCGCCGGGGACCGGGCGGCCGTGCCCGACCGGCTTCTGAGGCTTCCCACCGAGGTACGGGGAGTGGGGCCCGAGGTCGCCCGACGGGTCGCCGAGGCCGTCGGCCTCGCAGGGCTTCTCCGGGCGGAAGCGGACCACCCCGGGCTCCTCGCGCGGGCCGTGTGGCTCCTCGGCCGGATGACCAGCAGCCGGGACTACCACGCCGAGATCCTGCTGTACGGAGAAGCCGTCGACCTGTACGAGACGGTGACCGCCCAGGCCCACCGGCTGCCCCGCGACGTGGACCACCGGGCCCGGCTGCTCACCCTCGCACTCGATCTGCACAGCGGCGCCTCCCACCTCCTTCCCTGGCCGCCCGGCCGGCGCGAGGCGCTCCACCGCACCCTCCTGGACACGGCGGCGTGGCCGGGGGAGGCCCCGGCCGACCGGGACGGACGGCAGCGCGCCGACTGGATCCGCCGTACGGCACGTCAGCTGCGCGCAGCTCCGCAGGACCCGCTCCGGTTCCGGATCGAGGTGGCCGTCGCCGACCCCGGCGACCCGGACGTCGTCGAGACCCGCTTCCTGATCGACGGGCGCCCCCTCGTGCCGGAGGCCTTCGGCCCTGGGCCGGGGGAGTCCCCCGAGCGGCTCCTCGACAGCGGCGCGCTGCGGGCCGCTCCCGAACCCCGGGAGGTCCGGCTCGCCGAGGCGTACTGCACCGAGGGCTGTTGCGGCGCGCTGTACGTGACCGTGCGCCGGGAGGGTGAGCACGTCGTGTGGAGCGACTGGCGGCGGCCGGGCGGACCGGCCGGGCGGCCGGACCTTCCCGCGTACCGCTTCGACGCCGCCGCGTACGACGCCGAGGTCGCGCGCGCCGAGCACGACCACGGCTGGACCTGGCCGGCCCGGCGCACCTCCCGGCTGATCACCGCCGGGCTCCGCGACCGACCGGACCTCCTCACCCGCTGGGGCCTCCGGCAGGGCTGGATCAGCACGGACTTCCGCGAACGGGACACCACCGTGGTCACCTTCACCGGGCCGCCGCTCGGGGCCCCGGGCCGGAACGCGGCGAAGGGCGAGCCCCGCCAGTTCCTCTGGCACCTCCCGGACGACGGAAGACCGCCCGAGGAGCAGGCGGCGGCCGCCCTCCGCCGGCTGGCGGAGGAGGACCCCCGGACGTATCCGGAACTGGCCGGGTGACCCCGTACCGCCGACCCGGTGACCGCCATTGGTCCACTCCAACGGCGGTTATCCACAGGGGTGGTAGGGCGGCCGGGCGGCGCGTACGGTGCCAGGCATGAAGATCCTCATCAGCGCCGACATGGAGGGCGCGACCGGTGTGACCTGGCCCGCCGACGTGCTGCCCGGCACGCCCCAGTGGGAGCGGTGCCGAGCGATGTTCACGTCCGACGTGAACGCCGCCGTGCTCGGCTTCTTCGACGGCGGCGCGGACGAGGTCCTCATCAACGAGGCGCACTGGTCCATGCGGAACCTGCTCCTGGAGCGGCTCGACGAGCGGGCCGAGATGCTCACCGGGCGGCACAAGTCCCTCTCGATGGTCGAGGGCGTGCAGCACGGGGACGTCGACGGCATCGCCTTCGTCGGCTACCACACCGGCGCCGGGGCCGAGGGCGTCCTCGCCCACACCTACCTCGCCAACTCCATCACCGGGGTCTGGCTCAACGGCGAGCGGGCGAGCGAGGGCCTCCTCAACGCCCATGTGGTCGCGGAGTTCGGCGTGCCCGTGGTGCTCGTCACCGGCGACGACCTGACCTGCGAGGACGCCCTCGGCTACGCGCCGGAGGCGCCGAAGGTCGCCGTCAAGGACCACGTCTCGCGGTACGCGGCGGTGTGCCGCACCCCGGCCAGAACCGCCGCCGACATCCGCGCCGCGGCGAAGACCGCCGCCGCGCTCGCCGTCCGGCACGAGCCGGTCCGGGGCGGCCCGTTCACCGTGGAGCTGGAGTTCGACGCCGAGCACCTGGGCGCCGCCGCCACGGTGGTTCCCGGCGTGGCGCGGAGCGGCGAGCGGCGCGTCGCGTACACCAGCGAGACGATGTACGAGGCAATTCGCACGTTCAAGGCGGTCACGACCATCGTCTCGGCCGCGGTGGAGGAGCAGTATGGCTGAGGAGGTCCGGGGCCCGGACACGACGGCGCTCGACGAGGTGGTCACCTTCACCTCCGAGCTCATCCGCATCGACACGACCAACCGGGGCGGCGGCGACTGCCGCGAGCGCCCGGCCGCCGAGTACGTCGCCGAGCGGCTGGCGGACGCCGGGATCGAACCCACCCTCCTGGAGCGGACCCCCAGCCGCACCAACGTGGTGGCCCGGATCCCCGGCACCGACCCCTCGGCCGAGGCGCTCCTCGTCCACGGCCATCTGGACGTGGTGCCCGCCGACCCCGCCGAATGGTCCGTGCACCCCTTCTCCGGCGAGGTCCGCGACGGGGTCGTGTGGGGTCGCGGCGCCGTCGACATGAAGAACATGGACGCGATGGTCCTGGCCGTCGTCCGCTCCTGGGCCCGCCACGGCACCCGGCCCCGCCGGGACATCGTCCTCGCGTACACCGCCGACGAGGAGGCCAGCGCCGAGGACGGCTCCGGCTTCCTCGCCGACCGGCACGCGGCACTCTTCGACGGCTGCACGGAGGGCATCAGCGAGTCCGGGGCGTTCAGCTTCCATCCGCAGCCCGGCACCACCCTCTACCCGATCGCGGCGGGAGAGCGGGGCACCGCCTGGCTCAAACTCACCGCCCACGGCCGGGCGGGCCACGGCTCCAAGGTGAACACGGCCAACGCCGTCACCCGCCTCGCCACGGCCGTCGCCCGGATCGGCACCCACAGCTGGCCGGTCCGCCTCACCACGACCGTCCGCGCCGCCCTCACGGAACTGGCCGCGCTGTACGGCATCGAGGTCGACACCAGCGCCCCGGACCTCGACGTCGACCTCCTCCTCGACAAGCTGGGGCCCGCCGCCGCGCTCGTCGAGCCGACCGTCCGCAACAGCGCCAACCCGACGATCCTCGACGCCGGTTACAAGGTCAACGTCATCCCCGGCCAGGCCGTCGCCTACGTCGACGGGCGGATGCTCCCGGGCGCCGAGGAGGAGTTCGCGGCGACCATGGACCAGCTCACCGGGCCCGACGTGGAGTGGGAGTTCCACCACCGCGAGGTGCCCCTGGAGGCCCCGGTCGACTCGCCGACCTTCGCCAAGCTCCGGGCCGCCGTCGAGCGCTTCGACCCGGCCGGGCACGTCGTGCCGTTCACCATGTCCGGCGGCACCGACGCCAAGCAGTTCTCCCGGCTCGGCATCACCGGCTACGGCTTCTCGCCGCTCCGGCTGCCGCCGGACCTCGACTACGGGGCGCTCTTCCACGGCGTCGACGAGCGCGTCCCGGTGGACGCCCTGCACTTCGGCGTCCGGGTGCTCGACCACTATCTGAAGACCGCGTAGGCCCGTGACAGGGGGAGACGGAATGGCCATGACCACGGCCGGATACGGCAGCTGGCCCTCACCCGTCGGCGCGGCGCTCGCCGCCGCGCACGACGGGCGGCCCGAGTACCTCGGCGCCGTCGGCGACGAGCTGTGGTGGACCGCGCCCCGCCCGGCCGAGGGCGGCCGGCGCGCCCTGGTCCGGCGGCGCGCCGACGGCACCGAGGAGAGCCTGCTGCCCGACCCGTGGAACGTCCGCAGCCGGGTCATCGAGTACGGCGGGCAGCCCTGGGCGGCGGTCGCGCGGCCGGCGGACGGACCGCTCGCCGTGTTCTGCCACTTCCCCGACCAGCGGCTCTACCGGTACGAACCCGACGCCGGCCCCGGGTCGGAGCCCCGGCCCCTCACCCCCGTCTCCGCCGTCGGCGGCGGACTGCGCTGGGTGGATCCGGTGATCCACCCCGACCGGGGCGAGGTGTGGTGCGTCCTGGAGGAGTTCACCGGTCCCGCGCCGACCGACGTGCGCCGCGTCCTCGCCGCCGTGCCCCTCGACGGCTCGGCAGCCGAGGACCGCGCCGCCGTGCGCGAACTCTCCGACGGACGCCACCGGTTCGTGACCGGGCCCCGGCTCTCCCCGGACGGCCGCCGGGCGGCGTGGATCGCCTGGGACCATCCCCGGATGCCCTGGGACGGCACCGAGGTCCAGCTCGCCGAGGTCACCCCCGACGGCACCCTGGGAGAGGCCCGGACCGTCGCCGGAGGGACCGCCGAGTCGATCCCTCAGGTCGACTGGGACGCGGCAGGACGCCTGCTCCTCGCCAGTGACCGCACCGGCTGGTGGAACCTCTACCGCGCGGAGGTCGAAGCCGACGGCGGCCTGGCCGAACCGGTCGCGCTCTGTCCCCGCGCCGAGGAGTTCGGCGGCCCCCTGTGGAAGATCGGACAGAACTGGTTCACTGCCCTGGAGAACGGGCTCATCGCCGTCGTCCACGGGAAGGGCACCACCACCCTCGGCATTCTCGACCCCGAGCGCGGCGACCTCGTCGACACCGCCCGACCCTGGACCGAGTGGGCCCCGACGCTCGCCGCGCACGGCACCCGGGTGACCGGCGTCGCCGCAGGACCACGCAGCTCGCCCGAGCTCGTCGAACTCGACACCCGCACCGGCCGCACCCGCGTGGTCGGCGCCGCGCACACCGACGCCGTCGACCCCGCCCACTACCCCGAGCCCCGCGTCCGCACCTTCACCGGACCCGGCGGGCGGGAGATCCACGCCCAGATCCATCCGCCCCACCACCCCGAGTTCACCGGGCCCGAGGGCGAGCTGCCGCCCTACGTGATCTGGGCCCACGGCGGACCCACCGGGCGCGCCCCGCTCGTCCTCGACCTGGAGATCACCTACTTCACCTCGCGGGGCATCGGCGTCGCGGAGGTCAACTACGGCGGCTCCACCGGCTACGGCCGGGAGTACCGGGAGCGGCTGCGCGAGCAGTGGGGCGTCGTCGACGTCGAGGACTGCGCGGCCGTCGCGGCGGCGCTCGCCGCCGAGGGCACCGCCGACCCGGCGCGGCTCGCCGTGCGCGGCGGCAGCGCGGGCGGATGGACGTCCGCCGCGTCCCTCGTCTCCACCGAGGTGTACGCGTGCGGCACGATCATCTACCCCATCCTGGACCTGCGGGGCTGGGCCACAGACGAGACCCACGACTTCGAGTCCGAGTACCTCCACGGACTGATCGGACCGCTCGACGAGGTGCCCGCGCGGTACAAGGAGCGCTCGCCGATCGAGCACGTCGAGCGCGTCACGGTCCCGTTCCTGCTGCTCCAGGGCCTCGACGACGTCATCTGCCCGCCCGCGCAGGCCGAGCGCTTCCTCGCCCGCATGGCGGGCCGGGGCGTCCCGCACGCCTACCTCGCCTTCGAGGGGGAGGGGCACGGCTTCCGCAGGGCCGACACGATGACCCAGGCGCTTGAGGCCGAACTCGCCCTGTACGTACGGACCTTCGGCATCGACCGCACGGACGTGCCGACCCTGGAGTACCGCACATGACCGCCCCGTCCGCTGCCGTGGAACCCCTGACCCGGGCCGAGCGGCTCGGGCCAGGGGCGCGGGTCGCCGTCGTCGCCCCCAGCGGGCCCGTCCCCGAGGAGCGGCTCGCCGCCGGGCTCGACGTCCTGCGCGGCTGGGGCCTGGAACCGGTGGTCGCCCCGCACGTCCTGGACGCGCACCCCACGCTCGGGTACCTCGCGGGCGCGGACCGGGCGCGGGCCCGCGATCTGACCGAGGCCTGGTGCGACCCCTCGGTCTCCGCCGTGCTCTGCGCGCGCGGCGGGTTCGGGGCCCAGCGCATGGTGGACCTGGTGGACTGGGCGGCGATCCGGGCGGCCGGGCCCAAGGCGTTCGTCGGCTACAGCGACGTCACCGCCCTGCACGAGGCATTCGCCGTCCGCGCCGGCTTCGCCACCCTGCACGGACCGATGGTCGCCGCCGGCACGTTCCTGTCGGACCCGCGCACCCAGGAGTCGCTGCGGGCCACCCTCTTCGAACCGAAGACCGTCCTCACGCTCGGCCTGGAGACGGCACGGACCTTGGTGCCGGGCCGCGCCCGGGGCGTGACGCTCGGCGGCTGCGTCAGCCTCCTCGCCGCCGACCTCGGCACCCCGCACGGGCGGCCCTCGGCGCGCGGCGGGCTGCTGCTCCTGGAGGACGTGGGGGAGGAGCCGTACCGCCTCGACCGCATCCTCACCCAACTGCTGCGCTCCGGATGGCTCGACGGGGTCGCGGGCATCGGCCTCGGCTCCTGGGCGGAATGCGGGCCGTACGAGGAGGTGCGGGCGCTGCTCGCCGACCGGCTCGGCGGGCTCGGGGTGCCGGTCGTGGAGGAGATGGGCTTCGGGCACAGCACGACCGCGCTGACCCTGCCGCTTGGCGTGCCCGCCGCACTCGACGCGGACACGGGCACGCTCACCCTGGACGTACCGGCACTGCGCTGAGCGGCAGTTGTGCGCGCGCGACGCCGACACCCCTCGCCCCGCAGGACGGGACGGGGGCGCGTCGGCATGACCCGACGCGGGGCCGGGCCGCCCAGCCCGCGGCCTCGGCCGTAGGTGGTGGGCCCTGCCGAGGTGGCGGTCGGCGGCGCACGTTCGGCATACCGTCTGGTCGTCCCGAGTGCGACCCGCCGCCGGGGGTTCTACTCCGGCGCCGTCCTGCGCTGGTGCGCGGCGGCCTCGTCCCGGCTCGTCTCCAGATGGCGCAGGGCCAGCTTCTCGACGCGCTCCACGTCCCGCGCCTCGATCCCCCGGTACAGCTCCGCGTGCTCCTCGGCGACGACGGTGAAGTCGTCGTGCTGCCCGAGCATCCAGCGCATCCGGCTGCGCAGCGTCGCGTTGAGCTCGCTGAGCAGGGCGTTGTCGGCAAGTTCCGTGACGGTCTCGTGGAAGTCGGCGGCCGCCCGCCGGGCGGCCTGGCCGTCGCCCTTGGCCGCGGCCGCCAGCTCGGCGTCGAGATCGGCGCGGAGCTGCGCGAGCCCCGCCCGGGTGCGGCGCTGCGCGGCGAGCCGGAAGCCGAGGACCTCCAGGGCGGACCTGACCTCGCCGAGGTCAGAGATGTCGGACGCGGTGAACTCGCGGACCACCGCCCAGGTGCGCGGGCGCGGCGTCACGAGGCCCTCCGCGACCAGGTCCCTCAGCGCGTCGCGCACCGGCAGCCGGCTCACGTCCAGCTCGGCCGCGATCTCGCGCTCCACGAGCCTGCTGCCGGGTGCCCGGGTCCCGTCGATGATCTGATCGCGCAGGGCGCGCGTGACCCGCTCCGATTCGGGTTTGAATTCCTCAGCGCCTGTCATGTCGCCATTCTCCCATCGAGGGGCGGGCGGCGATCCGCAGGACCCGGCCGTCCGGGCGGGGTGGGCCGCCTTCACTGAATCTCCGTCAACAACCTTCGTCCGGCGCGTTGACGGGGTTATGACACGTGTCACAGCATGGGCGCTGCCCGGGTACCTACCAGTCGGTAGGTGCGGCGGGCCTCTCGGTGTCGTCCTCAGTGGAGGTCTCTGTGTCCCGTGCCGTGCCCCGATCCCGCAAGGTCCTCGCGCTCGTGGCCGGTGCGGCCGCGCTCGCCGCGCCGCTCGCCCTCGCCGCACCCGCGGAAGCCGTCGGCACGGAGGCGGCCGGCGCCGGTACGGAGGCGACCGGTGCCGGTACGGAGGCGACCGGTGCCGGTACGGAGGGGCCCGCGGCCGCCCCGTACACCGTCACCCCGCTCCGGTTCACCGTCGAGGCGGGCGGCCGGAGTTGCGTGGTCGACGCCGACCTCTACCGGCCGGCCGGTGCGGACGCCGCACACCCAGCGCCCGCCGTCCTCACCACCAACGGCTTCGGCGGCAGCAAGAGCGAGGGTTCCACCGCCGCGAGCGGAAAGGCCTTCGCCGAGCGCGGCTACGTCAGCCTGGTCTACTCGGGCCTCGGCTTCGGGAAGTCCGGCTGCCTGATCTCCCTCGACGCCCCGGAGGCCGACGGCCGGGCCGCCGCCCGCCTCGTCGACTTCCTCGCCGGCACCCGCGCCGCCGACGACGGCACCCGCGCCGACTTCGTCACCCAGGACGGCGCGGGAGACCCGCGCGTGGGCATGATCGGCGGCTCCTACGGAGGCGCCGTCCAGCTCGCGGCCGCCTCCGTCGATCCCCGTATCGATGCCCTCGTCCCCCTCATCACCTGGAACGACCTCGCGTACGCGCTCGCGCCCAACGCCGCCGACCGGGCCACCCCCGGCGTCTTCAAATGGCAGTGGGCCAACGGCTTCTACCTCATCGGCGAGGGCCAGCCCCTGCTCTCCCCGTCCCTCGACCCCAGCCGGATCAACTCCCTCGGCTGCCTGCACTTCGTCACCGACGCCTGCGACACCGTGAAGCTCCTCAACTCCGGCCGCTACCCGGCCGACGCGACCGAGAAGATGCTCACCTACGCCCGCAGCGTCTCCCCGGTCTCCTACCTGGACCGCGTCACCGCCCCCACCCTGGTCATCCAGGGCCAGAGCGACAGCCTGTTCAACCTCAACGAGGCGCGCGCCACCTACGACCGGCTGCGCGAGCGCGGCGTCGACACCCGGATGATCTGGCAGTCCTGGGGCCACAGCGGAGGACAGCGGCCGGGCGAGCTCGACCTCGGGAATCCCGAGGGAAGCTACGTCGGACAGCGCGTCCTCGCCTGGTTCGACCGGTACCTCCACAAGAACACGGCCGCGGACGCCGGCCCCGCCTTCGCCTGGTACCGCGCGGGGCAGAGCGGCTACGGCACCGCGGACCGGGTCCCGGCGCTCAGCCAGCGGCTGTACCTCTCCGGCGACGGCAAGCTCGTCGACAACCGTACGAAGGTGGCCCGGGGCTCCCGCCAGTACAGCAACTGGCTCGTCCCGACGAGCCACTCGGAGTCCTCGCTCGCCGGGATGATCGGGCTCCCCGACCCCCGGCCGTACGACATCCCCGGTACCTACCTCGGCTGGACCAGCGCCCCGCTCACCGCGCCCGTCGACCTCGTCGGCGCGCCGAAGGCGACCCTCCAGGTCGTGTCCCCGGCGACCGAACGCGTCCAGGACTCCGGCGACGCCGCCGACAAGCTCGTCCTCTTCGCGAAGCTCTACGACGTCGCGCCCGACGGCACGAAGACCCTGGTCAACCGGCTGGTCGCGCCGGTACGCGTACCGGACGTCACCCGCCCCTTCACCGTCGAGCTGCCGGGCATCGTCCACCGGTACGAGACGGGCCACCGGCTGGAGTTCGTCGTCGCGGCGAGCGACACGGCGTACTCCGGCAACCGGGGCATCAAGCCGGTGACCGTCGTCAGCGCCCCGGAGTCCACGGGGACGCTCTCCCTCCCCCTGGTGGAGGGGAGGGTCGGCTAGCTCACAGAGCCGCGTATCCCGGGCGGACGACCTCGTCGACGAGCCGCTGCCGCTCCGGCAGCGGCAGGAAGGCGGCCTCCAGCGCGGCGACCGTGAACTCCTCGAAGACCTCCGGGCCGTACCCGAAGGCGTCCACCATGTGCTGGAACTCCTCGCTCATGGTGGTGCCGGAGACCAGCCGGTTGTCGGTGTTGAGCGTGATCCGGAAGCCGAGCCGGCGCAGCTCGTCGATCGGGTGCGAGGCGTAGTCCTTCGCGGCGCCCGTCTGCAGGTTGGACGTCGGGCAGACCTCCAGGGCGATGCGGTTGTCCCGGACGTACGAGGCGAGCCGGCCCAGCGTGCCGTCCTCGGCGATGTCGTCCGTGATCCGCACGCCGTGGCCGATCCGCTCGGTGCCGCAGACCTGCACGGCCTCGTGGATCGACTCCGCGCCGACGGCCTCGCCGGCGTGGATCGTGAAGTGGCAGTTCTCCCGCTTCAGGTGCTGGAAGGCGGGGAGGTGGCGGGCCGGCGGGTTGCCTATCTCGCCGCCGGCGATGTCGAAGCCGGCCACGCCCTTGTCCCGGTGCGCGACCGTGAGCTGCGCGATCTCCAGCGAGCGGTCCGTGTGGCGCATCCCGGTCAGCAGGGTGCGGACGGTGATCCGGCCGCCGGTGCGGCGCTCGCCCTCGCGGAAGCCGTCGTTGACCGCCTCGACGACCTCGTCGAGGGTCAGACCGCCCTCCAGGTGCTGCTCGGGGGCGTAGCGGATCTCGGCGTAGACGACGCCGTCCGCCGCCAGGTCCTCGGCGCACTCGGCCGCGATGCGCGTGAGTGCCTCGCGGGTCTGCATGACCGCGCAGGTGTGGGCGAAGGTCTCCAGGTAGCGCTCCAGCGAACCGGAGTCGGCGGCGTCCCGGAACCAGACCGCGAGCTCGGCCGGGTCCTCGGTCGGCAGCGC
The DNA here is from genome assembly GCF_049913175.1 of Streptomyces sp. R-07. Lineage (NCBI taxonomy): Bacteria > Bacillati > Actinomycetota > Actinomycetes > Kitasatosporales > Streptomycetaceae > Streptomyces > Streptomyces sp. R-07. The sequence continues at coordinate 6,584,406 of NZ_CP183978.1, forward strand.
GGTGTAGCCGCACTCCCGAGCCAGCTCGACGATGGTCGCGGGGCGCAGCCCGCCGTCGAGGTGGTCGTGGAGGACGGCCTTGGGGGCCCGGCGGATCCACTCGGAGACGGTGGCGGCGGCAGGCGTGGCAGGGTTGTCAGACAAGTGCATGGCGGGGAAGTGTACGCCACGGCCTCGCCGGCCGCTGTGACGGCTCTGACAGGGGGCTGGGCGGGCCCTCGGCGGTACGGGGCCCGGCGCTCAGTGCGACTGCAGTACCGGCAGCGCGGGCGTTCCCGTCGGCAGCATGTGCTTCGCGGCCAGGACCGGGGTCTCGCCGACCCGTACGACCTGCGTGACCAGGACCGCGGGGGTGTCCGCCGGGCGGCCCAGCTGCTCCCCGCGCCGCCGTCCGAGGAGCGTCGCCGTGATGCCGCTGTGCGCGCTCAGAGCCGTCTCCCGCGAGGCCGTGACCAGGACCGCGAGCATCGAGGCCGCGCCACCGGCGGCCGCCTCCGCCTCCGCCTCCCGCAGGGCCCGCGCGAACTCCGGGTGCACCCGTTCGAGCAGCTCGTCGGGTGCCGCCCACTCGTGGCTCAGCGCCGCCGACGCACCCTCCCCGGACAGTACGGACTCCCAGAACCGCAGCTCGGCGCGGGCGGGCGCCAGCAGGTGCTGGGTGGTGAAGTCGGTCGGCTCCTCGACGGTCCTGAGCAGCGCCCGCACCCGCAGCGGGGCGCCCGCGCCGATCAGGCCCTCCAGCGGCTGGATGTGCTCGAACCCGCGCCGGGGCGGACGGTCGTTGACCGTACGGCCCACCCCGCGCCGTACCGTGAGGACCCCGTCCTCCTGGAGCAGCAGCAGCGCCTCGCGCAGGGCCGGCCGGCTGACGCCCAGCTCGGCGGCGAGCTTCGGCTCGGAGGGGAGCGTGGAGCCCGGCGGGTAGGTGCCGTCGTGGACGGCGTCCGCGATCCGCTCGTAGAGCGCCACGACCGGTCGCCGCCGCTGTCCGCTGACCGCCACGGCCCCTCCTCGTCTCGTCCCCGGCCTGGACTCCTCCGGGTCTCCGCACCACGGTAGTCGGCCCACGTTGTCTGACAAGTCACCCGTACGGCCCTCCTCGCCGTCACGGGGAGGCTCCGTCCGTCCCATTCTGGTCCCACGGCTGTGGCCGGGTACGACCGACGGCACGACGGAGGAGAGGGGCCGGGCATGAGTCCCAAGGAGACGCCACGGAGATCGGGCGGGGGCACGTCCCGGTTCGCCGGAGCCTTCACCCCGGGCCGGATCGCGATGCTGGCCGTCGCGGTCCTCACCCTGGTCTTCATCTTCGAGAACACCCGCGAGGTCAAGATCCGGCTGCTGATCCCCGAAGTCACCATGGCGCTGTACGTGGCGCTGCTCGCGACCGCCCTCCTCGGCGCCGCCTGCGGCTACTACTTCGCCGCCCGGAGGCGGAAGTGAGGCGGGCCGTCGTCGTCGTCGGCGCGGTCCTGGCGCTCGCTGCCGTCGCCGCCTCCTCGGCGGAGGAGACCGCCGCACCCGGCGACGACGCCGGGACACGGCCGGTGCCGGACTTCCTCGGCCGGGGCCTGTGGCGGGTCTTCACCCGTCTGGACCGCCGGACCCGGCTCGACGTCCACGACGTGAGCGGCCGCGACCGGCGGGTGCTCTGGCCGCCGCGCTGGCAGGTCTGCACCCAGTACCCGGCGGCGGGCACGGCCCTCGACCGGCGCACCACCGTCATGATCGGAGTCGTACGGAAGGGCGAGACCTGCCCACCCCGCGTCCGCGACGCCCGCCGCTGAACGCTGCCCTGCCCTGCCCTGGCCCTACGCGGCGGTGCCGTGGCGTGCCGGTGAGCGGCGTGCCCGTGCCCGTACGTGAGGGGGCCCCGTGCCCGTACCGGAATGCTCGGCGCCGCCCTGCCCGTACCCGGCGGTGCCGTGCCGCTCTCGCACGCGGCGGTCCCGCACCGTCACGCGACGGTGCCGCGAAAGGCCCCGACCGCCACCACACAAACGACATAGCCTGGCCGCATGTCCGACGAACCCGGCACCTACCTCACCACCGGCCCCCGCGTGGGCCTGCGCGCCTTCTCCCCGGCCGACGCCGAGGAGTTCACCGCCCGCGCCCGCGAGAGCCGGGAACTCCACCGCCCCTGGCTCTTCCCGCCGTGCACGGCCGAGGACTACGCCACCTACGCGGGCGGTCTGATCGCGGACCCGGCGCGGGCGGGCTTCCTGGTGTGCGAGCGCGCCGACGACGGCGCGATCGCCGGCTTCGTCAACATCAACAACATCGTCCGCGGCGCCTTCCGCAGCGGCGCCCTCGGCTACGGCGCCTTCGCGCACGCCGCCGGGCGCGGGCTGCTCACCGAGGCCCTCGGGCTGGTCCTCGGGTACGCCTTCGGGCCCCTCGGGCTGCACCGCCTGGAGGCGAACATCCAGCCGGGCAACACCGCCTCCCGCGCCCTCGTGCGCCGCGCCGGCTTCCGTCTGGAGGGCTTCTCGCCGGCCATGCTGCACATCGACGGGGGCTGGAAGGACCACGAACGCTGGGCGATCACCGCACCCGACGAGCCCTAACGCTTGTAGTTGATCTTCATCGTGTCGAGGTCCGTCACGGTCGACCGCAGCGCCTTGTGGCCGTGGCCCAGCTTCCCGAGCGCCGTCTCCACCCGGTCCTCCGCGATCGCGCCCGCCATCTCGTCGCCGTCCTCGGCGTCCGAGACGACGACCAGGCGGTACGAGAAGTGCTTCAGCGTCCGGTCGTAGGCCAGCGAGCCCTCCTCCGTGAACTGCATCGCCGTCAGCCCGTGCGCGTCCACCTCGGCGAGCAGCCGGGACCGGCTCTCCTCCGACAGACCGTCGAACGTGCCGCGCACGATGACCCGGTAGGTGTGCTGCGTGCCCATTCCTCGTACTCCCTGTGTCACTGGCCCCCGGCCGCCACCACGGCGAGCCGACCCTCCACACTACGGCGGCGGGCACCCGCGCCGCCGGGAATATCCGGCGCCCCACCCCCGTGTCCTTTGCCGAAGCCTGACGTGGAGAACCCCTGGTCAGGACCGGCTCCGGCGTGTTCCATGGATCAATGACGACCGTACGACGTGCCGTACTGACGCTGCCCGCGGCCCCGTTGGGCCCGGACAACCCTCTCCCCGCACTACGGGCCCCCGGCGCCGGGGCCCACGCGGTCGACGCGCGGACCCTCGCGGAGCTTCCGCGCGACATGGCCCGGGGCATCGGACGGGCGACCCTGCGCAGCCTGCTCCCCGCCCCCGTGCGCGACGGCTACGGCCGCGAGCGCACCCCCGCGGACCTCGACACGATCGTGATCGAGAACGACCGGCTCCGGGTGACCGTGCTCCCCGGCCTCGGCGGCCGCGTCCACTCCCTGCACCACAAGCCCACCGGACGCGAACTCCTCTACCGCAACCCCGTCCTCCAGCCCGCCGCCTTCGCCCTCAACGGCGCCTGGTTCTCCGGCGGCATCGAGTGGAACATCGGAGCCACCGGCCACACCACCCTCTCCTGCTCGCCCCTCCACGCGGCCGTCGTCCGCGCCCCCGACGGCGGCCCGATGCTCCGCCTGTGGGAGTGGGAGCGGCTGCGCGACCTGCCCTTCCAGGTCGACCTGTGGCTCCCGGAGGGCTCCGACTTCCTGTACGCCGGCGTCCGCGTCCGCAACCCCCACGAGCGGACCGTCCCCGTCTACTGGTGGTCCAACACCGCCGTCCCCGAGGACCGCAGGGTCCTCGCGCCCGCCGACGCGGCCTGGCACCACGGCTACGAACGCGGCCTGAACCGCCTCCCCGTGCCCGTCACCGAGGACGGCGTCGACCGCTCGTACCCGCTGAACGGCGCCCACGCCGCCGACTTCTTCTACGACCTGCCCGAGGAGCAGCGCCGCTGGATCGCCGCCCTCGACACGGACGGCGCCGGGCTCGTCCAGACCTCCACCGACCTGCTGCGCGGCCGCAAGCTCTTCCTGTGGGGCGCCGAACGCGGCGGCCGGCGCTGGCAGGAGTGGCTGACCGAGCCCGGCACCCCCGGCTACGCCGAGATACAGGCCGGCCTCGCCCGCACCCAGCTGGAGCACCTGGAACTCGCGGGCGGCGAGGAGTTCAGCTGGCTGGAGGCGTACGGACCGCTCGCCGCCGACCCCGCCGCGGCGCTCGGCGAGGACTGGTCCGCCGCCCGCGCGGACGTCGAGTCGAACCTCGCGGCGGCGCTGCCCCGCGAAGCCGTCGACGCGGCGTACGACGCCTGGCGGGAGGGCGCGGCGGACGCCGAGCCCGAGACGGTCCTCGCGGCGGGTTCCGGCTGGGGAGCCCTCGAAGTCCTGCGCGGAGGGCACGAGTTGCCGGGGACGCCGTTCCCCGAGTCGACACTCGGTCCGGACCAGGAGCCCTGGCGGGAGCTCCTGCGCACCGGCGTCCTGCCGCCCCCGCCGAAGGGTGCGGGCCCCGGCGCGCCGCTCGTCGCCGCCCCCTGGCGGGACATGCTGGAGACCGCCCCGGCCGACCCGTCCACCGAGTACCACCTCGGCATCGCCCAGTGGCACGCCGGAGACCGCGCCCAGGCGGTACGGAGCTGGGAGCGCGGACTCCACCGGGCCGAGGTGCGCTGGCCGCTGCTGTACTGCCTGGCCGTCGCCGACCGGGAGGACGGGCACCCGGAGCGGGCCGCCGAGCGGTTCGCGGAGGCCTTCGCCGACCACGAGGACCACGACGCCGGCGAGCTCGTGGCCGCCGCCCTCGGGCGCGAGGCCACGGCGGCGCTGCTCGCCACCGGCCGGGCCGGCCGGCCCCGGGAGCTGTGGACGCGGCTGCCGGACGAGGTCCGGGAGCGAGGGGCCTTCCGCTTCCTGGAGATCCGGATCCTGCTCGCCGAGGGCCGGACGGCCGAGGCACGCGCCGTCTTCGACGAGGGCTTCGAGGTCGCGGACCTGAGGGAAGGCGCGGAGATCCTCGGCGAGGCGTGGGCGGAACTCACCGACGAACCCCTGCCGGACGCCTACGAGTTCAGGATGCGCCCGAGCTGAGGCGCGCGGGATGCGGGCCCGCCGGGGAGACGGCGGGCCCGCTGAGGTGCGGGTCAGGGCACCCGGCGCAGGGTCTTGCCGTGCGGGTCGGGAGGCCCGGCGCAGGGTCTTGCCGTGCGGGTCGGGAGGCCCGGCGCAGGGTCTTGCCGTGCGGGTCGGGACGCCCGGCGCAGGGTCTTGCCGTGCGGGTCAGGGCACCCGGCGCAGGGTCTTGCCGTGCGGGTCAGGGCACCCGGCGCAGGGTCTTGCCGTGCGGGTCAGGACGCCCGGCACAGGATCTCGCCGTGCGGGACCATGAACCAGGCGTCCTCCTGCTGGCCCCACTCCCGCCAGGCGTCCGCGATCGACGCCAGTTCGGCCCTGGTCGCGTGCCCGCCGGTGACGGCCAGATCGGCGTAGGCGGAAGCGGTCGTACGGTCGGCCCACAGGCCGCTCCACCACTCCCGCTCCTCGGGGGTGGCGTAACACCAGGTGCCGGCCGTCGTCGTGATGTCGGTGAAGCCCGCCTGCCGGGCCCAGGAGAACAGCCGCCGTCCCGCGTCCGGTTCGCCGCCGTTGGCGCGCGCGACCCGGTGGTACAGGTCCCGCCATCCGTCCAGTGCGGGCGGCTCGGGGTACCAGGCGAAGGCCCCGTAATCGCTGTCCCGGGCCGCGACGACCCCGCCGGGGCGGCACACCCGGCGCATCTCGCGCAGGGCCTGGACCGGATCGCCGACGTGCTGCAGCACCTGATGGGCGTGGACGACGTCGAAGGAGTCGTCGGGGAAGTCCAGGGCGTGGACGTCGGCGACCGCGAACTCGACGTTGTCCAGGCCGCGTTCGGCGGCCACCGCGCGGGCCTTCGTCAGGACGTCCTCGGCGGCGTCGACCGCGGTCACCCGGCCCGGAGCGACCAGCGCGGCCAGATCGGCGGTGATGGTGCCGGGCCCGCAGCCCACGTCCAGGACGTCCAGGCCCGGGCGCAGTTCGGGCAGCAGGTAGGCGGCGGAGTTGGCGGCGGTCCGCCAGGTGTGCGAGCGCAGGACCGACTCGTGGTGGCCATGGGTGTAGACGGCGGTCTCATGGGCCGCGGGCTGCGCGGAGGCGTGCGTCATCGAACCGACTCCCTCGGTGTGGGTGCGTGCCTCCACCGTATGCGCGTCGGCCGAATGATGAGACCTGCGTCTTGAGATGTGGACAAGGTTCAGCTCAACAGGTCCCGACGGTACCGGAGTTCCTCCAGGAGCCGACCGCCCGTCTCCTCCCGGACCGTCGTCCCGTCCGGCCGCCAGCCCGCGGCCTCGTAGAACCTCCGCCCCCGCGCGTTGCCCGCGAAGACCCACAGCGCCGCCGCCCGGAACCCGCGCGCGACGAGCGCCTCGGTGGAAGCCGACATGAGCGCCCGCCCGACGCCCGTGCCCCAGACCTGCGGCAGGGCGTACAGCGCCGCCAGCTCGGCGGTGCTTCCGGGCGCGAACTCCTCGCCGGGCCAGGGCCGGAAGCAGGAGAACGCGACCAGCCGCCCGTCGTCCCCCGTCGCCACGAGCGCGGTGGGCCGGTCCGGGGCCGTGAGGCGGGCGCGCCACACGGCGGCGCGCTCCTCCGGGTCGAGGGCGTCGAGATACGGGCCGGGGAGCAGGTCGCGGTAGGCGGCCCGCCAGGAGAGGACGTGCACGGCGGCGAGTTCCGCCGCGTCTTGGGGAAGCGCTTCACGAATCGACATGGCGCATTCTGGCCCGGGGGCCACCCGGACCGCCCCCGCATTCCGGCGGGGCCGTACGCCTCCATGGACCGGTCCGCCCCACGGGGCCTTCCCGCGGCCCGGCTCCGTGCCTGCCCTCCGTCACCCGGACGGCCCTGACCGATCGGGCCGGAAACGACCGCGGTCTCCACAACCCACCAAGCCGAGCCGGCCCCCGACACCCCCTGGACCCCGGGCGCCGCCGCGCGGACCGCCAGAACCCGCACCCCCCGCCCGTGCGGGCACGCGCCCGCGCCCCCGCCATCGCCCGTGTGGGCAATCGTCCCGCTGGGGCGGGACGGGTGGGCACACGGGACGGCGCCTTTGCGGGCGCCTCCGCCCCCTGTACCTGCCCGCACCACGTGTGCGGCGCGCAAAGGGGTGCGGGTTCGGGCGCGGGAGCCTCTGGCGCCGGCAAGGGCGCCGTCCGTTGTGCCCACCCGTTCCGCCCCTGCGGAACGTATGCCCACAACGGGGGGCGGGGGCGTGCCGGCCCCGCGCCCGAGGCGGCCGCAGTGGGGGCGTCGCGTCTGGGCGGGCGGAAACGTCTGAATCTTCGTATAAAGGGCACGGGGGTGCCTTCCCGGCGCCCCCGTGTGCTCAGGAGGTACGGGACATGCGGCAGACGGCTCCGGAAGGCCGTGGACCGGTGCGCTACGGACCTCCCGCACCGGACACCGGCCTCCCCGTCCTGCCCGGACTCGCCGGGCTCCTCGCCGCCGCCGCCGGGCGGACCACCCCCGAGCCGCCCGGCGGCGGGCCCGTCCTGCGCGAGGCCGCCGCCGGCTACTGGTGGCGCCGTGGCCTGCGCACCCACCCCGAGGACGTGGTCGCCGCCCCCGGCGCCCCCGTCCTGCTCCTGGCCCTGATCGCCGCCCACGGCGGCGACCTCCTGCTGCCCCGCCCCTGCCCCGCCTGGTGGACCCCGCAGGCCCGGCTCCTCGGCCGCCCCGCCTACCACGTGCCCACGCCGGCGGAGGCGGGCGGCGTCCCCGACCCGTTCGCCCTCCTGGAGACCGTCCGGCGGATCCGCGCCGAGGGCGGCGACCCCCGCGTCCTGCTGCTCTCCGTCGCCGACGACCCCACCGCCACCGTCGCCGCGCCCGAGCTCGTCCGTGAGGCCTGCGAGGCCGCCGTCGCCGAGGGCCTGCACGTCATCAGCGACGAGACCTGGCGCGACACCCTCCACCACCCGCACGACATCGTGCTGCTCAGCCCCGCCGAGATGTGCCCCGACGACGTCACCGTCCTCGTCGACCTCGGCGGCGCCCTCACCCCCGCCGCCTGGCCCTGCGCCATCGCCCGCTTCCCGCCCACCGACCCGTCCCGCGCCGACCGCTGGACCGACCGCAGGGCCCGCGTCCTCGACGTGCTCACCGCCCTCGGGGCCCTCGTCCCCGGGCCCGTGGCCCCCGCCATGGCCCACGCCCTCGACGAGCCCGAGGACGTCACCGCACGGGCCCGGCGCGCCGCCACCGTCCACGGACGTCTCGCCGCGGCCGCGCACCGCACCGTCCTCGCCGCCGGAGCCCTCGCCCGGCCCCCGCAGGCCGGCCGCCACCTCTACGCCGACCTCGGACCGCTGCGCGCCGGGCTCGCCGCCCGGGGCGTCACGGACTCCCTGGAACTGGAGAGCCACTTCACCACGCGGCTCGGCGCCCCGGCGACTGGTGGTCACCGCTTCGGCGACGAACTCGGCGCGCTGCGCGTCAGGTTCGGCACCGACATGTTCCTCGGCAGTACCGAGGAGGAGCGCGCCGAGGCCCTCGGGGCGGCCGAGCCCGTGGAACTGCCGCATGTGGCAAGCGCGTTGGAGGACTTCGGAGGAGCCCTGGAGGAACTCCGGTGAGCACGGCCGTACGTCGACGTCCCACGTCCACTCCACGAAGCGCCGAGCACGAGCGGAACGGAGCCCGCAGATGACCGAACGGACGGCACCCCCCGCTCGCGCCGCGCAGACCCGGTACGCCCCCGACCGGGTCGCGCCCCCCGCGCCCGCCCCCGTCCTCCAGCCCGTCGGCCGGCTGCGCCACGACTGGCCCCGCACCTTCGCCGACCGGCTCACCGCACCCCTGCCCGGCGTCCGGGCCCTGGCGCGGCTCGCCCGCGAAGGAGCCGTACGCCCCCGTCCCGAGGGCCTCCGCGACATCCCCCTGCTGCCCTTCGAGCCCGGCCCGCTGCCGCCCGCCGGACCCGACACCCTCGCCGTCACCTGGGCCGGGCACGCCAGTTGGGTCCTGCGCGTCGGCGGGCTCACCGTCCTCACCGACCCGGTCTGGTCCCGCCGCATCTTCGGCACTCCGGCCCGGCTCACCCCGGTCGGGGTCCGCTGGGAGGACCTGCCACCCGTCGACGCCGTCGTCATCAGCCACAACCACTTCGACCACCTCGACGGCCCCACCCTCAAGCGGCTGCCCCGGCACACCCCGGTCTTCGTCCCGGCCGGACTCGGCCGCTGGTTCGCCCGCCGCCGGTTCAGCCGCGTGACCGAGCTCGACTGGTGGGAGGCCGCCGAACTCGACGGCGTCCGCTTCGACTTCGTCCCCGCGCACCACTGGTCCAAGCGCACCCTCCTGGACACCTGCCGCTCCCTGTGGGGCGGCTGGGTGCTCACCGACCGGGCCGGGCGCCGGATCCACTTCGCCGGGGACACCGGTTACGGCCACTGGTTCGCCGAGATCGGCCGCCGCTACCCCGGCATCGACCTGGCGCTGCTCCCGATCGGCGCCTACGACCCGCGCTGGTGGCTCAGCGACGTCCACACCGATCCCGAGGAGGCGGTCCGCGCGCACCAGGACCTCGGCGCGCGGCGGATGGCGCCCATGCACTGGGCCACGTTCGTGCTCTCCTCCGAGCCGGTCCTCGAACCCCTCACCCGGGTGAGGGACGCGTGGGAGAAGGCCGGTCTGAGCCGCGAGGACCTGTGGGACCTGCCGATCGGCGGCTCACGGGTGCTCGTGCCCTGACGGGGCCCCGGACCCCCTGACCCGCCGCCACACTGCCGGGACCGCGCTGATCAGCACCGTCAGGCCGACCGCCGCGACGACTCCCTGCCAGGGCTCCGGGAAGAGCGAACCGCCCAGGATCCCGATCAGCTGGTACGTCGCCGCCCACGCCAGGCACGCCGCCACGTCCGCCCGGACGAAGCGGCGCAGCGGCATCTCGGAGAGCAGACACGCCAGCATCACCGGGATCCGGCCGGCCGGAACGAGCCGGGACAGCACGAGCACCGACACCTGATGCGTGTCGAGCCGCTCCTGCGCGTGCGCGAGCCGGTCCGGCGTCACCCGGGACCGCAGCGCGGCGAGCCACCGCGAGCCGTTGCGGGAACGGACCCCGCGCTGCCCGAGCCAGTAGAGCGCCGTGTCGCCGAGGCACGCGGCGGACGCCGCCACCAGGAAGACGAAGATCAGCGAGAACGGCGAGGACTGGTGGAAGGCGACCACCGCCGCCGAACTGACGATCGCGCCCGTCGGCACGATCGGCACCAGCGCGCCGAGCGCCACGAGCAGGAACAGCGAGGGATAGCCGACCGCCTGCTGCGTCGACTCCGGAGGCAGCTCGCGCACCGCCGTGACCATCCCGGTGACACCGAGGATCACCGTGCGACCTCCGGCCGCACCCGGTCGCCGTGGCCGAGGAGGTGGACCGCCACCTTCGGCGCGAGCCGGGCCGCGTGCCGGACGAACTCGTCGCCCGGTGCGTGGAACTCGTGCGGCCGGACCCCGTCGAGCCCGATCGGCCAGTACGTGCCGTAGTGCACCGGCACCGCCGCGGCCGGCGAGAGCGCGGCGAGCGCCTCGGCGGCCCGCCCCGCGTCGAGGTGGCCGTGCCCGAGGTAGGGCCCCCAGCCGCCGACCGGCAGCAGGGCCACGTCCACCGGGCCCACCGCGTCCGCCATGCCGTCGAACAGGCCGGTGTCCCCGGCGAAATACGTACGGGCCTCGCCCTCGACGACGTACCCGAGCGCGGGGACGCGGTGCGGTCCGACCGGCAGCCGCCGCCCGTCGTGGAGCGCCGGCACGGCCCGTACCGTCACGCCCTCCACCGTCACCGCGTCGCCCGGCGCCACCTCGGTCAGCCGCAGCCCCGCCCGGTCGAGCCGGCGAAGCCCCGGTACGGCGGCGGGCGCGCCCCGCGGCACGAGGATCCGCGTCCCCGGCGGGAGCAGCGCGAGCGAGGGGAGGTGGAGGTGGTCGGCGTGCAGGTGCGAGACGAGGACGGCCTCGGCGCGGGCGGCCTCGGGCGGCGGCAGGGCGCCGCGCCGCCGGCGCAGGTGCGCGAGCCGCCGCGCGAACAGCGGATCGGTGAGGAAGCGGACCCCGGAGTCCTCGACCGTGCAGGTCGCGTGCCCCCACCAGGTGACCTCCACCGGCATGCCGCCCTTCCGCTGTCTGTCGTCCGCTGTCTGTCGTCCGTCGTCCGCTGTCCGTGGCCGCTGCATGACGTCGTTCCGTAACGAGAGTAAATGTCCGGAGCGTGCTCCGGAGGATGTTCGGGCGTCACCTTCCGGCAGTAGGGTCGGCCCATGGACGACGTTCGGGTGGCGGCGATCGCCAGTCTCACCCCGCTCGAAGAGCTGGACAGCGACCCCTTCCTTGTCGACACGCGCCGCCAGCACGCGGTGTGCGCGCGCTGGGCCGACGACAAGGGATACGTGCTGGCCCGTCAGCTGTTCTGCTACGGAATCAGCCCGGACCACGCGGCGCTCTGGGCCGATGTGGAGGCCGGGACGGTGGACCTCTTCGTGGCCCCCAACGAACGCGTCCTCGCACGCGCGTTGACCTCGGTGCCGGGCTTCCGCGCCGAGTGCGAGCGACGCGGTGTGCGCGTGGAGACCGTGGGACTTGACGAACCTCCGTACGACACCGCGGCCAAGGCCGGGGTGCACCGGCGGCTCTCGATGCCCACCGCGGGGTACGACGGCTCCTGAGGTCGCGTCGCCGGCGAGACCCTCCGCCTCTCCCGCCCGATCGCGGCCGTTGTGCCACGCTTGAGGCAGGAAACGGGCGAAAGGTGAAGCGGGCGTGGGTGACGGGCGATGGGGTGGCGCCGACCGCTGGCGGTCCGCGGGCAGGACAGTGGCGCGGGTGCTCGTGGTCTGGGGGGTGTCCACGCTCACCATGCTCCTGCTCGCCGGACTCCTCCCCGACTTCCAGCTCCAGTCCGCCGACGGCGACAGCTTCACGCGGACCGCCCTCACCGCCGCCACCGCCGCGGGCGCGTTCGGTCTGCTCGGCGCGCTCGTGTGGCCGCTGATCGTACGGGCGCTGCTGCTCGTCCCCGCGCTCGTCCTCGGCCTGCTCGTCTTCTTCCTCAACGGCTCCCTGCTGCTCGTCGCGCTGTGGCTCATCCCCGACGGGCGTGGGGCCGCCGACCCCGAGACCGCCGTCGTGGTCGCCGCCGTCATGTCCGCCGTCGCCTCCGCCACCTCCACGGCCCTCGCCGTCCGCGACGACGACGCCTACCGGCGCCGGCTCTACCGGCTCACCGGCCGCACCCGCCCCCGCGACCCCGGCGACACGGCGGGGTCCGTGCCCGGCACGGTCTTCCTCCAGCTCGACGGCGTCGGCCACCACGTGCTGCGCGGAGCCGTCGCCGACGGCCTCATGCCGACCGTCGCGGGCTGGCTGGACACCGGCCACCGGCTCACCCCCTGGCGCACCGACTGGTCCAGCCAGACCGGCGCCAGCCAGCTCGGCATCCTGCACGGCTCCAACGAGGACGTGCCCGCCTTCCGCTGGTACGAGAAGGACACCGGCCGGCTCATGGTGTCGAACCGCCCGGCGAGCGCCGTCGAGCTCCAGCGCCGGGCCGTGCGCCGCACCGGGGACGGCGGTCTCCTGACCGTCGACGGGGCCTCCCGGGGCAACCTCTTCAGCGGCGGCGCCGACCAGCTCGCCCTCGTCCTGTCGATGGCCGCCCGGCGCGGCCGCCGCAACCGCTCCAGGGCGGGCTACTTCGCGTACTTCTCCGACCCGGCCAACGCCGTCCGCACCGCCGGATCGCTCGTCACCGAGTGCTTCCGCGAGATGTACCAGTCGACGCGGGCGCTGCTGCGCCGGGAGACCCCGAGGGTCTCGCGCGGCGGCACGTACCCCTTCGTCCGCGCCTTCGCGACGGTCGTCGAGCGGGACGTCGTGGTCTCCGCGGTGATGGGGGACATGCTGGCCGGGCGGACCGCGGTCTACGCCGACCTCGTCGCGTACGACGAGGTGGCGCACCACTCGGGCCCGCACGGCCGCGACACGGACCAGGTCCTGGCGCGCCTCGACCGCGCGATCGGGCTCATCGCGACCGTCGCCGAGCACGCCCCACGGCCGTACCGGATCGTGCTCCTCTCCGACCACGGGCAGAGCCCCGGCGAGACCTTCGAGTCGGCGTACGGGCTGACCCTCAAGGATCTTGTACGGGCCGGGTGCGGGCTCCCCGTGCCGCGCCGCGTGCGGCGCACTCGAAGCGGTTCGGAGGCGCGGGACGCGGCCAGGGACGCGCTGCGCAGCGCGCTGCACCGGCCGGTGGACGAGAGCGGCGAGACAGCGCGGGAGCTGCCCGCCCGGCCCTCCGAGCCGGTGGTCCTCGCCTCGGGCAACCTGGGCCTGGTCTCCTTCCCCGACGTGCCGCACCGGATGACCCGGGAGGAGATCGACCGCCGCCATCCGGCGCTGCTGCGGACCCTCGCGCACCATCCCGGCGTCGGCTTCGTGCTCGTCGCCAGTGCCGAGCACGGCTCGGTGGTGCTCGCCCGCGACGGGGCGGAGGTGCCGGTCACCGAGCTCGCGGACGGCGGACCCCTCGCGGTCTTCGGGCGGGGAGCGGCGCGCGCCGTGCGGCGCACGGACGGCTTCCCGCACGTCGCGGACATCATGGTCAACTCCATGTACGACCCGGCGACGGGAACCGTGCACGCCTTCGAGGAGCAGATCGGCTCGCACGGCGGCCTGGGCGGCGAGCAGTCGCACGCCTTCCTCCTCTCACCGCCGGACCTCTCACCGCCGGTCGGCGCGGGGGAGGAGCTGGTCGGGGCGGAGCAGGTGCACCGGGTCCTGCGGCGCTGGCTGCGCGAGTCCTCGGGTCCGCAGGTGCCGCTGGGGCCGGTGGAGATCGCGCCGTCCGCAGACGCGTCGGAATCGCTTCTCCCGGTCGATGACCCGGTCGCACCGGACAAGAACCACTGAGGTGGACGCCTGCCCGCCGCCACCGGAGGGGCCGCGCCGTCGACCGGGAGATGCCCCCCGGGCGAGCCGAGCCGTCGACCGGAGATGACCGCCGGGCGAGCCGCGCCGTCGACCGGGGATGCCCCCCCCGGGCGAGCCGAGGATGACCGCCGGGGCGGTGAATCCGGTGCCCTGACGTAGGCCGCCCGGGCGGAGTTCGGGCCTCGGGCGCCGCGCCAGACGCACGGCGGGGCAGTACGGATCTCCGTGAGCCCCGCGCACCAGACGCCCGCCGCGCCCGCCACCCCGGCGGGGCGCCCGGCGCGCCCGGACCGGGGCCGGCACCGGTGGATCGCGCTCCTGCTCGTCCTCGCCGCGCTGTTCGGCACCGGGGCCGCCGCCGCGCTCCCCGTCGCCGAGACGCGCGCCGCGGCCCCGGCCTCCGACCCGGGCGGCGAGACCCACGACACGGCCGCCGTCGATGCCGGACTCCCCGGCCGGGCCCGACGGCACACCATGGGCCTCCGCCCCGCCCGGCCCGGACCCCGGGCCCACGGCACCCGGGGTCACCGCCGGACCCCGGCCCCCGCCCCCGTACCCGCCCCGCGCGGCGACGCGCTCCGGTGCGTGGTGATGCGCTGCTGAGAGGCCACGCCTCCCCGCAGTCCGTACGACATCACCCCCCGCACCACGAGGAGTTCCGCCATGCCCGTCGACCCGTACGCCGTCCTCCAGGCCCTGCTGCGCGCCGAGGCCTCCCGCGCCCGCCGCACCGAGCGCACCGTGACCGAGCCCGGTGCCCCGGCCGCTGCCCGGTCCGCCGAGGCGACGGTCCGCACGCCCGAGCCGTCCGCCCACCGGGAGAACCGCGAAGGCCCCCTTCGCTGAACCCCGGGAAACGGCCTCCCGGAGCACACCTCCGGGAGGCCACCGGCCCGCCGCGTACCGACCGCGCGGCCCCGCGTCAGGTCAGCACGGTGAAGGCATGGGCCGTCAACGCCCCTTCGAGTCGGTTCCGCAGTCGCAGAGCCGTCTCCTCGAGCCGGTCCTCCTGGTCGACCGGCAGCGAGAACCCCACCGCCGAGTGGACCCCGCCGACCGTGATCGGCACGGCCCCGCACACCGTGCCGAGCACGTACTCCTCCCGCTCGACCACCGGCGCGCCCCGGCGGATCCCGGCCAGCCTGCGCATGAGCGCTCCTCGTCCGGGACCGTCCGCGGCGTCAGCCGGCTCACCGGCCGCCGCGAAGTCTTGTCCGATCGGCCCGCCCCACCGCGCCGCAACGCCACGATCCTCCAAGTCACCAGCCCGACCGTGCCCGGCCGTGACCCGCGCTCCCGCCGCAGGGACCCGCGCCTCAAGCCGCCGCTGGGACCCGCGCTCCCGCCGCCGCGACCCGGGCCTCAAGCCGCCGCCGTGCCCCGCGCTCCCGCCGCCGTGACCCGGGCCTCAAGCCGCGGCCGTGCCCCGCGCTCCCGCCGCCGTGACCCGGTCCTCAAGCCGCGGCTGGGACCCGCGCTCCCGCCGCCGCGACCCGGCCTCAAGCCGCCGCTGGGACCCCCGCCTCAAGACGTCCCGCCCCGCGGCTCACGCCGCCTCCACCGCCTCGAACGTCCCCACGCCGCGCCGGGTGTGCAGTTCCACGAGGACCGCCGCCGCTCCCGCGAGGACCGCGAGGGCCACCAGGGCCGGGACGAGGCCGACCAGGGGGCCCGCCGCCAGGCAGCACACCCCGCCCACGGCCAGGGCGGTCGGCCGGCGGCCCGAGGTGCGCAGCACGATCGCGGCGGCGCCGAGCAGGTAGACGCCGACGCCCCCGGTCAGCGACCAGGCCACGACGCCGTGCAGAGGCTCGGCGAGACCGTAGTGACCGGTGTCGGCGACCTGCTGGAGGACCTTCTTCATGCCGAGCGCGAGGAGCACGACACCCGCGACCAGCGGCAGGTGCAGGAAGGTGTAGACGTCCCGCGCGAAGCGGGTGCGCTCGTCGCCGTCGAGCCCGGAGAGACGGTGCTCGGCGGCCTCGCCGAGCTGCCGGAAGTACAGCCGCCACAGCCCCGCCGAGAGCAGCAGCCCGGCGGCCGAGGCGCCCAGCACGGCGTACGAGAGGGGGAAACCGGAGACGCCCACGCCCATCGCCACGATGGACTCGCCCAGGGCGATGATGACGATCAGGCCGTGCCGCTCGGCGAAGTGCCCGGGGGAGTTGACCCGCCAGCCGGAGGAACCGGTGACGTAGATGCCGCCGTAGTCGACGGCCACCGCCCCCAGCCACAGCAGGAGTTGGACCCGGCCGTCGTACGCGCAGCCGATGAGGAGCAGGACCAGCGGCGGCAGTACGGACGCCATGGCCGTACGCCGGAGGGTGACCCGCAGCGCGGTGTCCCCCGGGCTGGAGAGCCAGTACGAGGTCAGGTGCAGGACGCGCACCGCGCCGTAACAGAGCACGAAGACCAGCGGTGCCGAGAGCCCGCCCGGCGCGTCCGCGAAGACCTCGGGCACGTCCAGCGACACGATCAGGACGACGGCCATGACGGTGACGAGGACGCCGAACACCGCGCCGGAATCGGCCCTTACGACATTGCCCAGCCAGGCGAAGGCGCACCAGCACCACCAGAGCAGCGCGAGCACGACCATCGCGCCGACCATCCGCACCGGCGAGGGCGCGGCCGCCATCAGGGCGGTGACCTGCGTGATCGCGTACACGAACACCAGGTCGAAGAAGAGCTCCGCGGGCGTCACCTTGTGATCGTCCCCGGTGGCCACCATGTGGGCCCGTTCCTTGTTCCACGCCATCTGTGTTCTCCCCCTCCGGGGCACCTGTTCCGGCCACCCCGGCGCGAAGACTACTCACCCCGGGGGAGCGGTGACACGGCCGTCCGGAGTCCGTCCCGCCCCCTGCACGAAGGCCGCCATTACTTCCGGCGTAATCGACCCCCTCCGCGCCGCCCGGCATGCTCAGGAACACCGGAACCCGGGCGGCGCACTCCGCTCGGGCTCCGGACCCACCACCAGCACGAACGTCCCCCTATGGAGGGTGATCCGCCATGTCCCAGGCCCTGCCCCGATCTTCAAGGATCGCTCGCACCACCCGCCCCGAGTCCGCGCTGCGCCGCTTCCTCGCCCTCGACGCCGTCGTCACCGGGGCCAACGGGATCGCCTACCTCGCCGCCTCCGGCCCCCTCGGCGAACTCCTCGGCGTCGACGCGGGACTGCTCCTCGAACTCGGCGTCTTCCTCACCGCGTTCGCCGCGGGCGTCGCCTGGCTCGCGAGCCGCCCGCAGCCCCCCGCACTCGCCGTGAAGCTCGTCGTCGACGCCAACGTGATCTGGGCCGTCCTCAGCGTCGTCGCCCTCGTCGCCTGGCTGGAGCCGACCACCGCCGGCCTGGTGTGGACCCCGATGCAGGCGGCCACCGTCGCCGGCTTCGCCGGGCTCCAGTGGGCGGCGCTGCGGGCCGTCGCGTCCGTCGCCCGCTGAGGACCAGCCGCGAGGATCAGCCGAGAGGATCAGCGGTTCAGCGACTGGAGGTACGCGACCGTCTCCGGGTCGGCCGGGAGGAGCGTCTCGATGGCCAGCTCGGCGACGGTCACGTCCATCGGCGTGTTGAACGTCGAGATCGACGACACGAAGGACAGCACCCGCCCGTCGTGCTCGATCCGCAGCGGCAGCGCGAAGTACGGGTACGGCTCCGCGTCCGGCCGGTCCTCAGGATCGATCCGCTCCGGCAGCGGATAGCCCGCCACCTCCTCGTACAGCTCCCGCAGCGGCTCCGAACGGGCCAGCGCGATCTGACGGTCCATCTGGGCCAGGAGGTGGCCCCGCCACTCCCGCAGGTTCCGGATCCGGGGCGCCAGGCCCTCCGGGTGCAGGGTGAGGCGCATCGCGTTCATCGGCGGGGTCAGGAGGTGCTCCGGAAGCCCGCCGACCAGCAGCTCGACCCCCCGGTTGGCCGCCACCACCGTGTACGTGCCGTCGACCACCAGGGCCGGATACGGCTCGTACCCGTCGAGCAACTGCTGGATGCCCCAGCGCAGCGTCTCCAGGCGCGGCGCGTCGAGCGGCGACTCCGCGTACCGGGGCGCGTAACCCGCCGCGAGCAGCAGCGCGTTCCGGTCGCGCACCGGCACGTCCAGGTGCTCGGCGAGCTTCAGGACCATGTCCTCGCTCGGCCGGGAACGGCCCGTCTCCACGAACGAGATGTGCCGCGCCGAGGAGTCCGCGCGCAGCGCCAGCTCCAGCTGGCTCAGCCGCCGCTGCTCACGCCATCCGCGCAGCAGGGGCCCCACCCCCGTGTCGCTCACGACAGTTGTCATGGCCAGACGGTATCCCAGAGGGGGACCACGGGTAGCTTTCCCCGGGGCCCCTGTCCGTCACCCCGTCACCCGCACCACCCGACCGGAGGGAGCACCGCCGTGCCCACACAGCCGCTGTCGCAGAAGGAGATCGAGGACCGCTTGCGGGAGCTTCCCGGCTGGTCCGTCGACACGGACCGGCTCACCCGGACCTACCGGCTCGGCGACCACTTCGCGGCGACCGCCCTCGTCGTCCACGTGGCCCAGATCCAGCAGGAGCTGGACCACCACTCCGACCTCACCCTCGGCTACAACACGGTCGCCCTCGCCGTGAACACCCACTCCGCCGGCGGCGCCGTCACCGAGAAGGACTTCGAACTCGCCGACCGCGTCGAACGGATCGCCCCCGGCCACGGCGCGACCTGACCCTCATTAGGATCGCGGGCATGGCGGAGACCGTGCTCGACTACGAGGCAGAGGCAGCGCACTACGACCGGACCCGTGGCGGGGTGCCCAGGGCCGAGGCGGCCGCCGGGGCCGTCCTGCGGCTCGTGCCGCCCGGCGCCCGCACCCTGCTCGACCTCGCCTGCGGCACCGGCCTCGTCACCGAACGGCTCGCCCGGCCCGGCCTGCGCGTGTACGGGGCCGACGCCGCCCACGCCATGGTGCGGGTCGCCGCCGGCCGGGCGCCCGGCCGCGCCGTGCGCGCCGACGCCCGTCGGCTGCCGCTGCCCGACGCCGCCGTCGACGCGGTCAGCGCCGTCTGGCTGCTGCACCTCGTGCCCTTCGCGCCGGAGATCGTCGCGGAGGCGGCCCGGGTGCTGCGGCCCGGCGGCGTCCTGATCGCCACCGTCGACAAGGACGCCGCCCACGACGTCGGCAGCGACATCGACGCGATCCTCCGCCCGTACCGCTCGGCCGCGGCGGCCTCCGACCGCGGCGACCTGATCACCCGGCAGGCCGCCGCCCACGGCCTCGACCCCGCCCCCGGCACCCGCTTCACCGGGCACGGACAGGGCTCCACCCCGCGCGACACCGTCCGGAAGCTGCGCGCCGGCTACTTCGCCTCCTGGTTCGACGGCGACCCGGCGACCACCGAGACGCTCGCCGCCGCCCTGACCGCCCTCCCGGACCAGGACCGGCCCCGAGCCGACCCCCGCTACCGGCTCGCGAGCTTCGTCAGGCGCGGCGGGACTCGCGGCTGAACTCCATCACCCAGTTCGTCACCCACGCGTCGGTGTCCTCGGCGGCGAAGGCCTGCTCCCAGCGGGCCGTGTCCGGCCCGATCCCCGACCAGCGGAACCGCACGCGCACCGGGCGGCCGGCGTAGCTGTCCGTCCCGTGGAAGGTGCCCGTCCCGTCGTCGGCGAACCTGCCCCTCACCGGCGGGTCCAGCTTTCCCGTACGGCTGTTGGACCAGTTCAGCGTCCACTCGCCGTACTCCGGCTCGTACAGCCGCAGCGTCAGTCCACTGAAGCCCTCGGACGGGAAGACGATCTCGTCCACGTGCGCCCGGCCGTCCCAGAACAGCCGGCCCGTGGTGTGCCCCTCGAACTCCTTCCACCCGCTCTCCGGATCGAGGAAGTCCGCGAGGCGGCGGTTGCGGACCCGCCACCGTCCGTCGAGGAAGGCGAAGCCGTCGGCCGTCACGCCCGGCCTCCCGTCGTACCGGAGGGCAGCGCGTCCCCGAGGTATCCCGCCAGGTCCGGCGTCCGGGGCTCCAGCATGTGCCGCACCCAGGCCTCCCGTTCGTGCCCGAGCGGCGGCAGCTCCCACACGCAGCCGATCCACGAGCGGTCGACCCGGACGAAGTGCGCCGGATCGGTGTCCGGGCAGTCCAGGGCGGGCTGGCCGGCGGCCGCGCCGCCGAAGTGGAGCACGTTGTCCCACACCCAGCTGTACGCGTTGAGGTACGCGCCGCTGTCACCGCCGCGGTGCAGCACCACGAAGCCCGCCGCCGGGGTGCCGTCCGGCTCCGGAAGCAGCTCCGGCAGCAGGGCGTACGCCGCCTTCTCCACCTCCGGTTCGATGCCCCCGGGACCGGAGGCGACGTGATAGCGCTTGAGGTGCCGCCCGGCGATCTCGACCGGCGGCAGGACCAGGAGTCTCTTCTCTGCGAATGCCATGACTGGACCGTAAGGAGACTTCACTGACACCCTGTGTCAGTGAAGTCCAGCCGCCTCGTCTCGATCCTCCTGCTGCTCCAGACCCGCGGTCCGATGACGGCCGACCGCCTCGCCGGGGAACTGGAAGTCTCCGTCCGCACCGTCTACCGCGACGTGGAGGCACTGCAGGCCGCCGGAGTGCCGCTGTACGGGGACGCCGGGCACCGCGGCGGCTACCGGCTGCTCGCCGGATACCGGCACCGCCTCGCCGAGCTCTACGCCCGCGAGGCCGAGGCGCTCGTCCTCGCCGGGCTGCCCGTCGCCGCCGACGAACTCGGGCTCGGACCGCACTTCGCGGACGCCCAGCTGAAGCTGAGGGCCACACTGCCCGCGCCGCTCCGCGAACACGTCGACCGGCTGCGGGCCCGGTTCCACATCGACGCCCCCGGCTGGTACGCGGAGTCCACCGAGGCCCCGTTCCTGCCCGAGGTCGCCGACGCCGTCCGCGCGGGCCGCGTCCTGGAGGTCCGCTACCGGCGCTGGAAGGAGCCCACCGACGTCGACCGGCGGCTGGAGCCGTACGGACTCGTCCTCAAGGCCGGCCGCTGGTACCTGGTCGCCGGGCCCGGCCCGCGCACCTACCGCGTCGACCAGATCCTCGCGCTCACCGTCACCGACGAGGAGGCCGAGATCCCGGCCGGCTTCGACCTCGCCGCCCACTGGCGGGCCGGCCAGGAGGACTTCCACGCCCGGCTCCACCAGGGCGAGGCGCTCGTACGGATCTCCGCGCGCGGCGCCGCCCGGCTCACCGGGGCCGCCGCCCGGGCACTCGCCGCCACCGGCACCCCCGAACCGGACGGCTGGACCCGCGCCACCCTCCCCGTGGAATCGGCGCAGCACGCGCACGACACCTTCCTCGGGCTCGGCGCCGAGGTGGAGGTCCTCGCCCCCGAGGACCTCCGCGACCACATCGCCGCGACCGTACGGGCCCTGGCCGCGCTGTACACCTGACCGGAGACCGGGCGTCCGGCCAGAGACGGGGCGTCCGACCGGAGACCGGGCGTCCGGCCAGAGACGGGGCGTCCGACCGGAGACCGGGCGTCCGGCCAGAGACGGGGCGTCCGACCGGAGACCGGGCCGTTCAGGACGCCGCGCCGCCCCACACCCCCGCCGCGAACTCGGCGAAGGAGCGCGGCTCGCGGCCCAGGATCCGCTTCACCCCGTCCGTCGCCGAGGCGTTGTGACCGTCGAGGAGCGTCGCGAACAGCGCCGCGAGCCACTCCGCCTCGGGGGCCGGCAGCCCGAAACCGGCGAGCAGCCCGGCGTAGTCCGCCTCGGACACCGGCTGATAGACCACCGGGCGGCCCGAGGCGCGGGAGATCTCCGCCGCGACCTCCGCGAAGTCCACCGGCCGGGGGCCCGTCACCTCGTGCACCCGCCCGGCGTGCCCGTCCGCCGTCAGCGTCTCGACGACGACGTCCGCCAGGTCGTCTGCGTCGATGAACGGCTCGGCCGTGTCGCCGGCGGGGAAGACGACCGCGCCCTCGGCGACGCCCTCCGCGAGCAGCCCCTCGGAGAAGTTCTGCGCGAAGAACGAGGCCCGTACGACGGTCAGTTCGGCCCCGGACGCCGCCGCCCGCAGGGCCTCCTCGGCCAGGACCGCCGCCGGCTCCCCGCGCCCGGAGAGGAGGGTGAGCCGCCGGACGCCGTTCCCCACGGCCAGCCGGCCGAAGCTCTCCATCGCCTCGACCGCGCCGGGGGCGGCCAGGTCCGGGTAGTAGGCCACGTACGCGGCGTCCGCGCCCCGCAGCGCCGGCGCCCAGGTCTCCGGGGCCTCCCAGTCGAAGGGCGTCGCCCCGGCCCGGGAGCCGGCACGGACCGTCGCGCCGCGCGCGGTCAGCCGCTCGGCCACGCGCCGCCCGGTCTTGCCGGTGGCGCTCGTCACCAGGATCGTCGTGCTCCGCGTGCTCTGCGTGTCGTTCGTGTTCGTCGTCATGGCTCAAGACTCCCGCCCCGAGCGCCGCCCGCCCATGCTCCGCAGTCTCACCCGCCTACGCCTCCGTCTCAGGCACTCCGACCCCCGCGACGTCCCCCGGACGGCCTACCCTTGCGCACCATGGACGCACTCGCCGGACTCCTCGACGGGCCACGCGCCAAGGGCGCCTTCCTGCTCCGCATGATCATGGAGCCGCCGTGGTCCGTGCGCATCGAGGACGAAGCCCCGATCTGCCTCATGTGCGTCACCGAGGGCGAGGCCTGGATCGTCCCCGACAGCGGCGAACCCGTCCTGATGCGCCCCGGGGACATCGCAGTCGCCCGCGGCCCCGAGCCGTACACCGTCGCCCACACGCCCGACGCCGCGCCCACCGCCAGGATCGGCGTCGACGGCTGCTGCACCACCCTCTCCGGGGAGCCGCTCGCCCAGTCCATGCGGCTCGGCGTCCGCACCTGGGGCAACGCCCCGGACGGCGGCACCACCGTCCTCGTCGGCACCTACCTGATGGACGGCGAGGTCGGCCGCAGGCTCCTCGACGCCCTGCCGGGGCTCGCGCACCTGCCCGCCGACGTGTGGAACTGCCCCCTCATGCCCTTCCTCGACGAGGAGATCTCCCGCGACGAACCCGGCCAGAGCGTCGTCCTCGACCGGGTCCTCGACCTGCTCCTCATCGCCGCCGTCCGCGCCTGGTTCTCCCGGCCCGGAGCCGAGGCCCCCGCCTGGTACCGCGCGATGGGCGACCCGGTGGTCGGCCGGGCGCTCCGGCTGCTCCAGAACGACCCCGCCCACCCCTGGACCGTCGCCTCGCTCGCCACGAAGTCGGGCGTGTCCCGGGCCGCGCTCGCCCGTCGGTTCACCGAGCTCGTCGGGGAGCCCCCGATGGCGTACCTCACCGGCTGGCGGCTCGCGCTCGCCGCCGACCTGCTCCGCGAGACGGACGCCACCGTCGAGGCCGTAGCCCGGCAGGTCGGCTACAGCGGCGCGTTCGCCCTGAGCGCCGCCTTCAAGCGGGTACGAGGCGTCAGCCCGCAGGAACACCGGGGCCGCGGCTGACCCGCCGGGCGCAGGACCCGGGGACCGGGGGTCGGCGCCGCGGAGCAGGCGACTGTTGCCGGACCGGCAATATTTCTCGCGCCCCGGGCCGTACCGTCGCACCCTGGAGCCATGAGCCAGCATCGCGCGTCCCACCCCGGCCCCTCGCACGGCGAGGGCCACGGCCGGCAGCACGGCCACGGTCACCACGACCACACCCATCTCGACTGGAGCGAGATGGCGCCGCTCCTGGAGCGGCAGGCCGAGATCGCGAGCCCCGCCTACGCGGAGGCCGCCGCCTGGCTGGGCACCCTCGCGCCGGTGCAGGGCGTCCGCCGGATCCTCGACGTCGGCAGCGGTCCCGGGGTCGTGACCAGCCTGCTCGCCGAGGCGTTCCCGGCCGCCGAGACGGTCGCCGTCGACGGCACCCCCGAACTCCTCGCCCGGGCCCAGGCCCGCGCGGAGGCCCGCGGCCTCGGCGCCCGGGTCTCCACCCTCCACGCCGAACTCCCCGAAGGGATCGGCACCCTGGGGCGGGCCGACCTCGTCTGGGCCGGCAACTCCCTGCACCACATGGGCGACCAGAGCGCCGCGCTCGCGGAGTTCGCCGGCATCCTGAACCCCGGCGGGCTGATGGTCCTCGTCGAGGGCGGTCTGCCCACCCGTCACCTGCCCTGGCACATCGGGATGGGCCGCCCCGGCCTGGAGGCCCGGCTCGACGCCGCCAACGCCGACTGGTTCGGCGAGATGCGCGCCGACCTCCCGGGAGCCAAGGAGGAGCGGGACGACTGGCGGGCGCTGCTCGCCGGCGCCGGACTCACCCCCGCCGGCACCCGCACCTTCCTCACCGACGTCCCCGCACCCGTGTCCCCGGCGGTCCGGGAACTGGCCCTGGCCCACTACGAGCGCCTCCGGGACGGCTTGGGCGCCCGCCTGGACGCGGACGACAAGGAGACCCTGGACCGGCTCCTCGACCCGGCCGACGAGCTGTCCCTGCACCACCGCAGGGACCTGTTCCACCTCACGGCCCGCACCGTCCACACCGCCCGCAAGGGCTGATCGCGGACCGTTCGGCTCCTGTCAGGACACCGGCTCCAGCCGCCACCACTGGAACGGCGAGTCGGTGTCCTCCCACTGCCGGACGTTGCCCCCGTCCTCCTTCGACTCGTCCGCGACCTCCAGGAACAGCCCGCTGACGAAGCTCACCAGAGCCACCGTCCCCGGCGACTGGAGGTCCTGCTCGATGACCCACTCCTGCGCGCCGAAGTTGTTCGCCTTCCACTGCTGGATGTTGGCGCCGTTCTCCGTGGACGCGTTCGCGACGTCGAGCCGTTTGCCGCTGGCCGCGTTGACCAGGTGATGGAGCCCGCCGCCGTTCGGCACGGGCGTGATGTGCCAGTGCTGCCCGGGAGTTCCGTTCCCGGTGCCCTGCTGCACGTTCGCGCCGCTGCGGTTCGACCCCTCGTACACCTCGAGGAGCAGCCCGCTGGCCACGTTCCGTACCCGGTAGAGGCCCTCCGCCACGGGCTCAGGGGCACCGCTCACGTACCGACTCCTTCTCCTCGCCGAGCAGTTGGACAGCGCGAACGACACCGCCACGCGCACCCCAGGGGGTGTCTCCGACCCTACGTCCCGGGTATGACAGCGGCCGGGGCTGGCACGATGGGCCGGTGACCGATCTCGATCTCCGTACCCTGCTCGACGACCCCGCCGAGGTCCTGCGCCACGACCGCGCCGAGCTCCGTGCCCGCCTCGACGCCCTGCCGGAGGAGCACGGCGGCGTCGGCCGCGAGGTGTTCACCCAGGCCGAGGCGGTGTTCGGGAGCGCCCCGGCGACCCCCGCCGAGTTCGCCTCCTGGCTGCACTTCGCCGCGACCGTCCTCGGCCACCGGGAGTACGCCGAGCGCGTGGCGGCGGCCGAACCGGGGCTGCCCTGGCGGACGGTGTGGGCCTGGTGGCGGCCGGTCGGCGCCTACGAGGCCGCGCCGAACCTCAGCGGCGACCGCTCCGCCGAGGTGTACGAGGCCGAGGGCACCCCGCTGGTGAAGGTCTGGGCCCTGTGGTGCGAGGACACCTGGTTCGACCTGGCCACCGGCCGGCCCCGCCCCGCCCCCGCCGAGGGCACGGCCGAACCGTACGAGGAGACCGAGCCGGACGGGCCCTGGCTGTTCGACGGCGACGACGAGTCCTGGGTACTGCGTCACCCCGACTCCTGGGAGGAGCCGATCCCGCTGGACGGCGGCCGCTACGTCTTCCACGACGCGCGCGGAGTGGTCGTGGTGCAGCAGAACGACGCGGCCCTCGCCGACTGGCCGACGGGCGGCGCCGATTCCTCCCGGCCGGTTCCGGCGGACGGCGGGCCGTGGTTCCGGCCCGGCACGAGGAACGCGGACGGCCCGCTCACCGCGGCCCGGCTCGACGCGGTCTTCGGCCCCTCCTGGGTCGTCCGCGTCCCGCCGGCCGAGCTGCCCGCCGCCCTCACGCACGCACCGACCCGGACGCTGCTCGCCGAGGCCGGACTGCCCCGCCACTGGGCGGCCGGCGTCACGTCCTTCGCGGTCGCCGACGAGCCGCTGGCCCCGGGCCCCGAAGGCCTGTTGCGCGTGGGCGAGTTCGACCTCGGGTACTGCGACCCCGGGGAGGTCCTCGTCCACCCCGGGACCGGCGCGGTCGGCCTGCGCCAGCCGGACGGCAGCCACGGCCCCGGCGGCGACGCCGTCTTCCCGCTCGTCCGTGACCTGGAGTCCTTCGTCCGGTTCCTGGAGGGCGTCCGCCGTCACATGGGCGCCTGCTGGGACCCGTACCCCGGGGAGGACGGCGTGAAGACCTTCCTCCGGGCGATGGCGGAGGTGGACGCCGGGGCGCTGGCCGACGGCGCGCCCGGCGCCGGGGTGTGGGAGCACCTGTTCGCCTCGGTCACCGAGCTCGGCGTGGACGGCTACTGAGCCGGGCCGCCGCCGACGCGACGCGGTGCACGGCTACCGAGCCGGAGCGCCGCCGACGCGGCGCGGTGCAGGGCTATTGAGCCGGAGCGCCGCCGACGCGACGCGTTGCACGGCTACCGAGCCGGTCACCGAGTGCCGGTCACCGAGTGCCGGTCACCGGGCCCGCCTGGTGAACCGGCGCACCGCCGCCGCGCCTCGCCGCCCCCACCCCCTCCGTCTCCTTCAGGCGCCGACGTTGAACTCCGCCGGGTTCGGGCCCAGACGGCGGTTCTCGTCGAGGGCGGCGATCGCCGCCAGGTCCTCGGCGTCCAGCTCGAAGCCGAAGACGTCGATGTTCTCGCGGATGCGCGAGGGGGTGACGGACTTCGGGATCACCACGTTCCCCAGCTGGAGGTGCCAGCGCAGCACCACCTGGGCCGGCGTCCGCCCGTGCTTGCGGCCGATCGCGACGATCGCCGGTACGTCCAGGAGCCCCTTGCCCTGGCCGAGCGGCGACCACGCCTCGGTCGCGATGCCGTACTTGGCGTGCGTCTCGCGCGACTCCTGCTGGGGCAGCTGCGGGTGCAGTTCGATCTGGTTGACGGCGGGTACGACCGAGGTCTCGCCGATCAGCCGCTCCAGGTGCTCCGGGAGGAAGTTCGAGACGCCGATCGCCTTGGCGCGCCCGTCGGCGTGGATCTTCTCGAAGGCGCGGTACGTGTCGACGTAGGCGTCCTTGGCCGGCACCGGCCAGTGGATCAGGTACAGGTCGACGTAGTCGAGCCCCAGCTTGTCGAGGGAGGCGTCGAAGGCCTTCATCGTCGAGTCGTAGCCCTGCTCGCTGTTCCACAGCTTCGTGGTGACGAACAGCTCTTCGCGGGCGATCCCCGAGTCGGCGAAGGCACGGCCGGTGCCCCGCTCGTTCTGGTAGATCGCGGCGGTGTCGATCGAGCGGTATCCGGCCTCCAGGGCCGTCGTCACGGCGGCCGTCGCCTCCTCGTCCGGCACCTGCCAGACGCCGAAGCCCAGCTGCGGCATGCTCACGTCGTTGTTCAGGGTGACCGAGGGAACGTTGCTGTCCGTGCTCACGTGGGGTGGATCCTTACGTCGTCGCGGGCTGTACGGAGGTACTCCCAGCGTCAACGATCACGGGCCGTTCCGCATTCCGATCGGCCGTCAGCCGTACAGGGCCGAGACCTCCGCCGCGTAAGCCCGCTCGATCGCCTTGCGCTTCAGCTTCAGCGAGGGGGTGAGCAGCCCGTGCTCCTCGCTGAACGGATGCGCCAGGATCCGGAACGTCCGGATCGACTCCGCCTGGGAGACCAGCGTGTTCGCCGCCACGACGCCCCGACGGATCTCCGTCTCCAGGGCCGGGTCGCGGACCAGCTCGGCGGGGGAGAGCGGCGCCCGCCCCTGCATCGCGAGCCAGTGCTCGACCGCCTCCTGGTCGACCGTCACGAGCGCGGCGATGTACGGCCGGTCGTTGCCGACCACGATGCACTGGGCGATCAGCGGATGCGCCCGCACCCGTTCCTCCAGGGCCACCGGGGAGACGCTCTTGCCGCCCGAGGTCACCAGGATCTCCTTCTTCCGCCCGGTGATCGTCAGATAGCCGTCCTCGTCGAGGACACCGATGTCCCCCGTGGCCAGCCAGCCGTCGTTGAGGACGGCGGCCGTCGCCTCCGGGGCGTTCAGATAGCCGGAGAAGACCTGACCGCCGTGCAGCCACACCTCGCCGTCCTCCGCGATGTGCACCGTCGTCCCCGGGACCGGCTGGCCCACGGTGCCGTACTTGGTCCGCCCGGGCGGGTTCGCCGTGGCGGCGGCCGAGGACTCGGTCAGCCCGTACCCCTCGAAGACCGTGATCCCCGCGCCGGCGAAGAACAGCCCCTGCCTGCGGTCCATGGCCGATCCGCCCGACATCGCGTGCCGCACCCGCCCGCCCAGGGCCGCGCGCACCTTCCCGTACACGGTCTTCTCGAAGAACTGGTGCTGCACGCGCAGCGCCGCCGACGGCCCCGGCCCCGTCCCGAAGGCCTTGTGCTCCAGCGCCTCCGCGTACGCGACCGCCACCTCCACGGCCTTGTCGAAGGGGCCCGCCTTCCCCTCGCTCTCCGCCTTGCGGCGGGCCGCGTGGAAGACCTTCTCGAAGACGTACGGCACGGCCAGCACGAAACTAGGCCGGAACGCCACCAGGTCCGGGAGCAGCTCGGCCGCCGCCATCACCGGCTGGTGCCCCAGCTTCACCCCGCCCCGGACCGCCGCGACCTCCACCATCCGCCCGAAGACGTGCGCGAGCGGCAGGAACAGCAGCGTCGAGGCCTGCTCGTCGTGCCGGGAGCGGAAGACCGGCTCCCAGCGGCCCATCACCATGTCCGTCTCGAACATGAGGTTCGCGTGGGTGATCACACAGCCCTTGGGGCGGCCGGTCGTGCCCGAGGTGTAGATGACCGTCGCCACGGTCTCCGGGGTCACCGCGCGCCGGTGCCGGTGCAGGACCTCCTCGTCGATGTCCGCGCCCGCCGCCGTCAGCTCGCCCACGGCGTCCGCGTCCAGCTGCCACAGCCGCTGGAGCCGGGGCAGCCGGTCGATCACCGAGCCGATCGTCATCGCGTGGTCCTCGTGCTCCACCACGCAGGCCGTGACCTCGGCGTCGTGCAGCATCCAGAAGACCTGCTCGGCGGAGGAGGTCGGATAGACCGGTACGGGCTGCGCGCCCAGCGTCCACAGCGCGAAGTCGAAGAGCGTCCACTCGTACCGGGTCCTGGCCATGATCGCGACCCGGTCGCCGAACCGCACGCCCTGCGCGATCAGCCCCTTCGCGAGGCCCACGACCTCGTCCCGGAAGCCGGCGGCGGTCACGTCGTGCCACTTTCCGTCCGGGCCCTTCCGGCCGAAGGCGATCCGGCCCGGCTCGGCGAGGGCGTGGTCGAACACGGCGTCCGCCAGACCGCCGACCTGAGGCGCCGCCTCGACGGGCGGCACGGTGAACTCGCGCACTGACCTGCTCCTCGACGGCTCGGTGGCTGGAAAAGCCCGTTGTCGCGCTCCGTACGGCGCGGGTGACGGTACCCCACCCGACCGGCCGGGGGGAGGGCCTTCACCAAGCCGGGACATTCCGCGTTCGCACAGGTCAGGGCAGGTGAGGCAGCCAAGTCGAAGGTGTCTCGGGGCTGTTACTGACCGGACGGTACGTCCTCCGGGGGCGAATCTCCACGGAATCTGTACCGGCCGCTCACGCCCCGGCCCCCGAAGCACCGTGATGGCGGCTTCTCGCCGGGCGCCCGGCGCGGCGGGTGCGGCCCGGTCGCCCCTCCGCCCGGCGCGGTCGGTGCGGCCCGGTCGCCCCTCCGCCCGGCGCGGTCGGTGCAGCAAGACGACGGCCCGCCCGGCCCGGTCCGTTCAGTGGAGCGGCGGTCCGTTCAGTGCGGTCGGTGCAGACGGTCGCCGCCCGCCAGGATCGCCTCCGCGAGGGCGTCCGCCGCCTCCTGGGTCCGCCCGCCCCGGCCCCCCTGGCGCAGCACGAAGCCCACCTCCCCGAGCTCTGGAAGCCCCGCGCGGGCCGGGACCGGGACGAGCCCCGGCGGCACCAGGCCCCGCGTGTGCGCCATCACCCCGAGCCCCGCGCGGGCCGCCGCCACGTTCGCGCTCAGGCTGGAACTCGTGCACGCGATCCGCCACGCCCTGCCCTGCGCTTGCAGGGCCTCCAGGGCCCGCGCCCGGGTGATCCCCGGCGGCGGGTACAGGATCAGCGGCACCGGGCGGTCCGGATCGAGCCGCAGCCCCGGCGCCCCGATCCAGATGAGGGTGTCCTCCCAGACGAGCCGGCCCTCGCTCTCCGCCCCGCGCCGCTTGGCCAGGATCAGGTCGAGACGCCCGGCCGCCAGCCGGGCCTGGAGCGTCCCGGACAGCTCGACCGTCAGCTCCAGGTCCACCTCGGGGTGCTCGCGCCGGAAGGACGACAGGATCTCCGGCAGCCGGGTCGTCACGAAGTCCTCCGACGCGCCGAACCGGAGCCGCCCCCGCAGCCGCGTCCCGCCGAAGTAGGCGGCCGCCCGCTCGTGCGCCTGGAGGATCGTGCGCGCGAAGCCGAGCATCGCCTCGCCGTCCTCCGTCAGCTCCACACGATGCGTGTCCCGGGCGAACAGCGGACGGCCCGCCGCCTCCTCCAGGCGCCGCACGTGCTGGCTGACCGTCGACTGGCGCAGCCCGAGGCGGTCCGCGGCCCGCGTGAAGCTCAGCGTCTGGGCGACGGCGAGGAAGGTGCGCAGCTGGGTGGGCTCGTACACACCACGACGTTATCGCGAAACGTGATGACAGTCAGAGTGCTGTGCGGGATTCCCGATCACCGGGCCGTGGAGCAGGATGGACACGCGCGACCCGCCCCCGCAGTGCACAGAGCAGTGGAGCCCATGACCCCCCGTACGCCCGGCCGCACCGCACGCCGTTCCCTTCGCCTGCCGTCCTGGCTGCCCGTCGACGGCTACGTCCTCGCGCTGCTCGGCACGGTCGCGCTCGCCGTGCTCCTCCCCGCCTCCGAAGCCGGCGCGACCGTCGCGGAAGGCGCGTCGACCGGGGCCGTCGCCCTGCTCTTCTTCCTCTACGGGGCCCGGCTCTCGACCCGCGAGGCCCTCGACGGCCTCAAGCACTGGCGGCTCCACCTCACCGTGCTCGGCGCCACCTTCCTGCTCTTCCCGCTCCTCGGCCTCGCCGCGCGCGGCCTCGTCCCCGGCGTCCTCACCCCGCAGCTCTACAGCGGTCTCCTCTTCCTCTGCCTGGTGCCGTCCACCATCCAGTCCTCCATCGCGTTCACCTCGATCGCCCGGGGCAACGTGCCCGCCGCGATCTGCGCCGGCTCGTTCTCCTCGCTCGCCGGCATCGTCCTCACCCCGCTGCTCGCGGCGCTGCTCCTCCGCAACAGCGCGGGCGGGTTCTCCACCGACGCGCTCCTGAAGATCGTGCTCCAGCTGCTCGTGCCCTTCCTGGCCGGGCAGTTCCTGCGCCGCTGGGTCTCCGGATTCCTCGTCCGCCACAAGAAGGTCCTCGGGTACGTCGACCGGGGATCGATCCTCCTCGTCGTCTACACCGCTTTCAGCCAGGGCATGGTCGCCGGCATCTGGCACCTGGTGACCCCGGCGCGGCTCGGCCTGCTGCTCGCGGTCGAGGCCGTACTCCTCGCGGTGATGCTGGCCCTGACCTGGTACGGCGCCGGCCGCCTCGGCTTCGACCGGGCCGACCGGATCGCGATCCAGTTCGCCGGCTCCAAGAAGAGCCTGGCGGCGGGGCTGCCGATGGCGAGCGTCCTCTTCGGCCCGCAGGCCTCCCTCGCGGTGCTCCCGCTGATGCTCTTCCACCAGATGCAGCTGATGGTCTGCGCGGTCATCGCGAAGCGCCGTGCGCGGGACCCGGAGCCGGCGGAGACCCCGCCCGCCTCCTCCGTAGGCCGGATCACATCCATCACCGCCCCTCGATGATCATCCGGGCCGCTACGGTGCTCCCATGCCCGCACTCGATCCCGCCAGCACCGCGCTCGTCCTCGTCGACCTGATGGAACGCATCGTCGCGCTGCCCCTCGCTCCCCGCCCCGGCACCGACGTCCTCGCGGCCTCCGCCCGGCTCGCCGACGCCTTCCGGGCCGCCGGCGCGCCCGTCGTCCACATCCGCGTCGAGCGGCCCCATGTCGACGCCCAGCCGCCCGGCAGCGAGCTCGTCCCCGACCTCGTCCGGGACGGCGACGCCGTCGTCGTCAAGCGCACCATCGGCGGCTTCCAGGACACCGGACTCCACGAGCTGCTGGCCGGATTCGGCGCCACCACCCTCGTCGTCGGCGGCATCGCGACCAACCTCGGCGTCGAGTCCACCGCCCGCGCCGCCTGTGACCTGGGCTACGACCTCGTCTTCGCCGAGGACGCCATGTCCGCCCTCACCGCCGACGAGCACCGCGCCTCCGTCGACCTCGACTTCCCGCGCCTCGGCACGGTCGCCCCCGTCTCCGCGATCACCCTGGACGGGCCCGAGTGACACCGGTCCCGATACGGTACGGGGCCCGCCCCTGCTCCCTGGTCGTCTGCCGCGGCTGCTGCTGCGGCGACGCCCGCAAGAACCCCGGCATGGACCACGAGGGCCAGCTGGCCCGCCTCCGGGCGGCCGCCGCGGCCTCCGGGGGCCGTCTGCTCGTCCGTACCAGTGACTGTCTCGGCCCCTGCGCCCAGGCGAACGTGCTCGTCGTCCAGCCCTCCACCGAGGGACGGCGCCGGGGCGGCCGGGCCGCCTGGATCGGCTGGAGCGCGGATGACGACTGCCTCGACGAGGTCCTCGCCTGGACCGAGGCCGGCGGCCCCGGCATCAGCCCGCCGCCGGCCACCCTCGCACTCCAGATGATCGACCCGCCGAAGAACTGACGGCCCCGTCAGAGCACGATCCGGTGCTCGCCCGCGTACACGTTCATGTCCGGCCCGCGCAGGAAGCCGACCAGCGTCAGGCCCGTCTCGGCGGCCAGGTCCACCGCGAGCGAGGACGGCGCGGACACCGCGGCGAGCACCGGGATCCCCGCCATCACCGCCTTCTGCGCCAGCTCGAACGAAGCCCGCCCCGACACGAGCAGCACCGCCCGCTCCAGCGGCAGCAGCCCCTCCCGCAGCGCCCGCCCGACCAGCTTGTCCACGGCGTTGTGCCGGCCCACGTCCTCCCGTACGTCGAGCAGCTCGCCGTCCTCCGTGAACAGCGCCGCCGCGTGCAGACCGCCGGTCGAGTCGAAGACCTTCTGCGCGGCCCGCAGCCGCTCCGGGAGCACGGAGAGGAGCTCGGGGGCGATCCGCAGCGGGGGAGTGTCGGCGATCGGGAAGCGGGCCGTGGTGCGGACCGCGTCCAGGCTGGCCTTGCCGCACAGCCCGCACGAGGACGTCGTGTAGACGTTCCGCTCCAGGGAGATGTCCGGGACCGTGACCCCGGGGGCCAGCTGCACGTCCACCACGTTGTACGTGTTCCGGCCGTCGTCCGTGGCGCCCGCGCAGTACACGATGTTCCGCACGTCCGACGCCGCCGCCAGCACGCCTTCGCTCACCAGGAAACCGGCCGCGAGCGCGAAGTCGTCGCCCGGCGTGCGCATGGTGATCGCGATCGGGCGTCCGTTCAGCCGGATCTCCAGCGGCTCCTCGGCCACCAGGGTGTCGGGCCGTGCGTTGACCGCACCGCCCCGGATCCGCAGGACACGCCGTCGCTCGGTGACCCGTCCCATCGTGACAGCACTCGATTCTCTCCGCAGGGAAGGCCCAGGAGGCCCTGACCGCCCCATTCTCCGCCACGCTCCTCCCCCGAACGCGCGTCCGGGGCCGGGCGGGGGAGTCGTGCCGGGCCTGGGGCCTTGTCACGGTCGGCCAAGCGGTACGGGTGAATGTTGGTGGTTTACGTCACCTGTTACCGATCAGTCGCTGGCAAGACTGGGGGGTCCTGCCGGACGAACGAACCACCTAGGGGGTCCCGAGTATGACGGGCACTCGCATTGCCGCGCTCGGGCACTACCAGCCCGCCAAGGTGCTGACCAACCACGACCTGGCCGCACTCGTCGACACCGACGACGCGTGGATCACCAGCCGGGTCGGCATCCGCACCCGCCATGTCGCCGGGCCCGACGAACCCGTCGACGAACTCGCCGCCCACGCGGCCGGCAAGGCCCTGGCCACCGCCGGCCTCACCGCGGCCGACATCGACCTCGTCCTCGTCGCCACCTCCACCGCGATCGACCGCTCGCCCAACACGGCAGCCCGCGTCGCCGCCCGCCTCGGCATGCCCTCGCCCGCCACCATGGACCTCAACGTGGTCTGCGCCGGCTTCACGCACGCCCTCGCCACCGCCGACCACGCCGTCCGGGCCGGGGCGGCCCGCCGCGCCCTGGTCATCGGCGCCGACAAGATGACCGACGTCACCGACTGGACCGACCGCACCACCTGCGTCCTCGTCGGCGACGGCGCGGGCGCCGCGATCGTCGAGGCGGTCGAGGACGACGAGGCCACCGGCGCCATCGGCCCGGTCCTGTGGGGCTCCGTCCCGGAGATGGGCCACGCCGTCCGCATCGAGGGCACCCCGCCCCGCTTCGCCCAGGAGGGCCAGTCCGTCTACCGCTGGGCCACCCAGCAACTGCCCGCCCTCGCCCGGCAGGCCTGCGAGCGCTCCGGCGTCACCCCCGAGGAGCTCGCGGGCGTCGTCCTGCACCAGGCCAACCTGCGGATCATCGAGCCGCTCGCCGCGAAGATCGGCGCCGTCAACGCCGTCGTCGCCCGGGACGTCGTCGACTCCGGCAACACCTCGGCCGCCTCGATCCCACTGGCCCTGGCCAAGCTGGTCGAACGCGGCGAACTGCCCTCCGGAGCCCCGGTCCTCCTCTTCGGCTTCGGCGGCAACCTCTCGTACGCGGGACAGGTCATCCGGGTCCCGTAGGTCCTGCCAGGGGCTCAGGGCTGCCCGGGGCGCTCCGGCCGGGGGTGCTCCGGCCCCCGGGTCCGCCAGGCCCCCGGCCCCGCCGTGCCCCGTTCGGCGGAGCCCGGTGGCGGCACGACGGGGGCGGACCTAGCTTCGATCGCGGTGAGGGTCGTCCCTTTCCGGACGCGGAATCGCTCCGAGTCCGGGCCCTCGCGTGATCTGGAGGACCGCCATGCGCGCGATACGTGCCGCTTCCGCCGCCCTGCTCAGCGCCGTCGCCGTCGTGACGGTCGCGCCCCTGGCCCTGGCCGACGAAGG
This sequence comes from Streptomyces sp. R-07, assembly GCF_049913175.1. Classification (NCBI taxonomy): domain Bacteria; kingdom Bacillati; phylum Actinomycetota; class Actinomycetes; order Kitasatosporales; family Streptomycetaceae; genus Streptomyces; species Streptomyces sp. R-07. The sequence continues at coordinate 6,619,399 of NZ_CP183978.1, forward strand.
CAACAACAACATCACGTCGTTCGGCTTCTCCGTCACCCCCGCCACGATCGCGCCGGGCGGCACCGTCACCCTCACGTCCGACGGCTGCGAAGTGCCGTCCGTGAGCGTCACCTCCGGCGTGTTCGAGACCGTGACCCTCAACGAGGGCCGCCCGGGCACCGCGACCGTGGACGTCGACGCCAAGGTCGGCGCCGAGTACGAGATCACCTTCGACTGCAAGGGCGAACGGGGCACCACCCGCCTCACCATCGCCCAGGGCGGCGCCGACACCGGCGGGAACACCGGGCACGACACCGGAGCCCACAAGGGCGTGAAGGCCGGCTACGGAACCGCCGCCGCCTCCGGCGCGGACACCGACGGGCTCGGCACCACGGAGCTCGTCACGGGCGTCCTGCTCATCGCCGGAGCGCTCGGCGCCGCCGTCGTGCTGACCCGCCGCCGCGCCGACGGCCGCGCCTGACGGCCGGGACCCGGGGGCCTGAAACGGCCCCTCCGCCCCGGTGTGACGAGGTCCGGGGCGGAGGGGCGCCAGCCCGCGCGGAACGCGGAACGCGGAAGCGGTCGAGGGCGTCGCGTACGACGGACGGCGCGGTCGCGGGCGTCGCGTACGACGGACGGCGCGGTCGCGGGCATCGCGTACGACGGACGGCGCGGTCGCGGGCGTCGCGCAACCGCTCGGCGCGTACGCGGATTTCGCGTACGGACTTCGCGTACGACGGCGGGCAGCGCGGTCGCGCGTACCGCAGGGGTGTGAGGAGGAGGGTGGTCGTGGGGCGTTCGGAGGGTACGGGGCCGGCGGAGGACAGCGGACGGGCGGAGGGCGCGGGGCGCCCGGACGGCACCGGACGTACGGACGGCACCGGACGGCGCGGCGCCTGGGGCGTCATCGCCGTCGTCCTCCTCGTCGGGGTGCACCTCTTGCGCGGCGGAGCGGGGCAGTCCGGGGCCGAGGGCCCGCCGCAGCCCCTCGCCGCGGCCGCGCCCGACGGGACGCGGGCCGCACTCTCCGCCCTCGCCCCCGTGTCCGTACCCGCTCCGCTGCCCGCCTCGCCGCCGGTCCGCGTCCGCGTCCCCGCCGTCCACGTCGACGCGCCCGTCACCGAGGTCGGACTCGACGCCGACGGCTGGATCGAGGCGCCGCCGCCCGAGGACGACGGGCTCGCGGGCTGGTTCACCGGCGCGGTCACCCCCGGCGAGCGCGGCACGGCCGTCGTCGTCGGCCACGTCGACACCCCGAACGGCCGGGCGGTCTTCTACGACCTCGGCGCGCTCGGCAAGGGACACCGCGTCGAGATCGTCCGCCGCGACGGCAGGACCGCGGTCTTCGCCGTGTACGGGGTCGAGGTCGTCCCCAAGGAGGGCTTCCCGGCCGAGCGGGTCTACGGCGACGCCGGCATCCCCGAACTGCGCCTGATCACCTGCGGCGGCACGTTCACGGAGGAGCACGGCTACGCGGGCAACGTGGTCGTCTCGGCCCGCCTGGTGGAGGTGCGCCAGTGATGCGCGTCGGCTGGGCATGGGTTGAAATGCGTGCGTGGGCACTTCATCCGGTATGAGAACCGCTGCTCTGCGACGGATGGACCGCGCCGCCCGGCGGCGGGCCGCGCAGCGCCGCCGCCGGCGACGCCTGCACCTCTCCGGCGGGCGCCGCGGGGACGTCGGCGGCCGGACGGAGTGGCGCAGGGTCTGGGCCGGACTGGTGACCGCCCTGCCGGGGCTGGCCGCGGTGGCCGCGGTGCTCTTCACCTGGGTCTCCGTGGGGCAGACCAAGGAGGAGCTGCGGATCAGCCGCGAGGCGCAGATCACCGGGCGGTACACGGCTGCCGTGGCCAACCTGGGCGACGACTCCGCGGACGTCCGGGTCGGAGGTATCTACGCTCTCGAGCGCATCATGCGCGACTCGCCGCGCGATCAGTCGACGGGCCTGTCGGTGCTGGCCGCGTACGTCCGGGCGCACGCCCGCCTGCCCGCGGGCCGAGCCCAGGGCGCCGGCGCGGATGTCCCCCAGCCTCTGCCCGTGGACCTCCAGGCGGCCGTGACCGTACTGGCCAACCGGCCCGTCGACATCACGGACACCACACGGCTGCAACTGCGCTACGTCAGCCTGCGGGGACTGGCCGACATGGGAGACCTGGACCGCGCCCGGCAGGACCTCCACGAAGTGCGTTCCGAGGACCTCGTCCTGCGGAGCTCCGTCTACCGGGCCAACCTCCTGCGGGCCGACCTCACCGGCTCCGACCTGCGGGAAGCCTCTCTGGTGGACGCGGGGCTGGGGGATGCGCTCCTGACCGGTGCCGATCTGCGCAAGGCCGACCTTCGGGAGGCGGACTTCACGAACGCGGTCCTGAGCGGTGCCGACCTGCGCGGAGCCAACCTCTCCGACGCCGGCTTCTTCGGCAACGACCTGCGCAGAGTGCGCCTCGGCGGCGTGAAGGCTCAGCAGGCCACCTTCAGCAGGGCCGATCTGCGCGGGGTGGACCTCCGCGGCGCGGACCTGCGCGGGGCCTACCTCGACCGGGCGGATCTGAGAGGCGCCGATCTGCGGGGGGCCGATCTGTCGAACGCGGATCTGAGCGGCTCGCGTCTGGCGGGCGTCAGACGGGAGGGCGCGAACCTGACGGGAGCGAACCTCCAGGGGGTCCAGTCGGAGGACGAAGGGTCGTTCCAGGTGGCACCGCCGACCTGACGGACTGCCGCCGAAGGGTTGGCCTGGACCGCGTGGGGGTCGTCAAGGTGACCTCCACGGAGCCGGCGTCGGGGGGCGCCGGGCTCCCACCCCGAACGCGTGACCCTCTGTGCGCGGCGGTGAGCACCCCGTACGTGGGACGGACCGACCCGGTCCGGACGGAGGCCTGCGGAGCCGTCCGCACCCCACTGACCACGGAAAACGCTGGTGAAAGGCGCCTCAAACCCCTGGTAGAGTTATCTCTGTCGCCGCGGGGGAAACCCCGAACGACAATCACCTTGTCCGGGTGGCGGAATGGCAGACGCGCTAGCTTGAGGTGCTAGTGCCCTTTATCGGGCGTGGGGGTTCAAGTCCCCCCTCGGACACCACACGAAAGTGCCGGTCGATCTCATGTCGACCGGCACTTTTTCGTTTCCCCGGCAGGGCATCGGCCGAGGTCACGGCGGTGGGCGAGCCTTATCCTGGGGGAGTGAACGAGAACATTCCCCCCTGCCCCCAGTGCTCCAGCGAGTACACCTACGAGATGAACAATCTGGTGGTGTGCCCGGAGTGCGGCCACGAGTGGGTCCCGGCCGCCGAGGGCGCCACCGGTTCCGCCGACACCGCCGGGGAGCGTGTGATCAAGGACGCCGTCGGCAACGTGCTGAGCGACGGCGACACCGTGACCGTGGTCAAGGCCCTCAAGGTCAAGGGCAACCCCTCCGGCATCAAGGCCGGCACCAAGGTCCGCAACATCCGCCTCGTCGACGGCGTGGACGGCCATGACATCGACTGCCGCATCGACGGCTTCGGCGCGATGCAGCTCAAGTCCAGCGTGGTCAAGAAGGCCTGACGCGCCGGCCACCGCGCGGGGTGCGGTCCGCCGTCCTACGCTGAGGTGATCACGTGTCGCCCTCCGAGCGGCGGAGGCACCCATGGCCGACGGCACCGACGGCAGCACCCCCTCCGGACCGGGCCCTTCCGGTCCGCCCTCGGGTCCCCTGAGCGACCCGCCCCCGCGGAGACCCGTAAAGAAGTGGACCCTCCTCGCCGTACTGCTCGGCGGGATCGGCCTCGTCGTGGGTGTCGTGGGGATCCTCATGGGCGCGGGCGCGTTCGACAGCGGCGTGCGGGGTACGGGGGAGAGCGCGGGAGCGGCGACGCTCCCGCCGTCCGCACCCAGGAGCGCCGGGCCGACGACACCTCCCGCGTCGACCGCCCCATCCGCCGGCGACGGCCCGCACGCCTTCGGCGAGCCACAGAAATACGCGGACGGCATCGAGGTGACGGTGTCGGCGCCGAAGACCTTCTCGCCCTCGCAGGGTGCATCGGGACACAAGGCCGGGAACAGGGCCGTGATCGTGGACGTGGCGGTACGGAACGGTACCGACAAGAGGCTCGATCTCGGGACCGTCGTGGTGAGAGGGCGGGACGCGGAGGGCAGGGAGCTCGCGAGCGTCTTCGACGCGGGGCCGCCGCCCGTGCTCGGGCTGCAGGGCTCGCTGCTCAGCGGACGGAAGGCCGTCGCAGCCTACGGCTTCGACCTGCCGGCCGGTTCGGCGAACGAGCTCGACATGGAGGTGAGCATCGGCTTCGACGGCCGGCCCTCGGCCTTCTGGAGCGGACCGATCCCCGGAGCGTGACGCGCTACCTCTTCCGTGCCACCACCAGCCTGCACTGGGGGCTGCCGTCCTCCCGGTGGCCCAGGGCGTCGAGCGGGGCGAGGGTGACCTCGAAGCCCGTCTGTTCCAGTCGGGTGCGGACGTCCGCCAGGCGGAACGTGCGGTAGTACATGACGAACGGCGGGCGCCAGACGGCGTTCCTGAGGCGCATCGCCGCGTCGAAGCCCCACAGGGTCCAGTAGAGGCGGGATCCGACCGGTGGTGGCGCGGGGAGCGGGAAGGCGAAGGTGCCGCCGGGGCGCAGGGCGGAGTGGACCTGGGCGAAGAGGGTGCGCTGGTCGGCCGGCAGGAAGTGGCCGAAGGCGCCGAAGCTGACCGCCAGGTCGAAGACCGGGGCGAACGGGAGGGCCAGGGCGTCGGCGCGGACGAGGTCGGCGGTCGGGTGGGCGTCCCGGGCCCGGGTCAGCATGCCCGTACTGAAGTCGACGCCGGCGATCTGTCCCGCGCAGACGGAGCGGAGGACGCCGAGTCCTGCGCCGGTGCCGCAGCAGACGTCGAGGCCGGTACCGAAGGGGCCGAGCGGCTCCAGGGTGCGGGCGACCGCGGTCAGGAGGCGGTCGGAGGTGCGGAAGGGCGTCGCGTCGAACTTGCTCGCGAGCAGGTCGTAGCCGTGCTCCACCGAGGAGAGGGCCTGGACGGTCAGCTCGCGGAGGCTGGGACCCTGCGGGGTGAACATGGCACCGAGCCTAAGCCCGGGTCAGCCGGGCGGGAGGCACCGGGTCCATGCGCCGTCATGCCGGTGAGCCGGCGTGGTGAGACAGTGGAGCGGAGGTCTGCTTGCTCGATCCGGAGGAGCTGCCGATGGACACGGTCCTGGTCACGGGAGGCACCGGGCACCTGGGAAGAGACGTGGTCGCCAGGCTGAAGCCATCGCACCGCGTGCGCGTGCTCGCCCGTTCACCGGGACCGGATCCCGATGTGGAGTGGTTCCGAGGAGACCTCGCCACCGGCGAGGGGATCGCGGCGGCGGTGTCCGGGGCGGACGTCGTCGTGCACGCGGCAACGCTCTCCCCGGCCGCCCGGCGTGGCTTTCTCCTGCCGGCCGACTTCTGGCGCAGCCCGCCGGAGGTCGACGTCGACGGCACCCGCCGACTGCTGGACGCGGCCGCGCGGGCCGAGGTGGTCCACTTCGCCTATGTGTCCATCGTCGGCGTCGACCGGGCCCGCATCCCGTACATGCGCGTCAAGCACACCGCCGAGGAGCTGGTACGCACCGGACCCGTGCCGTGGTCGATCCTGCGGGCCACCCAGTTCCACTGGCTGACCGACCGGATGCTGGGCAAGGCGGCCCGGCTGCCCGTATTGGCGTTGCCCACCGATCTCCAGACCCAGCCGGTGGACTCGCAAGACTTCGCTGACCACCTTGCCGAACGCGTCGCCGAAGGCCCGGGCGGGCGGTGCATGGACTTCGGAGGGCCGCAGGTACTCACGCTCGGCGACGTCATCGCGTCGTGGCAGCGGATTCGCGGCAGACAGCGACGACTGCTGCGCCTCCCGGTACCGTCCGCGGTGGAACGCGCGGCCCGCGACCTCACATGCCCCGACGGCAAACGGGGTACCACCACCTGGGCCGACTGGCTCCGCACTCACCCACCGGAATGAGCCAGGCTGCCGGCGACGAGATCTACCACCGGGTGCTCTGGGACCCGCGCTTCGACCCCGAGCGGTTCGTCATGGGGATCGCCGAGCGCGGCGGCCCGCCGAAGCGCGTCCTGCTGGGCGACTTCGTACCGGGTGCGGAGATCCCCTGGCACGGGCTGATGTTTCTTCGAGGCGGACGGCCAGGTCGTCTGGGACCCGCGCCTCCGGCATCGACCGGCTCGACGAGGCCCTCGCCGGGCAGGCCGGTCCCGTGCCGGCCCCGGCACCCGCCTCGACGAGGCCCTCGCCGGGCAGGCCGGTCCCGTGCCGGCCCCGGCACCCGGCGACATCCTCGCCGTCCCGCCGACGAACCGCCCCGCCCTCGCCTGGCTGCCGCCCGCAAAGCTGTGGCCGCCGGTCCAGGGGGGTGTCCCGCCGATCGGGCCGGACTCCTCGGCAGGACGTCCACGGGACGTCACCGTCCGTGCGGGTCAGAGCGCGGTGCTCACCGGGGGTGCGGGCCAGGACGGGGCGATGCCGGTCAGCTGGCAGACGAGCAGGTACAGGGGGATCGGCGGGGTGTAGGGGGAGGTCCCGTCGGGGTGGTGGATGAGGCGCGGGCGGCGGTCCGGGATCTCGGCGCCGGGGGCGTAGCAGGCGGGCAGCGGCCAGGCGAGGTCGAGGTCGGAGCCGGCGGGGACGAGCCACCACCACCAGTCGGAGTCGGCGTAGACGCAGCCCTTGGCGGGGAGGCGGGAGAGGATCTTGAAGCCGAAGCGGGCGGGGACACCGACGGCGTCGCAGCCGAGGCCGGTGTGGAGTCCGACGGGGACGGCGAGCCGGGTGGCGTCGAGTCCGCGCGGCCGGGCGAGGCCCGACGTGCCGCCGAGGAGGGATTCCGGTGAGCGGCGCTGGGCCGGTACGGAGCCGGCCTCGGGGGATCGGCGGGCCCGCGGGATGATACGGGTCGCCATCGACCTCAGCACGGTTCCGCCGTGCCGTGGGCCAGTTCCGCCCAGACGATCTGTGCCGTGCCGTGGCCGGTGCGGTCGGCGCCCCAGGCGGTGCAGAGCGCGTCGACGATGAGGAGTCCGCGGCCGCGTTCCTCCTCGCCGCAGTCGCGTATCCGTGGTCCGGCGGGACCGCCCTCGTCCCGTACGGCTATCCGCAGCGTCTCCTCGCCCTCGCGCAGTTCGCAGACGACGCGTCCGCTCGCGGTGTGGACGACGGCGTTGGTGACGAGTTCGGACACGACCAGGGCGACCGTGTCGCGTATCTCGGGGCCGCAGCCCCAGAGGATGAGCCGCTCCTCCGCGAGTCTGCGGGCCCGGGCGACCGAGGAGGTGAGGGCCGGGAGCTCGAAGGCGAAGCGGCGGACGGGATCGGTGTGCTGCTGTGGGCGCTGGGCCATGACCCGAGGAGCTCGGGGACTCATGAGACCTGAAGGCTGCGCGTTACCAGAAGCCACGACCGGTTCCTCACAACAGTGGGCAGGACTGCCGTACGCGACTGTCGCCGTGGCGCGGTGGCGCACGGCGGCAGCGTGTACTGGTTCACCGGAACACTGTCCTCCTGAGTCGGACACTTGGCAAGTGGCACTCTGAAAATTGCAGAGTGCTGTGTTCTCTCTGGAGCGGCTTCGTGGCACACTCGTCGAAACAGCGCGTCGGGGAGGTCTGAGAGTGAGCGAGCCGCGGTCCGCCCCCACGGTGGGACAGGTCGTCCTCGGAAAGCGTCTGCAGGACCTGCGAGAGCGGGCCGGCATGAAGCGGGAAGAGGCGGCGAAGATCCTCCGGGTGGCCCCGGCCACCGTCCGGCGGATGGAGACCGCCGAGGTCGCGCTGAAGATTCCGTACGTGCAGCTCCTGTTGAAGGAGTACGGGATCACGGACTCCGAGGCGGAGGGCTTCATCGCCCTCACGGAGGAGGCCAACCTCCCCGGCTGGTGGCAGCGGTTCCACGACGTGCTGCCCGGCTGGTTCTCCATGTACGTCAGCCTGGAGGGGGCCGCGAGCCTCATCCGCGCCTATGAACCCCAGTTCGTCCCCGGTCTGCTCCAGACCGAGGAGTACGCCCGCGCCATTCTGCGCAGCGGGGCGGTCGGTGGCGGCAGCGATGCCGGCAGGGACGAGGACGCCGAACGCCATGTAGCCCTGCGGATGGAGCGCCAGTCCCTGCTGACCAGGGACGACGCCCCGAAGCTCTGGGTGATCATGGATGAGACGGTGTTCCGCCGACCGGTCGGTGACGGGCCCGAAGTGATGCGCGACCAGCTCGACCGGCTGCTCGAAGCGTCCGAGCTGCCGAACGTCACCCTGCAGATCGCGGAGTTCGCGTCCGGCCACCATCCCGGCACCTACGGGCCGTTCGTCCTCTTCCGCTTCGCCATGCCCGAACTCCCGGACATGGTCTACAGCGAGTACCTGACCGGCGCCGTCTATCTCGACGCGCGTCCCGAGGTGGCGTCCCACCTGGAGGTCATGGACCGCATGGCGGCGCAGGCCGCGACTGCACAACGCACGAAGGAGATTCTCCGGAATCTCCGCAAGGAGCTGTGAATGGATCGCATATACAACGGCATGCCCGCCGCTGAGCTCGGTGCCGAGGGTTGGCACAAGCCCTGGAGCGGCGGGAACGGGGGCAACTGCGTGGAGGCCATGAAGCTGGCCGACGGCAGAGTCGCCGTGCGACAGTCCGCAGACCCTGAAGGACCAGCGCTCATCTACACCCACGGGGAGATCGCCGCTTTCATCCAGGGCGCCAAATCCGGTCAGGCTGATTTTCTGCTCACCTGAACCTTCCGCCCCACCCCCACCATCGCGTAACTCTTGTTGCAGTGCCACTCGTTCGCCCCGACCAGGAGAGCCGATGACCCAGGACCCCGCCGTCCCACAGAGCGGACAGAGCATCGACACCAGCAAGCCGCATCCCGCGCGCATGTACGACTGGTTCCTGGGTGGCAAGGACAACTACCCGGTCGACGAGGCGATGGCACGCCAGCTCCTCACCGTCGACGCCCGGGGCCGGGACATGGCCCGCGTCAACCGGGCCTTCATGCACCGCGCCATCCGCTGGCTCAGCGCCCACGGCGTCCGGCAGTACCTGGACGTCGGCACGGGCATCCCGACCGAGCCCAACCTGCACCAGATCGCGCAGGAGGCCGCGCCGGAGTCCCGCATCGTCTACTGCGACAACGACCCGATCGTGCTCGCGCACGCGGCCGCCCTGCTGCGCTCGACCCCGGAAGGGGCCACCGAGTACATCCAGGCGGACGCCCGTGAGCCCGAGGTCATCCTCGAAAGGGCCGGAAAGGTCCTTGATTTCGACCAGCCCATCGCACTGTCGATGCTCGCGCTCCTGCACTTCGTGGGGGACGAGGACGGCGCGTACGAACTGGTCTCCAAGATCGTCGACAAGCTCGCGCCGGGCAGCTTCCTCGTCCTCTCCCATGTCACCGGGGACTTCGACCCCGAGGGAGCGGCGAAGGCGGCCGCCATGTACAAGGCGCGCGGGCTGACCCTGCGGCCCCGCTCGCGCGACGAGCTGGCCGCGTTCTTCGACGGCCTCGAGTTCGTCGAGCCCGGGGTCTCGCTCACCGCCGAATGGCACCCGGAGCTGGGCGAGCCCGTCCCGGTCCAGGGCGACGACCCCATCCCCGGGTGGGCCGCCGTGGCCCGCAAGCCCTGACCCCGGGCAGTACCAGAAGGGGGCCCACCGACATCGTCGGCGGGCCCCCTTCGTCCTGCTACGGCTCCACCAGCGTCACCAGGAAGCTGCGCGCCGGGCCGACATTGCCGGCCGCGTCGATCGTGCGGTACTCGACGGTGTGCGTGCCGTAGTCCGGGGTCGCGTCGTCCCACGGCACCGCCCGGCTCCGGCCCAGCTTCCCGTACACGAGGTCGTCGATCACCGTGCCGCCCGGCGAGAAGCGGAACGGCGCGTCGGCGTCCGTCGGCCAGCCGTAGTACGTGTACCAGCCGTCGCCGTCGACCCTGAACTGGCTGACCACGGCGCCCTCCTGGTCGTCACGGGCGGTCAGCCGCATCGTGAACGCGTCGTCGTAGACGTACTCCACCGGGCGCCCGGGACGCCGTACCGTCCGCAGCGGCTCGGACAGCTCGTACGCGGCCGTGGCCGGCCGGGCGTCCACCGTCCAGCTCAACTCCTCGTCCGTGCCCGAGAGTCGGGCCGTGAGGGTGTGGGTGCCCGGCGCGAGTCGCAGTGAACGCAGGTCCAGATCACGGTCGTTGCGGCCGTACGTCGCGACAGCACGCCCGTCCAGACGCCAGCGCACGCCGGGGGTGGCGTCGACCGCGTGCGTGGTGTCCGCGTGGACGACGCTGCGGGCGCCGAGGGGGGACCCGGTCGGGGTGTGCCCGGTGAAGGCGGGAACCTCCGGACTCCGTACGGTGGTCAGCGAGGGATCCACCGTCCAGCTGACGGTCCGGGTCAGAGCCGCCGAGGCGCGGACCGCAGGGTCGCGGACGAAGGGCGTCGGGTCGGTGACCGTCGCCGTCAGGGTGTGCGTACCGGGGGAGACCTGCACCTTCCGCAGGTCGACGGTGCGGGCGCCACCGGTGTCGAGGCTCCGGCCGTCCAGCGTCCAGGTCACGGCGAGCGCGCCGCCCACGGGATGCAGGGTGTCCACCCACACCGTGCGGTCCGCCCCGATCGGCGCCGTGTCCGGGGTGTGGTCCTGGACCAGGTTCACCTTCGCCGAGATCGCCCGCACCATCACCTCGCGCTCCACCTGGTCGAAGGCGTAGCCGAGGGATTTCATGAGGGAGTGGCGGCTCGGCCGCCAGACGCCCTTCGTGCTGTACATCCCGCCTTCGTGGCGGCCGATGACCCCGCCCGACTCGCTCTCCTCGCCCAGCCAGCGCCACCACTTGGCCTGCTGCTCCCGCATCTGGTGTTCCGTCAGGAGCGTGTGGTGGACGGAGGAGGGCTCGGGTCCTTCGTAGGCCTCGCCCGGGACCCCGCGCGCGTAGTAGTCGTACTCGTCCTGGAGGCCGCCGAGCGAATGCCCTATCTCGTGCGGGGTGATGAGGGAGGAGAGCGCGTTGCCGCCGGAGGCCGTGGCGTAACTGCCGCCCGCCCCGCCGTAGGTGTCGCTGTGGGCGAGGGCGACGATCTGGCGGTTGGCGCGGCTCGTGCCGGGGACGAGGTCGGCGAGCGCGGCGGCCTTGCGGCTGTCGACGGTGAGTAGCCGCTGCACGCTGTCCGGGTTGCAGCCGCCCCAGAAGCCCATGTCGAGGGCCGTGTCACGGGCGGGGGCGGTGAGGCCGGGGTCGCAGTCGACTCCGGACTCGGCCGAGGGGGCCTCCACCGCCCACACGTTGACGTACGAGCGGTACGAGGCGAAGGGCTCGATGCTCCACAGGGTGTTCAAGTGCCGTTCGAGGTCCGCCCGGAACGCCGGCATCTCCGCCGCTGTGTAGCCGTCGCCCATGAACACGAGGTTGAACCGCCGGTCGGCGGGCCCGGTGGTCTGCACCGGCACGACGACCGGCCCCTCGCCGGACGTGGGTGTCTCGGCGGCCGCCGGCGCGGTTCCCACCAGGCCGGCGGCCAGCAGACAGACCGCGGCGAGGCGGGCGGCCGCACGTCGAACTCCCTTGCGCTGTGAGGTCATGGGGCGCGAGCCTAGGCCGCGCCCCCGAGCTCGTAAAGGTGTTCGTCAGCCGTCCGTTCGCCGCCCGGTCACGTCAGCTTCGCAGCCAGGCCAGACCGGGATGCTCCGTCGTGTAGCCCTCCACCAGGCGGCGGGCCACCGCGACCGAGTCCACCAGCGGATGCAGCGCGAAGGCCTTCACGGCCGTCGCCCGCGAGCCGCTCTCCACCGCCGCGAGGACCTCGCGCTCCACCGCCTTCACGGCGGTGACCAGACCGACGGCGTGGTACGGCAGCGGGGCCACCGACACCGGGTGGGCGCCGTTCGCGTCCACGAAGCACGGCACCTCGATCACCGCGTCCGCGTCGAGCACCGAGAGCGTCGCACCGTTGCGCACGTTGAGGATGAGCGTGGTCCGCTCGTCCCGGGCGATCGCCCGCATGAGCGCGAGCGCCACCTTCTCGTAGCCGCCCGACTCCAGGTCCTCCTCGTCCCGCTCCCCGATCCCGGCGGCCTCCCGGTTGGCGGCCATGTACGTGGCCTCCCGGTCGGCGAGCGTACGGTGCCAGGCGTCGAGGGCGGGGGTGTCGGGCTTGCTCATCTCCTGGTAGAACGCGCCCTGTTGGTCGCGCAGATACGCGCCGCGGGTCCGCTCGGCCGTCCGGTAGGCGTGGACCGCCTCCCGGTTGAAGTAGTAGTAGTGCAGGTACTCGTTGGGGATCGCGCCGAGCGAGCGCAGCCACTCCGGGCCGAAGAGCCGGCCCTCCTCGAAGGAGCCGAGCGCCTCCTCGTCGGCGAGCAGCCGCGGCAGAACGTCCTGTCCGCCGACCCGCAGCCCCCGCAGCCAGCCCAGGTGGTTGAGGCCCACGTAGTCGATCCAGGCCTCGTCCGGGTTCGCGCCCAGGATGCGGGCGACCCGGCGGCCGAGGCCCACGGGCGAGTCGCAGATGCCGACGACCCGGTCGCCGAGCACCCGGGACATCGCCTCCGTGACCAGACCGGCCGGATTGGTGAAGTTGATGACCCAGGCGTCGGGGGCGAGTTCGGCGATCCTCCGGGCGATGCGCACCGCGACGGGCACGGTCCGCAGCCCGTACGCGATGCCGCCGGCGCCCACGGTCTCCTGGCCGAGCACCCCCTCGGCGAGCGCGATCCGCTCGTCGGCCGCCCGGCCCTCCAGACCGCCGACCCGGATCGCGGAGAACACGAAGTCCGCCCCGCGCAGCGCCTCGTCCAGATCCGTCGTCGCCGTCACCGCCGGCGCGTCGGGCACTCCCTCCGCCTGGTCCGCGAGAACCCGCGCGATGGCCGAGAGCCGCCCCTCGTCGAGGTCGTACAGGGTGACGTGGGTGACCCGCCCATCGGCGTGGTCGCCGAGCAGAGCGCCGTACACCAGCGGCACCCGGAATCCGCCGCCTCCGAGAATCGTCAGTTTCATGCTCGTACGCTACTCGGAGGGGCCCTGTGAGCAGCGGGATTCCGGACGGCCGTCCGCGCGGGCGTCCACATGCCGGGCGCGGCTCCCCGTGCGGGACCGGAGACGCCGCGGCTCCGCCGCGCGTACCCCGTGGGGGACAATGACGCCATGTCCCGACGCAAGACCCGCCCCCGCACGTCCCCGGCCGCCCCCGCACCCTCCGTGACCGCGACCTCGCCCTGCCCCTGCGGTCTCGACGCCGCCTACGGCGCGTGCTGCGGCCGGTTCCACTCGGGCACCGGCGGTACGGCGCCCACCGCCGAGCTGCTCATGCGCTCCCGCTACTGCGCCTTCGTCGTCCGCGACGAGCAGTACCTGCTGCGCACCTGGGCGCCGGAGACACGGCCGGGCGAGGTCGACTTCGACCCGGGGATGCGGTGGGCCGGCCTGGAGATCGAGGGGTCCACCGAGGGCACGGCCTTCCACCAGCACGGCACCGTCACCTTCACCGCCCGCTACGTCCACGGCGGCGAACCCGGCGCCCTGCACGAGCGGAGCCGTTTCGCCCGCCACGAGGGCGCATGGGTGTACGTGGACGGCGACTTCATCGACTAGGGCCTGTCTTTCGGGGCACCGACCTCAGCGCGCGCCCACGCCCGCCGTCACCCGTTCTCTCGGGAGCCCGCTCGCGAGGTCCTCGGCGACGATCTTCTTGGCGATGGCGTCCGTCGCCACCCGCAGCTCGGGCCCGCTGGGCCGGCCGCGCTCCTGCGCGACGACGTCGGAGAGCCACTCGCCCCAGGCGTGTGTGATGACGTCGGCCTCGCGCTTGCCCGCAGCCGTGTGGGAGAGCAGGCTGCCGTCGCGGGTGAGGAAGCCCTCGTCGACCATCCGGTCGAAGACCGGCAGCAGCACCTCGGGCGGCACCCGCCGTCCGGCCGAGATCAGGCCGAGGCTCGCGTGCCCGACCGTCCGCGTGAAGAGTTCGACCTGCATCACCGCCCACGCCCCCGCCGTGTCGAGCCGGGTGTCGGACGCGGCGACGATCGCCCGGGCCGTCTCGTAGTCGGTGCGGCGCAGGATCCGGCCGACGGCCAGTTCGAGGAGCTTCTCCGAGTCGCCGGACATGGTGGGGGAGCCGAAGCCCTCGCCCATGTCGGGGGCGGCGGAGCGGGCCGAGTCGCGCAGCTCCACCTGCTTGAGGAAGAGGGCGACGACGAAGCCGACGGCCGCGACCGGCACCGTCCAGAGGAAGACGGTGTGCAGCGTGTCCGCGTACGCCTGGACGATCGGCTCGGCGACCCGGTCCGGGAGGCCGTGCAGGCCGGCCGGGCTCTGCGCGGCCTGCGCGATTCCGGCCGGGCTCACGCCGAGGCTCCCGGCGACGGCGGCGGCCTCGCCGACGCCCTCCTCGAGGTTGGGCTTGAGGGAGTTGGCGTAGATCGTGCCGAAGACGGCCGTGCCGAAGGAGCTGCCGAGGGTGCGGAAGAAGGTGACGCCGGAGGTGGCGGTGCCGAGGTCGGCGTACTCGACGGTGTTCTGCACGGCGATGGTCAGGACCTGCATGCACAGGCCGATGCCGACGCCGAGGACGAACATGTACAGCGATTCCAGCCAGGTGCCGGTGTCCGGGCCCATGAGGGACAGCAGGAAGAGGCCGACGCCCATCACGAGACAGCCGACGATCGGGAAGATCCGGTAGTGGCCGGTCTTGCTGACCACGTTGCCGCTGAAGATGGAGGCGATGAGGAGGCCGACGACCATGGGGAGGGTGCGGATGCCGGACATGGTCGCCGACTCCCCGTCGACGTACTGCAGATAGGTCGGCAGGAAGGTCATCGCGCCGAGCATGGCGAAGCCGACGACGAAGCTGAGCACGGAGCAGACCGTGAAGACGGGGTTCCCGAACAGCCGCATGGGCAGCATGGGTTCGGCCGCCCGGGTCTCCACCCAGCAGAACAGGGCCAGGGCGGTCAGGCCGCCCGCGAAGAGCCCGATGATGACGCCGGACCCCCAGGCGTACTCGTTGCCGCCCCAACTGGTCGCCAGGATCAGGGCGCTGGATCCGGCGGCGACGAGCGCGATGCCCGCGTAGTCGATGACCGGCCGGCTCGCGGAGCGTACGGAGGGGATCGTGCGGTGGGCGGCGATGACGACCAGGATCGCGATGGGGACGTTGACGTAGAACGCCCAGCGCCAGCTGAGGTGGTCGGTGAACAGGCCGCCGAGGAGCGGGCCGATGACGGTCGAGACACCGAACACGGCCCCGATCGCGCCCTGGTACTTGCCGCGTTCGCGCAGCGGGATCACATCGGCGATGAGCGCCATCGAGGTGACCATCAGGCCGCCGGCGCCGATGCCCTGGAGACCGCGCCAGACGATCAGCAGCGTCATGTTGGTGGCGAGTCCGCAGAGGAAGGAGCCGGTGATGAAGACGACCGCGGAGACCTGGAAGATCACCTTGCGGCCGAAGAGATCGCCGAACTTGCCGACGAGGACGGTCGCGACCGTCTCGGCGAGCAGGTACGAGGTGACCACCCACGACATGTGGGCGGCGCCGCCGAGGTCCGAGACGATCGTGGGCAGGGCGGTGCCGACGATCGTCTGGTCGAGGGCGGCGAGGAGGACGCCCAGCATGATCGTGCCGAAGACGATGTTGCGGCGGCGGCTGTCGAGCACGGGTGGCTCGGTGGCGGCCGAGGGCGCGGGCGCTGCGTCGCTGGTCGTGGTCACTCTCGCAGCGTCACACCGGGCCCGCCCTCACGCATGCGGGGGACGGCCGAACAGGTGTACCCGGTCAGGGGGTGACGGGCAGTCGGGGGTGGTGCTTGGCGAGGATCTTGTTGGCCCGCGCGAGCGCGGCGAGCGCGTGTTCGCGGTCCGCCCGGTCCTCCGCGCAGAGCGGTCCCCGGAAGCGGTACACCTCGCGCGCCGCGCAGTCCGCGTCGACCTCGGCCTGGAGGACGTGCAGCGGAAGGCAGGCGCCGATCAGGGCGGCCACGCTGTCGGGGATCGGTACGGGAACGAGGCGCGAGGGCGAGGTGATCACGGGTCAGTCCTAGTCGGTCCGGGGAGGGTACGGAAGGGTCTCCTCTCCAATACGTACCGGATCGCGGTACGGGTTCCGGTACGGCGATGTCGCGGGCGGGCAACGGCCGCGGGGGCCGGCGGCGGGGTGCGCGGGCCCCGGGCGGGCGGACCGTGCGGCGTCGCCGGGCGCGCGCGGAGGCGTTCCCGCAGGTACGGGGGCGGGCGGACGCGACCGCTTTGCACACCGTCCCTGCGTATCGCTCGGAAGTTCGTCGAACGTGCTGTCGGATCGGGGGTCCGGGCGCATGCTGATCATCGGTGGAATGTGTGGCATCTCACGTTGCGGTCCGGCGTCTTCCGCGCGGGCCGGCCCGGTGTCTACGTGAGGATCTCGGACAGGTCGTACGAGACGGGCTCGTCCAGCTGTCCGTAGCCGCAGGAGTCCGGCGTCCGGTCCGGGCGCCACCGCTTGAACTGCGCGGTGTGGCGGAAGCGGTCCCCCTCCATGTGGTCGTAGCCGACCTCGCAGACCCTCTCCGGCCGCAGCGCCACCCACGACAGGTCCTTCTTGCCCGACCAGCGGCTCGGGGCGCCCGGCAGCCGGGCCCCCTCGTGCGCGGCCTCGTCCGTCCACGCCGCCCACGGGTGCCCGTCCGGGGGGTCCATCCGGAGCGGCTCCAGCTCCTCGATCAGCTCGGCACGGCGGACGGCGGTGAAGGCCGCGCACACGCCGACGTGCTGGAGGGAGCCCCGGTCGTCGTACAGGCCGAGCAGCAGCGAGCCGACCACCGGCCCGCTCTTGTGGAAGCGGTATCCGGCCACGACGACGTCGGCCGTCCGCTCGTGCTTGATCTTGTACATGAGGCGGGCGTCCGGCCGGTACGGCAGGTCGAGCGGCTTGGCGATCACCCCGTCGAGCCCGGCGCCCTCGTACTGCTCGAACCAGCGCTCCGCGAGCTCGGCGTCCCGGGTCGCCGGCGCCAGGTGGACCGGTGCGTCGACCCCGTCGAGGGCCCGCTCCAGGGCTGCCCGGCGCTCGCTGAGCGGGGTGTCGAGCAGCGAGTCGTCCCCGAGGGCGAGCAGGTCGAAGGCGATGAACCGGGCCGGGGTGGTCCCGGCCAGCAGCCGGACCCGGGAGTCGGCCGGATGGATCCGCTCGGAGAGCTGGTCGAAGTCGAGCCGGCCGTCGTGCTCGATGACGATCTCCCCGTCGACGACGCAGCGCTCCGGCAGCCGGGCCGCGAGCGCCTCGACCAGCTCGGGGAAGTAGCGGGTGAGCGGCTTGCCCGTACGGCTGCCGATGACGAGCTCCGGCCCGTCCCGGTGCACGATCGCGCGGAAGCCGTCCCACTTCGCCTCGTACTGCATGCCGGGCGGGATCCGCTTCACGGACTTGGCGAGCATCGGTTTCACGGGCGGCATCACCGGGAGATCCATGGGGCGATTGTCCGGTATGCGGGAGTTGTCGGCGAGCCCTAGGCTGACCCGCATGGCAGGCAAGACGGCAGCGGTGGAACTGGAAGTCGGCGACCGGACCGTGCGGGTCTCCAACCCCGACAAGGTGTACTTCCCCGAACCCGGCTACACCAAGATGGACTTGGTGCAGTACTACCTGGCCGTGGGTGACGGCGTCACGCGCGCCCTGCGGAACCGCCCCACCACCCTGGAGCGCTACCCCGACGGGGTGACCGGCGAGTCCTTCTTCCAGAAGCGCGCCCCCAAGTACCTGCCGGACTGGATCCCGACGGCCCACATCACCTTCCCCAGCGGCCGGTCGGCCGACGAGATGTGCCCCACCGAACCGGCGGCCGTGCTCTGGGCGGCCAACCTCGGTGCCGTCACCTTCCATCCCTGGCCGGTCCGCCGGGACGACACCGACCACCCCGACGAGCTCCGCATCGACCTCGACCCGCAGCCCGGCACGGACTACGCCGACGCCGTCCGCGCCGCCCACGAACTGCGCGCGGTCCTCGACGAGCACGGACTGCGGGGCTGGCCGAAGACCTCGGGCGGCCGGGGCCTCCACGTCTTCGTGCCGATCGCCCCCGAATGGACGTTCACCCAGGTCAGGCGGGCGGCCATCGCCTGCGGACGGGAGCTGGAGCGGCGGATGCCGGAGCGGGTCACGATCAAGTGGTGGAAGGAGGAGCGCGGCGAGCGGATCTTCGTCGACTACAACCAGACGGCCCGGGACCGCACGATCGCCTCCGCCTACTCCGTACGCCCCCGCCCGCACGCCCCGGTCTCGGCGCCGCTGCGGTGGGAGGAGATCGACGAGGCCGTACCGCGGGACTTCGACATCAGGAGCATGCCGGTCCGGTACGCGGAGGTCGGCGACGTCCACGCGGACATGGACGACGAGCGGTTCAGCCTGGAGTCGCTGCTCGACCTGGCCCGGAAGGACGAGGCGGACCACGGTCTGGGCGACCTGCCGTACCCGCCGGAGTACCCGAAGATGCCGGGCGAGCCGAAGCGGGTGCAGCCGAGCCGGGCGAAGAAGGAGAGCTGAGAGGACGGGCCGGCGGCCTCCGGGTGGGTGCCGGCCCGTCCTCCGTCGCCACTCTAAAACAACACGAACGGTCGTGCTAGTATTTCTTGTGTACCCAGGCCGCCCGAGGAGAACCGGCATGTACCCCATGGCTCCGCTCATCCGCACCGCCCTGAACACCACCGCCCGCGTCGCGCCCGGCACTGCAGGCCACTGGGCCTTCCGGCTCTTCGTGCGCCCGCTCGGCCGGGCACGGGTGAAACCGGCGGAACAGGAACTCCTCGCCGCCGCCCGCACCGACCGCCTCCGCGTCCGGGGCGAGGACGTCGTGACCTACGCCTGGGGCGACGGGCGGCGGCCCGTCCTGCTCGTCCACGGCTGGTCCTCCCGCGCCTCGCGGCTCGGCGCCTTCGCCGAGGAGCTCCTCGCGCGCGGGTACAGCCCGGTCGCCTTCGACGCGCCCGGCCACGGCGACTCCTCCGGCCGGGCGAGCAACATCGTCGAATACCGGGAGATCATCCGGGAGTTGCACGCCCGGTACGGCGACTTCGAGGCCGTCATCGCCCACTCCTTCGGCGTCCTCGCCGCCCTCTTCGCCCTCCGGGACGGCGTCCGCACGGCCCGCTTCGTGGGCCTCGGCGGCGTCGGCTCCTTCGACATGCTCATGGAGGGCTTCCGGGCCGGGCTCCGCCTGGACGAGCGGGTGGTCCGGTCCATGCGCGCGTACGTCGAGCGGCGCCTCGCCCCCGGCGAGCCGGGCGTCTGGGACCGCTTCGGCGCCGACCACGCGCCGGGCGAACTCGGCGCGCCCGTCCTGCTGTTCCACGACGAGGGTGACGACATGGTGCCCCTGGCCCAGGCGCGGTTCCTCGCCCGGGCCCATGGCGAGCGGGCCCGGCTCGTCGTCACCCGGGGCCTCGGCCACCGCCGTATCCTCACGGATCCCGGCGTCGTGGCCGAGGCCGTGGGGTTCGCGACCGCCGGCACCGGCACGGAACCGGCGGTCACGTCACGCGAGGGTGTCGGTTCAGCGGCGTGGTGATCGTCGCCGTGTTGTTGCCCGGCCGGGGGTCGGAGGTGCTGCCGTCGCCGAGCCGGCCGGAGTCGTTGCTCCCCCAGGCCAGGGCGGTGCCCGGCGGGGCCGTACGGATGTCCCGTGCCCCCGCGCCGTCGGCGTACGCGGGGGAGGGGACGGACGGGCCGAGGCCGGGCAGCACCAGGGCGGCGAGCGTCGCGAGGGTTCTTCGCAGGGCGGATCTGCGGCGGGTGCCTGGCGGGGAGTCCGGGACGGACATGCGCGCTCCTCTCTGGAGGCGGGCCGGACCGCGGGCGGGAGTGCCGACGGTTCCGGCCGACCCGCTCACCGTGCGGGGGTGCCCCGAGGCGGGCGCGCGCGACACCGCGCCCTCACCCGATCAGCGAGGGCGCCGTAGCCGGGCGGGCGGCCCGGGGTGCGGCGGGCGCGGGGACGTGAGAGGAAGGAGCCGTGAGGGCCCGGGCCCGACCGCTGTCGGCCGCCGGTCAGGCCGGATCGGTGAGCGCCGCCCGGCCCTTGTCCGTGGCCGAGGCGAGCAGGCGGGCCGTGATGCCCCGCTCCGCGCGGGCGTACGCGCCGGGGTCGGCGAACAGCACGGACCGGGCGTTGGCCGCCTCCATGAGGGCGATCACCTCGAAGGCCAGCTGCTCCACGTCCAGGTCCCCGGCGAACTCCCCGGCGGCGCGTGCCTCCGTCAGGGCCCCTTCCACGTAGGCGGTCCAGTCGCTGCGGGTCCGGGCGACGGCGTCGTGCACCGGGCCCGTACGGGCGTCGAACTCGGCCGAGACCGCGTAGAAGAAGCAGCCGCCCGCGAAGACCCGCTCCGAGGAGTACGCGAGCCAGTTACGGCACAGCTCGCGCACCCGTCGCGCGCCCGGCGGCAGGTCCTGGAGGGGGGTGACGACGCGGTCGGCGAAGACGGCGACGGCCGCCCGGACGGTGGCGAGCTGGAGCTCCTCCTTGGAGCCGAAGAGGGCGAAGACACCGCTCTTGCTCAGCTCCAGCTCGGTCGCGATCCGCCCCAGGGACAGGCCTTCGAGCCCCTCGACCGAGGCGATGTCCATCGTCCGGCCGAGGACGAGGCGCCGGGTCTGGTTGCCCCGCTCGACGCGTCCGTCGGTCTTGGTCCCGGTGCCGCTTCCGGCGCTGCCGCTCATGCCCCCATCGTACTGAACGCACGACCGTGCGGACATCTCGGCGGGGGCGCCGGGGTTAGCCCGCCCGCTCTCCCGGGTCCCGCCGCTCCGCCGGGGCGAGCAGCAGCACCTCCAGGGCCCGTGCGCAGGCCCGCGCCTGTGCCAGGTACCAGTCGAGCCGCGCGTCGGTGATCTGCTCGGGGGTCGCCCGGACCGCGAGCGCGAACCGAGCGTGCCCCGCGCGCTCCAGGACCGGCACGGCCACCGTCCGTACCCCGTGCGCCGACGCGCCGTCGTCGAGGGCGTACCCAGCCTCCCGTACGCGTGCCAACTCGGCGGCCAGGGCGGGCGGTTCGGCGATGGTCCGCTCCGTGAACACGTACAGCGGCGGCAGCGAGCGCGGCCCGCCCTCGCCCGCCCGGGGCCACGCGAGCAGCACCTTCCCCGTCGCCGTCGAGTGCAGCGGCCGGCGCAACCCCACCTTCGGGGTCACCGAACCGCCTGCCACGATCACCGCGTGCGGACCGCTGCGGAGCGCCAAGTCAGCCGTCGCGCCCGTCCGTTCGGCCAGGTCCGACAGCTCGGGCGCGGCCAGGTGGAGGCCCCTTTGGTGGTACGAGAGGCGGCCCAGCTCCGTCATCGCCGGGCCGAGCCGGTAGCGCGCGGTCCGGGCGTCCTGCTCCAGGAAGCCCGCACCGAGCAGGGTGCGGGCCAGTCGGTGCGCCGTCGAGGTGGAGAGCCCGAGCCGGCGCGCGAGGTCGGAGGCGCTCAGGTCGGGCCCGTTGTCGTGGAAACAGTGCAGCACGTCCAGTGCGCGGCGGACCGCCTGGGCGCCCGCCGGGGGTCGGACGATGCCGGCCTCGGTCGTCATAGGGTTCGCTCCCCGTGGGTGATCGGGCTCCCACGCTCCCATGGGGCGGGAGCCGAACGAGGCCACCGGCGAGGTCGGAAACACTCCGTTCATGCCCGATCCCACATGGTGGGAGGCGGGTTGCGGGGTCCCCGAAACAGTCCCACCGGCGCTGGGTATCCGCCATTGATCGAACGTTGATGGCGTGTTTACGGCGCGTCGGCAAGCTGTCGGTCATGCAGACGGATACCGACGTGCTGACCGCCCCCGACCTCTCCTGGCGCGAGAACGCCCTGTGCGCCCAGGCCGGCCCGGAGTTCTTCTTCCCGGCCCCCGGCTCGTCGACGCGCGAGGCGAAGCAGCTGTGCGGGGCGTGCGAGGGGCGCGTGGCGTGCCTGGAGTACGCGCTGACCCACGACGAGAGGTTCGGGGTGTGGGGCGGGCTCTCCGAGAAGGAACGCGGGCGGCTCAAGCGGCAGAGCCGCTGAGCCGGAGAGTCGCCGAGCCGCGTCGGCGGTCCCGGACCGTGGTCCGGGACCGTGGTCCGGGACCGCCCTACGGCCTGTCCGGCGGGTCAGGGCCGGTCAGGCCCCGGACCAGGGACGGCTCAGCCGGCCGCGCGCGCGGCCATCCGGGCCTTGCGGGCCGCGAGCTTCTCGTCGAACTTGCTGGCCTCGCTGTCCAGGCCGTTCATGTAGAGCCCCAGCTCCTCCTGGGCGCGCAGGCCGTCCGGGCCGAGGCCCTCGATCTGGAGGACCTTGAGGAAGCGCAGGACGGGCTGGAGCACGTCGTCGTGGTGGATGCGCATGTTGTAGATCTCGCCGATCGCCATCTGCGCGGCCGCCCGCTCGAAGCCCGGCATGCCGTGTCCGGGCATCCGGAAGTTGACCACGACGTCCCGCACGGCCTGCATGGTCAGGTCGGGGGCGAGCTCGAAGGCCGCGCCCAGCAGGTTGCGGTAGAAGACCATGTGCAGGTTCTCGTCGGTGGCGATGCGGGAGAGCATGCGGTCGCAGACCGGGTCGCCGGACTGGTGGCCGGTGTTGCGGTGCGAGATGCGGGTGGCGAGCTCCTGGAAGGCCACGTACGCGACGGAGTGCAGCATCGAGTGCCGGTTGTCGGACTCGAAGCCCTCGCTCATGTGCGCCATCCGGAACTGCTCCAGCTTGTCCGGGTCGACGGCGCGCGAGGCGAGCAGGTAGTCGCGCATCACGATGCCGTGCCGGCCCTCCTCGGCGGTCCAGCGGTGCACCCAGGTGCCCCAGGCGCCGTCGCGGCCGAAGAGGCTGGCGATCTCGTGGTGGTAGCTCGGGAGGTTGTCCTCGGTGAGCAGGTTGACGACGAGGGCGATCTTGCCGATGTCGGTGACCTTGGACTGCGAAGGCTCCCAGGCCTCGCCGTCCTCGAAGAAGCCGGGGAAGTTTCGGCCGTCGGACCACGGCACGTACTCGTGCGGCATCCAGTCCTTGGTGACCTTGAGGTGCCGGTTGAGCTCCTTCTCCACGACCTCTTCGAGCGCGTAGAGCAGCCGTGCGTCGGTCCACCCTGCCGAGCTGCCGAGGGGGGGAGAGGTGAGCGTCACGGGAACTCCTGGGGACGGAGAAGGAAGGGCATACGGGCATACCTACGGATTCGTAGGTTACGAGACCGTAGGTTAAGGCTCCGTAAGGCGTCGGCCAAGCCCGTCCCGGCGATGTCCGGTTACGTTCCGTTATGTTCACTGCTCCGGCGGGGTGCTGGAGACGCAGGTCACGTCCTGGTCGGCAGCTGCCGGCCAGGCGGTCGACTACGCAGCGCAGACGCGCGGCCGCTCAGAGCAGGTGATCGGCCGCGCCGGCCTTCACGGCCGAGATGAGTGCCCGGAGCGCCTCCACCGAGTCGCTGACGTACTCCGTGGGGGAGAGCGTCGAGCCGATGTAGGCCCGGCCGGAGGCGTCGAGACCGAACCGGAAGCAGTTGGCGCCCTCGCTGCAGAAGGCCTCGTTCCAGTCGATCTCGGCGGCGGTGGGGGCGGTCGGGGCGTGGGGGGCGTCGGTCGTGACGTTCATGGCGTGGGGTCCTTCACAGATCCTGGGATATGGCGCGGACGAACGCGCGAGATTCGGTCGCGGAGAGCGCGAGCCCGCGCAGCCGGTCCAGCAGGCCGCGGTACCGGCGCAGTTGCATGTCGGTGTCGAGCAGGAGCGAGCCGTGGGAGGAGTCGAGCTGCACGGTGTCGAGCTGCGGCACCGGCGCGGACACATAGGTGAACGACTGGCCCGCCCCGGGGAAACCCCCCGCGGAGAAAGGGATCACGCGTACGGAGACGGTGTCCCGCTCGGTGTGGGCCAGGATGTGTTCCAGCTGGGCCCGCGCGGCCTTCGGCCCGCCGAACTGCATGCGCAGCGCCGCTTCGTGGATCACCGCCTCGTACCGTACCGGTCGGTCGCGGTCCAGGACCTGCTGGCGGCGCAGTCGCAGGGCGAGCCGGGCCTCCAGGTCGGGACCGGGCAGTGGGGGGACGGCGGTGTCGAAGACCGCCCTGGCGTGCTCCTCGGTCTGCAGGAGGCCCGGGATGTGGGTGGTGACGGAGGTCTCCAACTCCGAGGCGTGGAACTCCAGTTCGGCGATGTCGAGGAGCGCGGGCGGCAACAGGCCGCGGTGCTCCTCCCACCAGCCGCGGTCCCGCTCGTGGGCCATGCCGGCGAGGAGGTCGACGAGTCCGGTGTCCGGGCAGCCGTAGTTGAAGGCGAGGGTGCGGACGCGTTCGGCGCTGATCCCGAATCGGCCCGACTCGATGTTCGGGATGCGGGTGCGGTCGACTCCCAGGAGGGCGGCGGCCTGCTGGGTCGACATGCCGGACTGTTCGCGCAGTTTGCGTAGTTCGCTCCCGAGGCGCTGCTGTCGCGCGGTCGGGCTGCTCCTGGGTGGCACGCTCTCTCTCCCCTTCGCTCCGTGACGCCGCGGCTCCGGGCGAGCCGTCGTTTTGGCCGAAATGGCACGAGTACCCGCAAGTAGTAGCACCGTGCTCCGGTCGTGCGCTACGGTCGGTAGCGCAAGTCTCACACGGGGCTACCGCGACCGTGTGCAGGTACCCCCGCATGCACCAGGAAATGTGAGCAAATCGATGAAGGGCGCCCTGCGTTGCCTCCCGGCCGCCGCCGCGGCCGGGCCCATACCTCCCGCCACGGAGAACCTCAGCTACTCGATGCTGCTCCCCGGCGGCGCCTACTGCGCGGGACTCGCGCGCCAGGCGGTCCGCACGCTCCTCACCCGGCACGGCCTCTCCGACCTCTGCGAGACCGCCGCCCTCGCCGCCTCCGAACTCGTCTCGGCCGCCTACCGGTTCACCCCGGACCGGGAGATGATCCTGCGCGTCCGCTGGCAGTTCGAGGCCCTGCGGATCGTCGTCTACGACCAGCACCCGGCCCACGCCTCGCCGTCCGCGGCCGAGGAATGCCGCGACCGCCGCAGCCGCAGCATGTGGCTGCTGGCCGCGGC
This sequence comes from Streptomyces sp. R-07, assembly GCF_049913175.1. Taxonomy (NCBI): domain Bacteria; kingdom Bacillati; phylum Actinomycetota; class Actinomycetes; order Kitasatosporales; family Streptomycetaceae; genus Streptomyces; species Streptomyces sp. R-07. The sequence continues at coordinate 6,644,378 of NZ_CP183978.1, forward strand.
GGTCGACGCGCACGGCGGGGACTGGGGACTCGCCCCCGTCCTCACCCCCGGCGGAGGCACCAAGTCCTGGGCGTTACTGCACCGCTAGCCCCCGGACCGGACGTCGTTCCCTCGCCAGGTCCGGTGTCACTCCGCCGCCGGTTCCCGGACATCACTCCGCCGCGGGTTCCCGGACCTCGCTCCGGCGAGGGTTCGGTGCCGTCCCCCTGACCTCCTCCGCCGTCGTCGGCCGCAGCTCACCGTCGAGCAGCAGCCAGCGGGTGATCCCCAGCGACTCCAGGAACGCCACGTCGTGGCTGGCCACGATCAGCGCCCCCTCGTAGGCGTCGAGGGCCGCCGTCAGCTTCCGCACCGACGCCATGTCCAGGTTGTTCGTCGGCTCGTCCAGCATCAGCAGCTGCGGAGCCGGCTCCGCGAGGAGCAGCGCGGCGAGCGTCGCCCGGAACCGCTCCCCGCCCGACAGGGTGCCGACGGGCTGATCCGCCCGCGCCCCCCGGAACAGGAACCGGGCGAGCCGGGCCCTGATCGCGTTCCCCGTCGCCGTGGGCGCGAAGCGGGCCACGTTCTCCACCACGCTCAGCCCGTCGTCGAGCACGTCGAGCCGCTGCGGCAGGAAGCGGAGCGGCACCCGCGCCTCCGTCTCGCCCGACAGCGGCTCCAGCTCGCCGGCGATCGTCCGGAGCAGCGTCGTCTTGCCGGCGCCGTTCCGGCCGACCAGGGCGATCCGCTCCGGGCCGCGCAGCTCGAACGCGCCGCCGGCCCTGGCTCCGTAGCGCAGCTCCAGGTCCCGCAGGTGCAGTACCTCGCGGCCCGGCGGCACCGAGGTGCGGGGCAGCTCGACGCGGATCTCGTCGTCGTCCCGTACCGCCTCGACCGCCGCGTCGAGCCGCTCCCGGGCCTCCGAGAGGCGCTCCCTGTGCAGCGTCTTCTGCTTGCCGGCCGTGACCTGCGCGTCCCTCTTGTTGCTGTTGGCCACGAGCTTCGACGCGACCTTGTTCTCGAAGCTCTTCTGGCCGTAGCGCCTGCGGCGTGCCAACTTCATGTGCGCGTCGGAGAGTTCGCGCTTCTGGCGTTGTACGTCGGCCTCGGCGACCCGTACCATCCGCTCGGCCGCCTCCTGTTCGGCGGCGAGCGCCGTCTCGTACGCGGACCAGTTTCCGCCGTACCAGGTGACCGTGCCGTCGCGCAGATCGGCGATCTGGTCGACCCGGTCCAGGAGTTCACGGTCGTGGCTGACCACGATCAGGACCCCGGACCACCTCTCCACCGCCTCGTACAGGCGGGCGCGGGCGTGCAGGTCCAGGTTGTTGGTGGGTTCGTCGAGCAGCAGGACGTCGGGCCGGGCGAGCAGCAGCGCGGCGAGGCGCAGCAGCACGGACTCGCCGCCCGAGATCTCGCCCACGGTCCGGTCGAGGCCGACGTGGTCGAGCCCGAGCTGGTCGAGGACGGCCCGGGCCCGCTCTTCCACGTCCCAGTCGTCGCCGACGGCGGTGAAGTGCTCCTCCGCCACGTCGCCCGCCTCGATGGCGTGCAGGGCGGCCCGCCGGCCGGCGATGCCGAGGATCTCGTCCACCCGCCGTGCGGTGTCCAGGACCAGGTTCTGCGGGAGGTACCCGAGTTCGCAGGTGACGCGGACGGTGCCCGCCGCCGGTGCCAGTTCGCCCGCGATCAGCCGCAGGAGCGTGGACTTGCCGGAGCCGTTGAGCCCGACGAGCCCGGTGCGGCCGGGGCCGACCGTGAGCCGGAAGTCGTCGAGGACCTCGGTGCCGTCGGGCCAGGAGAAGGAGAGAGAGGTGCAGGTGACGAAGGTGGGGTGAGATGACATGGAGGCCTCCCGGGGCGTCGCGCGAGCGTGGAAAGGGAGCAACGCGAGAGACACCGGGGCGCGGGCAGTGCGGAGAACGGCTCGTACGCCGAGGTCGAGAACGGCACACGCGGCACAGGGGGCACGCGCGGCTCGGTGTCTCGCAACCTCAGACGAGCAACGTCCTTCTCCGATCGGGTGACGACAAGGTCGGTACCGACCGTACGACCGGGTCCGGGGGACCCGCAATCGATTTACGGCCTGATGCGAAGGGCAGGAGCTACGGGCGGTCGCGCAGCAGCTCCGCCAGGTCCTGGTCCCAGTCCAGGTACCGGTGCTCGTTCCCCGCCGGAACCAGGTGCTGCGAGCGCTCCAGGAAGCGGCGCAGCTCGGAGGTCCGTACGTGGACCATGGCCACCCCCTCCGGTGCGTGGAACTCGACGACCGTGCGGTCGTACCCGTACGGACGCAGGCGCACGTCCCCGACCCCGGCCGGCCGCTCCACCCCCTGGACGAGCAGCTCCCGCGCGAAGGCCCAGGAGACCTCGACGCCCTCCAGGGTCGCCGGCGGCGGAAACGCCATGCTCACGGCGTACGGATCCTCCCGGTCGTACCGCAGGGTCGCGGGAACGGTCTCCATCCGGGGAGCGGAAGCGACCAGACGGGCCTGCACGGCCTGCTCGATGACGGCGGACAAGACCGGCTCCTCTCACGCGGGCTTCGGATCCTGTGCGTCTCCCCGACACCAGGGCACCTGACACTCCTCAAGACGAGCGAGGCGGCCGGAACGTGCACTGGGGCCCCACGTGAGCTGCGTCACCGAGGGGTCAGCGTTCCTCGGCGACGTCGTCGTCCGGCTCGGCGCAGGGGCCGGAGTGGTCGCAGTACGGCTGGTTGCCGGAGGCTCCGCAGCCGCAGAGCATGGCCCGTGTCTCGTGCCGCTCCCCGTACGTGCCGGTCACGACCAGATCGCCCCGCACCACCAGCTGCCCGGCGGGCGTGCGCCGCACGGTGGTGGGGGAGTCCGGCGGTTCCGCCACGGCGTCCTCGGGGTGGTGGTGGTACTGGAGCGCCCCGGACGGGCAGCGCCGTACGACCTCCGCGACCCGGGCGGGCTCGGCCGCGTCGGGCAGGACCCACGGGCGCCGGGACAGGTCGAAGACCTCCGGCAGGCCGTGGACGCACTCGGCCGCGTGCAGACAGCGGCGCGGCTCGAACGTGACGGTGATGCCCTCGCCCTCGTACTCCTTGAGCCTCGGCTTCTCGTCGCTCGTCCGCTCGCTCGTACGGTCGGTCGCGCGGTCGGTCATGCGACCCAGCCTAGAACGTCCGGCCGGGGACGCACCCTGGACGCGGAGCGGCCCGGGGCACTAGCTTCCGGCGCCATGACGTCCATGGGGAAGACGAGACGAACGATGTCGGTGGGGCTGATCGGGGCGGCGCTCGCGCTGACCCTGGCCGCCCCGGCGCGTGCCGGGGAGACCCCCGCGGCAGCGGCCGGCTGGCAGCTCACTCCGACCGGAACCGACGCCCGCTTCCGGGGGCTCGCGCCGGTCGACCACCGCACCGCGTGGGCCGCGGGCTCGAAGGGCACGGTGCTGCGCACCACCGACGGCGGCCGAAGCTGGCGAAACGTATCGCCGCCGGGCGCGGCCGACCTGGAGTTCCGCGATGTCGAGGCCTTCGACGCCCGCCGGGCCGTCGTCCTCGCCATCGGGGAGGGCGAGGCCTCCCGGGTGCTGCGCACCGAGGACGGCGGCGCCACCTGGACCGAGTCCTTCCGCAACACCGACGCACGGGCCTTCTACGACTGCATGACCTTCTTCGACCACCGGCACGGACTCGCCATGAGCGACCCGGTCGACGGGAAGTACCGGATCCTCTCCACCCGCGACGGAGGCCGCTCCTGGCAGGTCCTGCCGAGCGACGGGATGCCGGCCGCGCTCCCCGGCGAGGCGGGCTTCGCCGCGAGCGGCCAGTGCCTCGTGTCGGCCGGCCCCCGCGACGTGTGGCTCGCGACGGGCGGCGGCGCCACCGCGCGCGTGCTCCACTCCGCCGACCGCGGACTGACCTGGACCGCCACGGACACGCCGATCCCGGCCGGAGACCCGGCCCGCGGCGTCTTCGGGCTCGCCTTCCGCGACCGCTCCCACGGAATCGCCGTCGGCGGCGACTACCGCAAGGACCAGCCGTCCCCGCAGGCCGGCGCGGTCAGCACCGACGGGGGCCGCAGCTGGCGCCCCGCGGCCACGCCACCGCCCGCCTACCGCTCCGGCGTCGCCTGGCTCCCGCACAGCAGGACGGCCGCGCTCGCCGTCGGCCCGACCGGCACCGACCTCACCACCGACGGCGGCCGCACCTGGCGCACGGTCGACACCGGCTCGTACGACACGGTCGACTGCACCCCGGACGGCTCCTGCTGGGCCTCGGGCGAGAAGGGCCGCATCGCCCGGCTGATCACGAACGACTAGGGCCCGCCCGGCCCTGGGCGCGCAGCTGCTCCCGGCCGGTCACGACGGACTAGGAGGGCGGCTGCTCCCGGCTGGTCACCCGGGGGCTAGCGGTCACCAGGGGCTAGGCGGGCAGCTGCTCCCGGTACGCGGCGATCCCGTCGGCCGTCTTGGTCGCGTAGAACTCCGTGATCCGGTACTCGCACACGCCCTCGACGCTGAACGGGTCGGCCGCCGTGATCCTCTCGATCTCCGCGCGGTCGACCCCGGCGGCCAGGATGACCCCGCCGTCCCGCGGGTTCTTCCGGCCCGACGCCAGGAACACGCCCTCGGCGTACTGCGCGTCCAGCCACTCGACGTGCGCGTCGAGCAGCGCGTCCACCCGCTCGACGGGCGCGGTGTAGGTCAATTCCAGTACGAACATGATCGCCAGGCTACCCGTACCCCCGGCGACCGTTCGGCGTAGGGCCGGACCCCCATCCGGCCCACCGGCGCGCTGCTGACCGGCCACCGCCGCGCCCGCGCCCGCGACGACCGGACCGGGCGAGGTGAAGGACAAGAGCGTCGTCCTCCCCATCCACCACCACGGCGCCCCGATCGCCGGCTCGGCGTCGCCGGAGGCCCGAGCGGACTCTCGGACGAGGCGTACGCGGCGGAGGGCGTCGCGGCGAGCAGCCACTGACCGCGCGCAAGGGCCCGCCGTAGGGTGGGCCCACCATGACGATCATCGAGATTCCGGCGGGCTGGCCCGCCGACGAGACCTCCGCCCGGGCCGTCCAGCAGGAGCTGCGCGGGCGGCTCGTGCGCGACGAGGAGGGGCCGGCGGTCGGCGAGGGTCATGTCACCGGCCTCGACGTGGCCTACGACGACGAGCGGGACCTCGTCGCCGCCGCGGCGGTCGTGCTCGACGCGCGGACCCTGGACGTGGTGGAGGAGGCCACGGCCGTCGGCCGGGTCTCCTTCCCGTACGTCCCCGGGCTCCTCGCCTTCCGCGAGATACCGACCGTGCTCGCCGCGCTCGACGCCCTGACCGCCGACCCGGGCCTCCTGGTCTGCGACGGCTACGGCCTCGCCCACCCACGCCGCTTCGGGCTCGCCAGCCACCTCGGGGTGCTCACCGGCCGGGCGTCCATCGGCGTCGCCAAGAACCCCTTCACCTTCACCTACGCGCAGCCCGGCCCCGCGCGCGGCGAGTCCGCCCCGCTCCTGGCCGAGGGCGAGGAGGTGGGCCGGGCCCTGCGCACCCAGGCCGGCGTGAAGCCCGTGTTCGTCTCGGTCGGCCACCGGGTCTCCCTCGCCAACGCCTGTGCCCACACCCTGCACATCGCCCCGCGCTACCGGATCCCCGAGACCACCCGACGCGCCGACTCCCTCTGCCGCCGGGCCCTGAAGGAAGCGCTCGGGGAGTACTGAGCCGGGTCTGAGTACGCGTACGGATACCGGTCGGAGGCCCGGCCCGGCAGAGTGGGGTTCATGACAACTCCCCTTTCCGTTCCGCCGCGTTCGACCGGGCGCGGCCTGACTCTGGCCCTCGCCGCCGCCGGACTGCTGGCCCTGGCGTGGACCTGCGCCATCCTGTACGTCCTCACCAGCTGGACGCTCGGGTGATCGGGCAGCTGCGGTGCGTCGTCCTCGACTGCCCCGACGCCCTCGAACTCGCCCAGTTCTACCGGCAGTTGATCGGCGGCGAGGTCGAGAGACCCGACCCCCGATGGGCCGTCGGCGAGGGCTCCGCCGTCCTGCGCGGCGACGGCGGCCCGGTCCTCGCCTTCCAGGGCGTCGCCGACCACAGCGCGCCCGTCTGGGGCGCGCCCGAGCAGCAGTTCCTCCTGGACGTGCGGGTCGACGACCTCGCCGCCGCCCACGAGGCTGTCCTCGGCTTCGGGGCCGTACCCCTCGACGGGGAGACCGGAGACGCCCCCTGGCGCGTCTACCTGGACCCGGCCGGTCACCCGTTCCGTCTCGTACGGCCCTGACCCGCGGGATCCGCGAGGGGGGAACGGCCACGCTCCACCGGCCGTTGGGCCGGCATGGTGATGATGGTGAGCCTGATGGTCATGGCGGTCGTCGTCCTGGTGCCGTTCCTGCTCGCGGCGGCCCGGCACGTCGTCCTGCGGACGGGACGGCCGAGGTGGCTGCGCCGCATCCTGGCCGCCCGTGCCAAGGACAGCACGGACGGAGCGGGTGCCGGCGTCACCGACGAACTGCTCGCGTTCCTGAACCCCGGCAAGCGCGTCCAGATCGAGCGCCGCCAGGAGGAGAGACTGCTCCGCCGCGACGTCCAGGACGGCGCCCCGCCCCGCATGGGCGTCGACCTGGACGGCGGCACCGCCGTGATCCCGCGCGGCGGCGGGCACCGTCAGCCCCGGTGAGCCACCCGGAAGCGGATGCCCGCCGTGCGCAGCCGGTCGATCAGGGCGTCGCCCATCGCCACCGCCGTCGTCACCTGGCCGGCGGTCTTCGGCAGGTCGTCGAAGGCGAGGCAGAGGGCCGACTCGGCGAGCATCCTGGCCGTCTCGTCGTAACCCGGGTCGCCGCCCGACACCTCGGTGAAGACCCGTCGCCCACCGCCCTCTCCGACGAACCGGACCGAGAACCAGCTGCGGGCGCGGCGCTCGGCCGAGGGACCCTCGCCCGCCGAGTAACGCTCCATCAGCCAGGAGCGGACCGGCGGGAGTTGGGCCGCCGCGACGCCCGCGCCGATGACGGCGGTGCCCCCGAGCGCCATCGGGAGGGTCTTCACGGAGGCGTAGTGCCGGTAGCGGAAGTCCGGTCCGTAGCGTTCGAGGGCCGCCGCGGAGCGGGCCACCACCTGCGGGTCGAGCGTCGGCAGTGGCAGCGCCCAGGTGCCGGTCTCCCGGCTGAACCGCGGCCCGCCGAGCGGTGCGCGGGCCCGGCGTCCCACCAACCGCGCTTCGTGCAGGCGTCGTTCGTGCGCGGCCCGCAGGATCTGCCGGCCCCGGCCGAACGCGGTCAGCGCCGAGGCGAAGGTGCCGCCGGAGAAGGCGGCCCCGGCCCGGACGAAGCCGTCGACGCGCAGGGGTACGTCCTCCGGCAGCTCCCGGACGGTGAAGTACACGCCCAGGTCGTGCGGGACGGAGTCGAAGCCGCAGGCGTGCACGATCCGGGCGCCGGTCTCCCGGGCGCGCGCGTCGTGCCGTACGAACATCAGGTCCACGAACTCGGCCTCGCCCGTCAGGTCCAGGTAGTCCGTTCCCGCCTCCGCGCAGGCGGCGACCAGGCCCTCGCCGTACCAGACGTACGGGCCGACCGTGGTCGCCACCACCCGAGCGGACTCGGCGAGTTCGCGCAGCGAGCCGGGGTCGGCCGAGTCCGCGACGATCAGCGGCAGGTCGGCGAGGTGCGGGCGTCCGGCGGCCAGCCGGTCCCGCAGGGCCTCCAGTCTGCCGAGGCTGCGCCCGGCGAGCGCCCAGCGGCACCGCGCCGGGGCGTGCTCGGCCAGGTACTCCGCGGTGAGCTCGCCCACGAAGCCGGTCGCCCCGAAGAGGACCACGTCGTACGGTCCGGTTCCGGTGTCGCGTCCCACGCCCGCCCCTGTCTGCATCAAGACCCTCGTCTCGGCCGTACCGCGCCGCCGCGCGCGGTTGTCGTCGGCGGAGGATAGCGGAACCGGGGCGGGCTCCCGTCCCGACCCCGGCCCTCCGGAATTTCCAAGCGCTTGCTCGGCCGGGGGGCTTGTGCCGAGTGGAACACGTTCCTAGCATCTCCGGTGTTACATCATTGGTGTCACATACTTCTGGGGGCTCGATGAGCACGACGCACACCGCCCGCAACGGCCCGCTCACGGGCGTGCGCGTGGTCGAACTCGCCGGGATCGGCCCCGGCCCGTTCGCCGCCATGCTCCTCGCCGACCTCGGCGCCGACGTCGTCCGCGTCGACCGCCCCGGCGGCGCCGGCCTCGGCATCGACCCCGCCCGTGACCTCACCAACCGCAACAAGCGCTCCGTCCGCGTCGACCTCAAGGCCGAGGACGGCCCGGCCACCGTGCTCGACCTCGTCGAACGGGCCGACATCCTGGTCGAGGGCTACCGTCCCGGCGTCGCCGAACGCCTCGGCGTCGGCCCCGAGGCCTGCCTCGCCCGCAACCCGCGCCTCGTCTACGGCCGGATGACCGGCTGGGGCCAGGACGGGCCCCTCGCCCCCACCGCCGGACACGACATCGGGTACATCGCGATCACCGGCGCCCTCGGCATGATCGGCCCCGACCCGGACGGCCCGCCCGCCATCCCCGCCAACCTCGTCGGCGACTACGCGGGCGGCTCCCTCTACCTCGTCATCGGCGTCCTCGCCGCCCTCCAGCACGCCCGGGCGCACGGCGAGGGCCAGGTCGTCGACGCCGCCATCGTCGACGGCACCGCGCACCTCACCACCATGATCCACGGCATGCTCGCGGCCGGCGGCTGGCAGGACCGCAGGGGCGTCAACCTGCTCGACGGCGGCTGCCCGTTCTACGGCGTGTACGAGACCTCCGACGGCGGCCACATGGCGGTCGGCGCCCTGGAGGAGCAGTTCTACGCCGAATTCGTCCGACTCCTCGGCATCGAGGACATCGCCGCCGCGCGCCACGACCTCGCCCGCTGGCCCGAGCTGCGCAAGGCCGTCGCCGACCGCTTCCGGAGCCGTACCCGCGAGGAGTGGACCACCGTCTTCGACGGCAGCGACGCCTGCGTCGCCCCCGTCCTCTCGCTGCGCGAGGCCCCGGCCCATCCCCACCTCGCCGCCCGCGCCACCTTCACCGAGCGGGACGGCATGGTCCAGCCCGCCCCCGCGCCCCGCTTCTCCGTCACCCCCGGCACCCTCCGCACGGGCCCCGCCCTGCCCGGTGCCGACACCGCCGAGGTCGCCCGCGACTGGGCCGTACCGGCGCTCGACAGCCCGACACAGACCCAGGAGACCGAAGCATGAAGCGCCAGCTGTACACCGCCGACCACGAGGCCTTCCGGGCGGTCGTCCGCACCTTCCTGGAGAAGGAGGTGCTGCCCCACTACGCGCAGTGGGAGAAGGACGGCATCGTCTCCCGCGAGGCCTGGCTCGCCGCGGGGCGGCAGGGGCTGCTCGGTCTCGCCGTCGAGGAGGAGTACGGGGGCGGCGGCAACCCCGACTTCCGGTACGCCTCCGTGCTCGCCGAGGAGTTCACCAGGGCGGCGGCCCCCGGCCTGGCCATCGGCCTGCACAACGACATCATCGGCCCGTACCTCACCAAGCTCGCCACCGACGAGCAGAAGCGGCGCTGGCTGCCCGGCTTCTGCTCCGGCGAGACCATCAGCGCCATCGCGATGACCGAGCCCGGCGCCGGCTCCGACCTCCAGGGCATCCGCACCACCGCCGAGGACCACGGCGACCACTGGATCCTCAACGGCTCCAAGACCTTCATCTCCAACGGCATCCTCGCCGACCTGGTGATCGTCGTCGCCCGGACCACGCCCGAGGGGGGCGCGCGCGGGCTCTCGCTCCTCGTCGTCGAGCGCGGCATGGAGGGCTTCGAGCGCGGCCGCAACCTCGACAAGATCGGCCAGAAGTCCCAGGACACCGCCGAGCTCTTCTTCACCGACGTCCGCGTCCCCAAGGAGAACCTGCTCGGCGAGCTCAACGGCGCCTTCCTCCACCTGATGACCAACCTCGCCCAGGAACGCCTCGCCATCGCCGTCGCCGGCATCGCCGGCGCCGAGCACCTCCTGGAGCTCACCACCACCTACGTCAAGGAGCGCGAGGCCTTCGGCCGGCCGCTCGCCAAGCTCCAGCACGTGCGCTTCGAGATCGCGGAGATGGCCACCGAGTGCGCCGTCACGCGCGCCTTCGTCGACCGCTGCATCGCTCAGCACGTCGAGGAGGCTGTCCCGACCGGCCTCGGCCTCGACCCCGTCAACGCCTCCATGGCCAAGTGGTGGGCGACCGAACTCCAGAAGCGGGTCGCCGACCGCTGCCTGCAACTGCACGGCGGATACGGCTACATGAGCGAATTCCCGGTCGCCCGCGCCTTCACCGACGGCCGGATCCAGACCATCTACGGCGGTACCACCGAGATCATGAAGGAGATCATCGGCCGGTCCCTCCTCGGCTGACCTCCCCGCGGAACCCCACCACCCTCAACCCTCGCGAAAGGCTTTCCGTGAGCACCGAAGCGTACGTGTACGACGCGATCCGCACCCCGCGCGGACGCGGCAAGGCCAACGGCTCCCTGCACGGCACCAAGCCCATCGACCTGGTCGTCGGCCTCATCCGGGAGATCCAGGCCCGCAACCCCGACCTCGACCCGGCCGCCATCGACGACATCGTCCTCGGCGTCGTCGGCCCGGTCGGCGACCAGGGCTCCGACATCGCGCGGATCGCCGCCATCGCCGCCGGACTCCCCGACACCGTCGCCGGCGTCCAGGAGAACCGCTTCTGCGCCTCCGGCCTCGAAGCCGTCAACATGGCCGCCATGAAGGTCCGCTCCGGCTGGGAGGACCTCGTCCTCGCCGGCGGCGTCGAGTCCATGTCCCGCGTGCCGATGGCTTCCGACGGCGGCGCCTGGTTCGCCGACCCGATGACCAACCTGGAGACCAACTTCGTCCCCCAGGGCATCGGTGCCGACCTCATCGCCACCCTGGAGGGCTTCAGCCGCCGCGACGTCGACGAGTACGCCGCCCTCTCCCAGGAGCGCGCCGCGGCCGCCGTCAAGGACGGCCGCTTCGCCCGCTCGATCGTCCCCGTCAAGGACCGCGCCGGACTCACCGTCCTCGACCACGACGAGTTCCTGCGCCCCGGCACCACCGCCGACTCCCTCGCCCGCCTCAAGCCCTCCTTCGCCGACATCGGCGAGCTCGGCGGCTTCGACGCGGTCGCGCTGCAGAAGTACCACTGGGTCGAGGAGATCAACCACGTCCACCACGCCGGCAACTCCTCCGGCATCGTCGACGGCGCCTCCCTCGTGGCCATCGGCTCCAAGGAGGTCGGCGAGCGGTACGGGCTGACCCCGCGCGCCCGGATCGTCTCGGCCGCCGTGTCCGGCTCCGAGCCGACCATCATGCTCACCGGCCCCGCCCCGGCCACCCGCAAGGCCCTCGCCAAGGCCGGGCTCACCATCGACGACATCGACCTCGTCGAGATCAACGAGGCCTTCGCCGCCGTCGTCCTGCGTTTCGTCAAGGACATGGGCATCTCCCTGGACAAGGTCAACGTCAACGGCGGCGCCATCGCGCTCGGCCACCCGCTCGGCGCCACCGGCGCGATGATCCTCGGCACCCTCGTCGACGAGCTGGAGCGCCAGGACAAGCGCTACGGCCTCGCCACCCTCTGCGTGGGCGGCGGCATGGGCATCGCCACCGTCGTCGAGCGCATCTGACCGTCCCGTCCGCACCCCTCACCCACGGAGAAGCAGCAGTCATGAGCGAGAGCACCACCATTCGCTGGGAGCAGGACGAGACCGGGATCGTCACCCTCGTCCTCGACGACCCCAACCAGTCCGCCAACACCATGAACCAGGCCTTCCGGGCCTCGATCATCGCGATCGCCGACCGCGTGGAGGCCGAGAAGGACTCCATCCGCGGCATCATCTACACCTCCGCGAAGAAGACCTTCTTCGCGGGCGGCGACCTCAAGGACATGATCCAGGCGGGCCCCGAGCACGCCCAGGACGTCTTCGACTCCGCCATCGAGATCAAGAACGCGCTGCGCCGCATCGAGACCCTCGGCAAGCCCGTCGTCGCCGCGATCAACGGCGCCGCGCTCGGCGGCGGTTACGAGATCGCCCTCGCCTCCCACCACCGCGTCGCCCTCGACGCCCCCGGCTCCAAGATCGGCCTGCCCGAGGTCACCCTCGGCCTGCTGCCGGGCGGTGGCGGCGTCGCCCGCACCGTACGCCTCATGGGCATCACCGACGCGCTCCTCAAGGTGCTGCTCCAGGGCACCCAGTACGCCCCCAAGCGCGCCCTGGACAGCGGCCTGGTGCACGAGGTGGCCGCCACCGCCGAGGAGATGATGGCCAAGGCCATCGCCTTCATCGACGCGCACCCGGAGTCCCACCAGCCCTGGGACGTCCCCGGCCACCGCATCCCCGGCGGCACCCCGTCGAACCCGAAGTTCGCCGCCAACCTGCCCGCCTTCCCGGCCAACCTGCGCAAGCAGCTGAACGGCGCGCCCTACCCGGCGCCGAAGGCCATCATGGCCGCCGCCGTCGAGGGCTCCCAGGTCGACTTCGAGACCGCGCTCACCATCGAGAGCCGCTACTTCACCGAGCTGGTCATCGGCCAGACCGCGAAGAACATGATCCAGGCGTTCTTCTTCGACCTCCAGGCGGTGAACTCGGGCGCGAGCCGCCCGAAGGACGTGGAGAAGCGCCAGGTCCGCAAGGTGGCCGTCCTCGGCGCCGGCATGATGGGCGCCGGCATCGCGTACTCCTGCGCCCGTGCCGGCATCGAGGTCGTCCTCAAGGACGTCTCCGCCGAGTCCGCCGCGAAGGGCAAGGCGTACTCCGAGAAGCTCTGCGCCAAGGCCGTCTCCCGGGGCCGCACCACGCAGGAGAAGGCCGACGCCCTCCTCGCCCGCATCACGCCCACCGGCGACGTGGCGGACCTGGCCGGCTGCGACGCGGTCATCGAGGCGGTCTTCGAGGACACCTCCCTCAAGCACAAGGTCTTCCAGGAGATCCAGCACGTCGTCGAGCCCGACGCGCTGCTGTGCTCCAACACCTCGACCCTGCCGATCTCCGTCCTCGCCGAGGGCGTCGAGCGCCAGACCGACTTCATCGGTCTGCACTTCTTCTCGCCCGTCGACAAGATGCCGCTCGTCGAGATCATCAAGGGCGAGCGGACCGGCGACGAGGCGCTGGCCCGCGCCTTCGACCTGGTCCGGCAGTTCAACAAGACGCCGATCGTCGTCAACGACTCGCGGGGCTTCTTCACCTCCCGCGTGATCGGCCACTTCATCAACGAGGGCGTCGCCATGGTCGGCGAGGGCATCGAGCCCGCCTCGATCGAGCAGGCCGCCGCCCAGGCCGGCTACCCGGCGAAGGTCCTCTCCCTCATGGACGAGCTGACCCTCACGCTCCCGCGCAAGATCCGCAACGAGACGAAGAAGGCGATCGAGGAGGAGGGCGGCACCTGGGTCACGCACCCGGGCGAGGCCGTCATCGACCGCATGGTCGACGAGTTCGGCCGCCCCGGCCGCAGCGGCGGCGCGGGCTTCTACGAGTACGGCGAGGACGGCAAGCGCGGCAAGCTCTGGCCCGGCCTGCGCGAGCACTTCGCGAAGCCCGGGTACGAGATCCCGTTCCGCGACATGCAGGAGCGGATGCTGTTCTCCGAGGCCCTGGACACCGTCCGGCTCCTGGAGGAGGGCGTCCTGACCTCGGTGGCCGACGCCAACATCGGTTCCATCATGGGCATCGGATTCCCGGCCTGGACCGGCGGCATCCTCCAGTACATCAACGGCTACGAGGGCGGTGTCGCCGGCTTCGTGGCGCGGTCGCGCGAGCTGGCGGAGACGTACGGCGAGCGGTTCACACCGCCGGCCCTCCTGGTGGAGAAGGCGGACCGGGGCGAGGTCTTCACCGACTAGCGTTCACCGACTAGCGTTCGCCGATCAGCGTTCGCCGATCAGCCTTCACCGACTCCTGAACGCGGTCCTCAGCTCCTCGCTCAGGGACCGCTGAAAGGCCGTGAGGAGGGCCTGGACCACCATCGGCTGCATGTGCGCCGAGAGCGACTTCATCGCGCTCAGGTGGTCCGGGTCCTCCCCGTGCTCCCGGTACGGGCTCCACACCTCGTCCCGGAAGAGCCGGGAGAGCTCCTGGGCCGCCGCGCGCGCGTGCTCCAGGAGCACGGTCCGGGAGGCGAGGATCGTCTCGTGCTCGATGGGCACGTCGAGCAGCTCGACACCGAGCCGCAGGAGCGCTCCGTCGAGCCGGTACGTCTCGGCGTCGTCGGTCCGGTCGAGCACCCCCATCGCGGCCAGCCGGTCCACGTCCCGCTCGGTCAGCGCCCGCCCGGCCCGCCGCTCCAGCTCGCGCCGGGTGATCGTCTCGGCGGACTCGGGCGCCCAGGAGGCCACCAGGGCCCGGTGGATCGCGAGGTCCTGCGCGCTGAGGTCCGGCGGCAGCTGCTCCAGGTACCGCTCGATCGCCGCCAGCGTCATCCCCTGCCGCTGGAGCTCCTCGATCAGCGCGAGCCGCGACAGGTGCTCCGGCCCGTAGTGCCCGACGCGCCGCGCGCCGATGACGGGCGGGGGCAGCAGCCCCCGGGTCCCGTAGAACCGCACCGTCCGCACCGTGACCCCGGCCCGCGCGGCCAGCTCGTCCACGGTGTACACGGGCCCCTGCGTGCCGTTCGCCTGTTCCATGGTTCAACAGTATTGCTGTCGCACCAGCACTGTAAAAGACCCGGAGGGCGACGGCTCCCTCGTGAGCACCGGCTCAGAGCGGCGCGGCCGTGGTGAGGGCGGTCTCGACGGCGGTGTAGGTCACGCCGTAGTCGGCCAGGGCCTCCGCGACGACGCCGCCGGTGGTGGTGAGGGCGAGGAGAAGGTGCTCGTCGCCGATCTCCCGGTCCTTACGGGCCAGCGCCATCCGGAGCGACTTCTCCAGGACGGTCTTCGCCTCACGGGAGAAGGTGCGGCGGCCCGACCACCAGCCGGCGTCCTCCCGGTCGCCGGCCAGGGCGCCCGAGCCGTGGGTCTCCTCGACGCGCGCGACGATCGCGCCGACGTCGATGCCGAGATCCGCCAGGGCCTCCGCGTCCGCCCGGGACAGCCCGGCCCGGCGGCGGGCGTCGGAGAGGGTGGCGAGCAGGGACGGGCGGCGCTCCGGCGGGCACAGCCGGCCGAGGGCCGCCGCCGCGCGGGTGTCCTCCCGGTCGAGCAGGGCCAGCAGGAGGTGCTCCGGGGTGACGACCGCGGCGCCGCCGCGTTCGGCGTGCTCGGCCGCCCCCTTCACCACGGCGCGCGCGGCCTTCGTGAACCGTTCGAACATCACTGCCTCCCGTACTTCTTGTGGACGGCCTGCCGGCTGACACCCAGCTCGGTGGCGATCTCCTGCCACGACCAGCCCTGGTTGCGCGCACTGCGCACCTGGACGGCCTCCAACTGTTCGAGCAGCCGCCGAAGGGCGGTGACGGCCCGCAGCCCCACCCGGGGATCGCGGTCGCCGGCCCGTGCGGCGAGATCGGTCGCATCGGTCATGGTGTCAATTTAGGTTGACAGGCGAGTGATGTCAACCTTGGTTGACGAGCGGTCCGGAGTCCTCCACCCCTTCACTGTCAGTGCCGCCTCGTACGGTGATTCCCATGACCGCGATCGAGTACGTGAAGGGCGACGCCACCGCGCCACGCGGGAAGGGCGTCAAGATCGTCGCGCACGTGTGCAACGACCTCGGCGGCTGGGGCAAGGGCTTCGTGCTCGCGGTCTCACGGCGCTGGCCGGAGCCCGAGGCGGCCTACCGCCGGTGGCACCGCGAGCGGGCGCGGAGCGACTTCGGGCTCGGTGCGGCCCAGTTCGTCCAGGTCGAGCCGTACGTCTGGGTGGCCAACCTGGTGGGGCAGCGGGGGATGCGGACGGGGCGAAGCAGCGGTGTGCCCGTTCGGTACGAGGCCATCGACGCCGCCCTCGGGCTGCTCGCGGACCGGGCGGTCGAGCTCGGGGCGTCCGTGCACATGCCGCGGATCGGGTGCGGGCTCGCCGGCGGGTCCTGGGCGAAGGTCGAGCCCCTGGTGCTGCGGCGGCTCGTGGAGCGGGGGATACCGGTCACCGTGTACGACTTCGGCGTGTAAGGGGCGCGGGGGCGGGCCGTCGTGGGGGTGTGCGGCGGGGCCCGTTAGAGTCGGCGGCTGTTCGACTCGGGGGAACAGGAACAGGGGGAGTCAGATGTACGTGCAACTGAGGGAGACGGCTGACGAGTTGGCCGGGGTCCTGTGGCGGGAGCACACCGTCTACCGGGAGCGGGGCGGCGGTGTCGTGATCCGGGGCGAGCACGTGCGCCGCTGGATCAGCCTCGCGCCGACCGGGGGCAAGGACCGGGCGCTGCTGCGGGCCGGGCGGATCCTGGACGGGGGGACGACCGCCCCGGCCCGTACAGAGGTGGTCGTCGACCTGACGGCCGGGACGCCGGAGCTCGCGGCCGTCTGCCGCCGGCTGCTCGCCGACGTCGCCGCGGCCGCCGAGCCCGCGCCGGGGCCGTCCCGCGCCGGAAGACCGGGGAAGCCGGGAAAGCAGGAGAAGCCGGGCCGGGCGGCTCGTGCCGCCCGGCCCGGCCGCCGCCCCCGGAGGGAGCGGCACACCAGCCCCGGTTCCTGGTTCGTCCTGCTCTGTGTCGCCGCGGTACTCGGTGCCTGGCTCTACAGCCTCTTCGGCAGGTACCCCTACTGAGGGGGCGGTCCGGTCAGTACGCGGTGACGGGGTAGTGGTCGGAGAGGTTGGTGTAGGTGTACTGCTTGCCCCAGCTGGAGACCGTCCACGGCGCGCTCTGCTCCAGAACCACGTTGTTGGTCCAGCCCGCGGGGCGGGCGTTGCCGGACCGGTAGAGGACGTAGTCGAGGTCCTCGCGCGGGTCGTCCGGGTAGCGCTCGGAGGCGATCGAGTTCAGCTCGGTGTCGAAGGAGTACGGGTGGCCGGTGCGGGCGTCGGCCGCCACCAGCCCGGCGTCTGCGAGCATCGTGCCGTACTCGGGGGTGTGCGAGTCGACGTTCATGTCACCGGCGACGATGACCTGCTCGTTCGCCGGGATGTTCTTGGCGTCGAGGAAGGCGTCGATCGTCTTGAACTGCCGGCTGCGCATCTGCGCGGCCTCGCCCGCCGAGCAGCCCGGGTCGGTCGACTGCGCGTGCGTGCCCACGACGTGGACGAGGCTGCCGTTCACGTTGAGGACGGTGTAGGCGAAGCCCTTGTTCGAGTACCAGTCGGCGCCGCAGGCGTCCTTGTAGACGTACTGCTCCTTGCGGACGATCGGCCACTTGCTGAGGACCGTCACCCCGCCGTCCTCGGGCGTGGTCGAGGAGTAGGCCCCGCCGGTGGCGTCCCAGCCGGTCTTGCTGCGGCCCACGACGGGGGTCTGGTACGGGTACTGCGCGGCGGCGTTCGACTTGAGGGCGTCCGAGGCGGAGTTGTCGAAGGTCTCCTGGAGCACGACGACGTCCTGCCCCTGGAAGAAGGGGGCGGCGGGGATCGCCTGGGCCCGGTGGTCCTGGCCCCAGTTCGGGTACAGGGTCTTGGAGAAGAGGAACGTGTTGTACGTGAGCACCTTCAGCCGCGGCGCCTCGGCGGCCGTGGCGGAGGCGGCGGACGCGGCCGGGGCGGCGGTCGCCAGGGTGGCGGCGGCGAGCGCGAGCGAAAGGGCGGCGCCGGGGGCGCGGCGGAGCGCGGCGAACGACACGTGAACTCCCAGGTAGACGTGGGGGGTTGGAGTGGCGACGCACATACAATCAGTCAGGGTTACCTTCCGGTAGCCTCTGGATGCCGGGAATCTTGCCGAGCTCGCAAGATCACGCCAACTCTCGCGCAGGTGCCTGAATTGTCACTTTTTGGAACAGGTAGAATGCGCGCATGACCCTCGCGAACTCCACTGTCTTCAAGATGGACCTCGGTCCGCTCAACCCCGTCTGGGCCGAGCTCATCCTCGGCCTGGTGTTGTTCGGGATCACCTTCCTCATCATGGCGAAGGGCATCCTTCCGAAGATCAAGCGCACCCTCGACCAGCGCGAGGACGCCATCGACGGCGGCACCGAGCGCGCCGACGACCTGCGCGCCGAGGCCACCGCGATCCGTGAGCAGTACGAGGCCGAGCTCGCCGAGGCCCGCCACGAGGCCGCGCGCATCCGCTCCCAGGCCACCGAGGAGGGCTCGGCCGCCATCGCCGCCGCCCGCGCCGAGGGCCAGGCCGAGCGCGACGTGATCCTCGCCGCCGGCACCGCCAAGATCGCCGAGGAGCGCGCCGCCGCCGAGCGCGAGCTCAACGCCGACGTCGACGCCTGGGCCCACGCCCTCGCCGCCCGTATCGTCGGCGAGCCGGTCGGCGCCGACCGCGCCTGACCCCGCACTCCCCGGAAGGGGCCGTCACCAGGGCCGCGTGCCCGGGTGACGGCCCCTTCGTCATGGGTGCAGGCTGGAACACGTGAGGAGAAGGCCATGGACCGTGTGAAGCCGCTCGACCGGGCCCCGGCCGGTCACGACCCCGTACCCCCGCCCGTCGGCGGCGTGCTGTGGAGCGTCGCGGGGGACGTCCGGGCGCTCCTGATGCTGCCCGCCGCCCTCACCCTGCAGGTCGCCCACCCCGCGATCGGCGCCGGAGTCGACGACCACTCGGTCTTCCGTACCGACCCCTGGGGCCGCGGGGAACGCTCGCTGCGCTCGCTCCAGCTGTGGATCTACGGCGGCGAGGAGGCCGCCCGGGAGGGTCGCCGGCTCCGGGAGCTGCACCGGACCATCCGGGGCACCGACGCCCACGGCCGCCGTTACCACGCGCTCACCCCCGCGTACTACTCCTGGGTGCACGCGACCGGCTTCCCCATCTACCGGCACGGGCTCCGGCTCCTCGCCCGCCCCCTCACCGAGGCGCAGGAGCGGCAGCTGTACGCCGAGTGGCTCCAGGTCGGCCGGATCCTCGGCATCCACGACCGGGACATGCCGCAGACGATCGAGGCGTTCTGGCCGTACTACCGGAAGGTCCTCGCCGAGGAGATCGAGGCCACGGCGGTCGTACGGGAGCTGCTCGACACCGACCTGCCGGTACCCGCCCCGGACCGGGGCCCGCTGCCGCTCCGGCTCGCCCTCCGCCTCCTCTGGCCCGTGCTGCGCCGCCCCTTCCTGCGGCTGCGCGCCTTCCTCACCGTCGGCCTGATGCCGCCGGACGCCCGGGAGGCCATCGGCCTGGAGTGGACGGACGCCCAGGAGCGCGCGCTGCGCCGGTTCGCCCGGATCGTCCGGGCGGTGGTGCCCGTCCTGCCCGAGCGGCTGCGCTATCTGCCCCTGGCCCGGAAGGCCCGCGAGGCCGCCCGCCGCGCGACGCGCTGACGGACGGCCTCACCGCGTCCGTGCTCAGTGCCCGGGCGCCTCGTTCTCGTGGATCGTGTTCGTCTCCGCGATCTTCTTCCACGACTTCGGCTGCGCGGGCTTCGCCGTCGTCGAAGGCGCGGCGGAGCGGGCCGCCGGCGCCGTGGCCGGGGCGGACAGGCCCGCCGACGCCGCCGCAGGCGCGGCCGGCTTCGACGGCTGGTACAGCCACGTGTCGAAGAGCCCGGCCAGCGGCTTGCCGGAGACCCGCTCCGCGTACCGGACGAAGTCCGAGACGTGCGCGTTGCCGTAGGCGTTCTCCTGCGGCCAGCCCTTCAGGACCGCGAAGAAGGCCTCGTCGCCGATCTCGTTGCGCAGCGCCTGCAGGGCGAGCGCGCCGCGGTCGTAGACGGCGATGTGGAACTGGTTCTCGGCGCCCGGGTCACCCGGCTTCACCGTCCAGAACGGGTCGTCGGCCGCCCGCGTCGAGTACACGTAGTCCGCCAGCTCCTGGGCCGTGCCCTCGCCCTCCTTCTCGGACCAGAGCCACTGGCTGTAGCGGGCGAAGCCCTCGTTGACCCAGATGTCCTTCCAGTCGCGGACCGACACGCTGTCGCCGTACCACTGGTGCGCCAGCTCGTGGACGACCACCGACACGTTCGCGCCGTTGGCGAACTGCCGCGGGCTGTAGAACGGGCGGGTCTGCGTCTCCAGGGCGAAACCACTGGTCACGTTCGGCACGTAACCGCCGAGGGAGTTGAAGGGGTACGGCCCGAAGACCGACTCCAGCCACTCCGCCACCTCGGTCGTGCGCTCGATCGAGGCGCGCGCCGCGCCGTCGTTGTCGCCGAGGTTCTTGCTGTACGCGTTGAGGACGGGCAGCCCGTTCGCCGTCTTGTCCGTCGTGATGTCGAACTTGCCGACGGCGAGCGTCGTCAGGTACGTCGCCTGCGGCTTGTTGGAGCGCCAGTTGAAGCGGGTCCAGCCGAGCCGCGAGGACTGGGACTGCAGCACGCCGTTGCTGATGGCCTGGGTGCCGTCCGGTACCGAGACCGACACGTCGAAGGTGGCCTTGTCCAGCGGGTGGTCGTTGGACGGGAACCACCAGACGGCCGAGTCCGGCTCCTGCGCGGCGACGCCGCCGTCCGGAGTACGGGCCCAGGCGGACCAGCCGTCGATCTTGAACTCGGAAGGCTTGCCCGCGTAGCGGACGACGACCGTGACGGGCGTGTTCTTCGCCAGCGGGCTCGCCGGGGTGACCTCCAGCTCGTGGTCGCCCGAGGTGGCGAACTTCGCCAGGCGGCCGTTCACCCGGACCTCGCTGACCTGCAGTCCGAGGTCCAGGTTGAAGCGGGAGAGGTTCTCCTGCGTGGTGGCGAGGATCGTCGCCGTGCCCTCCAGGAGGTCCGTGGCGGGCTGGTACTTCAGACGCAGGTCGTAGTGGGAGACGTCGTAGCCGCCGTTGCCGCTGGTGGGGTAGTAGGAGTCGCCGATGCCCGGCGCGCCAGGCGCGAAGTCGGCCGCCGATGCCGGGATCGCCAGCAGCAGGGAGGCCGCGAGGGCGCTCGGAACGATGATTCTGCGGTGCACAGGTGCTCCCCAAGTCATAAGAAACGTAAGACGCGCGGGTGGTCGTCGGTCCTTAGTTCGGACCCTATTCAGCCCCCCGACGCACCGTCACGTCCAGAGGACCTCCTGTCACACGATCGCCATTCGGCCGACATGAACCCGCCCGTCTCCGGAATCACCCTGAATCACCCCTGAATCCCTCCGGCACTCTTTTGCCCGGGAGTTGACCGGGGTACGTTCCGGCGCATGCCGATGCGAATGCGGAGAACCCGCGGAGCCCGACTCACGTACGGAACCCTCGTGTCCGCGGCCACGGCCGCCCTGTTCGCGACCCTGGTCACCCCGGCCGGCGCGCAGCCCGAGCCCGCCGGGCCGTCCGTGCGCGAGTCCCGGCCGGTTTACTCGTACGCCGACGCCGTCCGCGAATCCGTCTGGGTCGACACCGGTCTCGACGGCGACGGCGACGGGCGCACCGACCGGGTCGCCGTCGACATCGTCCGCCCCCGCGAGCCCGCGGCAGCCGGCCGGAAGATCCCGGTCATCATGGACGCCAGCCCCTACTACGCCTGCTGCGGACGCGGCAACGAAGGCCAGAAGAAGACCTACGACACCGACGGCAACCCCGTCCAGCTGCCACTCTTCTACGACAACTACTTCGTCCCGCGCGGCTACGCCTTCGTCGCCGTCGACCTCGCCGGCACCAACCGCTCCGACGGCTGCGACGACGTCGGCGGCCGCTCCGACGTCCAGTCGGCCAAGGCCGTCGTCGACTGGCTGAACGGCCGCGCCCGCGGCTACACCTCCCGCACCGGCGGGGCCCCGGCCCGCGCCACCGCGTGGAGCACCGGGAACGTCGGCATGATCGGCAAGAGCTGGGACGGCACCATCGCCAACGGCGTCGCCGCCACCGGCGTCGAAGGGCTGAAAACGATCGTTCCGATCAGTGCGATCTCCTCCTGGTACGACTACTTCCACTCGCAGGGCGCCCCGCTCTACAACGCCAACCCGAGCTGGCTCTCCGAGTACGTGAACAGCCCCGAGGCGCAGGCCCGCTGCGGCGCCGTCCAGGACCGGATCACCGCGGCCACCCCCTACAGCGGCGACTGGACCCCGGCCTGGACCGAACGGGACTACGTCAAGGACGCCGGCAAGGTCAGGGCCAGCGTCTTCGTCGTCCACGGACAGCAGGACCTCAACGTCCGCGCCGGCCAGTTCGGCCGCTGGTGGGACGCGCTCGCCGCGTACGGCGTCGAGCGGAAGATCTGGCTCTCCCAGACCGGTCACGTCGACCCCTTCGACTTCCGGCGCGCCGACTGGGTCCGCACCCTGCACCGCTGGTTCGACCACTACCTCCTCGGCTACGACAACGGCATCGACCGCGAGCCCGTCGCCGACATCGAGCGCGCCCCGGACGTCTGGAGCACCGACCGGCAGTGGCCGTCGCGCGCCACCGCGACCACGACCCTGCGCCCGGCCCCCGGCGCCGTCTCCGGTCCGGGCGTCCTCGGCCGCGCACCCGCAGCACCCGGCTCCACCGCGACCCTCACCGACGACCCGGGCCTCGGAGAGCTGGACTGGGCCGCCCGGATCGACGCCGCGTCCCCCGAGAAGGCCGGGTTCGTCACCCGTCCGTTCTCCCGGGACCTGCGGATCTCCGGCTCCTCGAAGGTGACGGTCACCGTGACCCCCACCACCTCGACCGCGCACCTCTCCGCCGTCCTCGTCGACCTCGGGCCCGACACCATCCGGGACTACGCGGCGGCCGGCGAGGGCATCACCACCCTCACCGACCGCACCTGCTGGGGTGCGAGCACGCCGGGCGACAGCGCCTGCTTCAAGGAGACCGCGGCCCGCACGGCGGACGTCGCGTACACGGTCGTCAGCCGGGGCTGGGCCGACCTCGGCACCTGGGCGGACCCGCGCGAGGAGCGCCCGCTGACCCCCGGCAGGGCGTACACCCTCACCCTTGACCTCGCCCCGACCGACCACGTCGTCCCGGCAGGGCACCGGCTCGCCCTGATCGTCGGCGGCACCGACATGGACCTCCTCGATCCTCCGTCGACCACCCCGACCCTCACCTTCGACCTCGCCCGCACCTGGGCGAAGCTGCCCCTCGTCGGCGGCGCGGAGGCCTTCGACCGGGCCACGACGGGACCGGCCCCGGCCGTCCCGGCGCCCTCCGCCGTCCCGTCTCTGAGCGGCCCCGTCCCGCCGGCCGCCGTCACCGGCCCGCGCCTGCCCGGCCGGGGAGCGGCCCTCCCGTCGGGAGCCGCCCGATGAACCCCCGTACCTCACCGGCCGACACCGGGAGTGGCCGATGAACCCCCGCACCAGGCGTCGGAGTTCCCGTCGTGCTCTCGCCCTCGTGGTGGGTGCCGCCGCCCTCGCCCTGCCGCTCGTCACCGTCCCCGCCAAGGCGGCGGACAGCGCGCCCGCGCAGGCCCTCCCGCGCACCGGCTTCGAGGAGAGCCGGGGTGCCCGGTGGACCACCGAGGCCGAGGAGGGGGAGTTCCTCGCGGCGGTCGACCGGGGGAGCGACCGGGTGTCGCTGCGCGAGATCGGCACCACCGGGCAGGGCCGCCCGCTGCGGCTCGCCACCCTCGGCGCGGGCCGCGCCGGCACGACCGTGCTGCTCGTCTGCAGCCAGCACGGCGACGAGCCGGCGGGCCGGGAGGCCTGTCTGAGCACGGTGCGCGACCTCGCGTACGCCCAGGACCGGGAGACCCGGCGCTTCCTCGCCCGCACCACCCTCCTCGTCGTCCCCACCGCCAACCCCGACGGTCGGGAGGCCGACACCCGCGGCAACGGCGACGGCGTCGACGTCAACCGCGACCACCTCGCCCTGCGGACCGCCGAAGCGCGCGCGATCGCCGCCGTCATCCGCGACCGGCACCCCGAACTCGTCTACGACCTCCACGAGTACGGCGCCACCCCCCGCTACTACGACAAGGACCTGCTCGCCCTCTGGCCCCGCAGCCTCGACGCCGACCCGCACGTCCACGACGAGTCCCGGACGCTCTCGGAGTCCTACGTGCGGCCCGCCGCCGGGCTCGCCGGCTACAGCAGCGGCATCTACGGCATCTGGACCGACCCGCTCACCGGCGAGCCGGTCAAGCAGGTCGCCGGTGACGGCCAGGAGCGGATCCTGCGCAACACGGCCGGCGTCAAGCACTCCGCCGGGCTGCTCGTCGAGACCCGGGTGGACGCGCTCGACCAGGCCGAGAAGGACGACCCGGCCCGCAAGCACCGGCGCCGGGTCGCCACCCAGCACGCCGCGCTGAAGGGGGCCTTCGCCTACCTCGACGAGCGGCGCGGGCCGCTCACCGCGGCCACCGCCCTCGCCCGGCACACCGGCTTCGCCGACCGGGGCCCGGTCTACCTCGGCGGCGCCGACAACGATCCGGCCGAGCCGGGGGAGATCCTCGCCGACCCGCCCTGCGGGTACCGGCTCGATGCCGCCCAGTACGCCGAGGCGGGCGACGAACTCGCCCTGCACGGCGTGACCGTACGGGCCGAGGGCGCCGGGGCGTTCGTGCCGCTGCGCCAGTCGCAACGCGCGCTCGTCCCGCTGCTCCTGGACGCGCGAGCGGCCTATCACCTCGTCAGTGGGAGTCCTGTGGAGGAGTGTTGACGATCGGGTGCCGTCGGCCTGCCGTGGCGTGATTCCGATGTTTGCCGAGGTAAAGTTACCGGTCGGTACTGACCATGCCTCGAACGGGCCGTCAAGGCCCTGGAGTTGGAGAACCATCATGCGCCACATCAAGCCCGCACGCCGTGCCCTGACGGCCCTGCTCGCCACGACGCTGCTCGCCGGGGGCGTGCTGCTCGGCCAGACGGTGACCGCCGAGCCGGCCGCCGCCAAGACCGTCACCTGCAACATCAGCAAGCTCCGGGCGGACGCCCGCAAGGAGCGCGACCGCGCCGCCCAGCTCAAGCGCCTCGGCGCCACGACGGAGGCCCGCAAGGCCCTCGCCCGCGCCGACGCCCTGGAGCGCAAGGCCAAGCAGTGCGCCGACGCGGACAACAACAGCAAGCCGCCGCTCTGGAAGTAGTACGTCACGCGGGGCGGTTGCCATCCGAAAGGACGGCGACCGCCCCGCGGTCGTTCCCGCCGACTTCCGGCCAGGCGGGAACAGCCGTCCTCAGCCGACCGCCAGCTCCGCCGCCCGCTCCGCGCAGCCCCAGGCCACCGTCACCCCCGCGCCACCGTGCCCGTAGTGATGGACGAGCCGGCCCCCGCCCGGCAGCGGCACCGCCTCGATCCGCACCCCGCCCGCCCGCGCGGGCCGCAACCCCACCCGGTGCCCGAGGATCCGGGCCCCCGCGATCTCCGGCCGCACCCGCGCGCACCGCGCCACGATCGCCGCCGCCGTCGCGGGATCCGGGGCGAGCCGCTCGTCGCCCTCCTCGGCCGTCCCGCCGAGCACCAGCCGGCCGGGCTGCGGGAAGAAGTAGGTGGTCTCGCCCGCCGACTCGTCCGCCGCCGTGAACCACTCCTCGATCCCCGGGTTCTCCACCAGGACCAACTGGCCCCGCACCGGCCGCAGTCCGGGATCCGGTACGAGCTCCCGCGCCGCGAGCCCCGTGCAGTCGACCACCACCGGGGCCAGCGCCGCCGCCTCCTCGAAACCGCGGGCCTCGCGCTGCTCGAAGATCCCGCCCCTCGCCTCGAACCGGCTCCGCAGGAACGTCAGATGGACCGGCATGTCGATCAGCGGAAGCCGCGCCGCGAGCCCCGTCCGGTACGGCCCCGGCACCTCCTCCGGCGCCAACTGCCGTAGCCCCTCGACCTCCTTCGCCCACGGACCGAGACCGTCCAGGACCGTGTCCGCGTGGACCCCGGCCACCCACCGGACCCCGGTCCGCTCCGGATCCACGGCCAACTCCCCGTACACCCGCAGGGAAGCGAGCGCCCAGGCCCCGACCTCCGCCGCCGGCTCGATCCGGTACGGCCACCACAGGGCGCCCGCCACCGCCGAGGTCGTCCTCGTCACAGCGTCCCGGGACCAGATCCGCACCCGGAGTCCCCGCTCCGCCAGAGTCGTCGCCGTCGCGAGTCCGACGACCCCGCCGCCCACCACGATCACATCGCTCCTCATGCCGGGACCGTACCGGGAAGGCCCGGGACCGTACCGGGACCGGGACATTTCCGGGACGGTGCGGCCACGGAAGGGGGAAAGACTGGAGTCATGCCGGTCCCGCACACGCCCTTCGATCTCGCCCCCGCCGTCCCGTCGGGCGGCGACGACAGCCCCCGCCTCGACTTCCTCGTGGACGGCAGGCCGCTGCTCCACCGGCTCGACGAGACCGACGGCTTCGACACCGTCTCGCCCCTCGCTGCGGACATCCCGCCCACCGTCCGCCCCGAGCACGCCCACCACCTGCTCCTCGCCGACGGCAGCCGCCAGGTGATCCACTCCTGCCCCGACTGCGAGGACCCCGGCTGCGGCGCGGTCACCGCCGTCGTCGCACGCGAGGGCGGGGACGTCGTCTGGCGCGACTTCGCCTGGCAGACCGGCCCCACCGCCGACCTCGTCCGCGAGGGCTACCCCGGCGTCGGCCCGTACCGCTTCCACGGCCCGACCTACCGGTCCGTGCTGCTCCGGCTCCTCGAATCCCCGGCGTGTCGCAGCGTCGCCTAGGATTCGTTCCCTGATGACTGCAACCCTCGTCGCCAAGGACCTCGCCGCCGGCCACGGCGAACGCACCCTCTTCGCCGCGCTCGACCTCGTCGTCGCCCCCGGCGACGTCATCGGCCTGGTCGGCGTCAACGGCGCCGGCAAGTCGACCCTGCTGCGGCTGCTCGCCGGGATCGACACCCCGGAGGAGGGCGAGCTCCGGCTCTCCCCGCCCACCGCCGCCGTCGGCCACCTCCCGCAGGAGCCCGAGCGGCGCCCGGGGGAGACCGTGCGCGAGTTCCTCGCCCGCCGTACCGGCGTGGCCGCCGCCCAGACCGCCATGGACGAGGCCACCCAGGGGCTCGTCGACGGTACGCCCGGCGCGGACGACGCGTACGCCCTCACCCTGGAGCGCTGGCTGAACCTCGGCGGCGCCGACCTCGACGAGCGGGCCGAGGAGGTCGCCGACTCCCTCGGCCTCACCGTCGGTCTCGACCAGCCGATGACCTCCCTCTCCGGCGGGCAGGCCGCCCGCGCCGGCCTCGCCTCGCTCCTCCTCTCCCGCTACGACGTCTTCCTGCTCGACGAGCCCACCAACGACCTCGACCTCGAAGGCCTGGAGCGCCTGGAGTCCTTCGTGAAGGGGCTGCGTGCCGGGACGGTCGTCGTCAGCCACGACCGCGAGTTCCTCACCCGCACCGTCACCAAGGTCCTCGAACTCGACCTCGCCCAGCAGCAGATCACCCTGTACGGCGGCGGTTACGAGGCGTACCTGGAGGAGCGGGACACCGCCCGGCGCCACGCGCGGGAGGACTTCGATGAGTACGCCGGCAAGAAGGCCGCCCTCGAAGCGCGCGGCCACATGCAGCGCTCCTGGATGACGCAGGGCGTCAAGAACGCCCGCCGCAAGGCCACCGACGGCGACAAGCTCGGCCGCAACGCACGCAGCGAGGCCAGCGAGAAGCAGGCCGCGAAGGCCCGCCAGACCCAGCGCATGATCGAGCGCCTCGACGTCGTCGACGAGCCCCGCAAGGAGTGGGAGCTGCGCATGGAGATCGCCGCCGCGCCGCGCTCCGGCTCGGTCGTCGCGACCCTGCGCGAGGCCGAGGTGCGCCGGGGCGACTTCTCCTTCGGCCCCGTCACCCTCCAGATCGACTGGGCCGACCGGGTCGCCGTCACCGGGGCCAACGGTGCCGGGAAGTCGACCCTGCTCGCCGCCCTCCTCGGCCGCCTCCCGCTCGACTCCGGCGACGCGGTCCTCGGCTCGGGCGTCGTCGTCGGCGAGGTCGACCAGGCCCGGAAGCTGTTCCACGGTACGGAGACGCTCCTGGAGGCGTTCTGCGCTGCCGTGCCCGACACCGAGCCCGCCGAGGTCCGCACCCTGCTCGCCAAGTTCGGCCTGAAGGCCGTCCATGTGCTGCGGCCCGCGACCACGCTCTCCCCGGGCGAGCGGACGCGCGCCGCGCTGGCCCTGCTCCAGGGCCGGGGCGTGAACCTGCTGGTCCTCGACGAGCCGACCAACCACCTGGACCTGCCGGCCATCGAGCAGCTGGAGTCCGCCCTCGACTCGTACACCGGCACGCTCCTGCTCGTCACCCACGACCGCCGCATGCTCGACGCGGTCCGCACCACGCGCCGCATCGAGGTCGCCGACGGCAAGGTCACCGAACTCTGATGCCGGTCTCCTTCGGACGGGCCCCGCGAGGGCGGTCTCCTCGGGACGGGGCCGCGATGACGGCCGTGACCGGGAGCGGCCCGCGACGGAGGTCTTTCGGTGACGGGGCCGCGATGACGGCCGCCATCGGGAGCGGCCCGCGATGACCGTCTCCTTCGGCTGGGGCCCCGTCGAGGCGCGGGTCCTCGCCCCGGCGGCCGCCTGCGTGGTCGTCGTCGACGTGCTGTCCTTCACCACCTCCGTGGGCATCGCCGTCGAGGGCGGCACCGCCGTCCACCCGTACCGCTGGCGGGACGCCACCGCCGTGGCGTACGCGCGGGAGAAGGACGCCGTCCTCGCCGTCGGCCGGAGCGAGGCCACCGAGACGCACCCGTGGACGCTCTCCCCGGCCGCCCTGCGCGCCGCCCCGAGGCCGCCCCGACTGGTCCTGCCGTCCCCGAACGGCTCCACGATCGCCGCGGAGGCCGCCGCGCACGGCGCGACCGTGGTCGCGGCCTCGCTGCGGAACCACTCGGCCGTCGCCCGCCTGCTCAGCGACGGGGGATACGGCACGGCGGACCGCCCGCTCGCCGTCATCGCCTCCGGCGAGCGCTGGCCCGACGGCTCGCTGCGCCCCGCGCTCGAAGACCTGCTGGGTGCGGGAGCGGTGCTCTCCGCCCTCACGGGCCCGCACAGCCTGACCCCGGAGGCGACCGCGGCGGCCACGCTGTGGAACGCGACCGAGGACCCGGTCGCCGCCTTGCACGGCTGCGACTCGGGCCGTGAACTGTACGCGTACGGCTTTCCGCAGGACGTGGCCGTGGCCGCCGAGACCGACACCTCGACGACCGTCCCCGTGCTCGTGGACGGCGCATTCCAGGAGGCACCATGACCGACCTACTGACCCGGCTGACCGAGATGCTGGACGATCTGGACGCGGACGTGGACGAGACGATCGACCTCGCCGACGAGGTCGCGGCCTCGGGCGACGCCGGTCTCCTTCCGCGCCTCCAGGCGGAGCTGGACCGGGCCCTCACCGAGCGGAACGCCTACGCCCGTGAACTGCTCGGCGGCGTCCTCGCGGCCATCGGCGGCCCGGACGCCCTCCCGGCCCTGGTACGCGCCTCCGCCGTCGACCTCGGGGACGACCAGGACGGCCTGGCCGCCGAGATCGTCGACCTGGTCCAGGCGGACCCGAAGGCGGCCCGTCGTCTCCTCCAGCCGATGACGGAGGACGAGGACCTGTCCGTGGCCAACCGCGCCGACTGGGCGCTGCGCTTCCTGCCGTAACGGGGGGCGATGCGAAGAGGCCGCAGCCTCTCGGGCTGCGGCCTCGTTCACGCGGACGCGGGGGTCAGCGGTTTACCAGAAGTTGCTGCAGGTCACGTTGCCGTTGTCGCTGATGCAGACGCGGTAATACGCGGTGGGGCTGCCCAGCATGTTGGACCAGTCGGTGCCCGCCTCGTAGGGGAACTGCACCGTGAGGCTGCGCTGGAAGTCGGTGCCGGGGCCCAGCCACTTCTCGATGGAGCCGTACCGGGGCCACCACTGGCTGCCGGAGGGGGACGTGACGCGGACCCACCCGGCCTGGCATGCGCCGGACCAGCGCAGCTCGGCCTTGAAGCCGTTGCCGTTGATGGCGGTCGCCTTGGTGGTGGCGTCGCCGTCGCAGGCCTGCGAGACGGGGCCGAGGTTGTCGCAGCCGGAGCCGTAGCAGCCGGCGGCGTACGAGGTGCCCGCGAGCGGGACGAGGGCCATGGTCATCGCGGCAGCGGAAACGCCCGCCACCTTCGCGATCATGCGCTTCATTCTTGGTCGCTACCTTCAGGAGGAGGGGGGAGTGTTGCGCCCCACGTGGAAGCAGGAGCCGATCATGAGATCTGGCCTGTCCACATCAAAGGGCGGGGGCCGCCTCGCGCGGGGGGCCGCTCCGTTCCGCTTCCGTGCGCAAGGGGTCGGCCCGGTGGGCGTCGGCCCCGTTCGCACGGAAGCGGGTGTCAGGGTCTACCAGAAGGTGCTGCAGTCCACGTGGTTCGTGCCGGTGTCCTTGATGCAGACGCGGTAGTACGCGGTGGGGCTGCCCAGCATGTTGGACCAGTCCGTGCCCGGGTTGGGGAACTTCACCGAGAGGCTGCGCTGGAAGCCGGAGCCGTAGCTCGACCACTTCTCGATGTAGCCGTACTTGTCCCACCACTGGCCACCGGAGGAGTCGGTGACGCGGACCCACGCGGCCTGACACGCGGGGGACCAGCGCAGCTCGGCCTTGAGGCCGCCGTCGGCGGTGGCGGTCGTCTTGGTGGTGGCGTCGCCGTCGCAGGCCTGCGAGACGGGGCCGAGGTTGTCGCAGCCGGAGCCGTAGCAGCCGGCGGCGTACGAGGTGCCCGCGAGCGGGACGAGGGCCATGGTCATCGCGGCGGCGGAAACGCCCGCCACCTTCGCGATCATGCGCTTCATGGGTTGGTGCTACCTCCGGGAGCAGGAATGTCTCACGGCCCCCGTGGAGGCCGAAGCTGATCTTGGTCGTCTGTCCTGTCCGCGTCAATGGACAATTCGGATCGCCTCGGCTCGATGCCCGGTTGGTCCGAGGTCGTCCCCGCGTCCCCGGTCGGGGCGCGCGAGGACGACCTCGTCAGATCTGTCGGAAACCACATCCGACCTGCGCGTTCACCGGCGCTTGTTACCACCCTCGCCGAGCAGGCCGGCCTTGCGGAGGGCGTCCGCCATCGCGCTGTTGGCGGGTGCGGGCGCCGTAGAACGGTCCCGGCCGCCCCGGTCCCCGCGGCCGCCCCCGGTCCCGCGGTCGTTGCGGTCCCCGCGCTCGTTCCGGCCTCCGCCCTCGGCCCTGCGGTCGCTGCGGTTTCCACCCTCGGCCCGGCGGCCGCCGCCGCCGGCGCCACCGCCCTGCCGCTGCTGCGGCGGCCGGCCGGAGCGCTCGCCCCGCTCCCCGCGCTCGCCCCGCTCGCGCCGGGGCGCGCCGCCCTGGCCGTCGGCGGCCGCCTCGTCGTCGAGCCGCAGCGTCAGCGAGATCCGCTTGCGCGGGATGTCCACCTCCAGGACCTTCACCTTGACCACGTCGCCCGGCTTCACCACGTCGCGCGGGTCCTTGACGAAGGTCTTCGACATCGCCGACACGTGGACCAGGCCGTCCTGGTGCACACCGACGTCCACGAACGCGCCGAACGCGGCCACGTTGGTGACGACGCCCTCCAGGACCATCCCGGACGCCAGGTCGCCGATCTTCTCGACGCCCTCCTTGAAGGTGGCCGTACGGAACGCCGGACGCGGGTCACGGCCCGGCTTCTCCAGCTCGCGCAGGATGTCCGTCACCGTCGGCAGGCCGAAGGTCTCGTCGACGAAGTCGTCCGCCCGCAGCGAGCGCAGCGTGCCCGTGTCGCCGATCAGCGACGCGACCTCGCCGCCCGTCGCCTTCACCATCCGGCGCACCACCGGGTACGCCTCAGGGTGCACGGAGGAGGCGTCCAGCGGGTCGTCGCCGCCCCGGATGCGCAGGAAGCCCGCGCACTGCTCGTACGCCTTCGGGCCGAGCCTGGCCACGTCCTTGAGCGCCCGGCGGGAGCGGAAGGGGCCGTTGGCGTCCCGGTGCGCGACGATGTTCTCCGCGAGACCGGAGCTGATGCCCGAGACCCGCGAAAGCAGGGGCGCCGAGGCGGTGTTGACGTCGACGCCGACGCCGTTCACACAGTCCTCGACCACCGCGTCGAGGGAGCGCGAGAGCTTCACCTCGGCCAGGTCGTGCTGGTACTGGCCGACGCCGATGGACTTCGGGTCGATCTTCACCAGCTCCGCGAGCGGGTCCTGGAGCCGCCGGGCGATGGAGACGGCGCCGCGCAACGACACGTCGAGGCCCGGGAGTTCCTGCGAGGCGAAGGCGGAGGCCGAGTAGACCGAGGCACCGGCCTCCGAGACCATCACCTTCGTCAGGTTCAACTCGGGGTGCTTGGCGAGCAGTTCGGCCGCCAGCTTGTCGGTCTCGCGGGAGGCCGTGCCGTTGCCGATCGCGATCAGGTCGACCGCGTGCTCCTTCGCGAGGCGCGCCAGCTTCTCCAGGGCCTGGTCCCACTTGTTCGCGGGGACGTGCGGGTAGATCGTGTCGGTGGCGACGACCTTGCCGGTCGCGTCGACGACGGCGACCTTCACGCCCGTACGGAAACCGGGGTCGAGTCCGAGCGTCGCCCGGGTGCCGGCCGGCGCGGCGAGCAGCAGGTCCCGCAGGTTCGTCGCGAAGACCCGGACCGCCTCGTCCTCGGCGGCCGTCCGCAGCCGCAGCCGCAGGTCGATCCCGAGGTGCACCAGGATGCGGGTCCGCCAGGCCCAGCGGACCGTGTCCTGGAGCCACTTGTCCCCGGGACGGCCCCGGTCGGCGACGCCGAAGCGACCCGCGACGATCCCCTCGTACGAGGAAGGCCCCTCCGTGGGCTCCTCCGGCTCCAGGTCCAGGCTGAGGGCGTCCTCCTTCTCGCCGCGCAGCATGGCGAGCACCCGGTGCGAGGGCAGCGCCGTGAAGGGCTCGGCGAAGTCGAAGTAGTCGGCGAACTTCGCTCCCGCCTCCTCCTGCCCCTCGCGCACCTTCGCCACGAGCCGTCCGCGGCCCCACATGCGTTCGCGCAGCTCGCCGATGAGGTCGGCGTCCTCGGAGAACTTCTCGGCGAGGATCGCCCGCGCGCCCTCCAGGGCCGCGGCGGCGTCCGCGACGCCCTTGTCCCCGTCGACGAAGGCCGCGGCGGCGGCCGCCGGCTCGACGGACGGATCGGCGAGCAGCCCCTCGGCGAGCGGCTCCAGACCGGCCTCGCGGGCGATCTGGGCCTTCGTCCGCCGCTTCGGCTTGAACGGCAGGTAGATGTCCTCCAGGCGCGCCTTGGTGTCCGCGGCCCGGATGCTCGCCTCCAGCTCGTCCGTCAGTTTGCCCTGCTCGCGGACCGAGTCGAGGATCGCCGACCGGCGGTCCTCCAGCTCGCGCAGATAGCGCAGCCGCTCCTCCAGGGTGCGCAGCTGCGCGTCGTCGAGCATCTCGGTCGCTTCCTTGCGGTAGCGCGCGATGAACGGCACGGTCGAACCGCCGTCGAGGAGCTCGACGGCTGCCCTCACGTGTCGCTCGCGTACGCCGAGCTCCTCGGCGATCCTTGCTTCGATGGACGTCGTCACGGTGTCCCGACTCGCCTTCTCGTGCCTCAAGCTTGCGAGTGCATTGTGCCGGGTCGGTCACCCGGACGCGGTAACCGACCCGCTTCCGCGCGCGTCCCCCGCCCGCCGGGTCAGCCCTTGCCGACCAGGTCCGCCGGGAAGGCGCCGGCGGACGCCGCCGCGAACAGGAAGCCGCGCCCCAGCTCGGTGAGCCGCTCGACCCCGGCCGCTCCGAGGTGCTCGTACGGGGCGGAGTCCAGCCGGTCGGTGTGCTCCTCGATCTCGTCGCGCAGGGCCGTGCCCGAATCCGTCAGCTCGCCGTCGGCGTCGAGGAGCCCGCGCTCGCGCAGCCGCCCCCTCGCCGCCTCCCAGTCGTCGCGCCGCCAGCCGCGCGAGCCGAGGACCCAGCGCGGGGACATGCCCTTGCCGGTGGCGGTGTGGGAGGCGAGGGCCTCGACGGGGTCGAGCCCGGCGGAGAGCAGGGCCGAGACGTGGCCGTCGCCGCGGTGCTCGCGCAGCAGTGTGGCGGCGAACCAGTAGGCGAGGTGGGGCTGCTCGGGCACGGGCAGGTCGGCGTGGGCCGAGTAGAGCGGCCGGGCGTGCCGGGTGCAGGCCTCGGTGGCGCGCAGGGCGAGCTCCGCCGCCTCGGCCATCTCCGGGGAGGCGACGGCGTCCTCGCCGAGCAGCCGGCGCAGGGTCGCGTCGACGGTCCGCAGCCGCGCGTCCAGGACCTCGGCGGGGGAGGCGGTCTCCCAGACGGCCGGGAGGTGCCGGGCGAGGAACTCGTGGCTGTAGTTGTAGAACGTCGCGGCGACCGTACCCGCCCCCACCGCGCCGAGGGCGGCGCTCCGCGCGGCGAGCCGCATCGGGCTCTGCTCCGTGAAACCGAGGGCGGTGAACTCGCGGTCCAGGTCGGGCGAGAAGTACAGCGTGGAGTGCAGCGGGTTGAGGGCGTTGTGGCAGCGGCGTCCCGCGCGCGGGGGAAGAACAGTCGTCATGGACCTGAACGTTACCGACTGGTCGGTACGACGGGAACAGTCGGCCGCGGCGGAAGGGCGCCGTGATGGCAGAAAAGGTGGGTTCCACGTCGTTGCGGACGCCTCCGCCCCGGCCAAGGATGGAGGCATGACGCAGCGACCCGTCCTCGTCGTCCTCTTCGACGACGTCCAGAGCCTCGACGTCACCGGCCCCGTCGAGGTGTTCGCCGGTGCCGCCCGCGCCGCCGGGGACCCGTCCGCCTACCCGATCCGCACCGCCTCCCTGGACGGCGGACCGGTCCGTACGCACAGCGGACTGCGCCTGCTCCCCGACACCGACCTCGACGCGGCGGTCGCCGACGGGCCCCCGCACACCCTCCTCGTCCCCGGCGGCGAGGGCACCCGCGCACCCGACCCGGCCCTCGTCGACTGGCTGCGCACCCACGCCCCCCGGGCGGAACGCCTGGTCTCCGTCTGCACCGGGGCCCTGCTCCTCGCCGAGGCCGGGCTCCTCGACGGACACCGGGTCACGACCCACTGGATCGCCTGCGACCACCTCGCCCGCCAGTACCCCGGGGTCGACGTGGACCCGGACCCCATCTTCGTCCGGGACGGGCGGCTCGCCACCTCCGCCGGGGTCACCGCCGGCATCGACCTGGCCCTCGCCCTGGTCGAGGAGGACCTCGGCCGGGACGTCGCCCTCACCGTCGCCCGCCACCTGGTCGTCTTCCTGCGCCGCCCCGGCAACCAGGCCCAGTTCAGCGCGCAGCTGTCCGCCCAGACCGCCCGCCGCGAACCGCTGCGCGACCTCCAGCAGTGGATCACCGAGCACCCCGGCGGGGACCTCTCCGTCGAGGCGCTCGCCGCCCGCGCCCGGCTCTCGCCCCGCCACTTCGCCCGCGCCTTCCACGCGGAGACCGGCACCCCGCCCGGCCGCTACGTCGACCGGGTCCGGCTGGAACACGCCCGCCGCCTCCTGGAGGAGACCTCGCACGGCGTCCAGGAGGTCGCCCGCGCCTCGGGGTACGGCACGCCCGAGGCGATGCGCCGCGCCTTCCTGAAAGCCCTGGGGACCGGCCCCGCGGAGTACCGCCGCCGCTTCCACGTGGCGCGTGCCTGACCCGTCAGCCTCCGCCGTCGTCGGCCTCCACCACCGTCATCCGACCCCGTGGTCGTCCGCGCCGTCCACAAGGGATCCCTTCGTGTGTCGACCCTTTGCCAATGGATCCCTGATCAATCTGCCACACCACCTGAGAGGAACCACGGATGCAGATCGCCGTCCTGCTCTACGACCGCTTCACCACCCTCGACGCCGTCGGCCCGTACGAGCTGCTCGCCCGCCTCCCCGGCGCCGAGACCGTCTTCGTGGCCAAGGAGACCGGCCCCGTCCGCAACGACCAGGGCAGCCTCGCCCTCGTCGCCGACCGCACCCTCGCCGAGGTCCCGCGCCCCGACATCGTCCTGGTCCCCGGCGGCCCCGACGCGCGGGTCGCCATGCACGACCCGGAGATCCTCGACTGGCTCCGTACCGCCGACGCCACCAGCACCTGGACCACCTCCGTCTGCACCGGCTCCCTGATCCTCGCCGCGGCGGGCCTGCTCAAGGACCGCCGCGCGACCACCCACTGGCTCGCCTTCGACGAACTGCGGGCGCAGGGCGTCGAGCCCACCGGCGAGCGCGTCGTCTTCGACGGCAAGTACGTCACGGCCGCCGGCGTCTCCTCCGGCATCGACATGGCGCTGCACCTCCTCGGCCGGATCGCCGGGGACGAGACCGCCCAGACGATCCAGCTGCTCACCGAGTACGACCCGCAGCCGCCGTACGACGCGGGATCGCCGGAGAAGGCCCCGGCCGCGATCGTCGCCCACTGGCGCGGCGAGCGGGTGCCCGCGCGGGAGGGGTGAGTCTCAGAGCCCGTACGTGAAGCGGGGCGCGCGGCGCTCCAGGAAGGCGGCGACACCCTCCGCGGTGTCGCCGCTGCCGCGCGCCTGCTCCGCCCAGTGGGCGTCCCGGTCCAGACGCCCGTCGGCGAACTCCTTGGCCGCGACCTGGGTGAGCAGCGAGCGGGAGGCGAGCAGCCGGGCGAACTCGGCCACCCGCTTGTCCAGCGCGCCCGCCGGGTGCAGCTCGTCCACGAACCCGGTCCGCAGCGCCCGCTCCGCCTCCATCAACTCACCGGAGAAGAGCAGGTACTTGGCGGTCGAGGGTCCGACGAGGGCGGTGAGCCTGCGGGTCGAGGAGGACGGGTAGACGATGCCGAGCTTCGAGGGGGTGATCCCGAAGCGGGCGCCCTCCTCGGCGAAGCGCAGGTCGCAGGCGGCGGCGAGCTGGCTGCCGCCCCCGACGCAGAAGCCCCGCACGGCGGCGAGGGTCGGCCTGGGGAAGGCCGCGAGCGCCTCCTCGGCCCGCACCGCGAGCGTCTGCTGCTCGTCCCCGGGCTCCCGCAGCGCCGAGATGTCCGCCCCGGCGCAGAAGGTGTCGCCCTCACCGGTGAGGACGAGGACCCGGACGGCGGGGTCGGCGGCGAGCCGCTCCAGGAGTGCGGGCAGGGCGCGCCACATTCCGGCGCTCATCGCGTTGCGCTTGGCGGGGTTGGCGATGACGACGGTGGCGATCCCGTCCGTGACGCTGTCCTTAAGCTGCGGCTCCATGGGCCGGATGCTATCCGCCGGGCCCGAACGTACGATCAGGAAGGGTCGCTCCAAGGAGACACCACATGGCTGTTCCTCACCGGCGGACTGTTCCGGCTGGTCGGCAGTGTGGTGGTGCGGGGGCCGCAGTTCGGCTGGACGCTGTTCCAGGGGGCCTTCGGACTGCTCCTCGGCCTGCTGGTCCTCTTCGACCGGCCGGAGAGCAGCCGGTACGTCATCGGTACCTTCTTCTCGCTCGCCCTGCTGTTCGACGGGCTCGGCCTGATCGCCATCGGAGTGGGCGGCAGGCGGATCGTCAGTATCGTGACCCCGTCGGTGCCCGCCACGGGCCCGCCTCCGGAATCCTCAGAAAGCGCGCAGGACCAGTCGAACAACTGACGTTGGCATACTCAGCCGATCAAAATGTGGCCGATAGGTGTCGACTTCTGGTCAGTAGGCCGGTCGGCCTGCGCGCATTGCCAAGACTCGATCCGTGGCGAGAATCGAGCACGAGGGTGGGAACGGGACCGTGGAGACCCACGGAGGCGTCCCTGCCCGGCAACCGTCCTACGAAGGAGTCTGGCGCTTCACCGCTGCGGCGGTCGACGTCTCCGTCCCGCAGGCCCGGCACGCCGTACGCGACCTGCTGGTCCGCCAGGGTGTCCCGGTCCATGAGGAGATCATGGACGGCCTGCTGCTGATCGTCTCCGAGCTGGTGACCAACGCCGTGCGGCACGCGGCGCTGCTCTCCCCGGAGATAGCGGTGGAGGTCGCGATCGGCCCCGAGTGGGTCAGGGTGTCCGTCGAGGACAACCACCCGTACCGCCCCAAGGCCCTGGAGGCGGACTGGGGCCAGACCGGCGGCCGCGGGCTCCTCCTGGTCCGGGAGATCGCGCAGGAGGCCGGCGGCGCCTGCGACGTCGAGCACACCGCGAGCGGCGGGAAGATCATCTGGGCGGCGCTGCCCCTGGGGCCCGTCTGAGATCTCGTGCCGCGTCCGGCCACACGGCCGCATCGGCCCCGGCCCCGATGGCACCGGGGCCGGGAGGCGCGCTCGGCGCGCCCGCGGTCACCAGCCCCCGGCCGGCCCCGTCAGCTCCCTGATCGCCGGACGCGCCGCGTCCAGGACCGTCATGAACCAGGCGGAGAAGGGCACGGCGGCGTGCCGCTCGATCAGCTCGTCGGCGGTCACGAAGTCGGTGGACTCGATCTCCTCCGGGTCCGGCGACGGAGCGGCCTGCACCAGGCCGACGAAGAGGTGGTTGAACTCCTGCTCCACCAGGCCCGAGGCCGGGTCCGGGTGGTTGTAGCGGACGGTGCCGGCCTCCGCGAGCAGCGTGGGCGAGACGCCGAGCTCCTCGAAGGTGCGCCGGGCCGCCGCGGCGAACGGCGCCTCGCCCGGGTAGGGGTGGCCGCAGCAGGTGTTCGACCAGACGCCGGGGGAGTGGTACTTGCCGAGCGCTCGCCGCTGGAGCAGCAGCCGGCCCGACTCGTCGAAGAGGAAGACGGAGAAGGCGCGGTGGAGCTGCCCCGGCGCCTGGTGCGCGGCGAGCTTCTCCGCCGTGCCGATGGTCCTCCCCTCCTCGTCGACCAGTTCGAGCATGATCGGCGCCGGGACTCCGGACGGCTGGACGCCGTTCGACGCGGTCTCCGGCGAGATCTGAGCCGCGGTGGCTGGTGTGATCGGCATACCCGTCCTTCGCTTCGGTCCTCAGCCCGGTGGGGCCACCACAGTCTGCCGTACAAAAGCGGCTTGTCCGTACTTCGTCGGCCGGGCGTGGCCGCTCCCGCCGCACCGGAGCGCAGCCGGTGCGGCGGGAGCGGCGCCCCCTCACGGGGCCTCTACACCCCGAAAGCCGCCGGATAGGCGATCGTGCCCGAGGGAACGGGGTCCGAACCGTCCAGGACGAGGGCCATCATCGCCTCGTCCGGAACCTCGAAACCTGGCTTGATTCCGTACTCGGACGCCCGTACGAACCCGAACCGTGGGTAGTACCCCGGATGGCCGAGTACGAGCACGAGCCGCTCGCCCCGCAGCCGGGCCGCGTCGAGGACCGCTCGGACGACGGCCTGCCCGGCACCGGCGTTCTGGTGCTCCGGAGCGACCGCGACCGGGCCGAGGGCCGCCGCGGGAACCCCGCGCACATGGCAGCGGGAGATCAGCGCGTGCGCGGCGACCGTGCCGTCCGGAGCCTCCGCCACGTACGACAGGCCCGGCAGCCAGGCCCCGGCGTCCGCGCGGAGCGCGTCGACCAGACCGGCCTCTTCCGGGGTGGGGAAGGCCGCCGCGTTGACGGCCCGCACGGCGGCGACGTCCCCGTCGGTCTCCGGGCGGGTGCGCCAGCGCGGATCGGCGGGCCGCAGGACGAAACCGGCGTACCCGTAGTCGGCACCGTGCTCGCGCCGCAGCGTGATCTCGGCGCGGGCCCCGGCCACCGCCTCTGCCATGCCGGGCACGGTGGTGTCCGCCGCGTCGGCGTGCGCGGCGAGCGGGACGTAGTACTCGTCCCAGTCGCTCTCGGGCTGCGGGACGGTCCCCAGGACCTGGTAGCCGGCGCCGACCGCCGCCGCCGCGTTTCCGGCGACGGTACGGAGGGTGTAGTGGTCCTCCCAGAAGGCGCGGGCCGCCGCGCCCGGCTCCGTGGTGGTCCAGACGCACTCGGTGAGCACCAGCGTGCCCCCGGGCGCGAGGAGCCTGCGCCACTCGGCGAGGGCCCGGTCGAAGCCGAGGACGAAGACCGAGCTCTCGGCCCAGACCAGGTCGAAGGAGCCGTCCGGGAACGGCAGCGCGCCCATGTCGGCGCGCAGGGTGCGGACCGAACCGCCGAGCCCGCGGGCGGCGGCGGTCTCCCGCAGCTCCGCGAGGAACGGTTCGTGGGTGTCGACGGCGGTCACCTCGGCGCCCGCCTCGGCGGCCAGGAGCAGCGCGGAGCGGCCGGGGCCGCAGCCCAGGTCGAGCACGCGCGGACGCTCGGGGAGCCTCCCCGCGAGCGCGAGGAGACGACGGGTGGTGGTGTCGGAGCCCGGACCCTGGCGCGGAAGGCCGTGGTGCAGGGCGAAGAAGGAGTCGTGCAGGGCGTTGTCGGACAACGTGGAAACCCTTTGGGTGAAAGGGCCCCGGCCGACGACGTGACGTACCGGTGGGAAGACCGGGATCAGGTCAGCCGGAGACCCGGAGGCTGAGGGACGACCGGGCGCTGCCGCAGCGGGCAGCCTCCATCGCGACGGTCATCAACCTCAGCTCCTCTCCACACGCGTTCGTACGAGGAGGCTAACAGCAGGAGGCCGCTCAGAGGCAGAGTTTCGCCTCGTGCTCCGCATGGCCGACCGGCTCCAGCTGGAAGGTGCAGTGCTCCACGTCGAAGTGCGAGCCCAGGCAGCCCTGGAGGGCGTGCAGCATCTTCTCGTGCCCGACCGAGTCCAGCGCGTCCTGGTCGACGACCACGTGCGCGGAGAGCACCGGCATCCCCGAGGTGATCGTCCAGGCGTGCAGGTCGTGCACGTCCTCGACGCCCGGCAGCGCCAGGATGTGCGCCCGCACCTCCGCCATGTCGACGCCCTTCGGGGCCGCCTCCAGGAGCACGTCCAGGGTCTCGCGCAGCAGCTTGACCGTCCGCGGGACGATCATCAGACCGATCACGATCGACGCGATCGGGTCGGCGTACTGCCAGCCCGTCGCCAGGATGATCGCGGCCGCGACGATCACGGTGACCGAACCCAGCGCGTCCGCGAGGACCTCCAGATAGGCCCCGCGCACGTTGAGGCTCTCCTTCTGGCCCCGCATGAGCAGCGACAGCGAGATCACGTTGGCCACCAGGCCGATCACCGCGAACGCGATCGTCAGGCCGCCCTTGGTGTCGGCCGGCTCCAGGAACCGCTGGATCGCCTCGTACAGCACATAGCCGCCGACGCCCAGGAGCAGCAGACAGTTCGCGAGCGCCGCCAGGATCTCGGCCCGGGCGTACCCGAACGTGCGGTTCCCCGAGGGGGGCCGGTTCGCGAAGTGGATCGCGAGGAGCGCCATCGCGAGGCCGACGGCGTCGGTCGCCATGTGCGCCGCGTCAGCGATCAGCGCGAGCGAGTCGGCGACGAGACCACCGATGATCTCGATCACCATCACGGAGAGCGTGATGCCGAGCGCGATCCGCAGCCGGTTCTTGTACGCGGCAGCCGCCGTACCCGTCGGCGGCGGGCCGCCGTGGCTGTGCCCGTGGTCGTGTCCAGCCCCCATGACAAGGCCTCCCGGTCGTGTCGTGTCTGTGCCCCGAATCGCAAGTCAACTACGGGTGGGGGGTATATGCAACACGGTACTGAACACCGTTGTCATATGCTCTGACCTGCGACGACGTCAATGCGAGGGGGTGTCGTCACCTGCCTCCCCGACCGGGGTTTGTGGGGCGGCCCGCGGATCGCCCATGATGATCTCCACGGGACGCGGCGCATCCGTACGGACACGGACCGTCCCGGGGGAGTCCGGTCGGCGAAGCCTCGGTGAACTCGCGTTCCGTTCATCCGATAGCCTCAGCCGACGTGTCGCCGCCCGGTGCCGGGCCACACCGCCGCGCCCGGGGCCGCCATGGCCCCGCCGGCCCCTCCGTCAGCTCCAAGGAGTGAGTTCGTCTGTCGACCGCCATCCTCACCGGCCCGCCGGCACCCGGATCCTCGCTCGACGGTGATCTGCGGTCGCTCGGCTTCGACGTCCGGATCGCCTCCGGCGCCGAGGAGACCGGCGCCCTGCTGGCAACCGTCCCCGCGGGCGAGCGCGTCGCGCTCGTCGACCCCCGGTTCGTCGGTCACCTGCACGCGCTGCGCCTCGCCCTGACCGACCCCCGCTTCCCCGCGGCCGCCGCGCCGGGCGCTCTCACCGCGCAGCGCGAGGCCCGCCCCGCGCTCGCCCGCGCCCTGGGCGCGGTCACCGCCACCTCCGGGGCCGCGAGCACCGCCACCCTGACCGACGGCCTCACCGACGCGCTCGCCGAGGCCCTCGACGCCGACGGCGTCGCCGTGCACCGGCCCCAGCTCGGCACCCTCGTCGCCACCGTGCCCACCGACGCCGAGGCCCGCCTCGAGGCCCGCGCCGCCGTCGACGCCGTCGACGACGAGGCCGTACGCCTCCGCTCGGCCGTCAAGGCGCACGACGGCTTCTTCACCACCTTCTTCATCAGCCCGTACTCGCGCTACATCGCCCGCTGGTGCGCGCGCCGCGGACTCACCCCCAACCAGGTCACCACCGCCTCGCTGCTCACCGCGCTCGTCGCGGCCGGCTGCGCGGCGACCGGCGAGCGCGGCGGCTACATCGCCGCCGGCGTCCTCCTCCTGGTCTCCTTCGTCCTCGACTGCACCGACGGGCAGCTCGCCCGCTACGCGCTCAAGTACTCGACGATGGGCGCCTGGCTCGACGCCACCTTCGACCGGGCCAAGGAGTACGCCTTCTACGCGGGCCTCGCCCTCGGCGCCGCACGCAACGGCGACGACGTGTGGGCCCTCGCCCTCGGCGCCATGATCCTCATGACCTGCCGGCACGTCGTGGACTTCTCCTTCAACGAGGCCAACCACGACGCCACGGCCAACACCAGCCCGACCGCCGCCCTCTCCAGCAGGCTGGACAGCGTCGGCTGGACGGTCTGGGCCCGCCGCATGATCATCCTGCCGATCGGCGAGCGCTGGGCGATGATCGCCGTCCTCACCGCCGTCACCAACCCCCGGATCGTCTTCTGGGCGCTGATCATCGGCTGCTCCTTCGGCGCCTGCTACACCACGGCCGGCCGCGTCCTGCGCTCGCTGACCCGCAAGGCGACGCGGACGGACCGGGCCGCCCAGGCCCTCGCCGACCTCGCGGACTCGGGCCCGCTGGCCGGGATCGCGGGCCGGATCTTCGGCCGCGCCGGACTCCAGCTGCTCCCCGGGTTCGTCGCCGCGTTCATCGTCACCGGCGCCCTGCTCGCCGCGGTCCTCAGCCGCCCCTTCGGGGACGCGGGGACCGTCGTCGGCGCGGGCATCTACGTGATCTTCGCCGGCGCCGCCGTCGCCCGCCCCCTCAAGGGGGCCCTCGACTGGCTCGTCCCCCCGCTCTTCCGCGCCGCCGAGTACACCACCGTCCTCGTGCTCGCCGCCCGCTCCGACGTCCCCCAGGCCCTCCCCGCCGCATTCGGCCTGGTCGCGGCCGTCGCCTACCATCACTACGACACGGTGTACCGCATTCGCGGCGGCACCGGCGCGCCGCCCGCCTGGCTGGTGCGCGTCACCGGCGGACACGAGGGGCGGACGCTCCTGGTGACCGTCCTCGCCGCCCTGCTGGCGGACCGCGGCGACGACTTCACCCTGGCACTGACCGCGATGGCGGTCGCCGTCGCGCTGGTGGTGCTCGTGGAGTCCATCCGCTTCTGGGTCTCCTCCGGAGCACCCGCCGTTCACGACGAAGGAGAAACAGCATGATCGGCCTCGTACTGGCAGCCGGTGCCGGACGGCGTCTGCGCCCCTACACCGACACCCTTCCGAAGGCCCTCGTGCCTGTCGACGGTGACACCACCATCCTCGACCTCACGCTGAAGAACTTCGCCGAGATCGGCCTCACCGAGGTCGCGATCGTCGTCGGCTACCGCAAGGAGGCCGTCTACGACCGCAAGGACGCCCTGGAGGCCAAGTACGGCCTCAAGATCACCCTCGTCGACAACGACAAGGCCGAGGAGTGGAACAACGCCTACTCCCTGTGGTGCGCCCGTGACGTCCTCAAGCGCGGTGTGATCCTCGCCAACGGCGACACCGTCCACCCGGTCTCCGTCGAGAAGACCCTCCTCGCCGCCCGCGGCGACGGCCAGAAGATCATCCTCGCCCTCGACACGGTGAAGCACCTCGCCGACGAGGAGATGAAGGTCATCACCGCCGAGGGCAAGGGCGTCCAGCGCATCACCAAGCTCATGGACCCCGCCACCGCCACCGGCGAGTACATCGG
The DNA here is from genome assembly GCF_049913175.1 of Streptomyces sp. R-07. Classification (NCBI taxonomy): domain Bacteria; kingdom Bacillati; phylum Actinomycetota; class Actinomycetes; order Kitasatosporales; family Streptomycetaceae; genus Streptomyces; species Streptomyces sp. R-07. The sequence continues at coordinate 6,688,151 of NZ_CP183978.1, forward strand.
CGTCACCCTCATCGAGGCCGAGGCCGCCGAAGAGCTCGCCGACGCCCTCAAGGCCACCTTCGAGCGCGACCCCGACCTCTACTACGAGGACGGCTACCAGGAGCTCGTCCACCGCGGCTTCACCGTCGACGTGGCCCCCATCGGCGACGTCAAGTGGGTCGAGATCGACAACCACGACGACCTCGCGAAGGGCCGTGAGATCGCGTGCCAGTACTGACTCGGCTGATCCCTTCGCCGGTCGTCGTCGACATCCGCAGGGGAGCGATGGACGACCTGTCCGCGCTCCTCGCGGACCAGCGGATCTCCAGCAACGGCAAGATCGCCGTCGCCATCAGCGGCGGCTCGGGCCTCAAGCTGCGTGACCACTTCGCATCCGAGCTGCCCGGCGCCGACTGGTACCCGGTCTCGGGCGGCACGATCGACGAGGCCGTGAAGCTCGCGGACGCCATGCGCGGCAAGCGGTACGACGCCGTGGTCGCCCTCGGCGGCGGCAAGATCATCGACGTGACGAAGTACGCGGCGGCCCGGGTCGGGCTGCCGCTGGTGGCCATCGCCACCAACCTCTCGCACGACGGCATCTGCTCGCCGATCTCCACCCTGGACAACGACAACGGGCGCGGCTCCTACGGTGTGCCCACCCCGATCGCGCTGGTCATCGACCTGGACGTGATCCGGGACGCCCCGGTGCGGTACGTCCGGTCCGGCATCGGCGACGCGATCTCCAACCTCTCCGCCATCGCGGACTGGGAGCTCTCGCACCGCGAGACCGGCGAGAAGGTCGACGGCCTCGCGGCCGCCATGGCCCGCAGCGCCGGGGAGGCCGTGCTCCGCCACCCCGGCGGCGTCGGCGACGACGACTTCCTCGTGACCCTCTCCGAGGGCCTGGTGATGTCCGGCATCGCCATGTCGATCAGCGGGGACAGCCGCCCCTCCTCGGGCGCCTGCCACGAGATCAGCCACGCCTTCGACCTGCTCTTCCCGACCCGCGCCGCCAGCCACGGCGAGCAGTGCGGTCTCGGCGCGGCCTTCGCCATGCACCTGCGGGGCGACCGCGACGCGTCCGCGCTGATGGTCGAGACCCTGCGCCGGCACGGACTGCCCGTGCTGTCGGAGGAGATGGGCTTCACCGTGGACGAGTTCGTCCAGGCGGTGTCCTTCGCCCCGCAGACCCGGCCGGGCCGCTTCACCATCCTGGAACACCTCGACCTGTCCGACGACGAGATCAGGGACGCGTACGCCGACTATGCCAAATCCATCGGTAGCTGAGCTCCGTCCGATGCGGAAGCCCTCGGTGGCTGAGCTCCGTCCGGTCGTCCACCCCCCGGGTGTGAAGGACCGGCGGAGCGGTGAGCACTGGGGCGGCCGCCTCTACATGCGGGAGATCTCGCTCAGGATCACCCGGCAGCTCGTCGGCACCAAGGTCACGCCGAACCAGCTCACGTACGTCATGACGCTCGCGGGTGTCCTCGCCGCACCGGCCCTGCTGGTGCCCGGGATCCCGGGGGCGCTGCTCGGCGCGCTCATGGTCCAGCTCTACCTGCTGCTCGACTGCGTCGACGGCGAGGTGGCCCGCTGGAAGAAGCAGTTCTCGCTGGCCGGTGTCTACCTGGACAGGGTCGGCGCCTACCTGTGCGACGCGGCCGTCCTCGTCGGCTTCGGCCTGCGCGCCGCCGACCTGTGGGGCTCGGGCCGGATCGACTGGCTGTGGGCCTTCCTGGGCACCCTCGCCGCCCTCGGCGCCATCCTGATCAAGGCCGAGACCGACCTCGTCGGCGTCGCCCGCCACCAGGGCGGCCTGCCGCCGGTCAAGGAGGCGGCGTCCGAGCCGCGCTCCTCCGGGATGGCGCTGGCCCGCCGGGCCGCCGGCGCGCTCAAGTTCCACCGGCTCGTCCTCGGCATCGAGGCCTCCCTCCTCATCGTGGTCCTGGCGATCGCGGACCAGGTCAGGGGAGACCTCTTCTTCACCCGGCTCGGTGTCGCCGTCCTCGCCGGCATCGCGCTGCTCCAGACCGTGCTGCACCTGGTGTCGATCATGGTCTCCAGCAGGCTGAAGTGAGGCCGGCCGTGAGTACGCCGCTCAGGGTGGGTGCCGTCATCATCACGATGGGCAACCGCCCCGACGACCTGCGTGCGCTCATCGACTCGGTCGCCCGGCAGGAGGGCGACCCGGTCGAGGTCGTCGTCGTCGGTCAGGGCACCCCGGTCGCCGGGGTGCCCGACTGGGTCAGGACCGTCGACCTGCCCGAGAACCTCGGCATCCCCGGCGGCCGGAACGTCGGCATCGAGGCCTTCGGCCCGGGCGGCACCGACGTCGACGTACTCCTCTTCCTCGACGACGACGGGCTGCTGGCCCACACGGACACCGCCGAGCTGGTCCGGCAGGCCTTCACCGCCGACCCGCACCTCGGCATCATCAGCTTCCGGATCGCCGATCCCGAGACCGGGATCACCCAGCGCCGGCACGTGCCGCGGCTCCGCTCGGCCGACCCGATGCGCTCCTCGCGGGTGACCACCTTCCTCGGTGGCGCCAACGCCGTCCGCACCAAGGTCTTCGCCGAAGTCGGCGGTCTGCCGGGCGAGTTCTTCTACGCGCACGAGGAGACCGACCTCGCCTGGCGCGCGCTCGACGCCGACTGGATGATCGACTACCGTTCCGACATGGTGCTGTTGCACCCCACCACAGCCCCGTCCCGGCACGCCTCGTACCACTTCAACGTGGCCCGCAACCGAGTGTGGCTGGCACGTCGCAATCTGCCAGCGCCCCTGGTGCCGGTCTATCTCGGCGTCTGGCTCCTGCTCACCCTGGCCCGGCGGCCCTCGCTCTCCGCGCTCAAGGCGTGGCTCGGCGGATTCCGCGCGGGCTGGACGACCCCCTGCGGGCCGCGCCGCCCCATGAGGTGGCGTACGGTGTGGCGGCTGACCCGGCTGGGTCGCCCCCCGGTCGTCTGACATCGTGGTACCGACGTGCCGCGCATCTTGAACACGAAAGTTTCGACTGTGAGTGACACACACCAGGGCGGGGCGGTCGCGACGAGCGCGCCTCCGTCCGTCGACGAGGGCCTGTCGTCGGCCGCGCTGGCCGCGAAGTACGGCCTCTCGGTCAGCGGTGCCCGGCCCGGTCTCGGCGAGTACGTCCGCCAGCTGTGGGGCCGCCGCCACTTCATCCTGGCGTTCTCCTCGGCCAAGCTGACCGCCCAGTACAGCCAGGCGAAGCTGGGCCAGGTGTGGCAGGTGGCGACCCCGCTGCTGAACGCCCTGGTCTACTACCTGATCTTCGGGCTCATCCTGGATGCCGGCCGCGGCATGTCGAAGGGGGTCTACATCCCCTTCCTGGTCACCGGCATCTTCGTGTTCACCTTCACCCAGAACTCGGTCATGGCCGGCGTCCGGGCGATCTCGGGGAACCTGGGCCTGGTCCGGGCCCTGCACTTCCCCCGGGCCACCCTGCCGATCTCGTTCTCCCTCCAGCAGCTCCAGCAGCTGCTGTTCTCGATGGTCGTGCTCGTGGCCGTCGCGATCTCCTTCGGCAGCTACCCCTCGCTCCGCTGGCTGCTGCTGGTCCCGGCGCTGCTCCTGCAGTTCGTGTTCAACATCGGCATCGCCATGATCGTGGCCAGGATGGGCGCCAAGACGCCCGACCTCGCCCAGCTCATGCCGTTCATCATGCGCACCTGGATGTACGCGTCCGGCGTCATGTTCTCGATCTCCGCGATGCTCGCCGACAAGCCCGCGTGGATCGCCGACGTCCTCATGTACAACCCGGCGGCGGTCTACATGGACCTCATCCGCTACTCCCTCATCGAGGGTTACGGCGCCGAGAACCTGCCGTCGCACGTCTGGCTGACCGCCCTCGGCTGGGCGGTGCTCTTCGGCATCGGCGGTTTCGTGTACTTCTGGAAGGCAGAGGAGAGGTACGGCCGTGGCTGACCCGAACCGGTCCGACGTTCCCACCGTCATCTGCGACGACGTCCACATCGTCTACCGCGTCAACGCCGGCGGCGGAGGCAAGGGCAGCGCCACCGCGGCCCTCAGCCGCATCGTCGGCAAGGGCAAGGCGGAGGTCTCCCGGGGAATCCGCAAGGTCCACGCGGTCCGCGGCGTCACCTTCACCGCCTACCGCGGCGAGGCCATCGGCCTCATCGGCTCCAACGGCTCCGGCAAGTCCACGCTGCTGCGCGCCATCGCCGGTCTGCTCCCCACCGAGAGCGGCAGCGTCTTCACCGACGGGCAGCCCTCGCTCCTGGGCGTCAACGCGGCCCTGATGAACGACCTCACCGGCGAGCGCAACGTCATCCTGGGCGGCCTCGCCATGGGCATGAGCCGCGAGGAGGTGCGCTCCCGCTACGACGGGATCGTCGACTTCTCCGGGATCAACGAGAAGGGCGACTTCATCAGCCTGCCCATGCGCACGTACTCCTCCGGCATGGGCGCCCGGCTCCGTTTCGCCATCGCGGCGGCCAAGAACCACGACGTCCTCCTCATCGACGAGGCGCTGGCGACCGGTGACCGCAAGTTCCAGATCCGCTCCGAGGAGCGCATCCGCGAGCTCCGCAAGGAGGCCGGCACGGTCTTCCTGGTGAGCCACAGCAACAAGTCGATCCGGGACACCTGCGACCGGGTGCTCTGGCTGGAGAAGGGGCAGCTCCTGATGGACGGCCCCACCGACGAGGTCCTCAAGGCGTACGAGCGCGAGACCGCGCGCTGAGACCGCGCGCCGAGACCTGTGCGGAGCCCCTGCCGGATTCATCCGGTAGGGGCTCTTCCGGTTTCCGCGCGTCGCGCCCCCACCTGGAATGTTCATGCGGTTAACTTCGGGCAGGATGAGCCCATGGCTGCGATCTCGACGGGAAAGACGTACCACCACGGCGATCTGCGCAACGCGCTGATCTGCGCGGCCGTCGACCTCGCCACCGAAGGCGGCCCCGAGCGGGTCGTCCTGCGCGAGGCCGCCCGCCGGGTCGGCGTCTCGCCCACCGCCGCCTACCGGCACTTCGACGGGCGCGGTGAACTCCTCCGCACCGTCCGGGCCCATGCCCGGCAGGAGCTCGCCGCCGCCATGGAGCGTGCCGCCGCCCGCGAGCCCGGCGCCGACGACCCCGTGATCGCGGCCGAGCGCCGGGTCGCCGCCCTCTGCCGCGGATACGTCGGCTTCGCCCTGGAGCAGCCCGGCCTCTACCGGTCCGCGTTCTGCGTCGCCCGCCCCGCCGAGGCGGGCGGGCCCGCGCCGGAGCGGCCGCCCGCCGAGCCCGAGATCCGTGCGTTCACCCTGCTCAGGGAGGCGCTCGAAGCGCTCGCCCGGCCCGGCACCGCGCGGCCGGGCGTCCGGCCCGCCACCGGCGCCGCCGCGTGGTCGGCCGTGCACGGACTGTCGCTCCTCCTGGTCGACGGGCCGCTCCGCCGGCTCTCCGCGCAGGGCAGGAGCGTCGTCGTCGAGGCGACCCTCGCCATGGTGGTCTCCGGCACGGGTGCCGTCTGAGTCGAACTCCCTTGCGGCGCAGGCGGGTTGACGGCCCGTACGAGTGAGGTGAGCGCCGCCCGCCACCCCGGAATGGCGAAGGTCGTCGTACAACGTAAGCTGGACCGGTCTGTTTCGCGGCAAGTAGGGCGATACCCGCGGCCATCGGGCCCCCAGGGTGGCGGCCCCACGGGCAGGGGTCGGCGGCGTGTCCGAAATAGGATGGATTGGATCGGCAGTGTAGAACGGGAGTCGTGACGGCCATGACGCAGAATCTCCAGCTCCACGAGGGTGTCGCCGTCCCTCCGTCGGGAAGGGCCCAGTGACGGAGACCCGGCAGGCGCGCACCGACGCCTCCTCGCGCGCCACACTCGGCAAGGCCGCGGACGAGAACTTCCCCGTGGCCCCCTTCTTCCTGCCCCGCGCCTGGCGCGACGACCTCATGGCCGTCTACGGCTTCGCCCGGCTCGTCGACGACATCGGAGACGGCGACCTCGCCCCCGGCGGCGCCGACGCCCGCCACCTCGGCGTCGGCCCCGAGGCCGCCGAGGACCGGCTCGTCCTCCTCGACGCCTTCGAGGCCGACCTCCGCCGGGTCTTCGACTCCACCCCGCACCACCCGCTGCTGCGCGCCCTCCAGCCGACCGTCCGCCGGCGCGGGCTCACCCCCGGGCCCTTCCTCGGCCTGATCGCCGCCAACCGGCAGGACCAGCTGGTCCGCCGCTACGAGACGTACGACGACCTCCTCGCGTACTGCGAGCTCTCCGCCAACACCGTCGGCCGGCTCGTCCTCGCGATCACCGGCACCGACACCCCCGAGCGGATCCGGCGCTCCGACGAGATCTGCACCGCCCTCCAGATCGTCGAGCACCTCCAGGACGTCGCCGAGGACCTCGCCCGCGACCGGATCTACCTGCCCGCCGAGGACCTCAAGCGCTTCCACGTCACCGAGCGCGACCTCGCCGAGCCCACCGCCGGCGCCTCCGTGCGGGCCCTGATCGCCTTCGAGGCCGAGCGGGCCCGCGCCCTCCTGCACGCGGGCCTCCCGCTCGTCGGCAGTGTCCACGGACGGCTCCGCCTCCTCCTCGCCGGATTCACCGCCGGGGGACTCGCCGCGCTCGACGCCGTCACCGACGCCGGATTCGACGTGCTGGCCGGCCCACCGAAGTCCACCAAGCCGAGCCTGATGCGCCAGGCGGGAGCGGTTCTGCTCCAGGCGCGGAGAGAGGGGTGAGCGCGACCGTGGAGGCACAGCACCAGCCGTCCGCACCGGTTCAGGCCGCCTACAGCTACTGCGAGGCGGTCACCGGACAGCAGGCCCGCAACTTCGCCTACGGGATCCGGCTGCTCCCGGCCGAGAAGCGACAGGCGATGTCCGCGCTGTACGCCTTCTCGCGGCGCGTCGACGACATCGGCGACGGCACGCTCGCGCCCGAGGCGAAGCGGGAGCGGCTCGAAGCCACCCGGGCGCTGCTCGACCGGATCCGCGCCGGCGGGATCGACGAGGACGACACCGACCCCGTCGCCGTCGCCCTCGCCGACTCGTCCCGCCGCTTCCCGATCCCCCTCGACGGCCTCGACGAGCTCATCGACGGCGTCCTCATGGACGTGCGCGGCGCGACCTACGAGACCTGGGACGACCTCAAGGTCTACTGCCGCTGCGTCGCCGGCGCGATCGGCCGTCTCTCCCTCGGCGTCTTCGGCACCCAGCCCGGCGCCCAGGGCGCCGACCGCGCAGCCGAGTACGCCGACACCCTGGGCCTCGCGCTCCAACTCACCAACATTCTCAGGGACGTACGCGAGGACGCCGGGAACGGACGCACCTACCTGCCCGCCGACGACCTCGCCAAGTTCGGCTGCGGCGACGGCTTCGGCAGCGACACCCCGCCCGTCGGCGCCGACTTCGCCGGGCTCGTGCACTTCGAAGTGCGCCGCGCCCGCGCCCTGTTCGCCGAGGGCTACCGGCTCCTGCCCATGCTCGACCGCCGCAGCGGCGCCTGCGTCGCCGCCATGGCCGGCATCTACCGGCGCCTCCTCGACCGGATCGAGCGCGACCCCGAGGCCGTCCTGCGCGGCCGCGTCTCGCTGCCGGGCCACGAGAAGGCGTACGTCGCGGTGCGCGGGCTCTCCGGCCTCGACACCCGCCACATCGCCCGGCGCGCCGTCAGGAGGCGTGCCTGATGCGCCCGTGCGCCCCCGCCCTCCGGGCAACCCCGGGCGCCGCCCCGGCGTCCCTGCCGGAGGCACCCCTCGATCCCACCGCGACGACCCGGACGGAGGCCGCGTGAACCACGAAGGAACCGAGCGGAGCACCCCGCCTGGCGCGCCCGCCGAGGGCACCGGGCCGGTCTCCGGCACCGGGTCCGTCTCCCGCACCGGTCCGGGTGCGAGCGCCGGAGCCGGCACCGGCGGGGACCGGCAGCCCCGTGCCGTCGTCGTCGGCGGCGGGCTCGCCGGGATCACCGCCGCGCTCCAGCTCGCCGAGAGCGGCGTCCACGTCACCCTGCTCGAAGGCCGGCCCCGGCTCGGTGGCCTCGCCTTCTCCTTCCGCCGCGGCGACCTGACCGTCGACAACGGCCAGCACGTCTACCTGCGCTGCTGCACCGCCTACCGCTGGTTCCTCGACCGGGTCGACGGAGCCGGGCTCGCCCCCCTCCAGGACCGCCTCGACGTCCCCGTCCTCGACGTCGCGCACCCCCGTGGCCCCCGGCTCGGCCGGATCCGCCGCGACAGCCTGCCCGTACCGCTGCACCTCGCGCGCAGCCTCGCCACCTACCCGCACCTCTCCCTCGCCGAGCGAGCCTCCGTCGGCCGGGCCGCGCTCGCCCTGAAGAAGCTCGACCCCGCCGACCCTGCGCTCGACGGCATCGACTTCGCCACCTGGCTCGGCCGGCACGGACAGTCCCCCCGGACCGTCGAGGCCCTCTGGGACCTCGTCGGCATCCCCACCCTCAACGCCCCCGCCCCGCAGGCCTCCATGGGGCTCGCCGCGATGGTCTTCAAGACCGGGCTCCTCTCCGAGCCCGGCGCCGCCGACATCGGCTGGGCCCACGTCCCGCTCGGCGAACTCCACGACACCCGGCCCACGAAGGAGCTCGACGCCCTCGGCGTCCGCACCCTGCTCCGCACCAAGGCCGAGCGCATCTCCCGTACCGACGACGGACGTTGGGCCGTCGACGTACCGGGGGAGCGGATCGAGGCCGACACCGTCGTCCTCGCCGTCCCGCAGCACGAGACCCACGGCCTGCTGCCGGAGGGAGCCCTCGACGACCCCGACCGGCTCCTCGACATCGACACCGCGCCCATCCTCAACCTGCACGTCGTCTACGACCGCAAGGTCCTGAAACGGCCCTTCTTCACCGCGCTCGGCTCCCCCGTGCAGTGGGTCTTCGACCGCACCGACTCCTCCGGATTGCTGAGGGGCGGGCCCGAAGGGCCCTCGGACGGCGGTGGTGGGCGACGGGTGGGACAGTACCTCGCCGTCTCCCAGTCCGCCGCCCAGGACGAGATCGACGAACCCGTCGCCGCCCTGCGCGCGAAGTACCTGCCCGAGCTGGAGCGACTCCTGCCCGCCGCGCGCGGCGCCGGGATCCGCGACTTCTTCGTCACCAGGGAGCGGACGGCCACGTTCGCCCCCACCCCGGGCGTCGGCCGGCTCCGCCCCGGCGCCCGCACCAGGGCTCCGGGGCTGTACCTGGCCGGGGCCTGGACCGCCACCGGCTGGCCCGCGACCATGGAGGGCGCCGTCCGCAGCGGTTTCAGCGCCGCGGGCGCCGCGCTCTCCGCCCTCGGCCGCCGCCATGACCATCCGCTGCAGGAGGCGGTATGAGTGTGAGTACCGGAACAAGAGGAGAGACCGTGCCGACAGTGCCGCCGGGAAATCCGGCCGTCGACACCGCGGACGTATCCGCACTGCTGGAGCGGGGGCGGACCCTGTCCACCCCCGTACTGCGGGCGGCCGTCGACCGCCTCGCGCCGCCCATGGACACCGTGGCCGCCTACCACTTCGGCTGGATCGACGCGCAGGGCAACCCCGCCGACGGCGACGGCGGCAAGGCCGTCCGCCCGGCGCTCGCCCTGCTGTCGGCCGAGGCCGCGGGCGCCGCGCCCGAGGTCGGGATCCCCGGCGCCGTCGCCGTGGAGCTCGTGCACAACTTCTCGCTGCTCCACGACGACCTGATGGACGGCGACGAGCAGCGCCGCCACCGCGACACGGTGTGGAAGGTGCACGGCCCCGCGCAGGCGATCCTCGTCGGCGACGCCCTCTTCGCCCTCGCCAACGAGATCCTCCTGGAGCTCGGCACCGTCGAGGCCGGCCGCGCCACCCGCCGGCTGACCACGGCCAGCCGCAAGCTCATCGACGGGCAGGCCCAGGACATCTCCTACGAGCACCGCGAGCGGGTCACCGTCGAGGAGTGCCTGGAGATGGAGGGCAACAAGACGGGCGCCCTCCTCGCCTGCGCCGTCTCCATCGGCGCCGTCCTCGGCGGGGCCGACGACCGCACCGCCGACAAGCTGGAGGAGTACGGCTACCACCTCGGCCTCGCCTTCCAGGCCGTGGACGACCTCCTCGGCATCTGGGGCGACCCGGAGGCCACCGGCAAGCAGACCTGGAGCGACCTGCGCCAGCGCAAGAAGTCCCTCCCGGTCGTCGCCGCCCTCGCCGCGGGCGGCCCGGCCTCCGAGCGGCTCGGCGAGCTGCTCGCCGCGGACGCCAAGTCCAACGACTTCGACAGCTTCTCCGAGGAGGAGTTCGCCACCCGCGCGGCCCTCATCGAGGAGGCCGGAGGACGCGAGTGGACCTCCCAGGAGGCCCGCCGGCAGCATGCCGTCGCGATCGGGGCCCTGAACGAGGTGGACATGCCCGCCCGCGTGCGGACGCAGCTCACCGCACTGGCCGACTTCGTGGTCGTACGGAAGAGATGATCACCATCACCCTGATATGAGTTCGCGGTCGCCGGCCGGCGCCACCCGGCGCCGGCCGACGGCAGACCCGCAGGAGCAGAAGGAACCGACTGCACAAAGGGGAAGCCATGACAGCGACGACCGACGGAAGCGCCGGGGCCGTGGGCCCCCGGGCAGCCGCGGCCAGCAAGACGAACGACACCGACGCCTCCGCGTCCGGCCTCGACGGCACCGCCGCTCGGGCCGCCGAACGGGCCGTCGAGCACCTGCTCGCCCGGCAGGACCCGGCCGGCTGGTGGAAGGGCGACCTGGAGACCAACGTCACCATGGACGCCGAGGACCTGCTCCTCCGCCAGTTCCTGGGCATCCTCGACGCCGACACCATCCGCGCCGCCGCCCTCCACATCCGCCGCGAGCAGCGCGAGGACGGCGCCTGGGCCACCTTCTACGGCGGACCCGGCGAGCTCTCCGCCACCGTCGAGGCCTATGTGGCCCTGCGGCTCGCCGGAGACCCGCCCGAGGCCCCGCACATGGCCCGCGCCTCCGCCTGGGTCCGTGACCGGGGCGGGATCGCCGCCGCCCGGGTCTTCACCCGGATCTGGCTGGCCCTCTTCGGCTGGTGGCGCTGGGAGGACCTGCCCGAACTGCCGCCGGAGCTGCTCTTCCTGCCGAAGTGGTTCCCGCTCAACATCTACGACTTCGGATGCTGGGCCCGGCAGACGATCGTGCCGCTCACGGTGGTCTCCGCGAAGCGCCCGGTCCGGCCCGCGCCCTTCCCCCTGGACGAGCTGCACACCGACCCGGCGCGGCCGAACCCGCCCCGGCCGCTCGCCCCGGCCACCGGCTGGGACGGCGTCTTCCAGCGGCTCGACAAGGCGCTGCACGTCTACCACCGCCTCGCCCCGCGCGGGGTGCGCGGGACGGCCATGAACGTCGCCGCCCGGTGGATCGTCGAGCGCCAGGAGAACGACGGCTGCTGGGGCGGCATCCAGCCACCGGCCGTCTACTCGGTCATCGCCCTCCACCTCCTCGGCTACGACCTCCAGCACCCGGTCATGCGGGCCGGCCTGGAATCCCTCGACCGGTTCGCCGTCTGGCGCGAGGACGGCTCGCGGATGATCGAGGCCTGCCAGTCGCCCGTCTGGGACACCTGCCTCGCCACGATCGCGCTCGCCGACGCCGGCCTCGATCCCGACCATCCGGCGCTCGTGAAGGCCGTGGACTGGATGCTCGACGAGGAGATCACCCGGACCGGGGACTGGGCGGTACGGAGGCCCGGACTCCCGCCGGGCGGCTGGGCGTTCGAGTTCCACAACGACAACTACCCCGACATCGACGACACCGCCGAGGTCCTGCTCGCCCTGCGCCGGGTCGAGCACCCCGACCGGGCCCGGGTGGACGCGGCCGTCGCCCGCGGTGCCCGCTGGACACTCGGCATGCAGTCGCGCGACGGAGGCTGGGGAGCGTTCGACGCCGACAACACCAGCGCCCTCCCCAACAAGCTGCCGTTCTGCGACTTCGGCGAGGTCATCGACCCGCCCTCCGCCGACGTCACCGCCCACGTGGTGGAGATGCTCGCGTACGAGGGGATGACCGAGCACCCGCGCGCGCGTCGGGGCATCGAATGGCTGCTCGCCGCACAGGAGCCCAACGGTGCCTGGTTCGGCCGCTGGGGCGTCAACCACGTCTACGGCACGGGCTCGGTGCTCCCCGCGCTCGCCGCCGCCGGACTGCCCGCCTCCCACCCGGCGATCCGCCGGGCCGTCGACTGGCTCGGATCCGCGCAGAACGACGACGGCGGCTGGGGCGAGGACCTCCGCTCGTACAAGGAGGAGGAATGGGTCGGGCGCGGCCCCTCCACCGCCTCCCAGACCGCCTGGGCGCTGATCGCGCTCCTCGCCGCCGGCGAGCGCGACTCCGAGCCCGTCCGCCGGGGCGTCGCCTGGCTGGCCGAGACCCAGCGGGAGGACGGCTCCTGGGACGAGCCGTACTTCACCGGCACCGGCTTCCCCTGGGACTTCTCCATCAACTACCACCTCTACCGGCAGGTGTTCCCGCTCACGGCGCTCGGGCGTTACGTGTACGGGGAACCCTCACCGCGCAAGGAGGGCTGATGGGCCGCGAGCCCGGCCCGGGCGACACCCCGCCGCTGCTGATCGCCTGCGCGCTCGGCATCGAGCAGTTCGCCCTGCGCAGCGGGGACCGGGGCGGCGCACCGGGCCCGGTGACCGTGCTGCGCACCGGCATGGGGCCGGACCGGGCCCGCCGGGCCGTGTCCCGGACGCTCGGCGAGGAGCGGTGGCGGGACGCCGCCGTGATCGCCTCCGGCTTCTGCGCGGGCCTCGCCCCGGGCATGCACCCCGGGGACCTGATCGTCGCCGACGAGACCCGTGGCCCCGACGGCACGACCCTCTGCGCCGGGACGGACCTCCTGGTGAAGGCCCTGGTCAGGGCCGTGCCCGGGCGTGCCGTCCACACCGGGCCGCTGATCGGCTCCGACCATGTCGTGCGCGGCCCCGAGCGGGCCGCCCTGCGCGCCCGCGGCGCGATCGCCGTCGACATGGAGTCCGCCGCCACGCTCCGTACCGCCCGGGCCGCCGGAGCGTTCGGGGACGGGCCGGACGCCCGCCCGGTTGCGGCCGTCCGGGTGGTCGTGGACGCTCCAGAACATGAACTGGTCAGGATCGGCACGGTACGCGGGGGAATATCAGCCTTCCGTGTTCTTCGTGCCGTCCTTCCCGCATTCTTCGAATGGCACCGTTCTTTGCTGCTCCCCAGGAGGTGAACGAGTTATGGCCATGCCGCTCCGTCAGTCCATCCGGGTCGGGACCTACCTCTTCGAACAGAAGCTCCGCAAGCGGGACAAGTTCCCGCTGATCGTCGAGCTGGAGCCGCTCTACGCCTGCAACCTCAAGTGCGAGGGCTGCGGGAAGATCCAGCACCCGGCGGGTGTCCTCAAGCAGCGCATGCCGGTGGCCCAGGCGGTCGGCGCCGTCCTGGAGTCCGGCGCCCCCATGGTCTCCATCGCGGGCGGCGAGCCCCTGATGCACCCTCAGATCGACGAGATCGTGCGCCAGTTGGTGGCCCGGCGGAAGTACGTCTTCCTCTGCACCAACGCGATGCTGCTGCGCAAGAAGCTGGAGAAGTTCACCCCGTCCCCGTACTTCGCCTTCGCCGTCCACATCGACGGGCTGCGCGAGCGGCACGACGAGTCCGTCGCCAAGGAGGGTGTGTTCGACGAGGCGGTGGCGGCCATCAAGGAGGCCAAGCGGCGCGGCTTCCGCGTCACCACCAATTCGACCTTCTTCAACACCGACACCCCGCAGACCATCATCGAGGTGCTCAATTTCCTCAACGACGACCTCCAGGTCGACGAAATGATGATCTCGCCCGCCTATGCGTACGAGAAGGCCCCCGACCAGGAGCACTTCCTCGGCGTCGAACAGACCCGCGAACTCTTCAAGAAGGCCTTCGCAGGAGGCAACCGGCGCCGCTGGCGGCTCAACCACTCGCCGCTCTTCCTGGACTTCCTGGAAGGAAAGGCGGACTTCCCCTGCACCGCCTGGGCCATTCCCAACTACTCGCTCTTCGGCTGGCAGCGGCCCTGCTATCTGATGAGCGACGGATACGTCCCCACGTACCGCGAACTCGTCGAGGACACCGACTGGGACAAGTACGGCCGCGGCAAGGACCCGCGCTGCGCCAACTGCATGGCGCACTGCGGCTACGAGCCCACCGCCGTCCTCGCCACCATGGGCTCCCTCAAGGAGTCCCTGCGCGCGATCCGGGAGACGGTTTCCGGGAACAACAAGTCATGACCGGCGGGTTCGACCTGCGGGCGCTGCTCTCCGAGCGCGGCGCGGAGCGGTACGAGCTGCACGCCAAGTACCTCAACCACCAGCTGCCGCGCATGCTCCACACCATCGGCTTCGACAAGGTGTACGAGCGGGCCGAGGGCGCCCACTTCTGGGACGCCGACGGCGTCGACCACCTCGACATGCTCGCCGGCTTCGGCGTGATGGGCCTCGGACGACACCACCCCGTCGTCCGCAAGGCCCTCCACGACGTCCTGGACGCCCAGCTCGCCGACCTCACCCGCTTCGACTGCCAGCCGCTGCCGGGACTCCTCGCCGAGAAGCTGCTCACCCACAGCCCGCACCTCGACCGGGTCTTCTTCGGCAACAGCGGCACCGAGGCCGTGGAGACCGCCCTCAAGTTCGCCCGGTACGCCACCGGGCGGCCGAGGGTCCTCTACTGCACCCACGCCTTCCACGGGCTCACCACCGGCTCCCTCTCCGTCAACGGCGAGCAGGGCTTCCGGGAGGGCTTCGACCCGCTCCTGCCGGACACCGCGATCGCCCTCGGCGACCTCGACGCCCTGGAGCGGGAACTGCGCAGGGGCGATGTGGCCGCCTTCGTCGTCGAGCCCATCCAGGGCAAGGGCGTCCACGAGGCGCCACCGGGCTTCCTCCGGGGTGCGCAGGAGCTGCTGCACCGGCACGGCGCGCTGCTCATCGCCGACGAGGTGCAGACGGGCCTCGGCAGGACCGGCGACTTCTACGCCTACCAGCACGAGGAGGGCGTCGAGCCGGACCTGGTCTGCGTCGCCAAGGCGCTCTCCGGGGGCTACGTGCCGGTCGGGGCCACCCTGGGCAAGGACTGGATCTTCAAGAAGGTCTACTCGTCGATGGACCGGGTCCTGGTCCACTCGGCGAGCTTCGGATCGAACGCGCAGGCCATGGCGGCCGGGCTCGCCGTCCTCTCGGTCATGGAGGACGAGGGCACCGTCGCGCACGCCCGTCGGATCGGCGACCTGCTCTCGGGCCGGCTGAAGGAGCTCGTGCCGCGGTACGAGCTGCTGCACGAGATCCGCGGGCGCGGCCTGATGATCGGGATCGAGTTCGGCCGGCCGTCCTCCCTCGGACTGCGCGGGCGCTGGACGATGCTCCAGGCGGCCCGCAAGGGCCTCTTCGCCCAGATGGTCGTCGTCCCGCTGCTCCAGCGGCACCGGATCCTCACCCAGGTCTCCGGGGACCACCTGGAGGTGATCAAACTGATCCCGCCGCTGGTCATCGACGAGGCGGACGTGGACCGGTTCGTCACGGCCTTCACCGCGGTCATGGACGACGCCCACGGCGGCGGCGGGCTGATGTGGGACTTCGGGAAGACGCTGGTCAAGCAGGCGGTGGCGCAGCGCTGACCGATTCTCGACCACGGTTTTGCCTCTGAGGCAAGAAACTTGCCTCAGAGGCACGATCCTGGCGGAATGGACGCATGGACCACGTCCCCGGGGACCCTTCCCCGGACCCCGCCCTCCCCGGCGTCCTGCCCCACGTCGCCCCGCAGCTGCGGGCCCTGCGCCGCCGCCGGGGACTCACCCTGGAGGCCGCCGCCCAGCGGGCCGGCCTCTCGCCGGCCCACCTCTCGCGCCTGGAGACGGGGAACAGGCAGCCCTCGCTGCCCATGCTGCTCGCCCTGTCCCGCATCTACGGTACGACGGTCTCCGAGCTCCTGGGCGAGACGCCCCCCGAGCGCGACCCCGTCGTCCGGGCCGGCCGCTCCGAACCCGTCGAGGCCGACGGCTGGATCTACCGCCAGGCCGGCGGTGCCGGGCGCGCCCTCCAGTGCCTGCGGGTCCACGTGCCGTACGCCACCCGGGCCGACATCGTGCGCGTCCACCCCGGGGAGGAGTGGATCCACGTCCTGGAGGGGCGGGTGCGGCTCGCGCTCGGCGAGGCCGTGCACGTCCTCGATCCCGGGGACAGCGCGCACTTCGACTCGCTGACCCCGCACCGGATCGGCGCCGCCACCCCCGGCGGGGCCGAGCTGCTCTTCGTCCACACCCTGATGCAGAGCCCTGTCGCCGAGCTGTGCCTCGGCGACGGGACCCCGCACCGGCGCTGATCCCGAGCGAACCGCTTCGTACCGGGTGACCGTCCCGAGCCACCCGTCCCGAGTCCTGAGGAAAGGACCGACATGTCCGAGAAGTCCGCACCGGTCACCGGTGAGGAGCGCGGTGAAGGCAAGTTCCCCAAGGGGCTCGTGCTCCGCCTCTTCGCCTACCTGGTCGCAGGCCACCTCTTCGCCGGCTTTCTCTACCTGCTCTTCATGCTGGGCGGGCAGAACCAGTAGGCCCTGCCCGGCCGGGGCTCACACGTCCGTGAGCAGGCGCTCCCGCAGTCGCTCACGGGTCTCCGGGGCCAGCTTCAGGCCCTCGGCGAGGTAGACGTCCACCGAGCCCCAGGTCGCCTCGATCGTCTCGAAGGCGGCCCGCAGGTACTCCACCCGCGCGTCGAAGAGCGGGCTCAGCAGCTCCATCACCTCCGGCGACATCGCGTCCGGGGCGGTGGAGCTGCGGCGCACCTTGTAGCGGCGGTGCGGATCGTTCGACTTCACGTAGTCGGCCTCGATGGCCTCCCGCTCGACCCCGACCGCGAGCAGGGTGATCGCGATGGCGAGCCCGGCCCGGTCCTTCCCGGCCGCGCAGTGCATGAGGGCCGGGATGCTCTCCTCCGCCATGGAGTGCAGGATCCGGCTGTGCTCCGAGGCCCGCTCGACGATCATCTTCCGGTACGACTCGGACATCCGGGCGGCCGCCTTGCCGTCGCCGAGGATCTCCCGCAGCTGCGCGATCTCGCCGTCGCGCACCAGCTTCCAGAACTCCTTGCCGTCGGCCGGGTCGTTGAGGGGTATGTGCACGTTCCGCACGCCGGGCAGGTCGACGTCCGCGCCCTCGACCTTCCGGTCCGCCTCGTTGCGGAAGTCGAAGACGGTGTGCAGGCCGAGCGAGGAGAGGAAGGCGGCGTCGTCCTCCGTCGCGTGGGCGAGATGGCCGCTGCGGAAGAGGCGGCCGGGGCGGACGGCGCGCCCGTCCGACGTCGGCAGACCGCCCACGTCCCGGAAGTTGCGGACCTCCGTCAGCTCGGGCTCGGCGGCATCGGCGGGCGGGATCTGCGGCAGCTGCTGCGTCACGGCTGCTCCTGTTCTGTAGATCGGTTCCTGGGGCAATCATCTCGGGTGCGAACCCGTGCACGCACGCCCTCGCACAGGAATGGGCGATCTGTCCGTATTGGGGTGTTCGGCATAACCCGCCCCGGTTGCAGGGGAGATGGGGATCGGCGCGTGAGCAGCGTCATAACCGTGACGGACCGTGCCTGATCGTCTTTTCCAAATACCCCCCGGGAAAAGGAGATCGAGGGACCGTCATCCACGGAGGGTGACCGGAATTCCGGCCGTATATCAAGGAGCTCCGGAGTCCTCGAAAATCGTGGCTTGTTCGCGCCGACCCCACTCGTCTAGCGTCGCGCTCAATCCGGACGGACCGCCGAATCCTGCCACCGACCGGAATCCGCACTCACCCGAACAAGGCAGGAGCGGGGGACCCAGGTAAGTCGCCGATCCTTCCGAGAAGGACGGCTCGGGGTGAAGTCGCGTGGACACGCGGCCGGACATCTCCAGTCCGAACCCGACAGCTCACCTCGCAGGCGCCGGAGAGGAATTCGCCATGCCCGCTAAGGGTAAGCACCGCCGCACCAAGTCCAGCCGCCTCACCCGTGGCCTCGCCGCCGCCGGTACCGGTGGCGCCGTCGTCGCCCTCCCGCTCCTCGGAGCCACCGGCGCCCACGCCGCCGAGCAGGCCGCCCCCGCCGCCGCTCCCGCCCAGGCCGTCGCCCAGGTGAAGGCCGCCGCCGTCCAGGCCGCGCCCACCACCGCGAAGGCCGCGCCGAAGACGTACTCCGTCGTCCGGGGCGACTACCTGTCGAAGATCGCCGCCGAGCACCACCTCGCGGGTGGCTGGCACAAGCTGTACGAGGACAACCGACGGGTCGTCGGCGAGAACCCCTCCCTGATCCTGCCCGGCATGAAGCTCACCCTCGGCGGGAAGAGCACCGCCAAGGCCGCGCCGAAGGTCACGCACAAGAGCACGCAGAGCTCCGGCAAGAACGGCGACACCCCGCGCGCCTCGCGCAGCAGCGAGCGGACCTCGGCCCCGGCCGCCGCCGCGACCACCTCGTCGTCCTCCGCGACGTCCTCGTCGGCCGCGACGACCTCTTCCGGCTGGGTCGCTCCGATCGCCGGCGCCGGCATGTCGACCCCGTACCACCAGGCCGGCTCCATGTGGTCCTCCGGCTACCACACCGGTGTCGACTTCATCGCCTCCACCGGCACCACCGTCGTCGCGGTCGGCCCCGGCACCGTCTACTCCGCCGGCGACGGCGGCGCGTACGGCAACCAGGTCGTCATCCAGCACGCCGACGGCACCTTCTCGCAGTACGCCCACCTGTCCTCGATCTCCGTCTCCGCCGGCCAGACCGTCACCGGCGGCCAGCAGATCGGTCTCTCGGGCGCGACCGGCAACGTCACCGGACCGCACCTGCACTTCGAGATGCGTACCGGCCCGGAGTACGGCTCCGACATCGACCCGCTGGCCGCCCTGCGCCAGCACGGCGTGAGCATCTGACGAACCGTCGTCAACGCCTTGTCCCCGGAAGCCCGGCACGTACGTGCCGGGCCTCCGGCGTATTCCGGCTTGGCAAATTCTTTATCGGTGGCATATGTCACCCAGCGTCAACCCCTCCTTACGGTCGCGTAGGTCACATCCCAAAGGGAAGGATGTGCTCCCGTGGCAGACGATTCGAGATCAACAGACAAGAACGCATTCGGGTCGTACGCGGCGATCGGTGACAGCTTCACCGAGGGCGTCGGAGACCCCGGGCCCGACGGGACGTACGTCGGCTGGGCGGACCGCTTCGCGGTCCTGCTCGCCGACCAGCTGCCGGAGCACGACGCCTTTCGCTACGCCAACCTGGCCGTACGCGGGCGCCTTCTCGACCAGATCGTGGCGGAACAGGTCCCCCGGGCGAAGGAACTCGCCCCCGACCTGGTGACCTTCTGCGCGGGCGGCAACGACATCATCCGTCCCGGAACGGACCCCGACGAGGTGGCCGAGCGCTTCGAGCGCGCCGTCGCCGACCTCACCTCCGCCGTCGGCACCGTCATGGTGACCACCGGCTTCGACACCCGCGGCGTGACCCTGCTCAAGCACCTGCGCGGCAAGATCGCCACCTACAACGGTCACGTCCGGGCCATCGCGGACCGCTACGGCTGCCCGGTCCTCGACCTGTGGTCGCTGAAGTCCGTCCAGGACCGGCGCGCCTGGGACGACGACCGGCTGCACCTCTCGCCCGAGGGACACACCCGCGTCGCCCTGCGCGCCGCCCAGGTCCTCGCCCTGCCGGTGCCCGCCGACCCCGACCAGCCCTGGCCGCCGGTCCCGCCGCGCGGCACGCTCGAGGTGCGCCGCGACGACATCCACTGGGCCAGGGAGTACCTGGTGCCCTGGATCGGGCGCCGGCTGCGCGGCGAGAGCTCCGGCGACCACGTCGAGGCGAAGCGCCCGGACCTCATGCCCCTGTAGTCGGGGGCACGGCGGGGATCCGCTCCAGGACCCCGCCGGCGAACACGTCGTACAGCGGCAGCGTCTCCAGGTGGACGTAGCCGATGTGGCAGTCGCAGACGGCGAGGGGACAGGCGCGGGGACGCAGGGCGGCGCGGTACGAACCGTCGTACAGGTTCCCCAGCTCGGCCCTGACGAAGTGGCAGCGCCGCACCGTCCCCTCGCCGTCCACCGAGATCACCGACTCGCCGGTGCGGCAGGGCAGCCCCGCCGAGCGGTGCGGATGCCGGCTGTACGGGAAGAGCGGGTCGAGCTCCGTCCAGCTCCCGGCCTCCGCGTCGGTGTACGTGTGCCCCTCGGCCGCGTTCACCCAGAGGTAGACGTGCGGCGGCAGCGCGGCCCGCAGCCGGCGGGCGTCCTCCCGGTGCTCGGGCAGACCGACCACCCCGACGCTGTACCGGATGCCCCGCTCCGCCAGCTCGTGGCACTTCGCGAGGAACCGCTCGGGCGGCGTCTGCCCCGGGTGGTACGTGCACCAGAGCGCCACGCTCTCCGGGTCCGCCTCCGCCAGCCACTCCGTCCGGCAGCTCAGATTGGTCTGGATCGCCACCCGCTCCACGTGCGGCAGCCGGGACAGCTCGACCAGGGCCCGCCGGTACCAGGAGCGCACCAGGCCCTCGCCCCACGGAGTGAAGAGGACGCGCAGCCGGTCACCGGTCTGCGCCGCGGCCCAGCCGGTGAACCGTTCGAGCGCCGCCCGGTCCGCGCGCAGCTGCTCCCGGCTGTCCCGGCGCTTGGCGAAGGGACAGTACGGGCAGTCGAAGTCGCAGGAGGAGAGCGGGCCCCGGTAGAGCACGGTGAGATCCACGGGCGCCGCCTACTTCGTCTCGTACGCGGACATCGCGGCCCGCACGGCGGGGGAGAAGAGCTCGGGGCCGAGCCCGTCGGAGTACGCGAGCCCCTCCGGCGACAGCCGCAGCAGCCCCTCCGGGGCGTCCGCGTCCAGCCAACCGAGCGCCTCGAAGCGGCCCAGCTCCCCGGCGAAGTCCGTGAACGGCGAGGAACCGAACCGCTCCTCGTATCCGGCGACCGGCATGCCCCCGGCCTGGAGCAGCGACTGGAGGAGGTGACGGCGACGGGCCTCGTCCGCGTCCACCGCCCGGCCCACCTCGGCGCGGGAGAAGTCCTCCGTCTCCGTGTACGTGTCGATGATCGAGCGGATCTCCCGCATGTCGACGGCGTAGTCGAAGGAGTAGTGCAGGGCCGAGGTGTACGAGCGGGCCCCGCAGCCCAGGCCGATCATGCCGTCCGTCTGGCAGGCGTAGTCGTCCGGGCCGGCGGGACCGGCGTCCGCACGGCGGAACATGCGCATCGACACCTGCTCGTAGCCGTGCGCGAGGAGATGGTCCCGGCCGTACCGGTAGAGACGGAGCCGCCGCTCGTCCCACTCCCGGTCGGCGGCCGCCGGGTCCTGGAGCCTGCCGAGACCGGTGAGCGGGCGCACGTACAGCGGATACAGGTACAGCTCCTCGGGCCGCCAGGCGAGCGCGGCGTCCAGCGACTCCCGCCAGGACCGCTCCGTCTGCCCGTCGATGCCGTAGATCAGGTCGATGTTGAGGACCGGGACGCCCGTGTCCCGGATCCGGCCGAGCGCCGCCTCGACGTCCGCGCGGTGCTGCGGCCGGACGGCCGCCCGCGCCTCGGCCTCCACGAAACTCTGCACGCCGATGCTGAGCCGGGTCGCGCCCCGGTCCGCGAGCAGCGCGAGCCGGTCGGCGGTCGCGGTCGCCGGCGAGGTCTCCACGGAGAGCGGCACCGCCCGCAGGTCCACGCCCGTGCGCTTCTCGGCGATGTCGCACAGCCGCTCAAGCTCCGAGGCGGTGAGGAAGGTGGGCGTGCCGCCGCCGAACGCGGCCGTGGCGAACCGCACCGGTGACGCGTCCCCGAGGGCCTCGCGGACGGCGGCGGCCTGGCGGTCGAGGGCGTCGAGATAGCGGGTGGTCAGCTCGTCCGGGGCGCCGATCCGGGTGAAGAGGTTGCAGAAGCCGCAGCGGACCTCGCAGAACGGTATGTGCGCGTAGAGGGAGAGCGCGTCCTTCGGCTCCCCGGCCCAGAGCGCGGCCAGCTCCGGGCGTTCGGGCAGCACGCGGTACGCCGTCTTGTGCGGGTAGGCGTAGACGTAACTCCGGTACGGGCGGGGGGTGTCGATCACGCCGCCACCTCGCCTTCGGGCCCCGGCAGGACGAACTGCGCGTACGGCACGGTCCACACGACCTCATGGCCCAGCCGGTGCCCGGTGAAGCCGTCCTCCCCGTACGCCGTGCCGTGGTCGGAACAGACGATCGCGAAACAGGGGCGGCGGCTGCTCATCGCGGCGAAGAGCCGCCCGATGTACCGGTCGACGTACTCCAGGGCGGCCGCGTGGGTCTCCCGCGAGTCACCGGCCTCGCGGGTCGCTCCCGGCAGGTGGAACCAGTTGGGCTGGTGCAGCGCGGACACGTTCACGAAGAGGAAGAGGCGCTCCTCGCGGGGCAGCCCGGCGACGACCTCCTCGGCGCGCGCGACCTGGGACTCGAAGGAGCTCGGGGACGCGACGCCGAAGGAGGGCTCCCAGTGACTCTCCTGGAACAGGCCGGGGAGCACGGTGCCGAGGGGAGGCTGCCTGTTGAAGAAGCCCACCCCGCCGACGCACACCGTCCGGTAGCCCTCGCCCGCGAGCGCGGAGACGAAGTCCGGGGTGTCGTGGACCCAGGTGCCGTCGGCCGTCGACTCGCTGCCCGCGAAACGGGCCGCGAACAACCGGGGATGGGGTCCCTGCGCCGCTGGCGTCGGCAGGAAACCGGCGAAGATCGCCTGGTGGGAGGCGTACGTGAAACTCCCGGGCGCGTGCCGGCGCTCCCAGACGCCGCCGGGGAGGTGACGGGCCATGTGCGGGATGCGGCCCTCGGCCGCGAGCTCGGCCGCCACGTCGTACCGGAGGGTGTCGAGGGTGACCAGGAGCAGGTCGTGGCTGCCGACGATCGCGTTCATGTCGGGCTGGTTCACGTGGTGCTCGTTCCTGTGGTGCGGGGGATGTTCATGGGAGTACGGGGGATGCCGGGTGCGCTCCGGAACTGCGCCGCCACCTGCGCCCCGTACGTGTCGAGCCCCTCGGCGCCGCTGCCGGGCAGGCCCGTCAGACCCGGCAGCAGATCGCCGAAGGCGTTCACCTCGCCCACGGCGAACCGGCGCCAGCCGCTCGTGGGCAGCAGGTCGACGCCCACGCACCGGGTACCGGGGAAGACGGTCGCGGCCCGCTCGCACACCCCGAGCGCGTCCGCCCAGCGACCCCCGGCCGCGGCGATCGCCGCCCGGGCGGCGTCCAGATCGCCCCGGGCGCCGCCCAGGTGCAGATTGGTCATGGGGGAACGGCTGGTGCGGAGCACGGCGTGGGTGGCCCGCCCGTCGATCACCACCACCCGCAGATCGGCGGCCCGACCGCCCTGGCCGGCCTTCGGCAGCCAGCGCTCGACGTGCAGGCCGTCGGGGGCGAGGGCGTCCACGATCGCGCCGACCTCGCGCTCGCTCGTGTAGCGCCGTACCCGCAGGGAGTTGAAGAGCCGCCCGTCGGCTCCGCGCTCCACCGACGTGGTGGCCTGGACCCGGCCCGCGCCGTTCGACTCCACCGCCAGCACCCCGGAGGCGGAGGAGCCGTGCGCGAGCTTCACGAACACCCGGCTCAGCCCTGCCTCGGCGCTCAGCGCCCTGACGTCCGCCCAGCCGCGCACCGCCGGGGCGTCCGGGCCCGAGGTCGGCGACTCGGGCACCGGGACTCCGGCGGCCCGCAGCCGGCCGTGGCCCAGCCGCTTGTCGAACAGGACCCCGAGCTCGGCGGGGTCGTCGACGAGGACGGCGCCCGCCGCCGCGACGGAGCCGGCGAGGCCCGCCACGGCGCTGGTGAACCGTCGGTACCAGCGGCCGGTGCCCTCGACCCGGGCCGGGTCGTCGACCCCGCGCAGCAGCCGGTCGGTCTCAGGATCCTCACCGGGCGAGTCGAGACGCACGGTCTCGCCCCCGGCGAACCGGGCCCGGCCGCCGAGCACGTCGGGCCAGGACACCACCCGCGCCCCGGGCAGCCCGGCGGTCCGCAGCGCGTCCTGGAAGAACGCGACACGACGGCCCGCCGGATCGCCGACGACCACGAGGCGCGGGCCGTAGGTCATTCGGCGACCGCGACGTAGCGCCAGACGTCTCCGTCGCCGTCGTCCTCCGCCACCTGGGCGTCGCCGAGGTCGACCGTCACCCCGTGCGGGACGAGCGCGGCACGGACCCGGTCGCTCATCGCCGCCGACAGGTAGTGGTGGGAGAGGTCGAGGTGGGTGAGATGGGTCAGCGGCTGCCCGTCGAGGAGGGCCGCCGCGCCCTCGTCGGTGAGGACGCCCATGGACAGGTCGAGCCGCTCGATCCGGGCGACGACGGGCGCGCCCGCGACGGCGGCGGCCACGGCGTCCTGGATCACGCTGTTGCACAGGCCCAGACGGCGCAGGGCGGGGAAGGCCGTGCCGGCGAGCAGCGGCGCCAGGTCCTCGGGGGAGCTGTCGCCGCCGTACTCGTCGGTGCCGAGCCAGAGTTCCAGCTCCTCCAGGGCGGGCAGCTCACTGCCCACGATGCCGCGCACCACCTCGGCGCGCAGGCCGCCGGTCTCCACGACCAGGGTCCGCAGGCCGGTGTGCCGGAGGGACGGGAAGGCCAGTTGCGAGCCACCGCGCACCCCGAACTCCGCGAGGGCCGGGTAGGCGGCGAGGAGCGGGGTCACATCCGACTGGATGATCCACGAGATCTCGCAGTCCTCGCTCGTCATGTCGCCGAGGAACACCGCCTCCAGGCCCGTCAGCCGGTCGTTGGCGCCGATCAGGGCGGTGACGATGTCGGCGGAGGAGTTCTCGTAGGCCTCGTCCCAGCCGCCGACGACCAGCGCGCGGACCCGCCGCGTGTCCACCGTCTTGAGGAACCGCTCGAACTGCGCCCCCCACAGCTCGTCCCCGGGATCGGAGTACGTCGGGGCGGAGATGCGCCACGCGACCGTGTCCGTCGCGGGCAGCTCGACCTGTGCGTCCGCGCCCGGGAAGTCGAACACGGGCAGGCCGTGGAATTCCTGCAGGTACGTGCCAACGGTCATGACGGTGCTCCAGACAACGGTCGAGGCGGGTCGGCTGATGGAGAGAGTTCTACCAAGCCGCACCGACAACGCCCCTCGCCGGGTCGCTTCCGACCGATTGTCAGTGCCGCGTCCTAGCGTCGTTCTCATGTCCGGCCGCACGTGCCGGACGGGGAGGGGAGAGCCATGTACCGGCAGGGAGACGTGCTGATCGCGCCCGTCGCGGAGACGGCCGTTCCGGAGCGCGTGAAGGGGGCGGCGGGGGAGCCGAGGGACGCCCGGGGCCGCCTCGTCCTCGCTCTCGGCGAGGTCACCGGGCACGCCCACGCGATCCCCGGCCCCGGCCGGCTCGTGCGGGAGCCCGGGCCACTGGGACCGCTTCTGCTCGAACTGCCCGAGGGCGGGCGGGTGGTGCACGAGGAGCACGCGGCGATACCGCTCCCCAAGGGCTGGTACCGGGTGGTCCGCCAGCGGGAGTACGTGCCCGGCGCGTACCGGATCGTCGCGGACTGACGTCCGCCGGAGAAGGAGTGAAGGACATGGGGGAGAACGAGATGAACCGCACCACCGCGGCAGACAAATGGCGGGCCGTCGCCGCCGCCACCGGACCCGCCGACCGCGCCGCCGCCGAGGCCGGCGTCCGGCTCGCCTACCGCACGGCGGGCCTCGCCGAGCCGGAGCGCGTCCTCTGGTCGGACTCGCCGCTCGCGGCCGTCGCGCTCGTACGGGGCCTGGCGGACCGCGGCCGTTCGGTACGGGACGACGTGCGCACCCGGCCGTGGGCCGAGGAGCGCCGCCGCCTCCACGACGCGCTCGGCCCGGCCGGCTGGGCGGACCACTGGCAGGCGACCGGGGCGCCCCTCTGGGACCTCACGCGCGCCCTCGCGGACCGGATACGGGCGGGGGTGACGGAAGCGGCGGGCGCCGACGCGAGCGACGTACGCATGCTGCTCCTCGACGCCGTGCTCGGCCAGCACGACGCGGCCTGGCTCGCCGCCTTCGACGGGCACGGCGAGCGGCTCGCGGGACTCGCCGCCGTCGCCGGGCACGCCGGCTGGTGGTGGCCGTACGAGAACGTCGTCGTGGTCTGCGAGCGGCCCGTCGAACTCCACCGGGACGAGGCCGGCCGGCTCGACCGGGGCGACGGCCCCGCGCTCGCCTTCCCCGACGGGTTCGCCCTGCACGCCTGGCGGGGCATGCCGGTGCCCGCCGAGTTCCTCGCCGGACTCGCCGATCTGACCCCCGAGCGGATACGCGCGGAGGAGAACGCCGAACTGCGGCGCGTGATGCTGGAGTACTACGGCTACGACCGCTACCTCGAAGCCTCCGGGGCCCGGCACGAGCACCGCGACGAGACGGGCGTCCTCTGGCGGATCGGACTCGACGACGACGAGGACGTGGTGATGGTCGAGGTCGTCAACTCCACGCCCGAGCCGGACGGCACCCACCGCACGTACTGGCTCCGGGTGCCACCCACGACCCGGACAGCGCGCGAGGGCGTCGCCTGGACCTTCGGACTCCGGCCCGAGGCGTACGAGCCGCTCGTCCAGACCTGAGCGCACGCCCCGGAAGCGGGCACGGTTGGTGCGGAGAGGTGAAGGCGGCCGCCGGTCAGGAGTGGCGCGCGGGAGGCGACGTCAGCGGGTGCTGGGATGTGCCCGCCGGAGCCCCGGCACCCACCCCCGAAGGGACCGCCTGTGACGATCCGCCGGCCCAGCGCCGCCCGCACCGCCCGACTGCTCGCCGCCACCGCCGTGCTCGGCGGCCTCCTCGCCGGCACCGCGGCCCCCGCCCTGGCCGCCGCGCCCGAGCGGACCGCCCACCGCGCCGCCGCCCGGAAGGACGCCCCGGCCACGGCCACGGTCACCGTCACCGGCAACGGCCGCGCGTCCGCCGCGCCCGACCTGGCGATCCTGTCCATCGGGGTCGAGGCCACCCGCCCGACGGCGAAGCAGGCGATGGCGGGGCAGACGACCGCGGCCGAGGCGCTGCTCGACGTGCTGCACAAGCAGGGGATCGAGGACCGGGACATCCGCACCGACAACCTGTCGCTGGCCCCGGTCTACACCCAGAGCACCAACGGGGACAGCAAGGTGACCGGCTATCAGGCGGGGCAGTCCTTCTCCGTGAAGGTCCGCGACATCGACAGGACCGGCCAGGTCATCGGCGCCGTCAACGACGCCACCGGGAACGCGGGCCGGATCAACGGTGTCGTCTTCGACGTCGCGGACCCGTCCGGGCTGCGGGCGAAGGCCCGCGAGGCCGCCTACCGGGACGCGTACGACAAGGCCTCGCAGCACGCCCGGCTCAGCGGTCACCGGCTCGGCCGGCTCGTCTCGCTCAGCGAGGGCGAGTCCGTGCGCCCCGGCCCCGGTGCCGCCCCCGGCGTCCCCGCGGACGAACCGAGCGTTCCGCTGGCGCCGGGCGAGATCGAGGAGCAGGTCACCGTATCGGCGGTCTACGAACTGATCTGACGAGGACCCTCGCCGGTCGCCGCCACTCCGTGCACGGTCGGTGCCAACCCGCGCCCCTCGCGTTCGGTCGCCGCGAACCCGCGCTCGGTCGGCGGCACCCCGTGGTGGGTCGCCGCGAACCCGCGCTCGGTCGGCGGCACCCTGTGGTGGGTCGCCGCGAACCCGCGCTCGGTCGGCGGCACCCTGTGGTGGGTCGCCGCGAACCCGCGCTCGGTCGGCGGCACCCTGTGGTGGGTCGCCGCGAACCCGCGCTCGGTCGGCGGCACCCTGTGGTGGGTCGCCGCGAACCCGCGCTCGGTCGGGGCCAACCCGCGTTCCGCTGGTGCCACCCCGCGTTCGGCTGGCGCCAACCCGCGTCCGGCCGGTGCCTCCCCGTCTTAGGGCGCCGCCTCCGCGCCTTCGGTCCCCGCCTCTTCCGCTTCGGCCACCGGGTCCCAGCCGCCGACCCCGCCCCCGACTCCGCTCGCCGCCGCTTCGCCTTCGGCTGCCGGGGTCTTGTCCCCGGTCACCGGGTGCTCGTCCGGGAGGTCCAGCTCCCGGTCGAGGGCCTCGTCCGCCCAGCGGAGCATCGCGGTGCGCGAAAGGCTGCCGGCGTAGGCCGTCGTCTGGACGGCGAGGCCGTCGAGGAAGGCGGTGAGCCGCCAGGCCGCCGAGGCCGGATCCGGGCAGCGGAACTCCCCGGTGGCGGCGCCCTCCTCGATCACCCGGGTCAGCGCCGCTTTCCACTCCTGGTCCAGGGAGGCGGCGACCCGGCGCAGCTCCGGGTCGCGCAGCGAGGCCGCCCAGCTCTCGATCCAGAGCCGCCAGCCCTTGGCCTGGCCGGTCGGGGCGTACCAGCGCACCGCCGCCCGCAGCCGCCGCACCGCCGTGGAGCGCCGGCCGAGCAGCCGGCGCAGCTGGGCGAGGTCGGCTTCGGCCGCGTGTGCGAAGGCCGCGGCGACCAGTTTTTCCTTCGACGAGAAGTGGTAGAGCACGAGCGCGTTGCTCACTCCGAGCGCGCTGGCCACGTCGGAGATACGGACGGCCGCCACACCGCGCGCCTCGATCTGCTCGACGGCGGCCCGCAGCAGTTCCTCCCGCCGCTCGGCCACGCTCAACCGCACTCTCGCCACGTCGAGCAGCCTACACAGCACATGACAAGGGCAAGATCGTCAAGAGGCTCGGCTCGGGACCGGTTCAGTACCAGCCGTAGCGTTCGGCGATCACCGGCAGCCGCTCGTCCACCAGCGCGTGCGCCGCGGCGCGCGGGCTGACGCCGTCCGCCTCCGCCCGGTCGAGCATCCCGCCGACGAGCGTCCGCATCGCTCGCCGTACCCGGTCGAAGGCCTGACCGGCGTCGGCCTCGATGTCACCGAAGAGGGTCCACCACCACCAGGCGTTGGTGCACGAGTTCACGACCACGTCGGGCAGCACGGTCACCCCGCGCGCGGCGAGCGCCTCCTCGGCCTCCGGAAGGACCGGCATGTTGGCCGCCTCGGCGATCCAGCGGGCGGTGATCCGGTCCTGGTTCGCGGTGTCGATCGCGTACGAGACGGCCGCCGGGACGAGGACCTCGGCGTCGGCCGAGAGCCAGGCGTCCCCGGGCTCCTCGCGGTCGCCGGGCCGCAGCGCGGAGCGGTCGACGGCCCCGTGGGCGTCCCGGGCGGCGAGCAGCGCCTCGACGTCCAGGCCGCCGGGGTTCACGATCGTTCCCCGGACGTCGGCGACGGCCACCACCCGCAGTCCGGCCCTGGACAGGAAGCGGGCGGTCGCCCCGCCCATCGTGCCGAGACCCTGCACGGACACCCGGGTCCCCGCGTACGCCCGGCCGGCCCGGTCGAGGGCGACGAGCACGGACTCGGCGACCCCGAGGCCGCCGACCAGCTCGTCGAGCCCGATGCCGTCCACCTCGATCGCGAAGGCGTCGGCGAGCCGCTTCCGGGCCGCCGCCTCGTCCTCCAGGAGCGGGTACACGGCCTGCACCGAGGAGACGAGCCCGGCCTCGGCCACGGCGCGGTCCACCAGGTCCTGGGTGAGCCCCAGGTCCTCCCCGGTGGTCCAGAACCGTTCGACGTACGGCCGCATCGCCCTCAGGTAGCGCACGAGCACGCCGTACGCCTCGGGGGAGCGGGGGTCGCAGTCGATGCCGCCCTTGGCGCCGCCCAGCGGCACGTACCGGGCGGTCGGGTCGTAGTGCAGGGCCTCCTTCATGGTCATGCCCCGGGCGAGCCCGGCGACCTCCTCCGCCGTGCACCCCTCCCGCATCCGCAGGCCGCCGCTGGCCACCCCGCGCACCAGCCGGTCGACCACGAGATGGCCCCGGCGCCCGGTCACGTGGTCGGTCCAGCCGACGGACAGCAGGGGAGTGGCGTTCATGGGGGCGCCTCCGGAGGGAAGGGGATCATACTGAATGACGGTTCAGTATGACCGACCGCCCCGGCCGTCTTCGGCGCGGGCCGCCCATAATGGAACGACCCCCAGAGATCAGGAGGTCCTGTGACCGGTACCGGCTCCGACCGTTCGCCACGGGCCCGGCTGCGCGCGCTGCGCCCCGAGTCCTTCGGCGCGGATCCCACGGGCGAGCGCCTCGCCCGGATCCGCCGCTCGCCGAACTTCGCGGACGGGATCTTCCAGAACCCCGAACCGGCGAGACGCGGTCCCTCCGGGTCCAGCATCGAGTTGGCCAAGATCTACTTCGAGAAGGAGGGACGCGCGCGCCGAGCCCCCACCGGCGCGATCCCCGTCCACCCCACGACCCTCGCCGACCTGGCCAGGCCCCCGGCCACCGGGCTGCGGCTGACCTGGATGGGGCACTCCGGCGTCCTCGCCGAGATCGACGGCCACCGGGTCCTCTTCGACCCGGTCTGGGGCGACCGCTGCTCCCCGTTCCCCTTCGCCGGCCCCAAGCGGCTCCACCCGGTGCCCGTGCCGCTCGCCGCGCTCGGCCCGGTCGACGTGGTCGTGATCTCGCACGACCACTACGACCACCTCGACCTGCCGACGATCAAGGCGCTGGCCACCACCGACACGATCTTCGCGGTGCCGCTCGGCGTCGGCGCGCACCTGGAGCGCTGGGGCGTGGCCGCCTCGCGCCTGCGGGAACTGGACTGGAACGAGTCCACCGAGGTCGGCGAGCTGCGGCTCACGGCGACCCCGGCCCGGCACTTCTGCGGCCGCGGACTGCGCAACACGCAGCACACGCTGTGGGCGTCCTGGGTCGTGCGGGGTCCGTCCCACCGGATCTTCCACAGCGGCGACACCGGCTACTTCTCCGGCTTCAAGGACATCGGCGCCACCCACGGCCCCTTCGATGCCACCATGATCCAGATCGGCGCGTACTCGGAGTTCTGGACCGACATCCACATGACCCCCGCCGAGGGGATGCGGGCCCACCTGGACCTCCAGGGCGGCGCTCCTTCCGGTGTGTTCCTGCCGATCCACTGGGGCACCTTCAACCTCGCCCCGCACCCGTGGGCCGAACCCGGCGAATGGACGAAGGACGCGGCCGAGGAGGCGGGTCAGGCGGTGGCGTTCCCGCGGCCCGGTGAGCCCTTCGAGCCTGCGGGGAAGCTGCCGGGGGAGTCGTGGTGGCAGGCGGTTTCCCGTCCGATCGCGCGTCCGTGGCGCCGCCCCCGGAGTGTCGAGGTTGCGGCCGAGGAGACGCGCAGCGACGACCTCGACCTGGCGGGCGAGCTGTGACGTCGGTCGGGGACGAGCTCGCCTAGGCGATGCGGCCGTTGAAGCGTCTCCCGGCTGAAGTGTCGAAGAACAAGAGGTCGCACCCGTGAACCCGGCCCGCACGGCATGTCCGCCGTGCGGGCCGAGTTCTTCCTCCATCCGACTACACAGAGCGCCCATTCCGGGACCTGTCATTACTTTCGGTTACGCATCCGTGTGCGGATGTATGTCCACAAACCGAAAGGAACACCGACGATGAGTGCTCGTCAGAGCCGACGGAACGGCAGACGTGTGGCCGGATCGAGAGTGGCGGCGGCCGGCCTGCTGGTCCTGGGCGGCGTGGTCGGCCTGGCCGGACCGACCCAGGCCCAGGTGCCGACCTGTCTCGGCAAGCCCGCGACCATCGTGATCACCACCCCCGGAGTGACCACGAACGGCACCGGTGGCGCCGACGTGATCATCGGCACCTCCGGCGTGGACACCATCCACGGCCTCGGCGGCAACGACCGCATCTGCAGCCTCGGCGGCGACGATCAGGTCAGTGGAGGCCTCGGCAACGACCAGATCGACGGCGGCACCGGCAACGACGGGCTTACCGGCGACACCCGCAACACCTCCGGCAACGCGGAGGGCAGCGGCAACGACACCCTCACCGGCGGCGACGGCTTCGACGTCCTCGTCGGCGACAGCTGGGCCTCCGGTGGCAGCGCCACCGGAGGCGGCAACGACACGCTGTACGGGGGAGCCGACAACGACGTCATGGTCGGCGACAGTCTCGGCAGCAACGCCACCGGCGGCGGCCGTGACCTCCTGGACGGGGGCGACGCCGACGACGACATGGTCGGCGACTCGCGCGCCGGGTCCGGCAACGCCGACGGCGCGGGCGACGACACCCTGCTCGGCGGCGGCGGGTTGGCCGACTTCATGATCGGCGACAGTGACGCCACCGGCAACGCGAGCGGCAACGGCGGCGACGACACGCTGAACGGAGGCGCCGACGGCGGCCTCCAGATCGGCGACCACAACATCCGTGCCGCGACCGGCGGTTACGCCACCGGCTCCGGTCGCGACCACATCATCGGCGGCTCCGGCGCGGAGATCCTCGTCGGCGAGAGCTCGGTCGTCGACGCCAACCTCAGCTCCGCGAGCGACGACCGGATCGAGGGCGGCGGCGGAGACGACAGGATCTTCGGCGACAACACCGACTTCGACATCACCGGCTCGGTCGGCACGGCCGGCGGTCGCGACGACCTCGCCGGCGGCGCGGGCGCCGACACCCTCCGGGCGGGCCCCGGCGACGACGACCTCGACGGCGGCGACGGCGGCCCCGACATCTGCGACGGCGAGTCCGGCACGGACACCGCCACGACGAGCTGCGAGGCCACCCCGAACGTCCCGTAGTCCCCTCGCCATAGGGCCCCTGGGCCCCAGACCCGTAACCCGGTGGCCCCCGGGGTGCTCGCCGACTCACCCCGGGGGCCATGCCCGTTCGGCCGAAACACCGGATCCGCGCCCTGCATACCGAAACGGGGAGATCGCACCGGTCTCGTGCGGCCTTCCGACCGTCAACGGTGGCTGTCGGGTGGACCGGCCGCTGGGGCTGCCCGGCACCCCCTGGTGGCGTGCGATCGCCCGTGAAGCCGCAGGTGGCTGGGGAGCCTCCGCTCTCACCGACCGTCACCGGCCGCTCGCGGACCCGGACAGCGGAGCCGCCGCGGATCCGCGGGCCGGAGCGGCGTGAGGGGAGCCCGGCACGGATGCCGGACGCTGTGCACCGGAGGCCGCGCACACCCCCTCGGGGCCGGCTGACCGGTCGGTCCGCGCCTCCTCCGGGGGATTCCGGTCGGGGGCGATTTCCGCAGAGGGCGGAGGCGTGAGGGCGTCTCCGCCCTCTTCCGTTCCCGCCTGGAAGAGTCGGCTTCCAGCCGTGACGGCGACTTTCGGCCGATCATTCTCGGCCTGTCGTACGAGGGCCGATACCAGAGCAGCCCGCTCTACGGGTAAGTTTGTCAACTGCGCACCGCACATGAACGGTTGACGACTACAGTGTGTGGCTGATGATCATCGGTAGGCTCATCGAACGTCTGTAGAACACCTCCCCCGTACACCCCCTGCAGAACACCCCCGCAGTACGCCGATTCCTGGGCACGTACCAAGGACACTCATGTCTCAACTTCGCGCACCCGCCTCGCGGCCCGACCGACGCGAGGGCGGGCGGCACGGCCGGCCAGGCGCCCGCTCCGCCACCGGTACCCACAGCAACCCCCCGGCGCAGACCACCGCACCGCTTCCCGCGGAAGCCCGCATACGCCCCCAACTCCTGCGCACCTCCGTGCTCCCCGCCGTCGCGGTGGCACTCGGCGGGGCGGCGGCCGTCCTCTTCACCATCCGCTCCACGGGAGCCAGTCCCACCCCCGGCCTCTGGGCCGCGCTCACCGGCGCCGCCGCCCTCACCGTCGCCTCCGTGACGGCCGCAGCACTCGGTGCGGACCGGGCCGCCAAGGCCGTCCTCGACCGCTGCAACTCCCTGCGCCGCACCAGCGCCCGCGGTCAGAGCGAACTCCGGACGGTCGTCGAACAGTTGCGCAGGGGAGAGGGCCCCCCGCCCCGCCCCGCGCAGCCCACCGCCCCCGTCTCGGGCGACGAATTCGACCTGCTGTCCCAGGAGTTGACGCGCTCCCACGAGGCCGCCGTGGCGGCCGTCGTGCAGGCGTCCCGGCTCTCCAGCAGCGTCGGAAACGAACAGAAGGTCGAGGTCTTCGTCAACCTCGCCCGGCGCCTCCAGTCCCTGGTCCACCGTGAGATCCAGCTCCTGGACGAGCTGGAGAACGAGGTCGAGGACCCGGAGCTGCTCAAGGGCCTGTTCCACGTCGACCACCTGGCCACCCGCATCCGCCGCCACGCCGAGAACCTCGCCGTGCTCGGCGGCGCCATCTCCCGCCGCCAGTGGTCGAACCCGGTCACCATGACCGAGGTGCTGCGCTCCTCCATCGCCGAGGTCGAGCAGTACCCGCGCGTCAAGCTCGTCCCCCCGATCGACGGTACGCTCCGGGGCCATGCCGTGGCCGACGTCATCCACCTCCTCGCCGAACTCGTCGAGAACGCGACGCTGTTCTCCGCGCCGCACACCACGGTGCTGCTGCGCGCCCAGTACGTCACGGCGGGCCTCGCGATCGAGGTCGAGGACCGCGGGCTCGGCATGCCCGTCACCGAGCAGAACAAGATGAACGCCCTGCTCGCCGACCCCGACCAGGTCAACGTCGCGCATCTGCTCCAGGACGGCCGCATCGGACTCTTCGTCGTCTCGGCGCTCGCCCGCAGGCACGGCATCGCCGTGCGCCTCCAGTCCAACATCTACGGCGGCGTGCAGGCCGTCCTCGTGCTCCCGCAGGGTCTCCTCGGCGCCGACCCCGAGGGCCTCGCCCAGCACGAGCGCCAGACCGCCGCGACCGCCGGCTCCTCGGCGATCCCGCCCGGCCAGGTGCAGATGCAGCCGCAGGCCCAGCCGGCGCCCATGACGACCCCGGCCCAGGCGCCCGGCCAGGCCCCGGTGGCGGCCCCCGTGCCGAGCCACGTCCCGGCCCCGGTCGCCGCGCAGGCACCGGGCCAGACCCCCGGCCACCCGCGGACGACCGCGCCGGCCGTCATGAGCGGTACGGCGGCCCCCGCCCCCGCACCGCAGTCCGTACCCTCGCCCTCCCCGGAGCGGGCCGCCGCCCGTCACGAGGAGACCTCCGCGCCGGGCTCGCACCCGTACCTCCGTACGAGCACGCAGCCCAGCGGGTACGGAGACCCCGGCCCCGCCCCCGCGATACCGGCCCAGCCGGCCGGCGCCGTGCCCCTGGGCCCGCCGGACCACCTGCTCTCGCCGCTCCCCCCGGCCCCCCGTGCCGAGGCCGACGGCCGGCCCCTGCTCCCCAAGAGGCGCGCACAGGAGCACATCGTCCCGCAGCTGCGGGACGAGCCCGTGACCCGCAAGACCGAGGAGCACGCCCTGCACGACCCGGGTCTGATGGCCGCGTTCCAGCGCGGTATCGGCCTCGCCGAATCCCAGTCCGCCCCCCACGAATCGCTGCGTCCCGGCGACGCGCACAAGGAGTAGATCACCATGGCGAGCAATGTGCCGACCGGCCATTCCTCGGACCTCGACTGGCTCCTCAGCGGACTGGTCCAGCGGGTCCCGTACACCCGCAACGCCGTCCTGCTCTCCTCCGACGGTCTCGTGAAATCCGTGCACGGCCTCGACCCCGACGCCGCCGACCACATGGCGGCCCTCGCTTCCGGGCTCTACTCGCTCGGCCGCAGCGCGGGTGCCCGGTTCGGCGACGGCGGCGAGGTCCGCCAGGTGGTCGTGGAGCTCGACTCCACCCTCCTGTTCGTCTCCACCGCGGGCTCCGGCACCTGCCTGGCCGTCCTCGCCGGGCGCGAGGCGGACGCCGCCGTCCTCGGCTACGAGATGGCGATGCTCGTCAAGAGCGTCCGCCCGTACCTGGTCACCCCCGCCCGGCAGGCCGCCGGCGCGGTGGGCGGTCTCGGGCAGTAGACGTGACGTCTCATCAGGAAGGGCCCTGGCTCGACGACGCGGCCGGGCGACTGATCCGCCCGTACACCGTGAGCGGCGGCCGGACCAAACCCACCACCGCGCTGGACCTGCTGTCCATGGTGATGGCGACCGGATCGTCACCCCAGACGCACATGGGTCCCGAGCACAGCCTGGCCCTCGGGCTGTGCGACGGGC
Source organism: Streptomyces sp. R-07 (assembly GCF_049913175.1). Taxonomy (NCBI): domain Bacteria; kingdom Bacillati; phylum Actinomycetota; class Actinomycetes; order Kitasatosporales; family Streptomycetaceae; genus Streptomyces; species Streptomyces sp. R-07. Next base: position 6,723,914 of record NZ_CP183978.1, read on the forward strand.
CCACCTCGGTGGCCGAGATCGCGGCGCACTTACGGCTCCCCGCCGTGGTCACCAAGGTCCTGCTCTCCGACCTCGTGGACTGCGGGGCGCTGACCGCCCGGGCGCCCCGCTTCCACGCCAACCCAACCGACCGTTCCTTGCTGGAGGCAGTGCTCGATGGCCTACGACAACGGCTCTGAGCGCCACGACAGTTTCGCGGCCGACCCCTTCCCCACCGCGCTCAAGATCCTGGTGGCGGGCGGATTCGGCGTGGGCAAGACGACCCTCGTGGGCGCGGTCAGCGAGATCGAACCGCTGAGCACCGAGGAGCTGCTCACCTCGGTCAGCGCGGCCACCGACAGCCTGGAGGGCGTGGAGTCCAAGACCACGACCACCGTCGCCATGGACTTCGGCCGCATCACGCTCGACGACCGCCACGTCCTGTACCTCTTCGGCACCCCGGGCCAGGAACGCTTCTGGTTCATGTGGGACGAGCTCTCCGAGGGAGCGCTCGGAGCGGTCGTCCTCGCCGACACCCGCAGGCTCGAGGAATGCTTCGCCGCCGTGGACTTCTTCGAGCGGCGGGGGATCCAATTCGTCGTGGCGGTCAACGAGTTCGACGGCGCCTACCGTTACGAACCGGACGAGGTACGGGCCGCGCTCGACCTCAAGCCGGAGGTGCCGGTCGTCCTCTGCGACGCCCGGATCTCCAGCTCCGGCATCCGCACCCTGCTGACCCTCGTCCAGCATCTGCTCACCACCATCCCGGACACCGTGCCGAGCTACGGAGCCACGCCATGACGTACGACCCGACCGGTCACCTTCTGCTGACCCCCATCGACAAGGACGCGCCCGCCCGCGTGCAGCGGCTGCGCGAACTCGGTCTCGGGGAGCGGCCGGAGCCGGCGTTCGACGAGTTCGCCCACCGTCTCGCCGACGTGACCGGGGCACCGTTCTCGATGGTCAACTTCATCGACGAGAACCGGCAGTTCTTCGCCGGACTGCACACCCCCGAGGGCACCCACTCGGGCAGCGACCTGGGCGCGGCCGCCGCGGGCGGGGGCGGCGTCGGCCGCTTCATGGCCCGTGACCACGGCTACTGCCCGCACGTCGTGGTGCGGCGCAAGGCGCTCGTCCTCGAGGACGTCTGCGACTACCCGCGTTTCGCGGGGAACCCGGTCGTGGACGAGATCGGCATCCGTTCCTACATGGGGGCGCCGCTGATCGACCGTACCGGTGTCGCGCTCGGCACCATCTGCGTGGTCGACACCGACGTCCGGCCGTGGGGGCGTGCCGGCCTGGAGACGATCAAGGCGATGGCGGCGGAGCTCATGGAGCAGATCAACCGTCGTGAGGACGGCATGTTCTGACCGTCGCCTCCGACGAACGCCCGGGAGCCCCGGTACGGCAGCGGCCGTACCGGGGCTCCCGGCCCGTGGGGGGCGTCCCGGCCCGTGGGGTGGGCGTGGTTCAGACGTGCGCCGGCTCCGGCGCACGCGTGCGGACCAGCTCGGACAGCCGCTCCGACCAGCTGCCCTTGTCCTGGCCGAGAGCGACCTCGGCAAGCCGCAGGAGCTGGATGTCGGAGGTGCCGGCCGGGGCGAAGATGTGCTGGGCGTCCCGGAGGTACCGCTCGATGGCCCGGTCCGTGAAGAGGCCGGCGGCGGCGTGGATCTCCATGGCGTTGCGGCCGGAGTCGATCGCCGACTCGACGTTGACGAGCTTGGCGTTCATCAGCTCGGTGTCGCAGGAGAGGCCCTGGTCGAGCAGGTGCACGGCGTGGTACGCGGCCAGCCGGGCGGTCATCAGCCGGGACTGCATCTGCCCCAGCTTCAGCTTCACCGTGGGCAGGTCGTGGAGCGGCTTGCCGTAGCGGATGCGCTCGGAGGCGAACCGCGTGGTCTCCTCCAGGATCGCCCGGTGGATGCCGAGAGAGACGGCGGTGAGGTTGGCCCGTCCGTACAGCACGCTGGAGGAGTACGCGACGGCGAGACCGTCGCCCTCGTCGCCGAGCCGGTTGGTGGCCGGCACCCGGCAGTTCTCGAAGATCAGCTCGCCGAAGCTGAAGCCGTGCAGGCCCATGGCCTGCTGCTGCGGACCGGTCCTGAACCCCGGGCGATCGGCTTCGACGAGAAAGGCGGTGAGCCCCTTCGAACCCGGGCCGGTCCTGACCACGACACCGTGCAGGTCGCCGACGTGGCTGTTGCCGACGTAGACCTTGCTGCCGTTGAGGATGTAGTCGTCGCCGTCCCGGACGGCGCTGGCGCTCATGCCGAGGACGTGACCGCCGGACTCGGGCTCGGTGACCGCGATGGTCGGCAGGCACGCGCCGGCGGCGATCTCCGGGAGCCAGGTCTTGCGCTGTTCGTCGCTGCCGAAGTGGACGATCTTGGCGGTGCCCAGCTGGGAGGCCTGGACCATGGCGCCCATGGCGCCGCTGACCCGGGACAGCTCCTCGATGATGATCGTCTTGGCCAGATGGCCGGCGCCCATACCGCCGTATTCCTGGCTGATTGTCGCGCCCAGCCAGCCCTGCTCGGCGATCTTGCGGGACAGCTCGTGGTGGACCGTCCGGGACGCCTCCATCTCGGCTATCCGCGGCCGGACGTAACGCTCTGCGAAGTCGCGGACCGTCTCCCTGAGCTCATGATGCAGTCGGCTGCTGAAGTAGCTGTCCATCCGAGTCCTCCTCTGCGAAACGCCTGCCTGGTGAGTTGTCCGAGCAGGTGGTGCATCGGCAGTGGTCCCGTCCCGAACAGGCCGACCTCTTCATGGTGTTGATCTTTCCGGAACGGATCAATATCGCCACGAAGTTTGACCGAAACAGGAGTGGTTGACGATTGGTTCTGACTGTGTTTCGTGTGGTCTTGCCTTGCTCGGCCCGGTCGGGAGCCTCTTCCGCATGGTCAACTTTCTGCCACATGCCAACGGCAACAACGTCACGGGCATATGGCGATGACCCCCGCCGTATCGTCACATGAGCTCCTCTCTCCCCAGAAGAGCGGCATTCCCGAAGCCTTCCGTCCCCCTTCCTGCCCAGGTGACACCACCCTCCGGCCCGCCGGACCGCCCTTCCCGCCCGCCGGCGCGGGCGCGCGGGCGCACTCCGGGGCGCGAGGGAGTCTCACGGAGAGTGAACACGGCGCAACCGGCGCGCCCCCCTCAAGGGGCGCCGGGAAACGCGTGCGTGACCACCGGAGAAAGTGCGGTATTGTTCTCATGCGCGTTCGGCCAGAGGGAAACCCCAGGTCAGACGGGTATCGGGACGTGGCGCAGCTTGGTAGCGCACTTGACTGGGGGTCAAGGGGTCGCAGGTTCAAATCCTGTCGTCCCGACCATGCGGAAACGCAGGTCGGAGGCCGTTCTCTCATCCATGAGAGGACGGCCTTTCGTGCGTTCGGCCCGGTAATGGATCGCTGAGGTCGCCGCGGAGAGTTGGGCGGCCTCCTCTGCGGTATCGGGCTCCGTAGGGACCGCAGCCCCGGACCACGCTGAAGCTCGAGCGGTCGCCCTCCGCGTCGCCCTCCCGAGGCCACGCACTCTAGGAGAGGGGCCGGCCGGCAGTGGGCAGGACCTGTTCGGCCCAGATCACCTTGCCTTCCGGTGTGTACCGAGTGCCCCAGTGCTCGCTGATCTGTGCCACCAGGAACAGTCCGCGGCCTCCCTCGTCCATGCCGGCCGCGTACCGCAGGTGCGGGGCCGTACTGCTGCTGTCCCATACCTCGCAGGTCAAGGTGCGATCGCGTAGAAGACGCACGTGAACCGGCGCTGCGCCGTACCTTATGGCGTTGGTGATGAGCTCGCTGAGGATCAGTTCCGTGCTGAAGGCGAGTTCCTCCAGGCCCCACTCTTCGAGCTGCTCAGCCGCGCGGCTGCGCATGGCGCCGACCTCGCTCGGGTCGAACGGAACGTCCCACTGGGCGACCCGGCCGGGCCCCAGGGTGCGTGTCCGGGCGATGAGCAGCGCGATGTCGTCGGACGGCTGACCGGGGAGCAGGGCGTCGAGTACGGCGCGGCGGCTGGCTTTCGGGTCCCGGTCGGGGTGGCTCAGTGCCGTACGCAGCCTTTCCAGGCCCTCTGAGATGTCCCGGCTCCGCTCCTCGACCAGCCCGTCGGTGTACAGGACGAGCTGACTGCCCTCCGCCAGGCGCAGTTCCATGCTCTCGAACGGCATGCCTCCCAGCCCCAGCGGGGGGCCGGCCGGCAGTTCCGAGATCGTCGTCGTGCCGTCCGGGGCGACCACGAGCGGTGGCATGTGTCCGGCCCGCGCCATGGTGCAGTTCTGGGAGACCGGGTCGTAGACGGCGTACAGGCAGGTCGCGCCCAGAACACCGCCCTCGGGGGCGGTGCTGTCGCCTTCCTGGTCCATGCGCTGGACGAGGTTGTCGAGACGGGCGAGGAGTTCGTCGGGCGGCAGGTCCAGGGAGGAGAAGTTGTGCACGGCCGTGCGCAGCCGCCCCATGGTGGCGGCGGCGTGCAGGCCGTGCCCGACGACATCTCCTACGACGAGCCCGACGCGGCTTCCCGGCAGCGGGATCACGTCGAACCAGTCCCCGCCCACTCCGGATTGGGCGGGCTGGTAGAAATGCGCGACATCCACGGCACTCTGCTCGGGCAGATCCCGTGGCAGCAGGCTGCGCTGGAGCGTCACGGCGAGATGGTGTTCGCGCGTGTAGCGGCGGGCGTTGTCCATGGTGACCGCGGCGCGGCCGACGAGCTCCTCCGCCAGGGACAGATCGTCCTCGTCGAACGGTTCCGGCTTCTGCGACCGCCAGAAGTTGACCACCCCGAGCACGACACCCCTGGCCTTCAGCGGAGCGGCGATGAGCGAGTGGATCCCGTAGTCGACGATCGCCGATGTCCGGCGCGGGTCCTGGGCGTGCCAGCCCGGCGCGTCACGCAGATCGGGTACGAGTTCGACTGCGCCCGTGCCGTAACCGCGGGCTTGCGGCGTGGACGGCAGGAAGCCGATCAGACTGCCGAGCGGGTACAGCGGGTGATCGGAGCGGATGCCGTTGACCGCCGTGCGCCGCATGTCGGAGCCCGGGCCGGGCTCGTCGCCGTTCAGCACCGGGTCGGCCAGGTCGACCGTCACGAAGTCCGCGAACCGGGGGACGGCGACGTCGGCCAGCTCCTCCGCGGTCCGCACCACGTCGAGCGTGGTGCCGATGTCACCCCCGGCGTCGTAGAGCAGCTTGAGCCGTCTGCGGGCCGTTTCCGCCCGGCTGCTCAGGAGCTGCATCTCGGTGGAGTCGCGGATGGTGACCGCCGAGCCCTGCGGGCGGCCCCCGGGTCGGGTGGGCCGCTGATTGACGACGAGCAGCCGGTCCCCGGCCTCAAGCACCTCGTCGGTGGCGGTCCGGCCGGACAGCAGCAGGTCCGCCATCCGGCGGTCCATGCCGACCTCGTCGACGGGGCGTCCTTCGGCGTCGTCCGGCAGGTCGAGCAGCCTTCCGGCCTCGTCGTTCGCCAGGAGCAGTCGTCCTTCGCCGTCGGTGATCAGCACCCCTTCGCGGACGGCGTGGAGCACCGCGTCGTGGTGCTCGTACATGCGGGTCATCTCCTGCGTGCCGAGCCCGTGGGTCTGACGGCGGAGTCTTCGGCTGATCAGCGCCGTGCCGATGGTGGCCAGCGCCAGGCCGCCGGCGATGGACAGGAGGAAGACCGGAAGCTGTCGGTTGGCGATGCCGGTCACGCTCTTCACCGTCAGACCCGCCGAGACGAGGGCGACGACATCGCCTTCGGGCGAGTCGACCGGCACGATCGCCTGGATCTCCTTGCCGAGCGGGCCCTGCACGCTCTCGGTGTGCACCTGGCCGGCGAGCGAGGGCTCGATCGTGCCGACGAACCGCTCGCCGATGCGATCGGGCTGAGGGTGGCTGTAGCGGATGCCGTGGGTGTCCATCACCACGATGAAGTCCACCCCTGCGGCCTTGCGCGTCTCCTCGGCGAGAGGCTGCAGAACCGCGGACGGGTCCGGCGCCTTCAGCGCTTCCCGTAGGCCCAGGGACTTCGCGAAGGTCTGCGCCACGGAGACCGACCGGTTGCGCGCCTCTCGGTCGATGTCGTGCCGCGACTGCAACACCAGGGCCAGCAGCGCCCCGGCGGCGAGCAGCACCACGATCGCCACCTGAAGGACGAAGACCTGCCCGGCGACGCTTCCGAATCTTCTGCCTAGGCTCGACCGCACCGGTACGCCGGACACGAGAGACAAGACGGGCTCACAACACCAGTTGTAACACTTCCCCGCGGCCAGGTCTTCCGGTGCTCACCGTACGCGTCGGGGCCGCCTCACAGGGTCTCCGCTTCCGAGGGGCTGCGGGGACGGGCGACCAGGCAGGGGCGCTCCCTGTCCCCGGCGGGAACGTTGCGTCCGGTCCAGCGCGGGAAGGCGGAGACCGGCTTCCGGGCGGGGCAGGGCGGTGCCTCCGTCTTCCCGCGGCCGGCGAGAGAGACGGGCGACGCGGGACACCGCGGCCCGGCCCGGGACCGGTCACCACCTCTTCCTGTACGGCAGTCGCTCCGGGCCGATCGCGACGGTCGAGGCCCTGTCGTGCTGCGCGACGACGACGGCCCCTCACTCGTTTCCGGGGATTGCTGGGGGCAGCCGGCTTGGTCCGTCGGTGGGCGGCCCGCGAAGCGGGGTCGTTGCCGACGGCCGGTCATGGCCGGGTGGCCATCGGCCGCCTCCTCGATGAAGGGCACTGTGCGGGTCCGCTCGCCTTTGGTGGCTCCTGCCCGGCGGAGGAGGCGGTTCCGCGTGCGATCGGCACAGCTTCGTGCCAACTCCTCTGTTCTACGGTCGAGTTGAACCGTTCTGACCTATCTTCTAGGGGTCCGCAGCGGTTCACGGTTCGCCCAGGAGGTCCGATTGCAGCCCAGACGCATCCGCGCCCTTTCCGGAGCGTTCCGCCGCTCCCCTCTGCTCATCGCCGGCGCCCTCGGTTCGATGCTCGTCGGGCTCACTCCCTGGCTGGGCGTGGCGAGCACGGGGCTGGGCGCCCACGGCCCGACACCCCGGCCGACGCCGGAGGCCTTCGACCAGCAGACGGCGAAGGTGTCGCCGCACCATGGCGTGGCCCCGGCGAACGCCATGGAGCCGACGGCTCCCCTGCTCGATCGGACCGGATGGACGGCCGCGGCGAGCGACGAGGAGACCGTCAAGGAGAACGGTCGCGCGGCCAACGTCCTCGACGGCGACGTCGCCACCATCTGGCACAGCAGGTGGTCCGGCACCCCCGCCCCGCTGCCGCACAGCATCACCATCGACATGCACCGCACGGCGGTGGTCTCGGCGCTCATCTACCAGCCCCGCACCGTCGGGATCAACGGGCGCGTCGGTGAGTACCGCATCAGCGTGAGCACCGACGGTCTGAACTGGGGCAGTCCGGTCGCCACCGGCACTCTCGCGGACGACGCCGGCGCCAAGACCCTCGGATTCGCCCCGCAGGGCGCGCGGTTCGTCCGGCTCACCGCCGTCACCGAGGCCGGCAACCGCGGCCCGTGGAGCTCCGCCGCGGAGCTCAACCTCCTCGGCGACCCAGGAACCCCGGCGGCCACCGTCGACCTGCCCCGGACCGGATGGACGGCCGCGGCGAGCGACGAGGAGACCGTCAAGGAGAACGGCCGCGCGGCCAACGTCCTCGACGGCGACGCCGCCACCATCTGGCACAGCAGGTGGTCCGGCACCCCCGCCCCGCTGCCGCACAGCATCACCATCGACATGCACCGCACGGCGGCCGTCTCCGCCCTGGTCTACCAGCCCCGCAAGGACGGCATCAACGGACGCGTAGGCGCGTACACCATCACCACCAGCACCGACGGCACCACCTTCGGCGCACCTGTCGCCTCGGGCACCTGGCGCGACGACGACACCGTCAAGACCGCCACCTTCATCCGCAGCGGCAACGCCCGCTACATACGCCTGACCGTGACCAGCGAGGCCGGGAACCGCGGGCCCTGGACCTCCGCCGGCGAGATACGCCTGAGCGGACCGGCCAACCCGGCCGCCCACGGCTCCTGGAGCCGGATCACCGGCTTCCCCCTGGTGCCGGTGGCCACCGCCGTCCTGCCGGGCGACAAACTCCTGGCCTGGTCGGCGTACGCGGTCGACCGCTTCGGCGGCAGCAACGGCTACACCCAGACCGCGATCCTGGACCTGAAGACGGGCAAGGTCACCCAGCGCCGCATCGACAACACCGGCCACGACATGTTCTGCCCGGGCATAGCGATGCTCGCCGACGGCCGGGTCCTGGTCACCGGGGGCAGCAACGCGGAGAAGGCGAGCATCTACGACCCGGCCACCGATGCCTGGTCCGCGACCACCGACATGAACATCGCCCGCGGCTACCAGGCCATGACCCTGCTCTCCACCGGCGAGGCCTTCGTCCTCGGCGGATCCTGGAGCGGAGCCACGGGCGACAAGTCCGGCGAGGTCTGGTCCCCGGACACCGGCACCTGGCGCAAGCTCCCCGGCGTCCCCGCCGCCCAGGCGATGACGGCCGACCCCCGCGGCCCGTACCGCGCCGACAACCACATGTGGCTGTACGCCACCTCGGGCGGCAAGGTGCTCCAGCTGGGCCCGAGCAAGCAGATGAACTGGATCACGACCGGCGGGGACGGGAGCATCGCCTCCGCCGGCACCCGGGGCGACAGTCAGGACGCCATGACGGGCAACGCCGTCGCGTACGACATCGGCAAGCTGCTCACCCTGGGCGGCTCGCCCGCGTACGAGAACACGCCCGCCACCCGGCGCGCGTACACCGTGGGCATCGACGGCAGTCAGGTCCAGTCCGCGCGCACGGGCGACATGAGCTACGCCCGCGCCTTCGGCAACAGCGTCGTCCTGCCCGACGGCAAGGTCGCCGTGTTCGGCGGGCAGTCGTACCCCGTGCCGTTCAGCGACGCCACGTCCGTGCTGACCCCCGAGCTGTGGGACCCCGCGACCGGGCGCTTCACCCCGCTCGCCACCATGGCCATCCCGCGCAACTACCACAGCGTGGCGAACCTGCTGCCCGACGGGCGGGTCTTCTCCGGCGGCGGCGGCCTGTGCGGTGACTGCGCCACCAACCACGCCGACGGGGCCGTGTTCACACCGCCGTACCTGCTCAACGCGGACGGCTCGCCCAAGCCGCGTCCCGTCATCACCGGCGGCGTACCGCCCCAGGCCGCCGCCGGCACCTCGCTCACCGTCGGCACCCAGGGGCCGGTGGCCTCCTTCGTCCTGATGCGCGCCGCGGCCGCGACCCACTCCACGGACAACGACCAGCGGCGGGTCCCGCTGGCATCCACGGCCGTGGGGACCGACACGTACACGGTGTCCATCCCGGCCGACAAGGGCGTGGTCCTGCCGGGCACCTACATGCTCTTCGCCCTGGACGCCCAAGGGGTCCCGAGCATCGCCCGCTTCATCACCGTCTCCTGACGGCGCGACAGCGGCGTCCGCCACCGGCCCGGAGCACCTGCCGGGGGCCGGGCGCCGCGGTCGGGCTCGGTCCTATGGGCAGGTGCTCGCGGCGGCGGCGGCATGCCCGTCCATGGAGGTGTCGTTGTCGGCGTTCCATCGGCGATCCAGATGCCCGGTCTCCGCGGAGGGTGCTTCTCGCGCGAGCTCGCGGGCGTGGGTCGCGGTCAGGGTGCCGCTCGGCCAGCGGGTGCTGAGTCCTTCCGCGAGGGCCGTCAGGCGTTCCGCGGATGCCGTGAGGACCGGGGCGGGGACTCGGGGGCACGCCTGACCCAGGAGGGTCGCGATGTCGTGAACCCTGGTCAGGCCGGCGCGGGCCAAGTCCGTGCGGAGTTCCGGCTCGAAGACCGCGCTGGGCCGCAGTTCGCCCCAGGCCGTGCTGTTCTCGCGGACTTCGGGCGGTCCTGGAACTCGAGCAGCAGTGACCGCTCCAGCTCCTCGTGCGGATCGAGCGGCCCGGTGGGCCCTTCCTCCTTGTCGGCGGTGTAGCGATCGGCCCGGTCGCTGATGAACTCCAGCGTGTGGCGCAGGATGCCCGCTCGGTCCTTGAAGTGGTAGTAGATCAGGGCGGTCGAGACCCCCGCGTCTGCCGCCAGCTCCTCCACCCTCAGTCCCCGGACGCCCCGCCGGGCTATGACGCGGGCGGCCCCTTCCAGGATTGCCGTACGGCGGTCGGTGGTCATGCCGCCCCTCGTGGTCGTCTGCAACCCAGGCAGTCCCTCGTATTTGACTGAATTTTCAGTTCAGGAGGATGACGCACCCGCTGCTGCCACACGTTTACGTTCCGCGCGGAAATCCCCTTGCGTAATGGTCAAGAAACGTTGACCATTGCTCACATGCCTACCGATGAACCTCCCGAGACGTTTCACGTCACCACGGACGAGCAGCTGCGCGCCGTCTCCAACCTCACCCGTCACCGGATCATGGCCGTGCTCCGCTTCGAGCCGGCGACGATCACGCAGATCGCCGAGCGGGTCGGTCTCGCCAAGGGGAGTTCCAGCTATCACGTACGACTGTTGGAGCGGGCCGGCCTGGTGAAGGTGGTGCGGACGCGGAAGGTCCGCGGGGTCACCGAGCGGTACTACGCGATGGCCGCGCGGTCGATCGTGCTGCCGGATCCGGGCGAGGGAGGGCCGGATGTGTTGATGCGGCATGCGGTGGCGGACCTGGAGGCATCGCCGGCGGATGGCGAGCGACACGTGGGGATGGCACATCTGCGGCTCACCGACGAGCAGTTCGCTGAGCTGGGGGCGCGGCTGCGGGCACTGGCGGACGAGTACCGGGAGTTGTCCGATCCATCGCTCCCGGACGCGTCACTCGTCTTCGCACTGTTCCACCCGGCACCGCGTCAGCAGCCCGAAGGGGGCGCCAAGTGACCTCAGACATACGCAAGTTGCCGACCGGGTTCGGGCGGCTGTGGACCGCGCAGACGGTGTCCTCGCTCGGTGACGGGGTGTCGCATGCCGCGATGCCGCTGCTCGCGTTGACCTTGACGCGGGATCCGATGGCGCTCGCCGTCGTCGCGGCCGCCGGAACGCTGCCGTGGCTGCTCTTCGGGGTGCTCGGCGGTGCGCTGGTGGACCGCTGGGACCGCCGGCGCACGATGTGGGTCGTGGACGCCGCGCGGGCGTTGTTGCTCGCGATACCGGCGGCAGCGGCCGCGCTCGACGTGCTGAGCATTCCGCTGCTCGCGGCCGTCGCCTTCCTGCTCGGCCTCGGGGGACTCTTCTTCGACACGGCCGCCACGGCCTACCTGCCGGATCTGCTCGGCCGCGACCCCGAGCTCCTGGAGCGCGCCAACTCCCGCATGCGCGGAGCCCAGACCGCCATGTCCGGCTTCGCGGGGCCGCCCGCGGGCAGTGCCCTGCTCGCCCTCGGGCGGGCGGTTCCGCTGCTCGCCGACGCGGTGTCGTTCGCGCTCTCCGCACTGCTCGTACGGTCGCTGCCCGCCACACCCCGGCCCGTACCGCAGGCCCGTGAGTCGCTGCTGCGGCAGGCGCGGGCCGGGGCCTCGTACGTCTTCCGGGACCGGTTGCTGCTCGGGCTCGCGCTCCGCCCGGCGGTCGGGAACATCGCCTTCCTCGCCGTGGAGACCGTCCTCGCCCTCTTCGCGCACGACCGCCTCGGCATCGACACCTACGGCTTCGGCCTGCTCCTCACGGCGGAGGCCACCGGTGGTCTGCTCGGCGCGGCCATCGCCTCCTTCCTCGGCCGACGACTCGGCACCGGGACCGCACTGACCTGCACGGCCGCCGTCGAAGGGCTTGCCGTCCTGGGCCTGGCCGCCGCCCCGAACCCGTACGTGGCCGGGCTCGCGCTCGCCGTCTGCGGGGCCGGCATGGGCGCCACGATGGTGCTCGCGCCCTCCCTCCGGCAGGCGATAGTCCCGGCGCACCTCATGGGCCGGGTCGCCTCCACCTCCCGCATGCTCGCCATGTGCGCCGCCCCGTTCGGTGCCTTCCTCGGCGGCTGGCTGGCCACCACCTACGACGTCCGCACCCCGCTCTACGCCGCCGGCGCCCTCCTCCTGACGATGACGGCCGTCACGGCATCCATGACCAACAACCGCCGGGTCGAAGCGGCGCTGCGTGCGGCCGCCCCGGCCGGCGGTCCGGATCACCCGGCATCCGAGGAACCCGCCCGGGAGAGTGCAGCCGACTCGCTGTGACGCCTGCCGCGAAGGCGTCACGAAAGATCGGGCACCGGGCCCCGCGGGGCGCATCGACGGGCCGGGCGGTCGGGCGCGCCGGCCGTCAATCCCTCGTCGTCCGGACGAACCGCTGACTCGATGACCGCTTCACAGGCGTCGAACGGGTAGTCCGTGATCGAGCACCCGTGAGGGTGACAGGTACGTCCCGCGTCGTGCTGTCAGGCGGCGGGCTTGCCGGGCTGGTCGTGGGTGGAGCAGTGGATGCCTCCGCCGCCGGAGGCGATGGTGTCGATCTGCACCGGGACGACATCCCGCTTGGGGAAGTGCTCCTGGAGGATGCTCTTGGCGCGCTTGTCGGCCTTGGTGTCGCCGAACCTGGGCATGAAGACGGCGTCGTTGGCGATGTAGAAGTTGGCGTAGGTGGAGACGAAGTCGTCGCCCTCGCCGGTGATCCTGTCCAGGTCGGGCTGGGGCAGGTCGATGATCTCGAAGCGTCGGCCGCGGGCGTCGGTGGCCTTGCTGAGCACTGAGCGGGCCTGGTCGGCGGAGCGGGACCAGGAGTCCGGGGGAGTGCCGGGGAAGGCCTGGTCGAGCAGGACGACACCCGGAGCGGTGAAGCGTACGAGGCTGTCGACGTGCGCGTCGGTGATGTCCTCGCCGCGGACGCCCGCCAGCCAGATCACCTTCTCCACAGCGAGGGTCTCGATGAGCTCGTCCTCGATCTGGTCCCGGCTCTTCCCGCGGTTGCGGTTGTCGTTGACGATCGAGCTCTCGGTGATGAGGAGGGTGCCCTCGCCGTCGGTCTCGAACGAGCCGCCCTCCGCGACGAGGGGTGCCTCGACACGGGGGATCCCGTACTTCGCCAGGAGGGTCTCGCCGACCAGGGCGTCGTTCTCGTGGGTCTGCTTGTTGCCCCAGCCGTTGAAGTTGAGGTCGACGCCGACGACCGCGCCGTCCTCCTCGACGAAGAGGGGCACCGTGTCGCGGGCCCAGAGGTCGTCGACCTCCAGCGGGATGACCTCCACCTGGGAGCCGCACGCCCGCTGCGCCGCCTTGAGCTGCAAGGGCCCGGCCATCAGGACGACCTCCTCGTACTCCGCGACCGCACGCGCGATCCGCGCGATGTCCTCCCGTACGTACGGCAGGTCCTCGGCCCAGACCGAATCCAGGGCGGGCCAGGACATGAAGGTGCGGGTGTGGCTCTCCCACTCGGCGCCCAGCCGGCGCTCCCCGTCCTTGCCGACGTCGGGACCCGAGCTGTTCGCAGCGCCGGCCGGGCCGGGATCCGTGGGACCGCAGGCGGAAGCACCGAGGACGATCGCGCCGATTCCGGCGAAGGAACGCAGGGCGGAGCGTCGGGAGGGAACGAAGGTCACGTGGGACTCCGATCGTGGACTGACAGGACGGAGGTGTGGGGCCGCGGTCGGGGAGGGTGCACACACAGGTGCGCGATGCGCGTCCCGCGAAAAGGGGTACCTGGTCCGCGCCGCGAACGCCGCGGACCGCACCTGGCGGCATGGCCTCCATGTCAGGCACTGTGACACTGACTGAAATTTCAGTCAAATCCCCTCGGGAGGTCGTTTCGGAGCCCAGGTCGTCCGGATCCTTCGGGAGGTGTGCGTCAGCGCGGGCGGAGCGAGGGCGTATCGCCTCGTACGTGGGTGTCCCGTTCACGTACGCCGACCTCGTCGGCGAGGGCGGCGCCATCGAACAGGAAGGCGCCGGCACCCTCATGGCCACCCGCAGCAGCCTGGTGAACAGCAACCGCAACCCCGGCATGACGGAGCGGCAGCTGGAGACGGCGATGTGCGCCGCCTACGGCGCGACGAAGGTCATCTGGTTCGACGGCGTCCGCGGCCAGGACATCACCGACGACCACGTCGACGCCACGTCCCGCTTCCTCGCCCCCGGCGAGGCGCCCGTACAGATGCCGCTGTCCACCGACACCGACGCCTTCGCCCGCGACGCCCGCCAGCAGTACAGCGTCCTGTCCGCGTCCACGACGTCCACCGGCGCCCCGATGGCGGTGAGCAAGCTCCAGGGCCCCGACTACTACAAGATCCGCTCCACCAACCGGGACTTCCTCGCCTCCTACGCCCACTACTACCTGTGCAACGGGGCGGTCATCTCCGGCCAGTTCGGTGACACCCAGGCCGACGCGGCAGCCCGGGCCACCTGGCCCGGCTCTACCCGGACGGCGTCATCGAGCAGCCGAACATCGACCGCCTCGGCACGGGTGGCGGCGGCATCCACTGCGTCACCCAGCAACAGCCCGTCAGCTAGCCGCCCGGCGCACGGCGGCCGAAGCCGCGGCGACGGCCGAGAGCCGCGGCGCGGGCCGAGGAGGTGGCCGACCGGGCGGCAGCGAGCGGACGAATCCGCGGCTTCCTGACCGGCCGGCCACCGACACCACCACCACCACCCACCACCACCACCGTCGTCCGCCGCTGTCCCCCGTCGTCGCGTCGAACCCCGCTCTCGTGGCGGCGGGCGGCCCATCCCCTAGGACACCAGGCCCTGACCCTCCAGCTCGGTCAGGCGTACGGTGCACAGCCCGCCTCGCTCGGTCGTCACCTCCGTCACCTTCAGCTGGGTGCCCGGGGTGAGGATGTACTCCTCCTCGCCCGTGAACGCGGAGAACCGCCGGATCCCCACCGCGCGCGCCGGCGTCACCTCGAACAGGGTCCGCCGGCCGCGGCTCCCGAGGAACGCCCTGGCCACGCTCGGCTCGGACGTGCACGAGGAGACACCCCACCAGGTCACCGTGCGCCCCAGCGGGTACTGGGACCGCAGGTCCAGGGCCACGCCGCGCCACAACGGACGCGTCTGCGCCGGCAGGTCGGCGACGGCCGAGAACAGCAGGCGCAGGTACGGCAGGTACGGGACGAGGCGCTCCCGGTCCGGGGACCGCAGAACGGCGTTGATCTCGCGGTAGAACGCCGACTCGCACGTGTACAGGTACAGCGCCGAGATCGCGTCGGCGGACAGGCCGGACCCGGACGGTCCTCCCGCGGCCTCCGCCTCCGCCACCTTGGTCTCCGCGAACCGGCTCGACCGCTCCACGTACCGGTCCAGATTCGCGAGCTCGCGCGTCACCGGCTCGACGGCCTTCCGGAAGTCCATCACCGGGGTGTCGAACACCCCGGTGATCGGCGGCAGGACGAGCCCCTCGTCCTTGACGCTCGTGAGCCGCTCCAGATACAGCTGGTGCAGCTCCATCGTCGACGCGATGAACGCGCCCATGCGCTCCGCGACACCACCACCGGACCCGCCGGCCCCCGCCGAGTCCTGGTCCCAGCCCTTGCGCGGCAGCCAGTCGACCGGCTCGGCCCCCACCGCCGCCAGGGCGTCGTTCACCCGGGCGAAGTGGTCCCCCTCGCAGAAGATGTCGCCCTGCGCCGCCGGGTTCGCGTGGTCCAGGTGTCGGACCTCGACCCCCGGGTACTTCTTCTCCAGCCGCTGGACGACCCGCTTCAGGTTCCGCGCGTGCGCGCCCCACCAGGCGAACACCACCCCGCGATCCTCCTCCTCGGCATCCTGCTTCGCCCGGAGGATCTCCTCGATGATCTGCTCGGCCACGGGCCGCCAGAAGGACGTGTGCTGATCCGTCGGCACCGCCCCGTCCGCACTCGCCGTGAGGGAAGCGTTCAGCAGGAGCACGCCCTGGGTCAGCATCGCCTGGAACCACTCCGGCGGCTGAACCGTGTCCTCCTTCTTCAGCAGGGCCCGGACGTCGGCGATCGGCGTCTTCTTGGCTATGCCGTACTTCCACATCGCCGCCGCCTTGATGAGGCAGCGAATGCTGACCACGCGGCCGAACTGACTGTCCTTCCAGTCATGGAAGGTGTTGTCGAACATCGCGATGCCCGTCGCGCTCTCCGCCCGCGGATACGGGTTCTGCCCGAAGGCGACCACCTTCCACTTGTGCGGCGGATGCGGCTTCAGCGCCTGGAACGTCAGCTCGCGCACGGGAACTACCTCCGGGCTCCGCTTCGGGCCGATGAAGGCACCCGCCCCCGGTTGCGCCTCGATCACCGGACCGAGGAGCGGCAGCCACGGCTCACCGCCACCGGTGAAGAGCTCGGCCAGCCCCAGCGGGTCCGCGGCGGCGACGGGAGAAGCCTGCTCCGGCACCTTGATCCGCACCCGCTGCGCCGGCCCCGCGCCCTCGATGTCGTCGAGCTGCCCCAGTACCGCGGCCCGCAACCCGTCGTAGTCCTCGAACCCGTGGTCGTGGAACAGGGTGTAGCCCGTCCACATCAGATTGGCGCACACCTGCGCCGGCACCTGACCCGTCCGCGCGCCGAGACCGACGAGGGCCACCGACCGGATGCTCCCGGGCTTCGCCCGGTTCTGCAGGTGCACCGCCTGGAACGCCGCCGCGCACGCCAGCGCCACGTTCATGGTCTCACTGACGTTCTGCGAGGACTGCCGCATGGTCGGCGTCGAGATCAGATACCGCGGCACGGCCGCCCCGGACGGGACGCAGACCGCGCTGCCCACGGGCAGGCTCCCGCCGAACCGCTCGCGTATCGCCCGCTGCACCTTCACCTGGATACCGGCACCGAGGTGCCGCTTGACGACGGCGTCGACCCCTCCGTCCATCCGGCCCCGCGCATTGGTGGGAGACACCCACGCGTCGACATCCACGTCGAGGACGGAACCCTTCCGGATCTCGACCCCGGGCGTGTCCGCGAACGCGGACCGCCAGGCCGCCACCACCTCGTCGTTGACATCGACGAGAACGACCTTCAACGCACGCTCGACACCCACGAATTCCCCCTCACGCGCAACCTTTCGAACGTGATCGAAGCTATCGCCCCCCACTGACAACGCCGGGTCCCCGACCGGACGGCCCCACCTCCGGGCCGGGGGTGAGCCGCGTCTCACCGGCCCGGTCGGCCTTGCTATGCAACTCGTTGCATAGCAGGATCGGGCGCATGGCGCTCGACCACGCGATCCTCGTGTCCCTGCTCGAGAAGCCCGGATCCGGCTACGAGCTGGCCCGGCGCTTCGAGCGGTCCATCGGATACTTCTGGACCGCCACCCACCAGCAGATCTACCGCGTGCTCAAGCGCATGGAGAGCGACGGCTGGGTGGACGTCCGGGACGTGCCGCAGCAGGGACGCCCGGACAAGAAGGAGTACTCCGTCGCCGGGCCCGGACGGGACGCCCTCTCCGCGTGGCTGCACGAACCGATCGAGCCCGAGAGCGTGCGGCACGACCTCGCGGTGAAGATCCGCGGAGCCGCCTTCGACGATCCGGCCGCGCTGATCGGCGAGGTCGAGCGGCACCGGCGGGCGCACACCGACCGCCTGGAGCACTACCTCGCGGGCGAGGCTCGCGACTTCCCGGAAACCGGGGCCCAGGGTCCGCTCGACGCCGAACGGGAGCTCCAGCACGCCGTGCTGCGCGGCGGCATCGCGTACGAGCGGATGATGATCGCCTGGCTCGACGACGTCCTCGCCACGCTCGCCCGGTTCGCAGCAGAACGCTGAGGCCCTCCCGAACCACGTACCACCGCACCCCCACCCTCATCCCGAACCTTCATCCCGAGCCGGAAAGGCGACGCCATGGCCGACCCGCTGCTGTTCAACCCGCACACCTACGACCCCGCGCACTTCGACCCGGAGACCCGCCGGCTGCTGCGCGCCACCGTGGACTGGTTCGAGGCGCGCGGCAAGCGCCGGATCATCGAGGACTACCGGACCCGGGCCTGGCTCGGCGACTTCCTCGCCTTCGCGGCGGAGGAAGGGCTCTTCGCGACCTTCCTGACGCCGTCCTCCGCCGCCGGTGAGGACGAGGGCGACAAGCGCTGGGACACCGCCCGCATCGCCGCCCTCAACGAGATCCTCGGCTTCTACGGTCTCGACTACTGGTACGCCTGGCAGGTGACCATCCTCGGACTCGGCCCGGTCTGGCAGAGCGACAACGCCGCCGCCCGCGCCCGCGCCGCCGAACTCCTCGCGCAGGGCGAGGTGTTCGCCTTCGGTCTCTCCGAGAAGTCCCACGGCGCCGACATCTACTCCACCGACATGCTCCTGGAGCCCGACGCCGACGGCGGCTTCCGTGCCACCGGCTCCAAGTACTACATCGGCAACGGCAACGCCGCCGGGCTCGTCTCCGTCTTCGGCCGCCGGACCGACGTCGAGGGCCCCGACGGCTACGTCTTCTTCGCCGCCGACAGCCGCCACCCGGCGTACCACCTCGTCAAGAACGTCGTCGACTCGTCGAAGTACGTCAGCGAGTTCCGTCTGGAGGACTACCCGGTCGCCGCCGAGGACGTCCTGCACACCGGCCGCGCCGCCTTCGACGCCGCCCTCAACACCGTCAACGTCGGCAAGTTCAACCTGTGCACCGCCTCGATCGGCATCTGCGAGCACGCGATGTACGAGGCCGTCACCCACGCGCAGAACCGCATCCTGTACGGCCGTCCGGTCACCGTCTTCCCGCACGTGCGGCGCGAGTTGACCGACGCGTACGTCCGGCTCGTCGGCATGAAGCTGTTCAGCGACCGCGCCGTCGACTACTTCCGCACCGCGGGCCCCGACGACCGCCGCTACCTCCTCTTCAACCCGATGACGAAGATGAAGGTGACCACGGAGGGCGAGAAGGTCATCGACCTGATGTGGGACGTGATCGCCGCCAAGGGGTTCGAGAAGGACAACTACTTCGCCGAGGCCGCCGTGGAGATCCGCGGACTGCCGAAGCTGGAGGGCACGGTCCACGTCAACCTGGCCCTGATCCTCAAGTTCATGCGCAACCACCTGCTCGACCCGGTGGCGTACGAGCCCGTCCCGACCCGTCTCGACGCGGCCGACGACACCTTCCTCTTCCGCCAGGGCCCGGCCCGCGGTCTCGGCTCGGTCCGCTTCCACGACTGGCGCCCGGCCTACGAGGCGTACGCCCACGTGCCCAACGTCGCCCGCTTCCGCGAACAGGCCGACGCGCTCTGCGAGTTCGTGCTCAAGGCCGCCCCCGACGAGAAGCAGAGCCGCGACCTCGACCTGCTCCTCGCCGTCGGCCAGCTCTTCGCGCTCGTCGTCCACGGACAGCTGGTCCTGGAGCAGGCCGCCCTGACCGGACTCGACGAGGACGTCCTCGACGAGCTGTTCGCCGTCCTCGTACGCGACTTCTCCGCGCACGCGGTCGAGCTGCACGGCAAGGACTCCGCGACCGAGCAGCAGCAGCTCTGGGCGCTCGGCGCCGTACGGCGCCCCGTCGTCGACGAGGCGCGCTCGGAGCGCGTCTGGCAGCGCGTCGAGGCGCTGTCGGGCACGTACGAGATGGCGCCCTGAGGATATTGACGGACCGTCAGTTCTTCACGGTCCGGCCCTCGTCGTCCATGACGACCGTGCCCCAGTGGCGGTCCCACTTGTCGCCGACGTACTCGGGGACCATGCCGGCCGGGTAGCGGACGTAACCCTCCGGCGGCTCCTGGCCGTCGGCCACGCAGTCCTGGCCGTCGGTGTTGCCGACGGCCTTGACCGGGTAGCGGCCGGAGCCGCAGACGCGCTCCTGGCTCGCGCAGCCCGTCAGGAGGAGGGCCGCGGTCATGCCCGCGACGACGAGGGCGGGGAGGGGGCGGCGGTCGAACGCCCCGCCCCTCGTGGGGAAGGTCGACCGGGTCCGTCGGGTCTGCTGCGGGGTCACTGTCACTGGCCTCTCTCGCTGGTGCACACAGTGTCGGCGAGTGTGAGGTCCGGTGTGATGAGTGCCCGTACTCACTCGTTCGTGAGTCGGGCGGCGCCCCGCCGGCCGCCATGAGTCGGGCGGCCGGCGGGGACGGCGGGTGCGTTACGGCTTGGGCAGGGCGCAGCCGGCGCGGTTCAGGTCGATCACGTTCCCCGGGCCGATGCAGGGAACGATCGTGTACGTCTCCTGGGCGTAGTTGATGCCCTGGCGGACGGTCACGGCGCCGTTCTCGTCGACCTCGCACGGGTTGTTCACGGTGCAGCTCTGGCCGTCCTCGTTGCCCGTGTTGTTGACGGCGACGACCTTGCCGGTGTTCCGGTCGATGACCGGCGAGCCGGAGGTGCCGCCGATGGTGTTGCAGGTGGAGGTGTAACGGACCGAGTCCTTCCAGGTCCAGTCCCCCTCCTTGAGGCGGTAGACGAAGCCGTCGATGTCGCAGCTGTAGGTCCGCTTCCAGTACCCGGAGACCACCGTGATCGGCGAACCCGCCACCGGGTGGGTGTCGTTGAGGGTCAGGGCGCTGATCCCGTACGTGCTCTGTATCTGCGCGTACGTCTTGGTCAGCTGGTAGATCGAGATGTCGGTGTCGGTCATCGTGCCGTACGCGATCTTGCTGGCGCGCAGCGTGCCGACACCGGTGCCGGCCGAGTTGAGCAGCGTGAACGAGCGGCTGGAGCGCTTGTTCAGGACGACCTGGCCGGGCGCCGGGAATCCGGTCTCCAGGCAGTGCCCGTTGGACAGGACGAGCGCGGGGTCGCTCGGCAGGGAGCTCGGGGTGCGGACGACGGAGCCGGAACAGTTGCTGAGCGCGACCGTGCCCGCGAAGTCGACGGCGGTCACGGCCTGGGGCTGCGGCGCCTGGACCCGCGTGGTCGTCTCCGCGGGTGCGGAGGCCGCGGCCGGGACTGCTGCGGCTCCTGTCAGGAGCAGGGCGAGCAGGGCGCCGGCGAGAGGCTTCTTCATGTGGGGGTTCCCCTCTGAGGAATACGGGACCGAAGATCCTTCGGTTGTCATGCTCATTCTTTGAAGGGAGTGGCCCAAGTGGCAAGAGGGCGTGAGGGGTTGAGAGGGAGGTACGCGCCCCTCGGGCCGACGTCTTGATCACCCGTTCGTGAGTTCCGCTGCCGCCGCCACCCGTCCGGTGCGACGGTGGGAGGAAGGAGATCGACACGGTGGGCGATCGACAGGGTGGGACGGGGGAGTGGGTGTGACGCGAGAGACGGGATCCCGTGGGGGCCTGGACGAGCGGGCGGTGTTACTCGCGGCGGGGCTCGCGGATCTGGCGGTGAGCACGGTGGGGTCCGGCATCGGACTCGTACGCGGGCTGCTGAGGCGTTCGGACGCCGCCGAGGTGGCCGCCGAGGCCGAGCGGGACCTGGAGGCGCGGGGGCGCCTCGTACTCGACCGCTACATGTCCCCGCCCCCCGCCCACCTGGAGGTCCTCGCCCGGCACGTGCTGGCCCGGCGGGCCGGCGATGACGGCTGAGGGGTGGGAGTCGGCGGCGTTCAAGGCGCGCGTCGACGAGGTGCTGCGGAATCACGTCGCCGACGAGGCCGACCAGCTCTCGGCGCTCGACCCGGCGCTGGGCCCGGTGGCCGAGCAGCTGGAGGCGGCGGTCGCGGACGGCAAACGGCTCCGGGCGGCGTTCTGCTACTGGGGCTGGCGGGCGGTGGGACAGCCCGACAGCGACGCGCTGGTGCGGGCGGCGGCCTCCATGGAGCTGGTGCACGCGGCCGCGATCGTGCACGACGACCTCATCGACGACAGCCCGCTGCGGCACGGCCGGCCCACCGCGCACCGGGCGTTGCGCGGCGCGGTGGAGCAGCACCCGCGGGCCGGCGGGGCCGCCCGGTCGCTGGCGATGCTCGTCGGCGACCTGCTCATGTCGCTCGCCGGGCAGCTGTTCGTCACCAGCGGCCTGCCCGCCGCCTACCTCGGCCGGGCCCGTCCGTTCTGGGCTGCCCTCGCCCGGGACCTCGTCGCGGGGGAGTGCCTGGAGATCCTGCACACGGGCGCCGCCCCGGACACGACGGCCTCGCTGAAGGTGATCCGCTACAAGACCGCCAAGTACACCGTCGAGCAGCCGCTGCTGATCGGCGGGGCGCTGGCCGGGGCGGGAGAGCGGCTGCGAGCTGGCTACTCCGCGTACGGCCTGCCGCTGGGCGAGGCGTTCCAGCTGAGGGACGACCTCCTCGGCCTGTTCGGCGACCCGGAGACCACCGGGAAGGCCGCCGCCGACGACGTCCAGGGGCATCGGCCCACGGCTCTGCTCGCCGAGACCTGGCGGCTCGCCGACGACGAGGAGCGCGGGCGGCTGCGCGAGCTGCTCGGCCGGCGCGACCTCGACGGGGACGCCCTGGAAGCCGTACGCGAGCTGATGCGGCGGCTGAAGGCCCCCGACCGTATCGAGACCATGATCACCACGCGGGTCGAGGAGGCCCTCGGCGCGCTCGACGAGCTGAACCTGCCCGCACGACCCGCCGCCGCACTGACCGCCCTCGCGCACTCGGCGGCCGTCCGCCGTTCCTGACGGAGAACCAGGAGTCCTGCCATGACCAGCACCGACGCGTCGATGGACGCCCTGCGGCAGACCGGCGACGCACTCGCCGACGCCACGGTCGCCACACTCTTCGAACGCGGGGAGGTGGGCACGTTCAACACCCTGATGCGGTACGTCTCCACCGCCGGGTCGCCGCTGCCGGACGGGCTGCCCGACGTCGCCCGGGAGTACCTCCACGCCACGAGCGCCCCGCCGGCCTGGGTGGACTGGGCCGAGATGGAGAAGGCCCGGCTGTTCTTCATCGACAACAACGTGCACATCTCCACCGCGCTGTCCTTCGCCTCCATGCCGGCCTGTTACCTCGTCCCGCACGTGGCGAAGCTGCTGTCGGCGACGCACGGTCTGAAGTACCCCTCCAAACGGATGGCGGAGACCGGGCAGTTCACCGTCCACCTGATGCAGCCCGACGCCTTCGAGGCGGGCAGCCGCTTCATCCCCGCCGCGCAGAAGGTCCGGCTGCTGCACGCCTCCATCCGGCACCACCTCAGGCGTGAGAACCGCTGGGACGTCGAGTCATCGGGGGTGCCGATCTGCCAGGAGGACATGATCGGAGGGCAGATGTTCTTCTCGATGCTCGTCCTGGACAGCCTGCACCGCCTCGGCATCCACATGTCCTCCGAGGGCGCCGAGGCCTACTACTACGCGTGGCGCGTGGTCGGCGCCATGCTGGGCGTCGACCAGGAGGCCGTCCCCAAGTCCCTCGACGAGGCGCGCCGTTTCCTCGACCTGTACATGATCCGCCACATGGGGCCGTCCCCGGAGGGCGTCCATCTGACCCGGCAGCTGATCGACCTCTACGAGGAGGTCGTGCCCGGCACCTTCTTCGACCCGATCGTGTCCGCACTCATCCGCCACCTCATCGGCGACACGTGCGGCGACTGGCTGGACGTCCCGCGCACCCCCTGGGACACCGTCGTCAAATCCGTCCCCCACCTCCTCGGCGTCCTGGAGTCCATCGAGGACCGCTCCCCGCTCGGCGCCTGGGCCCTCGACCGCCTCGGTCACCTCGCCACCGTCCTGGAGCTGTCCTCCCTCACCCGGGGACGCGTCATGCACTACGCCATCCCCGAACACCTCAAGAAGGACTACGGCGTCCCGTCCACGCCGTCGCGCACCCGCCGCTGGACCCCGCCGGCCGCCACGGTCTCCCCGTGACCTCCGCTCCCCACCGCGCTGACCACCGGAAACGCGGGTGAGGAGCACCCCGGGGGCCTGGTAGATTGTTCTCTGTCGCCGCGGGCAGCAGAAATGCGCACGCGGGCTACCGGTCCGGGTGGCGGAATGGCAGACGCGCTAGCTTGAGGTGCTAGTGCCCTTTATCGGGCGTGGGGGTTCAAGTCCCCCCTCGGACACAGGAAACACACCACGTGGTGGTCGGGATTCATCCCGGCCACCACGTGGTGTTTCGTGCGTCGTCCCGACGGTCGCCGAAGGCTCCTGAGACCGGCGTTCGCGACCGGCCGGGCGGACGGAAAAACCCTTGGACCGCGAGACTCCCCACGCGGGAGACTCCCTTTTGCTCACCTTCGGTCCAAGAACACAGGGTTGGGTATGGGATCACCTGAAACACCTGAATCGCACGAAGGTTTACCGAACAAGGGCTCGGTACTCCTCGCCGTCCGCTTCTACGCTCGGGAGCTGCTCCGCCTCCGGTGGCTGACCGCTCCCGCCCTGCTGCTGCCGGCTCTCGGCAACATCGGCATCAACTACATCGCCCCCCTGGTCGTCGCCAAGCTCGTGGGCCGCATCGCCGGTGACGGCACCGGCGGAGGTCTCGGCCCGCTGCTTCCGTACGTCCTCGTCTTCGCCGGCGTCCTGCTGCTCGGGGAGGCCCTGTGGCGCGTCGGCCTGCACTGCCTGAACCGTCTCGACGCCCGGGGCATCGAGAACCTGTACGTCATCGGCATGGACGAACTGTTCGCCAAGGACGCCGCGTTCTTCCACGACAACTTCGCCGGCTCGCTGACCAAACGGGTGCTCAGCTTCGCCTCCCGCTTCGAGGAGTGCGTCGACACACTGACCTTCTCGGTCATGGGAAGCTTCGTGCCGCTGATCTTCGCCTCGGTGGTGCTCTGGCAGTACGACCCGCTGCTCGTGGTCGGACTCCTGGTCCTCATCGCGTTCACCGGCTTGTGCGTGACACCGCTGATCCGGCGCCGGCAGGCGCTCGTCGCCCAGCGCGAACAGGCCATCGCCCGGGTGTCGGGCCACGTCGCCGACGCCCTGACGAACATGGACACGGTCCGGTCCTTCGGCGCCGAGAAGCGCGAGGCCGCCGAGCACCGGTCCCGGGTCGCGGAGTCGCGGCGGCTCACACTGCGCTCCTGGGACTACGGCAACCTGCGCATCGACACCCTCGTCGCGCCGATGTCCGTCCTGACCAACGTGCTCGGACTCGTCCTCGCCGTCGCCCTCGGCGGGGGAGAGCACGGCGTCGAGGCCGTCATCGTCGCCTTCACGTACTACGCCAACGCGACCCGGATCATGTTCGAGTTCAACCAGATCTACCGGCGTCTGGAGAGCTCGATGACGGAGGCCGCGCAGTTCACCGAACTCCTCCTCGAACAGCCGACCGTCCTCGACCCGGAATCCCCGGAACCCCTCCTCCGGCACGGGGGCTCGGAGGTCTCCGAGGGTTCCAGGGGTGCGGCGGGTGCCGAGGTGCGCTTCGAGAAGGTGACCTTCGCCCACGCGGGCGCGAAGCCCCTCTTCGAAGGCCTCGACCTGGACGTGCCCGGCGGAGCGAAGATCGGATTCGTGGGCCGGTCCGGTGGAGGCAAGACCACGCTCACCCGGCTGCTGCTCCGGATGACGGACATCGACGGCGGCCGCATCACGATCGGCGGCCAGGACATCAGCCGGCTCCGGCAGACCGACCTGCGCGGCATGATCGCGTACGTGCCGCAGGATCCGGCGATGTTCCACCGCACCCTCCGGGAGAACATCGCCTTCGCACGGCCGGACGCCACCGACGCCGAGATCCGGCGCGCGGCCGAGGCCGCGCACGTCACGGAGTTCGCGGACGCGCTCCCCGAGGGCTTCGACACCATGGTCGGCGAGCGGGGCGTGAAGCTGTCCGGCGGCCAGCGCCAGCGGGTCGCCCTCGCCCGGGCGATCCTGCGGGACGCGCCGATCCTCCTGCTCGACGAGGCGACCAGCGCCCTGGACTCCGAGAGCGAGATGCTCGTGCAGGACGCGCTGTGGCGGCTCATGGAGGGGCGGACGGCGCTCGTGGTGGCCCACCGGCTGAGCACGGTGGCCACGATGGACCGGCTCGTCGTCCTCGACCGGGGACGGATCGTGGAGCAGGGCACGCACCAGGAGCTGCTCGTCGCCGAGGGCGCCTACGCGAAGCTGTGGCAGCACCAGTCGGGCGGCTTCCTCGACGACACCCCCGCGGGGGCCGGCATGCGCTGACCGGGGCCCTGTACGGGAGTCCGGCCCGGGTCGTCCACCGGTCGCCCCGGGCCGGGCCAGGAGGGTTGTCCACGGGTTGGTCCGGGCCTGGCCGCGAAGGTTGTCCACAGGTCGGTCCGGGCCGGGCCGGGGTGTCGGCGCGGACGGCTAGGCTTCATGAATGGTCCTTTCCGACGCTCCTGACGCCTCCGCCGAGATCTCCGACGCCGCTCGGGTGCTCCACCGTGTCTTCGGCTACAGCTCCTTCCGCGGGGAGCAGCAGGAGATCATCGAGCAGGTCGTCGGTGGCGGCGACGCGCTCGTCCTGATGCCGACGGGCGGCGGCAAGTCGCTCTGCTACCAGATCCCGGCCCTCGTCAGAGCGGGCACGGGCGTCGTGATCTCGCCCCTCATCGCGCTGATGCAGGACCAGGTGGACGCGCTCAGGGCGCTCGGGGTGCGGGCCGGCTTCCTGAACTCGACGCAGGACCCGTACGAGCGGCAGGCCGTCGAGTCGGCGTTCCTCGCGGACGAGCTGGACCTGCTCTACCTGGCCCCCGAGCGGCTCCGGACCGAGGGCACCCAGCGGCTGCTCGACCGGGGCACGGTGTCGCTCTTCGCGATCGACGAGGCGCACTGCGTCGCCCAGTGGGGTCACGACTTCCGGCCCGACTACCTCGCTCTCTCCATGCTCCACGAGCGATGGCCGAAGGTGCCGCGGATCGCGCTGACGGCGACGGCCACCGAGGCCACCCACGCCGAGATCGCGAAGAGGCTGGGTCTGGAGGAGGCCCGTCACTTCGTCGCCGGCTTCGACCGGCCGAACATCCAGTACCGCATCGTCCCCAAGAACAACCCGGTCAAGCAGCTCCTGGAACTGATCAGGACCGAGCACGACGGGGACGCGGGCGTCGTCTACTGCCTCTCGCGGGCCTCGGTGGAGAAGACGGCGGCCGCGCTCGTGGAGCACGGCATCGACGCCGTCCCGTACCACGCGGGCATGGACGCCCGGACGCGCGCGGCGAACCAGGCCCGCTTCCTGCGGGAGGACGGGGTCGTCGTGGTGGCGACCATCGCCTTCGGCATGGGCATCGACAAGCCGGACGTGCGCTTCGTGGCCCACCTCGACCTGCCCAAGTCGGTCGAGGGCTACTACCAGGAGACCGGCCGCGCCGGCCGCGACGGGGAGCCGGCCACGGCCTGGCTGGCGTACGGCCTCCAGGACGTCGTCCAGCAGCGCAAGCTCATCGACGGTTCCGAGGGCGACGAGACGCACCGCCGCTCCCTGGCCATGCACCTGGACGCGATGCTCGCCCTCTGCGAGACGGTCGACTGCCGCCGCGTGCGGCTCCTCGAGTACTTCGGGCAGTCGGGCGAGCCCTGCGGCAACTGCGACGCCTGTCTGACGCCCGGCGAGTCCTGGGACGGGACCGTGGCCGCGCAGAAGCTGCTGTCCACGGTGTGGCGGCTGGCCAAGGAACGGCGCCAGAAGTTCGGTGCCGGCCAGATCATCGACATCCTCCAGGGCAAGAAGACGGCCAAGGTCATCCAGTTCGACCACGACGCGCTCTCCGTGTTCGGCGTCGGGTCGGACCTCGGCACCGCCGAGTGGCGCGGGGTCGTCCGCCAGCTCCTCGCGAAGCGGCTGCTCGCGGTGGAGGGCGACTACGGGACGCTCGTGCTCACCGAGGACAGCGGCGAGGTCCTCGGCGGCCGCCGCAAGGTCCCGATGCGCAAGGAGAAGGCCGCCGCGCCCTCCCGCAAGGAGTCCGGGGCCCGCTCCGGCAAGGGCGCGCGCGTGCCCGTCGATCTGCCCGCGGCCGCCGTCCCGGTCTTCGAGGCCCTCCGCGCCTGGCGGGCCGCGACGGCGCGCGAGCAGGGCGTGCCGGCGTACGTCGTCTTCCACGACGCGACGCTGCGCGAGATCGCGACCCACCTGCCCACGACCGTCGAGGAGCTCGGCACCGTCGGCGGCGTCGGCGAGGCCAAGCTCACCAAGTACGCCGAGGGCGTCCTCGCCACCCTGGCCGAGTCCGGCGGCGCCGGTGCCGAAGCCGTCGGTGCCGCGCCTGCGGGCGTGGGTGCCGCACCCGCCGGTTCCGTTCCCGCTCCCGTCCCCGCCCCCGCTCGTTCGGCGCGAGCGATGGCGCCCCAGGCGCAGGCTCCGGACGCCCCGGCGCCGTACGACGAGGAACCGCCGTGGGACGAGGACGAGCTCGAACCGCCGTGGGGCGAGGACGAGTAGCCCGGGTCACCCCGGACACCGGAGGCCGTGTCGGAGACATCCGACGCGGCCTCCGCCCGTTTCCGCGAGATGGGACGCGGTCCGGGACGGCCGTGGGACACCTCGGTGGCGGTCCGGGGCGCGGCGTGGGACCGGTGGCCCGAGTAGGGCTGTGACCTGCGAGGACGGGCGGATCTCCGGCTCTCCGGGGTCGCTCGGAGACGTGAGAGGGAGGCGCTGGGACACCTCGGGACGCGGACGAGGACGGCCGCGCGGGGGCCGAGCGCGCTGTTAGTTTTCCGGTCGCCGCTCCGGGACGGTACCGACCCGCCCCGCAGCGGCGACCAGACCCCCGGGACCACTCATGTGAGGAACCTTCCGCCGATGACGAGCAGCCGGCACAGAATCCTGCGGACGGGTGCGGCACTTGCCGTGACCGCCCTCGCCCTGACCGGGTGTTCCACCGGGCAGCGGGCAGGGCTCGCGGCGCCGGCCGCCGCCACCGTCGCGGAGGGTTCCGCCGCCGACCCGTCGGTCTGGACCCTGCCCATGCAGGCCTACCACCCCACCACCGAGCAGACCCGCACCCTCGCCCGCGCGGAGCAGAAGCTGGTCGGCCGGTGTCTCAAGGAGTTCGGGATCGCCTGGAAGCCCGCTCCGGAGCTTCCGGCGATCGGCCCGAAGAACATGCTCGACTGGCGGTACGGCATCCACGACGCCCGGATGTCCGCGAAGTTCGGCTACCAGGTGGACCCGGCGCAACAGGCCCGCTACGACGCGGCGTTGCGCGACGCCGACGCGCAGCCGCAGCTCTCCGACGACGAGCAGCTCGTCCTGGGCGGCACGGACGTGCCCGCCGAACTCCTGCAGAAGGCAGGCCCGGAGGCCCGGCGCGGCTACCACCACGGGCGGAAGATCCCCGAGGACGGCTGCTTCGGCGAGGCCCGCCGCACCCTGGGGGGTTCGTCGCAGGGCGCCTCCCCCCTCGTCCAGCGGCTCACGAACGACTCGTACCCCACGTCCATGGAAGACCCGCTGGTGAAGGCGGTGTTCGCGCGCTGGTCCGCCTGCATGAGGACCAAGGGCTTCACGTACCCGGCTCCCATGGCGGCCAACGACGACCCGCGGTTCCGGCCCCGGCCCGAGGGTCCGTCCCGGGCGGAGATCGACACGGCGCTCGCCGACATCGGCTGCCGAGCCACGCACCGGGTCGCGGAGATCTGGCACGCGGCGGAGACCCGTATCCAGCGCGCGTCGATCGCGAGCAACGCCACGGCGCTCGCGGCGGACCGCCGTGCCCTCGACGCCTCCCTGCGCAAGGCGGCGGACGTCCTCGCCCGCCCCTGACCCCAGACCATTCCTTCTCGACCGATTCCGTTCCGACGATCAGCACTCTGGAGATTCCGATGCAGACCTCGACCACCTCGCGGCGCGCCCGCCTGCGTACCGCCCTCGTCGCCGCTGTGATGGGCGCCTCCGCCCTGGCCGGCACCGGCATGGCCCACGCGGAGGGCGACCCCACCGCGTGGCAGAGCAGCGACGAGATGACCATCATGTCGATGGAGACGTGCGCTCCCCAGTCGGAGGAGTACCGGTTCCGCCTCTACTACAGCCCCAACTACTCGGGCGCCTGGGTCAACATCGGCCACAACATCTACGACATGATGTACCTCAAGATGCCCTACTCCCCGGCCAGGCCGCTCTACTTCTGCGCCAACACCGGCTCGGGCAGCGGCCAGTCCGCCGCCAACAACGCCGCCTCCGCCTACAACTGGTACGAGGGCTACATCGGCACCGTCTACTACAGCGCCGGCTACAAGGGCGCCTTCGACATGGTCGGCACCCGGTCCGGCATGTCCACCCTGTGGAACACCCGGAACGACAACCGTTCCATCCAGTTCAGCCGCCCCTGGTAGTCGCTCACTCGGGCTGCGGCGTGAGGCGGCGCAGCCCCCTGCGGTCGTAGTAGTGGGTCATGGCGAAGCCGAACGCCAGGGCCAGCACCGTGCCGACCGCGATCATGATCCAGCCCCGGGCGAGGCCCGCTTCGGCTCGGGCGTCGAAGTACAGGATGGACCGGACGCCCGAGCTGAGCTGGTGCATCGGCTCGAAGACGCCCAGGAAGCGGTAGAACGCGGGGGTGGCCTCCAGGGGGACGGTCGCCCCGGAGGAGGGGAGGGCCAGGGCGATGAAGACGAACATGGACACGAGCTGGCCGATGCCGCCGAAGGCGGCGTTGATGGCCTGGACTCCCAGGCCGACGGCGACCGTCGCGCAGTAGGAGAAGATCCACAGCATCGGCAGGTGGTCGGCGTCCATGCCCAGGATCGCGATCGTCGCGACCATGACGAGCGTGGTGGTCAGGAGCGAGATCCCCGCCGTCATCAGCATCTTCAGGACGAGGGTCTGGGTGCGGCTGACGGGGACGGTCGGCCGGCGGGTGTGCCAGGGCCCGATCTCGCTGTCGGCGTAGCCGAGCGCGGTGTCGACACCGCTGTTGACGATGTTCCCGCCGATGAAGCCGCCCAGGACCAGGAGCAGCGTGTAGTAGAAGGCGGTCAGACCCAGGCCGCTGTGCCGTCCGATGGGATGGCCGACGCGGGTGGTGACCGCCACGGGATCGGTCAGGAGCAGGCGCGTGGTCGGCACGGTGGCGGAGGCCGAGAGCTGCTTGCCGATGGTCAGTGAGGCCTGGTGCGCCGCGCTCTGGTTGATCTGGGAGGCCAGCGACGAGCCCAGGCTGCCGAGGCCGGGGTTGGTGAGCACGGTGAGCGTCGGGCGGACCGTCGCCCGGTTCGTGGTGAGCGCCGCGACGGACGCGGTGAAGTCCGCCGGGACGACCAGCGCGCCGAACACCTTGCCCGAGGCCAGCGCGTCCTGAGCCGCCGCGCGATCGAGGCGGCGCCAGTCGATGGTGGTCCTCGGCAAGCCCGCCGAGACGATCGAGTCGGTGATCTGCTTCCCCAGGTTCTCCTGCTGCCCCGGCAGCGGGCGGCCCTCGTCCTCGTCGACCAGGGCGATCGGCAGCCGGTCCAGATGGTCGCTCGGGCTGAGGATGCCCCCCATGTAGAGGAGCGACAGCAGCAGCGACACCAAGGCGCACAGGACGGTCGGTACGAGCCACAGCTTGGCGTGCCGTACGAGCGTGGTGGCAGGGACCTGGGGGCCGGGGGCCGGGGCGTTCGGCGGGATCGCGGAGGTCATGGGGCCATCGTCGGCGGGCCGGGCCGCGATCCGGGCATTTCGGTCGTCCGTACGGGGTCGGCGTGTCGGCTTCCGTAGGGGGTGTCCTGTCGATCAGGCCGGATCAGGGGGCGCGCGGGTCGGCGCTCCGCCGGTCCCGCTCCGATTGCGGAGCGGTGGGTGTCGGGTTTGAGTGGGCAGGCCCCCCTTTCGCGCTTTCAGGAGCTGCCATGTCGATGGCGTTCGGTTCACCCTTCGGTTCGTCGGATCCCTTCAGCGACCTGTTCGACCGGTTCTTCGGCATGTCGCCGGCCTCGTCGCCCCCGGCGGTGCAGCGCGTGCCCATCGGACGGCTGCTGACCGAGTCCTCCCACGAACTGCTGAAGACGGCCGCGCGCAAGGCCGACGCGGACGGCAGCTCCGACCTCGACACGGAACACCTCCTGTGGGCGGCGACCCAGGTGGAGCCCACCCGTCGGTTCCTCGCCGAGGGCGGGGTGAACCCCGACAAGCTCGCCGAGCAGCTCGCCGAGGTCCTTCCCCGCGAGTCCGCCGAGCCGTCCGCCCAGCCCGGACTCACCCCGGCCGCCAAGCGGACCCTCGCCACCGCCCACGCCTACTCGCAGGCGGCCGGGGTCTCCTACATCGGCCCCGAGCACATCCTCGGCGCCCTCCTCGGCGACGCCGACTCCGGCGCCTCCCGCTTCCTGCGGGCCGAGGACCTGGACGTGAAGAAGCTGTCCGCGAAGCCCGACCGGTCGGGCTTCGCGGACAGCGCCCCGGCCGCCCCGAAGCAGCCCGCCACCACCCTCGACGAGTACGGCCGGGACCTGACGGAAGAGGCCAGGGCCGGCAGGCTCGACCCGGTCGTCGGCCGGGCCGAGGAGATCGAGCAGACCATCGAGATCCTCTCCCGGCGCTCCAAGAACAACCCGGTGCTCATCGGCGAGCCCGGCGTCGGCAAGACCGCCATCGTGGAGGGCCTCGCCCAGCGCATCGTCGCGGACGAGGTGCCCGACACCCTGAAGGGCAAGCGGGTCGTCTCCCTGGACCTGTCCGGCATGGTGGCCGGAGCGCAGTACCGGGGCCAGTTCGAGGAACGCGTCAAGAAGGTCATCGAGGACGTCCAGGAGGCCGGCGGCGACATCATCCTCTTCATCGACGAGCTGCACACGGTCGTCGGCGCGGGCGCCACCGGCGAGGGCTCGATGGACGCGGGCAACATGCTCAAGCCCGCCCTCGCCCGCGGCGAGCTGCACGTGGTGGGCGCCACCACCATCGACGAGTACCGCAAGCACATCGAGAAGGACGCCGCCCTCGAACGGCGCTTCCAGCCCGTCCTCATCCCGGAACCGACCGTCGAGGAGACCGTGCAGATCCTCGAAGGCCTGCGGGACGCGTACGAGGCCCACCACCAGGTCCGCTTCGCCGACGGCGCCCTCGCGGCGGCGGCGGAACTTTCCGACCGCTACATCAGCGACCGGTTCCTGCCCGACAAGGCCATCGACCTCATGGACCAGGCCGGCGCGAGGGTACGGCTCCGCAGCGGCGGCCGCTCCACCGAGGTCGTGAGCCGCGAGGACAGGCTCGCGAAGCTGCGGCGAGAGAAGGACCAGGCCGTCGACGGCGAGGAGTTCGAGAAGGCCTCGGAGCTGAAGCGGCAGATCGCCGAGGTGGAGGGCGAGCTCGCGGGCATCGAAGAGCGCCGCGAGGGCGTCGTCTCGGTCACGGCGGCCGACATCGCCGACATCGTGTCCCGCCGTACCGGCATCCCCGTCTCGCAGCTCACCGCCGGCGAGAAGGAGAAGCTCCTCAGGCTGGAGGAGGAGATGCACGCCCGGATCGTCGGCCAGGACGAGGCGGTCACGGCGGTCTCCGAGGCCGTGCGCCGCAACCGGGCGGGCATGGGCGACCCGAACCGGCCCGTCGGATCGTTCCTCTTCCTCGGGCCCACGGGCGTCGGCAAGACCGAACTCGCCAAGACCCTCGCCGAGCTGCTCTTCGGGGCCGAGGACCGCATGATCCGGTTCGACATGAGCGAGTTCCAGGAGAAGCACACCGTCGCCCGGCTCGTCGGCGCGCCCCCCGGATACGTCGGCTACGAGGAGGCCGGGCAGCTCACCGAGAAGGTCCGGCGCCAGCCGTACAGCGTCGTGCTCTTCGACGAGATCGAGAAGGGGCACCCCGACGTCTTCAACACGCTGCTGCAGATCCTCGACGACGGCCGCCTCACGGACGGGCAGGGCCGCACGGTCGACTTCCGCCACTGCGTCGTCATCATGACGTCCAACATCGGCGCCCACCGCATCCTCGCCCACGAGGGCGACGCGGCCGAGCTCAAGGGCGAGCTGATGGAGGACCTGCGGGGACGCTTCCTGCCCGAGTTCCTCAACCGCATCGACGACATCATCGTCTTCCACAGCCTCACCGAGAAGGACCTGTCGGAGATCCTCGACCACCTCCTCGACCGCAGCAAGCACCGCGTCCACGCGCAGGGCATGACCCTGGAGGTCACCGAGGCGGCGAAGAAGCTGCTCGTCGCCCACGGCCACCAGCCGGCGTTCGGCGCCCGGCCGCTGCGCCGCACCATCCAGACGGAGCTCGACAACCGCGTCGCCTCCCTGCTGCTCGGCGGTGAGGTCGACCCCGGCGACACGATCGTCGCGGACGTCGTGGACGACTCGCTGCACTGCACGGTCCGCAAGCACGAGGACGTGGCGAGCGGCACCACCGTGGCCTGACGGCCGCGGCACCCGAGCAGGGCATGGGGTCGTCCCGAGCGGCCCCATGCCCTTCTTTCACGGCGGTACGGAGTCAGGACCCGAACCATGACGCACCTGCCGGAGGCCGTCGTCCGCCTGGGGCGCGCGCTCTCCCCGAGGGGTGCGCTCGCCCTGCAGAGCGTGGACGGCGCCCTGTCCTTCGCCCTGCGCGCCGCGCTCGCGATGGCGCTGCCCGCGCTGCCGATGGCGCTCGCCGGGCGGGCCGATCAGGCCGTCTACGCCATGCTGGGTTCCTTCACCACCACCTTCGGCCGCAACCTGCCCTACGCGCGACGCGCCCGCGTGCTCGCCGTCGTCGCGGTCGCCATGACCGCGTGCGTGGGCTGCGGTGCGGCGCTCGCCGCCTGGGCACACCCCCTGGACGGGGGAGCGGGCGCCGCCTGGACGGTCGCGGCCACGGCCCTGGTGGCCGGTCTCGCGAAGTTCGCCTGCGACGCGGCCCGGCTGAGCGGACTCGGCGCGGTGCTGCTGCTGTTCTCCTTCGCCGTGGCCGCCAACGGCGCCTCGACCCCTGCCGACGTCCTGCCCCGGGCCGGCCTGGCGGCGTGCGGTGCGGCCGTCGCCTGGGTCCTCGCCGTGGCCGGCCGGCTCGCGCACCCGGACCGTCCGCAGCGGCTCGCCGTCGCCTCGGCCCTGCGCGAGCTCGCGGACCTGTGGGAGGCGAGCGGCGCGCAGGACGACGCCGGGCCCGTACGGCACCGGGCGACCGCCGCCGTGCTCCAGGCGTACCGCACGCTCGGCGTCCTGCCCCCGTCGGGCGCCGAGTGGCGCGGCCGGGGCGACACCTGCGTACGCCTCACCGACCTCTCCTGGTCGCTGCTCGTCGGATCCGCCCGCCGCCCGCCGGACGACCCCGCCGGCCTGGCCGGTGCCCTGCGCCGTCAGGCCCGCCTGCTCGCCGGCCGCCGCCGGCAGGCGCCGCGTCTCCTGCCCGAGCTGGCGCTCCCCGTCCTGATCGCCCAGGCCGGCATGCTCGCCCGCCCCGGACCCGCCGGGGCCTCAGGCGCCGGTACGCCGCGCCCCGGCCCGGTCCCGGTCGATCCGACCACCCTGCGCGCCGCCGAACTCCGGGCCGCCGCGCTGCTGACGGGACCGGCCCACGGCCGGGCGGCGGTCCTCCTCGTGCCGGCCCTGCGGATGGTCCTCGGCACCGGCATCGCGGGCGGCGCGGCGCTGCTCCTGGGCCTCGGGCACGGCTACTGGGCGGCGATCTCCGCCGCCGCCGTCCTCCACTCGATCAACGTGCGGACGGCGGCCCAGCGGGCCGTCCAGCGCACCCTCGGCACGGTCGCGGGCCTCCTGCTCGCCCTCGGCGTCCTCGCCCTGGGCCCCGAGCCCGTGGCGCTCGTCCTGGTGATCGTCCTCTTCGAGTTCCTCCTGGAGTACGTCGTCGCCCGCAACTACGGTCTCGGCGTCGTCTTCCTCACCCCGATGGCGCTGCTCATGACCGACCTGGCCGCGCCCGCCCCGGCCGGTTCCCTCGTGCTGGACCGGGCGCTGAGCAGTGCGCTCGGCGTCGCCGTCGCGCTCGGCTGCGCGCTGATGGTGGTCCACGACCGGGCGGCCGTACGGGCGGAGCGCGCGCTGGCGGCCTGCACGGCGGCCTCGGAGCGGGCCGAACGCGCCCTGGACGAGGGGGACGCGCGGGCCTTCCCGCTCGTCCAGACCCGCCTCGCGGCGGCCGCCGTGGAGCTGCGCGAGGCCGACGACGCGGCGGCGGGCGAGCTCTGGCCCGCGGAGATCGACCCCACCGAACTCGCCGCCGCCGAACGGCGCGCGTACCTCCTCCTGGACCGGCTGGTCCGGAGCGGGTGAACCGGTCAGGCCGCGGGCTCGATCGTCACCTTGACGTGCTTCATGATCGGCTGGTCGCTCTGGGTGCTGTAGTCGCCCAGGGCGCACAGCACGTTCATCTCCGGCATGTAGCCGGCCGCGCAGCCGCGCGGGATGTCGTACGGGACGGCGAGGTAGCCGTTCAGATGCCGCCGGCTGCCGTCCTTCGCGGTGCTCGTGATGTCGACGGGGCCCATGTCGGCGATCCCGCGCTCGCGCATGTCCGCCCGGTTCATGAAGACGAGCGTGCGGAGGTTCTTGATGCCCCGGTAGCGGTCGTTGTCGGAGTAGATGGTGGTGTTCCACTGGTCGTGGGAGCGCATGGTGCCGAGCGCCAGGGTGCCGGGGGCGGGCACCACGTCGGGCAGCTCGGCGCTGGAGAACTCGGCGCGTCCCGACGGCGTGAGGAAGACCAGTTCGCGGGCGGGCTGCTTGATGCGGAAACCGAGCGGCAGGCGCACGCGCCGGTTGAAGTCCTCGAAGCCGTCGAGCGCGCGGGCCATGGTGTCCCGGATGCGGTCGTAGTCCTCGACGTACCACTCCCAGGGCGTGGCGCTGTCGGGCAGCGCGGCGCGCGCCATGCCGGCGACGATGGCCGGCTCGGAGAGCAGGTGCGGCGAGGCGGGCTTCTTCATGCCCACGGACAGGTGCACCATGCTCATCGAGTCCTCGACCGAGGTGCTCTGGACGCCCTTGCGCTGGTGGTCCTTCTCGGTCCGGCCGAGGCAGGGGAGGATCAGCGCCTGCCGGCCGTGCACGAGGTGACTGCGGTTCAGCTTGGTGCTGACCTGGACGGTGAGCTCGCAGTTGCGCAGCGCCGCCTGGGTGTACGGGGTGTCGGGGGCCGCGAGCGCGAAGTTGCCGCCCATGCCGACGAAGACCTCGATCTCGCCCTCGTGCATCGCCTTGACGGCCGCGACGGTGTCCTTGCCGTGGGCGCGGGGCGGTTCGATCTCGCAGACCTCGGCGAGCCGGTCCAGGAACGCCTCGCTCGGGCGGTGGTCGATGCCGCAGGTGCGGTTGCCCTGGACGTTGCTGTGGCCGCGCACGGGGGAGGGGCCGGCGCCCTCGCGGCCGAGGTTGCCGCGGAGCAGCAGCAGGTTGACGATCTCCCGTACGGTGTCGACGCCGTGCTCGTGCTGGGTGACGCCGAGACACCAGCTGACGATGGAGCGGTCGGCCTCGCCGTACACGCGCGCCGCCTTCAGGATGTCGGCGCGACTCAGCCCGGACTGCCGCTCGAGCTCCTCCCACGGCGTGGCCTCGCACCGGGCGCGGTACTCCTCGAAGCCGGAGGTGTGGCGCTCGATGAACTCCCGGTCCAGGGCCTTCGGGTCGGTGGCCGACTGCTCCAGGATCGCCTTGGCCATGCCCCGTACGAGCGCCATGTCGCCGCCGATGCGCGGCTGGAGGTTGAGCGTGCTGGTCCTGGTCGTCCTGAAGAGGGCCATGTCGGTGAAGTCGTGCGGGACGATGGTGCGGGTGGCGGCGGCCTCCACGAGCGGGTTGACGTGCACGATCTGGGCGCCGCGGTGGTGGGCCTCGGCGAGGGCGGTGAGCATCCGGGGCGCGTTCGAGGCGGCGTTGACGCCGAAGATGAACAGCGCGTCGGCGGTCTCCCAGTCCTGGAGGTCGACGGTGCCCTTGCCGGTGCCGAGGGAGGCCTGGAGGGCGCGGCCGCTGGCCTCGTGGCACATGTTGGAGCAGTCGGGCAGGTTGTTGGTGCCCAGTTCGCGGGCCATCAGCTGGTAGAGGAAGGTGGCCTCGTTGCCGAGCCTGCCGGAGGTGTAGTACGCGGCCCGGTTCGGGTCGTCGAGGCCGCGCAGGGTGCGGCCGACGAGTGCGAAGGCGTCCTTCCAGCTGATCGGGACGTAGTGGTCCGACGCGGGGTCGTAGACCATCGGCTCGGTGAGCCGGCCCTCGTTCTCCAGGTCGTAGTCGCTCCACCCGTCGAGCTCGGTCACCGAGTGGGCGGCGAAGAACTCGCGTCCGACCCGCTTGCGGGTCATCTCCCAGGTGACGTGTTTGATGCCGTTCTCGCAGATGTCCAGGTGGAGGCCCTTGGTGTCGTCGGGCCAGGCGCAGCCGGGACAGTCGAAGCCGGTGTTCTCGTGGTTCATCCGCATGATGGCGCGCGGGCCGTCGACCAGTGCGCCCTCGCGCACCAGGAAGCGCGTCACGCTCTTCGCGGCGCCCCAGCCGGCTGCCGGATGGTGGTACGGACGGAACTCCGGGTCGCCCTCGGGGGCCGGGCCCACCCGGGGTTCGAGGGGTTCCCGCTCGTCCTGGCCGGCGGTCTCGTCCTGGTCGGTGCTCAAGGAGCTTCACCCTCTCCACCTGCGGACGCAGGGCATGGCGGGACAAAAGGACCCCTTCGCGCAGGCTAAGCCCGCCGCCCGGCGCCTGCCACCCCACGCCCTGGGGCCGTCCGGTCGGGGGAAGCAAGCCGTCCGGATGCCGGAGGGCCGTCCGCCGGGCTGCGTACCGGATCACGCGCACCTACGCTGACGCTGTCCCTTTCCTCCGCATTCCGGTCATCTGCCGTGGGAGCGCCATGGTCGTACCCCAGCCCGTCGTCACCCCGCCCGCGCAGGCGGCCCTCTTTCTGGTGGCCACCGTCAACCCGGGCGGCGAGACCGCGGTGCGGGAGGCGCTCCAGGACCTGACGGGGCTGACCCGGTCGGTCGCCTTCCGTGCCCCCGGCTCCGGCCTCAGCTGCGTCGTCGGCATCGGCTCCGAGGGATGGGACCGGCTCGTCGGCGGCCCCCGCCCGCGCGACCTGCACCCCTTCCCGCCCCTGCGCGGACCCCGCCACCGCGCCCCGGCCACCCCCGGCGACCTGCTCTTCCATCTGCGCGCCCGGCGCATGGACCTCTGCTTCGAACTGGCCAGGCACATCGTGGCCGCCCTGGGCGGCGCGGTCACCGTCGTCGACGAGGTGCACGGCTTCACGTACTTCGACGAGCGCGACCTGCTCGGCTTCGTCGACGGCAGCGAGAACCCCTCCGGTACGACGGCTGCCGAGGCGGTCCACATCGGCGACGAGGACCCCGGCTTCCGGGGCGGCAGTTATGTCGTCGTCCAGAAGTACGTGCACGACATGGCGGCCTGGGACGCGCTCACCGTCGAGCAGCAGGAGAGGGTCATCGGCCGCGGCAAGGGGTCCAACATCGAACTGTCCGACGACGTCAAGCCCGCGGACTCGCACGTGGCGCTGAACACGATCACCGACGAGAACGGCGTCCAGCAGCAGATCGTGCGCGCCAACATGCCGTTCGGCCAGATCGGCACCGGCGAGTTCGGCACCTACTTCATCGGCTACGCGCGCACGCCCGCCGTGACCGAGCGGATGCTCCGCAACATGTTCCTCGGCGACCCGCCCGGCACCACCGACCGCATCCTCGACTTCTCCCGGGCCGTGACCGGCGGCCTCTTCTTCGTGCCGAGCGCCGGCCTCCTCGACGACCTCCCCGCCCCCTCGGCCGCCGCGACCCCCGGGGAGTCCCTGGGCATCGGCAGCCTGAAAGGAGCCTGAGCCCCATGACGCCCCCCGAGTCCACCGGCAACCTCCATCGCGCACTCGCCCCGATCACCGCGGCCGCGTGGGCCGAGATCGAGGAGGAGGCCCGCCGCACCTTCCGCCGCAACGTCGCGGGCCGCCGCGTCGTCGACGTCCCCGACGCGGCCGGATCCGAGCTCTCCGCGGTCGGCACCGGCCACCTCTCCGACCTGGCGTCGCCCGCGCCCGGCGTGACGGCACGGCTGCGCGAGGCACGGCCCCTCGTCGAGCTCCGCGTGCCCTTCACCGTCGACCGGGCAGCCGTCGACGACGTCGAGCGCGGCTCGAAGGACTCCGACTGGCAGCCCGTCAAGGACGCGGCCCGTGCCCTGGCACTCATCGAGGACCGCATGGTCTTCGAGGGGTACGAGGCCGCCGGGGTCGAGGGCTTGCGCTCCCGCAGCTCCAACCCGGTGCTGCGGCTGCCCGCCGAACCCCGCGACTACCCCGACGCGGTCAGCAGGGCCCTGACCTCCCTGCGGCTGGCCGGCGTCGACGGTCCGTACGCGCTGCTGCTCGGCGCCGACCAGTACCGGGCGGTCAGTGAGACCTCCGACCACGGCTACCCGATCGCGGCCCACCTCGCCCGGATGCTGGACGGCTCCCCGATCTGGGCGCCCGCCCTCGACGGCGGCTTCGTCCTCTCCACCCGGGGCGGCGACTTCGAACTGCGCATCGGCCAGGACGTGGCGATCGGCTACACCTCGCACGACGCGACCGGCATCGAGCTGTACCTCCAGGAGACCCTGACCTTCCTGGCCTACACGGACGAGGCCGTCGTCGTCCTGGAGCCCTGACCCGTGGCGCGACGGCTGTTCGGCGCCGTTCCCCGGCTCGCCGTGTCGGCGCTCGCCGGCGCGGCGGCCGGCGCGCTCGTCACGGCCCTGGCCCACGCGCCGATGGGGATCCTCGCCGGCATCGCCACGGCCGAGACCCTCTTCGTCGTCACCGGCTGGAGCGTCCTGTGGCCCATGGACGCCGCCACGACCCACCGGAACGTCCGGCGGGAGGAGTTCCGGCCCGTCATCGAGGAACTCGTCGTCGTCGCGACCTCCCTCTGCGGGCTCGTCGGCATCGTCGTGCTGCTCCTCGTCGGCCGCACCGACCTGAGCCACGCGGCGGCGGCGACGGCACTCTGCGGCGTCTTCATGGCCTGGGCGGCGCTCCACCTCATGTACGCCACCCGGTACGCGTACCTCTACTACGCCCTGAAGCCGGGCGGCGGGATCGACTTCAACTCCCCGGCCCCGCCGAAGTACAGCGACTTCCTCTACTTCAGCTTCAACCTCGGCATGACCTACCAGGTCTCCGACACGAACGTCTCCAGCCCCACGGTCCGGTCGATCGTCCTCCGGCACTGCCTGCTGTCGTACGTCTTCGGGGCCAGCATCCTGGCGACCACCATCAACCTCGTCGCCGGCATCGTCACCCGCTGACCGGGGCGGGCGTCAGCGCCGCCACCACGGTTCGCGTACGTAACGGCTCTCGTCGCTCGTACAGGCGAGGCCGTTGGAGATCTGCTCGGAGTCGAGGTTCCAGCCGACCACGCCGTTGCCCTTGCGGCTCAGCTCGATCAGGCGGTCGCTCCCGGTCCGCGTACCGTCCGTGACCTGGCACTCGACGATCGACGTCCACGCCTGCCCGTCCAGCGCCGAGACGAACGCCAGGAACGGCAGCACCACCACCGTCAGGGCCAGGGCCACCCACTGCTCCACCCCGGCGGCGCGGCGCAGCCAGGACGGCGGCCGGTAGCCGGGGTCGTCGTGCCCGGCCCGGTCCTGCGGGTGCCGGTGGTGCGGCCGGCGCCGTCCCGTGCGGTACTCCACGACCACGCCCTGCCGCAGCGCGAAGGCGGCGAGACCGGTGGCGAGGCCCCACCACGGCCCGAAGAAGCAGGCGTCGATGACGCCCACCGCGATCGGATTGACGAGGGTGAGTGCGGCCCGCCGGAACGCCCCTGCCGTACCGCCGCCGAGGGGGACGGCGCCGCGCGCGGCGAACAGGGCGAAGATCACGCGGGAGACGACGACGGCGAGGACGGACCCGAGGAGCGGGTCCGTGATCAGCATGCCGACCAGGATGTCCGGCCAGTTCGCCGGCTCCATGCCGACCAGCACGTCACGGACGGCGTCGCCGCCGCCGACCGTGTACGCGAGCTTCGTGACGGGCACCGCGAGCGCCAGCGCCACCAGGACGGTGTGCCCGGGGCCGCCCTTGCGGTCGGCCTCCCTGATCTCCCGCTCACCCGAACCGGAGTCCGGAGGACCGGCCTCCTCGGCGCGTGCCTCCCGCACGGCGCCGTCAGCCGAGCGAGAGCACGACCGCGGTCGTCCGGCCCTCGGGTGTGTCGTACGTGACGGTGTCGCCGGCGCGGTGGCCGAGCAGGGCCCGGCCGAGCGGGCTGTCGGCGGTGACCAGGGTCGTGTCGAGGGCGTTCGCGAGTTCGCCGATCTGGACGGTCGACTCGGTGCCGTCCGCGAACCGCACGGTCACGCTGCTGCCCACGCCGACCGCGTCGGTGGACGGCGCCCCCGCCACGGCACCCTCCTGGAGCCGCCCCTCGATCTCGGTGATGCGGGTGCCGAGGCGGTCGAGCTCGTCGGCGCGCTGCAACTCGTCGGCCTGGTCGGCCCGGTCGCCGACCTCGTCGCCACCGCCGCCCCGCAGGGTGACGGCGACGGCCTCGCGTTCGGTGCGCAGATCGGCGAGCTCGCGCTCGAGCGCCTCGCGGGCGACGGCGCTGAGGGGCTCGGGTCCACCGGTCATTGCTGCTCCCGATTCTGCGGCGGCACGGACGCGTGCCGAGGATCAGAGGATGATTCAGGACAATTCGGAGATTATCAGGCAGGCGCTCGAAGGGGTGGCGGACTCGCGTCAGCTCCCGCTCGGACTCGGCTTGGGCTGCGTCACCGGGATGTCGAAGACATGGCCCGGCGTCACGACGCGGGTGATGGCCTGCCCGAAGAGCGTGCTGGGCTCGTTGCCGTCGTGCAGGACGTCCGTGTTGAGGAGGACGACCAGGGTGGCCTTCGCCTCCGGCAGATAGATCGTGAGCGACTCGTATCCCGGCAGCGAGCCGTTGTGGCCGATCCAGCCCTGGACGTCGAAGATGCCCATCCCGTACCCGGCGCCGGCGAGGCCCGTGGGGTACGTCTTCAGCCGCTCGGCCTGTGTCCTCGGCGTCAGCAGGGTGCCGGTCGCGACCACACGGGCCCAGGTGCGCAGGTCCTGGAGGTCGGAGATCATCGCGCCGGCCGCCCAGCCCCAGGACGGGTTCCAGTCGGTGGAGTCCTCGAGCCGGCCCGAGGCGGTCTGCACGGTGTAGCCGTGGGCGTGCGGGCTCGGGAACGCGGCGTCGTTCGGGAAGTACGTGTGCCGCAGGCCCGCCGGCGCGATGACGTTCTTCTGGATGAACAGGTTCAGCGGCGTCC
Organism: Streptomyces sp. R-07; assembly: GCF_049913175.1. Taxonomy (NCBI): domain Bacteria; kingdom Bacillati; phylum Actinomycetota; class Actinomycetes; order Kitasatosporales; family Streptomycetaceae; genus Streptomyces; species Streptomyces sp. R-07. The sequence goes on from NZ_CP183978.1 coordinate 6,766,671, forward strand.
CGCTGACCTTCTCCACGACCAGCCCGAGCAGGATGAGGTTCGTGTTGCAGTAGTCGAACTCGGCCCCCGGCGCGAACTGGACCGGATGCTTGAAGGAGTAGGCGAGCAGCTCCTGCGGGGTGAAGGGCCGGTCGGGATCGGACGTGAACGCCTTGTAGAAGCCCTCGTCCGCCGAGTAGTTGAAGAGACCGCTGCGCATGGACGCGAGGTTGCGCAGGGTGATGTGGTCGCCGTTCGGCACACCGTCGACGTACTTCGAGATCGGGTCGTCCACGCTCACCTCGCCCCGGTCGACCAGTTCGAGCAGGGCGGTCACCGTGAACGTCTTGGTCTCGCTGCCGATCCGCATGTAGAGCCCGGGGTTCATGGGCTGCCCGGTGGCCTTGTCGGCGACGCCGAAGGAGCGGATGTACGTGCCCTTGCCGGGCGCCGAGAGGCCGACCGTGACACCCGGGACACCCGTCTCCTTCATCACGTCCTGGACCGCCCGGTCCAGTCGGGAGGCGACGGCCGGGGTGAGTTCCGGGAAGTCCGCATCCGACGAGGGGGAGGGGGCGGTCGCCACGAGGGCGGCGGGGCCGGGCTGTTCGGCGGCGAAGGCCGTACCGGCGCCGACGGGGGCGGCGAGAATCCCCAGGGCCGCGAAGGCCGCGCAGACGCGCCGGTTCCGTGTGCGCGAGTACCTCACGTCCCGTGTGTGCGAGTACCTCACGGCGGGCCTCCTGCCGGCCGGGGACAACACTCCGCCTCCAGGCTAGGTCGGCGTGGACACCCTCGCATCGGGATCCCTTCCACCTGCTAGGTTGCGGTTCTTCGGGCCCAGGGGGTGCGGTCCCCGGGCCCAGGTTCGAGAGGAACGAGCACACGATGGCCGTCATCCACCACACCACGATGGAGCCCACCAAGCTGGAGCTGCTCGCCGCGTGGCTGCCCACCCGCGCCTGGTACGCCGGCGGAGCCGACGAGCCGCGCCCGGCGAAGGCGGGCGGCTTCCGGCTCGACGACCCCGCCGGAGAGGTGGGCATCGAGCTCATGGCGGTCACCGACGGCGCCGGACCGGACGAGGTCGCCTATCTGGTCCCCATGACCTACCGGGGCGCGCCTCTGGAAGGCGCCGAGCACGCCCTCATCGGCACCTCCGAGCACGGCGTGCTCGGCACGCGCTGGATCTACGACGGCGCCCACGACCCGGTGCTCGTCGCCCAGTTGTACGCCCTGCTCGCCGGCCGGGCCGAGGCCCAGCACCAGTCCGTCGACGCCACGACCGACCCCACCGTCTCCGCCTCGCTCGCCCCCGCCGCGACCGGCGCGGAGCTCGTACGGGTCGCGGAGGGCCCGGACCACACCGACGTGGTGGTACGGGAGACCGGCGCGGCCGCACCGCTGACGCTCCGGCTGCGACGCGTCCTGCGCCCCGGGTCGGACGGCGGACCGGGCCGCGGCCGGGTCGTGGCGGAATGGCGTCTCGCCGACGGGACGACCGCCCGCGGCGCGTACGCCGTGGCCCTCGCCGAGTAGCGGTCCCTCAGACCCAGTTGACCTCCGCCTTGGCCAGCAGCGGGTCCTCCACCAGCTCCCAGAGCGGGACGGCGAAGTTCCCCGTGCGGTAGCGGCCGCCGAAATGCAGGCCGAGGACCCGGTGGTCGGTGAGGTCGAACACCGGGGAGCCGCTGTTGCCGCCGAGCGTCGAGCAGTCGTGCTTCATCACCAGGCCGCCGGGGGTGAACTCGGTGGCCGTGCCCGGCTGGAGCCGCTTCACGTTGTAGACGTCCATGAAGATCCGGCGCATCGACTCGGGCTCGTTGCGCCGGCCGTCCCACGCCGGGTAGCCGATCAGGTACACCGGGCGGCCCGGCAGGCTGGCGGGCGCGTCCGCCGCGACCGCGAGCGGCGTCGGCAGGCCGTCCTCCGCCGCCGGTTCGACACGGAGCAGGGCCATGTCGACGTCGGGGTGGATGCCGATGACGTCCGTGATCTCGTACGGCACCGAGGACCCGGGCGGCTCCCCCTCGACGGGGAGCTCCTCACCAGGGTCGACCCGCGCCGACATGCCGAACTCCAGCGTCCACCGCTCACCCTCCAAGCGGCTGAACTCCGCCGCCACATGACGGTTCGTCATCACGGTCCGCGGGCCGACCAGGAAGGCCGTGCCGATCCAGTCCAGGCTGGGGTGCCCGGTGACCTCGACCCGGCCGACCCGCACGAGCGACTCCCGGATCGCGGGCCGCTGCGGCTCCAGGACCGACCACTCGTCGCGCTGCTCGGCGAAGTCCTGGCGCTGGACCAGGATCGCGGGACGGCCTTCCAGGAGGACGATCGCCTCCACGCCGAAGGTCTCGTCCCCGTCGAGCTCGTCCTCGCGGTGCCCGGCCAGTTTCTCCAGACCGCTGACCCCGGCCTCCAGGACGCGGGCCCGCTCCTCGCGGGCGAAGCGGGAGATCTCGGCCGCGGGGGCCACATCGGCGGGGAGTTCGAGCGCGGACTCGGCGATCTCCGCCTCCAGTTGCGCACGCACCCGTGCGGCGACCTCCCCCAGATCGTCGAAGATCCGTTCGGCGCCGGTCGCCACCGGCGACACACTCCGTGGTCCGTTCGGCATGGTCGCTCACCTCGGCTTCGCGTTCGCTTCCCCCCGGGCCGGCCGCCCCGACTGGGCCGCCATGATCTCCTCGTACAAATCCGGGCGGAACTCCCGGAGATGGGCCAGGATGCCGCTCATCTGGGTGCCCACGTTCACGAACCGCGTCCGGGCGCCCTGGAACTCGACCTCGTCCACCTTCCGCGTCCCCCGGTGCAGCCCCACGACCGTCCAGTCGTCGAGGCAGACCGGGGAACCGGAGGAACCGCCCCGGGTGTCGGTGAAGTACAGGATGTCGTGCTCGTCCGCCCGGTAGACCAGGTTGTTGCGGAGCGCGACCCGCTTCGGCAGTCCGCCCGGGTGCTGGATGATGTTCACCGGGACGCGCTGCCGCTCCCGGACGAGCAGCGGCCGGGTGGCGATCCGGAGCGTCGGCCGCTCCTGCTGGTCGGCGGAGAGCCGCACGATCGCGTAGTCCAGCGCGGCGTCCCAGGCCGCGAGCTCGCCCGCCGTCGCCTCCGGCGCGGTCGCCGCGTTCTCGACGAAGTCGAAGCGGGAGCGCGACATGAGCGCCTGGAGCTGCAGGTCCTCGTCGCTCACGTACGGCCGGACGCCCGACTCCCACGAACGGGCCAGCACCACATGGTGGTTGGTGATCAGCAGATCGGGGGCGATCATCCAGCCGGTGCCGCCGTGCGGGTACGAGGGCAGGAGCGGGGCGCCCGACTCGTACGGCGGGATCCGCAGCAGCGCGACGGAGGCGCCGGCCCTGATGCCGCCGTGCAGGAACTCGTACGGCACGGTGTCGTCCTGGAGGACGATCTCCTCCTTCATCTCCCCGGGCATCATCTCCGCCGGAAGCTCCGCCTCGCCGGTGATCGCGCGGGCCACCGCGTCCAGGGCGCCCTGGAGCACGGCACGCGGACCCGGCTCGTGAGTCTGCTCGATCGCGTTGTGCAGCCAGATCTCCAGCGGCACCAGGCCGTCGAGGAGCCGCTCGACCTGGTTCATCGCGTTCAGGTCGGCGTGCGCCTGCTCCAGGGGGTCGTCCAGCGGTTCCAGCGTGGCCGTGAAGTAGCCGGGGATGCCCTTCAGGAGCGCCGGACGCAGCGCCCGGTCGGCGAGCCCCGCCTCCATGGCGGCGTTGCGGACCCGGACCAGCTCCTCCTGCGGCAGGAACGGCACCTTCCGGAGCGCGGCCCCGGCGGCGTTCGGCGGCGGACGCGTCCACAGGCCGGGCCGGGGCCCCGGCTCCGCGCCGCGCCCGGCGGCGCCGGTTCCGCGCAGTGCGGTGCCACGCGGGGTGGGCCCCGCGTCCATGGCGGAGGCCACCCCGAGCAGCAGGTCCCCGCTGCCGTCCCGGAGCGTGAGCGCCTGCCGGGCGACGCTGTCCAGGGTGCCGCGCCGCCGCGCCTCCCGAAGGTCCCGCTCGATCCGCTCCAGGTCCGGACGGCCGCCGCCGGGGGACGCCTCGGACCCGGCGGCGGACTCCAGGATGCGGCTCAGCGGCGCGCGCAGGCCGGGCTCGTCGGTGAGGGTGGTGTCGATCCAGCGGGCCAGCTCGGTGACCACCGCCTCCTCGTCCGCCGGGAGCCCCACCAGCCGCAGCGTGTGCTCCAGGAGGCGCGGGTCCGCCCGGCACGCCGTGGCCGCCGCCGTACGGGCCAGGGAGGGCTGCCGGGCCAGATCCGCGTCCGGCATCCCGCGCAGCGTCCGGGCCAGGCGCTCCTCCGCCGGGGCCGCGTCGGCGTCCGAGAGCGCCGCGAGCCGCGACCGGGCGACCAGCACGCCCAGCGACTCGAAGCGCAGCCCGAGGCCCGAGGCGATCTCCTCCGCCTCCTGGAGATCGCGGTCCGCCGCCGCGAAGTCGCCCGTGTCCTGGGCGAGCCGGGCCGACAGCTGCAGCAGTCCGAGCTGGGTCTCCGCGCAGCCGGCCTCCTCCGCCCCGTCCACGGCCCGCTCGGCGCCCGCGCGCGCCTCCTCCGTCCGCCCGGACCGGGCGAGGGTCTCGGCGAGGAGCGCGTGCAGCCTGCTGCACGGTGTCCACGGCCGCCGCTCGGCGAGCCGCTGGCCCGCGGCCTCCACGTACCCCTGGGTGAGCAGGTCCTCGACCTCGCGCGCGGCGATCCGCTCCCAGTCCTCCTGGTCCGCCTCGGTCATGATCTGGTCGGGCACGTGGCCGCCGATCCTGCCGAGGAGGAACGCGGCCGAGCGGTGCGCCATCTCCCGGTGCGTCGACCCGCCCAGGTAGGGCGCGACGCCGGGCTCCCAACGGGCCTCCACCGTACGGGGGTTCTCGCCGAGCCGGAGCCGGTGGTAGATCTCCTCGGCGCGGTCCCGTGGCCCCTCGCGGACCGCGTAGTAGGCGACGGCCCGCCGGTCCACCGCCCGCATCAGATCCGTCCGCGCGCTGTCCGAGAGGCGCAGCATGATGGCCCGCAGATCGGTCCGGTGCCGGATGGCCTCCGGCCCGGCCGACTCCATCAGGTCGACCCGCGAGGTGAGCAGCCCGTAGAGCCGGCGGGCCTCCCCGGGGCTCTCGACGCGCAGCCCCGCCGGCTCCGCGAGGACCTCCCGGATCAGGTCGGGGGTGATGAAGCGGAGGGCGAGACCCGCCTGCACGAGGGCCCGGACGTCGTCCTCCGCGATGTGCTTGAGGAGCCTGTCGTACAGCGTGCCCTGGATGAGCATCTGGTCGACCTGCCGGTCGAAGTACCGGCGCCGGGAGGGCAGTCCGCGCAGCAGCTCGCCGAGCGAGGGGGAGTCGGCGCCGAGAGCGACCGCCGTCCGGGCCGCGAGCTTCAGGCTCAGGGGATGGCCGCCGATCCGGTCGGCGAGGTCCTCGGCGAGCGGCTCGTCGTCCACCCCGGAGGACATCAGCAGGTCCACGGAGGCCTCGTGGTCCAGTTCGGTGAGCTCCATCGTGCGCGGGGTCAGGACCCGGGCCGGATGGTCGATCGGCGCGCGCCCGGAGACGACGAACCGAAGCCGTGAATAGGCCGCCCGCAGGGCCGTCCAGACGGCCCACATACGGGCGAGGACGGGGGAACCGCGGTACTGGGCCTCCTCGAAGGAGTCGACGACCACGACCAGCGGCGGAGGCGCCTCGCCCGGTGCCGGGCGGACGGCCTCGGCGACCAGGGACGCGGCCCGGTGGGCCAGCTCCTGCTCGCGGGCGCTGGCCCGGGCGTGGAAGTCGGACGAGTAGTCGCGGCCGAGCGTCGCCCGCGTGCCGGCCAGCTGGTAGAGCTCGTCGAGCTCGTTGCGCTCGCCGCGCTGGCGCGCCGCCGTCCGCTCGCACTCGTCCGCGAGCTCCTCGAAGGCGGCGCGGTGGGCCGGATGGTGGACGCCCAGCTGCCGGGCCATCTCCGCGATCACGGTGGCCGGTTCGTGGATGGAGAGCGTCGGGCGCGCGAAGTCGATGTAGGCGAAGGGGAACCCGGCGGGGCCCGCCGCGGCGAGCGCGTCGACGAGGAACTTGGCGAGCAGGGTGCTCTTGCCGATGCCGCCGACGCCGTGCAGCAGGACGGGCGGCTCCGCGGGCTCCTCGGGCAGCGCGAGATAGGCGTGCAGGGCGTCGAGTTCGGCGGTGCGGCCGTGGAAGGTCCCGCGGACGAGCCGGCGCATCGGCTGGAGCAGCCGGGCCTGCTCCAGACGGTGCTGCACCTCGTCGACGGCGGGCAGCCCGGTCACGCCCGGGACCCGGCTGAGCCAGAGCGTGGCCTGCAGCGCGTCCGAGAGCACCTCGACCTCGTCCCGGGCGACGGGGCCCGCGGCCGGGCCCGCGCCGGCCGCCGGAAGGCCCGGGGTACCCGCGCCCGACCCGGCCGGGGGGAGCCCTGCGGAGCCTGCGACCGGCCCGGTCGGGGGGAGCCCTGCGGAGCCTGCGACCGACCCGGTCGGGGGGAGCCCTGCGGAACCCGCGCCCGGCTCTGTCAGTACCCCTCCGGCCGGAAGCGGACCACCGCCTGCTTCCGCCGGTGCCACCACCGCCGTGGGCAGGCCCGCGCCCGTCAGGAGGGAGAGTGCCGTGCGTTCCGGACCGGGGCCCTCGGGGCGCAGGTCGATGTTGGCCCGGAGGGCGCGCAGGGCGGCGCCGGGGCCCGCGAGGCCCGTCAGGGCCGTGTCGCGGGTCTCGGGCTTGAGCGTCCACACGGTGGCCCCGGGCACCGGGAGGGCCGTGCAGTCGTCGACGAGCTCCAGGACCGCCCGACCGGTGGCCTGCTCCTCGCCCGGGAGCCGCAGCAGCGCGGGGTCGAACTCCCGGAGCAGGCAGGCGGCCTCGCGGTAGGACCTGCGCAGATCGGGCAGCGCGGCGGCGGGGGAGGCGAGGCTGGTGCGCAGGGCGTCGCGGAGCAGGGGACCGGCCTCGCCCGGCGGGGGTGACGTCGGGGGGAGCGTCCGGTGGAGCCGTACGACGTCCTCCACGGCCGTACACAGCCGACGCATGTAACTGTCGCCGTTCGCCGGGGAGTCGACGGCCCGCAGCACCTCGGCCACGGCCGTCTCGGTGAGCTCGTGGACGGTCGACTCGTCATCGACGGGCGCGGAGTCGGTGAAGAACTCCCGGAAGAAGGCCCGGAGATCACCCTCGTCGGCGAGGCGGGTCGTGTCGCGGCACTCGTTCTTCCGGATCTCGTACGGGAGTTGCCGCATCGTCGTCGCGTAGCCGAGCAGCACCAGGCGGGGGACGGTGTCCGCCCGTACGGGGGTGTGCTCGTAGATCGCGCGGGCGAGGACGCCGATGCAGTCCCACACGTCCGAGTGCGGGTCGAGCCGGTCGCAGTCGTCGAGGACCAGCCAGAAGCGCTCCTCGGCGGCGGTCGCCCGGGAGACGATCCGGTGGGCGGCGTCCTCGAAGCTGGGCAGTGGATCGTTCAACCGTGTGGGATTCAACGGGATCCGGTCGGACTCCGGCCCGGCCACGAAGGCCGAGAGCCGCTCCATCAGGCGCGCCGCCGTGGACGTACGGGAGAGGGTGACCCGGACCGGACGGAAGTCGCAGTGCTGACCGAGATGGCGGATCAGCTCGTACGTGTAGGACCGGCCGCTGTCCGGGGGCCCGTCGACGACGAACACCGTCTGCTCCGGGTCGGCCAGGAAACCCCGGAGCTTCTCGCGCAGCTCGCTCCGGTCCAGGAACACCTCCGTGCCGTGCTTGAGGAGCATGCTGTCGAAGGGGTCCCGGGGGGAACGGCGCAGCTGTTCGTCCTCCCGCAGCCGGGTCAGCAGGTTCCGGGCCTCGGCGCCCTGCTCGAAGCCGCGCGGATCACGGATCGCGGCCAGCGCGTCGAGACCGGCGAGCACGGAGAGCAGCCGGCGCTGGTGGGCGATGTCCCGGCGGGCCGCGGCGACCACGAGCAGGGCGTTCCGGTCGGCGTCCGCGGTGAGCGGCAGGTCCTCGACGAAGTCGGCCGGCAGGCCCGCGCGCAGCAGCCGGCCGCGTGGCTCGGGGGTGTCGAGGAGATGGTCCCGCGCCCAGCTGGCGACGAGCCCCCACTCCGTCTCGGTGAGCGGCATACCGCACCTGCCCGGCGCTCTTCGCGCAGCGCCGGTCGCTCCGGCGCCGGACCTGACGAGATCAGTCGTGACCGGCCGTGACCGGTCCAGGCCAGACGAACTGGCTGATCCCCCTTCATGGTTCCACCGGGCGGGGACGGTCGCAATCGCTGCTCGCGGACCCGCCGGGGTCAGGGGTGCAGCACGATGTCCGCGTACGACTCGAGGCGCCGCCAGCGCTCCTCAGGGGCGCCGCGGGTCGGCGGCATCACGTCCACGTCCGGCAGCGGCCCGAACTCCAGCTCGGTGATCTCCGCGACGTCCGAGACGGGCACCTGGTACGTGCGGAACGGGCCCAGCGGCGGCGGCGCACCGGCCTTCGCCCCCGCCAGGGCGCGCTCCGCGTCCCGGCTCAGGTCGGGGCTCTGGTCGAGGACGTACGCGGCGGCGGCGAGCGCCCCGTCCTGCATGAACGCCGCCACCTTCCAGAACCGCAGCGGCACCTGCACCCCCCGGTACGGCGGGTCGGAGTCGTGGAGCACCGGGCCCGTGAGGACCGTCAGCTTCCGGTCGTACTCGGCGGCGTGGTCGAGCAGGTAGTTCTCCAGGCCCTGCCAGAGTTGTTTGCCCTGGTTGAAGACGTCCGCCTGGGGAGCGGCGTTGGTGAAGTGGAAGGTGTCCGTATTGGCCCGGGACGCCAGGGCCGGGGCACCCCAGACCGGGTCGAGCCGGCGGACCAGGTGACCCCGGTCGAGGCTGTTGTTCCGGTAGATGTCGTCACCGGCCTGCTGCTCCTCCGGCAGCCGGGGATCGAACTCCCAGACGTCGTCCCGGGGGATGTCCTCCAGGAGGTCCCGTCCCTCGATGCAGACCGCGGTCGAGGCCGCGAGCCGCCGGTCGGGCCGGAAGACGACGGTGAAGTGGGTGTACGGCAGGATCACCGTCTCGATCGTTTCCCGGACCGGGAGCGCGAGCGGGACGACGGGGCCGAGGAAGGCCTCGTCGTAGCCGGTGCGGTCGGCGAGGGCGGCACGGCGGGCGTCCTTCCCGGCGGCGGAGGACGCGCCGGCGGAGGACGAGACCGCGGCGGAGGACGAGCCGGGAGCGGACGAGGCGGGAGCGGACGAGCCGGCGGGGGGCGGCGCATCGGAAGGGTTCATACGATGTAAGTACCGCGTGGCGAGGGTCGCGCTCGGCGCAGGACCGCAGGCCACTCGATCAGACGCCCCCGGCACCCCGTCCTCCGGCGTCCCCCGCCCCCGCATCCCTGTCCCTCCCGGCATCCCTCCGCTCCGCACGAGGAGGCACCCCATGGCCACCGGACTCTCCCTGCACGTCGGACTCAACCGGGTCGACCCCGCCCGCTACGAGGGCTGGGACGGCACCCTGATCGCCTGCGAGAACGACGCCCACGACATGGCGCGGCTCGCCCGGACCGCCGGATTCGAGGCCACCACCCTGCTCACCGCCGACGGCACGGTCGCCAACGTCACCTCCGTGCTCCACGAGGCCGCGGCCCGGCTGGTCCCCGGCGACATCCTGCTCTTCAGCTACTCGGGCCACGGCGGCCAGGTCCCCGACGCCACGGGCGCCGACGACGAGCCCGACGCGCTCGACGAGACCCTCGTGTTCTACGACCGCCAGTTCCTCGACGACGAGGTGCACCAGGCCTTCCGCGCCTTCGCCGACGACGTACGGATCGTCGCCCTGTTCGACTGCTGCCACAGCGGCAGCAGCATCGAACTCCCCGGCGGCGCGGCCGACGAGACCCCGGGCCGCTACATGCCGGAGCCGTGGCAGCGTCAGCTCTACGACCGCGACCGGGCCTGGTTCGAGGAGCTCCAGCGGACCCTGGCCAAGGACGCGCCGGCCGACGGGGCGGGCCCCGACGCGCTCCTCGTGTCGGCCTGCCAGGACAACCAGGTCGCCGCCGACGGCGCCGTCAACGGCGCCTTCACCGAGGCCCTGCTCCGGGTGTGGGACGAGGGCGCCTTCCGCGGCGGCTACCGCACCTTCCACCGGGACATCCAGCGCCTGCTGCCGCCGACCCAGAGCCCGAACCTCTACCTGACCGGCACTCCGTCACCGGACTTCCTGAACCAGCGCCCCTTCACGATCTGAGGGCGACGGCCGGGACGGAAAAGAGCCGGAAAACAACAAGGGCAAGGAGGGTCGACCTCTCCTTGCCACTCTCAAGATATAGCGCACAGGGGGCCTTGCGGCAAGGCCCCCTTCGTGCAGCAGAATCTCCGTTCGAACCAAGGAACTGTGGAAAACGGGGCGTACTGAATGTTTGATCTGATCGTGGTCGGCGGCGGACCGACCGGCCTGATGCTCGCGAGCGAACTCCGGCTGCACGACGTGCGGGTGGTCGTTCTGGAGAAGCTCGCCGAGCCGACCCGGGAGTCCCGGGGACAGGGCCTGCACGCGCGCAGCGTCGAGATGATGGCCCAGCGGGGCCTCCTGGAGCGGTTCACCGAGGTCAGCGAGAAGTTCTCCGTCGGCGGCCTCTTCGGCGGTGTGATGAAGCCGTGGCCGGAACGGCTCGACACGGCACACCCGTACGGCCTCGCCACGCCGCAGCCGGTCACCGAGCGGCTGCTCCAGGAGCGCGCGCTCGAACTCGGCACGGAGATCCGGCGCGGCACCGAGGTGGTCGGGCTGAGCCAGGACGAGGACGGGGTGACCGTCGCGCTCGCGGACGGCACGGAGCTGCGCTCGCGCTACCTCGCCGCGTGCGACGGAGGCCGCAGCACCGTGCGCAAGCTGCTCGGCGTCGGCTTCCCCGGCGAGCCCCCCACCGTCGAGACGCTCCTCGGCGACATGGAGGCGACCGCGGACCCGGAGACCGTCGCCGCCGTCGTCGCCGAGGTCCAGAAGACCCAGCTGCGGTTCGGCGTCAAGCCCCTCGAAGACGGCGCATTCCGCATCGTCGTGCCCGCCGACGGCGTGGCCGAGGACCGCGCGACCGCGCCGACCCTCGACGACTTCAAGAGCCGGCTGCGGGCCGTCGCCGGCACCGACTTCGGCGTGCACTCGCCGCGTTGGCTGTCCCGCTTCGGCGACGCGACCCGGCAGGCCGAGCGCTACCGGGTCGGCCGGGTGTTCCTGGCCGGCGACGCGGCGCACATCCACCCGCCGACCGGCGGCCAGGGCCTCAACCTCGGCATCCAGGACGCGTTCAACCTCGGCTGGAAGCTGGCCGCCGCCGTCGCAGGCTGGGCGCCGGAAGGGCTGCTCGACACGTACGAGGCCGAACGGCACCCGGTCGGTGCCCGTGTGGTCGAGAACACCCGCGCGCAGATGACCCTCCTCGGCACCGACCCCGGAGCGACCGCCCTGCGGGAACTGTTCTCGAAGCTGATGGACTTCGAGGAGGTGAACCGGTACGTGACCGGTCTGATCACCGCCGTCGACGTCCGCTACGACCTCGGCGAGGGCCACGAACTCCTCGGCCTGCGGCTGCGGGACGTGACGCTGAAGCGGGGGCGGCTCTACGAGCTGACGCACGGCGGCCGCGGACTCCTGCTCGACCAGAGCGGCCGGCTCTCCGCGGAGGGCTGGGCGGACCGCGTCGACCACGTCGTCGACGTCAGTGAGGAACTGGACGTGCCCGCCGTGCTGTTGCGGCCGGACGGGCACGTCGTGTGGGCCGGCGAGGACCAGGAGGAGCTCCTCGGCGCCCTGCGCGAGTGGTTCGGCGCGTCGACGACCTGATCCGGGCGGCGGCGCCCCGACGGGCGGATCCGGTCTCCCGGACCCGCCCGTCGGGTGCTTCGGGACGGGCCTGCCGTGGGCCGGACTTGGGGTGGGTGCGGGGTGGTTCGGGCCCGCCCTCGGGGCCCGTCGTGCGGGCTGCGGGGCGGGCGGGTGCCGGGGGCGGCGTATGTGATCCGGTCGCTCGTCGGGTGGCGGGGCCGGCGTGACGTGCTCCGCTCGCCCGCGTCGCTCACGGGCGCAGGGCCGTCGCCAGCTGTGCGCGGGAGCGGACGTCGAGCTTCTGGTAGATGCGGGTCAGGCGCGCCTCCACCGTCTTCACGCTCAGGTACAGCTTCGCCGCCGCCTCCTGGTTGCTCGCGCCCTGGCCCACCAGACGGGCCAGGCGCAGTTCCGCCTCCGTGAGCGAGGACAGCGCGGACACCGACTCCTCGCCGCCGGCACCGGGACCCGCGCCCTCGCCCGCCGGCGTCTCGCTCGCCAGGGCCAGCCACGGCGCCGCCCCGGCCCGCTCGAACACCGAGGCCGCCTCGTGGAGGGCGCTCTGCGCCGCCGACCGGCGCCGGCGCCGCCGCTCCACCCGGGCGAGGGCGATCAGCGCCCGGCCCCGCTCCAGCGGCAGTCCGGCCCGGCCGAAGCTCTCGGCCGTACGGGTCAGCAGCTCGGCCGCCTCGTCCGTCCGCCCTTCCGCCGCCAGGCACAGGGCGTACGCCCTGTCGCAGCCGAGCAGGACCGTGGACCGGCCGAGCCGCTCCGCCACCGGCCGCACGTCCGCGAGGAGCGCCAGGGCCTCGTCGCCCGCGTCCTGGGCGAGCAGCGCCTCGGCCAGCTCCTCGTGCCAGCGCAGCATCGAGGGGTCCACCGTGGACTGCGCGCGCTCGTCGGCCTGGACCCGCCGCAGGGTCTCCAGGGCGGCGGCGACGTCGCCGTTGATCAGCTGGACGCGTCCGAGCGCGTACCGGCTCCGGGAGAGGAAGACCCGGTCGCCCTCCTCCTCCGAGGCCTGCACGCTGCGCCGCGCGTAGCTGGCCGCCCGCGCGAAACTGCCGCCGGCCGTCTCGGCGAGCGCGAGCGTGTACCAGGCGGGGCCGGGGGAGAGGCCCGCCTCCAGGGTGAGCGCGAGGGACTGGCCCGCGTGCGCGAGGGCGGCCGCGCAGGCGCCCCTCCGGGACTCGATCGCCGCCAGCGTGGAGAACAGCTCGATGGTGTCCTCGACCGAGCCGCGCCGCTGGACCAGCGGCAGCAGCGCGTTCAGCTCGTCCCGCGCGTCGGTGAGCCGGTCGTCGAAGAGGGCGTGACGGATCGTCAGGATCTGTGCGGCGTTACGGATCCCGAGCGGACGCTCGGCGAGCTCCAGGGCGCGCGCCTGGGCGAGCACCGCCTCGGCGTCCGGGGCGCCGAGCGCCCGCTCCATCCGCGCCTGCACGGTCAGGGCCTGCACCGCGAGCCGCGGATCGCCCATCGAGGCCGCGAGCGCGGCCGATTCGACCGCCGCCGTCCGCGAGCGCTCCGGATCGCCGTCCGCGAGGACGTACTTGACGGCGAGGCGCAGCTGCACGGCGGCCCGCAGGGCGGTGTCCCCCTCGGAGTCCTCCATGGCGTGGACGTACATCTCGTCGAGCCCGGTGAGCCCCTGCCCCGCCGTGTCGAGCACGGCCAGCCGCGCCCTGACCCGGTCGGACGGCCCCGCGTCCCGGGCGAGCAGATCGGTGGCGGCCCGCATCGCGAGGTCGGCGCGGGCGGCGCGGGCGGCCTCCTCGGCGGCGTCGACGAGCCGCGCGATCCGCCGCGTCCCGTGCCGGCCCGGTGTCGACTCGGCGGCGAGCAGGGCCAGTTCGGCGGCGAGCGCGCTGTTCCCGCGCCGCCGGGCCAGGTCGGCGGCGGCCGCGACCTCGGCGGCGAGCTCCTCGTCCGGTCGCTCGGTGGCGAGCGCCCGGTGCCGTACCGCCTCCACGGGGTCGTCCACGACCTCCGCGAGGGCCGCGTGCCCGGCGCTCCGCTCGGCCCAGCAGGCGTCGTGCACCAGCGTGGAGGGCAGCAGTCCCGCGGTGAAGGTCACCGAGCCGTCCTCGGCGAGCGAGACCAGGTCGGCCCGCTCGGCCGCCGCGAGGTCCGCCTCCGCGGTGGGCCGCCCGGCGCGGCGCACGAGCGTGGCCGAGGGGCGCAGCGCGAGGGCGGCGAGCAGCAGCGTCTCGCGTACGGCGGGGGGCGCGGCGCCCAGGAGTTGGCGGGCGAGGTCGCGGGCGCGCCCGGAGAGCGTCAGCGCCTCCGCGTGGTGCACCGGGGTCCGCGCGTCGGCGAGCGAACGGCCCACGGCGAGCGCGAGCCGCGGGTTGCCGCCGCTGGCGCGGTGGATGCGGCCGGCCATCCGGGAGGGCAGACGGTGGTGGATGAGGAGTTCGGCTATCTCGTCGGCGTGCAGCGGCGGGACGCGCAGCACGTCCGCCTCCGACGGCACCCAGAGGTGCGCGGCGTGCGGGTCCTCGGCGCGGTGGCTCTCGCGGTACGGCTCGTGGGCCTCGGCGTACGGCTCGGGGGTCTCCACCGCCACCACCCGCAGCGCGGGCGGGGCCAGGTGGAGGGCGAAGCGGAGCAGGTCCGCGCTGTCCGCGTCGACGTGCTGCACCCCGTCGACGACGAGCAGGACGGGGCCGCGGCAGGTCAGGGCGCGCAGGATGCGGGCGATGCCGAGGCGCAGCGCGATCGGGTCCCAGCCGCCCGCGTCGATCGGGGCCTCGCGGCAGAGCATGGCGACGGCGGTGCGCTGGGGGCCCGGCAGCTGGTCGAAGACCCCGGAGGCGAGCACCCCCGAGGCGAGCACGCCGGCGTCGTCGGACGACGGGGAGGGGAGCAGCCCGCCCGCGGGCTGCTCGGGGACGGGCCGGCCGGTACCGAGGCCCGGCCAGGTCACGGTGGCCGCCACGGAGGCCACGAGCGCGGCGGCGGCCGCCCCGGGTATCTCGCGGTCGGACGGCAGGGTCGCGAGCCACAGCACGGTCTCGCCGCGCGCCTCGGCGCGGGCCGCCTCGGCGAGCGCGACCTCGGTCTTGCCGACGCCGGCGGCTCCGGTGAGCAGGGCGCGGCCGCGGGTGTGGAGGGCGCGTTCGAGCCGGGTGAGGAGTTCCTCCCGGCCCACCGGGGCAGGACTCTGTGGAGCTGTCGTCACTGTCCACCACCTCCGGCCCCTCGGGGCCCGGCCCATGAACCCCGTGCGCAGAGGATACGGAGCCCACCGGCACAGTCCAGGCCCCGTGTCCGGCATACGGACACGGGGCCGTGGGCGTGCGCGCTCCCACAACGCCAGGACGCGCCAGTGGTGTAGACCACGGGCGCGTCGCTGACCAGCAAGGATGCTGATGTGGGGGGTGGTTCAGAGGTGGTGCGGTGGTGCGTCAGAAGGTGAGGCTCCACGAGTCGATGTAGCCGGTGTCACCCGAGGCCACATCGCGGACCTGGAGCTTCCAGGTGCCGTTGGCGACCTCGCTCGACGCGTCGACCGTGTAGGTGGTCAGGACGTTGTCGGCGCTGTCCGAGGAGGACGAGGTCTTCAGGTTGCGCACCGTGCCGTCGGGGGCGACCAGGTCGATGACCAGGTCTCCGCGCCAGGTGTGCTTGATGTCCACGCCGACCTTGAGGGTGGCGGGGGCGTTGCCGGCGAGGCCGGTGACGGGGATCGAGGACGACACGGTGGTGTTGTCGGCGATCGTCACGTTCGTCGCGTTGGTGAAGACGGTGCCCGACGGCGGGGTGGTGTTGAGGACCGAGTCCACAGCCTTCGCGGAGTCGGCGATGCCGGTTCCGCAGCCGCCGGTGCAGGTGCCGGGCAGCGGGCGGGCGGTGTTCTTGATCGCGGACTCGATCTCGGCCGGGGTGAGCGTGCTCTTGGCCGACTTCAGGAGGGCGGCCAGGCCGGCGATGTGCGGGGCCGCCATCGAGGTGCCCTGGTAGGGCTTGTACGTCTCCGTCGACTGGGTCGTCAGGCCCGAGTTCAGCGTGGAGTAGATCGCGTTCTCGGGCGTGGTGACGGTGCCGGGCGTGTCGGTGGCGTTGCGGGTCTCGCCGCCGGGCGCGGCCACGTCCACGATGGTGCCGTAGTTGGAGTAGTACGAGCGGCTGCCGGCGCGGTTGGTCGACGCCACGGTGATGACGCCGGTGCAGTTCGCGGGGGTGAAGCCGGAGGCGTTGGCGTTGCTGTTGCCCGCCGCGACGACGACGGTGGTACCGCGCGAGATGGCACCGTTGATCGCGGTCTGGTAGACGCTCGGGCAGGTGGAGCTCGCGCCGCCCAGGCTCATGTTGATGACCTTGGCGGGGGTCGGGTTGGCCGGGACGCCCGCCACGGTGCCGCCGGAGGCCCAGGTGATGGCGTCGGCGATGTCGGAGGACGAACCGCCGCACTTGCCGAGCACACGCACGGGCTGGATCTTCGCGTTGTACGCGATGCCCGCGATGCCCTTGGTGTTGTTGGTGACCGCGGCGATGGTGCCGGCCACGTGGGTGCCGTGCCAGGAGGAGTTGGAGGCCGTGGAGCCGGTGCCGCACTCGCCGTCGGTGGCGTTCCAGTCGCCCTCGTCCTTCGAGTCCGCGTCGCGGCCGTTGCCGTCGCGGGCGTCGGCGGAGGTCGAGATGAAGTCGTAGCCGGAGACGATGTTGGTCGCCAGGTCCGAGTGGGCGGCGTAGCCGGTGTCGATGACGGCGACGGTGACGCCGGAGCCGGTCGTCTTGTCCCAGGCTGCAGGAACGTTCATGCCACCGGTGGGCTCGAAGAGGTCCCACTGCTTGGCGTAGTCGGTGTCGTCCGGGGTGACCGCCATCGCGTAGGCGCGGATGTCGGGCTCGACCGAGGCGACGGCCGGGTCGGCGCGGAACGCGTCCATGACCTCGGTCACGTCCTGCTTGGTCGCCTTGCCGCCCAGGTTCACCAGGGCGGCACCGCCGGCGAGGCGGCGCTCGAAGGAGAGCTTCTCGCCCGTCTTCGCGGCCTTCTCGGCCGTGTCGCTCTTCACGGCGGTGTTGGAACCGGCCTCGGCGGTCCGGCTCTTGTAGGTGACGATCACCTTCTCGACGGGGGCGTTCGGAAGCGCCCGCATCGTCTGCGAAGCCGGAACCGGCTTCGGGCTGGCAGCGACCGGGGTGGCGGCGAACGCCCCGGAAGTCATGGCAGCGGCACCGAGGATCGCGGCGCTCGCGACCACGGATATGACTCTCCGCCTGGAACCGTTCAAGGTGTGGCCCTTTCGAGTACGACGTAACTGCGGAGCAGTGGCGACGGCGCGGGACACACGGGGGCGAAGTGGGGTCGCCGTCCGTCCGTCCCTGGGCTTGGGGGGCCCGTGCGCCGCCACCGGCGCGACGGCCCGGGTCAAGGCCGCCACCGGCGGACAGCACCCTCCGCATGCACCTGACACGGTGCGCTCGGGGGATGATATCTGCCGGTGCGGAGGACAGTAGGGAACGGGGGGGTGAACCCGATACGGGGAAAACCCTTGTCACCCCTCAAGGGGTGGCGGGGGTGCGGGGAGGGGAGGGCGGCGAGGGGCGGGAGGGGTGCGGTACGGGGCCGTTTCTGGGCACGCGGGCGCGAGTTCGGGCCCGCCGGGGTGGAGCGGACGTCGCTTGCGGGGGGCCTCCGGGGGCGGAGGTCGGCCGAGTTCGAGGGTGGTGACGCCGAAGAGGCGCTGCCGTGTCACCGGTGGTGTGGAGGTCAGCCGAGTTCCAGGGTGGTGACGCCGAAGACGCGTTCCCGTGCCACCGGTGGTGTGGAGGTCAGCCCAGTTCGAGCGTGGTGACGCCGAAGACGCGCTCCCGCGCCACCGGACGGACCGGTCCCGTGTACATCCGCGCCGTCTCGAACGTCGGCTCCAGACCGCGCTCCTGGGCCAGCCGGGCCGCCGCCGGATTCGCCTCCGGCATGTCGACCGCGATCCGGGCCGCGCCGAACTCCCGCGCCTCGGCGGCGAGCCCGTCGAGCAGGGCCGCCGCGTCCGCCGGGGTGTCCGCGAACAGCGGCCCCACACGTGCCTCGTCCTGTGCGGGACGAACCAGCCCGTACCCGGTCAGACGGCCGTCGACCACGCGGGCCAGCGCCCGATGGCCGGGAGTGGTCACCCAGGCGTCCAGGAACCGGGGCCGGTCGGCGTGATGGCAGACGCTGTCGTACGCGGCGAGGGCGGCCGGATCGACCCGCTCGGCGGCCACCACGCCGGCCACCGGGCGGTCGGGGGCCGGGACCTCGCCGACGAACCGCGCGGTGCGGTACGCCGTGCTGAAGCCGGAGCGCCGGTAGTTGTCCTGCTGCGCGGGCACCCCGTCGAGCCCGACGGCCCGGCCGCCCGCGTGGGCGAGCGCGGCCCGCCAGGTGGCCAGACCGTGCCCGAGGCCGCGGAGTCCGGGGCGGACGAGGTAGAAGCCGAGGAACGCGTAGGAGTCGTCGTAGTTGACGACCGAGATGGCGGAGACCGGCTCCCCGTCGACCCGGCCGAGGAAGAAGCCGGCGGGGTCCTGGGCGAAGAACGCCGGAACGTCGGAGAGCCCGGGATTCCACCCCTCCTCGGCGGCCCAGGACCGCACGAGCGCCCACTCCTGCGGGGTGGCGGACGAGACGGAGAGCGAACCGGAGGAGACGGAGGTCATGGTCTGTCCTTCGACGGCCGGGGGGAGGCGGGCGGACGCCCGGAGGTAGGAACCCGGGCAAAGCGCGCCGAGCATAACGCCGCGCCACGCCAGGGCCGATCGTTTCCGGCCGCGCGCTGCCGGCCGCACTGCGGGCCCGCCCCCGCCGGCGCGTGCCCACCCGCCGTGTGGGCCCGCCCCCCGCCGAGCCGCGGTGCTCATGCGCCGTGCGAAACGGCGCCCTGCGGGGAGGTGCCTGCGCCCCCGCGCGAAACGGCGCCTGCAGGGCCGTTGCCTCGCCCACCGCCGTGTGGGCAGTCGTCCCGCTGGGGCGGGGCGGGTGGGCACACGGGACGGCGCCTTCAGCGGCGCCTCCGCCCCTGCACCTGCCCGCACCCCCGGGGGCCGCACGACGTGGTGCGGGTCAGGGGGCGGGAGCCCAGGCCCGGCAAGGGGCGCCGTCCGTTGTGCCCACCCTCCCCCAAGCTCTCGGCTTCGCTCGAGCAGGGGGACCCCGATCGCCCCTGCGGAACGTATGCCCACAACGGGGGCGGCGGGGGCACCGTCCCGGCGGAGCATCCGCTCAACAACGGGCGCGCGGCCGCCGCTCAGTGCACCAGTCGCAGCCGCGACGTCGCCACCGCCAGGTGGATCGTCTGGCCCCAGGTCAGTTCCAGGGCGTCCGACTCCACGCCGTCGCCGAAGGCGACCAGGCGGTCCGACTCGGCGGTGAGCCGCAGGCCCCGGCCCGCGTCGAGGAGGCCCTCGACGCGGGTCGTGCCCGTCGTCGGCGACGGCCAGGCCTCGCGGACGAACCAGGCCAGCCGCGCGTCCGCCGGCGCGGGCAGCGCGAGCGTGCTGGAGCGCTGTTCCCACAGGGAGCGGAGCCAGCCCGTGGCGCCCGTGCCCGTGCCGACCAGGACGCCCGACGAGGCCTGGGGCTCGGGCGGGACGTCCGTGCCGTCGAGGCCGAGCGTGTAGCGGGCGGTCTGGTGGCCGGGCGGACCGACGTAGATCTCGTTCAGCGCGAGGAGCCGCTGCGCGTCGTCGGTGACGGCCTCGACCATCGTCAGCTCGTCGACCGCCGCCCCGGCCCCCGCCGCGTACGGCAGCAGTCGCCGTGCCCGGTCCGGTCGGTGTCGGACCAGGACGCCGGGGTTGCGCCCGGGGTCGGCGTCGATGCCGATGACGGGCTGCCCCGTCAGGTACTTCGCCGCGTTGGCGACAAGACCGTCCTGCCCGACCACGACGACGACGTCCTCGGGCCCGAACAGGAACCGGTCCAGGTCGGCGCGCTCGACCCGGGTCTGGCGCCACGTCAGCGGAACCGCGCCCGCCACCTCGGCGAGCGCCGCCCGGGTGCGCTCGTGCCGTTCGCGCACGGCGTCGACCGAGCGCCCGCGCGCGGAGAGGAAGAACGCGGCCTGCCCGTGCGTGCCGTGCCGGGCGAGCAGCTCCTCGTACTCCGTGGTCCGGTGCACGAGCACCGCGCGCGGCGCGAGGCTCACGACCGCGCCCCGCCCTCGCCGCCGCCCAGCTTGGCGAGCAGCCCGGTCAGGACGTCCGGGGAGAGCGTGAGGTGCTCGATGCGCGGCAGGTTCTCCGCCGCCCGGGTCACGGCCAGGGCGTGCAGGACCGCCGGATCGGCCTCCGTGTGCGCCCGCAGCCACGCGGACTGCGCTCCGGCGCGCGCCTCGCCGACCTCCCGTGCCGCCTCCGCCTCGGCCCGGGCCAGCCGGACCTTCCGTACGGCCTCGGCCTCGGCGCGTACCGCGTCGGCGGCCGCGTTCTCCTCGGCCTCGCGGCGCGCGTTGGTGCCGCGCTGCTCGACGAGCCGCTCCTCCTGCCGGGCGAGCTCGATCTTGCTGGCGAGTTCGTTCTCGGCGATGGCGCGCTCCCGCTCGACGGCGACCGCGCGCCGCTCGTAGGTGGCTCGGTCGGCCTCCTGCTGGATCTGCTCGCGGGCGGGGGTGCGCAGGGCGCGCTCGACCTCGGGCTCGGGGCGGATCGCGACCACCCGGACCGCGACGACCTCGATGCCGGTGTCCGGCAGGCGCGGCTCGGCGGCGAGTCCGGCCGCGATGCGGTCCCGTACCGCCGCCACGCCGTCGACGAGCGCGGCGGCGAGCGTGGTGCGGGCGAGGACGTCGAGGGCGTGCTGCTGGGCGGTCTCGGTGAGGAGGGTGGCGATCTGCTCCAGCGGGGCGCCGCGCCAGGCGCCCGTGTCGGGGTCGATGGAGAAGTCGAGCCGGGTGGCCGCCGCGGCCGGGTCGCCGATCCGGTACGTGACGGTGGACTGCACGCTCACGTCCTGGAAGTCCGCCGTGCGGGCGTGGAAGGCCATCGCGAGCTCGCGGTCGTTGACCGGCACCTCGGAGAGGGCGGCGGTGAGCGGCCGGAACCAGAAGCTCAGTCCTTCGCCGTCGTGGACGAGCCGGCCGCGGCGCTGGTGGCGGATGTGGGCGGTGGGCGCGGAGCGCAGATGGCGCCAGCCGGCCCGCCGGGTGATGTCAGCCATGGAAACCCCCTTGTCGTCATGTTGACGATAGGGGGTGCGGTGGTTGTCGTCAAGGTGACGAATTTAGGGGAAGGTGCTGCGCGGCGGCCGTGCGACCGGCTTCGCGTCCCCGACCGGCGTGGCCGCCGCCCTCACCCCGCGACCGGCGCCGGCACCGGCCCGCCCTCCGGGACCCCGCGCCCCGGCCGCGCCTCCGGGGAGGCGGACGGCGCCGGTACGGCCGCGAGGAGCACGTCCGTGATCGGCGAGGTCGAAGAGTCCGCTGCCCCGGCCGCCGAAAGGACGGTGACGGGAGTCGATAGGGGCGGCCCGGCCGCCGGGAGAACGGTGACGGGAGTCGATAGGGGCGGCCCGGCCGCCGGGAGAACGGTGACGGGAGTCGATACGGGCGGCCCGGCCGCCGGGAGAACGGTTACGGGAGCCGGTGCGGGCCCAGCCGCAGGAAGAGGCCCCGCCGCCGGAACGGCCCCCGCCGTCGGTACAGGCTCCGTCGCCAGTACGGCCCCCGCCGTCGGTACGGCCCCCGCCGTCGGTACGGCCTCCGACGCCGGTACGGGCTCCGTCGGCGCCCCGCCCTTCGTCAGCAGGATCACGCCCCGCGCCGCGACCAGCGAGGCGCCGGCCGCGACCAGCCAGCCCCAGGCGCCCGCCCGGAAGGTCTCGCCGAGCAGGGCCACGCCGATCACCGCGGCGGCCGCCGGGTTCGAGAGGTTGACGACGGCCAGCGGCGCCGCGAGCCCGCCCCGGTAGGCGGCCTGGGACAGCAGCAGCCCACCGCTGGCGAAGCCGGATATCAGCACCGCGAGCAGCGCGGTCTGCCACCAGCTCGGCTCGGCGCCGGGCAGGTCGAGGGCGAGTGCGGCGGTCAGCGTCTGGGTGAGGGCGGAGGCGACGCCCGAGGCGATCCCGGAGGCCGTCGCGTGCCCGAGCCCGCGCCCGGTGGGTGCGCCGGTCCCGCGCTGCTCGCGCCCGTGCAGCCGCCCGGAGGCGAGGGCGGCGATCAGGAGCGCGGTCGCCGCGGCGACGACCAGGGATTCGCGCAGGCTGAGCGCCTCGCCGGGGGCCGCGGGTCCGGTCACGGCGACGAGCCCGACGAGCCCGCCCAGGGTCCACAGGGCTCCGCGCCATTCGGTGCGGGTCACCCGGCGCCGCGCGCAGTACGCGCCCAGGGGCAGTGCCGCGACGAGAGTGAGCGCACCGAGCGGCTGGACCAGCGTCAGCGGCCCGTAGTGCAGGGCGGCCACGTGCGCGAGGGCTCCGGCGGCGTTCAGGCCGACCGCCCACCACCACTGGCCGCGGGCGAGGAGCGCGCGCAGCGCCCCGCGCCCGTCGGGAGCGGCGGGGGAAGCGGCGGCGAGCCGGGACTGGGCGACGGCGGCGAGCGCGTACCCGGCGGCGGAGACGAGGGAGAGGAGCACCGCGAGCAAGGTGCCGGCGGCGGGGTTCATCGCAGGGCTCCGACCGGGAGGGGTGCCGCACCGAGCGGGCGGGGAACGGGTGGGGGCGCCGTCGAGCGGCCGGGGGCGCGGACGGCGAGCAGCGCGAGGCCGAGGAGTACGGCGGCGGCGAGCGCGTCGAACCAGTAGTGGTTGGCGGTGCCGACGATGACGAGCAGGGTGAGCAGCGGGTGCAGCAGCCAGAGCACGCGCCAGCGGGACCGGGTGGCGGCGATCAGGCCGATCGCGACCATCAGGGCCCAGCCGAAGTGCAGCGACGGCATGGCCGCGAACTGGTTGGCCATGGAGTCCGTCTCCGGGGTCGCCCCGTAGACGGAGGGTCCGTAGACCCGGGCTGTGTCGACGAGTCCGGAGGCGGCGAGCATCCGGGGCGGGGCGAGCGGCAGCAGCAGGTGCAGCGCGAGCGCCGCGCCGGTGACGAGGGCCAGGACCCGGCGCGACCACAGGTAGTGGGCGGGGCGCCGCCAGTAGAGCCAGGCGAGGAAGGCGATGGTGGCCGGGAAGTGCACGGCCGCGTAGTACGTGTTCGCCGCCCGGATCAGCGGTTCGCCGTGCAGGAGCAGCTGCTGGATCGTTCCCTCGCCCGGCAGGTGGAGTGCGCGCTCGGCGTCCCAGACGCGGTCGGCGTTCCGGAAGGCGCGGGTCTCGTGGCCGTTGGCGAAGAGCCGGCCGAACTTGTAGACGAGGAAGAGCGCGGTGACGAGCAGGAGCTCCCGGAGGAGCGGCGGCCTGGCGGACCCGGACCCGGACCTGGACCTGGACCCGGAACCGGACCTGGACCCGGAACCGGACCTGGACCCGGAACCGGACCTGGACCCGGAACCGGACGCGGAATCGGACGCGGAATCGGACGCGGACGCGGACGCGGACGCGGACCCGTATGCGGCCCCTGACGACGGCTCTGGTTCGGGCTCCTCGGCCCCCGCCTGCCCGGCGGTCCCGGTGTGCGCGGCGCTCCCCGCCTGCCCGGATGTCCCGGCCTGCCCGGCGGGGCCGGGGGTAGGAGGCGTCCCCGGTCCTGCAGGACGTGGTCCTCGTATCCCGCGTATCCCGACAGCCATCGTGCGGCCCTCTAATCCGTCAAATCGCCAACAAACGGAGTGAGCCTAGATCCGAATTCATCGAGACGCAAGCGTCTCGATACGTTTGCGTCTCGATTGTGCACCCCCTACTCTCGTATGTGCAGAGACAGAGGTGTCCGGGAGGGATCGATGTCCACTCAGGCCGCGACCGCAGCAGCCCGTCGCAGCAAGATCACGCCGGAGCGCGAGACGGAGCTCTACGACGCCGTGCTCTGCCTCCTCCGCGAGGGCGGCTACGACTCGGTGACCATGGAGGGCGTCGCCGCCCGCACCAAGTGCGGCAAGGCCACGCTCTACCGGCAGTGGGGCACGAAACCCCAGCTCGTGACCGCCGCCCTCGCCCGGCGCCGCTGCACCGTCTTCAGCGGCATCGACACCGGCACCCTCGCCGGTGACCTGCGGGAGGCCGCCCGGATCGCCGGCTCGCGGCGGGAGCGGGACGCCGAGCTCATGGAGGCCGTCGCCCAGGCCTACATCCAGCACCCCGACCTGCGCGCCGCCCTCCGCGAGACCGTCATCGCCCCCGAGATCGCGGCCATCGACGCCGTCCTGGCCCGCTCGGTCGAGCGGGGCGAGATCGACGCGGACAACCCGGCGATCGGATTCGTCGCCCCCTGCTTCATGGGCATGCTGCGCATCGAGCGGCTCTTCGAGGAGCGGTTCGCGGACGCCTCGACCATGCGCACCTTCGTCGACGCCGTCCTCCTCCCGGCGCTGCGCGTCGCGGGGTGAGGCCCGGCTCCGTCCTGCACCCTGGAGCCATGGCCGCAAGCACCCCCGCCGTCCGCGTCCGCCGCGTCTACGAGGACCCGTCACCCGACGACGGGGTACGCGTCCTCGTCGACCGGCTCTGGCCGCGCGGCCTCAAGAAGACCGACGCCCACATCGACGAGTGGCCCAAGGCGCTCACCCCGTCCGCCGAACTCCGCCGCTGGTACCACGGCCCCGAGGGCGAGTACGAGGAGTTCTGCCGCCGCTACGAGGCCGAACTCGACGCCCCGGAGGCCGCCGCGGCGCTCGACCGGCTCCGGGAACTCGCGAGCCGGCAGACCGTCACCCTCCTGACGGCAACCAAGGACCCGTCCGAGAGCCACACGTCCGTGCTGCGGCGCGAGCTAGAGGCGACCCGCACGTAGCCGAGGCGCCTCGGCGGCGGCGTCCACCCCGGCCCCGCCCTCCGTACGCCCTGCCAACTCCCGTGCCCACGCCACGAGTCCGCCGACATCGATCCCGTACGTGTCGGGGACGTCGCTCCCGCCGGCGAGGCGGTCGGCGCCCCGGCGCAGCAGCCTCGCCCCGCCCGCCGCGTTGCCGCGGGCCGCGTGCGTCAGACCGACGGCGAGCTGGGCGAGCCCCTGCCACAGGTCCCGCTCCACCTCGGGGCCGGACTTCCAGGCGTCCTCGAAGACCTCGTGCGCGTGGAAGGGCATCCCGGCGTCGAGCAGCCGCTGCGCCTCGCGCACGGTGTCCTCGGGCCCGCGGACGACCCCCTCGGGCTGCCGGGGCACCCCCTCCGCCCCGTACGGCAGCGGACGCCCGAGCCCGTCGCGCGGCCGGGCGCTCCGGGCGCGCCCCTCCTCATCGCGATCCCTGCTACCGCTGCCGCTGCCACTACCGCCACCGCTGCCGACACCGCCGTCGGCCCCGCCGAGACCGCCGCCGTAGTCACCCGTTGTCCGGTTCACCCGTCCATTGTCGCCCTTCGGACGATCACGACCGCTAGGCTCGTCGGTCCGGCACTGTTACGGTCCGCGCGGGTCGTGCCGGACGCGTCATGCCAACAGTTCGTGTGGGGAGTGAGTCACCGGTGCCGACGGATCCCGAACAGTCGCCGTCCGCAACGCCGTTCGCGCCAGGCGTCCGTGACGCGGGGCGGGGCGGTCTGCTCGAACGCGGCCCCGAGCTCGCCGCGGCCGCCCACGCCGTCGACGAACTCGTCGCCGGCGCCTTGGCGGGCGGTCCCGCGCGCGGCGGCATACTCGTCTACCGGGGCGACGCGGGCATAGGGAAGACCGCACTCCTCGCCGAGATACACCGCACCGCCCGGGACCGGTGCACCGTCCTCACCGCCCGGGGCGGCGAGACCCTCACCTCCGTCCCCTTCCACATCACCCGGCAGCTGCTCCAGCCCGCCCTGGACGGCTTCGACGCCGACGAGGTGCGGCACCTCTTCGGCGACCACTTCGACCTCCTGGCCCCCGCGCTCGGGATCGCCCCGCCGTCCTCGGACGAGCCCGCCGACCCGCAGGGCGTGCTGCTCGGGCTCGCCCGGCTCCTCGACCGGCTCGCGGACCGACTGCGGGACCGGCCCCCGGTGCTGCTCGTGGACGACGTCCACTGGGCCGACGCCGAGTCCCTGGCCTGGCTCGACGCCTTCACCCGGATCCGGCGCGACCGCAGGCTGCCCGTCCTCGTCGTCCTCGCCCACCGCCCGTTCGTACGGGAGCCGCAGGGCCCGGGCCCGTCCGCCACGCTCGCCGCGCTCGCGGACCGCGCCGTCCTCACCCTGGGCCTGCACGCCCTCACCTCCGGGGCCACCGCCGCACTCGCCCGCGACACGCTCGGCGGGCACGCGGACGAGCCGTTCTGCCGCGAGCTGTGGACGGTGACCTCCGGCAACCCGTACGAGACGGTCGAACTGCTCGCCAAGGCACGCGACCGGATGCTCGAACCCGTCGCCGGCTCCGCGGGCCTCCTCCGCGACCTCGGCGCCGGGGCCCGGGGCGGCGGACTCGTCGCCCGCCTGGAGGAGCTCGGCAGCGGCCCGACCCGCCTCGCCTGGGCGACGGCGGTCCTCGGCACGGACAGCACGCCCGAGCTCCTCGCGGCCCTCACCGGCCTCGGCGCGAAGCAGGTCGCCGAGGACACCGAACGCCTCCGGGCCGCCAGAATCGTGACCTCCCCGCCCACGACCGGCCGCAACGGACTCGCCCTCGTGCCCGTCCCGCCGCTGGAGTTCACGCATCCGCTCATCGCGACCGCCGTGTACGGCTCGGTGCCCCCGGGCGTACGGACCGCCCTGCACGGACGCGCGGCCTGGGCGCTCACCGAGGCGGGCCGCGGACCCGCCGCCGTCTCCCGCCACCTGCTGGAAGTGCACCCCGACGACGACCAGGACGTCGTGAGCCGCCTGCGGGCCGCCGCCGTCGAACACCTCGCCGTCGGAGCCCCCGACGCGGCCCGCCGCTGCCTGGAGCGCGCCCTCGCCGAACCGCCCGGCCCCGACTCGTACGCCAGGGTCCTGTACGAACTCGGCTGCGCCTCCCTGCTCACCGCACCCGCCGCCACCGTCCGGCACCTGCGCTCCGCGCTCGACCTGCCCGGCCTCGACGACGACCTGCGCATCGACGCCACCTTCCGGCTCGTCCAGGCCCTCGCCCACAACAACCAGCTCCAGGAGGCCGCGCGCGCCGCCGCGGTCGAATACGGCCGGACGCCGCCGGGCACCGGCCGACGACGGCTCCAGGCCGCGCACTTCATCTACGAGGGGTTTCAGGCGTCCGAGGCGGACGGCCCCGACCGCTCCCGCCGCCTCGCCGAACTCACCGCCGGCTTCACCGGAGCCGACAACTCCGAGCGGGCCCTCATCACCGTCCGCGGCTTCGACGCGATGATGCGCGGCGAGCCCGCCACCGAGGTCGTACGCCTCTGCGACCTCGCCCTCGTCGACGGCACACCGGCCCGCGGCCTCAGCTGGACCGACCTCGCCTGGGGCTTCGAGATCCCGGCCCTCACCGGCATCGCGTACGCCTTCGCCGACCGTCCCGACCGGGCCGAGGCCCTCTTCAGCGAGGCGGTCCGCGCCTTCGAGATCTCCGGCTGGAGCGGCGCCCACCTCGCCTTCGCCCACACCCTCCTGGGCCTGGTCCACCGGCGCCGCGGCAACCTGCCCCGCGCCCAGCACCACCTGGAGGAGGGGCTCCGCCTGGCCGACCGGGTCGGCGACGGCCTCCCCGTGCACTGGGACACCGCCTGCCTCCTCGTCGACACCCTCGTCGCCCGGGGCCGCACCGCCGAGGCGCGCGCCGTCGCCGACCGGTACGCCTTCGGCCCGCCGTGGCCCGGCGCGATCGTGCTGCCCGACGGCCCCAGCGTCCTCGGCCGGCTGCTGCTCGCCGAAGGCCGCGTCGAGGAGGCCGTGTCCACCCTGGAGGGAGCCGCCGAGGCCCTGACCGTCCGAGGCCGCCACCACATCGTCTGGGCCCCCTGGCCCCTCGACCTGGCCCGCGCCCTCGCACCCACCGACCCGGACCGCGGGGCCCGGATCGCCCGCGAGGCGTACACCCACGCGGAACGCCTCGGCACGCACACCGCCCTCGGCGAGGCCCTCCGCTGCCTGGCCCTCTTCGCCGACCCGTCGGAGTCCCGCCGTCTCCTCACCCGGGCCGTCGACCACCTCGCCGCGTCGCCGTCGCGCTACGAGGAGGCCCGAGCCCGCCTCGACCTCGCACACGCCACCGGCTCCGCCACCGCCCTCGCCGAAGCCCATGCCCTGGCCACCACCTGCGGCGCGGACCTCCTCACCTGGGACGCGGTGACAGCCCGTGCGTCAACCCACCCTCCGGAGTGAGGTAGTGTTTTCCCTGCACGGCGACGCGGGAGAAACACCGCGAAGACGCGCATCGGGACGTGGCGCAGCTTGGTAGCGCACTTGACTGGGGGTCAAGGGGTCGCAGGTTCAAATCCTGTCGTCCCGACTCGAAAGAGTCGCAGGTCAGGGGCCGTTTCAGAGGAATCTGAAACGGCCCCTTGATCGTTTTTGGGGACCAGTTGGGGACCAGCGCACTTGACTGATCGAAGCGCACCTTGACTCGGTCAGGGTGCGCCGCCTGCCCGGATGACGTCGTAGAGGTGGGTGCCGAGGGCCCATCTCTTCAGGTCCTCGCGGCCGAGGGCGATGAGGTCGTGCCTCTCGGCGAAGTCGCCTGCGGGTTTGGTGAAACCGTTGAGCCCGATGGTGAGCACGGTGCTCGGGACGCGCGGTGCCGTTGAGCTGCTGCACAGCCGGGGATGAGACGGGCCGGCTGAGCTGCTCGCATGGGACCACGACGGTCAGCCCGTCGTGATCGACGGCTCGACAGCGAACTTCACGGTGCGCACGACCAAGGACGGCACCTTCGTCCTCTGGCTGGACGTCGGCAGCACCTCATGCGGTTCGTCGGCGGCCACCAGGGGTGGGGCGTCGACGTGCTGCAGGATCGAGTGGATAAGGGTGACAGGGTCCCGGCGGTGATCGTGGCGTGCCAGAGATGCTCGCCGACCGGGCCGTTGTACTCGGCGATCGTCCAGGCGACGTCGGTGCGGCGCCTGGCTTCGTGGTCGAACTCGGCCCGCATGGCGAGCGATTCGTGCGTCGCGACGGTCGTCTTGTCGAAGGGCCGGTACTTCTCCCACTGGGGAGCGAGCGTTACCTGCTCTTTTTTGCGGATCCGGGCCAGGCGTCGAGGCTGTTCCCAAAGGGGCATCGGATCGTTGGTTGATGTGTTTCGTTGGCTAATGTCCAGTGGGCTCGCATCGAGCCGTTGCTGCCGGACCGGATGTCGAAGCGGGTGGGCGGTGGCGTGATCACCGGCAGGTGATCGATGCGATCGCGTTGAAGTGCCGCGTCGGGACGCCGGGGATGGCCTGCCCAAGCAGTGCAGGTCGTGGAAGGGCGTCCACAATCGGCTGCGGTTCTGGGCGCCCGACGGCACCTGGGCGAATGTGTTCACGACTCTGCTTGCGCAGGCCGGCGCCGAGGGCGACCTGGACTGGATCGTCGCGGTCGACTCCACGATCGTGCGGGCTCATCAGCACGCCGCCGGGGCCCGTCAAAGGGGGCTGTGGCCAGCGAGCTGGCCGACCATGCCTTCGGACGCCCTCGCGGCGGGCTGACGACAAAAATCCATCTCGCGGCCGACGGCTGCTGCCGGCCGCTGGCATGCGCCATCACGCCTGGGCAGACTGGTGACGCGCGTCGCTTTCCCTCCCGAACAGCTGGGCATCACCTCCACCAAGGGAGCGAGCGCCCAGGGCGCCCAGTCGGCATCTCCCGGACCGCGGTCGCTGCAGTCGACGGCTTGCATGGTCACCTGGCCCGGGTTGAGGAGGGGGCGCTGAACGGCCGGGTTCTGTCGAAGGTTGTCACCCGCCCCACCTCCGCCCATCGCGCCAACGTGGTGGGGGCGTACGCGGCCCTGGTATCCATTGCCCGCCCGCTGGCGCGAGGCGGGCGACGAAAGGGCGGAGCTGCAGGATGAGTCGGTGGGCGCAGTAACCGGTGTCGAAGAGGCTGACGTCGGCACCTGGTTGCTGTTCGGATCTGTACTACCGAACCCGGCCCAAGCGGCGGGTTCACCGGACAACCGCCGGCAGGGGCTGCCCCAGCGGGATGCGGCCTCGGCCACCGCATTGTTGGACACGCCGGTGAGGCCGGTCGGTCGCCGGCTTCGACCAGCCGTCCCGACGGGGCAAGACCGCCAGGGCTGAGGAGCTGCCGACCCTATGGCGGGACCCACACCCGTTCCCAGGGATGCAACCTGTCTCTGCATCCGGATTCATGCGTCTGTTGTCGATCAGATCGTCTAGATTCGTGTGCGGTCGGGATATGCCAGGTTGCGCACGTCCGACCATCGATCGATCACAAAGTAGGGGTCAAGGTTGCGACATGGGGATGGGGCCGGGCCGCGCGAGGCCCGTGGCGCTGCCGAGCAGATCGACACTCGTCCATGCCTCCACCTGGGGGGTGGGGTGGTTCGCGTTGCACGTGAGGTGACACCTCGCCCAGCCGCGCTCGGCCTGAGTGGATTCCGGGCCGCCACGAGTGGGCGCACGTCCGTCGGTCGCCGGGACGGCTTCCCTGGGGGTGATCGCCCGTGACCATCATGCATCAGGCCTGGACCCCGGACGCGGATCTGGTGCGGCAAGTCCGGGAGCAGTTCGACAGGGCTCTCGACTCGTACCATGCCAACGTCTACCTCGTCTCCGAGCACGCCAATCACGAGGAGTCCATCCGGGTCGGCGGATATGCCCATCGGACCCTCCTGGAGCTGGTCCAGAACGCCGCCGACGCGATGTCGGGAAGTGGTGAGAGCGCGGGGGACTTCGCCGGTCGTGTCGAGATCGTCCTCGACACGGACAACGAGACCCTGTACTGCGCGAATGCAGGTCGTCCTTTCTCCAAGGATGGGCTGACCACGATCACGCACGCGCACCTCAGCGGCAAGCGGGGCGATGAGATCGGACGCTTCGGACTGGGTTTCAAGTCCGTCCTCGCCGTCTCGCCGGCTCCGCAGGTCTTCAGTCGGTCGGTGTCGTTCGAGTTCAACTCGCGTACGGCTCGGGAGGAGATCGGTCGGATCGCGCCCTCCGCGAGGCGGCATCCGGTGCTGCGCACACCCACCGTCATCGATCCGTTCGCCGCATTCGCCGCGGATCCGATCCTCGACGAGCTCGCTGGCTGGGCCTCCACCG
The DNA here is from genome assembly GCF_049913175.1 of Streptomyces sp. R-07. NCBI lineage: Bacteria > Bacillati > Actinomycetota > Actinomycetes > Kitasatosporales > Streptomycetaceae > Streptomyces > Streptomyces sp. R-07. Next base: position 6,797,586 of record NZ_CP183978.1, read on the forward strand.
TGGTGAAGCTCCCGCACGCGGCGAACCTCAGCCATCTTCGCCAGGAGATCGAGTCGTTCGCGTCGGAGTTCCTGCTCTTCGTCGGCGCCGTCCGGCAGGTCAGGCTGAGGGTGCTCGGGGCGGGGGCATTCGAGACGAGCCACACGTCCCGTGACTTCGGTGGGGGTGTCTTCAAGATCGAGGCCCCGGACGGGTCCGGGGCGGAGTGGATCGTCGAGGACCGCATGCACATGCCGTCCGCGGCAGCACGCAAGGAGGTCGGGGAGGCCGTTTCACGTAACGAGGTCAAGGTCACCGTCGCCGTCCCGAGGCGGCAGGCTCAGCAGCGCGTCGGGCGGTTCTGGTCCTACTTCCCGCTCCAGGACCAGACGTCTGCGTCCGCGCTGTTCAACGCTCCGTGGAGCGTGAACGACGACCGGACCACTTTGCTCGAGAACGACTACAACCGGGAGATCCTCAAGACGCTCTCGGGCATGTTCGTCGACCTGCTGCCGCGGGTGACCCAGCCTGACGACCCGGCCGCGCACCTCGACTACATGCCCGCGCGAGGACGGGAGCCGTTGTCGTTCGGCGACAAGCTGCTCTGCGCCCATGTTCCGGGGATCGCGGGCGGTCGCGACCTGGTACCCGACACCACGGGCACCCTCGTGAGCGCCGCCGATCTGCGCCCCCTGGACTTCGCAGTCGATATCTCCCCGGACATCCACCAGGCGTGGAGCGTCTCCCCGCACACCGCCACCGACGTACCGCATTGGCGGTGTTACACCTCGCAGCAGCGCTTCACCCGTCTGCGGCAGCTGTTCATCACCTCGAGCCCGCACGGCGGTATCGATGCCACCGACAGGGACATGAAGCGCGCCCTCGAAGGGATCCCCAAGCGAGGGCTCCTCTCCTGGCTGCGCGAATGGGCCGAGGGGCCGGATCCGGTGTCCGCCGCCAACGCGTTCAGGTTCGTGGTCGGCAAAAGGTCGTCCCTGCCCGACAGTGACCTTGCTAAGGTCATTCCCACCCTCGGCGACATGCGGGCACTGGCCGACAGGAACATCGTCTTCCTGCACCAGGAGGAGGGCGTCGAGATCGAGGGCGCGATCTTCGTCTCCCCAGCCTTCCTGAACCAGCCGGGCGTCGAGGAAGGCCTCCGCAAAGCCGGGTTCCGGGATCTGGACCCGCGGGCCATCCTCAACGCGCGGCTCGCGGCCCTCTCGCCCACCTCGGGCGACGACGCGCTCTCCAAGTTGTGGGACGCCGTTCTCGGACTGTCCACCGGTGAGGCCATCAAGGCACTGGCCGACCACCCGACCACCGTCAAGGTCCCGACCGGTGACGGTGAGTGGGCCTGGCCTCGCGCGGTGTTCGACCTCCCCGAACCCATGGGTGAGGAGTACGCGCCGAGGGTCCTGGACCACGGGCGTTGCATGCCCGAGGTGGCTCACGCGCTCGGCGTGGTACGAGTGCCCCGAAGCCGCTATTCCGCAGAGGACGAGCCGGCGATCGAGCAGTACCGGGATTGGGTCCTCACGACGCTCAACGCCGCGCAGGGTCCGGGCGAGCGACCGATCGGGAACATCGATCTCTACCCCGGTGAGGGGCCGGGCCCCTTCTCCGTGTTGCCTATCCTGCTCGAGTCGGGTGCGTCGCAGAAGTTGCGCGAGACCTGGACCGTCGGCCTGCTCCAGGCAGGCGACAGCGAGTGGACCTGTGAGGACCTCGACACTGGTCGTACGCATGCGGTGCCCTCGCCGGTCCGCTGGGCGGTGGACCGCGCAGGTCTGCTCCAAACGACACGGGGGTACCGTCGACCGTCCGAGGTGGTCGCTCCGTCGCTCGTCAAGTACGAGAAGCTGCTGCCGCTGTTCAAAGGACCGCGTCGGGTGGCTGAGGTGCTGCAGCTTCCGGACGACATCGAAGCGGTGCCCGCCTCGGTGCTCAAGGAGGCGCTCGCGGCCGAGCTGTTCCCGCCGAGCCTCGATGACGCCCTTCTGGTCGAGTTCATCACCGTGACGTGCCGGATCGCCTACCCGGCCGACCGGCCGCCGAGCATCCCAGCTCGGGTGAAGCGCGCCGTCGAGTCGCGTGCCCCTGCTTCGGTGTACCTCGCCACCTCGGACGAGCAGCAGCAATTCCTCTCCTCGCGGGAGCGGCCGTACCTGCGCGTGACGGAGGCTCAGGCGGCTGAAATCGTCGCGACGGTGGGATGCCGCCGGTTCGAGGACAGCTTCGCTTTCTCGATGGTGATCGACGGCGAGCAGCAGGGCGAGCGGATCGTCGACCTCTTCACTGGGCTGCGCAATACGCACGCCGCGGGCAGGTTGGCCAACGCCACCCTGGCCCGGGCGATCCAGGTGGTCAAGCGGGTGACCACGGAGGATGGAGTCGAGGACCAGCCGCTGCCCTGGCACCTCGACGGGACGGCTCTGGTGGTGGCGGGGACCGATGCCGACGAACGTCGGCTGCTCGGCTTCGTCAACGAGGCCTTCGAGCTGCGTCTGAACAACGCCGACCTCGACGGCGTACTCAAGACCGGTCTCGACCACCATCTCCAGGAACGCCGGCAGGAGGCCAAGGCCGCCGCCACCGATGCCGATCGGCTCGAGGTCTACTTTGGGCCGGACGACCTGCGCGATGCTCTGCCCAACGGCTTGTGGCAGGCACTGGAGGCGCAGGGACTGGTCGACGACCAGGCATCCGTCGCGGATCTCTTCCTCACTGTGTACGGCTCGGATGCGATCAGCACCCTCGCGGAGCAGTTCCGGCAGGAGGGCTTCAACGACGTGCCGACCCAATGGGCCGGCAGCGCCACCACCATCTCCTGGTTGCGGAAGATGGGCTTCGGATCCCAGTACGCGGGCCGCCGCAAGGAGCACCAGGAGCAGGAGTTCATCGTCCCCGGCGCCGTGAAGCTCAACCCCCTTCACCCGTTCCAGCAGCGCGTCAGCCGTCAGCTCAAGGACGTCCTCGTGTTGCGGGATGCGAGGGGCCGGCACCTCAAGGCGATGGTGGAGCTTCCGACGGGCGCGGGCAAGACGCGTGTCGCCGCGGAGACCGTCCTTAGGCTCTTCACCGAGGATGAGCTGCGGGGACCGGTCCTGTGGATCGCACAGTCCCTCGAGCTGTGCGAGCAGGCGGTTCAGACCTGGACCACGGTCTGGAGGGGGCTCGCGGACGAGCGCCCCATGACCGTGGGGCGGCTCTGGGAAGGCAACACCGTCCACGAACCGGACACGGAGTTCAGTCTCGTCGTCGCCACGGACGCCAAGCTCGACGCCGTCCTCGGCAGTGCGGAGTACGAGTGGCTAGCCGAGGCATCAGTGGTCATTGTCGACGAGGGGCACCGTGCCGGCGGTTCCGAGCGGTACACACGCATTCTGGAATGGCTCGGTGTGGCCGGGCGCGGGTGGGACCGCCCCCTGGTCGGGCTGTCCGCGACGCCTTTCAAGGGCACCTCCGAAGAAGCGACCAAGGCCTTGGCCAACCGGTTCGGCAACCGCAAGTTGGACGCCTTCGACGCCGACGTCGACGCGTACAGGAAACTTGCGGAACTCGGTGTGCTCGCACGGGTCGAGCACCAGGTGCTGCACGGCATCGACGTCAAGCTGGGGCCGCAGGAGATCGCTGAAGCCACCAGGCAGCGCAGGATCAGCCCCACCGTTCTGGAGCGCATCGGTCGGGACCAGGCGCGAATGGCGACCCTCGTCGATCACATCATGGGTCTGGACGAGGACTGGCCCGTGCTCGTGTTCACCCCGAACGTCCTCTCGGCGCAGGTGCTCGCCGCCACGCTGCGCTACCGCGGGGTTGAGGCGGCATCGGTGAGCGGACAGACCGGCAGGCAGGAACGCCGCGACATCATCAAGAAGTTCAAGAACAACGAGATCCGTGTGCTCGCCAACTGCGACCTGCTGATCCAAGGGTTTGACGCCCCGGGCGTCCGTGCCCTCTACATCGCCCGACCGACCTTCAGCCCCAACGCCTACATCCAGATGGCTGGGCGTGGGCTGCGTGGCCCGGCCAACGGCGGTAAGCCGGAGTGCCTCATCGTGGACATGGCGGACAACTTCGGCGATGTCAACGAGTTGCTCGGCTACCGCGAGTACGAAAACCTCTGGAAGGAACAGCACGCGTGATCCTGGTTCCCGATCTTGCGGACATCGAGAAGTCCGCGAGCAGTGACGCCGAGCGCCGGGTCGCCCGTCTGCTCCGAGGAATCGAGGGCGACCCCGACGCGGTCGCCTTCCATTCGGTGAAGCTGCGCTCCCACGCCTACAAGCAGCAGGCGGAGGCGGACTTCGTAATCCTGTGGAAGAAGGTCGTCATCGTCGTCGAGGTGAAGGGCGGCGGTGTCAGGAAGTACGACGGGGCCTGGTACAGCGTCGACCGTCGCAACGACTGGCACAAGCTGACGGGCTCGCCCATGGAGCAGGCCCGGACCGCCATGCACGCCCTGCGGGACATCCTCCAGGAGGAGGGCATCGGCTGGTTCGCCCACGAGGCCGTCGTCGTCACGCCCGACATCGACCCGCTCCCGCACTCGGTCGAGTGGCAGCCGACCCACTGGCTGGCCAAGGATTCCATGAGCGTCGAAGGCCTGACCGGTGCGCTCGACGCCGTCGCTTCCGCCTCACGGACCGCCCCCCACGACCGGAGGCTGGCCAGAATGGAGGACCTGCGGGCTCGCCTGTTCGGCGAGTTCACCCGGATGCCCGTGATCGACGCCCAGCGTGGTGCGGTTATCGAGGAGCAGAACCGTGCGACGGCCGGGCAGGCCAGGGTCCTCGCCTCGCTGGCACGCAACCCGCGGGTGATGGTGTTCGGAGGAGCGGGCACGGGCAAGTCGCTCGTCCTCGTCGAGGCGGCTAAGCAGGAGGCCGCTCAGGGCAGGTCGGTCCTGGTCACCTTCGGCTCACCGGAACTCGTCCGGTTCTTCACCCCTCACCTGGCCGGTCGCGAGAACATCGACGTGGTTCCCTTCGGGAAGCTGCAGCCGACCCGGGTCTACGACGTGGTGTTCCTCGACGAGGCCCAGGACCTGATGACGGCACAGGCAATGGACACCCTCGACGAGGTTGTCGTGGGTGGGCGGGCCGGCGGCCGCTGGCGGATGTTCCTCGACACGAACAACCAGGCACACGTGGACGGCGGCTTCGACGAGGAAGTCCTGGAACTGATTACTCCCGAGGCCCTGACGGTCGATCTGGACCTCAACGTCCGCAACACGCGGGCGATCGTGCACATGGTGCAGGAGTACCTTGGGGCGGACGTCGGAGATCCGGGCATCGTCCACGGGGAACGGGTCCAGTGGCACACGCCCGCCAGGACCGCCGACCTCGCCGCAGCCGATGCGGTGGCGCGACGGTTGGTGGCCGACGGGGTCCGTGGCCAGGACATATGGATCATCAGTACGGCGTCGGACGAGGCACCCCGCGAGTTGCCGGGCGGGTACGTGGTGACGAGTCCCAGGTACGCCAAGGGACTCGAGGCGGAACATGTCGTCGTATGCGACCTTCCCCGTTCCTTCGACGACGCCGGCACTGCGGCGTTCTACGTGGCGGTGACGCGTGCCCGCGTCTCCCTGCAGATCGTTGCCTCCAAGGAGGACCGGCGACGCCTCCAGCAACTCCTGCCCCAGAGGTCGGTGACCGCGTGAACAGGACCAGGGCACAGGATCTAGCGCTGAAGCACCTCCGTGCGGCCTACGTCGGGCCGGAGGGAGGCGAGGACGAGATCGTCACCAACCTGCCGGACCGCCAGTACTGCGTCGGGATGCTGTTCCCCGCCGGGTCCTCGCTGCCTTCCACCAAGGACGCAGCCGCTGACGAGGAGGTGTCGGCGGACGTCGCCGAGGGAGAGGCCGAGGAGGCCGGCGCGGGGGTGCCGCTCGCGGAGGACTGGCGACCCTCCTCGGTGGCGATCTCGTTCGTCACGGACCGGGACACCGTCCTGTGCGACTTCTCGGCCGGCGTCTATCAGCCGGTCACCGAGGACGGCCCCCCGCGTTGGCAACGCATGCCCTTCGCGCGTGCCGGGGTCGAGCTGTCGGCGGATCGGCCTCCGCACGAGTTCCGCGCGGGTGAGGTGTCGCTGGAGCTCGGATCGAGGTGGCGGCGGTACGGTGACGCCCACCTCGTGACGGTGCACGTACGCGTCCTGTCCCCCTCCACCGGCGACGACCGCTCCGACATTGCCTTGATGCTCTTCCAGACGGCGCTCGGAGTGAGGCCCGCGCCCGGGGGGAGGATCCGCGAGTACGACGTGACGCGGTCGTTCGATTCGGACGCCGAGTCCGCCGAGCTACGGCTGCGCTATCGCGACAAGAAGGTGTACGCGGTCGGTCACGGCATGGCGGCGGAGTGGGACCTGTCGGACGGCGTATGCACGCGTGTCTTCCTCGACCCCGTGCCGGCGTTCGTCGTACCGGCGGTCGAGACGACCGGCTTCCCACCCGAATCCAGGGCGACCAAGGCGCTTCGCCTCGACCTTCTCGAGCGGATCGACAGAGAACCGGACGAGGTCGTGGCCACCTTGGACGTGTTCGTCGGGGCCTTCGCGGACTGGGTCGCCGAGCAGGAGGCCTGTGCCGAGGGCCACGGCGACGATGCTGTGGTCGCCAGGGCGATCACCGGCCGGGCGCGTTCTGCCGTGCGGCGAATGGAAGCGGGCGTCGCCCTTCTGAACGATCCGGAGCAGGACTCCTTGCGGAAGGCCTTCGCGCTTGCCATGGCCGCGATGCGACTGCAGATGCGTCGGACCGAGATGAAGCACGGTCAGGACCCGGCCGGTGTGACGGAGCCCAGCTGGCGCCCCTTCCAACTCGGCTTCCTGCTGGTGGCACTCGCATCGACCGTCGAGGACGCGCACGACGACCGGGAGCTCGTCGATCTGATCTGGTTCCCGACCGGAGGCGGGAAGACGGAGGCGTACCTGGGGTTGGCGGCGATCGAGATCTTCCATCGGCGGATCGTGCATGGCACCGCAGGTGCCGGCACCGCCGTGATCACCCGGTACACGCTCCGGCTCCTGACGTCCCAGCAGTTCCAGCGCGCCGCCTCGCTCGTGTGTGCGATGGAGGTCTTGCGGCGCACTGATCCCAGGGCCGTGAGGATGGCCAGGTTCTCTATCGGCCTGTGGGTCGGTAACGAGGTCACTCCTGCGACGAGGAGCGATGCCAAGCACGCACTCGACCGCCTGCACAAAGCCTCCCGCCCGAAGGAGGCGAACGAGTTCCAGGTCGAGAGCTGTCCGTGGTGCGGCACTGCGCTCCTGCCCGAGACCAAGGACCACGATCGGGCCCGGTACGGCTTCCGACTGGTCGGCCGTGACGTCGTCATCCACTGCACGAACGGAGACTGCCCGTTCGCCGATGAACTCCCCGTGGGCGTGGTCGACGACGTGCTCTACGAGGAACCACCGACCATCCTGCTGGCCACGGTGGACAAGTTCGCCCGTCTGCAGTTCAAGCCGGAGGCGGGAAGTCTGCTCGGTCTGGACACCATGTTCCGGCAGCCCTCGTTGATCATCCAGGACGAGCTGCACCTGTTGTCGGGACCGCTAGGGACCACTGTCGCCGTGTTCGACGCTGTGATCAAGATGCTGCTCGGCAAGCACGGCTCGCAACCCAAGATCGTCGCCTCGACGGCCACCATCCGTGCGTCGGATGAGCAGGTAAGGGGGTTGTACGGGCGCAAGGTCGCCCTGTACCCGCCGACCGGGCTCGAGGGCGACCGGACGTTCTTCTCCCGTCCCGTGGACAGCGGTGAGGGTCGCCTGTACGTCGGTCTGATGCCGCAGTCCGTTTCGCAGGTCTCCGCAGTGATCGCCGCGGTCGCCCCTCTCGTCGAGGTTCCCGAGGTGCTCGTCGCCGAACCCGAACCCGAGCCCGAGACGGAGGCGAAGCGCGACCCGTATTGGACGATCGTGATGTACCACAACAGCCTGCGGGAGCTCGGCCGCTCCGGAACCCTCGTGGTCGACGACGTCAACGGGCGTCTGGAGCCGCGGTCGGAGCGCCTGGGCCTGCCGCTGCGTCGAGTGAGGGCCGATCGCGTGCTGGAGCTGACCAGTCGCCGGGGTCCTGGGGAACTGCCCAACGACCTGCGTGAACTGGGTCGCAGCGTGGACGACGGCGACAGGGCCGTCGATGTCGTCCTGTCCTCCAACATGCTGTCCGTCGGCATCGACGTCCCGCGACTGGCGGTGATGCTCATGGTCGGGCAGCCGAAGACGACCTCCGAGTACATCCAGGCCACCAGCCGCGTCGGTCGCGGGCAGATCAAGGGCATCGTCACGACGTTGTTCCGTTCGAACCGGGCTCGCGACCGGTCGCACTTCGAGACCTTCCGCGGCTACCACCAGACGCTCTACCGCAACGTCGAGCCGACGAGCGTCACTCCCTGGTCGGTGGCTTCCCGAGAGCGATCGTTGGCCGGCGCCCTGGTGGCGCTGGTGAGACACTCGTTCTCCTCCCTCGCGGACAACGAAAGCGCGTCGCGTCTGGACCTCTCCGACGATCTGATGCGCGGGGCCGTCGGCGACCTCGTCGCCGGCTTCGTCGGCCTGGTGGGTCGCTCCGAGGAGATGGAGGTCGAGGAGACCGAGAGGGAGGTGTGGCGGCTCCTGCACGACTGGGACCGTCGTGCCCGTCTCGCACGCGAGGCCGGGACCGCCCTCTCCTACGACCGCAGGAAGTCCGACGATGCGGCGCTGCTGAAGCGGTTCGGTCAGCCGGGGGAGGGATGGCTCGTCGGCGACTCTATGCGGTCCGTCGAGCCGAATGTCGCCGTACAGGTGCGTGAGCCGATGGAAGGAGGCAACCGTGGAGCGGATTCTGCATGATCTGCGGCTGTCGGAGACCCTGTCACCCTTCGGGGTGGGGGCGATCGTCGATGTGCTCGGGGAGTCCCTGATCGCGCCTGACACCTCGTGGTGGGACCGCAAGTACTCGCCCGAGATCAGTTGCGAGCGACTCCTGTCGCGAATCGGCGGAGGCGTCCTGCGGCAGGCACCGGCCCACTCGGGGCACGCCGCCAAGGAGACCCCGCACCTGCTGTACTGGCGGTTCCCAGCCTGGCGGTTCTGCGAGCGGTGCACGAAGCTCTCGCAGCTGACCGGCAGGGACAAGGGGCGCTGGAAGAACAGTTGCGGTTGCGGTGGGGCCCTCGTGCCGATGCGTTACGTAGCCGTGTGCCAGAAGGGCAGCCACATCCAGGACGTCCCCTGGTTCAAATGGGCGCACCGCGGCAACGATGCGGGCGTCACCGAGGCCGTGCGGTTGTGTCGTGCGTACAAGGAGCTGCACTTCGAGCGTTCGTCCCGTCGTGGAGAGGGGTTGGGGGCCCTCAGCGTTCACTGCACCGGGTGCAACCGCTCCCGCCCGCTCTCCGAGCTGGTCGGGAAGGAGTCGCTGCACCGGGACGGCATCCGGTGCGCGAGCACGCAGCCGTGGGAGGAGCCGAAGCCCGGGCAGGTCTGCGAGCATCGCCTGGTCGCCGTTCAGCGGGGCGCGACGGGCAACTACATGGCCGATCACAAGTCGGCCCTCGACATCCCGGAGGAGAGCCCGAGGTCCGATCGGGCGACGGGCCTAATCCGTGGCCACGTCTACTTCGAGAAGGTCGTGGCCGACAATGGTGGTCCGCAGGCGGAGATGGTCGCCGGATGGATCGCGGACGAGATCGAGGGTGTCTCGGCGGACGACGTCCTGGCTCTTGCGGCCCGCGGCGACGAGCCCGAGGAGGAGGCTGTGCTCCTCGACCTCAAGGACGGAGAATGGGCGGCCTTCCTCACGAAGCTCGACAACGGCAGGGACCACGGCGGCGGTGACTTCGTCGTCGACGGCTGGCGGGTGTCCGAAGCGTCGGATCGACCTTCGGCCCTCACGAGCCGCCTCGTCGCCGTGGGTCAGGTGCGTCGCGTCCGCGAGGTCAGGGCACTTCGCGGTTTCCGGCGTCACGACGCCGACGCCGACCTGGTGAGCGCCGACCTCGGTCGTGACAGGAAACGCAAGCCCGTCTATCCGGCTGTCGAGCTGTTCGGCGAGGGGATCTTCTTCCGGTTCGACGAGGAACGCATCTCCGAGTGGGAGGCGCTGCCCGAGGTCCGCGAGCGGGCCGCGATCCTGGCAGGGCGTCGTGACGCCATGCCGTGGGCCCAGCGCCTGGACGTCCCCGAGCCGCGTTTCGTCGCGCTCCACACGCTCTCCCACCTGCTGATCCGCAGGCTCGCCTTCGCGAGCGGCTACTCGTCGGCAGCCCTCCAGGAGCGCATCTACGCCCATTCGGGGAGACCGGACCGCACGGCCGGCATCCTCATCTACACGGCGGCAGGGGACGCTCAGGGGACGCTCGGTGGACTCGTCCGGTTGGGCGCGCCGGACAAGGTCTTGCCGCTGATGCTGGCCGCGTTGAGTGATGGCGATGTCTGCTCCAACGACCCGGTCTGCATCGAGAGCGATCGTCAGGGCTCATCGCAGCTCAACCTGTCCGCATGTCACGGATGCGCGCTCGTCAGCGAGACCTCCTGCGAGACGGGAAACCGTCTGCTGGACCGGCAGCTCGTCCTCGGAGGGAGGAACGTACCTGGCTTCCTGGACAACGTGCTGGGACAGATCCGGTCGTGGACGGGCTCGACTACCTGAACAGCTGGTTGTGGTCTGCCGTCTTTTCTGCACGGCAGGAACGACAGGACGGCGTCCCCTCGGGGCGGGGGTGGATTGGCACCGGGTATAGGCGGTGCCGATCGTCCTCACATGCCCCTTGTGGGTGAGGTGTCGCAGCACGGAGGGCGGGATCGCGCCGCCGTAATGACTCGCAGGCCGGGCTCGCGCTTGCTCCGCAAGTTCTGCCGGCCCCGGATTCCTCCCGCGGCCGGGTGGAGGTAATCAGGAGGCCCGGTCAGACCGCGTTCAGGGCTTGGGCGGAAGCCGTGAACAGCGGCTGGGGCAGGTTCCGTACGACGAATGGGATGTGCCACTCCCATCGAGTGATCAACTCCGGCTCCTGGACGGTTGGCTCGCCGGTGTAGTCGGTGATGCGGGCGATCTCGGTGATCCGCGTGATTCCGTGTGTGGAGTCGCGCGGCGCGCCCAGCAGGAGTATGCACTCCGGTCGGGCGCGCAGCGCGCCTCCTCCGCGAGCTCGCGTACCGCAGTGGCGTCGAATGCCTCCACCTTGGCCTGTGGGCAGTTCCCACGCGGCGCCGGGCGGGGTTCCAGCCGAAAAGCGTTAGACGGCGGCGACGGCGATTGCGGTGACGGCGGCGGTGATGAGCGTGCGCTTGCGCCTCGGGGCGTGGGAAGGCTCCAGGCGGGGTCCTCCATGCCGGGGAGGTTCCACGCGATGGTGAGGCAGTGGCTGATCCGCGTTGGCTCGGGTTCGGCGGCTGCGCCGAAGACCTAGGTTGCCTGGCGGGCCAGGAGCCGCGTGCATTCTTCTGCTGCCGCTTCGGCGCGCTGATTCGCTCGGTGGGGTTCTTCGCGAGGGCCTGCGTCGGCGGCTCGCGTAGTTCGTCGGGGAGGCTGTCGAGATCGGGTTCTTCGGACATGACGCGGTAGGCGACCACGTCGGGTGCTCCGGTCCCGAAGGGCAGGCGTGCTGTGGCGGCGTAGGCGACGAGCGTGCCCCAGGCGAACATGTCGCCCTCGGGGCCGGTGGTGCCGGTGCGGTAGCGCTCGGGGCTGATCCAACCGGGGGTACCGGTCATGGCGCCGGTCCGGGTTACAGGGGTGCCGTCGGCGGCGTGTGTGATACCGAAGTTCAGGACCTGGGGGCCAGCAGTGGTGAGGATGACGTTCTGCGGCTTCACATCCCGGTGTACAACGCCGGCGGCGTGGATCACGGCGAGGGCCTGGGCAGTGCCGGTGACGAAGGCATACGGGGTGGCGCCGGTGAGAGTGCCGTGAGGCTGACACGCACCCATGAACGGAGTCCCCAGCCCAGGAACGGGATGGTATCGGCAGACTGCCTCGATGGGCGGGGCAGTTTGCTGCATCGTTGTTGCTCGGGAGGATCACGGAGGGGCATGAGGACGAGCCCGGAAGTGAGCTGGGGACCACTTGGGGACCCAACGGTGTGCGCGACGGTGCACGGCGGACCCTCGCCCGCACGAAATGCACCCGGATTAAGTCTGCTATATCCAGAAAATACCCTTGCCCCTCACTCCTGGGGGTCAAGGGGTCGCAGGTTCAAATCCTGTCGTCCCGACCATGCGGAAACGCAGGTCGGAGGCCGTTCTCTCGTGATCGAGAGGGCGGCCTTTCGTGCGTTCCGGGCCTTGGTGGTCGCAGTGTGGTCGCATGCCCCGTCCGGGGCTGGTTCGCCGTGCTGCTGCTGCTGGTGGCGGGCGGTGCGGGGGAGCGGAGCCGGCCGAGGGCTTCGCGGAGACGGTGGAGGTGGTCGCGCGGTGGTCGCAGCCACGCGGGCCGGTCCGTACGGACAGCCGTCTGCTGGGCTCCGCTGAGGACGTGGTGGTTGGTGTCGACGGCCTGGTGCGCGGCCTGTTGGGTGAGGTGGCTGTAGATGTTCGCGGTCGTCGACAGGGTGGAGTGCCGCAGCGTCTTGGAGACCACGGTGAGCGGGACGCCGGCGGAGATGGTGATGGTGGCGGCGAGATGGCGCAGGTCGTGGACCGTGACCCGGGGGACGCCCGCTTCCAAGGACAGCCGGTGGAGTTGGTCGAGCACCAGATGCGGCCCGAGCGGGCGGCCGTCGGGTCGGCGGAAGGCCAGCCCTGCGAACGGGTCGCTGTGGTCGCCGCGGGTTCGGGGTGCCGAGCGTGCCCGACGTCGGAGGGCGGTGGCGACGCGGGGTGAGATGGCGACCCATCCTCTGCTCGACCGGGTCTTCGGCGGTGTGATGACGAGGCGGTTGTTGTCGACGGCGGAGAGCGTGCAGCGGATGTAGAGCACGCCCTCGTTGAGGTGGACGTCGTCCCAGTGCAGGCCGAGGGCTTCGCCCTTGCGCATGCCGGTGCCGATGAGGACCTCGAACAGGTCGGCCATCTCCGGGTCGGCCTGGTGGCAGTAGGCGAGGAAGCGCGCCGTCTCCTGCGCCGTCCAGATCCGCCGCTCCGGCGACGGCGGCCGACGCAGGACCGGGGGACAGGCGGGGTTGTGCGGGAGGCGGTGCTGGCGGACGGCGTCGCCGAGTGCGCTGGAGAGGGTGGCCAGACACCGGTAGAGGGTGGTGCGGCCGCGGCCGGCGGCGAGCTGGCCGGTGACGAAGGCCGAGATGTGGCGGTGGGCGAGCTGGTCGAGCTTGAGGGTGCCGAAGGCGGGGACGAGGTCGTTGCGCACGTAGTCGCGGTACCGGGCCATCGTCGTCGGCTTCAGTACCAGCGCCTTCGCCGCCAGCCACGCGTCCAGGTAGGCGGCGACAGTCTGGTTCGGGTCCGCATCGAACCCGCCGGCCTCACCCTAGAGGAACCGTTGCAGTGCCTCTTCGGCCGCATCCTGGCTGGCGAAGCCGCCCCGGCGCACCGTCGACCTGCGGTGACCCGGGGCAGAGACGTCGACGGCGAAACCCCAAGTCCCGTGGGTACTGTCGGTGAGCAGATGAGGACAGCGGGCACCGACCCGGTGACGCTGGGGGCCCCTGCAACCACAGCGACGGTAGATGCGGCCGCGGCCGACGCTGGTTCGCATGGCGATCGCCTCCACGAGGCGGAGATGGGCCTGACATCCTCAGCCTGCGACCACACGCGACCACCACGCCTGTCGTCGAGGTCGTGACCACTGTGGACCAGTTGCCCGTCATGCGCAGAGCATGGTTGTAGACGGCACGCGCGTACGTCTCGTAGAGCTCGGCGAAAGCCTCGCGGTCGGCCGCCCGGATGCGGGACCACCCGGTGGACCGGCCGGCAGAAGGAGGCGTGGCATCGCTCCGTGCCACGCCTCCATGCCCTGTCCGCCGCCGTCCGGGGGCGAAGCGGGTCAGACCTTGACGGTCACGTACTTCTTGCCCCGGTCGTTCTCGATGACGACCTCGGCGACGTCGTCCATCGGGACCGCCGCCGAACCGTCGAGGTTCGAGCCCTTCTCCTCGTCGGCGACGAGCCAGCTGCCGGCGATCTCGCGGTCGCCGTTCTTCGCGACCACCACCAGGCGGCAGCGTTCGCCCGCCGGGACGCCCGTGACCGAGGCGTTGAGGCGGATCCAGTCGGCGGCGGGCGTCACCCGGAGGCGCATCTCGCCGCCGGTCTCCGCGCTGCGGCCCTCGAAGAACTTGACGCTCACCGGAGGGGCCGTCGGCGAGGTCGCCGTGACGGAGGGTGCCGGAGGGACGGCCTGAGCGGTCCGGTCGCCGGTGTGCTGGCCGATCAGGACTCCGCCGCCGAGGAGGGCCGCGGAGGTGACGGTCGCGGCCACGGCCAGGAACGCCCGCCGCCTCAGCGCCTGGGCGGCGCGTTCGCCGCGCACCTGGCGCAGCGTGCGCTGCAGCAGCAGGTCACCGCCCTCCGGGGGACCGTCGAGGAACGCCTCCGGGGGGACCTCGCCGAGCGCGGACTCCATGTCCCGCAGTTCGTCCAGTTCTTCGCGGCACTTCCGGCACGACGCGATGTGTTCGTCGACGGTCCGCACCTCCTGCTCGTCGAGAGCGCCGAGGACGTAGGCGCCGAGCAGCGCGCTGTCGTGTTCCTTGATGCTCATACCGCCACTCCCTTCAGTTCCACGGCCCTCACTGCCTTCGGTCGGTCCACGTACATGTCTCTCAGTGCTCTCAGCGCGTAGTGCGACCGGGACTTGACCGTCCCGGGCGGGATCCCGAGTGCCTGCGCCGCCTCCGCGACGCTCCTGCCCCGGAAGTAGATCTCCAGCAGCACGTCCCGGTGATCCGGGGAGAGCCGGTCGAGCGCCTCCACGACGACCATCGAGTTCACCACGGCCTCGGCGTGGTCCTGCTCGACGGGCTGGGTGGTCACCGATTCGGCGACCTCCGTGGGACGGGCGGCCTTGGCCCGGTACCGGTCCGTGACGATGTTGCGGGTCACGGTGAGCAGCCAGCCGCGCACCGAACCCTTGCCGTTGACGAGGGCTTCCGGATGCTTCCAGGCCCGGATCAGGGTCTCCTGGACCACGTCCTCCGCGGCGCTGCGGTCGCCGGTCAGGCGCTGCGCGTACGCGAGGAGGGCCCTGCCGTGTTCCTCATAGAGGGACCGGATCAGTGCCTCGTCACCGGTGTCCTGTTTCTGCCGACTGCGCAGCCGCAATGCCGCCATCCCTTCTCTCCGTCCTCTCCTGGGCCAACGCGATGGACACGAACGGGAGGGCGCGTCGGTTCAACCGGTGGGCGAAGTCGGCCGGATCCCGTCACCGGGCCCGGCACTCGCGGCCCTCGTTGACGCAGCGCACGAGCTCCGCCATACGGTCCCGGGTCATCAGGTTCACGAACATGGCGTGATCGGTGACGGGGTTCCGGAGCTGCTCCGGGAAGGAGTCCACGGCGAACGGCGTGCCGTCGGGGAGGTCGTACGCGAGGGTGATCCGCAGTTGCGGTACGGGGAACGTGGCCCGGGGGCAGGTGCCGTCGGCTGAGGGGAACTGCACGTGGGTGCGGTGGCCGGGGCTGTCGGTGGCGAGGCCGTTCCAGCAGCTGGGGAAGTCCAGGGTGCGGGTGGGTCGGCTGCCTCGAGGGCAGCGCGCGTACTTGGTGGTGAAGCGGTCCGGGTAGCCGGAGCAGCCCCATTGGGCGCGGATGTCGGCGCTCGGGGTGGTGGCCGCGACCGGGTCGCCCGTCACCAGCCGCAGGAAGCGGGGCATGCCGACGACCGCGCCGGTCGCGTTGCCCCGGAACTCCACCCGCACCGAGGACGCCATGAGGATCTCGCCGCTGTTGCCGTGCGCGCCGCCACCGGCCGTGTGGGCGTCGGCGCCCGTGCGGTCGAGGCGGCGCAGCACGGGCCAGTAGTACGTGGACCGGTCGCCGCCCGCGCAGGTGGTGCCGGCGGCGTCCAGGCTCCGGTCGGTGGAGAGGGCCTCGGTGGAGAGGTTGCCGACGTAGTCGTGCGTGTGGTGCGCGCCGTTCACGATGCCCGGGGAGATGACGAAGTTGTCCGCGTTGCGGTGGCCCTGTTCGTTGCGGCCGCAGTCGACGGTGAAGGTGCCGGTGCTGGCGTCGGGTCCCCGGGCGGGCGCGCGCGTCGTCGCCACCGTCGCGATGTCCACGTACTGGTCGTCGGCGGGTACACCGGCCGCCCGGGCGGCGCCGTCGGCGCCGAACGTCGCGATGCCAAGGAGCAGGGTCAGCCCGAGCGTCACGGGCAGAGCGATCCAGAACAAGCGGGAACCGGGGGAGGGAAGAATGATCGGCACGGAAGCAGAGTTCCACCAGTGGCGTGGGTGGGCAAGATCGCCCGTCTCAGCTGGCCGGAACCATCTTCAGACCCTCCGGCGAGCATCAGCGGAACAACTGCCCCCGGACGGCTCCGTCCGGGAACTCCCGGGTGGTCAGGTTGACGTAGAAGCCGGTCGGATCCTCCTTGAGGCGGGTGATCATCGGGGCGTCCGGGGTGCTGACAGCGCCGGAGATCGCGAAGACGTTCTTCGGCACGGGAGAGAGGAACAGCGGCAGCCGAACGTCCCCGTTCTCGCCCAGGCCTCCTTCGTGGATCCGCCCGGACAGCGGCGGTCCGGTGTTCACCCAGGCCAGGGAGTAGTCGACGCGGTCCGTCCGCGGGTGCAGAAACGTGGTTCCGTGCCCGTCGGGGTCGCCGGCCTTCTTCGGGTCACCGGCCGGGATCTCCTGTCCGCCGTCCGCGAGGGCGCGCATCCTGCCGCCGTGAATGATGCCGAGCGGGTTCACCGGCTTCGCGAACGGCCGGAGCTGGCCGCGTACGGCTCCGCCGGGGAAGGCGTCGGTGTGCAGGTCGACGTAGAAGCCGTCCGGGTCGCGGCGGAGGCGTTCGGCGAGTGCCGCGGAGGACAGCGAGGTCTGTCCGGCGGCGGAATACACCGAAGTCGGCATCGGGGTGGCGAACAGGTCGGCCACGACGGCGCCGTCCGACCCGACGGCGCCCTGGTGGAGGTGGGCCCGGGCCGGCCTGTCGACGCCGTTCCAGGAGAGGGCGAAGGTGACACGGTCGCCCTTGACCTTGACGAGCGCGATGGCCTTGCCGTCCCGGTCGCCCGCGGCCCTCCCGTCCTTCCCCGGCACCTGCTGGTCGCCGGTGAGACGGGCCACCAGCGACACGGCCGTCCCGCCGCCCGGGGAGCCCCCAGGACCGTCGTCGGCCGTCGCCGGGGTCGTACCGGCGAGGCCGGCACATACGATCACGGCCACGACCACCGCGGTGAGCCTGCGCATGTCTGTCGTCCTTCCAGAAGTGGGATCCCTTCGCGTCGAGCACGCACGCGCCGCCCCGCGGGTTCAATCCCGTCCCCCCTCCGCCCGGCACGGGCACGGCTCGCGAGCGCACTGAACCCCGACGGCTCCCGGGACGTGTGGGCCGCGGGGAACACCACTCCTCGCTTTCCGCACGTACGAGAGAGGACATCACCATGCGCGCATCCAAGGCTCTGCTCGCCGTACCGCTGGCGCTGGCGCTCGCCGCCTGCGGCGGCGGGAGCGACGGCGGCCCGAACGGCGACGGGGGACGGAAGGCAGCGGGGAAGCCCGTCCGCGGGGCGACCGTCACGGTGGCGGACTCCGGCCTCGGCTCCATCCTGGTCGACGGCCAGGGCCGCACCCTGTACGCCTTCACCAAGGACAAGGACACCTCCGGCAGCTGCGGCACGGAGTGCATCGCCGTGTGGCCCGCGCTGACCGGCTCCTCCCCCGCCACTGCGGGACGGGGCGTCGAGGCGGACCTGCTGCGCGGGGAGAGGCAGCCGGGCGGCGCCGTGCACGTCGCGTACGGGGACTGGCCGCTCTACTACTACGTCGGCGACGCAGCCGCCGGGGACGTCAACGGCCAGGGCCTGGACGGAGAGTGGTTCGCCGTCTCGCCCGACGGCAGGCTCGTCCGCACCGCCCCGTGAGCGGGCACTGCCCCGCGTCGGCCCCGGGCCTTCGACCCGGACGACGCCCACCACGACACACCTCCAGGGGGAGCCTTGGCCGAGATCGACATGCCGGGAGACGAGGTCGAACGCCTCGGCGCCCTCCTGCGGCGGGTGGTGGAACTCATCGACACCAAGCCGTCCGGGTTCACCGCCGAGGACGTCGGACCGCCGCTGGCGCGCTCCGGCGGCAACTTCGACGACGAGTGGAACGACGGGCGCACGCAGGTCAAGCGGAACACCAAGGACCTGACGAACGCCTGCGAGGCCATCGTGAAGGCCTTCGACGACTTCGACCGCCAGATGGGCGACTCCCTGAAGGGCGACGGCGACGGCGACGGCGGCGGCCGCCCCCGCCGGTGACCCGCCGGCGTAACCAGACACGACGAGCTTGAGGAGCACGGTCCCATGACCACTGGTTCGCACAGCTTCGGGATCGGCATCCCGGAGAACTGGACGGAGTACGACCTCCACGGCGACACGCTCGCCGAGCGCCGCGCCGAAATGCTGCGGCACGCCCCGCAGAAGGAGACCAGGGACGCCATCAACGGGGCGTTCCGGAGCGCGCGGCGGATCATGGACGGCGCCCGCAGGCGCGGGGCCGTCTACGCGGCGGGCACCACGACCATGTACGAGGACGGCCTGCTGATGGCCGGGCTGATGGTCTTCAGCCTGACCCCGCCGGCCGGCGCGGACTTCTCCGCGAAGGGCCTCGCCAGGGAGTTCTCGGCCGCCGGGGGCCGCCGCCGCGAGGGCACCTCACGGACCCTCACCACGCATGCGCTTCCCTGGGTGGGGCCGGTCGGCCGGATGAGCGGCATCGAGGAGACCGAGATCGCCGAGGGCGTCTCGTCCAAGCTGGTGGTGACGCACACCTTCGTGCCGGTTCCCGGGGGAGGACGCGTGCTGGTCATCACCTGCTTCAGTCCGAACATCCCGCTCGCCGAGCCGCTGTACGACCTCTTCGACGCCATCACGTCGACGTTCTGCTTCGGCGACGGGGAGCCGGAGACCGTGGGCACGGCGACCTGACCGACGCCGCCGTCGCGGAAGGGCCCGGCCGTTCCTGATCGGAACGGCCGGGCCCTTCGGTGTGCGGCGCCAGTCGGTCAGTCGACCGTCGTCGCGGGAACGCGGACGGTGGTGAACCGGCCGTCACCGAGCTGGAGATGGGCCCGCCCCGGCTCGCTGTCCTGGCCGAGCAGACCGCGCGGCAGACGGGCGCCCACCAGCTCGCCGTCGCCGATCGCGCGCGGCGCGAGGAGTGCGCCACACCGGTTGCGGCGCACGACGGCCTGCCAGCCGCCGATGCCGCCGAGCAGCGCCTCGTTGTTGCCGGCCACGATCAGGCCCCAGCCGTCCCCCGCGCTGCCGCGGGCGAGCGCGACGAAGTCGTGGTCCAGCTCGGAGTTGATCATCATCTCGGCGTCGTCGACGAGGATGGCCCCTGCGGGGGTGTCCACCTTGCCGAGCGCGGTGCGGAAGTCGGCGACCGCGAGGTCCACGTCCGTGAAGACCTCGACGACGCCGGGCCGTCCGGCCAGCCGGCGCAGCGGGGAGGTGCGCGGAGCGATCACCACGATCTTCGTACCGAGCGAGGTCAGCGACTTCGCCATGGTGAGCAGGAGCGTGCTCCGGCCGGACCGGGGCGGACCGGCGACGACGAAGGACGGCACCTGAGACAGGTCCGTGCCGAGCGCGCTCAGTTCGTCGCCGCCGACGCCGACCATCGCCCACAGCGGGGAGACGTCCCTCGGCCGGCGCGCGAGGGCTTCCACGAAGTCCAGCTCGTCGGGGAGCACGTCCACGCGGAACGGCCTGCGCGCCGCGGTCACGTCGCCGTCCCGCTCCCGGAGCCGGTCCGCGAGCGTGCCGAGCGCCCGGGCCTGTCCCGCGCCGCCGTTGTCGGAGCCGGGGATCAGCGCGGTCTGGACGCTGTTGCCGTCCTTGGCCAGGACGCCGCGTCCGGCGGGCAGGTCCTCGGGCACGCTGCGGGAGTTGAGGCCGACCATGGAGTAGTCGGAGCGCTCGTTCAGCCGCAGGACGAGCTTGTCCTCGGTATGGGAGGAGAAGCGGTTCTGGCCGAGGATCCGGTCTCCGGTCGCCACCACGTGGATGCCCGCGCCGGCTCCCTCGCGCAGCAGGAGCGTCATCGCGTCCATCACGGAACCCTGGTCGTAGCCGGAGAAATCGCGCTCGAACGCCTCGAAGCGGTCCACGAACAGCACGATGTGCGGGGGCCGTTCCTCCTCGGGCAGGATGCGGCGCAGTTCGGTGAGGTCGGCGACGCCCTGCCGGCCGAGGAGGTCACGGCGCCGGCCGATCTCCGCGCCCAGGCGGTTCAGAAGGCGCACCACCCGCTCGACCTGGGTCCGGTCCACCACGGCGCCGCAGTGCGGCAGCGGGGTGAGGGCCTGGAGGGCGCCGTTGCCGCAGTCGAGGCCGTACAGGTGGACGTCGGCGCTGCCGTGCGTCTCGGCGAGGGCGGCGGCCAGGGTGCGCAGGGTCTGGGAGCGGCCGCTGCGGGGTGAGCCGATGACGTACAGGTGTCCCGCCCGGTCGAGGTCGAGGGTGAGGGGGCGGCGCGCCTGCTCGGTGGGCACGTCCACGATCCCGTACGCCACGGGGGCGAGCCGCCCGTGCTCCGCCTCGGGAAGCGGGGGCAGGTCGGCGAGGGTGAGAGCGGCGGGGAGCGGGGGGAGCCAGGGGCGGCGGGCGGGCGGGACGGCGAGCTGCTCGGCCGCCCCCCGTACCGCCTCGACGAGGACCGAGAGGTCGGTGACCGGCTGGAAGGCGTCTTCCCGGGCCGGCGGGCGGGGCATCGGGTCGCCGAGGCCCTCCCAGTGGAGTTCGGTGAGCACCGGGGCGGGGCGGTCCTCGCCCGTCGTCGCCTCGTCGAGGCGGCGACCGCCGATCCTGCCGGTCTGGAAGGGCAGCAGCGCCGCGTGGCCGAGCCGGGCGTGGGCGCGGCCGGGGGTGCGGGGCGAGAGCTGTCCGGAGTCGGGGGCGTCGATGATGTCGCGGCTCTCGCTGGTGTCGGTGGTGCGCAGCGCGATCCGCAGGTTGGTGTTGGCGCGGATGTCGGCGGTGACCGCCCCGGACGGGCGCTGGGTGGCGAGGACCAGGTGGATGCCGAGCGAGCGGCCCCGCTGGGCGATGTTGACGAGGCCGGAGACGAAGTCCGGGAGCTCCCGGACCATCGACGCGAATTCGTCGATGACGAGGACGAGCCGGGCCATGGGGGCGAGTTCGGGGCGGCGGGTGCGCTTGTCCGTGTAGTCCTCGATGTCCTTGGCGCCGGCCTCGGCGAGGATGTGTTCGCGTCGCTTCAGTTCGGCGCCGAGGGAGACGAGGGCGCGCTCGACGAGGTGGGTGTCGAGGTCGGTGACCATGCCGACGGTGTGCGGCAGGTCCTCGCATTCGGCGAAGGCGCTGCCGCCCTTGTAGTCGATGAGGACGAAGTTCAGTTCGTCCGGCCGGTTGGCGACGGCGAGGCTCGCCACGAGGGACTGGAGCAGTTCGGACTTGCCCGAACCGGTGGTGCCGGCGATGAGCGCGTGCGGGCCGTCGGCGGACAGGTCGACGGCGAAGGGGCCGTCGACGCCCTCCCCGAGGACGGCGCGCGTGCCCCGTCCCGAGATCACCCAGCGTGCGGCGAGGGCGTCGGGGGTGGGCGGTTCCAGGCCGAGTACGTCGAGGAGGCGGGCGGAGGCGGGCAGCAGGTTCTCCTGGGTCTCGTCGCCGACGTCCCGGATCGGCGCGAGCGCCCGGGCCACGCCCACGCACCAGGCACGGCTCGGCGCGTCCATGCGGACCTCGTCGACGGGGTCGGCGGTGTCCTGCTCGACCCTCAGCCACTCGGGTCCGGCCACGGCCACGGCGCGGCACTCCTCGGGCAGCAGCCGGGCCTCGTCGTCGACGCAGAGCGCGTACACGCCGACGGCCGGTCCTTCGCGCAGGAGCTGGACGACGCCGGGCAGAGAGCGCAGTCTGCGGGCGCCGTCGAGGACGACAAGGATGTCGGGTTCGCCCGCGGCGCCCCCGCGGGGTGCCCGTTCCCCGGCCTGCCGGCGGGCGGCGACCACGGCGGTGAGTTCGGCGATGCGCCGGCCCACGGACTCGGCGTTCGCCCCGACGAGGGCGACGGTGTCCTCGCCGAGGGGCGCGCAGTGCGGCAGCCAGTGCACCCAGGACCAGCGGTCGGCGCCCGTGCTGCCGGACAGTACGCAGATCCGCAGGTCGGAGGGGCTGTGCAGGACGGCGACCTGGGCGATCAGCCAGCGTGCGAGCGGCTCCGCGGCGGTGCCGCCGGCGATGCCCAGGACGCCGTACTCGCGCAGCGGGACGGTGACGGGCACGGCGTAGGTGGTGCGGTCGATCCTGCGGCGGTGTTCCGGCTCGGAGGGATCCTGGAGCTCCACGAGGGCGGGCCGGTCCGCGGCGCCCAGGCGCATCAGCAGGAAGTCGTCGTCGCGCCAGCGGCGCTCCCACAGGCGCTGGCGCGGTCCGGTGGCGATCAGCAGGGCGGCGGCCGGGTCGGGGGCGGCGAGTCGGCGGGCCCGCTGTTCGGCGAGGACCGCCGCGGTGACGTCGTCCTCCAGGGCGGCCTTCCGCTCCTCGTACTCCTTGAGCTGTTCCTCGTGGCTCTCCTTGCCGCGGCGCTTGTTGGAGAGCTGGGAGATGATGGCGATCACCGGGGAGAGCAGGCCGAAGACCAGGAACCTGGGGTTGTTGAAGATGGCGACCGAGACGGCGGCCATCAGCAGGGGGGCGAAGATCAGGGTGAGTTGGAGCTTGTTGCGGGCGGGCTTCCCGGGTGGGACGGGGAGCTGGAAGCGGTTGGCGACCGGCGGGGGAAGGAGCCGGGGCGGCCGGTTGTAGTCGAGGCCGACGCCGTCGTCGGAGGGTTGGAGCGCGGCGTCGGGACGGGAGGGTTCGGTGAGTTCGAGCAGGACGGGGCCGACGGTGAGGACGTCTCCGGTGGGCCACGCGGTCCAGTCGCGCACTTCGGTCCCGTCGCGGGTGACGCGGTCCTGTTCCGCGGCCCGCACGGTCGCGGTGCCGTCGGCGAGGACCTTCAGGCGGGCCGCGGTCCCGGCGAGCCCTTCGGCCCTCAGCCGGATGCGGCAGGTCGTGGCCGAGCCGATCTCGTAGTCGCCGGGCGGGAGCCGGAACACCGTTCCCGCGTCGGCCCCTCCGACGCCCCGCAGTTCCACCACCCCGTCGGGTTCGGGACCCGGCTCGGGTGCGGGTGCTCCGAGGGACAGCAGGGTGCCGGCGCGCAGGTCGGTCGCGGCCATGGGCTGGTCGGCGGGGAGCCGGGTGGCTCCCCGGTAGAGGACGGGCCGCTCCCCCGACGTGCCACCGCGCAGGCGCCGGTGGAGGTGTTCGGCGAGTTCGCCCGCCGGGGACTCGGGGTCGGCCTCGATCATGATGTCCGCGGTCTGGCCCTGTTCCGGGTCGACGGCGGTGACGGTCAGGCGCATCGTCGGTGCTCCTTGGGCGCGGTGGTCACCAGGGGTGGGGGTGGGGTGAGCCGGCCGGGCCGGTCCGGGAGGGGGCCCGGTCCGGCCCGGCCGGTGCCGGTGCGGGGTCAGCCCCGGAGGCTGGCACCCATGTCGCTGTCGAACTGGGTCATGCCCTCGCCGTACTTCTTGATGTACTCGGAGATGCCCGTGAGGCCCTCGGTGACCTTGCCGTAGTTGCTCGTGTACTCCTCGACGAACGGCCTGAAGTCGCGCTGGGCGGAGGGCGTGTTGTAGCCGTCGGCCGTGAGGGCGTCCAGGTCCGTCTTGATCTTGTTGAGCTGGGCGACCGCGATGTCGTACTCGTTCATGGTCTGCTGTGCGGCGGACGCGGTCTTCTCGTCGTTGACGATGTAGTCGGCCATGGGTGTTCTCCCGTTTCCCGTCGGATGGTGTGGAGCTGGGTCGCGTGGTCCCGCGCCCTCTAAACGGAGGGTTCGGGAATTCGGTTCAGACCTTGATGGGGGCTTCTTCGGGCGGATTGGCCAGCTCGGTGTCCTGCGTGGCGTTGAGACCTCCCAGGGTTTTCTGGGGAAGGGAGGCGAGAGGGACCTCGGGGCCCTTGGTCTTGAATCCGTAGTCGTTCTCGATCTTCTTTCCGGCCAGGGAATTGCCGACGCCGTAACCGAGTTTGATGCCCGCGTTCTCCAGCGCGGTCTGGGGGTCGGTACCCTTGGCGCCGACCTCGTACCCGACGCTCACCGCCTGGCCCACGGCGCCCTTGATGATGCTGGTGAGGGCCTCGTAGCCGTACTCGTGGAGGCTGGTGACCGAGGTGGGGCCACCGGTGTTGGCGTGGTAGTCGTGGATCGGTGTGTGCTGTTCGTTGTACGAGCCCGCCGCGTCCAGCTTGGTGAGGGTCGCGCCGCCGGCGTCGGTGACCTCGACGGCACCGTTGTTCTTGAGGTCGACGTGGAACGTGGCCGGCTGGCCGTTCTGGCCGGTGGTGGTGACGGTGCCCGTCACGCCGTCCGGGGTGACGGTGAACGTGGTGGTCTCGCCCGCGGCGGTGCCGGTGAAGGTCGCGGTTCCGTCGGGGTTCTGGGTGATGGTCGCTCCCCCGGCCGGGTCGGTCGTGGTGGCGGTGCCGTTGTTGACGGTGGTGGTCGGGCCGGCGCCGCCGGGCGGGGTGACGACGGGCTGGGTTCCCGGCCCGCCGGTGACGGTGGTGCCGTCGCTGAGGGTGACCTGCTGGGGTCCGCCGGGCTGGGCCGGTGCGGCCACGCCCGGCCCTCCGAGGGTGCCGTCCGGGCCGATGGCGACCTTGTCGTTCGGGCCGTTGCCGCCGCCCGCGACGGAGACCTCGAAGGCGCCGCCGCCGGTGGCCTTCACGTCGAAGGGGCCGCCGTGGACGGTGCTGCCGCCCGTGCCGCCGACCGGGACGTCCAGGCTCGGGCCGCCGTTTCCGTTGCCTGCGACCGTGAAGGTCTCGGGGCCTGGTGCGGGGGCCGGGTCGAGCGGGTTGTGGGGGCCGTCGATGACGCCCGCCTTCTGGCCCGCGGTGCCGGCGTTCTCCACGTCTCCCGGGCTCTTGGAGACGGCGGTGGTGCCGGTGCCGACGGTGGTGCCGCCGCCGTAGAAGCCGTCGTGGTGCAGGGTGGGTCCGCCGCCCGGTGTGGGCACGGTGATGCCGCTGTTGCCGTCGCCGCCCACGGTGCTGATGGAGGTCTGCCCGGGGCCGGTGCCGAGGGGGTTGCCCGCGGTGTCGATCGGCGTGTGGGTGGTGGGGTCGAGGTGGGTGCCGGAGGGGCCGAGGCCGGTGACGCCGCCGGGGGCGAAGGTGCCGGAGGCGGGTCCGTACGTGACGGAGAACTCGCCCTCGGGGCCGCCCTGGTTCGGTCCGTGGACGACGGTGCTGCCGGGCTCGGACACCGGATCGGCGCCAAGCGTGGTGATGGTGGGACCGTTCGGGCCGTTGGACAGGGTGTTCTGGCCGCCCGTCATCTCCGGGGAGCCGAACAGGCCCCAGCCCTCCTGCTGCGGGGTGTTCACCGTCACCTGGGTGTGGGTCGCGGTGATGGCGGCGTCGCTCGGCGAGTTGTGGACGGTCAACTGCCCGGTGCCGTCGATGGTGTGGCCGACGCCGGACTCGTGGTGGATCGTGGTGGTGGTCGGGCCGTTCCCGTCGTTGCCGAGGGTGGTCGTGACGCCGTTCGACTCGTACGTGACGGTCTGGCCGTCCGTACTCAGCGTGGCGCCGTTGCCGTTGGTGACCGTGGTGGGTGCCGGTGCCGCCACCGGGCCCGTGCCGCCGGGCGCGGGTGCGGGGCGCGGCGGGACCTGGACGCCGGAGCCGTCGGGGTTCTGTGTGGTGATCGTCCCGTCGGGGCCGGAGGAGACGGTGGTGATGCCACCGCCCGCCGGCTGGTGGGTGAAGGTGGCCTCACCGTTCGGGCCCGTGGTGGTGGTGACGCCCTGGCTGTCGATGCCGTTCGCCCCGACGTCGGCCTGAGCCCCGCCCGCGGTGGTGTCGGTGAGCGTGGCCACGGGGGTGTTGCCCGCTCCGGTGCCGGCGGTGACGGTGACGGGGCCGCTGGTGGCGGTGCCGGTGTGGTCCACTCCGAACGCGCCGCCGTTGTCGGTCGCGGTCGTGCCGTTCGGCCCGTGGGTGACGGTGGTGTGGGGGCCCGCCGGAGCCTGGGTGGTGACGCTGCCGTCCTGGTGGACGGTGGCGCCCGCGGTGCCGGTGCCGCCGACGGACGTCTGGGCGCCGTCTCCGGTGAGGGTGGAGGTGCTGCCGCCGGAGGTGGTGACCTGGGTCGGACCGTTCGCGGTGGCCGGGGCGACGGTGACGGACGGGGGCTGTCCCTGCTGCCCGACCGTGGTGGGCCCGTCGGCGCTCGTGGTGACGGAGGTGCCGCCCTGGCTGATCGTGGTGGCGCCGCCCGGAGTCTGGTCGACGTGGACGGGGTTGAGGGTGCCCACGGATCCGGTGGTGCCGTTCGGGCCGTGTCCCGCCTGGAGGGGACCTGAGGAGACGGCCGTGCCGTCGGTGCCGACCGTGACCGTGGTGCCGCTGCCCGCGCCGCCGACCGTGACGGTCTGGCTGCCGGGCCCGGCGGGCGCCGACTTGGTGACGGTGCCGTCGGCGTGGACGCTGGTGGTGCTGCCGTCGGCGGTGGTGACCTGCGCGGGGGTGGTGCCGGTGGGTCCGTCGACGGTGACCGCCGCGGGCTGTCCCTGGGGGCCTGCCGTGGTGGGTCCGCCGGCGCTCGTGGTGACGGTGGTGCCGCCCTGGCTGACGGTCGTGACGCCGCCCGGGCCCTGGTGCAGCTGCACCGGGTTCGGACCGCCGCCGATCGTGCCGGTGACGCCGGCCGGGCCGTGACTGGCCTGGACGGGGCCGGAGCTGACGGTCGTGGTGCCGTTGGCGATGGTGACGGTGGTGCCGTTGCTTCCGTGGACGGTGACGCTGTGGCCGCCCGTCCCGTCGACGGAGATCGTGGTGTTGCCGACGTCCACGGCGCTGCCGGGGGCCGGCTGCGGGACCGCCGGTGCCACCGGGTTGCCCTGGGCGTCGGTGGCGGTGAAGGTGCCGTCGGGGGCGACGTGGATCTCCTGGCCTCCGTGCGCGATGCTCGCCGATCCGTCCGGGTCGACCGTGGTGGAGCCGGCGATGGTGACGCCGTCGGCGCCGTGGCTGATGCCGTCGAGGCTGAACTTCCCGTTCGGGTTGAGGGAGAGCGACGTCCCGTCCGGTGTGCTGAACGTGATCTCCAGCGGCGAGAACGCGATCGTCCCGCCGCCGCCCGCGGCCGTGCCGCCACCGGCGCCGTCGGTCGTGATGCCGCCCGTGGCGAGACCGCCGCCGGGACCGACCGTCACCTGCGGCTGACCGCCCGGCGGGGTCACGTCGAGACCGCCGCCCGGCTCGGTGACGACCGAACCGCCGTCCGGAGTGGTGAAGGCGACTCCGGCGGGACCCGGGGCGCCCACCGCGATGTCGCCGTTCGGGCCGACCGTGAGCGGCGGCTGGCCGCCGGACGGGTTCAGGTCGAAGGTGCCCTGCGGGGTGACCGACAACGACGTCCCGTCCGGTGTCCCGAGCGTGATGTCGGCCGGGGAGAAGGCGATCGTCCCGCCCCCGCCGGCGGCCGTGCCGCCACCGGCGCCGTCGGTCGTGATGCCGCCCGTGGCGAGACCGCCGCCGGGACCGACCGTCACCTGCGGCTGACCGCCCGGCGGGGTCACGTCCAGGGTGCCGCCGGGGCCGTTGAACTGGACGATGTCGGGGCGGGGACCTCCGGTGTCCACGGTGAAGCCGGTGTGGTCGAGGGTGGTGACGGGGCCTCCGGGGGTGGTGATGGTCGCGCCGCCCGCCGGGGGGATGCTGGTGGTGACGTTGCCGTCCGTGACGGTGAGCGGCCCGCCCGCGCCCTGCGGGGGCAGGGTGACGGTCTGGCCGCCACCGTCGCCGTTGGCGACGTTCACTCCGCCGTCGGCGGCCACGGAGATCTGCGTCCCGTCCGGGAGGGTGACGCCACCGCCGGGTGGGCCCGTGGGCGCGTGGATCGTGGTGTTGCCGAAGTTCACGTCGACGGACCCGTCGGCCGGGTGGTGGACCGCCAC
The DNA here is from genome assembly GCF_049913175.1 of Streptomyces sp. R-07. NCBI lineage: Bacteria > Bacillati > Actinomycetota > Actinomycetes > Kitasatosporales > Streptomycetaceae > Streptomyces > Streptomyces sp. R-07. Next base: position 6,825,666 of record NZ_CP183978.1, read on the forward strand.
CGGCTGGCCGCCGCCCGCCGGGTTGTTGAAGACCGAGGTGACGCCGTTCTGGTTGTCGACGTTCACGCCGCCGCCCCCGACCGACGTGGAGCCGCCGTTCTCCGTCACGGTGACGCCGGTCGGCGTGGTGATCGTGTTGTTGTTCACGGTGAACTCCGGCGTGGGGGCGCCGTCGCCGGGCGAGGTGAACGTCGTCGTGCCCGCGGCGTCCTTCGAGACGCCGCCGAAGGGGCCCGAGGTCGAGAAGGTGCCGCCGGGACCCAGCTCCGTGGAGAGCGCGGGCTTCGTCGACGGGGACGGCGCGAACTCGCCGCCGAAGACGCCTGCGGCCTTCTCCTTGAAGGTCGGGCCCTCGACCGGGGTGGACACCGTGGTCGTGGTGCCGTTCGAGGTGATGGTGTCCCCGGCCGGGCTCTCGATGGTGTTCGTGCCGTCCACGGTCGTCGAGGTGAAGCCGTCCGGCGTCGTCGTCTTGGTCGACGTCGCGTCGGGGGCCGTGGGCGCGAAGGGGAGGTCGTCGGCGGGAGGGGCCTCGGCGGCCTTCGGGGCGGGCGGGGTGGTCTTCGTCTCGGTCTTGGCGCCGTCCGGTGTCGTGACCTTCGTCTTGATCTCGCCCGTGGACGGGTCGGACTTGGTGGTGCCGTTGATGCCGTGGAAGCCGGTCTTCTGTCCCATCCCCTTGGCGTCGACGAACAGGACGTTGGACGGCTTGAACTGTCCGTTGGCGACACCCAGGCTCTCCAGGGAGAACGCCTTGCCGATGTTGCTCTTGAATTTTCCTTTGGTGACGAAGGCGTCCTTGATGCTGTTGGCGAACTTCGTGCCGCCGAAGACGGTGAGCGCCCCGGCCGTGGCCGCGCCGAGCGCAGCGCCCTTGGCCGCCGACGCGGCGTCGAACTTCTTGCCGTCGAACACAGCCGTCAGGCCGCTCGCGACGAAGCCCAGGGCGAACTCGGTGCCCGCGTCGATCGTGAACTTGGCACCGAGGGCCAGCGCGGGCGATGCCTTGAGTCCGATAAGCCCCTTGCCCAGCGGATCGATGATCTTACGGACGAACGTCGAGCTCTTCAGGGCGCCCGTGACCGCCGCGGAAGTCGTCCCGATCCCCTTGCCCACCTTGGCCAGGAACGGCGCGAACTTGGCCAGCTTCCCGGCCGCCGCGACGACCTTGCCGAGCCCGCCGAGCAGCACCCCGCCGGGCACGAGCGTGAGCAGGCCGATGATGATGTCGCCGGCGTCGATCTTCCCTTGTGACACCATGCGGATCACCGACACCGCGAACAGCACCGCGCCCAGGATGAGCCCCACGACCGGCAGGAACACCGCGACGATCGCGACGAGGATGCCCGCGATGATCTCCACCAGCGGGTTGTCCGCGAGGAAGTCGCCGAACGCCTTCACGAAGTCCCGTGCCGGAATGGCCTGCTCGGCAGCCTCATCGAGGATGACGGAGGCCTTCCGGGACCCGTCCTCCCGCAGGCGCTGGGCGTCGCGGCCGAGCGCCACGGCCGCCGACAGCTGCTCCTTCGCCGCGTCCACCTCGCCCTGCCGCTCCCGCTGAGCCTCGGCCTGCTCCGGTGTCGCGTCGGGAGCGACCGCCGGCACCTCCGTACCGGCGGTCCCGGCCACCTCCTGCCCCTGGTCGATCGCCCGGTCCAGCATCGACTGGGCGTCGGTCAGGGTGGTGGCGTACTCGTCGTACGCGCTCGCGGCCGTACGGAAGGAGTCCCTGGTCTTCTCCAGGAGCCCCGGCAGGTCCTTGCCCACACGCGTCTTCAGGGCGTCCATCGCCTGGCCCTTGCCCCGGCGGATCGCCCCGTCGTCGCGCAGCAGGTCGACGGCCTCGCCCGCTCCGTCGCCCAGTTCCCGATACGTCCCGGCCAGGGTCCTGATCGCCTCGGGGTCTCCCGGGGTGGGATCCTCCCCGAACCCCAGAACCTCCCAGCCCGTGGTGTGCCGACGCGCCATCTTCCAGCTCCTCCCGGATACGAGCCATTCGGCACCTCCTCACGAGACGTGCCGCGATCCGGTTCAGCTCGTTTGAACCGACCCGCGGTCAGGTGCGTTTGACGGCCGACGCGACCAGCGGTGCGCGTCACCAGGCCCCTGCCGGAGGAGGACGAGAAAGATGCGTGACGCCCCGAGGAAGACGAACGACGCGCGGTGGACGGCGCCGCGGCGCACCGCGGCACGAGTGACGGCGGTGTGCGGCTTCGTGGCCGTGGCCGCGCTGGCGTTGCCCGGACCGGCCCACGCACGGGACTCCGTACGGGCTCAGGCGTCCGCCGCGGCCTTCGCCTCCGTACAGAACCGGCTCCCTCAGGCCGTGCGTGCCGAGGAATTGACGAAGTACTACGTGATCAAGGCCCCGCAGAACAGAGGCGGTCAGCAGGAGACCCTGTTCGAGATCGCGCGGCGCACGCTCGGCGACGGCAACCGGTTCGAGGAGGTGCTGGTCCTCAACAGCGGGCGCCCGCTTCCGGACGGCTCGGTGTTCGTGAGTCCCGAGCAGCTCGTCCCGGACTTCGCGCTGATCCTGCCGGAGGACGCGAAGGGGCCGGGCGTGGAGTTCGGCGTGCTGCCCGAGGCGGCCGTCGACGCGTCGGCGAGCACCGGGCAGAGCGCGGCCCCCGCTGTCCGTACCACCACCACCAGCCGGACGGCGGGATCCTTCGGCGTGTTCGGCAACCGGATCCAGCTGCCCTGGCTGATCGGTGGCGTCGGCGGCGTCGCCGCCCTGACCGTGGCGATCGTCGCGCGCCGTCGCATCGCCCGAGCCGCCCGCGCGTCGGGCTCCACGATCGCCCGGGGCGCCCGTGTGCTGCGGCCTCGACTCCCACGCGGCCTGGCGCTCGCGCTCCGCCGTCGCCGGCGCACCGTGCTGGCTCGGCGGCTCGCGGCGGACACCCGCACGCCGGTGGTGGTGCGGCAGGCACTGCGCGAGCTGATCCCCGCTGCCGGCGCGGAGCCGAAGACGGAGCGGCCGGTACGCGTCTACAGCGTGCTCGCCGAACCCACGAAGCTGCTCGCCTCGGTGTCGGGCGGCCACACGGCCCCCGCGCCGTGGACCGCGCTGGACATGAACCGCTGGGAGCGCACCGGGCTGCCTGTCGTCGTCGAGAGCGATCCGACGGCCGACCCGACTCTGGCGCTGCCCCACCTCGCCAGGCTCGGAGTGAGCGACCGGGGGGCGCAGGCCATGGTGGACCTCGGGCAGATCAACGGCGCGCTCAGCATCCGCGGCGACCTCACCGTAGCCCAGGACACCGTGGCGGCGCTGGTGCGCGGGCTCCTCGAACTCCCCCGGCAGAGCACGGTGGTCGTGTCGGTGGACCCGAGCGCGAGCGCACTGCCCGGCCTCAACGGTGTGGTGCGGGTCCGCGGGGTGGCGGAGGTGCGGGACAAGGCGCCCGAGGAGGTCCTCAACGCCGCCGAGGAGCTGGGCGTCGGTCTGGTGCGCGGGGTCGCCCGAAGCGGCGAGGTCACCGGATTCATCGTGCTCCAGGACGCGCCGACCGCGGAGGAGGCACGGGCTCTCGCGGACCTGTCCGCGCCCGCGGGCGGCGGCTGGATCGTACTGGCCGTCGGTGACGTGCCCGGCGCGCACTGGCGGTGGTACGCGGATTCCGACGGCACCGTGGACCTGGGCGTGCTCGGCCTCCGCGTGACCGTCCCCACACAGACGCTGGCGGGCGCGGGCACCGGACGGGTGTGACCTCCCCGGCACGCATTCGGAAAAGAAATACTCCCGGAGTCTGAACCCCCGGCCCGCACGGGCCGTTTGCGAAGTGACGCGCTTCTGGGCGGCGGACCGAAACGGTATCCGCATCAAAGACTCCGCCCCGGCAGTCGGCCGGCCTCCTCCCCGCTGCCGGGGCGGGCCCCTTCGAAACACGGCGGCGACACCGTCCTCCAAGAACGCGGAAATACGGAAACTCAGAAATTCGGAAAGAGGGATCCTCATGCGTAAATTCACTGTGGTTCCGGCGGTACTGACGGTCGCGGCGGTCATGCTGACGGCGGCTTGCGGGGCCTCCCCGGACACGGCTGTGACCGGCGCCGGCTCCCCCGAGCGCCCGGCCGCCTCGGACACCGGGGGGCAGCCCTCGAAGGCGGGGCGCCTGAGCGTCTGGCAGAGCAAGGAGCTGGGCCCGGTCGTCACGGACGGCGCGGGGTTCACCCTCTACCGCTTCGACCAGGACACGGCGAACCCGCCCACCTCGAACTGTGCAGAGGGCTGCGCCGCGACCTGGCCTCCGGTGCTCGTCGACGACGTCACGGCGGGCCGCGGCCTGGACGCGGCGCTGCTCGGTTCGGTGAAGCGCGCCGACGGCTCCCTGCAAGTCACGCTCGCCGGTTGGCCGCTCTACCGCTACGCGCAGGACACCGCGCCCCGGCAGACCCGTGGACAGGGCGTCGGCGGCACCTGGTTCGCGGCCGCGCCCGACGGCACGAAGGCCAAGGCAGGGGCGGGGGGCGGGACCGAGGAGACGACGCCGCCGAGCGGGCCCCCGGCGCAGAAGAACCTCCCGGCCCTGTCCACGGTGAAGGACGAGAAGCTCGGCACGATCGTCCGCGACGGCAAGGGACGTACGCTCTACCGCTTCACCAAGGACACCGCCTGGCCGATGAAGTCCAACTGCCAGGGCGACTGCCTCAAGCTCTGGAAGCCGGCCAAGCTCGTCGACAAGAAGGACCTCAAGGGCATCGACCCGAAGCTCGTCATCCCGTACAAGCGCCCGGACGGCACCCAGCAGCTCACTCTCGACTGCTGGCCGCTGTACTGGTACACGGGCGACAAGGAGCCGGGCGACACCAGCGGCCACGGGGTGAACGGCACGTGGTTCACGGTCCGCCCCGACGGCAAGCTGGCCAAGTAGCCGCGCCGGCTCCCGGAAGACCGGTCAGGGGGCGTTTCGGAGAACATCCGAAACGTCCCCTCCTGAGGTTTTCGTCATTCCTGTGGGCGCGATGGATGGGCTCGTGGGTGGGACTCTGTTGTCGTCCATGTACCGACTCGGGAGTCGGCTCCTGCAACGCGGCAGCAGGCGTCCGATCCGTCGCAGCGGGGGGGCGAATGCTGCGATTCGCCAGGGACTCGGCTTCGACGGGGCCTCGGGCATGAGGACGTTGCGGACGTGGGCTTCGGGCCAACGGTGCTCTGAAGGCACGAAGTTGTCCTGCCGACCGCGGCCTTCGTGCCGGTCGCTTCCCGCGCCGTGCACCAAAACCGACAGCGACGTCAGTCGCAGCACGGGTGAAGGTGCTCGCCAGAGCAGCACAGATGAGGCCCGGATCCACAGGATCCGAGCCTCATCTGACTTCAGTAGCGGGGACAGGATTTGAACCTGCGACCTCTGGGTTATGAGCCCAGCGAGCTACCGAGCTGCTCCACCCCGCGTCGGTAGGTGCAACACTACGCTAGCCACGGCACCACCAAGACCAATCGGGTTGCTCAGCTGCGCCGTACGGAAGGGGTTGTACAACGCGGGTGCCCCGAGCAGACACGCGATGCCGGACCATGTGACGGTGTAGGCGCGGTACTCCCGAGAACTGCTCTCACGCAGCCCGACGAGTCCCTCGTGCGGAGCGATTTTCCGTGGGCCGGGCGCCTCTCTGAACGGCTCCCAGGCGCTGAGGACCACCAGCTTCCGTACGACGTCAGCCACCGAACGGCGGACCGGTACGTGCTGTACGTACAGCCATCCGGCCCCGTCCGGCGTCGTCCTGAGACAGGTCCCGTACCGCTGGAGTGCGTCCATGACGTGCTCGACGAGCGCTTCGTGCTCCTGCCGGTCCAAGGGCAGCGTCTCCCACTCGCGCGGTGATCCGGTCGGATGCCAGAGTCGCGAGCGAGCCTTCACCGACCCATGCCCAAGCGGGCTGTCCGGCGACGTCGGCCCGAGTCAGACCGTAGACATGGCGCGGGGGCGTGGTCACAACAAGCTCCCCTTAGAGGGAGTTTCCTCTGGACGACGTGGTTGCTCTCCACCGCGAGGGTCCTTATGAGTTGGTCGTGGAACGGCAAGTCAAACGAACGTTGGAGATCGCTCCCAGTAGCGATCCGTGGCGCAGGACGATCCGGCAGTGCGTGCAGAGTCTGGAGTCGTTTGGCAGGGAGATAGATGCGGACCGGCACCGGCTAGGTGTGACCGCATCCGGCCCCTCGCATGGTTTGGAAGTGCTGCGGAGCTTGGCTGCATACGCTGCTGCACAGAAGGGCGTGGACGACCTTCTGAGAAGATTGCCGGGCTTGGGCCACGCCATGAGGCTGACATACACCCATGAAGGGTGTCTCCAGCCCAGAATCGGGATGGTATCGGCAGACCGCCTTGGCAGGCGGGGCGGTTCGCTGCTTCGTTGTCGGTTGGAAGGATCGCGGAGTCGTATGAGGCTGAGCCCGGACGGGAGTTGGGGACCAGTTGGGGACCACACAGCATGCGCGATGGTGCACGACTGGCCGTCACGTGCACGATATGCGCCCGGATTAAGTCCGCTATGTTCAGAAAATACCCCCGACCCGCACATCTGGGGGTCAAGGGGTCGCAGGTTCAAATCCTGTCGTCCCGACCATGCGGAAACGCAGGTCGGAGGCCGTTCTCTCATCCATGGGAGGACGGCCTTTCGCGCGTCCAGGGACGTGGTGGTCGCAATGTGGTCGCACGTCCAGTCTGCGGCCGGGCGGCCGTGGCGCTGAAGGCCGGCGGCGCGGGGGAGCGGAGCCGTCGGACGACTGCGCCGAGCCGCTGGATGTGGTCGCGTGGTGGTCGCAGCCATGCCGGGGGGCCGGTCTCGTGGCTGGCTTTCTCGGCTTCGGTGAGGGTGCGGTCGATGGTGTCGACGGCTTCGCGGGCGGCTTGCCGGGTGGGGTGGCTGTAGATGTTCGCGGTCGTGGACGGGGCGGAGTGCCGCAGCGTCTTGGAGACCACGGTCAGGGGCACGCCGGCCGTGATCGTGATGGTGGCCGCAAGGTGCCGCAGGTCATGGACCGTGATCCGCGGGACGCCGGCCTCCTCGGACAGCTGGTGGAGCCGGTCGAGGACGTGGTGGGGGCCGAGCGGTCGGCCGTCGGGTCTACAGAAGACGAGTCCGGTGGAGGGATCGTCAGGATCTCCCTTCATGCGGGCTGTTGGCGTTGCTCGGTGCCGGAGCGCGGTGGCGACGCGGGGTGAGATGGCGACCCAGGCGCGGCTGGAGCGGGTCTTCGGCGTCGTGATGACGAGGTGGTTGTCGTCGATCGCGGAAAGGGTGAAGCGCACGGAGAGGGCGCTTTCGGTGAGGTGGACGTCGTTCCGGTGCAGGCCCAGGGCTTCGCCCTTACGCATGCCGGTACCAATGAGGCCGCAAGTCCTCGTCCGGTGGCCGATGCGTCGTCGTTCCACCTAAGGACTTGCGCCCGAAGACGGTCCTCCGCGTACGGCCGGCCGGACGAACCGCACCGCCTACCTCAGCGGGCCTCCCGCAGGTCCGCGGGCCGTGTCTCTGCGACGCCCGCGGCGGCGGTCGCGGAGGCCGCGTCCTGGAGTTCGCGCTTGAGGATCTTGCCCGTGGCGTTGGTGGGCAGGACATCGAGGAATTGCGCCAGACGGGGGTACTTGTAGCCCGCCATCCGCTCCTTGCACCAGCCGGTCAGCTCGTCCTCGGAGAGCGTCGCTCCCGGGGCGAGCACCACGCAGGCCTTGATCTCCTCACCGTGGCGCTCGTGCGGAACGCCGATCACGTCCGCCATGCTCACGGCGGGATGCGTGAGCAGGACCTCCTCGATCTCGCGCGGGTACACGTTGAAGCCGCCGCGGATGATCATGTCCTTGGCGCGGTCGACGATGTAGAACCAGCCGTCGGCATCACGACGTGCCAGGTCACCGGTGCGGAACCAGCCGTCGCGCATCACCTCGGCCGTCGCGTCGGGCCGGTTGAAATAGCCCTTCATGACGTTGTGTCCGCGGACGACGATCTCACCCATCGCGTCGGCGCCCCGGACCGGCGTCCAGTCCTCGTCGACCAGGTCCACCTCCACTCCCCAGACCGGGCGGCCGATGGACCCGGGCCGCACCGGCTCTCCCCGCGGCGAGAAGGTGGCGGCCGGACTGGTCTCGGAGAGGCCGTACCCCTCCAGGATCGTGACACCGAACCGCTCGGTGAAGCGGCGGTGGATCTCCACCGGGAGGGCGGAACCTCCCGACCCCGCCATGCGCAGGTTCTCGGCGATCCGGGGCAGGTCCACGTCGGCGCAGTCCGCCTCTAGCAGGGACCAGAACATGGTGGGCACGCCCGCGAAGAACGTGACGGCATGGCGTTGCATGAGGGCGAGGGCCGCGCCGGCGTCGAAGCGCGGGAGCAGCACCAGCGTGGCCCCCGACGCGATACCCGTGTTCATCTGCACGACCTGGCCGAAGGAGTGGAACAGCGGCAGCGCGATCAGGTGGACGTCGTGCTCGACCTCACCGAACAGCTTGTGGCAGCTCAGCACGTTCATCATCACGTTGGAATGGGTGAGCTCAGCCCCCTTCGGCCGACCCGTGGTGCCGGACGTGTACAGGATGACCGCAGTGTCGCCCGGCTCCGTGGCCACGGTCTCGAAGTCCGCGCTCCGACCGGCCAGCGCCTCCGTAAGCGTCTCCGCACCCTCGATGGGAGAGCCCCCGGACGGGGTGGACGGCAGCAGGAAGAACTGCTCGCACCCCGGCGTCCCGCCGAATCCTTGCCAGCCCTCCTGCCCGAGCGGGAGCTCGGCGCCTCCCTCGAAGCAGAAGTACGCCCTGGCCTGGGAGTCGGCCAGGTGGTAGGCGATCTCATGGCTCTTGAGCAGGATGTTGAGCGGTACGGCCACCGCGCCCGCCTTGAGGATGCCGTAGTAGACGATCGGGAACCACGGGACGTTCGGGCACGACAGCGCGACCTTGTCGCCCGGGTTGATGCCCCGTGAGCGCAGCAGGTTCGCGACGCGGCGGGCAGCCGTGTCCAACTCCGCGTACGTCAGGCGCTGGACGCCCAGCACGACCGCCGTACGGTCGGGCACGGCACGGGCACTGTTCTCCAGCAGGGCGGCGAGGTTGAGCATGGGGTCTCCGTTGAGGGTGCGGCGGATGCGTGGGTTCCGGTGGTCGGAGCGGCTGTCAGCCCCGCAGCGCGGCGGCGAACAGGGCGGGCAGCTTCGCGGGGCTCGGCGCCGCGGTGAAGCGGGTGAGGCGCTCCACCGTGGTCCCGGCCCTGCGGTGGGTGACGAAGTAAGGAGGGCGCGGGGACAGGGAAGGATCACCGATGAGCAGGCCGCGCGGGGCCGGGGCGAACGGAGCGCGCAGTACGGTCTTCTCGATGCCTTCGAGCATGAACGCGTTGTGCACGAAGCCGATGCCGCTGCCGATGTCCTGGCGGGTGTGGCCGGGGAAGGCCCCCCAAGGGGTGTATCCGAGCAGGAAGCCCACGCCCGACCAGCAGTTGACGCCCAGCGTGCCGTACCGCAGATCGGTGATCGCGGAGCGGACGGCGTCCTGGTGCGCCTTCTCGGTCCGCGGATGGACGATCAGGGTCGCGCCGAGGGTGCCGGGAAGGGTGTCGTTGGCGAAGCCGACGGCACGGCGCAGGAACGCGTCCGGAGTCGCGCCGGGCAGGCGGACGACGCCCAGGGCGCTGCCGAAGACCTCGTCGCTGATGAGCGGGTCGTCATGGTCGGCGATGTCGGGTACGAGCAGCCGGCAGCCGTCTCCGAGTTCCTCCGCCGTCGGGTGGGCCGCTCGTACGGAGGCGAGGCGGTCGGCGGCGCCGGGGTAGTAGTCGGTACGCGGGGGCAGCTCGCGCAGCACCGTGCGGATCTCGTCGAGCAGCCGCTCGGTCCCGTGCCAGTCCCGTGGCAGGACGAGGATCTGGCTGGCGATGCAGTTGTGGCCCGAGTTGTTCATCTTGCTGGTGACGATGTGCTCGGCCTGGAAGCGGAAGTCGGCGGCACTCCACGGCCCCGGCGTCACGATGCAGGGGCTGACGCCGCCCAGTTCGCTGCTGAAGGGCTTGGAGATCAGTGGCAGGTCGGCCTGGCGGCGGCGCTCGGCGTCCTCGTCGGTGCCCCAGACGATGGCGTCGTGGGTGCGGTCGCTTCCGGTGATGTGCAGGGTGTCGACGCCCCGGTGGCGGGAGAGATAGCCGCCTTCGGCCGCGCCGCCGTCGACGAAGCGCAGCCAGCCCCGTTCGACGAACTCGGCGAAGACGTCCTCGAAGTGGGGGCGCAGATAGGCGTTGACCGGGTTCATCTTCGCGATGACGACCTGGCCCTCGGCGTAGAGCTTGTGCAGGATGTCGAGCGCGGTGATGGCGGCGACGTTGCCGGCGCCGAGCACCAGGGTCACGGCGGGCTCCGCCTGCCTGCCCCGGTACTCGCCCGCGGCGCACGCCAGCGCCTGCTCCGCGGTGACGCCGGGGCGCATCCACACCCGGGCCGAGAACCCGTTGAGCAGCAGGGTGTCCCAGCCGGTGGCGGGGAAGACGTCCACCAGGGTGCGGCCGTTCTCCTCGCGGACCGTCCTCCGGTCCAGCGGGTCCTTGCCCGCGGCGATCCGTCGAAGGACGTACAGCAGCGCCGCGGCGTTCTGGACCAGGGCCCAGGGGCCGCCCATCCAGTCCTCCGCCGCCCACGGGGACTGCGGTCCGTACCCCTTGGCCCGGCTGCCCGCGTCGGCCATGAGGGCCGCTCGCGCGACGACGCGGGACCGCAGCCGCTCAAGGAGGGCGATGCGTTCGCAGAGCGGGGTGGCGGTCCAGGACGCGGCTCCGGCCCGTACGTCGGCCACGGTCCGGTCGAGGAGGGAGGTGTCAAGGGAGCTGGTGTTCAACGTCGGTCCTTGCGGGAAATGGGGCGTCACAGGGACAGCCGGCGGGCGTCGCGGTCGGGGTCGATCAGCGTGAGGGCGGCGGCTCCGCTCAGCAGCAGCACGGCACCGGTGATGAGGACCGCGTACCGGTAGCCGTCCGCGCCGTGGGTGTCCACGAGGCGCCCGATCAGCGTCGGGGCGAGCAGACCGGCGGTGGTCACCACGGCGTTCATGATGCCCAGGGCGCCGCCGCGGCGGTCGGCCGGCGCCAGTTCCGTGACCGTGGTGACGGCGACGCTGCTCATCGCTCCCGGCAGCCCGAATCCCACGACCAGGAGCACGGCGGTCAGGACACCGGCCGGAGCGAAGGGCAGGGCGAGGCACGCCGCGGCGCCGACGAGCAGCAGTACGCCACCGATCCCGCCGCGTGCCCATCGGCTCGCGGCCCCGCGGCGCAGGAGCCGTCCGGTCAGGCCCGCCTGGCCGAGCACCGCGACGCCGCCCAGCCCCCAGACCAGCATCACCATCCGGGTGGAGCCGGCCGAGGAGTAGCCCAGCGCCTTGTGGAGGTACGAGGGGAGCCAGACCAGGGCGAAGGCGATGACCCAGTAGGTGCCGAAGTAGGCGGTCGTGGCGCCGATCCAGGTGCGGGTCGCGACGATCCGCCGGTAGGGGGCGCTCGACGGGGGCGGCGCGGTCGGGGCGCCGGCCGGCGCGCCTTCGCTCCGTGCGCCTCCGGAGGCGGCCGGCCCGGTGGGGGCCGACGCGGTGGCGTATGGTCCCTCGCCGCCGAGGCGGACCCACAGCAGCGCCCAGACCACCCCGACGAGTGCCACCGCAGCGACCGCCGAGCGCCAGCCGTGGTTCTGGATCACCCACGTCAGGACGGGAGCGGCGACGAGGATGCCGAGGGTGATGCCGAGAACGATCAGGGCCCCGGGCAGGTTGCGTCGGTGATCGGGGAACCAGGACAGGGTGGCCTGCTGGGCGACGGGGAAGGCAGGCCCCTCGGCGGCGCCGAGGAGGACGCGTGAGGTGATGAGCACCGCGAGCCCTCCGCCCACCGCCAGCGGTGCCTGGGAGGCGGACCACAGGACGGCCATGGCCAGAATCAGCCACTTGGGCCGTATGCGGTCCGCGAGCAGCCCCACCGCGGCACCGGAGACGGAGAAGAGCAGGAAGAAGGCGCTGCTGGCGAGTCCGAAGGCCGACGCTGTGAGGCCGAGGTCCTCGCGGATCTCCTCCGCGGCCAGACCGAGCACCGACTTGTCGGCGAAATTGATCATCATGAAGACGATGAGGAGCGCGGTGACGGTCCAGGCGCGTCGGGTGCTGCTCGGTGTCTTCGAGGTGCCGGCGGGCACGGCGGGTGCGACGTCGGTGTCGGTCACAGGGGCTCCGCGGAGACTGGTCGGGGAGGGGGGAGGGGGCTGGTTCAGCAGAGCGGGACGCCGGCGATGGCGATGCGCTCCATGACCCGGCGCTGCGGGAAGTAGTCGCTGATCGCGTAGTGCTGCGTGGCGATGTTGTCCCAGACCGCGACGGAGCCGGGCTGCCAGCGGAAGCGGACCTGGTACTCGGGGATGCGGGCCTGCAGCACGAGCTCGTCGAGCAGTTCGCGGCTCTCGGCGTCCGACAGGCCGGCGATCCGGGTGGTGAAGGGCTCGTTGACGTACAGCAGCTCGCGGCCGGTGCGCGGATGCCGGACGACCACGGGGTGCTCGACCGCGGGCAGGTTCGCACGGTGCGCGGCGATCTGCGCCTCGGTCATGAGCGAGCCCCAGCTGGGCAGCCAGTCGTGCTCGGCGGTGAGCCCTGCGATCCGGGCCTTCATGGAGTCGGTGAGGTTGTCGTAGGCCGCTGCCATGTCGGCCCACATGGTGTCGCCGCCGGCGGCCGGCACCTCGACGGCGCGCAGTACGGAGCCGAGTGCCGGCGCGGCCATGAACGAGTGGTCGCTGTGCCAGATGTTCTCGGTGCCGACGGCCATGGCGTCCTTGGCGAGCCGGGAGACTCCGACGCTGTCGCCCTTCGGGAAGAAGGGGTTCGGCTCGGGCTCGCCCCACAGGGCGGAGAACGCGAGCTGGGACCGCGGGTCGAAGGCGTGCTGGTCCCGGAAGAAGATGACCTTCCACTCCAGCAGGGCCTGCCTGATCTCCTCCGCGAGCTCATCGCCGATCGGGCGCGAGAGGTCGACGCCTTCGATCTCGGCGCCGATGTGTGGGGTGAGGGGGGAGAGGTCCAGGAGCCGGTAGTCGGGCTGGGCCGCGTCGGGGGCGAGGCGGTCGAGCGTGCGCTTCCCGTAGTGCATCAGCGGCTTGTCGAGCGCGGGGGCGGGAGTGGCGACGGCGCTGTCCATGAGTCCTCCGTGAACGAGGCGAAATTCGTTACTGGGAGTATCGTTATTGGGGTGGGGTGAGGCAAGAGCCTGGACACACGAAAAATCGACGCCGCGGACAGCCGCCGCGGAAGTCGTCAGCCCACGGGGCCGACGGCCCGGGCCACGAGGTCGACCAGGGCGACGACGAAGCGGGTGTCGGGCATCTCCTGTTCGCCGATCAGCCGGAAGAGCAGCGGGGCGGCCACCAGCGTGGCGGCGGCCCGGACATCGGTGTCCGGGCTCACGTCGCCGCGCTCGATGCCACGTTCGAGGATGCGCCTCGTCTCGCTCGTGATGCGCTCGGTGTACGCCGCGTACTGGCCGCGCACCGCCCCCGTCTCGGCCGCCGCGCCGATGAGGCCCGCGATCAGCCGGTCCGTCCCCGGCAAGCGGTAGGCCTCCAGCCGGGTGGTGAGCACGAAGCGGAGCTCCGCCCGGAAGTCGCCCAGATCCGGCACCGACAGGGTGCCGATGCGGGTCTCCGCGGCGGCGATGATCAGATCCTGTTTGGTGGGCCACCGGCGGTAGATGGCAGGTTTGCTCACCCCGGCCCGGGCCGCGACGGCGTCCATCGTCACCGCCCCGATCCCCTGCTCGTGGACCATGTCCACGACCGCGCGGAGAACCGCTCCGGTGACCCGTTCCTCCCGGGGCCGGCCCGGCCCTCGCCCGGCCCCGTCCGCCTGCGCACCCACCATGTCCCGAGCTTACGGCCGGGCCTTCCCGCGCACGGAGGCCGGGGCCCCGGTCACCCCCGCGCCAGGGCTCCGGCGGACGGTGTCAGGGTCGGCGCACTCCGCCGATGCCCTGGACGTCGGCCTGCTGCGCGATCGACCGCCGGTCCGGGTCTGCGAACTCCCGCTCGACCGCCTGCCCCAGCAGGCTCATCTCGGCACGCGCCGAAGGGTGTTGCCCCGGCGAGAGGGCTTCGAGCAGCCCTTCGAGCACGGCGCGGAGCCTACGGCAGATCTGGACGGACGAGCCTCCGTGGTCCCGGATCTCGCAGACGGCGAGCTGGAGGTAGCCCTCCCAGTCGCGTCCCGGCAGTACGAGCCGGGCGGCCCCGTCTCCATCGGCCAGGACGTAACGACCGGGAAGGTGCCGCTCGCCGACCGTGTGCAGGAACCACTCCATGTAGTTGATCACCTGCACGGCGGTCGTGGGGTCGTTCACCGCGGGGGAGAGCGCTCTGATGGCGATGTCGACGAGGACCCTCAGCGCGAAGGCGGGATCCTGCTCGATCGTGCGCTCCGCCCCTAGGGCGATGAGGCCGGTCACCCGGACGGGATCCGGTCGGGACGTGCCCCGTACACCTCGACGAGCACCGTGCCGGGCGGTACGAAGTCCCCGATCAGCCGGGTCACGCCGAGCACGCAGTCGTGCCGCGCCGCCTCGGCGACCAGCCCCCGCACGTCGAAGGCCTGGATGGCGCCACCCCGTACGGCACGGACGCGCAGCACCGGACCGCCGGCGGCAGGGCATCCGCCGCGCGGGGCGCGGCGCCCCGGATCAGGGCGGCGCCGCGCGTGAAGACGGACAGTCCCATCCCCGCGAACCATGTGAGTCCGGTGTGCCGGAGGTCGTGGCGGCGCAGGTGCTCGTAGCCGAGTTTCGGGACGACGTCGTCCCAGTGGGTCGCGTCGCGCAAGACCGCGGTGGAGATGCGGCCGCCTCGGGGTCCGGTGAACATGCGGGCGTCGGGATCAGGGCCGGCGGCCAGGATGCGCTGCGCGACGAGGGGGCGGATCTCCTCGATGATGGGGACTTGGCGGGCCCGCTTGCCCGTCGTCCCCTTGTCCACGAGGCCGCCGGGAGCGGGGGTGGTCTGGCGCCGCACGGTCCAGATCCAGTTGGTCGTGTTCCCTGTCAAGTCCTCGTGTTCAGGGCCCACGGTCGGCGGGGGTGGAAACGTACAGAGGCTTGGCGGGCCCGGACATCTTGGTGAAGCGGCCGGTGTGGTTGGTGCCGGCGACCGCCTTGGAGCGCGAGCGGCACGGCGAGCCGAGTCCGGCCCGGCAGCGCGGACAGGGGTGACGCTCGACGTCGTTTGGCGTCGCTCGGGAAAGAACCGTTGGCGAGAACAGCGGTCAGGGCGATGCGAGCGGGACTTCCTGGTGGGGCGCGGCTGCGGGCGCGGTCATGTCGAGCAGGAGCATGGCGTCGTGGTCGGGTGTGCCGGGTTCGGCGGTGTAGGCGCCGATGCGCTGGCCGGGAGTTCCTTCCAGCTGCATGGACTGGGAGGTGAGCGTGAGGGTGCCGACTCGGGGGTGGTGGAAGGTCTTCTGTGCGGGCTTACGGCCGGTGACCTCGTAGCGTTCCCACAGCCGGGCGAAGTCGGGGCTCTTGAGGAGGAGCTCGCCGACGAGGTTGGTCAGGTCGGGGGCGTCGGGGGCGGTGCCGGCGACGGCACGCAGGCGGGCGACGCACGCGGTGATCTGACGGTCCCAGTCTGGGAATAGATCTCGCGCAGCCGGGTGGAGGAAGAGGTAGCGGGCCAGGTTGCGGTGTTTGGCGGGCCAGTCCTCCAGGCCCGCGTACAGGGCGAGGCCGCCGGGGTTCCAGGCCAGCATGTCCATGCTGCGGCTGATGACATAGGCGGGGTTCGGGCGCAGTGACTCCAGCAGCAGCTTCAGGTGGGGGCGGACGGTGCGGCTCGGGGCCGGCGGCGGTTCGGGGGCGTAGCGGGCGGCTCGTGCGGCGAGTTCACGCAGGTGCTGGCGTTCCTGGTCGTCCATGTGCAGGGCGCGGGCGAGGGAGTCGAGGACGGCGGGGCTGGGGCGGGTCTCCTTGCCGCGTTCCAGGCGCACGTAGTAGTCGATGCTGATGCCGGCGAGGGTGGCCAGCTCCTCGCGGCGCAGGCCGGGGGTGCGGCGGATGCCGGTGCCGATGGTGAGGCCGACGTGCTCGGGGCTGGTCTGGGTGCGGCGGGCGCGCAGGAAGCGGCCCAGCTCGGCGCCCTCGCCGTGCGCGCTCTGGGATGCCATGACTCCAGTTTCACCCGGTGAGCGGCCGCGCCGCGGACGGGAGGGGGGCCCTGTCATTACCCCTGAAGAGCCCGCCCTGCCACGCCCGAGCAATCCGGACGAAGGTGGATGAGGAAGACGCCGGCCTCTTCGCTCCCGCCCGGACTTCGGCGGGCACGGCCTGCCGGGCCGGCAAGAGTGAGAGACCAGGCGACACCATGATCGGAAGAGGGCGAGATGCGGTACATCAAGCTGCGTGACCTGGAGGTTTCCCGGATCGGGCTGGGTGCGATGGGCATGTCCCACGGCTACACCGGCTCCGGCACCGATGACGCGGAGTCGATCCGGACCGTGCACCGTGCCCTTGAGCTGGGCGTCACGCTGATCGACACTGCCGAGATCTACGGCCCCTACACCAACGAGGAGCTGCTCGGGCGGGCGCTGAAGGGCCGCCGGGACAAGGTGGTGCTGGCCACCAAGTTCGGCCTGGTCTCGCACGGCGGAGACGGCGCGTGGAACCTGGACTCCTCCCCGGCCAACATCCGCACTGCGGTCGAGGGCTCCCTGAAGCGGCTGGGTACCGACCACATCGACCTGTACTACCAGCACCGCGTCGATCCGAACACACCGATCGAGGAGACCGCCGGCGCCGTCGGCGAGCTGATCACCGAGGGCAAGGTGCGCGCCTTCGGGCTGTCCGAGGCCGGTCCGGACACGATCCGCCGCGCCCATGCCGTCCAGCCGGTCACCGCGGTCCAGTCCGAGTACTCCCTGTTCACCCGCGGTATCGAGGAGCGGGTGCTGCCCGTCCTGCGGGAGCTGAACATCGGGCTGGTGCCGTTCTCCCCGCTGGGCCGCGGCTTTCTGACCGGCACCGTGCGCTCCACCGACCAGTTCGACGAGAACGACTTCCGCCGGGACAACCCGCGCTTCACCGGCGAGAACTTCCAGCGCAACCTGGCGCTCGCCGACGAGGTCAAGGCCCTGGCCGACGAGGCCGGTGCCACACCCGGGCAGGTGGCCCTGGCGTGGCTGCTCGCCCAGGGCGACGACATCGCCCCGATCCCCGGCACCAAGCGCGTCAGCCGGGTCGAGGAGAACGCCGCCGCCGACACCGTCACCCTGACCGCCGAGCAGCTGAACAAGCTCAGCAGCCTGCCGCCCGCCGCCGGCGACACCCACACCGAAGCCCAGGCCCGGATGCTCGAACGCTGACACCCAGCCCCCAGCACGACCCCCGTTTGGAGCGGTAACCCCTTATGCGTGCAGCAGTGATGTACGGAGCCGGTGACGTCCGCGTCGAGGACCGGCCCGACCCGAAGATCGTCCAGCCCACCGACGCCGTGGTGCGCGTCGTCGCCTCCTGTGTGTGCGGCAGCGACCTGTGGCCCTACGCCTCGATGCCCACCACCGACACCGGCCGCCCGATGGGGCACGAGTTCCTCGGCGTCGTCGAGGAGACCGGCGCGGACGTGACCGGTCTGAAGACCGGTGACCTGGTCGTCGCCCCGTTCACCCACAGCGACAACACCTGCGACTACTGCGCCAAGGGGCTGCACATCTCCTGCCGCAACGGCGGCCGCTACGGCTTCGACGGCGTCGACGGCGGCCAGGGCGAAGCCGTCCGCGTCCCGTACGCCGAGGGCACCCTGGTGAAGTTGCCGGTGGCCGCCGACTCCGCGCTGCTGCCCTCCTTGCTGGCCCTGTCGGACGTAATGACCACTGGCCACCACGGCGCCGTCACCGCCGGCGTCCGCCGCGGCGACGCGGTGCTGGTCGTCGGCGACGGCGCGGTCGGCCTGTGCGCGGTGATCGCCGCCAAGCGGCTGGGTGCCGAGCGGATCGTGCTCGCCGGCCGCCACGAGGCACGCACCGGCCTGGGCCGCGAGTTCGGCGCCACCGACGTGGTCGCGGAGCGCGGCGAGGAAGGCATCGCCCTCATCCGCGAGCTGACCGGCGGCGTGGACAAGGTCATCGAGGCCGTCGGCACCCGCCAGGCCCTCGACACCGCGCTCGGCGCGGTCCTGGACGGCGGCACCATCAGCCGCCTGGGCGTCCCCCAGTACGAGCAGGGACCGATCGGCCCCGCCGAGTTCATGCGCAACATCACCCTGACCGGCGGTGCCAGCCCCGCCCGCGCCTACATCGAGCAGCTGCTGCCCGACGTCCTGGACGGCACCATCACCCCCGGCCGCGTCTTCGACGAGACCTTCCCCCTCGACCGGGCTCCGGATGCCTACCGGGCCATGGCCGACCGCCGGGTCCTCAAGGCCCTCATCCGCCCCTGATCGCACGCCCCCACCCCGTACAGCGAAGGAATCCCCTCATGCAGCACGTGACCTTGAACAACGGTGTAGAAATGCCGCTCCTCGGCTTCGGCGTCTACCAGATCCCCGCCGAGGACACCGAGCGCGCCGTCTTCGAGGCCCTGGCCGCCGGCTACCGCCTGCTGGACACCGCTGCCGCCTACGGCAACGAGGAAGCCGTAGGCCGCGCCATCAAATCCAGCGGCATCCCGCGTGAGGAGCTGTTCGTCACCACCAAGCTGTGGGTCCAGGACGCCCCCGCCCAGGACAACACCCGCCGCGCGTTCGAGACGTCCCTGACCAAGCTGGGCCTGGACCACCTCGACCTGTACCTGATGCACCAGCCCTTCGGCGACGTCTACGGCCAGTGGCGCGCCATGGAGGCCCTCAACCGCGAGGGCGTGGTCAAGGCGATCGGTGTCGCCAACTTCTACCCCGACCGGCTGATCGACCTGATCGTCAACAACGAGATCACCCCGGCCGTCAACCAGATCGAGACCCACCCGTTCTTCCAGCGCGCCGACTACCAGGACCTCATGCGCGAGCACGGGGTGCAGATCCAGTCCTGGGGCGGCTTCGCCGAAGGCAAGAACGACCTGTTCACCAACCCCCTGCTCGCCGAGATCGGCAAGCAGTACGGCAAGTCCGTCGCCCAGGTCGTGCTGCGCTGGCTCACCCAGCGCGGCGTGGTCGCCATCCCCAAGTCGGTGCGTGCCGAGCGCATGGCGGAGAACTTCGACGTCTTCGACTTCCGGCTCACCGACGAGCAGATGGCGGCCATCGCCACCCTCGACACCGGCAGCTCCCTTTTCTTCGACCACCACGACCCCGAGATGGTCACCTGGCTCGCAGGGCGCCGCCTGGACGGTTGAACGCCTCACCCCCTGCGCCTCGCCGGCCGCGGGTGCCCCCCGGGGCGCCCGCCCGGCTCCACGGTCCACCGGGAGCTGCCCACCATGATCACGCCACAGCACCACAGCACCACAGCGCCCTGCCGGGTCGGCGCACGGTTCTGGAATGGTTCTCTTCTGGGAGCTCCTCATCACCGCCGTGGTGTTGGTGTTCCGCACACTGGACCGCACCACGGGCCGGCGTGTGCGGCAGGAGCCCGCCGCAGCCGAGCAGATCCTGGGCGAACGGCTGGCGCGCGGCGAGATCGACGAGGAGGAGTACCGCAGGCGCCTGAGCGCCCTGCGGAGCGGTGGGACGTGATGTCACTGACGGTTGATCGGGCCGGTGGTCAGTCCCTGTCGTGCACGGTTTCCGAAGCCTTCCGGCTGCCGCCGGGGTGCACGTCGGTGAGGACCGGCCTGCCCGCGTGACCGTGCCGATCTTGTCGAGGACGACGGTGTCGAGCTCGTCGGCGGTCTCCAGCGCTTCGGCGGAACGGGTGAGGATGCCCGTGCGGGCTCCCTCGCCGGTGCCGACCTCACGCCCTCCTCCCGTCGTGTTCCCTCGTGACCTCGCCCCTCCCGCCGTGAGGTCCAGGCGGGCCGTCGCCCCGGGACCGACCGGCCCTATCGGCGCGCCGGCGCTCGGTGCGACCGTGGGAATGAGCCCTCTCGTATCCGGAAGGCGGTGGGGACGATGGATTCACCCGTGGTGGTGGGCGTCGACGGTTCCGACGCGAGTCTCGCGGCCCTGGACTGGGCGGTCGACGAAGCCGTACGGCACGGGCGCCCGCTGCGCATCGTGCACGCCTCCCTGTGGGAACGGTACGAGGGAGTCGTGCCGGCCCGGACCATGGACCGGCCCTCGGGCCAGGTCCTCGCCGAGAACATCGTCGGCGTCGCGGCGGAACGTGCCCGACGCCGCGCACCCGGTCTCGCCCTCACGGCGGACGTCCTCGCCGAGGACCCGTCCGGCGCGCTGCTCAGGGAGGGGCAGGAGTCCATGCTCCTCGTCGTCGGGTCCCGCGGACGGGGAGACCTTGCCGACCTCCTGCTCGGCTCCGTCGGTCTCGTCGTGGCCGCCCGGGCACACGGCCCGGTCGTCGTCGTCCGTGGGGACCGGCAGGCCCTGGAAGCGCGCCATCAACGGATCCTGCTGGGCATCGGCGACCACGACGTGGACGCGCCGGCCGTGCGGTTCGCCTTTCGCGAGGCAGCCGTACGAGGCGCGGAACTCGACGTCGTACGCGCCTGGCGACGACCCGCCCATGAGCCGGTCGACCACCTTCTCCTGAGCGGTGAGCCCGGCACGTACTCCGAGCAGCGAGCCGCGGAACTCCTCGACAAGGCGCTGGAGGCGACGGCCGGCGAGTACCCCGACGTACGGCTGCGCAGAAGCACGGTCGAGGGCCCCGCCCACCGCGAGCTGACCGATCGCTCCGCCGCCGCCGACCTGCTGATCGTCGGGGTGCGACGCCGGGACCGCCTTGTCGGCCTGGAGCTGGGCAGGGTCGCCCACCGCGCCCTGCACCACGCCTCGTGCCCGGTCGCCGTCGTCCCCCAGCACCATCCCGTCCCCTCGGAGGGAGACCTGTGATGAACCCCGCCACCGCTCGGCGCCACATGAGCGACCTCGGCCGCCGCGTCGAGGCCAGGCGTACCCGCCTCGGCCTGTCCCGGGAGGACGTGGCCGCGCGGGCCGGATCCACATCGGGCTACATCGCTCTCCTGGAAGAGCAACTGCCCGCGCCCGGGATCGAGTTCCTGGTCCGGCTCGCGAACGCACTGGAGACGACCGTCCAGGACCTCACCGGATACGCAGCGGACCTCGCGCCCGGAGGAACCCTGGCCGGGTATCACGCCCGGATGGACGAGATCGACGAAACGGAATGCTGGGCGATGCTCGACGACCACGGCGTCGGCCGCGTCGCTGTCACCGGCGACGACGGGCCGGAGATCTTCCCCGTGAACTATCAAGTCGTCGGCAGCGAGATCCTGTTCATGACCGCGGCGGAGGCGCCGCTCGCGCGGGCGGCGACGTCCGGCGCGGAGATCGCCTTCGAGGAGGACCGTGTGGACGAAGCCTTCAGTCAGGGCTGGAGCGTCCTCTTCGTCGGCCCCGTACGGAAGGTGTCGGATCCGGCAACGGCCCGGGCGCTCAAGGACGCCGCGTACTCGACACCGTGGGCCGGAGACGAACGGGACACGGTCGTGTTGCTCTCCCCACGGCGGGTGACAGGACGGCGTGTTCTGGTCCGAGGCGCTCCCGGTACGCCGTCCCTCCCCGAGCCCTGACGAACAAGGTCCCGCCCCGGGCCCGTCAGCTCGAACCGAAGGGGCGGTGCCCGTCGGCAGGAGGGGCCGGGCAGGTCTCGATCGGGTCCGAACGGCCCATCCCGGGCACGGCCACCGCGATGCCAGCCTGGGAGTGTGATTCCCGGGGGAGTACCGCCGAGGAGGAACCATGACCAGCGAGACCCTCGCCCGGCCGGAGCTCGGCAACGTCGTCGTGGGAGTCGACGGATCCCCCTCCGCTCGCACGGCCGCCCTCTGGGCCGCCGCCGAGGCCGCCCGCCGGGGCCGGCCCCTCCGCCTCGTCCACGCCGCCGACACCGACCGGCGCGCCTACTGGACCGACGCCGAGACGATCCAGGCGGTACGCGAAGCGGGCCGCGACCTGCTGACCGAGACGGCGAGCGCGCTCCACGAGCGTTTTCCCGACCTCGACGTCACCAAGGAGCTCAGCCGTCAGGAGCCGGTCTCCGGACTGCGGGAATCGGCCGGCACCCAGGGAACGATCGTCGTGGGCAGCAGGGGCCTCGGCGGCTTCACCGCCCTTCTGCTCGGCTCGGTGGGGCTCGGCGTGGCCGCCCGGGCCGAGGTGCCCGTGATCGTCGTACGCGGGGAGGGCGAGCGGCCCGAGACGGGCTCGGTGACCGCCGCCGTGCACGACAGCACGGACGTGCACGGTCTGCTCCTCGCCGCCGCCGAGGCCGACGCCCGCAGGGCTGCCCTGCGGATCGTCAGCGTCTGGAACGTCCTCACCCACGTCGGCAGTGTCGCCACCATGCTCGACGACCTCGACGCGATCGCCCGGCAGCGCGTGCACGAGACCAAGACCCTTGCCGACAGCATCCGCGCGCTCTACCCCCAGCTGATCGTCGGACACCACGTGGAGACGGGAACGAGCACCCCCGGAATCCTCATCGAGGCAAGCAGCCGTACGGACCTGATCGTGATGGGTCGCGGCCGCCGCCCGCTGGGCATAGGGCCGTCCCTGGGACGCGTCGCCCATGCCCTGATCCACCACGCCCACTGCCCGGTGGAGATCGTCCCGTCCACCGTCGTGACGGGGGAGGAGGAGCCATGAGTGACGTACTCCTCGGCATCGACCCCCGCGAGGTGTCCGTCCCGGCCCTGGTCTGGGCCGCCGCCGAGGCGGTGCGCAGAGGTGTCCGGCTGCGCCTGGTCGTCGCCGTTCCCCCGGTCCACGACCGGCTCCGGTACGACGCGCTCGCCCACCAGAGCTCCCTGCGCATCCGAGCGGAGTGGGCGCTCGCGAACGCACAGGACCTCGTACGAGAACTGCACGACGGCCTGTGGACCGCGACGGAGCTCGTCGATGGACCGCCGGCCACCGTGCTCCGCGACAGGACACGGGGTGTAGCACTCGTCGTGGTGGGTTCGCGCCGCCTCGGCAGGGCCGCCGAGGTCCTCAGCGAGGGCTCGGTGGCCGTCCCGCTGGCCGCGCGCGCCGACTGTCCCGTGGTCGTGATCCGTACTCCGGAGCACACGGCCGTCCACCCGCTGCTGATCGTCGTCGGCGTGGACGGCAGCAGGGACTGCCGGGCCGCCGTCGCCTTCGCCGTGGCGGAAGCGAGCCTGCGCGAGGCACGGCTCATGGCCGTCTGGGTGTGGCCCCGGCCCCGGATGTCCCGCGACGACGAGGCCGAGGGCCTGGCCGACCGCCGGCGGCTGCTTGCCGAGTCGGTCGCCGACTGCGCCGCACGCCACCCGGACGTCACCGTCGAACAGGTGATCACGCGCGGGCACCCCGTCGAGGAACTCATCCGCGTCTCTCAGGAGGCCCTGGCCGTCGTCGTCGGCCGCAGCGGCCGGGGAGGGCACTCCGGCATGCGGCTCGGTTCCACGGTCCACGGACTGCTGCGCCACGCCACCTGCCCCGTGATCACCGTTCCCCTGTCCGAGGCGGGCGGGACGGACGCCACCTCCTCCGGGGCCGACCGGTCCCGGCCCCGCACGGACCGGGAGTCACCGGGCGGTTAGCCCCCTCGGCACTGGGGCGGCCCGGCCCCGGGCTGCACACTGGGAGGACGAGACAAGCCCCCGGGCCACTGTCCGGGTCCCTGGAGAGGTGGGCACGATGCAGCAGACCCGGATCAGCCGCCGCCTCCAGCCATCCTGTCGGGCTCGTCCCCCCGACCTGCGGACGCCCTCCGGCCGCCCGCTTCCGTACTCAGAACACGCGTGGAGTGACCATGGCCCGCAAGACACGACGACGTCCCGCCCGGAACATCGCGTCACCACCCCGGCCGCCCGAGCGCCCAGAGGCAACCGGCGACGCGCTGCCTCACCGGCCCGGGTCCTTCCCACCTCCCGTGGGGATGAACGCGCGCCCAGGGCGCCCCGTGCACACCATCCGCGTGTCCGCCGTCTTTCTCTGACGGCGGCAGCCCGACCTCATCTCGAGCCACGCGGCCGGCGGAACGCCACGCACCCCCATGGGCCGGTCGGTCCCTTCCCGGTACGGCCCATGGGGCCCTCCCGGACAACCCCCTTGGGCCCTGTGCCGTGCGAGGGCCGGGCGGGAGGGTGGGACACGGGGACCCGCGTAGGAGGAGGAGAACGATGACCGGAGACAAGGTGCCGGGAACGGACCCCGACGACATCGCGCTCACCGTCGACGACGACCTCATCCCGGTGAGCGCCGAACACGACCCCAAGCGAGTCCTGGTCGCCTACGGCAGCAAGCACGGCGCGACCGCGGGGATCGCCGACGAGATCGGCAGGACGCTGCGCGCCGACGGCATCGAGGCGGTCGTCCTGCCGGCCGACACCGTCACCGACGTGAGCAGCTACGACGGAGTCGTCCTCGGCGGCGCGCTCTACGCCGGCCACTGGAACGGCAAAGCGCGACGATGCGCCCGGCGTAATGTCGAACAGCTGCGCCACCGCCCCGTCTGGCTGTTCAGCAGTGGCCCCGTCGACAGCTCCGCCGAGCAACGTGACATCCCGCCCGTACCCGGTGTGGCCCGTCGCATGAAGGAGCTCGGCGCACGCGAGCACATCACCTTCGGCGGCGCCGTGACCGCCGAGACGCCGGGCACCATCGCCCGATCCCTGGTCCGCCACGGCAAAGGCGGGGACTTCCGCAACCCGGAACGCGTCCGGGCCTGGGCCCACCACATCGGATCCGAACTCGGCACCACCCCCTGACGGTCGCCGAGCCGCCCGGCGGGTCACTCCACCCGGAGGTGCGCCATGAGTCACCACGAGCCGTTCCGCCTCGGACGCACCGCGCTGTTCCTCGCCCTCACGATCGCCGTGATCTGCGGTGCGATCGCCGCCGGCGCCGTGTGGAACGCCGGCGTCAGGGCCGACAGGGCACTCGGCGCGCACCGCCACCAGGTGTCCGCGACCACCACGGGACGCTCCAAGGATCCGCAGATCGCCGTCCGGTTCGGTCCGGAGCCGCGCGCGATCGCACCGGCCGTCTGGAACTACCCTGCGGGCGTCCGCAGGTCCGGGACCGTGCCTGTCCCTCCCGAGACGCCCCAGGGGCACACCGTGACGATCACGGTCGACGACACCGGCAGCCCCGCTCGGCCCCCGGGCAGTGCCGCGGACCGGGCGCTCACCTCGCTTGCGGGCGGCACGGTCACGGCGGGCACGGTCGTGGCCGCCGAGGCCGCCACGTTCTTCCTCGTACGACGGCGGTCCCAGACCCGCAGGCTCGCGGCGTGGGAGCGCGAATGGGAGCAGGTGGAGCCGGTGTGGTCCGGTCGCCTCCGGCGCGGCGGAGGCCGGGGATCCGGCGACGGCTGACCGGGCCGTGGGCCGTACCGCCGTACGGGACGACGGCGGTGCCACGACCGGCAGGGAACGCGGGCCCCTAGCTCCCGCTGCTCCGCCGTGTCTCGATCCGGTGCCGGACGACGGTCGTCAGGGCCGTCAGCCGCGTCGACGCAGTGGGCACCGGCGCCACCGGGCGCTCGATGCGCCGGGCCTCCTCGGGCAGCGCGGCGAGATCGGCCTCGAAGCGGGCGCGGGCGGCGGCCAGGGTGTCGGGCGGTTCCGCGCGGAGCCCGTTGCGCATCACGGTCCGCAGCAGGGGCTCCGTGCCCTCGGGCGGCTCCTCGTTCGCGAGGCCGATGACATCGTGGAGGCCCGGGGCCCGGAAGACCTGCTTCTGACCGGGCGCCGTCACCTTTGCCGACGAGAGCTTCATGACGGGCCGCCCGTCGTACTCGACCAGCTTGTACGCCATGTCGAGGTACGGGGCGTCGGCGGCCGTGCCGACCTTCGTGCCCACGGCGTACGCGTCGATGGGGGCCCCCTCCCGTACGAGTCCGTCGACGCCGTACTCGTCCAGGCCGCCGCTCGCGATGATCTGCACGTTCCGCAGCCCCGCCGCGTCGAGGGCGGCACGGGCCCGGCGGGCCAGCGCGCCCAGGTCGCCGCTGTCGAGGCGGACCGCGCACCCCGGACCGAGCGCGAGGTCGGCGAGCACGCGCGCGGCCGTCGCCACCCCGTGGTCCGTGTCGTAGGTGTCGACCAGGAAGGTCACCGGGCCCGGATGGGTGCGGGCGAAGGCCCGGAACGCCTCCTCCTCGGAGGCGAAGGCCTCGACGTACGAGTGGGCCATCGTGCCCGCGGCCGGGATGCCGTACCGGAGCGCGGCGGCGACGTTGCTGGTGCCGGCGAAGCCGACCAGGGCGCACAAGCGCGCCGCCTGCAGGCCGGCCTCGGGCCCGTGGGTGCGGCGCAGCGAGAAGTCCACCAGGGGCCGCCCCGTGGCGGCGAGCACACAGCGGGCCGCTTTGGACGCGACCGCCGTCTGATGGCAGAGCAGCGACAGCAGGTACGTCTCCACGAGCTGCGCCTGCGGCAGCGGCGCGGTGACCTCCAGGAGGGGTTCCCCGGCGAAGACGAGCCGTCCCTCGGGCACGGCCCGGACCCCACCGTCGAAGGAGAGTCCGTGCAGCGGTTCGAGGTCCTCGACGGGCCGCCGTAGCACCGAGGCGAAGTCCTCGACGTCGGAGCGTCCCACCCGGAAGCGGGAGAGGTGGTCGAGGGCCGGTTCGAGCCCGGCGGCGACCAGGAACCCGCGGCCTGGCGGAAGGTCGCGCACGAAGAGGCCGAACGTCGCCGGTGCCCGCATGTCCTCCCGCAGGTACGAGAGGGCCATCGTGACCTCGTACAGGTCGGTGCTGGTCACCTGGGACATGCTTCGAGCATGCGCGGCCGTCCGGCGGCCCGCACGGGGACGTCCGGCCGAGCGTGGGCCAAGCACACGGCTATGCCGCTTTCCGGGAGGTGAGCTCGCTCCGTACGTCCACCACGCCCTCCACGGCCCGCGCAAGCCGGGCCGCCAGCGGGATCAGCGAGCCGTCGCGGACTTCGCCGGACAGGGTGACGACGCCGGCGTCCACCCGGACGTCCACCTGTTGCCGCGAGAGCGGGAACAGGTGCTCGATCACGTCGCGGCGTACCTCGGCCGCGAGCTCCTCGTCCGTTCGGAGGAAGACCTTGAGGAGGTCGGAGCGGCTGACGATCCCCTGGATCGTGCCGTGCGCGTTCACGACCGGCAGCCGCTTGACACCGTGGGCGGCCATGAGGCGGGCGGCCTGGGGTAGGGAGGCCTCCGGGGTGACGGTGACGGCGGGCGAGGTCATGAGGTCCTCGGCACGGCGGGAGCCGGCCTTCGCGGTGGCGTCGAGGCGGCGCATCTGCTCGACGAGCCCGAGGCGGTGGTCGTGGAACTCCTCCTTGAGGAGCAGGTCCCCCTCGGAGACGATGCCGACGACGCGGGCCTCTCCCTCGACGACGGGGACGGCGCTCACGTTCCACCGTTCCATCGCGGTGACGATCTCCTTGAATTCCGCGCCGGGCAGGACGGCGACCACCTTCTTGGTCATCACGTCGGCGACCGTGAACGGCTGGGGTGTCATGTCGCTCTCCTCCCGGGCGAAGGTGCGTGTCGTCCTCAGGGTGCTCATGGAGTCCTCCGGCCCTTCCCCCACAGACTCCCTCGGGGCGGGCGCGCCCCGGCAGGGCCGCGCGGGCTACACCCGGGGACCGAAGGGCCCCCGGTCAGCGGACCAGCAGGGCCGAGAAGTGCGGCACGTCGGCGACCTCGGCCCGTACGGGCGCGTACTCGGCGTTGCGCGGCCTCCCTCTGCGGCCGGGCGCTGTCGCGGATGTCGGCGGCGTCGCGCGCGAGCGCTCCCGGTTGCGCCGTCGCAGGTCCGCGAAACCCTGGAAGAGTCCGCAGTCGACGAGGATCCGCACATGATCGCTCTCCACCAGGAACTTGCTACCGGTGACCGTCCCCACGCCGCCCAGGTAGCCGCGCAGGGCCGGTCGCGGAGCGGCGGGGGCCTGGTTCGGGGCTGCCCCGGCCACGGTCAGTCCTCCTTCGACGTGGGGGCCGGTCTCCGCACGCGCATCCGGTGCCGACGGGCCGGAGGGGCCGGACAGACCCTGACAGGGGGCCGATCGGCTCATGCGGCGGTTGTGTGCCTGACGCCGAGGGGCACACGGTGAACGGGCGGACGCGGGCCGTCCTACCGCCCCGCAGTGTCGTCCTCGACACCGACGGTGTCCTCCTCGACTCCGCCACGGTCCACGCCGCCGCGTGGAAGGTCGCCTTCGACGCCTGCCTGTCCGCGCGATCCCGTTACGGTGAGGAGCAGCCTCCCTTCGACGCCGACGCCGAGTACCGGCGGTTCGTCGACGGGAGGTCCCGCTACGACGGGGCACAGGCCCTCCTGGCAGCCCGGGGGATCACCCTCCCCGCGGGAGCGCCCGGCGACCCACCCGGCCGTGACACGGTCTGGGGCGTCGCCGCACGCAAGGAGCAGGTGTTCGTCCGCCTGCTCGGCGCCAAGGGCGTTCCGACCTTCGCGGATGCCGGGCCGGCACTCGACGCCCTGCGCGCGGCCCACCTTCCCCGCGCCGCGGTGTCGGCATCGCGGCATGCCCGGGCGCTGCTCCGGGCCTCCGGCCTGTACCAGCTCCTCACCGTGGTCGTGGACGGCCAGGACGTCGCCCGGCTCGGCCTCGCCGGAAAGCCGGCCCCCGCTCTCTTCCTCCACGCGGCCGCCCTTCTCGGTATCCGCCCGGGCGCCACCGCGGTGGTCGAGGACGCGCTCGCCGGAGTCCGCGCGGCACGCCGGGGCGGCTTCGGTCTCGTCGTCGGACTCGACCGCACCCCGGACGGGCACAGCACCGATGCCCTGCGCGCACAAGGCGCCGACCTGGTGGTTCACGATCTGGCGACGCTGGTCCGTACGGTGTGGGGTGAGTCTGAGTGAGCACGGGCTGGAGTTGGCGGTACGACCGGTACGACCCCGCACGGGAGCGGCTGGTCGAGGCCCTCTGCACGCTCGGCAACGGTCGCTTCGCCACCAGGGGTTCGGCGCCCGAGTGCACCGCCGACGCCACGCACTACCCGGGGACCTACCTGGCCGGCTGCTACGACCGCCGCACCTCGGTCGTCGCGGGCGTACGGGTGGAGAACGAGGATCTCGTCAACCTGCCCAACTGGACACTGCTGCGCTACCGCTGCCTGCCCGACGACGGGCCGCCCGGCGACTGGCTGACGCCCGACTCCGGGGAACTGCGCCACTACGACGTGCAGCTCGACCTGCGCGGGGGAGGGCTCACCCGGCGCCTGTTCTTCCAGGACGCCCACGGGCGCGGACTGCGCGTCACCCACATCCGGATCGTGCACATGGGAGAGACCGGGCTCGCGGCTCAGTGCACCCTGTTCCGCGCCTACGGCTGGAAAGGGACCGTCGAGGTGAAGTCCGTCCTCGACGGAGCCGTGACCAACGCCGGCGTCGAGCGCTATCGCCACCTGGAAGGCCGTCACCTCACCGACCACCGGACCGGCTTCGAGCCCGGTGGCGTCGCCTGGCTCACCTCACGTACGGTCGACCCGGGCGTCCGCATCGCCCTGGCCGTCCGCACGGTCACCCACCCGGCCTGCCCCGTCCACACGGCCGCCACGGCGACCGGCACCGTCCAGACCTACCGCCTCCCGGCGGCCCCCCGCAGTTCGGTGACGGTCGTGAAGACCCTGGCGCTGCACACCTCGCTGGACCGGCCCGCCGCCGACCCCCTCACCGCGGCTGTCGGCTCCGTCGGCCGTGCTTCCGCCTTCCCCGCGCTGCTCTCCGCCCAAAGGGCGGCGTGGCAAAGACTGTGGGAGCAGGGTGAGCCGCACGTTCCCGGGGAAGCGGGCCGCATCCTGCGCCTCCACCTCTTCCACCTGTTGCAGACGCTCTCGCCGAACACGGAAGAACTCGACGTGGGCGTCCCCGCCCGTGGCCTTCACGGGGAGGCGTACCGGGGCCACGTCTTCTGGGACGAGCTGTTCGTCGTGCCCTACCTCAGCCTCCACTTTCCCGAGGTGGCGCAGTCTCTGCTCCTCTACCGGCACCGACGACTCCCGGCCGCCCGTGAGGCGGCGCGCCGAGCGGGCGCCGAAGGGGCCATGTATCCCTGGCAGAGCGCGAGTTCCGGCCGGGAGGAGACACAGGAGCTGCACCTGAACCCGCGTTCCGGGCGCTGGCTCCCCGATTTCTCACGGCTTCAGCGACACGTCGGCTCGGCCGTCGCGTACAACGTGTGGCGGTACGCGCAGACCACCGGCGACCTCGGATTCCTGCACTCCGCCGGAGCGGAGATCCTGCTGGAGGTCGCCCGCCACTGGGCCGGCCTCGCCGCCTTCGACCCGGGGGCGCGCCGCTACCGGATCCGCGGGGTCGTGGGCCCCGACGAGTACCACGACGCCTATCCGGGCGCCACGACGCCGGGGATCGACGACAACGCCTACACCAACGCGACCGCCGCCTGGGTCCTCGCCCGAGGTCTCGACCTGGTGGCGGAACTGCCCGATGCCCGACGGGCGGAGCTGCGGGAGCAACTGTCGCTCGACGACGAGGAGCTCGCCCGCTGGGAGGACGTCTCCCGCCGCCTCCACCTTCCTTTCCACCGGGGGGTGGTCAGCCAGTTCGAGGGATACGGAAACCTGGCGGAGCTCGACTGGGAGGCCTACCAGGGCCGTTACGGCGACATCCGCAGGCTCGACCGGATCCTGGAAGCCGAGGGCGACACGGTCAACCGCTACCAGGCCTCGAAGCAGGCCGACACCCTCATGCTCGGCTACCTCTTCCGGCCCGAGGAGCTGTACGGGCTGTTCGCCCGGCTCGGTTACGCGCTGGACGACGAGATGTGGCGCGCCACCGTCGCGTACTACCTGCGGCGCACCAGCCACGGTTCCACGCTCAGCAGCCTCGTCCACGGCTGGGTCCTCGCCCGGCAGAAGGGCGCCGACGCCTGGCGGTACTGCGAGGAGGCGCTGCTCGGTGACGTGGCCGACGTCCAGGGCGGCACGACCGGCGAGGGCATCCACCTCGGCGCGATGGCGGGCACCATCGACCTCGTCGAGCGCGGGATCACCGGCCTGGAGGCCGGGGCGGACGGGCTCCGGGTGGCGCCGGTGCCGCTGGCGGAGATCCCGCGCTTCAGCTTCACGCTCTGCTTCCAGGGCCATCGAGGCGTCCGAGTGCGGGTGCTGCCCGGGCGGTTGGCCGTTCGCGTCCCGGCCTCACCGCAGGGCCCGCTCACCGTCGTGCTCCCCGGCGGACGGCGGTTCGCCGTCGCACCGGGGGAGGAACGCTGGTTCCGGCTGTGAGCCGCGGCCGGTGAGCGGTGGCTCACGGACCACGGGCTGTCGACGCTTGTGGCGGCCGTCGAGGAGGGGCGGCGCGTCGACAGCGACATCCGCCGAGTCCGGCAGGAACGGGAGGATGCCGTGCCCGTGGAGTGAGGGCGGGTCAGTGGACCGGACTCGCTGCCCGGTCGTCGCCTTCGGGCGTCGGGTGGATGGTCTCGGCGGGCGGGGTGGCCGTGCGGCGGACCCACAGCCAGTACAGGGCCGCGGTGACCACCAGGCCGACGATCCACGAGATGTCCGCGCCGTCGAGCTTCTTGGTGATCGCGCCGGTGTACAGCTTGGTGGCCAGGAACGGGATCTGGACCGCGACGCCCACGACGTAGCAGGTCAGCGCGGTGACGTTCCAGCGACCGTAGCGGCCCTCCGGGTCGTACAGGGCGGGGATGTCGACGCGCTCGCGGGAGACCAGGTAGTAGTCGACCAGGTTGATCGCACTCCACGGCGTGAACACCATCAGGATCAGCAGCACGAAGTTCTTGAAGTTGTTCAGGAAGTCGGCGCTGGCGGCGAGCGCGATGCCGATCGACACCGCGGTGAAGCCGACGATGTACGCGGCGCGGGCGGCGGCCGAGATCCGCGAGCGGCCGTCGAACGCCGTCACCGTGGTGAGGATCGACATGAAGCCGCCGTAGGCGTTGAGGCAGTTGACGGTCAGCTTGCCGACGACGATCACCAGGTAGATGAGGAAGGCGAGGGCCGCGGGGCCGGCCAGGCCGCCGAGGAAGCCCACCTGGTCGGTGAGGAAGGCCTTGCCCGCGACGGCCGCGGTGAGCGCGCCGAGCGTCATGGCCCACTGGGAGCCGATGACGGAACCGGCGAACGTGGACCAGAACGTCGCCCGCGTGCTGGTGTCGCGCGGCAGGTAGCGCGAGTAGTCGGCGACGTACGGGCCGAAGGTCAGCTGCCAGCCGGCGCCGAGCCCGACGGCGAGCAGGAAGGTCGCCGCCTCGAAGCCCTTGTTCCCGACGTGCGCGCCGACGTCGTACTGCGTGAACACCCGCACGAGCAGGTAGCCGAGGCCGAGCACGCCGGCGACGGTGGCGACGCGGCCGGCGGCGTGGATGAGCCGGTAGCCGGTGACGGCGACCACGGCGGTCAGCACGCCGAAGACGAGGATGCCGGCCTGGGTGTTCTCGATGTGCAGCAGCTCGGACACCGCCTGGCCGGCCAGCACGCTGCCGGTCGCGGCGAAGCCGAGGTACATGAGGATCACGAGCAGCAGCGGCAGGACCGCCCCGTGGACGCCGAACTGCGCCCGGCTGGAGATCATCTGCGGTACGCCGAGCCGCGGGCCCTGCGCGGAGTGCAGCGCCATCACGATGCCGCCGAGGACGTTGCCGATCAGCAGCGCGGGTATCGCCCACAGCGCGTCGGCGCCGAAGACGACGGACAGCGCGCCGTCGACGATCGCGGTGATCTGCATGTTCGCGCCGAACCACAGCGTGAACTGGCTGCGCGGCGTGCCGTGCCGCTCGGCGTCGGGAATGACCTCGATGGTGCGCTTCTCCATCGCGAGTCGTTCCCCGGGGGCGTGTTGGACCGGCATGTTGGAGACCTCTCCCCGCAGCGATTCCTGTGTTTCCGGACGAACCGCAGCCGTCGACCGGCACTGCGGTGCGCCGAATCTCGCATAGAGGTCAACAGGTATCAAGGTCCTGAATGAATAATTTCACCAGGTGGGCGTGGTCCGGCCCGCGGGGCCCGTGTCAGGCCACGCCCCGGATGCGGCCGACCAGGAGGCCGCCGACGAGGATGACCAGGGCCGCGGTGGCGTACAGGCCGGTGTAACCGCCGAGGTGGGCGATGATCGGGGAGGCGAGGGCGGGGGCGAGGACCTGCGGTCCGGAGTTGGCGATGTTGATGACCCCGAGGTCCTTGGCGCGGTCGGCCGCCTCGGGCAGGACCTGGGTGACCAGGGCCTGGTCGACGGCGAGGTAGATGCCGTACCCCGCGCCGAGGACGGCCGCGGCGGCGAGCGCGGACGGCCAGGTGTGGAGCAGCGCGAGCAGCAGGGCGGCGGCGGCCATGACCAGCGAGCAGAGGACGACGAAGCCCTTGCGGCGTCCGACGCGGTCGGACAGCACGCCCACGGGGATGGCCGTGAGCGCGGCACAGAAGGTGTAGATCACCGTCAGGATCAGGACGCCCGTGCCCGGGTCGCCGTAGTGGACGGCATCGGCCAGGAAGTAGAACAGGTAGAGGGTGCCCAGCGCGTTGCCGAGGTTGATCAGGAACCGGGTGAGCCAGGCCCAGCCGAAGTCGGGGTGCTGCCGGGGGCTCACCCAGAACGAGCGGGCGAAGGCGCGGGCGTCGAAGGCGGGGCGCAACTCCCGGGGCAGGGCCGGCTCGGGGTGGCGCAGGACGAAGGGGAGGGCGAGCGCGACGGTGAGCACGGCGAGGGTGACGTAGCCGGACCCGACGCCGGTGACGACGAGCGTGGTGATCAGCGCGCCGAGGACCAGGCCGATGGACTGCATGAGGCCCGTCCAGCCGGAGACCACCGCGCGCTGGGTGAGCGGCACGCGGTCGGCGATCGGGGTCGTGACACCGGCCAGCATCGCGTTCAGGCCCGCCTGCGCGAGACACCAGCCGACGGCGACTCCCGCCACGGTGTGCTGGGAGGCGGTGACCGCGAGGCCCGCCGCCCCGGCGACGGCGCCGCCGAGGATCCAGGGCCGACGGCGGCCGAACCGGCCCGTGGTCCGGTCCGACCAAGCGCCGGCGAGCGGGTTGGCGAGGACCGCGACGAGCGCGCCGAGGCCGGTCACCAGGGACAGCGCGGTGTTCCTGTCGTGCGGGTCGATGTGCTCCAGCTGGAGCGGCAGCAGGATCTGGATGGGCGTCATGAAGGCCATGAAGACGGCGAGGGTGGCCAGCGAGAGGCTCGCCGTCCATCCGGCCTTGACCGGGACGGTTGGCTCGGCGAAGACGGCGGCGTGGTCGGCCCCGTCCGCCGCGTCCCATGTGTGGGCCCGGGTCATGATGACTCCGCCGCTCAGGCTCGGTGTGAGGCGATCAGATGGCGGTACCACGCGAAGCTCGCCCGGGGCGTGCGGCGGCCGGTGGCGAAGTCGACCTGGACCAGACCGAAACGCTGGTGGTAGCCCTCGGCCCACTCGAAGTTGTCGAGCAGCGACCACGTGAAGTAGCCGCGTACGTCCACACCTTGCGCCACTGCGTCCGCGACCGCCGTGAGGTGTCCGGCGAGGTACTCGATGCGTGCCTCGTCGTTCGGCCCGGCCGGCTCCGAGCAGCCGTTCTCGGTGATCCACACCGGCGGAAGGGCCTGGCCGTAGCGGGACTTGAGTCCGGTGAGCAGCTCCGTGAGCCCGTCGGGGACGACCGGCCAGTCGAACGCCGTGCGCCGGTACGACTCCTGAGGTTCGGTCAGATCGAAGGGCAGGCCCGCGGCCGGATCGGCCGGGGCGGTCACCCAGGTCGGGTTGTAGTAGTTGACGCCGAGCCCGTCCAGCGGCGCGGCGATGGTGGAGAGATCGCCGTCGCGCACCACCCCTCCCCAGCTCGGGTCGGACGTTCCGTAGGCCGACAGGTCGGGGTAACGGCCCAGGAGGACGGGGTCGTTGAAGAGGCGGTTGTGCAGGATGTCGTACGCCGAGGCCGCCGCGCCGTCCTCGTCCGGCCGGGCGTCCGGACGCAGCCGCACGGGCGTGCAGTTGTTGGCGATCAGCACCTGTCCGTCCGGGACGGCGGCCCGCAGCGCCGCGGTCGCGAGGCCGTGACCGAGCAGCTGGTGGTGCGCGACGGGCAGCGCGTCGAGGAGGAGGGCGCGGCCCGGGGCATGGACGCCGAAGCCGTACCCGAACGACATGTGCACGAAGGGCTCGTTGAGGGTGATCCACCGTTTGACCCGGTCACCGAGCCGGTCCGCCGTCACCGCCGCGTACTCGGCGAACCGGTGGGCGGTGTCGCGGTTCAGCCAGCCGCCCTCGTCCTCCAGGGCCTGCGGCAGGTCCCAGTGGAAGAGGGTGAGCGTGGGCTCGATCCCGGCGTCGAGCAGCGCGTCGACCAGCCGGTCGTAGAAGTCGAGGCCGCGCGGCTCGACCTTGCCCGCACCGGTCGGCAGGACGCGCGGCCACGAGACCGAGAAGCGGTACGCGTCGAGCCCGAGCCGGCGCATCAGCGCGACGTCCTCGTCGAACCGGTGGTAGTGGTCGCAGGCGACGTCCCCGGTGTGACCGTCGCGGACGGCCCCGGGGCGCCGTACGAAGGTGTCCCAGATCGACGGGCCCTTGCCGTCCTCGTCGGCCGCGCCCTCGATCTGGTACGCGGCGGTCGACGCGCCCCAGACGAAGCCGGCCGGGAGCCGGGGGAGTCGGGTGGGATCGGTGGCGCTGGTTGTCACGGGCACCTGCCTTCACTGCGGGCTTGCCGTCCGAGGTGGGCCGCACCGTAACATGAACACTCGTTCATGTTCTATGGGTCGAGCGCGGCCGGATTCACCCCTCCGCGGCTGCCAGCCGGACGCGCAGGTCCTCCCAGTAGCCGTTCAGCATCCGCTTCAGCTCGTCCACGGTCTCCAGGTCCGGTTCGCCGTCGCCCTTGAACACCTCGTGCAGCACGGCGTTCGCGGCCCACACCACCATCCGCGTCGCCCGGCGCGCCCGCTCACCGCCCGGCGCGCCCGTCAGGTGCTCCACGATGCGCTGCAGGCCCTCCGCGATGAGCGTGTTGCTCGCCTCGTCGGCCCGGGCGAGCTCGGGACTGAGGTGCCGACCGGCCCACAGGGCCATACCGCCCGGCTGGGACCGGAACAGCTCGCTGTAGACATCGACCATCGTGCCCACCAGGTCGGTCAGTTCACCCTCGACGGCCCGCTCGACGAGCGCGCCGATGGCTGTCTCGAAGGCCTCCAGATACCGCCGTCCGAGCGCGTCCACCACGGCGCCCTTGTCGGCGTAGAACTGGTAGATGCTGCCGACCGGCACGCCCGCGTCCTCGGCGATCCGCCGCATCGTCAGCGCCTCGTACCCCTCCTGGGAGAGGAGCCGGTCGGCCGCGGCGAGGATGGCCTCCACCCGGGCCCGGCTGCGCGCCTGCTGCGGCTGCCTCCGCAGCGGAGGCCGTGAACCCGGGTCCGGCTTCGTCGCTTCCGTCACCACACGCTCCCGGTCGTCCGACGAGCCGAACGTAGCACGGGGCCGCGAGCGCACCGGCCGACCGTGGTCCGGACGCCCGAGCACCGGTCGGCCGTGGTCTGGACGCCCGCGCACCGGGCGGCCGCATAGGTCGGCCGCGCATCGGGCGGCTGGCGGCCGCCGGCCGGACGAGGACTCCCGGCGCCGGCGGCCCGCGCCGTAGGCTGGCGCCGCCGGGCGCGCGGCCCGGTCCGGAGCGGGCGGAGGGGACATGCCGGAGGAACTGGCGCGGTTCGAACTCGGGGGCGGGGACGCCGCGGTGTACGTGGCCTTCGAGGACGAGGACCCGCAGATCGTGCGGGCCCGGGGCCGCGACCGGTCCGGGAGCGGGGCGGTGGACGTCGCGGCGGGACGGTTCGAGGAAGGGCTCGACCAGATCCGGCAGATGGCCGGGCGGACGCTGGAACGGATGGTGTCGCTGCCGGCCCCGCCGTCGACCGTGGAACTCGAGTTCGGCGTCAAGTTCAACGTCGAGACGGGCGCGGTGATCGCCCGGACCGGCGTCGAGGGGCACCTCAAGGTCAAGATGGTCTGGGAGCGGAGCGAGCAGCGTCGGCGGCCCGAGGAGGAGGAAGAGCCCTCGGCCGCGCCCGCCCCGCAGGCGCCTGCACCGGACGCGCCCGCCCCGGAGGCGCCTGTACCGGTGGTGCCCGCACAGGCCGCGCCCGCCTCCGCCGGGGGTCAGTCGGACGCGCAGGCCGGAGCCGACGGCGAGGGCTGAGCCATCGGCGGGACCGCGGGTCCGGGCTTCGGGTCCGGTGACGGCCGGGGTTCCTCGTCGGAGGACGGGGACGGGGACGGGGACGGGGACGGGGATAAGGATGAGGATGGGGCCGGGGTCGGCGAGGGCGCAGCGGCCGTGGCCGGATTCCGGGCCGGGTCCAGACCCAGGTGCAGGTCCAGGTCTCGTTCCAGGTCCCGTTCCCGCTCCAGATCCAGGTCCCGTTCCAGGTCCAGGAAGGGCGTCGTCCCCGGCCTGTTCTCCGGCGTCTCGTCGTCCTTCCGTGACTCCAGCTGGCTCCGGTACAGCGTCGTGCGTCCCGTCACCGCCGACGCGCACAGGACCGCCAGCATGCCCGGTCCCAGGAGGGACGCGTCCGCGACCATCTCCGTCGCCATGACCAGTACGCCGAGCGGCGCGTTGGCCACGGGCCCCAGGCACGCGGCCATGCCCACCACCACGTACGGGAGCGGTCCCGCCGACGGCAGGTGCAGGGCCTCGCCGAGGCGCCAGGCGAGCGCCCCGGTCCCCGCGCCCACGACCATGCAGGGGCCGAAGATGCCGCCGGAGCCGCCCGAGCCGACGGTCAGGGCCGTGCCCGCGATCTTCGCGAGCGGGATGGCGAGCAGCAGCAGTACGGGAAGCCCGGCGACGAGATCCCGGTCGGTGAGCGCCTCCATCAGGCCGTACCCGGTGCCGAGCACACCGGGCACGAGGAGGCCGAGGACGCCCACGAGCAGGGCACCGGCCACCGGCGCCGCGATCCGGGCCGGCACGGACCGGACACGGGCCTCGGCGCGCAGGTGCACGGCGTAGAACGTGGTGGTGTAGAGCCGCCCGGCCAGGCCGCACAGCACCCCGGTCACGGCGATCAGGACGAAGTCGCCCGCCCCGAACCCGGGTCCGTCCGCCGTATGCCGCCCGAGGACCGGCGCGAAGCCGTAGACCGCGCCGAAGACCAGCCAGCCCGCGCAGGCCGCGAGGAGCGCCTTGGGCAGCACCCGGACGTCCATGTCCTTGCGGTACAGCAGCTCCGCGCCGAGCAGCGCCCCGCCCAGCGGGGCCTGGAAGATCGCGCCGACGCCCGAGGCGAGCCCGATCACCAGGGCCGTGCGGGCCTGCTCGCGTGACATGCCGGTACGGCGGGCGATGACCGAGCCGAACGCCGCCGAGATCTGCGCGGCGGGCCCCTCCGTACCGCCCGAACCGCCGGAGCCGATGGTCAGCGCCGACGCGACGAGCTTCACCACGGTCACCCGGCCGCGCATCCCGGTCGGATCGTGGTGCGCGGCGGCGATCGCGGCGTCCGTCCCGTGCCCGCGCGCCTCGGGGGCCAGCCAGACGGCGAACGCGGTGGCGAGGAGCGCGCCCCCGGCGGCCACCAGCGGGACGGCCCACGGGCGCTCCGACGGGACGAGGTCCCGGGGGCCGCCCTCGGCGGAGGTCAGATACGGACGGAATCCGGCGACGTGTTCGAGGAGTAACCCGGTACACAGATGCAGCAGTCCGAACAACGCCACCGCACCGAGACCCGCCACCATGCCGATCAGCAGGGCGGGCGCGATCCAGCGGGACAGCGGGTCGTTCGACGCCCCTGGAGCGGGGAACAGCCGGGCCGCGGCTCGTGGCAGGGGGCGACCGGACGCGGAGCGGCGGCCGGTGCTCGTTCGCTTCCAACTCATCGGATCCCCCTGGCTGTTCGGGCTGGGTCGCCTAGCATTGTGACCCAGGGGAGGGTAGGGCCGCGCCATCACCGCGCCGCTCGAACGCGCCATCGAGTGTCGGCCATCCGTTTGGCGATGCCGATGAATGGCCATGACACGGGAAGGAGCCCACAGGCAGGCGGGCCGACCGTGGGACACGAGCGCGACAGGGGGAGTGCATGAGGGCCGGTCCATGGGAGCGAGGTCTGGACGTCGTCACGCCCGAGAGAGCACCGGAACCGATGGACCCGGTGGCGGAGTCGGGCACGATGCGCCTTCCGTACCTTCCTGATCTCCCGCACCTCCCGGATCTCGGGAACCTTCCGTACCTTCCTGATCTCCCACACCTCCCGGATCTCGGGAACCTCCCGCACCTCCCGGATCTCGGGGACCTCCCGGATCTCCCGGATCTCGCGGGGCTTCCGCTGGAGGAACTCCTCGACGCGCACCACCCCGTGCTCGCCCGCGCCGCCCGCCGTGTCCTCGACCGGCTCGCGGCCGAGGAGGCGCCGCTCGCGGCCTACGACTCGTCCGCAGTACCCGCCGACGACACCTCGGTGTGACCGTGTCCGAACGGTCACGGCCGCCGCTCCCGTTCCGGGAGTTCCTGGTCAAGGTGCACAGCCGCTGCAATCTCGCCTGCCGCTACTGCTACGTGTACGAGAGCGCCGACCGGGGCTGGCGGGCGCAGCCGCTCGGCATGGCCCCTGAGACGGCCCGGCTGGCCTGCCTGCGGATCGCCGAGCACGCCCGCCGTCACGCCCTCCGCTCCGTGCGGGTCATCCTGCACGGCGGTGAACCCCTCCTCGCGGGTACGGAGTTCCTCGCGCGGTTCGTCCGTGGACTGCGGGCCGCGCTGCCGGCCGCCACCCGCGCCGAAGTGGCCCTCCAGACCAACGGCACCCTCCTCGACGAGACGGTCCTGAGGTTCTGCCACGCCGAGGACATCCGGATCGGCGTGAGCCTGGACGGCCCGCCCGTCGTCCACGACCGGTACCGCCGTGACCCGGCCGGCCGCGGCAGCCACGCCCGGGTGGCCGCCTCCCTCGAACTCCTCGCCCGCCCCGAGCACCGTCCGCTCTGGGCCGGACTCCTCACCACGGTCGACCCGTCGACCGACCCGCTCGCCACGTACGACCATCTGCTCTCGTACGATCCGCCCGCCCTCATGCTCATCCTGCCGCTCGGCAACTGGACCGTCCCCCCGCCCGGCCGGGTCCCGGACCCGGCCCTCACCCCGTACGCCGACTGGCTGATCCCCGTCTTCGACCGCTGGTACGGGAGCACGGGCAGGGCGCCGCGCATCACCTTCTTCGAGTCGGTGATCGACCTGCTGCTCGGCGGCGACTCCGCCAGCGAGACCATCGGCGGCGCCCCCAGCAGGCTCGCAGTGATCGACACCGACGGTTCGCTCACCCTCTCCGACCACCTCAAGACCACCTACGACGGGGCCGACCGGACGGGCCTCGACGTGCACCACGACCCGCTCGACGCGCTGCTCGACCACCCCGGCGTCGCAGCCCGCCAGGCCGGTCCGGCGGGGCTCTGCGCCGGCTGTCGGGCCTGCCCGCTGGTCGCCGTGTGCGGCGGCGGCCACTACCCGCACCGCTATCGCGCGGGGTCCGGCGGCGCGGGCCACGACAACCCGTCCGTGTACTGCCCCGACCTCGCCCGCTTCATCGGCCACGTCGCACGGAGCGTCGCCGCCGACCTTCCGGCGACCGGCGCGAAGGCGGGCCGGGCGGCGGCCGACCCAGCCAAGGACGGTCCGGCCACGGGCGACCAGGGCGCGGACGGCCGGGCCACGGACGACCTGGCCACGGTCGACCGGGGCGCGGGGCACGGCGGATGAGCGTCCGCCTCCAGTCCCCGACCGCCTTCCGGCAGGACCTCTGGGACTCCCTCGCGGCCGGCACCCCCGGCCCGGCCGTCCTCGCCGCCCTGCGCACCGCCCGCCGCAACCGCAACCTGCTGCTCCTCCGCGTCGCCCACGGGCATCACCGGGCGGACCCGCACTGGGCCGCGGCGATGACCCTGCTCGCCGACGTCCGCCGCGCCCGCCCGGAGGTCTTCGCCGACCTGCTCGGCGGCCCGGAGGCCGGGGCCTGGCTCGCGCGGCACGCCCGTCCCCGTACCCCCGGGAGCGAGGACGGGCCCGGCACCGACCGCGAACCCGCCGCCGGACTCGCCCGATTCGCCGCGGCGGCGGCCCTCCGCGCCGGGCTCCCCTTCCGGATCCGCGTGCCGCTCGCGGACGGCACGGCGCTGGCCCTGCCCGGTCTCGGCGCCGTCCTGTTCCCGGACACGGAGTCGCACACGGACATGCGCACGAATGCGGGCACGGACACAGACGCAGGTCCCCGTACCACCACCGTCCTGCGCGACGGGAGCGGCGCCGCGGCCGTACGGGACGGAGAGCGACCGGTCCCGATCGGCGGCACCCCGACGACCGGGTCCGGCGGCGCCACGGGCTGGTTCCCCGTGCCGCTGCTACGCCTCGGCGACCGGTCACTCGTACGGCTCGACACCCTCGACCCGCTGCGGCTCGGCGGTCCCGCGGCTCTGCCGCCCCGTCCCCTGACATCCGTCGCGTACGTGGCCTGGTCGCGCCGACTCGACGATGCCTGGCGGTTGTTGACGAGGCGTCATCCCGAGCGGGCGGCGACCGTCGCGGGAGTGCTCCGCGTGCTCGTGCCGCTCACCGGCGAGGACGGAACCGGCTGGCGCAGCGCCTCCTTCGGCGACGCGACCGGACTGGTCGCGCTCTCGCCGGTCGACGATCCGGCCGAGCTCGCCGCGGACCTCGTCCACGAGGCTCAGCACTCGCTGCTCTACGCCGCCATGGACCTCGTCGAGCTGCTCGACGCCCCGCCCGGCGCCCGGGCCGACGCGCCCTGGAGCGACCGGCCCCGCCCGCCGGCCGCGCTGCTCCACGGCGGATCCGCCTTCCTCGTCACGGCGGGCTACTGGCGCACCGAGCTACGGCTCGGCAATCCCGCCGCCCGGCGGCCGTACGCGCACTGGCGGCGCACCGCCGCGACCGCCCTCGCCACCCTCACCGCCCACGACGACTGGACGACGGACGAGGGCCGGCGCCTCCTCGACGCCCTGCGGACCGTCCTCGCCTCCTGGGAGGAGCAGGACAGGCGCACGGTCCCGTAAAGGCTCCCCCGCGAGCCCCGGCGTCACAGCGGTGGCGGCTCGATGTCGCACTCCGCGCGCCGCCCGGCCTCCGCCGACAGCGTCTCCCAGTGCTCGGCCCCCAGGGTGTCGTGGTAGCGGCGCACCACCGAGGCCAGCAGCTCCGCGCCCCGCTCCTCCTCCCCGCAGGACACGAGGTCGAGCGACAGGTTGCACAAGGCGGCCAGGGTCGCCGGATGCCGGTCCCCGTACCGCTCCTCCAGGGTTCCGGCACACCGCTCGCCGAGCTCTCGGGCCGCCTCGTGCTCGCCCGCCCTGGCCAGCCCCGTCGCCAGGTTGACGTGGGCGAGCAGCGGCCACGGATGCGTCGGGTACAGCGCCTGTTCGAGGCCGGGCGCGGTCGTCTGGTCGAGCCGGAGCGCCTGCGGGAACTTGCCCACCGCACGCAGCGCCGCCCCGTGGTTGACGGCCGCCACGTACGTCAGCGGGTGCTCGGTGCCCAGCACCGTCCGGTATCGGTCCACGGCCTGCGCGCCCTGCCGCTCGGCGGCCTCGGCGTCGCCCGTCAGCCGCAGGTCGTTGGCGAGGTTCGCGAACGCGGCGAGCGAGTCGATGTGCATCGGCCCGAAGATCGCCAGGTACAGGTCGAGCGCCTCCTCGGCCAAGGACCGCGCCCAGTCGAAACGACCGGCCTTGCGGCAGGTCACCGACATGTTCTTGATCGCCCGCATGGTGTGCGGATGCCGGTCGCCGTACTGCGCCCGGTACTGCGCGACCGTCTGCTCCTGGAGTTCGAGCGCGGCCGCGTACTCACCGCACTCGCGCATGTCACGGGCCACGTTGTTGACGGAGAAGAGGGTCGAGTGCGCGGAGGGGCCGAGGACCGTGCGGCGGTCGCGGTGGACGCGCCGGTCGAGCGCCAGGGCCTCCCCGTAGCGCCCGTTGACGCGCAGGCTCACGCCATAGTTGTGCCCGGCCCGCAGGGCGAACGGGTCCTCCGACCCGTACACGTTGACGCTGCGCCGGTACGCGTCCTCGTCCAGCTCCAGGGCGTCCGCGAAGCGGCCCGCCGTCCGCAGGTCGGCGGCGAGCGCGCCGGCGGCCGTGAGCGTGTACTCGTGGTCGTCGCCCACCGTCTCCCGCAGCCGGCGCAGCACCTCCTCGCTCAGCGGCCTAGAGGTGGAGAACTCGGCGAGCTGCCAGTGCGCGCTCGCCCGGTACCGCGTCGCCCACAGGGTCTGGAGGTCGTCCGCGCCCAGGAAGGAGCGCCAGTCCGTGCTGATCCGCTCGCCGAGCTGCGCGGCCCCGCGCAGCACGCCCCGGGCCAGCAGATAGGAGATCAGATTGATCGCGGTGTCCCGGATGTGCCGGTCCTCGCAGTGCGGCAGCCCCGTCGGCTCCAGGTGCGGAAGGATGTCGGCGTAGTTCCGCCAGTGCTCGGGCCGTTGGGTGTCGCCCGGGTCGTGCGCGGCGATGACCTGGTGCACCAGGTGCCGCATGTCGCTCTGCTCCTGCTCCGACAGCTCGTCCTGGAGCACCGCCCGGACCAGCCGGTGCATCTGCACGGTGCCGGCCACGTTGTCGACGGTGAGCAGCGAGAACTGGTTGATCGCCCGGATGGTACGGCCCCGGGACAGCGGGTCGCGGGCGAGCCGCATGAGCGCCGGCGGCAACGGCAGCATCCTGGCATCGTGCAGGAAGTCGAGCGCGACCGGCTCGGGCCCGAAGAAGGCGAGCAGCCGCAGGAGTTCGAGCGCGCCCGGGGTGTTCTCGGCCAGCGACTCCATGGAGGCCCGCCACACCACCGCCACGGGCAGGGTGATCGAGTCGACGCCCTCGGCGAGCACCTCGGCCCGTCGCCGCTCGATCATCGGGAGGAACTCCCGCACCGCGATGCCGGTCTGCCGCTGGAGCGCCGCGCACTGCTCAAGAGCGAGCGGCAGGTCGCCGAGGAGTTCGGCGAGCTGGTCCGCCTGCTCCGGACTCGCCCAAGGGGCCCGCGCCCGCAGGAAGTCCAGGCTCTCGGTACGGGTGAACACGTCCACCTTCGTCGCGAGCACCCGGTCCGACCAGCCGGCGTGGCGCGAGGTGATGAGGATGCGCCCGGTCCCCCCGGAGTCGCCGATCAGCGACGGCAGGTAGGGGATGACGTCGTTGGGCTGTCCCGCGTTGTCGAACACGAGCAGCCAGCGGCTGTGCGGCGTGCCCGCGGCGAGCGCGGCCAGGACGCGCGCCACCGTGTCGCTCTGCGGGTCCGGCACGAGGCCGAGTTCCGGCGCCAGCATGGTCAGCTGGGCGCGGATCACGGCCGGCTGCTCGGCGTCGATCCACCACACCCGGTCGTACTCCTGCCGGTGCAACTGGACGTACTTCAGGGCGAGCTGGGTCTTGCCGACGCCCCCGAGGCCGTGCAGCGCGTGCGGGAGGACGGCGGCCCGCGGGCTCGCCCCCAACTGCCGGTGCAGCTCGGCCAGTTCGGATTCGCGTCCGGCGAAGTGCGGATTGGGCAGGGGTACGGAACGAGGTGAGCGGGACTGGCCGGAAGGGGCCGCCCCCCTGGAGCCGGTCGTGGTGCCGCTGCCGCTGCCGCTGCCGCTGCCGCTGCCGCTGCCGCTGCCGCTGCTGTCGGTGTCGGTGTCGCCGGGGCCGGGGGTCGTGGTGCCCGGTGCGGCGTCTCCCGTCGATGGGGACGTCATGCTGGGTTCCTTCTCGATCGGGGGCGTTGTGCGGTCGTTCCGGTCGGGGTCGGGGTCCATCGCGTCCACGAGC
Organism: Streptomyces sp. R-07; assembly: GCF_049913175.1. Classification (NCBI taxonomy): domain Bacteria; kingdom Bacillati; phylum Actinomycetota; class Actinomycetes; order Kitasatosporales; family Streptomycetaceae; genus Streptomyces; species Streptomyces sp. R-07. Next base: position 6,870,483 of record NZ_CP183978.1, read on the forward strand.
TCCCTCTCGCTCCCGGCCTCGGGTCCGGCGGCGAGCCCCGGGCCGGTCCACGGGGCCTCGTCCGTCGGTGGGTTCGCCGCCGGATCCCTCGTCGGCTCCTCCGCCGTCACCCCTTCCCCGGCGGTGACCGGACCGAACGGCGTCGACCCCCGAACCGGGTCCCAAACCGCACCATAGGGTGGACCGAGCGCCCTCAGCGCGGGCCCCGCGGCGTCGAGGAGCTCGCGGTCCAGGTCGGTGAGCGTGTCCGCGTCCGGCCCCTCCCGGCTGCCGATCACGGTGCTCACCAGGTCCGGCCGCGCCCCGACCGCGCGTCCGGCGAGCGCCGAGGTCTCCTGGAGCGTACGGAGCAGCTCGGTGCGGCCGAGGCCGCGCAGCAGCCCGGAGCGCACCCCGTCCAGGAACTCGAACGCGTACTCCTCGCCGGTCCGTCCCGGGCCGGCCGTGGTGCGTAACGAGAGGAGCCCGCCCAGCAGGATCTCCGCGAACGGCAGCGGTCCGCCGACCGCCGTCGGCCCCTGCCGCACCGCCTCCACCACCGCGGGCCGCAGCGGCACCATGGCGAGCCGGGCCGCGAGCCGCCGCGCGGCCGGAGAGGCGTGCTGCAGGAAGCGCCGCACCGCCAGGTCCGGCGGCACCGGACGCCGCCGCTCCTCCCAGGTGAACGGCGGCAGGCAGTGCGCTGTGAGCCCCTGCTCGTCCACGAGGAGCGAGGTCGTCTCGGCCCACGGCAGCGCGCCGCCGGTCACCATCCGGGCCCACCCGGCGAACCAGTGGGGCTCCAGCTCGAGGACGGGCACGGGAACGGGCAGCGGATCGACCGGGCCGCTGTCGCGCGGCCGCTCCCAGCGGCCGTACCGCAACAGCTCCAGGCGGGAGTTGGGAAGGCCCGGCGCGTCGGCGCGCACGCGCAGTTCCATCGGGACGCCGTCGCAGAGGTCCCACAGATGGGTGGGGAGCGGCTGCAGCACGGCGACCGGAGCGCGTCTGCCCCAGGTGTGCAGCAGCCGGGGCACGGCCCCGCCGGCCCAGGCGTCGCCGACGCAGTCGCTCATCACCAGGACGATCCGGCGGCCGTCCGGATGGAACAGTTCGGCGGGGCTGTGCCGCAGTCCGCCGTCGGCCGAGCGCAGCACGGCGTGCTTGCCGTCCCGGGTGTCCAGCGACCAGAGCCGGACGTCCGCGAACGCTCCCTGCATGCGCAGGAGTTCGGCGAACGCGCGGGCCACCGGCTGCCACACCGTCATGGACACGCTGTGCTCCACGACGAGGGCCACCTCGAACCAGCGGTCCGGCGGCCGGGTCAGCACCGGGTTCCACTGGCCGGTCTCGGCCGCCCGCACCGCGGTCGCCTCCTCGTCGAGCACCGGCCGCCGGGCGCCTCCGGGCAGCCGCCGGTTGAGCGGCCGCAGGGCCCGGGCCAGCGCGCGGGGGTCGCGGAGCGCACCGGGCAGCTCCTCCCCGGTGACGGCGCCCCGGCCGGAGGAGAGCGTGTGGGAGACCCGGGGGAGGGCGGGCCGGGGGCCGTCGGACTCGGCCGGAGCGGTGGCACCGGCGCCCTGAGCCCGCTGCGCCGCCGTACCGCCGGCATCGGTCGCTGTGCCGACGCCGTCGGGCGATTCCCCCGTCGCATGGGAGGGACCCGGAGGGCCGGAGGAGTCGGAAGGACCAGTGGAGTCGGAAGGACCGGAGGAGCCGGAAGGGTCGGAGGGGGAGCGGGCGTCGTCGCGGCCGGGCCCGTCCTGACCGTCCGTGCCTCGGTCTCCGGCGCCGCCGGCAGTGGTCTCCCGGTCGTCCGTCTCACGGGCGTCCGCCTCCCGGAGCAGGCCCGGTGGGCCCTCCTCCTGCCCGATCACCTCGGCGAGCCAGATCGCCTCCGCCCATTCGCGGGCCGTGGGCTCTGCGGAGCCCCCGGGTCCGGTCATGGTGAGGTGTCCGACGACAGGTTCCGCCAGAGGGCGTCGCGCAGTTGCCGCCAGGAGGCGTCGTCCGCCTCGGCGGCGCCGTTGGTGAGCATGTGCACGGTGTTGAGCAGCTGGTCGACGGCGAGGTCGGAGCTGTCGCCGCGCCGCTCCACGAACTCCCGCACCAGATCCCGCGTCCGCTCGTCGAGCGCCCCGCCGAAGTGGGAGGCGACCATCGCGGCGAGCCGCTGCCCGTCCGGCGCGGGCATCCTTACCTCAAGGCACCTGCGGCGGAAGGCGGGAGGGAAGTCACGCTCCCCGTTGCTGGTGATCACCACGATGGGGAACTCGGCGCAGCGCACGTGTCCCGCCGTCACGGTGACCCGGTGGTCGTGGTCGGCGGTGGCCACCTCCACCTGGCGCTGCGACTGGGCGAGCCGATCCAGCTCGGGGACGCGGTACTCGCCCTCCTCGAAGATGTGCAGAAGGTCGTTGGGCAGGTCCACGTCGCTCTTGTCGAGCTCGTCGATGAGGAGCACCCGGGGGCGCCGCCACGGCAGCAGGGCGGTCCCCAGGGGGCCGAGCGTGAGGTAGCGGCCGATGCCGGGCAGCGGGCCGTCCCCTGCGGGAGCGCGGCGCCCCGGCTGCGGGGCGTCCTGGACACGGCCGATGGCGTCGTAGTCGTACAGTCCGTCGCGGAGCGTGGTGCGGCTGACCACCGGCCACCACAGCACCCCGCCGAGGCCCAGCTCGGAGGCGATCTGGTGGGCGAGGGTGGACTTCCCGGTGCCGGGCGCGCCGGTGACGAGCAGGGGGCGCCGCAGATGGATCGCGGCGTTCACGACGTGCAGCACCGTCGGGTTCAGCGTCCCGCCGCGGCGCCTGCCGAGCCTGCGCCGGGTGTCGTGGGCGTCCGCGGGCACCGGCACGGTCAGCGGGCCGCGCTCGGACTCCGGCCGGAAGCGGCGCCAGCTCGGCGGAGGGGGAATCTTGGGCAGCACCTCGTCCTCGGGCGAACGGTGCTCACCGGTGTCCCGGAAGAGCCACCAGCCGGGCACGGAAGGCACGTCGGCCCCCTCGGCACCCGCGGCGCCGTTCGCGCCGCCCGTCGCGCGGTCCACGGTCCCGCTCATGGCAAGCCACCCCCGGTCGACGGATGCCCCAGCGCGGCGTCCGCCCCCTCCAGTCCGTCACGACCGTCCCACACTAGGCTGATGTGGCGATGCAGGTCCAGAACGGCGAAGACGTCCGCGTCCGGCCCCACCTCACCCCTCAACATCCTTACCCGCTCGGGCAGTTCCATGAGCCTGCCCGCCAGTACTTTTCGTGTCTTCCGTTCCGCCTCCGGATGGCCGCCCACCTCCCGCACCGCCACGATCACCGGAATCCCCATCTCCAGCAGTACGTTGACCGCGTCTCCCTCCAGGCCACCGGTGTACGAAGGGGGTTCGAGGAACAGCCAGCCGAGCTGCTCGTGGTCGTGGCGCAGCTGCCGGAGCAGCTCCACCGGCAGCAGCCGCTCGCCGTACTGCACCACGCGGACGGCGGCCGACTCGAAGGCGGTCTCCGGGGCCGTGGTGAGGAGGTCGGACCGCGCGTGGAGCCGCGGCCGCCAGTGCGGCTTGGCCCACCGGTCCCGGCTGCGGACCACGACCGTGTGGTCGGCCCCGATCGGCCGGGCCACCGAGTCCGGCGGCCGGGCCATGATCTGGTCCACCGGCAGCCAGAGCAGCGGCCTCGGCAGCAGGAACTCGACCACCATCCCGGCGCTCAGCTCCCCGAGCCGCTGCACGCAGGACAGATAGCGGCCCGCGACCTCCTCCTCCATCGCGGCCCGCGTCGACAACTGCACCGGCTCGCCGAACGGCCGCGCCCCGTCCGGGCCCGGCGGCACCACCCAGGACCGCACGGTGTACAGGTCGGGCACGGGGGTGCGCGCGGTGATCTCCACGAGCAGCCGGTACGGGCACACAGGCCGGCCGGCCCGCGCCGCCACCTCGTCGCGCAGCCGGGTCAGCCGCTGGGGGCTGCGGCAGCCCAGCTGGGCGGCGACCCGCCCGCTCCAGGCGTGCAGCCGGGCCCGCAGCGGGGCGTCCTCCAGGACGGCGACGGTCTCGACGAGGACGAGCAGTGGGTGCGGCTCGTCCTCCCAGCCGTACGGCAGGTCCTCGAAGACCGCCAGGAGGGCCCCGATCTCGCCCTGCCGGTCGTCGTGGCCCCGGTCCGGCCCCCAGTCCTCGGGGGACGTCGGGCCGGCGCCGGCGTCATGCAGGACGCGCAGGGCGAGCGAACGCAGCCGGGGCGCCTGCTCACAGGACTCCAGGAGCTCCGACAGGGACCGGCGGTGGTGCGGCTCCAGGAGGTCCGAGGGGAAGAGCTGCCGGTGCAGCCGCTCCACCGCCCGCCAACTGACCGTCTTCTGGTGACCGCGGGAGAACTCCTCCAGATAGACGGCGAGACCGCCCGGATGGTCGGCGCAGTAGGCCAGCTCCAGGGCGAGCGCCTCCACACTGCCGCCCTCGGGAGCACGCGGGTCCGCCCCGCACTCCGACGCGACCCGGCGCAGCGCCGCCGACCGGGCCGAGGTGGTGTCCGCGGGCGAGCGCCGGAGCCGGACCATCTCGTGGGCCAGCGTCCAGTACGGATCGTGGGAGCCGCTCATCGCACGGCCCCACCGCCGGAGCCCCGCGCCCGCAGGCGGGCGACCTCGCGGTCGAACTCCCGCATCGGCAGCGAGCCCGACTCGTACCAGCGCAGCGCCGCCGCGAACCGGTCGATGCCGTCCTCGTACTCCAGGCAGAGCCCGAGCACCGCCCGCGCGTCGTTCATCAGGACCCCGGTCCGCTCGACGTGGAAGGCTATGTCGTCGCCGGTGTCCCGGAGCACCCGCTCACGGCGGTGCGGATCGGCGAAACTGCGCACCTTCACGAGCACCCGGGCGAGCTCCCGTTCGGCGCTCGACGGCCAGGGCGGGGGGAAGACGTCCACCGGGCCGGGGAAGCGGTCGGGTGCGTACGGGCCGGGGCCGACGTCGTGGCCGTGGCCGTGATCGTGGGCGGGGCTGTGGGCGGGGACCGAGTCGTGGGCGGGGTCGTGGGCGGCGGGACCGGCCACCGCGTCCGCGAGAGCCGGGCAGTACCGTACGGCGATCTCGACCGGGATCATCCAGCCGGTACGGCGCTCAGCGCGGGTGTCCTCCGCGACCACCAGACCGATCACGTCCCCGGAGCCGTCGACGACCCCGGCTCCGCTGTAGCCCTGCCGCAGCCGGTCACCGGCCTCGCCCGCCGCCTCCAGCTGCATCCACTCGGGACTCAGCCCGCCGGACCCCATCAGGCGGGCCCGCACCCACAGCCCCGCGGGCGCGCCGGCGACCTGCCCGAAGGCGCGGACGATCCGGTCGCGGGCGGGGCCGCACGGCCGCAGTCGGGCGGGCTCGCAGTCGGCCGGGGCGTCCTCGCGCAGTTCGAGCACCGCGACGTCGGCCCGCTCCTCGTCCGGCGGCGCCCAGCCCTGAGGCGCGACCCCGGCGCGCACCGGCCGCGCGCCGGGTGCGAGGGAGCCGGGGAAGTCCACGGTGAGCTCGGCCTCCCGCGGGTCCCCGTCCTCGGGGTCGAGCGCCCCTTCCACCACGTGCGCGCAGGTCAGCACTCTGCCGCCGGCCACGAGCACCCCGGCGCCGACGGGTGTGCCCCGTGCGTCCAGAACCCGTACCCGCCACGATTCCGTGAGCGAACTGCCCACCCCTGTGCCCCCGTTCCCCGCTCCGCGAGCCTCCGCCCCGTGCCCGGTCTCCCGGGTCCGGGCGGGGCCGCGGTGAACCAGGTACGGGAGGAGCGCGTGTTACGGCCATGCTAAGCAGCAATACCCGGTAGGCGTCCCGACAAGTCGCCGAATCGGACGGGACGGCCGTGGGCTGGCCGAATGTCGCTGTCGGCCGGGATCGCGCACGAGTCGGCTGGTTCGGTCCGCCGCGCGGACCGGTCGAGACCTTTTCCTCCGCCGGCGGGAGACGCCCACGGCATCCACCCCTCAGGGACGCCGATTTCCCGAAGTCGGGCGACATCACCCCTGTTCCGCGATTTCTTCGACGAGCGTCCCGGCTGAGCCAAATGCCCGGGAATGGTAAGTCGGTTGACGGAAGATCAGCGGCTTGGTTAGAAAGCCGACGCCGTGACCGGCGTACCTCGGGCGGGGCCGATTTCGCGTGTACGGGAAACGGTCTTCTTCGGCATGCCCTGAGGTGGCCCGGTCGGGCCAGTTCCACCACGACCGGCGACGGATAACCGTGCCGGCGTGCCAGTGCGCCCTCTTGAGGAGGGTGCAGAGGAAGGGAATGGCGTGAAGGTGAGATATGGGCGGGCGATAGCCTGCCTCGTGGTTTCGGCCGTGGCCGGAACCATGCTGCCACAAGCCGCCTACGCGGCACCAGTTTCGAATGGCGACGGCGGGGGTATTGCGGACGCATTCGAGGGCTGGTTCTCGGATTCCGACGAGGCAGGCAGCGATACCGAAACTCCGCGTACGGGCGGCGCCCCGGTCCTGCCGAGTCGTGAGAAGTTGCCGAAGGGCAAGGCTGCGCCGAAGGCGAAGCGGGTTGCCGAGCTGGCCGGGAAGCGGACCGCGAACGCGCGGTACTGGATGTTGTCGGACGGTCGGGTTCAGGCCGAGGTGTCGGCGGTTCCGACGGGTTACCGGTCGGGGAAGTCCTGGAAGGACGTCGATCCGACGGTCGTTCCGTCCGATGTCGAGGGCTTCGCGTTCTCCAACACGACGAATGCTGCGAGCAGTTGGTTCGGCTCGGAGGCGGACAGGTTGCTGCGGTTCGAGGCCGGTGACGGGCATGCGGTGACTCTGGGTCTTGAGGGTGCGGGGAAGCTCGCGCCGGTGGCCAAGGGTGACACGGTGACGTACAAGGACGCGGTGTCCGGTGCGGATCTGTCGTATGTGGTCGGTCCAGGGCGGGTGAAGGAGAACATCGTCCTGGGCGCGAAGCCGTCCGGTCCGGTGTCGTTCACGTTCACGCTGGACGCGGGTGGTCTGACGCCGAAGGCGAACAAGGACGGTTCCGTCTCCTTCTTCGGTGAGGGTGCGGACCCGGTCCTCGTCATTCCGGCGGCGTTCATGACGGACGCGAAGAAGGACGCGAAGGCTCCGTACGGCTCCGCATACAGCGGGAACGTGACGCAGAAGCTGACCCGGGCGGGTAAGGGCTGGGAGCTGACCGTCACGCCGGACGCGAAGTGGCTGGCCGCTCCCGAGCGGCAGTACCCGGTCACCATCGACCCGACGATCTCGATCGCGCCGACGCCGTCGACGGCGCAGGACGTGATGATCTCGTCGGACGGTCCGGCGACGAACTACGACGACAACTGGCGTCTGTCCGTCGGTAACACCTCCACGGGTTCCTCTCGCGCGCTCCTGCGGTTCCCGGTCAGCAGTATCCCGTCGGGGACGAAGCTGGACTCGGCTGATCTGAAGCTGTATTTCGATCAGACGCACACCACGGGTGATTCCGAGGTGCAGCTGGAGGCGCACCGGGCCACGCAGGCGTGGACGGAAGCGCAGGCCACGTGGGACAACGCCAACGCGATCACGGGTGAGTTGTCGGGCACGGCGGTCGTCGTCGATGACGGCGACACCGGTCGTACGGCTGCGGTGGGTGCCTGGCCGGCCTCCGGGAACACCGCCTACACGCAGTACGCGGTGAACCAGGACTACCTGTACAACAAGGACGCGGTCGCGGGCGACACGTACACCTGGCAGCCGAGCCTTCCTGAGGACGGCACGTACCAGGTCGAGACCCACTACGTTCCGGCTTCGGACCGTGCGACGAACGCGCCGTACACCGTCACGTACGACGGTGGCACGAAGGCCTACACCGTCAACCAGCAGGCCGGCACCACCGGTGTGTGGAAGACGCTGGGCTCGCACCCGTTCAAGGCGGGCACGCTCGGCAAGATCGTCCTCGGCGACGGGCCTGTCACGACCGCGACCTCGGTCATCGCGGATGCGGTGCGGTTCACCAAGGGTGGTGTGGTCACCAAGCAGCCCGGTGAGCTGAACACCTGGCATTCCTTCCCGGTGACCAAGACGGTTCAGTCGTGGATCGACGGGGCGAACGTCAACAACGGTTTCGTGATCAAGGCCGGTGACGAGTCCGTCAACGGTCCCAAGGGCGGGCCGCGTTACGAGGGCAGCGAGTTCGGGTACGGCGGCGAGACCGCCAACTACCCGCGCCTTGTTCTCACGTTCGGCCGTCAGGGCGTCGACCTCTCCGCCCCGACCACGATCCACGACACCGGCGCGGAGCTGAACTGGTCCACGTACCAGGACAAGGACCCGGTCGGGACCGGTGACGACCTCGTCGAGTACCAGGTCCACCGCTCCGTCAGCCAGACCTTCACCCCCTCCGCCGCCACCCTCGTCGCGCCCGTCGCGCCGGGCACGACGTCGTTCACGGACACCTCCGCGACGCCCACGAAGGCGGATGACCCCGACCCGTACGGCCGCGCCTACTACTACATGGTCGCGGTCAAGACGAAGGACGGCCAGGTCGTCGCCGCGCCCACCCAGCTCGTACGCCTGCCCAAGGCCGGCCGCACGACGAAGGTGTACGCCGCGACTCAGGACACCACGGTCTCCTCGGCGCAGCCCACGACGGCTCACGACACGATCGACGACGCGGGTCCGAAGAACTGGCTGTCGGTCGGCAACAATTCGTCGACCTATGGCGACACGCGCGCGGTGCTGAAGTTCCCGGCCCTCGGCATTCCCGCCACCGCCCGCGTCCTCGACGCGAACGTCCGCCTGTGGTCCACGCAGACCGCCCAGGACACCACCGGTGCGCTCTATGAACTGCGGCCGCTGACGCGTGACTTCGACGAGTCGGCGACCTGGGTGAAGGCGGACGCCGCCACGAACTGGACCGCTCAGGGCGGTGACGTGGGTGCTTCCGTGTCCGATGTCGGGGCGATGACCAACGACCCCGCCCGTCACGACTGGAACGTCACCTCGCTCGCCCAGTCCTGGGTGACCACCCCGGCGTCCCAGAAGGGCGTCGCCATCAAGATGGCCGACGAGGCCGCCTCACAGGAACGCACCCTGTTCCTGTCCTCCGAAGGCACCGAGCCGCGCCTCGCGCCGAGGATCGTGGTCACGTACATCGACTCCACAACCGAGTCGACGTACTACGCGCCGCAGACCCCCGCGCGCATGACTCCGAACACCGACTACACGGTCGACTTCACCCTCACCAACACCACGGCCGCGAACTGGACGGCGACGGATCACGTCCTGTCCTACCGATGGACCCTGCCGGACGGTACGGACGTCACGAACGGCGGCAACCAGGTCCAGACGCCGCTGTCCGGCACGGTCGTGCCGGGTGACAGCGTGGACCTCCAGGCCACGGTGAAGACGCCGATCAACTCGGACAACGGCAACAAGCGCACGGACTACGTCCTGACCTGGGACGTCTACAACAAGACGACCGGTGCCTGGGTCTCCGGCAGCTCCGGCATCCCGGGCCTCGCCCAGAACGTGGCGGTGGAGGATCCGACGTCCAACCAGCTCGGCATGGAGAAGTTCTACTCCTACACGGGCAAGAACACCGGTGCCGGCTCGACCGTGATGAACAACCTGTCGTCCGGCAACAGCGTCTGGTCGTACAACGCGTTCACCAACCCCGGCCGCGGCGTCAACACCTTCGCCCGGTTCGCGTACAACAGCCTCGACACCTCCGACACGGTCTCGGGTTACGGCTGGTCCTTCCAGGTCGCCGGCCCGATCCGGCTCGGCGCGCCGCTGGAGTTCCACCCGAAGCCGAATCCGACGGAGATCCGTCTTCCCGACGGCGACGGCACGACCCACGTGTTCCGCTGGGACTCGGCCACGAGCTCGTGGAAGGCGCCGGCCGGTGTCCACTACAAGCTTGCCGCCAAGCCCGGCCTGGACTGCACGCCGCTGAAGGACCCGGTTCCGGACGCGTGGACGATGACCCGTCCCGACGGGACCCGGTTCGTGTTCGGCTGCGACGGCTACATGACGTCGGTCGTGGACAAGAACGGCAACACGCAGACGTACACCTACGAGGAGAGGAAGTCGAACAACAAGCCGACCAAGTTCCTCAAGTACGTCACCGACCCCGCCGCTCGGCAGTCGCTGACGATCGAGTACTACTCCAAGGCCGACAGCAGCAACCCGAAGATCATCGACCACGTCAAGTCGATGACCGACATCTCGGGCCGCAAGGTCGCCTTCGAGTACTCCGACAAGGGTCTGCTCACCAGGATCACCGACGGGGCCGGCTCCACCCAGCCCAAGGTCTTCGGCTTCGAGTACGACGCCACCCAGGGCAACAAGAACGTCAAGCTCGTCAAGATCACCGACCCGCGCGGCAACGCCACCGCCATGGCCTACTACGCCCCGCAGACCGGCGACGACCCGAAGTACCACTGGTGGACGAAGACGATCACCGACCGTCTCCAGGGCGCCACGGGCTTCACGTACGCGGCGGACGCCGCCAACAACAAGTTCACCGACACCAAGGTGACCGACGCCGAGTCCCGTGCCACGGACTATGTCACCGACGACTTCGGCCGACCGGTGCAGAGCGTCAACGCCAAGTCCGAGACCACCAAGCTGGGTTGGGACGCGGACAACAACGTCACGTACATGGAGGAGAACAACGGCGCCAAGACCGCCTACTGCTACGACCAGAGGACGGGCTACCCGCTCTGGCAGCGCGACGCGGAGAACAACAAGGCGGGTGTGCCGGCCCAGAGCGAGTGCGCCCCGGGCACCTATCCGGCGAACTCCACCCAGTACACGTACCGGACCCGCGCCGACGGCTACTCCGCCGACCTGGCCACCAAGACCTCGGCCGAGGGCCGGAAGTGGCAGTTCGGCTATGACGCCTTCGGCAACCTGAAGACGGTCACCGACCCCAAGGGCGTCGCCACCGCGACGGCGGGTGACTACACCACCTCGTACGAGTACGACGCCTACGGTCAGCTCACCAAGGCGACCGACGCCAACGGCAATCCGACCGTCAACACCGCCTTCGGGCCCACCGGTTACCCGACGAAGATCACGGATGCCCTGAACAACCCGTCGTGGTTCGTCTACGACGAGCGCGGCCAGGTCCGCGAGGTCACCGACGCGCTGGGCAAGAAGACCACACAGACGTACGACGTGTACGGCCGCCCGATGACCAAGACCGTGCCCAAGAAGCAGGACCAGGGCAGCCTGATCACCACACCCGCCCCGGTCTACGACGCCAACGACAACATCGTCACGTCGACGGCGCCCAACGGAGCCGTCTCCACGGCCGTCTACGACGCCGTCGACCAGGTCGTCTCGGCGACGGCGCCCAAGGACACCACCACCTCGGACGAGCGCCGGACGAGCTACACGTACGACAAGGCGGGCAACCTCACCTCGACCACCGAGCCCAAGGGAACGCTCACCGCGGGCGATCCGTCCGACTACCGCACGACCCGGACGTACGACGCCGTCCACCAGCTGACGTCCGTCGTCAACGCCGCAGGTCACAAGCTGTCCTACGAGTACGACAACGTCGGCAACCTGGTCACGGTGGTGGACCCGAAGAAGAACGCCACCGCCGACACCACGGACTTCACCACCAAGACCGTGTACGACCTGGACCACCGGGTGACGTCGGTCACGGACGCCGCCGGCAAGACCACCAGGAAGACCTACGACAAGGACAGCCTGGTCGTCTCCACCACGGACGCCGAGAACAACACCACGACCGTCGTCTACGACGAGCGCGGGAAGAAGAAGGAGGTCAAGGTCCCGTACGAGGGGACCACGTTCCGCAGGACCACGTACGAGTACGACCAGGTCGGCAACGCCACCAAGGTGGTGAGCCCCCGGGGCGTCGACACGGCGGCCGCGGACGACTTCACCGTGGAGACCACGTACGACGCGCTGAACCGGGCGAAGCGGCAGATCCAGCCGTACGACCCGGCGGACGCCCGGTACAACAAGAAGGTCTGGACGGAGACGACGTACGACGAGGTCGGCCGGGTGAAGACCGTGTCGGCACCGCCGTCCGAGGGTCAGACCGTCCGCAACGACACCACCTACACGTACTTCGACAACGGCTGGGTCGAGTCGTCCACCGATCCGTGGTCCATCGTCACCAGCTACGACTACAACGAACTGGGCAAGCAGACCGCGCGTACCCTCACCTCGGCGGGCGGTTCGTCGAACCGCACGATGACGTGGTCGTACTTCCCCGACGGCAAGCTGAAGTCCCGTTCGGACGACGGCGTGCCCGTCGGCAGCGCGGTGGTGCTCGTCGACAACTCCGACACGCAGAACACCTCCTCCACCGGGACGTGGACGAAGGCGAGCGGCGTCGGACAGCAGGGCTACGACCACCAGGTCCACGCCGCCGGTACGGGCACGGACGCCTTCACCTGGACCCTGAACATCCCGAAGGACGGCACCTACACCGCGTACGTGAAGTACCCCAAGGCGACCGGGGCCGCCACGACCGCGAAGTACACGGTCTCCCACGCGGCCGGCACCACGGACAAGGTGATCAACCAGAGCACCGGTGACGGCACCTGGGTCCCGCTCGGCTCGTACTCCTTCACCCAGAGCGGCGCCGCGAAGCTCCAGCTGTTCCAGAACAGCGGAGGCGTGGTCCTCGCCGACGGCGTCAAGCTCGTCCGGAACAGCACGGGCGAGACCGACACCGAGAAGAACGACTTCACGTACGGCTACGACGCCAACGCCAATCTGACCTCGATCGGCGACACGTCCTCCGGCGCCCGCATCGACGCGTACACGGTCGCCTACACGGGTCTCAACCAGGTGCAGAAGGTCACCGAGTCGGCGGGCGGCCAGGAGAAGAAGGCAACCTCCTTCACCTACGACGCCAACGGCCTGCAGGAGACGGTCACGCACCCCGACCAGTTCTCCCGCTACACCTACGACCTGCGCGACCTCGTCGCGTCGGTGTCGGTCGGCACGTCCGCGACCGACGCGTCCCCGAAGGTCAGCTCGTACACCTACACCGCGCGCGGCCAGAAACTGAAGGAGACCAAGGCCAACGCGAACACCGTCGACCTCGCCTACTTCCTCGACGGGGCCGTGAAGAGCCGCACCGAGAAGAAGGCGAACGGCACGCTCGTCTCCCAGCACACCCTGAGCTACGACGCCAACGGCAACCCGGCCCTGGACACCGGCCGGAAGATGAGCGCGGACGCGACGTCCACGTACATCGACGTCGCCGCCTCCTACACCTACGACCCCGTGGACCGCATCGCGAAGGTCACCAAGACCGGGACGTCCGCCTCCACCGAGACCTACGTCCACGACGACAACGCCAACGTCGTCGCGCAGACGGTCAAGGGCGTGTCGTCCACCTTCGGCTACGACCGTGACCGCCTGCAGTCGGCGACGGTCTCCGGTGCGATGGCGAGCTACGACTACGACGCCTTCGGGCGGCTGACCACGGTCACCGGCGGCGGCAAGGTCGTGGAGCGGAACACCTACGACGGCTTCGACCACGTGGTCGAGACGTCCAGGCTCACCAGCGGCGGCGGCCAGTCCGTCACGCAGTACGCCTTCGACCCGTTCGACCGGACGGTCGGCAAGACCGGCGGAGGCAAGACCACCACGTTCAACTACCTGGGCCTGTCGTCCGACGTGCTGAGCGAGGAGGTCGCCGGCGCGGTCACCGCCTCGTACCAGTACTCGCCGTGGGGCGAGCGGCTGTCCCAGCTCCGGAACCCCGGAGGCACCGAGGAACTGGGCGTGTACGGCTACAACACGCGCGGCGACGTCGAGACCGTCACCACGACGGCCGGCGACACCTCGGCGACGTACGGGTACACGGCGTACGGCAAGGACGAGGCGGGCGAGTTCACCGGCCGCGACAAGCCCGACCCGGACGACCCGGCCAAGGACGCGTTCAACCCGTACCGCTACAACGCCAAGCGGTGGGACGTCTCCTCGGGCACGTACGACATGGGCTTCCGCGACTACCGGCCCGAGCTCAACCGCTTCACCACCCGGGACATGTACAACGGCGCCCTCGCCGACATGAAGCTCGGCGCCGACCCGGTGACCGGCAACCGGTACGCCTTCACCGGCGGCAACCCGGTCGGCCGGGTGGAGCTCGACGGCCACGAGCCGGACTGCATGGGCTACAACAGCTTCACCTGCCCGCGGATGAACCAGGAGACGGAGGAGACCCCGTCCGGACCCGGCGAGTGGGGCAACGGCTGGCAGCTGACCACGGACGACACCCCGTCCACGGACGAGCCGGCGGCGCCCCCGGCGCCGCAGCCCAAGCCGATCCCGGCGTGGGAGAACTTCCTCGGCGGCATGGCCCACACGCTGCTGACCGGCTTCACACAGGGCGGCCGCGACGGCGGCAGCACGGGCATCTGTGCCGGAATCGGCGGCGCGATGTACACGGGCTACGCCGAGCAGGGCTGCTTCATGGTCGTCCAGACCAGCAACGGCGACTACGACATCGGCTTCACCGAGAGCCACGGTCCGTCGGTCGGCAGCGGAGCCTCCGCCAGCCTCGACGTCGTCTGGAGCAACGCGGACAGCTTCAACCAGCTCGCGGGCTCCGGCGCCGGCGCCGACGTGGCGGCGGGTCCGCTGCTCGGGGTGCACGTCCTGGGCAGCGTGGCCGTGAACTCCGAGGACGAATGGTCCTTCCCCACGGACTGGAGCGACCCGTTCGTGCGCAACAGCAGTGGTGATCCCGTGTACACCGTCGGCGCCGGCGTCACCTTGGTGACCGTCTTCGATGGAGGCGCCGGCACCAGCTTCACCACGGTCTACGGGGAGAGCGGATGGTGACATGATTCCAGCCGCCCGGGGTGCGGGTACCGGCACGCCCGGCGCCCGCACCCCGGGCGGCACCCCTTCCGCACACGGCACACGGCACTTGGCACATCGCACATCGCACAGTTCCGAACTACGAACGGAGCAGCATGTCCTACGACGGGGCGTTCCTGTGGGGCCCGGCGAACTTCTCCGGGCGGCCGCCCGGCAGGCTGGTGGTGGAGGGCGCCGTCGTGGGCCTGCTGACCGCCGGCCTCATCGCGGGCGCCGCGGTGACCGGGGTGTCGACCGGCTACGCCACGATCGGGACGGTCGTCGGCATCGTGGTGGCCCTGGCCTCCGCCGGGTACCTCTTCGCCACGAACGCGGGACGCGCCCTGGTGGGCGCCGTCGCGCTGTTCGGCGGGTTCCTCGCCTGGTGGATACCGGGTCACGCCGCGGACGCCGTCCTCGCGGCGCGCGGCGTGAGCCGTACGGTGGTGGTCACCGAGGTCCACGTCCACCGCTACGAGGGGCGCGACTACGTCAAGAACTCCTGCTCGGTCCAGCTGCTCGACGGCACCCCCGTACGGACCGAGGCCTGGCGCACCTGTGGCGCCGACACCCGGCCCGGCCGGCACCTCACGATGGTCTTCGACCCCGAGGGCGCCGTCCCGCCGACCGACAGCGTCCTGCCCGCCACCGCCTTCGAGGGCTTCGCGGGGCCGGCGGCGGCTAGTCTGGCCCTGGCGGCGCTGTGCTGCGTCGCGGTGATCAGGTCCCAGCCCTGAGGGGCGTACTTTCTATCTCCTATGCGCGTTGTTCCTAGAATGGCCTGGTGAAGGACATCGACGCGATCGCGGTGCTGCAGGATCCGGTGCGCCGCCGTCTGTACGAGTACGTGGTGGCGCAAGGCCGGGAGGTCGGCCGCAACGAGGCCGCCGAAGGGGTCGGGGTGGCGCGCACGCTCGCCGCGCACCATCTGGACAAGCTGACCGAGGCCGGACTCCTGGAGAGCGGCAGCCGGCGGCTCACCGGGCGATCGGGGCCGGGCGCGGGCCGCCCCGCCAAGGTCTACATGCGGGCGCGGGGCGAGCGCTCGGTCTCGCTGCCCGCCCGCGACTACCGCACGGCCGCCGAGCTCCTCGCCGAGGCCGCCGAGCAGGCCGGGCTCGATGCCGGGCTCTGCGCGGCGGCGCGCCGCCGGGGTGAGGTCCTGCGAGATGCGGCAGGAGTCTGCGGCGGGCTCGAAGAGGCCGTGGAGATGCTGGCCGCCCGCGGCTACGAGCCGTACATGGAACGCGCCGAGGGGGCTGTCGCGGACGTCGTCCGCATGCGCAACT
Source organism: Streptomyces sp. R-07 (assembly GCF_049913175.1). Taxonomy (NCBI): domain Bacteria; kingdom Bacillati; phylum Actinomycetota; class Actinomycetes; order Kitasatosporales; family Streptomycetaceae; genus Streptomyces; species Streptomyces sp. R-07. The sequence continues at coordinate 6,886,549 of NZ_CP183978.1, forward strand.
GCCCCTTCCACGCTGTCGCCGAAAGCTTTCCGCCGCTCGTCTGCGGCATGAATCTCGCACTCCTGGAAGGGCTGCTCGGTACGGACGGTCCGGTACGCGCGCGCATGGACGCCCGACCGGGGGAGTGCTGCGTGGTGGTCGAGGCTTCTAAAAACAACGAGCATTGACATAGAAAAGCGGGGCGTGCTGGGATGAGGCCATGACCGCATCCACGCATGCCGCCCCCGCCCACCTCGCCCAGCTCAACATCGCCACCCTCCGGTACCCCATGGACGACCCGCGCGTGGCGCCGTTCGTCGAGATGCTCGACCCGGTCAACACCGCCGCCGACGGCGCGCCCGGCTTCGTGTGGCGGCTCGTGGAGGAGGGCGAGGCCGATGCGACCGGCCTGCGGCCGGCGGGGGAGGACGTCATCGTCAACCTGTCGGTGTGGGAGTCCCAGGAGGCGCTGTGGGACTTCGCCTACCGCAGCGGGCACCTGGAGATGATGCGGAGGCGCCGCGAGTGGTTCCGGCGGCACGTGGAGGCGCACCTCGTGCTGTGGTGGGTCCCCGCCGGACACGTCCCGACCGTCGCCGAGGCCCTGGAACGGCTCGCGGAGCTGCGCGCCGACGGGCCCTCCCCGCGCGCCTTCACCTTCGCCTCCTCGTACACCGCCGCCGAGGCCGCCGGAGCGGCCGGGCGCACTCAGGTCGAGCGCACTCCGGCTCAGCACACCCCGGACGGGTCCTCGGCGGCGGTCTGATGCGGGGTCAGCCGAATTCGGGAATGGGGTGGTCCGGGGTCAGGGCGGCGGCGATGCGCTGGGCGATCACATGCGCCGAGTGGCTGTCCTGGGCGTCGGGCCCGTTCGTGGTCGAGACCGCGATGGACAGGCGCTCGGACGGCAGGTACGCCTGGGACGCGGAGTAGCCGAAGAACAACGGGTGCTGGGCGACCCAGTCGCCCAGGACGAGCACGCCCATCCCGTCGTGGGTCGCTTCGGTCTGGGTGAGGCAGACCGTGGGCGGGCACTTGTCGGTGGCGTGGCCCAGGCCGACCGTTCCCGGGTTCAGGAGCTCCTCGTAGGACGCCCGGGAGAGCAGCCGGCCCGAGCCGATGCCGGCCGCCGAGCGCTCCAGGTCACAGATGTCGGTGGTCTCCACCGCGCCGGGCGCGGTGGTCCACGAGGGGTTCCAGAAGGTGGACTCCTCGTACGTCCCCCGGTCGCTGGAGAAGGCGTGCAGGACCGGCTCGGGGATGTCCGGGGTGAAGCTGTTGCGGGTCTCGCGCAGTCCGAGCGGGCCCAGGATCTGACGCTGCAGCAGGACGTCCAGACGGGTTCCGGTGATCTTCTCCAGGGCGGCGCCCAGGAGGAGGAAGTTGGCGTGCGAGTAGCTCCAGTTGGTGCCCGGCTCGTACCACCGCTCCTGGCTGGTCGACAGCTTCACGAGTTCGTCGGCCGTCCACTGGCGGAAGGGGTCCGCGCCGACGGCCTGCTGGAACGCGGGCAGGCGGACGTAGTCGACGAGACCGGTCGTGGAGGCGGCCAGCATGCGCAGCGTGATCCGGTCGCCGTCCTTGAGGCCGGGCAGCCAGGGCGCGACGGGGTCGTCGAGGCCGACCTTGCCCTGGTCGACCAGCCGCAGGAGTGCCGTGCCCATGTAGCTGATCGCGATGTTGCCGTTGCGGAAGTGCATGGCCGGGGTGGCCGGTACGCCCGTCATCGACTCGCCGAGCGCGGTGGTGACGACCTCGCGTCCGTCGGCGGAGACCCGCAGGATCACGGACTTGAGGCCCATGTCCGCCTTCGCCTGCTCGGCGATGCGCAGGATGTCGCGCGCGGGGCCGCGGTCGGGCAGCCGGGAAGCGGTGCAGGGCCGGTGGTGGCGGGCGTCGGTCGTCGGGGCGCCGGCCGCCGCGGCCGGGGCGCTGAGGGCGAGGAGCGCGGCGACGGCGGTGACCGTGGCGCGGCGCGACCGGGACGTGGCCGGGCGCGCCCCGGGCGTGGAGCGGGGTGGTCTCATGGCCGGAGTATTGGCCCGGGGCGCGCGCGTGGCGGCCGGGGTGCCGTCGACCCGCGCGAACATCACCCGACAGGCGGGGCCCGTGTCCCGCCGACGTCGCACCCGACAGGCGGGGCCGACGTCCCCGCCGACGTCGCCGCGAGGGAGTGCGGCGGCGACGTCGGTGAGGTGAAGGAGGGCACCCGGTCAGCCCGCGGTCGCGTTCGCGGCCTGCTCGATCAGGTCGACGACGGCCTCGGGCTGCGAGGCCAGGGAGGCGTGACCCGCGTCGAGGTTTCCTTCTCGCCGCCGCCTTCGGCGACGCAAGAAGGACCTCGAAGGCCGGTGGAGCGAAGGCGAGGACGCCGACACGGAAGCCTGCGTACCGCCCTGCGTCAGTACCGCTCGTTCTTCAACCGGCTGCTCACGACCTGACGTCCGCCCCCCCGCCGTACGCACCCGCCCGGCCGGCCCGACGAGCCGGCCGGGCGGGTGTGGCGGGCTCAGCGCAGGTCGAACCGGTCGAGGTTCATCACCTTGTCCCACGCCGCCGCGAAGTCGCGCGCGAACTTCTCTCCCGCGTCCGCGGACGCGTACACCTCCGCGATCGCCCGCAGCTGGGAGTGCGAACCGAAGACGAGGTCGACGGGGGTGGCGGTCCACCGCACCTCGCCCGTGGCGCGGTCGCGGCCCTCGAAGACGTTCTCGTCGGACGTCGACGCCTTCCACTCCGTGCCCATGTCGAGGAGCTGGACGAAGAAGTCGTTGGTCAGCGACTCCGGCCGGTCGGTGAAGGCCCCGTGCGGCGACCCTCCGAACCCGGTGCCGAGCACCCGCATACCGCCGACGAGCACCGTCATCTCGGGCGCGGTCAGCGTCAGCAGGCTGGCGCGGTCGAGGAGCAGGGTCTCCGGCGACAGCTTCTCGCCCGCCCGGAGGTAGTTGCGGAACCCGTCCGCCCGGGGTTCGAGCACCGAGAACGACTCCACGTCGGTCTGCTCCTGCGAGGCGTCCGTGCGCCCCGGCGTGAACGGGACCGCGATGTCGTACCCGGCGTTCTTCGCGGCCCGCTCGACGGCCGCGCACCCGCCGAGGACGATCAGGTCCGCGAGCGAGATCTTCGCCCCGCCGCCCGAGCCCTCGAAGTCCTCGCGGATCCCGCCGAGGGTCTCGACCACCTGCGCCACCTCGGGCAGGTCGTTGACCTCCCAGTCCTTCTGCGGCGCGAGCCGGATCCGTGCCCCGTTGGCGCCGCCGCGCTTGTCGGTGCCGCGGAAGCACGCCGCCGACGCCCAGGCGGTGGTGACCAGCTGGGAGAGGGAGAGGCCCGAGTCGACGATCCTGGCCTTGAGCGCGGCGATGTCCGCCTCCCCGACCAGCGGGTGGTCGACCGCGGGGACGGGGTCCTGCCAGAGCTGCGGCTCGGGGATCCACGGCCCGAGGTAGCGCGAGAGGGGGCCCATGTCGCGGTGCAGCAGCTTGTACCAGGCCCTGGCGAAGGCGTCAGCGAGTTCGTCCGGGTTCTCGTGGAAGCGCTTCGCGATCGGCGCGTAGACCGGGTCGAGGCGCAGCGAGAGGTCCGTCGTCAGCATCATCGGGGCGTGCCGCTTCGACGGATCGTGCGCGTCGGGCACCGTGTCCTTCGCCGCCGCGTCCTTCGGGGTCCACTGCTGGGCGCCGGCGGGGCTCGTCGTCAGCTCCCACTCGTACCGGAACAGGTTGTCCAGGTAGCCGTTGTCCCACTTCGTCGGCTCGTTGGTCCACGCGCCTTCGAGGCCGCTGGTGAGCGCGTCGGCGCCCTTGCCGCTGCCGTACGTGTTCCGCCAGCCGAGGGCCTGCTGCTCCATGGGGGCGGCCTCGGGCTCCGGTCCGACGTACTCCGGGTCGACGGCGCCGTGACACTTGCCGAACGTGTGGCCGCCGACGATGAGCGCGACCGTCTCCTCGTCGTTCATCGCCATGCGCGCGAACGTCTCCCGGATGTCCCGGGCGGCGGCGACCGGATCCGGGGTGCCGTTGGGGCCCTCCGGGTTGACGTAGATCAGGCCCATCTGCACGGCCCCGAAGGGGCCGGTGAGCTCACGGTCGCCGCTGTAGCGCTCGTCCCCCAGCCAGGTGTCCTCGGGGCCCCAGAAGATCTCCTCGGGTTCCCAGACGTCCGGGCGCCCGAAGCCGAACCCGAACGTCTTGAACCCCATCGACTCCATGGCGCAGTTGCCCGCGAAGACCAGCAGGTCGGCCCAGGAGATCTTCCGCCCGTACTTCTGCTTGACCGGCCAAAGCAGCCGGCGCGCCTTGTCGAGGCTCGCGTTGTCCGGCCAGCTGTTGAGCGGGGCGAAACGCTGGGCGCCCGCGCCGCCACCGCCCCGGCCGTCCGCGATGCGGTACGTCCCCGCGGCGTGCCAGCTCATCCGGATGAAGAGGGGACCGTAGTGGCCGTAGTCGGCGGGCCACCAGTCCTGGGAGTTCGTCATCACCTCGAAGACGTCCCGCTTCAGGGCGTCGACGTCGAGGCCCGCGAACTCCTTCGCGTAGTCGAAGTCCTCGCCCATCGGGTCGGAGAGGGGCGAGTGCTGGTGGAGGACCTGCAGGTCCAGCTGGTTGGGCCACCAGTCCGCGTTGGTCTTGGGCCGGGTCTCGGTGGGGGTGGGTGAGGGGATCGCCGGGTTCTCGCTGTCGCTGCCGGGCACGTGGGTCCTTCTTCCGCTCATCGTGACGGGTTTCGGCGTCCGTCATGGTCGCGTACGGCGGACCGCGTGGACGCGATAACACGCAGAGCCGCGCCAACCGACGGAAATCATCGGAAGAGGGTACTTTCGGACAGCGGTGCCCGACGCCTGCCCACGCCTGCTACGGCGCGACGAGGGCCCGGGCGGCCCGGGCGATGTGGGTGCGGGAGATGCCGCACGCGTCGAGGAGCTCCTCGGTCGTGCCGGAGCCGGGCAGCTCCCTGACGGCGAGATGGGCGAAGGCGGGGTGGGCGTCGCCCCCGGCGAGCGCCGACAGGACGGCCTCCCCGAGGCCGCCCTCGGGATGGTGGTCCTCGACGACGACGAGGGCGCCGGTCTCCCGGGCCGCGCGGGCGAGGGTCCCGGCGTCGACGGGCTTCACCGAGTACAGGTCGACGACCCGGGCCCGTACGCCCTCGGAAGCCAGGTCCTCGGCGGCAGCCAGGCACTCGTGCAGGGTGACACCGGCGCCGATGAGCGTGACCCGGTCGTCCGGGGTGCGGCGCAGGGTCTTCGACCCGCCCACCGGGAAGGTCTCGTCCCCGGCGTAGAGGACCGGGTAGGCCCCGCGGGTGGTGCGCAGGTACGAGATGCCGTCCAGGTCGGCCATGGCCGCGGTCAGGGCGGCCGCGGAGGTCGCGTCGCTCGGGTACAGCACGGTGGAGCCGAGGACGGCCCGCATCATGGCGAGGTCCTCGACACCCATCTGCGAGGGGCCGTCCGCGCCGATCTCGACTCCGCTGTGCGTCCCGCACAGGGCCATCGTGATCCGCGAGACGGCGGCCATCCGGACGAAGTCGTGGGCGCGGGTGAGGAAGGCGGCGAAGGTCGTGGCGTACGGGCGGAAGCCGCGCACCGCCATGCCGACCGCCTCCGCGATCATCTGCTGCTCGGCGATGTACGTCTGGAAGTACCGCTCCGGGTGGGCCTTCCCGAACTCCTCGGCGTGGGTCGAGTTGCCGACCTCGGCGTCCAGGGCGACGACCTCGGGACGGGCACCGAGGGCGGCCAGGGCGGCACCGAAGGCGACCCGGGTGGCCACCTCGTCGCCCACCTCGTAGCGCGGCAGCTCGACCGGCGCGGCCTGCCCGGCGCCGGGGCGCGCGGGAGGGCCGGCGGGCGGGCGGGGGCCGCGCACCCGCAGGTCGCGCACGCCGCCGAGTTCGGCGACGGCGCGTCCGGCCAGGTCCTCGGGCAGCGCCTTGCCGTGCCAGCCGCCCTTGTCGGCCACCTCCGCCACGCCCCGGCCCTTCACGGTCCTGGCGACGACGACGGTGGGGCCGAGACCGGCGGCGGCCTCGGTCAGGGCCCGGTCGATCGCTTCGAGGTCGTGGCCGTCGACCACGACCGCCCGGCACCCGAACGCCTCCACCCGGCGGGCGTACGCGCCGGTGTCCCACTCCAGCTCGGTGGGGCCGCTCTGCCCGAGGCGGTTCACGTCGAGCAGCACGGTGAGGTTGGCGAGCCGGTGGTGCCCCGCCTTGTCGAGGGCCTCCCACACGGAGCCCTCGGCCGTCTCGCTGTCACCGCACAGCACCCACACCCGGGAGGACCGCCGCTCCAGGTCCCGGACCGCGAGCGCGATCCCCACGGCGTAGCCGATGCCCTGGCCGAGCGAGCCGGTCGCCACGTCCACCCAGGGCAGCTCGGGGGTGGGATGGCCCTGGAGGCGGTGGCCGAAGCGGCGGTACGTGGTCATCAGCTCGTCGTCGCCGATCGCCCCGGCGGCCTTGAACATCGCGTACAGCAGCGGCGACGCGTGCCCCTTGGAGAACACCAGGTGGTCGTTGTCCGGGTTGCCGGGCGCCTGCCAGTCGTAGCGGAGATGGCGGGTCATCAGGACCGCCATCAGATCGGCCGCGGACAGACTGGAGGTGGGGTGCCCGGACCCCACGGCCGTACTGGCGCGCACGGAGTCCACCCGCAGCTGCTGAGCGAGCTCGAAGACCTGGGAGAGGTCGCTGCTGGGGTCGAGCGGGGTGAGGGGCGGGGCGGTCATGGCGGGGTCCTTTCCGGTCATCTCGTGGTGCCGGGCCCGTCCGTACGGCGGGCGGGCCCTCACGCGGCGCGAGGCTCCCGCGTCGTCCCGCCGGACAGGCTCGCCCTTACGAGGGCGGCCGCCAGGCGGGCCAGGTCCTTCGGGGGAACGTGCCGGGCGAGCCCGGCCGGGGTGTGGGGCAGACCGAGGGCGGCGGCGCTCGTGCGGGAGCGTTCGTCGAAGTACGGGCGCAGCTCCGGCCAGACGGCCTGCGCCTCGCGGCAGAAGACGTCCGCGCCCACCGGGCCGATCCGGGGTACCTCCCGCAGCAGCCGGCGCAGCTCCTCGCGGTCGCCGGAGGCCTGCTCGCGCAGGCGCCGCAGATCGCCGTCGTAGCGGTCGAGGAGCAGCGTCGCGCCGTCGCCGAGCGCGGTCGCGGTGCTCTCGTCGTACCGGACGTAGTGCGCCCGCCCCAGCGCGTCCACGCGCTCCTGCCAACGGGAGCCGGCCATGGCGGCGGGGGTCCTCAGCCCGGCCGCGAACAGTTCGCGGGCGGCGGCGGTGGCGGTGGCGGCCCTGATCCGGACCGAGCACAGGACCGTGAGGACGAGGAGCTGGTACAGCGGGGCGGGCTTGTCGCGCAGGGCGATCCCGGCCTCGTCGGCGAAGGTCTGCCCGTGCTCGCGCAGCAGCCGGGCGATCGCCTGGGCCGTGTCCACCGGAGCCTCCTCCGCGGTCCGTCAGTGCCCGAAACGGAAGTGGTGACGGCGCGGATGCCGCCCCGGGGCGGCCGCGGCGTCCTCGTCCTGAGGCGTCGGCGCCGCGGCCGGCTCCTCGTACTCGCCGCCCCGCTCGCGGTAGCGCTGCCCCGCGGGCGCGGCCGCGCCGCGGACGAGTGCCCGGCGGCGCCGGGCACGCGCGGCACCCGCGGCCATCATGGCGCAGGCGAGTCCCACGATCACGGCCAGCGCCATGCCGGCGAGGAAGATCGCGAGGCCGTCCAGGGTGGCGATCCGGTTGTCCAGGAGTATGACGGCGTGGTCGGGGCCTCCGGTGTTCTCCGCGATCAGCAGCCCGATGAAGGCGCCGGTCGCCCCGAGAAGCAGCAGACCCAGCAGGAACAGCATGGCCGTACGTCCTTCCGCTGACACACCTCTCCTCCGGCACGTCGCCGTGCCGGCCCACCCCTCTTCGGCCCGCGTCTACCCGCCCGGTCGGCACTCACGCGCAACGGCACCCGCGCGAGTCGGCCTCCACGCGTACGGGACGCGGCGGCGGGTAGGGGACGGGGTAGGAGACGGGGGCCGGGGACCCGTCCGTCCGGCTCTCTGGGGCCCGGCCCCCGTCGCGACCCGTCCAGCTCCCTCGGCCCCGGCCGGGAACGTGAGCGAGAAGGGGCACGATCATGAACCTCAGCGATGACACCCCCCGCGTGGTCGTGGGCGTCGACGGCTCCCCGGCGTCGTACGCGGCGCTGCGGTGGGCCGTCCGGCAGGCGGGGCAGACCGGGGCGACCCTGGAGGTGGTCGGGGTCTACGACGTGCCCGGCGCGACCGGATGGTCCGCGCCGCCCGTGGACGCCGCCTTCGACGAGAAGCAGGCCGTGGAAGCGCTGACCGAGGAGCTCGGCGCCGTGCTCTCCCGGAGCGGCGAGGTACCGCCCCTCGAGCAGCACGTGGTCCGGGGCAACCCCGCCAAGGTGCTCATCGAGGCGTCGGCCGACGCCGAGCTGCTCGTCGTCGGCAGCCGGGGCCGGGGCGGCTTCGCGAGCCTGCTCCTCGGCTCGGTCAGCCAGCAGTGCGCCGTCCACGCGTCCTGTCCCGTCGTCATCGTCCGCGCCGACGCCTCCGAAGAGGCCGGCTCCGCGGACACGACGGCCTGACGGCCGTCCCGTACCCGCGGAGGCAGGATCCCCATGAACGCGTCGGTGTCCCTCGTCCACGTCCCCGGCGGCCCCCTCATGCTCCCGGCCGACGAGGTGACCGGCCTGCTGCGGCGCCTCGCGTCCCATTGGCTGCACTCGGCCGAGGCCGAGGACTCCGGCCTCGAACCGGAGACGGTCCAGGCCCTGGTCGAAGCGCTGACGGAGGTCGCCGACAGGATCGACGCCGAGTGCATCGCGATCATGCCCGTCAGGGACGAGGACCCGCCGACCGGGCCCAGGAAGGGAAGACGGTGAGCACGATGGGCGGGCAGCGGAGAACGGTCCGCGGACGGGCACCGTCCGTCCCGAGCACCCGGGGCCGGAGGAACCTGCCGACCGACCCGGAGGCCGGTCGGCGGGGCAGTCGCCGGTGGACCGCGTCCGCTGCCGCCGGGCGTGCGGCGGATCCGGCGGGACGTCTGTCACGCGTCAGGCCGCCTCGTAATGGTGGGCGCGGCCCTTCTTCCATGTGACCCAGGAAGGGTCGTCGAGAAGGGACTCGGCTTCGGGCAGGCCGGCGCGTCGAAGGAACTCGATGACATCACCGTCGCTGTACGCCAGACCCAGGATCTCCCCGCGCGCGGTGACGCGCCGGCCCCCCGTGGGAGAGGGCTGGTGGACGACTATCGGGGTGCTGTCCATAGGTCCAGGATGCATCAGAGCCTTACGGGCCTGGCGGCATTTCCGAGGTTTGAAATCCGGTCAACGGTGCAGATGCCTTCCTGCGCAGGGGAGGAGGTGCTCGTGAAACTCGGCTCGGGATCCCATGGAATCAGGCTGGGCAGACGCCGGGGACTTGCTCGCTGGACGCCCAAAGCCGTCTTCCGCAGGATGTCCATTCGGCTTGGGAGGGGGTGTCTGCGGCTGCTGATGTGGGGCGTGCGAGTGGGGGCTCGGGCGGCAGTGCGGGCCATGCTGCCGAAGGGGATGCGGCGCGTGATGTAGATCGGTCGGGACGGTCCGGATCCACAGGTCATCGAGTGATTGGGACCCTGCCGCGGGGGTATCCGCATGTCACGCGATCGGGGTGCCGGGCTGTCATGCCCGGCCGCCGGACCTGCGAGAGGACCGTCATGAGTGGGAGCGAGAAGGTCAAGGCCCGGATGGAACAAATCGCCGGGAGAGTCGTGATGAAGTCTGCCCACGCGCTGGGCAAGGAAGGTCTGGCGGCCAAGGGCGGAGCTCTGGAGACCCGCGGAAAGGCCCGGCAGGCGAAGGAAGAAGCGAAGGACAAGCTCTCCTGATGTGCCGCCGAGGAACGCCTCGGACGGCAAGAGACGGAATGTGACTCACAAGACAGGAAAGGACCATGGGCATACTTGCTTGGATCCTGCTCGGGCTGCTTGCGGGCATCATCGCCAAGATGTTGATGCCGGGGAAGGACCCGGGTGGCATCATCGTCACCACCCTCATCGGTATTGCGGGCGCCCTTCTCGGCGGTTGGCTCGGCAAGGTGATTTTCGACGTCGACTCCGTCGACGGCTTCTTCGAACTCTCCACCTGGATCGCCGCGATCGTCGGCTCCCTCATCCTCCTCGCCGTCTACCGGCTCTTCGCACGCAAGAAGGGGTAGCGGAGGCGGTCGGTCCGGGGGCTTCGTCAGGCAAGGCGCTCGGCCGGAAACGCCGGCCGAGCGCCTGCTCGGTGCTCAGGGGGCCTTGGCGCTCAAGGGCCCTTCGGGAGGCTCAAGGACCCTTCGGGAGCAGGGAGCCGAGGGGGCCGAGATCCAGGTTGAGTTCTTCGAGGGTGTAGCCGTGCTCGGCGCAGAGCTCGGTCATGCGGTCGTGCAGGGCGAGGAGGGTGGCCCCCAGCTCTTCTTCCTGTTCGTCGGTGAGGTCGCCCGAGTCGACGCGGCGGAGGGCCTGCCGTTCGATGAGTTGACGCAGGAGTTCGACGACCGTGAGGACGAGTTTGAGGAGGTCTTCGCCGACGCTGTCGGGGTCGGTTCGGAGGCGTTGGGCGGGGGATCGGGTGTCGCCAGGGCGGGCGGGCGGCGCCTGGAGGAGCCGGAAGGCGCCGGCGAGCGGCTCGCGCAGGTCGTCGACGTCGGGGCGGTGCGGCTGCGCCGGTCGGTCGGTGCTCATCGTCGGCCGTCGCGGGTCAGGGGGGCGCCGGACTCGGCCACGGAGGTGATGAGGGCGCGCAGGGAAATGCGTACGAGGTCGATGTCGGCGATGGACAGGACGATGTCGCCGGTGATCACGACGCCGCCGGCGAGGAGCCGGTCGAGGAGGTCGACGAGGGCGATCTGCCGGCCGGGCATCGGTTCGTGTCGTTCGGTGAGGGTCATGGCCGTGTGCCAGGGGGGTCGTCTGTCTCGGCGGGCGAGTCCGGCAGCATTGCGAAGGAGTAGGGCGCCCAGGGGCCGGTGACCTCGATGCGTATGCCGGGCAGGTCCTGGGCGGCTCGCCGGACGGCGGCGCAGAACGCGTCGGCATGGTCCTCGGGGACGAGATAGGCGTCGTTGAGGACGTTCTCCCCGTTCTCGCCGCGGCTGAGGGGGCCGGTCTGCGCGGGGTGCCGTACGACGCGGGTGGCGTGCTCGGCGGCTGTGTCGGCGATACGTTCCGCCGCTTCTCCGGCTTGCCGGTGGCGGTCCTCGCGGGCGTGGTGCTGGGCTCTGCGGGCGTGGAGGTACGCCTTCCCCGGGCTGTGTGTCGTGGCGTGCGCCGTGTCCGGGGCGGGGGTTGGGGGGTCGGGGACGACGTATGCCTTGACGCCGTACTCCGTCTGGTGGGCGAGAAGGGTGAGCCGGTCGGCGAAGGCTCGGCCTTGCTCGCGCAGGGCCGCGAGGGCGCGGCCGCCGTCCTGATAGAGGGTGGCCATCCGCAGGGGCAGCACGGTGGTATGGCCGGCGAGTGCCTGGATGACGTGGTGGTGCGCCCGGGCGGTGTTCTCGAGCCAGGCGAGGTCTTCGAAGCGGGATCTCAGCGCTTCTTCGCTCCAGGAGGCCTCGGGCACCTGGCTGGTGACGAACGCGGGGGCGGCCGGGCCGGTGTCCCGGGAGGCGAGGAGGGTGAGCGGCGCGTCTTCGACGCCGTGGAGGGCGGGCAGCAGCTCGTGCAGCCGGGGAGTGGGGACGATCGCGGCGTAGACGTAGGTGAGGGTCGGCTCGTCGTTCATGGTGCCTGCCCCTGTCTCCGGGCCGTGCGCGGCGGCGGGGCTTCGTCATGTCGCCCCGGGCCGGCTTCGGCGCTTCCGGAAGGGGTGGCTTCCAGGCGGTCGCGGCGCAGGGCCTCCACCTCGGCGCGCAGCCGGCGGTTCTCCGCCACGAGCGAGTCGTCACTGTGGCGGGAGGAGAGCGAGGGGTCGTGTTCCCACCAGTCGATGCCCATCTCCTTGGCCTTGTCCACCGAGGCGATCAGGATCCGCAGTTTGATGGTCAGAAGCTCGATGTCGAGAAGATTGATGCGAATGTCGCCGGCGATCACGATGCCCTTGTCGAGGACGCGCTCGAGGATGTCGGCGAGGCTGGCCGAGGTAGAGGACGGCGGATAGGACAACGGAGTGGCCCGGGACGGCAGTGGGCCGAGCCGGTCGGCTAGCGGGTCGGTCACGGTCCTCGGCCTCCTTCGGTCATGCCTGGCTCTGCCGGAATCTGCTGATCTCGTCGAGACGGTCGAGCAGGGCGTCCTCCTGATCGTCGAAGGTGCTCTGGTCGAGCTCGCCCAAGGCGAGTCGGCGCTCGAGGTCGGCCAGCGCGGCGTAGACGGGAGCGGGGTCGTAGTACTCGGCGTTGGCCTTGTCGACCACGCGCTGGGCCACCCACGCCACCATCCGCATGGGCGCCAGTGGCGAGGTCAGCAGGCCGGTCAGCAGCCCCATGGCTCCTCCTGACACTGCCGGGCCTCCCCGCCGTGTGGCGGGTCCTACACGAAGCTGTAGGGGGGCAGAGGCCCGTTGAAACGGAACTCGACACTCTCGGTCTGCTCGGCGAGCCCCGCCTCGGCCCGCAGGAAGCTCTTCTTCTGCTCGTCGTGGACCAGGAACGAGACGTTGAGGATCTCGCCGTCGGCCGGTGCGCGGACGCTGTGGTCCCGCGAGAGGGGGATCAGTGTCCGGACCAGACCGGAGGCGAGGACCTCCTGCCGTTCGCGTACCTCCGTGGCGACCAGTTCTCCCAGCTGCAGGGGAAGCCGGGGGTCGGCGTCGCCCGCGCGGATGCGGTCGTTGAGCAGCCGGGCCTGAGGAGTGCTTCGGAGGATGTCCCACAGGAGGACGTCCTGGTCCTGTGTGGCCCTGAGGTGGTACTCGGCGCAGCCTCGCAGCCGCTCCAGGGCCGACAGGTAGAGCTCGCCACGCTCCTCGAGAACGGACGAGACCGCCTGCTCGTCGGGGGCGGTGTAGCCGAACTGCATCGGGAGGACCGTCCCGTCGGCCATGAGGCTGTCCTGCACGTGTTGGTGGGCGGCCAGGTCCCGTCGCTTGGGCCGGATCTCCTCGTTGATCTCCGAGACGACCGCTCGCAGAGGGCCGACGGTGACGGTGCGCAGGGGGGAGGGCTCGGCGCCCACGCCCGTCAGCCCGTCCACGCGGCACGGGTGTGCGGCGGCGACGATGGTGTACACGTACAGAGGCATCGTCTACTCCCTCTCACGGCGTGCCGGGCGGCGTGCCGGGCGCCGGCGGCGGGGGGCTTCTTCCTCTTCCTCTTCCGCTTCTTCTTCCGGCTCCTCCTCATCGTCGGACCCGCCGGTCAGGGACTGCGTCACCGCTTCCACGGCGCCGCTGATGGCGCCCTTGGACTTTCCCTGAGCCCCGCTCTCGAGCGCGTTGCCGACGACGTCCGTGAGCTGGGAGGGGGCCTTGCGGCCGGCTTCGAGGTCGAGGCGGTTGCAGGCCTCCGCGAAGCGCAGATAGGCGTCCACGCTCGCGACGACGATCCGTGCGTCGATCTTCAGCAGCTCGATCCCGACCAGTGAGACCCGGACGAACACGTCGATCACGAGGCCGCGGTCGAGAATCAACTCCAGGACGTCATAGAGGCTGCTCGTACCTCCGCCGGCACTTCTGTTGATGCTGGTTCCGTCCTGTGGCACCACAGTCATGGCCGCTTCCCTTCACCAAGCGGGTCGGCCCCTGTCAGGTCGGCCCGTCGATCCCGCCCCGGCTGTACCGCCGGGTCCGCTCGTAGGAGATGAGCTCGCCCTCTTCGTCCAACGTGACCTTGTAGCTGGCCAGGACACTCGTGCTGTCGGGGATACGTTCCAGCTCGAGGACCTCGACCTGAGCCTCCCAGCCGTCCTCGATCGGCCGGAGCGACGACACCGACTCGGGGACACGGCCCAGCAGCTGCGAGAGCTGCTCCACCGCCGAGCGCATCGCCGCCGCCGCACCTCGCACACCTCGGCGCGCCGTTGCCTTGCGAGCCGGGGTCTTACGGGCGGGCCGAGCGCTTCGCGCCTCCTGGTCCTGCCCCTCTTCCGGCGGGGGCCGTCTACGGCGGGCGGGCTCTGGTGGGGCCATGACCACTCTCCTTGCAAGCTAACCCATACGCCTGCCCGCCTTCATCTACAGAAAACACGCGCATTCTTGAGAAATCCAGATTTCGACCTCTCCGAGGCATATCTGGCGTGAGACGGAGCAGCGCCGTAGTAACCGTGCGCGCGGACGCGCCCCCTCATCCGAGCGCGGGTATCCGCGGCGGCATGACCTGCCGGGGGTGACCACGGGCCGTACGCCTGGTGAAGGGAAAAGGCTCATGCAGGACACGACCAAGATCGCTCTCGCGGCCGCGGTCGCCGGAGGCTATGTACTGGGACGGGCGAAGAAGGGCCGCCTGGCCTTCAGCCTGATCACCTATGCCGCCGGCCGTCGCCTCGGCCTCGACCCGAAGGAACTCGCCACGCAGGGTCTCAAGAAACTGAGCGAAATGCCCCAGGTCGCCGAACTCGGCGAGCAGATCCGGGGCGAGGCTCTGGACGCCGGGCGCAAGGCGCTCGTGGCCACCGCGAACCGCCGCATGGCCGTGCTTGCGGACTCGCTTCGAGAACGCACGCTCGCCCTGGGCAGCGGTGACGAGGAGGAGACCGCTGACGAGGACGAGTACGACGAGGAGGAAGACGAATACGAAGAGGAACCCGGGGACGGCCGGGGCGGCTACGAGTACTCCGAGGAAGAAGCTGAAGAACCGGAGGAGGAGCCCGAGGACGCGTACGAGCCGGCCGACGAGGAAGAGCCGGAACCGGCCGACGAGGAAGAAGCGGACGCGGACGAGGAACCACCCCCTCCGCGCCGTCCGGCCCGCCGCGCCGCCGCAGCGCGCAAGTCCGAGACGGATTCGCGCGGTACCACGGCCCGCAAGGCGCCGGCCAAGAAGACGACCCCGGCCAAGAAGACGACCCCGGCCAGGAAGGCGGCTCCAGCCAAGAAGGCCGCCTCCAGCAGGAGGACGACTCCCGCCAAGAAGGCTTCGACCGCAAGCTCGGGGACGAAGTCCCGGGCGGCGTCGGGCGGCGCGAGGGGGAAGACCGCATCCTCCTCGACGGCGCGCAAGTCCGCGGCGAAGAAGACAGCGGCCAAGCCGGCGGCGAAGAAGACCGCGGCGAAGAAGACGGCGCCGAAGAAGACCGCGCCGAAGAAGACCGCGACGCGCGCTCCGGCCTCGAAGTCCGCGGCGAAGAAGACAACGGCCGCCACGACGGCCCGCCGCAAGCCGACCACGCGGAGGTGAACCATGGCCAGCAAGCGCGGCGCCGGCGGCGCCCAGTCGGGATTCGACCGGCTGATGGAAGAAGCAGGCGATTATCTGGCCGCTCAGGCGGACCAGTTGGCGGACAAGGCAGTGGACAAGGTCGGCGACCTGACCGAGGGCCTGTACGACGTGGCGGAGAACGGCGGCCGGCTCTCCGACCTCGGCGGCCGCCTCGTCCAGGGCGACTCCCCGGTGAAGGCCGTTCTCGGTCACGCGCTGGGCGGCCTCAAGGAGAAGGTCAAGGACGCGGGCTCCGGCCTTCTCGGCGGCAAGGGGAAGGGCCGAAAGGGCAGTGCCAAGGCCATGAGCATCATCGAGGCCATCGATGTCGGGGTGCCGCTGCGCACGGCCTACGACCACTGGACGCAGTACGAGGACTTCAGCAGCTTCGCCAAGGGAGTACGCAGCGTCTCGCAGGGTGACGACACGACCTCCGACTGGAAGGTCAAGGTCGGCCCCTCCACACGGAGCTGGAAAGCCACCGTTCAGGAGCAGATACCCGACGACCGGATCGTGTGGAGCTCGGAGGGAGCCAAGGGAACCACGCGAGGCTGCGTCAGCTTCCACGAACTCGCCCCCTCCCTCACCCGCATCCTCCTGGTCGTCGAGTACTACCCCTCGGGCCTCTTCGAAAAGACCGGGAACCTCTGGCGGGCACAGGGCCGTCGCATGCGCCTGGATCTGAAGGACTTCGACCGTTTCGTCACCCTCGCCAGCGAAGAGCCCGACGGCTGGCGTGGCGAGATCGAAGACGGCGAAGTCGTCCTCACCCACGAGGAGGCGCTTGAGCAGGAGCAGGCGGAGGCGGATCAGCCTGACGAGTCAGACGAGTCCGAGTCGGATGAGTCGGATGAGTCGGCAGAAGAAGCCGAGGAGTACCCGGAAGACGAAGAGGACGCGGAGACGTACGAAGAGGACACCTACGAAGACGAGGACGAAGACGAAGAGCCCCGGCGCTCACGAGCTCGACGCTGAGGCTCCCGGGTCCGTCCCGTGAGCGCTTGTGCCGTGAGGGAGGCGTTCGTACGCCTCCCTCACGGCACAGGACTCAGTGCTTGAGTGTGTCCTTCGCCTTCCGGGCGGTCTGCTTCGCATCACCGGCAACCTGCTCCGCACGCCCCTTCATCTCCAGGCTTTCGTTGCCTACGGCCTTACCGGTGACCTCCTTCGCCTTGCCCTTGGCCGTCTTCCCCATGTTCTTGGCCTTCTTCCCAGCAGCCATGCCAGTCACCTCCAAATGACCTCATGGGTCCGCTACCCGCATGACGGCGAATGAAGCCCCGAACTGCCGTTTCGCACGGCGCACGTCGGACGTGCGCCGTGCGCCGTGCGAAACGGCATGCGAGTAAAATCCGGAGCGGATCCGAACACGTGCTCCGGCCGTCCGCGCGGAGGCGGGACGGAGGGTGTCTTGACAGGTTCTGCCAGCTCCACGGGGCTGCCGTCCGGCGCTCGGGCGGACCCCGGCTGTGCCGGGCTCGCCGCCGAGAACCGCTGGCTGCGCGACCGGCTGGCCCACCGCCACCTGCTCGACCTCGCCTCCGGCGTACTCTCCGCACAGCTGCGGCTGTCCCCCTCCGACGCGGCCGAGTACCTCGACGCCCTCGCGCAGGCGACCGGACTCTCGGGCGAGGACCTCGCCGCGGACATCGTGAACGCGGCCGCCGGGGACGGCGCCCAAGCCGTCGTTCCCCCGCAGAGCGACGCCGCCCCCGCCCCCGAGCGTCACGCCGAGGGCCGCCGGGCCCGCCGGACCGCCGCGGCGGCGGAGACCGCGGACACGGTCTGCGAGGCGGCACGCACCCTCCTGGAGGAGGGGCTCGCCCCGCTCGGCGCGGACAGCCTCTGGCTGTGGCGACGCGCCGACCGCGACTGTCTGCGCCTCGCCGGGTACGCGGGGGCGGGGGCCGTGGAGGCCGCGGCCTGGCAGTGGATACCCCCCGCCGCCCCCGAGCCGTTCCGCCGAGCCCTCGACGAGGACGCACCGGTCTGGCTGGAGGCGGGTCCGGCCGGCGGCGAGCCGCTGCCGGGGCCCGCGCCGCCCGCGGCCCGCGCCGTGCTCCCGCTGCGCCGACGCGACAGGCCGGTCGGTCTCGCGCTCGTCGGCTGGCCTGGGCCGACGGCCCTCGACGGCACGGTACGGCGAACTGTCACGGGGCTCATGGAGGTGGCGAGCACGGTGCTCGACACCGCCGACCCGGCACTGACCGTCGTCCCCGTCCTCGTGGACGTACTCGACTCCCTCGCGGAGCCGGCGATGCTGCTCGACACGAGAGACACGAGAGACACGAGAGACACGAGTGACACGAGAGACACGAGCGATACGAGAGACACGCAGGGCCCGCGCGGCACACGAGACTCGAGCCGCACGAGGGACGCACGAGCCACGCACAGCTCGGCCGGTGCGTGGGTCGCCCGCAGGAGGGCCTTCGCGCCCACGGTGGAGCACCTCAACGACGAGGCGACCGCCGCACTCGGGGGCATGTCTCCCGGCGCCGGCGGTGCCTCCCTGGCCGGCGTCTTCCCGCTCGTCCACGCAGACCTGGCCCGCATGGCGCAACGCGCCGTCGGCACCGGCCGAACCCAGCGGGCCGCCCGGCTGCCGGTGTCCGCAGGGCCCGGCGGACCCCCGCCCCTCCTCGACGTACGCGTACTGCCGGCCGGCGGGGAGCGCGCCGTCGTCATGTGGCACACCGTGGGCGCCCCCGGCCTCGCGGCCGCCCGGGCGGTCGCCAGGCTGCAGAGCGTGGCGCCCTTCCGGGACAGCCTGAGCGGCGGCGGCACGGTGTGGTCGGAGGAGGCGTACGCCATCTTCGGCATGGCCCCGGCCGAGCCGCCCGTACCGCTCCAGGAGCTGCGCGAGCGGGTGCGCCCCGACGACCACGAGGCCCTCGCCGACCTGCTGACGACCTTGACCGAACACCAGACGGGCACACAGACGGTGCTGCGGATCGTGCTCCCCGACGGAGCCGTGCGCCATGTGCGGGTGGCGGCGGAGCCGCTGATCGCGGAGGGGGTCGTCACCGGCTTCGCCGGCGTCTACCAGGACGTCTCGGACAGCCGCAGGACCGAGGCCGCGCTGACGGCGACCTTCGACCACCTCACCGCGCTGCACGACCAGGCGGAACTGCGCCACCAGCTGGCGCTCCAGCTCCAGCAGGCCATCGTCCCCGAGGTGCCGGGGCTCCAGGAGCTGCCCGGGGACCTCGTGGTGGCCGCCCGCTACCGGCCGGCCGCGGAGGAGTACCGGGTCGGTGGCGACTGGTACGACGTGCTCGCCCTGCCGAGCGGGAAGATCCTCGTGGCCGTCGGCGACATCGCGGGGCACGGCATCGACTCCGTGACGGGCATGGTGGCGCTCCGCAACGCCCAGCGGGCGCTCGCCTTCACCGGCCACTCGCCGCGCCGCCTGATGGAGTGGCTCAACGAGGTGACCCTGCGCACCGGAGGCGGCACGACGGCGACCGCGGTGTGCGCGCTGTACGACCCCGAGGACCGCGGCCTGGTCTGGTCGAGCGCCGGACACGTGCCCATGCTGCTGCTCCGGGACGGCCGGGCGCGGCTGCTCGAACCGCCCCAGGACGTCCTGCTGGGCGCGGTGCCGTCGTACGCCTACCACGAGCAGCGGATCGGGCTGCGCCCCCGGGACACCCTGCTGCTCTACACCGACGGGCTCATCGAGCGCCGCCACGACGGACTGGACGAGGGGGTGGCGCGGCTCGCGGCCGAGGCGGAGCGGCTCGCGGGCCACGCGCCCGACACGCTCGTGGACGCGCTGCTCAGCACGGCGCCGGGGGACACGGACGACGACACCAGCATCGTCGCCGTACGGGTACGGGGACAGCCGCCGGAGCGGTGATGCCCTCCCCTCCCGGCCCGGCGGACTGCCCCGCAGGCCTCCTCGACCTTGCCGGCCAGCCCCTCAGCCCCTCGGACTCCAGGTCTCCTCCAGGCCTCAGACCCGCTCATCCCCTCGTCCTGGCAGCCAGGTGTGGATCTTGGCGGTCAGTTCGTCCTCGTCGACCGGCTTGGACACGTAGTCGTCGGCGCCCGCCGCCAGGGCGTCGGCGCGGTCGCCGGGCATCGCCTTCGCGGTGACCGCGATGACGGGGAGCCCCGCGCGGCCCGGCAGCCTCCTGATCGCCTTGATGGCCGTGTAGCCGTCCATGCCGGCCATCATGACGTCCATCAGCACCAGCGCGATCTCGTCGTGCGCGGCGAGCATGTCGAGGCCCGCCCGGCCGCCGTCGGCCGTCAGGACACGGAGACCATGCCCTTCGAGGACGGCGGTGAGGGCGAAGACGTTGCGGGTGTCGTCGTCCACGACCAGCACGGTCCGGCCCGCCATCCCGTCCGGCCGGCCGGAGGGGCCCGATCCGCGGGCCGGGGAGAAGGCGAGGTCCGGCAGGTCCGCGTCGGCGGCGCCCGCACCGGGGGCCGGAAGTTCGGGGAGCCCCGGCATGGGCAGGTAGAAGGTGAAGGTGCTGCCGTGGCCGGGAGTGCTCTCCGCCTCGATGGTCCCGCCGAGGAGGCCGGCCACCTCCCGGCTGATGGAGAGGCCGAGGCCGGTGCCCCCGTGCCGGCGGGCGGCCGTGCCGTCGCCCTGCTGGAAGGCCTCGAAGACGTGGTGCAGCTGTTCGGCGGGGATCCCGATGCCGGTGTCGGTGACCCGGAAGGCGAGGACGTGCCCGCCGCTGCCCAGGGTGGGCGGTGTCTCGCCGGGGGAGGCGTACTCGACGGTGAGGGCGACGCTGCCGTGGTCGGTGAACTTCAGCGCGTTGGAGAGGAGGTTGCGCAGGACCTGGCGGATCCGCGCCTCGTCGCCGTGCAGCTCGTCGGGTACGTCGTTCGCGAGGTTGACCGTGAACTCGAGGTGTCGCTCGTCGGCGACGGGGCCGAAGGTCGCTTCCAGGTACTCCGTCAGTTCACGGATGCGGAACAGCTCGTGCCTGATGTCCATCTTGCCGGCCTCGACCTTGGACAGGTCGAGGATGTCGTTGATCAGCTGGAGGAGGTCGGAGCCGGCGGAGTGGATGACCTCGGCGTAGTCGATCTGTTTCTCCGTCAGGTTCCCCTCGGCGTTCTGGGTGAGCAGCCGCGCCAGGATGAGCAGGCTGTTGAGCGGGGTGCGCAGCTCGTGGCTCATGTTGGCGAGGAACTCCGACTTGTACCGGGAGGTGCGCGACAGCTGCTGGGCCCGGACCTCCAACTCCTGGCGGGCCTGCTCGATGACCAGGTTCTTGGACTCGATGTCCTTGTTGCGCTGGGCCAGGAGCGCGGCCTTCTCCTGCAACTCCGCGTTCGAGCGCTGGAGTTCCCGTTGACCAGTCTGCAACTCCTTGGATCGGGAACGGAGTTCGTCGGCGAGCTTGCGGTACTGGCCGAGGAGTTCGTCGGTGCGGAGGTTGGCGACCAGGGAGCTGAGGACGGCTCCCGCGCTGACCACGAACCGGTCGAGGAACTCCCGCCGGAGCGGGGTGAACGGGTGGAGGGAGGCGAACTCCACGGCCCCGAGGACCTGCTCCTCGACCACGATCGGCAGGACGATCAGCATGCTCGGTTCGCCGGAACCCGCCCCGGACGCGATGGTGGCGTAGCCCGGGGGCACGTGCTCGACGAGCAGGGCGCGCCGGTCGCGGGCGGCCTGCCCGACCAGGGACTGGCCGAGGCGGAACCGGCGCGGCGCGTCGTCCGGGTCGTCGGGCGACCCGTACGAGGCGGTCATGACGAGCTCCACGCCCTCCTCGCTCTCCCGGGCGAGGAAGAAGGCGCCGTACTGGGCGGCGACCAGGGGCGGCACCTCCACCATGATCAGCTCGGCGATCTCGGGCAGGCCCCGGGTGCCCTGCAGGAGCCCCGCGATCCGGGCGAGGTTGGTCTGCAGCCAGTCCTGTTCCTCGTTGGCCCGGGTCGTGGCGCGCAGCGACTCGACCATCGAGTTGATGTTGTCGCGCAGGTCCCTGACCTCGCCGGGCGCGTCGACCGTGATCGAGCGGGTGAGGTCGCCCTCGGCGACGGCACTGGTGACCTCGGCGATGGCGCGGACCTGACGGGTCAGGTTCCCGGCGAGCTCGTTGACGTTCTCGGTGAGCCGCTTCCAGGTGCCCGAGACGCCCTCGACCTCGGCCTGGCCGCCGAGTTTGCCCTCCGTGCCGACCTCGCGGGCGACCCGGGTGACCTCGGCGGCGAAGGAGGAGAGCTGGTCGACCATCGTGTTGATGGTGGTCTTGAGTTCGAGGATCTCGCCGCGCGCCGAGACGTCGATGCGGCTGGTCAGGTCGCCCTGGGCGACGGCGGTCGTGACCTGGGCGATGTTCCGCACCTGGTTGGTGAGGTTGTCGGCCATGGAGTTGACGTTGTCCGTGAGGTCCTTCCAGGTGCCGGAGACTCCGTGGACGGTGGCCTGGCCGCCGAGTTTGCCCTCCGTGCCGACCTCGCGGGCGACCCGGGTGACCTCCTCGGCGAAGGACGACAGTCGGTCGACCATCGTGTTGATGGTCTCCTTCAGCTCGAGGATCTCGCCGCGCGCGTCGACCCGGATCTTCCGCGTGAGGTCACCGCCCGCGACGGCCGTGGCGACCTGTGCGATGGACCGCACCTGGGAGGTGAGGTTGTCGGCCATCGTGTTGACGTTCGACGTCAACTCCCGCCACACGCCCCGGGCGCGGGGCTCGCGGACCCG
This sequence comes from Streptomyces sp. R-07, assembly GCF_049913175.1. Lineage (NCBI taxonomy): Bacteria > Bacillati > Actinomycetota > Actinomycetes > Kitasatosporales > Streptomycetaceae > Streptomyces > Streptomyces sp. R-07. Next base: position 6,908,541 of record NZ_CP183978.1, read on the forward strand.
GCCGCCGAGCAGCCCCTGCCCGCCGACCTCGCCGGCGACGCGGCTGACTTCGGAGGTGACGAGCGAGAGCTGGCCGACCATGTCGTTGTAGACCCCGGCGATCTCGCCGAAGATGCCGACGCCGGTGTCGGGGAGCCGGACGGAGAGGTCGCCGTCCCGTACGGCGGTGAGCCCGGCGAGCAACCGCCGAAGGCCGTCCTCTCCGAGCTCCGCATGCGGCGCCGCCGCACCGGGGGGTGGTCTGCGCTCTGCCATGGGGACCTCGCACAGGGCGATCGCGGTACGGGTCCGGGCACGGGAGGGAACCCGGACCACCTCTCCACTCTAGGGGGTGTGCTGTCGAGCAGGCCTGATCGGCGAGGACACGTCCTGGGTCCGTCACGGGCGCCCGGCCCGGGCCTCGACCTCCACCTCGAACCAGACGGTCTTGCCGCTGCCCCGGGGGACCCAGCCCCAGCCGGCCGAGAGCCGTTCCAGCAGGTAGAGGCCGTGTCCGGAGGGCCGACCCGCGTGGTGCGGACCGTGCGGCCGGGGCCGTACCGGGCTCGTGTCGCTGACCTGGACCCACAGCCGGCCCCCGGCGCGGTCGAGCCGCAGTTCGTAGGGGACACCACCGTGCGTGAGCGCGTTCGTGACGACCTCGGACACCAGTAGCAGCGCGTCCTCGACGGCGACCTGCCCCGGCCGGCCCGCGCAGCCGAACCACGCGCTCAGGGCCCGCTGCGTGAGCTCGCGGCACTCCCGCACGACCCCGTCCCGCTCCGCCAGCTCGTAGCAGCGGGTCCGGGTGCTCGCAGGCCGTATACGCGTCGCGGTCATACGACTGCGGCTTCCCCGGCAGGGCCCCGCCGAATCACAGCGCGGGCGATTCGGGACCTCCGGCTCGCCGCGTCCCCCGGCCACCACCGTCGGCTCCTGTCCGGTCAGAACCGCGGGGCTCCGTGTCCGGGTCGCCGAGCGCGGCGTCGGCGTCCTCGTACACCCTGAAGACCCGTAGCGCACCGGTGATCTCGAAGATGCGGTCCACCGGCGGCCGCAGCCCGGCGAGGTCCACGCGCCCGCCCTCGGCGAGCAGCCGCAGGCGCGTGCGCAGGAGCACGTTCAGCCCGGTGGAGTCGCAGAATCGCAGGCCGGAGCAGTCGACGACGACCCGGACGGCCCCGGAGCTCTCCTTGAGCGCGCTCCGCAGGGGTTCCGCCGTGTCGTGGTCGAGCTCGCCGTCGAGCGCGAGGACGACAGTGCCGGGCCGCCTGTCGCGCCGGACCTCCACGAGGAGACGTTCCGCCCGCGAAGCCCTCGGCACTCCCGTCCGGCTCGCAGCCTCCATGGGGGTTCACCCGCCTTCCCGCGCTTCGCTCGGGGGCTGTCCGGGCAGTCCGGATGCTCCCCTCAGGCATCTGCCCCGTTTCGTCCGTTTCTGACATGCGGATCGGCGGTCCCTCCCGGGGCTACGACGCCGCGACGGGGGTAGCTGCCGGGCAGAAGGAGGGAGCGGACCATGGACACCAGCGAGCGCGGCACCCGCGTGGTGGTCGGGGTCGACGGATCACCGGCGTCGTACGAGGCGCTGCGGTGGGCCGTGCGCCACGCGCGGCTCATCGGGGCGGCCGTGGACGCGGTGGCGGCATACGAACTGCCCGGAGCGGTGGGCTGGTCCGCGCGCGCGACGGACGCCACCTTCGACGGGGAACAGGCCGCGCGGTCCCTGGCCGACGAGATCCAGGCCGTGCTCGTCCGGGCCGATGACGTGCCCGTGCGCGAGCACGTGGTGCGCGGCAACCCCGCCGAGGTGCTGACCGAGGCGTCGGCGGGGGCCGAGCTCCTGGTCGTGGGCAGCAGGGGCAGGGGCGGCTTCGAGAGCCTGCTCCTCGGTTCGGTCGGCCAGCAGTGCGCCCTGCACGCGCCCTGCCCGGTCGTGATCGTCCGTCCCGACACCACCGGAAAGAGGACGTGAGGGTGTCATGGCGCTCTTCGAACTCATGGACCTGGCCCTGGTCCCGGAGGAACGGGGCGCGCGCACGCTCTCCCCGGACCTGCGGGGCGGCGAGCCCGTCGAACTGCCGGAGGGCGCCACGGTCAGCGTCGCCCTCACCTTCCGACTGGCCGAGAACGTCGACGGACTGGCCTTCGAGGAGACCCGGTCGTACGCCGGGCAGGTGATCGGCACCACCCGGACCGCGCTCGGCGGCTTCCGGGCGGGCGGACCGTACGAGATTCGTCTGCCACCCGAGCGGCTGCCCGTCGGCCGGGCGAACTGCGGGACCTACGAGGTGTCGGGCCGGTTCGTCGACGCCGACGGACACGTACTCGCCTGGGAGACCCACCGGTTCCGCCTGGTCCACCAGCCGGCCCCGCCGGAACACACCCCGCCGAGCGCTACGCCGGTCCCGTGATCCGCGGCCCCGGCGCGGGGCGCGGCGGGCGGCGGCCCGGGAGGGCGGTAGGCCTGGCCTGCGCAGAGCCGGGAGGGCGTAGACGACAGGGCCGGGAGGGCGGTAGATCTGGCTTGCGGCAGGGCCCGGGGAGGGCGGAGGTAAGCGGCCGCCTGACCGGACGGGACCCGTCGACCGGACGGGACCCGTCGCCGGCGACCGGCGCGGTGCCTGACGCCGGCTGGACCCTGGCCTCTGGCCGGGGCGGCACTCAGGGCGCTGTCGGCCGGACTCGCGGTCCTGAGGACGGTCTTCGCGGCGGACTCGCGGTCCTGAGGACGGTCTTCGCGGCGGACTCGCGGTCCTGAGGACGGTCTTCGCGGCGGGACTCCGAACGGCCGATGCCGTCCCATGGAGGGCCGTCACGCCTGGAGGGCCGTCACGCCCCGGGCGACAGGCGTCGCGCGCCACTCACGGCGCGTCCCCCTCACGTCCGGCGGCGTCCTCGTCCCCGGTGTCCGGGAGCTCGTCGCCCGCGTGGGGGACCTCGTCCCCGGCGTCGGGCGCCTTGCCCCCCTCGTCGGGTGGCGGTTCCCGGCCGAACCGTGCGGCGCCTCGGCGCAGGCGTGCCCCCGCCCGACCGACCTCCTTCGGGATCCTCGTCGCCACCTCGTCCATCGACTCCTCGGGGGGAGCCTGGGAGCGTTCTTCCTCGCGCTGCTGTTCGGCCACGTGACGGCGATTGCCCCGGATCCCGTCGGTCATTCCCGGGACGGCCGACGGGTTCGTCCCTCCCGGGAGGCCGGTCACGTGGCGATGGCGTCCGAGAGCTTGCGGAGCAGCGGACGGCGGGGGTGGTGGGGGGCCTGCTCGGCGACCGCCTCCATAGACGCGCCGATCGCCTGCAGTTCCTTGCGGCCCACGCCCTCCCGCACCTGGGGGAACCATTCCTGCTCCTCCCGTCGCAGGTGCCGCTCCACGGCGTCCGCCATGACCCGGACCTTCGCGTCGTACGCGGGGTCGTCCGGGGACATCGAGGAGAGCTCGCCGGCCAGCACCTCGCAGACGTGATGCTCCTCGTGGAGTTCGAGGGTGAGGGGCTCCGTGGCAGGGAGCGCGGTGCGGAGCCGTGGATGCATCACCTCGTCCTCGACGTACTGGTGCACGGTGAGGGCCTCGACGAGCTGGTCCACGATCTCCGCACGGGCCCCCGTACTGCCGGCCGTGTCCGCGTCGTCGTGCGTGGAGCGGTAGGACCGGATCAGCTTCCTGATCGCTTTGTGTTCTTCTCTGGCCTTGACGATGGCGTCGGTCGACATGGCGCTGCTCCTCGGGGCGTTCCTCACCGGTCCGTGGGGACCTGTGTGGGCGCGGATGCCCGGGAAGCGCCACACCATGCGTGCCGTCGGGAGTCAGGCGGCGGTGTCGTCCTCCGCCGCGTCGTCGTCCTGGAAAAGGCCGTTCCTGAGTTCGCCGAGGATGTGGGTGAGCAGGCGCGAGACGTGCATCTGGGACAGGCCGATGCGTTGTCCTATCTCCGCCTGGGTGAGCTCCTCGCCGAAGCGGAGTTCCAGTATCCGCCGATCGCGGTCGTCGAGGCGTGCGAGCAGCGGCCGCAGCGCCGTCAACGACTCGATCAGCTCGTACGAGGGCTCCGAGCTGGCCAGATGACGGGCGCCCGCGCCGGGCGCGGCGTCCTCGTCACCGGCGGGGATGTCCAGCGACCGGGCCGCGTACCCGTGGGCCGCGAGCTGGCCCTCGGCGATCTCGTCCTCGGTGCGGTGCAGCTTCTCGGCGAGCTCCGCCCGGGTGGGGCGGCGGCCGAGGCTCTGTTCCAGGGTGTCCGCGGCCTTCGCGAGGTCGATCCGCAGCTCCTGGAGCCGGCGGGGGACCCGCACGGCCCAGCTGGTGTCGCGGAAGAAGCGCTTCATCTCGCCGACGATCGTCGGGAGGGCGAAGGCGGAGAAGTCGACGGCGCGGTCGGGGTCGAAGCGGTCGATCGCCTTGATCAGGCCGATCGTGCCGACCTGGATGATGTCCTCGACGGGCTCGGCGCGGTTCCGGAACCTCCGGGCCGCGAACTTGACGAGGCTGAGGTTGAGTTCCACCAGCGTGTTGCGGACGTACGCGTACTCCGGCGTCCCCTCCTCCAGCTCCCGCAGCCGTGCGAACATCGCGACGGACAACGTCCGGGCGTCGTCCGTGGAGACAGCCGTCGGGCATGCCGGTTCGGGAAGCCCGTCCAGCGCGGTGCGGCGGGTCTCGGCCCCGATGGTGTCGGGGCCCGGGTCGGAGATGAGCGTGGTGTCGGAGCGGTCTCCGGCGGTGGACATGAGAGCTCCTTCGACGGGTGACGATGGGCCTGCGCAGCACCACGGAGGTGGCGGCGGGGTCCGTCGGTCGAGCGTCCTGCAGAAAGGATGCCCGACTTGAGGAGATTTGACACAATTCTCCGGGGAAGCCGCACCGATACGACGCGCTCGCGTCGGCCCGCAGGGATCGGGAGGATGTGTCCGCGATGGACGAGGCCCGGCTCTCGGAGCACGAGCGGCGCGTTCTGGCGGAGATCGAGGAACAACTGGACCGTGACGAGTCGCTCGCGCGCCGGCTGCGGACGATGCGACGGGCCCCGCACCTGTCCGTGCCCTCGATCGCCGGAGCCCGCCGTCACCTCCCCGTCCTCGGCGTCGTCGTGCTCGGGGCCACCACCCTCGCCCTGCTCGTGCTGGCGGTCGCCACCGAGACGCCGGTGCTCATCTGGGCGTTCGCCGCGATGTGGGTGCTGACCCTGGTCACCACGCTGATCCTGGTCGTCCGCTGGACACGGCGCCGGGCGGCGGAATCACGGGGGGACGCGTGAGACACGACTGACCGGCGAGTGAGGCACCGGGCCCGGCCCGGTGCCTCACCGCTCCACACTCCAACGTCCCGGTGCCTCACCGCTCCACACTCCACGTACCGCCGCCCCGGACGGCGTCCGGGGCGGCGGTACGGCGCTCGGTGGGGTCACCAGCGGTACCAGCGGCCGTTGCCGCTGCGCAGCAGGAAGCCGAGCAGCCACACGACCAGCACGGCGATGGCCACCCACCAGAGCACGTCCAGGGCGAAACCCGCGCCGAACAGAATCAGAATCACGAGGAGAACGAGAAGAAGGGGAACCATGGCTGCACCTCCGCTGCCTGCGGGGCCCGGCCGCTCGGTCTCGGCACGGGAACTCGGTACCAGCGCGGTTGCCCCCTTCCTCCCAGAACATGCGACGTACGGTGACGTTTGAGCGGCCCGTGCGGGGTGAGGCGCTGAAGTGGCGGGGGCCGAGTCACCCGGAGAGGAATCGGATCGTGTCGGCCGACGACGCACGCCACGGCAAGCTCGAAGGAAAGAACGTCCTCGTCCTCACGACGAACTACGGAACGGAACAGGACGAGTTGCGGAAACCGGTCGCCGCCCTGCGCGAGAACGGCGCCCGTGTCACCGTTGCCGCGCAGAAGGACGAGGCCGTCCGCACCCTCGTCTCCGACCGCAGGCCCGGTGCCGACGTCCAGCCGGACACCACCCTGGAGAAGGCGACGGCGGACGGGTTCGACGCGGTGATCGTGCCAGGCGGCACCCTCAACGCCGACCGGCTGCGCACGGACGCCGAGGCGCGGCGCCTCGTCTCGGCCTTCGCCGACGCCGGCAAACCGGTGGCCGCGATCTGCCACGGGCCGTGGCTCCTCGTGGACAGCGGCCTGGCCAAGGGCCGCGAACTGACCTCGTACCCCTCGCTCCGTCCCGACCTGGAGAACGCGGGAGGCACCTGGGTGGACCGGGAGGTCGTCGTCGACGCCTCCGGACACCACCTCCTGATCACCTCCCGCAGGCCGGGCGACCTCGACGCCTTCGCGGCGGCGATCGTCCGCGCCCTCGCCGACGGCGGCGGGGACCGCACCTGACCGGAGAGGACTCGACCATGCGCAGGAGCGCGGTGCAGAAGGGCAAGGGCAGGATCAAGGAGACCGTGGGCAAGGTCACGGGTAACCGCCGTATGGAGGCGGAGGGCAAGGCCGACCACGCGCGGGGCAAGGCACGCGAGGCCGGTGTGAAGGTACGCGAGGCCGCGGAGAAGGCCCGTGAAGCCATGAAGCGGCGCGCCTCATAGCGCGGCAGAGGCCCCAGCGACAGGTGATGGACATGACCACCGCACGCGACATCATGACCCCCGACGCGACCTGCGTCCGCTCCAGCGAGACCCTCGTCGAGGCGGCACGCAAGATGGTCGAACTCGGCGTCGGGGCACTGCCGATCTGCGGCCCCGACGAGCGGCTGAAGGGCATGCTCACCGACCGGGACATCGTCGTGAAGGCGGTCGCCCAGGGCAAGGACCCGGCGCAGTGCACGGCGGGTGAGCTCGCCCAGGGCGAGATCGTCACCGTCAAGGTGGACGACAGCGCGGAACACGTGATGAGCGTCATGAGCGAGCACAGGATCCGGCGGGTCCCGGTGATCGACGGGCACGTCCTCGTCGGCATCATCGCCCAGGCCGACGTCGCCCGTGTCATGCCCGACCCGCAGGTCGGCGACCTCGTCGGGGCGGTCTCCGAGGAATCCTGAACCTCTGCGGCGGACCCCGGCCGCGGAGCGCCCCGCTGCCGCTCGACTGCCGCTCGACGCGCCACGCCTCCGCGTACGCGTGCCGCTCGACGCGCCACGCCTCCGCGTACGCGCTCACGCGCGGCTTTCACGGCGGCCGCGGCTTTCACGGCGGGGCAGGACGTCCATCAGTTCGAGCAGGTACAGGAAGGCCTCCGCCATCGGGGAGCCGGCCGTGTCCGCGGACACCCGTTTCCAGTCGATCCGCTCGCGCAACCCCCGTGCCACCGGCAGCAGCGGGCCGAAGTCGCAGTGGTGCTCGGAGAGCGCCAGCAGACGGCACGCCATGAGGTCGGTCGGCGCGAGCACCGGCATGTGCACGGAGTCCACCGGCAGCGTCTGGGCGCGGGCCAGCAGCTCCGGCGTGACCGGACGGCCCGCGAGTGAGAAGATCAGATCGATCTCCTCGCCGCCCGCGCGGGCCTTGACGAGCCAGTCCTCGGGCGGGTCCACGATCAGTACGCCCCGCTCCCGCAGGGACTCCGTGACGGCCTCGGCGTCCTCGGGCAGGACCGCGAAGTCGGTGTCGTGCTGGAGCCGGACCGGGATGCCGTGCGCGTACGCGGCGACGCTGCCGACCAGGGCGAACGGACGCCCCGACGACTTCAGTACGGCCCCGACCTCCTTGGTCGTCTCCAGGATCGCCTGCGTGTGGTCGGGCGGGAGAGCGGGGGGCGGGGCGTCGGACGCGTGCGCCGGCGAACCACGCGGCGGGCTGTGCGGTGAACCCTGCGGCGCGCTCTGGGGTGAACTCTGCGGCGCACTGTCCGGGTCGGTGTGCGGGGAGGGTGCCGATCCGCCCGTCGCCCGGTGCGGGGCCGGGCCTTCCGTGAGGTTCATGACCTGTTCCTCTCATCGCGGCTGGTCGCGATGGCCCTACGGGGGACCTGCGTCTACCCAGCGCCGGGAACCCCATCCGTGCCACGACCGCCCGCCGCCCGACCGGGCAGGTGCCTCGCACCCCACTCGGCCGAGAGGACACCGATGTCACCCGACAGGCGTGCCCGACACGTCCCCGACCGGCTCGTCGCCCCCCGGCACACGGACGTCGGCCTCGGCGGCTTCGTGGAAGGCCTGTTCGTGATCCGCGCGCGACGGCGCGGACGGTCGCCGATGGCCGGCCGGACCGTCGTCGTCCCGGCGCCCTGACCGTACGGCGGAAAGGAACGCCCACCTCACCGCTCGCCCGCGGCAGGCGGCAGGGGCGAGCTTCCGTCGGAGGGCGTGCGCAGGGCGCTCTCGCCCCGGGACCAGGCGTCCACCACGCGGCTGCCGAGCCGGCCCTCCACGAGGCAGGTCGCGGCGATGCCGAAGGCGACGTCGGGGGCGAGCCCCGGCTCGTCTTCGAGGAGACCGCCCACGACATCCCGGCGCACCACCTGCTCGTGGACGGCGTCCGCCTCCACGTGCTCGTCGTAGTACCGCTCCGCCGCAGGCCCGGCCCCGGTCCTGCGCATCGCCGCGGCGATGCGGGAGGCGGCGGGCGGCGAGGTCGTCTCCAGGACGGCGAAGTGCCCCACGAGCGCGCCGCGCAGTCTACGGTGCAGGCCGAACAGGGACATCAGGTTCGAGGCGGCGAGAAGCTCGGCCCCGGCGGCGTCCACGTACCGCCCGTACGACGGGTCGAGACCCAGATCGGTCATGAGCTCCGCGTAGAGCCGGGAGTGCATCCGCTCCGCCCGCCCGCAGCCGTACTCGTCGTACTCGACCGCCACCATGGCCGCCTTGGCGCGGCCGCGCAGCCGGGGGATCACCCACAGGTGCGGGTCGGCCTCCCGCAGCTGGTGCACGGAGCGCAGCGCCGCGTACTCGCGCAGGTGCCACAGCTCGCCCGAGGACATCAGGAAGTGGGAGACGCCCGTGCCGTCGGCAGGCTCCACGAGCAGCGCCGCGAAGGCCTCGTCGACGTCGGGGAGGTGGCGGCAGTCGTGGCGCAGCGCGCTCTCGAAGCGGTGCTCCAGGAGGGCCCGGACCCTGAGCAGGTCCGGGTCCCATTCCAGGGTGTCGGGGACCTGGGCGAAGCCCCGGTGGTGCAGTTCGTAGCAGAGGTGCAGGGCGAGCTGCAGATCGTCCCCGTACGGGGCGCAGCGGGCGATCTCGGCCTCCCGGGGCAGATCGCCGGGGCCGCCGCCGAGCAGCCGACCCCGTACCGCGCGGGAGACCTCGCCACGCGCCTCGGGCGCCTCGGGTGCCTGGGGTTCCGCCGCGACGGCCGGTTCGAGCAGGGTCATGACGTTCCTGCCTCCTCGGTCGGGCCGCCGGCGCGGCGCCGCAGGCGCGGGCGGTGGCTCGTGTCGCAGAACGGCGCCCGCAGGCTCCGCCGGCAGGTGCAGAGGGCCATCACGGGCCGCTCGCACAGAATCACCGACCCGTCCGGCATGACGATCTCCGCGGGCCCCTCGACGAGCAGCGGCCCCTCGGGAAGCGGCCGGAAACGGGGCGGTCTCGGCCGGCCGCGCCGGGAGTCACTCGCTCCGCCGTCCTCCGGGACCCTCACCACCGGGGCGTTCTCGTTCGGGGAAGCAGACATCACACACCACCCATCGCGTCGGGGACGACGGCGCCGGAGCCCGTCGCAGGGGCGTACCGGCCTACCGGACCGCGCGGTCATGGAGCGACTGCCCCACTCAGCCGTTCCGAATCACGGCCGGCACGCCCGGATCACCACGAGCTCCTCGGTGCGGGCCCCCGCCGGGATCAGGCCCCGGGCCGCGAACCAGTCCGCGCGGGCCGACATCACCGGACCGAACGGCTCGGTGCGCCGCTCGACGACCCGGGCCCGCAGCCCCCCGCGCGCGAGCGCGTCGAGGGTGGCGGCGACCCCGGAGAGCGACGACTGGACGAGCAGAAGCACCCCGGAGGACGTCAGGAGGCCCGGCGCCCGCACACAGACGCGGTCGAGGAGCAGGCGCCCGTCGGAACCCGCGTCCCAGCTCCTCCGCGCACCCCGGGCGGGCGCTTCCGCGTCCTCGCTCGGCACGTACGGCGGGTTCACCGTGACCAGATCGAAACGCTCACGCGCCACCGGTGCGTCCAGGTCGCCCCGCAGCGCCCGGATCCGGCAGCCGTGCAGGCGCGCGTTGAGCCGGGAGGAGACGACCGCGGCGCGTGAGATGTCGACGGCGGTGGCCCGCGCGCCCCGCAGAGCGGCGACGACGGCGAGGACACCGGTGCCCGTGCACAGGTCGAGCGAGCGCAGTCCGGGCCCCAGCTCCTCGCGCCGCAGCTGCGCCATCAGGAGCCGGGTGTCCGCCTGGGGCGCGTACACACCGGGGAGCCGGCACACCCGGGCGGCGCCCGCGCGCCCCGTGCCGAGGTCCTGGGGGAGCGAGGCGGTGAACGCCATGACGATCAGCTCCTCGTCGTGGCGGCGGCCAGCGCGTCGACCACCGCGCTGAACCGGCCGTTTTGACGGAAGACGGCACGCTGACGGGCGGCTCCGCCACCGTCCGCGCGGATCCGCCTCTCCTGCTCGCGCACCCAGTCGGTGTCGCCGGCCGCGTCGAGCCCGGGGCGGGCGAGGGTGATCAGCGAGTCGAGGAGCGCCAGCGCGGGCCGCTGCCGGCCGTCCACCGGATCCAGGCCGAGCCCTGTGATGCCCTGGGAGGCGGCGAGCCGGTGGGCCCTGAGCAGCCTCGGGCCGGGGATCAGGGGCGGCGGGACGCCGGCGTCGACGCGGGGCAGCAGGGTGGTGGCCAGCCCGCGGACGAGGATCGCGAGCAGCACCACCGTGTCGAGGTCGGCGTTGGTGTCGGCGACCCTGATCTCCAGCGTCGGCACGTGCTCCGAGGGCCGGGCATGCCAGTACACCATCCGGTTGTCGAGCAGCGTCCCCTCACGGACGAGCCGTTCGACGTGGGCGAGGTACCCGGCCTCGTCGAGCACCGGCGTCGGGCCGACGGTCGGCCACCTGGCGTGCTCGACCGCGCGCCAGCTGTCGTATCCGGTGTCGTGCCGGCGGGCGTACGGGGAGTTCCCGGCCAGCGCCTGGAGCACGGGCAGCCACGGCCGCATGTGCTGGGCCAGCGCGAGGGCGTGCTCGCGGTCGAGCGTCCCGACGTGGGCGTGGCAGCCGCAGACGAGCCCGTCGTCCCGCACGACCCCGTCCTCGCGGGTGACCAGGGGGGCGAAGCGCCGGGCCATCAGCCGGTACCGCTCGGTGTCCGTCACGGTCAGCGGCTCCTCGGGCGGCAGCACGGGGGTGCCGCACGCGATCGGCATGCAGCGCGCGTCCCGGGCGGCCGCGCCCAGCACCGCGCGCAGCCAGGACAGTTCGTCGCGCAGGTTCTCGCGGCTCGCGGTGGCCCGGGTGCAGGTCTCGACCTGCGCGTTGAAGAACTCGGTCTGCACCTGTTCTCCGAGCTCGGGCCGCGCCCGTCGGATGACCTCCGGGGCCCGGTTGACCGGGGCCCTCGTCACACGGTCGACAAGGACGAACTCTTCCTCGACACCCATCGTCAGGATCTTCATCGCGGGCTCCTCGCCTCGGCGCGCGTCTACCCGCCGCCGGGCCCCCCATGCCAACGCCGCGACCGGGCTCCCGCACGTCCGGGCCCCACACGACCGTCGGCCGCCCGCGCGGCCGTGCGCCCGGTCGCGGTCGTTTGGTTCGCCGCCCGGCGGGCACACGCCCGCGCGTCAGCGGCAGGTACCGGCACGTACCGCACGAGACGCGCAGCATGCGGGAGCAGGCACAAACGGGCACAGAGAGCCGCATGGACCGATCGGGCCGGGTTCGCTGCCAGGAGGTGCGTGATGGCCGGTACCGGCGACCGGGGAACCGCCCCCGAGACGGCGTACGACGCCACGCCCTATCTGCCGAGCCGCGGCGGACTCCCGGCGCACCGGCGGGCGGCCGCGGAATGCCGGGGCTGCCCCCTCCACCGCGAAGCGACCGGGACGGTCTTCGGCCGGGGAGAGGCGGGCGCGCGCCTCATGCTGGTCGGCGAACAGCCCGGCGACCAGGAGGACCGCGAGGGCGTCCCCTTCGTGGGGCCTGCCGGGCACCTGCTCCACCGCGCCCTGGAGGAGGCCGGGATCGACCCGGAGGAGCTGTACGTCACCAACGCGGTCAAGCACTTCAAGTTCACCCGGGACGAGACCCGGAAGCGACGCATCCACAAGGCCCCGAGCCTGCGTGAGACCCTCGCCTGCCGGCCGTGGCTCCTGGCGGAACTCCGCCTCGTCTCACCCGAGCTGGTGGTCACCCTCGGCGCCACCGCAGGCCGCGCCCTGCTCGGACCCGATTTCCGCGTCGGCGCCGACCGGGGCGTGCCGAGGCCGCTGCCCGGCGCCGGGAATGGCACCCGCGTCCTCGCGACCGTGCACCCCTCGGCCGTCCTGAGGGCGAAGGACCGCCAGGAGATGTACGCGGGCCTCGTCGCCGACCTCCGTACCGCGGCGCAGGCCCTGTAGCGCCGTCACCCGGCGCTCGTCGACGGCCGGCGGGTTCGGTTCCGCCGCAGCGGGCAGTCGCGGGTGCGGACCGGCCCGGCGACCGGCCGGACGGCCACCCCACGACGGAAGGGACCGGCGATGGACGGGATCGAAGGACCACGTCCTCGAGAGCGCCGGTTTCCCGAGGTGCGCAAGGCGATGGGGCGCAAGCGCCTGTTCGCACTGGGCGACCGGACGGAGGCGGCCCGGAAGGACGCGCCGGAGAGCCCGCTCGACGTGCCGAGCGCCGACGAGTGGCCCGTACCCCCGTCTGCGCGCCGCCACCGAGGGTAGGCGCGGCCATGAACCCACATGAAGGAGGCCACACCATGAGCAAGGTGGAGCAGACGATCGATGTGGACGTCCCCCTGCGGAACGTCTACGACCAGTGGACACAGTTCGAGGAGTTCCCGAACTTCATGGAGGGCGTCGAGAACGTCCGGCAGATCGACGACCGGCACTGCCATTGGCAGACCAAGGTCGCCGGGGTCCGGCGCGAGTTCGACACCGAGATCGTCGACCAGCTTCCGGACCAGCGCATCGCATGGCGCACGACGGGAGGCGACGTACAGCAGATTGGCGTCGTCAGCTTCCAGCCCCTGGACGAGGCGCACACCCGCGTGCGGCTCGCGATGGACGTGGAACCCACCGGCATGGCGGAGAAGGCCGCCGACGCGATGGGGATCCTCGACCGCCGGGTCAAGGGCGACCTCAAGCGCTTCAAGGGCTTCATCGAGGAGCACGGGGACGCGACCGGCGGCTGGCGCGGTCGGCTCCGCCCCGGGGAGGTGGACTCCCCGGCCGGCACACCCACCGGGATGTCCTCCGAGAAGGGTCCCGAGTCGATGCGGGAGGCCCCGGGACCGGTGCGCGATCCGGGCATGACACGGACGTCTCCGGCCACCGAGTCCTGGCCGCTGCCGAACGACCCGGAAGAGCCGGGCATGCGGTGACGTCCGCAGCCCTGAGGGCCGGCTCCGCGGAGCCGGCCCTTTCCCGTTTCGGACCCCCGGGTCGTGGCAAGTCGCCGGGCATGATGCACATCGGGTACACGATGATGACCGAGCAGGCAGGCCCCCGTGAGCTGGTCGGGCACGTGGTCGAGGCGGAGCGGGCCGGATTCGGGTTCTCCGTGATCTCGGACCACTCCTTCCCCTGGCTGCCGTCCCAGGGACACGCCCCTTACGCGTGGAGCGTCCTGGGAGCGGCGGCCCAGGCGACCTCCCGCATCCCGCTCATGACCTTCGTGACCTGCCCGACCTTCCGCTACCACCCCGCCGTGATCGCGCAGAAGGCCGCGACCCTGCAACTCCTGTCCGACGGCCGCTTCCGGCTCGGCCTCGGCTCGGGCGAGAACCTCAACGAACACGTCGTCGGCAGGGGCTGGCCCTCCGCGCGTGTACGACTGGCCATGCTGGACGAGGCCGCGGAGATCATCCGCGCCCTGTTCACCGGGGAGTACGTGACACGGCACGGCCGCCACTTCCAGGTCGACGACGCCAGGCTGTGGGACGTCCCCGACACCCCGCCGCCCATCGGCATCGCCGTCTCCGGCCCCCGCTCCTGCGCGCTCGCCGGACGCCACGGCGACCTGGTGATCGCCACGGAACCGAAGCGTGAGCTCCTCGACGCCTTCGACGCCCAGGGCGGTGCGGGGAAGCCCCGGATGGGACAGCTCCCCGTCTGCTACGACTCCGACCGGGACGCGGCCACGGCCCGCGCCCACGAGCAGTTCCGGTGGGCGCTGGGAGGCTGGCGCCTGAACGCCGAACTGCCCCTGCCGGCGGGGTTCGAGCAGGCTTCCGAGCACACCCGCCCCGAGGACGTGGCGAAGAGCATCCCCTGCGGGGACGACGTGGACGCCGTCGTGGAGGCGGCCCGCCCCTTCGCCGAGGCCGGGTTCACCGACCTCGCCCTCGTCCAGATCGGCGGCGACCACCAGACGTCGTTTCTCCGCTGGGCGGAGAAGGACCTGCTGCCCGCCCTCGGCGAGCTGTAGGCACTCGGGCACGGACAGGCACCCGGAGAGGGACAGGTACACAGACATGGCCGCCACCGACCGCGCCGCGCTCTTCGACATCGACGGAACCCTCGTCGACTCCAACGCCCTGCACGTCGTCGCCTGGTGGGAGGCCTTGCGGCAGGGAGGCCACCGCGTACCGACGCACGCCGTGCACCGCGCGCTCGGCCTGCCGGGCGAGCAGCTGATCGAGCATGTGCTCGGCCGGGACCGCGACCCGGCGGACGACGACCGCCTCAGCGCCGCCCACGACACCCTCTACGGCACCTGCTTCGAGCGGCTGCAGGCCTTCGACAAGGCCGCCGACCTGCTGCGTGCCCTCGCGGGCGACGGCTGGAAGGTCGTCCTGGTGACCTCGGCGAAGGACCGGGAACTGACCGCCCTGCGACGGGCCGTCGACGCCGACGACGCCCTCACGGACACCGCGACCGCCGACGACGTCGAGGAGGGCAAGCCCGCCCCCGACCCGCTCGAACACGCCCTCTCGCTCGTCGACGTGCCCGCCGATCGGGCCGTGTTCGTCGGCGACAGCGTCTGGGACATGAGAGCCGCACGCCGCGCCCATGTGCTGTGCGCCGGCGTGCTGTGCGGCGGCATCCCGCGCGCCGACCTCACGGACGCGGGCGCCGCCGTCGTGTACGACGACCCGGCCGACCTCCTCGCCCACCTGGCCACGAGCCCCTTCACGAACGTTCCGGCGGGAGCCGACGCCACCACGTAGCCCTCAGCGGAGCAGCCGCGGCACCGCGCGTTCCACCGCGCCCCGGGTGGCCGGATGACCGAAGCCGCCGTCCTCGCCGAGCCGGCCCAGGGCCGGGGCGACCGTGACGCCCTCCTCGAAGCGCTCGACGACGAGCGGTCGATGTACGAGGCCCGCCCCTCCCAGTACGCGAACAGCCGCTCGCCCCCCGCCGCGCCGCCGCAGCAACGCGTGGACGACCCCGTACGCAGGCTCGTCCACCAGGGCCCTGGTCTGCCTGCGGCCCGACTTCGCCGGATAGCCGAGGCACACCTCCCCGCGCGCGCAGCGCGCGTGTCTCACGCAGCAGGGTGGCGAGGCCGTACGAGGAGCTGTCACGCCGGTACCGCTCGCCGCCCACCCGGAAGAAGCCCAGGTCGAGCAGGCGCACCGCGCAGGCGAGGACCGCTCCCGGCAGAGGCCGCGCAGGGCCAGGTCCCGCTCGACGGTCGCCCGCAACCGGGGCAGGCTGCGGGCGACCTGCCGCACGTGCGCGTGCTTCGCCTCCTCCTGTCGGCGCCGGAACTCCTCGTGGTACAGGTACTGCCTGCGGCCCGCCTCGTCCGTACCGACGGCCTGGATGGGCCCGTTGGGCCAAGGGCACACCCGGACGTCCCGCCACGCCGGAGGAATCACGAGGGCCCCGACCCTGGCCCGGTCCTTCGCGCCCAGAGGCGCGCCCTCGGCGTCCAGGTAGCGGAAAGCGCGGCCGTGGCGGACCCGCCGCCGGCCCGGCCGGCTTGGATCGCTGGTCCTGAGCCGCACCCCTCCACTGTGCCGCCGACCGTACGGTTCCGCCCGCCTCGCCCGGCAGCAGGGACCGGGTGACTGCGCGCGGCGGCGCCGGGTAGTCGCCCGACGGACCCGCCGCCGAGAGGAGCGGTCATGCGCGCAAGCTCGTACTGGATGGACTCGGCGCCGCCCGCCGCCGCCCGGCCGCCGCTGGAGGGCGATCTCGCCGCCGACGTGGTCGTCGTGGGCGCCGGAGTCGCCGGACTCTGCACCGCCCGCGAGCTGGCCCGCGCCGGACGCGAGGTCGTGGTGCTCGAAGCGGGCAGGATCGCGGCCGGGGTGACCGGGCACACCACCGGCAAACTGACCTCCCTCCACGGCCTGTGCTACGAGCGCCTGCGTCGCCGTCAGGGCGCGGAGGCCGCCGCGCTGTACGCCGAGGCGCAGGAGGACGGCCTGCGGCAGGTGCTGCGCTTCTGCGGGGAGCTGGGCGTGGACGCGGAGATCGAGCACCGGCCCGCGTACACGTACACCCTCGACCAGGCCAGCGCCGGGACGATCCGCGCCGAGGCGGCGGCCGCCACCGCGGCGGGCCTGCGGGCCACCGCCGTGACCGAGACGGACCTGCCGTTCCCCGTCGCCGCGGCCGTCCGGGTCGACGACCAGGTGCAGTTCCACCCCCGCCGCTTCCTGCTCGCCCTCGCGGACGACCTGGTCGCGCTCGGCGGCCGCATCCACGAGGGCACCCGCGTCACCGGCCTCCACGACGGCGCCGAGTGCCGTCTCACCACGGAGGCGGGCGGCACGGTCCACGCCCGGGACGTCGTCCTCGCCACCCACTTCCCGCTGCGCTGCCACACCACCCTGCTCATGCGGCTCTCGCTACGCCGCGAGCTGGTCGTCGCCGCCGCCGTGGAGGAACGCCAGGCCCCGTACGGCATGTATCTGACGGTCGAGCACGGCGTCCGGTCGGTGCGCACCGCCCCGCTCGGCGAGGGCCGGCGGCTGCTGATCGTCGCGGGGGAGTCCTTCGTGCCCGGCAGCGGGGGCGTACGCGGCCGGTACGAGCGCCTGGAGGCCTGGGCGCGCGACCGGCTGCCGGGCTTCGCCGACGCCCCAGCGGTCCACCGGTGGGCGGCCCAGGACGTCCACACCGCCGACGGACTGCCCTGCGTCGGCCACGAACACCCCGACACCGAGCACGTCTACGTCGCCACCGGCTTCGGCGGCTGGGGCCTCAGCAACGGCGCCGCCGCCGGCCGACTGCTCACCGCGCATCTGACGGGCGGCCCGCGACCGGCCTGGACGGAACTGGTCGATCCGCGCCGCCGGCTGCCCGCCCGCGAGCTCCCCGGGGTCGTACGACGGCAGTCCACCGTGGCCCGCCACTACGTGACCGGCCTCCGCACGGGCCGGCGCTGCACGCACATGGGCTGCGAGCTCGGCTTCAACGAGGCGGAACAGACCTGGGAGTGCCCCTGCCACGGCTCGCGCTTCGCCCCCGACGGCACGGTCCTCCAGGGCCCGGCCACCCGCCCCCTGGAGTACTGAATCCCTCGCGTACGCGCGCGTGCCGCCTCGTTCCCGAGATCCGCGCCTTCGCTACGCCCGATCCTTCCGTACGCGCGCGTGCCCCGGCCTCGCTCCGGAGGCCGGTCCGGCAACGCCCGATCCTCCCGTACGCGTGCGCGTGTCCCCGCTTCGACGGGGTACCGCACGGGGCATGACCCCATTGATCCAGGACCGCACCGCCGCCCTGCTGCTCGAGGGTTACGGCTGGCTGCCCGACACGCGCCGCCGGACACCGGTCGGCGGGACCGTCCGGACCCGGCTGCTCGGCCGGACCGCCGTCGCGCTGCACGGGCCGGAGGCGGTGCGCTTCTTCTACGACGAGGACCATGTACGCCGCACCGGCGCGCTGCCGGGGCCAGTGCTCGACACCCTGTTCGGGCGCGGTGCCGTCCACACCCTGGACGGCGCCGACCACCGCGTACGCAAGGCGCTGTTCGTCGGCCGGCTGACCGGGCCGGCCGCCGCCGCCTCGTTCGCCGCGCACGCCGAGACCGCGTGGGAGACGGCGTTCGCGCCGGCCGGCCGGCGCGAGGTGGTGCTTTTCGACGAGGCGGCGCTCGTGCTCGCCCGGGCCGTCCGCGACTGGGCGGGACTGCCCTATGACGACGGACAGGTCCAGGACCTGGCGCGGGACTGCGTCGCCATGGTCGACGGCTTCGCCACCCCCGGCCCGCGCCATCTGCGGGCCCGCCGCGCACGCTCCCGTCAGGAGGAGCACCTCGCCCGTGCGGTCGAGGCCGCGCGGGCTTCGGCGGCTTCCGCGGCCGACACACCGTTCGGGGCGTTCGTCCGGCACGGCGAGGCCGAAGGCCGTCCGCTCGACCTCCACACCGCCGCCGTGGAGCTCCTGAACATCGCCCGGCCGGCGATCGCCGTCGCCTGGTTCGTGGCGTTCGCGGGGCACGCGCTGCACCGATGGCCCGAGACCCGGGCGCGGCTGCGCGCGGACGAGGGCGACGGAGGCCGCCCCGGCCCGTACGCGACGGCGTTCGCCCACGAGGTCAGACGGTTCTACCCCTTCGTCCCGTTCATCGGCGGTCTCGCCGCCCGCGACCTGGAGTGGCGCGGGGAGCCGGTCCCCGAAGGCGCGCTACTGCTCCTCGACGTGTACGGGCAGAACCACGACCCGGACCTCTGGCCGGACCCCTACCGTTTCGACCCCGGGCGCTTCCTCTCCCGGCCGCCGCACCCCGACACCCTCATCCCGCAGGGCGGCGGCGACACCCGTACCGGCCATCGCTGCCCCGGCGAGGACATCACCGTCGCCGCCCTCGCGGCCCTGTCACGCGCACTGGCCCGGCAGACGTGGACGGTGCCCCCGCAGGACCTGCGGATCCCGCTGCGGCGCATCCCGACCGCGCCCCGCAGCGGCGTCCGGATCGTCCTCCCTCCGGCCTGACCGCGAAGCACGGGACGCCACGGGCAGGCACGTACGCACCGCATCCACGGCCGGTCCGCCGTTTGCGGAAGCGCCCTTCGGGCACCGCACCACCCAGAGGACGGAGGAACCACCATGAACGGCGGTGAGAGCGAATACCGGATCGCCCGCTTCAGGGACCGGCTCGCGCGCGAGGACGTGGCCGAACTCGGCGTACGCGTCGAGGTGCGCGGCACCGCCGTCGTCCTGACCGGCACGCTCCCGACCGCCGACCGGCGCGACGAGATCCTCCGGCTCGCCGGAACCGAGCTGGCCGGCATCCCCGTGCACGCGGACCTCCTGCTCGCCTGCACCGCCCCTCCCGACCACCCCGAGGAGCTGTCGTGACCTCCACCGGCGAGCCGAACGGCGCCGTCGTGCGGGTGGCGGCCGTGGGAGACATCCATCTGAGCCCCGACTGCCGGGGCCTGCTGCGCCCGTCCTTCGAGACCCTGCCGCGCTGCGCGGACCTGCTCCTCCTCGCCGGCGATCTCACCCGGCACGGCACGGTCCCCGAGGCGGAGGTGGTCGCGGAGGAGGTCCGCGACCTCGGCGTCCCCGTCGTCGCCGTGCTCGGCAACCACGACTACCACGCCGAGCGGGAGGCCGACGTCACCCGCGTCCTCGTCGAGGCCGGCGTCACGGTCCTGGAGGGGGACAAGGTGGTCCTGCCCGTGGCCGGCCACAAGGTCGGCATCGCCGGGGCGAAGGGCTTCTGCGGTGGCTTCGCGGGCCGCAGCGCGGGCGAGTTCGGCGAACGCGAGATGAAGGACTTCGTCCGCAGCGCGCGCCGCGCCGCCGAAGGCCTGTACCGGGCCCTGGCCGACGTGTCCGCCGACGACTGCGCGGCCAGGATCGCCCTCACCCACTTCGCGCCCGTGCCCGACACGCTCGCCGGCGAACCGGTCGAGCTCTATCCCTTCCTGGGCAGCTACCTGCTCGCCGAGGCCATCGACGAGGCGGGCGCCGACCTCGCGGTGCACGGCCACGCCCACCTCGGCACCGAGCACGGCATGACGGCCGGGGGGGGTCCGTGTCCGCAACGTCGCGCAGCCCGTCATCGGCAGGGCGTTCGCGCTGTACCACCTCCCGCTCGACGGAAGCTGAGGGGCGGTCAGCCGCCCTCTCCCGCCCCCTCGCCCCCGCGTCCC
Source organism: Streptomyces sp. R-07 (assembly GCF_049913175.1). Taxonomy (NCBI): domain Bacteria; kingdom Bacillati; phylum Actinomycetota; class Actinomycetes; order Kitasatosporales; family Streptomycetaceae; genus Streptomyces; species Streptomyces sp. R-07. The sequence goes on from NZ_CP183978.1 coordinate 6,928,609, forward strand.
GACAGTTGGTCCGGATTCGGTGAAACCTTGCGGCCCCTCGTACCGTCCTCTCACCAGGGAGACGGTCGGAACCGAGGGGGAGTGGGGATTCATGGGGCAGGGCAAGGGCAAGTACACCGCACACATAGCCGTGGTCGCTTCGGCGGTCGGGCTGAGTCTGGCGGTGTGGGGCGCCGCGGCGCTGATGGACAACGAGGCCGTCGCGAGGATGGGGGACACGGCGACCTCGCAGCCCGAGGGCAAGCCGAAGGGGCCGGAGCAGGTCCGGCCGCAGAAGGTCCCCGAGAGCATCGCGCACGCCGCCGAGGCGGGGGGTTCCGCGGTGAACATCACCATCGACGACGGACCCGACCCCCGCTGGACGCCCCAGATGCTCGACATCCTCAAGCAGAACGGCGTCAAGGCCGTGTTCTGCATGGTCGGCCCGATGGCCAAGCAGAACCCCGACATCGTGAAGCGGGTCGTCGCGGAGGGCCACCGGCTCTGCGACCACACCGTGTCCCACGACACGACGATGGACAAGAAGCCCTTCGCGTACCAGAAGCAGGAGATCCTCGACGCGAAGAAGATGATCGAGGACGCGGCCGGGGGAGCGAGGATCGACTACTACCGGGCGCCCGGCGGCGCGTTCACCCCGGACAGCCGGCGCCTCGCCGCCGGCCTGGGGATGCGGCCGCTCGGCTGGAACGTGGACACGAAGGACTTCGAGCAGCCGGGCACGGCCTCGATCGTCAACACCGTCAAGAACGAGCTGTCCAACGGACCCACGATCCTCTTCCACGACGGCGGCGGCGACCGCAGCCAGACCGTCGCGGCCCTGCGCCAGGTCCTGCCGTGGCTCAAGGAGAACGGACACTCCTTCAGCTTCCCGGTACGCACGACCCCCTGAATCCCGTACGCCGCGGGCCCCGGTGACCTCCGTACGCCGCGGGCCCCGGTGACCTCCGGACGCCGGCGTCCGTCCGGCCCGAAATCCGCATGCGTCGGCCCGTACGGGGCTGACAGCATGCCGGAATGGTCCACGCTCTCGAACGTCTGGTCGTCCGGCACACCCATCGCCTTCCCCTCCCGGCAGCACCCGCCGGACACGGGGACCGGCGCGGGCGCGGCCGGGGCGACGTCGCGGCGCGGCGGTTCGACGCCGCCCTGATGTCGGTGGGGTACAAGCTGTCGGCCGGGCTGCTCGAAGAGCTGTCCCGGCTGCCGGAGGCCACGGTCGTCGCCGTCGCCGCCCGAACCCTCGGCACCGTCCGGGAGATCGTCGGCGACCACGTCCGGCACAACGTCTACTTCGTCGACTTCCCGGCCAACGTGCCCGACACCTTCGAGTTCTGGCGGCGGTGCGTCGCCGAGGCCCTCGACGACGACACGGTGCGCCCCGGCGTGCTCGAGCGGCTGCGCGAGGGCGTGCTCGACCTCCTCACCCTCCCGTCGTACGGCACCTACCGTCACACGTACGAGCAGATGCTCGCCGCGCACGACGAACTGATCGCCGCGGCGGGCGACCGGATGACGGTCCTGCACCCCGCCGGCGCCCTCGACGACGAGGCCACCGCCCTGTACCTGTCGCTGGCCGGAAGCACCACCCCGCTCGGCGACGACCACCTGCGCGACCTCGCCGTGCTCGCCGCCCACGGCGCCGACGGTCCCCAGCCCGAGGCGATCCCGATCCGGGAGATCCGTGCCGTCGTGAACCGGGCCCGGCTCGACACCGGCGCGCCCCTCCTCCTGGACACGGTCACCGACGTCCTGCGGCTGGCCTGCGCCCTCTCCGACGGCGACGTCACCCTGCGCGAACCGACGCGGTTCCGCGTGCTGTCCCGGCCCGTCCGCCGCGCCCTGCTCGGCGGCCTCGACGCCGTCGTCGCCGAAGCCCCCGCGAAGCTCGCCGACGTCGCCGCGCACCGCGAGGCGTGGAAGCGGCTCGGCGAGCGGCTGCACCCGCACGAGTACCCGCGGTGGCCGCACGCCGCCGAGGTGTTCGCGGTCGCCCGGGGTGAGAAGAAGGTGCCCTCCTTCGACAGCCGCGTCGAGGAACTCCTCGGCCGCGACGACGTCACCGGGGCCGCCGAGCTCCTGACGTCCGCCCCCGGCAGGCTGCTGCGCGCCCTGGACCGGCTGCTGCGTACGGCGGACGGACCGGAGGAACTCGACGCCGTCCTCGCCGCGTTCGAACGGGCCGTTCCCGATGTCTCCGGCCGCGTCGTCCTCTCCCTCCGCGAGCACGTCCAGAACCGCGCGGGGACGACGGGCGACCGGCGGGTGTTCGTCAACCGGGTCGGCGCGGCCTGGGTCACCCCCGACACCCGAGAGCCGCTCCCGCCGGCCGTACGCGAGCGTCTGTGCGCCGTTCTCGACGCCGAGACGCGGCGCAGGCTGCCCGCACCGGGCCATCTGCTCGTCGACCCCGCCGTCCTGGACGTGGCACTCCCGCTCAGCGGCAGGGCGACGGCGGCAGGACTCGGCGTCCTGCCGCGCGGCTCCGTCTCGCCCGTCGAGGGCGACCTGCTGCGCTTCTTCACCTACTGGAAGCAGACCGCGCGCTCCACCGACTTCGACCTGTCGGCGCTGGTCCTGGACGACGAGTACGCGACGGTCACCTGGCTCTCGTACACCGCCCTGACCGCCGTCGAGGGCGCGCACTCCGGCGACATCACCGACGCGCCCGACGGCGCCTCGGAGTTCATCGACCTGCGGCTCGGCGCGGTCCGCGGAAGCTACATCGTCCCGCAGGTGAACCTCTACTCCGGGGAGGACTTCGAGGAGGTCGAGGAGTCGTTCTTCGGCTTCATGCTGCGCGACGCCGAGCAGGGGGGCCGCCCCTTCGAGCCGCGCACGGTCCGGATGAAGTCCGACCTCCGCGGGCCCGGCCGGGTCGCTCTGCCGCTCGCGTTCCAGCGCGGCGAGGACGGCCGCTGGCGCGCGCGGTGGCTGCACCTGTACCTCAGGGGCACCCCGTCCGCGAACCGGGTCGAGGAGAACCGGGTGTCGGTCGCCGTACTCCTCCGGGGCCTGCTCGCCCGCACCCCGCTGACGGTCCGCCATCTCACCGGCCTGATGGCCGCCGACGCCACCACGACGACCTGGTGGGACGGCGCGACGCTGCCGGACGGACCCGTCACGTACATCGGTCTGGACCGCCCCGCCGGCCTGCCGCCGGGCTCGCGCGTCCTCACCCCCGAAAATCTGCGCGACCTGATCCCCGCCTGACTGCTACGGTCGTCCCGGGCGAGGCCATGAAGAGGCTTCCTTCTCAAAACCCCTTGAAATAGTCTCTTCGCTCTCCTCGCCCCTCAGCTTCGTGGCAGGCCCCCCGTTCGGACGGTAGGAGACGGTCGGAACGGGGAGGGCCGTGTCCCCGGGCAGGCCGGCCCGTTGTGAGGGCATGACCTCAACACGACGTATCTCCTCGATCCTCGCCGTCGCCGCCGCCTTCTCGTGCCTCGGCACGGCCGCCGCCACCACCGCGTCCGCCGCCGAAGCCACCGGGCCGCTCGGCCCCAAGGTGAACCCGGTCAGCGAGCTCGACGCCCTCACCATGACCGGCATCCCCGAGGAGTCCCGCGGGCAGTTCCCCGGCATCGCGGGTCAGCTGAACGGCCTCAGCCGGGTGAACGAACTGGGGCAGCTGCGCCAGTTGACCGACCTGGCCGCACCCGCCACCGGCGTGCTCCCCGAGATCTCCGCCTGACCGAACCGACCCGATCCGCTCCGAAGGTCCGGTGCCCCGACGGCACCGGACCTTTCGTCGTCTCCGCAGCCCGTCCCGCGCCCCGTCTGCGCACCCCGTCCCCGCACCCCGTCCCCGCGCCCCGTCTCCGCGCACGGTTCAGGCCTTGGGGGACGCTTCCCGTACGGGGTGCTTGCTCAGGATCGACACCCGGTTGAAGGCGTTGATGGTGATCGCCACCCAGACGACCGCCGAGATCTCGTCGTCGTTCAGCGACCGGCGCGCCTCGTCGTAGGCCCGCTCCTGCGCGAGGGCGTCGGCGGGCGCGGTGGTGGCCTCCGCCAGGGCCAGGGCCGCGCGCTCCCGCGCCGTGAAGAGCCCGGTGTCACGCCAGGCGGCGAGCACGCCCAGGCGGCGGCTCGTCTCGCCGGCGCGCAGGGCGGCCCTGGTGTGCACGTCGAGGCAGTACGCGCAGCCGTTGATCTGGGACACACGGAGGTTGACGAGTTCCACCAGGAGGCGGTCGAGCCCCGCGTCGGCGGCCGTCGCGCGCACGGCGTCGGCCGTCTGGACCAGCGCGTGGTAGGCCTTGGGACTCTGCTTGTCGATGTAGACCCGCCTGTCCTCAGGGGCTCCTGCCGTGTCGATCACCATGCGCTCCTTCCCGAGACCCCGCGGCCTCGTCCGCCGACCGTGCGTGTCACTGTCGCAGGGGCTATCATCGTCCATGATTGTTGAAAATGGAACTACTTCCATGGAGGGGTCGGCGATGAGCGTCACGGAGATCGAGGTACTGACCGCGCGGGACGTCCCCCTGGGCGGGCCCCGGGCGATGACCGTACGGCGCACGCTCCCGCAGCGCGCCAGGACACTGATCGGCGCCTGGTGCTTCGCCGACCACTACGGACCCGACGACGTCGCCGAGTCCGGCGGCATGGACGTCGCGCCCCACCCGCACACCGGACTGCAGACCGTCAGCTGGCTGTTCAGCGGTGAGATCGAGCACCGCGACAGCCTGGGCAGCCACGCGTACGTACGGCCCGGCGAACTGAACCTCATGACCGGCGGCCACGGCATCAGCCACACCGAGGTCTCCACCGCCCGCACCACGACCCTGCACGGCGTGCAGCTGTGGGTGGCCCTGCCCGAGGAGCACCGGCACACCGCCCGGGACTTCCAGCACCACGCCCCCGGGACCGTCCGGGTCGACGGAGCGGACGTCAGGGTCTTCCTCGGGTCGCTCGCCGGCGAGACCTCTCCCGTACGCACCTTCACGCCGCTCCTCGGCGCCGAACTCCTCCTCGACCCGGGCGCGACCGTCACCCTCCGCACGGACCCCGCCTTCGAGCACGGCCTGCTCGTCGACTCGGGCGAGGTCCGCATGGCCGGCACGCTCCTGCGCCCGGCCGAACTGGGATACGCCCCCACCGGGGCCGACACGCTGACCCTGACGAACGAGTCGGACGCCCCCGCCCGCGCGGTCCTCCTCGGCGGGACCCCGTTCGAGGAGGAGATCGTCATGTGGTGGAACTTCATCGGCCGCAGCCACGAGGACATCGTCGAGGCCCGCGAGGAGTGGGAGAAGGCCTCCGACCGCTTCGGCGAGGTCGCCGGCTACCCCGGCGACCGCCTCCCCGCCCCCGCCCTCCCCAACGCCCGGATCGCCCCGCGCAAGAACCCCGCACACCGCTGACCTGGGATTTTCTCTATCGCGCCGATCAGGGGCGGGGGATGCCCGGCCTCTGCCCGTGGCTGCCGCCGCGACTGCGGGAGAGAGAGGGGGGCGTGTCGCAGCCCCCCGCTCGCGCGGGGACCCATGCCGCACCACTGCCGAACGTGGCTGGCTACGCTGGGCCTTTCGACGTGCCGTTCACGGAGGACTCTCCATGGCGAGCGAGAAGAAGCGGGAGTGGACACCATGACAGAGAAGAGCTCCCGTGCCTCGGGCGAAAGAGCCGTTCCCGGCTCCAGCCCGGCCGCCGCGGCCAGCGCGCCGGTAGTCCTGAGCAACGAGCCCGGCTCGTTTGCCTGGAGTGTGCTGGCCAAGCGCCACCCTGCCCTCATCCAGCAGGTACGAGACGCCTTCCCGTACGGCCGTGAGCAGCACGAGGCACTCGACGCCCTGCTGGACGAGATCACCAATGGCGTCATCGAGGCGCTCGCCCCTGGTGAGCACGATCGTGAGCGCTGGGCGGACTGGGGGCAGGAGCACTTCGGGCGCTCGTGGTACGACGCCCCGTTCCTGTGGGCGGAGAGCTACTTCTATCGGAGGCTGCTCGGCGCGGTCGGGTACTTCGGTACCGGTCCGTGGCAGGGAGTCGACCCGTTCGCGCCGTTCAAGCAGGCCGAACTGCGAGGCGGCGCGGTGGAGGAGGAGCTGCCGGCGCTGGACGCGCTTGCCGGCGTTCCGGCCGAGGAGCGGGCCACGGCCCTGCTCCACGCGTCGCTCTGGGGCAACCGCGCGGACCTCGGCTTCCGCGTCTCGGCGGGGGAGCCGGTGGCCGGTGACGCCGCTGTCTCCGCGCTGGTGGCCGACGACAGCGCCGTGCTGTGGCAGCTGCTGCCCGTCGGGGGCTCCTCGACCGTCGCCGTGGTGGCGGACAACGCGGGACGCGAGCTGATCCCTGACCTGATCCTCATCGACCACCTCCTCGAACACAGGCACGCCGAACGGGTCGTGCTCCACGTCAAGCCCCACCCCTACTACGTCTCCGACGCGATGACGGCGGACGTCGCCGACTGCCTCCGTCGCATCACCGAGGCGCCCGGAGAAGCCGGCAGGATCGGGGGCCGGCTGTGGAAGGCCATGGCGGCAGGAAGCCTGGAGGTCCGCACCCACCCCTTCTTCTGCGCTCCGCTGCCGTACGAGGAGATGCCCGAGGACCTTCGCGGCGAGTTCGCGAGCGCCACGCTCACCATCCTGAAGGGCGACCTCAACTACCGTCGTCTCGTCGGCGACCAACTGTGGCACCCCACGACGCCCTTCGCCGATCTCACCGCGTACTTCCCGGGTGCCGTCGCGACGCTCCGGACCCTGAAGTCCGACGTCATCGTCGGCCTGGAGCCGGGAACGGTGCACGCTCTCGAACGGTCCGGGGCTGCCTGGCGTACCAGTGGAACTCACGCGCTGGTTCAGGCACGACGGTAGGGGAGGTCTCCGTGACGATCGAGCCCCGGACCGCAGTCGCCGCTGCCATCGTCGTTCACGACGAGCGAGTCCTGCTCGTGCGGCGACGAGTCGCGGAAGGAGCACTCTGGCACGGGCTGTTCGGATCGGAGCAGAATCACCTCGACCGGGCTCTGTTCTCGTGAGCACCCTCGGGGCGGCTCCCCCGAGTCCAGGGGCGCGGGAACGCGCCCGCTCGGTGCTCGTGTGCGATCAGGTCTGGTCAGCTGCTTGCTGACCCCTTGCTGCCTTTACTGACGACCCACCACGAGATCAGTTGTTCAGACACGGCCTGACGCCCGTACTGCCGGCGCCGGTTACTCGTCCTCGTCCTCCTCGTCGTCGTCCTCCTCGTCTTCGTCGTACCAGCCTTCGATCATGCCGACGAGTCGTTCGTCGATCGGATTGTCGAACTCGTCCTCGGTGGCGAGGAGTCGGCGCAGCGTGTTCAGGGGGTACCAGTGTTCGCCGGGCTTGGCATCGGGTGCGCCGACGCAGGGGGTGTCCAGGTACGCGGGGTCCGGGACCGCCGGATAGAACGCCGGGAGCAGGCCGAAGGTGACGTCCGGTTCGAACTTCCACACCCAGCCCTCGCGCCGTCGGCGCAGGGTCTCGCCGATGTACCACACGGCACCCTGGATGAAGGGGGAGCGGCGCTGTGCCGTGATCTCCTCCGACTCGGCGAATGTCTCCTTGACGAGGTCTTCCAGGGCATCGAGGGAGGCGTCGGAGAAGTCGAACCGGTCGACGCCGCCGGCTTCCTGGGCCCAGCGTTCGAAGGCGGCCTGGCGTTCGGTGAGCCAGGCCAGGAGGTCGGGGTGGCGGGTGGAGTCGTAGTCGGAGTGGGGTGTGGTCATGGCCAGAACCTACCGAACCGCGCTGTCACCCGCGCAGGATCTTCGCGGAGTCATCACACGGCGCGTCAACAACATGTTGTGCCACGGGTGTTGACGGCCCCTAGTGTGGTGGGTCGGCAGGAGCGGGCACGATACGGGGGCCCCTTGTCCGGCCTGCCCTCGCAGTCTTGAGTCCCGTGGCCCCCACGACCAGGGACACTACGTGAGCACATCTATACGACAGCGCCTGAAAAGGCGCCTATCTGCCGCGCTGGCGGTCGTTTCCTCGGCGGCGGTGCTGCTGGTCGGCCTGCCGTCCGTGGCGTCGGCCGCGCCCGGGGACTACGCGAAGATCAGCGGTGGTAAGCGGTGCGACCAGATGCATCTGAAGAAGACCATCCCGCGTACGCCGAACAACTCGGGTGCGCCGACGGGTCAGCACCACTGGACGAAGTCCGGGCCGGACGAGGAGTACTACTACAACAACGCGTTCAAGGGCTTCGAGAACGTTCCCGCGCCCACTGCGGCCGAGTTGGGGCAGGTCACCGGCAGCCGCGCGGACATCGACAAGTGGGACAATGCGTATGCGGCCTCCAAGGACCCGGAGGACATGCGCAAAGCGATCTACTCCCGCTACAAGCGGCACCGGAACGAGTCGAACAACCCCAAGCCGTTCGGCAGCTGGAAGGTCAACCTGATCAGCGCGCAGGTCAGCAAGCAGAAGGGGGGCGTGTTCGAGGTCAAGGCGGTTCAGGACTTCAACATGGTCGGCCCTGACTGGCTGTGCGAGGTCACCATCGAGATCTTCGACAAGGACGGCAAGAAGATCGCCTCCCGGCGGTACGACTCCTACAACCAGCGCACCGGTGACCTGGGGGAGTTCAAGTCCGACGGGAAGCGCAAGCCGGCCCAGCTCCGGGCCGACAGGATCATCCTGCGGCACAAGGACGCGAAGTACGACTTCACCCGGCACCGGCTGACGATGTTCACGTCGGAGAAGCCGAACGGGGCCACCCTCCGCGACTACAAGGCCGAGAACGACAAGCTGCGGGCGGAGCGGGGAACGGGGAACAACCCGATCCGGATCGCGGAGCGCCGGGCGACCGCGAAGGGCGTGTGGCCGCAGACGAAGTACACGAAGACGTACAACGTGTTCAACCCGCTGCCGAACCGCGGCACCCAGGGCCCTGGCGCCTCGATGGCCTACGGTTCGGGCCAGAACCCGGCCCAGGCCCGGCAGTTGCAGAACCAGTACCTGGCGAACAACGGCCGGTCCGCGCTCGGCCGGGGCCCGGGCGGGGTGGACTTCTCCACCCTGGAGCTCCAGTACGTCGGCAACCCGGTCAAGGGCAAGGCCCTGGACTACTCCATGAAGGCCGACCTCGTGCCCGACGAGGACGACAACCCGGGCTGGGGCGGACAGGCGAAGCTGGAACTGGCCTCCGATGCCCTGTTCACGTGGCTGGCGCTCACCCCGGACCGGCAGTGGGTGAACCTCAACCCCGACCAGCCCAGCACCATCATGGACAAGGCGTTCGGTGAAACCGACGCCGGACGTGTCCTCCTCGTGGCCGACATGGAGATGAAGCGGGACTTCTCCCGCGCCATGGACCCCAAGAAGTCCCCGGGCAAGGAGTTCATGGACGCCGCCCCCAAGGTCGACGGGGTGCCGTGCTGGGGATCGGGACGCAACTGGATCGTTCCCGGCCGGGCGAAGGTCCGCGAGCAGGACGGCGGGATCTACATCCTCGACGCCCCGCTGGAGGTCAACCACGCGGCGATGGACTTCGCCACCCCCGTACAGGGAGAGGACTGCTCGAAGAAGCTCAGCAAGGAGGAGAAGGAGCGCAGCCACCGGCTGATCACCCGCTACCTCGTCCCGCACGTCGAGAAGCAGATCAACACCGACCCCAAGTACGCCGACCTGCGCCGCGTCTACAAGTCACGCGTCGCGGCCGAGTGGATCCGCCAGCAGGACGCGAAGAAGGCCACCGACTTCCGTCCCATCATCAACAGCAACAACCTGAAGCGGTGGCCGCTGCGCGGTGAGAACGCCCACTGGGACAAGCGGACCGTGTGGCAGGAGATGGTGAAGTCCTTCACCAAGGGCGACTTCACCTACGAATGGCCCCTCGGCGACGGCCGGATCTACACGTTCTTCGTCGGCGGCATCGACTTCGCAAAGGCCCCCAAGCGGAACATCACCGGCGTCGAGTTCACCGCCCAGCACCGTGAACTGCCCCGCGCGACCAAGGACTCCGTCCGCACGGAGACCTCCGCCCGCGACAGCGACACCGCGTTCCTGGGCGGCAACGGCGCCGCCCTGACAGATGACGGGAAGCCCGACCCGAAGCCGACGCCGACGCCGACCGACCCGACGCCGACCGACCCGACCGATCCGCCCACGTCGCCGGGCCCGGACCCGACCAAGCCCGGCAACGGCGACACCGGCGGCAGTGGGGGCGCGACGCCTCCGGCGAACCGGCCGGACCCGGACGGCGGCCTCGCCGACACCGGATCGGACACCCCGATCGGCCTGATCTCCGGCATCGCCGCGGCGATCGCCGCCACCGGCGCGGCCCTGGTGTGGTGGATGCGGCGTCGCCGCACCGTCCAGGAATAGCCTGAACGAGGAGCACAAACAGGAAGGGTCCCACCCCGGTTCGCCCCGGGGTGGGGCCCTTCCTCCAGAAAGTCAGGCCTGAGCGGCCACTCGGCCTTGAGCGTCGCGCGCGGGCGGGAAGCTGTCCCGCCAACGTGTGATCCAGTGCACATCAGTGGGGGCGATGACTCCGCTCCTTGCCGTCGGTCATATGGGCGACACCGTCGAAGCGAGGAAGGCCCGCCATGACCGACATGCTCACCGCGCCCCGCCACGTCCCTTCTGCCACGCCCGCGTCACGATCGGCGGGGCGGTGGGCCGTGGCTGGTGGTGTGGTGGCGGGCCCGCTGTTCCTGGTGGCCGGTCTCGCCCAGGGCTTCGCGCGCGACGGCTTCGACTTCACCCGGAACGCGATCAGCCAGCTCGCCCTCGGCGAGTGGGGCTGGGTCCAGACCGTGAGCTTCCTGCTCACCGGCGCGCTACTGATCGTCGGCGCGGCCGGACTGAGGCGGGCGCTGCGCGGTGGCCCCGGCGGGACGTGGGGGCCGGCCCTGGTCGGTGTCTTCGGCGTTTCCTTCTGGGCCGCGGCGGCCTTCCCGGCCGATGCCGGTGCGGGCTTTCCCGTCGGGGCATCCGAGGCGACCGTGATGAGCGGGCACGGCGCCGTCCACATGTTCGGCGGAATGATCGGCCATCTCGCCCTGTGTGCGGCGTTCTTCGTGCTGGCCCGTCTGCTCGCCGTCCGGGGCCTGCGAGGGTGGGCGGTCGCGTCCCGCGTCGTGCCCGTGGCCGTTCTCGCCGGTTTCATGCTCTCGGCCGCCTCGGTCCTGGCGTTCACCGCCGGCGCCGGCCTCGGCCTGCTGTGGCTGAGCGCGGTGACGGCTCGGCTGATCGGCGCTCCGGCCGACCGCTGGCCGACCGTCGTTCCGGCGGGCATCATCGACACCACCAAGATCATCTAGCTACGAAACGGAGCACCCATGACCGACGCCGTGAAGGGGCCTGCCAGCTACTTCCCCTCCATCGAGAAGAAGTACGGCCGCCCGATCGCCGAGTGGAAGGACCTCATCCGCTCCTCCCCGCTGACCAAGCACATGGAGCTGGTCAACTGGCTCAAGGCCGAGCACGGGCTCGGCCACGGCCACGCCAACGCCCTCGTCGCTCACACCCTCGCCGAGGACAGCGGCAGATGATCAGGCCGGGACGCCGAGGCCGGCTTCGTCACTCAGGCGATCCGGCAGGCCGAACAGCGGGAAGAGGCGCGCGGTGTCGCGGAACGCGGTGATACCCGCGATGCGGTCGCCGGAGAATTCGACGACCTGGAGCGCCCAGGGCTCGTAGCCGGTCCCGTCCTTGCAGGGACGGTACTGACCGAAAGCGGGCGAGCCGTTCGCCACGGTCGGGACGAGCCGCGATCCGCGGCAGCCGACGGCCGGGCCCGCCAGCCACGACCGGATGTCGGTCACCCCGCGCATCCACTTCGCGTACGGCGGCAGGGACAGGGTGGCGTCGACATGGAGCAGCATGTTCAACTCCTCCATGTCGTACCGGGAGAACGCCGCGGCGTAACGCTCGGCCAGGCCCCGCCGGACGCCGTCAGGTGCCGGGGAGGCAAGCCCGCCGGCTCCCTCCCGGCGATCGGCCAGTGTGGCGCGGGCCCGCTGGAGGACGCTGTTGGCGGAGGCGACGGTGGAGCCGTGCAGGTCGGCGTCGCGGGCCGAGAAGCCCAGGACGTCCCGCAGGATCAGGTTGCGCGCTGCTTGGGCGGCAGGTGCTGGAGCGCGCCGATGAACGCCAGCCGCATCGACTCGGTGGCCGTTGCCGCGGCCTCCGGATCACTACCGGGCATGGGGCCGATCCACAGCGCGTCGTCCGCCGGCGCCCCTGGTGGCGTGGCACCGTCAGTCGGCCCGGACCGGTCCATCGGCAGCGCCCGCCGCTTTCCGGCGGCGAGAGCGTCCAGGCACACGGTCGTGGCGATGCGGTACACCCACGACCGCAGGGACGACCTGCCCTCGAAGCGCTCGGCGTTCTGCCAGGCCCGGACGAGGGCCTGCTGCACGGCGTCCTCGGCCTCCGCGTACGACCCCAGCATCCGGTAGCAGTATCGGGTCAACTCTCCCCGGTGCGCCTCCAGTTCCTGCACCATCGCACCCGCCGCCGTGTCCCCCATGCCGTACGCCTCCGGTCCTGAGCCCCCAGCGCACAGGGAGGGCACCTGTCTGGCTGTCGCAACGATATGCGCAGGTCATGAGCCCGGGGCATGCGGCGGTGGCGATACGACGACGAAGCCCCAGGTCGCTGACCTGGGGCTTCGTTCAAGAGCGGATGTTGCGAGCCCCTGTCTGTCCTGTGCCCTTGATGACCGCTGTTCACCGCCCTGAAGGGCACGAATGGGGAACGTGACCGGCAGCGGAGGAGTCGGGTGTTGCGGAAGACCCAGTAACCGAGGTCGCTAAGGCCGGCCTCGGGGTGGAGGTGCTGGCGCGACAGGGGTCTCCGTGCGGCCGCGCTCGTGCCCGGAGACGGTCTACGCGCCCGCGACCAGCATCGCGCCCATCGCCAGCATCGTCGTGGCGACCACGCCGTCCAGGACCCGCCACGCCTTGGGGCGGGACAGTACGCCGGACAGCAGGCGAGCGCCGAAGCCCAGGGCGAAGAACCAGCCCAGGCTTGCCAGGGCCGCGCCCGTACCGAAGGCCCAGCGCAGGTCGCCGCGGTCGGAGGCGAGCGAGCCCACCAGGAGGACGGTGTCCAGGTACACGTGCGGGTTCAGCCACGTCATGGCCAGGCAGGTCAGGACCGCTCGCCGGGCGGATCCCGCGTCTGGGCCGCCGGCTGTGAGCGCGGCCGCCGAGTCCGGCCGCAGCACCCGCCGGGCGGCCAGAAATCCGTAGCAGAGCAGGAACGCCCCGCCCGCGAGACCGACCGCGGTCAGTGCCGCCGGCCAGGCCGTGACCACCGCGCCCACCCCGGCGACGCCGAGCGCGATCAGCACCGCGTCAGAGACGGCGCAGATGGCGACGACCGCGAGGACGGCGTGGCGGCGGACGCCCTGGCGCAGGACGAAGGCGTTCTGGGCCCCGATGGCCACGATGAGGGAGAGGCCCGTACCGAACCCGGCGAGTACGGCGGCGGCGATGCTGCTGGTCATGCCTTCGACCGTACGAACCACCCGGCAATGAGTACAGCTAAGGATTCTTACGTACCCTTAGCTCTACTTATGGATGAGCTTCCCCTGGACCAGGTCAGGACCCTGCTCGCGGTGGTCGACGAGGGCACCTTCGACGCCGCGGCCACCGCCCTGCATGTGACCCCCTCCGCCGTCAGCCAGCGCGTCAAGGCCCTGGAACAGCGCACCGGGCGGGTCCTGCTGATGCGTACCAAGCCGGTACGGGCCACGGAGTCCGGAGAGGTGGTGGTCCGGTTCGCCCGGCAGCTGGCCCGGCTGGAGCGGGACGCCCGCGCCGAACTGGGACTGGCGGCAGAACGAGGCCCCGCACGGGTCCCGGTGGCGGTCAACGCGGACTCCCTCGCCACCTGGTTCCTGCCCGCGCTCACCCGGGTGCCGCAGGACCCTCCGGTCTGCTTCGAGCTCTACCGGGAGGACGAGTCCCACACCACCGCCCTGCTGCGGGAGGGACAGGTGATGGCGGCCGTCACCTCCTCGCCCGACCCGGTGGCCGGCTGCACCGTACGTCTGCTGGGGCTCGCCCGCTACCTGGCCGTGGCCACACCGGAGTTCGCGGCCCGGCACCTGACCGGCTCCCTGGCCGAGGATCTGAGCGAGGCCCCCACCGTGGTGTTCGACCGGCGCGACGAACTCCAGGACTCCTTCGTCCGATCCCTGACCCGGGGCCGGTCGGGGGCCGGACGGATCCGGCACATGGTGCCGGCCTCGGACGGGTTCCGGGACGCGGTGGCCGCAGGCCTCGGCTGGGGCCTGGTACCCGAACCGCAGGCCGCGCCGCTCCTGCGGACCGGCCGACTGGTGGAGCTTGCCGCCGGCCGGCCCATGGACGTCCCGCTGTACTGGCAGCAGTGGAAGCTGGACTCGCCCGCCCTGTCCTCAGTCGCCGAGGCGGTCGCGGCAGTCGCCGCCGAGTCACTGCTGCCCCAGGGCAGGTAAGCCGGCGCGAGCCGTGAGAGGTCTGGACAACGACGAAGCCCCAGGTCACTGACCCGGGGCTTCGTTCAAGAGCCGCTGGCGACAGGCCAGTGGCACGTCCAAGGCGCGCCCATGTTCGTCTTCAGGCCGGGGTGGTCGGCGGCTGCCGCAGGGAGAGGGCGATCAGCAGAGCGAACGCGGTGAGCGTGTGCAGGACGCCTCCTGGCCCACGTCCAGCAGCACTCCGACGCCGTCGGGACCGTCGACTGGTCGATCGTCTGCGGAGACTCGACGACGGTTCGGGCGCATCAGCATGCGGCCGGGGCCCGAAAAGGGGGCCCTGGGAAGGCGAGGCGCCCGGCCGGTCGCGGGGCGGGCTGACCAGCAAGATCCACCTGGCCTGCGACGGCCAGGGCCGCCCGCTCGCGTTCACGATCGCGGGCGGGAACGTCAACGACTGCACCCGGTTCGAGGCGGTCATGGCCCGGATCAAGGTCGCCCGGCCCGGGCCGGGGCGCCCTCGGACCCGGCCCGACCGCGTCGTCGCGGACAAGGGCTACTCGGCCCGCAAGGTCCGCGCCTACCTGCGGCGACGCGGCATCGGCTGCACGATCCCGGAACGGATCGACCAGATCAACGGTCGCATCCGCCGCGGCGAGACCCGCTTTCGGCTCGACAGGGCCGCCTACCGCAGGCGGAACGTGGTCGAACGCTGCTTCGGCCGGCTCACGCAGAACCGGGCCCTGGCCACCTGATACGACAAACGAGCCGTCCACTACCAGGCCGTGGTCACCCTCGCCTGCCTCCGACTCTGGCTCCCACGACTTTCCGGACACCCCCTAGGCGCTGTGACCGCATAGCTTCACCGGGTTGCCTTGGCTGGTGGCGAGTCAAATTCGGCTGCACCGGGGGGCGCTCATCTGCGAGAGTCGCGCGCTGTGAACAGTGATGGCGTTGTGCTTCGACAGGCCGGTGAATCCGACGCGCTCAGCATGGCCGACGTATGGCTGCGGTCCTTCGCCGCCGCGCTGCCCGCCGTCCGCCGCGCGCACGACGATGACGAGGTAAGGAACTGGTTCTCGCACGTGGTGGTACCGCAATACGAGACCTGGGTTGCCGTCGCCGGGGGCTCGGTGGTCGGGCTCCTGGTACTCGCGGGCACGGAGCTGGAGCAGCTCTGCCTCGATCCGTCGTGGCGCGGCCGGGGACTGGGCGACCGGTTCATGACCCTGGCCAAGCGGCAGCGGTCGCAGGGACTGGAGCTGTGGACGTTCCAGGTCAACAAGCCGGCGCGACGGTTCTACGAGCGGCACGGTTTCGTTGCGATTGAGCGGACCGACGGACTGCGCAACGAGGAACGGGAGCCGGACATCCGCTATGTCTGGCGGCCTTGAGAGGCTGGACGGGCTGCGGACACGGGTCAGGCGGCCGCCGCCAGGGGGCGTCCTCCCCAGCGGATGCCTTTCTCGCAGCGGACGCGGACGCGGGCGCGCTCGCGTCGTTGGGCTGCCAGGACATCGGGGTGGCGGGCGTTGTTGTTCCGAGCGGTGTTTTGTTCGCCGCGGTGCCGCACAAGGGCCTGGCCGGAGAAGGCGTCACCGGATGACGTCACGGTGACGGCATAGCCGAACGCGTCACATATCCCGTTTGGCACGGCTGGATCTGGTGTTCCGCAGAGGTGGTGAAGCCCAGGTCACTGAACCCATGGCGCGGCATGCTCTGCTCGTGGGCAGCCCGCCGAGGGTATCGTCCGCCCTCGGCTTCTGCGCCGGATGCCTGGGCGCCGTGGCTCGACAGGCCTCTACGATGCCGTGCGTGCCGGATCCCCCTGCAAGGGGAGGCGTGACGAGCCAGATCATCGTCCCCGAGCCGGCGTCACTGCCAAGTCGCTGAACGGCACCGAGCCCTGGAGCAGATCACCGAGCGCCGTGCCAAGGCCACCGATGCCCACCAGGCCCGTGTCGACTGCACCTCGCGTACGCCAGATCCGCGGCGCCGGCACTGTGAAGGCGCTGCCCAGGTCCTGCCGACCGCGGAGCTGTCCCCCGTCATCCCATCGCGGCGCTTGACAGCGAACTCGGTCGTCCGCGCTGCCGGAGTGCGTCGCGGCGCCCGGGGCGCGCGGTCTCGCCGCACGGTGTGTTCCGCGCCTCATCTCGACGGCGAGTGCAGACCGAGGTTGAACTGCTGGTCGTCACTGGGTGGCGACGCGTAGGTCCCGGATGTACCAGTCGAACCGCGTGCCGTCCTCGCTGCGCCTCTGCTTGCCCGGGGTGAACCCTGCCCGCTGCGCGACTGCGGCAGATGCGGGATTCTCCGGCTCCACCTGGATCACTGCCGCCTCCCCGCCCTCGCTCGACGCGTACTGGGATGCCAAGAGGACGGCGCGGGTAGCCAGGCCATGCCCTCTCCAGGAGGGATAGAGGCCGTACGCGACGTTCACCTGGCCGGGGGCCAAACCCTGTCCTTCGAACCGCAAGTCGACGGTCCCTGCGAGTGTCTCGTCGGCTCCTACCCGGATGCCGAAAGCGCGAAATGGTCCACCGGACGCCCACTGTTCACGGCAGTGCCGGATGTACGCTTCAACGCCCTCGCGCGTGCCGGGACCGCCATTGAGCCAGCGAACGAGCAACTCATCCTCCCCGGTGAGGTGCGCCTCCACATCGTCCAGGCGCAGCGGGGACAGACTGACGATCCCGTCGGACAGCTTCACTTCATTCATCCGGCGATTCTTGACGCCAGAGCCGTGTCCCACCATCGGATTCCGCGGGACACCACGCCGGAACCACCCGCCACAGAGGATGAACTTGGTGTGGCTGGTGTGATCACGGCGTCGGAGCCGTCCTGGATAGCCCCGTTCACCGGGCTGAGCCCGCGCTGCTTCGGCAAGCTCGTGACCGCACTGCCACGGGAGGGGGCGGATCCGGTCCGAAAAGGCCGGCCATAGGGCCTCGTCTCTGAGGACCGGGTGCTGCGGTCGCCGCCTACTGGCGAACGAACCTGACACTGCGCCAGCTGGGCCCGCTCTTCGGCATCTCGAAGTCGGCGGCCGACCGCATCATCGACGACCTCGGACCGCGCCTGGCTCTTCAGCCCCGCAAGCGGTTCCGCAAGGACACAACCGCAACGACTGCAAGGCTTGGGAACTGCCCGGGCCGAGGCGGCCGTCGGACGGACCACGGTGATCGCCGACGGCGCCTACTGGGGCACCGGCCTGATCATCGACGCGAACCCGGCCAGGCCGAACTGCCCGCCTGGAAAGAGGAACACAACACCTTCCACCGCAATGTCCGCGCAAGTGTCGAGCACGCCTTCGCCCGCATGAAGAGCCGGAAGATCTCCGCGGCTGCCGTCTGAAAGGCGAGGGCGTCCACCACGCCATGCTCGGCATCGCCCGCCTCCACAACCTCACCCTCGCCTTAGCCAACGGAGCAGGTTTTCGTGCGAGTTCGGAGGCGAGGGCCGCTGCGCTGCTGTTCATCTCGGAAACAAGGACTACCTGATCGTCTCCTTCAAGGCGGACTGACCGGCCCGGCCGACAGTCGGAGACAGGCGAAAGGGGGTGCCACCCATGCGGGTGACACCCCCTCGTCGTGCGTCCTACATGGAGGAGTCGTCGAACGGGTTGTTCATCACGGCAGAGGCCTCGCAGCTCGCGATCACGCCGCTGCTGGCGCCAATCTTGCAGACCTCGAAGTAGGCGTTGTCGATCCAGCCGGCCTGCAGGTACGTGCTCCACGAGGCGGTCGTCTGGCCGCTGGGCACGGTCCGCATCGACCAGACCTTGTGGCCGGCTTCGCCGTTGGTGATGAGGCGGATGCCGACGACGTAGCCGTCGGTCGCGCGGTCCTGGGCGACGATCTGGATCGGGTCGAGACGGTAGGGGTTGATCCCCCAGCCGATGACCATCCGCCCGTAGTACGAGTTGGTCGAAACCGTTGCCTCAGTGCCGGAGGCCGCGGCCGCGGGGCTGGCGAGGAGCGGAGTGACTACGGTGGCCAGAGCCGCGGCGGTGGCGACGAGGCTGGTCTTGAGGCGCAAGGATCCCCCAGGGAAATATGTTGGCTGGAAATGTCTACTCTAGCTCGAATCTGACCATGTCTGACCATGTCTCAACTTGCCTCGTCCGAGGTGCCCTTCGGCCTTCCGCAGGCTGCCATGGTCGCAGCGCCTCGCCATGGTTCAGGACGTACTCGACCCGGGTGACGGTGGCGGCGTCACGCAGGTGCTCCGGCTCGGTGGAGTAGGCGCGGCGGTCGGCGAGCGTCGCCTGGCGCAGCAGGAGCGGGCGGCGGGCCATGGGGTCCAGACGGCGCTTCCCCGCCGACTTCGCCGCTGCCGTCGCCGCTTCGAGGCCGGCCTGCAGCGCGGCGAGGGTCTCGTCTTCTTCGCGTTCAGGTGGGGCGGTCTTGTCGGCGGTGCGGTGCGGTAGTCGATCCCGGCGGCGGAGAGGTGTCGTAGGGCTACCAGGACCTCCTGCACTGCCGGTGCCACCGGACGAGAGCCCCCCGCTTCGTCTCCATCGGCCTGTAGGAGCCCAGCGTCCCGAGCGATCTGTCGAGGACGCACGATCTGGTGAATCCGTGATGTGAACGCCCGGTTTACCGCCACGATGGCTTCATGAGCGCAGAGGAGGCGGAACCGGTTGGATGGCCGGTGCGAGTGAGGGTTCCGGTGGAGCCGGTAGAGGCCGCGATGGAGGCCGATGCCGTCGACGCGGCGGTGCGCCACAGCGCCCTGGTCGTGCGGGGCCCGCTGTTCGGGGTGGCCGCGCAGAGCAAGGACGACGGACCGCGGTGGCGGATTGTCGTCGAGGTCACCCACGGCTGCCCGCAGCAGGCGCGGGACGGCCTGAACTCCCTGCTCTGGTTCCGGGCGAAGGACGACGCGAAGAGCCCGGCGGAACGGCGTGCACTTCTGGCGGCGGTCGCCCGGCTGGAGAACGAGTACGTCGACGAGCTCACTGTGCTCGACACCCGCTACCGCGTGGTGCGAGCCGAGGAGTACGCGGCCATCGACGCGCACGGCGACATCGAAACACCACGGCCCACCGATCCCGAACCCCTCACCCCCGACTGGAGTCCCGGCGCCGGCGCCCGCAGTCCGAGGGTCGACGACGACCTCGTCCTGGACCCGGACGCCCCGCTCTCCCCTCTGCAGGCGGCGGAGCGGCTGTCGCTGCGTTCCCTGGCCTACACCGGCACCAGATTCCCCGACTCCGTACTGCACGACTCCGCGCGAGCCCTGGAGACCCACCCCGACGTGCTGCTCATGCCGACGGCGTTCCTGATCGTCGAGCGGTCCGGCAACGAGCCCTGGACACCGGGCAGCGGCCTGCAAGCCACCGCCCACGACGCCCGCCGGACACTGGCCTTCGCCCTGACCTGGCTGGAACCGCGCCGGCGCGGCCTGATCCCCTACGACGCCGAGAGCGACGTCGACGCCCGCACGGTCGTCGCCGAGAACACCGGCCCCACGGTCGGAGAGCTGGCGGTGTTCGCCGAGGCCGCGGAACGGCTCCGCGTCGGCCGACTCAACCAGGTCGAGGTCCACGGCACCGTCTCCCGGATCGCCCGCGCCCGCCGTCTGCTGCGCTGGGGCCCCGACGGACCGGAAGGCCCTCGTCCGTCCGACATCAACACCCACGCGCCTCAGGTCCTCCACCCGCGCCTTGACGAGCACGGCACCGTCCACGTCGAACAGCCCGCAGAGGACGAAACCGCCTCCTGACCCCCTGATGCCCCGTCCCAGCAGCCGGCTGACCCACCGTTCAGCACGCCTGTGCCGGCGGGCAGGCGGTGGGGTAAACGCGGGCGCTCCGGCGAACGAAGATCTGGGCCGCGGCTTGCCGGTCCTCGCGCCGGGGTCTGGCGAGGCCGGCGACAGAGGCCAGGCCACTGTCTTCGAGGTTGTCGAGCCGGCCTGGCACGGGTGTCGTGTCAGGCCGGGGGCGACACGTCCAACCGTGGCGATTCCATCTTATGAGCGTTCGATTCCCAGAAACTGCCTGCGGAAAGTCGCGGGGGGCATGCCGTAAGCATCGCGGAATGCCCTGCTGAACGCGGACGCGTGGCTGAAGCCCCGCTGGGCGGCGATGGCGTGCACGGGCACCCCCTGATGCAGGGGATCGGTCAAGTCTCGGCGCGCTCGCGCGAGTCGTTGCTGTTGCAGGAATGCCGCGACCGTCGCGCCGCTTCCTTCCCGCTGGAACAAACGGTGGAGATAGCTGACGGATATGTGATGCGCGGCGGCGATCGCAGGGACATCCAGCTGTGGGTCGTCGGCGTTGTTCCGAATGAAGGCCATGATTTGGAGCGCCAAGGTCCGTCGGTGCGTCTCCGGTGTCAAGGACCGGTCGGCGTCGAGGACGCCGGCGAAGAGCGAGGCGACGAGGTCGGCCAGAACGCTGCTCAGGCGCGGGGCGTCGGTCGGGTGGTAGGAGTGGCTGTCTCTCGTCACCTGGCTGAGGAACATGGCCAGCAGGGCTCCCATTCCGTCTCGCGCCGATATGTGCTTGCCGATGATCTGGCTGGCGGTACGTGGGGGCAGCGGAAGGAGGGCTTTGGGTACCTCGACTCCGATGATCTCGAAGGATTCTCGGCCGGTCATGATTTCGAACGGACGTGAGGTATCGCTGGTGTGGTAGCTGAACGCGCTGTGCGCGACGGTCTCCTTGCCCAAGGTGACCATTCCGCCCCCACGTTTGACGAGTGAAAGATGATAGGCCTCGGGATCTGACCGCCCTATCAGCTTCGGCGTGCGAAGGAAGGTGAGGGGAATGCATTCGAGAGGGTAGACGGTTATCTCGCCGAGTGAAACGATTCGTTGGTTCACCCAGAAATCGGCAGCGCACTCACTCCGCATGTCCATGGGTGCATGCGTCTCCGACATGAGGGCCCGCCAGCACTCGAACCGGTCGGCAGGTGGCAATTCGGCACTGCGAAACGTCATCTCAGGCAGCATGATCACGGATCTACACCCGTGGAAGCGGCCCGTGCAAGGGAGTTCTTTGGGTCCCTGGCTGCTTCCGGGCAGGCCGTGGGGGGCTGAACCGGAAACCTCTTCCCGCTCGACCGGTAATTCAACATTCACCCATGGGTGGTGGGGCGGCGGCAGGCTGGTCGAACCAGCGGCCCTCGGAGGCTTCACCGGTCGCCGTTCCCATGGCGCGAGCGGGGGGTCGACTGACCGTCAAGACACTGTGCACTGCGTGCCAATGCCCAGTGCGTCGGAACTTGGAAGAGTGAGCGGCGGATCAAGCGGCCACGAGGACGATCGCCGAGGCGCTTCGGAGCACAGCCTCAAGGGCTGGTGGTTCCTGCGGAAGCTCCCCTGCATCACCACCGGCTGCCACATCATTCTCCGTTCGACTCGAACAAGGAGCTGGCACGTTCATGCTGAAGAATGCAATAGCCCGGATGGTTGCGATCGCCGTGGCAACTCCGGCGCTCGCGTTGACGATGTCCACGTCGGCATCGGCCGCGACTCAGAGCGACACCGTCCACTGGCAGAACGCCGCGACGGGCAAGTGCCTCAACTGGGGCAACGACGTCTTCGGTAACTACCGGTTGGACCCGCCGGGGCCTTGCGACACGTCCTACCACGGCTGGTCGCAGTGGAAGGAGGTGTCGGTGGACGGCAAGTACTGGACGTTCCGTCCCGACGACACGGTGAACGGTCATGACGTCAACATGTGCCTGACGTCCTACAACACCCTCGTCTACCTGGAGACCTGCCAGGCCGGCAACTGGTGGCAGCAGTGGGAGGAGATCTGGACGCCGAACGGCTGGAAGCTCCAGCACCGGGGCGCCGACTGGGTGGCCGGCTTCTACCTCGACAGCGACGGCTCGCGCACGTACACGGAGCCTGGCAACGGAGGCCTGAACCAGGTGTGGCACTGACGGCACTGACCGCGCCGACTGCCGTACCTCCACCCCGGAAGGGAAGATGATGAGCGTCAAAACCACCTTCGCCAAGATCGGCACCGTGGCCGCCACCGGTGCGGCCCTCGCCGTTCTCGGTTCCGGCTCCGCGTTCGCCGGAGGCAGCGGCCAGCAGCTGCGCTTCTACGACACCGTGGGCTCCACCTATTCCATTCGCGTGGCCGGATGGAACCAGGACGGCGTATACACCACCGCCTGCTTCAGCACCCCCGTCAAGGACAACTACATAGGCGGCTGGTGGTGGAAGGGGGACCTGCACTGGGTCGGCTACCACAGTGAGGGCTGCGTCGGCGACGTCACCGTGTCCGAGCGGCTGGACTACGTCGAGCCGAACCAGGCCGACGACTGGTGGTTCATCCACAGCTAGGGCTCACAGCCCGTGGGGGTGGTGGTCTCCGCTCACGCAGCCGAGACCACCACCCCCACGCGCCGTCTCTGCCCCGGCCGCGGGGCAGGCAGGGGCTTGGCTCCCACAGAGGCAAGCCGTATGGAGGGGCCGGCTTGGCATGCGTGGTCCTGTTTTGAGGGGTGAGTGCGGCTTGCTGGCCGACGGCCTCGCTGACGCCGACACACCCCGCCGTCGCCGCTGTTGCAGGGGGATTGGGCGGAACCCGGGGGTGGGCGTCGGTGGTGGGTGGTCATGTGGGCGAGGGTCTGCTTGGCGCTGTCTGGGCGAAGGCGCCGGCGATGCCTTCAGCAGCTCCCTCGGCCGCTTCGACGGAGCGGGGAATGAGGATCTTCTCGTAAGCGGTGACGGCGTCGTCGACGGCGGCGTGTGCGGCGAGGGCCTGGGCAAGGCCGGCGCCGTCGCGCATGGCGAGGTTCGCGCCCATGCCGGAGAAGGGGGACCGAACGGCTGGAAGCTCCAGCACCGGGGCGCCGACCGGGTGGCCGGCTTCTACCTCGACAGCGACGGCTCGCGCACGTACACGGAGCCTGGCAACGGAGGCCTGAACCAGGTGTGGCACTGATCGCACGGTCCCACCGTCACGGACCAGCTCTCGAACAGGACGCTCACGCCACTGAGCGTTCTGCGGCCCTCCAGCAGCGGCGGCTCGGAGATGCGGGGAGATCGCTTGGGCATGAGCAAGAAGGCTCACCGCCGCGGCCGGGGTTGCCGTCCGTGATTGATCTTCCAGTGTCCACTTTCATGTCAACCTATGTTGACATCACCCAGGGTGTCAACATAGGTTGACGTCATGGGTGGTCAAGTGTTGCTTGCCTACGGGGTGGCTGTCGGCCCTCTCTTCACCGTCGTCTATCTCTTGGCGGGTGCCATGCGGGCGGACTACAAGCCGCTCCGCCATCCCGTCAGCTCGCTCGCCCTTGGCCGTGCGGGGTGGGTGCAGACCGCCAACTTCCTCTTCGCGGGTTTGTTGTCGTTGTTCTTCGCTGTGGGCCTGTGGCGGATCGGGCCTTCCCGCTGGGGTGCGGTGCTGATCGGCGTATGGGCGGTCGGCCTTCTGGGTGCGGGTATCTTCCGGACGGATCCGGTCAGCGGTTACCCTCCCGGCACTCCTGACCAGCTTCAGCGGAGCACTCCTGCAGGGGGTGCGCACGACCTGCTCTCCCTCATCGTGAACTCCGGTGCGGGCAGGCCGTCCCGTGCAGGTTTCGATGACCGCCTCGACAGTCGCCGCCGCCGGCGCTCGCACTCTTCCAGCTCCCTGTCCGGAGCCTGCCCGTGGATCCCCGGCCCGTCTCCCTGGCCGGGGATCGGCGGATGACTGCGTCACACGCAGGCTGGACGCCTGCGGGAACAGCCAGGCGCTGAGGCTGACCTCTTGCTGACCCCTGCCTGGCGTAAGGGTCGCTGACCTGTGATGATGCGGTGTCCACGCGGGTTGTGGTGGAACTTCATCGGCCGCAGCCACGAGGACATCGTCGAGGCCCGCGAGGAGTGGGAGAAGGCCTCCGACCGCTTCGGCGAGGTGGACGGTCACCCCGGCGAGCGCCTCCCCGCCCCGGCCCTGCCCAACGCCCGCATCGCACCCCGAAAGAACCCCGCACGCCGCTGACCCGCGGCTCCTCCCCGTTCCCGAGCTCCACCACACGAAAGGCACTCCCATGACCGAGCAGGCCGCCACCCCCGTCGTCCGGCGGGTCGACCCCCGGCACCGGTACGAGATCCTCGTCGACGGCGAGCGCGCGGGCCTGACGGCCTACCGCGACCGTGACGACCGGCGGGTCTTCTTCCACACCGAGGTCGACGAGGCCTATGCGGGCCAGGGTCTGGCCGCGATCCTCGTCGAGCAGGCCCTCACCGACGTCCGCGCGTCCGGGATGCGCATCGTCCCCGTCTGCCCGTACGTGGCGAAGTTCCTGAAGAAGCACGAGGAGTTCGCCGACATCACCGACCCGGTGACTCCCGAGGTCGTCGAGTGGCTGGACGGACAGCTGAAGCGCTGACCCCCCGTCAACACGACGCACGCGACGGCGAAAGCTTCCCCCGTATGGACCGGTCGCGCGTGCGCGGGCCCGTAGGCCCCCCGACTCGGGGGGCCGAACGGGCGACCGAATCGACGAGCCCCAGGCGCGTCGCTGGCCGACTCCCTGAGGGTTGGCCGGAACCCGGCCGGTCACCTGGATAAACATCATTTCGAGCAAGATCACTGCAAGGAGTTAATGCCCTCGGACTCTCTGAGCGAGGCGGGCTCGGCGGCCGTTACTGTTCCCCGAGATCTGGACGGATTCCCGGATCTTCGCCCCCTTTTATCTTCTTTCACCGGCTTTCTGTGTCCTTGCGCCGATCGCCGCCCTTGCGAAAGAGAGCTCGCTCGATGACCGTTGACGACCGCCCGGACGTACAGCTGGAGCCGCCCCGGCAGTCCAGTCTGAGCACCGCGGCCGCCCGCAACCTCGCCAGCACGACCAAGTCCGCCCCGCAGATGCAGGAGATCAGCTCCCGCTGGCTGCTGCGGATGCTCCCCTGGGTGGAGACCAAGGGCGGCGCCTACCGGGTGAACCGCCGGCTGAGCTACACCGTCGGCGACGGCCGCATCGAGTTCGTCCAGGACGGTGGCCGCGTCCGCGTCATCCCCCGCGAGCTCGGCGAACTGGCCCTGCTGCGCGGCTTCGAGGACGTCGACGTGCTCAACGCGCTCGCCGACCGGTGCGTCCAGCGCGACTTCAACGCCGGCGAGATCCTCGTCCAGCGCGGTGCGCCCGCCGAGCAGATCCACCTGATCGCCCACGGCCGCATCAGCCAGACCTCCGTGGGCAAGTACGGCGACGAGGTCGCCGTCACCACGCTCGCCGACGGCGACCGGTTCGGCGAGAACGCCCTGCTGGACGGCGACGCCGGCTGGGACTACACCGCGACCGCCGAGACCTCCGGCACCCTGCTCACCCTCTCCCGCGCCGACTTCGCGAACATCCTCTCCTCGGCGCCGAGCCTCCAGGCCCACATCCACGAGTTCAGCTCGCTGCCCGACCAGCGGCAGAACAAGTACGGCGAGGCCGAGATCGCGATGTCGGCCGGCCACAAGGGCGAGGCCGACATCCCCGGCGCCTTCGTCGACTACGAGCTCAAGCCGCGCGAGTACGAACTCTCCGTCGCCCAGACCGTCCTCAAGGTCCACACCCGGGTCGCCGACCTCTACAACGGGCCGATGAACCAGACGGAGGAGCAGCTCAGGCTCACCATCGAGGCGCTGCGCGAGCGCCAGGAGCACGAGCTCATCAACAACCGCGAGTTCGGCCTGCTCCACAACGCCGACTTCAAGCAGCGGATCCAGCCGCACTCCGGTCCGCCCACCCCGGACGACCTCGACGAGCTGCTCTGCCGCCGCCGCAGCACCAAGCTCTTCCTCGCCCACCCGCGGACGATCGCGGCGATCGGACGCGAGTGGAACCGCGCCGGCCTCTACCCGGACACCGTCGAGCTCCAGGGGCACCAGGTCCCGGCCTGGCGCGGGGTGCCGATCCTGCCCTGCAACAAGATCCCCATCAGCAAGGAGAACACCAGCTCGATCCTCGCCATGCGTCTCGGCGAGGACAACCAGGGCGTGATCGGTCTGCGCCAGACCGGCCTGCCCGAGGAGTACGAGCCGGGCCTGTCGGTGCGGTTCATGGGGATCAGCGAGCAGGCGATCATGTCGTACCTCGTCACGACGTACTACTCCGCCGCCGTCCTGGTCCCGAACGCGCTCGGCGTGCTGGAGAACGTGCAGATCGCGCGCAGGCGCGACTAGCCCCCGCCCCGCAGGCCACCGTCACCCGGACCACCCGGGCCGGGTCGGCATGCCCGGAGTCCGGGACGGCCCACCCCTCTTTCCAAGGAGTCACGGATGCCCGATCCCGGGCTTTCCCCTCTGCAGTCCAGCCTGCCCGGCGCCGCGGCCCACTTCGGGGCCCATGTCCTCGCCGCCGCGGCGGCCCGCGCCGAGGCCCTCGCCCTCGGGCACCCGCAGGACATCCCCACCGAGGTCCCGGTCGAGGCACCGGCCGGGACGCCCGCCGGAACCGGCACGGAAGCCCCCGTGGCCGAACCCGGCGTCGCCCGGTCGGTCCTGCCCTCCGCGCCCACCCTGCCGTTCGGCACCTCCCCGGTGACGGGGGCCGCGCCCGTGGACGTACACCCGGGGGCCGAAGCGCCCGGCCCGGAGTGGATCCTGCGCGGCCCCACCGGTCTGGGCACGGCGGGCCTCTCCCTCGCCCCGCGCGGTGAACTCCCGGCGGCGGGAGCGCACCTGGAGCCGTCGGCTCCGGCCGACGCCCTCATCATCCCCGGGCTCTACTGGCACCCGGTGCCGGAGCCCGACCCGGTGCGCGTGGCGGAGGTCAGCAGCCGGATCAAGTCCTGGGCGGTCGACGAGGTCCAGCTCTACCCCGACGACTGGGAGGGCCAGTTCGACGGGTTCTCCGTCGGGCGCTACATGGTGGCCTGCCACCCGGACGCCCCGACCATCGAGCACCTCATGGTCGCCACCCGGCTGATGGTCGCCGAGAACGCCGTCGACGACTGCTACTGCGAGGACCACGGCGGCTCGCCCATCGGCCTGGGCGGACGGCTCCTCCTCGCGCACACCGCCCTGGACCCGCTGCATTCCACGGCGGAGTACCAGCCGGAGTGGGCGGAGTCGCTCCACGCGGACGCGCCCCGGCGCGCCTACCGCTCGGCCATGGAGTACCTGGTCCGGCTGTCGACGCCGTCGCAGGCCGACCGGTTCCGGCACGACATGGCCCGGCTGCACATGGGCTACCTCGCCGAGGCCGCGTGGGCCGAGACGGACCACGTGCCGGAGGTGTGGGAGTACCTGGTGATGCGGCAGTTCAACAACTTCCGCCCCTGCCCCACCATCACGGACACCGTCGGCGGCTACGAGCTGCCCGCCGACCTGCACGCCCAGCCGGCCATGCAGCGGGTCCTGGCGCTCGCCGGCAACGCCAGCACCATCGTCAACGACCTGTACTCGTACACCAAGGAACTCGCGAGCCCCGGCCGGCACATGAACCTGCCCGTGGTGCTCGCCGACCGGGAGTCCCTCTCGGAGAAGGACGCCTATCTGAAGGCCGTCGAGGTCCACAACGACCTCATGCGCGACTTCGAGGCCGCGTCCGCCGAACTGGCCGCCGCCTGCCCCGTCCCGAGCGTGCTCCGCTTCCTCCGGGGAGTGGCCGTGTGGGTCGACGGCAACCACTACTGGCACCAGACCAATACGTACCGCTACAGCCTGCCCGATTTCTGGTAAGAACGGATTCATCTGTGACCAACATTGAGCTCCCCACCGTCAACGGCACCTCCGCGTTCGTTCCCGGCCCGGCGACGCCGTACCAGGGAGACATCGCCCGTTACTGGAACTCCGAGGCCAGGCCCGTGAACCTGCGCCTGGGTGACGTCGACGGGCTGTACCACCACCACTACGGCATCGGCGCCGTCGACCACGCCGGCCTCGGGGACGTCGAGGACAGCGAGTACGAGAAGAAGCTGATCACCGAGCTGCACCGCCTGGAGTCGGCCCAGGCCGAGGTCCTCCTGGACCACCTCGGCGTCATCGGCAGCGAGGACACCCTCGTCGACGCGGGCTGTGGCCGCGGCGGTTCGAGCGTCATGGCCCACCAGCGCTTCGGCTGCAAGGTCGAAGGTGTCACCCTCTCCTCCACGCAGGCCGAGTTCGGCAACCGGCGCGCGAAGGAGCTGGGCATCGAGGGCCATGTCCGCGCGCAGGTCTGCAACATGCTGGACACCCCCTTCGAGAAGGGCAGCATCGCCGCCTCGTGGAACAACGAGTCGAGCATGTACGTCGACCTGGACGACCTCATGGCCGAGCACGCGCGCTTCCTGAAGGTCGGCGGCCGCTACGTGACGATCACCGGCTGCTGGAACCCGAGGTACGGCCAGCCCTCGAAGTGGGTCTCCCAGATCAACGCGCACTTCGAGTGCAACATCCACTCCCGCCGTGAGTACCTGCGCGCGATGGCCGACAACCGGCTCGTCCCGCAGGCCGTCATCGACCTGACCCCGGACACCCTGCCCTACTGGGAGCTGCGGGCCACGTCCTCGCTGGTCACCGGCATCGAGGAGGCGTTCATCGAGTCGTACAAGGACGGCTCCTTCCAGTACGTCCTGATCGCGGCCGACCGCGTCTGACCCGACGTACGAAGAAGGGCGGGCCCGTCGTCCGACGGGCCCGCCCTTCGTGTCACGTCATGCGGCGGACACGGTCTCCTTCTCGGCGGCCGGGGTGCTCACGCGCTCGGTACGGGGCGCCTGACCGGCCCGCAGGCCGACGCGGGCGATGACCGCGACGAGCGCGAAGGCCACGGCGCCGATCCCGAAGGTGAGGGTGAAGCCGGACTCGGCGGGCAGCGCCGGGACGCCGGCGGGCAGGTGCTCGATCGTCTTCGAGGCCAGGATCGTGGTGACCACGGCGCTGCCGATCGCGCTGCCGGTGGAGCGGGAGATGGAGTTGATGCCGTTGGCGATGCCGCTCTGGTGGTGCGGGACGCTCGCCATGATGACGGCGGGCATGGCCGCGTATCCGAAGCTGACGGCCGCGCCGACGATCACTCCGGCGCCGATCACCGAGGCGGTGTGGCCGTGGTCGAGGGCGAGCCAGCCGAAGCCCACGGCGCCGAGCGCGGCGGCCAGGGTCAGTGCCGTGCGCGGGCCGCGGTGGCGGACGAGCCTGCCGCCGATCGGCGAGGCGAGCAGGGAGACGATCGCGCCGGGCAGCAGGAACTGCACGGAGGCCCGGAGGATGGACGCGCCGAAGCCGTAGCCGGTGAGGGCCTCGGGCATCTGGACGAGGTACGAGACGCCCAGGAAGTTCGCGAACATGCCGAAGCCGACGAGGATGCCGGCCAGGTTGGCCATGAGCACCGGCCGGTGCACGAACATCCTCATGTCGACGAGGGGCTCGCGGACCTTGAGCTCCGTGAAGACCCAGACGACGGTCATGACGGCCGCGGCGGCGAAGCTGCCGAGGGTGCGGCCGGAGGTCCAGCCCCACTCGTGGCCCTGCGAGATCGGCAGCAGGAGGAGCAGCAGGGTGACGCCGAGGGTCAGCGCGCCGAGGAAGTCGGTGCGGCCGCCGGTCTTGTGGCGGGTCGCGGGGACCAGGAACACGACCGCGAGCAGGGCGATCGCGGCGAAGCCCGTGGCCATCCAGAAGGCGCTGCGGTAGTCGGCGTCGGAGCCGGAGGTGAGCAGGCCGGTGGCGACGAGGGCGAGGCCGCTGCCGAAGGCGAGGGTGCCGCTGACGAGGGACATCGCACCGGGCAGCTTCTGCGGGCGGACCTCCTCGCGCAGCACGGACAGGGCCAGCGGGAAGATCGCGGTGGCGGCGCCCTGGAGGACGCGGCCGAGGATCAGCAGGGGGAGCGAGGTCGCCAGGGCCGCGACGACGGAGCCGGCGACCATGACGCCGAGGACGGCGACCAGGGTGGGCTTCTTGCCGTGCTGGTCGCCGAAGCGGCCGAGCAGCGGGGTGAAGACGGCGGCGGAGAGCAGCGTGGCGGTGGTCACCCAGCTGACGTTCGCGGTCGAGGTGCCCAGGTCGGCGCGGATGAGGCCGAGGATCGGGACCGGCAGGGTCTGCATCATCGACACGACCATGGCGGCGAGGCTCAGGGCGAAGACGACGAGCGTCTCGCGCCTGGGGTCGGCGGGCTGGGTGGTCTCGTGACTCATGTGTGGGTGCCTTCTCGGTGCTTCAGGTCGTAGATCTTTGATGTCATCAAGTAATAGGACGAAGGTAGGCCCCGATGCTTGAGGAGGTCAAGTAAATGCTTGAGGCGGTTAAGTAAACAATTGATAATGTCAAGGATCCTGAGTACGCTCGAACCATGAGCGCGACGACCCCCGAGACGCCCACCAAGCTCCAGCTGCTTGAGCTCCTCGCCGCCATCGGCACGGCCCAGTGGCGGGACTTCGCCGCGGCCGCCGCCCACCACGGGCTGACGTCCACGCAGGCCAAGGTCCTCGCCCAGCTGAACGGCCCGCTGCCGATGCGCGCGCTCGCCACCCTGCTGGTCTGCGACGCGTCGAACGTCACCGGGATCGTGGACCGCCTGGAGGGACGCGGTCTCGTGCGCCGCGAACCCGACGCCTCCGACCGGCGCGTCAAGAACGTCGTGGCCACCGACGAGGGCCGGGACGTCATCCGGCGGGTCCGCGAGGAGATGCAGGCGACCCACGGCGCCCTCGACACGCTCGGCGTGGAGGACAGCGCGACCCTGTACGCCCTGCTCGCCCGGCTGCGCCCGGGCATGGAGAAGAACGCCTGAGCCCGGACGCCGGCGCCTGAGCCCGGACGTGGATGCCGGCGCCTGAGCCCGGACGTGGATGGCGGCGCCTGATCCCGGCATGGAGAAGGGCGCCCGACGGGAGATCCCGTCCAGGCGCCCGTACCCCGTCTCAGTCCCGGCGCTCCCCGAACGCCCTCAGGATCTCCTCCGCCGCCAGGGTCGCCGTCAGCTCGCCGTCCCTGACCCGCCGCTCGAGGGCGGGTGTGACGTCCTGCACCGCCGGGTCGGTGTGCAGCCGCCGGAGGACCTCGTCGCGGACCATCGTCCAGGTCCAGTCGACCTGCTGGTCCTGGCGCTTGGCCGTGAGGCGGCCGGTCGAGTCGAGGAGCGCGCGGTGCTGCCGCAGCCGCTCCCAGACCTCGTCGAGGCCCGCCGACTCCCGCGCGCTGCAGCTCAGGACCGGCGGCGTCCAGGCCGCGTCGGCGCCGTGCATCAGCCGCAGCGCGCCCGCCAGTTCCCGGGCGGCGGCGCGGGCGTCGCGCTCGTGCGGGCCGTCCGCCTTGTTGACGGCGACCACGTCGGCCAGCTCCAGGACGCCCTTCTTGATGCCCTGGAGCTGATCGCCCGTACGGGCCAGGCTGAGCAGCAGGAACGAGTCGACCATGTTCGCGACGGCGGTCTCGGACTGGCCGACACCCACCGTCTCCACCAGCACCACGTCGTAGCCCGCGGCCTCCATCACGACCATCGACTCGCGGGTCGCCTTCGCGACCCCGCCGAGCGTGCCCGCGCTGGGGGAGGGGCGGACGAAGGCCGCCGGGTCGACGGCGAGCCGCTCCATGCGGGTCTTGTCGCCGAGGATCGAGCCGCCCGTACGGGTCGACGAGGGGTCGACGGCGAGCACCGCCACCCGGTGGCCGAGCCCGGTCAGCATGGTCCCGAACGCGTCGATGAAGGTCGACTTGCCGACACCGGGCACCCCGCTGATCCCGATCCGCACGGCTTTCCCGCTGTGCGGCAGGAGCTCGGTGAGGAGCTCCTGCGCGAGGGCCCGGTGCTGGGGGCGCGTCGACTCGACGAGGGTGATCGCGCGGGCGATCACCGCCCGCTTCCCGTCGAGCACGCCCTTCACATACGTGTCGAGACCGATCACAGGCCGTGCCCGAGGTCGGCCGCGAGCCGGGTCACCAGGTCGTGGGCCGCGTCGGGGATCACCGTCCCCGGCGGGAACACGGCCGCCGCACCCATCTCCAGGAGCGTCGCCACGTCCTGCGGGGGGATGACGCCGCCGACCACGATCATGATGTCCTCGCGGCCCTCCGCCGCCAGCTCCTCGCGCAGCGCCGGCACGAGGGTGAGGTGCCCCGCGGCCAGCGACGAGACCCCGACGATGTGCACGTCCGCCTCGACGGCCTGGCGCGCCACTTCGGCCGGGGTCTGGAACAGCGGGCCGACGTCCACGTCGAAGCCCAGGTCGGCGAAGGCGGTGGCGATCACCTTCTGGCCGCGGTCGTGCCCGTCCTGGCCCATCTTGGCGACCAGGATGCGCGGCCGGCGCCCCTCGGCCTCGCCGAAGGCGTCGACCAGGGCCCGGGTGCGCTCGACGTTGGGGGACTCGCCTGCTTCGTTGCGGTACACGCCGGAGATCGTACGGATCTGGCCGGCGTGCCGTCCGTAGACCTTCTCCAGGGCGTCCGAGATCTCACCGACGGTCGCCATCGCGCGGGCCGCCTCCACCGCGAGCTCCAGGAGGTTGCCGTCGCCGCCGGCGGCGCGGGTGAGCGCGGCCAGCGCGTCCTGGCAGGCCTGCTCGTCGCGCTCCTCGCGCAGCCGCTTCAGCTTGGCGATCTGCTGGGCGCGGACGGAGGAGTTGTCGACCTTGAGGACGTCGATCTGCTCGTCCGAGGCCACCCGGTACTTGTTGACGCCGATCACCGGCTGGCGTCCGGAGTCGATGCGGGCCTGGGTGCGGGCCGCGGCCTCCTCCACGCGCAGCTTGGGGATGCCGGCGTCGATGGCCTTCGCCATGCCGCCGGCCTGCTCGACCTCCTGGATGTGCTTCCAGGCGCGCCGGGCCAGGTCGTAGGTGAGCTTCTCGACGTACGCGCTGCCGCCCCACGGGTCGATGGTCCGGCAGGTGCCCGACTCCTGTTGGAGGAGCAGCTGGGTGTTGCGGGCGATGCGGGCGGAGAAGTCGGTGGGCAGCGCGAGCGCCTCGTCGAGGGCGTTGGTGTGCAGCGACTGGGTGTGGCCCTGGGTGGCCGCCATCGCCTCCACGCAGGTCCGCGTGACGTTGTTGAAGACGTCCTGCGCGGTCAGCGACCAGCCGGAGGTCTGCGAATGCGTACGCAGGGACAGCGACTTGGGGTTCTGCGGGTCGAACTGCTTCACCAGCTTCGCCCACAGCAGACGGGCGGCGCGCAGCTTGGCGATCTCCATGAAGAAGTTCATGCCGATCGCCCAGAAGAACGACAGGCGCGGTGCGAACGCGTCCACGTCGAGCCCGGCCTCGCGACCCGCGCGGATGTACTCGACGCCGTCGGCGAGCGTGTACGCCAGCTCCAGGTCGGCCGTCGCGCCCGCCTCCTGGATGTGGTACCCGGAGATGGAGATGGAGTTGTAGCGCGGCATCCGCTGCGAGGTGTACGCGAAGATGTCGGAGATGATCCGCATCGAAGGACCGGGCGGATAGATGTACGTGTTGCGGACCATGAACTCCTTGAGGATGTCGTTCTGGATGGTCCCGGCCAGCTTCTCGGGCGGAACGCCCTGCTCCTCGGCGGCCACGATGTACAGCGCGAGGACCGGAAGGACCGCGCCGTTCATCGTCATCGACACCGTCATCTTGTCGAGCGGGATGCCCTCGAACAGCTGGCGCATGTCGTAGATCGAGTCGATGGCCACGCCGGCCATGCCGACGTCACCGGTGACGCGCGGGTGGTCGCTGTCGTAGCCGCGGTGGGTCGGCAGGTCGAAGGCGACCGACAGGCCCTTCTGGCCGGCGGCGAGGTTGCGCCGGTAGAAGGCGTTCGACTCCTCGGCCGTGGAGAAACCGGCGTACTGACGGATCGTCCAGGGCTGGTTGACGTACATCGTCGGGTACGGGCCGCGCAGGTACGGGGCCATGCCCGGGAGCGTGTCCAGGAAGTCCAGGCCCTCCAGGTCCTGCCCGGTGTAGAGCGGCTTGACGGCGATGCCCTCCGGGGTCTCCCACAGCAGGTCGTCACCGCCCGCCGCCTTCTTCACGGCGGCGCGCCACTCGTCGGGCCCGCCGTCGGCGGTGGGCGCCCCGAGCTCGATCCCGGAGAAATCGGGGATGGACATCAGGACACTCCCATGCGGTCGAGGGCGGTGGAGAGCAGGGCGACGGCGTCGCAGCCGGCGAAGACGTACGAGTCGACACCGGCGTACGAGGCGGGGCGCCCGGCGAGGAGGACGTGCCCGGCCCCGGCCGCGCGCAGCTCCCCGGCGGCGGTCTCCGCCCCCTCCTCGTACAGCGCGTCGCTGGAGCAGAGGCAGGCCTCGACGGCGCCGCTCTCCTCGAACGTGCCTTCCGTGACGGCCTCGATGCCGCCCGCCTGGAAGAGGTTGGCGGCGAAGGTGAGCCGGGCCGAGTGCGCGGCCGCCGGGCCGAGCGCGGCCAGGTAGACGCGGGGCCGGGCGCCGGTCGCCGCGAGGTGGGCGTCGGAGCGGGCGCGCAGCGCCTCGTACGCCTCGTCGCGCCGGACGCGGGGGAGTCCGCCGGAGA
The DNA here is from genome assembly GCF_049913175.1 of Streptomyces sp. R-07. NCBI lineage: Bacteria > Bacillati > Actinomycetota > Actinomycetes > Kitasatosporales > Streptomycetaceae > Streptomyces > Streptomyces sp. R-07. The sequence continues at coordinate 6,963,373 of NZ_CP183978.1, forward strand.
GCGGCTCGGGCGCGGGCGCGCGGTCGACGGGCTTCTCCGCGAGGTGCGGGAACTCGCTGACACCGGTGATCGGTTCGCGGCGGGTGGCGAGCTTCCTGCTGCGCGCGGCCCAGGTCTCGGCGAGCCGCTCGCCGATCGTGCCGGAGCGCAGCGCGGCCTCCTGGCCGCCCTCGCGCTCGATGCTCTGGAAGAAGTCCCAGGCGGCGTGCGCGAGTTCGTCGGTGAGCCGCTCCACGTACCAGGAACCGCCGGCCGGGTCGATCACCCGGGCCAGGTGGGACTCCTCGATGAGGACGGTGGAGGTGTTGCGGGCGATCCGGCGGGCGAACGCGTCCGGCAGGCCCAGCGCGTCGTCGAAGGGCAGCACGGTGACGCTGTCGGCGCCGCCCACTCCGGCGGCGAGCGTCGCGATGGTGGTGCGCAGCATGTTCACCCAGGGGTCGCGGCGCGTCATCATGACCGGCGAGGTCACGGCGTGCTGGCGCTGCGCGCCCGCCTCCGGGGCTCCGCAGGCCTCGGCGACGCGGGCCCAGAGGCGGCGCGCGGCACGCAGCTTGGCGATCGTCAGGAACTGGTCGGCGGTGGCCGCGTAGCGGAACTCCAGCTGCCCGCAGGCCTCCGTGACGGTCAGTCCGGCCTCCGTCAGGCCGCGCAGGTACGCGACGCCGGTCGCGAGGGAGCAGCCCAGCTCCTGCGCGGCCGAGCCGCCGGCCTCGTGGTACGGCAGGGCGTCGACGGTCAGGGCCCGCAGCCCCGGGTAGCCGTCGGCGCAGCGGCGCGCGAGACCGGCGACGGACGCGAGGTCGTACGCCGGGCGGCCGGTGCGGGCCTGGTGGCCCAGCGGGTCCGCGCCCAGGTTGCCCCGGGCCGTCTCCGGGGCGACGCCCCGCTCCTCGTACAGCCGCAGCAGCCGCTCGGCCGCCGCCTCGGTCTCGTCGCCCGCGTCGAGGACGACGGGCGCGAGGTCGAGGTAGACGCCTTCGAGGACGCCGTCGAGCGAGGACACCGGGAGGCCGGTGCCGCCGACGCCGAGCCAGAGGGAGGTGACGCCGTTCTCCAGGTCGGAGAGGACGGCCTCGTTGTCGGCCGTCACATGGCGCTGGCGCACGTCCCAGCCACCGGTGGTGTTGCCCTCGGCGCGCCCGCCGCGCACGAAGGGTGCGAAGCCGGGGAGGCCGGGGTCGGGCGCGGCGTCGCGCGCGGTGTACAGCGGGCGGGTGCCGAGGCCGTCCTCGAGCAGGGTGGACAGGGCGTCCTCTGCGGCGGCGCCGGATACCTCCTTGCCCGACTTGCGCAGGACACCCGCCACGAGGTGTTGCCACTGCTCATGTGGCGCGTCTGGGAATTCGGACGCCAGGGAGAGCCCGTCGTCAGGCAGGACCGTCATGGCTCGGATGCTAGGGGAGATCGACAAAGGATCAGGAGGGCGTACGACTGTGACCTTCTTCTCTTCGCTCCATGAGTTAGGTTAGGCTCGCCTAAGTGGAGAGCCGAGGCGTCTCCGTCATCTCACCCCGGGAGAACGTGCATGCGTCCCTTCAGCACCCACGCCGCGCGGCCCACGCCCGCAGAACGCGTCCGGACGATCCTGACCGCCGCACAGTCGATGACCGTCGTCACCGACGGACTCCACGAGGAGGTCCACCGCCTCGACGGCACCGGGCCGATGGGGCACCTCCACCTCCACGACCCCTCCGAGGACTGCCCCGCCGGGCGGACCGCGCGCATCCCCGTCCGCCTCGAACTCACCGACATCGCCCCCACCCCCGTCCGCCGGCGCGTGCGCGCACGCCTCACCCTGACGGGACTGCTCTCCGCCCCGTACACCTCGGAGACGACCACGAGCACCTGCGTGGAGTTCGGCCAGGCCCTCCTCCAGGACGACGAGGGGCGCACCTTCGTCACGCTCGACGAGATCCGGGCCACCGAACCCGACCCGATGGCCACGTCCGAGGCGACCATGCTGACCCACCTCGCCGACCGCCACGCCGAACTCGTCCCCCTGCTCCTCCGCCTCGTGCGGCCGCGCCCCGACCGGGACATGGTCCGCGCCCTGCCCCTCGCCCTCGACCGGTACGGCCTCACCCTGCGCCTCGAACACCGCACCGGCCACCACCAGGACGCCCGGCTGCCCTTCCCCACCCCCCTCACGGACATCGACCAGGCGGGGCCCCGGATCCACGCCCTGCTCACCGCCGCCCGCCGCGCCTCCCACCCCGACCACCTGCCGACCTGAGGCCGGCGGACCCGCCCGCGACACCCTGCCCGCCGAGATGCCGGAGCGCCCCGGCAGGCGCACCATGGACGGCGTAGGCCCGCACGACGTCGGTGCCGGAAACCGCTCGGGGACTTCCCTATCCGTACACGGCCACGCCATGAACGCAGGAAGCCCGGCCCAGGGCCGGTCAGCACCCGCCAAAGGCGTCCTCTACCGACTCGGTCACTGGTGTGCCCGCCACTTCCTCGTCGTCATCGCCCTCTGGCTGGCGGCCGTCGCAGGACTCCAGATCACCGACCGGGCCGTCGGCGGAATGTTCTCCGACGACTTCGCGCTCCCCGGAGTGCAGTCGGCCGAAGGCCTCGACGTCCTCAAGGCGCACGATCCCGCCGCCGGCGGCTACAGCGCCCAGGTCGTCCTGAACGACCCCTCCAAACCCCTCACTCAGGAGTCGTCCGCGGTCAACTCCGCCGTCGCCGCCCTGGCGAAGCTCCCCGACGTCATCGGGGCCCAGAACCCGCTGCCGCCGCCCGGGACCACCCCGCCCGCCCTCCCGGCCGGGACGCCCAACACCGGCCCGCTCTCCACGGACGGCAAGACCGCCTACATCACCGTCCGCTTCAGCGTGGCGCCCTCCACCCTCGGCACCGACTACCTGAACGGCGTCGACGCCGCCGTCCAGCCCCTCCGGGACGCCGGCGTCGACGTCGAATACGGCGGTTCGCTCGGCGAACTCGCCCGGCCGACGGCCGACGACCGCAGCAGCGAGGCCATCGGCTTCGCCGTCGCCATCGTCGTCCTCCTCATCGGCTTCGGCAGCGTCATCGGCGCCGTCATGCCGCTGGTCACCGCACTCCTCGGAGCGGTCTGCGGGCTCGCCCTGCTCGGCCTGATGGCGGCCGCCTTCACCTTCGGCACCGTCTCACCCACCCTGGCCACCATGATCGGCCTCGGCGTCGGCATCGACTACGCGCTGTTCCTCATCACCCGCCACCGCCAGAACCTCATGAACGGCAAGGACCCCGCCGAGGCGGCCGCCCTCGCGACCACCACCAGCGGCCGCGCGGTCCTCGTCTCCGGCTGCACCGTCATCATCGCCCTGTCCGGCCTCTGGGTCTCGGGCGTCACCTTCATCGGCAAACTCGGCCTCGCGGCCGCCTTCACGGTCGTCACCGCCGTCATCGCCGCGCTCACCCTCGTCCCGGCCATGCTCGGACTCGTCGGCCGCCGGATCGACCGCTACCACGTCCGCAAGCCCGTGGCGGAGACCGACGCCGAGCCCGGAGCACCCGCGCACGGCACCTGGCACCGGTACGCGCAACGGGTCGAGAGGCGCCCCTGGTGGTTCCTGACCGGCGGCGTCCTGGTCCTGCTCGTCCTGGCGTTCCCCCTGCTCTTCATCCAACTCGGCCACATCGGCGACGGCGCCGACCCCGAATCGTTCACCGACCGGCGGGCCTTCGACCTGATCTCCACCGCCTTCGGCCCCGGCGTGAACGGGCCGCTCACCGTCGTCGTCGACCAGTCGGCCGTGCCATCGGCCGACCGGGCCGCCCTCGCCACCCAACTCCAGCAGTCGCTGACGGGCGTCCCCGACGCCGCCTTCATCACCCCGCTGCAGGCCACCTCCGACGGTGACGTCCTCGTCGGCACCGCCTACTCGGTGGCCTCCCCGCAGGACGAGAAGACGACCGAACTGACCAACCACCTGGTCGACGACGTCCTCCCGCAGGCGGTGGCCGGAACCGACGCGCAGACCTACGTCACCGGGAACACGGCCGCCCAGGTCGACTTCCTCGACATCGTCTCCAGCCGCCTGCCGCTGATCATCGCCGTCGTGGTGGGGCTCGCCTTCCTCGTCATCCTCATCGTCTTCCGCGGACTCCTGGTCGCGGTCAAGGCGGCCGTGCTCAACGTGCTCTCCATCGCCGCCTCGTACGGCGTCGTCGTGGCCGTCTTCCAGTGGGGCTGGGGCGGCCCCGCGCTCGGCGTCAACGGCAAGGTGCCCATCGAGAGCTACGTGCCGATGATGATGTTCGCCATCGTCTTCGGCCTCAGCATGGACTACGAGATCTTCCTGCTCTCCCGCGTCCGCGAGGCCTGGCTGCGCACCGGGGACTCGAAGGCCAGCGTGGCCCACGCCCTGGAGATCACCGCCCGCGTCATCACCTGCGCCGCACTGATCATGGTCAGCGTCTTCGCGGCCTTCATCGTCTCGGACAACATCGTCGTCAAGATGCTCGGCCTCGGCCTCGCCGCCAGCGTCCTCATCGACGCCACCGTGGTCCGCCTGCTGCTCGTACCCGCCGTGATGACCCTCCTCGGCAGCCGCGCCTGGTGGACACCGACCTGGCTGGACCGGATCCTGCCGCACCTGGACACCGAGGGCGAGGAGAGTCACGACGTCGTCGAGACCGCCGGAAGGAGCTGACCCGGCGGCTCAGCCGCGCGACAGCTCGCCGAGGAGCTTCCAGGTGCGGCGGCGGTCGTCCTCGCCGCCCAGGTCCGTCGCGGTGAACACCACCTCCGTCGCCCCCGCCTCGCGGTAGCGCCGCACCTCGGCGGCGACGGTCTCCTCGTCCCCGATCACGGCCACCTCGGCCGCCCGGCCGGCGCCGGACAGCTCGATCGCGCGCTGGTAGGAGGGAATCCGCTCGTAGAGCGCGAGCGCATCCGCCGCCTTCTGCCGCACGCCCTCGGGGTCGGCCGTCACCACGCCCGGCACCAGGGCCACGATCCGGGGCGCGGGCCGGCCCGCCGCCTCCGCGGCGGCGGTCACCGCCGGGACGACGTGCTCGGTGAGCGCACGCGGACCCGCCAGGAACGGCAGGATGCCGTCGGCGAGTTCACCGCTGACCCGCAGGGCCTGCGGGCCCATCGCGGCGACGAGCACCGGCACGGGCGGCCGCGCCCCCGGGACGGCCGCCGGGTACGGGGTCGTCGCGGTCAGCAGCTCGCCGTGGAAGTCGGCCTCGCCCGTCTCCAGGAGCGGCCGCAGGGCCGTGAGGAACTCCCTGAGGAGCCCGATGGGCCGCTGGTACGGGAGGCCGAACCCGGTCTCGGTCAGGTGCCGGGTCCCGAGGGCGAGCCCGAGGTGGTAGCGGCCCCCGGTGGCGGCCTGGGCGGTCTGCGCCTGGCTGGAGACGAGCAGCGGATGGCGGCCGAAGACCGGGATCGCGGACGTCCCCACCTGAAGGCCGGGCACCTCGCGACCGACGATCGCGGCGAGCGAGGGCGAGTCGTACGCGAAGGACTGGCCGAACCACGCCGAGTGCAGACCGGCGTCGTACGCCTCCCTCGCGAGCCGCACCGTGTCGTCGATCGGAAGCTGCCGGCCGGTCGAGCTGAGCGTCACTCCAAGAGTCATGCACTCGGCAACCGGCCGTCGCGGCACCGCCATTCCCGTTTCCGTGTGAACAGCATGTGGCGGCCGCGTCCGCCGGACCGGACTCCGCGATGAGGCGCAGGGCGGTTCCGCGACGATGCGCGGGAACGGGCTCCGCGATGAGGCGCAGGGCGGCTCCGCGACGATGCGCCGAGCGGCTCCGCGACGATGCGCGGGACCGGGCACCGTGACGAGGCACAGGACCGGTCTCCGCGATGATGGCGGACATGAAGACTCTCGCCGAGGTGGACGAACTGGCCGACCGCGCGCACGCCGGACAGGTCGACAAGATCGGCGTCCCCTACATCGCCCACGTCCGCGCGGTCGCCGCCGGCCTGGAGCCGATCGGCCCGCACCTGGCCATGGCCGGTCTGCTGCACGACGTCATCGAGGACACGGAGTGGACGTCGGAGCGGCTGCGCGCCGCCGGCATCCCCTCCCGGGTCGTCGCCCTCGTCGAAGCCGTCACCAACGACCCCGACACGGCCTACGAGGAGAAGCTCCGCCGGATCGCGCGGGACCCCGAGGCGGTCCTCGTGAAGATCGCCGACAACGCGCACAACAGCCGCGCCGACCGGGCCGCCGCCCTGCCGCCCGAGCAGCGGGAACGGCTCGCCGCCAAGTACCGCGCCGCCCGGGACGTGCTGTGGCCGGCGGCCGACCCCGAGCGGATCGCGACGATCCTGCGCGTGGTCAACCCCGGCCTCCTGCACGAACTGGCCACCCGCTGACGGGAGTCGCGCCCGCGCCGCTCAGCTCGTCCGGCCGGACAGCCAGCCGCCCAGCTCGGTGGGGCGGTTCGTGATGACGCCGTCCACCCCGAGCGCGTCCAGGGCCTTCCAGCGCGCCGGGGCGTCGACCGTCCACACGTTCACGGCCACACCGGCCGCGTGCAGGTCGCCGACCAGTCCCGGACGGGTGGCGAGCGCGGCGTCCGCGACGTTGTACGCGGCGAGGTCCAGATCCCGGGCGAGCGCGACGGGATCGGCGTCCAGGGTGCCGCGCAGCAGGCCGAGCGGCAGCTCGGGCGCCAGCTCGTGGGCGTACCGCAGGGACGGGATGTCGAAGCTCTGGACGAAGACCCGCTCCGTCATGCCCTGGTCCCGGACCTCCCGGACGATCCGGGCCACCTCGGCGCGGCTGTGCCGGCCCTTGATCTCCAGGAGCAGCTTCCCGCCGCGCTCCCTGAGGTCCGCGAGCTGGGCGGCCAGGGTCGGCACCCGGGTGCCGGTGTAGGCGGGGGCGAACCAGGAGCCGGCGTCCAGGGCGTCGAGCTGGTCGGCGGTCAGCGAGCGTACCGGGCCCGTGCCGTCCGTGGTCCGGTCGACGGTCGTGTCGTGGAGGATGTACGGCACGCCGTCCTTGCTGGGCTGGACGTCGTTCTCGATCCAGACGGCCCCGCCCCGCCGGGCCACCTCGTCGGAGACCAGGGTGTTCTCGGGCGCCGCGGACGGGGCGCCCCGGTGGGCGATCACGGTCAGCGGTGCCCCCGCCGCGCGCATCCAGGGGCTCGCCGCCGCGGCGGCCTCCGCCACCGGGCGGGGCGCGGACCGCGAGGGCGGTGCGGCGACGACGAACACGGTCGCGAGCCCCGCGACGACGGTGGCCACGGCGACCGCTCCGGCGGTCGTGCGCCGTCGGGTCCGGGCGGCGGGCGGTTGAGCGTCTCTCATGTCCGCCCACCCTAAGGGGTGCCCCGTCGATCGGGCCGGGCTCGTGGCGACACGACCGGCGGCGCCAGCCCTTCGCCGGAACGGTCCGGGCTGCGGCGTGGTGGGGACGTGCCCGGAGCCGTGCCGTCGGGGACCGCGGCCGGGCGCGCGGAGTCGGGGGACTCATGGAGACGGGCGGGGGGCGTGCGGCGGCCGGGACCGGAACGCCGGCGCCCGACGACCGGGAACAGGGACGGCAGGCGCGCGGCCCCTGGGAAAGGGCCGTGCCGGGCGGCCGGCACGGCCCTTCCCCGTCCTCGATCAGGCCCCGTCGGGCGCGTGCAGCTCGCCCGAGCGCGCCACCCGCGCGTACCAGCGGGCGCTGGACTTCGGGGTGCGCTCCAGGGTGTCGTAGTCCACCCGGACCGCGCCGAACCGCTTCGCGTAGCCGTACGCCCACTCGAAGTTGTCGAGCAGCGACCAGAGGAAGTAGCCGCGCACGTCCACCCCGTCCGCCATCGCCCGGTGCACCGCCTCCAGGTGCGCGTGCACGTAGGCGGCGCGCTCCGGGTCGTGCACCGAACCGTCCGGACCGACCACGTCCTCGTACGCCGCCCCGTTCTCGCTGATCACCAGCGGGAGACCGGGGTACGCGGCGGACACCCGGCGCAGCAGGTCGTACAGCGCGCTCGGGTCGACCGCCCAGCCCATCGCCGTCGGCTCGCCCGGCGCCCGGTGGAAGGCGACCGCGTCCGCGCCGGGCCACGGCGAGTGCTCGCTGTTGCCGTGACCGTCGTCCTGCGGCTTCTCCGCGCCCTCCGGGACGTGCGAGACCACCGTCGGCGTGTAGTAGTTGATCGCGAGCAGGTCCAGCGGCTGGTTCGCCGCCGCGGTGTCGCCGTCCCGGACGAAGGACCAGTCGGTCAGGTGCGCGGTGTCGGCGAGCAGGTCCTCCGGGTAGGCGCCCTCCAGCATCGGGCCCAGCCAGACCCGGTTGCCGACGGCGTCGATGCGGCGGGCCGCGTCCAGGTCCTCGGCCGAAGAGGTCAGCGGCCTGATCTCGTGCAGGTTGAGCGAGACCGCGAGCTGCCGGTCCGTCGGCAGCGAGGCACGCAGCGCCTGCACCGCGAGGCCGTGCCCGAGGTTGAGGTGGTGGGCGGCGCGCAGCGAGGCCACCGGGTCGGTGCGGCCCGGGGCGTGCACCCCGGAGCCGTACCCCAGGAAGGCGCTGCACCAGGGCTCGTTGAGCGTCGTCCACCGCTTCACCCGGTCGCCGACGGCACCGGCGACGATCCCCGCGTACTCGGCGAACCGCTCGGCGGTCGCCCGCTCCGGCCAGCCGCCCGCGTCCTCCAGCTCCTGCGGCAGGTCCCAGTGGTAGAGGGTCAGGGCCGGCTCGATCCCGGCGGCGAGCAGCTCGTCGACGAGCCGCCGGTAGAAGTCGAGACCCTGCTGGACGGCCGGGCCCCGGCCGGTGGGCTGGACGCGGGACCAGGAGACGGAGAACCGGTAGGCGTTCAGGCCGAGTTCGGCCATGATCGCGACGTCCTCGCGGAACCGGTGGTAGTGGTCGACGGCCACGTCACCGGTGTGGCCCTCGAAGACCCTGCCGGGGGTGTGCGAGAAGGTGTCCCAGATGGAGGGGGTGCGGCCGTCCTCCGCCGCCGCTCCCTCGATCTGGTACGCGGCGGTGGCGGCGCCCCACAGGAAGTCGGCGGGGAACGAGCGGGTGGCGGTGAGCGGCCGGGTTTCGGACGCGGTCATAGGAGGGGGCTCCCAACACGGGTACGGGGTCGGTACGTTCGGAACGTGCGGTACGGAGAACGGCGGCCGGTCAGCTCTTGACGGCGCCGGCCGTGATGCCGCCGACGATGTGCTTGCCGAGGAAGGCGAAGACGAGCAGCAGCGGCACGGTGGAGATCAGGGCGCCGGTCAGCACCACGGCGTGGTCCACGGTGTGGTTGCCCGCGCCGAGGCCGGCGAGCGCCACCTGCAGGGTGGGGTTGCCGTCCGGGGTGAGCGCGATGAACGGCCAGAAGAAGTCGTTCCAGGCCTGGACGAAGACCAGCATGCCGAGGACGGCCATGGCGGGCCTGGCCACGGGGAAGACCACGTGCCAGATGATCCGGAGGCTGTGCGCCCCGTCCATCCGGGCGGCCTCCACCAGCTCCATCGGCAGCGCCTCCACCAGGAACTGGCGCATGAAGAAGACGCCGAAGGCGGCGACGAGCGACGGGAGCACGACCGACTGGAGCTGGTCGAACCAGCCGAGGTCCGTGATGATCTGGTACAGCGGGATGACGCTCAGCTGCGGCGGGATCGTCATCGTGGCGACCACGAGCGAGAGCAGCATCCCCCGGCCCCGGAAGGGCAGTTTGGCGAAGGCGAAGCCGGCGAGCGTGGAGAACAGCACGGTGGACAGCGCCACAAGGCTCGCCACGATCGTCGTGTTGACCAGCGCCTCGCCCATGTCGACCTGGTTCCAGGCGAAGCTGAGGTTGTCCAGGAGCCGCTTGCCGGGCAGCAGCGGCGCCGGGGCCTCCACGACCCGCTCGCCGGTGTGCGAGGCGGCGACCACGTTCCAGTACAGCGGGAAGAGCGAGACGACGGCGGCGACGGCGAGCAGGACGTACGTCAGGGGTCCCGCGTGGTGCTGGCGGCCGGCCGACTGGCGGAAGCGGCGGCCGGGCCGGGCCGCCGGGACCCCGGCGCCGATCGGCGTGGTGTCGAGTGTGCGGGCCATGAGGTCATCCCCCCAGCTTCGTGCGGTTGCGGCGGGAGACGAGGGCCTGGACGCCGCCGATCAGGAGCAGCAGCAGGAGCATGACCCAGGCGATCGCGGAGGCCTGGCCGAGCGCGCCGGTCACCCAGCCCTTCTCGTACATCAGCAGGCTCAGCGTCTGGAACTGGTTGCCGCTGCCGCCGCTGATGCCGACGCTGCCGCCGAAGAGCATCGGCTCGCCGAACAGCTGGGTGGCGCCGATGGTGGAGACGATGATCGTGAAGAGGATCGTGGGCCGGATCGACGGGATGGTGACGCTGACGAACTGGCGCCAGCGCGAGGCGCCGTCGAGGGAGGCCGCCTCGTAGAGGTCCTGCGGCACGGCCTGCATGGCGGCCAGGTAGATCAGCGCGTTGTAGCCGGTCCAGCGCCAGGTGACGATCACCGAGATCGCGATCTGCGCCGGCCACTTGGACGACTCCCAGTCCACCGGGCCGATGCCGATCCAGTCGAGGAGGCCGTTGATCATCCCGTAGTCGGTGTTGAACAGCTGGGCGAAGACCAGGGTCGCCGCCGCGATCGAGGTGGCGTACGGGGCGAGGATCGCGACCCGGAAGAAGCCGCGGCCGCGGAGCTTGTAGTTCAGCAGGTGGGCCAGGCCCAGGGCCATGAGCAGCTGCGGAACGGTCGAGATCAGCCCGATGGTGAAGGTGTTGAGGAGTGCGTTCCAGAAGAACTCGCTGGTCGCGAGGTCGGTGTAGTTCTCCAGTCCCTTCCACGTCGGGTCGCCGCCGAGCTCGACCCGGTTCAGCGAGAGCCAGCCCGTGTAGATCAGCGGGAAGAGGCCGAAGGCGGCGAAGGTGAGGAAGAAGGGGGCGATGAAGACGTACGGGATCGCCTTGATGTCCCAGCGGTAGAGCGTGCTGCGCAGGCCGCCGGGGGAGGCGCGGCGGCTCCGGGAGCCGGCGGAGGAGGGCGGTGCGGCGGGCGGCGGGGAGCCGTCGGACCTCGCCCGAACGGAGGTGGCCACGGGGGCGTCCTTCCAGGTCGATGCGTGCGGTGGTGCGGACGGTGCCGGTCCGCCGCCCACGGGCGGCGGACCGGCAGGCGCCCCCGCTACTGGTCGATCTTGTCGTCGACCAGCTTCTTGACGTTCTCCCAGGCCTTGGCCGGGTCGGTGCCGCGCTGCTCGATGTCGAGGATGCCGTTGTCGGTGAGGAAGGTCTTCACCTGGCCGTCGTAGCGGCTGATGACGGCGGGGGTGATGCCGGCCGCCGCGCTGGAGAAGATCTTGCCGACCGGGGTGTCGCCGAAGTACGGCAGCTTCGCCTCCTGGACCGCCGAGGAGAGGAGCGTGTCCTTGGAGGAGGGGATGTTGCCGTTGACCGCGAACACCTTGGCGTGCTGCTCCGGGGCGGTCAGCCAGGCGGCGAGCTCGGCGGCCTCCTTGGTGTGCTTGCCGGCCTTGGGCACGGCGAGGAAGGAGCCGCCCCAGTTGCCGGCGACGGGCGGCGCGGCGATGTCCCACTTGCCCTGGTTGGCGGGGCCTGCCTGGTCCTTGATGATGCCGGTCATCCAGCTCGGGCAGGCGACCGTGGCGAACTTCGAGTTCTTGAAGGCCGCGTTCCAGGTGCCCTTCTCGTCGAACTGGCGCAGCTTGGCGGTGAGTCCGCCCTGGGCCGCCTTGACGGCGGTGTCCCAGGCCTTCTTCACGCCGGGGCTGTTCTCCCAGTCGAGCTCGCCGCTCTGGTTGGCGTACTGCACAGGGTCGCTGGAGACGACGGCGTTGAAGAGGCCGCTCGCGGAGTCGTGGAAGGCGGTGCCGGCGGGCGCGGCGGCCTTGTACTTCTCGCCGGTGGCGAGGAACTTGGACCAGTCGCCCGACCACAGCTTGGCGACTTCCTCGCGGGTGGTGGGCAGCTTGGCCTTGGCGAAGAGGTCCTTGTTGTAGCAGATGGCCATGGGGCCGATGTCGGTGCCGAGGCCGATGACCTTGCCGTCGCCCGTCGACGCCTGCTTGACCTTCCAGTCGAGGAAGTCGCCGAGGTTCGCGCCGCCCTCCTTGCCGAGGTCGACCCACTTGTTCGCCATGGCCGGGCCGGTCGCCTCGGCGATGTAGCCCACCTCGACGGCCTGGATGTCGGCGACGCCGCTGTTCTGGGCGAGGCGCAGCTTCAGCGTGTCCCAGTACTTCTGACCGTCGGAGACGTTCGACTCCTCGATCTTGATGTTCGGGTGGAGCCGCTCGTACTCGGAGTAGAGCTTGGCGCCGGTCTTGTCGTCGTAGCCGAAGGAACCGAAGGTCCCGATCCGCAGCGTGATCTTCCCGGAGCCCTGGCCGCTCGCGCCGCCCTTGCCGCCGTTGTCCTCGTCGCTGCCGCAACCGGTGAGCAGGGTCGTGCCGGTCACGACGACGGCGACCGCCGCGATCGCCGCACGGGGTCCGCGTCTGCTGCTGGAAGTGCGCATTCCACTCTCCTCGTCCAAGGTGGTGCTCTTTGTGCGCCAAGAGGCCCGGCCGGCTGATCGCGGCTCGGCGGCGCCTGCCAGGACCTGATGCAAGGCTGTGTCGCGTCCCCGATGGGAGCGCTCCCACGTCGTTGCCGGAAGGTTGCTGCCTGACGGGCGTGAGTGTCAAGACATGAACGCGGATTCGTTACCGGAAGGTTTTCCGGGGGTTTCGCGCCGCCCTGTCGTCGCCGCGGCGTCATCTCCTGAACGCACGCTCGTGGTGCGGGGAGTTCGTGGTGGGCTAGGGTGGGAGCGCTCCCATGTGATGCTGCCCGTGGTGAGCGGCGTGTTGTCCCACGAGGGGAGTTCGGGAGTTGTGAGCGGACGGCAGAGCGGCAGACCCACCCTGGAACAGGTCGCGGCCCGAGCCGGCGTCGGCCGGGGCACGGTCTCCCGGGTGATCAACGGCTCGCCCCGGGTGAGCGAGCAGACCAGAACGGCCGTCGCCCGAGCCGTCGCCGAACTCGGCTACGTACCCAACCAGGCCGCCCGCGCCCTGGCGGGCAGCCGCACCGACGCGATCGCGCTCGTCATCCCCGAGGCGGAGGCCCGGCTCTTCGCCGAGCCCTACTTCCTCGACCTCATCCGCGGGGTCAGCGCCGAACTCGCCGAGGCCGACAAACAGCTCCTGCTCACCCTGGTCCGCAGCGAGCAGGAGCGGCAGCGCTTCGAGCAGTACCTCGCCGCCCAGCGCGTCGACGGCGTGCTGCTCGCCTCCGTCCACGGCGACGATCCACTGCCCGACCGCATCAGGGAACTGGGCCTCCCGGTCGTCATGAACGGCCGCCGCACGGAGGCCGAGCCCGTGCCGTACGTGGACTCCGACAACATCGGCGCCGGGCGGGCGGCCGTCGCCCACCTGGTGGGGCGCGGCCGGAGCCGTATCGCGACCGTCACCGGCCCCCTCGACATGTACGTGGCGCGCGCCCGCCTCGGCGGCTACCGGGCCGGTCTCACGGAGGCCGGACTGCCGCCCGACGAGGGCCTCGTGGCCGCGGGCGACTTCACCGAGGAGGGCGGCCGCCGTGCCATGCGGCTGCTCCTCGACCGCGCACCGGACCTGGACGCCGTCTTCGCCGCCTCCGACGTGATGGCGGCGGGCGCGCGCGGGGTGCTGCGGGAGGCGGGCCGCCGGGTGCCGCAGGACGTGGCGCTCGTCGGGGTCGACGACTCGCCGGTGGCGCGGCTCATGGACCCGCCGCTGACGAGTGTGCGGCAGCCCATCGAGGAGATGGGCCGCACGATGGCGCGGATGCTGATCCAGGAGATCCACGAGAGCACGGAGGCCGCCCCGGCGGAACCGCGCCGGCATGTGCTGCCGACGGAGCTCGTGGTCCGCGACTCGTCCTGAGGCGTACGGGGCTTCGTACGGCACCGCGGCCGGCCGGGACCTGAGGGGTCCGGCCGGCCGCAGTCCTCGTACGGGGGGCTACAGCTACAGCGCCGGGTAGGCGTTCTTCAGGAGCTCCTGGAACTGGGCCGAGAACCACTGGCCCGCGAGCGGGGAGTCCGGCAGCGCGCCCGACATGCTGTTCCCGTTACGGGCGTTGCCCGTGTAGGTCGGGTCGCACATCCGGTCGAAGCCCTTGCCCTCGTCGTTCGGGATCTCCTTGGAGGCGCCGTCGGACTCGCCCGGGGGCTTCATCCAGACGTACGCGTCGATGCCCGCGGCCGGGGCCGCCTGGGGCCGTTCGCCGAGACCCGCACCGGACTGGTTGCACCAGTTGCCGAGGTGGATCCGACGGTCGTACTTGCCTCCGTTGACGTATGTGTCGACGCTGGTCAGGGCACCCGGGCCGGTGGGCCGGGCGGTGCCGCCCCAGCCGTTGCGGGAGGTGTCGATCAGCATGCCGAGGTTGCTGTCGAAGCCGAGCGAGACCAGCTTGTTCCGCATGGCCTGGGCGTAGGACAGCTCGTCGGTGTACCGGTTCCAGTCGACCCACTTGGACTGGCGCACGGAGACGCCGTTCACGCTGTCGTCGATCGTGAAGTGGTCCTCCTTCAGGGCGCTGTAGTTGGCGGTGTTGACGATGAAGCCGTGCACGTTGGAGAGGGTCGAGCCCTCGGCCGTGGCGGCCTGCTTGAACAGTTCGGCGGAGGCGCCGAAGTTGTCGTCCCAGCCCAGCCAGCCGTGGTGGCCGGCGTCGATGTAGTTGTAGACGTTGCCGATCGCGCCGAACTTCTTGAGCGCGTAGCCGACGCCGGTGATGTAGTTGCCGTTCGCCTTCATGACGTCGCAGTTGGCGGTGGCCGTGGGACGCCCGGAGACGTTGGTGACCAGGTTGGGCAGCGAGTCGATCTCGACGGTGGTGACGATCCGCAGGCCGGCGTACTTGGAGTCGGCGAGGATCGCGGCGATCGGGTCGATGTAGTCGGTCTTGTAGCGGCCGATCTCCGTCGGGCCGAGCTCGCCGTTGGAGGCGAGCGCGGCGCAGTCGCGGCCGGGCAGGTCGTAGATGACCAGCTGGACGACGAGCTCGCCGGAGCCCTTCTGCTTCAGGGCCTCGTCGAGGTGGGCGCGCAGGCCCATGGAGGTGCTCGAA
This sequence comes from Streptomyces sp. R-07, assembly GCF_049913175.1. Classification (NCBI taxonomy): domain Bacteria; kingdom Bacillati; phylum Actinomycetota; class Actinomycetes; order Kitasatosporales; family Streptomycetaceae; genus Streptomyces; species Streptomyces sp. R-07. Next base: position 6,978,404 of record NZ_CP183978.1, read on the forward strand.
CCGTTGATCGCGGCGATCCGGTCGAGCCACACGCCGGTGGGCTGGTTGGAGACCTTGGTGCCGCCGGGCTCGGCCGCCGCCTTCGCGGACCACTCGGGGTTCACGTACACCTTGGCGCCGGCGTACGGGTTGTCCGCCTTGGTGCCGGCCGGCGGGGTGGTGGGCGGCGTGGTCGGCGGGGTCGTCGGGGGAGTGGTGGGCGGGGTGGTCGGGGGCGTCGTCGGCTCGGTGGCGCCGTTGCAGACGACTCCGTTCAGCTTGAAGGTGGCCGGTACGGCGTTGGTGCCGCTGTACGAGCCGTTGAAGCCGAAGGAGGTCGAACCGCCCGTGGCGAGGGCCCCGTTGTAGGAGAGGTTCTTGGCGGTGACGGCGGCGCCGGACTGGGTGATGGTGGCGTTCCAGCCCTGAGTGACCTGCTGGTTGCCGGCGTAGGACCACTCCAGGGTCCAGGCGGCCACCGGGTCACCGGTGTTGGTGACGATCACGTTGGCGCCGAAGCCGGTGTTCCACTGGTTGGTGATCTGGTAGTCGACCTTGCAGCCGGGGGTGGCGGCGCCGGCGGTGGCGGTGCCGAAGACGGTGGCGGTGGCGCCGGTGGCGGTGATCAGGCCGAGTGCCGCCAGAAGGGCGGTGCGGCTGGTGCGACTGGTGCGGCTCATGCGGGTGGGGATTCCTTTCAGGGGGTGAGGCTGCGCAGGTGGTCGCGCAGCCCGAGGCCGAATGCGGTGGGGGTGCCGTCGTACGAACTGATCAGCGCGGGACCGGAGCTGCAGTTCCAGGTGTTCCAGGTCCAGCCCAGGTACGAGAGGCCGCGGTCGTCGAACCACTTCATGACGCGGTCGATGAACGCGTGTCCGCAGGTGTTCTCACCGATCTCGCCCGCGAGGAGGGGCACGTCGGCGGCCACCGGGGCGAGGGTGTTGTTCCAGCACGTCTCGTCGGAGCAGGTGTTGAAGTTGTAGACGTGCCAGGCGGCGGCCAGATTGCCCGCCGGGTCCGTGGGGCGGTACGTGAGCCACTGGCTCAGGTCGTTGGAGTACGCGAGGCCCGGGACGAGGACGAGGTTCTTCGCCCCCGTGGCACGGACGGCGTCCACCAGGTCCTGCATGCCGGCGACCTCGTAGCCGATGCCGGGGCAGGTGCCTCCGTCGCGCCAGCAGGACCAGGCCTGTGCCGCGGTGGAGGTCGCCCGGTCCGGATAGGGCTCGTTGAACAGGTCGAAGGCGACCCGCCTGTCGTTCTTGAAGGTGTTCGCGACCGAGGTCCAGAACGCCGGGGTGTACTGGGCGTCCGGCATCGGCTTCTGGCAGGAGGCGTGCACGTCGGAGCAGCCCGCCGAGTTCCCGGTGTACTGACCGTGGGTCCAGTGGAGTTCGACCACGGGGGTCATGCCGTGGGCGAGGACCTTGGCCACCAGGTCCTTGACCGCGCTGATGTAGTTCGCGCCCCGGTACTCGGGCTTGATGTTGTCCAGGCCGAGCCAGCACTCCTCGTTGAGGGGGATGCGGACCGTGTTCGCCTTCCAGTCGGCGATCGCCTGGACGGAGGCGTCGTCGACGGGACCGTCGAAGAAGCCGTAGCCCTGGACGCACATGAACTCGCCGCCGGAGCGGTTGACACCGAGGAGGCGGCGGGTGGCGCCGTTCTGATCGGTGAACCTGTTGCCGGAGACGCCGAGTTCGGGCGCGCCGGTGACCGGGGTGGGGGGTGTGGTCGGCGGGGTCGTCGGGGGTGTGGTCGGGTCGGTGGGGGTGGGTGTGGGTGTGGGGGTCGGCGTCGTGGGGGTCGGTGTGGGCGTCGGGGGTGAGTCGGTGCTGCACGGGGTGCCGTTGAGCGTGAACGCGGTCGGTGCCGTGTTGGCGCCCGTCCAGGAGGCGATGAAGCCGCCCGAGACCTTGCCGCCCGTACCGAGCGCGCCGTTCCAGTTCTCGTTGACGACCGTGACGGTCTTCCCGGACTGGGACCACTTCCCGCCCCAGCCCTGACTCACCACCTGGCCGGCCGGGAAGTCGAAGCCGAGGCTCCAACCGCTCAGCGCGGCACTGTTGTTGGTGATGGTCACGGCACCCTGGTAGCCGCCGGCCCACTGGCCGACGACCGAGTACTCCACCGTGCAGGCGGATGCGGCCGAGGCTCCGGCGGCCGTACCCATGACGGCGAGAGCGGTGCTCGCCATCGTGAGCGCTGCTCCTGCGAGCAGCGCGGACAGACGTGGGGGATGTCGCATGAGCGAGTCCTCACAGCGAGGGCACACCCCTTGACGGTGTGCCGACTGGATGGAATCGCTCCCACTGGGTCGGGGCAGACCGTAGCGTCAACAGCCGCCAAGCAAAAGAGGAGTTGGGTAAATTCCCCGGCTTTTGGCTTCGACTTCCTCATGCATCTTGACGGCGTTGGGCCTCAACTGCACAGTGGGAGCGCTCCCACTGGTTCAAAGCTTGACTGTCGCACCTTCGAGCTCTTCGCATCCCCGACCTCCCGAGCCGCGAGGAGAACCACCCTCATGCCACGCCTCCGACCGAGAACGCGCACCCGCCGGCAGCTGACCGCGCTGGCCGCATCGCTCTCCCTCCCCCTCGGCCTCACGGCCGTCGGCGCCACCACGGCCCAGGCCGCCGCCGTCCAGTGCAGCGTCGACTACAAGACCAACGACTGGGGTTCGGGCTTCACCGGCGAACTCACCCTCACGAACCGGGCCGCCGAACCGCTGAACGGCTGGACGCTGACGTACTCCTACGCCGGCGACCAGAAGCTCACCAACGGCTGGAGCGGCGTCTGGTCACAGTCCGGCAAGAACGTCACGGTGACCAACGCGTCCTGGAACGGCACCCTCGCCGCGGGCGCCGCCACCACCACCGGCGCCCAGTTCACCTACAGCGGGACCAACGCCGCCCCGACCGGCTTCGCCGTCAACGGCACCACCTGCGCCGGCGCCCACCAGGCCCCGGTCGCGGTCCTCACCAGCCCCGCCCCGGGAGCCGTCTACACCGCGGGCGACGCGGTGCCGCTCGCCGCCACCGCCGCCGCGGCCGACAGCGCCACCGTGAACAAGGTGGAGTTCTACAGCGACACCACCCTCCTCGGCACCGACACCACCGCGCCCTTCACCTACAGCGCCACCGGCCTCGCCACCGGCGCCCACTCGCTCTACGCCAAGGCCTACGACACCCTCGGCGCCTCCGCCGAGTCGGCACCCGTCGGCATCACCGTCGCCGCCGGACCCGCCCTCGTCGCCGCCCCGAGCCAGCTCTCCGTACGCCAGGGCGCCACGGGCACCTTCGACCTGAAGCTCTCCACCGCCCCCACCGCGAACGTCACGGTGAGCGTCGCCCGTACCTCCGGCAACACCAACCTCACCGCCACCCCGGCCACCCTCACCTTCACCCCGGCGAACTGGAACACCGCCCAGAAGGTGACCGTCGCCGCCGCGGCCACCGGCACCGGCTCCGCCGTCTTCACGGCAACCGCCCCCGGCCACGCCAAGGCCGAGGTCACCGTCGCCCAGCTGGCCGCGAACTCCACGTACGACGCCCGCTTCCTCGACCTCCACGGGAAGATCACGAACCCGGCCAACGGCTACTTCTCGCCCGAGGGCATCCCGTACCACTCCGTGGAGACCCTGATCGTCGAGGCCCCCGACCAGGGGCACGAGACGACCTCGGAGGCGTACAGCTACCTGATCTGGCTCCAGGCCATGTACGGCAAGATCACCGGCGACTGGACCAAGTTCAACGGCGCCTGGGAGACCATGGAGAAATTCATGATCCCCACCCACGCCGACCAGCCCACCACCTCCTCCTACAACGCCGCCAAGCCGGCGACGTACGCCCCCGAGTGGGACCTCCCCTCCCAGTACCCGGCGAAGCTCGACTCCGGGGTCACCTCCGGATCCGACCCGATCGCCGCCGAGCTCAAGAGCGCCTACGGCACCGACGACATCTACGGCATGCACTGGATCCAGGACGTCGACAACGTCTACGGCTACGGCAACGAGCCCGGGAAGTGCTCCGCCGGACCGACGGCGACCGGCCCCTCGTACATCAACACCTTCCAACGCGGCCCGCAGGAGTCCGTCTGGGAGACCGTCACCCACCCCACCTGCGACAACTTCTCCTTCGGCGGGAAGAACGGCTACCTGGACCTCTTCACCGGGGACTCCTCCTACGCCAAGCAGTGGAAGTACACCGACGCCCCCGACGCCGACGCCCGCGCCGTCCAGGCCGCCTACTGGGCCGACCTCTGGGCCAAGCAGCAGGGCAAGGGCGGCCAGGTGTCCGCGACCGTCGGCAAGGCCGCCAAGATGGGCGACTACCTGCGGTACGCCATGTTCGACAAGTACTTCAAGAAGATCGGCGACTGCGTCGGGCCGACCACCTGCCCGGCCGGCACCGGCAAGGACAGCGCCCACTACCTGATGTCCTGGTACTACGCCTGGGGCGGCGCCACCGACACCTCGGCCGGCTGGTCCTGGCGCATCGGCTCCAGCCACACCCACGGCGGCTACCAGAACCCGCTCGCCGCCTACGCCCTCAGCTCCTACGCCCCGCTGAAGCCCAAGTCGGCGACGGGCGCCACGGACTGGGCGACCAGCCTCGACCGGCAGCTGGAGTTCTACCGCTGGCTCCAGTCCGACGAGGGGGCCATCGCGGGCGGCGCCACCAACAGCTGGCAGGGGCGCTACGCCACCCCGCCGGCCGGCACCCCCACCTTCCACGGCATGTACTACGACGAGAAGCCCGTCTACCACGACCCCGCGTCCAACCAGTGGTTCGGCTTCCAGGCCTGGTCCATGGAGCGGGTCGCCGAGTACTACCAGCAGACCGGCGACGCCGAGGCCAAGACGGTCCTCGACAAGTGGGTCTCCTGGGCACTGTCCAAGACCACGATCAACCCCGACGGCACCTACCGCATCCCCTCCACCCTCCAGTGGTCCGGAGCGCCCGACACCTGGAACGCGGCGAACCCCGGCGCCAACGCCGGACTGCACGTCACCGTCGCCGACTACACCGACGACGTCGGCGTGGCCGCCGCCTACGCCAAGACGCTCACCTACTACGCGGCCAAGTCCGGCCACGCCGAGGCCAAGCGCGTCGCCAAGGCCCTCCTCGACGGCATGTGGGACCACCACCAGGACCCGCTGGGCATCGCCGTCCCGGAGACCCGCGCCGACTACAACCGCTTCGACGACCCCGTGTACGTGCCCAGCGGCTGGACCGGCGTCATGCCGAACGGCGACACGGTGAACTCCTCGTCCACCTTCGCCTCGATCCGTTCCTTCTACAAGAACGACCCGGCCTGGCCGAAGGTCGAGGCCTACCTGGCGGGCGGCGCCGCCCCCGTCTTCACCTACCACCGGTTCTGGGCCCAGGCGGACATCGCCCTGGCCATGGGCTCGTACGCGGAGCTGCTCGAATAACAGCCCGCCCCGCGAGAGCGGGCTCCGCGTACGACTAGGGCCTGTCTTTCGGGTCAGCCCGGCGTGATCCGAAAGGCAGGCCCTAGGCTGGGCGGCCCTCCCCCCAGGAGGTCCGCCCGGCCTTCGGACGGTTCCCCGGCGCCGCCGGGCACCCGTCATCGGGTGTCGTCATTCCGCGTGCACAGCGCTACGCGTCCGCGCGGAGCGCCACCTCGTCGACCACATCGGCGAGCCTGCCCCGCCGCGCGAACACCGCGCGCTGCCGGGCGGCGCCGCACCCGGCGACCCGCTGGCGTGCCCACAACTCCCGCACCAGATCGATCTCGCCGGCTGCCGCCAGGGCCGGGGCGGCCTTCGCGAGGAGGTCTTCGACCAGCTCCACCGCCGGTCGCGGCGTCCCGCTCAGCGGGTCGAGACCGTGCCCCGCCAAGCCGTCGCGCGCCGACCGCCAGTGGGCGGCGCGCAGCAACGCGTCGCTGATCTCCGGCGCGGGGACCCCCTGGCGGACCTCGGTCAGCAGCGCGGCCGCAAGCCCACGAAGCAATCCGGCCAGCAGCAGGACGGTGTCGAGCCCCGCGCACACGTCGGCGACCCGGACCTCCAGGGTCGGCCAGTGCTCATTGGGCCGGCAGTGCCAGTAGACCGTCCGCCGGTCGACCAGCATGCCGGAGCCGACCAGCCGGTCCACCAGCAGGTCGTACTCCGCGGCGTCGGCCAGCAGCGGGGCCGGTCCCGCTCCCGGCAGCTGGGCCCAGCGCATGAAACGCCAGCTCGCGTAGCCGCTGTCCCGGCCGCAGTGGAACGGGGAGTTGGCGGCCAGCGACTGCAGCGCGGGCAGCCAGGGGCGCAGCCGGTTGCTGAGCCGCACCGCCTCCTCGCGGTCCGCCACCTCCAGGTGCACATGGCACCCGCACACCCCGATCCCGCTCACAGCGGTCACCAGCGGGCCGTAGCGGTCGGCGATCCGTCGGTACCGCGCCTCGTCGGTGAGCTCCTGGCCGCCGCGCGGAGCCAGCGGGGCGGTGCCGGAGGCCAGCGCCAGGCAGCCGGCCTCGTCGGCGGCCCCGGCCACCCCCGCGCGCAGCTCGGTCAGCTCCGCGCGCAGACCCGCCAGATCGGCGACCGGTCGGGTGCGGGTCTCCACCATGTCGGTGAAGATCTCCGGCCCGACCCGGTCGGCCAGTCGGTCACGGGCGCGCTTGACCACCGCGGCCGCGGAACCGAACGAGGTCCGGCTCGTCCGGTCCACGAGGAGGAACTCCTCCTCCACCCCGATCCTGGGCAGGGCGGTGCGGGCGGTGGCCTGGTCTGAACGGCTGGTCACGGGCCGAGCATACTGATTGACGGTCCGTCAGCTCCGTTGGCCGGTGCCTTCCGCGCGCCATGGCCGGCCCGGTCATCCGAGCCGCCCGCGCCGCCGGGCCTCCGCGAAGCCCGCGCCCGCTCATCCGTGCAGGCCCCCGCGACCTGCGACGTTCACGCGGAATCGGGCCCATTGACGCACACGGGCGCCGCTCCTACGTTCTCGTTCGGACATACGACCGATGGTCGATATTTCGAACGTCTCGAACGAGAGGGATCCGCGTGTCACTTCCCGAGCCCGCCGCCCGCTTCACCCTCGACCCCGACTTCACCGTCGGCCCCGTCGACCCCCGCCTCTTCGGCTCCTTCGTCGAGCACCTCGGGCGCTGTGTGTACACCGGCCTCCACGAGCCAGGCCACCCCGCCGCCGACGAGGACGGTCTGCGCACCGACGTCCTGGAGCTGGTCCGCGAGCTGGGCGTCACCGCCATCCGCTATCCCGGCGGCAACTTCGTCTCCGGACACCGCTGGGAGGACGGCGTCGGCCCGGTCGAGCAGCGGCCGCGCCGCCTCGACGTCGCCTGGCGGTCCACCGAGACCAACCGCTTCGGTCTGAGCGAGTTCATGGCCTTCCTCCGCAAGGCCGGCCCGCAGGCCGAGCCCATGATGGCGCTCAACCTCGGCACCCGCGGCATCGCCGAGGCCATGGACCTCGTCGAGTACGCCAACCACCCCGGCGGCACCGAACTCTCCGACCGCCGCATCGCCCACGGCGACAAGGACCCCTTCGGCATCCGCCTCTGGTGCCTGGGCAACGAGATGGACGGCACCTGGCAGACCGGCCAGAAGACGGCGGAGGAGTACGGCCGGCTCGCCGCCCAGACCGCGCGGGCGCTGCGCCAGATCGACCCGGGGCTCGAACTCGTCGCCTGCGGCAGCTCGGCGCGCGGCCTGCCGACCTTCGCCGCCTGGGAGGCCACCGTCCTCGCGGAGACGTACGAGGTCGTCGACCACGTCTCGCTGCACGCCTACTACGAGGAGACGGACGGCGACCGCGACTCCTTCCTCGCCTCCGCCGTCGACATGGAGGCCTTCATCGAGGAGGTCGTCGCCACCTGCGACCACGTCGGCGCCCGGCTCAAGTCCCCGAAGAAGCTCACCCTCTCCTTCGACGAGTGGAACGTCTGGTACCAGCGCCGGCCCAACCCGCACCCGGTGGAGGACTGGCAGGAGGCCCCGCGCCTCCTGGAGGACGTCTACACCGTCACCGACGCCGTCGTGTTCGGCACCCTCCTGATCGCCCTGCTGCGGCACGCCGACCGGGTCGCGGTCGCCTGTCTCGCGCAGCTGGTCAACGTGATCGCGCCGATCATGACCGAGCCCGGCGGCCCCGCCTGGCGCCAGACCACCTTCCACCCCTTCGCGCAGGCCTCCCGGCACGGCCGCGGGACCGTCCTCGACGTGCGCGTGGACTCGCCGACGTACCCGACGGACCGCTTCGGGGACGTCCCGCTGCTGTACGCCACCGCCGTGCGCGGCGAGGACGGCGGGGTGACGGTCTTCGCGGTCAACCGTGGCCGGAGCGCGCCCCTGCCCCTGGAGGTGGCGCTGCGCGGTCTCGACCTGAGCCGGGTCGTGGAGCACAGCGCGCTCGCCGACGCGGACCCCGAGGCCCGCAACACCCTCGAAGAGCCGGAGCGGGTCGTGCCGCACCCGGTGGAGGGCGCGAGCCTCGTGGACGGGGTGCTGCGGGCCGTCCTGGAGCCGATGTCCTGGAACGTCATCAGGCTGCTCTGACGGGCCCCTTGTTGAATCCTTTCAGTAGGGCTGCCGCGTGTCGCTCCTCGAAGCGCTTCGAAAGATCCTGTCCGAAGCGTTGACGTGGCTGGCGGGCGACCCTACTTTGTCCCAGCAAGCGCTTTCCTGAAACGTTCTAATAACGCGCGGAGGACGAACTGTGCGTACTCAAGGCACTGTTGACCGTCGAGGTCTGCTGAAGCTCGCGGGCGGGTCCGTCGCGGCCCTCGGTCTGACCGCAGCGGGGTGCGGCACCGGCTCCGGATCCGGGGACGGCACCGTCACCCTCCGGTACGCATGGTGGGGCTCCGACGACCGGGCCAAGCGGATCAACCAGTCGATCGCCCTCTTCGAGAAGAAGTTCCCGAAGATCAAGATCAAGACCGACTTCCAGCCCTACGCCGACTTCTGGAAGAAGTTCAACACCCAGGCCTCGGGCGGCAACGCCCCCGACGTCTTCCAGAACGCCATCGGCTTCCTGCGCAAGTACGACGCGAAGAACGTCCTCCTCGACCTGCGCGAGCAGGCCGAGGCCGGACACCTCCGCCTCGACGGGTTCCGGGCCGGCCTGGAGAAGTTCGGCGAGGTCGACGGCAAGCTCCTCGGCATACCCGTCGGCAGCAACTCGATGGCCCTCGTCATCGACCGGACCGTCTTCACCAAGGCCGGCGTCACCCCGAAGCCCGGCTGGACCTGGGACGAGTACCACGCGGCCCTCGCCAGGATCCACGACAGCCAGGGCCGGGCCGGGGACGCGGGTCCGTACGGGATCATGTACCTCTACGACCTCTACCTGCGCCAGCACGGCAAGGCCTTCTTCACCACCTCGGGCCTCGGCTTCACCGAGGCGGACCTCACCGACTGGTGGACCAAGGCCTTCGAACGCGTGAAGTCCGGCGTCTACGCCGACCCGAAGAAGACCATCCAGGCCAAGCCCAAGTCGGCCGTCACCGCCGAACTCGCGGGAGCCGAGTTCACCTGGGACAACTTCGCCGTCCGCTACACCGCCGAGGGCAAGAGCCGGTACGGCCTCGCGCCCATCCCCACCACCGACGGCCACAAGACCGGCCAGTACCTCGGCTCCCTCATGCTCAGCGGTTCCAAGCGCACCAAGCACCCTGCGGAAGTCGCCCAGTTCATCGACTTCATGGTCCACGACCCCGAGGTCGGCAAGATCATGGGCTACGACCGGGGCGTTCCCGCCACCGAGGCCCAGTACCAGGCGTACGTGCCGACCGACGAGGTCGGCAAGCAGATCGCCGCGTACGAGAAGCAACTCGTCGAGTCCCGAGTCCTGGAGCCCATCACTCCGCACCCGGCCGGCGCCGACGTCTGCGAAGCCGCCTTCCTGCGGCTCTCCGAGGAGATGTCCCTGGGCAAGCGGCCCGTCGCCGACGCGGTGAAGCAGTACTTCACCGAGGCGAAGACGGCGCTCTCCTCCTGATGGACACCGCCGTGACCCCCGTACCCCGTCCCGCCGGGCCGGCCCGCCCCGACGGGGAGACCGCACCCGCGGACTCCCCGTCCGGCGGCGGGCACCCGCGCGGCGCCCCCCGCAGGGGAGGCCCGTCGCGCGGCACCTCCCGCACCGGCAGGGCCCGCCGGGAGAACCTCGCCGGCTACCTCTTCATGTCCCCCTGGATCGCGGGCTTCCTCCTGCTCACCGCGGGACCCATGGTCGCCTCGCTCTACTTCGCCTTCACCGACTACAACCTCTTCGACGCCCCGCGGTGGATCGGCCTCGACAACTTCACCGAGATGTTCGGCGACCCCCGCTGGCGCACCTCCGTCGAGGTCACCGGCTGGTACGTGGTCATCGGCACCCCCCTCAAACTCGGCGCCGCGCTCGGCGTCGCCCTCCTGCTCAACCAGAGCAGGCGCGGACAGGGCTTCTACCGGGCGGCGTTCTACGCGCCCTCGCTCATCGGGGCCAGCGTCTCCATCGCCATCGTCTGGCGCGCGATCTTCTCCGACGGCGCCGCCGTCGACCGCACCCAGCAGCTCTTCGGCATGGAGGCCGGCGGCTGGATCGGCGACCCCGACCGCATCATCTACGCCCTGGTCGCCCTGACCGTCTGGCAGTTCGGCGCCCCGATGGTCATCTTCCTCGCGGGACTCAAACAGGTGCCGCGCGAGCTGTACGAGGCGGCGCAGGTCGACGGGGCGAGCCCCTGGCGGAGGTTCTGGCACATCACCCTGCCGATGATCTCGCCGGTGCTCTTCTTCAACGTCCTCCTGGAGACCATCCACTCCTTCCAGATCTTCGGCTCCGCCTACATCATCGGCAGCCAGGGCAACGCCTGCGGACCGGCCGACGGCACCCTCGTCTACACCTGCTACCTCTACATCCAGGGCTTCGAGAACAGCCGGATGGGCCTGGCCTCGGCGATGGCCTGGATGCTGCTGCTCGCCGTCGGCCTCGTCACGGCGGTCCTTTTCTGGTCCCAGCGGCGCTGGGTGCACTACGAGGAGGCGGGCCGATGAGCCTCGCAACACGTGCTGCCGGGAGGTCGCGCACGGCGGGTTCCGTCGCCTGGCACCTCGGCGCCCTCGCCGTCCTCGCCGTCATCCTCTACCCCGTGGTGTGGGTCATCGGCGGATCCTTCAAGCCGAACGACGAGATCGTCGGCAGCCTCAACCTCCTCCCCACCGACCCCATCACCGACAACTACCGGCGCCTCGCCGACGGCATCGCCGACATCCCCATCTCCACGTTCTTCGGCAACTCCCTCTTCCTGGCCGTCGGTTCGGTCATCGGCGTACTGATCTCCAGCTCGCTCGCCGCGTACGCCTTCGCCAAGATCGGCTTCGCCGGACGCGGACTGCTCTTCACCCTCATGATCGGCACGCTGCTGCTGCCGTACCACGTCCTGCTCATCCCGCAGTACGTGCTCTTCCAGAAGCTCGAACTCATCAACACCTACACGCCGTTGCTGCTCGGCAAGTACCTGGCCACGGACGCCTTCTTCGTCTTCCTCATGCTCCAGTTCATGCGCGGGCTGCCGAGGGAACTCGACGAGGCGGCGCGCCTCGACGGCTGCGGGCACCTGCGGACGTACTGGTCGATCGTGCTGCCGCTGTGCCGGCCGGCGCTCATCACCAGCGCGATCTTCACGTTCATCAACGCGTGGAACGACTTCATGGGCCCGCTGATCTACCTCAACGAACCCGAGAAGTACACGGTCTCGCTCGGACTGAAGATGTTCGTCGACCAGGACGGCGTCGCCAACTACGGCGGCATGATCGCGATGTCGCTCGTGGCGCTGCTTCCGGTCGTCGCCTTCTTCCTGGCCTTCCAGCGGTACCTCATCGACGGCATGGCCACGTCGGGGCTCAAATGAAGGGCCCGGACGAGAGGGCCCGGACGAGGGGGCCCAGATGAGGGGCGAACGCTTCCGGGCCCGTTTCGCGGTCTTCGCCGAGAGCCTCCTCGTGGGGGTGTGGACCGCCCTCGCCGCCCTGCCGCTGGTCACGCTCCCGGCGGCGCTCGCGGCCGGTGCGGCGCACCTGCGGCGCTGGACCGGTGGCGAGGACGCCGGGCTGCGGTACTACGCCGCCGACCTGCGCGGCGCCCTGCGGGGCGGGGGCTGGGCGACGGGCCTCGGCTACGCGGCCGCGCTCGCCCTGGCGGCCGCCGACCTGATGCTCGTACGGGCGCTGCCCGTGCCGGGCGGACGGGCGGCCGGCGCGGTGGCGATCCTCGCGGCGCTCTGGCTGACGGTCACCGTCCTGCGGGCGGCCACGGCCTGGCGCGCGGGGCTGCGCTGGCGGGGTCTGCTGGGCCCCGCGGCGCGCCGCACGCTGCGCGACCCGGCGGGTTCGCTGCTCGTGGTCTGCGGCCTGGCGGTGATCGCCGCGTCGGCCTGGTTCTCCGCGCCACTGGCTCTGCCGGCGGTGGGCGTCCTGGTGGCCGCGACGGTGGCGGCGGAACACCGCGGGACGCCCTTGACGCCGGGGTGACCTGGGCGGGGCGGTGCGCCCGCCCTCGTTGCGGGCAGCCGCCGCGCAGGTCCGGGGGCCGCGCCCCCCCGTTGTGGCCGCCGCCGCGCTGGGCCGGCACGCCCCGCCACCCCCGTTGTGGGCAGTTGTTCCGCTGGGGCGGAACGGGTGGGCACAACGGACGGCGCCCGTTGCCGGGCCTAGGCTTCCGCGCCTGAACCCGCACCGCAGGTACGGCGCGCAAGAAGGTGCGGGTCAGGGCGCAGAAGGCGGAGGCGCCGCTGAGGGCGCCGTCCCGTGTGCCCACCCTCCCCCAAGCTCTCGGCTTCGCTCGGGCAGGGGGACCCCCATCGCCCCAGCGGGACGATTGCCCACACGGTGGGTGGGCGCCGCCCCGCCGGGCGTGCGTTCACGCGGTGGGTGGGCGCCGCCCCGCCGGGCGTGCGTTCACGCGGTGGGTGGGCGCCGCCCCGCCGGGCGCGTACACGGCGGGGCGACGGGCTCGGGCGCCGGCGCCGGGCGCTCCCGCCCCGCCTTCGGGCGCCCAGGCCGCCGGCCCTGTCACCGCCGCCCCGTCGGCCCCGTTCCCGTACCTCCCGCTTCCCCCGGCATGCCGTCGTGCATGCCCCTGAAAGGAGTTCCCGTGTCCTCTCTACCTCGTCGTTCTCTCCTCAAGGCCGCCGCCGTGGCCGGGGCCGCCGCGCAGTTCAGTTGGGCGCTCGGGCGTGGGGACGCCCGGGCCGCCGTGCCTGCCGAGGCCCCGTCGGACGACCGGCCCGCGACCGTCGCGTGGCTGGAGCCCGGTGGGCTCGGGGCGGCCGCCGGGTCGACCTTCGGTGTGGCCTGGCCCAAGGGCGTGCACCCCGGCGACCAGGCCTTCGCGCTGACCACCGCCGACGGCGCCGCAGTCCCCGTGCAGACCTGGACCACCGCCCGCTGGCCCGACGGCTCCCTCAAGTGGACCGCGCACGCCGTCGGTCCCGAGGCCGCGGGCGCCGAGCGGTTCACCCTCGCCCCGGGGGTCCCCGCCGCCGCCGCGAAGACCGTCTCCGTCTCCGAGTCCGGTCGCCGGATCACCGTCGACACCGGCACCGTCCGGGCCGTCGTGTCCAAGGACGGCGGGAAGCTCGTCGAGTCCGTCACCCGGGACGGTGTGAAGATCGCCACCGACGGCCGTCTCGTCCTCCTCCGGCAGAGCGACCTCGACGACGGCGACCAGGGCAACGCCAAGTGGGAGCGGTTCGACGGGGAGATCTCCGGTGCCACCGTCGAACAGAGCGGCCCCGTCCGGGCCGTGGTCCGTATCGACGGCAAGCACCGCAAGGGAAGCAGGAGTTGGCTGCCGTTCTCCGTGCGGTTGTACTTCTACGCCGGTTCCGAGTCCTTCCGCATGGTCCACACGATCACCTACGACGGCGACCAGAACAAGGACTTCATCCGCGGCCTCGGCGTCCGCTTCACCGTCCCGATGCGCGACGCCGCCTACGACCGGCACGTCCGCATCGCGGGCGAGGGCGAAGGCTTCCTCACGGAGGCCGTCCAGGGCGTCACCGGGCTGCGCCGTGACCCCGGCGCCGCCGTCCGCACGGCCCAGGTCAAGGGCGAGAAGCTGCCCGACCCCGCCACCTGGGACCAGCGCGTCACCACCCGCATGCAGTACGTCCCGACCTGGGGCGACTACACCCTCGCCCAGCTCTCCGCCGACGGCTTCACCCTCCGCAAGCGCACCAAGCCGGGCCACGGCTGGATCGCGGCCGGCGGCGGCCGCCGCGCGAGCGGCTTCGGCTACGTCGGCGGCGTGACCGGCGGACTCTCCTTCGGCCTGCGGGACTTCTGGCAGAAGCACCCCGCCCAGCTCGACATCCGGGGCGCGGCCGGCGACGCCGCCGAGGTCACCCTCTGGCTGTGGTCGCCCGAGGCCCAGCCCATGGACCTGCGCTTCTACCACGACGGCATGGGCCAGGACACGTACGCCGAGCAGCTCGAAGGGCTCAACATCACCTACGAGGACCACGAGCCCGGCTTCGGCACCCCGTACGGCATCGCCCGTACCAGCGAGCTGATGTTCTGGGCCAACGCCGCCACGCCGACCGCCGGCGCGCTCGTCGCCCAGGCCGCCGCCGTCCGTACCCCGCCGCAGCTGGCCGTGAGCCCCGAAGACCTCGTCCGCGCCCGGGTGTTCGGCGGGCTCTTCTCGCCCGTCGACCGCTCCACGCCCGCGAAGGCGAGGATCGAGGACCACCTCGACTACCTCTTCACCTACTACAAGGACCAGGCTGAGCAGCGCCGTTGGTACGGCTTCTGGGACTACGGCGACATCATGCACACCTACGACGAGGACCGGCACCAGTGGCGGTACGACGTCGGCGGCTACGCCTGGGACAACTCCGAGCTCTCGCCGGACCTCTGGCTCTGGTACGCCTACCTGCGCTCCGGCCGCGCCGACGTCTTCCGCTTCGCCGAGGCCATGACCCGCCACACCGGGGAGGTCGACGTCTACCACCTCGGGCAGTGGGCCGGCCTCGGCACCCGCCACGGCGTCCAGCACTTCGCCGACAGCGCCAAGCAGCAGCGCATCTCCACCGCCGTCTACCGCCGCCCCTACTACTTCCTCACCGCTGACGAACGCGTCGGCGACCTCATGCACGACCAGGTCGACTCCGACGAGACCTTCCTCGTCCTCGACCCCATCCGCAAGATCCGCACCGAGCCCTACACCCCCGACCGGCACGCCCTCTCCGTCGGCTTCGGCACCGACTGGAGCGGTCTCGCCGCCGCATGGCTCACCGAGTGGGAGCGCGGCGGCCCGAAGGCCGCCAAGGCGGAGGCCCGGCTGCGCTCCACCATGGAGACGATCGCCGCCCAGCCCAACGGCTTCGTCCAGGGCACCGGCCTCTACGACCTCGACACCGGCCGCTTCGCCGTCGCCGACAAGCCCGTCGTCGGCGTCTCCCACCTCTCCGCCATGTTCGGCCTGGTCGAGATGTGCGCCGAACTCATCGACCTCGTCGACATGCCGGCGTTCAAGAGCGCCTGGCTGGACTACTGCCGCTACTTCAACGCCAGTAAGACCGAACAGGCCGCCCGCTACGGACAGAACTTCGGCACCCTCCTCCTCTTCCAGGGCCACTCGCGCCTGGACGCCTACGCCGCCGCCCAGGTGAACGACGTCAAGCTCGCCCAGCGGGCCTGGGCCAAGTTCGACAAGAGCGACGGCTACACGGCGGCCATGGTCTGGGACAAGACCCCCGTCCAGGGCTCCGCCGCCCTCGAACCCGGCTACGAGCACCTGTGGATCAGCACCAACACCACCGCCCTGTTCGGCCTCGCCGCCATACAGAACCTCGCCCTCGTCGGCGACCAGCTCCCCAAGTGACCACAGAGAGGCGCACGATGAGGAAGACCGCACTCCTCGCCGCCGCGGCGACCCTGCTCGGGACGCTCGCCGCCGCACCCGCCGCCCACGCCGACGGTCCCTACGGCCAGGGCCTCGACCACTGCGTCCCCACCGAAACCGGGGCGCTCGCCTGCCACTTCGACGTCGCCCCCGGTACGTACGACGTGACCGTGACCCTCGGCGGCGAGAGCGCCGGGGCGACCGCCGTCACCGGCGAGACCCGGCGGGCGCTGCTCGCGGAGACCGCCACCGGGGCGGGGGAGCGGCTCCGGCGCTCCTTCACCGTGGACGTCCGCGACCCGGAGGGCGAGCCCACCGGGCCCGCCGGCAGCCCGGGCCTCGACCTGGTCCTCGGCGGGTCCGCCCCGCGCGTGACCTCGCTGCGGATCACCCCGGCCCCTGCCGCCCGGCGCCTCTTCCTGGTCGGGGACTCGACGGTCTGCGACCAGCCGGGCGATCCGTACACCGGCTGGGGCCAGATGCTGCCCGTCCACCTCGAGCGGGGTGTCGCCGTCGCCAACCACGCCGACTCCGGCGAGAGCACGGTCACCTTCCTGGCGAACCCGGCGCTCTTCGACCGGGTCGAGGCGGAGATCCGGCCCGGCGACCCCGTGCTGATCCAGCTCGCCCACAACGACAAGCAGACCGATGCGGCCACCTACCGGGCCAATCTGACCACCCTGGTCGAGCGGGTACGGGCGAGGGGCGGCGAACCCGTCCTCGTCACCCCCATCGTCCGCCGCTGGTTCAACGCCGACGGCACCCTGGACAACGGGATCGCCCTGCTCGTCAACGGCCTCGGCGTCGACCACCCCGCCGAGATCCGGGCCCTCGCCGGCTCCCTCGGCACCCCGCTGATCGACCTCACCGCCCTCACGAAGGCCCGGGTCGAACAGCTGGGGCCCGAGGCGTCCAAGGCGCTCTACCTGACGGCCGAGAAGCGGGACAACACCCACACCTCGGTCCGCGGGGCGACGGAGTACGCGGCGCTCGTCGCGGCCGAGCTACGGGCCCGCGGCATCGTCCCCGAACCGCAGTTCCGTTAGACGGTTTCCCAGGGGCGCCGACCCTTGGAAACCCCTCCGGGGCGCACCTACGATGCGGTGATCACCGCCGCCGTGGCGGACCACGGCGGCGGCACCGTATCCCGGGGGGAAAGCAGTTCATGGACGCGTACAACGTGCCCGTCGGGCCGGCCGCCGTGCGGGGGCCGCGCTACAGATTCCGCAACCCGAACGGGCCCGCGCTCGTCGCCCAGTCGCTGATCGCCACGTCCGGGCTCGCGGACGTCTACATCCTCGCGACCGGGGGCCAGGACTCGCCCTGGCTCTCCGAGGAGATGGTCCCGTTCCCGGCCGTGCTCCAGGTGGCGTGCTGGATCGCGTTCCTGGTCTGGTTCCATCGCGTCCGCTGCAACGCCGAGGTGCTCGCCCCGGGCACCCACAGGTACGGCCCGGGCTTCGCCCTCGGCGCCTGGATCATTCCGCTCGCCATGTGGTGGCTGCCGCGCCGCATCACCCTCGACATCCGCCGGGCCGGCGGTCCGCCCCGCGACGCCTGGCTGATCAACGCCTGGTGGTTCGCCTGGCTCTGCGACGGCCCCCTCTCGGTCGCCGTCCACCTCCTGATCCTCGACCAGACGGACTACCGCAACCCGGTCGACGAGAGCCTCAACATCCTCTGCACGATCCTCGCGCTCGCGGTCATCCGCCGGGTGACCGCCGACCAGCCCGCCGGCCCCCTGCCGTACTTCAACATGACCTGAGCCCGGCCCCCTGGGGGACCGGGGAGGCGGTCAGCCGAGCGGGGTGAACGTCAGGGAGAACGCGGCCGGGGCCGCGTCCAGCCGGTGTTCGGGCAGCACCCCCGGTCCGCAGGACTGGGAGCCGATGCCGTGCTGGGCGTGGTCCAGGTGCAGCCAGAGCGTGTCGCCCGGCACCAGCTCGTTGTCGTGGGCGGCGGCGTCCAGCCGCTCGGTGGTCCAGCGGCGGGCCGTGAACGCGAAGACAGGGTCGCCCGCCACCCGTACGCCCTCCGTCCCGGAGGTCAGTTCCACCCACCGGGTGTCGATCCGGGCCCCGTTCTCCTGCGGGCGCACGTACGGCGTGTGGAGCCCGGCGACCGTCGACTCCCAGCGGCCGAGCCCGGCGGCGGCCCGGGTGTCCGGGTACGCCTCGCCCGGCCCGCCGCCGTACCAGACGGCCCGGTCCAGGGCGGCGGGCAGACCGAGGCGGACGCCCAGCCGGGGGAGCGGCACCCGCCAGTCGCCCTCGGGCTCGACCTCCACCCGGAGCCGCAGCGCGGTGCCGTCCGAGGTCCAGCGGTACGTGGTGCGCAGGCCGAGGGCCTCCGCGGCCGGCGCCACCCGTGTCCGTACGGTGAGGGCGTCGCCGTCGAGGGCGACCTCGTCCACGCGGTGCCGCATCCGGTGCAGTCCGAGCTCGCGCCAGAGCGGCCCGTGCCGCTCGTCGGGCTGCCAGGGCGCGCCCTCGTCGTTGTCGGTGGGCGCCCGCCAGACGTCGAGGCGGAGGCCCCCGTTGACCGGAAGGGAGCCGAGGGCCAGCGGCGCTCCGGTGCGGGCGTCGAACACCCCCGGGCCGAGGGTGATCCGGTCCGCCGCGCGGACCGGCCGCACGGCCGCGGTCTCGCGCGGGGCGGGGACGGTCCGGGCCACGGCTTCCCCGTCCGCCCCACGGTCAGGCCGTACAGCCGTCGTCCCGTACGGGGCGGGCGGGGCCGCCGACACCGGGAGCTGCCCCCACGCGACCTCGTGCCCGGCCGGCGCCCAGACGGTGTCGGTGGCGAGTGTCGCCCGTACCGTCCACAGCGTCTCGGCCCCCGCCGGATGCGTCGGTGGGGCGGGCAGCGCGACGCGGGCACTCTCCCCGGCGGCCAGCGCCGGCACTTCGAGGGGGCCGGTGGCGAGGGGCTCGCCGTCGGCCAGGAAGGACCAGGTGAAGGCGAGATGCGCGAGACCGGCGACGTCGTGACCGTTCGTGACGAGCACGGAGCCCGGTCCGCCGGGGGCGATGCGGACGGGCTCGATGACCTTCTTGTACTCCAGGAGCCCCGGCGACGGCGTCCGGTCGGGGAACAACAGCCCGTCGCAGACGAAGCTGCCGTCGTGCAGCTCCTCCCCGAAGTCGCCGCCGTAGCCGAACCCGTGGACGGGGTGGGGCAGTCCGTGGTCGATCCACTCCCAGACGAAGCCGCCCTGGCAGCGCTCGTACGTCTCGAAGAGCCGCTGGTAAGCGGAGAGCCCGCCGGGCCCGTTGCCCATGGCGTGGGCGTACTCGCACAGGATGAAGGGGAGCGCGCGCCGGGCCTCCGGGCCCTCGTCGGCCCTGCGGCCGATCTCCTCGACCTCGGCGTGCGGCGGGTACATCCGGGAGTAGACGTCGGTGTCGGCGCAGGAACGGTCGCCCTCGTAGTGGACGAGCCGGGACGGGTCCCGGTCGCGGATCCAACGAGCCATCGCGGTGAGCCCGGCGCCGGTGCCGCACTCGTTGCCGAGCGACCACAGGACGACCGAGGGGTGGTTCTTGTCCCGCTCGACGAGCCGGGCCGCCCGGTCGAGCAGGGCCGGGGTCCAGCGCGGGTCGTCGACCGGGTTGCCCTGCCAGGCCAGGTCCTCGAAGCCGTGCGTCTCCAGGTCGCCCTCGTCGATCACCCACAGTCCGTAGGTGTCGCACAGGTCGAGGAAGGCCGGGTGCGGCGGGTAGTGGGAGGTGCGGACGGCGTTGATGTTGTGCCGCTTCATCAGCTCCACGTCCGCGCGCATCGTCGCGAGGTCGAGGGCGCGGCCGCGCTCCGGGTGGAACTCGTGCCGGTTGACGCCCCGGAAGAGGATCCGCCGTCCGTTGACCTTGAGGACGCCGTCCTCGACCGCGACCGTCCGGAAGCCGATCCGCAGCGGGATCCGTTCGCCGGCGGTCGCGAGCTCGCCTTCGTAGAGGCGGGGGACCTCGGCGCTCCACGGTTCGACCGGCACCGTCGCCGCCTCCCCGGTGGCGAGGTCGAGGCCGAGCCCCGGCACGGTGACCCGGCCGGGCACGTCGCACTCGACCCGCAGGGTGCCGCCGCCGGTGACGTGGTCGTACGAGGCGTGCACGAAGAAGTCGCCCGGCGCGCCCTCCGGCCGGTGCAGCAGCGTCACGCCCCGGAAGACGCCCGGCAGCCACCACTGGTCCTGGTCCTCCAGGTAGGAGCCGGACGACCACTGGTGGACGCGGACGGCGAGGACGTTGTCCCGAGGCTTGAGGTGGGGGCCGACGGCGAACTCGTGGGCCAGCCGGGAGCCCTTGAAGTCGCCGAGTTCCGTGCCGTTGAGCCAGACCCGGGCGCAGGACTCCACCCCGTCGAAGCGGAGGACGGCCCCGCCTTCCGCGGGCCAGCCGTCGGGCAGGTCGAAGCGGCGCAGGTGGTCGCCGGTCGGGTTCTCGGTGGGGACGCGGGGCGCGTCGACGGGGAAGGGGTAGCGGACGTTGGTGTAGGCGGGGCCGCCGTACTCCCCGCCCTTTCCCTGGAGCACCCAGTGGCCGGGCACCGCGACCGTCCCCCAGGCGCTCGCGTCGAAGTCCGGTGCCGCGAAGGAGGCGTCCTCGGTCCCGGCGGTGGGGGAGAGGCGGAAGGCCCAGTCGCCGTCGAGGGAGAGGGCGGCGGCGTCGGAGCGGGCGTACCAGGCGCGCGGCGGGAGCGTACCGCGACCGGGAGAGACGTCTTCGTACCAGGGCAGGGCGGACACGGTCCTCCTGTCGGAGAGAGGAAGGGGAACTCCGTGGCAGCGCAGAAAGCGCTTGCCGGACGGTGTCCATCCCACCGCGCCGGAAGCCCGCGCACAACCCCGCCCGGCCCCCCGCCCCTTGGACTCTTCGCGCCCCGCCTGGACAGCTCGTCGAAGCGCCGCTTAGGGTCGGGAGCCGAATCGTCGGGCGGCCGCCCGGAACGCCGGGAACCGTCCAGGAGAACGCACGTGGTCACCCTCGCCGATGTCGCCCGCCACGCCGGGGTGTCGGCCAGCACCGTCAGCTATGTGCTCAGCGGCAAACGCTCCATATCCGGCCCCACCCGCGAGCGGATCCAGCACAGCATCGACACCCTCGGCTACCGGCCGCACGCCGGCGCCCGCGCCCTCGCCAGCAGCCGGACGAACGTCCTCGCCCTGATGATGCCGCTCCGCGCCGGCCTCTACGTCCCGGTGATGATGGAGATCGCGATGGCCGTCACCACCACGGCCCGCTCCCACGGCTACGACGTGCTGCTGCTCACCGGTGAGGAAGGCCCCGAGGCCGTCCGCCGCGTCGAGGGCAGCGCCGTCGCCGACGCCATGATCGTCATGGACGTGGGGCTCGACGACCCCCGGCTGCCCTTCCTCCAGCAGGCCGAACGGCCCTCCGTCCTCATCGGCCTGCCCGCCGAGACCCCCGAAGCCGCCGACGCCACCGGACTCGACTGCGTCGACCTCGACTTCGAGGCCGCCGGAGCCCGCTGCGTCGAGCACCTCGCCGGCCTCGGCCACACCCGGATCGCCGTCCTCGGCGAACCGCCCACCGTGTACGAGCGGGGTACGGGCTTCGCCGCCCGCACCCTCACCGGACTGCGCGCCGCCGCCGGCGCCCACGGCCTCGGACTGCTCCACCGGCCCGTCGAGGGCACCTACGCGGCCGTCGCCGCCGCCGTCACCCGCGTCTTCGAGGAGCGCCCCGGCACCACGGCCCTCGTCGTCCAGAACGAGGCCGCCGTCGAACCGCTCCTCGCCCTCCTGCGCCACCAGGGCCGCGCCGTGCCCGAGGACGTCTCCGTCGTCGCCATCTGCCCCGACCAGGTCGCCCTGCACGCCTCCGTCCCGCTCACCGCCGTCTCCGTACCCGCCCAGGAGATGGGCCGCCTCGCCGTCGAACGGCTCGTCGCCCGCCTGTCCGGCGAGGCCCCGCGCGGCACGGAACTCATCGCGCCCCGCCTGACCGCCCGCGCCAGCACGGGCCCTGCCGCGCCCGGCACGCCCCGCACCGAGGACCGTCGTGATCACGGCGGACACTGAGGCCGACGACAGCGCGACGGAGTTCCGGGCCTTCTTCGAGCGCCACTACGCCGAACTCGCGCGCCTCGCCCACCTCCTGACCGGCGAGTCCGACGCCGCCGACGACCTCGCCGCCGACGCCATGCTCGCCCTCTGGAACCGCTGGGACCGGGTCCGCGCCGCCGACCACCCCGCCGCCTACGCCCGGGGCGTCGTCACCAACCTCGTCCGCACCCGCATCCGCGGCACCGTCCGCGAACGCCGCCGGATCGCCGCCTTCTGGGACCGCCGCCCGGAACACACCGAGGACCCGGACGTCCCCGCCGTCCTCGACGTCCGCACCGCGCTGCGCGCCCTGCCCTTCCGCAAGCGCGCCTGCGTCGTGCTCCGGCACGCCTTCGACCTCTCCGAACGCGACACGGCCCTCGCACTCGGCGTCTCCGTCGGCACGGTCAAGAGCCAGACCGCCAAGGGCATGGCGGAACTCCAGCGGCTGCTCGGCGACCGGGCCGCCACCACCGAACTCGCCGCGGGAGGGCGCTGATGGACGAGACACAGCTCCGCCGCGAACTGCGGGAGGCCGCGCTCGCGCACCGGCCCGACCACGCCCGCATCCTCGCCCGCGTCGAACGCGGCCTCGCCGCGCCCGCCCCGGACACCCCTCCGACCAGGCCCCCGCGCGCGTGGAACGGCCGCCGCTGGACCGCGGTCGTCGCCGTCACCGCGGCCGTCGCCGGGGTCGTCGGCCTCGGCGGCCTCGCGGTGACCACCCTGGGCGACCGGCCCGCCGGACCCGCCACCACCCTGCCCGCACCCGGCCCGACGGCACGGGCGGCCGGCACGATCGACCCCGGCAGCAACCGCTGGTGGGCGCAGACCGACCTCGCGCTCACGACGGAATCGCCGGTCGCCGGCCTCACCGTCGAGCTGCGGATCGCCCGCACGCCCGGCATGGTGAGCACCGGCCACTGGCGCACCCGCCCCGCCGAGGACTTCACCGTCACGGTGACCGAGGAGCCCGGGGCCCTGGTCTACCGGTGGGTGCTCAAACCGGGCCGGACGGTGCCGCCCGGCCCCCACACCTTCGCCGCCCAGTACAACCACGCCGAAGGCGTACGCGACGCCTCGGCCGACACGTACACCGTGCTCCTCACCGGAGCCGACGGCGGCCGCACCACCCTCCGGGGCGGCTTCGGCCCCGGCGGCGGAGACTGAAGGACTTGCGGTTGACGCGGCGTCAACTCCTACGGTCTTCGTACGGGGCCGGAGACACCGGTCCCCGGCGAAGGAAGGACACCGTCATGGCCTGGTCGATCGTGGACGTGGCCCGGATGTCCGGGGTGACCTCCCGGACACTGCGGCACTACGACGAGATCGGCCTGCTGACGCCCGCGTGGACCGCGAGCGACGGGCACCGTCACTACGAGGAGCCCCAGCTGCTGCGCCTCCAGCAGATCCTGGTCATGCGGGAGCTGGACCTCGGCCTGCGCGAGATCCGGGAGGTCCTGGACAGCGGGGCCGACCGCGTGACCGTCCTGCGCGAGCACCACGCCAGGCTGCTCGCCGAGCAGGACCGGCTCGGCACCCTGGCCCGCACGGTCGCCCGCACCATCGCCGAACTCGAGGAAAGCGAGGACCAGGACATGGTGAGCATCAACCGCCCCGAGAACCTCTTCGAGGGCTTCCAGGCCGACCCGGACATCGAGGCCGAGGCGCGGGAGAAGTGGCCGGAGGCGTACGAGCGGACCCAGCAGGTCATCGAGGGGATGACCCCCGAGACCACCGAGGAGTGGCAGCGCGAGGCCACCGCCCAGATGATCCGTTTCGCCGAGCACATGGCCGCCGGCACGCCGGTCGCCGACCCGGCGGTCCAGGCCGAGGTGGAGGCCCACCACGCGGGCGTCAGCCGCTTCTGGACCCCGAACGCCGAGGCGTACCGGGGTCTGGCCAGGACCTACGCCGAGGACCCGCGGTTCCGCGAGAACTTCGACCGGATCGCCGTCGGCCTCGCCGAGTACCAGCAGCAGGCGATGAACGTGTACGCGGACACCCGGCTGAGCTGAGGTCGAGGGGTGCGCCCCGCGACTCCCGGCCGACCCCCTCTCGCCCGTGCGGCGGAGGGGGTTCGGTCCGTCGGGCGATCCGCGGGACCGCCCGCGGACGGAATCGTCGTCGGCGACGGGCCGACCACCGGTCCACCGACACCGAGGACCGCGCGATGAAGACGCTCTCCCGCAGCGAAGGCCGCGTACCGGTCGCTCCCGGGCGGCTCCGTGCCGCCTGGCGCGCCGCCCACACTCCCGTCCCGGGTGTCTCGCGCCGCACCCGGGCCCTCGCCCTCGCCGTGCCGTTCACCGTCCTTCCCGCCGGACTCTGGCGGCTCCCGGCGGCCTTCGACGCGGGGATCGGCATCGGCGAGCGGGCGTACATCGTCTTCCTCTCGCTCTTCTCCGAGGCCGTCGCGTTCACGGCGATCGGGCTCGTCGCCCGCTGGGGCGAGGTCGTCCCCTCCTGGGTCCCGGTGCTGCGCGGACGCCGGATCCCCCCGGCGGCGGTGCTCGTCCCCGCCGCTCTCGGGGCCACGGCCCTCACGCTGCTGTGGACCGTGCTGGCCTTCGCCACGGAGATCATGGGCACCACCATCCGCGGCGACGCCCTCCCCGCCGACTTCCCCAGCCGGACGGGCGGCTGGATGGCCGTCTCGTACTACGTCTGTTACGCCCCGCTCGTGCTGTGGGGGCCGCTGCTCGGGGTGCTCACCGTCGCGTACGCGCGGCGGCGCGCCGGGAGCGGACGCGTACGCAGCGAGGGCTGACGTGACCGGACGTGTACGCAGCGAGGGCCGACCGAACCCGCGTACGCAGCGAGGGCCGACCGAACCCGCGTGTACGCAGCTAAGTCCGACCGAACCGGACGCCTACGCAGCGAGGATGGATGACAGGAGCGGCCGCGGGCAAGCATGACAGGACCATGGCAAACCGCCCACACCGTGTGACGCGCGTAGAGGTGACACGCGTCGCACACCTGCCGGTTCCCTCCGCGTCATCCGCCGCCACTACAACTGCCCTGCCGCCACGGCGCGTCCCCACGCGCGCCAGGCGCGGTGCTCCGCGATCCCTCCACGCCCCTCGCGAAAGGCACCCCATGACCCCCCGTCACATACCCGCCCGAGGCCGCCGCACCGGCCTGCTCGCCGCCACCGCCCTCGTCGGCTCCCTCACGGCAGGCCTGCTCGCGCTCCCCGCGCACGCCGCCACCGTCACCATCGCCGCCGTCCAGGGCACCAAGCGGCTCTCGCCCTACAGCGGCCAGCAGGTCACCGTCACCGGCATCGTGACCGCGATCCGCTCCACCGGCACCTCCCGCGGATACTGGATCCAGGATCCGGCCGGCGACGGCAACGCGGCCACCAGCGAAGCCCTCTTCGTGTACACCGGATCCACCACCCCCTCCACCAAGGCCGGCAACCGGATCACCGTCCGGGGCACCGTCTCCGAGTACTACCCCGGCGGCTCCGCCGAGGGCGGCCAGTCCCTCACCGAGCTGACCTCCGCGACCATCACCGCCACCCTCTCCACCGGCAACGCGCTCCCCGCCGCCTTCACCCTGGACGCGGCCTCCGTCCCGGACACCTACGCCCCCGACGCCGGCGGCGCCTCCATCGAGGGCCTCACCCTCTCCCCGTCGACGTACGCGCTCGACCGGTACGAGTCCCTGGAGGGCATGCGCGTCCAGGTGAGCGGAACCGGGGTCGTCGGCGCCACCACGCCCTACAGCGAGCTCTTCGTCACCGCGGACCCCGCCGAACACCCCACCCCGCGCGGCGGCACCGTCTACGGCTCGTACGCCTCCCAGAACGCCGGCCGCGTCAAGATCGAGTCCCTGCTGACCTCCGCCTTCCCGGTCGCCGACGTCGGCGACGTCCTCAGCGGCACGACCGCGGGCCCGCTCGACTACGACGACTTCGGCGGCTACGGCATCCAGGCCACCACCCTCGGCACCCTCACCGACAACGCCCTCGCCCCCGAGACCACCCGGGCGCAGGCCGCGGGCGAGCTCGCGGTGGCCACGTACAACGTCGAGAACCTCGACCCGACCGACCCGCAGGCCAAGTTCGACCGGCTCGCCGCAGGAATCGTCGGCAACCTCGCCTCGCCCGACATCGTGGCCCTGGAGGAGGTCCAGGACAACAACGGTGCGACGGACAACGGGGTCGTCGCCGCCGACCAGACCTACGCCAAGCTCATCGCCGCCGTCTCGGCCGCCGGCGGGCCGGCCTACCAGTACCGCCAGATCAACCCGGTCAATGACCAGGACGGCGGCGAGCCCGGCGGCAACATCCGCGTCGGCTTCCTCTACAACCCGGCCCGCGTCGGCTTCACCGACCGCCCCGGCGGCACCTCCACCACCGCCGTCTCCGTCGTGGACAACGGCGGCACCGCCGCGCTCTCCGCCTCGCCCGGCCGGATCAACCCGGCCGACTCCGCCTGGAACGCCAGCCGCAAGCCGCTCGCCGGCGAGTTCACCTTCCAGGGCAGCACGGTCTTCGTCATCGCCGATCACTTCACCTCCAAGGGCGGCGACCAGCCCCTCCACTCCCGCTTCCAGCCGCCCGCCCGCCCGTCGGAGACCCAGCGCGGCAAGCAGGCCACCCAGGTGAACGGCTTCGTGAAGCAGCTCCTCGCCGTCCAGCCCTCCGCCCGCGTCGTCGTCCTCGGCGACCTCAACGACTTCGAGTTCTCCGGCACGGTCACCACGCTGACCTCCGGCGGCGTCCTCACCCCGCTCGTGAACAGCCTCCCGGCCGGTGAGCGCTACACCTACGTCTACGAGGGCAACTCCCAGGCCATCGACCACATCCTGACCAGCCCGGCCCTCACCTCGTACGACTACGACATCGTCCACGTCAACAGCGAGTTCGCCGACCAGGCCAGCGACCACGACCCCCAGGTCGTCCGCCTCGTCCCCTGACGCGGGCCCGGGGCGGCAACCCTTCTCCGTCCGGCGGCGACCCAGGGACACCAGGCCCGCACGCCGTCGAAGGAGCCGCACCGATGAGCCCGTACGACACCTCCACCTCCCCGCTCCGCCGCCGCACCCTCCTCGGTGCGGCGGCGGCCGGAGCCGCTCTCACCACCGTCGGAGGCACTGCCCGAGCAGCCGGCTTCGGCTGGAGCGACGACGGCGCCCAGTACGTCGTCGACACCGGCGCCGGACTGGTCTTCAAGGTCTCCAAGTCGACCGGCGACCTCACCTCGCTCGTGTACAAGGGCAAGGAGTACGAGGGGTACGGCGGCAAGCACTCGCACGTCGAGTCCGGCCTCGGCGCCTCCACCGTCACCCTCGCGCAGACCGGCTCCACCATTCTCGTCACCGTCGTCCACGGCACCCTCCGCCACTACCTGGCGGCCAGGGCGGGACTCGACAACGTGTACCTGTGGACCGACAAGGCCGACACCTCCTTCACCGCCACCCGCTTCATCGCCCGCCTCAAGCCCGGGATCTTCCCCAACGAGGGCCCCGACTCCTGGGTCGAGGGCGCTGACACCGTCATCGAGGCCGGGGACGTGTGGCAGCGGGCCGACGGGCAGACCCGCTCCAAGCACTACTCGGGCGTCCGCGTCATGGACTACGACCACGTCGGCTACACCACCGGCTCCGTCGGGCTCTGGATGGTCCGCTCCAACCACGAGAAGGCCTCCGGCGGGCCCTTCTACCGGTCGCTGCTCCGCCACTCCAACGAACTGGGCGTCGGCCTCTACGAGATCCTCCACTACAGCCAGTCGCAGACCGAGGCGATGCGCTTCGGCCTCCAGGGCCCCTATCTGCTCGCGTTCACCGACGGCGGCACCCCCGACCCGGCGCTCATCGCCGCGAACCACGACACCTCCTGGGTGGACCCGCTCGGCATCCCGAACTGGGTGGGCGCCGCCGGACGCGGCCGGGTCGCGGGCGTCGGCCTTGCCGGCATGGACGCGGACCACCCGTACACCGTCGGCTTCGCCAACGCCGACGCGCAGTACTGGACCCGCGCCGCCGCCGGCACCGGCGCCTTCTCCTGCCGGGGCATGCTGCCCGGCACCTACACCCTCACCGTGTACAAGGGCGAACTCGCCGTCCACACAAGCACGGTGACCGTCACCGCCGGGACCGCCACCGCGCTCCACACGCTCACCCTCGCCAACGACCCGAGCACCGCCCCCGCGCTCTGGCGCGTCGGCGACTGGGACGGCACCCCCGGCGCGTTCAAGAACGCGGCGCTCATGACGTACGCCCACCCCGCCGACGTCCGGGCCGCACCCTGGACCGGGAACGTCGTCATCGACGGCGGGGACGTCTCCGGCTCCTTCCCCTGCTACCTCTGGAAGGACGTCAACGACGGCGTCCTCGTCTACTTCCGGCTCACCGCCGCCCAGGCCGCCGCCGCGCGCACCCTGCGGATCGGCGTCACGACGGCCTTCCTCAACGGCCGCCCGCAGGTGACCGTCAACGACTGGGTCTCCACGATCCCCGCGCCCCCGACCCAGCCGTCGACCCGCTCGCTGACCAACGGCTCCTACCGGGGCAACAACCACACCTTCACGTACGTCGTCCCGGCCAGCGCCTGGAAGACGGACCCGAGCCAGTACAACGTGCTGAAGCTGAACATCGTCAGCGGTTCCTCCGGCACCGGCTTCCTCAGCCCCGGCACCGCGATCGACTGCATCGATCTGCTGCCCTGACGCCCGCGTCCCGGCATTGACACCGGCGGTGCGTGAATCGTCGTGATCTTGGTGTTGGTGCCGGTCAGGGGTGCGATGACAAGCTGAGCCCATGGACATCTTCAAGACGACGGGCGGTGCGGTACGGGGTTTCCGAGCCTCCGGCGATGTCGTCGCCGTGCTCGGAATCCCTTACGCCGCACCGCCGTTCGGCGCTCGCCGGTTCCGAGAGCCCGCCCCGGCGGCCCCCTGGAGCGGCGTGCGGGACTGTACGGCCTTCGGCCCCGTCGCCCCGCAGTCGGCGGAGCTGCCCGGCTCGCCCGTGTGGTCGCCCGGCGACGAGGACGTCCTCACCGTCAACGTCTGGACCCCGGCCCCGGACGGCGGGTCCCTGCCCGTCCTGGTCTGGATCCACGGCGGCGCCTACACCTTCGGCTCCTCGGCCCAGCCCGACTTCGACGGCGACGCCCTGGCCCGGGCCGGTCTGGTCGTGGTCACCGTCAACTACCGGCTCGGCTTCGAGGGCTTCGGGCACGTCCCCGCCGCCGGAGGAGTCTCCTTCCCCGACAACCGGGGCCTGCTCGACCAGGTCGCGGCCCTGCGCTGGGTGCGGGAGAACATCGCCGCGTTCGGCGGCGACCCCGGCAACGTCACGGTCGCGGGCCAGTCCTCGGGGGCCGCGTCGGTCGCCTGCCTCATGGTGATGGACCGGGCGCGCGGCCTGTTCCACCGCGCCATCGTCCACAGCCCCGCCAGCCCGCACTATCCGCCGGCCCTCGCCGCGGCGACCACGCGTGAGGTCGCCGCCGCGGCGGGCTGCCCGGCCACCCCCGAGGGCCTGGCAGCCGCGAGCCCGCAGGCCCTGGTCGCCGCCTCCGACCAGGTCGTCGAGGCGTACCGGCGCGACCCGGCCTCCGGATCCCGCCACTACGACCCCTCGCTCTACGCCCCCGTCCTCGACGGGGACGTCCTGCCCGTCGACCCCCTCACGGGCCTTGCCACCGGTGCGGGCCGGGACGTGGACCTCCTCGTCTGCCACACCACGGAGGAGTACCGGCTGCTCGACGCCGTCGGCAGCAGCGCGAAGGTCACCACCGCAGAGCAACTGGCGAGGTTCGCGGAGGACTTCGGGCTACCCGACGGGCTGGTGGCCGGCTATCGCGCCGCGCTGCCCGACGCCCCGGTGCTCGACGTCTACCTGGCGGTCTTCGGCGACCTCCTCTTCGGGGAGTACGCCCACCGGCTCGTCGAGCATCACGCCCGCGGCGGCGGACGGGCGTTCCTGTCGCGCTTCGACCGCCGCCGCACCGGCCCGCACCGGGACGTGCGGGCCTGGCACTGCGCGGACATCCCCTTCGCCTTCGGCAACGTCGACAAGGACTGCGTGGCCTTCCTCATCGGCGGCGCCTCCAGCTCCGCCGACCGTGATCTGGCCCGCCGGATGGTGCGCGCCTGGGCCGGCTTCGCCACCACCGGAGACCCGGGCTGGCCGTCGTTCGACGACTCCACCGGGCAGGCGCAGGTGTGGCGGACCGACGAGGACGACGAGGGCGACGCGCCTGCCGCCCCCCGTGCGCTGTGGGCGCAGGCGGGCTTTCCCCTCCTGCGCCCGTGAACGGACGCGCCACCCGTCAGCGGGGCTGCCGGGGTGTCCAGTCGCCCAGATACACGGTCCGGGTCGCGGACGCGGCCGCGCCGGTATCGAGCTGGGGACGGTTCTCCGGGACCGTGATCCCGGCGCCGGGGCCGGTGTTGCGGTACTCGGCGAACCGCTGGTCCTGCCACGGGTAGACGTCACGCATGTTCGCGTACGGCGCGTCGGCGTCGATCCCGGGGCCGAGGACGCTGTCCCGGATCACGAGCGAGGGCCAGGCCGTGGGGTCCGAACCGGGCACCCACGGCCTGGCCAGCTTGTAGAAGCCGTCCGGGGCCTCGCTGGTGATCCGGCAGCGGGCGGCGAGGAAGCCGTACGGGTTCGTCCGTGCCGTGGACGGGGCGAAGACGAAGCCGTACGGGGCCGCCGCCAGGTCCGGGCGGAGCAGCGTACGGAAGTGGCAGTGCTCGAAGACCGCCCGGGCCCGGCCGAAGACGAAGTCGACGTCGCCCTCCGCGTAGCAGTGCGCGAAGTACTGCCGGGCCACGGACCCGAGCGTCGTCGAGTCGGCGTACAGGGTGTCCTGGTGGCCGAGGAACCGGCAGTGGAAGAAGGCCGACCGGTCGCCCTGCACCTTGAGCGCGACCGCCTGCGTGCCGGGGTTCCCGGGGAGGTCCGTGCGGAGGAAGTCGTTGGCGAAGGTGACCCCCTGGGCGGTGAAGCCGTCCGCCTGGACGGTGGTGGTCGCGGAGCCGGTCGTGCCGTAGGTGCCGCCCCCGGGCCTGGGCGTGCCGGCCGCGTTGGCGTACACGACGACGACGTCCCGGGGGTCCCCGCTCGCGCCGATCCAGGTCATGTCCGTACGGGCGGGGCTCACGGCGACCGTCTCGCGGTACGTGCCGGGGGCGAGCACCAGCGTCCAGCCGGGTCCGTCGGCCGCGGTGACGGCCGCCTGGACCGTGGTGTGGTCGCCCAGGCCGCCGGCGTCGACGTAGAGCGTCCGAGGGGTCAGCCGGTCGGCGGGCGAGCCGAGGCGGCCGAAGGGAGCCGGGGCGGCGGCGCTCGCGGTCCCGGCCGGCAGGGCCAGGGCGAGGGCGGCGCCGAGGCCGGCGGTGAGCAGGGTGCGGCGTCCGGGGCCGTCGGCTCCGGTGGGGTGCGCGGGCATGCGGGTCCTCCTGGGGGTCTCAGCGGAGGCGGCCGGCGCCCGCGTGGTGGTCGACGAGGGCGGGGACGGCCTTCGGGTGGTCGACACGGGTGCGCAGGACGGGCGTCCAGCCCGCGTCGGCGCGGAGCTGCTCGGCGGGGTACTGCGCGTTGTGGACCGCGAGCAGGTCGACCGGGCTGCCGTTGACGTAGTTGCCGGCGGTGGTGACCGGCGCGTCCTTCCACTTCTTCAGGATCTGCCCGGCGGGGACGTCCGCGGCGAGCGTGAACGCGTTCCTCTCGGCGACCAGTTGGGACTCCTGGCCGACACCGAGGCTGTACACGTACGCCGAACCCGTCACCACGAAGTGGTTGTTGTACGCGTCGACCTGGCCGAAGCGCACCCGGGGCGCCCGCTCCACCACGTCGTCGAAGAGGTTGTGGTGGAGGGTGACGCGCAGCTTGCCCCGGTCGGTGGCGCCCGCGCCGTCGCTGTTGCCGATCATCAGCGTCTTGTCGTGGTCGGTGAAGACGTTCCAGGAGGCGGTGACGAGGTCCGCGCCCTTCACGACGTCCAGCTCGCCGTCGTGCTGCTGGTACACCTCCCCGTAGTACGAGGGCAGCGAACTGTCCGGGTGGGCCCCGTCGGTGAAGGTGTTGTGGTCGATCCAGACGTGGGAGGAGCCGTACACGACGAGGCTGTCGTACTCGGAGTTCCACGCGCCCGTGTGGTCGTTGTCCGTCGGATCCCACTGCGGGAAGCAGTCGAGCGGGGACTCCAGGGTGAGGTTGCGCACGATGACGTTGTCCACGCCCGTCACCTGGAGGCTGCCGCCGGTGATCCCCGCGTGCCTCCCGACCCCGACGATCGTGGTGTTGGCGGGCACCTTCACCTTGATGGCCAGGCCCTGCGCCGTCGCCGAGGCCGCACGCAGCTCCTCCTGGGGGCCGCTGACCTCGTCCTCGTACCCCCAGACGGCCGGGTCGAAGTCGGCGAGGTACCGGGCGAAGTCGTAGCCGGGAGCCTCGAAGGCGGCGCAGCCGGCGGCGGTCGCGTTCAGCTTGCCGACCACCTTCACGATGCGGGGCTCCGTCCCGGGCGCGGAGAGCGCGTTCCGGAACTCCTCCCAGGTGGTGACGGTGAAGACGCGGGACGCGGCAGCGGCGGACCCGCCGGTCGTGCCGCTGCCGGCGGCGGCCCAGCCGTCACCGGCCGGCAGGATCGCGCGGGCGGGGTCGCCGGAGTGCGCGGCACCGGTCTGCGCACCGGCCACCGGCGCGGTGACGGTGAGGACGAGGGCGGTCGCGGCCACCACTCCCAGCTGCTTGCGACGGTTCATGCGAGGTTCTCCTCGGGGGCGGGCCAGGTGATCCGGTCGGTGGGTATCTCGTCGTCCAGGCGGCGCGTCTCACGCGGCGCGAGGACGTGGGTGCGCAGGAGTTCGGCGGCGACCAGCCGGGCCACCTCGATCGCGCCCGGCGGGTTGAAGTGCGTGTTGTCCTGCTCGGTCGCCGTCCAGTTGAAGTACGTCTTCGTGGCCTCCGGACCCAGCCGCTGCCACAGCGCCAGGGACAGCGCCTCGATGTCGAGCAGCGCTACGTCCGACTCCACGGCCACCTCCCGCATCGCCGCCGGATAGGCGCCGTGGGTGCGCAGGGCGGTGCCGTCCACGGCGAACTTCCGCCGCTCCACGGACGTGGCGAGCACCGGCAGTGCGCCCCGGGAGCGCGCGCCCTCGACGAAGACCCGCAGGTTGTCCTGGTAGGTGCTCCAGGGCTCGGTGTAGCGGGTGGGGTCGGCGACCTTCTCGTCGTTGTGGCCGAACTGGATCAGGAGCAGGTCGCCGGGGCGGAGCGCCGCCAGGATCGGATCGAGCCGGCCCTCGTCGAGGAAGCTCTTGGTGCTGCGTCCGTTGACCGCGTGGTTGGCGACCGCGATCTCCCGGTGCAGGAAGAAGGGGAGCGCCATGCCCCACCCGGTCTCCGGTGCGGCGTCGGCGTACTTCTGGGCGGCCGTGGAGTCGCCGGCGAGGAAGACGGTGCGCATGCGGGGGTGTCCTTGGGCTCGGGCGGCGGGGGCCCCGGCCAGGGCGAGCGCGAGGCCCGCCCCGGCCGTGACGACCGCGCGGCGGCCGACGCTCACTGCTTCTGCTGCTTCCACTCGGCCTGGGCGGCGTTCAGCTGCTCGGCGAGGTGGTCGAGGAACTCCTTCGCGGTGGACTTGCCGAGCAGGACCTTCTGGAAGCCGGGCTCGTTGTCGGCCTTGGAGATCGTGTTCCAGTCCGGCAGGTAGTACGGCAGCTCCACGATCGTGGCCTTGCCGCTGAAGAGGACCTCGGCGCCGAGCTTGGTCGGCTCGGCCTCCGCGAGCCACGGGTCGGCGGCCGCCTCCGTGTTGGCGGGGATCGCGCCGGCCGACCTGTTCCACTTGCTGTTGGAGGCGTGGGAGGCCGCGAACTCGATGAACTTCCAGGCGGCGGCCTTGTTCTTGCTCGACGAGAAGAGACCGAGGCCGTCGACCGGGTTGGAGACCTGGACGCGGGTGCCGTCGTCGAGCGTCGGGTTCGGGATGCCCCGGAACTTGTCCGTGCCGAGCGCCTTCACATGGTCCTGGTAGGAGCCCAGGTTGTGGTTCAGCATGCCGATCTCGCCGCTGTCCCACTGCGCGACCATCTTGGTGAAGTCGTTGTTGACGTCGGCGGCCGGGGTGTTCTTCTTGAACAGCGCGGCGTACTTCTCGAGGGCGGCCACGTTCTTCGGGTCGTTGACCGTGGTCGTGTCGCCGTTCCAGAAGCTGGTGATGCCGCTCTGGCCGTACATGGCGTCGAGCGCCTGGGCGATGGATCCCGCGCCGCCGCGGATCGTGTAGCCGAAGCGGTTCTTGTCGGCGGCGGTCAGCTTGTCGGCCGCCGCGTAGAACTTCGACCAGGTGGTGGGCTCCGGCAGGCCCGCGGCCTTGAACAGGTCGGTGCGGTAGTACAGCACGCCGTTGCTGGCGGAGGTGGGGACGGTGAACAGCTTGCCCTGACCGCCCGCCGACTTCACGCTCGCGACCATGCCCGCGTTGAGCTTTCCCTTCAGCGCGCTGTCCTCGATGCGGGCGTCCAGGGGCTCCAGGGCGTTCTGCGCGGCGATCCCGGCGAGCATCGCCGCGCCGACGCCGCCCACGTCCGGCAGGCCGCCGCCCTGGATGGCGGTGTCGTACTTGGACTGGACCTCCTTGGAGGCGATCCCGACGTACTCCACGTCGATGTCGGGGTTCGCCTTCTCGAAGTCCGCGATGATCTCCTTCCAGACCTCGGTGCGGACACCGCCGTTGTTGTCCCAGAAGGTGATCTTTCCCTTGCCCGATCCCTCCGTGCCCTTGTCGCCGCCCGCGCCGCTGCCGTCGTCACCGCAGGCGGTGGCGGTCAGGGCGAGGACTCCGGACAGGGCGAGGGCGAGGGCGGCTCTGCGCCGTCCGCCGGGGAAGATGGTCATCGTCGGCTCTCTTCTCTCGGGTCTTGCGGGTGATGGGGATGTGGGGAGTTCAGGGGGAACGTCAGGCGGGGGTGACGCGGAAGGCGGAGAACACGGCCGTCCCGGCGTGCCCCGCGCCCACCGGGGCGCCCGCGAACAGGCCGAGGAGCGCGCCGACCCAGCGCCAGGGCGTGGCGGCGAACTCCGGCCCGAGCCGGACCGGGGCCGCGGCGTCGTCGACCGCGTACGAGAAGCGGCAGCGCGCGTCCGCCGTGACCTCGATCCGCAGCAGGACCCGGTCACCGGACAGCGGCCGGGAGTGGGCCGCGTCCCGTTCGCGCTCCGCGTTGGCCGGGGCGAAGCGGTGCACGAGCCGGACCGTGCCGTCCGGGGCCCGCTCCAGGCCGATCCAGGCGTACGCGTCGCCCAGGACGACCAGGCCGGCGCGGGCCCCTGGCGCCTCGCCGTCCAGCCGCAGCCCGACCTCGACGGTCAGGGCCCCGGCGGGCAGCCGCTGGGTGAGCACGTGCGGCACGTGCCGCAGATCGTCCAGGTGCTCCGTACGCACACAGCCCAGGCGCAGGCCGTCGCCCGCGTGCTGACTGGCCCAGCCCTCGGCCGGGTTCGCGGTCCACTGCCACTGCCGGCCGAACCGCCCGCCGGGGAACGTGTCGTCCACCGCGGGGCGCGCGGGCGGCTGCTCCGGCAGGTCCGGCTTCCGGTGGAATCGGACGGGCGCCCCGTCGTCCCCCAGCACCGGCCAGCCGTCCGCGCCCCAGCGCATCGGCTGGAGGTGGACGAGCCGGCCGTGCGCACCCGACTGCTGGAAGTGCAGGAACCAGTCCTCGCCGCGCTGGGTGCGGACCCAGCCGCCCTGGTGCGGGCCGTTGACATCCGTGTCGCCCTGCGCCAGGACGATCCGCTCCTCGTACGGGCCGAAGAACGACCGCGAGCGGAACGCGCCCTGCCAGCCGGTGGCCACGCCCCCGGCCGGCGCCAGGATCCAGAACCGCCCGTCGTGCCGGTACAGCTTCGGGCCCTCCAGGGTGAACCAGCCGGGTATCCGGTCGGCGTCGACCAGGACCCGGCCCTCGTCGAGGACCTTGCTGCCGTCCGGACTCATCCGGTGCCCGATCAGCCGGTTGTTGAACCCGGCGCGGGACTTGGCCAGGGCGTGCACGAGATAGGCCTCGCCCGACTCCTCGTCCCACAGCGGGCAGGCGTCGATCAGGCCGAGGCCCGCCTTCACCAGGTGCGGCGCCGTCCACGGGCCGCGCACCGAAGGGGCGTTGACCTGGAAGATCCCGTGGTCCGGGTCGCCCCAGAAGATCCAGAACCGGCCGTCGTGGTGGCGGAACGACGGCGCCCACACCCCGCGGTCGTGCCGGGGCGCGGTGAACGCGGCGGCCGGTTCGAGCCGCTCCAGGGCGTGCCCGACGAGCGTCCAGTTGACCAGGTCCCGGGAGTGCAGGAGCGGCAGCCCGGGGGCGCGGCCGAAGCTGGACGCGGTCAGGTAGTAGTCCTCGCCGACCCGCAGGACGTCCGGGTCCGACCAGTCGGCCGCAAGGACCGGATTGCGGTACGTGCCGTCGCCCAGGTCACCGGCCCTCCGGGGGGGGGAGCCGCTCACGAGGCCACCGCCTTGCGGACCAGGGCCGCGGCACCCGCCCGGTCGAGCCGGCCGTCGGCGACCACGGTCACCACCCGGCGTACGAAGGTCTCCCCGGCAGCCACCGGGAGCCGTGCGTCGTACGCGAGGGAGGAGCCCACCCCCGGGTACTCGGCGGCGCGCACGAACCACGGGTCGCATCGGGTCTGCGCGGTCGCCCCGGCGAACACCAGGGTCCAGCCGTCCCCGGCCAGGGCCACCCAGTCGGCCGTGACACCGTGCACCGCCGTCTCGCCGTCCGCGCCCGAGCCGTCCGCGCCCGAGCGGCCCGCGCCCGAGCGGCCCGCGCCCGAGCCGTCGGGGCCCGAGTCGGTGGGGCCCGCCGCGAACACCACCGGCGCCGTCGGCTCCTTCGGCGCGCGCCAGAAGAAGCCGCCGTACGCGGCGCCCGGGCGGCCGTTCGTCGCCGGGCTGCCGATCGAAAGGTCCCGCCCCGACACGTTGGTGAGGGAGAAGGTGAGGTCCAGCGCCCAGGCGGAGTCGGTGAGGGCGGCGGCCGCCACCGTCCGGTGCTCGCGGAGCAGCCGCTCGCCGCCGGCCGTCCAGCTCAGCTCCTCCACGAAACCGTCCGGGTCGCACAGCTTGAAGCCGTCGTGCCGCTGCACCCCGTGGTTGTCGAGCTCGACGGAGCCCCGGCCGCGCACGAAGGTGCGCCCGCCCCAGAAGTTGTGGCCCGCGACGTCGGGCACGGCGACGCCCGCCCCCAGGTGGTGCGGGTGGTCCTCGGGCGCGGTCTCGGTCACCGGGAGTCCGGCGAGGGTGGTGACGGGGTGGAGGAACGGCCGGGGGGAGTGGTCGGCGGCCGACTCGGGCCGGGTGGTGTAGCGGGCGACGACCCGGCCCGCGCAGCGCAGGACCGTGGCGGCTTCCGGGTTCATCGGGCCTCCGCCCGGGTCGACGGGGCCCAGGGGGCGCCGAGTTCGGAGAACAGCCTGAGGGCGTCGGCACTCGCGTCGACCAGCGCGTCGACGCCGTCGACGACCCGGCGCGGCGCGCTCTCGCCGGGCTCGGTGTGCCAGTGGGCGGCGGGGACGTCCAGGGGCTCGGGAGCGGTCCGTACCGCCTCGACGACCCGCATGAAGGCACCCGTCTCCGCCGGGGGCACCCACAGCCGCGCGCCCTCGGTGACGTGCGCGACCAGGTTCTCCAGGAGGTCGGTCCGGCCGTACTCGGTCTCCACCGGGCCGTGCCCCGCGCGCTGCACGAGGACCCGGTCCTGCCGGTACCAGAAGGTGATCCGGCCCTGGCTGCCGTGGACGATCACGTACGGCTCCGCCGGCTTCTCGGCGCACAGCGTCGCCGCGACCGTGACAGGGGTGCCGGCCGTGGTCACGACCCGTACCGCCGAGGTGTCGTCGGACTCGATGGCGTTCGCGCGCAGCAGCTCCGCCTCGATGTGCCCGACGTCCTCGGCGCGGCTGGAGCCGGAGAGCGCGAGCGCCGTGGCGACGGCGTGCGCGAGGGGGTTGGTGAGGGCTCCGTCGACGACGTCCACACCGTCGAGCCGCCGGTGTCCCGCCCAGGGCGCGCGCCGGAAGTAGGCCTCGTCGCGGACCCATGCCCCGGCCGCGCCGACACCGAGGAGCTCGCCGATCGCGCCCTCCTCCACCATCCGGCGGATCGCGGGCACCGCGTGCGAGCCGAGCGACTGGAAGCCGATCTGGCAGGCCACCCCGGCGGCCCCGACACCGTCGGCCATCCGGCGGAACTCGGCGTACGAGGGGGCGGGCGGCTTCTCCAGGAGGATGTGCGCCCCGTGCCGGGCGGCGGCGAGCGTCATGTCGGTGTGGGTCTGGATGGGGGTGGAGAGCACGGCGATCCGGGCGCCGGTGGAGGCGAGGAGCGCCTCGAAGTCGGCGGACTGCTCCGGGTCGCCGACGCCGTCCAGTTCGGCCGCGTCGAGCGGGCGGAGCTCGCAGACCCCGGCGAGGCGGACGAGGCCGAGCTCTTCGAGGCGGCGGATGTTGAGGAGGTGACTGCGGCCGTGGCCGCGGGCGCCGGCGAGGACGACGGGCAGCGGGGTGCGTGCGGTGGTGGGGGGCAGCGGGGTGCGTGCGGTGTTCATGTCTTCCTTGTTCATACGGTCGCTGTTCATCCCTTCACGGCTCCGGCGCTGAAGCCGGTGACCAGCCACTTCTGGATGAAGGCGAAGACGACGACCACGGGGACGGCGGCGATGACGCCGCCCGCGGCGAGTGCGCCGAGGTCGACGCTGTCGGCGCCCATGAGGGTGTTGAGGCCGACCGGGATGGTCTGCTTCTCCTGGCTGCTGAGGAACATCAGGGCGAAGAGGAAGTGGTTCCAGGCGTGCACGAAGGCGAAGGAGCCGACGGCGACGAGTCCGGGCCGCAGGAGCGGGAGGACGACGATCCGGAAGGCGTGGAAGCGGTTGCAGCCGTCGACCCAGGCCGCCTCTTCGAGGGAGTACGGCACGTTCCTGATGAATCCGCTGATGAGGATCATCGACAGGGGGAGCTGGAACACCGTCTCGGCGATGACGACGCTGCCCAGCGAGTTGATCATCCGCAGCTCGGCGAAGATCTGGAACAGCGGGACGAGGAGCAGGGCCCCCGGCACGAACTGGGAGCAGAGCAGGGCCAGCATGAAGCCCTTCTTGATCCGGAAGTCGAAGCGGGCGAGGGCGTAACCGCCGGCCAGGGCCACGACGGTGGTGCTGATGAGCACCGCCACGCCGATCAGCAGGCTGTTCTGGAAGAAGACGGCGAAGTTCCGCTCGGTCCACACCTTCTCGAAGTGCGCCGTCGTCATCGGCCAGGGCAGCAGCGAGGTGGAACCGGCCGGACGCACGGCGAACAGCAGGATCCAGTAGAAGGGGACGAGGGTGAAGAGGAGGTAGATCCCGAGCGGCAGGTAGATCTGCCATCGAGGCGCCTCGTCCCAGGCCCGCCGCTTCGCGCGGGCGGCGGTGGGCGGGGTCCGGCCGGGCGGCGGGGCCTGCGCGGCCGGGGCGGCGGGAGCCGCGCTCAGGGTGGACTCGGCTGTCACTTGCCGTCGCCTCCGAACTTGCTCAGGCGCAGATAGACCATCGAGCAGAAGAGAAGGATCACGAACGCCACCGTGGTGAGGGCGGAGGCGTAACCGAAGTTGTGCGCGTCGACGCTGGTGTGGGCGATGTACAGCGGCAGGGTCGTCGTCTCGCCCGCCGGGCCGCCGCCGGTCAGCGTGTACAGCAGGTCGACGTTGTTGAACTCCCACACCGCGCGCAGCAGCGTGGACAGGACGATCGCGTCCCGGAGATGGGGGAGCGTGATGTGCAGGAACTGCCGGAGCCTGCTCGCCCCGTCGACCTCGGCCGCCTCGTACAGCTCCTTGGGCACGGACTGGAGGTCGGCGAGGATGAGGATCGCGAAGAAGGGCACCCCGCGCCAGAGGTCGGCGACGATCGCCGCCGGGAAGACGGTCGCCGTGTCGGAGAGCCACGACGTGCCGTACGTGCCGAGGCCCAGGTCCGCGAGGTAACGGCTGATGCCGGTCTGGGAGTTGTAGAGCAGCACCCAGATCGCCGAGGTGAGGACGCCCGAGACCGCCCACGGCGAGAACACCAGGGCCCGGCCGAGGGCCCGGCCGGCGAAGGTCTGGTTCACGATGAGGGCGAGCGCGAGCCCGAAGAGGAGCTGGAGGGCCACCTCCACGACGACCCACTGGAGACTGAAGGTCAACGTGCCCCAGAAACGCGGGTCGTCGGTGAGGATCCGGGTGAAGTTGTCCAGGCCGGCGAAGCCGTTCCGCCAGGGCTTGGTGGGGTTGTGGTTCTGCAGGCTGTAGTAGAAGACGCTGAGCACCGGGTACGCGATGAAGCCCAGCATCAGCAGGCCGGCGGGGGCGATCAGCAGGTACGGCAGGGCGGCTCGGCGTGCGGGGGTCACAGCTGAGGCCATGACGGCGGCTCCGTTCTCGGTGAAGCGCTTCGCGAACGACGTTCGAGATTTCGGACAAGATGCTTCTGGTGGGCTCCGGGCTCAGCCCGCGTACGGATCGGGGGTGGTTCCCGGCCGGGCCAGGAAAGCGAAGTCGCAGCCGGTGTCGGCCTGGGAGATCTGCTCCATGTAGAGCGCGCCGTAGCCGCGCTCGTACCGGGCCGGCGGCGGTGCCCACGCGGCCCTGCGGCGGTCCAGCTCCTCGTCCGGGACGTGCAGGTGGAGGGAGCGTGCCGCGACGTCGAGGGTGATCGTATCGCCCGTACGGACGAGGGCAAGGGGTCCGCCGACATGCGACTCGGGCGCCACGTGCAGCACACACGCCCCATAACTCGTCCCGCTCATCCGGGCGTCCGAGATCCGGACCATGTCCCGCACCCCCTGCTCCAGGAGGTACCGGGGGATCGGCAGCATGCCGTACTCCGGCATCCCAGGACCGCCCTTCGGGCCGGCGCCGCGCAGCACGAGCACGTGCTCGGCCGTGATGCCGAGCGCCGGGTCGTCGATGGTCCGCTGCATCGTCCGGTAGTCGTCGAAGACGACCGCCGGGCCGGTGTGCCGGAGCAGATGGGGCTCGGCCGCGATGTGCTTGATGACGGCGCCGTCCGGGCAGAGGTTGCCGCGCAGGACCGCGACCCCGCCCTCGGCGGCCAGCGGCCGCGACCGCTCCCGGATCACCTCGTCGTCGTGGACCAGCGCCCCGGCGAGCTGCTCGCGCAGGGTGGCGTGGGAGACGGTCGGCCGGTCCAGGTGGAGCACGTCGGTGAGCCGGGACAGGAATCCCGTCATCCCGCCCGCGAAGTGGAAGTCCTCCATCAGATACCGCCCACCGGGCCGCAGGTTCGCGAGCACCGGAACGGTCCGCGCGATCCGGTCGAAGTCGTCGAGGGTCAGCTTCACCCCCGACCGGCCGGCCATCGCGATCAGATGGATGACCGCGTTGGTCGACCCCCCGAGCGCGAGCACCGCCGCGACCGCGTCCTCGTACGCCTCCGCCGTCAGGATCCGCGAGAGCCGCAGGTCCTGGCGTACGAGTTCCACGATCCGCAGCCCCGAGGCCGCCGCCATCCGGTCGTGCCCCGAGTCCACCGCCGGCACCGAGGAGGCACCCGGCACGGTCACGCCCAGGGTCTCCGCGGCGGCGGTGAGCGTGGACGCCGTCCCCATCGTCATGCAGTGGCCGGGGGAGCGGGCGAGACCGCTCTCCAGCTCGGCCAGCTCGCAGTCGCCGATCGTCCCGGCCCGCTTCTCGTCCCAGTACTTCCACATGTCCGTGCCGGAACCGAGCGTCTCGCCGCGCCAGTGACCCGGCAGCATCGGTCCCGCCGGGACGAACACGGTCGGCAGGTCGACCGAGG
Source organism: Streptomyces sp. R-07 (assembly GCF_049913175.1). Classification (NCBI taxonomy): domain Bacteria; kingdom Bacillati; phylum Actinomycetota; class Actinomycetes; order Kitasatosporales; family Streptomycetaceae; genus Streptomyces; species Streptomyces sp. R-07. The sequence goes on from NZ_CP183978.1 coordinate 7,020,136, forward strand.
CCGCGCCCATCAGGAGCGCGGGGGTCGTCTTGTCGCAGCCGCCCATCAGCACCGCCCCGTCCACCGGGTACGAGCGCAGCAGCTCCTCCGTCTCCATCGCCAGGAGGTTGCGGTAGAGCATCGGGGTCGGCTTCTGGAAGGTCTCCGACAGGGTGGAGACCGGGAATTCGAGCGGGAAGCCGCCCGCCTGCCACACGCCCCGCTTCACGGCCTGCGCCCGGTCGCGCAGATGCACGTGGCAGGGGTTGATGTCGGACCAGGTGTTGAGGATCGCGATCACCGGCTTGCCGAGGTGCTCCTCGGGCAGGTAGCCGAGCTGCCGGGTGCGGGCGCGGTGACTGAACGAGCGCAACCCGTCGGTGCCGTACCACTGGTGGCTGCGGAGCTCTTCGGGGCGCCTGCCCGGGCTCGGCATGGCCGGGGCCTCGGGGCGCATCTCCCGGCCCGTCGCGCCCGTCGCGCCCGTCACGCCGGCCACCCCGCGGCTATCGCGGCGACCTCGGCCCGCTCCGCGTCCGGGAGTTCCCGGCTCGGCGGACGGATGTCCCGGCGGCACAGGCCGAGCGAGGCCAGGGCCTCCTTGACCACGGTCACGTTGTCGGCGCTCGCGTTGGCCGCGCGCAGCTCCTCGAAGCGGCGGATCCTCTCCCACACCTTCATCGCGGTCGGGTAGTCGCCCGCCCGCAGGGCGTCGAGCATCTCCAGGGAGAGCGCGGGGGAGACGTTGACCAGGCCGGAGGTGAAGCCGGTCGCGCCGCTCGCGAAGTACGCGGGCGCGTACGGCTCGGCGAGCCCCGCCACCCACACGAACCGGTCGAGGCCCGCGTCCCGCGCGAAGCCGGCGAACCGGGCCGCGTCCGGGACTGCGTACTTCACGCCGACGACGTTGGGGCAGGCGGCGCCGAGTTCGGCGAGCCGGGCCCCGCTCAGGAGCGGGTTGCGGAGGTAGGGGACGACGCCCAGCTCGGGCACGGCCTCGGCGATGGCCCGGTGGTAGTCGACCCAGCCGCTCTCGGAGACGTACGGGTGGACGGGCTGGTGGACCATCACCATGTGGGCGCCGGTGGCGCGGGCGTGCCGGGCGGCCTCCACCGCGGTCGGCACGTCGTGGCCGACGCCGACCAGGATCGCGGCCCGGCCGCCGGCCTCCTCGACGGTCGCCTCGGTGAGGGAGCGGCGCTCCTCGGGGGTGAGGGCGTAGAACTCGCCCGTGTTGCCGTTCGGGGTGAGGGTGCGGACGCCGCCGTCGAGCAGCCGGCGCAGGAGCGCGCGGTGGGCGGCGGTGTCCACGGAGCCGTCCTCGGCGAACGGCGTGACCGGGATGGCCACGACGTCGGCGAGGGCGGCCCTCATCGTCTCGAATTGCATGCTCACTCGCTGTCCAGGGGGGAGGAGGGGAAGGCGCGCTCGACGAACGAGGCGATGTGGTCGTGCACGGCCCGGCCGGCCCCGTCGACGTCGCCCGCGACGGCGAGCCGCAGGATCTCCTCGTGTTCGGCCGCCTCGCGGTCCCAGGAGGGGACGGCGGCCCAGGCGACCGTGGAGACCAGGGCGGCCTGGTCGCGGACCTCGTCGAGCATCCGGCCGAGCAGCGGGTTGCCGCAGGGCAGGTAGAGCGCCCGGTGGAAGTCCCGGTTGGCCAGGGACCGTTCGGCAGGGTCCTCGGCTCCGGCGGCGCGGCGCAGGGCGTCGTCCGCCGCGTCGAGCGGGGCTCCGGAGGCGACGGCGCGGCGGACGGCCTCGGGCTCCAGGAGCAGGCGCACGTCGTAGACCGCGCGGGCCATGTCCGCGTCGACCATCCGGACCGTGACGCCCTTGTACTGGCTCATCACCACGAGCCCGCTGCCCGCGAGGGTCTTGAGCGCCTCGCGGACCGGGGTCTTCGAGACCCCGAAGCGCGCGGCGAGTTCGGTCTCCACGAGCGCCTGGCCGGGTCTGAGACCCCCGGTGAGGATGTCGTGCTTGATCGCTTCCAGGACGTACTGGGTGCGGGAGGGGATGGGACTGGGGGCGAAGGCCATGGAGCACTCTCAGATCTCGTGTATCGCGTCTCATATATGACGTACGAAGTGCAACGGGCATGAAGCTAAGGGGGCGTTCGTGTTTCGTCAATGGATCGCGCAAGCGCTTTCTGAGTTCCGGGTCCGGTGACGGTGGGGCGTCCACGCCTCGTACGCCACCGAAGTCCGCGATCTGCTCCCGGAAGCCGACCGCTTCACGGCCCACGCCTCCGTCAAGCGCGTCACCGGCCGCGGCGACATCCTGAACCCGGCCCTCCTGGCCGTGGAGTGCCGCGCACCCGCCGAGGGCGTCACGGGGCCCCGCGTCACCCACCACGCCGGAAAGGCCCACCGCGGCCCCGACTTCGCCCTCGACGGCGCGGGCACCGGCGCGGGCACCGTCCACCAGGACGGACAGGCGTACTGACCCGCTACACGTCCCTCACCGGCCGCCCCGCCCTCCCGCCGCCCTGGTCCTTCGGCTGTGCGGGGCCCGCCCTCGCGGCCTGACCGGTACCGAACCGCCGCGATCACGCCGAGAGGAACGGCTCCGTCAGATGCGGCGTCGCCAGGTGCAGCGTGGTGGCGGTTCCGTGGCTGAGCATGCGATTCCTCGAGTGCCGGGCCGCCTCGGGGTCGGCCTCGTGCGCGTAGGCGAGCTCGGGGTGGAGCAGCTGGAGCGCGTGCACCAGGAGGTCGCCGGTGACAAGCGCCAGCTCGCGCCCGTCGGCGACCAGCACGCTCTGGTGTCCGGGCGTGTGGCCGGGTGTAGCGACCGCGCGCCCGGTGCGCAGCGGCGTGTCCCCGTCGAGGATCCGAAGTCTGCCGGCGGCGGCGAGCGGGTCGGTGAGGGTCCCGCGAAGTTGCGGGTTGAGCGTGTCGACGGCGTCGAACTCGGCCCGCTGGAGCAGGTATTCGGCGTTCGGGAAATAAGGTCGGCGATCGCCGGTCGAAGTCCTGCCGTCCATTCCGCCGCCCGCTGACGGCACGGCCGCCTCGCTCACGACCGCCCAGCCGACGTGGTCGGTGTGTAGATGTGTGAGCACCACGGTGTCGACCTCGGCCGGGTCGATGCCCGCCGCGGGGAGCACGCCGGGCACGGGTGCCCACGAGCCGGCCGGGCTGTCCGCCGGACCGATCCCGGCGTCCACGTGGCCGGCCGCCGTTCTCGTCCTCGTGTTCGTCCTGGGCGCGCTGTCGTTCGCGGTGGGCGCCACTCTGATCACGCGTGTCCTGTACGAGGCCGACAGAGCACCGGCGCTGGCCGGCGCCTACGCGACGGCCGCGCTCAACACCGGCGCCGTCCTCGGACCGCTCCTCGCCGCGCCGGCCCTCGGCACGGCGGCCGGCGACCGGGGTCCGCTCTGGGTGAGCGCGGCCCTCGTCGCCGTCGCCCTGCTGGTCCTCCCCACCGCCCGAGTAGGGTCGGGCGCATGGCCGAGAACGAGGGGACGCTGCGCGACGCCGCGCAGCGGAAGATGGACGTGCTCGCGCGGCTGGAGAAGGAGGTGGACATCTGGGTGGCGTCGGCCGACGGTGACGGACGGCCGTATCTCGTGCCGCTGGCGTTCCTCTGGGACGGCGAGGCCGTCTGGCTGTGCACCCGCCGGACCAACCCCACCGGGCGGAACCTCGTCGCCGGGGGCCGTACCCGGCTCGCCTTCGGCGACACCCGGGACGTCGTCCTCATGGACGGCGAGGTCACCACCCCCCCGAGCGACGACGTACCTGTGGCGGCGATCGAGGGTTTCGCCGCGAAGACGGGGTGGGACCCTCGTACGTCCGGCCCCGCGTACGTCTGGTTCCGGGTCCGGCCGGTCGCGGTGGAGGCATGGATCGAGGAGCCCGAGATCGTGGGGCGGCACATCATGCGGGACGGCGTCTGGGCGGACGGGGCCTGAGCTCAGGAGTGGCGGTGGTAGGCCTTGTCGGCGACGAGCCGGCCGCCGTCCACCTGGAACGCGCCGTCCCGGATGCCCTTGATGCGGGCGCTGGGCAGGAACGCGGCGCGGAAGTGGACCGGGTCGCCTGTGGCATGGCCGCGCATGCCTCGTCGCCGGGGCCCGGCACCGGACCGAACCGGTGCCGGGCCCCCGACCGCAGACCGTTCAGCCGGCGAAACCGATGTGCGCGAGGCGTACCTGCCCGTGCAGCCGGACCCGGAGGTCCGTGACGTCCTGGAGGTGCAGCGGGGCGACCAGCGTGCGGTATGCGTACGGGCCACCCGTCGGCGCGACCTCGATCCGGGCCGGCGGGGTGCCGTCGGCGAGGGCCGGTTCGACCGCGTCCTCGCCCGCGACCGCCACGGCGGCCTCCGTGACCCCGTCGACGAAGTCGCAGGAGCGGTAGAGGAGTTCGCCTCCGGCATCCGGCTCGGCGGGGGTCACCGCGTCGCCCGCGACCTTCGTGCGGTCCACGATGACCGTGCCGGACTGCTCGTCGTAGTCCGCCGCGGCGAGCCCGTCCACCAGGACCGGGCGCGGGCCCGGCGCCTCGCCGGCCACCTCGACGCGGACCGTGCGCCGGATGTCCGCGCTGGACGCGCCCGCCTGGATGTCGTACGCCCGGGGCTCCACCGTCCACCGCCCGTGCGCCACGTCCCAGTACCCGAGGGCTCGGAACGGCAGCGTGAAGGAGAGCGTGGCGGAGGCGCCGGGGGCGAGCGACGTCCGCTCGTGCGCGACCAGTTCGCGGTGCGGGCGCGGTACAAAGGGCGTCACGGCCCGCGCGTACACCTGGACCACCTCGTCCGAGGCGACGGCACCGGTGTTGGTGACCGTGCAGCCGATCCGTACCGTCTCCCCGTCGACGGCCGCCGACAGCTCCTCGTACGCGAAGGACGTGTACGACAGGCCGTGCCCGAAGGGGAAGAGCGGCGTCCCGTCGAAGTACAGGTACGTCTGACGGCCGCCGATCACGTCGTAGTCGAGCCTCCCCGGCAGGTCCGCGTCGGCGGCGTACCAGGTCTGCGGGAGCCGGCCCGCGGGGGAGACGTCACCCGCCAGGACCCGGGCGAGCGCCGTGCCCGCCGCCTGCCCGCCGTGCGCGGTCCACAGCACCGCCGGGAACGTGGCGGCCGCCTCGGGCACGGCGTACGGGTAGGAGGAGACGAGCACGAGGACGGTCCGGGGGTTCGCGGCGTGCGCGGCCCGCCACAGCCGGTCCTGGTGGGCGGGCAGGCCGAGCGTCGTACGGTCCTCGGTCTCCCGGCCGTCGACGTGCGGGTCGTTCCCGGCGACCACGACCACCACGTCCGCTCCGGCGGCGGCCCGGGCGACCGCCTCCTCGCCCCGCTCGACCGTCTCCACGGAGAACGCCTCGGCGGATTCCCGGCCGGCGGCAACCTTCACGCCGTCGGCGGCGACAGAGACGTAGCCACCCGTACCGAGGTGCCGAAGGAGGTGAGCACCGTCGTGGGCTTCGAGCCGGAACGTCTCCTGGACGACCCAGCCGCCGGGCTCGTCCGCCGAGGCGCGGACGAAGCCGTCCCCGGCCACCGACAGGTACCGGCCGTCGGGGGCGCGCAGCGTCAGCACCCCGCCGCCCCAGTCGATCAGGGCCAGTTCCGAACCCTCGGCGTCGGCGGTCAGCGGCGGCAGGTCGGCGCGGCCCGCGAGCAGCGCCGGGTCGAGTGCGACCCCGGTGTCTTGTACGGCGTGCCCGGCCCCCGCGTCCGGGACGCGCACCCGGGTGCCGGAGGCGGTGCGCAGCCGCACCCGGTCCACGCCCTCGGCGAAGTCCACCCGGTCCGGGCCGAACCGCTCCCGCAGCCCGTCGAGGGGCGAGGAGCGGTGGAGCAGCGTCCCGCTGTACCAGTCCAGCTTGCCGGCGTCGCCGAGGAGACCGACCACCGCGATCCGGCGCCCGTCGTCCGCGAAGGGCAGGAGCGGACCCTCCCCGCCCCGGGGCTCGTTCCTCAGCAGGACGAGCGCCGCCTCGGCCGCCTCGCGGGCCAGCTCCCGGTGCTCCGGCGTGTCGAACCGGTCCTCGTCCGCGTACGGACCGGGCTCCGGGTCGAACTCGCCGAGCCGGCACCGCACGCTCAACTGCCGCCGCACCGCCCGGTCCACGTCCTCCTGGCCGATCAGCCCGCGATCGAGGGCCCCGCGCAGCCGGCCCAGGATGACCGAGGCGTCCGTGCCGTGGTCGGTGAAGGAGTCGACCCCGGCGCGCAGAGCCGCCGCCACCGCTTCCTCGTGGGTCGCGAAGTACGCCTGGGAGTCGGCCAGGTTGGACGGGGCTCCCGCGTCCGAGCAGACCAGGAGCTCCTGGTCCGTCCAGCTGCGCAGCTCCTCCTCCAGGTACGGGGAGAGGTGGTTCGGCCGGCCGTTGACCAGGTTGTACGCGGGCATCACCCCGGCGACCGCGCCCGCCTCGACGGCCCCGCGGAAGGCCCGCAGGTCGTACTCGTGCAGCACCCGGGGCCGTACGGAGGCCGAGGAGGTGTCCCGCGCGGCCTCGTTGTTGTGCGCGAGCCAGTGCTTGAGGACGGGTGCGGTACGCCAGTGGACCGGGTGGTCGCCGCGCAGCCCCCGCGTATAGGCGACGGCGATCGCGGAGGTCAGCGCCGGGTCCTCCGCGTACCCCTCCTCGCCGCGCCCCCACAGCGGGTTGCGCAGCAGGTTCACCGTCGGCGCCCAGACGTTCAGGCCGCCCGCTCGTCCTTGGCGCGCATCGCCCGGGCCTCCCGGGACACCGCCTCGCCGACCCGGCGCACGAGCTCGGGGTGCCAGGTCGCCACCAGTCCCACGGCCTGCGGGAAGACGGTCGCCGGGCCCATCCAGGCGACGCCGTGCAGGGCCTGCTGGCCGGTGCGGAAGGCGGCGAGCCCGAGGCGCTCGACGCCGGGCGTGAACTGGTGGAGCAGCGCGAGGCGTTCGTCGGCGGTGAGCCGGTCGAGCAGGTCGTCGAGCCGGCGGACCACGGGGAGGGCCGGGTCACGGAAAGGCGGCCGGTGTGCGGTCACGTGCGAGTCCCTTGGCAGAGAGGAGGAGCGAGGGTTTCGAAGCGCTTCGATGCTCCGTGCGCGGAGAGTGGGTGTCAAGGGCGCGGTGAGGGTCGCCTCCCGTGTGCGGCAGTCGTGTGGGCGGATCGGCAAAGTGCCCCGGAGCCCGAGATGTTCGGGAGCGACTCTTGTCACGCCTGCGACGGCCACTTAGCCTCGCAGTATTGTCGAAGCGCTTCAACTCCACGGGTCGACAGCGCCCGGGGTTCCGCCCCGCCCGCTCCACCTCCACCACCGCAGCCGCCCGGCGACACCTCGGTCGCCGCCTGTCCTGGCGCGTGCCATGAAGGGTTGACGCAATGACGCCGAACGCCGTCTCCACGGGGCGTCCTGGAGCTGGCCCCGTGACACACGGCCCCGTCCACGGGACCTGGGAGCCCGTGCCCGCCGCCCGCTGGGAGGACGCCTTCCTCGCCGGCAACGGCCGGCACCGCGCCCTGGTCCCCGGCGACCCCGAGGACGACGAGGTGATCGTCACCCACCACAGCCTCGTACGGCCGAACAACCCGCCCGCCGACACCGCGCCGCCCCGGCTCGCCGCCGCCCTCCCGGCCCTCCAGGACGCCCTGCTCGCCGGGGACGTGACGGCGGCCGAGCGGTTCACCGACGGGCGGCCACTGCGCTGGGTGCGGCCCTTCCACCCCGGCTTCCGGACGCGGATCCGGCGCGCGCCAGGCGGACCCGCCCTCCCCACCCGCCGGTCGGTGGACTTCACCACCGGGGTGGTCACCGGCCTGAGCGGGGAGCGGCGCAGCGAGGTCTTCGTCTCCCGCGCCGACGACGTCCTCGTCCAGTACGTCACGGGGCCCGGGCCCGCCGTCGAGATCGACCTCGACCACCGGCTGCCCGGCGTCCCCGCCGACCTCATGACCGGCCGGGGCGTCGCCACCGCCCGCCGCGAGACCGTCCTGACCCTGCAGGCCCGCTACCCCGGCAGCCCGCTCCGATACACCGGCCTCACCCTCCTGCTCACCGACACCGGCCGGACCACGGTCACCGCCTCCGGCATCCGCGTCGAAGGCGCCCGGCAGCTGCTCCTCCTCACCCGGGTACGCCGCCACGAGGGCGAACTCGACGCGGAGAAGGAGACGGAGGAACTGCGGTTCCTGCTCGGCGACCCGGACCCGGACCTCGCCGGGCTCCACGCCCGGCTCCTGGCCCGGCACACCGCCCTGCACGCCGCCGCCTACCGGCGCGTCACCCTCGACCTCGGCGCGAACCCGGCGGAGCGGGACCTCCCGGGCTCCACCCTTCTCCGCAGGCCCGGCAGCCCCGCCCTCCTGGAGCGGCTCTTCGCCGCCGGCCGCTACCACCTGCTCTCCTCCTCCGGCGCCCGCCCGCCCCGGCTCACCGGCCTGTGGACCGGCGACTGGAACACCGCCTGGTCCGGGGCCTACACCACCAACGCCAACCTCAACCTCCAGACCTCGTCCGCCGTCGCCGCCGACCTGCCCGAGGTGACGGAGGCCCACGCGGCGCTGATCCAGGACCAGTTGCCGGACTGGCGGGACAACGCGAAGGCGATCTTCGGCGCCCGGGGCATCGTCGCCCCCTCCCACACGGACGGCGAGTCGGGGCACTCGTACCACTTCAGCCTCGAATACCCCCTGCACCTGTGGACCGCGGGAGCCGACTGGCTCCTGAAACCACTCCTCGACCACGAGGAGGCGACCGGCCGCCGCGACCCGGCGACCACCGCAGCCCTCGCCGAACTCGCCCTCTTCTACGAGGACTTCCTCACCCGCACCGGACCCGACGGACGGATCGTCGTCGTCCCCTCGTACTCGCCGGAGAACCGGCCGCGCGGCGGCAGCTGGGGTGCGATCGACGCCACCATGGACATCGCCGCCGCCCGGCGCGCGCTGCGCGCCGCCGCCGACCGCGCCCCGGCGTCCGACGCCGACCGCCTGCGCGCGCTCGCCGACCGCCTCCCGCCGTACCGGGTCAACGAGGAGGGGGCGCTCGCCGAATGGGCGAGGCCCGGCCTCGAAGACCGCTACGACCACCGGCACCTCAGCCATCTGTACCCGGTCTGGCCGCTCGACGAGATCAACCCGTACGACACCCCCGACCTCGCGAAGGCCGCGCGTCGCGCCCTCGAACTCCGGGGCAGCGAGAACGACTCGGCCCACGGACACCTCCACCACGGCCTGGTCGCCGCCCGCCTCCGGGACCCCGCCCGCACCGACGACGCCCTCGGCCGGGTCCTCGCGGGCGACTACTTCCACGCCTCCCTCATGAGCGCGCACTACCCGGGCCGTGACGTCTACAACGCCGACGCCGCACACACCCTGCCCGCGCTGCTCATCGAGGCCCTCGTGCAGTCCACGCCCGGCCGGCTCGTCCTGCTGCCCGCGCGGCCCGACCGCTGTCCGGAGGGGCGCCTCACCGGCGTACGGACCCGGTTCGGCGCCCGCGTCGACCTGAGCTGGTCACCGGGTGCGTACCGCGCGGTCCTCCGCCCCGACCGGGACGCGGAGATCGAGCTCAGGACCCCGGCGGGGGCGACCCGGCTCGTGCTGCGCGCGGGCGAGGAGCGGACCGTCAGTTCCTGAGGCCGGGCGGTGGGCCGGAGCTGTCCCGTACGGTCAGGGCCGGCGCCAGGAGCTCGACCCCGGTGACCCCCTCGTCGCCGGGCCGGGCGAGGCGGGCGATCAGCCGCTCCACGGCCCGGCGGCCCAGCTCCTGCGCCGGGATCGGCACCGAACTGAGCGCCACCGAGGCCTGAGCGGCGATCTGACCGGCGCAGACCGAGACCACCGACACGTCCTCCGGCACGGGATCGAAGCGCTTCGACGTCAGGCTCGCGCGGCTGTCTACCGAACCGTTCAGTCTTGACGGTGAACTGGTCGGTGTAGTTCGCTTGTGCTCCGGGGGCGGCGCGGGCTGCCGGCGGGACGAGGGGGGCGGAGAGATGTTCGCGGTGATCTACCGGTGGCGGGTGCGCCCGGGCAAGGAGCAGCTGCTCCTCGACGGCTGGCACCGGGTGACCCTGGCGATCCACCAGGAGTGCGGAAGCCACGGCTCCCGGCTCCACCGGGCGGACGACGGCACCTGGGTGGCGTACGCGCGCTGGCCCGACCGGGAGACCCGGGAGAAGTGCGGGACCCCCGATCCCGAGGGCGAGGCGATGATGCGCGAGGCGATCGCGGAGTACTTCCCCGAGACGCGCCTCGCCATCGTCGACGACCTGCTCGCCGAACCGGACGCCGACTGAAGGACGGTGCGTCAGCGGGGGTCTTCCCGAAGCGGACAAGGGCGCCCGGGGCCCGCGAGCCGAGCGGGGTCGGGGAGGGCGTGCGGGGAGGCAAGGGGGCTTCAGGGGCGCAGCAGGACCTTGCCCGTGCCCGGATCGCCGCCGCCCACCAGGGCGAGCGCCTCCCCGAACCGTTCGAGCGGGAACTCGTGGGTGACGAGCGCGGCCGGGTCGAGCAGCCCCACGGAGAGGGCGCGGACCGCGTCGGCCCAGGCGGCGGAGGACGCGCCGAAGACGCTGCGGATCTCCAGCTGGCTGACGGACAGGTGGACCGGGTCGATGCCGGTGGCGCCCGCGCCGAACATGCCGGTGAGCACCACCCGGCCGCCCTTGCGGGCCAGGAGGCAGGAGGAGGCCGCGGTCGTGGGCGCCCCGGCGGTCTCGACGACCAGGTCGAAACGCCCCGCCGCGTCCTCCGCCTCCTTCGGGGTGACAGCCCGTTCGGCGCCGAACTCCATGGCCTGCACCGCCCGTTCGGTACGGGGGTCCACGACGGTCAGTTCGGCGGGGGAGGAGGCGGCGAGCCGCTGGACGGCGAGCAGGCCGAGCGTTCCGGCGCCCACGACGGCGATCCGCTCGCCGGGGCGCGGCCGACCGGCACGTACCGCGGCGGCGACGACGGCGGCCGGTTCGAGCAGGGCCGCGGCCCGGAGGTCCACCCCGTCCGGGAGCGGGTGCAGCAGCCGGGCGGGGACCACCAGGTGGTCGGCGAAGGCGCCCGGTTCGGTGAAACCCGTCTCCGCGTACCCGGCCGTGCACAGGCTGGTCTCCCCGTACCGGCACCGCTCGCACGTCCCGCAGGCCCGGAAGCCCTCGGCGACGCACGGCCGGCCGACCAGCGCCGGGTCGACGCCCGGGCCGACGGCCTCCACGGTGCCCGACCACTCGTGGCCGGGGACCACCGGATAGCGGACGTAACCGGGGGCGCGGCGGCCCTCGTACAGCTCGCGGTCGCTCATGCAGATCCCGGCGGCGGCGACCTGCACCCGGACCTCGCCGGGGCCGGGCGCGGGGGTCTCGCGTACGACGAGCCGGTGCTCACCGGGCCGGTCGACGAGGACGGCACGACCCGTCACCGTGCCGGAGCGCGCGCTCACTTCGGCTGCCTCTTCTCCCAGCCCTCGGCCCACAGGTCGAAGCGGGCCCGCTGCTGAGGGAACTCGGCCGCCGCGTCCACATCGAGCTCGACGCCGAGGCCGGGCGCGTGGGAGACCGCGAAGCAGCCGGTCTCCGGGTCGACCTCGGGCGCCCCGCGCACCACCTTCTTGATCTCCGCGTCGGCGAAGTCGTTGAAGTGCTCCAGAACCTTGAAGTTGGGGGTGCAGGACGCGAGTTGGAGGCTGGCGGCGGTGAGGACCGAGCCGCCGACGTTGTGCGGGGCGACGAGGACGTAGTGGGTCTCGGCGGTGGCGGCGAGCTTCCTGGCCTCCAGGATGCCGCCGATGTGCCCGACATCGGGCTGGACGATGTCGGCCGCCTGCGACTCGAACAGTTCGCGGAACTCGATCCGGTCGTGGATCCGTTCACCCGTCGCGATCGGCAGGTCCACCTTGTCGGCGACCTTGCGCAGGGCCTTGAGGTTCTCCGGCGGCACCGGCTCCTCCAGCCAGGCGGGCCGGTACGGGGCCAGTTCGCGCGCGAGCCGGACGGCCGTGGCGGGGGAGAAGCGCCCGTGCATCTCCACCATCAGCTCGGTGTCCGGGCCGATCGCGTCACGGACGGCCTCGATCAGCGCGACCGACTCCCGCGAGCGCGCGGCGTCCAGCTCGTAGTGGCCGTCGCCGAACGGGTCGATCTTCAGGGCGCGGTAGCCGCGCGCCACGACCGCGCGGGCCGCCGCGTGGTAGGCCTCCGGGGTGCGCTCGGTGGTGTACCAGCCGTTGGCGTAGGCCTTGACCCGGTCGGTGACCTTCCCGCCGAGCAGCTGCCAGACCGGCACGCCGAGCGCCTTGCCCTTGATGTCCCAGCAGGCCGTCTCCACCACCGCGATCCCGGACATGACGATCTCGCCGGCCCGCCCGAAGTCGCCGTACTTCATCCGCCGGACGAGATCCTCGACGGCGAACGGGTCCGAACCCGCGATGTGGTTGGCCTCCGCCTCACGGAGATAGCCGAGCAGGGCGTCGGTGTGCCCGAGCATGCGGGTCTCGCCGACGCCGGTCAGCCCCTCGTCGGTGTGGACCAGGACATAGGTGAGATTGCGCCAGGGCGTGCCGACGACATGAGTGGTGATTCCCGTGATGCGCACGGTGATTGCTCCGTTCGGAATGTCGAACGCCACTCTGCGGGAGGGCGGCGTGACCGAGGCGGGGGCGGCGGGGGTGCCGACGGGAGCGCGCCCACGCTAGTCTCTGTCCGCGATTTCGATCGTGGTCCGGAATATCGAACAGTGTGAGGGTGAGGTGGGGGCCATGGGACGACTCGTACCCGCGGTGACCAGGGCGTTCGACATACTGGAGCTCTTCCTCCAGGGCGACGGCACGCTGTCCGCACCCGAGATCACCCGCAGGCTCCAGCTGCCGCGCACCACCACCCACGAGCTGGTCACCACCCTGACCGCCCGCAACTACCTCGTCCCGGTGCCGGAACAGCCCGGCCGCTACCGGCTCGGCGTCCGTACGTACCAGCTCGGCAGCCGGTACGCGGAGCAGCTCGACCTCGCGGCCGAGGGGCACCAGGTCGCCCGCGAGGTCGCCGACACCTGCGGCGAGACCGTCCACGTGGCCGTCCTGGAGGACATGGACGTCATCTACATCGCCAAGGTGGACTCCACCCACGCGGTGCGGATGGTCTCGGCGGCCGGCCGGCGGCTCCCCGCCCACTGCACCGCCGTGGGCAAGATGCTGCTCGCCACCCTGCCCGAGGACGAGCTCGACGAGCGGCTCGAAGAGCGCGAACTCGTCGCCATGACGCCGCACAGCCTCACCGGCCCGGACGTGCTGCGGGCCGCGCTCGCGGAGATCCGGATCCTCGGCGTCGCCGTCGAGCAGCAGGAGTCCAACCCCGACGTCAGCTGCGTCGCCGCGCCGGTACGGGACCGCTTCGGCCGGGTCGTCGCGGCGCTGTCCGTCTCCGTGCCGGTGCACCGCTGGAGCGAGGACCGCGAGAACGAACTCACCGCCCTCGCGGTCCAGGGAGCCGGCGAACTCTCGGCCCGGTTGGGGCACCGGGGCGCGGTGCGCTGACGCACGGACCGGCGCGGACGCTCGTACCTGCCCTGGTGTACGCACCGGCGCGGACGCTCGTACCAGTGCTGATGCTCGGACCGGCGCGGACGCTCGTACCTTCGCTGATGCACCGACCGGCGCCGCCGTCGGCATCGGCTTCGGCACCCGCGCCGGTGTCGGCTCACGCCTCCACATCAGCGGCCGCGCGTCCCGTGTCCCGGCGTTCGCGCGGCTGGCGCATGCGGCTGACCGGGCCGAAGACCTCCCGGTCGTCGAGGAAGCCCTCCAGGGCGAAGGCGGCCGCGCCCCGCGTGACCGCGTTGTGCGGCACCGCGCTGCGCCGCAGGGTCGCGGCCCGGTGCGGCAGCGGCAGGACGTGCCGGGCGACCGCCTCGTACGTGGCGCTCAGCAGGCGCTCGCCGAGCAGGTCCACGACCTGGTTGCCGAGGACGAGCACCCGGGGGTTGAGCAGGTTGATCAGATTGGCCACCGCCGCACCGAGGTGGCGGGCGGTCCGGTCGATGACCGCCTCGGCCACCGGGTCCTGCTCCGCGGCCGCGCGGGCCAGGGCGGCGACCGTCGCCGCGTCGTCCGTCCCCGTCGCCCGCTCGTCGCCGGGGGCGAGTTCGCGCCAGGTCTGGGCGATCCCCCGCGTGCTGACGTACGCCTCCACACAGCCCCGGTTGCCGCAGGTGCACAGCCGGCCGTCGACGGCGAGGCAGGTGTGCCCCCACTCGCCGGCGCTGTTGGTGAAGCCCCGGTAGAGCTGGCCGCCGATCGCGATCCCGGCGCCGACGCCGGCGCGCAGGGTGAGCACCACCAGGTCGTCGACCTCCCGCCCGGCGCCGAACCACAGCTCGGCGACCGTGCTGGCGCGCAGCGGGTTGTCGAGCCAGAGGGGCAGCCCGAGGCGTTCGTCGAGCAGGGACCGCAGCGGCACCTCGCGCCAGGACCAGTACGGGGAGTACGACGAGACGCCGCCCTCGCGCTCCACCATGCCCGGCACGCTCACCCCGGCCCCGAGCACCCGCTCGCGGGGCACGCCGGCGCCGTGCAGGAGTTCCTCGACGCATGCGGCGAGCTGCTCCACCACGTCGGCGGGCCGGACGTCGCCCGGGGGGAGCGGTCGCTCGACGGAGTGCCGGACCTCCAGGGCCAGGTCGAAGAGCTCCGCGTGGACCGAGGTCTCCGCGATGTCGATGCCGATCAGCGCGCCCCGCTCGGCGTTGACGGCGAGCCGCGCGCGGGGCCGGCCGCCGCTGGAGTCCTCGTGGCCCGCCTCGACGAGGACACCGGCCTCCAGGAGCTCGGCGGTGAGGTTGGCGACGGTCGCGAAGGACAGGCCGGTCGCCGCCGCGAGGTCCTGGCGGCTCATCGCGCCCGGTCCCGCGTAGAAGCGCCGCAGGACCTCGAAGCGATTGAGGCGGCGAATCTCCTGCGACGTCCGCTTGATCATCTGTGCTGTCCTCCGCTCGGCCTGCCCGTACACCGCCCGTCCCCCAGATCTTATTCAAAGGGTTGGAAGAAGAGGAGGGCAGGTTATTTACAACCGTTAGACGAACCCGTAGTTTTTCTCGCGCCGCACCAGTCGCCGACCGAGGAGGCCAGATGCACCACCTCAGGGCCGTACCCTGCTCCCCCCTGCCCGGACGCCTGACGGAAGGGCCCGTCTGGGACCCCCGGCGCCAGGAACTGCTCTGGGTGGACATCCCCGAAGGCCTCGTCCACCGGGCCGCCCTCACCCCGCGCGAGACCCTGCCGGAGGCCGCGCAGGGCGAGGGGCTACCGGGGGCCGCGCCGGGCGAGGGCCTGCCGGACCTCGCGCCCGTCGGCACCCTCCGCTTCGACCGGCCCGTCGGGGCCGTCCTCCCCTGCGCCTCCGGAGCACTCCTCGCCGCCGCCGGCACCTCCGTCCTGCACCTGGCGGAAGGCCGGCCCGTCACCGAGGCCGTCGAACGCGCCGCGCCCGTCCTCCCCGACGACGGCCTGGCCCGCCGCATGAACGACGCCGCAGTCGACCCCGCGGGCCGGCTCCTCGCCGGCACCATGGCGTACGACGAGAGCCCCGGCGCCGGCGCCCTCTACCGCCTCGACGGAGACGGGCTCGTCACCCTGCTCGGCTCCGTCACCATCTCCAACGGCCTCGGCTGGAGCCCCGACGGCACCCGCCTCTACTACGCGGACAGCCCCACCGGCCGCGTCGACGTCTTCGCCTACGACACGGAGACCGGCGCCCTCACCGACCGCCGCCCCTTCGCGGTCCTCGACCGGGGCGTCCCCGACGGCCTCACCGTCGACAGCGAGGGCCGCGTCTGGGTCGCCGTCTGGGGAGGCGGCGAAGTCCTCGCCTTCGAGGCCGACGGCACCCTCCACGCGCGCGTGGAGGTCCCCGCCTCGCACGTGACGAGCTGCGCCTTCGCCGGACCGGGGCTCGACGTGCTGGTCGTCACGACGGCGTCCGTGGGCCTCGACGAGGAACGCCTGCGCGCCGAACCCGACGCGGGCCGCCTCTTCGTCTGCCGCCCCGGCGCGACGGGCCTCCCCAACACTCCGTACGCCGACCACTGACCCCGGCCCACGCGGACTCCGCGCGCCGAGCCGGTCCACGCGGACTCCGCGCGCCGAGTCGCCGGCCCGCGCGGACTCCGCGCGCCGAGTCGCCGGCCCGCGCAGCACCCCGCGCGCCGTCCACCGAACCCCTACGCACCAAGGACCGAGCATGACCACCCCGCCCCGGACACCCCGTCGGTACGAGGGATCCGCCGCGCACGACGGGCTCCGCGCCGCCCTCGACGCCGTCCCCGTCATCGCCATCCTCCGCTCCGCCTCCGCCACCCGCTTCGCCGAAGTCACCGACACCCTCCGGGCGTCCGGCGTCCGCGCCGCCGAGTTCACCCTCACCACCCCCGGTGTCCTCGACGCGTTGCGCGAGTACGCCGCCGACGCCCCGCCCGGACTCGCCCTCGGCGCCGGCACGGTGACCACGCCCGCCGAAGCCCAGGCGGCCGTCGAGGCCGGAGCCACCTACCTCATCACCCCGACCACCTCCACCGAGGTCATCGCCGAGGCCGTCCGCCTGGGCGTCCCGGTGCTCCCCGGCGCGTACACCCCGACCGAGATCCTCACCGCCTGGCGGTCGGGCGCCACCATGGTGAAGCTCTTCCCCGCCGCCACCGGCGGACCGGAGTACCTCAAGGCCGTCCGCGCCCCGCTGCCCGACGTCCCCCTCGTCCCGACCGGAGGCATCGGCGCGGCCGAAGCCCCCGCCTACCTCGCCGCCGGGGCCGCCGCCCTCGGGATCGGCGGCCCCCTCGTCGGGGACGCCTGCGAGGGCGGCTCCCTCACGGCCCTGACCGAGCGGGCCGCCGCCTTCCTGGAAGGGATCCGCGCATGAGCGCGACGACGGGAGGGCCGGCGCCCGACACCGCCCCGCCGACCCCCGCCCTCGTCACCCTCGGCGAGGCCATGGCCGTCGTCGCCGCCACCGAGCCCGGGCCGCTCGCCTCCGGTGCGGCCCTGCGCCTCGGCTGGGCCGGTGCCGAGGCGACCGTCGCCGTCGGCGTGAGCCGCCTCGGCCACCCGGCGGCCTGGACCGGCCGGGTCGGCGCGGACGCGACCGGCGCGATGGTCCTCGCCGGACTGCGCGCCGAGGGCGTCGACGTCTCCGCCGCGCGTACGGACCCGGAGGCCCCCACCGGCCTGATGCTCCGTGAGCGCCGCACCGCCGACCGGCTCCGCGTCACCTACTACCGGGCCGGTCTCGCGGGCTCCCGGCTCGCCCCCGGGGACCTCGACGAGGAGCGGATCACCCGCGCCCGGATCCTCCATGTCACCGGCATCACACCGGCGTTGAGCGCCACCGCGCGCGCCGCCGTCGAGCACGCCGTCGCGCTCGCCCGCGCCGCCGGGGTCACCGTCTCCTTCGACGTCAACCACCGCGAGCGGCTCTGGACCCGCGCCGAGGCCGCCGAGGTGCTCGCCCGCCTCCTCCCGTACGCCGACATCGTCTTCGCCGGCCCCGAGGAGGCCGCCCTCTTCGTGCCCGAGGACGGGCCCGAGGCGATGGCCCGCGCCCTCACCCGGCTCGGCCCCCGGCAGGCCGTCCTGAAGCTCGGCGCCGAGGGGGCCCTCGCCGTCGTCGACGACGAGCCGCACCACCGACCGGCCGTCCCCGTCACCGCCGTCGACCCCGTCGGCGCCGGAGACGCCTTCGTCTCCGGCTACCTCGCCGCCGTCCTCGACGGCTCCCCGGCACCGGAACGCCTCCGCGTCGCCGCTCTCTGCGGCGCCTTCGCCGTCTCCGTCCCCGGTGACTGGGAAGGCCTCCCGCGCCGCGAGGAACTGGGCCTGCTCGCGGCCCAGGACATCTCCCGCTGACCCCACCCGTACACAGGAACACCAGGAACCCACTCCCATGAACCGTTTCTCCGGACAGACCGCCGTCGTCACCGGCGCGGCCTCCGGCATCGGCGCCGCCAGCGCCGCCCGCCTCGCCGCCGAGGGCGCGGCGGTGATCGTCTCCGACATCGCCGACGAGGCGGGCGAGGCCGTCGCCGCCGCCATCCGCGCCGACGGCGGCCGAGCCGCCTACGTCCGCTGCGACGTCTCCTCCGAGTCGGACTGGAAGGCGCTGCGCGCGGAGGCCCACAGCCGTTTCGGCCCGGTCGGCGTCCTCCACAGCAACGCCTTCGTCCACACCGCGGCCGCCGCCCACGAACTCCCCGTCGCCACCTGGGACCGGGAGATGGCCGTCAACCTGCGGGCCCTCTACTTCGCCACCCGCGTCTTCCTCGACGACCTGCGCGCCGAGCGCGGCAGCCTCGTCGCCACCTCCAGCGTGCACGCCGACTTCGGCCTGCCCGGCTACGCCGCGTACGCCGCCGCGAAGGGCGGGATGTGCGCGCTGGTCCGCCAGCTCGCCGTCGAGTACGGGCCCGAGGTCCGCTTCAACTCCGTGCTGCCGGGCCCGATCCTCACCGACGTGTGGAACGACGTCGACGAGGAGGGACGGCGGCTCTCCGCCGACGCCACCGCCCTCGCGCGGCTCGGCCGGCCCGAGGAGGTCGCGGCCGCCGTCGCCTTCCTCGCCTCCGCCGACGCCGCCTACATCACCGGAACCAACCTGGTCGTCGACGGCGGCTGGACCGTGAAGAAGGAGTCCAAGTGAAGATCACCGCCCTGCGCACCCACCTCGTCGCGCCCCGCTGGTGCTTCCTGAAGATAGAGACCGACGAGGGCATCACCGGCTGGGGCGAACCCGTCGTCGAGGGCCGCGCCCACACGGTCGCCGCCGCCGTCGACGAACTCTCCGACTACCTGATCGGCCAGGACCCGATGAAGATCGAGGACCACTGGCAGGTCCTCACCAAGGGCGGCTTCTACCGCGGGGGCCCGGTCCTCTCCAGTGCCGTCGCCGGCATCGACCAGGCCCTCTGGGACATCACCGGCAAGGCGCTCGGCGTCCCCGTCTGGCAGCTCCTCGGCGGCAACGTCCGCGACCGCGCCCGCGTGTACAGCTGGATCGGCGGCGACCGCCCCGACGAGGTCGCGAGCGAGGCCCTGGCCCGCAAGAACGAGGGCTTCACCGCCATCAAGATGAACGCCTCGGCGCAGCTGCGGCTCATCGACACCCCGGCCGCCACCCAGGCGATCGTGGACCGGGTCGCCTCCATCCGGGAGGCGGTGGGCGACGAGTTCGACATCGCGATCGACTTCCACGGCCGGCTCACCGCGCCGATGGCCCGCCGGGTCCTGCCGCTCCTGGAGCCGTACCTGCCCTTCTTCGTGGAGGAGCCGGTCGTCCCCGAGATGAGCGACCACATCGGCGACATCGTCCGCTCGACCTCGATCCCCATCGCGACCGGCGAACGCCTCTACTCCCGCTGGGACTTCAAGAAGGTCCTCGACCAGGGCATCGCGGTCGCGCAGCCCGACCTGTCGCACGCGGGCGGCATCTCGGAGGTGCGCAGGATCGCCGCGATGGCGGAGGCGTACGACGTGTCCCTCGCCCCGCACTGTCCGCTGGGCCCGATCGCGCTGGCCTCCTGCCTCCAGGTGGGCTTCGCCGCGCCGAACCTCCTGATCCAGGAGCAGAGCCTCGGCATCCACTACAACACCGGCTCCGACCTGCTCGACTACCTCGTCGACCCCACGGTCTTCCGGTACGAGGACGGGCACGTGGCCCTGCCGACCGGTCCGGGTCTCGGGATCGAGGTCGACGAGAAGGCGGTCGAGCGGGCCGCCGAGGTGGGCCACCGCTGGCGCAACCCGGCCTGGCGCCGGGACGACGGCTCGCTGGCCGAGTGGTAGCGGGAAACGGGAGAGGGGCGGGCTCGTGAACGAGCCCGCCCCTCGGTCGCACGGGGTCAGCGGTGGGCGAGCACGCCCGCCGCAGGCAGCAGCCTGCTGTCGTAGTCGAACAGGGCCTGGTTCTCCCAGCCGTTGCCCGAGGAGGCGTCGGCCGGGTCCCAGCCGTTGCCCGCGACGGCCGTCCAGGTCGGCTCCCAGTAGACGACGCCGAGGCCGCGGCCGTTCGGCACCGCCTCGACGACGTTCATGACGTCCCGCAGCCAGGCGGACTGGCCCGAGCTGCTCGCCGGGTAGCCGGAGACCAGCTCGGAGGAGAGGTCGATGATGTTCTCGTGGGCGTCCTCGCTGTCGAGGCGGAACGGGTACGCGGTCTCCGCGACCATCACCTTCTTGCCGTAACGCGCCGAGATGTCGTCCAGGTTGGCCTGGAGCGAGGACAGCGCGCCGTGCCAGTAGCCGTAGAAGGACAGCGCGATCACGTCGTAACTCACGCCCTGCGCCGTCGCGTTGTCGAACCACGTGCGGTAGAGCGTGTTGTCGCCGCCGTTGGCGAGGTGCAGCGCGATCTGGGTGCTCGACGAGACCGCCTTGGCGGCGGAGATGCCGGACTTGAGCAGGCCGGCGAGCTGCGACCAGTTGCTGGTCGACCCCTCCGGCCACAGCATGCCGGTGTTGATCTCGTTGCCGATCTGCACCATGTCGGCGGTGGTGCCCTGCGCCTTGAGGGCGTTGAGGACGTCGTACGTGTGGTCGTACACGTCGGTCTTGAGCTGGGTGTACGAGTGGCCGGACCAGGCGGCGGGCTTGGTCTGCGCGCCGGGATCGGCCCAGATGTCGGAGTAGTGGAAGTCGACGAGGAGCTTCATGCCCTGCGCCTTGATCCGCTTCGCGGTGGCCAGCACGCGGGCCTTGTCGTTGTAGCCGTCCGCCGGGTTCACCCACACCTTGAGGCGGCCGTAGTTCGCGCCGGAGTTCTTGAGGAGGGCGACCGGGTCGCCGGTGACGCCGGCGCTCGACTTGTAGGTCCCGCCGAGGTCCTCGCTCTTCTTGAGCGCGGAGAGATCGACGCCCTTCACGGTGAGCCCGGTCGTGCCGGAGGTGAAGGTCAGATCGTCGACGTTGATCCAGTTGCCCGCGTTCGCATCGGAGTTGACGCTGATCGTGCATCCCCCGCCGACGACCTTGACCGGGGTGACGATCCGTATCCAGCCGCTCGACGTCACCGGGAGGTCGGTGCGCTGCTCGGCGGAGCCGCAGTTGCGCAGGGCGAGGTACGCGGAGTTCTGCCCGCCGCCGGAGCGGACCCAGGCGCTGAGCGTGTAGTCGCCGTCGGTGAGACCGGAGAGGTACTGGTACGTCTCGACCTTGTACGCGGCGGAGGACCAGTGGGTGAGGCGGTAGCCGCCGCTGTGGCCTCCTGCCTCGGTGAAGGAGGCCGCGTTCTGGCCGGCGGCGGAGTAGGTGGACCAGCCGGAGGGGGTGGCCGTTCCGGTGCCGTCGGCCTCGAAGCCGGTGTTGGTGAGGGTGGCGGCGGCCTCGGCCTGCTGAGCGGCGGGCAGGGGGGCCAGGAGGAGGGCGCCGAGCGCGGCGGCGACGGCCGCGACGCGCGGGCGGAAGCGGCTTCTGGTGGTGGGGTGCATCGTCGAGTCCCTTCGACGGTGGCGGATGTGAGTGTCGTGCGGTGTTTCCTTGCGGTGGTGCTGTGCGGTGGAGCCGTGCGGTGGTACGGCTCACCCGGGGGCGGCGCAGCGGGGTGCGGGCCGCCCCCGGGGAGTCCAGGGGCCCCGGGTGGGGTGGGGGAGGGGCTGCGGTCAGGCGTCGAGGCGTACGACGCGGACGGCGCCGGCCGGGACGGTGAGCTTGCCGTCGACCGGTTCGCCGCCCGAGGCGCCGAGGAGCTCCGTGCCGGAGCCGTCCAGCGGCACCTCGGCGTCCGCGGCGGAGTGGTTCAGGACGAAGACGTACCACTGCCCGTCGTCCCCGGCGCGGTGCACGACCTCCACGTCGTGGGGGAGCGCGGCGCGCGGGGCGACCCCGGCGTCCTCGCAGGCGGCGGCGAGGATCGCGTCGAGCGAGGCCGCGTCCAGCCGGGTGGAGACGTACCAGGCGGTGCCCCGGCCGAGCCGGTGCCGGGTGACGGCGGGGCCGCCGGCGGCCGGGCCGTCCGCGTACGTCCACACGGTCTCGGCCCCGCGCGGCCGGACGAACTCCGTCCACACGTCACCGGTGAGCGTGGCGCCGTCCGGGCCGGCGACGGTCACGCGCTGGTCGTCCAGGAGCGGGGACCACTCGTCCACGGTGAGGCCGAGGACCTCGCGCAGGGCGCCCGGGTGTGCGCCGGGGTGGACGGCGTCGTGCTCGTCGACGATCCCGGAGAAGTAGGAGACGACGAGGGTGCCGCCGTTCTCGACGTACTCGCGGAGGTTCTGCCCGGCGGCCTCGGTGGTGAGGTAGAGCGCGGGGACGACGACCAGCGGGTAGGCCGAGAGGTCGGACTCGGGGTGGGCGAAGTCGACGGTGAGGTGCCGGTCGTAGAGGGTCTCGTAGAAGCTGTCGGCGCGCTCGCGTGCCTCGTGGGCCTCGTTCGGCCGCCACTCCAGGTTCTGCGCCCACCAGGAGTGCCAGTCCCACAGCATGGCGACGTCCGGGACGGTCCGGCTGCCGCGTACCTCCTCCAGGGCCTTCAGGCCGGCTCCGAGGGCGACGACCTCCCGCCAGATCCGGGTGTCGGTGCCGCCGTGCGGGAGCATCGCGGAGTGGAACTTCTCGGCGCCGCGCCGGGACTGGCGCCACTGGAAGAACATCGCGCCCTCGGAGCCGCGGGCGACGTGCGCGAGGGAGTTGCGGGCCATCTCGCCCGGGCGCTTGGCCGGGTTGCGGGCCTGCCAGTTCACCCCGGACGTGGAGTGCTCCAGGAGCAGCCAGGGCGCGCCGCCGGCGACGGAGCGGGTGAGGTCGGCGGCCATGGCGAGGTTGACGTGGGTGCGGCGGCCGTCGGTGATGAGGTAGTGGTCGTTGGTGACGAGGTCGACCGCGCGGCCCCAGGCCCAGTAGTCGAGCGAGTCGCACTGGCTGAGGGCGGTCATGAAGTTGGTGGTGACGGGGATGCCGGGGGCCAGCTCGTGCAGGATGTCCCGCTCCGTCCGGAAGTTCTCCCGGATGGTGGCGTCGGCGAAGCGGCGGTAGTCGAGCTGCTGGGCCGGATTGCCGACGGTGGGGGTGACGCGGGGAGGGTCGATCTCCTCGTACGAGCCGTAGCGCTGCCCCCAGAAGGCGGTGCCCCAGGCCTCGTTCACTGCGTCCACCGAGCCGTACGTCTCGTGGAGCCAGCGGCGGAAGTGGGCGGCGCAGCTGTCGCAGTAGCAGGCGCTGACGGGGACGCCGTACTCGTTGTGGACGTGCCAGAGGGCGAGCGCCGGGTGGCTGCCGTAGCGGCGGGCGAGTTCGGTGGTGATCCCGGCGGCGGCCGTGCGGTAGGCGGTCGAACTGTGACAGATCGCCCCGCGTGAGCCGTAGGAGAAGCGGACGCCCTCGGCGGTGACGGGCAGGGCCTCGGGGTGGGCGCGGTAGAACCAGGCGGGCGGCGCCACGGTGGGGGTGCCCAGGTCGACGCGGACGCCGTTCTCGTGCAGCAGGTCGAGGAGCCGGTCGAGCCAGCCGAAGTCGTACCGGCCCGGCTCCGGTTCGAGCAGGGCCCAGGAGAAGATCCCGACGCTCACCATGGTGACGCCGGCCTCCCGCATCAGCCGGACGTCCTCCTGCCAGACGCTTTCCGGCCACTGTTCGGGGTTGTAGTCCCCGCCGAACGCGAGCCGGTGCAGGCCCTTGGGAGTGGTCTGCGGCATGAGTCTCTCCTGAAACCTCGAAAGTTGGAAGCTTTGGTTCCTTGGGAACGTGCACACACTCGATCTCGATGTGGCAACGCAACATAACCGCACACGAACAACCATTGACAAGTGTCTGGAACGTTTCTCTACTGTGAACGCTCACAGATGCATGACCGGCCCTCCCGCTCGAGGGAGAGGCCCCTTTTTCGGTCAGGGAGAAGTACCCCATGCCTCACATCACGCGCCGCGGTCTCGCCGCCGCCACCGCCGTCCTCCTCGGCGCCACCGCGCTCTCCGCCTGCGGCTCCTCGGACTCGGACGGCAAGGCGGGCGCCGACTCCGGCCCCGTCTTGCTCACCTACTGGGCCTGGGCGCCCGGCATGGACAAGGTCGCCGCCCTCTGGAACGCCGAGCACCCCGACATCCAGGTCACCGTGCAGAAGCAGGCCTCCGGGGACGACCTCGTCACCAAGGTCATCACCGCGACGAAGGCGCACAAGGGACCCGACCTCGTCCAGGCCGAGTACCAGGCCCTCCCGACCCTCGTCAGCAACGACTCCCTGGCCGACATCGCCACCGAGGTCCCGGAGAGCGTCAAGAACGCCTTCGCCCCCGGCATCTGGCAGCAGACCACCTTCGGCGGCGAGGCCGTCTACGCCCTGCCGCAGGACTCCGGGCCGCTGATGTTCTTCTACCGCGAGGACCTCTTCAAGCAGTACGGCCTCTCCGTCCCCACCACCTGGGACGAGTTCGCCGCCACCGCCCGCACCCTGAAGAAGAAGGCCCCCGGCAAGTCCCTCACCACCTTCTCCGCCAACGACGCCGGCCTCTTCGCCGGCCTCTCCCAGCAGGCCGGCGCCAAGTGGTGGACCTTCGAGGGCGAGAACTGGAAGGTCGGCATCGACGACGCCGCCACCAAGAAGGTCACCGACTTCTGGGGCGGCCTGGTCGCCGAGGGCGCCATCGACAACCAGCCGATGTACACCCCCGCCTGGAACAAGGCCATGAACACCGGCGAGCAGCTCGCCTGGGTCAGCGCCGTCTGGGCCCCCGGCACCCTCACCACCGCCGCCCCCGACGGCAAGGGCAAGTGGGCCATGGCCCCCCTCCCGCAGTGGACCAAGGGCGCGAACGCCACCGGCAGCTGGGGCGGCTCCTCCACCGCCGTCACCTCCGACTCCCCGCACAAGAACGCCGCCGCGAAGTTCGCCGTCTGGCTGAACACCGACCCGAAGGCCCTCGCCGCCCTCGTCAAGGAGAGCGGCATCTACCCCGCCGCCACCGCCGCCCAGACCAGCGGCGCCCTCGCCAAGGCCCCCGACTACTTCGCCAACCAGCCCGACTTCTACACCCGCGCCGCCGAGATCGCGAAGACCACCGCGCCGGCCGCCTGGGGCCCCAACGTGAACGTCGCCTACACCTCCTTCAAGGACGAGTTCGGCAAGGCGGCCAAGGCGAAGTCCGGCTTCGGCACCGCCCTCACGACCGTGCGGGACGCCACCGTCGCGGACCTGAAGAAGCAGGGCTTCGGAGTCGCCAAGTGACGCAGCCCCGCCAGGGCGTGCGCCGGTCGTACGGGGTCAAGGCGGCCCCGTACGGCTTCCTCCTCCCCGCCGCCCTCCTCTTCGCCCTGTTCTTCGCACTGCCCATCGGCTACGCCCTCTGGCTCAGCTTCCACAAGATCGAGATCAAGGGCCTCGGGCTCGGCAAGGGAGCCAGGAACGAGGTCTGGGCCGGCCTGGAGAACTACACCTCCGCCCTCACCGACTCCGAGTTCCTCCACAGCGCCCTGCGCGTCCTCGGCTACGGCGCGATCGTCGTCCCCGTCATGCTCGGCCTCGCCCTGTTCTTCGCGCTCCTGCTCGACTCCGAGCGCGTCCGGGCCCGCTCCTTCGCCCGGCTCGCGATCTTCCTGCCGTACGCCGTCCCCGGCGTCATCGCGGCGCTCCTCTGGGGCTTCCTCTACCTTCCCGACGTCAGCCCCTTCCTCTACCTCCTCGACGCCTTCGGACTCCCGCAGCCCGACCTCATGGACGGCGGCCCGCTCTACCTGGCGATGTCGAACATCGCGATCTGGGGCGGCACCGGCTTCAACATGATCGTCATCTACACCGCGCTGCGCTCCCTGCCCGCCGAGGTGTACGAGGCGGCCAAGCTCGACGGCTGCTCGGAACTGCAGATCGCGCTCCGCATCAAGATCCCGATGGTGGCGCCCTCCCTGGTGCTCACCTTCTTCTTCTCCATCATCGCCACCCTCCAGGTCTTCAACGAGCCCATGACGCTCAAGCCGCTCACCAACGGCATCCCCTCGACCTGGAGCCCCCTCATGAAGGTCTACAGCGACGCCTTCACCGGCGGGAACATCTACGCCGCCTCGGCCACCGCCGTGGTCCTCGCCCTCGCCACCTTCGCGCTCTCCTTCGCCCTCCTCCGGGTCTCCAACCGCCGCACCACACAAGGAGCCAGCCGATGACCGGGCTCGCCTCCCCGCCGCTCCGCGCGACCGCCCCGGCCGCCGGCACCACCCCCGGCACCTCCCAGGGCCCTCCCCGCCCCCGCCGCACGGCCCTGCTCCCCACCGCCGCCCTCGTCCTCGGGGCGCTGTACTGCCTGCTCCCCGTCGCCTGGGTCGTGGTCGCCGCCACCAAGTCGGGCCAGGACCTCTTCTCCACCTTCACCTTCCTGCCCGGCGACGGCTTCGCCGACAACCTCGCCGACCTCGACGCGTACCGCGAGGGCATCTACTGGCGCTGGATGGGCAACTCCGTCTTCTACGCGGGCCTCGGCGCCGTCCTGTCCACGGTGGTCTCCGCGTTCGCCGGCTACGCCTTCGCCACGTACCGCTTCCGCGGCCGCGAGGCGTTCTTCAACCTGATCCTCACCGGCGTCCTCATGCCGCCGGTCATCCTCGCCATCCCGCAGTACCTGCTCATGGCCGAGGCCGATCTGACGGACACGTACGCGTCCGTGCTGCTGCCGCTGATCCTCTCCCCGTACGGCGTCTACCTCGGCCGCATCTACGCCGAGGCCGCCATCCCCATGGAGCTCGTCGAGGCGGGCCGCATGGACGGCGCGGGCGAGTGGCGGATCTTCCTGCGGATCGCCGTCCCCATGATGTCCCCGGGCCTGGTGACGATCTTCCTCTTCCAGTTCGTCGCCATCTGGAACAACTTCCTGCTGCCCTTCATCATGCTCGGCGACGACGAGAAGTTCCCCATGACCGTGGGCCTGTTCACCCTCCTCAAGCAAGGCGCCAGCCAGCCCTCCCTCTACACCCTCGTCATCACCGGAGCCCTCCTCGCCATCGCCCCGCTCATCGCCCTGTTCCTGGTCATCCAGCGCTTCTGGAGCCTCGACCTGCTTTCTGGCGCCGTAAAGTCCTGACCACAGGGGATCGAGGGGAAACACACAGCATGAGCACAGCAGCGAGCAGGCGCCGCCCGGCGACCATCCACGACGTGGCCCGAGAGGCCGGAGTCTCGCGCGGCACCGTCTCCCGCGTCCTCAACGGCGGCCACTACGTCAGCCCGACGGCGAAGGCGGCCGTCGACGCCGCGATCCGAAGAACGGGATACGTCGTCAACCGGCACGCCCGCTCGCTGATCACCGGCAAGTCCGACTCGGTCGCCTTCCTCCTCACCGAGCCGCAGGAGCGCTTCTTCGAGGACCCCAACTTCAACGTCCTCCTGAGGGCCTGCACCCAGGCCCTCGCCGCCCAGGACATCCCGCTCCTCCTGATGATCGCCGGCACCGAGGACGAACGCCGCCGCAACCTCCGCTACATCGAGGCCGGCCATGTCGACGGCGTCCTCCTCGTCTCCAGCCACTCCGGCGACCCGGTGGTGGCCCGGCTGCACGAGGCCGGCGTCCCCGTCGTCGCCTGCGGCAAGCCCCTCGGCCAGACCGCCAAGATCGGCTACGTCGCCGCCGACGACCGGGACGGCGCCCGCGACATGGTGCGCCACCTGTACGCGACCGGGCGGCGCCGGATCGCCACCGTCACCGGCCCGCTCGACACCCCCGGCGGGGTGGAGCGCCTCGACGGCTACCGCGAGACGCTCGCCGAGCACGGCCTGCCCGTCGACGAGACGCTGATCGCCACCGGCGACTACAGCCGGGCCAGCGGCGAGGACGCCGCCGTCGCCCTCCTGGAGCGCGCCCCGGACATCGACGCCGTCTTCGTCGCCTCCGACCTGATGGCGCAGGGCGTCCTCGACGCCCTCGCCCGAGCGGGCAAGCGGGTCCCCGAGGACATCGCCGTGGGCGGCTTCGACGACTCCCCGGCGGCCCTCTCCTCCCGCCCCTCGCTCACCACGATCCGCCAGCCCTGGGACCGGATCAGCACCGAGATGGTCCGCACGCTCCTGGCGCGGATAGCGGGCGAGGACCCGGCGACGGTCATCCTGCCGACCGAGCTCGTCCGCCGCGAGTCGGCGTAGAAGCCGTCCTGTCGACACGGCCGGGACCTTCGCGGGCCCGGCCGTTCGCCCTACCGGCCCGTCACCAGGATCACCTCGAGGGTCCGCGGCCCGTGGACGCCCTCCACCCGGTCGAGCTCGATGTCGCTCGTCGCCGACGGCCCGGAGATCCACGTCAGCGGCCGCGCCGGGTCGAGCCGGGGCATCGCGAGCGGTACGGAGGCCACCACCTGCTCCGGGGCCCGCACCACGCACAGGTGCAGATCCGGGACGAGGGTGAGCGCCCGGCGGCCCTGACCGGGGCCGCCGTCGAGGACGATCGTGCCGGTCTCGGCGACCGCCACCGCGCACCCCGTCACCACGGCGTCCGTGCCGTCCAGTTCGTACGGGGTCAGGCGGGGCTCGTCGAACCGCCGTACGGCCTCGGTGGCGGCGAGCCACTCCTCGGGCAGCCCGGGCGGGACGGCGACGCTGCGCGCCCCGCGCTCCGCGAGGAGCCGCGCGACGAGCCCGGCGACGCCGTCCGGTGCGGTGCGGTGGACGTGGGCCCGGTAGTCGGCGAGGTTCTCGTGGAGCAGGTCGAGAACGCCGGCCGGGTCGTCCGGGGTGTGACTGGTCCGGTAGTCGCGGGCGACGGCGGGAGCGGCGGGGGCGTCCGCGACGGCGGCGCGGATCCGGGCGAGGATCCGTGCGCGGGAGTCGGTCATGAGCGGTCCTTCCTCGGGTTTCCTGCTCGGTCCGCCGCGCGACGTTCGGTGCGCGCCTCGGTCATGTGCGGTTCTTCCTCCACCAGTCGCGGAACGGTTCGGCGGGCAGTTCGGGCAGGTCGCGGTGGTCGGTCCACTGGCGGGCGCCGGGGCCCGGCAGCCGCTTCGGGAGCGCCTTGCGGGCCGCGGACGCGAGCCGCTCGCCCGCGGCGAGCACGCCGGGGTGGTCCAGGACCCAGGTGGAGGCCTTGATCGCCGCCCGCTCCAGGCGGTGGCCCCGCCCGCCCTCCTCGGCCACCCGCTCGCGCAGGTGCACCAGGACCTCGGGGATGTCGATGGCGACCGGGCACACCTCGTAGCATGCGCCGCACAGCGAGGAGGCGTACGGCAGCGAGGCGTCGACCTCGCTCGCCGTGCCCCGCAGCTGCGGGGTGAGGATCGCGCCGATCGGACCGGGGTAGACCGAGCCGTACGCGTGACCCCCGGCCCGCTCGTACACCGGGCAGACGTTGAGGCAGGCCGAGCAGCGGATGCAGCGCAGTGCCTGCCGGCCCACCTCGTCGGCGAGGGCGTCGGTGCGCCCGTTGTCCAGGAGGACGAGATGGAAGGCGCTCGGCCCGTCGTCGTCGGTGGTCCCCGTCCACATGCTCGTGTACGGGTTCATCCGCTCGGCCGTCGAGGAGCGGGGGAGCGTCTGGAGGAACACCTCCAGGTCCCGCCAGGTCGGCACCACCTTCTCCACGCCGACGACCGAGATGAGGGTCTCGGGCAGGGTCAGGCACATGCGGCCGTTGCCCTCGGACTCGACGACGACGAGGGTGCCGGTCTCGGCGACCATGAAGTTCGCCCCCGAGATCCCGACCTCGGCCCGCAGGAACTTCTCCCGGAGGTGGAGGCGGGCCGCCTCCGCGAGCTCGGCGGGCGTGTCGCTCAGCCCCTCCGGAGCCGGGCGGCCCCAACTCCCCATCTTGTCCCGGAAGATGTCGCGGATCTCGCCGCGGTTGCGGTGGATCGCCGGAACCAGGATGTGCGAGGGGCGGTCCTCGCCGAGCTGCACGATCAGCTCCGCGAGATCCGTCTCGTACGCGGCGATGCCCTCGGCCTCCAGGTGCTCGTTGAGCCCGATCTCCTGGGTGGCCATGGACTTGACCTTGACCACCTCGGTCCGGCCGGTCGCCTTCACCAGCTCGGTGACGAGCCGGTTCGCCTCCGCCGCGTCGGCCGCCCAGTGCACGGTGCCGCCCGCCGCCGTCACCGACTCCTCCAACCGGAGGAGGTACGTGTCGAGGTGACGGAGCGTCTCGTCCTTGATGCGCTTGCCGGCCTCGCGCAGCGCGGCCCAGTCGTCCAGCTCGGCCACCGCCCGCGCCCGCTTGTCCCGGATGGTGTGGGTCGCGTGCCGCAGGTTGGCGCGCAGAGTCGTGTCCTTGACCGCCGCCCGCGCCGACTCCGGGAAGGCCGGCATACCGACAAAGGTTCCGCTCACGCCCAGGGCTCCTCTTCCGTGCTCGCCAGGATCTCCGCCAGGTGCAGCGCCCGCAGCGGCGCCTCCTGCCGTCTCAGCATGCCGCCCACGTGCAGCAGACAGGAGTTGTCCGCGCCGCACAGCACCTCCGCGCCCGTGGACAGCGCGTTCGCGATCTTGTCGGCGCCCATCGCCGCCGACACGTCCGGGTTCTTCACCGCGAAGGTGCCGCCGAAGCCGCAGCACTCCTCCGCCCCCGGCAGCTCCACGAGCTCCAGGCCCTTCACCGCCTCCAGGAGCCGCCGCGGCCGCTCCCCGAGCCCGAGGAGCCGCAGGCCGTGACAGGACGGGTGGTACGTCACCCGGTGCGGGAAGTACGCGCCGACGTCCGTCACGCCGAGCACGTCCACCAGGAACTCCGTCAGCTCGTACACGCGCGGCGCCAGGGCCCCGGCCTCCGCACCGAACGACGGGTAGTGGTGGCGGACCATCGCCGCGCACGAACCCGACGGGGTGACCACGTGGTCGTACCCCTCGAAGGCCCGGACCGTGCGCCGGACGAGCGGCTCGGTCTCCGCGCGGTAGCCGGTGTTGAACTGCGGCTGCCCGCAGCAGGACTGCGCCGCCGGGAAGTCGACCTCCACGCCGAGCCGTTCGAGGAGCCGGACGGTGGCCACGCCCGTCGTGGGGAAGACGGCGTCGTTGACGCAGGTGACGAAGAGAGCGACACGCATCAGCTGTTCCTCGGGGACGGTTCGAGACGGGCGGCGGCCCGGTCCCAGGCGGCGCCGTCGCCCTGCGGTACGTAGTGTCGCAGGGGACGGCTCCGCGCCACGAGCCGACGCATCGAGCCGAGGTCACCCACGAGACCGGCGGCGCGCGCCTGGACGAGGACGTTGCCTAGGGCGGTCGCCTCCACGGGGCCCGCGACGACGGGCAGCCCGGTCGCGTCCGCCGTCCACTGGCAGAGCAGCGCGTTACGGGCTCCGCCGCCCACCAGATGCACCCGCGCGACCTCCCGCCCGGCCAGCTCGGCGGCCCGCCGCAGGGTGCGCCGATGGGCCAGGGCCAGACTCTCCAGGACACAGCGGACCACCGCCCCGGGGGTGTCGGGCGCGGCCTGCCCGGTGCGCCGGCAGTACCCCCGGATCCGCTCCGGCATGTCGCCCGGGGCGAGGAACTCCGGCGCGTCCGGGTCGACGACCGCCGCGAACGGCTCCGCGCGCGCCGCGTCCGCGAGCAGTCCGTCGAGATCGGTGGACAGGCCCTGGCGCTCCCACGTGCGGCGGCACTCCTCCAGGAGCCACAGGCCCATGATGTTCCGCAGGAAGCGGACCGTGCCGTCGATCCCGCGCTCGTTGGTGAAGTTCGCCGCCCGGGACGCCTCGGTCAGGACCGGGGAGTCCAGCTCCAGACCCGCGAGCGACCAGGTGCCGCAGGAGATGTACGCGAAGTCGGGGGCCGTCGCGGGGACGGCGACCACGGCGGACGCGGTGTCGTGCGAGGCGACGGTCGTCACCGGCGTCCGGTCGGGAAGCCCGGTGAACTCGACGACGTGGGCGAGGAGTTCACCCGCCGGATCGCCAGGGGCCCGCAGCGGGGGGAGCAGTCCGGGATCGATCCCGAGACGTCCGGTCAGCTCCTTCGACCAGGTGCCGGCGCGGGCGTCGAAGAGGCCCGTCGTGGACGCGTTGGTCTCCTCCGCGCCGACCGTCCCGGTCAGCCAGTGGACCATCAGGTCCGGCATGAGCAACAGCGTGCGTGCCACGCCCAGTTGGGCGCCGTCGGCCGCCGCAGCGAGCTGGAAGACGGTGTTGAACGGCAGGTGCTGGAGCCCGTTGATCCGGTACAGCTCGGCCGGGCCGACCTTCCCCCGTACCGCCTCCGCCGCACCCTCCGTACGCCGGTCGCGGTAGTGGTACGGCGCGCCGAGCAGCGCGCCGTCCGCGTCGAGGAGCCCGTAGTCCACCGCCCACGTGTCCACGCCCACCGAGTCGACCCCGCCACCCGCCCGGGCGGCCGCGCGCAGGCCGTCCAGGATCCCCTGGAAGAGGGCGAGGGCGTCCCAGCGCAGCCCGTCGGGCAGCAGGACGGGGGTGTTGGGGAAGCGGTGGAGCTCGGAGAGGTCGAGCCGGTCGGGGCCGACCCGGGCGAGCATCACCCGTCCGCTGGTGGCGCCGAGGTCGGCCGCGGCGAAGACGCCCCGGCCTGCCGAAGTGGAACCGGCGCTCATCGCAGGAAGGCCGCGGCGACGCCCGCGTCGACCGGGACGTGCAGGCCGGTCGTGTGGCTGAGGTCGCCGCCGGTCAGCGCGAACACCGCGTTGGCCACGTGCTCGGGCAGCACCTCCCGCTTGAGCAGAGTCCGCCCCGCGTAGAACGCGCCGAGCTGGTCCTCCTCGATGCCGTACGTGGCCGCCCGCTGCGCACCCCAGCCCCCGGAGAAGATGCCCGAGCCCCGCACCACGCCGTCCGGGTTGACGCCGTTGACCCGGATGCCGTGCTCACCCAACTCGGCGGCGAGCAGCCGCACTTGGTGTGCCTGGTCGGCCTTGGTGGCGGAGTAGGCGATGTTGTTCGGGCCTGCGAAGACGGCGTTCTTGGAGGCGATGTAGACGATGTCGCCGCCGAGTCCCTGGGCCGTCATGACCCGCGCCGCCTCCCGGGAGACCAGGAACGAGCCCCGGGCCATGATGGCGTGCTGGACGTCCCAGTCCTTCGCGGTGGTGTCGAGGAGCGGCTTGGAGATCGAGACGCCGGCGTTGTTGACGACCAGGTCCACCCCGCCGAAGGCGAGCAGCGCCGTCCGGAACGCCGCGACGATCTGCTCCTCCGACGTGACGTCCACGGCGACGGCCACCGCCCGGTCGGGTCCGCCCAGTTCCTCCGCCACCGCCTCCGCGCTCGCCGCGTTCAGATCGGCGACCACCACGCAGGCCCCCTCGGCGGCGAGCCGGTGCGCGATCGCCCGGCCGATGCCGCTGCCCGCTCCCGTCACGAGAGCAACCCGGGTCGCGAGCGGCCGGGTCTTCGGCATCCGCCGCAGCTTGGCCTCCTCCAGCTCCCAGTACTCGATGCGGAACTTCTCCGACTCCTCGATCGGCGCGTACGAGGAGACCGCCTCGGCGCCTCGCATCACCTGGATCGCGTTGACGTAGAACTCGCCCGCCACGCGGGCGGTCTGCTTGTCCCGGCCGAAGGAGAACATGCCCACGCCGGGCACGAGCACGATCGCCGGGTCGGCGCCGCGCATCGCGGGGGAGTCCCCGGTGGCGTGCCGGGCGTAGTAGGCGGCGTACTCCTCTCGGTAGGCGGTGTGCAGCTCCCGCAGCCGGTCGACCGCCCGGTCGAGGGGCGCGCCCGGCGGAAGGTCCAGGACCAGCGGCCGGACCTTGGTCCGCAGGAAGTGGTCGGGGCAGGAGGTCCCGAGGGCGGCGAGCCGGGGGTGCTCGGCGCGGGAGAGGAAGTCGAGCACCGGCCCCGAGTCGGTGAAGTGGCCGACCTGCGGGTGGTCCTGGGAGGCGAGGGCGCGGACGTACGGGGCGAGCGCGGCGGCCCGCTTCCGCCGCTCGGCCTCGGGCAGCGGACCGTACCCCTCGACCACCGGCCCGAACGGCTCTGGCCCGCCCCGCACGGCGAGGAAGGCCTCGGCGGTACGGATGATGTGCAGCGCGTTGCGCTCGCACTCCTCCGAGCTGCCGCCCCAGGCGGTGATCCCGTGCCCGCCCAGGACGCAGCCGATCGCCGTGGGGTGGGCCTGCTGGGCGTCGGCGATGTCCAGGCCCAGCTGGAAACCGGGCCGCCGCCACGGCACCCACACGACCGTGTCGCCGAAGCAGTCGGCCGTCAGCTTCTCGCCGTCGGCGGCGCAGGCGAGCGCGATCCCCGCGTCCGGGTGCAGATGGTCGACGTGGGGCGCGTCCACCAGGCCGTGCATGGCGGTGTCGATGGACGGGGCCGCGCCGCCCTTGCCGTACAGACAGTGGTCGAAGGCCGCGACCATCTCGTCCTCGCGTTCCACCCCGGGGTAGACCTCGGCGAGTGCGCGCAGGCGGTCGAGGCGGAGCACGGCGAGGCCGTCCTCGGTGAGGGTGCCGAGGTCGCCGCCGGAGCCCTTGACCCACATGAGGGTGGTCTCGCCCCCGGTCACGGGGTCGGTGACGGTGCCCTTGGCGGAGGCGTTGCCGCCCGCGTAGTTGGTGGTGCGGGGATCGGAGCCGAGCCGGTGGGCCCTGTCCAGGAGGGCGGTGACTTCGGGAGGGGTGGCGGAGGTCATGGAGTTCCTTCGGGGGGTCGGAATGTGTGGGGGAGCGGTTGGGGCCTGTCCGGCGGATCACGGCCGGGTCCGCGACGCCTGGCACGGCACCTCGCCGCATTGCTGAAACGCCCCAATAGCTCCGCTATCGAGGCGCTCCGGCGCCTTGCGATGTACCGCACCAGACGCCGCGGCCTGGCCGACCCTGATCCGCCGGACAGGCCCTACGCGCCCCAGCCGGCCTGGGCGCCGCCGACGCGTTCGGCGGCGATGCGTTCCTGTCGTCCGGAGCGCAGGTAGGCGGCGACCGGATCGGGGTCGAGTCCCCGCTCCTCGCGCAGCGCGCGCAACAGGGGGCGTACGTCGGTGTCGTAGGCGTCCATCAGGACGGCGTGGGCGGCGAGCACGTCCCCGGACCGCTGGGCGACGGCGAGTGCGTCGGTGTCGACGAGGAGCGCCTTGGCGGTGGCCTCCTGGACGTTCATGACCGAGCGGATCACCGCCGGGACCTTCGCCTCGACGTTGTGGCACTGGTCGAGCATGAAGGCGACGTCCGTGGCGGGATCCAGGCCGCCGTTCCGGACGACCTCGTGCATGATCCGGAAGAGCTGGAAGGGGTCGGCGGCGCCGGCCATCAGGTCGTCGTCCGCGTAGAAGCGGGAGTTGAAGTCGAAGCCGCCGAGCCTGCCCTCCCGCAGGAGCAGCGCGACGATGAACTCGATGTTGGTGCCCGGCGCGTGGTGGCCGGTGTCCACCACGACCCGCGCCTTCGGGCCGAGCTTGAGGCAGTGCGCGTAGGCGGTGCCCCAGTCCGGCACGTCCGTGGTGTAGAAGGCGGGCTCGAAGAACTTGTACTCCAGGAGCATCCGCTGCCCCTCGCCGAGCCGCGCGTACACCTCGGCCAGGGACTCCGCGAGCCGCTCCTGCCGGGCGGTGACGTCGTCCTGCCCGGGGTAGTTGGTGCCGTCCGCGAACCAGAGCTTCAGATCCGCCGAGCCGGTCGCGTCCATGATGTCGACGCAGTCGAGCAGGTGGTCCACGGCCCGGCGGCGCACGGCCGGGTCGGGGTGGCAGACGCTCCCCAGCCGGTAGTCGTCGTCCTGGAAGGTGTTGGAGTTGATCGCGCCCAGTTCGACGCCGCGCTCCTTCGCGTACGCGGCGAGTGCGGCGTAGTCGTCGACCCGGTCCCAGGGGATGTGCAGCGACACCCGCGGGGCGACGCCGGTGTGGGCGTGGACCTGCGCCGCGTCGTCGAGCTTCTCGTACGGGTTCCGGGGCACGCCCGGCTGCGCGAACACCTTGAACCGGGTCCCGGAGTTCCCGTAGCCCCAGGAGGGCGTCTCGATCCGCTGGGCGGCGAGCGCGGCCTTCACGGCAGCGATGTCGGTCATGTCCACCTCGGAGCCTTGAAATGAATCGATTCAGTCAACGCTGGAAGCTAGCCATCGTGCAGGGTGTCGTCAAGACTCTTGACCGGGCGAGCGCTCGCGACCTAGCGTCCGGGTCCACGGAAATGAAACATTTCAGTCGAGGGGGCCGGATGGCGACGGCGAACACCCAGCGGGTCTGCTTCCTGCTGAAGGTCCGGGCCGAGCGGATCGAGGAGTACCGGGAACGCCACCGGCACGTCTGGGCCGACATGCTCGCGGCGCTCACCGCCGCCGGCTGGCACAACTACTCCCTCTTCCTCCGCGAGGACGGGCTGCTCGTCGGCTACCTGGAGACCCCGGACTTCGACCGGGCCCGCGCCGCGATGGAGGCCGCCGAGGTCAACGCCCGGTGGCAGGCCGAGATGGCGGAGTTCTTCGAGGAGCTCGACGGACGGGCGCCGGATGCCGCCATGCGGCCGCTGACCGAGGTGTTCCACCTCGCGTGAAAGGCCGCGGGAGACCGGGCGCATAGGATGAAATCACGGGGCGGGACCCCGCCCGGACAGGGCGGCAGGGGCAGGACGGACCAGGTGGGACGGATGACGGACACCGCGCGGACGAGCGGGCACGGCGGCGGTGCGGGGGCCGGCGGCACAGGTGTCGTCGGCATCAAGGACGTGGCGCGCGAGGCGGGCGTCTCCGTCGGCACCGTCTCCAACGTGATCAACCAGCCCGACCGGGTCTCACCCGCCACGCGCGGGCACGTGCAGGCGGTCATCGCACGCCTCGGCTACGTGCGCAGCGAGTCCGCCCGCCAGCTCAGGGCGGGCCGCAGCCGCATCATGGCGCTGCTCGTCCTCGACATGGGCAACCCCTTCTTCGTCGACATCGCCCGGGGCGCCGAGCGCACCGCCCGGGCGGCCGGCCTGGGCGTCATGGTCTGCAACAGCGACCAGAACCCCGCCGACGAGGCCGACTACCTCTCCCTCTTCGCCGAACAGCGCGTCCGCGGCGTCCTGGTCACCCCCGCCGACCCCAGCGGGGACAACCTCCGCGCGTTCCGCCGCCACGGCATTCCGTCCGTGCTCGTCGACCGGGTGGCGGGCGACGACGCCGGCTGCTCGGTCTCCGTCGACGACGTCGTCGGCGGCTCCCTCGCGATCCGGCACCTCACCGCGACCGGCCACCGCTCCTTCGCGTACGTCAGCGGCCCCGCCCACCTCCAGCAGGTCCGCGACCGGCGCGAAGGGGCCCTGCTCGCGCTCGCCGAGGCCGGGCTGCCCGCCTCGGCGCTCCGGGAACTCCCGGCCGAGCGCCTCGACGTGGCCTCCGGACGGGACGCCGGGTCGCGGCTGCTCGGGCTCGCCGACCGCCCGACGGCCGTCTTCTGCGCCAACGACCTGCTCGCCCTGGGCGTGCTCCAGGCGCTGTACGCGGCGGGGGTGCGGGTGCCGGAGGACATGGCGATCGTCGGCTACGACGACATCGAGTTCGCCGCGGCCGCGACCGTACCCCTGACCTCCGTACGGCAGCCGGCGCTGACCCTCGGGGCGAAGGCCGCCGAACTGCTCCTGGCGGAGACCGGCGAGCGGGCGGCCGACCACCTGCACGAGCACGTGGTGCTCCAGCCGGAACTGGTCGTCCGCCGCTCGACACTCGCGGGGCGCTGAAACCGGCGGATCAGCGGACCCCGAGCAGGTGCTCCAGGGCCAGCTGGTCCAGGTGCTCGAAGGCCATCGAGCGCGCCGCCGCCGCGTCCGGGTCGAACGTCTCGTACGCCGTGGGGTCGGCGAGCAGCCCCGCGAGACCGTCGGCGGCCGTGGGCACGGCGAGCTCGGGCAGCCGGGAGGCGGCGAGCGCCGCCACGACGTCCGGGTCGGCCCGGAAGGCGGCCGCGCGCTCCTTGAGGATCAGGTAGTTCCGCATGCAGTTCTTCGCGGACTCCCACACCCCGTCGAAGCCGTCGGTGCGCACCGGCTTGAAGTCGAAGTGGCGCGGGCCCGCGTATCCGGCCGTCTCCAGCAGGTCCACCAGCCAGAACGCCTGGCGCAGGTCGCCCGCGCCGAAGCGGAAGTCCTGGTCGTACTTGATGCCCGACTGGCCGTTCAGGTCGATGTGGAACAGCTTGCCGGCCCAGAGCGCCTGCGCGATGCCGTGCGGGAAGTTCAGCCCGGCCATCTGCTCGTGGCCCGTCTCCGGGTTCACGCCGACGAGCTCGGGGCGCTCCAGGCGCTCGATGAAGGCGAGCGCGTGCCCGATGGTGGGCAGCAGGATGTCGCCGCGCGGCTCGTTCGGCTTGGGCTCGATCGCGAAGCGCAGGTCGTAGCCCTGCTCGGTGACGTACTGGCCGAGCAGGTCGAAGGCCTCCTTCATCCGGTCCAGCGCGACCTGCACGTCCTTCGCGGCGCCGGACTCGGCACCCTCCCGGCCGCCCCAGGCGACGTAGGTGGTGGCGCCGAGCTCGACGGCCAGATCGATGTTCCGGAGGGTCTTGCGCAGCGCGAAACGGCGCACGTCCCGGTCGTTGGCGGTGAAGGCGCCGTCCTTGAAGACGGGGTGCGTGAAGAGGTTCGTGGTCGCCATGGGGACCACGAGGCCGGTGCGGTCCAGGGCGGCCCGGAAGCGCTTGACGATCGCGTCGCGCTCGCCGTCGGGCGACCCGAAGGGGATCAGGTCGTCGTCGTGGAAGGTGATGCCGTACGCGCCGAGGGCGGCGAGCCGCTCGACGGACTCCACGGGGTCGAGGGCGGGCCGGGTCGCCTCGCCGAAGGGGTCGCGGCCCTGCCAGCCGACGGTCCACAGGCCGAAGGTGAAGCGGTCCTCGGGGGTGGGTGAGAAGTCCGTCATGGCGTCTCCCTGCTACTGGCAGTCGGATTTGTTTTCTGAGATAACTAATACGGGACGGGGCCGCCCGGCGCCAGTCCCACGAGCTGAGACATCGAGCCGAGACATCGAGCCGAGAGATCGCGCCCAGCGATCGGGAGATGAGGTAAGGGCATGCCCGCGAGCCGCAACGTCGTGATCGGCGTGGACAGCTCCACGCAGTCCACCAAGGCCGCCGCCGTCGACGCCGACACCGGCGAGCTCCTCGGTCTCGGCCGCGCCCCGCACACCGTCACCGGCTCCGCCGGGGCGCGCGAGAGCGACCCCGGGGAGTGGTGGACCGCCCTGGCCGCGGCCGTCCGCGCGGCCGTACGGGACGCGGGCGTCCCGGCGGCCTCCGTCACCGGCATCGCGGTCGCCGGCCAGCAGCACGGCCTCGTCACCCTCGGCGACGACGGCGGCCCCGTCCGCCCCGCGCTCCTCTGGAACGACACCCGCTCCGCGCCCCAGGCGGCCGCCCTCGCGGCAGGCCTCGGAGGTCCCGCGTCCTGGCCGGCGCGGACCGGCTCGGTCCCCGTCGCCTCCATGACCGCCGCCAAATGGCAGTGGCTGCGCGAGCACGAGCCGCACCACGCCGACGCGACGACCGGCGTCCGCCTCCCGCACGACCACCTCACCGAACGCCTCTCCGGAGTCGCCGTCACCGACCCCGGGGACGCCTCCGGCACCTGCTGGTACGGGACCGCCACGGGCGCCTACGACCCGGACGTCCTCGACCTCATCGGCCTGGACCCGGCCCTCCTGCCGGCCGTCGCCCCCTCCGGCGCCACCCGCGTCGGCACCCTCACCCCGGCCGCCGCCGAGGCCCTCGGCCTGCCCCGCACGGTCGCCGTCGCCGCCGGCACCGGCGACAACATGGCCGCCGCCGTCGGCCTCGGGCTCGGCGGCGCGGGCCTCCTCGACCACCCCGTCGTCAGCCTCGGCACCTCCGGCACCGTCTTCGCCGCGACCCGCGCCCGCCCCGCCGCACCCGGACTCGCCGGCTTCGCCGCCACCGACGGCACGTACCTCCCGCTCGGCTGCACCCTCAACTGCACGCTCGCCGTGGACCGGTTCGCCACGCTCCTCGGCCTCGACCGCGAGGACGCCGCACCCGGCGGGGAGGTCGTCGTCCTGCCGTACCTCGACGGCGAACGCACCCCCGACCTCCCGCACGCCGCCGGACTCGTCACCGGCCTCCGGCACGACACCGACCCCCGGGCGGTCCTCGGCGCGGCCTACGAGGGCGCTGCCTTCACCGTGCTCCGGGCCCTCGACGAACTCCTCGCCGCCTGCGGCCTCGATCCCACCGAGCCCGCCGTACGGGACCGCCCGCTGCGCCTCATCGGCGGCGGCGCGCGCGGCCGGGCCTGGACCGAGACCGTCCGCAGGCTCTCCGGCCGCCCGTTGGTCGTCCCCGCGGCCGACGAACTCGTCGCCCTGGGCGCCGCCGCCCTCGCGGCGGGCGCCGTCACCGGCGCCGACCCGGTGGCCCTGGCCACCACCTGGGGCACGGGCGGGGGCACGCTCCTGCCGCCGGTCCCTCGCGACGAAAAGGCCTGGGACCGGATCGCGTCCGTACTCGCGGCGGCGACGCCGGCGTTGCTGAGCTGACGACGAGCCCCGACATACGACCCGCGAAGCCCTGTGCCGCCCGCGATCCCCGGGTTACCCTGCGGAGAACGACGGGGGAGACATCATGATCGCTCTACTGGTCCTGTTCGGCGTACTGGGCGGCATCGGGGTGCTGTTGACCGTCACCCTCCTCCGCAGGGGCGGCGGCCGCGCGGACACGGTCGACGGCATGCGCCAGGAACAGGAAGCCCTGCGCCAGGCCAAGACCGACCGGGTCTCCTTCGGCCTGGGCGCGCACAACTCCCCGCCGACGGCGAGCGACAACTACGTCCGCCGGAACGGCCGGCCCTGAGGAGCCTTGCCCGCCGTGGCAGGGAGGCTCGCTGTCAGTGTCGGCCCCTAGGTTCGGTCCGTTCGGTCCGACCACCGGGCCGTCGAACCAGGGGACTTGCAGCGGTGAGCATCTACCTACACTTCCGCGCCGTCGCGGAATCCGAGATCCAGGACGACCACACCTGGCTCACGGCGTACATGTCCGAGGCCTGGGACAACCTGGAGGACGAGTACGCGGCAGGTGTCGCCGACGCGATCTCGAAGTCCTGGAACTCCGTCAACGACCTCTACGCCGCAGCCGATCCCGTGGGTACAGACGCCGACGGCCCCTGGTCGCTGCCGATCTACGGCGGCCGCCCCGTGGCCCACAGCGCCGACGCCGACCTCTCCGACCCGCCCATGATCTTCATGGACCCGCCCGAGGTGTCACGGGCAGCGGACTTCCTCGCGGCGGTCTCCTTCGGCCAGCTGTGGAACGCCGCCGGTACGAGACTCGGGTTCCGCGGCCCGGACGAGGCGCTCTTCAGGAAGGAGTACCTCGACCGTCACGAGTCCCTTCAGGGGTTCTACACGCGGGCGGCTTCATCGGGTCACGCCGTGGTCAAGGTGGTGTGGGCGTGAAACGTCATCACCTGCCGGGGCTCCCTCAACGGGCCGCGCGGCGACGGTGGTACGCGACCGCCACCGCCGTGAGCAGCGGAGCCCAGGCGACGAGCGGGACGTAGCAGACGTAGAGCAGGGTCTGCTGGAGGGGGCTGTCGGTGTGGCTGACGGGGGATTTCTCGCCGCCCGCGTACGCCACGTACACGAACCAGCAGGTGAGGGCCACGAGTCCGAACGCCCCGGAC
Source organism: Streptomyces sp. R-07 (assembly GCF_049913175.1). NCBI lineage: Bacteria > Bacillati > Actinomycetota > Actinomycetes > Kitasatosporales > Streptomycetaceae > Streptomyces > Streptomyces sp. R-07. The sequence goes on from NZ_CP183978.1 coordinate 7,061,532, forward strand.
AGTGCGGCGAAGGTCGCGCCCCGGGCGCCGACCGGGCGGCCGCCGACGAACGGCAGCCGGCGGGGGAACACCTCGCCCCACTCGCGGACCAGGCCGAGCGTCAGGAAGGCGAGCAGCTCGGCGAGCGCGGTCAGCCCGAGCATGTAGACGTCCAGGCCGAGACTGGGGTCTTCCAGGCGGGCCACCGGCGCGCCGAACGTCAGGGCGACGCGCCAGAGGCCGGACGGCAGGACGATCAGCGGAACGGCGTGGGCGGCGACGGCGGCCCAACGGGGGACACCCGGAAGGGCCTTGAGCTTCATCATGCCGTCCAGCCTGCCGCCGCACCGGGGCCCCGACGTCGTCCGGACGGCCGCACCGTCTCCCCCGCGCGGGGGAGACGGCCTCCTCCCGACAGGCCCTCCCGGCAGCCCTTCCCGGCAGGCCCTCCCGGCATCCCTTCCCAACAGGCCCTCCCGGCAGCCCTTCCCAGCACGCCCTCCCGGCAGGCCCTCCCGTCAGACCTCTGCCGTCGCCGTGACCCGGCGCTGGTGGACGCGCAGGTGCAGGGTCGCCAGGTCGAGCAGCGGGGTCGCCACGCCGAGGGCGCGGGCCCGGGCGGTCAGGTCGCCGAAGAGGTGCTCGACCTCGGTGGGACGGCCCGCCGTCAGGTCGCGGTAGAGGGACGGCACCATCGGCGAACCCGACGCGGACACCACGGCAAGGGTCCCCGCCCGCTCCTCCTCCGGTACGGGGTGCCCGGCCGCCGCGGCGACCGCGGCGGCCTCGTCGAGCAGCGCCGGGCCGAGGGCCGCGCCGCCCGGTGCGTCGTACACCTCGCCGACCGTGCCGCGCATCAGGCTCGTCACCGCGCCGAACGTGGTGATGAACACCCACTTGTGCCACATCGCCGTGAGGACGTCGGCCGGTACGAGCGCGTCGATCCCCGCCCCGTCGAGGACCTTGCGGATCCGCTCCACGCGCGCGGACACCGTCCCGTCCTGCTCGCCGAAGGTGAGATGGGCGAGCGGGAAGAGCTGCCGGATGTCCCCCGAGTCGTCGAGGGTGGTCACCACCTTGGCCACGCCGCCGAGGACGGCCGGCGCGCCGAATCGGGCGTTGAGGGCGTCGATGTGGGCGATGCCGTTCAGGAGCGGTATGACGGCCGTGTCCGGTCCGACGGCCGGCGCGACGTCCTCGACGGCCCGGTCGAGGCCGGTGGACTTCACCGACAGCAGGACGAGGTCGTACGGCTCGCGCAGCCCGTCGGCCGTGACGAGGCGGGGCTCCACCGTCCACTCCTCGTTCCCGCCCACGACCCGCAGGCCGCGCTCGCGCAGCGCGGCGGCCCGGGCCGGGCGGACCAGGAAGGTGACGTCCTCGCCTGCACGGGCGAGGAGGGCGCCGAAGTAGCCACCGGTGGCACCGGCGCCGACGACCAGGATCTTCATCAGGGTGAACCCTTCGTGGGGCGCCCCGAGGGCGCGTGGGTGAGCAGCGGGGTGAGCAGCCGGTGCGGTCGGGCGAGCGCCGCCGTCACCGGGTCGTCGTCGGGGGCCGACGGGGCGAGCCCCGGGCCGGGGGCGACCAGGACGTCCTGGACGGGCACGGTCGCGCCGCAGCCGGTGCAGTGCCCGTCGGGGGTGAGCGGGGCCTCGTCCGCCGCGTGCAGGAAGACGCGGCGCGGGCCGCCCCCCGCCGCGTAGAACTCCTCGCCCCAGACGGTGAGCGCGCGGACGGCCGGCCAGAGGGCGACGCCCTTGGGCGTGAGCGCGTAGACCTCGCGGCGGCCCGCGCCGGTCTCGGGGCGGCGCTCCAGGACGCCCGCCTCGGTGAGGGTGGTGAGCCGGCCGGTGAGGACGGCCCGGGGGACGCCCAGATGCGCGGCGAACTCCCCGAACCTGCGGACCCCGTAGAAGGCGTCGCGCAGGATCAGCAGCGTCCAGCGCTCGCCCACGATCTCCATCGAGCGGGCGAGGGCGCAGGTCTGACCGCGGTAGTCGCGCGGAAGCGTCATGGGCGGAGCGTAGCGCAAAGAGTTCGGTCACCGAACTGTTTTCATGTGAGCGAAAGGGACGACTAGGCTCTCGCTCACCATGAACCAGCCCACGGAACCCAAGGCCGACAAGTCGGGAGTGCGCCGGCACAACCTGAGCCTCGTCCTGCGGACCGTCCACGAGGCCGGCGAGACGACCCGCGCGGCCGTCGCCGCCCGCGTCGGCCTCACCCGGCCCGCCGTCTCCTCCCTCGTGGAGCAACTCCTCGACCTCGGGTTCCTCGTCGAGTCGGGCAAGACGTTCAGCGGGCAGGCGGGACGGCCGGGCACCGTCCTCAAACCCGCGGACACCGGCCCCGCCGGCCTCGGCGTCGAGATCAACGTCGACTACGTCACGGTCTGCGTCGTCGACCTGACCGGCACCGACCGCGTCCGCCGCACCGAACGCCTCGACAACCGCGCGGCCGACGCCGGCGACGTCCTCGCCCGAGCCGCACGCATCGCCGCCGAGGCCCTCGACGAGGCGGCCGGACAGCACCTCGCCCCGGCCGGAGCCGGACTCGCCCTCCCCGGACTCGTCTCCGGCGGGACCGTCCGGCAGGCCCCCAACCTCGGCTGGGACGACGTCCCCGCCGAAGCCCTCTTCGGCAAGGCCCTCACCGCACTGCGGCCCGGCACCGCCGGCCTCCCCCTCGTCTCCGACAACGAGGCCAACATGGCGGCCCTCGCCGAGCTGTGGTTCGGCTCCCTCGGCGACCTCCGCACCTTCCTGCACCTGACGGGGGAGATCGGCGTCGGCGGCGCGATCGTCGTCCACGGCGAACTCCTGCGCGGCGCCCACGGCTTCGCCGGCGAGATCGGACACCTCGTCGTCGACGCCGAGGGACCGCTCTGCCGCTGCGGCTCCCGCGGCTGCCTGGAGCAGTACGCGGGACAGGCCGCCCTCCTCGCCGCGGCGGACGCCACCGGCGTCCCGGACCTCGCCCGCCGCGCCGGGGCCGGGGAGGCGCGCGCCCTCGCCGCCCTCGCGGAGGCCGGCCGGATGCTCGGCCGCGCCCTGTCGGGAGCCGTCAACCTCCTCGACCCCGAGGCGGTCGTCCTGGGGGGCATCTACCCGCACCTGATGCCCTGGCTGGCACCCGCCCTGACGGAGGAGCTCGCCGCCCGCGTCGTCTCCGGCCTCTGGACGCCGGCCGCCGGACGCCTGCGCCCGGCGTCCGCCGCCACGGACGCCGCGCGCGGTGCGGCGGCCCTGGTCCTCCACGACGTCCTGGCCGACCCACTGGCCTTCGCCACGCCGGCGGGGTAGGGCAGGCCCGGGGGTACGGCACGCCGGCGGGGTGCGTCACGGCGACGGAGTACGTCACGGCGACGGGGCACGGCGACGGGGCACGTCACGCCTACGGGGCACGTCACGCCGACGGGATGGGTCACGCCGATGGGGTGGGTGACGCCCGCGGGGTACGTCACGCCGACGGGGCGCGCCGTGCCGACGCGTACGCCATGCCGACGGGGTACGTCGGCGGCGACCTGACCCGCTCTCATCCCGCTCTCACGCGGGCCTTATCCCGTCATCACGCGCCGCCCCTAGTTTCGCGCCCATGTTCCTCACCTACCTCCGGCGCGAACTGCGCCGTCGCAGAAAGGCGGCGCTCGTCGTCGCCTCCGGGCTCGCGCTCGGGATCGCGCTGGTCATCGTCGTCAACTCCGTGTCGTCCGGCATGAGCCGGGCCCAGGGCAAGGTCCTGGAATCCCTCTACGGCCTCGGTACGGACCTGACGGTGACCAAGGCGCAGGAGCGGCCCGAGGCCGGCGCGCAGCCGCAGCGGCCCCGCTTCGAGTTCCAGGGCAAGGGGGACGGCGAGGAACAGAGCAGCGACCGGCTGATGGTCCAGGGCTTCCAGACCCTCGCCGGCTCCACCGTCGCCACGGTCGCGAAGCAGCAGGGCGTCGACCGGGCCGTGGGCGGTCTGAGCCTCGTCAACCTGAAGATCAACGGCGAGTTCAAGCGCGGGCAGATCCAGCGCGGCCAGGCCCAGCCGGCCCAGCCCGGCGGTCCGGGCGGCGGCAGTGGAGGGACCGGTGCCGGTCCCGGCGACACCGTGACCGGCGGCGGCGCGGCCTTCGACGTCGACTCCTTCACGATCTACGGCACCGACGTCACCGCACCCGACCTCGGCCCCCTCACCACCTCCACCGTCTCCACCGGCCGCACCTTCAAGACCACCGAGACCGACGCGAAGGTCGCCGTCGTCGACAGCGCCTACGCCCAGGAGAAGGGGCTCTCCGCCGGCGGCGAACTGACCGTCAAGGGCGTGAAGTTCGCGATCATCGGCATCGCGACCGCCGACAGCGGACAGTCAGCCGCCCAGGTCTACCTGCCCCTGAAGCAGGCGCAGACGCTCTCCGGGTCCGCCGGCAAGATCACCACGATCTACGTGAAGGCGACCGACTCGACACGCATCGACGCCGTCAAGACCGCCATCCAGAAGAACGTCTCCGGCACCACCGTCACCACCTCCGCCGACCTCGCGCAGACGGTCTCCGGCTCGCTCGACACCGCCGCCGACCTCGCCTCCAACGTCGGCAAGTGGCTCTCGTACGCCGTGCTGCTCGCCGCCGTCCTCGTCGCCGGGCTCCTCACCTCCTCCGCCGTCGGCCGCCGGGTGCGCGAGTTCGGCACCCTCAAGGCCCTCGGCTGGAAGAGCGGACGGGTCACCCGCCAGGTCGTCGGCGAGGCCCTCGTCAACGGCGTCATCGGCGGCGCCCTCGGCATCGCGGTCGGCCTCGCCGGAGCGTACGCCGTCACCGCCGCGAGCCCGACGCTCACCGCCGAACTCGGCGCGAGCGGCGGCGGGTTCGGCGGCGGACGCGGCGGCGGCATGGTCTTCGGCGGCCCCGGCGGAGCCCGTACGGCGGTCGGCAAGACGGTCGACATCGCCCTCACCGCCCCCGTCAGCGTCGCCACCGTGGGTCTCGCCGTCCTCCTCGCCCTCGGCGGCGGGCTCGTCGCGGGTGCCTTCGGCGCCTGGCGCGCCTCGCGGCTCCGCCCCGCCGACGCCCTGCGCCGCGTCGAGTAGCAGCCGACAGCCCGAACCCACTCACGGACCACGGACCACGGACCACGGACCACGGACCACGGATCACGGACCACAGGAGTCCCACCATGTACGAACTCATCGGCGTCACCAAGCAGTACCGGCGGGGACAGAAGAGGGTCGACGCGCTCGCCGGCATCGACCTCACCCTCGACCAGGGGGACCGGCTGGTCATCCAGGGCCCCACGGGCGGCGGCAAGTCGACCCTCCTCCAGATGCTCGGCGGCCTCGACCGCCCCACCTCGGGCCGGGTCCTGTTCGACGGCACCGACCTGGCCGCGCTCTCCGAGCGCCGGCTGACGGCCGTGCGCGGCGAGAACATCGGCTTCGTCTTCCAGAGCTTCAACCTCATCCCCACGCTCAACGCCCAGGAGAACGTGGAGACCGCCCTCGTCCCGCTCGGCGTCAGGGCGGCCGAGCGGCGCACCCGGGCCGCCGAGGCGCTGGAGTCGGTCGGCCTCGGCGAGCGCCTCGGACACCTGCCGTCCGAGCTCTCCGGCGGCCAGCAGCAGCGCGTGGCCATCGCCCGCGCCCTGGTCAAGCGGCCGAAGGTGCTCCTCGCCGACGAGCCCACCGGCAACCTCGACGAGTCGATGCGCGACGAGATCGTGGACCTGCTCGAAGGGCTTTGCGACGAGCACGGGCTGACCTTCGTCATGGTCACCCACGACAGCGCCGTCGCCCGCCGGGCCCCCCGTCTGGCCACGATCCGGAAGGGCCGGATCACCATCAAGGAGAACCGGCCGGCGACGGCGGACCGGGTCGAGGCCTGACCGCGGGGACTCCTATACGGGCACGCCGTGGCCGCGCAGATAGACCAGCGGGTCGACGTCCGAGCCGAAGTACGGCGTGGTCCGCACCTCGAAGTGCAGGTGCGGACCCGTCACCCGCCCGGTCGCCCCCGACCGAGCGATCCGCTGCCCGCCCGACACGCTCTGTCCGGGCGACACGTCGATCCGGGAGAGGTGGGCGTACTGCGTGTACCGGCCGTCCGGGTGACGGATCACCACCTCGTAGCCGTACGAGCGGCCGTACCCGGCCGTCACCACCCGGCCGGGACCCACCGAGCGGACCGCCGTACCCGACGGCACCGCGAAGTCCTGCCCCGTGTGGTAGCCCTTCGACCAGGAACCCGGCTGTCCGTAGTACCCCGTGAAGACGTACGAGGAGACCGGCGCCGTCCATCCGCGCGTCGCGCCGGAGGGCGCGGTGGGAGCGGTCGGCCGGGAGGGGTGCGCGGGGCGGCCGGTCCGCTGCTCGTACTTCCCTGCGTGACTCGTCCAGTACCAGTGGCCGCGCGACTGGTACCAGTAGACGCGGGACTGCCCGTCCCAGCCCTGGCGGCCGCGGAAGACCGGCTCGCCGGAGCGGCCGCCGCCCGACGTCGTCTGCCGCCCGCCGCCCGTCGCCGTCTGCCGCCCGGCCTCCCCCGACGTGCCGGTGCGCTGGGCGTACGTGGCGTAGTGACTGGTCCAGCGCCACTCGCCCGCCGCGTTGCGGAACCAGTACTTGGAGCCGTCCCAGCCCGCGTGCGCCGGGGCGGGTTCGGCGGCGGCCGTTCCCGCGCCCGCGCCGGCCAGGGCGACCACGCCCACCGTCGCGACGACCGCGCGGCGCACCCCGTGCAGCGCGCGCTGCCCACCGGGCGCCCGGCCGGTGCGGGCGGCTTCGGCGCAGCCCGCGCAGGCGCAGTCCGGGGGTATCTCCTCGCTGAAGGCGGGGACGTCGAACGCGGGGTCGGTGGACGCCGGATCCGTGGGCCCCGGGTCCGGGCGCCCGAGGGTGTCGTTCTCGGGGGTCCTCACAGTGCTCGTCACGGGGGTGTGCTCCTCACTCGTGGTTCACTTCGGCCGGGCCGCCACTCCGGGTGTAGAAGGCCACGGTCAAGTCCTTGACCAGGGCCTGGCGTTCGAAGTCGTCGAGCTCGACGAGCCCGCGCGCGGTCAGCCGGGTGACGGTGTCGTCCACGGCGTCGATCACGCCGGTCAGGACCGAGTCCCGGTGCTTGGCGTCGAGGACGGCGATCTGCCGCCGGCGCATGGCGGCGGCGACCTCGGGGGCGTACTCGATACGGGTGGGCTGGGCGGAGAAGACGGCGATGCCGACCGGCCGGCATTCGGCCGCGAGCATCCGGGTCAGGGCGTCCCCGACCGCCTCCGCGTCCCGCAGGGTCGGCGCGTCGCCCCGGAAGGCGTCCGCCGGCAGCTGCGAGAGCACGCGCGCGGCCGCCGCCTCCACCTGCTCGCGCAGATAGCCGAGATGGTCGTCGACGGCGAGCAGCGCCCGGGCCGTGTCCCGCACCGACCACACGACCAGGACGACCACGCGCAGCGCCGAACCCTCGGCGTCGACGACGGCGATGGGTTCGCTGCGCCAGTGGCGCAGCCGGACGTCGATCCGTCGGCGCAGCACGAAGGGGCTGATCCAGACGAGTCCGGTGCGCCGGACGCTGCCCCGGTAGCGGCCGAAGAGCGAGAGGACCCAGGCGGAGCCCGTACGGCCACGGGTCAGCCCGCCGAAGGAGACGACCGCGACGACGACACAGCCGGCGAGCGCGGCCCACTGCCATGGCGGCAGGTCGACCGTGCGCAGCGGGCGCGCCCGCCACAGCGCCGCGGCCGCGCCGGAGAGCGCGGTGAGGCCGGTCAGGACGGCGACCCGGCCGGGGACGGCGGGTCCAGGACGTTCCGTCAGGTCGGGGTCGGAGGGTGGCGGCCGGCGGGGGAGTGTCACCTGAGTGACGGGCCCGTCGTCGGGGCGGCCCGCCGACGGACCCGTCGACCGGCTCCGAGGCCCGTCCGTCGTCCGGTCCGTCGTCCGGTCCCTCAGCCGGTCCGTCGGCGCGTCGGCCGGTCGTCCGCTCGGCCTGGACAGGGTCTGGGCGGACCGCGCCGGGTCCGACCGGAAGAGATCGTTCATCGGTATGCCGTCCGTGTTCCGGCGGGTGCGGACAGGCAGGGGCCGCTTCTGTGGCTCGGTCATGAGGCCCTTCCGGCCGTCGCTGAGGTGACGGCTCGTCGGATGATCTTCACCCGCCATGGTCACAGGGGTGAATGTCCGAAATGCCACGACGAACGTCCCGAATGTCCGGGCCTTTGGTCCCTTGGCCAAGGCTTCACCCGAGGCCGTTGTCAGTGGTCGCCCCTACCGTTCTCATCATGACGACGACGACCTATCTGGAGCTGTCGCAGGACGGCGGCGGTGCCCACAAGTTCTACGAAGTGACCGTCCAGGACCTCGCGGTGTCGGTCCGTTACGGCCGGATCGGCTCGGACGGGCAGACCCAGCGCTCCACGTTCCCCACGGCCGCGAAGGCCCAGGCCGCGGCGGCGAAGAAGATCGGCGAGAAGGTCCGCAAGGGATACGCCCCCGCGGTCCCGGGACAGCGTGCCGCGCGCCCCGTGACGCGCCGTGAGGTCAGCTCCGCGCCTTCCACCGCGCGGGCCGTCGCCCCCGTCCTCTGGCGCTTCCGGACCGGATCGGCCGCGTTCGGCATCCACGTCGACGAGGAGCGCTGCTGGGTCGGCAACCAGGCGGGGGACGTCTTCACGCTCGACCGCTCCGGCGAGGTGCAGGCCCGGTTCAGCCTGCCGGACGGCGTCAAGTGCCTGGTCGCCGACGACTTCTGGATCTACGCGGGCTGCGACGACGGCAAGGTGTACGACCTCTCGTCCAAGCTCCCCTTCGCCGCGTACGACATCGCCACCGACGTCGACATCTTCTGGCTCGACATCCACGAGGGCGTCCTGCACGTCGCCGACCGCTCCGGCCGGCTCACCGTCATCGACCACGAGGACGAGCACCAGTGGGCGCGCGCCGGCGCCGGCGAGCACGCCTGGATGGTCCGCGCCGACGGCGACGCCGTCTACTACGGGGACACGCGGGGCGTCGCCGCCCACGCGCCGGACGGCGGCGGCGAGCTGTGGCACACGGCGACCGAGGGCGGAGTGCTCTTCGGCTGGCAGGAGGACACCGCGGTCTACGCGGGCACGTCCCGCAAGAAGGTGCAGCGGCTCGCGAAGAAGGACGGGCGGGTGGAGGCGGTGTACTCCTGCGACAGCCCGGTGTACTCCTGCGCCACCTCGCCCGGCGGCCGTTTCGTCTTCGCGGCCGACTCGGCCTCCTCCGTCTACTGCTTCGCGGAGGACGGCACCCGGCTCTGGAAGCTCGGCACGGGCGGCGGTTCGGCGCTCTCCATGCAGTACCGGGACGAGCAGCTCTACCTGGTGACCACGGACGGTTCGCTGGTCTGCGTGGACGCGAGCGAGGCGGCGATCGAGGCGGCGCAGCAGGGCACGGTCCCGGTCGCGCGGGACATCAAGCTCGCCGCGGCCCTGCCGGTGTACGAGCCGGCCACGACCGTCACCGCCGTGACCACCGTCAGCGACGCCCCGGCCGGTTCCGTGGTCGTGGAGTGCGTGACCGAGTCGGGCCGCACCCGGGTGCGGGTCGTCTCGCAGGGGTACGACTCCGCGTGGAACGTGCAGTTCCCGCGGGCGATCCGGGAGCCCGGCGCGCGGTACGTGGTCGACGCCCTGCACCCGGCCGCGGGCGGGTTCTACCGCGTCCGCGGCGACATCCGGCGACTCCTGTGACCGGCGGAGGGAGCGTCGGGGCCGGCGGTGGCGCGGGCGTGTTCGAGGCGGCCACGGGCGACGGGCCGCCGCTGCCCCCGGCCGAGGCCGAGCAGCGGTCGCGGGAGATCCGCGCGGCCGTCGACGGGCTGCTCCAGATCAGGCGGCTGACCCTGCGTCAGGGCGGCGACCCGAGGACCGCGCCCGCCGACTGGGAGCGCCGGCGGCCGGTCCGCGCGGTGGCCCTCGCCCTGGAGTCCGGCGGCATCACGCCCTCGTCCGCGGACTCCTCCGGGGCCCGGCTCTCCACCGGCTACCGGGTCAGAGCGGGGGACCGGCCCGACACGGCCGTCGTGGAGTGGCTCGGCCCGCCGGGCACGGGCGCCGCCCAGGAGGAGGCGGCGGCCCTGGGCGCGTGCGTGCCGGTCCTCGCGCGGCTCGGCTGGGACGCCCTCCTCTACAAGGGGCCGCGCGGCCGCCGCTTCCTGGAAGTGGAGCCCATGGCCCCGTGAGGGGGGCCGTCAGGCGATCGAGGCGGAGACGATAGCCGAGACCGCGATGTTGCAGGAGGCCGTCACCCAGACCGCCGGGTGCGGTTCCGGGTCGACGAGCGTGGCGCCCAGCTTCCCCGGCGTGACCAGGTCGACGACGAGGAAGGCCACCGCCATCATCACCAGACCGAGCAGGCCGAACGCGGCCGTCGAGACGAGTCCCTTGCCGAAGTTGTCGTACGTCGTCCAGATCGAGGTGAAGACGATGCCGCCGATACCGAGGAGCGCCGAGCTCAGCAGGGTCGCGGCGTTGCGGTTGCGGTCCTCCCAGATCTGGCGCCCGAGCTTCCCGGGGGTCAGCACGTCCACGAGCACGATGCCGAGGATCAGCAGGACCACGCCGAGGGCGCCGTAGGCGCCGGCCCGGCCGAGACCGTTGACGATGTCGCTCATGAAGTGCCGGCTCCGAACGTGGTGATCGCGGGGGATCGGTGGTCAAGGACCGGCAAAATGTAGCGCACGGGTGAACGAGATCCGCCGTCCGCCCGGAGATCGGGCGGACGGCGGACCGAGGTGCCGAGTACGTGCTCAGGCGCCCGGCGGTAGGTCCTTGGCGCGGGAGCGGACCATGAAGGCCGTGATGACCTCGACCACGCCGACGACGAGCAGCCAGATGCCGCCGAGGACCGTGAGCACCGTGGCCGACTCCAGCGGCGACACGATCAGCACGATCCCGGCGAGCGCGCTGACGATGCCGAGGAAGACCTGCCAGCCGCGCGCCGGCATGGCCGGGTCGGAGGCAGCCGCCACGGTCTGGGTGATGCCGCGGAAGAGCCAGCCGATCCCGATCCACAGTGCGAGCAGCAGGGTCGACTGCGTCGCGCCGCGGAAGCAGAACAGGCCGAGCAGGATCGACAGCGCGCCGCTGATGAAGGCCATGACCCGCAGTGCCGTGGTGGCGTGCGTGCCGAAGGCGGCGACCAGTTGCATCACACCGCTGAGCAGCAGGTACAGGCCGAACAGCACCCCCACCACCCGCAGGCTGGCCTCCGGCCAGGCCAGCACCATGGCGCCGAGGATCAGCGAGACGAGCCCGGCGACGAGCAGGGCCTGCCAGGCGAAGCCCGCAAGGAGTCCCAGGGGCCCGGGTGGCAGGTCCCCTCGCGCGGAGCGGCCGTACGGACTGTCGTGAGTCTGTGTCATGGGAGGGCACCGGTCCCTTCGTTGCGGTAGGTGCGGGGTCAGAGGGGAGTGGCGTAGGAGCTCAGGAACAGGGCCTCGGCCAGCGCCATGTGCTCGATCTCCGAGGGATCCACGCTCTCGTTCGGCGCGTGGATGAGACAGCCCGGCTCCTCGACGCCGATCAGGGCGATCTCCGCCTTCGGGAAGTGCGCGGCGAGCACGTTGCACAGCGGGATCGACCCGCCCTGCCCCGACTGGACCATGTCCTTCCCGTACGCCGCGCGGAGCGCCGCCGCCAGGGCCCGGTAGGCGGGGCCGTCGGTGCGCGCCCGGAACGGCTGACCGGCGCTCTCCGGCTCCACCTCCACCAGCGCACCCCACGGGGCTGCCGAGGTCAGATGGTCGGTGAGGGCGCGCAGGGCTTCGTCCGCGTCGGTCCCCGGCGGCACCCGCAGGCTGACCCTGGTCCGTACCTTCGCCTGGATCGCGGCCGAGGAGCCCACCACCGGCGGGCAGTCGATGCCGAGGACGGTGACGGCGGGCCGGGCCCAGAGCTCGTCGGCGACCGAGCCCGTGCCGACGAGGGACACGCCGTCCAGGACGCCCACATCGGTGCGGAACTGCGCGACCGGGTAGTCCACCCCGTCCCAGGTGCCGTCGCCGGCGAGCCCCTTGACGGTCGTGTTGCCGTGCTCGTCGCGGAGGCTGTCGAGGATCCGGATCAGCGCGGCCAGCGCGTCGGGCGCCGGGCCGCCGAACATGCCGGAGTGCATCTCGCCCTTGAGGGTGGAGACGGTCACGACGACGTTGGTGAGCCCGCGCAGCGACGTGGTGGCGGTGGGCAGGCCCAGCGCGAAGTTGCCCGTGTCGCAGACCAACAGGGTGTCGGCGGCGAACAGTTCGGGCTGGAGCGGCACGAGCTGCTCCAGGCCGCCCGTGCCCTGCTCCTCCGAACCCTCCGCGACGAACTTGATGTTCACCGGGAAGCCGCGTCCGTCCGGCCCGCCGAGCGCGCGCAGCGCCGTCAGGTGCATCGCGATGTTGCCCTTGCAGTCGGCGGCGCCGCGCCCGTACCAGCGCCCGTCCCGCTCGGTCAGCTCGAAGGGCGGGGTCTGCCAGGCGGCGTCGTCGAGGGGCGGCTGCACGTCGTAGTGGCAGTAGAGCAGCACCGTAGGCGCCCCCTCGGGGCCCGGCGCGTGCCCGACCACCGCGTCCGTGCCGTCCGGGGTCGTCACCCGGCGCATGTCCCGCAGCCCGGCCTCCGTGAAGGCCCGCACGAGGAAGTCGGCGGTCTTCGCGCACTCCTCGGGCGGAAACTGGCGCGGATCGGCGACCGAGCGCATCGCCACCAGTGCGGTCAGGTCCTCCTTCGCCCGCGGCATCAGCGCCCGGACCCTCTCCCGCAGGGCTGCGGTCTCGGCGGACTCGGCGGACATGCGGACCCACTTCCCTCGGGGACGAAAGCCCACTCAGTCAAGCAATAGAGGGTAAAAGCCGCAAAACATGACTCATCTGGACCATCCGGGATGGGGTTCAGGAAGCGCCCGGGAGCCGGCCGGAAGACAGTGGACGGTGTACGTGACCGCCTCCCGCACCTGGAGAACCTCATGGGCCACCCCAACCGACGCGATCTCGGACTGCTCGTGCTGAGGGTCGGCACCGGTGCCGTGCTCGCCGCGCACGGCACGCAGAAGCTCCTCGGCTGGTTCGGGGGCGGCGGCATCGAGGGCACCAGCAAGGCGATGGAGGCCATGGGCTTCCACCCGCCCCGGCAGAGCGCCATCGCCGCCGGTCTCGGCGAGGCGGGAGGCGGAGTCCTCCTCGCCCTCGGCCTCGCCACCCCGGCCGCCGGCGCCGCCGCGGCCGGCGCCATGGCGGGAGCCGTCGCCGTCCACGCCCCCGCCGGCTTCTTCGCCCAGGGCGGTGGCTACGAGTACCCGGCCTTCCTCGGCTTCACGGCCGCCGCCATCGGCATCGCCGGCGCCGGACGGTACTCCCTGGACCACGCCACCGGGCACGTCCTCGACCGCCCCTGGGTGGTGGCCACCGCCTTCCTCGGCACGGCGATCGCCGCGGCCGCCGTCGTCGGCCGCCGCGCCCAGGAACAGGCGTCCCCCGACCCGGAGTCCGACCCGGAACCGGCCTGAGGCCTTACTCGGGGGGACCCGCACGCGTCCGCCGCGCGGGAGGGTTAGGCTCGCCGCAGAGGAAGGGACGGGCGCCGCACATGAAGATCGATCTGACGGACACCGACTCCAGCAAGATCAACAAGGCGATCCTGCAGGGCCGCAGGGCCGTCGGCACCCCCGCCGTCGGCGCCGTGCTCACCCTCGTCGTCGTCACCGACGAGGAGAACGCCTACGACTCCGTCAAGGCGGCCAACGAGGCCTCCCGGGAACACCCCTCCCGCACCCTCGTCGTCATCAAGCGCCACGCCCGCACCCCCCGCGAGCGGTACGGGACCCGGCTCGACGCCGAGGTCCGGCTCGGCACCGACGCCGGCTCCGGCGAGACGGTCCTGCTCCGGTTCCACGGCGAACTCGCCGCCCGCGCCGACTCCGTGGTCCTGCCGCTGCTCCTGCCGGACGCGCCCGTCGTCATCTGGTGGCCCGTCGACGCGCCCGAAGTGCCGTCCCGCGACCCGCTGGGCTCGCTCGCGCAGCGCCGTATCACCGACATGTACGCGGTCGAGGACCCCCTCGCAGCCCTGGAGCGCCGCGCCGCCTCCTACGCTCCCGGCGACACCGACCTCGCCTGGACGCGGCTCACCCCGTGGCGCTCGATGCTGGCCGCCGCCCTCGACCAGGCACCGCTCACCGTCACCTCCGCCGCCGTCGAGAGCGAGGCGGAGAACCCCAGCGCCGAACTCCTGGCCCGCTGGTTCGAGGTCCGGCTCGGCGTCCCCGTCGACCGGGTCGTCACCGACGGCCCCGTCGTCACGGCCGTCCGCATGGGCACCCCCGACGGCGAGATCCGCATCGACCGGCCCGAGGGCCCGGTCGCGCGGCTCGCCATCCCCGGACAGCCCAGCAGGGTCCTCGCCCTGAAGGTCCGGACCACCGCCGAGCTGATCGCCGAGGAACTCCGCCGCCTCGACCCGGACGAGGCCTACGCGGCAGCGCTGCGCGGGCGCGTCTGACCGTCCCGCGGGTGCCCTTGCCCACTGCCGTGTGGGCCCGCGCTCGCCGGTCGGGTGCCCTTGCCCACCGCCGTGTGGGCCCGCGCCCGCCGGTCCGGTGCCCCTGCCCACTGCCGTGTGGGCCCGCGCCCGCCGGTCCGGTGCCCCTGCCCACCCGCCGTGTGGGCAATCGTCCCTCCCCCCCCCAGACTTCGTCCGGGGGGCCCCAGGGCGGGACGGGTGGGCACACGGGACGGCGCCCTCGGCGGCGCCTCCGCGTTCCGCGCCTGAACCCGCACCCGTTGCGTGGCTCGCATTCGGTGCGTGTCAGGGCGCGGAAGCCTAGGCCCGGCAACGGGCGCCGTCCGTTGTGCCCACCCGTTCCGCCCCAGCGGAACGATTGCCCACAACGGAGGGGGCCCGGCCCAGCGCGGCGGCCGCCCGCAACGGGTCCCGCCCCCGTCAGGCCCGACGGCTGAAGACCAGGACGACGTCCGCCGCCTCTCTGACCCGGGGGACGTCCGGGTTCGGTAGGGCCAGCAGGCGGGACCTGGTTTCGTCGACCAGGCGGGTGGCCTCGCCGCCCACCGCCCAGGCGCCGGTGAACAGACCGCGCGTCAGGGACTCGGCCATCGCCCGGGGCGACACCCGGAAGGACGTGGGGCGCTCCGACGCCGTCCCCTCGTAGACCAGGCCGTGCACCGCGGCGATCGGCGCCAGCGCCTCCGGGGCGTCGCGGCGGCTGCCCTCCGGATCGAGGCGGTCCTCGAGCTCCCCGACGAGGACGCCGATGTCGTCCGTCGGGCGCGTCCCGCCCGCGGGGATCACCAGATAGCGTCCGCCCGGCCGCAGCACCCGTGCGACCTCGGCCAGGACGGCCCGGTTGTCCGGGCCGGCGTGCAGCAGCCAGGTCGAGACCGCCTGGTCCACCGACCCGCTCCGCACGGGCAGCCGGCAGGCGTCGCCCACGGCCACTCGCGCGCCGAGCCGGGCCTTCGCCCGAGCGAGCATCCCGGGCGAGAGGTCGACGCCGAGGACGGAATGCCCGCGCGCCGCCAGCTCGGCCGCCACGATGCCCGTCCCGACGCCGATGTCGAGCACCGGGCGGGCCGGGTCGAGCAGCGGCGCGAGCTGCTCCGCGAAGCCGGCGGCACGCGCCGTACCGCCGCGCGACTCGTCGTACACCGGGGCGATCTCGTCGAACTCCGCCGCCGGGCGGGCTGGTGAGGGAGACGTCACCGTCGTCCCCCTCACGCCTGCGGGGTGAAGGTCACGGGGAGCGTCGCCATGCCGCGCAGGATGCCCTCGCGCCGGCTGAGGTCCGCGTCCGGGTCGGCGAGCCGGAGGTCGGGGAAGCGCCGCAGCAGCGTTCCGATGGCGATCCTGGCCTCCGCGCGGGCCAGCGGAGCGCCCAGGCAGAAATGCACACCATGGCCGAAAGCGAGCTGTTGCGGCACCTCGCGACGGGCCACGTCGAGGATGTCGGGACGGTCGTAGCGCGCCGGGTCGCGGTTGGCCGCGGCGAGCCCGATGATGATCATCTCGCCGGGCGGGACGGTGACCCCGCCGATCTCGTACGCGTCGACCGTGAAGCGCGCGACGCCACGGCTCACCGGGCCTTCGTAGCGCAGGAGTTCCTCGATCGCCCCGGGCAGCAGCGAGGGGTCGTCGCGCAGCGCGGCGAACTGCTCCGGGTGGCGCAGGAGGGCGTGGACGCCGTTCGCGATGAGGCTCGCCGTCGTCTCGTGGCCGGCGAGGGTGAGCAGGATGGCCATGGCCGTCAGCTCGCGGTCGCTGATCTTCTCCTCGGCCTGCGCGGCGCAGAGCGCGCTCAGTAGGTCGTCCTTCGGGTCCGCCTTGCGCGCGGCGATCAACGGCTCGAAGAACTCGGTGAGTTCGGCGCGCGCCTTGGCTCCCTTGGCGAGCCGCTCCGGGGTGTTGGGCGGCATGATGAGGCCGACCGCGAGACGGGCGAAGTCGGGCTGTCCCTCGGCCGGGATGCCGATGAGCTCGCTGAGCACGGCCATCGGCAGCGGCAGCGCGAACTCGGAGACCAGATCGGCGGATCCGCGCTGCGCGATCGCGTCGAGGAAGGCGTCGGTGTGCGCCTGGACGCGGGGCGCGAGCTGCTCCACGCGGCGGAAGGTGAAGGCCTTCGAGACGAGGTTGCGCAGCCGGGTGTGGTCCTCGCCGTTGGCCACGAGCATGCTGGCCATCAGGACGTTGGTGCGCTCCTGGTGGGCCATCTCCTCCTCGAGTCCGTTGACCCCGACGGGGCTGCTGCTGAGGCGGGGGTCGGTGAGCGCGGCCACCGCCTCGTCGTAGCCGGTGACCATCCAGACTTCAAGAGTGGGATTCAGCCGGACGCGCTGGACGACTCCGTACTCACGGATGCGTTCGAAGAGCGGGTAGGGGTTGGGCTGTTGAGCAACGTTTACCGGGACATCGTGAACGATTGTCTGGTCTTTGCCGGTCATCTTCCGTAACTCCCCGAAGCTTTGTGAAAGTTCTGAGGCAGGTAGTCATACCAGCCACCCCAGTTGCGTGGTAGCGTCACCGGCGCTCGGCTCGGATGATGTACGGGGAAGCACCGGCGAACAGTCGGTGAAGCACCAACGAGGCGTTCCACCCACCGGTGATCCGGCGTCTCGTGCGCTCAACTCGGTAAGCAGCCAAGGCCTCAACCAGGCCCGATGCACAGGGGGAGACGTTTCGTGGAGCAAGCGGCAGCCGTGGACCCGATTCTTGATCTGGCCCGTCCGTCGATCCTGCGGAACCCCTACCCGGCCTACGCCCACATGCGGGAGACCACGCCGGTCTTCTGGCACGAACTGCTCGGCTCCTGGGTCCTGACCCGCCATGCCGACTGCCTCGCGGTGCTCACCGACAGCAACCGTTTCGCCTCCGACTGGCGCCGCGCCGGCGAGGACATCCCCGCACCGCTGCTGAGCGTCCAGACGCTGGACCCGCCGGAGCACACCGCCATCCGGCACCTGCTGCTCGACGGCTTCCGCGCCCAGGACCGCCATGCCCTGCACGACGGCCTGGACCACCAGATCGCGGACCTGCTCGCGGAGTTGGCCGGACGGCCCTCCTTCGACTTCGTCGGGGAGCTCGCCGAACCGGTCGCCCTCCGCTTCGTCACCGCCTTCCTCGGCGTCCCCGCGCCCGAGCTCGACTGGTTCGTGCCCATGTCCCGTACCGTCGTCGACGGCATGGACGCCGGGCTGTGGCCCGAGAAGCACGAGCCCGCCGTCGCCGCCCGGGCCCGGCTCGCGGAATACGCGGGCGGGTGGCTCGCGGATCCGCCCAAGGAAGGACTCATCGCCCACGTGGCCGAGCACGCGGCGGACAGCGGCGTGGCAGAAACGGTTCTGCGGAACAGTCTGCGCGCCGTCCTCCACGCGGGCTACGAATCCGCCTCACGGCTCCTCGGCAACGCCGCGGCCGCCCTCCTCACCACTCCCGGCGCGCTCGACGCGTTCCGGGCGAGCCCGGCCGCGGCCGTGGACGAACTCATCCGGTACGACGCACCGGTCCAGGCGGACGCCCGGGTCTGCGTCACCGACACCGAACTGGGTGGCGTCACCATCAAGGCGGGTGATCCGGTCACGCTCTTCCTGGGCGCGGCCAACCACGACCCGCTGCGGTTCGACCACCCCACAGAACTGCGACTCGACCGCGCCCCGAACCCGCACCTCGGGTTCGGACGCGGGGCCCATGCCTGTCTGGGCGCGTCCATGGCCATCCGGCTCGCCGGATCGGTCCTCGGGGCCCTGGCCAGGGACTACCCGGACGCACGGGCCGTCGCGGAACCGGACCACCGGCGCAATCTGACCCTCCGCGGTCTCGACCGCTTCGAGGTCACACTGCGTCCACGAGCGGGGGAGGAGGTTCGACCATGAAGTACTGGCACTGAAACCCACGAGCGTGACGCCCGTCCGGGAGGCGGGCAGCACGCCGGTGTACGGCTCACGTGCACCCCGCCGGAGCCCGGGCCCGCTGCGCGGCCCGGGCTCCGGCCCCATCCCCGTCCCCACCCCCGGCCGGTTCAAGGATGAGGACACGCGCCGGACGAATCCGGCGGCGAGCGGTGATCACGCCGCATACGATGCGGCGGTGAACGCTCCCGTCATACTTCGCGCGGCCGCGACGCAGGCCGCTCCCGCTCTCCTCCTCCGTCCCTGGAACATGGAGGACGTTCCCGCGCTGGTCGACGTGCTCCGGGACCCCGTAGTGCGCCGCTGGACGAGCCACACCGTGGACGACGACGCCGACGGAGCGCGGTGGGTGCGGGGCCGGCAGGAGAGCTGGGCGGGGGGAGACCGGTTCAGCTTCGCCGTCCTCGAAGGGCGGACGGGAAACGTCCCCGAGCGGCTGGTGGGCAACGTCGTCATCAAGCAGGTCACCCGTGGCGAGCCCTCCGCCGAGGTGGGCTACTGGACGGCGGCACACGCCCGCGGGCGAGGAGTGGCGCCCCGCGCCCTCGAGGCACTCACCGGCTGGGCCTTCGACACCTTCGGACCGGACGGCCTCGAGCGTCTCGAACTCCTGCACCAGGTGGACAACGTGGCATCGTGCCGCGTCGCGCAGAAGTGCCGGTACGTCTGCGACAGAATCCTGCCCGCCTCGCCGCCCGCCTTCCCCCACGACGGCCACCTGCACATACGGCGGCCGGATGCGGGCTGAGCCGCCACGCGTCGGCCGGCCGGGCGTCGGGCCCACCCGGCCGGCGACGTCTCCGGCCTGCGCGTCACGCTCCCCGGCCGCCCCGTGCGGACCGGGCCGGCTTCAGGACAGGCCCTGGCGCAGCTTCCCCGGCAGCCAGCCGAGCTGGGCCGCCTGCTGGAACGTGCCGCCGCCCTCGTGGTCGTTGAAGTCGTACACCTCGATCGCCTTCTCCTCCACGGCGTACGCGTTGAAGGCCGCGAACACCGTCGACGGCGGGCAGGTCAGGTCCTCCAGGGCCGTCGAGAACAGGGCAGGCGCCGTGGCGCGGGCCGCGAAGTGGACCCCGTCGAAGTAGGCCAGCGTCTCCCGGACCCGTTCCACCCGGCCGCGATGCGTCTTGAGGTAGTTGCCGATCTCGCGGTACGGCGTCCGGTCCGTGATCGTCGTCGCGCGCGGGAAGTCACACAGGAACGGCACGTCCGGCGCCACCGCCACCAGGTTCCGTACCAGACCCGCCACGGCCAGCGTGATGCCGCCGCCCTGGCTCCCGCCCGTCACCGCCGTCCGGCTCGCGTCCACCAGCGGATGCGAACGGGCCGCCTCCACGGCGCGCACCGCGTCCGTGAAGAGCCTCCGGTAGTAGTAGGCGTACGGGTCCTCGATGCCCCGCGTCATGAAGCCCGGGACCGACGGCGCGCTGCCCGCCGGGTCCGGGGTGTCACCGGTGGCCCAGCCGCTGCCCTGCCCGCGCGTGTCCATCACGAAGTGCGCGAACCCGGCCGAGGCCCACAGCAGATGGGTGTGCGGCAGGCCCCGTCCGCCGCCGTACCCGAGGAACTCCACCACGACCGGAAGCGGTTCGGCCGTGCCGGCCGGCAGGACGAACCACCCCTTGACCGGGTGTCCGCCGAACCCCGCGAAGGTCACGTCGAAGACCTCGACCGTGGCGAGCCCCGTCGCCACCGGCTCGAAGCGCGCGTCCAGCTCGTGCGCGCGAGCCTCGTCGAGGGTCTTCGTCCAGAAGGCGTCGAAGTCCTCGGGCTCCACGGACGTGCTGCGGTAGGTGCGGAGTCGGTCGACGGGCAGGTCGAACTGGGTCATGGAAACCGCCTGGTGAGTGAGGGTCTCGTTCGATATCTCGACCGGTCGGCCCGGCCCTCCCCACCCTAGGGGGTGTCTTGCCGATCAGGCCGGGCTCGCGGCGTCTTGCACCGCACCTCGCCGCGTTGTCGTCGGTCGGCATGGCTCCGCCATGACTCCCTCCTCCGCCTTGCGATGCACGGCACGAGACGCCGCTCCCTGATCCGGCCTGATCGGCAAGACACCCCCTAGGACCTGATTCCGGCGATTCATATACGTGGATTTCCGGCCACCTGGACGGCCGTACGGACCTCCGCCTGGACCTCCGCCTGGACCTCCGGCCGGACGGCCGCCCGGACGGACACTCCGCGCGGTGAACGTCACGAGAACGCCGTCGGGCCGCCACTCGTGACATCCTCGGACGAACCGCCCACGCCGACGTCTCGCTGTGGGCCTTCCTCGTCTCCTGTGCGGAGGGACACCTTGCTCATCAGCCACGCCGTACGTCACGACGCCCTGCACGTGACGCTCCATCGTGACCTGGACGTCACCAACCGTGCCGCGGCCGCCCTCCAGATCCAGGCCCTCGTCCAGGAGCACCGGCCCGTCCGGGTGGTCATCGCGGTCCCGGCCGCCGACCCCAGCCCCGCCACGCTGAGCGCCCTGGCCCGCGCCCACCGCATGTGCGCCGGCCTCGGCGTCCCCCTCACGCTCAGCGGCGCGAGCGACCGCACCCGCCGCCTGCTGGACGCCAACAGCGCCTGAAGCGGGGGCGCGAGCGCCGCGCCGCGCTCACGTCCGCTCCCGCTACGGCGCCGATGTCGATGCCGACGCCGCCTCCGCCTCCCGCAGCAGTGCCGCCCCGTACCGCGCGCCCTCGGCCGAGAGCGGGACGTACGCCGGCATCAGCGTGAGCGGCAGCCGCATCACCTGCGGGAACATGGTGTGCACCTCACGGAACTGCGCCACCAGCGGCTGCCACTCCGGGACCGCCTGGCCGTGCGGAGGGGTCAGGCTCTGACCGAGCCGCGCCAGCCGGGTCATCAGCGGCGCGTCCACGTCGAGGTGCTCCGCCGAGGGCAGCCGCCCGATCGACGCGAGCAGCGCCCGCGCCACCTTGGCCGACTCGCCGTGCTGAAGCATCGTCGGGCGCCCCGTCACGGCGCGCGCGAAGTCCTCGACCGACGCCACCTGCCCGAAGGACAGATGGCGTGCGAACGGCACCGACCTGAGCCTGCGCCAGTCGCCCGCCTGCACGTGCCGCTCCGGGCGGGTCAGCCACTCGGAGACGAGCGCCTCGGTGTGCAGCGAGCTCACCGCCCGCTCGCCGACCCGGGCCAGGAGGAAGGTCACCCAGCCGCGCGGCAGCCCCGAGGCCTGCTGGGGGAGGAGCGCGCCGATCCGGCACACCGCGAGCACCGGCGCCAGGTCGACCGGCTCGTCCTCCTGGAGCACCACGGTCCGCCCGAGCGGCGAGCGGAGCCAGTCGCCGACCGCGGCCGCGGCCACCCGGCGCGCCTCCACCGGGTGCTCGCCCGAGGGCTGCTCCAGCGCCCCGAGCGCCCACAGCACCTTCTGCTTCGCGGAGCTCCCCGCCGGCGGTTCGGCACCCTCCAGACCGGCCTGGTAGGCGGCGCGGTACGTGGCGAACTCCCCCGGAACCAGGTCGGCGACGTGCTCCGCGGCCGCGGCGAACGTGGGCAGCGACAGCTTGCCGAGGCCGCGGCACAGCCAGTCCGGCAGGTCCACGACCGTGCGCCGCGTGCCCGGCTCCACGAACTGGACGGTCCCGCGCCCGGCCACCTCGTCGAGGCGCGCCACCTCCGCCATGACCTGCTCGCCCGGCTCGGGCGCGCCCCGGCCCGGCGTGTACAGCGCCAGGACGCCCAGGGAGCCGACGGACACATGCAGCGCCCTCCTTCCCGGGGCCGCCGCCGCGCCCACGACGGTCACGCGCGCCAGCTGACCCGCCGCCAGGTTCTCGTACTCGCGGGCGATCAGCGGATGGTGGACGAGGCTGACCACACAGCGGCCGCGGCGCAGGACGGTGAGCCGGCGCGAGGCCCGCAGGTGCGTCGCGAGCAGCTCGCCGGGCACCCCGGCGGCCCAGGCCGCGTCCCGGGCCGGCAGCCAGCACAGGGCCTGGCTCCGCTCGTCCCGGCACAGCACTCCGAGACAGGTGCCGTCCGGCGCGTTCACCGCGAGAAGCGCGCGGACCACCGTCTCGCCCTGCTCGCTCCGGTCCGTCGCCAGACCGCTGGTGAGCGTCTGCGCGTCGTTGTCCCAGTGCAGCCGGAGCAGGCGGCGGTCCCCGACGAGGGCCGTCGCCGTCGCCGCCACGGCCTCCGCCGGCAGGCCGGGCAGCAGCTCGTTCACATGCGCGCGTACGAGCGCCGCTCCGGTCCGCATCACCAGGTGTCCGCCGCCCAGTTCGGCGACCGGCCGGGCCAGGACCGTGCCGTCGGGCCAGATCCCGCCCCGCTGCCGGCGCCGGGACACGGTGACCACCGGCGCGGACCCGTCCGCCGCCTCCGTCACCGTCTCGACGCTCACCGGGAGGGCGCCGAGCGCGCTCAGCACCGCACTGCCGGCCCCGGCGCTCGCCGCCAGGTCGCGGCGCAGCCACTCCGTGCGCAGCCAGCACTCCTTGGAGAGCGGGGCGAGCTCGACGAGGGCCCCCGGCAGGCCGGCGATCCGCAGCCCGCCGCCCGGGGCCGGGGCGAGGAGCACGACGTCCCCGGGAGCCACGGGGCTACCGGCGGCCGCCGTCAGCTCGTTGCCGTCGCTCAGCCAGACGGCACCGCCGGCGGGGTGACGGGCGATCAGCTCCCGCTCCGCCGGGTACGGCAGTGTGGCCTCGCCCTCGCCCAGGTAGAGCGCGCCGCCCTCCTCGTCGGCGTGGGCCACCGGCAGGAGCACCCGTGAGGACGGGGCGACCTGCGGACGCCGGTCCTTGAACGCCAGGGAGCCGCGCAGGCCGGGCCGCCAGTCCTCCAGGACGAGGTGCCCGCACTCGTTCACCCCGCCCTCGACGTGCCCGTACAGCAGGTCGCCCGGGGCGAACCGGGACCAGTCGAGGCCGGCGAGCGAGTGGCCGTCGGTGAACCGGACCAGCTCGCCGCGCACCTCCGCGACCCGGCCCGGCGTGAGCTCCAGCCAGACACTGCCCGCGTGGGCCCGCGCCACCGCCCAGTGCGTGCGCCGGCCGCCGGGCAGGTCTTGGAAGGTCTCCTCAAGGAGCTCGGTGGCGGGAAAGCCGAACTGGCGCAGGGCGGACGGTTCATGACGCAGCGTCCACCGGCCCCGGCGCGCCGAGAAGAACACCGGCTCGTCGGTGGAGTGGGCGACAGCGGCCAGGTCGACGCGGTCCGGCTCGCCGCCGTCCTCGGGCCAGGTGCGCGTACGGGAGTCGTGATAGCGCCAGCCCCAGTTCTCGCACGCCGCCGCGAGCTGCCGCGCGGGCGCGTCCAGGAAGGACAACTGAGCCCAGGGCACGACCCGCCCGACGACCGCGCCCGCGCGTCCGGGAGCACCGGCGGTAGCGTCCGCGTGCCCGGGAGCGTCGCCGACCGTCTCGCCGTGCGCGGAGTCACCGACGGCGGAGTCACCGCGCGCGGCGTCTCCGCCCGCCGGGGCGCCGGGCGCCGCCGCGTCCTCCGCCACACGGCCCGAGGCCGCCACGTCCTCCGCCGCGCCGCCGGAGGCAGGACCCACCGTCGCCGCGCTGCCGGGCGCCGTCACTCCCTCCGCTGCAGCGCCGGAGGCCCGGCCTCCCTCCGCCGCGCCGCCGGAACCCGCGCTCCCCTTCGTCGATGCGCCGACGGGCACCACCCGTACCCCGGACGCGGCGTCCGCCGGGTCGAACGCGAGGGTGCCGGCGCGCAGGTCCTTCGCCGTGACCAACATGGGCCGCATCGAACCGTTCGGCCGGACCTCACGGATCACGCCCGCGATCTTGGGGTGCGGCGTGCGGAGCAGCCCGGCGCCGGACTTCGGCTCCGCCGTCGCGTTGAGACCCGGCAGACCCGCCACGGTGAACCGGCCCTGGTAGTCCGCCTTCCGGATGTCCTCGGCCCTCTTCAGACCGTCCTTGGGGAACACGACCACGGGCCGGGGCCTGTGGTCGAGGTACGTGATGTCGGCCGGGATCGCCTGGTGGACCCGTACCTCGTCCGCGCCCCCGGCCCCGTCCAGGGCGAGCCGGACCACCGAGCCGGGGGCGATCCCCTCCACCCCCGTCATCCCGGCGATGTCGAAGACGACACCGGGGCGGAGCTCGATGCGGAGCGCGTCCTCGTCGACGACGCCGAACGCGCCCTCCGGCCGCAGCCGGAGATAGCTCCGCAGGGTCTCGATGCCGCGCGCGGGCGGCGACTTCGTGATGCCGTGCCACTGGTTGGTGTGACCGCCGCCGTGGTGGTTCCCGAGCCGGACCAGCATGCGCGCCCGTCCCTGGTAGGCGCCGAGGCCCTCCGTCTTGGCGGCGCGCCGCAGGCAGCTCTCCCGGTGCGAGAAGTCCCGCCGGGGCACCACCACGGCCAGCGGCTCGCCCTCCTGGCGCAGTTCGCGCGGCAGCGCGAACCGCAGCAGATGGTCGTTGACGGTCTCCAGGATGGTGCCCGCCTCCAGGTAGAGCTGGTCGTCCCTGCGCAGCCCCGCGTCCCCGTCGCGCGTCGAGGGGGACGGCACGACCGTCGCGAAGCGCAGCGCCCGGCGGCGGCGCACCACCGTCTCCGGGACGAGCCGTCCGAGCAGCAGCCGCCGCTCGGTGCCCGCGTCGAGGGCGGCGAGCAGGGCCTCGGCGTCACGTGCCTCGAGTACGGCGCTCACCGGACGCGCCTCGGTGTGGTCGTCCTCCCGGGTCCGGCCGAGGTCGCGGCTGCGGGTGACGGCACGGTTCACGGTCACCCGCCGGCGGTCCCGGTCGACGGTGACGTCGAGCAGGTGCACGACGTTCGCCCGTGTCGCCTCCCGGTGGATCTGGCGCTCGACGCCCTTGGCGATGTCCGCCAGGTCGACCGAGACGGTGATCCCGCCCGGCACGGCCTCGTCCGCGGTGAACGCCATGGCGTCGATCTGGTCGCCGTGGAACAGCGCCAGGCCGTCCGGGTCCAGTGGCTCGCCGCCGACGAGCAGCGCCTCGACGGGGATGTCGACGAACCATCCGAACCCGAACTCGAAGCGCCCGGCGACGGCCCCCGAGGCGCTCTCCTCGACGCCCACGTACTGGGGTCGTCCCTTGGTGTGCCGCCGGTCGCGGAAGTCGCAGAGGCGCCCGTCCGCCGTCGCGTACGGCGCGATCTCCGCCATGAAGTCGGCGACGGACAGCGGCGGGGCGCCGAGGAACGACGCCCGGTAGCCGGACCCGTGCTCGACGGGCACCGCGCGGACCCGGTCGGGGGAGTAGTTCCGGCCGGCCACCCAGGCGCGCGGCTCGTCGACGAGCGCCAGCCAGGGCCGGTGGACGCCGTCGTCGTCCGGCGCCGAACAGCCGGGCAGCAGCATCCGCTCCTCCCCGCCGAGCTGCCCGGTGAGCGTCAGCCCGGGCTCCCGGATGAGCCGCAGCCACTCGGCCACCGGGTCGTGGACCTGCCGGGCCGGGGCGGCGGAGGCACGGCGCGTCGACCCGACGGGCGACAGCTCGAACTCGCGGCGGGCCCGGACGAAGCGGGTGCCCTCCGGCCGTCCGAGCTCGCGGGCGAGATCCTCGCCCAGGTCCGACACGTCCACCAGGGTCTGTTCGAGGTGGGCGGGCCGGAACTCGCTCCCGAGCTCGATCCCGGCCGCGTACCCCACCAGATGGCCGCTCTCCCGCTGCACCACGACCAGGATCGAGTCGCCGTTCCGCTTGTTGCTGCCGCGCCGCGCGTTGACCCGGCCGCCCGCCTCGGGCTCGCCGGACGCCGGCTCGGCGGCCAGCCGGGGACCGCGCGGGTCCTGGAACACGTCGAGCGGGCCACCGTCCTCGCCACGGCCCTGCCCGATCCGCTTCCAGCCGTTCCCGGCCCGCGGGGCCCACTCCCACAGGGCCTCCAGGTGCAGCATCCGGCGCCTCACCTCGAACACCCAGCCCTCGGGGCCGCGGACGCCGGTGATGTGGTCACCGGTCTGCGGGGCCTCGACGTCCAGGCAGGCCACCGGAAGCACCGACACCGCCACGTACGAACCCAGGTCGAACCAGACGCGGACCAGGCCGACCTGGCCCGCCTCCTTGATCTGCGCCACGACGATGCCGGTGAGCCCGGCGCGGTCGAGGAGCGCCGGATCGCACGCCGGGACGCGGTGGTCCACCAGCCGCTCGGCGGGCAGCGGAGCCGGTGCCGGCCGCCGCTGCGTCTCCTTCGGCGCCACCACGTAGTCGTTGAGGACGACCGCCCAGCGCGGCGAGGCCGGGGTCAGCCCGAAGAACTCACCGGTGAGGGTGAGTGACTCCGTGGCGATCAGACCGCGCAGGCCGTCGCGGGTGAACGCCGTGTTGAAGGCACCGGAGGCGTTGCGCGTGGTGCGCGCCAGTTCCACCACCTCCCGGGTGGGCATGCAGGCGTACCGGGCGTACTGCTCGGGGCTCGGCTTCTCCTCCTGGATGCCGTCCTCCCGGAACGCCTGGACCGTCACCTCGGCCTGCCGGGCCCCCGCGTCGCCCCAGGACTCCACGCCGCACAGGACCGAACGCACCCCCTGCGGGGCCGGTCCGGCGAAGGTGGCCCTGACCGTACGGGGGAAGCCCTCGACCGCGGGGACGTCGATCTGCCACTCGGGGCGCCCGGCCGGGTCGGTCCTGAGGAAGGCCTCCTCGTGCGCCTGCCGGTCCCGGACGCGCCCCTCGTCCTCGCCGTGCTCCTCGTCCTCGCCCGGCTCCCGGGCCCCGCCCGCGTGGTCGAAGACGCCCAGCCAGCGGACGTTGCTCCGGTCGAAGGGGTCCCGCTCCGCCAGGGCGAGCCGGCTGTCCCCGGGCCGGAACTCGGCCCGTACGACGAGCCCGGCCGGGGCCGCGAGGCACGCCTCGTCGAGCCGCTGCCAGTCCTCGGGGTGCCAGGCGGCGGGCCCCAGCACGTAACAGTTCCCGGGCGTGGTGACGAACCGCCAGGCCGCCCCGAACCCGGACCGCTCGGTCGCCGGCCCGGACAGCACGAGGCGTACGGGAGTGGGCTCGGAAAGGGAGGATCCGGCGGCGTCGGTTCCCGTGGCGCCCGGCCCCGTCAGTCCGGCAGTCGTGTCGGCTCCCGTGACGCGGTGATCCGTCGGTCCGGCAGTCGCGCCGGCTCCCGCGGCGCCGGGCGTCCCCGTCGTCCCCGCGGCGACCGCCAGCTCCGGCAGGCCCGCGTCCAGCGGCACCCACTGCGCGAGCCGTTCGTGCCAGCGCGCCAGGGTGTTCACGGGCGCGGCGGACGCCTCGTCCCGGAACGCGCGCGCGAGGTCGGGGTCCCAGCGGCGGCGGGCCGCCACGCCCTGCTCGGTGAAGGCCCGGGGGTACGCGTCGGTGGGGACGCCCGGCACCTTGAGCCGCAGCCAGGGGAAGCGGTCGGAGCGGCGGAGCTGCGCGTCGCGCACGTCGCCGTCCTGCGGCGGCAGCGGCGCGAGCGGGATGACGGTCGGGCGCTCCTTCTCGTCGCCGTCGGGCGCGGTGAACCGGACGGCGACCGTCTCCCCGACGCGCCGCCGGCGCAGCTCGTGCGGTTCGACGGCACAGGCCACGGGCCGGTCGAGCCCGCAGTTGACCCAGAGGTACTGCCGCTCGCGGGGGCGGGGCACGGAGCAGACGATCCCGAGCGCGTGCGAGCCGGACTCGGGGTACGGCACGGGCAACGCCGCCCCGGGTTCCGGGCGGAACAGGTCGCGCACGTAGGGGCGGGTGGAGTGGAACTCGCCGACGCCGCTGTTCTCGTTGCGCGCGTACACGACGGCTTCGCCGGAGCGCCGGTCCTGCGTGACGGCCACGACGAACCGGGGGTCGGCGGCCACCCGGCCGGCGGGTTCGCGCACGGCGGGCCGGTCGAGCGGGCGCTGGGTCCGCATCCACAGCGCGTCCATGACCCGGACCAGGGGGGTGCCCTGGCCCTGGAGCTGCTCGGCGGCCGTCGCCCGCAGGAACCGGACGAGCGCCGCCTCCGTGCCGCGCCCGGAGACCCGGCCCAGGTAGGTGCCCCAGGGGCTGTCGTGCGCCACGACGGGAGGCTTGCCGCCCCAGCGGTGGTACAGCGCCCGCAGCAGCCGGACCCGCAGCCGGTTCGCCATCTCCGGCGGCAGCGCGCGCGTCGTCAGCTCCTCGAACAGGCGCTCGTAGAAGAACTGCGCGCCGCCGCTCAGGTCGACGATCACGTCCACCACGTGTTCGAGGACGGTGCGCAGCCGCTCCTGGGAGCCCGCGCCCTCGACCTGCGCGCGGAACATGTCGAACATCCGGGCGCGCACGTAGCGCGGCAGATGGGTGGGCGTGTTGAGGGAGGTGACGAGACCGGTCCAGTCCGTCACCCACTCCCCGTACGAGCCCTGGTCGCCGAGCTCGGGCCGGCCGAGGAGCGCCCCGAGCCGCAGGGTGCGCACGGTCACCGGGACGATGGCGTACGTGTCGCCCGCCTTGAGCAGCTTGGAGACGCCATCGGCCATCTCGTGCCACTCCTCGACGGAGAAGGAGTCACGGCCGGGGTCGCCGGGGCCGCTCAGCGTCAGGATCCCCGGCGTGAGCTTCGGTCCGGTCGAGGCACCGGGGGAGCGGGGGCCGTCCGGGGTCCAGTCCCAGCGCAGGGCCTCGTGCCGGGAGTGCGCGTGCAGGTCCCGGTGCAGCTGTGCCGCGCGCACCGACGCGTAGGAGTACGGGTGGGACTCCGCCGCGCGGACGAGCGCGATCAGGGAGTCGGCCGGCGGGGTGTCGCCGGAGAACCAGCGGCCGCCCGCCTCCGTCCTGTGCGGGCCCGCGCCTCGCGACAGGGACTCCTGCACCCAGAACAGGGCGACGGAACGCGCTCCCCCGGCGGAGAGCGCGGAGTGCGGGGTGCCCCCTGGCAGCGCGGACACGACCCGGACGATCTCCGCCGGATGGACGGCCGCGCGCGCCCCCTTGCCGATCCAGTCGGCGGCGCCGCCGGCGTGCAGGAGGAGGGCGGTCAGGGGCCCGGCGTACAGGACCGCCTTGCGCGGCTCGCCGTGGACGGCTTCCATGAGGGCGGCGAAGGAGCGGTAGAGGGTGTCCCGTACGTGGACGATCAGAAGGAGGAGATGGTCGCGCTCGCCGGTCCCCTCGTCCGAGCGCCCCTCCCCGTCGCCGGAGCCGTCGCAGCCGCTGTCGACGAAACCGTCGCCGTCGACATGGCCGGGGCTGTCGATGTCGCCGTGGCCGTGGCCGTGGCTGTCGCCTTCGGCGTGGGTCAGCAGGTGCGCGGCGAGGAGGGCGGCGGCGAGCAGGCGGACCAGCTGCTCCGGCTGGTCGTTCCGCAGGTGCGGTGTCGGTGCCGGAGCAGCACCGGCCGCCGGCTTCCCGGCCCTGGCCTGGTGGGGGAGCGTGTGGTGGTGGATCCAGGGGGACCACAGCCAGGCCGCCACCCGCGGATCGGTCTCCTCCACGGGACCGTCGACGAGAGTCGTCCGGGGGTACTGGCCCACGGGATGACGCAGGGTCAGGAGCCGGTGGGCGTGTATGACGACGTGACCGTACGTCGTGTGCGGCAGCGTGACGGGGAGGCGGCCGGGGGTGCCGGGGCGCCACTCCGGATCGGCGGCGCGCCACCGGGGATCGGGTCCGCGCCAGTAGCGCGCGAGCCGCCGGGTGGTCTCCCCGGGGTCGTACGCGGCGGCCAGGGACCACAGGGCCGACTCCCACAGCACCGACGGCATGGCCGAGGAGGCGAGGTTGCCGACGCCGCCGAGATGTCCGTATGCCGCCCGGCGCGCGTCGCTCTCCGCCCCGGCCGGCAGGACGCCCGTGCGCCGCCACTCCTCCAGCCAGGCGAGCAGCGTCTCACCGGCCAGGGCCTCCCGTTCCAGGGCGTCCAGGGTCGCCGACGCGTCCGGGGCGTGGCCGGTCTCCGCCGGAGCGCTCTCGCGGAGGAGCGGGAAGGAGACCCGGGCCGCCGTGGCCAGCAGGTCGGGTTCCATGTCGAAGGCGCCGCGCGAGGCCACCGCGAGAGCTGTCCGGATCCTGTCGGTCGTGTCGCGACGCAGTACGGCGCTCGTCTCGGCCGCCTGGAGCAGCGCGAGCCGTCCGTACCGGCCGTTCAACGCGTCCTCCACCAGCGACGGGTGATCGTCCATCAGCTCACCGGCGGCCCGGGGGTCGCGGGCGGCGAGGAACCGCGCGACGACCAGCGTCGCGGTCGGAGCCAGCTGCTCCACCAGATCGTGGTACGGCGGGGTCGACGGGTCCGCGGCGGCCGTGCCCTCACCGATGTCCCGAAGGAGGTCCTCCAGGGCCGCAAGGGCCTTCGCGGTGTCCGGACCGCCGGCCGCGCGCAGCGCCGCGCCGAGCCGGGCTCGCAGCTCCTCCGGCGCGACGGAGGCGATGTCCCGGTGGAAGGCGGCCGCCCGCGCGTTCACCTCGGTCGCGCCCGTGAACCGGCGCTGCGCCGTGAGGACATGCGGCAGCGCGTACAGCATGGTCGCCGTCCCCGCCCGCGCGAGGGACTCGATCGACGAGGAGACGAGCTCCTCCGACCGGGCGGTGCCGGGCTCCTCGGCGAGCGCGGTGAGATGGTCCAGCTGGATCGCGGCCGTCTGCGGGGGAAGGCCCAAAGAGGCGAAGAAGTACCAGTGTTCGAGCATGGGCGTCCCTTTGCCTGCGGTGCCGGGCTCAGCCCGCCCGGACACCGGCGCCGACCGACGAGAACGAGTGGTCCAGCATACGGACGAGAGGCGGCGAAGCGACAGATTCCTGCCAACGGCACGTGCGACGGGAATCTGTCAGCCGTCGTACCCCTCGGGTCGCAGCGGTGGCAGCAACGCCTCCCGGAACTCGAACAGTTGATCCTCCAGGGCGAGGTCGAACCGGTCGGCCCCGGGTGCGATCCCGAGCGCCCGGCGCTGCCCCTCGTCGAAGCCGTACAGCCACTCGGCGATCTCCTGGGTCAGCGGCCGGCGCGCGAGCAGCGCCCAGCTGCCCGGCCACTGACCGCCGGGGTCCAGCACGGGCAGCCGTACGGCCGCGAGCGCCCCCGCCCGGTCCAGGGCCACCGCGACCCCGGGCGACTCCAGATCGGACCCGTCGACGGGGGAGAGGCCGTGATCGAGGAGTTCCACGGCATCGGCGACGGCCTCGGACGCCTCGGCCAGCCAGTCATCGAAGCCCTCCGTGCCCCGCAGTCCGCTCCGCACCAGGCCCAGCACCACCGCGTCCACGAACGGGGTCGGCCGGTCGAGCGGAGAGAAGTGCGACGGTACGGGGACGGCGCCGCCCGCTGCCCTCAACCACCGGTCCAGGTCCTCGTCACGCTCGGCGGCGAGCCGCAGCGACACCGCCCGCCCCGGCCCGGTACGCCCGGCCGCGTGGGCCTCCAGGAGGGAGGCGTACAGCGTGGGCCACCACAGCCGGACGGCGGCGAGCACCTGCCGCTCCTCGGACGGAATGCCCCACGCCGCACAGGAGTTCAGCTCCTCGACGACCGTCCGCGCATCGACCTCGGGCGCAGGACCCGGCCGCCCCGGGTCGACGACCGCGCGCGCCAGGCCGAGGAGTTCGCGCGCGCCCCGCCGCTCGACGGCGGTGGACGCGTCCGACGGAAGCGATGGGCCCCTCCGGCGGGGCCCCGCCCCCTGGCCCTCCGGCGTCCGTGCCCGCATCAGGTACTCGCCGCTCCCCAGCGTCCCCGCCAGGCGGGCGGCCGTCTCCAGGACCTCGGCCGGGTGCTCCCCGTGCACCTGGACGACGACCGCGCGCAGGTCCCAGCCGAAACCGTGCAGCCGGTCGAGCTCTCCGGGGAACCCCGCCCCCGGCTCCTCCCCGGCCGGCCAGCGGAGCACGAGCCCGACACCCCGGCGGTCCTCGCCGGAGGGCTTGGCGTACGCGGGGGACACGACGCGGCGCAGGGCGGCCTCCGTCGCCGGGAGCCGGCTGCCCGCCACGTCGCAGACGTACCAGCGGCGGCGCCCCTCGTGGGGCAGCCCCCGGGCGGCGCGGGCCCGCAGCAGCACCCGCTCCGCGTCGGTCAGCACCGTGACCAGGTCGTCGGCCCCGGGATCGGCCAGGACGTCGCGTACCGGCCGCTCGGCGAGACACCACCGGACGTCCAGCTGTACGCGGTGCCGTTCGTCCGGCGGCGCGAGCGCCGGGTCGGCCGGGTCGGGTGCCACGGGCAACCGGTGGGCGACGGGCGCGAGGCGCGCGGACCGGAGTGCCGGCAGGAGTTCACCGACCGTCAGGTCCGCGCTGTCGTGCCGGGCGTACAGGACGGGGACGGCGACAGCGCCCTCCAGGGCGACGGCCCCCTCCCGCAGGGCGAGGTCGACGGTGAGCCCGCGCACGAGCGCGCCGAAGAACCGCCCCGCGAAGCCCGCGGCCTGACCGTGACTCACCTGGCCCTGGACGGCGACCACATGAGGCACACCGGACCGGACCAGCTTCTCGGCGGCGGACACCTCCTGCCCGTACCGCTCCGCCGCGTCGTCCGAGGAATCCGTCCAGGAGCCCGCCGAGTCGCAGGCCATGAGCACCGCGAGCCCGACACCGCCGTCCCGCAGCCACTCCGACAGCACGTCCACGTCGAGCCAGGTGGCCTCCGTGCCCTCGCCGTCCACGGCGAGACCGTCCACGGCGAGACCGCCCACGACGAGACCGCCTTCGACGAGACCGCCTTCGACGAGACCGCCCACGACGAGACCGCCCGCCAGGTGATGCCCGCCGAAGTAGAACACCTGCGCGCCCCCGAGCAGGGTCCGCCGGATGCCCTCCGCCGTGGCGGGGGAGTCCACCATCTGCGCGGCCAGGCGCGAATCGCGCACCGCGCTCTCGACCCGCCGTCGATCGGCGTCCCGGAGCGACCCGGGCTCGGGCTTCCGGACGGTCTCCCGGCCCGCCGGTGTGCTGATCTCGCCATGGACGGAGGTGGCATCGGCGACCGCCACGATCCCTGAGGCCGCCGAAGGGGCCGGTGCGGCGGGGCGCAGCGGCACGACGTCCCGGACCAGGGCGAACCAGGGGTGCTGCCCCAGCTCGTTCCCCCCGTCCGGCGGCAGCGCCAGGGAACCGGCCCACTCCCTCCAGGCCTCCGCGCCGGCGTGCGCCGAGGGCACGCGCACCGACTCCCAGCGCAGGGCCCCGAGGTCGTACGGCCCCGCCTCCTCTGCACCCGGCAGGAGGAGCCGCAGCCGCACGTACCGCCCGGGTCCCAGGAGCGCGGCCCGCGCGGCGACGTGTTCGCGTACGGGCTTCGGGAAGAGCAGCTTCGCCAGCAACTCCGCCTTCTCCGGCGGGGTCCTGACACCCGGGAGCACGAGCACACCGGGACCCACGGACCGTGCCCGGGGCGCCTCGTGGCCCGGCAGACCGTTGACGAGCACGACCGTGGTGACGCGCCGGTCCAGCCACGACAGCCGGATGGTGATGTCCGGGTCTCGCTCCACCAGTTGCTCCCCCCGTCCGTCCGGGCTCCAGAATGACACCACCGGCCCGCTCGGAACGATGGAGGCGTGATCAGTGCAGCACGACGGCGCATACGGGTGGCCCCCGCGTTGGGCGTTGGAGGAGGACCTGCGCGCGCTGCGGGCCTCCGACCTGTGGAACCGGCCGGAACTGGCCGACGATGCCCGCGACAGGTGGGAGGCGCTGCTGAACGACGGGGACATCGTCGAGGAGGAGGACTTCGAGTTCGAGCACGACGAGATCCTGAGCGGGTGCAGGGGCGCGAACGAGACGTGGGCCCTCTTCCGCGCCAGGCTCCAGGAGGGGGTGCGTGGTCTCCCCGGCGAGGTCCCGATGGGAAGTGCCCCGTCCCGTCCCGTCGCCGACTTCGACGACTGGGACGACGACGAGGTCGAGTACCGGCCGGATCCCGACCCGGCGAGCGAGGACCGGTTCCTCAACCTGGCGGTCGTGTGGCCGCTCTCCCGGCAGAACGTGCCCGAGGACCGCGTCCTCGCCTCCGGGAAGCAGTACGAACTCCAGGTGGACATCGGCGAGCTGTCACCGGCGAGCCTCCTCGCCGGGAAGGGGCTGCCGTTCCCCGGAGAGCTTCTCGCCCACACGGACGACGACGGCCGCGGTGACTGGCTGGAAGTGACCGTCTTCAGCGAGGACTTCGCCTTCCCGGCCGTGGCGCACCCCCTCTTCCTTCCGCTGAAGGGCGGGAGTTGGGTGTGCCCGTGCACGCCCGGCGGGCGGCACGTGTGCGAGGCCGGGCACCGGGGGCGGTACCTGCACATCCCGTTCACCGCCCCGGAGGAGCCGGGACCGGCCCGGATGCGGGTGTACGTCTCGTACCGGGGCAACCAGCTCCAGTCGG
Organism: Streptomyces sp. R-07; assembly: GCF_049913175.1. Taxonomy (NCBI): domain Bacteria; kingdom Bacillati; phylum Actinomycetota; class Actinomycetes; order Kitasatosporales; family Streptomycetaceae; genus Streptomyces; species Streptomyces sp. R-07. The sequence goes on from NZ_CP183978.1 coordinate 7,096,147, forward strand.
TGTCCCTGACCACCCGGGTCGGCGCCCGGGAGAGCGCGGGCGGCGCGACGACGGCCGTCATCGACTACACCCTGACCTCCGGGTTCGTGCAGCTGACCGAACTGCCCGCACGGACCGCCGGCGTACGGGTGGGCCGGGGCGGCGACGGCACGATGACGGTCGACGTCACCTCCCAGCACGGTCCCGTCGCCACGTTCTGGCTCGGTGACCTCCAGGTGCGGGACGTCCTGGAGAAGGCGCGGGCGGCGCTGTTCGAGTGCCACGCCGTACGGAAGGGCGAAGGCGAGAACAGCCGTCTCGAGAACCTGCTCGACCCGGACAACGGCAAGTCGTCCGAAGCCGTGGTCGACGACATGACGAAGCTGGCGCGGCTCGGCTGGTCCTTCTTCCAGATGATCGCGCGCGGCCGGAGCGAGCGACGGGCGCTGATGCGCGTCCTCGGGGAGCCCGCCCAGATCCAGATCTGCCGCGAGGAGCACGAGTATCTCGTCTTCCCCTGGGGCCTGTTGTACGACATCCCCGTCGAAAGCCAGGCGGAGCTCGTGCCGTGTGACGCCGGCTGGAACCAGGTGCGACAGGACGCGTCGGCCCGCTCCTGCCCGGAGCAGCACCGGCACGGCCTCAACGCGCTCTGCCCGTACGGATTCTGGGGCTACCGCCACTACATCGAGCACCCGCCGTCCGTCAGCCGGGGCAGGCGCCTGCGGCTCAGGGCCGGCCGCGCGGACGCCGCACCGGCACTCACCGTGGCGCGCAGCAACCGTCTCGACGATCAGCTGGCTGACCGTCACATCGCCACTCTGCGAGCCAGTTTCCGGCAGGTGGACGTGTACGACGGCAGGGTCGCCCTGCGCGAGGCACTGGTCGGAGATCCGGGGGACTGTGTGTACTTCTACGCGCACGGGCGCAGGCCCCGCGCCGCCGACAGCGAGTACTCCAGCGCCACGGTCCTGGAGATCGGCCACACGGACCGGATTCTCCCGCAGGACCTCAAGGCCTGGGCGGTCGACGAGAGATGGGATCGCTGGGACGAACTCGCACCCCTCGTCTTCCTCAACGGCTGCCACACCGCCGACCGTGACCCCGCCTCGTGGCTGGGTTTCGTCGACGCCTTCACCGAACTCCACGCCTCCGGAGTCATCGGCACCGAGATCACCCTCGACCAGGGGCTCGCCGGTGAGTTCGCCGAACACTTCTGGCAGGCGCTGCTCGCCGGCGAGGAGGTCGGCCCCGCCCTGCACCGCGTCCGGATGGAGCTTCTGGGCAAGGGCAACGTCCTGGGGCTCGCCTACACGGCGTACTGTTCCGCCGCCCTCCGCCTGCGCTCCGACCACTGACCGGCGGCCGGGCCGCGGTCCGTCACTCCTCGCCCATCCAGCGCGACGACTGCGGCCCGGTGTCGGCCTCCGCACCCCGGGCGAGAGCATCGGCGGGCGCGGGGGCCTCGCGGGGGCCCTCCGCCTGTGCGGGCACCTCGGCCCGCTGCTCGGCCCGGAGCCGCGTCTTCGCCCTGCGCTCGGACCGGTCGACCAGCAGCCCGGCCACGAAGTAGCCGAAGAATCCGGCGAACAGGCCGATGCCGTAGGTGGCGAAGAGATCCGGCTCCGCGAACTGGTTGTTGACCACCGCACCGCCGCCCAACGCCGCGATGACGGTGACGAGATCGGCGATCCGCGACCCGCCGTCCGCGCGCCGCAGCGTGCGGTACGCGATCCACCCGATCACCGCCCCGAAGGCCCCGGCCCCCCACAGACTGAGCATGGAAACCTGCATCCGAACTCCTCACCTCGGCCGTGCGTCCGCGGATCAAGGTACCGGCGTGACACGCCTCTCGGTGCGGCGCGACGAGCCGTTCCGTACCCCGCGTCTCGCGACACGACCATCACCGGCGGTGTCGGCGGCGACGGGTCGGGACTGCGAGCGTCCGCGGCATCGGTGAGGCGGGCATGACAGAGACTCCCGGTTCCCGCCCCCGGACGGCAGCGGATCCATGCGGCCGCAGGGCCCGCTCGACAGGGAGGGAAACGCATCCCGCAACGGGCAGGAAGACGCGCGTGACTCCCCCCGCTGCATGTATGTTCATCCCGGAATGTGCCGATACGCCACCATGCGTTCAAGCCTCCGCGGCCACGCGCGTGGCCCCGTTCTCGGGAGGACCCATCGCCGGAACGACGTCGGAGAGCAGCCCCGGGAGCGCGCCGGGGGGCCAGCCTCCGGAAGCCGACCTGCTGCGGACCATGCTGGGCCGTCCCGAGTACCGCAGAGCGCTGGTGTTCTGTGGACTGATCGGTATTCCGGTGGCGCTGACCGCGTTCTGGTTCCTCGTGGCGGTGCAACGGCTGGAACAGCTGATCTGGACGGACTTGCCGAGAGATCTGGGCTGGCAGCAGGCTCCCTGGTGGTGGGGGCTTCCGCTGCTGACGGCGGCCGGGCTCGTCGTCGGCCTGGTGGTCGGGCGCCTTCCCGGTCGGGGCGGGCACATTCCTGCCGGCGGGCTGCACTCCGGCGGGAACGCCAAGGAGGCTTTGCCGGGCGTCGTGATCGCCGCGCTGGTCGGTCTGCCGCTCGGCGCCGTCCTGGGCCCCGAGGCTCCATTGATCGCCCTGGGCGGCGGACTGGCGTTGTACTTCGCGAGCATGGTCCGGGCACCGCAGACCGAAGCGAGCACCGCTCTGCTCGGTGCGTCCGGGGCGGCGGCAGCCATCTCCGCACTTTTCGGGAACCCCTTGATGGGCGCCGTGCTGCTGATGGAAGTGGCAGGGGTGGGCGGGCCGCAACTGTTCGCGGTGATGCTGCCGTCCCTGCTGGCCAGCGGGGTGGGGGATCTGGTCTTCACCGGGTTCGTCCGCTGGACCGGCTTCGAGACAGGGAGCCTGAACATCGGCCTGCCCACGCCCCCTCCGCTCGACTGGGGGGACGTGCTCTGGTTGCTCGTGCTGGCGCCTGCCATCGCCCTGCTCGTCCACTTGGTCTTCGTGGGCGGACGGTTCACGGCACGCTTCGTGGTGGGCCGCCCGGTACGGAACACCATTCTGTGCGCGTTCGGCGTGGCGGCCTGTGTCACCCTCTACGCGCTCGCCACGGGTCGTTCGCCGGCCGAAGCCGCCCTGTCGGGGGAGGCCACCCTGTCCGACCTGGCACGTGATCCGCATGCCTGGTCGGTGGGCGCCCTCGTCGCGGTGCTGGCCTTCAAGGGCCTCGCGTACGCACTGTCTCTGGGCAGCCTTCGCGGTGGCCCGGTGTTCCCCGCCCTGTTCCTGGGAGGGGCCGCCGGTGTCCTACTGGCACCGCTGCCTGGTCTCGGGTTGGTGCCGGCCATGGCGATCGGGATGGCGGCTTCCGTCACAGCCGCCTTGCGGCTGCCCGTGAGCGGTGCCGTCCTGGTCGTGCTCCTGCTGGGCAACGTGGACACAGTGGCGCTGGTGGTGCTTGCCGCGGTCGGGTCCTTCGTGGTCAGCCAGCGGCTGCCGCAGGGGCCGCCCATTCCGGCCTTCGGCGAACGCCGGGACGAGCGGGCGGGCGGTCGAGAGGCGCCGGCGCCGTAACGAGGGCACGCGGACGAAGGCCACTGCCTGGGCGAATGTCCCCCCGACGCCCGACGCCCGACGCCCGACGCCCGACGCCCGACGCCCGACGCCCGACGCCCGACGCCCGACGCCCGACGCCCGACGCCCGACGCCCGACGCCCGACGCCCGACGCCCTGCGCCCTGCGCCCTGCGCCCTGCGCCGGTGTCAGTCACTTCGTGGTGCCGCGTACCGGCCCGGGGCGTCTTTCCCGGAGCGCACTTCGCCTCTGCCATGCCGAGGGCGGCTACTCCCGCGGTGAAGTGTCCGGCGGAGCCACGTCTGCAGACGTGTAGCCGGACGCCGGTCCCGGGCTGCTCCCGGGCGTGCCCAGACGACGGGCTGCCCAGGGTTCGCGGGCGACGACCGCACCGACGGTGATGCACAGGGTCGCCACCACACAGAGCGAGATGAGCCAGGACAACGCGGTGAAAACCGCACCGAGCGAGCCGTATTTGTCCAGGCTGTGGTTGAGGACCCGGGGCATGTACAGCGGCGCGGTCGAGGTGAGGGCGGTCAGGGCCGTTCCGGTCAGCAGCGCCCCGGGAAGGAGCGGCAACCACGGCACGCGCGCAGTCAGCAGCAGGTGCTGCGACCACCACCAGATGCCGACCTCGGCGGCCAGGAGCAGCGGCACACCCAGCCACAGACCGAGGCCGAAACCGTTCCGAAGGCTGCCTTGTACTGCGAACATGAGCAGCCACGTCGCGAGCCAGGCGATCCAGCGCCAGGCGGCGACCCGCGCGCTCGCCCCCGGCAGGCTCCAGGCGCGCTCGCACAGCCGTTGCACGGCACGGCTGCAAGCGGTGGCAGAGATCAGCACCATCAGGCCGCTGACGAGGCCGGTGGTCTGCCGCAGTTCGTCCGAGGGGTTGGCGGCGCCCTGGAGGACCTTCTTCAGTTCGGCGTCCGCGCTGCCGGACAACCCGAAGGCGTCCTGCAACGAGCTGACGAAGTGGTCACGCAGCGACTGCGGTGTGAAGGAGGCCACCACGAACAGCAGGGGCACTGCGGTGAGGAACGTCTGGGCGGCCAGCCGCGTCGCCGAATCGAACACGTTCACCGAGATCAGGTGCGACATCAAACGGGTCACCACCGGGAACCGGGCCTCGGTCCGGGGCCGCAGCCCTCTCAACCGGGACCGCATCGAGGCTCCCCGCTTTCGCCGCGACAGATGGCGTGACCGGTCGTCCGGGCGGCCTCCACCGGTCCCTGTCCCTGGCTGCATGCTGCCAGGGTGCCGCCGCCGCCTCCGCCCGGCCCGCGGCACGGGCACAACAGGGGGCCGAACGGGTGAACAATCCAACGGGGTGGTGGAGCTGCGCGGCCGTGGGCCCCTCCGGCGCGAACGGGCCCGGCCGCCGCGCATGTGTGAGGTGCGGGTCCTGGTGTGAAACTGGGTTCATGAGCCAGAGCCGCTCCGGGGCCGGGTGCCCCGCATCGCGCGGGGGCCGCGATGGTCCTTGACCTGGTGATCATCGGGCTCGCGATCGCCGTGTTCCCTCTTTCGGTGACTGCGTTCGTCCTCGTGCTGTCGGCTCGTGGCGGGATCTGGAAGGGGCTGACCTTCATCCTCTCCTGGCTCGCCTGTTTCGTGGCCGTCCTGGCCGGTGTGCTGCTCACCACCGGCGGCAAGCCTCCGGCTCCCAAGTCCCCGCCCTCCACCGCCGCGTCCGCCGTCAAGCTCGCCATCGGCGTGGGGCTGGTGGCGTACGGCTGGTACCGGCATCGGTACCGGCAGAGCGACCGCAGGCGGACGGGCCACGGTCGAAAGTCCTCCGGCGGCCTGATGTCGCGCGTCGACCGGATTTCCCTGTGGACCGCGGCCGGACTGGCGCCGCTGCTCCAGCCGTGGGGGCTCGTGGCGGCCGGCGCGGCGACCGTGGTGAGCGCGGACCTGTCGCACGCCTCCTCCTACGTGGCCCTGTTCGCGTACTGCCTCCTGGCCACGAGCAGTCTCCTGGCGATGGAGGTCTACGCCACGTTCGCTCCGGACTCGGCTCGCGTGCGGCTCGGGAATCTGCGCACCTGGATCTCGACGCACCAGGATCAGGCGCTCGTGGCTCTGGCACTCGTGGTCGGACTGTTCCTGGTCAGCAGAAGCATCAACCAGCTGACGTCCTGAGCCGCCCGCGCGGAGTCTCGGAGCGGTGAGCGCACCGACCGCGCACAGCCGCCGCGAGGAACGCGACGCCGATCCCCAGCAGGCGAGCCGGGAGGGCCGGGCGGAGTGACACGGAGTGCGCCGACACATGGCCGGTGATGCAATGGATCCAGGGGGCCCCACTAGTGCCAGAGGTGACCGGCATGAGCGAACAGTTGGACGAAATGGGACCCATCGACTACGTGGTGGTGGAGTTTCCGGGCAATCGCATGACGGGCGAGGGCTTCCCGCTGCTGGTCGACCTGGTGGACAGGGGCATCATCCGCATCCTGGACATGACGTTCATCAAGAAGGACGAGGACGGCTCGGTGACCGCCCTGGAGATCTCGGACATCACCGGTGGCGGACCGCACGACCTCGCCGTCTTCGAAGGTGCCCGCTCCGGCCTGGTGGGCCCGGACGACTTGGAAGAGGCCGCCGCGGCGATCGAGCCGGGCAACTCGGCCGGCCTGCTGATCTACGAGAACCTGTGGGCGGCACCGTTCGCCACCGCCCTGCGCCGCGGCGGCGCGCAGTTGGTCGCCTCGGGACGCCTGCCGGTGCAGGCCATCCTCGCCTCCCTCGAAGCGGCCGAGGCCGCGTCGTGAGGTAACCCGCAGGCACTGGAAGGCGCCATGACGAGATGCCTTCCGGACAGGGCGATGGTCCAATGGGCAGGGAAGTCATCCGTCGACCGGTGAGAGGCGATCAGCATGCCGCAACTTCTTCGCGGAATTGCCCGTACCGCAGTGGTCGCGGGCACGGCGACCGCGGTCTCCAACCGGGTGTCCCGCCGCCAGCAGGGTCGCTGGGCCGCCCAGACCCCACAGCCCGCCTACGAGGAGCCCCAGGCTCGCCAGCAGCAGACCTATCAGGCGCCGCCGCCCGAACCGGCCGCACCCGCGGCCGACGACATGACCAGCAAGATCGACCAGCTCAAGCAACTCGGTGAGCTGAAGACCCAAGGCATCCTGACCGAAGCCGAGTTCGAGGAACAGAAGCGAAGGTTGCTCGCCTGACGTCGTCGTCCCCATCTCGCGCCGGCCCTAGGCAGCGGCCCATCGCCCTGCACGCAGAGGCATACATCTTCTTGGAGCCGTTGCCATGACTGAGAACCACCTGGACGGGCGCGAGTTGCGGCACCGCACGGCGCAGGAGCGGGCCGCGCTGGGCAAGGAGGCGCGGTCCGCCGTACCCCGCTCCAGTCACGCCGACTTCTCGCCGGGGCCCAAGCGGCCGGACCCGTTGGAGATCATCGAGCGGCAGTCGGCGACGCGACTGTCCGAGCTCGTGCCGATCCGCTACGGAAGGATGTCCGAGTCACCGTTCAGGTTCTACCGCGGGGCCGCCGCCATCATGGCATCGGACCTCGCGGGCACACCGAGGACGGGCTTCCGGACCCAACTGTGCGGCGACGCCCACATGTTGAACTTCCGGCTGTTGGCCTCGCCCGAGCGCCGGCTCATGTTCGACATCAACGACTTCGACGAGACGCTGCCGGGCCCTTGGGAGTGGGACGTCAAGCGCCTGGCCGCCAGTCTCGTCATCGCCGGCCGGTCGAACGGCTTCAGCACCAAGCAGCGGGCCGGGATCGTACGGGCCACCGTTCGGTCGTACCGCGAGAGCATGCGTGCCTTCGCCGGCATCGGCAACCTGGACGTCTGGTACGCCCAGTTCGACGAGGCATGGGTACGGGATCGGTTCGGGGCGGACCTGTCCGCGCGGGGCCGGGAACGCTGGGCGCAGGCCGTGGACAAGGCGCGTTCGCACGACACCGTTCAGGCCTTCGACAAGCTCACCCGTGTCGTCGACGGCGAGCGCCGCATCACCCCCGATCCGCCGCTCATCACCCCTCTTGAGGACCTGCTGCCGGACGATCGGCGCGGGCGGCTGGAGCAGCAGATCAGCCGGCTGATCGAGCGTTACGGCAGGACCCTGCAGTCGGACCGGCGGTTCCTGCTGGAGCAGTACCGGGTGGCCGACATGGCGCGCAAGGTCGTGGGGGTCGGCAGCGTGGGCACCCGCTGCTGGATCGTGCTCCTGCTGGGCCGGGACGGCGAGGACCCACTGTTCCTCCAGGCCAAGGAGGCCGACGAGTCCGTGCTGGCGCCCCACGTCGGGGCCACCGCGTACCCGACGCAGGGCGAGCGGGTCGTCTCCGGGCAGCGGCTGATGCAGGCCACCAGCGACATCTTCCTCGGCTGGGAGCGGGTCGAGGGGATCGACGGCCGACGGCGGGACTTCTACGTACGGCAGTTGCGGGACTGGAAGGGCGTCGCCGTGGCCGAGGACATGGTGCCGCGGGGCATGCGCACGTTCGGCGCGCTGTGCGGTGCGACGCTGGCCCGCGCCCACGCCAGGTCCGGCGACCGCATCGCCATCGCCGCCTATCTGGGCGGCGGCGACTCGTTCGACCGGGCGCTCGTGACGTTCGCCGAGAGCTATGCCGACCAGAACGAGCGGGACCACCGGGCGCTCGTCGACGCCATCAAGACCGGTCGGCTGCCGGCCGAGGCCGCCTGATCCTGAGGGCAGGCAAACGTGGCGCCGCGCCGACTGCTGTGAGCAGTCGGCGCGGCGCCATGTGATGCCTCCTCGGGCTCAGTGGAGGATCTTCTCCTTGGCCCGCTGGAACTCGGCCTCGGTGATGTCGCCCTTGGCGCGGATCTCGGAGAGCTTGGCGAGTTGATCCGCCTCGTTCCCGGGCCCGGTGGCGGCGGCCTCGCGGACGTATGCGTCGAACGCCTGCTGCTGCTCCTGGGCCCGCCGCTCCGCGCGCTTGCCCATGTCCTTGCCCCGGGCCAGCACGTAGACGAACACGCCGACGAACGGCAGCAGCACCACGAAGATGAGCCATCCGGTCTTGCCGCCCCCGCCGAGTGTGTCATCCCGGAAGATGTCGCCGATGATCCGGAAGAGCAGGATGATCCACAGGACCCACAGGAAGATCCACATCACCGTCCAGAACGCTCCGAGGACCGGATAGTCGTAGGCCAGATTCATGTCACCGCTCCTTCTTCGTCGCCTCCGCCGGGCAACAGGCGCAGCCCGAACGCTTCACCCATGCCGCCGGCGGCGGTCACCACGCGGGCGGTGCCGACCACGGGGGCGATGGCCACGAGGGTGCCCTGGATCCTCTCCAGGGGCACGCCGATGTCGTCGGCGGCGCCGACGTTGAGCAGGTACGAGGCAGGGGAGGCGCCCAGGGCCACCAGTGCCGCGATGCGGGTCAGCAGGTACGTCTCGGGGTCCAGCCCGGATCGTTCGAACGCGTTGAGCGTCATCTGGACCAGAGTGTCGAACACGGGCGCGTCCGACTCGTCAGGGGCGTGCATGCCCTCCGCCCCGACCGAATTCCCGGCCATCTTCCCTCTCCCTTCCTTCGGCTCCTCGTCCGTGGGCGTCCTGCGCTCAGTCGATCATGAACCAGCCGCGGACCTGCGCCTCGTGATCGACGTAGCGTTCGCCGGAGACATCGACGACGACCTTGTCGATCGTGCCGCCGGTGAACGGGAACGGCCCTTGGTAGTCGGGGGTGACCGGCGAGGCGTCGTCGCGGCCCACACAGATTCCGTCCCCGACGACGCAGAAGGAGCCGGGTTGGGTGACGATGTCGTCGCGGCCCACCTCCTGGTCGTCCACATAGAGGGTGAGCGTGCCCGCGGCGCCCGGCATGGCGGGGTCGCTGCTCCGCCCGTTCGCCGAGAACTCGGCCGTGAGCACGTGCTTGCCCGGCGGGACCTCCCGGTCCGCGGCCACGACCTGGAGGTTGCTGCCGACCCAGTTGTACGCGTAGTGCAGGCGGTGGTCCTTGACGTACAGGCTGTGGCCGCCCGTCACCCCGCCGTGGGCGTAGAGAACGCCCTCGGCGTCGGCCGACCCGACGTCGACGCCGGCGGCAATGGTGTACGACCGGCCGCTGGTCACCACGCCGGCCTGTTCGGGCACCGCCGCGGAGTCGGGGTAGTACACGTAGCGGTCGCGCTCGGGGCTTCCGTGCGGGCGCTCGGCCAGTACCTGTTCCAGGGCGCTGCGGTCGTCCAGCGGTAGCCCGTTGTAGATGCCCGCGTAGTAGTACCAGAGGCTCTTGAGGGTCTCCAGCCGTTCCGGTTCCCGTGCGGCCAGGTCCGTCGACTGTGCGCGGTCGTCGGTGAGGTCGTAGAGCTCCCACACGTCGTGCGCGAAGTCGCCCCAGCCGCTCAGCGGCGGATGGACCGTGCAGGCCAGCCACCCTTCGTGGTAGATCGAGCGCTGTCCCAGCATCGTGTAGAACTGGGTCTGCCGTCCCGGCACCCCGGGGTCGGTGAGCGAGGCCCGGAAGCTCTCGCCCTCGATCGGGTTCTGCGGGTAGCCCTTGAGCACCTCGGGCGGCTCGATGCCGAGCAGGTCGTAGAGCGTGGGCACGACGTCCACCGCGTGGATGTACTGCTGACGCACCTCTCCCCGGGCCTCGATTCCCGCGGGCCAGGCGACCAGGCACATGTCGGCCACGCCGCCCTCGTAGCCGGCCCAGCGCTTCCAGTACGGGAACGGCGTGTCGAACGCCCAGGCCCACCCGGTGTTGTAGTGGTTGTACGAGGTCGGGCCGCCGAGTTCGTCGATGTGCTCCAGGGACAGCTCGGTCGGCGTGTCCATGCCGTTGAAGAACCGCCACTCGTTGAAAGTCCCGTTCGGCCCGCCTTCACCGCTCGCCCCGTTGTCGGAGACGGCCACGATGATCGTGTTGTCGAGTTCGCCCGCGGACTCGAGGAAGTCGAGCACCCTCCCGAGCTGGTCGTCGCTGTACGAGACGTATCCGGCGAAGACCTCGGCCATCCGGACGAACAGCCGTCGCTCGTCGGCACTGAGGTCGCCCCAGGGCCGGACGGTGTCGAGCATCGGCCACAACTGGCCGTCCGGGCCGGTCACCGTGGGCTCACCGTGCGGGTTGATCGCGGAGAGCTCGGTGTCCTCCGGCAGGAGACCCATGTCCTTCTGGCGCTGCAGGATCTCGGGCCGGATGGCCTCGTACCCTTCGTCGAAGGCTCCCTCGTACCGGTCGGCCCACTCCTTGAAGACGTGGTGCGGTGCGTGGGCCGCGTCCAGGGAGAGGTACATGAAGAACGGCTTGTCGGGGTCGACCGCCCTGGCGTCGCGGATGAACTCGATGGCCCGGTCGGAGAAGTCCTTGGCGATGTGGTAGCCCTCTTCGGGCGTGGCCGGAGGGTCGACCGGGTGGTTGTCGTGGATCAGGTCCGGGTACCAGGAGCTCGATTCGCCGCCGAGGAAGCCGTAGAACCGCTCGAAGCCGCGCCCCAGGGGCCAGCGCCCCTTGTACGCGGCCATGTTGATCTCCTCGCCGGGGGTGAGATGCCACTTTCCGACGCAGTACGTGTTGTAGCCGCGCTCGCCCAGCACTTCGGAGATGAATCCGTTCTCGAACGGGATGCGGGTGGAGATGCCGGGGAAGCCGGAGCTGAACTCGGCGATCGTCGCCATTCCGTTCGACGTCGCGTTCCTGCCGGTCAGCAGCGAAGCCCTGGTCGGAGAGCACAGCGCCGTGGTGTGGAAGTTCGAGTAGCGCAGCCCCATGTCGGCGATCCGCGACATGGTCGGCGTCTTCACCGGACCGCCGAAGCAGTCCATCGTGCTGTAGCCGACGTCGTCCCACACGATCACCAGCACGTTCGGGGCGTTCTCGGGTGCCTTCGGGGCGAGATACGGCTCCCAGTCCGGCTGCGCGTCACGGATGTCGAGGGCGATCTTCCCTTTGAACGGCTTGGCCATGACGGCTCTCCTCGCTGGCCCGAATCCTGACCGGATACCCCTCCACCATCACCAGGCACGGCCCGTCTCGCCTCACCCGTCACGGGTGACGGAGCCCTGGAGCGGCACACCGTCCCGGCAGAGTCGGCGTACGGCGTCATCGAGCGGCGATACGCCGCCGGGCGGCCTCGGGGACGGGTGTCCCCTCGCGCAGCTCCCGGCCCGTGGCCGTGGTCCTCTCGATCCAGCGGCCGTACCGGTCGGCGAGGGCGACGGCCGAGACGCCGTGGAGAAGGACGCTCAGACCGACGGTGACCGCGACCACCTCGCCCAGCAGCCCCACACCGTGGACGTGCTCCTCCAGGACGAGCAGCCCCAGAACGACGGACGCCAGCCCGCGTGGCCCGAACCATCCGATGTACGCCACCGTGGGCAGCCGGAGCCCGCTGCCGGCGAGCGCCAGGGCGACCGGCAGCATCCGGACGACGGTCAGACTGAGCACCGCGTAGCCGACGACCCGCCAGCTCAGGTCCTCCAGCGTCGGACCGAGGAGCACCGCGCCGAAGACGAGCAGACTGACCGAGGCCAGGAGCCCGCCGAGGTGTTCGGTGAAGTCGGCGGTGCCGCCGGATCCCTCCTGCGGACCGGTATCCGCCCCGGCGGGCCGGAAGCGGCGCAGGGCGAGACCGAAGGAGAATCCGGCGACCCACGCGGCGATGAAGCCGCTGCCGTCCACCGCGACGGCCAGCGTGTACGACGCCGCGGCCAGCGCCGGGACGAAGAGCTGCGCCCACTCCCGAGAGACCCACCCCCGGGCCTGTGCCGCCACCAGCAGCCGCCCACCACCAGCGCCGACCACGAGGCCCAGCACCGTGCTCAGCACCAGCGCCCGCCAGAACACTCCCGCCACACCCTCCTCGGCCGCGGACGTACCTGGAATCCCTGCCAGGAAGAGGACGAAGAAGGGCAGTGCCATGCCGTCGTTCAGACCGCTCTCCACGTTGAGCCCCTGCCGCACGAGCGCCGGGACCCGTGGACTGGTCATGGCCGTCTTGCCGAGGGCCGCATCCGTCGGAGCGAGGACGGCGCCGACCAGCGCGAGCTCCCAGACGGTCAGCCCGGGCAGCAGGGGCCATGCCAGCAGCCAGCCCGCTCCGATGCTCAACGGCAGTCCGATGCCGAGCAGCCTGACCGGCAGAAAGCCGCCGGACCGCAGGTCCCGTGGGCGCACGGTCATCGCGTCGGTGAACAGGACCAGGGCGAGGGCGGCTTCGAGCAGGGTGAGGATCTTCCCGGTGTCGTGCTCCAGATCGACGACATCAAGCACGGCGGGCCCCAGGAGCACCCCGCAGCCGACGAACACCATGGCCGACGACACCGGTGTCGAGGCCAGCCGACGCGAGCCGAGCGCGTACGCGGCGGTGACGCCCGCCACGGCCACACCGGTCCAGGTCTCGCCGCTCATCTCCGGGCCCTCCCGTCCGTGGGCTTTCAGCGCACCAGCGATCCGGCCCGTGAACATCACCCGCCGCGGGTGATCACCCCTGCCGGGCCGCCTCGCATGCTCGAAGAAGCAGCGTTGTGTGCTGCGTCGCACCGACGAAGTGAGGAAGACCATGACCACGACCCACAACCGCTCGGACAGAGCCGAGGGGGCGGCCGGCGGACTGACGACGTTCGCCGCCGTCCTGCTGTTCATCGCCGGCGTCCTGGACCTCCTCCGGGGCATCATGGCGATCGCCGAAGACGACGTCTACGTGTCCACCCCCAACTACCTCTTCAAGTTCGACCTGACCAGCTGGGGCTGGATCCAGCTGATCCTCGGCGTGATCGCCATCCTCGTGAGCGTGGGTCTCTTCGCACGCGCCACGTGGGCCCGGTTCGTCGGGGTCGGCATCGCGGGGCTGCTGATCATCGCCAACTTCCTGTCGATCCCGTACTACCCGTTCTGGTCGATCATCCTGATCGCGCTGTACGCCTTCGTCATCTGGGCACTGTGCGTCGTGCGGCGGGACGCCTGACGGAGGGAGCCGGGACCGCCGTCCGCGGCGAGGGGAAGTGACGACATGCTCATCGCGCTGCTCGCCGTGCTCGGCGTCGACCTTCTGGTCGTCTTGGCGCTCCTGGCGGTCATGCTCGGCCGGCGCCGCCGGCTCGCCCGTCGGCCGGACGTGTTCCGGGGCGCCGCGCGGATCGTGGAGGGCGAGGCCGAGGGGCTGCGCAGACGGTGGCGGTCCGGCTACGGGCGGTGGGTCCAGGACGTCTTCGTCTGGACCCCCGCGCCGCTGCTGCTGCGGAAGGCCCTGGTGCCCGTGGACGACGTGAGCGCCGCACGGCCCCTCGGCCCCAAGGAGGTACGGCGCCCGCGCCACCTGGCCACGGTGACCACACTGACCGGGCCCCGAGCCCTGCTCGAAGTCGCAGTGCGTGAGCAGGACGAATCGCTGGCCTGCCGACGGCCCGCCGCGGACCCGACCGGGACGACTCGCTCGCCCCGCGATCACCTCTGACGGCGTACGAGGGAATCTCCCGCCCCACCCGTGCCGGGTGCCGCGCTCAGCGGGGCAGGCGTCCCATCCTGGGCCGATGAGCACCGTAGAGCTGCCCGATCCGACTGTCCCGCGGCGGCCGTTCCACCTGCTGGCCAAGCCGGCAGGGGCGATCTGCAACCTGGACTGCACCTACTGCTTCTTCCTGTCCAAGGAGCTGCTCTACGAGGGCAGCCGGTTCCGCATGGCGGACGAACTGCTGGATGCCTACATCAGGCAGCTGATCGAGGCGCACGGCCCGGCGCCCGAGGTCACGGTGGCCTGGCAGGGGGGTGAGCCGACGCTGATGGGCCTCGACTTCTTCCGCCGGTCCGTGGAGTACGAGCGGCGCCACGCCCGTCCCGGCCAGCGGATCGTCAACACCATCCAGACCAACGGCACGCTCATCGACGCCGAATGGGCCCGCTTCTTCCGCGACAACGAATTCCTCGTCGGCCTGTCCATCGACGGCCCCCGCGAGCTCCACGACGCCCACCGCGTCGACAAGGGCGGCAAGCCCACCTTCGACCGCGTCATGAGCGGACTGGAGCAGCTGCGCGAACACGGCGTGCAGTGGAACGCGCTGACCACGCTGCACGACGCCAACGCCGGGCACGGCCGCGAGATCTACGCCTTTCTGCGCGACGACTGCGGCGCCGAGCACATGCAGTTCATCCCGATCGTGGAACGCACCACCGCGCAGGACCTGCCACTGGCCAACGACGGCTGGGGCGCACGCGCCAAGGACCGCCCCCTGTACCGGCAGGAGGGCGACCGCGTGACCGACCGGTCGGTCACGGCGGAGCAGTACGGCCGGTTCCTCATCGACGTCTTCGAGGACTGGGTACGGCACGACGTCGGCCGGGTGTACGTCCAGATGTTCGACGTGGCCCTGGCCAACTGGTACGGAGAACCGCCCTCCCTGTGCGTTCACTCCAAGACCTGCGGAAGCGCCCTCGCCCTGGAGCACAACGGGGACCTGTACTCCTGCGACCACTTCGTCGAGCCCGGTCACCTGCTCGGCAACATCGGCGACCGGCACATGCTGGACCTGGTCGATTCACCGCGGCAACGGAAGTTCGGCCAGGACAAGCACGACACCCTGCCCCGGTACTGTCTCGACTGCGACGTCCGCTTCGCCTGCCACGGCGGCTGCCCCAAGGACCGCTTCGACACCACACCGGACGGCGAGCCCGGCCTCAACCATCTGTGCGCCGGCTTCCAGGCGTTCTTCCAGCACATCGACCGGCCGATGCGCACGATGGCCGGACTGCTGGGCCGGGGACAGGCCCCCGCACTGATCATGCGCCAGTACGAGGACGCCGACGCCGAGCGACCGCACAACGCACCCTGCCCGTGTGCCGAGGGACGCAAGTGGGCCCGCTGCCATGGCAGACCGGTCCGCCGATGAGTCGTGACCCGTCAGGGAGCGGTCCTGCGCATCTCCACCACGTGGAGGCCCAGCGATTGGAACCGGGCGAGCAGCCCGTAGAGATGTGCCTCGTCGATGACCTGACCGAACAACAAGGTCTGTCCGGACACGATGCAGCTCTCCAGCTCCGGGAACGCGTCGGTCATCGTCCTCGACATCTGTCCCTCGATGCGGATCTCGTACTGCATGGCCACGCATCCCTCACCGGTGTGGTCCCTCCGGCCCCCGCGTACTCATGCTGCGCCGTAGTGCGGAGCGGGCGCATCACCCTGACCGGGTGATCTCGGCAGACCGCCGCACGTCTCACAGCAGACGGAGCTCCCGGGCTCGGCGCACGGCCTCGCCACGCCGGGTCACCGCGAGTTTGCGGTAGATGTTCCGCAGGTGGGTCTTGACGGTGTTGACGGACAGGAAGAGCTCGGCAGCGATTTCCTCCGTCGACATCATCTGCGCCAGCCGGCCCAGGACTTCGCGTTCGCGGTCGGTGAGCGGCTCGGTCACCGGACCGGGGTCGGGCTCGCCCGTCTCCACGCCGTGCGCCTCCGCGGGCGGACCGGCCCAGGGCCAGTCATGTGCCCGCCCCGGAGCGGGCCCGCGGTCGAGCAGCTGCCGAAGCCAGGGCCCGGCCTCCAGGAACGGCCGTTTCAGGCGCTCCGGCCGGGCGGCGGCGAGGGCGCGGGCCACGAGGCGCCGGGCCGTGGCCTCGTCGCCCAGCGTGTTGGCGATCTCGGCCCGCGCCAGGCAGGTGCGGACCGTGACGGCCGGCCCGTGGCTGTTGAGGCCGGGCAGTGTGCCGACGAGGGAGCGTGCCGCTTCGTCGTCGCCGGCCTCCAGCAGCGCGTGGGCAGCGGCAATCGCGTACTCCGGTCCTGCCTCCTGCCGGCCGGCCAGCGCCTCGACTGCTGCCGTCGGGTGCCCCTGGGCCATGTGCGCGGCGGCCGCGGCCAGCGCCACTTCGGCGTCCACCCACGGTGAGGGCGTCGCGGTGGACGGCATGGCCTGGATGCCGTCGAGTACGTGGAGGGCCTTGACGGGGTCACCCCCGGCCACCAGCACCCGCGAGCGCGTGACGGCCAGCCAGGACGTGGTGAGCGGGTCGCCGGAGCAGGGAGATCGCAGGGTCGCGCGGTGGAGATGCGTGCGGGCCGAGGCGAGATCGTCGCGCTCGATCCCGACGGCCGCCAGCACCAGTTGCCCGAGAGAGGTGTGCGCCGAGGGAGGCAGACCGAACCGCTCCGCCTCGCGGATCGCCTGCCGCGCCTGTGTCTCGGCTCGGCCCGGCCATCCACCCAGCAAGTCGATCAGGGCGAGTCCGCTGAGGGACTCGAGCCGGGTGAGCGCAGTCGAGGGCCCGTCGGACGCCTCCACCGCAGCGACGAGCGCCCCGCGGGCCTCGTCGAAGCGGCCTCCCCACAGTCGAGCCGACCCCAGAGCGGCGAGCCTCAGCACCCGCATCTCCGGATGCGCCTCCAGGCGCGCCGAGAGGACCTCCCGTCCCTCGAGTTCCTCCGCCCGCCGGGCAGCGGTCTCGGCCATGTCCGCCGAGCCGAGCAGTCGGCCGGCGATCACCCGTAGCAACGCACCGCTCAGGTGGGCGGCCGACGCGTCCTGTTCCTCTACGGGGGGCAGGTGCGCCTCGGCACGGTCCAGGACCGCGAGCCCTCGGTCGACGTCGCAGCGGGCCAGCTCACAGGCAGCGCGAACCAGGTCGGCGGCGGGACCCGGCGTGTCCGGCGCCATCCTGGTGAACAACGCGCGGAGCCGGTCCGCGTCCAGCCCCGTGAAGAGCTGCCCGATCGCCAGGTCGTCGATGAGCCGGTCCGCGGCGAACGCCCAGTCCCCCGCGTCGGCGGCGTGCGGCAGGGCCTCCGCGAGCAGTCCGGCATCGCTCAGCCATCGGGCGGCCGTGCCATGGAGTTCGCACTCCAGACCAGGGTGCCTGGTGTTCAGATGGGCACGCAGGATCTCGGCGAACAGGGGATGCAGCCGGTACCACGAGTGACCGATGGGCTCGACGAACGCGTTCGCGCGCTGCAGCTCCGCGAGAAGGGGAGCGGCGTCGTCCCGTCCGGTGAGGGCGTTCGCCAGGCCGGGATGGATCCGCTCGCAGATGCTGGTTCGCAACAGCAGGTCCTGACTCACGGCGGACTGAGCTTCCAGCACCTCGGCCAGCAGGAAGTCCGCGACGGTGCTCCGGCCCGTCTCGAACTCCTTCAAAAAGGTCTCCGGGTCCTCTGCCCGCTGCGCCGCGAGGACGCACAGGCGCAGACCCGCGGCCCATCCACCGGTCCGTACGGTCAGCGCGCGCGTGCCCTCGTCCGACAGGGACAGACCGTGCCGTCTCGCCAGATCGGCCGTCTCCTCGGGCAGAAATGCCAGGTCGGCATCGCGGATCTCCGTCACCTCGCCGGCGGCGCGGTACCGATGCAGCGGCAGCAGCGGCTCGGTACGGCTGACGAGGACCAGGCGCAGCCCTGCGCCCGCGTGGTGCAGTACGAACTGCAGTTCGTCGGCGACTTCCGGCGCGGAGACCCGTTCGAACTCGTCGAGAACGACGATCACCGGCTCGGTCCGGCCGTTCAGGTACGCCGCGAGCCGGGACAGCAGCGAGTCGTCGACCTCGCCGGAGCGAGCGGGACTCGCGATGTCATCGGGCAGGGTCAGCCCGTGGTGACGCAGGGCCTCCAGCACGTAGGCCCAGAAGATTCCCGGGGCGTTGTCCCCGGGCTCGACCGTCAGCCACACCACCGGACCCGGCAGAGGTGGCGTGCGGGCCCAGTCCGCGACCAGCAACGTCTTGCCCGCCCCCGCCGGCCCGTTGACCAGGACCAAGCGGCCCGGGCCGTCCAGGGCACGCGTGAGGCATTCCGCCAGCCGAGGCCTGCGGATGAACGTCATGGGCATCCTGGGCACAGCGAACCGAGCGGCGAGAACGGGGTCGCCGTTCGACACAAGGGCCCCGGCGGCGCCTTCGCGGGCAGAGCCGCGGGGTGTGTGGGGCATGACACTCACCACGTTGGCAGAACCGGCCGCAGAGTCAAATCGGACAGGACCCCGATCCCTCCGCCTCCGCCGCAGCACGGATCACAGACGGATGACGACCAGTGCTGTGTCGTCGGGGTTGCCGCCGGACAGGAGGAGGTCGGCCAAGAGGGCGTCGGCCAGGGCTTCGGGGCCGGCGTGCCCATGACGGACGAGGGAGTCGGCGAGGCGGGTCAGGCTCACGTCGATGTCCTCGCCACGGCGCTCGATCAGCCCATCGGTGTACATGACCAGGGTGGCACCCTCGGCGAAGGCCGTGCTGGCCTGCGGCCGCGGGACGTGTTCGGGGCGGGCGCCGAGCGGGGGATCGGTCGCCTGGTCGAGGAAGGTCACGGTGCCGTCCGGGTGGAGCAGCGCGGGCGGAGGATGGCCGGCGCTGCTGTACGTGAGCGTGTGGGTGTCCCAGTCGACGAATGCCTTCACCACCGTGGTCGACTCGGCCCCGTCGACATGCCGGGCATACAGGCCCAGGGCTTCCAGGGCCTGGGCCGGGCCGTCGGCGACACGGGCGGCTGCGCTCAGCGCACTGCGCAGCTGCCCCATCACGCAGGCGGCTCCCAGGCCGTGGCCGACCACGTCGCCGACGGCGACCGCGATACGGTCCCCGGGCAGGTCGACCAGGTCGTACCAGTCCCCGCACACGTTCAGGGCCCCGACAGCGGGCCGGTAGCGGACGGCTGCCCGGTGGTGCCCGATGGGCGTCGGGGCGGGCAGCATCGCCTCCTGCAGAGCCAGGGCGACCTCACGCTCGCGCGCATGAGCCCGGCGCAGACGTTCGTTGACCTCCTGCAGCTCACGGGCGCGGGTGTAGAGCTCCGCCTCCAGCACGCGGGCCCGGCCGCCTTCGTTGCCCACGCCGCCGCGGGCGCGGATGAGCTCCGTCACCTCCTCCACCCGGTGGACGATCAGCACCACCTGCCCGTCCGGGCCCAGCACGGGTGCGTTGACGGGGCTCCAGAAGTGTTTCACCCAGTGGCCGGGCCGCCCGGGGTCCTCGATGTCGTAGCGCAGGAGCGCCATGGTGTCCCGCTCGCCGGTGGCCACTACGCGCAGCATCGACGCCTCGGTCTCCCGCCTGCCGGCCGCGGCCGCGTCGTTGGGGTTCTCGGGGAAGACGTCGAAGATGTAGCGGCCCAGCAACTCCTCGCGCGGGCGCCCGGCCAGCCGCAGGAAGTCCTCGTTGGCGTCGGCGTACACCAGGTCGGGCGTGAGCAGAGCCACCATTCCGGGCAGGGCGTGGAAGACCGCCGTGTAGTCGATCTGCGGTTTCCTCATACGCTGCCCACCTTGGCGCCGATCGTCACTGTGCGGCTCCACGATAGGAGCGGAGGCGCCCAGGAGCCCTGTTACGGGGCCTCGCGGGCTCCCGTGTCACCTGGGCGGTCCGGATCTTCGGTGTGAAGCCCGTCCAGGCGCGGAGCGCCGACTACGACGATGTCCTGGACCCCCGCGCGCGCTGCACGTGCTCCTCGGTCTCGTGGGCGGTACCGGGGCGCCCGTTCGCAGAGCATGCCCGCGATGCCCTCGCGCTGGTCGAGTCCCTGCCCGGTGCCGACGAGGTGCGGGGAGGATGCGGTTGATCGTGGACTTCCACGAGCACAGCGTCGCCGGGCGGGCCGACTACGCGGGCGAGGCCGAGACGTGGGCCGGGGTCGTCGCCGGCTTCCAGCGCCGGAGCGGCCTGCGCACCGCCTACTGGGGACGGCATCGCGCACACGTCGGCGGCCGAGATCCTCCTGGGTGTGGTGCCCGAGCGCGGCCCGCAGGCCACCGTCGGCAGCCTGCTGCGCGAGGGCCACGGCGGACGGTACGTCTCCGTGGCGATCGGCTTCCACCACGGGGACCTCGGCATCGCCGTCCTCCCGGAGCCGGCCGCCGGCCTGGTCGACGCGAGGCTCGGCAGGGCGGACCTGCCCGCCCAGTGGCTGGACCTGCGCGACGAGGACACCCGCCGCCGGTGGGACGGACCGGCGAAGGCCCGGGTCATCAACGGCGCTTACACTCCGGCCCGGGACGCCGCCGAGCACCTGGCCGTCGCCTCCCTGGCCGACGCCTTCGACGTGCTCATCCAAGTCCGCCAGGCCTCCCCGGTGCGGCGCCTGCAGGTATCCGCCCCTTCCGAGGCCGAAGCGGCCACCGGCCGTACGGGGGTGAGGAGTTCGAGGAGACGTTCGCGCAGTGCGGGCGCCCTCGGCGGTGGCCGGCCGACGGATCGTCGGCGGCGCTTCGGCGCGTGCGAACCCCGCCCGCGCACCGACTCCCGGGGTGAAAGGAGGGAGGATTCCTGATTCCCCGCCACATAGCTGGATTGGGCCCACTCGTACCCTTGTTTGACATGATCATGAAAAGCGCTTTAGACACCCCTCGCCGAACTACCGGTGCGCCTTCTCGTCTGTGCGAATGGCGCCGAAGGAGGGAATGGCTTGAAATCGAGAGCGATATGGGCAGGATCCGGGCGGGCCATAGCGTGCCTCGCGGTCTCCGCCGTCATCTCCACCGCATTACCGAACGTCGCCTATGCGGCAGAGCCGTCGGACGGCGGCGGTGAAGGCGTTGTCGATACCGTCAAGGGCTGGTTCTCGGGCGATGAGGACGAGAGCGGGCCCGCCGAGCCGAAGGCCGGCGGACATGCGATCCTGCCGAGCCGGGAGAAGCTGCCTGAGGGCAAAGCGGCCGCAAAGCCGAGACGCGTCGGGGAACTGACGGGCAGGCGGACCGCCAACGAGCGCTTCTGGAAGCTTTCCGACGGCCGGATACAGGCCGAGGTGTCGGTCGTACCGACGGCCTACCGGTCCGGAGCGGCGTGGAAGGACATCGATCCGACGGTTCGCGCGACGGACGCCGCCGGGTTCGCCTTCGCCAACACGACGAATGTGACGCACAGTTGGTTCGGCTCGCACGCGGGCCGTCTGCTGCGGTTCGAGTCCGGGACCGGACACGTGGTGACGATCGGTCTGGAGGGCCCGGCCCGGCTCGCGCCGACGGCCTCGGACAACAGCGTCACGTACAAGGACGCGCTTCCGGGTGTGGACCTCGCGTACCAGGTCGGCCCGGGACGCGTGAAGGAGAACATCGTCCTGGCCGAACGCCCGGCCGGAGCGGTGTCGTTCACCTTCACCCTCGACACGGGCGGTCTCACGCCCAAGGCCCGCGAGGACGGCTCGATCGCGTTCTACGGGGAGGGCGCCGATCCGGAGCTCGTGATCCCCGCCGCGTTCATGACCGACGCGCGCCAGGACGCGCGGACGCCGTACGGCACCGGCTACAGCACCGCCGTGGAGCAGAAGCTCATCAGGACGGGCAAGGGCTGGAAGCTCCGGGTGACGCCGGACGCGACCTGGCTGGCCGCCAAGGAACGGCAGTACCCGGTCACCATCGACCCGACGATCACGATCGCGCCGGCGCCCTCCCAGGCCCAGGACGTGATGATCTCCTCCGACGGGCCCACGGAGAACTACGACGGGAGCTGGCGCCTGTCGGTCGGCAACACCTCCACCGGCTCCTCGCGTGCGCTCCTGAAGTTCCCGCTGGCAGGCATTCCCGTGGGCACCAAGGTGGACTCGGCCGACCTGAAGCTGTACTACGACCAGACGCACACCACGGGTGACACCGAGGTGCAGCTGGAGGCGCACCGGGCCACGCAGGAGTGGAGCGAGTCGACCGCGACGTGGAACAGCGCCAGTGCCCTCACCGGTGAGCTGTCCGGCACCTCGGTCCTGGTCGACGACGGGGACGCGGGTACCACCGCGGCCACCGGCGCCTGGCCCGCCTCCGGCAACACCGCGTACACGCAGTACGCGACCAACCGGGACTACCTGTACAACAAGGACTCGGTCGCAGGGGACACCTACACCTGGCGGCCGAGCCTCCCGGAGGACGGCACCTACCAGGTCGAGGCCCACTACGTCCCGGCCTCCGACCGGGCGACGGCGGCCCCGTACACCGTCCACTACGACGGCGGATCGCAGACCTACGGCGTCAACCAGGCGGCGGGCACGGCCGGGGTGTGGAAGACCCTGGGAAGTCACCCGTTCAAGGCGGGCACCCTGGGCAAGGTCGTCCTCGGTGACGGCCCCGCCTCCACCTCCACCGCCGTGCTCGCCGACTCCGTCCGCTTCACCAAGGGCGGCGTGGTCACCAAGAAGCCCGGCGAGGCCAACACCTGGCACACCTTCCCGGTGACCAGGACCGTCCAGTCGTGGGTCGACGGCACGAACGCCAACCACGGCTTCGTCGTCAAGGCCGGCGACGAGTCGGCGAGCGGCCCCAGGGGCGGTCCTCGGTACGAGGGCAGCGAGTACGCCTACATGGGCGAGGCCGCCAACTACCCCCGTCTCGTCCTCACCTTCGGCCGGGTCGGCGTGGACCTCGCTCCGCCCAGCGCGATCCACGACACGGGCGCGGAGCTCAACTGGTCCGCCTACCAGGACGACGACCCCTTCGCGACCGACGACGACATCGTCGAGTACCAGGTCCACCGCTCCATCTACCAGACCTTCACCCCGTCGGCCTCGACCCTGGTCTCCCCGGTGGCACCCGGCACGACGGCCTTCACCGACAGTACGGCGGTGCCGACCAGGGCGGACGATCCCGATCCGCTGGGCCGGGCCTACTACTACATGATCGCGGTGAAGACGAAGGACGGACAGGTCCTCCCGGCACCGACGCAACTGGTGCGGCTGCCCAAGGCCGGCCGGATCACCAAGGTGCTCGAAGCCAGCCAGGACACGACCCTGTCCTCGGCCCAGCCGACCGTCCCCCACGACGCACTCGACGACGGCGGCCCGCAGAGCTGGGTCTCCGCCGGGAACAACTCCCCGACCCTCGGCAAGGCCCGGACACTGCTCAAGTTCCCCGCTCTGGGCATCCCCGCCACCGCCCGGGTCGTCGACGCGCAGGTGCGCCTGTGGAGCAGCACGACCACCCAGGACGCACCCGGCGCGGTCTACGAACTCCGGCCCCTGACCCGCGACTTCGACGAGGCGACGGCGACCTGGGCCAAGGCGGACGCCACCACCGCCTGGACCGCCCAGGGCGGTGACCTCGGCGCCACGGTGGCGGACATCGGGTCGATCAGCAACGACCCGGCGCGCCGCGAATGGAACGTCACCTCACTCGCGCAGTCCTGGGTGAAGACCCCCGCCTCGCAGAGGGGCGTGGTCGTCAAGACGGCCGACGAGAGCGCCACGCAGGAGCGCACCGTCTTCCTGTCCTCCGAGGCGGCCGAAGCCCGGCTGCACCCGAGGATCGTGGTCACCTACATCGACTCCACCACCGAGTCGACGTACTACGCGCCGCGGACCCCGGCCCGGATGACCCCCAACTCCACGCACACGGTGGAGTTCACCCTCACCAACACCACCACGGCCGTGTGGAAGGCCGCCGACCAGGTCCTCACCTACCGCTGGGCCCTGCCCGACGGGACGGACGTCACCAACGGCGGCAACCAGGTCCGCACCGTCCTGCCGGGCGACGTCGCCCCCGGCGACTCGGTCACCCTCCAGGCACAGGTCGAGACCCCGATCAACTCCGACTCGGGCAACAAGCGCACCGAGTACGTACTGACCTGGGACGTCCTCGACAAGACCGCGAACACGTGGCTGTCCGACACCGGCGGCATCCCCGGGCTCAAGCAGAACGTGGCCGTCGAGGACCCGACGTCGGACCAGCTCGGTCTGGAGAAGTACTACTCCTTCGCGGGCAAGAACACGGGCGCCGGCTCGACC
Source organism: Streptomyces sp. R-07 (assembly GCF_049913175.1). NCBI lineage: Bacteria > Bacillati > Actinomycetota > Actinomycetes > Kitasatosporales > Streptomycetaceae > Streptomyces > Streptomyces sp. R-07. Next base: position 7,120,328 of record NZ_CP183978.1, read on the forward strand.
GTCATGAACAACACGGCGGCGGGCAACACCGTCTGGTCCTACAACGCGTTCAGCAACCCCGGCCGAGGTCTGAGCACCTTCGTGCGGTTCGCGTACAACTCCCTGGACACCTCGGACACGGTGTCCGGGCCCGGCTGGTCCTTCCAGGCCGCGGGACCGGTCCGGCTCGGCGCGCCGCTGGACTTCCACCCGAACCCGAACCCGACCGAGATCCGTCTCCCGGACGGCGACGGCACCACGCACGTCTTCCGCAAGCAGGACGACGGCTCCTGGAAGGCTCCGGCGGGCGTGCACTACCGGCTCGCCGCCAAGCCGGGCCTCGACTGCACCCCGGCCAAGGACCCGATCCCGGACGCCTGGACGATGACACGCCCCGACGGGACGCGGTTCCTGTTCGGCTGCGACGGCTACATGACCTCGACGATCGACAAGAACGGCAATACGCAGTCGTTCACGTACGAGGAGCGCAAGTCCAACAACAAGCCCACCAAGTTCCTCGCCTACATCACGGACCCGGCGGGCCGGCAGTCCCTGACCGTCGACTACTACGACAAGACCGAGGCGTCCAGCCCGAAGATCGTCGACCACATCCAGTCGGTCACCGACATCTCCGGGCGCAAGGTCACCTTCGCGTACTCCGACAAGGGCCTGCTGACGCGCCTGACGGACGGCGCCGGCACCGCCCAGCCCAAGGTCTTCGCCTTCGAGTACGACGCCACGCAGGGCAACAAGAACGTCAAGCTGGTCAAGATCACCGACCCGCGCGGCAACAGCACCGGCCTCGCGTACTACTACCCGAAGGAGGGCGACGACCCGAAGTTCCACTGGTGGACGCAGACCCTGACCGACCGGCTGCAGGGCGCCACCACCTTCACGTACGCCAAGGACACCGCCAACCCGGCGTACGTCTCCACCCGGGTCACCGACGCGGAGAACCACTCCGCGGACTATGTGACCGACGACTTCGGCCGCCCGCTGCGGACCACCAACGCCAAGGCCCAGACCACGAAGCTGGCCTGGGACGCCGACAACAACGTCACGTACCTCGAAGAGGCCAACGGGGCGATCACGGCGTACTGCTTCGACCCGCGGACCGGCTATCCGCTGTGGAAGCGTGACGCCGAGCACAACAAGGCCGGTGCGCCGCCGCAGAGCGACTGCGCGCCTGGGGTCTACCCCGTCAACGCGCAGAAGTTCGAGTACCAGACGCGTCTGGACGGATACGCGGCCGACCTCTACCGCAAGACGTCCACACAGGGCCGTTCCTGGCTCTTCGGCTACGACACCTTCGGCAACCTGAAGACGGTCACGGACCCCAAGGGCGTGGCCTCCCCGACCGCGGGCGACTACACCACGTCGTACGAGTACGACTCCCACGGCCTGCTGACCAAGGTGAGGGACGCCAACGGCAATCCCGTCACCAACAGCGAGTTCGGTCCCACCGGATACCCGGCGAAGATCACCGACGCGCTGAACAACAGCACCACGTACCTCTACGACGAGCGCGGTCAGGTCACCCAGGTCACCGACGCGCTCGGCAAGAAGACCACCCAGACGTACGACACGTTCGGACGTCCGCTGGTCAACACCGTGCCCAAGGACCAGGCCAAGGGCATTCTGATCACCACCCCGGCGCCGGTCTTCGACGCCAACGACAACGTCGTGAGGGCCACCGCACCCAACGGTGCCGTGTCCACCGCGGTGTACGACGCCGCGGACCAGATCACCTCGGCGACCGCGCCCAAGGATTCGGCCACCGCCGCCGAACGCACGACGACCTACACCTACGACAAGGCCGGTCACGTCGTCAGGACGACGGAGCCCAAGGGCACCGCGACCACGGCGGACCCCGGCGACTTCGTCACCACCAACATCTACAACGAGATCTACCAGCTGACCTCCGTGGTCAACGCGCTGGGTCACAAGATCTCCTACGAGTACGACGTCGTCGGCAACCCGGTCAAGGTCATCGACCCGAAGAAGAACGCGACCGCCGATCCGGACGACTTCTCCGCCAAGACCACCTACGACCTCGACCACCGCATCACCGCGGCCACCGACGCACTCGGCAAGACCACCTCCCGCACGTACGACAAGGACTCGCTCCCCGTCGCCACCAAGGACGCCGAGGGCAACGAAACCCTGATCAGCTACGACGAGAGGGGCAAGCAGACCGAGATCAAGGTCCCGCACGAGGGCAGCGGCGGGGACATCACCTACCGGACGACCCGCTACGAGTACGACCAGGTGGGCAACCCCACCAAGGTCGTCACCCCGCGCGGCACGGCCACGGCGGCCGCCGACGACTTCGTCTCGCGCACCGAGTACGACGCGCTGAACCGGCCGTTCAAGCAGTACCAGCCGTACGACCCGGCGGACGGCCGCTACAACAACCCGAACGTCTACACCCAGACGTTCTACGACGAGGTCGGCAGGGTCATCAGGACCTCGGCGCCCCCGTCCGAGGGCCAGACGGTCCGCAACGACAGCGTCGCCGGCTACTTCGACAACGGCTGGGCCAAGTCGACGACCGACGCGTGGGACATCGTCACCACCTACGACTACAACGACCTCGGGCAGCAGACCGCCCGGACGCTGACGTCGGCGGGCGGGTCCGTCAGCCGCACGATGGGCTGGTCGTACTACCCGAACGGCAAGCTCAAGGACAAGACGGACGACGGCGTGCCGGTCGGCACCGCGGTCCCGCTCGTCGACAACTCCGACGTCCAGAACACCACCTCCAGTGGCACCTGGACCAAGAGTTCCCTCGCCGGACAGCAGGGCTACGACCACCAGGTCCACGCCGCGGGCACCGGCACGGACACCTTCACCTGGACCCTGAACATCCCCAAGGCGGGGAAGTACACCGCCTACGTCAGGTTCCCGCAGGTCTCCGGGGCCGCCACGACCGCGAAGTACAAGATCACCCACTCCGGCGGAGCCACGGAGAAGACCCTCGACCAGTCCACCGGCGGCGGTGCCTGGCTCAGCCTGGGCTCCTACGACTTCGCCCAGGGCAACACGGCCAAGCTGGAACTCCTCCAGAACAGCGGCGGAGCCGTCGTCGCCGACGGCGTGAAACTGGTCCGCGACACCGCTGGCGAGACGGACACGGAGAAACACCAGTTCCGTTACGCCTACGACCTCAACGGCAATCTCACCTCGATCGACGACACCTCGTCCGGCGCGAAGATCGACGCGTACACCATCGCCTACACGGAGCTGAACCAGGTCGCCAAGGTCACCGAGGCGCTGGCCGGCCAGGAGAAGAAGAGCACCTCCTACAGCTACGACGCCAACAGCCAGCCGCAGACGGTCACGCACCCCGGCCAGTTCTCCAGCTACACCTACGACCCACGTGAGCTGGTCGGAACGGTCTCGGTCGGCACATCGCCCACGGACCCCGACCCCAAGGTCTCGACGTACACGTACACCGACCGCGGGAAGGTCCTGCGCGAGACCAAGGACAACGGCAACACCGTCGACACGACCTACTACCTCGACGGCGCGGTCAGGACCACCACGGAGAAGAAGCCGGACGGCACGCTCGTCGCCTCGCACACCTACGCCTACGACGCCAACGGCAACAAGGCGCAGGACGCGGCGAAGAAGATGAACGCCGACGACCACTCGGCGTACCTGGAGTCCACCACCGACTTCGGCTACGACCCGGTGGACCGCCTCGCCAAGGCGGTCAAGACCGGCAACGGAGCGAGCACCGAGACCTACGTCCACGACGACAACGCCAACGTCGTCAGCCAGAGCGTCGACAACACGTCCACGACCTTCGGCTACGACCGCAACCGGCTCCTCACCTCGACCACGGCGGGAGCCACGTCCTCCTTCAACTACGACCCGTTCGGGCGGCAGGAGTCCGTCACCAAGGGCGGCCAGATCGTCTCGCGGAGCGTGTACGACGGCTTCGACCACGTCGTCGAGTCCCAGCAGCGGGACGGCACCGGCGCGATGAAGTCCACCACCTACACGTTCGACCCGCTGGACCGCACCACGTCCATGACCGCCGACGGCAGGACGACCGACTACACCTACCTCGGCCTCTCACAGGAGGTCCTCAACGAGGAGGTCGCCGGCAAGCTCACCAAGTCGTACCAGTACAGCCCTTGGGGCCAGCGGCTCTCCCAGGTCACGCACAACGACGACGGCACGACCGAGGACGCGTACTACGGCTACAACAGCCACACCGACGTCGAGACGCTGACCGACAAGAACGGCGACACCAAGGCCACCTACGGCTACACCGCCTACGGCAACGAGGACCGGTCGGAGTTCACCGGCATCGACAAGCCCGATGCCACCGACCCCACCAAGGAGCCGTACAACTCCTACCGCTACAACGCCAAACGGTGGGACTCCCAGTCCGGCACGTACGACATGGGCTTCCGCGACTACGACCCGGGCCTGAACCGCTTCACCACCCGGGACATGTACAACGGCGCCCTCGCCGACATGGGGCTCGGCAGCGATCCCTTCACCGGAAACCGCTACGCCTTCACCGGCGGCAACCCGATCAGCAACGTGGAGATCGACGGGCACTTCGCCTTCCTCGCCGCGCTGGCGCCGATCGCCGCCGCGGTCGCGGTCCTCGAAGTGGTCGCCGTGGTCCTGGTCGTCGCGGTGGTCGTCCTCGCTGTGGCGGCGGTCGTCGAGAAGGTCGCGGAGGAGATCAACGAGGACGCGGACGAGGGCGAGGCGGAGAAGCCGAAGGAGGATCCCAAGCCGATCCCGAAGCCCCGCCCCGGCCCCGACGACACCGACGACGACAGCAAGAAGGGATGCGGCGACGGCTGGGTCCAGCACGGCGACGTGGACGCCAGCAACGGCAACCGGTCCACGGGCGTCACGGCCTGCCTGAACAAGGACTACCTGGACTCGCACAGCGGCTCGGCCACCGACACGTCCACCGTCGCCCCTCCCGGATACCGGTGGGCGCAGCGCGTGGCCGGACACCTGGGCGCACAGCCGGTCCAGCAGAACATCAACGCCTGCCACCTGCTCGCCAACCAGCTCTCCGGATCGGGCACCGAGCTGAACAACCTGGCGACCTGCTCCCGAGGGGCCAACGCCTGGCAGGACGGCTCCGACCAGGGGGCCAACAACATGCAGAACTACGAACAGCAGGTGTATGACGCGATCCAGGCGGGGCAGGACGTCATGTACACCGTGACACCGACCTACAGTGGCGCGAGAACGGTGCCGACGGGGTTCACCCTGACGGCATACGGCCAGAACCCCGACGGGACGCCGGGCATCCAGATCAACACGTACATCCCGAACACCCTGAAGGGCCAGAACCTCGGGATGTACAACGATCAGAACACCGGTGCTCCCGTCCCCACCGGATCGATGCCATGATCCGGCCCGCCTACTGGAGGAGGAGATGACCGAGGTGGAAGGACTGGAGGAGCTGCGCCGGCTCATGCCGCCCACGGCCGAGAGCGACACGTCGGTCGACTGGGCCCGGATGAGCGAGTCGTGGGGCAGGGAGTTTCCCGCCGACTACCGCCGGTTCATCGAGGTGTACGGGGCCGGGACGATCGAGAACTACCTGGTCGTCCAGGAACCCGAACCCCGAGGGGAACGGACCCCGGGCGCGACGGGCGGCATGGTCCAGGAGACGGCGAACGCGACCCTCGCCTGGACGAAGGTACCCAGGTCGCCCGAGCTGGCCGACGCCGCACCGGAACTGATCGCCTGGGGTGCGGACGCGAGCGCGGACATCCTGTGCTGGGACGCCTCGGGCGCCGACCCGGCCGGATGGCCCGTCCTGGTGCACGACAGGAACGCCAACCTGTGGCGGCGCTACGACTGCGGCATGGTCGAGTTCCTCGTCCATGTGCTGCGGGCGGAGTTCGAGTCGTGTCCCCTCGGCGACCGCTCCCTGTGGGGGAAGGACGGATCGACCTTCCTCAACCGGCGTGAGGAGCAGCGCCGGACGAAGGCGGGCCTCGACCCGTGGACGGGGGAGCCCGACCCGTACGCGGGGATGTTCGGGGACTGACCCCGGCGCGAAGGGAAGGGGGTGCGAGGTCTCTCGCACCCCCTTCTTCACAGGCATGCGTCTCTTCACAGGCATGCGTCGCGACGGGCCGGCCGCGTCATGCGGGACGCCCGGCACGCTCGCCGTCCTGGTGGTGGCACTGGTCAGGGACTGGACCCCGGTCATGTACCCGGGGTCCTGGCCACCGCCCCGTTGATCGGCCTGGCGACCGGAGTCGTGGCCGGGGTCCATCCCGCCCGGCGTGCGTCCTCCGTGCAACCGGCCGAAGCGCTGCGCGGCTGACCCACCCCACCCCGCCCATGCGAGCCTCGCGTCCTGCCGGGGCACGTGACGGTGATCACGGATGCAGCCGGGAGAGTGCTGCGTAGGCTTGTGGGGTGCGGGAGGATCGTCGCAGCCCCCTGCCATGATCTGACGAAGCGTCAGGGGAGTCGGCAAGTGGTCAGCGTGAGTCCTGGGGAACCTGGGGAACGCTGCCCGGACAAGCGACTCGTTGTAGGGTGAGCAAACAGCCCTTGACCTGCAAAAACGCAGGCAGGGAGCCTATGTCCAGGAGTACCTCGATGATACGTACGATGTTCAAGTCCAAGATTCATCGCGCCACCGTGACCCAGGCGGACCTGCACTACGTCGGTTCGGTCACCGTCGACGCGGACCTGATGGAGGCGGCGGACCTGCTGCCCGGTGAGCTGGTCCACATCGTCGACATCGACAACGGGGCCCGCCTCGAGACCTATGTCATCGAGGGCGAGCGCGGCTCCGGCGTCATCGGGATCAACGGTGCCGCCGCCCACCTCGTGCACCCCGGTGATCTTGTGATCCTCATCAGCTACGCGCAGGTCGAGGACGCCGAGGCGCGGACCTTCGTGCCGCGCGTCGTGCACGTCGACGGCGACAACCGCATCGTGGAGCTGGGCAGCGACGCGTCCGCGCCCGTCCCCGGGAGCGACACGGTGCGCGGCCCGCACGCCGTGCCCGCCCAGGTCTGAGCCGGGGAGTGCCGACGTACCTCTCGTGACCTACGGGTCACCCGACCCCTTCGCGGGGGCCGGGTGACCCGAAGGACGGGATCCGGCGGGCGTGGGCGGGGCGGCGGGGCCACCCTGGAAAGGGAAGCCCCCGTGTAGGAGCCCCCGTGAATGGGAGCCCCCGTGAATGGGAGATCCCGTGAGAGGGAGATCCCGTCGACCGAGAGGTCCGTGATGACCCACCCTTCCCCTGATCCGCTGCCCCCGTCGCCGATCCCGCCGCCCGTGCCCTCGCCGCCGCCCGTGCCTCCGCCCAACCCGGTGCCGGTCCCGCCGGAACCCGCCCCGGCGCCCCAGCCGGGCGGGCCCGTACCGGAACCCGAACCTCAGCCCGAACCCGGCCCCGCCGGCGGGTGACCGGATCCAACGCGAAGGTGACAGAAGGGGCTTGAGGTTTCGCGCGGCCCTTGTCACGGAGCGTGCGCCACCCCTAACTTGGACGGCTGCTGCTGTGTTCAAGGGGGGCCCATGGCCGTACGCGGACGTCACCGCCGCCACCAGCCGAGCCGGATCAACCGTGCCTCGCTCACCGTCACGGCGGGAGGCGCCGGAATGGCGCTGCCGCTGATCGGCGCGGGCGCCGCACAGGCCGCCTCGCTCGACGTCTGGGAGAAGGTCGCGTCCTGCGAGTCCTCCTCCAGCTGGCACATCAACACGGGCAACGGCTACTTCGGCGGCCTCCAGTTCAGCCAGTCCACCTGGGAGCGGTACGGCGGCACGCACTACGCGCCGCGCGCCGACCTCGCCTCCAAGGACCAGCAGATCGCCGTCGCCGAACGCGTCCTGAAGAGCCAGGGCCCCGGCGCCTGGCCGTCCTGCGGCCCCCGCTCGGAACCCGCCCGGGGCGGCGAGGCGCCGGACGTCACCCCCCGGCGCGCCACGGCGGCCGAGCCGACCGGCGGCGGGAACGCGGTCCGTACGGCCTCCCTGCCGGGGCAGCGCCTCTTAACCGAACAGGCGGCGAGCGGCGCGAGCCCGACCACCGTGCCCACCGTGCGCGAGATGTACACGGTGACGCCCGGCGACTCCCTGTCGAAGATCGCCGTCGAGGAGCACGTCCGGGGCGGCTGGCAGCGCCTGTACGAGACCAACCGGCGGGTCGTCGGCGACGACCCCGACCTGATCCTCCCGGGCCAGCGCCTGACCCTGCGCATCACGGCACCGAAGAAGGCGGAGAAGCCGGAGAAGCCGGAGAGGCGGGAGAAGGCGGAGAAGGCGGACAGGCCGGAGAAGGCCACTCCGTCGCAGCCCGTGGCCAAGCCGCACCCCAAGCCGCACACCACGCCGGCCCCGAAGCCGGTGGCCAAGCCGCACACCTCGAAGCCGCACACCCAGCCGGCCCCGAAGCCCGTGGTCAAGCCGCGGACCCAGCACACGCCGAAGCCGAGCACCAAACCCAGCCACAAGCCCAGCCACAAGCCCACGACCAAGCCCGTCTCCCAGCGGACCGAGGACAGCTACTCCGCGCCCGTCTCCGCCGACATCGGCACCCGCTACGGCACCCGCGGTTCCTCCTGGGCCAGCGGCTACCACACCGGGGTCGACTTCCCCGTGCCCACCGGCACCTCGGTCAAGGCCGTGGCCGGCGGCCGGGTCGTCTCCGCGGGGTGGGGCGGCGCGTACGGCTACCAGATCGTCCTGCGCCACGACGACGGCCGCTACAGCCAGTACGCGCACCTCTCCGCCCTCACCGTCCGCGAGGGCCAGCGGGTGCACGCCGGTCAGCGCATCGCGCGCTCAGGATCGACCGGCAACAGCTCGGGACCGCACCTCCACTTCGAGATTCGGACGGGTCCCGGGTACGGCTCCGACATCGACCCCCTGGCCTACCTCAGGGCGCGGGGAGTCTCCGTCTGACACCGGCGCATCCGATGACGACGGCGCCGATGACACCGACAGGGACTCCGGCGCGGTCGTCATGCGGTCGAGCGTGAGCTGGACGAGACCGCCCGCGGCGACGGCGCCGCAGATCAGCGCGGCGACGGTGCCCGCCGCGCCGTAGCGGAAACTCTCGCCGAACAGGGTCAGGCCCACCGCCGCCGCGACCACCGGGTTCACCACCGTGACGGTGGCCAGCGGGGCGGCGAGCCCCGCACCCCGGTACGAGGCCTGGGAGAGCAGCAGTCCGGTCACGGCGAACGCGGACAGGACGAGCAGCCCCGTCCACTCGGCGAGCGGGGCCCGGGGCGTCCACTCCTCGGCCACCGCCTTCGTGAGGACCGAGGCCATGCCGAAGGAGACGCCCGCCGCCGCGGCGAGCACGACGCTGCGCAGCACGGACCGGCCCACCAGGTGCGCGACGGTGAACAGGGCGGCCACCGCGCCGAAGGCGGTGCCCGCGAGCAGCCATCGTTCCCCGTCGGCCAGGGATCCGGCCTCGGTGCCGCTGGTGAGGCTCAGCAGCCCGGCGAGACCCACCGTGGCCATGAGGGCGCCGCGCCAGGCCCGCCGCCCTGCCCTGCGCCCCACGAACAGGGCCGCCATGGGCAGCGCGAAGACGATCGTGAGGGCACCCAGCGGCTGGACCAGGCTGAGCGGCCCGTACGCCAGGGCGGCGACGTGCAGGGTGGCGCCGACGCCGTTGAGGAGGACGGACACCCACCAGGCCGGGCTGCGCAGCGGCGCGTAGCGCGGGCCCCCGGCGGAGGCCGCGACCCGCTCCTGCACGATCGCCGCGGCCGCGTAGGCGACCGCGGAGGCCAGGGCCAGGGCGACGGACAGCATGAGTGGACTCATACCTTCCACGATCTCTCTTCCAGGCCGTTCGCGTCGTCGTACCAGGGGACGTCTTCGCGGGTACCACCGACGCAGTACGCGGGCCCCGCATACGCCCCGGGATGTACACCCGTGCAGGTCACAACGGGTGCAAAGCGGCCTTTCCGCTCGTTTCGAAAGGGCTTTCGGGGAGGCTTCGGGGGACGCCGGAGAAGTTTCCGGAGCAGCTACGGTGAGAGCCGACCACAGATCACAGGACTCCGGGGCGGAGGGCGTGCGCATGGATCTCGGCGCGAGCGGCGACGGCGGATCGCCGGGCGGCTTCTTCGCCCTGCGGACGAGCGCCCCGGCGACCGGCGGCGCGCACCGCCCGCTCGCCCGCCTGTACGCGGGGGAGGACGGCCCCCTCACCGCGCGCGTGGACCACGTCACCGCCCGGACCGGCGCCCCCGAGCGGCGCGTCGGCGCCTCCGTCGCCCACCTCGGGCTCGCCGCCCGGCTCTGGTCCACCGCCCTCGGCCCCGCCGCGATCCACGGCCGCTTCCCCGCTCTCGACCCCGCCGAGCTGTACTGGGACGGGGCACTGTCCTCTCCCGACGACCTGTGGTGGGCGGGCTCCGCGACCCGACCCGCGACCGTGGACGAGCTGCGCGCGGCGGTCCAGGAGGCCCATCTCGTACCGCTCCACGCGGCGCTGCGCCGCGACGGCCGGATCTCGGCCCGGCTCCTCTGGGGCAACGCCGGCTCCGCCCTCGCCGGCGCCCTGCGCGAGCTGACCCGCTGGGCGCGCGTCCAGGGGCGCCCGGAGGTGGCCGTACGGGCCGCCGTCCTGGTCTCCGGGCTCCTGGACCACCCCGACCTCGCCGGGACGGTCCGCGGCCCCCGGCTGCGCCGCACCAGCTGCTGCCTCTACTACCGCTGCCCGGGCGGAGGGCTGTGCGGCGACTGTGTCTTCGACCACGCCCCCCGAACGGGTTTGGAGGCGCGGCCCCCCGCTCCGTAAAGTTGCTACTTCGAGACCCCCCGAACAGCGACGACACGAGCGAACGAGGAACCCGAAGGCCATGACGGTGACCGAAGAATTCCAGGACTACGGGCCGGGCATCGACCCCGAGCGCCTGGCCGTCTGCCTGAGCGTCCTCGACGAGCTCGACAAGATCGACGTCGACCACCCGGACGCGATCACCGTCCGGCGCGCCACCGCCGGGATCTACCGGACCGTGAAGCAGCGCCGCCGCCAGGAGCGCCGGGCCGCGAAGACCGCGAACGACAAGGCGGTCACCGAGGCCACGGCCACCGGCTCCGCGCAGCGCATCGACGACGAGACCGAGGGCCTGCTGCCCTCCTCCGTCACCGAGGAGGGTCGGATCGCAGGGATACTCCAGCGTCCGCGCTCCTGCTACGTCTGCAAGGCGCGGTTCGTCGAGGTCGACTACTTCTACCACCAGCTCTGCCAGAAGTGCGCGGCGGAGAACCGGACCAAGCGCGAGGCGCGCGCCGACCTCACCGGCAAGCGCGCGCTGCTCACCGGCGGCCGGGCCAAGATCGGCATGTACATCGCGCTGCGGCTGCTGCGCGACGGTGCCCACACCACCATCACCACCCGCTTCCCCAAAGACGCCATCCGCCGCTTCAAGGCGATGGAGGACTCCGCGGACTGGATGCACCGCCTGGAGGTCGTCGGCATCGACCTGCGCGACCCGGCCCAGGCCGTCGCGCTCGCCGACCAGATGACCGAGGCCGGTCCGCTGGACATCCTCATCAACAACGCGACGCAGACCGTCCGCCGGCTGCCCTCGGCCTACGCCGCGCTCGTCGACGGCGAGGCCGCCCCGCTGCCCGCCGGCGAGCTCCCCGCCCACCACGTCATCGGCGCCTTCAACTCGGGCGCGGTCGGCGAGCTGGTGAGCGGCTCCTCGCTGCCGGTCGGCGCGAGCGGCCTGGAGGCGCAGCAGGTCGCCGACCTCGCCCTGGTCGCGGGCAACGCCAGCATCGCCCGCCACCTCGACGGCACCGCCATCGACGCGGGCGGCCTCGTGCCGGACGTCGTGGACACCAACACCTGGGTGCAGAGCATCGAGCAGATCTCCCCGGTGGAGCTGCTCGAGACGCAGCTGTGCAACTACACGGCGCCGTTCATCCTGATCAGCAAGCTGCGGCCGGTGATGGCCGAGGCGGCGAAGAAGGCGGCCAGCGGCCGCGCCTACGTCGTGAACGTGTCCGCGATGGAGGGCGTCTTCAGCCGCGGCTACAAGGGCGCCGGCCACCCGAACACCAATGCCGCGAAGGCCGCGATGAACATGGTGACGCGGACCAGCGGCCAGGAGATGTTCGAGACCGACGGCATCCTCATGACCTCGGTCGACACCGGCTGGATCACCGACGAGCGCCCCCACTTCGACAAGCTGCGCCTGGCCGAGGCCGGCTTCCACGCCCCGCTCGACCTCGTCGACGGCGCGGCCCGGGTGTACGACCCCGTCGTGCGGGGCGAGGCCGGCGAGGACCTGTACGGCTGCTTCCTGAAGGACTACGCCCCCGCCAACTGGTAGACCGCCGCGTACAGCGGTTCCCGCAGTCCTGGCAAGAGCGCCTCACCGGCCTGGTGGGGCGCTCTTTCGGCTTGGTTCACCCGATCGCGTCACACTTTGGAGCCCGGTAGAGCGCGGATGCGCTCATTTGGTTACTCTGATGACCACGGTCGGCCACCGAGGAGACACACCGTCCTCACGGCCTTCCCGGGACAGGCCTGCCACCAAGGCCGCGGTCCCGCCACCACCGGCGCCACCGCGACCGACCGGCACTTGTCCCACAGGTACGCGACACAAAGGAGTGCGCGGTGACACCCGAACTGACGAAGCAGGAACCGCGACCGGCCGAACGCAACGACCGGCCGCGCCGGAACGGCGAGCTGGGAAGCCTCGACGTGTGGGCCCACGCGGCCCCGATCCGGCTCGCGGGCTACGAGGACGACCTCGCCGAGCCCCACATCCTGCCCGGCATCGACTGATCCTCACGCTTCACCCCGGGTGCCCCCGGCCGTTTCCGGCCCGGGGGCACCGGCGCGTTCAGCGGGTGGTGTCCGTGGGTTCCCGCAGGCGGATCGGCGGCAGGTACTCCCGTACCAGCGTCCGGTGCCACCAGTCCCCGGTCGCCCTCAGCTCGCGCCAGGTCGTGTACCGGTACCGGTAGAGGCGCGCGCGGACGAGGGCCGGCGGCGCGTCCGGGAACGGGTTGTGGGCGAGCAGCCGCAGCGTGTCCCGGTCGCCTTCGAGCAGCCGCTCGACGAACGGCCCGAACCATTCGCGCGCGTACCCGGGGGAGAGCGCGGCGAACCACATCAGCCAGTCGAGCCGCAGGTGGTACGGGGCGAACTGGCGCGGCAGCCGGTGCGGGTCGCCCGGCTTGCCCTTGAAGCCGTACTCCCGCCAGACCGTACCCCGGTGCGGCACCGGGTCCTCGGTGCCCTCGACGACGATCTCGTCCCGGACCCGGCCGACGGTGCCGAACGCGCCATAGCTGTTGACCAGGTGGTACGGGTCGTACGAGCGGTTCATCGCCTGGTGCCGGGAGAGCAGGTTGAGCGCCGGGCGGTAGCTCCGCACCAGGACGAAGACGGTCATCGCGACCACCACGACCACGTACCAGAGCGGAGGATCGGGCTGGGGGTGCTGGCCGGTGAGCGGGGAGGCGTCCACGACGGAGAGCGCGAGCACGATCGTGATCCAGTTGAGCCAGGCGAAGTTGCCGGAGAGCACCAGCCACAGCTGGGTCGCCACCATCAGACCGGCCGCCACCGTCGCCACCGGCTGCGGGGTGAAGAGCAGGAACGGCACGACCAGCTGGACGACGTGGTTGGCCGCGACCTCCACCCGGTGCAGCGGGCGGGGCAGGTGGTGGAAGAACCAGCTCAGCGGGCCGGGCATCGGCTGGGTCTCGTGGTGGTGGTAGAGGCAGGTCAGGTTCCGCCAGCAGGGATCGCCGCGGATCTTGATCAGCCCGGCGCCGAACTCGACCCGGAAGAGCAGCCAGCGCAGCAGGAACAGGACGAGGATCGGCGGGCCCGTCTCGTCGTTGCCGAGGAAGACGGCCAGGATCCCCGTCTCCAGGAGCAGCGACTCCCAGCCGAAGGAGTACCAGGTCTGCCCCACGTTCACGATCGACAGGTAGAGCCCCCACAGCACCAGCCACAGGAGCATCGAGACCGGCAGCGGCACGGCGTCCCCGGCGCCCGCGATCAGCGCGAGCGCGAGGGCGGCGCCGGACCAGGAGACCGTCGCGAAGAGGCGGTCGGAGTAGCGCCAGTGGAAGAGGGAGGGCGCGTGGCGGGGCCGGGTCCGGCGCACGTACTCCGGTACGGGGAGCATGCCGCGCTCCCCGATCAGCGCCCGGAACTGGAGGGCTGCCGAAAGGAACGCCACGCAGTACAGCCCGGCGAGGCCCCGCTGGAAGACGATCCGGCTCAGCCACAGGTCGGGCGCCGTGAACCACTCCATCCCTACCAGTATCGGCCCGGGGTCACGTCCTGACGAGGCGCGCGAGGGTGCGGCCGAGAAGGCGCGCGTACGCGAGCTGGAGCGGCGGGATCAGAGGCCCGGCGAGCCGGGTGTACCAGGCGGCGGGCCGGCTGAAGGCGGTGACCGTGAAGCGGACCGTCCCGTCGGGCTCCAGCGTGACCACGAAGGACTCCTCGCCGCATTCCGGGTGCCCGTTCAGCGTGCCGTAGGCGAAGCCGGTGCGGTCCTGCTCGTACGCCGTCCAGATCACCGAGCACGGGACGCCGATCCGGAGCGGTCCCGCGCCGAGCGACACCACCAGGCGGGCGCCGGGATCGGCGCGGTCGGCATCGGCGCGGACGCGCGCCCCGGAGGAGCGGTGCATGCGCCAGGTGGTGACGGCGGCGCCGGCGGTCTCGAAGGCGGCCCGTCCGTGGCCGACGACCGCGCTGTGGCGCAGGTGGTGGTAGCCCTCGGGGAGCGTCTGAGGGGTGCTGGTGGCGCCGACCTCGCGGTAGGTGAGGCGGGGTCGGGGCCGGGAGACGTCGTGCGTCAGGCGGGTCATGCCGGAAGCTCCGTTCGCGGGCGGGTCGGAAGGGACGGGAAGGTGCGGTCCGCACGGAGGCGGCGGTGTGCGAGGAGCGCGCAGACGGCGAAGCCGAGGGCGTTGCCCAGGCCGTGCGTGGCGGCCGTCCAGGTCAGGGAGAGGTGCGGAAGTCCGGTCGCCTCGCCGAGCGCCCAGCTGAGCGCGAGCAGCATCGTGACGACGAGGACCAGGGCCGAGACGGCGAGCAGGCCCCGGGTGAGGCGGTCGGCGGCGAGCTCGCGGCGCTCCCGCAGGGTCAGCACGGAGACGGCCGCCATGCCGGCCGTCAGGACCACGGCTCCCACGAGCTCCGCCCAGTCGTCGACGAAGTAGCCGAGCAGGACGAGCAGGGTGCCGGCGGGGACGCTGAGCGCGGCGATGCGGGAGGCGGGCCCGTCGGAGGTGCGGCTGACGAGTCCGGCGACCAGGGCGGCGGCGAAGCCGGCGAAGTGGAAGTGCGGGACGGTCAGGGCGAGGATGTCCAGGTCGAAGCCGAACAGCGGGTACGAGGCCCGTTCGGCGACGAGCGCGAGGCCGGCGACGGACGGCGCCACGAGGGCGGTGAGGACGGCGATCTCGCTCGGCCGGAGCGAGCGCGTCAGCATCAGCCGGGCCGGGGCCTGGAGGGCCAGCGCCAGGGTGGCGAGGGCATAGGCGCCGGCGAGCGCGGTGGCGGCTCCGGAGCGGGGCAGCCAGAGGGCCAGGGCTCCCGGGACGGCGAGCAGCGGCCAGGCCCGCCGGAGCCGGTCCCAGCCCGGCGGCCGGGGGCCGTCGAGGAGCGCGAGCCCCGTCGGGACGACCCAGAACATGCCGATCATCACGACCGGACTCACCAGGACCGACAGCGCGGTCATGCGACACCCCCCGACTTGAACGCGTTCAACTGCCATGCTGAGCGTAGGGCCTTTCTTGAACGTGTTCAAGTGCGATCTCCGGCCCGGCCGTCACCAGCTCGGCCGACGGTCCGACCCGCTCGGCCGCCCTCCGCTTGCGGGGCCGTACGCGCTGCGACAGACATGAGGGACTGGCCGCAACCGGGCGCCGGGCCCGGGGGAGAGAAAGTCGGGAGAACCAGGTGCGCTCATCCCTCCGCCGGACGTGGCGAACCCCCACCGCCCGGACGCCGCGAACGACCGGGGCCTCCCGCCCGACCCCGCCCACCGGGGCCGGGCCGACCCCCCTCACCGGAGCCTCCCGCCCGACCCCGCCCGCCGGGGCCCGCCCGGCGGCTGCCGCGCTGGTCTCGGCCCTGCTGCTCACGGGCTGCTCCACCGCCTGGGAGAGCACCGGCGGCGAACCGGCCGCGGCCCCCGTCCAGGACGTCATCCTCCAGGCCCTCGGCGACCGGGGACCCGACCCCTTCACCGCCTCCACCGTCCGGAACACCGCGCCGCCCGCCGCCCATGACCGGGAACCGAGCGACGGCGCGGGGCAGATCCGCGAGGTCACCGGCTCCACCCCCGGCCTCTACGGCGGCACGCGCGCGGTCGGCAGCTGCGACGTCGAGCGGCAGGTCGCCTTCCTCGCCGCCGACCCGGCCAAGGCGCGCGCCTTCGCCGACGCCGCCGGCATCCCCGAGACCAACGTCGCCGGCTGGCTCCGCGGACTGACCCCGGTCGCCCTGCGCGCCGATACCCGCGTCACCAGCCACGGCTACCGCGAGGGCCGGGCCAACGCCTTCCAGTCCGTCCTGCAGACCGGTACGGCCGTCCTCGTCGACCAGTACGGCTCCCCGCGCGTCCGCTGCGCCTGCGGCAACCCGCTCCGCAGCCCGGCCGCCGACCGGAGCGGCGTCCACCAGGGCGAGCCGTGGGACGGCTTCGACCCCGACCGCGTGATCGTCGTCCGGCCCACCACCTCCGTCGTCACCAGCCTGGTCATCGTGAACACCACCGACAGCACCTGGATCGAGCGGCGGACCGGCAGCGACGGCGACCAGGACCGGCAGCCCGCCGTGGAGCCGGCCTGCGACCCCGACACGTGCGCCCTCGCCGATCCCGGCACGCCCGACCCGACCGCCCCCGGCCACCGCACCTCCCCGGACCCCGCCTCCCCCGTACCGCCGCCCGTCTCCCCGGACCCCGTCCGGCCCGCCCCCACGGACCCGCTCCCGGACAGTCCCGACCCGTCCGGGCCCGGGGGCACGAGCACCGAGCCGCCGGCGCAGCCGACCCCCGATCCGTCCACGGAGCCGTACCCCGACCCGTACACCGATCCCTTCACCGACCCCTTCGCCGAGCCCCCCAGCGAGCCGCCCACCGTCCCGGACGGGTCGCTGCCGCCCGACGAGCTCTTCCCGGCCGGTCCGGCACCCGACCAGCCGCAGACGTTCCAGGGGTGAAACGGATCTTCCTGGTGCGCCCGCGCGGGGCTGCGCCTAGCGTGGCCCCATGAACGCGGGCAACGGGGGCGGGGAGGCGATCGCGCGGGTGCGCCGTGCGCCGGAGGAGCCGGAGGGGCCGGGGACCGGGGCTCGGATCCTGGCCGACTACGGCTCCGCCTTCCGGATGGGCGGCTTCGACTGGGACCTGCTCACCGGGACCATGACCATGGACGACGCCGCCCTCGACGTCTTCGACATGGACCGCGAGGAGTACGACGGCAGACCCGAGACCCTGGGCTCGCGGGTCCTGCCGGACGAGGGCCGCCAGCTCGACACCCTCGTCGCGCAGGCGCTCAAGGACGGCAGCGAGCAGTACGGCGCGTACTTCCGCATCCGCCGCCGCGACGGCAGCCACCAGTGGACCCACACCCAGGGCATGGTCCACCGCGACGACACCGGCCGGCCCGTCCGCATCATCGGCATCCTCCGCGACGCCACCCACGAACTCACCGAGTCCGCCGCCCGGCTCGGCCTCGACGAGGGGCGCCGGCGGCGCGCCGGCGTCGTCGAGGGCACCACGGCGGCCCTCGCCTACGCCCGGACCGTCCAGGACGTCATCGACCTGCTCAACGACTCGCACGCGCTCGAACACTTCGGCGCGGCCAGCCTCGTCATGGGCCTCCTCGACGCCGGCCGGATCCACCTGGTCGCCGAAGGACCCGACGGCGCCTTCGTGCCGGGCACCCGGTTCACCCGGGTGGACGAGCCGTACCCGATGAGCGAGGTCATCCGGACCCTGCGCCCCCGGTTCATCGACTCGGCCCGGGACTTCGCCGACTCCTTCCCGGTGCTCTGGCCGCACATCAGCGGACTCGGCATCACCGCCGCCGCCTATCTGCCGCTGATCGCCCAGGCCCGCCCCATCGGCGCCCTCGGCCTGCTCTACAGCGACAAGACCGGCTTCAGCGAGGACGAGCGGACCCTGCTCGTCGCCCTCGGCAGCAGCATCGCCCAGAGCCTCCAGCGGGCCATGCTCTACGAGCAGGAGCACGACCTCGCCGAAGGGCTCCAGCAGGCGATGCTGCCCCGCCGGATCCCCGAGGTGCCCGGCGCCCAGACCGCCGTCCGCTACCGCTCGGCCCGCCTCGGCCGCGACATCGGCGGCGACTGGTACGACGTCATCGCGCTGCCCGGCGGGCGGGTCGGCGCCGTCATCGGCGACGTCCAGGGCCACGACACCCACGCGGCGGCCGTCATGGGCCAGCTGCGGATCGTGCTGCGCGCCTACGCGGCCGAGGGCCACCCCCCGGCCACGGTCATGGCCAGGGCCTCGGTCTTCCTGCACGAACTCGACACCGAACGCTTCGCCACCTGCACGTACGCCGAGGTCGACCTCGCCACCGGCGTCGTCCAGGTGGTGCGCGCCGGCCATGTCGACCCGCTCATGAGGGAGGTCGACGGCCGCTGCCGCAGACTTCCGGTGGAGGGCGGGCTGCCGCTCGGGCTCTCCGCGGAGTTCGGCCGCCTCGACTATCCGGTGACCACGCTGGAGCTGGACCCCGGCCAGACGCTGATGCTCTACACCGACGGGCTCGTGGAGAAGCCCGGAGCCGACCTCGACGAGGGCCTCCAGTGGCTCTCCTCCCTCGTCCGGCGCGGCCCCGCCGACCTCAAGGAGCTCGCCGACCACCTGTGCGACGTGGTCGCCGACCGGGGAGGCGAGGACGACGTCGCGATCCTGCTGCTGCGCCGCCACGGCACGTACCACCCGCAGGGCACCGGCCGCTTCCAGCAGCACGTGGCCCAGAACGACCCGGAGGCGCTGAGCTCGGCCCGGCACATGATCCGGGCCGCCGTCCGGGCCTGGGGCGCGGGGGAGCGCGCGGACGAGATCGAACTGGTCGCCGACGAGCTGATGACCAACGCCCTGATGCACACCGACGGCGGGGCGATCGTGACCCTGCGGATCCTGACCGGGCCCCCGCGGCGGCTGCGGGTCGAGGTGGAGGACCGGTCCAGCGCCCTGCCCCGCCGCCGCGAGGCGGGGGAGGCGGGCGTCTCCGGCCGGGGGCTGCTCCTGGTCGACCGGATCTCCGACGTGTGGGGCGTGGAGTCACGGGGCGGCGGCAAGTGCGTGTGGTGCGAGTTCACCGTGGAGCACTGAACTTGTTAACTGAGCGTGAACTGATCGTACTTGACCGTAACTGACGGTATGAGATTGACTCCGTTCACCGGTCTCACCGTGCAGGACAAGAGGACAACGTGAGCAGCGAGCTACTGGCACCCCTGGACCTGGCCTTCTGGCACCTGGAATCCACCGAACACCCCCTGCACCTCGGGGCCCTCTCCCACTTCGGCCCCCCGCCCACCACCGACGGACACGAGCCGGCCGACATCCTGGAGCTGCTCGCCCGCCGGGCCGCCGCCGTCCCCCGGCTCCGGATGCGCGTCCGCGACGTCCTGTTCCCCGTCGGCGGCGCCGCCTGGAGCGCCGACCCCGACTTCGACGTGCGGCGGCACGTCCGCGAGATCGCCCTCCCGGGCATCGACTTCCCCGCCGAGACCGCCCGGCTCGCCGCCGAACTCATGGAACGCCCCGTCGCCCGCGGTCTGCCGCCCTGGGAGATGTACCTGCTCAGCGGCGCCCCCGACGGCTCCTTCGCCGTCCTCGTCAAACTCCACCACGCCCTCGCCGACGGCATGCGGGCCGTCGCCATCGGCGCCGGGATCTTCGACGAGATCGCCGCCGGCCGACGCCCCGCCGGACGGGCCCGTCCCGTCCCCCCGCGTTCCTGGCTGCCCGGACCCGGCCGCCTCCTCGGCATCGCCCGGGACCGCCTCGGCGACCTCGGCAGGGCCGTCGAGGTCGGCGCCTCGGTCGTCGGCTCCACCGTCGTCCGCGCCGGCCGCCTCGACGGACGCCCCGCCACCGCGCTCGCCGCCGACTCCAGCGGCACCCGCCGGATCGCCACCGTCACCCTGCCCCTGGACCGCGTCCACCGGATCCGCCGCAGCACCGGCGGCACCGCCAACGACGTCCTCCTCGCCCTCGTCGCCGGCGCCCTGCGCCGCTGGTTCGACGGGCGCGGCCTGCCCCTCCCCGGCGCCGACCCCCGCGCCCTCGTCCCGGTCTCCCGCCGCCGCCCCGGCACCCCGGCCGGTCCCGGGAACAGCCTCTCCGGATACCTCGTCGACCTGCCGGTGAACGAACCCGACCCGGCCGCGCGACTCGCCGCCGTCCGAGGCGAAATGGACCGCAACAAGGCCGCCGGCCCCTTCCGGGGAGCGGGCGCCGTCGCCCTCCTCGCCGACCAACTGCACCCGCTCGCCCACCGCTTGGGCGCCCCCCTCGCCGCCGGCGCCGCCTGCCTCCTCTTCGACCTCCTGGTCACCCAGGTGCCGCTGCCCCGCTCCGCGCTCTCCCTCGGCGGCGCGCCGCTCCGCGCGCTCTTCCCGATGGCCCCGCTCGCCCGCGGCCAGTCCCTCGCCGTCGCCATGTCCCCGTACGGCGGCCAGGTCCACATCGGCCTCGTCGCCGACGGCGAGGCCGTCCCCGACCTCGACGCGCTCGCCGCCGCGCTCACCGCCGAACTCGACCTGCTCGCCCCGCCGGACGCTACTGCGCACACGTAGTGCCGGGGCGGACCTTCGTGAGCGAGACCAGATACGCCTCGACCTTCTCGCCGACGCAGGCGTCGCGTCCGTACCCGGTGTGCCCGGAGGCCTCGAAGGACAGCAGCATGCCACCGGGGAACTGGCGGGCCAGGCTCACCGCCTCGTCGTACGGCGTCGCCGGATCGCCTGCGGTGCCCACGACGAGGACCGGCGGGACACCGGCCGCGTGCACCCGGTGCGGCCGCTCGGTGCCGGCCGGCCAGTCCTTGCAGACCAGCTCGCTCGTCACCCCTGACGTGCCGTAGACCCCCGCGGCCTTGTCGGCGGGGGCCAGCGTGTCCCAGTAGGCCTGTGCGTCGCGCGGGTGGGGGACGTCGAGACAGTTGACCGCGATCAGGGCCGCCTCGCTGTTGTCCTCGGGTACGTCGCTCGCGGGCGCTTCGGAGGGGGCCGCGTCGGCGCCCGCGCCCGAGTCCTCCTCGGTGTCGGTGTCGCCGTCCGTGTCCGTGTCCGGGGTCGCCTCGTCGCCCGTCGCCAGGGCCGCCAGCTTCGTACCGTCCCCGTCGTCCGCCGCGAGCAGCGCTTCGGACAGGCCCTTCCACTGCGCCTCCGGCGTGTACATGGACAGGCTGAGCGCGGAGACCAGGCCCGCCGCGTCGAGACCCTCATCGGAGCCGTCGACCGGCAGCGGCTCGCGGCGCGTCCGCTCGATCAGCCGGTCGATCAGCGCGCGTATCTCCTCGGGCGAGGCACCGGGGCAGCCCTCGCCGACCAGGTCGGCACAGGTGTCGGCGTACTTCTCGACGGCGTTCCGGAAACCGGTCGACTGGCCGAGCGCACGCTGCCGCCAGTCCAGGGACGGGTCGACCGCTCCGTCCAGGACCATCGCCCGTACGCGGCGCGGGAACTGCTCGGCGTACGAGGTCCCCAGGCTGGTGCCGTACGACCAGCCGAGGTACGTCAGCCTGCGCTCGCCGAGCGCGGCCCTCAGCACATCCAGGTCCCGCGCCGCGTCGTCCGTCCCGACATGCGGGAGCAGCGGACCGCTGGCCTTCCGGCAGGCGGCGGCCTGCGCCCGCGCCCCCGCGAGGGCCTCGGCGCGCTCTGCGTCCGTGTGGGGGTAGAGCGGCGCCTCGTCGGTGGCGGAGGCTTCCTTCTCCGCCCGGTCCTCGGTGAGGCAGGTCAGGGCGGGCTTGCTCTCGCCGACGCCGCGCGGGTCGAAGGACACGACGTCGAACCGCTCGCGCACGCCCCGGCCGATGTCGTCGGCGACGCCGTCCTTGACGAGCTTCGCGCCCGGCTCGCCCGGGCCGCCGGGATTGAGGACGAGCGAGCCGACGCGCTTCCCCGGCACCGCGGTGGCGGCCTTCGCCACCGGCAGGACGAAGGTCTTGCCGTCGCCGGGACGGGAGTAGTCCATCGGTACGGTGAGCGAGGCGCACTGGACGTCGCCGCAGGGCCGCCAGACGAGCTTCTGGCCGTAGAAGCGCCGCAGGTCGGGGCGGGCGGCCGGGTCGGCGGGGACGGCGGAGGACCGCGGCCGGTTCCCGTCCTGGCCGGGCCCGACCGTGCAGGCGGCCAGAGAAGTGGTGCCCAGGAAGGCGAGGGCGAGGACGAGGGCCCGGCGGCGGGCGGTGGTGCGGAACACGAGGAACTCCCCTGGATGGTCGGTCCAGGGAAGGGTCACGCAAGGATGCTGAGGTTTTGCTGAGGACGATCCGTCGGGGACGGGGCCCGGTCGGATGGACAGGCCCTCGGTCGGATGGACGGGGCCCTCGGCCGGATGGACGGGGCCCTCGGCCGGTTCTCGGTCAGTCCGACGTCGGCAGCCGCAGGACGAACCGGGCCCCGCCGTGCTCGCCGCGCCCCGCCGTGAGCGTGCCGCCGTGCGCATGGGCGACCCAGGCGGTGATGGAGAGACCGAGGCCGGTGGACCCGGATCCGCTGCGGAACCGCTCGAACAGCGCCCCCGCGACCTCGGGAGGCAGGCCGGGACCCGCGTCCTCGACCGTCAGCGCCCCGTCCCGGGCCACCGTGATCAGCACGTCCGCCGGTTCGCCCGGCGCGTGGCCGTGCGCGAGCGCGTTGTCCAGCAGATTGCCGACGGCCCGGCGTACGAGGTCGGGGTCGGCGACCACGACGGAGTCCTCGGCCTCGACCCGGACGCGGTGGCCCTCCGTGGAGGCCACATCGACGACCGCCTCGACCAACTGGTCCAGACGCAGCGGCTGCCGTGCCACCGCGGCCGTACCGGACATGAGCCGGGCCCTGGTCAGCAGCCCGTCGACCAGCCGGCCCATCCCCTCCGCCAGGCGCAGCGTGCGCCGGTGCACGTCCGCGCTGTCCGTCTCGCCGCGCAGCGCCGTCTCGGCGAGCGTCCGGAGCGAGGCGGCCGGGGTCCGCAGATCGTGCGCGGCATCCGCGAGGAAGGCCTCCTGCCGGTCGAGTGCGGCGAGCGCGGGCCGGACCGCCCGGCCCGACAGGGCGTGACCCACGGCCGCGGACAGCAGGACGAGCACCGCGCAGCCGCCCGTCGCCAGCCACACGAGCCGCCGGTGGTCGTCCCGCTGCGCGGTCGCGTCGGCCACGGTCACGAGCACGCCCTGAGGTCCCTCGCCGTCCGCCGCCTCCGGCGCGTAGAAGGGCTGCGCGAACACGCGCACCGCATCGCCGTCCGTCGTACGCGCGTCGAAGGCCCGTACGCCGTCGGTCCGCACCGCCGCACGGCCCGCCTCCAGGACCACGGCCCGGCTCACGGTCAGACACGGTCGGGTCGGCGCGCGCTCGACCGTCAGCGCGCCCGAGCCGTCCCCGTCCACGAGGAGCACCGTCAGGGGCGGGCACGCGGTGTCCACCGATTCCGCCAGGACGTCGGTTGCCAGCCGTCCCTCCTCGTCGGTCTCCAGGAGCCCGAGGGCCCAACTGGTGTCCGCGTCCATCGCGTGATCGAGCTGCTCCCGCCACCGGCCGCTGTCGCTGCGCACGGCGAGTACGGTCATCGCGATCAGCCCCACGGCACTGGTCAGCGCGAACAGCAGGCTGATCCGGCGTCGCAGCCGCAGCACCCGCGCGGTCGGCGTCGGCGTCTGCGACCGGCTCCTCGGCCCCCGGAAGCGCGAGGGCCTCACCGCGCGTCGTCGGGGGAGAGTCGGTAGCCGACCCCGCGCACCGTGTGGATCAGCGGCGGGTCGCCGAGCTTGCGGCGGAGCTGGGAGACCAGCACCTCCAGGACGTTCGACTGCGGTTCGGCCATCTCGTCCCAGCAGCTCTCGATCAGCTCGGCGCGCGAGACCGCCTGGTCGGAGCGCGCGGCGAGGACCTCCAGGACCGCGAACTCCCTGCTCGTGAGGGTGAGCAGCACCCCGGCCCGCCGGACGTGGCGGCGGGCGGTGTCGATCTCCAGGTCGCCGACGTGGTGCACCGGCGGGCGCACGACCGCGGACCGTCGGCACAGGCTGCGCACCCGGGCGACCAGCTCGGGCACGGCGAACGGCTTGACGAGGTAGTCGTCCCCGCCGCTCGCGAAGCCCTCCACCCGGTCCGCCACCGTGTCGCGCGCCGTCAGGAACAGCACGGGCACGTCACGGCCACCGCGCCGCAGCCCGTCGACATAGGCGGCGGCGTCGCCGGACGGCAGCATCCGGTCGAAGACCGCGCAGTCGTACGCCGTGACGAACAGCGCCTCGTCGGCGCGGGGCAGATCGGATGCCTCGTCGACGGCGAGACCGGCGGCCCGCAGCGCGGCGGCCACCCCGAACCGGAGGTCTTCGTCGTCCTCGACGAGCAGTACACGCACGGTGCACACCCTAGCCAGGGGGTGCCCTGCCGATCAGACCGGATCAGGGAGCGGCGTCCGGTGCCGTGCGTGGCAAGGCGGACACACCCTGATCTCCGTCCGGCGCGCGGCCCGACCCCCGGTGCGGCAGGGTGGAGCCATGCCCGAACTGCCCGAGGTGGAAGCGCTCCGCGCCTTCCTCGACACGCACCTGGTGGGCAAGGAGATCGCCCGCGTCCTGCCCGTCGCGATCAGCGTCCTCAAGACGTACGACCCGCCCCTGAGCGCCGTCGAGGGCGCCGAGGTCACCGCGGTCGGCCGGCACGGGAAGTTCCTCGACCTCACCAGCACGGGCGCGGCCGGAGAACTCCACCTCCTGATCCACCTGGCGCGCGCGGGCTGGCTCCGCTGGCAGGACCCGCTGCCCTCGGGGCCGCCGAAACCCGGCAAGGGCCCGCTGGCGCTGCGCACCGCCCTCACCGGCGGCGACGGCTTCGACCTCACCGAGGCCGGCACCACCAAACGCCTCGCCGTCCACCTGGTCCACGACCCCCAGGAGGTGCCGGGCGTCGCCCGCCTCGGCCCCGACCCGCTCGCCGAGGACTTCGGCCCGGAGGAGTTCGCAGCCCTCCTCGCCGGCGAACGGCGCCAGATCAAGGGCGCCCTGCGCGACCAGAGCCTCATCGCCGGCATCGGCAACGCCTACAGCGACGAGATCCTGCACGTCGCGAAGATGTCGCCCTTCAAGCCCACCCAGAACCTCACCCCGGACGAGACCGCCGCCCTCTACACGGCGATGCGCACCACCCTCCACGACGCCGTCGAACGCTCCCACGGCCTCGCCGCCGGCAAGCTCAAGGCCGAGAAGAAGAGCGGCCTGCGCGTCCACGGCCGCACCGGCCAAGCCTGCCCCGTCTGCGGCGACACCATCCGCGAGGTCTCCTTCAGCGACTCCTCACTCCAGTACTGCCCCACCTGCCAGACCGACGGGAAGACCCTCGCCGACCGCCGCCTGTCGAAACTCCTCAAATAGACTCCCGCGCATGCTGCGCGTACTGGCCGTCGACGACGAGGAGCCCGCCCTCGGGGAGCTGCTCTACCTGCTGCGAGCCGACCCCCGGGTGCGGACCGCCGAGGGCGCGGGCGACGCCACCGCGGCCCTGCGCAGGATCGGGCGCGCCCTGGAAGCCGGACCCGACGGCGACGAGGCCGTCGACGTCGTCTTCCTCGACATCCACATGCCCGGCCTCACCGGCCTCGACGTGGCCCGCCTGCTCGCCGGCTTCGCCCGCCCGCCGCTCGTCGTCTTCGTCACCGCCCACGAGGGCTTCGCGCTCCAGGCCTTCGACCTGAAGGCGGTCGACTACGTCCTCAAGCCGGTCCGCCGCGAGCGCCTCGCCGAGGCCGTACGCCGCGTCCACGAGCTCGTCCACGTCGCCGCCGCGCCCGCCGCCGCGGCCGTCCCCGAGCAGATCCCCGTCGAACTCGGCGGCGTCACCCGCTTCGTCCCCGTCGACGAGATCGCCTACGTCGAGGCCCACGGCGACTACGCCCGCCTCCACACCGACCACGGCAGCCACCTCGTCCGCATCCCGCTCTCCACCCTGGAGGAGCGCTGGGCCGAGCGGGGCTTCGTCCGCATCCACCGCAGCCACCTCGTGGCCCTCGGCCGGATCGACGAGCTGCGGCTCGACGCCGGCGCCACCTCGGTACGGATCGGCGACACCGACCTGGCCGTCAGCCGCCGCCACGCCCGCCACCTGCGGGACCTCCTGATGCGGCGGGCCGCCGGCTGACCGGCACCCCTACCGGTGCCGCACCCCCTCTGCGTACACTCCACGGGCCAAGGAGCGAGTCAGAGAGCGGTCGCCGATGCCGGAGCACCACCCCCCGCGCAGGCCCCGGCGCGAGACCGTCACCTACGCCTCCGCCCACGGCCCGGGAGCCGTTCCCGCACCCGCCGGGCGGCGCCCCGCCCACCCGCCGGCCCGCTCCGAGATCGACGAGCAGACCACCCTCGGCCACACCTACGTCCGCTCCCTGATGCGCAGCCAGCTCCGCGCCGCCCTCACCGCCCTCGGGGCCCTCACCCTGCTGGTCGGCTCGCTCCCGCTGCTGCTCGCGCTGCCCGCACCCGAGGCGTTCGTCTGGGCCGCGCTCGGCTTCGGCGTGTACCCGGTGGTCTGGGCCATCGCCCACTGGTACGTCCGCCGCGCCGAGCGCAACGAGCGCGACTTCACCGGCCTCGTCGAGCGCTGAGAACGGTGAACGGTCCCGCATGAACCAGACCTACGCCGTCGCCGCGGTCACCGCCGTCGTCCTCGCCACCGTCCTCATCGGCGCCCTCGGCCTGCGGATCTCCCGCACCACCTCCGACTTCTACGTCGCCTCGCGGACCGTCCGGCCGGGCCTCAACGCCGCCGCCATCAGCGGCGAGTACCTCTCCGCCGCCTCCTTCCTCGGCATCGCCGGACTCGTCCTCGTCCAGGGTCCCGCGATGCTCTGGTACCCGGTCGGCTACACCGCCGGCTACCTCGTCCTGCTCGTCCTCGTCGCCGCCCCGCTGCGCCGCTCCGGGGCGTACACGCTCTCCGACTTCGCCGAGGCCCGCCTCGAATCCCCGCAGGCCCGGCGGCTCGCCAGCCTCTTCGTCGTCGGCATCGGCTGGCTGTACCTGCTGCCGCAGCTCCAGGGCGCCGGACTCACCCTGGAGATCCTCACCGGCGCCCCCGACTGGGTCGGCGGGCTGCTCGTCGCCCTCGTCGTGACCGGCACCGTCGCCGCGGGCGGCATGCGGAGCATCACCTTCGTCCAGGCCTTCCAGTACTGGCTGAAGCTCACCGCCCTGCTCGTCCCCGCCCTCTTCCTGCTCGCCGCCTGGTACGGGGACGGGGCTCCCCGGGCCCGTTTCGACGCCCCCGCGGTGCTGCGCGGCCACACCGTCGTCAAGGTCGCCGACACGGTACGGATCGGGCTGGGCGACCCGCTCACGGTGACCGTCACCGGCAGCGTCGACTCCGTCGCGTACACCGGACGGACCGTCACGCTCGCCCCCGGCACCCATCACGTCCTCGGCGGCACCTCGCTCGCCTTCGCCCCGGGGGCGACGCTCCCCGAGAGGGCCGCGAGCGGCACGGACCCCCTCGGCTGGTCCCAGCCACTGGCGGGGGGACGCGACGGACACCAGCTGTACGCCACGTACGGACTGATCCTCGCGACCTTCCTCGGCACCATGGGCCTGCCGCACGTCGCCGTCCGCTTCTACACCAGCCCGCACGGCCGCGCAGCCCGCCGCACCACCCTCGTCGTCCTCGGCCTCGTCGGCACGTTCTACCTCCTGCCGGGCCTGTACGGAGCCCTCGGCAGGATCTACGCCCCCGAACTCGCCCTCACCGGCTCCGCCGACGCCGCCGTGCTCGTCCTGCCCGACCGGATCCTCGGCGGACTCCTCGGCGACCTGCTCGGGGCGCTCCTCGCGGCCGGCGCCTTCGCCGCGTTCCTCTCCACCGCCTCCGGGCTCACCATGTCGGTCGCCGGGGTCCTCACCCAGGACGTGCTGCCCTCCCGGGCGTCCTCCCGGGGCGTACGGCACTTCCGCCGCGCGACCCTGCTCGCCACCGCCGTCCCGCTCGCCGTCGGCGTGGTCGCCTCCAAGGTCCCGGTCGCCGACGCCGTCGGCCTCGCCTTCGCGGTCTCCGCCTCCTCCTTCTGCCCGTTGCTCGTCCTCGGGATCTGGTGGCGGCGGCTCACCCCGCCCGGTGCCATGGCCGGGCTGCTGCTGGGCGGTGGCTCCGCCCTGGCGGCCGTGATGGCGACCCGGGCCGGGCTCGCGCCCGAGGGCTGGCCGCACACCCTGATGGCCTGGCCGGCGGTCTGGTCGGTCCCGCTGGGCTTCCTGACGATGGTGCTCGTCTCGCTCGCCACGCCCCGCCGGGTCCCGCCCGGCACCCCCGCCATCCTCGCCAGGCTCCACCTCCCGGAGGAGATCACCCTCCCGGAGAAGACCACCGGCACCGTCCCCGCCCAGGAGGCCCGCCGATGAGCGGCATCGCCCTCGCCGCCGCTGCCGCCGCCGGGGCCGTGCTGCTCGCCGCGGGCTTCGCCCTCGGCCGGTTCGCCGCCCGGCGCGGCGGCCGCGCCGCCGATCCGGACCTCGGCACACCCGTCGAACGGGCCACCTTCCACACCCTGCACACCGCCTCGCTCGCCGCGCCGCCGCTGCGCGCCGGACTCACCGAGGAGACCGCCCGCAAGGCGGCCAGCACGCTCCGCTCGCTGCTCGGCACCGAGGCGCTCTGCCTCACCGACCGGGGAGCCGTCCTCGCCTGGGACGGGCCGGGCGAGGAGCACCACCGCGCGCACGTGCCCGAGCAGGCCGCCGAGACCCTGGCGACCGGCCGCAGCCGCTCCGCGCACAGCGGCTGCGACGACCCGGCGTGCCCGCTGCGCTGGGCGGTGACCGCTCCGCTCACCGGCGAGGACGGCGTCCTCGGCGCGCTCGTCGCCTACGGTTCGCGGGAGTCGGCCGTCCTCGTGCGCGCCGCGACCGAGGTGGCCCGCTGGGTCTCCGTCCAGCTGGAGCTGGCCGAACTGGACCGCTCGCGCACCCGCATCGTGGAGGCCGAGATCCGCGCGCTGCGCGCCCAGATCTCCCCGCACTTCATCTTCAACTCCCTCGCGGCGATAGCCTCGTTCGTGCGCACCGACCCCGAGCGGGCCAGGGAACTCCTCCTGGAGTTCGCCGACTTCACCCGCTACTCCTTCCGCAGACACGGCGAGTTCGCCCAGCTCGCCGACGAACTGAGGGCCATCGAGCAGTACTTGGCCCTGGCGGGGGCCCGCTTCGGCGACCGGCTGAAGGTGACCCTGCAGATCGCCCCCGAGGTGCTGCCGGTGACCCTGCCGTTCCTCTGCCTCCAGCCGCTCGTGGAGAACGCCGTCAAGCACGGCCTCCAGGACCGGGAGCGGGGCTGCCGGGTCACGATCGCCGCGCGGGACGCGGGCGCCGAGGCGGTGGTGACGGTCGAGGACGACGGCATCGGCATGGACCCGGAGCTGCTGCGCGCCGTCCTGCGCGGCGAGCACCCGGCGGGCTCCGGCATCGGCCTGTCGAACGTGGACGAGCGGCTGCGCCAGGTGTACGGGACGGAGCACGGGCTCGTCATCGAGACCGGGGTCGGCGCCGGGATGAAGGTGACGGTACGGGTCCCCAAGTACCGTCCGGGCGTGCACCCTTCGGCACCCTAGAAGGCGTCCGGGAGCCGTCAGCGCAGGTGCAGCGAGAGATGCGCGAGCGGCAGGCCCAGCTTCCAGGCGGGCAGCCAGATCTGCTCGGCCTCGTCGACCGGGTTCTCGGGGTCGGTGCGGCCGTCGAGGTCGGCGGCGCGGATCCAGGTGTCCCGCAGCCGGCGCCAGGCGGTCCGGGCGAGCGCGAGGTCGGGGCCGTCGCCGGCTGCCGCCTGCCGCGCGGCGAGCCGCTCCTCGACCCAGGGCGGCCAGGGCCGGTCGTACGCGGTGTGCCGCAGCCACTCGTCGACCCGGCAGGAGGCCCACGCGCCGGCCGGTCCGTCGGGTTCCTCCGCGAGGTGGACCGTGAGGGTCAGGGCCTGGAGGCCGGCCCGGTACTCCAGTGAGCCGGGGGCCACGAGCGCGGCGGCCCGCAGCACCTCGTCGGCCAGGTACTCGGCACACAGCCAGGCCATCGGGACGGCGAGGCCGCCGCCGCTCGTGCCGCCGGCGCCGTTCGTGCTCTCGGGCAGCAACGCTCCCACCTTCTCCCGGACGTGAGGGCCCCGGACGTCAGGGGCCCGGGGGAGAGCCTCCTCCGTGAAGGGCGCCCGCGGGTCCCGCTTTGCTCAACTCGCCCGTGTGGTTTCGGATACGTTTCCCGGCCGGATCGGTGCCGGTGGGATTCCTGGTGCCGGGCGGGTCGGGGGTGACAGGTGGGGCGGGGGAGTCCGGGGAATCCGGCGCCGGCTCAGCCGAGGAGCGCGTAGACCGCGGTCGCGTGGGCCGCGGTCTCCTCCGTGCCCTCGGCCGTCATGGTGATGTCGGCGAAGGCCATCCGCTTCCCCGCCTTGGTGAGCCTGGCCCGCACGAGGACGTCGGCGCCGATCACCGCCCGCTGGAAGCTGATGGACTGCTGCACGGTGGTCATCGGCACGAAGCCGCCCCGGGCCGCGGCGACCGCGATCACCGTCGCGGTGTCGGCGGCGGCCATCAGGGCCTGGCCGGAGAGGCCGCCGCCCTCGCGGGCGAGCCGGTCCGACCAGGGGAGCCGGAGGACGGCCTCGTGGCCGTCGGCGGATCCGACGGATTCGACGGTGAGTCCCAGATCCAGCACCCAGGGGGCGAAGTTGTCGGCGAGGACCTTTTCGGCGGCGGTGAGTGTCAGCGTCACGGCGTCATTGTGGGGCCCCGGCGTGGGCCCGGGCAACGGCCGCGCGGCGCGGCCGGTAGTCCGGCAGGGAGCGGCCGAGCTGCCGCAGCGCGTAGTGCGAGCGGGACTTGACCGTCCCGGCCGGGATGCCGAGCTCGACGGCGGCCTCGTTGACGGTGAGGCCGTGGAAGTAGAGCCGGACGAGCACCGCGCGGTGTTCGGGACTGAGCTCCCGCACCGCCGCCCGTACGTCGAGCGCGGCCTCGGCGGAGGCGGTGGCGTCGGCGGGGTCGGGCGTCACGGCGAGGACGCCGTCGCCGATCTCGGTGGGCCGGGCGAGGCGGGAGCGGCGGGCGTCGATGGCGAGGCGGCGGGCCACGGTGAAGAGCCAGGGGCGCATCGAGGTGTAGGGGCCGTCGAAGGCCTCGGGGTGGAGCCAGGCCCGTACCAGGGTCTCCTGGGCGAGGTCCTCGGCCCGTTGCCGGTCCCCGTAGGTCAGGCCGAGCAGGAAGGAGAGGAGCGCCGGACCGTGGTCCCGCTGCAGCTCCTCCAGGGTCCGTTCGTCGGTCGTCGCCGTCGTCATGCTGCCCGCCTCTCCCGCGGCTCGTCGTCCGGGGCGTATACGAGCGCATCCGGACGGCGAGGGACAGGGAACGGACACCGGTCTGCGACGAACGGTCGCACCGAGCGGCGAATGGCACGGCGAGCGGTCACATGGAGTCGGTGCGTCCGTTTCAGCGGGGTTCGTCACCCGGTGCGGCCTTGACCCTTGACTGCGGCATTCCGAGGAGATGAATTCGTCAGAACAGATGTTCATCACATGACTCGGGCGGAGTGCCGTACATGACCTCACGCACCAGACCCGCGGGGGCGGCGGCGCTCGCCGCGCTCCTGCTCGCCGCGGCGACCGGCTGCACCGGCGGGAGCGGCGCCGCCACCGGCGCCACCACCCCTGGTGCCGCGACCGGGCGGACCGGGGCCACGGGCCCCGCCGCCCCGTCCGCCGCCCCCGGCGGGGCCTCCGCGCCCACCGGCTTCACCCTCGTCGCCTCCGGCGACGTCCTCCCGCACGACTCGATCATCCGGCGGGCCGCCGAGGACGCCGACGGGGCCGGCTACGACTTCCGCCCCATGCTCTCCGGCGCGAAGCCCGTCGTCTCCCGCGCCGACCTGGCCATCTGCCACATGGAGACCGTGTACGGAGAGGAGGGCGGTCCCTACACCGGCTACCCCGCCTTCAAGTCGCCGCCCGAGGTCGCCGCCGCGCTCAAGGCCACCGGCTACGACTCCTGCTCCACCGCCTCCAACCACACCCTCGACGACGGGGCGGCGGGCCTTCGCCGCACCCTCGACGCGCTCGACAAGGCCGGCGTCAAACACGCGGGGTCCGCCCGTACGGCCGAGGAGGCGGCGCGGCCCACCCTGCTGAAGGCCGGCGGCGCCACGGTCGCCCAGCTCGCGTACACCTACGACACCAACGGCTACCCGCTGCCCGCGGGGCAGCCCTGGGCCGTCCGGCTGCTCGACGAGAACAAGGTGATCGCCGACGCGCGCGCCGCCCGCGCGGCCGGTGCCGACGTGGTCGTGGTCAGCGTCCACTGGGGCTCCGAGTGGCAGACCGAACCCGACGAGCGGCAGCTCTCCCTCGGCCGCGCGCTGACCGCCTCGCAGAGCGGCGGACGCCCGGACATCGATCTGATCATCGGTACGCACGCCCACGTCCCGCAGGCGTACGAGAAGGTCAACGGGACCTGGATCGTCTACGGGATGGGCGACCAGATCGCCGGCGACATGATCAACCACGAGGGCGCCTACGACCCGCGCGGCAACCAGAGCAGCATCGGCCGCTTCACCTTCGCCCCGCCCAGGACCGCCGGCGGGCGCTGGGAGGTCACCAAGGCGGAGTTCGTCCCCCAGTGGTTCGACACCGCGCGCGGCCGCGTGGTGAACCTCGGCGCGGCGGAGGGCGGGGACGCCCACCAGACCGAGATCCGCGAGACGATCCGTCAGGTGGTGCTCGGCCGGGGCGCCGACAAGGACGGCCTGGTGATGGGCGAGTAGGAGGACGGTCGGGGAAGGCGGGGGCCGGTCAGGTCACGGGACGACGGTGACCGGCCAGCGGCCGGCCTTCACCAGGCGGACGGCGACCGAGCCGACGAAGCGGTGGCCCGCCGACTCCGAGGCGCCCACCACCACGGCGTCCGCCGTCAGCTCCTCCGCGGCCTGGACCAGACCCGCGTAGGCGTCGCCCCGGAAGGTGTGGAACTCCCACCTGATCCGCCACAGGTCCTTGACCCTCCCCCCAGACTTCGTCCGGGGGGACCCCCATCTCGCTTCGCTCGGCGGACGTCCGGATCTCGGCGACGAGACCCTCGGCGATCTCCTCCGTCGTCCCGGTCACGGGCACGCCCAGCGCGGCGCCCGCCGGGATCACCGGCTGTACGTACACGAGCGCGAGCAGCGCGTTCTGGCGCCGGGCGAGCCCGGCCGCGTACGCCGCGGCGCGCAGGGAGGAGGCGGAGCCGTCGACGTCCGCCATGATCACTTTCGGGCCGTCGGTACCGCGTTCGAACCGGTCGGGCCGCTGTTCGCTC
Organism: Streptomyces sp. R-07; assembly: GCF_049913175.1. Classification (NCBI taxonomy): domain Bacteria; kingdom Bacillati; phylum Actinomycetota; class Actinomycetes; order Kitasatosporales; family Streptomycetaceae; genus Streptomyces; species Streptomyces sp. R-07. The sequence continues at coordinate 7,153,855 of NZ_CP183978.1, forward strand.
ACCCTTCGAGGCTATCGGCTCATCGGGTGCTTTCGGGCGGGCGGCCGGTGTCGCTGAGCTGCGTCGACCCCCGCCCGTACGAACCATTGGTCATGAAAAAGGATCAGATGCCCAGCGGGCGCCGAGCGGTCCTACGCCTCGCCGCCGCCCTCGGGGCCACCGCCACCGTCGGAGCCCTCGCGGCGGACCGGTTCGCCACGCCCGAGGCGGCCACCGGCGCCGCCTCCACACCCCGGGGCACGTCCGGCGCGGGGCGCACAGGCCCCGCCGCCGGCGCGCAGGCGCACGCCACCCGGCTGCGCCCGTCCGCGTACCGGCTCCAGCCCATGACCGCCTACGCGCCCCCGGCCTTCCGGCGCGCGGTGCCGCCGGTGCGTCAGCGGCCCTTCCTCAGCATGTCCGGGGTCGGCCGCTCGATGGTGCTCACCTTCGACGACGGTCCCGACCCCCGGTACACCCCCGGCATCCTGGAGACCCTGCGCCACTACGACTGCCGTGCGATGTTCTTCGTCTGCGGCGAGATGGCCGTGGACAACCAGGACCTGCTGCGGGAGATGGCCGAGGACGGCCACGTCGTCGGCAACCACTCCTGGTCGCACCCCCTCATCCCCAAGCTGCGGCCGTCCCGGATCCGCGACGAGCTCGGCTCCACCAGCGAGGTCATCGAGAAGGCACTGGGTACGGCCCCGCTCTGGTACCGCGCGCCCTACGGCGCCTGGAACCGGCTCTCGTTCGAGATCGGCGCCGAACTCGGCATGGAGCCGCTCGCCTGGACCGTCGACACCCTGGACTGGACGGAACCCGGCACCGGCACCATCGTCCGCCGCGTCCTCGACGGCGCCGCACCCGGTGTCGTCGTCCTCTCCCACGACGCCGGCGGCAACCGCTCCCAGAGCGTCGCCGCGCTCCGCCGCTATCTGCCCGAACTCCTCGACGCCGGCTACCACATCACCGTCCCCCGACGCTGACGTCCCGTCACGAACGGAAGGACCCCGGCACCAGAGGTGCCGGGGTCCTTCCGCTCGTGCGCGGGTCAGCGCGAGCCGACCATGCGCGCGTAGACGACGACGTTCCCGTCGTAGCCACGCGCCCGCGTGTAGCCGCCGCCGCAGGTGATCACCCGCAGTTCCGGCTCGCCGTTGTCGGCGTAGACCTGTACGCCGGGGAAGTTGTCCTTGGCGTACACCTCGACGCCGTAGATCTCGAAGACCGCGACCCGGCCGTCGTACCGCTCGACCTCGACGTGCTGGCCCTTCTGGAGGGAGCCCAGGCCGTAGAAGACCGCCGGGCCCTTCGTGTTGTCGACGTGGCCGACCAGGACGGAGGTGCCGCGCTGGCCGGGGGCGATGCCGTTCTGGTACCAGCCGGCGAGGTTGGGGTCCTCCGGGGGCGGGGCCGCCACCCAGCCGTTCTCGTCCAGACCCACGTCCATGAGGGGGGCCGCCACCCGGATCGCCGGGATCTTGACCCGCGATGCCGGGGCGTAGGGCAGCGGCTCCAGACCGGTGCTCGCGGCGGGCGGCGGCGGGGTGAGCGGGCGCGCCACCGGCCGGGCCGCCGCGGCGGGTTGCGGCGGCCCGAGGGCGACGTCCACCCCGTTGCGCATCATCGCGAGCCCGGACAGCATGGCGAGGGCCAGGACGCCCCAGGGTTGGCGTCTCCTGCGCTCGAAGACGCGGAAGTCCTTCGGGGGCATGGTTCTCCCTTCTCGGCGTCGTCAGAACGGTAAGGGCGGTCGCGCGGGCCGTCGCCCCGGACGGTGCGAACGGGTGGGGGCCGCCGCCGGACGGGTGTCCGGGGCCCGGAGCGGGGCGTGCGGCGGCGGACCTCGGCGGCAGCGGGTGCGCAGGCAGGCGGGTGACAGCGGGCTGACCCATCCGAGTAATCGTCAGATAAGCGTCCCGGGCGGCTTTGACCTGCGGTTCCGTCGGCCCAGGGGCTTGCGTCCCCGGCGTGTCGCCTCACCGGGGTGGCCCAGTGCCGACATGCACGGCTCGCCCCGGTTTGTGATGGTTCGTCATGGAAGGCGTACTCGTCGAAACTCCCGGAGCACCGCTTTGGGGCGTCTTCCACTGGAGGTTCAACCATGCGTGCTGCACGCACTCTGGCGGTGACCGCCACCGCACTCGCGGCGGTCGGCCTCGCGGCCCCCCTCGCCGCCGCCACCAACGGACCGAGCAACCTGACGGTCAGCCCCTTCCAGGCCGAGCGGGGCGGAGACAACTCCAACGGCGTCACCGTGTCCCCCTTCGCGGTCCACCAGGGCGCGATCCTCACGGTCACCGTCCGGGGCTGCGCCGGTGGCACGGTCACGTCCAACGCCTTCGCGCCGACCACGCTCGGCCCCGCCGTCAACGGGGTGTCCACCGCGACCCCCCGCATCTTCGACAACGCCACGCCCGGCCAGTACAACCTGGCCGTCCAGTGCAACGGCCGTACGCTCACCCAGCCGTTCCGGGTCCTCGTCGGCCAGGGTGCGGCCGGCGGTCTCGGCGGCTCGATGGCCCCCAGTTCCACCGAGATGGCCGTCGGCGGCAGCCTCGTCGCCGCGGCCGCGCTCGGTGGCGGGCTCTTCATCGCCCGCCGCCGCCGTGTCACCGGCGTGGGAGTCTGACCGGCCGAACCTCCCGGTCGGACCGTCGTGCCCGCCGCCCCCGAGTCCCCTGCCGGGACCCGGGGGCGGCGGGCGTCCGGGGACGCCGCGCACCGCTCCGGTCTCCGCGGCTCAGTGACGCCGGCCGGCGCCGGAGCGGCGGCGGACGACGTACACGGTGCCGCAGGCCGCGGCGAGCGCCAGCGCCCCGCCGGCCGCCACTTCGGTGGAGCTGGGGGCGAACGAGCCGCCGAGGCCGCCCTGCGCCCCGCGCGGAGGCGTGAGGATCGTGGCGCTGATGGTCGGGGTGGCGGTGGGGCTGCCGCTGATCGTCAGGGCGACGGTGTCCTGCACGCCGCCCGTGCAGTTGAACAGCACCGTGTACACGGCGCCCCGCTTGGCGTCCGCGTCCACGGTGGCGGTCACCACCGCACCGGGTGCGATGGTCGCCGTGTCGAAGATGCCGGCCGAGGCCGTCGCCGTACTGGCGCAGCCGGGGGCGCTCAGCGTCACCCGGCCGCCCGGGGCGACGACCGACGGCGACACGAGGAAATCGCCCGGTGCCTTGGCCCTGGCGGCTCGCGGCTCGGCCGCGGGAGCACCGTCGGCCGCGAGGGCGGCGGGGGCGGCCAGGGCGAGGGCGGCCGCCCCCAACAGGGCAGTGGACGCGGCACGTATCGCGCGCATGGTGAATCCTCCGGGTCCCGAGGGGCAGCCGCGGAAGGGGGTTCCCGCGAAGGGCCGTGCACCTCGATGCCCGAAACGCTAGGAGCGCTTTACCACAGCCGCGATCCCAGACGTGCGAATGGGGCACCGATGTCCCCCGGGTGGCCCACTCGCACGGCTCGGCTCACCCGCTGATCTGCGGGAACAGGTCGAGGAACGGCGCGGCGGTGGCCGAGATGCCCCGGCCGAAGGGCGCGTCGAAGTCCCAGATGAGGAACAGCAGGAAGGCGATCAGCACGCTGAAGAGCCCGGCGAGCAGCAGCTCCCGGCCGGTTCTGCGGATCTGCAGCGTGAAGATCAGGCCGACCGTCACCAGGGCTCCGATGATCAGGCCGAACCAGACCACCCCCGGCATCGTCTCGCCGGCGCTCTGCCCGCGCGCGCCCCGGGCGTCGTCGGCGAGGGCCACCTGGTCCACGAGCGGCTGGTACGCCTGCCCCTCGAAGTCGTTGGCGGGCTGGTAGTCGGTGACGCTGCGCCGCACCTTCTCCAGGAGCGCGGTGCCCTCGTCGCTGAGCTCGCCCTGCTCGGCCATGTACGTCCACTCGTCGTGGACCACGTACGAGACGTACGCGTCGACGTCGGCGCGGATCCGGGCGCGGGCCTCCTGGGGGTACACCTCGGCGCGCGCCGAGATCTCGTGCATCGCCTGGGCCTCCTGCCGCACGGTCTCCTGGGCGGACCCCCGGGCCTCCCAGACGCCGGCGATGGCCAGACCGAGGACGATCGCGTAGATCACGCCGATCATCATCGTCATGTACTCGATGACGTCCGGGGTCTCGCTGGGGTCGTCGTCCTCGGGGATGCGGCGGTTGTTGATGACGACGATGGTGAGCACGACGGCGCAGGCGGCGGCCATCGCGAGGGAGAGAACAAGCCATTCGGACATGGATTCCTCCGGCGGGATTCAGAGGGGCGGTGGGTCGGTGAGCCGGCGGGGGTCGCGGGTCACTTGGAGCGGGGGCGGAGGATCGCCGTCGCGATCACGGCGGGGGCGGTGATCATCAGCGTCGCGGTGACGACGGAGGTGCCCCCCTTCTGCTTGGTGTGCGTCGCGGGGCGGTAGTGGGGCAGCGCCACGGGCCCGGGAGCCGGCGGCCGGGGCCGCACGGTGGGTGGCGGAGTCGGGGACGGGGGAGGGGGCGGCGCGGGCGCGGGCTCCGGCGGCCTCGTGGTCGGAGGCGCGGGGGACGGCGGCTCCGGCCGGGGCGCGGGCCTGGTGGCCGGCGGCTTCGGCGCGGGCCGGGGAGGGAGCGGCTCGGGCCGCGGGGGCGGCTCCGGTGTCGGCGTCGGGGTCGGGGACGGTTTCGGGGGCTCGGGCGTCGGCGTCGGGGACGGCGGGGGCGTCGGCTCGGGCGTGGGCGACGGGCACGGCGGGGGCGGCTCGGGGTCGCAGGGCTTCGGGTGGTGGTGATGGTCGTGACCCTTGCCCTTCCCCTTGCCGTGACGCTCGTGCCCGTTGCCGTTGCCGTTGCCGTTGCCGTTGCCGTTCCCGTGGTCCTTCCCGTCGTCGTTCCCGTGGTCGTCGCCGTCGTGGTGGCCGTCACCGGCGACCGCCACCGCGAGGTACGAGCCGCCCGAGTCGGTCGAGGCGTAGGCGCAGGCGTCGGCGGAGGCGGGCACGGGTGTGGAGAGCATCCACACGAGCCCGAGGGCCGCCAGCGGCCGCGCGAGGAGTGATCCGTACAGAGACACGCCGTCGAGCTTGATCACAGACGGGGCGCGCCGGGGCGGATTCGGGCCGGATTCGCCAGATGGAGGGGATCTCCGGATGTGTGGGCTTGACGTTTCGCCGGGTGTCGGTGGCGGATTCGGCGCAATGCCCGGTATTGCCGGGCGGGTTGATTCCGGACGGGTGGCCGACACGGCCCGTTCAGGCCTCGCGGAGAAGAACTGTCCGGTTGTCGCCCTGTCGGGCAGGACGGCCAACAGGGCATCCTGCACCGGCGACCGGGCCCCGGGCACCGCAACAGCCGAGGTACGGACGGGGCCTGGGGCTCCACCGGGCGTGGCCGGCGTCGTCCCGGGAACCGACGCACGATCATATGCACGTGAATTTGCACAGCCTGAAGGCGTGAACTCTGCGTTCCCGCCGCACGTGCCAATGGCGTGTGACCAAGAACGGACCGCGAATTTCCGTTTCTACTCGCTCTCCCGGCGGGCGATCAGTAGCCTCACCTCGAACACCGGCCGCGAACACATGGCCGCATCCCCCATGGCGACTTGTTGGAGACATTGATGGAGCGTCCCGCCTGGGCTCCGCCCGGTATCGACATTTCGGTACCGAGCGTGTCCCGTATGTACGACTTCTATCTGGGCGGCTCGCACAATTTCGAAGTGGACCGGGAAGCGGCGCGCAAGGCCATGGAGTTCATGCCTGGCCTGCCCAAGATCATGCAGGCGAACCGTGCCTTCATGCGGCGCGCCGTCCGCCACGCCGTTGACAACGACGTCACCCAGTTCCTCGACATCGGCTCCGGCATACCCACCTTCGGCAACGTGCACGAGGTCGCCCGCGCCGCCGACCCCGCCGCCCGGGTCGTCTACGTCGACCACGACCCCGTCGCCGTGGCCCACAGCCGCGCCGTCCTGGAGGGCGACGACAGCGCGGCCGTCGTCGCCGCCGACCTGCGCAAGCCGGCCGACATCCTGTACAGCCCCGAGGTGACCCGACTCCTCGACCTGGACCGGCCGGTGGCCCTGCTCCTCGTCGCCGTGCTGCACTTCCTGGAGGACCAGGACCGGCCGTACGAGGCCGTCGCCGAACTGATCGACGCCCTCGCCCCCGGCAGCCTCGTCGTCCTCACCCACGCCTCGTACGAGGGCATCCCGCTGTCCGAGGAGGAGGCCGGCGGCACCGTCGGGGTCTACCGCAACATCCGCAACCCCCTGGTGATGCGGTCGGGCGGCGAGATCACCCGCTTCTTCGAGGGCACCGAACTGGTCGAGCCCGGACTCGTCCCGATGCCGCTCTGGCGGCCGGACAGTGCGGCCGAGGAGGAGGATCCGTACGCCTTCTCCGGTTTCGCAGGCGTGGGGCGCAAGGCGTGAAGGTCCCGTCGCAGCCGTCCGGCGCCGTCGCCGAAGCCGACGGCCCGGAGGACAGACTCAGGCGGTTCGTCACCATCTGGAGCCGCGCGATCTTCCCGGTGACCGCCACCTCGCTGACCCGCGCCGAGTTCGAGGGGCATCTGCTGCCGCTGGCCCGCACCCTGTGCGACGCCCTGCACGCCCGCCCCTTCGACACGGCACCGGCCCAGCGCACCGGCACGGCCCTCGTCGCCGCCCACTGCACCGACCCGGACGCGCTCGGCCGCAGCCTCGGCGTCGTCGACTCGTACCTGGTGCTCTACTGCGGTACGGAGTCGGACCTCCCCGCCGAGGAGCTGCGCGCCCGCTGCGCCCGGCTCCAGCACGCCATGGCCGCCGGCTACGCGCAGGCCCTGCGCGAGCGGACCCGCGCCGAGCAGGAGGCCATCGCCCGCTCCGCGCTCGCCGCCCGCAGCGCCGCCGAGATCGCCCTGCACGCCACCGAGAGCCGCTTCCGCGCGGTCTTCGACGGGGCGGCGATCGGCATCGGCATCGCCGACCTCGACGGCAACGTCCTGGAGGTCAACGAGACCCTCACCCGCATGTTCGGCGGGATGGAGGGCCAGGTGCGCAGCCGGAACGTCAGCGAGTGGGTGCACCCGGAGGACGGGCCGCACGTCTGGAAGCTGTACGAGGAGCTGGTCCGGGGCGAGCGCGAGCACTACCGCGTCGAGAAGCCGTACTACCGGGGTGACGGAACGGTTCTGTGGACCAACCTCACCGTCTCGCTCCTCCGGGACGCCGACGGCAACCCCCAGTACCAGCTGGCCCTCATGGAGGACACCACCGAACGGCGCCTGCTCCATCTGCGCCTGCGGTACGAGGCCACCCACGACGCGCTCACCGGACTGCCCAACCGGACGCTGTTCTTCGAACGCCTGGAGAAGGCGCTCGCCCCCGGCGAGAACGCCCGCTTCGGCCTCTGCTACCTCGACCTCGACGGCTTCAAGGTCATCAACGACAGCCTCGGCCACTCCACCGGCGACCGGCTGCTCGTCGAGGTCGCCGACCGGCTGCAGAGCTGCGTCACCGGGGCGGGCGAGATGGTGGCCCGGCTCGGCGGCGACGAGTTCGTCGCCCTCACCACCGGCGCCGCCGGCCAGCGGGACGTCACCGAACTCGCCGACCGCATCCTCGCCGCCCTCGCCACCCCCCTCAGCATCGACGGCCGCGAACTCACCGTGCGCGGCAGCCTCGGAGTCGTCGAGGGCCCGGCGGGGGAGCGCACCCCGGCCGAGGTGCTCCGCAGCGCCGACATCACCATGTACCGGGCCAAGTCGGCGGGCGGCAACCGCTTCGAACTCGCCGACCCGGAGGCCGACGCCCGCGCCATCACCCGGCACGGACTCACCACGGCCCTCCCCGCCGCCCTGGAGCGCGGCGAGTTCTTCATCGAGTACCAGCCGCTCGTCCACCTCGACGACGGCAGCGTGCACGGCGCCGAGGCCCTCGTCCGGTGGTGCCACCCGCAGCACGGCGTGCTCGGCCCGGACCGCTTCATCCCGCTCGCCGAGGACACCGGCCTCATCGTGCCGCTCGGCCGCTGGGTGCTCCAGGAGGCCGTGCGCCAGGCCCGCTTCTGGCAGACCCGGCACTCCGACGGCGGCCCGCTGCGGATCAACGTCAACCTCTCCCCGACACAGCTCCACCACCCGCGCCTGGTCGCCGACACCGTCGACGTCCTGGAACGGTCGGGGCTCGAACCGGGCGCGCTGTGCCTCGAGGTCACCGAGTCGGCGCTGATCGGTGCCGACGAGGACCTGCTGAAGCCGCTGCGGCAGCTCGCCGAGATGGGCGTGGACATCGCCCTCGACGACTTCGGCACCGGCTACTCGAACCTGGCCAACCTGCGCCGGCTGCCGGTGAGCGTCCTCAAGCTCGACCGCTCCTTCACCCGGGGGATGCAGCAGCACCCCGTGGACCCGGTCGACCTCAAGATCGTCGAGGGGATCGTCTCGCTCGCGCACAGCCTGGAACTCGCCGTCACCGTCGAGGGCGTGGAGACCGGGGCGCAGGCGCGACAGCTCCGCGACCTCGGCTGCGACACGGCCCAGGGCTGGTACTACGCCCGCCCGGGCGCCCCGGACCGCATCCACTCGCTCCTCCTGGCGGACGCGGTGTGAGCTCCGCCCGGCCGGACCTCAGTCCTCCTCGGAGGGCTGAGGGGTCCACTCGTACCGGGCGGTGCGGGGGACCTGGTCGCAGATCAGGAGGTATCCCTCGGGGCTGAAGGAGACCGCGAGCGCCTCGTCCGCCGTGCAGGGGGCGAAGGCGGCAGGTCCTGCGGGGTCCGGGGGCCCGGACTCGGCACGGGCCGGAACGGTGCGGACCGGGGCCGGGGACGAGGCCGGAACGCCTCCTGAGCCGGCGTCCGAAGTGAGCGCGGTGAGGGCGGTCGTCGCGGCGACGGCGAGTGCCACGGAGCCGAGCACGACCGCCCCGAGGACCCGCCGCCCCTGTCGAGGGCGGGGTGGCGGTGCCGCGGCAGCAGCCTGAGCCGGGCACGTCTCCTCCGGAGCGCCGGAGAACTGGTCCGGTACGAGGAAGGGTTCGCCCTCCCACAGGACCGGCCACCGCTCGGGCCCCAGAGCCGCCCGGCAGCGGGCCAGTTCGTCCCGGGCCCCGGAGGCCGTGGGCCGGTCACCGGGCGCCTCGGCGGTCATGGCGGCCACGAGCGCGGCGGGCGCGCCGAGTTCGCGGAGTACGAGCCCCGCCGCGTAGACGTCCTGCGCGGGACCGCCCGCCGCCCCGGCCCGGACCTCGGGGGCCAGGTAGTCCGGGGTGCCCGCGACGAACGCGGGTGAGGTGAGACGGAGATGGGGCAGGACGCGGGCCACGCCGAAGTCGCTCAGGTACAGCCGGGGGCGGCCCGTCCCGGTCGCCGCGAGCAGCAGGTTGGACGGCTTCACGTCGCGGTGCACGAGCCCCGCGGCGTGCACGGCCACCAGTGCGTCCATGAGCTGATGGGCGATCAGCAGGCCGACCGTCGACGGAAGTTCTCCGTAGTCGGCGAGGAGGCCTGCGAGGGTGCCGCCGCGCACGAGCGGCAGCACCAGCCAGGCCTCGCCCTCGCGGACGAACCAGTCGACGGGGGCGAGCACGTGCGGATGGCCGAGCCGCACCGACTGCTCGCAGACGAGCCGCAGCAACGACTCCAGGTCCGCACCGCCGGACAGCTTCACGGCCACGTCCGTGCCGTCGCGCGTGTCGACGGCCCGCCAGACCGTGCCCTGCGCCCCGCGCGCCACCGGCGCCACGAGCCGGTACCGTCCGGCGAGTGTCGCCCCTGCTTCCATGCGCCGCAGAGTACCTCCGCGGCGCGGCGGGTCAGAGGGTGGCCAGCGTGAGGACGAGGGTGTCGCCGGTGGTGACGACCGAGACGGAGGTCTTGTCCGTGGTGGCGGTGAAGACGCCGGCGACGTCCACCACCGTGTACTGGGCGCCCTCCAGGGCCTTGCGGTACTCGCCGAGCGCGGCCTGCGGGTCCGGGGCGCTGTAGGTCATGACGTAGCCGCCTCTGCTCCCGGTGACCGAGGTCAGCTCCCCGGCCGGCAGCGGCAGGCCCGCGGGCAGGTCGTCCGGCTTCTTCACGCCGTCGGTGACGGGGGCGTCCGGGGTCGCGGAGCCGGCTCCGTCGGTCGGGGCCTCGGTCGTGGCGGTGGCGGTGGCGGACGGCTTCGCGTCGGTGCTGCCGGAACCGCAGGCGGTCAGCCCGAGGACGGCGACGGCGGCGACGGCGAGCAGTGAAGTGGTGCGCTTCCAGGGCATGGTGACGTCCCATCAGTGAGGGTGGACGAGGTCGTGCCTTTCCGATCGGGAGATTGACACATGAAAACTCCCTTTGACAAGTGTCAATCCGGAGGCCTAGCGTCCCGTGCATGGACGCGACCGCCATCGCCCGCAATCAGGAGCTCCAGCGCCAGTGGTACGGGGCTCCGCTCGGCGAGCTGTGCCGGGAGCTCTGCGACCGCTTCGGAACGACCCAGTCCGCACTCGCCGAGACCCTGGGGATCTCGCCCGCCATGCTCAGCCTCGTCATGCGGGGCCAGCGCGCCCGGATCGCCAACCCCGACGCGGCGGCCCGCCTCTCGGCCGTCCTCCACCTCGCCCAGGAGGTGCGCGCCGGCACCGTACCGGCCGCGGACGCCTCCCTCGCCCTCGCGGAGATCCGCGCCAGCAGAACACCGGGCCAGGACTCGATGGGCGTCGCGGTGACCCCGCACCGGGCGGGGGACGACGGCCCGGCGGACCCGGACCCCGACCTGCGCTTCGCCCTGCGCCTGCGCGAGCTGCTCACCGGCCGCGCGAGTGCCGTCGACATCCTCGCCGCGGCCGCGCTCCTCGAAGCGGACCACCCCGGGCTCGCCGAGGTCCTCCGGATCTGCGGCGCGGGCCGCACGGACGAGGCCGTCGCCCTCGTCCGCGCCTCCGGCCGGTGACGCCGGGCGTGTCACACGCCCCGGCGGGAGGCCATGAGCAGCCTCTGGAGCTCCCGCGCGGCCCTCGGCGGCGCCACGTCGCTGCGGTGTGCCAGCGCGATCGTGCGCCGCAGTCCCGGCCGGGCCAGCGCCGTCACCCGTAGGTCCCGCCCCGCGCGGGCAGCGACCATCGCCGGCACGACCGCGAGCCCGAGCCCGGCCCGTACGAAACCGAGCACCGCGTCCAGCTCCCCGCCCTCGACCGTGAACGTGGGCTCGAAACCCTCCGCCCGGCAGGCCGCCACGGTCAGTTCCCGCAGGTCGTAGCCGTGCCGGAACATCACGAGCGGCTGGTCCCGCAGATCCTGGATCCGCACCGGCCGACGGGGCGCGGGCTCCGACGCGGCGGAGACCACGACCAGGTCCTCCCGCAGCAGCTCGACCGTCGTCAGGGCGGGGGAGGGGGAGGGCAGCGGCAGCACCACCAGGGCCAGGTCGAGCGCCCCGCGCGCCAGCTCCCGTACGAGATCGTGCGAGCCGCCCTCCTCGATCAGGAGCTCGATCCCCGGGTGCAGGTCGTGGAAGGCGCGCAGCACGTCCGGAAGGAGCCCCGTGCACAGGCTCGGCGTCGCCCCGAGCCGCACCCGGCCCCGCTTGAGCTGGGCCAGCTCCTGCACCTCCAGGCGGGCCGTCTCCGTGTCGGCGAGGATGCGGCGCGCGAGCGGCAGCAGGGCCTCGCCCGCGTCGGTGAGGGCGATGTTCCCCCGGGCGCGGCTGAACAGCTCCGCGCCCAACTCCTGTTCCAGGGCCTTGATCTGCTGGGAGAGCGAGGGCTGCGAGACGTGGACGCGCTCGGCGGCCCGGGTGAAGTGACGGGTCTCGGCCACGGCGACGAAGTAGAGGAGCTGCTGGAACTGCATGGTCCCAGCGTAGAGGACATGAATAGGTTCAGCCTATCGAGATCAGCCGGACCATGTCTTGGACCTCTCGGGTCCTCCGGCCCTAGCGTCGAGAACATGGCTCTGGCACCCACGAGGGAGCGGACGGCCGCCCGCCCGCCGTCCCCCACACCGTCCCGCGGATTCTGGTCGTCGACCCTCGGCAAGAAGACGGTCATGGCCGTCAGCGGGCTCATCATGCTCGGCTATCTCGTCGCCCACGTCGCCGGAAACCTCAAGGTCTTCTTCGGCCCCGAGGAGTTCAACGCCTACGGCCACTGGCTGCGCGTCATGGGCGCCCCGGTCCTGCACCACCACTGGGCCCTCTGGATCGTCCGGGTCGTGCTCCTCGCCGCCGTCGTCGCCCACGCCGTCTCCGCGTACCAGCTCAGCCGACGCGACGTGAAGGCCCGCCCCACCGCGTACGTCCACCGCCGCAAGCGCTCCTCGTACGCCACCCGCACCATGCGCTGGGGCGGGATCATCCTCGCCCTCTTCATCGTCTGGCACGTCCTCGACCTGACCACCGGCACCGTCCACCCCGGCGGCTTCGAGGAGGGCAAGCCCTACCAGAACGTCGTCGACACCTTCTCCACCTGGTACGGCGACGTCGTCTACATCACCGCCATGCTCGCCCTCGGCCTCCACGTCCGCCACGGCTTCTGGAGCGCCGCCCAGACCCTCGGCGTCGGCAGCGCCCGCCGCGAGCGCCTCCTCAAGGCCCTCGCCAACACCCTCGCGCTCGTCCTGACCGCGGGCTTCGTCTCCGTCCCCGTCGCCGTCATGACCGGAGTGGTGAGCTGACATGACCTTTTCCGACTACGCCACCGGTGAACCGATCACCGACACCAAGGCCCCCGTCGGCCCCGTCGCCGACCGCTGGGACACCCGCCGCTTCGAGGCGAAGCTGGTCAACCCCGCCAACCGCCGCAAGCACCGGATCATCGTCGTCGGCACCGGCCTCGCCGGCGGCTCCGCCGGCGCCACCCTCGCCGAACAGGGCTACCACGTCGTCCAGTTCTGCTTCCAGGACTCCCCGCGCCGCGCCCACTCCATCGCCGCCCAGGGCGGCATCAACGCCGCCAAGAACTACCGCAACGACGGCGACTCCGTCCACCGCCTCTTCTACGACACCGTCAAGGGCGGTGACTTCCGGGCCCGCGAGTCCAACGTCCACCGCCTCGCCCAGATCTCCGTCGAGATCATCGACCAGTGCGTCGCCCAGGGCGTCCCCTTCGCCCGCGAGTACGGCGGACTCCTCGACACCCGCTCCTTCGGCGGCGTCCAGGTCTCCCGCACCTTCTACGCCCGCGGCCAGACCGGCCAGCAGCTCCTCCTCGGCGCCTACCAGGCGCTGTCCCGGCAGATCGCCGCCGGAAACGTCGAGATGCACGCCCGTACGGAGATGCTCGACCTGATCGTCGTCGACGGGCGGGCCCGCGGCATCGTCGCCCGCGACCTGATCACGGGCGAGATCTCCACCCACTACGCGGACGCCGTGGTCCTCGCCAGCGGCGGCTACGGCAACGTCTTCTACCTGTCGACGAACGCCATGAACTCCAACGCCACCGCCGTCTGGCGGGCCCACCGGCGCGGGGCGTACTTCGCCAACCCCTGCTTCACCCAGATCCACCCCACCTGCATCCCGCGCACCGGCGACCACCAGTCCAAGCTCACCCTGATGAGCGAGTCGCTGCGCAACGACGGCCGCATCTGGGTCCCCAAGGCGCAGGGGGACACCCGCCCCGCCGCCGACATCCCCGAGGGCGAGCGCGACTACTACCTGGAGCGCATCTACCCCTCCTTCGGCAACCTCGTCCCCCGCGACATCGCCTCCCGCGCCGCGAAGAACGTCTGCGACGAGGGCAGGGGAGTGGGACCCGGCGGACAGGGCGTCTACCTGGACTTCGCCGACGCGATCCGACGGATGGGCCGCAAGGCCGTCGAGGAGAAGTACGGCAACCTCTTCGACATGTACGAGCGGATCACCGCCGAGAACCCGTACGAGGTCCCCATGCGGATCTACCCCGCCGTCCACTACACGATGGGCGGACTCTGGGTCGACTACGACCTCCAGACCACCGTCCCCGGCCTCTTCGCCATCGGCGAGGCCAACTTCTCCGACCACGGGGCCAACCGGCTCGGCGCCTCCGCCCTCATGCAGGGCCTCGCCGACGGCTACTTCGTCCTCCCCGCCACCATCAACGACTACCTCGCCCGCCACCCGTCGAGCGAACCCCTCGACGACGACCACCCGGCGGTCCGCGAGGTCCTCGCCGAGACCGAGGACCGCCTCCACCTCCTCCTCTCCGTCGACGGCGACCGCACGCCCGACTCCTTCCACCGCGAACTCGGCGAACTCATGTGGGAGTACTGCGGCATGGCCCGCACGGAGGAGGGACTGAGCAAGGCCCTGCGGCGCATCCCCGAGATCCGCGAGGAGTTCTGGAGCCGCATCAAGGTCCCCGGTTCCGGCGAGGAGTTCAACCAGTCCCTGGAGAAGGCCAACCGGATCGTCGACTACCTGGAGCTCGCCGAGCTCATGTGCCTCGACGCGCTCCACCGCGCCGAGTCCTGCGGCGGCCACTTCCGCGAGGAGTCCCAGACCCCGGACGGCGAAGCCGCCCGCCGCGACGAGGAGTTCGCGTACGCCGCGGCCTGGGAGTTCGGCGGCACCGGAACGGCCCCCGTCCTCCACAAGGAGGACCTCACCTTCGAGTACGTCCACCCCACCCAGCGGAGCTACGCATGAGGCTCAACCTGCGCGTCTGGCGCCAGAAGGACGGCGGCACCGAGGGCGCCATGGCCACCTACGCGGTGGACGGCATCTCGCCCGACATGTCCTTCCTCGAGATGCTCGACACCCTCAACGAGGACCTCATCCTGCGCGGCGAGGACCCCGTCGCCTTCGACCACGACTGCCGCGAGGGCATCTGCGGCGCGTGCAGCCTCGTCATCAACGGCGACGCGCACGGGCCGGAGCGCACCACGACCTGCCAGCTCCACATGCGCTCCTTCCGCGACGGCGACACCATCGACGTCGAACCCTGGCGCGCGTCGGCCTTCCCGGTCGTCAAGGACCTCGTCGTCGACCGCTCCGCCTTCGACCGCGTCATCCAGGCCGGGGGCTACATCAGCGCCCCGACGGGCTCGGCCCCCGAAGCCCACGCCACCCCGGTCCCCAAGGCCGACGCGGACTCCGCCTTCGAGCACGCCGAGTGCATCGGCTGCGGCGCGTGCGTCGCGGCCTGCCCCAACGGCTCGGCGATGCTCTTCACCTCCGCCAAGATCAACCACCTGAACGTCCTGCCCCAGGGCTCCCCGGAGCGCGAGACCCGGGTCCTCGACATGGTGGCCCAGATGGACGCCGAGGGCTTCGGCGGCTGCACCCTGACCGGCGAGTGCGCGACGGCCTGCCCGAAGGGCATCCCGCTCCCGTCGATCGCGGCGATGAACAGGGAGTGGCTGCGGGCACAGAGGAAGGTGAAGGGGTAGGGCTAGATCTAGGGGGAGGGGCAGCGGGTCAGTCGGCGAGTGCCCTGGCCAGGTACGGGGCCGTCCGGCTCTCCGGTGACGCGGCCACGTCGGCGGGCGGTCCGGCGGCGACCACCTGGCCCCCCTGGTCGCCCCCGCCGGGGCCGAGGTCGACGACCCAGTCGGCGGTGGCGACGACGTCCATGTCGTGCTCGACGACGATCACCGAGTGCCCGGCGTCCACGAGGCCGTGGAGCTGACGCATCAGGACCTCGACGTCGGCCGGGTGCAGCCCGGTGGTCGGCTCGTCCAGGACGTAGAGGGTGTGGGCGCGGCGCGGCCGCTGGAGTTCCGAGGCGAGTTTGATGCGCTGCGCCTCGCCACCGGAGAGCTCGGTCGCGGGCTGCCCGAGCCGCAGATAGCCGAGGCCCACGTCGAGGAGGGTGCGCAGGCTCCGGGCGGCAGCCGGGGTGTCGTCGAAGAAGGCGGCGGCCGACTCGACGGTCAGATCGAGGACCTCGGCGATGGTGAGGCCGCGCCACCGCACCTGGAGGGTCTCGGGGTTGTAGCGGGCGCCGTGGCAGTCGGGGCAGGGGGCGTACGTACTGGGCAGGAAGAGGAGTTCCACCGAGACGAAGCCCTCGCCCTGGCAGGTCTCGCAGCGGCCCCCGGGCACGTTGAAGGAGAAGCGGCCCGCCTTGTACCCGCGTGCCCTCGCCTCCTCGGTCTCCGTGAACAGCTTGCGCACGACGTCGAACAGACCCGTGTACGTGGCGAGGTTGGAGCGTGGCGTCCGGCCGATAGGGCGCTGGTCCACCGTCACCAGGCGCCCCACGCCGGACAGTTCCTCGGTCAGCATCCCGACCAGGGTCGACTTTCCCGAGCCCGAGACGCCCGTGACGGCGGTGAGGACGCCGACGGGGAAGGCCGCGTCGACCGCCCGCAGGTTGTGCCGGGTCACCGGGCCCGTCCGCAGCCAGCCGGCCGGGGCCCGTACCTCGCGCGCGGGCGCGGGCGCCCGGTCGAAGAGGAAACGCCGGGTCGCGGACGCCTCGACGCCGGCCAGTTCGCCCGGCGGGCCGCTGTGCAGCACCCGCCCGCCGTGCACTCCGGCGCGCGGGCCGACGTCCACGAGCCAGTCGGCGTGCCGGACGACGTCCAGGTGGTGCTCGACGACGAAGACCGAGTTCCCGGCGGCCTTGAGCCGGTCGAGGACCACGAGCAGCGCCTCGGTGTCGGCCGGGTGCAGCCCGGCGGACGGCTCGTCGAGGACGTACACCACACCGAAGAGGCCCGAGCGCAGCTGGGTCGCGAGCCGCAGCCGCTGGAGCTCGCCGTTGGAGAGGGTGGGGGTGGCGCGGTCCAGGCTGAGGTAGCCGAGGCCGAGTTCGGTGACCGTGCCGATCCGGGCGACGAGGTCGGCGGTCAGGACGCGCGCCGTCTCCGAGGCGTCCGCCGTCGCCGCGGCGGTCGACAGAAGACCGGACAGGGCGGTGAGCGGCAGTGCGGCGAGCTCGGCGACGTTCCGTCCGGCGAAGGTCACCGCCAGCGCCTCGGGCCGCAGCCGGCCCCCGCCACAGGCCGGGCAGGGCGCGCTGGTGAGGAACCGCTCCGCCTTCACGCGCAGGGTGGGGCTCTTGGAGTCGGAGAAGGTACGCAGCACATAGCGGCGTGCGCTCATGTACGTGCCCTGGTACGGGCGTTGGATGCGGTCCGCCTCCCGCACCGGGTGCACGGTGACGACCGGCTGCTCGTCCGTGAAGAGGATCCACTCCCGGTCCTTCGCGTCGAGCTCCCGCCACGGCCGGTCGACGTCGTGGCCGAGGGTGTCGAGCACGTCCCGCAGGTTCTTCCCCTGCCAGGCCCCCGGCCAGGCGGCGATCGCACCCTGACGGATCGACAGGCCGGGGTCGGGCACGAGGAGTTCCTCGCTGGTGTCGTGAACCAGCCCGAGACCGTGGCACGAAGGGCACGCGCCCGCCGCCGTGTTGGGCGAGAAGGCGTCGGAGTCGAGCCTCTCCGCGCCCTCCGGATAGCGGCCGGCTCGCGAGAACAGCATCCGCAGCGAGTTGGAGAGGGTGGTCACCGTGCCGACGGAGGAGCGGGCGTTCGGCGAGGACCGGCGCTGCTCCAGGGAGACCGCCGGCGGAAGCCCGGTGATCTCACCGACCGCGGGCGCCCCCACCTGGTGGATCAGCCGCCGCGCGTACGGGGCCACCGACTCGAAGTAGCGGCGCTGCGCCTCGGCGTAGATCGTACCGAAGGCCAGCGACGACTTGCCGGAGCCGGAGACGCCGGTGAACACGACGAGCGCGTCGCGCGGGATGTCGACGTCGACCCCGGCGAGGTTGTGCTCGCGGGCGCCTCGGACGCGGACGTAGGGATCATGCGGGCTGTCGTGCATGGCGCGACTTTATCGAATGCTCCGCCTTTGCCCCGGTCGCTCCGGTAGGGGCTCGGGCGGCCCGGGGACGCGCGATGGCTCCGGTGGCCCGGTCGGCCCCAGTGGCTCGGGTGGCTGCGGTGGCCGCGGGCGGAAGCCGGCCGCGGCCGGGCGGCCGCGCCCCCGTGCCGTCAGGCGGTCGGCGGTGCCAGACCGACGGCCCGGGCGAGACGGCGGTACGACTCGCTGAGCGCCGCCCGGTCGTACGTGCTCGTGGTGACCAGCACCTCCTGCGCCCCGGTCTCCTTCACCGCCCGCTCCAGCGCCTCGGCCACCTGCTCCTCCGTGCCGTGCACGTGCCCGTCGAGCCCCGCCTCGTAGAAGCCGCGCTGCCTCTCCGTCATCGGCAGCCCCTCGATCCGCTCGGGCGCCGCGAGCGGCGGGAACACCCCGCGGGTGCGGGAGTACGCGAGCGACCACGCCTCCGGGATCAGCAGCCGCCGTGCCTCCGCCTCCGTGGCGGCCACCGCGACCGTCCCGGCGACGACCACGTACGGCTCGGCGGCCCACGGGGACGGGCGGAAGCCGGCGCGGTACGTGTCGACGGCCGTGAGCACCCGGTCCCGGCCGCGCAGGTCGCCGATGACCAGGGGCAGTCCCGCCGCCGCTGCGATCCCGGCGCCCTCCCCGGTCGCGAGGACGAAGGGCGGGACCCGGAGGCCCTCGGTGGGCCGGGCGTGCACCTGAGGATGGGCCGTCTGCTCGCCGGTGAACCAGCCGAGGAGCTCGGTGAGCTGCTCCCCGAACCGGTCGGCCTCGTCCTTGTCCCGGCCGAGCGCCCGTCGGATGCCGTCCGTGAACCCCACCGAGCGGCCGATCCCCATGTCGATCCGGCCGGGGAAGAGGGACTCCAGCACCCCGAACTGCTCGGCCACGACCAGCGGCCGGTGGTTCGGGAGCATCACCCCTCCCGTACCGACACGGACGGTGGAGGTCGCGGCGGCGACGGCGGCGGCGAGAACCGTGGGGGCCGAACCGGCGACCCCGGGCACACCGTGGTGCTCCGACACCCAGAAGCGGTGGTAGCCGAGGGCCTCCACCTCCTGGGCGAGGCGCACGGTGTCGCGCAGCGCCTGGGGAGCGTCCTCGCCCTCCCGGGTGCGGGAGCGGTCGAGGACGGAGAACCGGATGCCGTGGAGGAAGGTGCTCACAGAGGGTTCAACGCGCGGGGCCGGGAGGGATTCCCGGGGCGGGATCCAGGCCCGCAGATCCCGGGGCGTGAAGCCCGGGGCGCCGCCGTACGGCCACCGGCCGGGAGAGCCGCTGTGCCGCTCCACCGGCCGGGAGAGCCGCCGTGGGGCTCCGCACGCCGGGAGGGATTTGCTCGCGCTCCGTAATCCCCGGGCGCCCGCGTCCCGCCGCTCCTACGCTGGGGCCCGTGACATCGGACAACAGGCCCCTGGCCGTCTTCGACCTCGACAACACGCTCGCCGCGACCGCGCACCGCCAGCACTTCCTGGAGCGCAAGCCCAAGGACTGGGAGGCCTTCTTCGCGGCGGCGCCCGACGATCCGCCGTTGGAGGAGGGCGTCGCGCTGTGCCGCGAGGCGGCCGAGGAGTGCGAGGTGGTCTATCTGACCGGGCGGCCCGAGCGCTGCCGCCGGGCGACCGTGGAGTGGCTCGCGGAGCAGGGGCTCCCGGAGGGGGCGATCCACATGCGGCGCAACCGTGACTTCCGGCCGGCCCGGGTGACCAAGGTGGAGATCCTGCGCCGGCTCGCCGCCGACCGAAAGGTGAGGATGCTGGTCGACGACGACCTGGCGGTGTGCGACGCGGCGGAGGCGGCGGGCTTCCGTGTCGTACGGGCCCGCTGGGCGGAGCCCTCCGAGGCGCTGAGGGAGGCTCAGGAGAAGGAGGGCCGCACCTGATGCCGGCCGGGGCCGATCAGTCCTCGTCCTCCAGTCGGAAGCCCACCTTCAGGCCGACCTGGTAGTGCTCGATCGCGCCGTCGACGAGGTGGCCGCGCACCTGCGTCACCTCGAACCAGTCGAGGCCCCTCAGGGTCTGCGAGGCGCGCTGGATGCCGTTGCGGATGGCCTCGTCGAGGCCCTCGGTGGAGGTGCCGACGATCTCGGTGACGCGGTAGGTGTGATTCGACATGGGGGCCGAACTCCTCTCGTGGCGTTCCCTCCACGGTGCCCCGGGGCGCGTCGGCGCGCGACACGACGGGGCTCGTGGCGTTCCCTCCACGGTGCCCCAGGGTGCGTCGGCGCGCGACACGACGGGGCCGGGCGACCCACGAGTAACTACCGACGGTAATGGAGCAGACCGTCCGTCCGGGGTGCGGAACGGGATCGTCAAGGACTTGACCATCCCGTTGGTCCAGACCAGAATCCAGGCCACATACCCGCGCGAACACCCCGTTCGGTCCCCCCATGCCGGGTCAGCCCCCATGCGCACGACCCTGTGCTGAACCTGAGCAGAAGGTGACCCACGTGAAGAACCGCCATCTCGCCTGCCCCCTGGCCGCCGCCACCGCGCTCGCCCTCGCCGGCTGCGGGATGCTGCCGGGCGGCGACGGCGGGACGAAGACCGTGAACATCTGGCTCATGCGGGACAGCGTCAGCGAGGACTTCCTCACGCGCTTCACCGAGGCCTACGAGAAGGAGCACGACGGGGTCGAGCTCAAGTTCACCATCCAGGAGTGGACCGGCATCGGGAAGAAGGTCACCGAGGCGATCCAGGGCTCCGGCGGCCCCGACGTCATCGAGGTCGGCAACACCCAGGTCGCCCAGTACGCCGACACCGAGAAGCTGTTCGACCTCACGCTCGAATCGGTCCGCGACCTCGGCAGCGAGGACTGGCTGCCCGGTCTCGCCGAGCCCGGCAGCATCGCCGGAACCCAGTACGGCATCCCCTGGTACGCGGCCAACCGCATCGTCATCTACAACAAGGACCTGTTCGCGGACGCCGGCATCGACAAGCCGCCCGCCACCCGCGCCCAGTGGCTCGACGACACCGAGAAGCTCAACCAGGACGGCTCCCAGGGCATCTACCTCGCCGGCCAGGACTGGTACACCCTCGCCGGATTCATCTGGGACGAGGGCGGCGAGCTCGCCGTCGACAAGGGCGGCCAGTGGACCGGCGCGCTCGACAGCCCCGCCGCCCGGCGCGGCATGGCCTTCTACAAGGAGCTCCAGGCCCTCGGCTCCGGCCCGAAGAACGCCGACGAGCAGACCCCGCCGCAGGCCGACGTCTTCGCCAAGGGCGACGTCGCCCAGCTCATCGCCACGCCCAGCGCCGTCGCCGCCGTCCTCAAGGCCAACCCGGACCTCAAGGACAAGCTCGGCTACTTCCCGATACCCGGCAAGAAGGCCGGTCAGCCCTGCGCCGTCTTCACGGGCGGCTCCGACCTCATCATCCCGGAGAACGCGCCCCGGCGCGGCGCGGCCCTCGACGTCGTCAAGGCGCTCGCCGGCGAGAAGTGGCAGTCCGAACTCGCCCGCGCCATGGGCTACGTACCCAACAAGAAGGGCCTCGCCTCCGTCGTCGCCGGCCAGGAGGCCACCGCCGTCATGGCGAAGGGCGCCGCACGCGGCCGGGCCACCCCCAACTCCCCGCAGTGGGCCGACGTCGAGGCCGACAACCCCATCAAGCCGTACATGACGGCCGTCCTCCAGGGCGAGGACCCCGTCAAGGCGGCCAGGGACGCCTCGGCCGCGATCACGGACAGCCTCGCCGAATAGCATTCAGCGTTCGCACACCCGCGAGCCCCCGGACGGTCATGTCGAATCCAGCCGGTGACGGAAGAAGTAAAGGGCCGGGCCACCGCTCACGCGGCCCGGCCCCGCCCCTTCCCCTTCCGTCCCGCCGGAGGAGCCCGCCATGTCCGCACCGACGCCCACGCTCGCCGTCCCCGCACAGCCCCAGGCCCGTGACCTCACGACGCCGGTCGGCGCCCCCGCCGAGCAGCCCACGCCCCGGTACGTCGTCGGCCTCGCCCGGGACCAGGAGGACGTCCGGGCCGCCCAGCGGCTGCGCCACCAGGTCTTCGCCGGCGAGCTGGGCGCCCTGCTCGACGGGCCCGAGCCCGGCCTCGACACCGACGCCTTCGACGCGTACTGCGACCACCTCCTGGTACGGGAGGAGAGCACCGGCGAGATCGTCGGCACCTACCGGATCCTGCCGCCCGACCGCGCCGCCGTCGCCGGACGCCTCTACTCCGAGAGCGAGTTCGACCTCACCCGGCTCGCCCCCGTCCGGCACGACCTGGTGGAGGTCGGCCGCTCCTGCGTCCACCCCGCCCACCGCAACGGCGCCGTGATCGCCCTCATCTGGGCCGGCCTCGCCCGCTACATGGAGCGGACCGGCCACAACTGGCTCGCAGGCTGCTGTTCGATCCCGCTCGCCGACGGCGGCACCCTCGCCGCCGCCACCTGGGACACCGTCAAGTCCAAGCACCTCGCCCCCGAGGAGTACTGGGTCACCCCGCACAAGCTGTGGAGCCCCGACGGAGTCACCCGCCCCGAGGGCCGCACCGAGCTCCCGCCGCTCCTGCGCGGCTACCTGCGGCTCGGCGCCTGGGTCTGCGGCGCCCCCGCGCACGACCCCGACTTCGGCGTCGCCGACCTCTACGTCCTGCTCTCGCTGCGCCGCACCAACCCGCGCTACCTCAACCACTTCCTCTCGCTCGCCCCGGCGCGGTGAACGGGTCCACGGCCCTCCCGCCGTGGCTCCCCACGGCGCCCTGCACCCCGGGCCACTGCGCCGCCCACCCGGAGACCGGCCGTGACCACCGGGCCGACCGGGCGGGGGCGGTCCTCGCCGTCGCCCGGCTGACCGCCGGGATCGGCGCCGTCCTCCTCGGCCTCCTGCTGGCCCCGGCCGCGGGGCTGCTCCCGGCGGCCACCCGGCTCGCCCTGGTCCGCTTCTGGACACGGGCGGTGGTCCGCGCCTTCGGCGTGCGCGTGCGGTACGAGGGGGAGGCCGGCGCGGTCACCGGCCCGCTCCTCGTCGTCGCGAACCACGTCTCCTGGCTGGACATCCCCCTCCTCGCGGCCGTGCTGCCCGGCCGGATGGTGGCCAAGGCGGAGGTCCGCCACTGGCCCGTCCTCGGCACGCTCGCCGCGCTCGGCGGCACCCTCTTCATCGACCGCGACCGGCTCAGGGCCCTGCCCGGCACCGTGCGGGCGATGTCCGGGGTGCTCGCCGGCGGGGGCCGGGTGGTCGTCTTCCCGGAGGGCTCGACCTGGTGCGGGCGGGCCCGGGGACGCTTCCGCCCGGCCGCGTTCCAGGCCGCCCTGGACAGCGGATGCGCCGTGCTGCCGGTACGGATCGACTACCGGCCCACCGGAGCCGCCGCGTACGTCGGGGACGATCCGCTGGGCACGTCCCTGTGGCGGGTCGTCAGCGTGCGGAGGATGGTCGCCGATATTCGAATACTGGATCCGATATCCAGCCTCCGGTATCCGGACCGCGGTGCCCTGGCCGCAGCGGCTCAGCGCGCCGTCGATCAGGGCACCGTCTCTCAGCGAGCCGTCTCTCAGCGCACTGTCGCCAACGAGAGCGCGAACCTGCCCTCGCTGTCCGTCCACCAGCGGGCCAGTTCGAGGCCCGCCGCCGCCAGCTCCTCCCGTACACCCGCCTGACGGAACTTCGCCGACACCTCCGTCCGCATCTCCTCGCCCGCCGCGAACGGCACCACCAGATCCAGTTCCGGGATCTTCACGGTCAGCGCGCGGCGGGCGCGCAGCCGCATCTCGATCCACTCCCGCTCGGCGTCCCACACCGCCACGTGGTCGAAGGCCTCCGGATCGGCGTCCGCACCCAGCTCCCGGTCGATCACGGACAGCACGTTCTTGTTGAACGCGGCCGTCACCCCGGCCGCGTCGTCGTAGGCGGCCACGAGCGTCGCCTCGTCCTTCACCAGGTCCGTGCCGAGCAGCAGCGCGTCGCCCGGCGTGAGCATGGCCCGGACCGACCGCAGGAAGGTCCGCCGCTCGGCGGGGAGCAGATTGCCGATCGTCCCGCCGAGGAAGGCCACCAGACGCGGCCCCGGAGTCCCCGGCAGTGCGAGCCCGCGCGTGAAGTCGGCGACGAGCGCGTGCACCCACAGGTCGGGCCGGTCGGCGAGCAGCGACTCGGCCGCCCCGGTCAGCGCGGACTCGCTCACGTCCACGGGCACGTACGCGTCCAGACCCGGAAGCAACGCGTCGATCAGGAAGCGGGTCTTCTCGGAGGAGCCGGAACCCAGCTCCACCAGGGTCCGGGCCCCGGTCGCGGCGGCGATCTCCGGCGCCCGCGCGACCAGGATCTCCCGCTCCGCCCGAGTGGGGTAGTACTCGGGCAGCCGGGTGATCTCCTCGAAGAGCTCGCTGCCCCGGGCGTCGTAGAACCACTTGGGCGGCAGCTCCTTGGGGGAGCGGGTCAGACCGTGGAGGACGTCGGCGCGCAGATCGGCGCCTGCGGCGTCCGCGGCGAGGGTGCGGGTCAGCTGGAACGGGCTCACGCGGACGGCTCCTTGAGCGGGGTGAGGGTGACATCGGCGTGGTCGGCGGTGACGAGCGTCCGCTCGGGCACCTCCCGCCAGCGCGGATCGTCGTCGTACGGTTCGGAGGCCACGACCGTCCGGTCGGGGCCCGTCAGGTACCAGAGGCTGTTCCGCCAGGCGGTCGCGACGATCCGCTCGCCGTCGGTGAGCAGCAGGTTCAGCCGGGAACCGGGGGCCGCGGCCGCGACCTCCCGCACGGTGTCGGCCATGGCGTCCCCCGGCGCGTCCCCGGCCCGCAGCCGGTGCAGCACGAGCGCCCACAGCAGCGCCGAGTCGGTGCGCGCCTCCAGGCGCAGCAGCTCCCCGGACGGCAGCGCGTCGGCGAGGGCCGTGAGGGAGTCGGGCCAGCCCTCGACCGCGCCGTTGTGGCTGAACAGCCAGGGCCCGGAGGCGAACGGAGCCGCCGCGGCCTCCCCGTCGGCGCCGGGGAGCGTGGCCCCCCGGACCGCCCCGAGGAACGCGCCGGAGCGCACCACCCGGGCGAGGTCCGCGAAGGACAGGTCCCCCCAGATCGGGCCGGCCCGCCGGTACCGCGCCGGCACCGGATCGCCCTCGGCGTACCAGCCCACGCCGAAGCCGTCGGCGTTCACCACCCCGCTGTCCTGCGTACGGGGCTCCCAGGACTGGCGCAGCAGGGCGTGCGCCGGCCGGACGAGCAGCTCCCCGAGCGCCACCGGCCGCCCCAGGTAAGCGACATGACGGCACATCAGTCGAGCTCCGCGTTCCGTGCCGTCCGGAAGCCGGAGAAGATCTGGCGCCGCACCGGCAGGTCCCAGTTGCGGAAGGTGCCCCGGCAGGCGACCGGGTCCACCGCGAACGAACCGCCGCGCAGCACCTTGTGCTCCGGCCCGAAGAACACCTCCGAGTACTCCTTGTACGGGAAGGCCATGAACCCCGGGTACGGCAGGAAGTCGCTCGCCGTCCACTCCCACACGTCACCGATCAGCTGCCGTACGCCGAGCGGCGAGGCGCCCGCCGGATAGCTGCCGGCCGCCGCGGGCCGAAGGTGCCGCTGCCCGAGGTTCGCGTGCTCGGGACCCGGATCCGCGTCGCCCCACGGATAGCGGCGGGAGCGCCCGGAGACCGGGTCGTGGCGGGCCGCCTTCTCCCATTCCGCCTCGGTCGGGAGCCGGCGCCCCGCCCAGCGCGCGTAGGCGTCGGCCTCGTACCAGCTGACGTGCAGGACCGGCTCCTCCTCGGGCACCGGCTCCGTCACCCCGAACCGGCGGCGCAGCCACTGCCCGCCGTCCCGGCGCCAGAACAGCGGCGCCCCGATGCCGTGCTCTCGGATCTGGGCCCACCCCTCGGGCCGCCACCAGCGGCGGTCGGTGTAGCCGCCGTCGGCCATGAAGGCGAGGTAGGCGCCGTTCGTGACGGGGGTGGTGTCGATGTGGAAGGCGGGGACGATGCGGGGGTGGGCCGGCCGTTCGTTGTCCAGGGCCCACGGTTCGTCCGAGGTGCCCATGGTGAACGGGCCGCCGGGCACGAGGACTTCGGGGGGCAGCGGCCCCGACCGCAGGACCGGGGGCGGGGGAGCGGTCAGGGCCGCGGGCCCCTTCCGCAGCTGATGGGTGATCAGCATCGTCTCGTCGTGCTGCTGTTCGTGCTGGGCGATCATGCCGAACGCGAACCCCGCGTCGAGCAGCGGCCGCCCCTCCAGCGGTGTCGTCTCCAGCACGTCGAGGACCCGGACCCGGACGTCCGCCGCATAGCCGCGGGCCTCGCCCGGCGAGAGCAGCGGCAGCGACGGACGGGAGGCGCGCGGGTGCTGGAAGGCGTCGTACAGCGAGTCGATCTCGGGCCGCAGCGCCTCGCGCCCCGCGACGGCCCGCCACAGCCACTGCTCCTCCTGGTTGCCGATGTGCGCCAGATCCCAGACGAGCGGGGACATCAAGGGCGAGTGCTGCGCGGTGAGTTCGCCGTCCTCCACGCAGCCGGTGAGGAGCGCGGTGCGGTCCCGTGCGGTGGTGAGGGCGTCGAGGGCCTTCCGCCGCAAGGCCTCCGGCCCGGCCCCGGTGTCGGTCGCGGTCATGACGTCACCACCTGGAGGTTGTCGGCCGGGCAGCTCCCGGGGATCACGTACCGCTCGTGGAAGGCGGCGACCGCCCGCCGCACCTCCTCGCTCGCCCCGATCCGGGGCAGCGCGTCGAGCGCGGCGGAGAACACCGCCCGGGCGGCGGCGTGCAGCTCGGGATCGGCGAGACCGTCCCGCGCCGCCGCCTCCCAGAGCGGATTGCGCGGGGCGGGACCGGGACCGGCCTGCTCCGCCAGCGGTTTCACCGCCCGGTACACGGTCTCCGCCGCCTCCGGGTCGTCGAACACGGCCGTCGTCACCGCCACCGGCACCATCCAGCCGTCCGCGCCCGGCTGCGCGTCGACCATCCGCAGCTCCAGATGACCGCGCGGCCGCACCGGCGGGAAGAGGGTCGTCATGTGATACCGCAGGTCGTCGGCGTCGGCCGGACGGGGAAGGCCGGTCCGCAGCCACTCCCGGAACGTCAGACCCTCCGGTACCGCCCACGGCCCCTCCTCGGCCCGCACGCACATCACCGGGGTGTCCAGGACGTGCGCCGCCCACTCCGCGCGCGGCTCCCCGTCCGGCGACGGCGCGAGCGCCCGCCGGGGGTCGAGATCCGCCCACAGCGCCTGCCGCGTCGAGCGCCAGCCGGTGCGGCGCCCACCGTGCACCGGCGAGTTGGCGAAGGCGGCCACCAGCACCGCACCGAGGAGGTGCGCGAGCCGCCAGCGCCGGTGATAGCCGAGCGGACCCGGCTCCTCCAGGCCGGCGTCGAGGCAGATCTGAACCGACGCCGAGTCGCACATCATCGCCCGCCCGGCGGGCCCGGTCCGGTCCAGCGCGGTCTCCATCGCGTCGTACCGCGGCTCGTGGAGCACCCGGCCGCGCGGCGCGTGCCAGGGATCCACCCCGTAACCGCTGAGGGTGAGGCCGAGCGGCCCGAGCGCCGCCCGCACCGCGCCCAGGTCGGCGGCGAGCGAGTCGAGGCACTCCATGAGGGAGCCGGCCGGGCGCGAGCTCAGCTCCAGCTGCCCGCCGGGTTCGAACGTGAGGGCCGACACCAGGGGCAGCGCCCGTACGGTGTCCAGCGCGGCCGCGAGCCTCGGCGGCCGTACGGGCCGGCGGGGGTCACGCAGCTCGTGCACGAGCCACTCCAGCTCCACCCCCACCGTGCGGGGCGGGCCGGTCTTGAAGCAGATACATCGCAGCAGGTCCTCCGCCTCCGCCTCGGTGAGAGGGGGGCCGCCACGCGGTATGCCGCTCGGCGACATCCGTGCACCTCCTGGTCGTCGGGGTCCCCGCGGGGACCCTTACCGGTGAGCCGCTGCTTCCACCTAAAGCCACCTCCCAGCGGCGTGCAAGAGCGCCTCGGACGGCCCCCACGCGCCCCCTGTGCCCCCGCTCGTCCAAAATCCCCCGCCGTATCGGGGAACTCACGGAAAACCCGTTGTCCCCGCCGAGACGAAACGATCATCCTGAGGTCCATGAGTGCACGACTGCGCGAGATCGCGCGGCGGACCGAGGAGATCGTCGCCGCGGGCCACTACCGCGCCCCCGACGGCCGGACCGTCTCCCTCGCCGAAGACCTGGCCGCGGCCCTGGCCGGAACCCGCCTCCACGGCCCCGGGCCCGTCCCCGTCACCCCCGACACGGACCGCACGCCCACCCTCTCCGTCACGGCCGAGAGCAGCCTGGCGGCGGCCCGCCGCATGACCACGACCGATGCCACCCGGCAGGTCGCCGTCCTGAACTTCGCCTCGGCCCGCAACCCCGGCGGCGGCTACCTCAACGGCGCCCAGGCCCAGGAGGAGGCCCTCTGCCGCTCCTCCGCCCTCCACGCCACCCTGCTGCGCGCCCCCGACTACTACGCCCACCACCGCGCCGAACGGGACGACGCCCTCTACACCGACCGGGTCATCCACTCGCCCCGGGTCCCGGTCTTCCGCGACGACCGGGGCGCCCTGCTCGTCGAACCCTTCACGGTCGGCTTCCTCACCTCGCCCGCGCCCAACGCGGGCGTCGTCCGCCGCAACACCCCCGAGCTCGCGGGCCGCCTGCCCGCCGCCCTCGCCTCGCGCGCCGAGCGCGTCCTGGAGACGGCCGCCGCGGCCGGCTACCGGCGGCTCGTCCTCGGCGCCTGGGGCTGCGGAGTCTTCCAGAACGACCCGGCGGAGGTCGCGGGGGCCTTCAAGGCCCTGCTCACCGGCGAGGGCCGCTTCGCCGGCCACTTCGAGGAGGTCGTCTTCGCCGTCCTGGACCGCGCCTCCGGCACCCCGACGCTCGCCGCCTTCCGGCGGGTCCTCGCGAACCCGCTCTGACATGCGGCTCTGGTGCCCCCGTGCCAGGCTGAGGGCATACGGACCACCGTCCGACACCCGTCACGGGAGGCACGATCGTGGGCAAGAAACAGACCCGGACGAACCGGGGAGCCCGTACCGGCGGCCATGAGGCCCGCACCGACGCGGCCGCGAAGGAGAAGAGCTCGCCGGCCCCCACGAGAGAGGCGTCGATGCCTCTCGTCGAGCACGCGTCCCACCGCAAGGAACGCAAGTTCGGCCACAACTGAGGCCGAGCGGATCACACGCGAGGGCCCGGCGCCGTGACGGCACCGGGCCCTCGCGTACCTCACGTACGGGGTTACTGCCCGTCGCCCACCGGGATCTCCACGCTCCCCTCGGAGCGCGGGGCCGGCGGCACCGGCAGCGCCACCCCGGCCGCCTTCTCCTGCGCCGCCGGGCTCATCGTGGCCAGGAGCTGCCGGGCCAGGCCGAGGCCCGTCCCGCCCATGGTCAGGGCCTTGGCGAACACGTCCGCCATGCCGTCGGCGCCGTTGAGCAGCACCATCTGGTCGACGTTCCCGAAGGCGGAGGCACCCGCGGACACGATCTCCGGCCACTTCTCGGCCAGCTGCTGGGCGACCACGGCCTCCTGGTTCTCCGCGAGCGCCGCAGCCCGCGCCTTGATCGCCTCGGCCTCGGCCAAGCCCTTCGCGCGCGTGGCCTCGGCGATCGCGAGGCCCTTGGCGTGCTGCGCCGCCGCCTCCGCCTCACCGGTGAGCCGGGTCGCCGTCGCCTTGGCCGCGCTCGCCAGCTCCGTCTCCTTCGCCTCGGCCTCGGCGGCCGAGATCCGGGCGTCACGCTCGGCCGCGGCCAGCGTCCGGGTCTCGTACGCCATCGCGTCGGCCGGCTTGCGGACCTCCGCCTGGAGCTGCTGCTCCTTGCGGTGACCCTCCAGCTCGGCGACCCGGGTCTCCTGGACGACGACCTCCTGGCGCGAGGCCGCGTCGGCCAGCGGACCGGCCTGCCGGGCCTTGGCGGAGGCCTGGTCCCGCTCGGCCTGGTAGCCCGCCTGGAGGATCTCGCTGTCGCGGGTCGCCTCCGACATGCGCGCCGCTGCCTGCTGCTCGGCCTCGGTCGCGCGCCGGTTCGCCTCCGCCTGCGCGATCCGCGCGTCCCGCTGGACGGCGGCCGCGTGCGGGGCGGCCAGGTTCTTGATGTACCCGGTCGGGTCCTCGATCTCGTGGATCTGCAGCGAGTCGACGATCAGGCCGAGCTTCTCCATCTCCGTGCCACAGGCCGAGCGGGCCTGCCCGGTCAGCTTCTCCCGGTCACGGATCATGTCCTCCACGGTCAACCCGCCGACGATGGCGCGGAGATGACCGGCGAAGACGATGTGCACCCGCTCCGACATCAGCTTCTGCTGGTCGAGGAAGCGGCGGGCGGCGTTGGCGATCGACACGAAGTCGTCACCGACCTTGAAGATCACCACTCCGCGGACCTTGAGCGGAATGCCCTGGTGGGTGACGCACTCGACGGACAGCTGCGTCTCGTTGAGGTCCAGCGAGAGCTTCCGTACCGCCTGGACGCCGGGGAGCACGAGGGTGCCGCGCCCGGTGACGATGCGGAACCCCATGCCTGCGCCGAGGCCCTCGTTCTTGTGGTTGGAACCGGAGATGATCAGCGCCTCGTTGGGTTCCGCGACGCGCCACATCATTTTGAACACACCGATCAGAACGGCGATGGCGCCGACGACGACGCCTGCCAGAATGCCGATGCTCATGGACAAGGTCCCCCTTCACCGGAGCCGTGCGGATCCGGTGAAGGGAGTGTGCGCCCGTGACGGGCGCACACTCAACGGTTCGGTCAACTGTCGTACGCGGCTGTGACATAGACGGTGCGTGGAGGGAGATGTTCCATGACCATCACGACCGTGCCGACCTCGATCCGCTCCTTCGGCGTGGCGGGATGGGCGAGGAAGTGCTCGGCGCCGCCGCGGATCCGGACGATCACCTCGCCGACGAGGCCGGGGCCGACGGTGCCGGTCACCCGGCCGAGCAGTCCCACCATCGAGCTGTCCATCGACGTGTCGTCCATGGCTGAACGGTACGTCAGATCCACCCCTCCAGGGCGGACATGAACCCGTCGAACTCGTCCCGGTGGACGGTGTGCCCCGCCCCCTTCACCGTACGGAGTTCGAACCCGCGGTCCGTCAGCATCCGGGCGTGCTCCGGCCGCACCAGCGTGCTCGGATCGGCGAGGACGACGAGGGAGGGCACCACGGGCCGGACCGGCCACAGGTCGGCGCCGACGAACTCCGTGAGCCCGTGGGCCGTCCGCTCGTCCCAGTCCCGCACCGAGGCCATCTCGACGTCGATGTCCTCCTCCGGCCAGTGCGGGTTGAACCCCCTGATCTGCTCGCGGGTCATCGACTTGCCCCTGACGAAGAGCTCGGCCCGGTAGCCGCAGGGGCCGGCCGCCAGGTGCCAGGCCGGGTCGGAGTACACCGCGCGGGCCGGCGCCAGCCGCTCCACCGCCCGGGCGAGGACGAGCCCGCCGAGCGAGTGGCCGATCGCCAACTCCGCGCCGGCCGGAAGGGTTTCGACGAGGTCGTCGGCGTGGTCGTCCGGCCGGTACGCCTCCGGGCCCGGGGCCCGGTCGCTCGCCCCGTGCCCCCGCAGGTCCACGGCGATCACCCGGTAGCCGCGATCCGCGAGCGCCGGCCCGACCCTGCGCCAGGTGCGGTGGTCGGCCATGAGGCCGTGGACGAGCAGGGCCGTCCGGTCACCGGATCCCCAAGTGGTGGTGTGCAGGCGCACGGTGCCGCCTTCCTGCGGTGCTCGGCGGGCACCGACGGGGCGGGCGCACGCCGTGGACGGGGCGCGGCCGACGGGGTCGGCGCACGCTGCTTGTGGGCTGCGGCGCGCGCCGACGGGATCAGCGCACGCTGCGGATGGGGCGCACGGCCAGCGCGCCGAGTACCGACAGTACGGCCGCGACCAGGAAGAGCGCCGTGTATCCGCCACTGAGCGACACGATGAGCGAGGCCACGAAGGGGGCGACGATCTGCGGGCCGGCGTTGGCGACGTTGAGGACGCCCATGTCCCGGGCCGCGTCCTCGGCCTTGGGCAGCACCATGGTCACCAGGGCGGTGTCGACGGCCATGTAGCAGCCGAAGCCGAGGCCGTTGACGACGGAGAAGGCCAGCATCCCGGTCCAGCTGCTGGAGACGGCGGGGATGAGCAGCGCGACGGCGGCGAGCGCGGCGGAGGCGCCGACGAAGAGCTTGCGGCGGTCGTACCGGTCGGAGAGCCAGCCGCCGAGGACGGTGGAGACCACCATGGCGACCGAGTTGACCGGCATGAGGATCGCCACGGCCTCCTCGGCGCTCAGCCCGGCGGGCAGGTCGGTGTGGTCCTTGAGGATGTACAGCTGGAAGCCGGCCACGGCGAAGTAGCCGAGGATGAGCAGGGCGCGGCCGATGAACGCCCAGCGGAAGTCGTGGTTCCTGAGCGCGCTGCCGAAGGCCGCGATCTGCTCCTTGACGGGCAGCGGCGCCTTCGGGGGCATGCGCTCCTCGCGGGCGCAGGTGGTGAACAGTACGGCGGTGGCGGCGACGATCGCGCCGAAGACGAGGTAGCCGGTGCGGTAGTGCTCGGAGAAGGCCGCGCCGACGAGGGCGCCGATCGTGGAGCCGATGGGGAGGCCGAGCCCGACGGCGGCCGAGGCCTTGCCCCGCGCGGCCAGGGGGACCCGGTCGGGGACCACGGAGGTGATGGCCGCCTGGTAGATGTTCATGACGGCCTGGCCCAGACACCAGGCGATGGTGACCAGCAGGATCGTGTGGACGCTGCCGAGGAGCAGCATCACGGGGAGGGCGAGCAGGCCGCCGGCGAGGATCCAGGGGTTGCGGCGGCCCGACCGGTCCGAGAGGGCGCCCGCGACCGGGTTGAAGACGGTGGCGAAGATCGCGGATATGCCGGAGACGAGGCCGAAGTTCGCCACCTTGCCGACGGGGTCGATGGCCTCGATCTGGAGCGCGAGGAGCATGCCGGGGACGCCGATGTACAGCGCGTACATCGCGGTGTTGCCGGCGAGCAGCAGGGGCAGCAGGCCGCGCGTCGGCCGGGGGGCCGTGGGGGAGCCGGGGACGACCGTGCCGGTGGCGGAACCGGGGGCACCCGTGTCGGAGCCGGGCCCGGGGGAGGAAAGGGCCACTTTGCCCTCCTGAGGAGATCGCCCGACGAGGGGGCGAGGAGCGGATTGAACGGGGAGGTGACACGTGTCAGTGACTCGTGTGAGCATTGTGTAGCACCCGATTCCGGCCATCCGCCAGACCCTGCGCCGGATTGTTCTGGAAAGATGCCGGATCGATGAGCCAGCCAACCGATCAGTCCCCCGAACGCCCCTCCGGGCGGGCGGTCCCGACCAGCGCCGACGTCGCGCGCCTCGCGGGCGTCTCCCGGGCCACCGTCTCGTACGTCCTGAACAACACCTCGGCCGTCCGCATCAGCGAACCCACCCGGCGCCGGGTCCGCGAGGCCGCCGAGGAGCTGGGCTACGTGCCGCACGCCGCGGCCCGCAGCCTGCGCGCCGGCCACAGCCGCATGGTGCTGCTCCCGACCTCCCACGTCCCCGTCGGGCCGCTGTACAGCCAGTTCTTCAACGACTTCCAGTGGGCCCTGCGCCGCCTCGACTACACGGTCGTGCAGTACGGCAGCGTCGGCCTGGAGGGCGAGGAGGCCGCCCGCGCCTGGGCCGAGCTGCGGCCGGTGGCCGTGGTCTCCCTCGGCGAGGTCGAGCTCAGTGGGCAGGGCGTCGAGATCCTCAAGCGGTCCGGGGCCCGGGCCGTGATCACCCTCGGCACCCAGCGCGTGGAGGGCACCCACGCCCTCGTCATGGACCAGGGGCGGGTCGGCGAGGTGGCCACCGAGCACCTCCTGGCGACCGGCCGGCGCCGGATCGGCGTCGTCGTCCCCGAGGAGCCGGGCCTCTCGATGTTCTCCGGACCGCGCCTCGACGGCGCGCGCCGCGCGGCCGGGGGCACCGGCGCCACCGTCGTACCCCTGCCGCTGCGGTACGAGGAGGAGTCGGCGGACGCGCTCGCCGCGCGGTGGCGCGAACTCGGGCTCGACGGCGTCTTCGCGTACAACGACGAGTACGCGATGCTCCTGATGCGGTCGCTCCAGGACGCCGGGATCTCCGTGCCCGCGGAGACCGCCGTCGTCGGCGCCGACGACCTGCTCCTCGGCCGGCTGCTGCGGCCCCGGCTCAGCACCGTACGGATCGACATGGTGCTCGGCCGCGAGCTGGCGGAGCTGGTCGACCGCGCCGTACGGGAACCGGACGCCCCGCCCCTCTCCCGCGACCTCCTGGACTCACGGATCGTGCACCGGGAGTCCAGCTGAGCGGGTGGGGCCCCTCGGTGCGGGAGTCGGGCTGAGCGGGTGGGGCCCCTCGGTGCGGGAGTCCGTCCGGGAGCCGAGCGGGACGGGTGCCCCGGCCGGACGGCGGGAGCGCGGGTCAGCGCTTAGCTTCGGTGCATGAGCACAGTTCCGAAGCGGTACGAGATCCTGCTGGTGCCCGAGCACGTGGAGGACCGCGGCGGCGCCGCCGTCACGGACAGCGCCATCCGCACGGCCGTCGTCGAGGCCACCGGGCGGCACGGCGAGTCGGGCTACCCGATCTACGAGGGGCACGGCATCCGGGCCGACATCGACCCCGAGACGGGCACGGTCGAGGCGCTGCTCGTCGACGGCCGCGAGCTCGACTACGGCCTCACTGCCCTGGTCCGCCCCGCCGCGGCCCACTGACCTCCCTCCCGTCGATCCCCTGTGTCCCGAAGCGGCCCGTTGACACGACGGGCCGTCGGACAGAGACTCTGCGCGCGCAATGCGGCGAAGATTGTTTCACCAGGCGAACAGAGTCGTCGTCGCTCCGAAGGTCTGAAGGTCCGAAGGTCACGTGGGAGAGAACCGATGAGCATCCGCGACGTCTACATCGTCGACGCCGTCCGCACCCCGATCGGGAAGTTCGGGGGCGCCCTCGCCTCCGTACGCCCCGACGACCTCGCGGCCCATGTCGTCCGCGCGCTCGTCGACCGCTCTCCCGCGCTCGACCCCGCGCGCGTGGACGACGTCTACTTCGGCGACGCCAACGGCGCGGGCGAGGACAACCGCGACGTCGCTCGGATGGCCGTCCTCCTCGCCGGGCTGCCCGTCACCGTCCCCGGCGTCACCGTCAACCGCCTCTGCGGCTCCGGTCTGGAGGCCGTGATCCAGGCGGCCCGCGCCATCGCCCTCGGCGACGCCTCCGTGGCGATCGCGGGCGGCGTCGAGTCGATGTCCCGCGCCCCCTGGGTCCTGCAGAAGCCCGAGCGGGCCTTCCCCGCCGGCCACCAGCAGCTCCACTCCACCACGCTCGGCTGGCGCATGACGAACCCGAAGATGCCCGCCGAGTGGACGGTCGCGCTGGGCGAGGGCGCGGAGCTCATCGCCGACAAGCACGGGCTCAGCCGCGAGCAGCAGGACACCTTCGCCCTCGCCAGCCACCGGAAGGCGGCCGAGGCCTGGGCGAAGGGCCTCTACGACGACGAGGTCGTCCCGTACCCCGGGGTGGACCTCACCCGCGACGAGTGCATCCGCGACACCACGTCCATGGAGGCCCTCGCCAAGCTCAAGCCCGCCTTCCGCCGCGAGGGCGGCACCGTCACGCCCGGCAACTCCTCGCCGCTCAACGACGGCGCGGCGGCGCTGCTCCTCGTCGACGAGGACGGGCTGCGCGAGACCGGCCGCGAACCCCTCGCCCGGATCCGCACCTCCGCGGTCACCGGGATCGAGCCCCAGCTCTTCGGCCTCGGGCCGGTCGCGGCGGTCCGTCGGGCGCTGGAGAAGGCCGGGCGTTCCTTCGCCGACCTGACGACCTTCGAGCTCAACGAGGCCTTCGCGGCCCAGTCGCTCGGCTGCCTCGCCGAATGGCCGGAACTCGACCCCGAAATCGTGAATCCTCGCGGTGGGGCCGTCGCGATCGGTCACCCGCTGGGTGCGTCCGGCGCCCGGCTCGCCGGCTCGGTGGCGCACCAGCTCGCGGCGGCCGGCTCGGGAACGGGCCTCGCGGCGCTCTGCATCGGCGTCGGCCAGGGCCTCGCGCTGGTCCTGGAGCGCTGAACCGGGCGGCCCGACGCGGCGGCCGCTCCACAACAGGCGAGGGCGCGGCGGCCGCCACCACGCACGCGGGGACGCAACCGCCGCCTCAGGACACGCGGGGGCGCGACGACCGCCGCCTCAGGACACGCGAGGACGCGACGACCGCCGCCTCAGGGCACGCGAGGGCGCGGCGGCCGCCCCACGACGCGCGAGAGGGGTACGGGAGGCTCTCCCGTACCCCTCTCGCGGTGGATCACTTCTGCTGTGCGCCCTCGATGGACTTGCGGACCTCGTCCATGTCCAGCTTGCGCGCCTGCCCGATGACGTCCTCCAGGGCGGTCTCCGGCAGCGCGCCGGGCTGCGCGAAGACGGCCACGTTGTCCCGGACGATCATCAGGGTCGGGATCGAGCGGATCTCGAACGCGGCGGCCAGCTCCTGCTGCGCCTCGGTGTCCACCTTGGCGAAGACGAGGTCCTGGTGCCGCTCGGACGCCGCCTCGAAGACCGGGGCGAACTGACGGCAGGGACCGCACCACGAAGCCCAGAAATCGATGAGGACGAATTCGCTCCCGCTCACGATCTCGTCGAAGTTGTCCTTGGTGAGCTCTACGGTGCTCATGCTGCCTACCTTTCGGGTCTCCTGGCGGTGTCCTCACGGTCCCCTGGGGACTCGCCCGGCACAACGGCGTATCGAGCCGCGCTATTCCGTACCTCTGCCACCAGACTGGGACCATGACACGAACGGTGGAAGACGAGCACACCTACGACGTGGTGGTGATCGGCGCGGGGCCGGTCGGCGAGAACGTCGTCGACCGGGTGAGGGCGGGCGGTCTCACCGCGGCGATCGTCGAGAGCGAGCTGATCGGCGGCGAGTGCTCGTACTGGGCGTGCATGCCCAGCAAGGCGCTGCTCCGCCCCGCGATCGCCCGTTCCGACGCCCGCAAGGTCGCCGGTCTGCGCGAGTCGGTCTACGGTCCGCTGGACGCGATGGACGTCTTCGCCCACCGGGACGAGGTCGTCGGCCACTGGAAGGACGACGGCCAGGTCGACTGGCTGGACTCGATCGGCGTCCGCGTCTTCCGGGGCCACGGCCGGCTCCTCGGGCCGCGCCGGGTCGAGGTCGCGGGTCCCGAGGGAGAACGCGACGTGCTCACCGCCCGGCACGCGGTCGCCGTCTGCACCGGCACCCGCGCGCTCCTCCCCGAGCTGCCGGGACTGCCCGCGGCGCACCCCTGGACCAGCCGTGAGGCGACCGGTTCCGACCGGGTGCCCGAGCGGCTCGTCGTCGTCGGCGGGGGAGTGGTGGGCGTGGAGATGGCCACCGCCTACCAGGCCCTCGGCGCGAAGGTGACCCTGCTCGTACGGGGCGGGGGGCTGCTGCCGCGCATGGAGCCGTTCCTCGGCGAGCACGTGGCCGCGGCGCTCACCGCGCGCGGCGCGGACGTCCGTACCGGCGTGGCGGTGAGCGCGGTGGTACGCGACGGGGGCACCGGACCGGTCACCGTGGTCCTGGAGGGCGGCGACCACGTCGAGGGCGACGAGGTGCTCTTCGCGACGGGCCGTAAGCCGCGCACCGAGGACATCGGCCTGGAGACGGTCGGTCTGACGCCGGGCTCCTGGCTCGACGTCGACGACAGCCTCCGGGTCACCGGAAGCGACTGGCTCTACGCCGTCGGCGACGTCAACCACCGTGCGCTCATGACCCACCAGGGCAAGTACCAGGCCCGGATCGCCGGCGCGGCCATCGCCGCCCGCGCACGGGCGGACGCCTCCCTGGACACCGGGCCCTGGGGCGCGCACACGGCCACCGCCGACCACGCCGCCGTGCCGCAGGTCGTGTTCAGCGACCCGGAGGCGGCCGCCGTCGGGCTCAGCCTCGCCGAGGCGGAGCGCGCGGGGCACCGGGTGCGGGCCGTGGACCTCGACATGCGGCAGGTCGCCGGGGCCGGTCTCTACGCCCAGGGGTACCGGGGGCACGCCCGGATGGTCGTGGACCTCGACCGGGAGGTGGTCCTCGGCGCCGCCTTCGTCGGGCCCGGCATCGGCGAGCTCCTCCATTCGGCGACGGTCGCCGTCGCGGGCGAGGTGCCGATCGCCCGCCTGTGGCACGCCGTCCCCGCGTATCCGACGCTGAGCGAGGCGTGGCTGCGCCTCCTTGAGGCGTACCGGGGCTGACGACCCGTCAACTGGCGTCGGTCGTCAGGGAGTACGGAGGGACCAGCGCGCGCCGCCGAGCGCGCGGCCTCCAGGGCGGGCCGGGGGCCGCGGCCCGGCTCCTGACCGAGGACCACCCGGGTGCTCAACCCGTCGAGCAGGGCCAGGAGTTCGGAGGCGTGGGCGTCGGCGTCCAGCGGGGCGAAACGCCGCCGTGCCGCGCCGGCCGCGAGCAGCGCCTCCAGGTCCTCCTGCCAGCCCGTGTCCGGTTCGGCCTGGGCCTCGCGACGCGCGGTGTTGCCCGGGGTGCGGGCCCAGAGCTCGATCCACAGGGTCCAGCGCGGATCGCGCGGATCGCGCGGGCCGCGCGGGAGGTAGAGCCGGAGGAAGAGGTCGAGCTTGCGCTCGGCCGTGATCCGGCGGGCGAGGAAGCGTGTCCGTCGCCGTGAGGCGCGGCACGCCGCGAACACCAAACACTTCATCGCCAAACGGCTCGTCGCCACCGCTGAACGCACCTCGCGCGGGATCGCCCTGGAAGACCTCTCGGGCATCCGGCAGAGGGTCACGGCCAAGAAGGACCAGCGGGCACGACTGCACTCCTGGGGTCGATACCGAACAGGGCGTCCGGGGCGGCCCAGGAGACGTACGCGAGGACCCGCCCGGAGGCCGACGGGGCGAAGGTCCGGCCGCCGTCCGTGGAGCGGACCACGCCGTCCTCGGTGGTGGCGAGGACCGTGCCCGGGGCGGCGGGGGAGACGGCGATGTCGAGGGCGCGCAGCGCGGCGCGGTCCTCCCAGGTGACCCCGTCGGCGCTGACGCGCAGGAGGCCGTTGGCGCTGTCGTAGCCGTAGACGGTGGAGTCCGCCGCGGTGTCGAGCGCGTGGAAGTCGACCTTCCCCGCGAGTGACCTCTCCTGCCAGGTGCGGCCGGAGTCCGTCGACGCGATGAGCCCGAGGTCGGCGGGGCGGTCGCCGCCGGGCGTCGGGTGTCCGCTCGCGAGGAAGTCGCCGCGGGCCGTGACCGTGAAGCCCATGAAGTCGTCGCGCCGGTCGCCGACCAGGGTCGGCCGACCGGCGACGTCCGGGGTGTGGAGGCCCTGGTGGGTGGCGACGTAGAGGGTGTCGCCGCGCAGGCCGAGGCCGTGGATGTGGTCGAGGGCCGATCCGGAACGGCCTTCGGGGGCCGGGGCCTCGGAGGTGCAGGCGGTCAGCGTCAAGGCGAGGGCCACGGCGGTGAGGGCGGCACCGAGGGTCGTGGCCGAGCGGCCGGAGAGGTACGTCTTCATCGTTCTTTCGCCAGGAGTACGCGGGTACGCGGGTACGCGGGCACGGGGGCACGGGGGTGCGCGGGTACGGGAGGCGCGGGGCGCGGCGGCGAGGGCGGCCCGTCCCGAGGTGGTGGGACGGGCCGCCCGTGACGCACGCGCGCGCGTGGCCGGGGGAGGAGAGGGCCGGATCAGAGCCGGTCGAGGATCTTCCGCAGCTGGGCGACCTCGGCGGACTGGGTCCGCACGACGTCGTCAGCGAGCTTCTTGGCGGTGGCGTTGCGCCCGTTCTTCTGCTCGTCCTTCGCCATGGCGACGGCGCCGTCGTGGTGGGCGATCATCAGCTCGGCGAACTTGCGGTCGAAGGCCTTGCCCTTGGTCGCGGCGAGGTCCTTCATGTCCTGGTCGGACATCATCCCGGCCATGCCGTGGCCGCCGCTGTGGTCCATCGCGGCGGACTCGGGCTTGCCCCAGCCCTTCAGCCAGGCCTTCATCTTCTGGATCTCCGGGTCCTGGGCCTGCTCGATCGCGGCGACCAGCTTCTTGACCTCGGGGTCCTCGGCCCGGCCGTCGGCGAGCTTCGCCATCTCCAGGGCCTGCTCGTGGTGGGGGATCATCATCTGCGCGAACATGACGTCCGCGTCGTCGAAGGGACCGGGCGCAGCGGCCTCGGCGGTGGCCCCCGAGGCGGTGGAGGGGGAGGCGGTGGCGGACATACCGCCGTGGTCCATACCGTTCTTGTCCTCGTCCGCGCCGCAGGCGGCGAGCAGGAGCGCGGTCGCGGTGACGGCGCCGGCGAGGGCGAACTTACGGGCGGTGCGGTGGGTGAAGGCACGCATGTGGGTGATACCTCGAGTGCTGTTCGTACGTACGGAGACGCGTACGGGAAATGGACAGGCCGAAGGCGTTCACGGGCAGCACGGGGCGCCCGCGGTGGCGGTACGGCCTAGATCCGCAGGACGGACAGCTGGGCGAGGTCGGGGGGCCGGCGCGGCGGGGCGTGCGGGCCGAGCGCGGGGGTGAGCCGCGCGAGGAGGAGGGTGAGCCAGTCGGGGCGGCGTCCGAGCGCGGCCCGGACGAGACCCGCGAACAGCCAGGCGCCGAGGACGGCCACGCAGAGGGTGGTCATGTCCATTCCGGTACCCGGCGCGTGCCGGGCGTCGGAGTCCCGGCTGCCGCCGTGAGGCCGGGCGTCGGAGTTCCCGCCGTCGGGCCGGGCGTCGGAACCCATGCCGTGGTGCGCGGCGGGGGCGCTGTGAGGCGAGCCGGAAGCGGCGTCCATGCCTCCGCCGGAGCCCTCTGGGTGGCCGACGGAGTGCATCAGGAACACTCCGAGCGCGAGCACGACGACGAGAAGGAGGTGCCCCAGGGCACCTCCCGCTCGTTCAGCGCGTTCCGCTCGGTGTGTACG
This sequence comes from Streptomyces sp. R-07, assembly GCF_049913175.1. Lineage (NCBI taxonomy): Bacteria > Bacillati > Actinomycetota > Actinomycetes > Kitasatosporales > Streptomycetaceae > Streptomyces > Streptomyces sp. R-07. The sequence continues at coordinate 7,194,293 of NZ_CP183978.1, forward strand.
CACAGCCAGGACCTCCTGGCGGCGAATATACCGCGTGGGGGTATCAGCTTCGCGTCAGGACAGGGTCAGGACGGGGTGTCGCCCGTCATGGCGGCGGCCATCCGCAGGTGCGGCGCGGCCTCCTCCGGTCGGCCCTGGCGCTCCAGGGCGCGCCCGAGCATGAGCCGGGCGTAGTGCTCGACGGGGTCGCGCTCCAGGACGGCGCGCAGCTCGGTCTCGGCGCGGGAGAGCTGCGCGGAGTGGTAGTAGGCCCGGGCGAGGAGGAGCCGTTGGGCCGTCTGCTCCGGGTGCTCGGCGACGAGGCCGCGGAGGATACGGACGGCGGTTCCGTACTCCTTCGCGTCGAAGAACAGCTGCGCCCGGTCCCAGCGTTCTGAGGCCGTTCCGAACTCGTAGTACGTGTCGCTCACTTGCTCTCCCTTTCCAGAGCCCCGGATCTGCCACCCTGTGGGGTGGTCGACCAGGTCAACACCGGCGGTTGGTTGAACATTCCACTAAGGATGGTTGAGCGTCATGAGCAATCTGGATCGTCAGGCCACGCTGACCGTGTGCGGCGGCCGCGGCTTCGTCGTCGCCGAACCGGTGCGGGAGCTGCTCAGCCCCCGCCATGTCCGGCTCGGCGAGTCGACCGAGGTCCGCAGACTGCTCCCGAACCTGGGCCGGCGCATGGTCGGCGCCTGGGCCTTCGTCGACCACTACGGCCCCGACGACATCGCCGACGAGCCCGGCATGCAGGTCCCACCGCACCCGCACATGGGGCTGCAGACCGTCAGCTGGCTCCACGACGGCGAGGTCCTGCACCGCGACTCCACCGGCAGCCTGCAGACCATCCGCCCGCGCGAGCTGGGCCTCATGACCTCCGGCCGGGCGATCTCCCACTCGGAGGAGAGCCCCCGGCCGCACGCCCGCTTCCTGCACGGCGCCCAGCTCTGGGTCGCCCTGCCCGACGCCCACCGGCACGTGGAACCCCACTTCCAGCACCACGCCGAACTGCCCCAGGTCACCGCGCCCGGCCTCACCGCCACGGTCATCCTCGGCGCGCTCGACGGCGCCGCCTCGCCGGGCACCACGTACACCCCGCTCGTCGGCGCGGACCTCGCCCTCACGGCGGGCACCGAGACGAGCCTGCCCCTGGAGCCCGACTTCGAGTACGCGGTCCTCGCCATGTCCGGCGAGGCCCACGTCGACGGCGTCCCGGTCCTGCCCGGCTCCATGCTCTACCTCGGCTGCGGCCGCACGGAACTCCCCCTCCGCGCGCTCTCGGACGCCGGTCTGATGCTCCTCGGCGGCGAACCCTTCGAGGAGGAGATCGTCATGTGGTGGAACTTCGTCGGCCGATCCGGTGACGAGATCGTACAGGCGCGCGAGGACTGGGAGAAGGGCTCGCGGTTCGGCGAGGTGCATGGCTACGACGGCGCCCGCCTGACTGCCCCGGAACTGCCCGCCACCCCGCTGAAGCCGCGGGGACGAGTGCGCTGACCTGGGCAAACGTGTGAGCGGGCGGGCCGTGCTCCTACTCGCGCCCGCGATGCCAGGACCCCCGATCCGCTGCCGGTCCTGTGGTCGAGGGGCGGGGGTCCACTGGGCTCGCGAGGGAGCGTGTCGAGTCTCGTCTTAAGTCATGTGTGCCAGGGTTCAATCGGATTGATGCTGACCTTTTGCTGACTTATCTGACTCATAGTCAGGTAGTGGGTCTCGCTGCTGCCGTTGCAGATAGGGGGCGGAGTGGCGGGATGCGCCGTCTTCAGAGAGATCGCGGCTGTACGCGACGACTTTGCTGAGGTGATCTGAGGGGCAAAGCAGTGCGCCCATAGGTGGTGCTCCCGGTCGCTACGGTCTGGCGCTGAGGGATTTACGTCTAGGTCGTGTATCGAAAGTGGATCTTGAGCGTGCATGATCACGGTTCATGGGGCGGGGAGATCTCACGGACGAAGAGTGGGCGGTGCTAGAGCCGTTGTTGCCGAAGGGGAGGAAGCCGGGGCGGCCGCCCGTCTGGCCTCGGCGACGGCTGATCGACGGCATACGGTTCCGGGTCCGGACCGGTGTTCCGTGGCGGGACGTACCCGTCGAGTACGGACCGTGGGGCCGGGTTTACGACCTGTTCCGCCGATGGCAGCGGGACGCACCTGGCACCGGGTCCTCACCCGGCTCCAGTCCCTGGCCGACGCGAAGGTTGCGATCGTGTGGGACCTGAGCGTCGACTCCACGGTGTGCCGCGCCCATCAGCACGCGGCCAGGGCCCGCAGGCAGGGCGACCTGCAGAAGGAACCGCCGGGCGGCATCTTCACCGAGCCTGTTGATCACGGACTGGGCCGCTCACGCGGCGGATTCACCACCAAGCTGCACCTGGCCGTCGAGCAAGGGCAAAAGCCCATGTCGATCGTGGTGACGGCAGGGCAGCGCGGCGACTCGCCGCAGTTCGAGACGGTGCTGGAGAAGGTCCGCGTGCCCCGCATCGGGCCGGGCCGGCCGCGCGTCCGCCCCGATCGCGTGCGGGCGGACAAGGCGTACGCCTCCCGCAAGAACCGCGCCTACCTGCGCCGCCGGGGCATCCGCTGCACCATCCCGGACAAGGCCGACCAGGCACGCAACCGCCAGAAGCTCGGCTCCCGCGGCGGCCGGCCACCGCGCTTCGACCCGGCCGACTACCGCGAGCGTCACGCGGTCGAGTGCGGGATCAACCGCCTCAAGCGCCACCGAGCCGTGGCCACCCGCTACGACAAACTCGCGGTCCGCTATGAGGCCACTGTCCTCGTAGCGGCCATCAACGAGTGGCTGTGATCAGCACGTGTCCCTAGAGCTCGTAGTCCTGGGCCAGCTCTTCCCAGCGAATGCTGCGAAGCGCAAGATCAGCATCCTCACCCGCCGGTACCTCCGGTGCCGGCTGGAACCAGGCGACGACGAGGGTGGAACCATCCATTGCCGGGTCGAGCGCCGTGGAGTCGAAGACACCGACGCAGGCCACTGAGGGCAGCACCTCAACGGGACCGAAGGCGCCAGCGGTCTCGTCCGGGTACTCGCGGGAGGGCGGAACAAGATGGACCGGCGTGGAGGGAAACGCGCGTTCGGCCTGCCGCTGGAGCCAACTGACCTTCAGGTCGTTGATGCGCTTGCACGGGTAGCCCTCCAGCATCCCCCCGTAGGTCGAAGACATCCGTAGCTCGGTGAGCCGGATCGAACGACCGGAAGAGAGGACTATGTGACCCAGTGGCATGCCGACACCCTATGCACACGGTTCACTTCCGATACACGGCCTAGCAGCCACTGACCGGGGCCAGAAGGCCCGGTACGACCACGGGGCGGCCTCTGGCGACAGAGGCCGCCCCGTGGTCGTTCAGAGGTCACGTCCGTGTCGTCGGAGGTCGGCGCCTGATCGACTTGCTCCGGGGGGGAAGCGTAGAAGACTGGTGTTTGACGACTAGGACCACTAGAGGCCGACATGTCCTCTCGTTCCGAGCGACACTCCTCGATCGACGCGTCATCATTGCCCGTACCTCACGTGATGCGTTCAGGGGCACTGGCGATTCTCTCCATCGTTCTCTTGGTCGTCGCTGTCTGCTGTGTGGGCTGGGTGAAACCAAGGTGGCAGGCCTCGGAGAACTGGCCCGGCTGGTTCCAGGATGTCTCCGAGCGGTTCATGGCGTTCTTCGAAGGCGCTGAGCGGATCGTGACGGGGGGCAAGGACGGAGCCGGCCTGAGCCTCCGTCTGTTGTGCCTGCTCCTCCTGATCCTCTCGTTCATGATGTTGCGCCGTTGGATGCTCCAGCGAAACGCATACAAACCGGGGCCGGTGGACGTGCAGCACCTCGCCTCCTCGACCGCGGAGGGCGAGGAACATCTCGAGGGTCTCACCGCCCAGTTGCGTAAGCAGCTGTCAGAGACGAACCTCTATCCCCCATCCGCGCTTCCCGCCGAATCTCCGGCGGAAAACTTTCTCGATCTGCTCGGCGACATCGACCTGGAGCCGAAAAAGCTGGGGACGAGCATCTTGCGCTTGTTCAGTCGGCTGAGGCCGAAGGTCGCCTACGCGGTGCGCGGAGTGCTGCGTGTGCGGGAGCAGGAGCCCGTGTTCGGCGTCACCGTCACCGTCACCTCCTACGCCATGAGGGGCAGCCGTACGGAAACGCTGTGGCGAAAGACGTGGGGGGACGCGGTGCAGGCTGCCGGGTACTGGGTGATGGCCGCACTGGTGCCCGTCACGCAGGCAAGCCGGAGGGCACCCTGGCAGGAATGGCGCGGCCGGAATCTGCAACCCGAGCTGTTCGCCGCCTACCAAGAGGCAAGGGAACTCTGCCAGGAGCGGCAGTTCGACGATGCCCTCGACCGCTATTACACGGCGCTACGGCTCGATCCCACGAACCTGCACCTGCGCACACAGATCGCGGGAACACAGGAGAAGCTGTGGTTGCATCTCGATGCCCTTGAGACCTATCACGGAGCAGTCCTTCTGGACGGGCAGAGCAGGGAGCAGCGGAGCGCCCGCCTGAGCAGAGGTCCCTGGAATCCACGCCGATCGTTGTCCAAGCGGTACCGATGGTGGCGCAACGGCCTGCTCGAAGCGCGGTTCCGCTATGCCGTCGTCCTCGGTATGGCCGAACGCACCGCTCATCAGTGGTGCAGGTCGACCGTGGATCCTACTGATTACCGCAGGTGCCCCCGGCGCGCGCACACCCGAAGAGAGATACGCAAGTCGCTGACCCCCGCACTCGTCGAGCGATATTGGCGAACGGTCATCTATCTCACGCCACCAGGCGAGAAGGAGCCTATTTACGGCGAGAAGAAGGCCAGGGCCTGGCTCGAGCGTGAGCTCGGGGAGGATCGGCTCGACCAGAAGACCGTCAGCTTCATATTCCAGCTCGCTTGCGAGGAGGAGATGTATCAACTCGCCTGCGACTACCCCGTCCTCCGCTTCCTCAGGAATCCCAGCAGACGGCGGAGCAGAGGACTCACGTGGACCTCGCTCCGGCTCAATCGGGACGTGTGGGCGCCACTGCGTCTGGCATGGGCTGTTCAGCAGACCGAGAGAGGCCGGGTGAAGGGACTGCGGAACGATCTCTCCTGGCCCATGGAGCCGAAGGACCTCAGGAAGCGCGTAGAGCGGGCGCGAGGCCGGTGGATCTGGCGAGGCATGACGGAACGGTTCAGGAACTGGAAGCTGTGGCCGCCCCGGCCTTGGCAGGACAGTTACAACGCGGCATGCGTGTACGCGGTGGCGATGACCGGCCATGAGGAAAAGCAGAAGCGGGACGAGCTCGCCGCGCTGGCCGTGGGGGAGCTCGAGGCCGCCGCGAGAGCGGACTTGACGAGTTTTCACCCGATCATGCGCTCCTGGCTCCTCACAGAGGATCCGGATTTTGAGGAGCTGCGCCCGCACGACCGGTTCATACGCTTCGAACGCGAGACGTATCCGCACGACGCCCCCGACCGTGACCGGCCCCAGCGCCCCCTGTGGGCTGAAATGATGGCCTACGACCAGCAGTTGCTGGGCGGCGCCGCGCAGGTCATGGAGCACACATGGCGCCTGCGCGGGAAGCTCCTCCCCGCCGAGTCGCACGTGATCGCCCAGTGGTTCGTCACGGAGAAGTCGGTCTGGCAGGGCGTCCACCGTGTGGCCGCCAATCAAGGCCGGGACTGGCGTGACCGGGCGAAGCTCCTGCAGACCGTCCGGGCGATCGCCGACTCGGCGCTCCTGGCGAAGTGCGGCCTGCCATCCAAGCTGCCCGAGCTGGACGATCTCCTGGACGAGGCGACATGGTTCGGGGCCGGGTCAGCGAAGGAGAGCCTTACGGAATTCGGGCAGTGCATCGAGGAGCGGCTGAGAATCCTGGGCCGAGCGATCGGCGCGCCCAACGCGGCTGTGTCCCCCCTCCGTCGAAGCGATCAGTGGGTCGAAGCGGTCAAGCACAGCGGAACATCGCCCAATGTCGTGATGCAGGCCGCTGTCCAGCAGGCGTGTGCGGACTATGAGGCGACGTGGCGGGCGCTGCGCGATCAGCTCGATCCCGAAGACGATGAACTGGCCTTCCCCAGAGCCCTGCACTCGCTCCATAAACCCGACGGGGTGTGGAGGTTCCTTGCCACGCTGAGGACAAGGGTGCCGACCGGCTTCCGCCCCACCAGCTGACTCGCGGGGTCCGTCAGGGCTGATCGAAGCCCTCGTCCGAGCCGTCCGTCGCCCCCGCCGGGAGAGCGGTCCCTTCCAGTACGGCACCGTGCGCGCGAACGGCCGGACCACGACCAACCCGATGGACCTTGGCGGCGCCTGCGCGACCGGCGGCATCATCAGCTACCAGTCGACTATCGACGAGTTCGCCGTCGGTAGGCTCTAGCAGCCGCCGCTGGCCCGGTCGGCGCACTGGCCGGGCCACAAGTGGCACATCTGCGTGATCTGCTCGTGGGCCAGCCTAGGGTTGAGGTCAGTCAGGTTTACGGGACAGCCCTTATAGACTTCAACGTTCCCGTTTCCTACAGGGTGTTCTTCCGCAGGAGCGTGAGTACCTCGTGGAGCACCGCGCTGAGGCGGACAGGCTCGGGGATGTCGCCCATGCTGATGGCTGGCACGCTCGGGCCGATGGGTCGGTGCATTACGTCGTCGCCGATGACACGGGAGCCTGCGAGGACCTTCGCGTGGGCCTTGTCCGTCTTCTGCATAGCGAATCGGTGCTGGGCCGCTACCTGGTCGAAGCTGGTATGGCCGAACAGCGGCGGGATGTGGTCCAGGATGGCTCGGATCATCGCAGCGCAGACGTACGGGTTCCCTGCCGCGTAGGCGTCGTTCAACCCTTGGCACAGGGCGACGAGCTTGTGGACCTTCCACGTGGACTTCGCTCCCGCCTCGACCAGGTCCTCCAGGAGGTCGGCGGCGACATACGCCCCCCGGTCGGTCGTCCCGGATGCGGCCGGGGCGATCTGCGCCGGCACCTGGCCGAAGCTGAACCCGCTGATGTGGCCGGAGGTGCCGGAGTAGTCGGGGGCGTTGACGTGGACGATCTCAGTCGTCTTGTCGAGGTACTCCTCGAGGGTGGTGACATCGCGGAACTGCAGCACGCTGCGGGTGATCTCCCGCTCCCAGGTTCCGTCGGGACGCGACGTGCCGTTGCCGCTGCTGATCGCGGGCTCGTAGGACAGCAGGTCGGGAAGAGCCTGAATGAACGTTGATGTCAAGCCGGGTATGGCCAAAGTCAGTTCTTCCGAGCGCAGGTACGCCTTGCTGACCTCGGTGCTTGAGCTGGGCTTGCTGGTGTATAGGTCGATCATGTGCCGAAGCACTCGTATGAAAGGTTCGCCAGCCATCATGCGCATCTCGGGGAGGACGATGGCGGCGGCGATCGTGAGGCGTACTCGGTCACCTTCGCCCACGGGCGGGCGGATGCCTGTCGTGAAGCCGTACCCGGCGCCGAAGGGGGTTTCCCTGCCGAGGCGTGGCAGGGAGGCCAGCAGGTCGTCGGCGTCGATACGGCGCTGGTCGTAGTGATGCTGGACGTTTCCCCACAGAGGCCATTCACCAGTCGCGAGCCAGGGGCTCGCAAGGTGGGCGAGCAGGCCGATCTGCTGATGCGAGATAGACAGGTCGAAGAGCGTGCTCAAGGGCTTGTTCAAGGAGACCTCTCGGCGGGAGTGAAGCGCACAGCCAGTTTCAGGCTTGCGACCGCCGCCGACACGCCCTCAGGTGGTGCACTCTATCGGTCCGGCCCGACGTCCCCCTCGTATAAAGGTGCTCTCCGTCGCGCGGTGCTCGGCCGCCGCGCGGGGTCAGACGATGTCTGCGGGGCGCGCGCGTGGCGGTGTGGCGGTGAAGAAGTCACGCAACGGCTGTTCAACGAGTCGCTCGTGGTCCGGCCCCTCGGCGGCGGCGTCGAGCAGGGGTGCGAGATCGTTGGTGTCTGAGGGGGTCAGGACGAGCCAGCGCAGGAAAATCTGCAGCGTGAGGAGTCTGAGTGTGCGCAGCGCTTCAAGCTTCGTCTTCTCGGTCTGGTCCTTGATCACGTCGCCGTGGACGTAGGTGGATCGGGCCTTGTATGCCTGCTGGACGAGGGCTTCGGTTCGTTCCCGTTCCGCAGGGGTGAGAAAGAGTGCGGCGGCACGAGACCGGATGTTCTCGGTGATGTGCTTGTGGTCCTTGTCCGCAGGGCTGATCAGCAGGGCTTCCAGGGTGATGACGTAGTCGAGGAGCAGAGCGTCGGCCTCCACGGGCCAGACGCAGTCGTCGTCGTAGGTGCGCTGGTAGGCGGCCAGGAGGTGGCGGGCGGCTCGTTCAAGGCGTCGGGCGCGCCGGTTGAGGATGCGCCGCTCGTGCGTCACACCGGCCATGACGGCATCGATCTTCGCCGAGATCGTGGTGCAGAAGGCGGTCAGGGCTGGGAGGCTCGTGGGTGGGACGTGGAAGGCGCCGGTCTCACGGACCTCGACCTCGTTTTCCCTCCCATGGCGGTCTTCATCGATGTGGAGTGTGGTGGGCACTGCGGTGGGGCGCAGGTCGAAGCGCCGTCCGCGTTGGACGGTGAAGACCGAGTCCACCCGCAGGAGTTCGTCGTCCCACAGCATCAGCGGGAGGAGGGCCTGCCAGTGCTGGGCCTCTGCCCGCGGGCCGGTGAAGTCGAACCAGGTCGGACGGCGGGTGACCGTGTGGTCGGGGGCAGAAACGTGGAGGAACGGTGCACCAGCGATCAGCCCGAGATCGAGACCGCCAGGCATGAGGCCATGGAGCGCCGGCATCGGAACTGCCTGACGGAGCTCGTCCTCGGTAAAGGTCTGCAGGGTGTACCGCCCCAGCCGGATCCGCGTTCCCCGTGGGAAGCAGCCGTTGAGGAGCAGCCACCGTTCGGGAGCCGGTGCCGAGTGGGCGCAAAACGCGACGAAACTGTCCGCGACCTCGGCCTTGGGTACGTCCGCGCCCTGAGCGATCAGTCGAGTCGCCGCGCCCAGGCCCGACTCACCCAGCAGGACCCGGTAGTTCGGTATCCGGTCCCCGTTGACCTTGGCGTAGAGGTCGGGGTGTTCGTCCCTGGGCGCAGCGGTGGATACTGCTTCTTCCAGGGCTTCCCAGTTCGGCCCGTCCGCCAGCGCCTCGTCGGTGATGGCGTGGGGGGTCGGCGGCAGGTTGTGGGCGTGCTCGAGCCACGACAGGGCGGCCTCGCGAAAGGGGAGATGTTTGCTCATGCGGCCCGAAACTAGCTGCCCGCCTCGCCCGAGGGCAGCGGTTTTCCCGCACCGGAACGGAAGTGCCCGGGGCGGGCGCCGAAGCGAGGAGACGGCCGGCGATGAAAGCCCCAGAGTCCTGAATCGGGCGGACCCAGGGGATGTGAAACCGGCGCACCTGCCTGTCATCGGTCCGGTCGGGCGGATGTGTCACTGTCGCGCTCCTCGACCGACCAGGCTGGCGGGGCCCGGGCGACGGAGCGTAAAGCGCAGGACGCCGCCCCCTGGCAGCTGCACACTGTCGAGCATGCCTATGGAATCGGTCGCTCTGCCGGTCGTCGACGTGGATGTCCGCGCCTCCTGGCCCCGTCCGCTCGCCGAGCTTGTTGGCCGGCTCGCCGACGACGCCCGCCGTGCGGGTCATGCCCCGGAGTACTACCAGGACCTCGACATCCTGGCGCACGAGGACACGGTGCTCGCCTATCTCGAAGGACACCTCGTCCGGGCCCGCCACCACACCCGTCTCCTGGGGTACGAGAAGGACGCGATCCGCGCCCAGGGGCTGCGGCTGCTCGACGCCCGGCTCGTCAACGACCGCCTGGACCAGGCCCGCGCGCTCGGGCACCTCACAGCCGCGGAACACGAGAGGCTGCGGTCGGTGAACGAGACGGTTCCCGGGCACCGCGGGTGGGGCAGGCGTGAGGACCAGGTGTGCCTGACCTTGTCAGCCGCGCCCCTGACCCACCACATCGACGGGATCCACCGGTTGCTGACCTACTGGGGCGGCGAGGCCATCTACTGGCAGCACTGCGAGGGCTCCCCCGTTCTCGCCGCGAAGCTCCGAAGCCTGGGAACCCCTTCGGTCGTCACCGCCCTCCTCGACCTCACTACCCGGGGTCAGGAGGGGCACAGCGTCTTCCCCTCCGTCATCCACGTCTTGGCCGGCAAGGCCCTGGGCCACGAGTCGGCCGACGCCGACGTCTTCTACAGATCGCCGATCCCGCCCGAGCGGATCGAGTCCATCGTGTCCCCCGGTGATGCCGCCTACGACCGGTTCCCCGGCCTGCCCCGTGGCTGAACCCCTCCGCCGGGGTGGGCACCCCAATGCCACCCGCTAGAGCCTGTCTCTTTGACTGGTGAGTAACTCGTGGTGGGTCTGGTTAGTCTGCTGCGATGACGGACAGCGAGCTGATCATTGACCTGCGCGGTCGGCTGATCGAGACACTCGACGACTTCTGGGACGCGGTGAGCGAGCCGTGCGGATTGCCGGAGTGGTTCGGCCGGAACCTGGACGCGTGGTCGGACACGATTCAGACCCGGGGCATCTCTGAAGTGATCGACATGTACGACATCCTGATCGTGCACGTCGACCAGCTGGGCCTCTTCAACGGGCACCGGCAGGAGGCCAACATCCTGGCTGGCATCTTCGACGGAGAACAGAACCGGCTCGTCGTCCATCGGCCGGCCTGACGAACCCTTCAGACGCCTTGCTCAGCGCCGGGTCCAGATGAGGATCGCGGCAAGGTGCAGTGCGGCCTGGTAAGCAATGGCGAGCTTGTCCGTCCGCATGGCCAGGCCGCGCCACTGCTTGAGCCGGGCGATGCACCGCTCGACGGCATTGCGTTCCTTGTATGTCTCGGCATCGAAGGCGGGCGGGCGGCCTCCGGCGCGGCCTCGCCGCAGACGGTGGCCGATCTGGTCGGAGGGCTGAGGGATGACAGCGCGAATGCCGCGTCGACGCAGGTGGCTCCGGATCGTGCGGGATGAGTATGCGCAGTCTGCCAGGACGGCATCGGGTCGGGTTCTCGGTCGTCCGGGGCCGGTGCGCGGAACACGGATGGCGGCCATGACGGTCTCGAAGGCCGGGGCGTCACCCGCCTGACCCGCGGTGACGCGAAGGGCCAAGGGCCGTGCGTGGCCGTCGCTGGCAAGGTGGACCTTTGTGCTCAGGCCGCCGCGGGAGCGTCCGAGCGCGTGGTCGTCGGGTTCGACCCGGCCTGGAGCCCCTTTTTCCGGGCGCCGGCGGCGTGCTGGTGAGCCCGGCAGACGGTGGAGTCCACAGACACAGTCCAACCGATGTCGTCAGCCCCCTCGGCCGCTGCCAGCACCGCGGCAAGGATGCGTTCCCAGGTGCCGTCCACGGCCCACCTGATCAGGCGTTTGTGGGCGGTCTGGAACGAGCCGAGCTCGTCCGGCAGATCCCGCCAGGGCGAACAGGTGCGGTACTTCCACGCGATGGCCTCAAGGGTGCGGCGGTGATCGGCCCACCGCCGGCCACGAACCGGATCGGCCGGCATCAGCGGCTCGATCCGGTCCCACATCGCATCAGTGATCACTAACCGGACAGACATATCCGATCAACTGATCAACCCATCAAAGAGACACGCTCTAGTCCGACGTTGCTCATTCAGCGCCCAGCAGCCGACTGCATCGCCTCGTTCGTGACGCTGCGGGCGCGCGCGGCATCGGCACGAAGCGACGCCGCTGTATGCGTGGACGTCGTGCCGAGAAGCCCGGCCGCCTGGACGATGGTTCGGAGAGCGCGCAGGGTCTCCGAGGCGAGGATTTGGTGCTCCGAGGAATGTTCAACGAGATCGCGGGCCGCGTAGCCGTCGCCAGCCCCCAGGGCCTCGTCGACGAGACGCTGCGAGACGGCTTCCGTGTGTGCGGATAGGTCGAGGACGGTAAGGCCCCAGCGAGTCCGGAAGACGGCGAGGCCAGGCTCGATGCGTCCGTCGAGGTAGCGGCGGATCATGTGGGAGACGGCCGTGTCCGCGGTGTCGGAGCCGTCGGCCAGGAGGCACGCGACGGTGAGGCAGGAGGCGACGTCCTCTTCCCACGGATCGGTGAAGCGGGAGGCGTTGAGTAGGCCGAGGGCCGCTTCCGGTTCTCCGCCGACGATACGAGAGAGCACCGCAATTTGGCGTCCGTCGAGCAGGCGGCCTCCGATCCCGTTGTGCTGTTCCACCTGGTGGAGGGCTTCCCTCCACCGGCCGGCACCAATGAGCGCCCGGGTGCCGTCGGCGAGAAGGACCGTCCAGAGCCACTGGACGATCTTCTTCAGGTCGTCCTTTGAAGCGGTCAGGTCGACCAGCGAGAGAGTCCGACCGTCGATCGTGGCTTCTGGGGCACGGCTGCTCACCGCCTGGAACAGGTCGGACAACAGCTCGTACGCGGCTTCGCCGTCACCAGCGCGGATACGGAGCCGAGCGAGGTTGACGAGGGGTTCCAGCGCGAGCCGGGCAGCGTCGGCAGGGAGCGGCCGGGGGGCGTGGAGATATACCTCGGCATGAGCCCAGCACAGGGTGCGGGCCAGGGCCGGCAGGCCGCAGTCGCTGGCGATGAGAGCGGCCTTGTTCTGCGTGACGGCGGCCTGGACGAGGTCGCCGTCACGCTCGGCCGTGTCCGCCAGCTCGGTGATCTCCCGCAGCCGTTCGGCGATCGGCGGGCACGCTGCCCGCCCGCGGCCAGGGTCCAGACCGTGCCGACCTCCGCGCGGGCGTCCACCGTGGTGGTGAACGCGTCATTCGCCGCCTTGTTGCTGGTGAGCAGGACCGGGCCGGGAGCCGAGAGGATCGCCGGGATCGCCAGCCCGGACGTCTTACCGGAACGCGGGGCCATGATCGCGACGATCACGTCCTCCCAGGACGCGCGAACCTCGGCCCGGCCCGGGGTGAGGGTGCCGAGCAGGATGCCGCGGTCAGCGGGAGCGACCTCTTTTACACTCCCGGTCGCCGAGGGACGGGCGCAGGCTCTTCGCCTTCGCGGTGATCTCCTTGTCCAGCAGCGGCGCCAGGTCGCCCTTGCGAGCGAGACCGGTCTTGGCCCCGGCGCGCCGGGGCAGCCACAGCACCAAGCCGGTGGTGAGCAGGGCCAGGGTGAGCAGGCCGGGAACGACGCGGGCACCGACCAACAGCGCGGTGGTGCTCAGGGCCGGCCACAGCACCTCGGGGTGCAGCAGGGCGTCGGTGGCGCGGAACGGGGCCCACGGGCCGCTTCCGACGAGGGAGTTGGTGAGGTTGCCGGTCAACCAGGCGAGGGAGCCGAAGGCCATGGCGGCGCCGAGGACGCCGAACAGGAGGTAGAGGAGCGCGTCGGAGCCGGTGGTGGTCGACGGCGCGCTGGTGCGCGGGGAGGGCACGGGCGGTTCCTTGGGGTGCGAGCGGGCAGGGGCGGGGCGCGCTCGGCTCTCGTGCAGCTCATGGGCCTACTCCTTCGGGATCGAACGGAATCGTTTCAGCGGGAACGCGGGGCGGGACGTCCTGCGGACGGAACCGGCGAGGGGGCAGGAGGGACGTGGGTGCCAGTGCCGGCCTTGGCCGCGATGGGTGAGACGGCCAGCGCCGCGCTCCGGGTGACGGACGGGTTCGAGGACTGCGTCGGCGCCTTGGCCTCGGACCGGGAAGGGCCGCCGACACGACGCAGCTCGTCCTCCGAGTCGACGAGTTCCGACTGTGCCGAGCAGACGAAGTCCGCCGCGAAGCCGAACCGGTCGGCCAGCCTGTACGCCTCGTCGTCGAGGTCGTTGATGTGCTCGCCGGCGGCCTCCAGCGCTTCCCGGACGCGCTCCAGGGCCCCGTGCTCGGGGTGGAGGAGCTGGTCGACCGCTCGCCGGAGGCCCTCTCCGTTCGCGGCCGACCTGATCGCATCGGTGATCTGGAGAAGCGCGGCGCCAGCGGCGTAGGACTCAACCGGATTCACCGGGGTGCTCATCCGGGCCACGTCCAGGGAGGGCGCGAGAGCGACGTCGTAGCGGGCGGCGCGGAGCATCTCGGCGGCGTGGCTGGCGATGGCGACCTGGTCGGCGACCGGCGTGGTGGTGGGAAGTCGGTGGCGCCGACCGTGCCAGTCCTGGATCTGCTGGAAGCCGGCGTGCTTGAGGATCATGGCGGAGAGATCGTCGTTGGCGCCCTTCGCCACGACGCTGCCGCTGAACTCGGAAGAGATGGTGATCGGAGGAGCGGGCACAGAAGTCTCCTGGGCACGGGAAGTCGGAGGGGAGGCGGTGGCCAGGTGTCCCAGCTCGGCCGCGATCCGGCGGCATTCGGTCTGGAGGCGAAAGGCGTCGCGGTAGCCGTTGTGCAGGCCGCCGTCCTCGCGGGCGAGGCTGGCCACGACGTACACCTGCTGGGCCTGGTTGCGCAGGGCGATCCACCGGCAGGCGTCCGGATCACCGTCCGGGGCGATGCCGGTGGCGGACACCAGCCGTCGGGCGACGCCGGCCCACTGCGCGTCGGTGAGGTCCGGCAGACGGGGATCGGAGCGCACCGAGCAGACCCACGTCGGCCGAGCGGGAGCACGGGCCCCGAGACGCTCGACGGGAGCGTCGATCGCCTGGGCCAAGTACGACAGCGAGCCCGGCTCGGTGAGCAGTTCGACCGGCGCCCCATGGCCGTCACCCGCGACCAGCCGGGGGTTGACGTGGTTGCCGCGTTCACCCGGCCCGTACAGGTAGGTGAGCAGGCCGGCGGCGTCGCTGGCGCGCTGCAGGTGGGCGATCACGGCGGCTACCTCGGAAGGGAATGACGGAACAACGGCCCGGGAGGTCGGACCGACGGGGAGAGAATCCGCTGGATTCGCGATTTGGCCCCGCCGGAGATCACTGATAGAAGCCGCGCTCACTGGCCCTGACCTGCGGGGAGCGCAGAAGCTGGTGCCCGCCGCAGCGGGGCACCGAATGGGCTAGTGATCTGAGTCAGAGATTCGTCGGCAGTAGGCGGCGACTTTGTCGAGGATCTCGTCGCAGGTTCGGCCAGGACGAGCTGGTCGGCGTGAAGCGCAGGTGGAACCGGGGGTGGGCCAGCAGCCGTGCGCGTGCAGGATAGCCACGGCCATGTCGGCGAACAGCTCCCAGTCGGGTAGAAGCGGCGTGAGGCCAGGTCAAGGTGCTGGTCGCCCGCCATGGTCACCCTCGCCTGCGGATTCGTCGACGGAAGTCTCTGCGGGAGAAGGTGTCGGACTTGTCCGGCTGACGGCTGATCTCAACCGTCCGCCCCCGCTGCCGCGTGCAGGACACGTTGCTCCGCGATCTCGACGTCGAAGCGTCCCGCCCGGTCACCGTCGCGGCTGCGTACGGCGGCACGGACCAAGGCCAGGTAGTACACGGCAGGGGCACACGGCGTCCACGTGTCGACGTGCTTGTTCAGCAGGAACGAAAGCACGGAATCGGGGTCGGCAGGCACGAAGTCGTATTCGTCGTGCACCCACTTGTCCTCGATTCCGCGGGCCCATCGCTGGCGCAGTGCCCGCTCGTCGAGATCGTGGAGTTCCGCGCTGAAGAACGCCGCCCACTGGTTGCTCCGGAGATCCAGGCCGAAGCCGAGAAGTTCGAGGTCGAGGCTGTCCGCCGCCTGAATCGCCAGTTGCTCGCGCAGGGCGCGCCGGGCCACGGCGTGCAAGCTGATCCGCCTGTCTGGCCCGAGGTCATCGTTGACCGCCATGCCCACGTTCGCCGAAGAGTTCCAGCGTGAGCGGTTCGGTCCCGCGACCCTGCCGCTGCGGTGCGAGAACAACATCTTGCCGTCCCTTCGGGTCCGCACGGCCACGTGAACCCCGAAGCTGCAGGACATGAACGACGGGGCCTGGACGGGGTCCTGGCTTTCCAGGTACTGCTGGCGCAGAGTCAGCCCGTTCGTCTGCGGGCGGTCGAGGTTGAGGGACGTGGTCAGGAAGTCGAAGTAGTCGGCATCCCGTAGCGAGAGCGTGACGATCGGCGACTCGCCGATGTGCGTGCGGGACACGGTCAGTCCATCGACGGCGAAGCGGCGGGAGTTCCAGCTGTACGGTCGGCCCGCCGCCTCCTTGCGCCGCTCCTCGTCCTCGATCGTCCGCCGCCAGCCTGCGATCTCCTCGGGGAACGTCACGCGCTCCGGGGTATAGCGGATGCGGACGTTCTCCTCCTTGATGGAGCGGGTTCCGTCACCTTCGTAGATGTGGCAGTCGGTCGGATGGCCGAACAGCGTGAAGGAGTCACGCCACCCCGCGCGGGTCCCGCTGTCGTGCATCGGCCGGGTGAGCCAGGACAACGCCGCGGGCGGCGCCGCCGGGCGCGCGGAAGCCGGCAACTCCCGGATCGCGCGTACCAGTTGCCGAAGACTCTCCTCGTACTCATCCGGAGTCATCCCTCTACGAAAGTCGAAGTACCCCCGTTCGGCGATGGAGGAGGGGACGTTCGTCACATCCCCCCAGAGCACCGGGAACACCCGCGTGCGGCCGTCCGTGGTGGCCGCCTCGAACTCCCTGTTGGCCCACTCGGAAGTGAGCCACCCCGGACTCACCACGGCCACCATCGCGTCGGCCTTCGCCAGTCCGTCCCGCAAGCCTGCGGCCACATCCTGTCCAGGGGACAGTTCCCAGCGGTCGAGCCACACCTCAAGCCCTCGCCGCCGAAGATCCTCGGCCAACGTGACCGCCCATTGTCCGTCCTCATGCGCATACGAGACGAACACGTCGTAGTGCTCCGGGTTCGGGAAGAACGGCTGCTCTGCTGCACCCGACGTGGAGAGAAAAACATCCCCGCCCGCTCTGCCATACCGTGAACCGAGGAACTCCGACATTTTTCGCCGCACCTCCCTCAGATCGAAGAAGCGACCACTGCCGACGGTCACGGGAACGGACAATGCGTGAGCCAGCGCCTTGACGAACAGGCTTCCCTCCTCCGACTCATAACTGACGGAAGCGCTGAGCACTGACAGCTCGACCTCGGGCCGGGAGGAACGGACGAGCCTCCGAAAGACGTCGTCGCCGGCGACATCCGGATCGCCGACAGACGTGTCCAAGAGGAGCAGCAGATGCCCGACTCCGCTGCGGAGCAGGCCCTCGAACGCCACCTCGGGGATCAAGGTGGTGTTCTCGTCCTGTCGCACGCTGTCGGAGGCCAGCAAACGCAGTTGCCCGCCCACGTGCTCGGCGAATCCGGCGAAATACACGACGACCACGTCGGCGGGACCCAGTGAGGCGTCGACAGCCCATTCACGCAGGCCCTGCACCAGCGCGGCGCGTTTCGGATCGGCAGCCAGGTCGAGCCGTACGTGGGTATAGCCAAGCCGCTCGAAGATGTCGTGCACACGCACGATGCCCGCCCGCACGCCAGGGAGGTCACCCAGCGATGGGTCCTCATGACGCGAGACACCGATGGTGACGAGGAAGCGGCGTCCCTCCGCGTCCGAGGCAGACGGGGCCGAGATCTGCCCTGCGGATTCCGCTGAGGGCTTCGGTACCAGGTCGTCCACCGGTGTCCGTACACGCGGTGTCGCCGGGGCCATGTGCCTTCCCTGTCGTCGGCGTACGAGGTTGTGCACCTCCGCCCAGTGACGCGCGCCGATCGGCAGGGCGAGCGTTCCGTCGGGATCCCGGACGGCGGCCGTGAAACGAGCGCCGCTCGTCGGAGCGTTCCGGTCCACGTACGCCGAAACCGCGGCGATCACTTCGTCGGCCTCGTCCCGCCGGATGGTGCTCAGCAGGCGCTCCCGTACGCCCGGAACGAACTCGTAGGCATGGTTCAGCGCGTCGTCCGGGCGGCTGCCGCCGTTCACCCTTCGCAGCAGTCCGCTGTAGACGATCTCCGCCAGGTCGGACAGCGGGCTGGCTGGCAGCATCGCGGACTGCACAGTCCGCATCACCCCGAGATTGAGCGGGGCGGCGGCGAGATACGCGGCGAGTCGGAGGACATCAGGCTGTGCCTGGGCCTGGAAGTCCTCGAACGTGATGCTCCGCTCGGGTACATCGATGTCCCCGGGCGCATCGACGCGGTGGTACGGAGATCCGGGTGACACGGGCAGCAGCATGGCCGCTCCGTCGAACGCGGCCGGTTGCGCGATCGCGTGTGCCCACGGCCCCAGCCATTCCGGAGTGACCCCCAGCACCGGTACCGGGACGCGGTGTCCCACAACGGGTGGCCGCAGCCCGTAACCCGTATACAGCAAACGGGAATTGGGACCGCCCGCCTCTGTGGTGCGAAAGCGTCCTGGCTCGGGTGCCAGGGCTGTCCGTGCCCACACGTTCTCTGGGAGGGTCTGGAGAACGGCTGTCGGGCCGTGGTCCGCCCACGTCCGCAGCGCCTGGAGCATCGGGCCGGTGCGCCAGGCCGGTGCCACGCCGTCCGTGAGGACCAGGGTCACCGTGCGGCCGGTCGGATTGACGAGCGACCCCGTTGAGCGAAGCGGCTGCGACGACGTTGACGAACCTGTTCCAGTTCCGATCCCGGGGTCGCCGTCGCCGCGGGGGGCCAGATAGTGCAGCCGGACATCGCGGAACGCGCCGAGCTGGAGCAGCAACGTGCGCAGCTCACGAGCGAGCGGCTCCCAGAAGACGGCGCTCTCACCGTAGGAGTCCAGGACGATCCGAACGTCGAGCCATCGGTCCGCCGCCGGTGCGAGGACCGGGATCCAGTGATCGTGATCGGCGATCCGGCTGACGGTGGCGTCCTCGTCCAGGACGGTCCGGACCCTGGAGGGAACGCGCCGTTTGAGCGGGCGCAGGGCACGCGCCAGCTCGCGGCGGCGCGGCAGCGCCGGCGGTCCCGTGACGCGGACCGGCGCCGCCTGTTCGACCTGTGGCTCTTCCTCTCCGTCCGGGAAGGGGCGCCTGGGCACGTACAACCGCGTGGCCTCGGACTCGGAGCGGTCGTCGTCACCGGCCTCTGATGGCTCCTGTTCGGCGCCGCCTTCCAGGGTGGGCGGCGTCGAACGTCCCCCGGTCGGCACGGCGGTCGACGAGGCCCGCCCGCTCTCTTCGGGCAAGTGCTGTGCCAGCCAGATGAGTTCGGCGACCTCGCGAGGTGTGGGCGGCTGCTCTGCCGGACACAGGTCGGCGAGCAACGCGCCGAGCCGCTCGATCACGGTTTCGCCGGCACCGTCGTATTGAGATGCTGGAAGACCAGTTCGCTGAGCCGATCGAGGCTCGGCGCACCGTCACCTGTCGTACGGCTCACCAGGTAGACGGCGTTGAGAAGCTGGTCGGTGGCCAGCTCGCCCGAGGCAGCGTGGCTGAGGAACCGGTTGATGACTTCGTCGACGTCCTCGGCAGCAGTGGGGAGATGCGCCTTCACGATCGTCCGTAGCCGTTCGTCGCTGTCGACGGCGGGGAGATTGAGCCTGACACAGCGGCGAAGGAAAGCGGGTGGGAACTCGCGTTCGCCGTTGCTCGTCAGGATGACGAAGGGGAAGGTGCGGCAGCGTACCTTGCCGCTCACGACCTTGACCGGTTCGCCGTCGTCCGCCGGGCGGACCCGGACCGTGGGATGTCTGTCGGCCACCCGGGAGAGCTCCGGGATCTCGAACATGCCTTCCTCGAAGACATCGAGGAGGTCGTTCGGCAGGTCGATGTCGCTCTTGTCGATCTCGTCGATGAGCAGGACGCGCGGCAACGCGTACGGCGCCAGGGCCGTCCCGAGCGGCCCGAGCCGCAGGTAGCGCCCGATGTCCGTGGCGCGCTCCTCATGCTCCTCGGAACCCGGTGGGGCGTCCCTGGCCGCGCGGGTGACTCCGGCGTCCTCCAGACGGCCCAGTGAGTCGTACTGATAGAGACCGTCGCGCAGTCCGGTCTTGCTGTTGATCGGCCAGCGCAGCACCGTGCCCAGCTTCAGTTCACGGGCGACCGCGTAGGCCAGTGTGGACTTGCCTACGCCGGGATCGCCCGTCACCAGCAGGGGGCGGCGCAAGTAGAGGGCCGTGTTCACCGCCTCGACCGTTCCTTCCTCGGCCTTGTACGCGTCAGCCCTCGGTAGTCGCCGGTCCCCGTGGGACTCGACGTTCCGGTCGAACGGCGTCACCTCACCGGTGTGTTCGAAGTCGCGCCACGGCGGTGGGGCCGGCAGGCGATCGATGCCGTCGTGCGGCTCGCGCACACCTTGGTAGATCCGCCACTCGCTCATCGGGAGCGTCCTTCCTGGGCCGGGGCCAAAGGCGATCGAGGGATTTGGCGCCGCGGGTCGTCCCACAGCAGAACGATGTCGCCACCGAGGTGCCCCTCCCTCTTCGGGGGCTTCTCCGCATCGACGCGCAACCGGCGGATCCGCTCGGGCAGGTCGTCCCGCCGCGCGTCGTCCAAGGAGGCACACAGCTCGGTGAAGAATCCGTTGCCGGGGCAGGCCCGACGGCCCGGCGCCCCGCACCTGCCGCCGTCGGCACGCTCGCAGGCCGGGCTGCCCCGCCGCCACATCATCATCGGTACTCCGGACGCGACGGCCACCTGGTAGGCGTCCGAGACAGGTGGCGACTGCGGCGTACCCGCGAGCGCGAGCGCGCCCAATGCCGGGTCGTTGTCGAACGAGGCGTCCAGCGCGGCCTGATGCTGGTCACCTCGGCCGCACACGCACACCACCATGTCGCCGACCGCCTTGCCGTCCAGTTGCTGCCAGCGCTCAGCCCATGCCGCATGCAACGAGGGCGCCTCGTGTCGCTCCAGCGGCCGGACGACCACCCGTTGCTTGCGGCCCAGCGAGAACCAGGGCAACTGCGGCCAGAGCGCGAGATCGGCGAAGTCTTCGTCGAGTGCCTCCATGGGAAGGATCAACTCGATCAGACCGGGGCTGGTGGCCCCACCCATGATCTCGATCTGCGCGGGCAGCAGCTCCGCCAGATGCTTAACCGCCTGGTCCAGGGGAAGCGCGTCCGACTCCTGGGCAGCCGGACGGATGTCGCTCGCCGAGCGGTATCGCCACACCATGACGTGGTACAGCCGCCGGTCGCGCATGGAATGTCGAATCCTGCCGATGATCGAGGGCTGGACTTCCGACCCGGGCCGCTCGGCCAGACGTCGCTGCATCGTGTCACCGAGTCCCAGCCTGCCCGCCGTGATCAGCGCTCGGTCGCGCAGCTGCTGGACAGCGCCTTGCCAGGCCGGCCCCGCTGTTGCGCCCCGGCGGGCGAGGTCGGCGGCGAAGGCCAGCTCGAAGGGAAGCCCACCGTCCTCGGGCGGCATCTGGGCGGCCAGCTCGGTGAAGACGTCACGGTGGTCCAGCAGCGGGTACGACGCGGGCGGGAGGGCGCCTTCGACGGCCGCGGCGAAGAACGCGGCGAGATGGCTGCTCGTACCGGAGAGGGTCTCGTCCATCGGGTCCTCCGGCAACTGGGAGATGATCGCCAGCAGTTGCCGCTCCTCGGTGGAGTTGAGCGCCGTGTCGAGGCCCTCGTCGGCCCCGACCGCGGCATGCCCGATGACGCGGTCGGACAGCCGGGACCATCGGTCGTCCTGCCCGTGAAAGGCGTCGTGTGCCCGGATGATGTTGCGGTAGACGTCCGCGTCCAGCAGCCTCAGGGCGCTCACGGGGGTGCCCAGACCTCCCATGGACGTGTTCCGCAGTCTGGTCGCCTTGACGATCGCGCAGACACCACCGGACTCGTGGTTCAGCACCGGGCCACCGGACAGCCCTTTGTTGACCTCGCCGCCCACTAGCTCCAGCATCTCGCCGACCTGCAGTTTCTGGGTGCCCCCGCGGACGAGGGCGGCGGAGCGCTCAGCCGCGCTGCCGGGCTCATAGACGTCGGAGAAGCCGATCGCGGTCAGGCCGGCGTCACGCGAAGGAGGCACGGTGTCGAGCCAGACGCACGGGTGACCCGAGGGGGCGTCGAGGAGCCGTACGACAGCCAGATCCGGATACGGCCACAGCTCCCTGCCCTTGGGCGGGGCCGACGCGGTCAGCACGATTCCCTCGAACTCCGTGTCCTCCCAGAAGACGGGCAATCGAGTCCCTGGCTGCGCCCCCGCCACATGGGCGCAGGTTACGACGTGGCCCGGGGCGACGAAGAAACCCGTCCCCTGCGTCACCCCCTGCACGCGCACGCGACAGGAGCCCAGGTGTTCCTGAAGAAGGGACAGGGGCGAGGGCCTGCGCACAGCGGACGGCCTCAGTCCTGAACCGGTGGCACCGGGGGTACGGCCGGGGGCTGTGCTGGCTGCGGTGGCACGACCGGTGTCGCCGGTGTGGCGGGCAGCCCCTGGCCGTTCCAGGTCAACGTCACCTTGAACGCCGCCTTGCCGCTGCCGCCGACTACTGCGGCGACAATGCCGCTCTCGCCGACGGCCAGTTCCAGACCGAACTCGACACTGGTCTCGTCGGGGCGGGCCGACGCCACCGCATTGCGCACATTGGAGGCGACGGTCTGGAGCGCTTCTTGGAATCCGTCAAGCTTTTCCGTGATCCGCTCGCCGAGGCCCGAGTCGCTGGGCCCGTCGCCCTCGTCGACCGTTGCCCAGACGACCTTCTCGTCTGGCATCTGTAAGCGCACGAGCTGCGACATGACTCCCCCTCAACTGCTCTGTGTGGCAGGTCACATCGTACAATCTGTGCCTCGAATCCGAAGACCGATCACCAAATGACTGCCTCGTGCCGGGGCCGCGCTCGACCGCATAGCGCGGTTGCCCGGAGCCGGCCTGTTCCACACGACACTGATGGCTCGCGTCCTGCAGCGAGGCTGGGACCTGCGGCTTCGAGGCGACCTGCCCAGAGCGGGTGGTGAACCGCGGATCGCACGTGCGACTCCGGCTGGTCGGGTAAACAGCGCGGGACCTGCGCCAATGGGACTCCTTCCAGCTCGGCGACAAGGAGCTCGTACAGAAGGTCGCGGTTGAACAGCCAGTCCCTGCGATGGGCGGACAGGAAACGGATGTTCTCTAGCCGAGCCGCCGGCGCTCGCTCCACACCCCTTCCAAGCGCCGGCGAGGCCATGTCGGACCAACCGAAGTACTTCACCGAACCTGCATCGCCCTGGTCACAGCATCATCCACAGCTCACTTCAGATGGGACAGGACAGCGATAGTCGGCCGGCCGATCGGACAGGTCGCGGTCGGTGTGGTGGCCGCAGGAGTGGTTGATCGGCCAGATGGTCTTTAACCTGCGGCACGGTTCCTGCCCGAACACGGTCCGGACGGCGAGAACGGCTGCCGATGCGACTTCGGCCGCTCGGCGCTGCGGCAGAAGCGGCCATATGTCACCGGTAGCACTACTGAGTGCCACCGAAATTCCGACAATGTGTCGGCTCCGGCCGCCTAGTGTCCTGGCCATGGACTCTGAACAGCTCAAGCTCTCTTCGCGCAAATGGATGATCGCAGCCTTCACCGCGCTCGCCGAAGGCCCGTCGTCTCATGACCTGGCGGTCCACCACGCCGGGATCGCTGCCGAGCATCTCCTCAAGTCATACCTGGCCAGCCTCCACCCGGCTCTCGTAGTGGAGGGCAAGGATTTCAACTCCTTGCTGCACGCGACGGGTCACGGGTCACACGCTTCGGTTCCCGCGGAGCAGGTCAAGACCATCGGCTTGGCCGAAGCCCATGCGCGAGCGCAGAAGATCTTGCGGAAGAAGATGCCGGTCGATCAGCGGGCGCTTGGACCGCTAGCCAATGCTCGTAACGGCGTCGCGCACAGTGGCATGTACGACCGGTCAGAGGTCAATGCCGTCTTCACCACGTGTCTCCGGCTGATCGACCCCCTGCTCGTCGAGCTCAAGATCAACACTTCCTACTGGGGCCGTTACGAGTCCCTGCACGATCGGCTTCTCGAAGAGAACGTGGAAGCTGTCCGTGTCCGGCTGGAGAGCAAACTTGCTCGGGCCAAAGATGTCTTCTCGGAACGTTACGGCCACTTGCTCCAGAAGGAACGCGAGCTCGTCCTCAGCACGATTGCGCGAGTCTCCCCTCCCGGCTACATCGAACACGACGAGCCCGCCACCTGCCCGGCATGCGACTCCCAGGGCTGGCTTAGTGGGGACACGCACGTAGACGAGGATGAGTGGGCGGTCATGTTCACCCCCTTCGTCTTCACCTGCCCGGCCTGCGACCTGCGTGTCGAACACGAGGAACTTGAAGAGTTGGAAGGGCTCGCGGAGGAGGTCAAGCTGGATGAGTCACCAAACGACTTCTACGCGGACTGGGAGCCAGCTGAAGTCCGTGGATCTTCATGGGATGGAGGACCATTCCACAACTTCTGATAGCCGGACTTACCAACACTGTCGTGGGGGGCTTCCTTACTGGGGTTGGGTCAGCGGTCGCGGGAGAAGTCGATGCGCGGGTCGACCGGCCGGGCCGCCGCGACGGAGGTGGCGGGAGCGGCCGCCGGCCGCTTGCCCGGGAGGCCGGCGAGGGCCGGGCTGGCGGCGAGCGCGGCGGTGCTGAGCGGCGAGCGATGGACGCCGACGTTCTGGGTGCGGTCGCGGGACGGGACCGGCGCGGTCGCGGGATGGTGGCGGGTCGCTACGTCCTGCGCGAGGTGAGGGTGTACGGCGACCTGGACACCGGAACGGTGCAGGGCCAGCGTGGCGTCGGCGACCTTCCCCAGGGCCTCGTCGCGGTCAGTGGTGGTGGGCAGCGTGTAGATGTTCAGGCGGGGGTCGTGTCGCCAGCCGTGGTCGAGCAGGGCGAGTGCGGTGATTTGGGAGGCCCGGTCGTCGATGGCCGCGATGATGCCGAGCCGTGGATGTTCGGCGAACGCGACATCGGGCTCGCCGAGCGGGGTTCGGCCCGGGAGGGGGCGAGGCCCGGGTGCGAGGGCGGGGTTGAACACGGCGTCCGTGTCGACCCGGAAGTCGGCGTTGCGCAGCAGCTCGACGGCCCGGGTGGCGCGGCCCTGCCCGTCACGCTGCTGGTCGGTCAGGGCGTACAGGGTCGGCTCGCCCGGGACGGGGCGGAAGTCGAGCCGCTTCAGCATCCAGGTGCCGGCGACGAGGTTCTTGGGGTTCGCGGCGACGATGCCGTAGTCGGGGTGGCGCCCGATGGCGACGTCGGGAAGCAGTTCTTCGGCGGAGTTGGGCAACACGGCTGATCCATCCGGTGCGGGCTCGATGACGGGGGAGGGCGAGGGCAGGAACGGGTCTGCTGGTGCGAGGCATACGGCGAACTCCGAGGAGGGAAGAGGTCAGCGACCAGGTGCGGTGGAGGGACGCGTGGGCGGCGGCGCGGCACGCTGGGGGGCTTCCGCCGCCAGGCGTGTGCGGACCGGACGCGATCCGGCCGACGGGGAGGGTGCGAGAGCAGCGCTCACCCGAGGTGGAACGGAGGTCGGCAGCGCGGTTGGGGCTACAGGGCTTAGGACCGGGCCGGGCTGGGTGGTGAGGACGTCCCCGAGCCGTGCCTCGTACGGCCGGGCAGGGGGAGTGCCGGGCCTGAGCGGGGTCGAATCGCACAGGACCTTGAAGCCATCGGCCTGTAGTGCGGTGAAGGCCCCGGTCACCGCCCGCCGCTGTTCGGCCGGGTCGGTCATGGTCGTGGGCAGCCGGTGATAGCACTCCCCGTCCAACGACATCGCGGCGATGAAGCCCGCCCGGCGGAGTACCTCGTCGGCGGCGCGCTCCCGGGAGGAACGGTGCTGCCCGGGACGGGGCGCCACGCCGAGCTGGTCCAGGCGCGCGTCGACGGCGGCGAGCAGGCTTGAGACGCTGCCGCCGTGCCGGGCATCGGGACCGTCGGGCTCGGAGTCGTAGATCACCTCGTACACCGCGGGCGCGGCCTCCCGGTGGCGGATCGCCGTCCAGCTCTCGGGGAACTCGGGTTTCTCGGAAGGCGGTTCCTGCGGTGGCGAGATGATCACCGAGCTGCCGTCGGGGAGGGAGACGTCGACGATGCAGTCGCTCAGTCCGTACTCGACGGTGACCTCCAGGCCCCGCTGGCGGAGGGGGCCGGTGAGGTAGCCGTACCCGTGATCCTGTTTCGGGCCCTCGGAGACAACAGGCGAGGAGGAGCTGGTCCACGCGGTGATCTGTGGTCCCTCCTGCTGGATGGTGATCAGGGGATTGTCCTGGTGCATGGGTTTTCTCCGTGGTGAGACGCCCTAGCGGCCGGCGGTCACCGCAGTGGGTACGGGCCGGACCGCGTCGGGCGGGCGGTGGTCCACGAGGATCTGGTGATCGGGCGGTTTGGCCTGGCCGGGACCGGGTGCTACGAGCGTCAGCGGGAGCGGCCCGGGACCGGTGCGTTGGGTGCCGACGGCACCGGGGGAGAAGCGGGCAGGGCTCCGCGAAGACCGGAGTCCGAGCAGGCGAGAGCCACGCGCGCCCGCTCGGCGTGCGCGGACTGCTCGGTGTCCGCCCGCCCGGCCAGGAAGTCGGCGGCTCGGACGAGGGCCGGGCCGTGGATGGCCAGCTCGTCGGCGTAGTGCCAACCGTCGGCGTTCCGCTCCTCCTTCGCCCTGCCCTCGTAGAGCTTTCGCGAGCCGGGCAGCGAGGCGTCCATGAGGGCCATGATCTGGTCCCACTCGCGCTGGAGCTTTGCCGCGTGTTTCAGGGTGGTGTCGATCCCGCGCAGCGAGCGGAGGTCTTCGCTGATGGGCCCCTCGACGTAGTCGGCAGCACAGGCGGTGGCGCGGATGCCGGCCAGGACCTCGGGGCTGTGGTCGAGGAAGACCTCGACGTGCCGCCATGCCTCGGCGTCGCGCTTCACCTTGCCGTCCTCGTACCCGTGCTCGTCGACGGGCCAGCCGTCGGTGTCGCAGAAGGAGTCCGAGACCGCGTCCCAGGCGTCGGACGCCTGCCGGATCCCGGCGACGGCGGAGGCCAGCGCTGGGATGTGCCTTCGCCACGCCAGGTCCTCGGTGGCCGTCGGCTGGTTCTCGGCCGGGGCGGGAGAACTGGGGGAAACGGACGTGATCCTTTCTCCGGACATGCCTAGGCCGCCATCCGGGCGTCGGTGTCGAACAGTTCGCGTTCGGCCGGGTGCAGGATGTGCTGCGTGATGAAGGACCGGCCCGCGACCTTCCACAGGCCCCGGCCCTTGGTCAGGGCGGACACCGCCTGGGTCTCGACGCCGGTCAGGCCGAGCAGGGACGCGGCGGCGTCGAGCTGGTCGGGCTCCTGCCGGTAGATGATGCGTGTGGAGCAGTCGGCCAGGAGGCCCTCGGCCAAGACCCGGCCACGCGAGCCGGCGTCGCCCGCCGAGAGCAGGTCGCTGAGTCGGTGGATGACCATCAAGTTCGCGATGCCGAGACCACGGGAGAGCTTCCACTGGGACTGCATCCGCTCCAGCAGGCCGACGTGCCGCATCACCCGCCACGCCTCGTCGTAGATCACCCAGCGCCGACCGCCGCCGGGGTCGGCGAGGGCGGACTCCATCCACGCGCTCGCGCACGTCATGGCGAGGACCAGCGCGGTGTCGTCACCGGCACCGCCGAGGCGGGAGAGGTCGATCGACAGCATCGGCGCGGTCGGGTCGAACGCGACCGTCGAAGGAGCGTCGAACATGCCGCTCAAGTCGCCGTGGACGAGACGGCGCAGGGCGTGCGCGACGTCCTGGGCGGCCGTCCCCAGGTGCCCGGAGGAGTTACCGAGGGCCTGGTCGAGGCGCTGGGGAGAGCCGAGGACATAGGCGATCTCGCCGAGCAACGGAACCGTGCCCCGGGCGGCGGCCTCGGCGACGACCAGGTCGAGGGCGAGGTCCAGGGCGGTGTGCTCCATCGGCAGCAGATCGCGCTTCAGGACGGTGCGCGCCAGGCCGGCCAGGAGCAGCAGGCGGCGCTTGCGGACCTCGCTCACCCAGTCGTCCTCGTTGACGGAGGCGGGCCGGGCCGGTGCGTCCAGCGGGTTCAGCCGTCCCGGGAGGCCTGGACCGAGCGCGATGCTGTAGCCGCCGAGGGCCTGTGCGACGCCGGTCCACTCGCCCTTCGGGTCACAGGGGATGTAGATCCGGTAGCCGTGGGCGATCGACCTGGTGGCGATGGACTTCGCGAGCGCGGACTTGCCCATGCCGATGATCCCGGCGAGGACGGCGTTGGGGTTGGTGAAGCCCTCGATCCGGCCGCTGCCGTACAGCGAGAACGGGTCGAAGCAGAACGCGGCCTCAGCGTGGACGTCGCGGCCGATGAAGACCCCCTCCGCCCCCAGACCGCCCTCGGCGACGAACGGATAGGCCCCGCTGACGGTGGCGGTGGTCATCCGATGGGCGGGCAGGCTGAGCTTGCCGCCGCGGGCCGAAGCCGGGCCGGGCCGCCCGGACAGCGGGTAGACCGGCCGCAGCTCCGGATCGGCGGCCTCCTGGGCACGGTGCCTGGGGGGCGCTTCGGCGCGGCGGGCCTGGCGGTGGGCGTCGGCGAAACCGGCTCGGGCGGCCCTCCGCTGGCTGCGTGATGCCTTGTGAGGCACGAACAGCTGGGAGGCGCTGGCGCGGGTACGGGGCATGAACGTTTCTCCAGGCGAGAGGGGATCAGCGGCGGACGAGGCCGGTGAACGGGGCGTGCAGGTCGGCCGGCGTCGTACGGCGGCGGACCAGGTGCGCGGTGCGCTGATGACGCTGGCAGACGGTCAGCTCCGGCACGCCTTCGGGAAGGCCGGCCCGGCACGCCTCGCGCTCGGGCACCTCGCCGGAGTCCGCCCGGGGGGCTGCGTGGTAGGCGGCGTGGAGGTGGTCAGCGGCCTGCCAGATCCGGGTGCGGGCGGCACGCAGGTGGTCGCCCTCCGCCGGCAGGAGCTGGCCGACGCGTCCGGCGTGGGCGTCGAGCAGCTCGTACAGCGAGACGAGATGGGCGTGCAGGGCGTCCAGCTCGGCGCGGGAGGTGACGAGCGGGCCGCCCGGGAGGTTGAGCGCGCGGTGGAAGTCGAGCGCGGCGGTGGCGAAGGGCACGAAGTCCTGCGCGGGCGTGCTGGGGGTGCGGGACACGGAAGTGCTCTTTCGGCAGGGGGCGTCGGAGGTTACGCGGCGAGGGCAAGCGGCAGGGCGGCGGCGGTGAACGCCTCGGCCTGCTGCCAGGTCAGGGGCCGGAGGTCGAGCTGGGCGCCGACGGCGGCGGTCTCCACGACCGCGCACGCGGTGCGCAGCTCCTCCTCGGAGTCGGCCGAGACGGTTAGCAGCCCGGTCAGGGCGACGTCCGCGTGGCCGGCGATGAGCTGCCGCTCGCGTGCTTTGATGTCCTGGTACTCGATCGAGTCCGCCTCGGAGTCGACCTGGCCGCGCCGGGCCCGCTCGGCGGCATCGGCGATGACCGACGCCTTCTTGCGCTGGACGTCTCGCAGGGCGGCGTCCAGTCCCTTCGGCTCGTAGGAGAGCGACAGCGTGCGCCGGACCCCGCCGGTGAACAGGAGCTGGTGCAGGAAGCCGGCGCTGGTTTCGGTCCGGGGCCAGTTCTCCACCCAGTACGTGGCGTGGATGGCTGAGTCGGTCGCGATGTGGTCCGCCTTCTCCACGACCACCACCGGACCGGCAGCGGCGGCGTCGGCCTCGGTGCGTCCGGTGGCCGACCAGCGGTCCAGCACCGCGAGCGCCTTGGGGTCGTACGCCGTACGTACAACGGCCGCGATCTCGCGGGCGGTGAGCCAGCCGGTCGGGTTGAGCCCGGCGGTCCGCGCGGCCTGCTCGAAGGTCGAGGTCAGCTGCGTAAGGACGCTGAAGGCCCCGGTCAGTCCGCCGCCGGCCTGGTTGATCAGCCGGCGTGCCGCCTTGGTGTCCAGCGACAGCGCGACGTACGCCTCGTGCGGGGCGGCGGCCGGGCCGGCGCTCTGGATCAGCTCGTTGTAGATCGCGCCGGCCACCGGGGTGTCGGGGCGGCCGTGCTCTTCCTCCCAGTAGCGGCGCAGGCTGTCGCCGGAGTCCGGGACGGTGCGCTCGATCACCTGGACGCGGGCGATCTGACCGGTCCGGGCGAGCGCGGCCAGGGCCCGTCCCCAGCCGCTGACGTTGGCGTGCTGGGTGCCCGGGTCGAGCAGGGCGTAGGCGCGGGAGGAGACCTTGACCACGGCGGTCAGCGTGCCGTGGTGCGGATTGTGGACCGCGCCGTACCGGCCGTCGGGCGCGGTGGCCACGCGCAGGCTGGCGGCGGTGCCCGGCAGGTGGAGCAGTCCCTCGCGGGTCGGCCGGCGCGAGGGACGGGTGAGCCAGACGAGCTGGCCGCGCATCCGGCGCAGGGCGTACCGGACGACGATCGGCGCCCAGTCGGCCAGGGCACGGCCCCGGTGGCGGACGAAGACGAACAGGGCGATGGCGGCCCACAGGGGGATGAGCGCGAGAGCGCCGACCACGCCGCGGGCGAGGATCACGGCGAGAAGGAGAAGGCCGGTGAGGCCGGCGACGAGGAGCTGCGGGGCGGTCAGGCCGAGCAGGACGCCGCGCCTGCTGCGGTGGGGGAACTTCACGGTGGCCGAGGGGACTTCGGCCTGGTGCTTGCCGGACATGAGGGTTCCAGACGGTGGGAGCGAACGAGGGACGGGGCGTGCGGCGCTCTTCTGGAGGACATGACGGGACTCCTTTGACGGTCGGGTCGAGAGGGGGCGGGCTGCGGAGGGACAGCCCGCCCCCGGTGGTGACGGGTCAGGAACCCGAGGGCGGCTGAGTGGGGTACACCCAGTTCGTCGGCGTCGGGGAACCGACGGCCGGTGGGGTCGAGGCCGGAGGGGGTGTGGCCGGCGGCGCGGCCCGGGCGGCGAACCACGGGGATCCGGCGGCGGACGGCACGGAGACCATGCTGCTGCCCGGAGCCGACGCGCCGGTGAGAACACCGGAAGAGGCGGCCGGGGCCGGGATCTCGTCGGCGGAAGGGGCTGCTTCGCTTCCGCCGGGACGCGTGATGAGCGGCGGGATCCCGGGCCGCTGGATCAGGGCCCGGCCCTTGTCGCCGGGGGCGCTCGGGTCCTCGCCGTACCGGAAGCGGGTCTGCGGCTTGGGCGGGCCGGCGTCGATGCCCTCCTTGCTGAGGTTGCCGCCGGCTGGGTTGATCCCGGAGGCGACGCCGTCGGCACCCGCGCCGGGAACCTGGCTCGGCCCCTGGGGAGCGGGGGTTCCGGTGCCGACCCGCATCGCCAGGCTGGCGGCGGTCTTCGCCGCTCCGGCGGCGATGGCCATGCCCGCGACGCCGGTGCGGTGCAGGTCGTCTTGTCCGCCGCCGTCACTCGCCCAGTGGACGAACTTGTACGTGGCGTAGGGGCACAGGAGGACCAGGACCATGACGACGATGCCGGCCATCGCGTCGGACAGGGCCGACAGCCCGTCGTTGGCGTCGCTCTTGCCCATGGCGGAGACGCCGATCAGGAAGACGATGGTCATCAGGAGTTTCGAGACGACCAGGGTGGCGGTGGCCTCGATCCAGCCGCGCCGCCAGCGCTTGGCGACCTCCCAGCCGCCGCCGGCGCCGGCGAACACGGCGAGCGAGACCATGATCAGGACGCCGACCTTTCGGGCGACCATGACGCCCCAGTAGAGGAAGGAGCCGATCGCGCAGCCCAGGGCGACCAAGGCGGGAACGCCCCAGCCCAGGCCGTACATCGCCCCCAACTCATTGATCTTCACGACGCGGCGGATCGCGTCGTCGACCGAGGTGTTGGCGGCTTGGAACAGGCCGTCGGACAGGGCGTCGACCACGGTGATGGCGACGGTGGTGAAGGCGATGGCGCAGAAGCTGAACAGGACGCCGGTCATGGTGCCGATCGCGGCCTGGGCCAGGGCCCGCTCGTCGCGCCGCCAGGCCGCGAGCATGAGCTGGATACAGAACGTGCCGACGGTCAGGGCGAGCCCGATGGGAAGCAGAAGCTGGTAGTTGTCCCGGAACCAGCCGGCATTGAGGTCGATGGCGGTCGTCTGGTCGACGGCCTTGGCGGCGAGGTCCGCCGCGCTGGCCGCCAGTTCTCCTGCCGATTTCGCGATCCACGCGCCGATGCCGTCGGTGACGGCCCCGGCTGGGTTGGTGGCGAAGTCGACGGCGGTGCACACCTTGTCCATCATGGGAAGGCCGCAGACGTCCATGGTGGTACCTCCTTTCGGGAACGTGGGTCAGGGCGCGACGGACGGCATGACGCCGGCCAGGGCGCAGGGCTGGTGGGGGCGGCACTGGACCGCGAGGGTGGTGGAGCGGCTCTCCGCGCCGCCCGGCGAGCCCTTCCAGGCGATCGTCTGCTTGCCCGAGACCGTCACCGCGTAGATGTACGCCTGGGTGATCGCGCCCGGGTCCTCCTGAAGGGCCCGGGTGAACGCGTTCGGGAAGTGCCCCTCGTGCACCGTGGCGGTGGCGAACTGGCCGTTGGCGGCCATCTCCTTCCACAGCACCGGCGAGGGGATACCCCGGTCGACCGAGGTCGCGTCGGCGTACTTGGCCTCCGGGGTCAGCCACGCGTGCAGAGCGCGCCGCAGTTCGGCCTGCGGGTACGCGCGGGTGTCGTACGACCACAGCGCCGCTGCGGCTGCCTTCCCGAAGGCGATCGGGTCGGTGGTCCTCGGCGGAACCGGCAGGGAGCGGGGACGGGTGGTCACCGGGGGCGGCCCGGACGACGAGACGGCCGAGGAGGAAGACGTCGGCGAACTCGGACGCGCCGCCGCGGTCTTGGCGGGGATCCTGCCGTCGCGGGTGAGGTAGGCGGCCAGGCCGGCGAGGGCGACGAGCACCGCCAGGACGACGGTGCCGAGCAACGCCCGGCGGCGCACGCGAGATGCGCCGCCGGGGTTGGAGGAGTGGGAAGGCATCAGCGGACCTGCGTCCCCAGCGTGCTGAAGAACGCCACCACGCCATTTGCCGCGCCGAGCAGAAGGGCCGCGCCGGCGCTCACCAGGACGCCCTTCTTGCCGTTGGCCTCGGCCTGGTGGCCGCCGGAGTGGTGGCCCCAAGCCCACACGCCCGCGCTGACGGCGAGCGCGCCCACCACGGCGACGAGGCCGAAGAGGTTGATGGAGCCCATCACCTGCTTGAGGACGTTCAGGCCCGGCAGCCCGCCCTCGTTCGGCTTGATCCCGGGGTCGTAGGCGAGCTGTATGACCTGTTCGGCGAGATACATGGGGAACTCCAGTTCGAATGAATGTACGCCGAAGCCCGTGGGGGTGGGGCGGCGGTGCGGGAAAGGGGGGGGAGGGGGAGAGGTGCCGGTCAGACGACTCGGCGGACCGCGAGAATCCCGGGTTTCCAGGCGGCGACGGTCGTGATGCGGACGACGTCGCCGGTGCGTGGGGCGTGCACGATCAGGCCCTGGCCGATGGCCATGCCGACGTGCGAGGGAACGGCGGCCGTTCCCTCGGTGAAGATGAGGTCACCCGGCCGAAGAGCGTCGGCCGGGACCGGCTTGCCCTCCTTGACCTGCGTGTACGTCGTCCGCGTCAGGGTGACCCCGGCGGCCTTGTACGCCTGCTGCATCAGGGAGGAGCGGTCGCACCGGCCCATAGCCGTGTCACCGTGGGAGTCGGTGCAGGTACCGCCCCACTGGTACGGCGTGCCGAGCTGGCCGAGCGCCCACCGGATCGCCGTCTGCACATGTTGTACTCCTTCGGCAGCGCGCCGCCCGGGATGGTGCCGAAGTCGGTCCCGTCCCCTTCGGCGCTACAGCCGCCCGCAGTGCCGGGCGAAGGACCGCCGGCACCGTCCGGCGCCGGATCCGGTGACATGCCACCGCCACTGGCCTTCGGCAGCAGGGGCTCGATGGCCTTCTGCAGAGCGGTGGCCAGTGGCTCCCACTTGGCGTACGCCTCGGGATAGCCCGACCGCTGCACCACCTGGGCGGCCTGGGTGATCGACAGGGACTCCCAGCCCGAGACCTTCTTGAGCCCTTCGTAGAACTTGGTGCTGGCGTGCACCGGGTCGAGGATCTCGTTCGCCGTGCCCCAGCCCTGCGACGGCCGCTGCTGGAACAACCCCAAGCTGTCGCGGTCGCCCCAGGTCAGGTTCCGCAGGCCGCTTTCCTGCAGGGCGGTCGCCAGGGCCACGATCTGCCCGCGGGCCGGGATGTTCATCGCGACGCCGGTGGCCTGGATCGTCTTGGCGAAGGGGATCTGCTCGGCCGGATTGTCCAGACCGGGCACGGAGACCGACGTCTTGCCGCCGCCTTCCAGGATGGCCTTCACCTGGTCGGCGACCGCCGCGGTGTCCACGGACTGCGCGCCGTCGGTCGGGCAGGAGGCCGAAGCGGTGCCGGCGCCGAAGGCGAGGACCGGCACGACCAGCAGCATCGAGCCGGCCGTGAACAGGCCGACGACACCCTTGGTGGTCTTCTTCATCACCGCCGCCGTTCACCGGGGCGGCGGGGCCGGCCGGGCGACGCCATCGGGTCGGGGCGCGGAGGTATCAGGGCATGCTGCATCGCAGCGGCTCCTCGGTGTTCGTAGGAGGCGCGGTGCCGGCTTCTCGTGCAAAGCCGCCGGCACCGCGCCGATGTGCATCCGCCGCTCGGACGGGCCCGGGGTCAGGGGAGTTGGTGGCTCCCGGACGCCGGTCTCAGGTCACGCGCGGCAGCCAGCCGCGCTCGTAATCTCAGGCAGAACACCAGGGACTCCTGACGGCAGGGGACACGAGGGGAACACACTTATCCGTGCGCTGAGGCACGGATAAGCACAGGTCAGCGGGGTGGAGCGAGGCTTCTTCCCGGCGACACGGCGAGACAGTAGACCGCGATTCCGGCCGCGCCAAACGATCCCCGGCCCCGGCCCCGAGCCACCGCCGCTTCGTTAGGTCCGGCCGGAAACTACGGCTAACCTCCGGCTCAACCCCGCCAGAGCCGAGCGCTGTTGAGCGCTGTCCGGCACGGGCCCACGACCCTCCGCCCCCCGAAGAGAGGCCCTCCCATGAGCTACACGCTGCACCGAGGCGACGCCCTGACCGTCCTGAAGTCCCTCCCGGACGAGAGCGTGAACGCCGTGATCACCGACCCGCCGTACAACTCCGGCGGCCGTACGAGCTCGGAACGCACCGGACGCACCGCGCGGGCCAAGTACGTCACCAGCAACTCTGCACACGACCTCGCCGACTTTCCCGGCGAGAACCGCGACCAGCGCTCCTACCGCTCCTGGCTGACCGAACTGCTCACCGAGGCATACCGGGCCTCCACCGAGCACGCGGTCGCCATGGTCTTCACCGACTGGCGACAGGAACCGACCACGACCGACGCACTGCAGATGGCCGGCTGGACCTGGAGCGGCACCCTCCCGTGGATCAAGCCCGCCAGCCGGCCCCGCAAGGGCGGGCCGAAGCAGGACTCCGAGTTCATCGTCTGGGGCGTCAAGGGATCCCTCGACAACACCCGCGACCTCTACCTGCCCGGCCACTACATCGCCTCCCAGCCCCGCAAGGGCCGGGTCCACATCACCCAGAAGCCCGTCGGGATCATGCGGCAGCTCGTCCAGGTCTGCCCCGAAGGTGGCACCGTCCTCGACCTCTTCACCGGAAGCGGGTCCACGGGCGTCGCCGCCCTCCGCGAAGGCCGAAAGTTCGTCGGCGTCGAACTCTCCCCGCACTACGCCGACATCGCCGAACGGCGCCTGCGCGCCGAGCTGGAGCAGGACGACTTCACCCTGGCCGGACCGGAGGACTGAGCATGAGAACGAAAACCCCGGGGCCGGCGGGCCGCAGACACCGAAGGGCGGTTGGAACATCGAGAACCGATGCTCCAGCCGCCCTTCCGCTTGTCTCAGGCCGCCTCGAACGCCCGCCGGATCAACGGCGCCGCCTTCTCCAGGTCCTCCACCGAAGCGATACGCACCTCCAGGTCCCCCGTCCCGAGATGCCCGACACCACGCATGTCCCGAGTGAAGCCATCCTCCAGCACGACCGTGTCCGGGTCGAGTCTGAGATAGACCAGGATCACCTGGTGCTTCGGACGGAACAGGACCGACGCCACGTTCACCAGCCTCCGGTAGGCGATGTAGTGCCGCAGTACCGCCACCTCGACCTCGCCCCACGCCGTCAGCGCCTCGTCCACCTCCGCGAACAGATCCCGCAGGCACTCCGGGACAAGACCAGCACCCGCCGGCGCAGGAACTACCGGGGCCGCCGCCGCGTCCTCGGCCGCCGCTTCCCGCGCGCGGCTCCGCCGAGACGCCGTGCTCGGCACGCCAGGCGAGGAGTCCACCAGCAGCAGGCTCAGCAGACCACCCTCGAAGACGCGGTAACGCACCAGGTCGATCCGTTCGGGCACCCGCTGCACGGCTACCCGGTCGTGGTGCGAGAAGCCGGCCGCGATACAGACCATCCGCGGACGCCGCCAGTCGACGGACTCGGCCGCCTCCGCGCCCAGTACCTTCCGGACGAGCGCCTCGAACTCGTGCTGCGCGGACTCCAGCCACGCCATGTAGGAGACGGCCTGCGACAGCACCCCGCTGTCAGAGCCCTTCTTGAACTCGATCACCACCGGACTGCCGTTCTCATCCAGCCCTAGCGTGTCGATCCGCCCCCGGTGCCACGGCCCGGTCGCGTACTCCGACGCCAGGAACCGGATACCGAGCATCTGCTCCAGACCGGCCTCGACCCGCCGCTGCAGTTCCACCTCCAGCGCCACTGTCGAACCGGACAGCTCGACATCCCGCCCGTCCGCGCCTTGCCGGAACAACATCAACTCGGCCATTAGCGCCTCCCCCTGTGATCTCTGCACGAAGACCAATCGCGGGAGGGCGCGGAGTATTCCGCCTGAGGAATTGCTGGGAATCAATACCTTGGTCTGATCTTGTCAGGGTGCTGGAGCGAACGCCGCGTGAGGCGAGTCCAATCGCCCTGGAAGTGATGGCGGATGGTGGGCAGGGCGGCAACCTCGTCGTCGCAGATGCGGATGTTGGTGGGGCACTCACCGTCGAGTTGGTCTGGACGGCGAGGCCAGTGCGGCTGGTGGAAGCGGCGATGGTCTGGAGCATGGCTTCGAAGCTGGTCCGAAGTCTGCCTCGCCAGTTCATGGTTCGTAACAGCGGTGCCGACCGGGTCGAGGCCATAGTTGGACTGCGATCAGCGTCAAGACGGCGCTCACTCTCCGGCTGCCTCAGGGAAGTGTCGTGCCAGGTTGAGGCTGCGAGGGCACGGCCGAGCCGGTGGTGAGGGCGGTCTGCTGGGCGAGTTTGCGGTAGCCAGTCTCGGTGAGCGCGCGCCAGGCGCGGTGGAATCCGAAGGCGGTCACCGCGCCGAGCAGCGTGGCGGCGCAGAGCACGAGCGGGCGATGGGCGAAGGAGTAGCGCAGCATGGTCAGGTCAGCAGTGAGGGTCAGGGCCATCGAGTTGAGAAACCATCCGCGGCAGATGCGCATGCGTGAGCGGGTGTAGTCGGCCCGTGCGGCCTGGGCAGGGTGGTCGACCAGGCGTAGGCGCGCTTGGGCATACGCGTTCTGAGAAGGGAAGTGCTGGGTGCGAAGGAGCCGACGCTGGTGGGTGAGGATCGCGTCAGCGGCTCGGTCGATAAGGATGCCCAGGGCGTAGGCGGCGGCGAGGGCCGCGCCCGCGACCAGGGACGAGTCCACTGCCGGGGCGAGTTTGCTCGCGGTGACGGGACCGACGAGCGCGATGAGGAGGAGAACCGCTGCGGTGAGCGTGCCGATACCCACCACGAGGACCTCGACGAACATCGCGGTGGCGGCCGCAAGGGCTGGGGGTTCTGGCTGTGTGGGGTTGCTCATAGTCCGTTTCCCCAGATCTGCGCCATATCGGCAAGCATGGATTCCGGTAGGTGGCTTCTGTCCCAGGCGCTTTTGAGGCTGAAGCGCGCATGGTGCAGCCGCTCGAAGATGATCAGACTCTCCGGCTGGCTGGCCAGCAGATAGCGACCGTGCTGCAAGAAGTGGACGCTGGTGGGGCCGTAGTCGGTGTAGGCCCGATCGAGACGCTCACGGAAGTTTTCGGTGAACTCGATGAGTTGTTCGCCGTAGGCGGCGCCGTCGGTGATGGTCCGGGACAGGACGTCGACGACGTCCCGGGAGAGGTCTCGGCTGTAGGGTTGGTTGGTGAACGTCCGGTAGAGCTGTTCGGCCACGCTGAGGAGACGGTTGGCTTGGACAAGATCGGGATGTTGCGCCATCGCTTCCACCCCCCGTTCGACTTCGAGGTCGTACAGCTCGACCAGTGCGATCAGACGGTACAGCGAGCGTCTGACATCGGCCGGGGGTTCGACGCCAGGCTTGTAGAGGAGCTCGTGGGACATGCTCGACCACAAGTCGACTGCCTTTGTGCGCAGTTGTATCTCGCACTCATATGGCACGCCGTCCGGGTCTTTCGCTCCGCCGACCATGAGGGCCTGGACGTGCAGGCGCGGGTAGCGCAGGCGGTCCACGTATTCGGGAGCGTCCCGCTCGTCCTGCACCTCGACGATGTCGAGGGACTCCTTGATGATGCTCAGAGCCGGGGTGAGTAGGCCTCTGTGGGGCACGACGACGCGCAGACCGGCTTTGTCGGTGATCTGCTTCCAGGGATCGGTGTACAGCTTGCGGTAGATCTTGGTCCTGAAGCTGCCGACCTCCTTGGCGCGAGAGGTCACGCTGCAGGAGATCCCTTCGCGGTCGATGCGGCTGCGGAGATGGGTCTCCGTGGCCTCGGCCGCTTCTCTGATACGCGGCAGCTCGCGCTGGTACCGCTGGAAGGCCTCGTCAGCGGTCAGGGGCATGTGGGACGCACCGGGAGGTCGGAGGGGAGGCCGCTGTTGCCGGGCATCACGTCTGCGCCATCGGGAGCGTGCGCGCGGTGCTGCCGGTTCGAGTCGGGGTGGCGAGGACGCTTTCGAGGCCAGGGATCGGTTCCGCCTGGGATGGCAGTTCCACGGGTTGGTCGGTCAGTTTGGGAGGACGGCCCGCCGCAGCGCCGCTACTGGTCTTGGCGAGGGTGTCCGTGACAGTGACCGTGGTCCGGCCGTCCCCGAGGCCCTTCACGGCCACGGTGCCATCCTGGACGGCTTCCAGTGGGGCGACGAGGAAGGCTCCGCTGGCCAGATCGAAACGCACC
The DNA here is from genome assembly GCF_049913175.1 of Streptomyces sp. R-07. Lineage (NCBI taxonomy): Bacteria > Bacillati > Actinomycetota > Actinomycetes > Kitasatosporales > Streptomycetaceae > Streptomyces > Streptomyces sp. R-07. The sequence continues at coordinate 7,232,999 of NZ_CP183978.1, forward strand.
TTCTGCAGCCGGTTGCCGATGAGGTCGGTGTTCTTGTCGAAGGCGCGGACGGGAACGTCGTACGTCTGCATGAACTCGGCGAAGTCGTCCCGATGCGCTTCTTGGAGATGGGTTTCGATGAATGTTGCGGGGTCCAGAGTGTCAGCGGAACTCTGAAGCTCGACCATGATGGCCATCACGTAGTCCACGCGCACGTCGGAATCGGCATGCGCGAAGCGGGTATTGACCCACTCCATGGCTGCGTCGTGGAAGCGTCGGGTGAGCTCCCGGGGGTCCTTCTGATGCCGGCAACCCAGGAACCGCTCAAGGAAGAACTGGGCCACGTCCTTGCCTGATTTCTGGGGGTCGGCGGCCCAACCCTGAAGTCTCTGGCCAGCCATCCCCTCTTCGGAGAAGAGGGCCACCTTGTACACCTTGGACTTCTCGGTGAACAGCAGGTTGGCGAGATACTGCATGTCGAAGGTGCGCAGGCCGTCGGTGAAGATCGCGTTCGCCTGCATGCCGGTCTCATGTTCGAGCTTGACCATCAGCAGTGCCGGCTGGTTGTCGAGACGGGCGGCGGCAACCAGGAGGAGACCCGCCGAACTGGACCCGTTCTGGCTGTCACGCAGCGCGTGGGCCAGCTCTCCGGAGACCTCCACCAGATCCTGCTCGCCGCTCAGGAACGCCCGGACGGCGTCGGGTAGGCCGGACTTGAGTTCCGGATCCTCCACGACCTCGCGCGCCAGACGCCCGAGGACGTCACGGAGTTTTCCCTGTAGAGCCGTGCGCCCCCCTTCGTCGAGCTTGCAAGCCGTCTCGCTCAACTGGAGCGGTTGGGGTTCCTGCCCTCGGGGGCGCTGAGGTACCACATGGACGATGGCCCGTTCCAGGACAAGGTCACCGAAGTCGGTCCGCACATCCCACCCCAAGCATTCTCGCCCGTGCCCCAAGGCCGAGCGCCTACTGTCTCCAGCCCCACACAGCGGTCCGGAAAGTCTGTCGATCTTTCCTGCGCACATCCGTACGGTTCCACCATTCCGCACAGCCCATGGCAGGGCTCGTCAGCAGTCCTGTCTTTGTCACATGCCAGAAGACCGTGTCGCTCATCGTAGCGGGGCACGCTGGTGATCCGGATCGAGTGCCGATGATGGCTGAAGTCATGCGGTGTACGGCGTGTTCCTGTAGTAGGCGGGTATGTCCGGTGCGGGGCGTGCGGCAGGGACGTTGAGGTCGGCGGCGTGCGCCGAAGCTGGCGGTAGGCCCGATGCGGTCGGTCGTGCGCACTGGGCGAATGTGTCCCGTTGGGTGATCGAGATGGAGGCAGTCGTGAAGGTCGAATCGGTCGCCGTGACTTCTTCGAGGGCCTGGCGCAGGTCCGACGCCCTGGCGGCGAGAACCTCGAGCGTCTTGTCGACGTACCGCTGAACGGTGGCCGTGGAGATGACGAAGCCGGCCGCCAGGGCGGGCAGTGTCACGTTCATGCGCAGGTGCGCCAGCGCAAGTAGGGCCTGCTGGTAGTACTCCAGCTTCCCGCAGAGTGAGCGGTGGATCTCATCCCACAGAGACAGGAAGAAGACGGCCAATTAGCAGAGGCTTACGGTTCAGTCAAACGAGTCTCCACGTGTGACTCTCTCCGGCAGATGTCGACTTCCGGAGAGGGGAATTCAGTGACTCAGCAATTCATGAGCGCCAAAGAAACCGCGGAGTATCTGAACATGTCGGTCCCGTGGGTGTATCGCGAAGCCGCTCGAGCGGGGCTCGTTCCGTATAGGTTCGGGTACGGGCGGAACGCCAAGCTTCAGTTCAAGGTGACCGAGGTTCAGGCGTGGGTGAAGCAGCAGCGACTCTCAGGTTGCTGAGATCGCTTGATCGGGTGTGTAGGCCCTCTCCTGGTTCAGGGAGAGGGCCTTACGCGTTCAGGCGGCGAGGCCGAGGTCCAGGACCTGGGCGGCGCGGCCGATCGAGCCGGGCATGAGGTGGCGGTAGATCTTGAAGGTGATGTCGAGGCTGCGGTGGCCCATCCATTCCGCGACGTCGGTGATGGGGATGTTGTGGGTGAGGCAGTTGGAGGCGAAGAAGTGGCGGAAGCCGTAGACGACCATGCCTTCGGGGATCTCGACGAGGCCGTCTTTCTTGATGCGCTTCCACTGATTTCCGATGTAGTGGTTGGACAACGGGGTGGCCATGTCTCGCGGGCTTCGGAGCAGGTAGCCGTCGACGGTGCCGTACGTGTCCGCGTACCACTCGATTGACTGCTTGACCCGGGCCGGGAGCGGTACGTCGCGGTAGTCGCTGGCCTTGCGATGCTTGAGGGGCGCGTAGACCTTCGTGGTCTGGTTGACCTGCTCGGTGATCCGGTAAACGTCGTCGGCCACGATGTTGTTGATGTTTACGGCCAGCGCTTCCCCGTTGCGCATACCGCAGCCGCTCATCAGGTCGACGATGAGACGGAACACGTCGTCGCCGGCGGTGCGTATGCCATGGAGCTGGGAGGGAGAGGGGATGACGGCGCGCTTGGGGTCGTACTGCGGGGGCTTGACGCCGTCGAGCGGGTTGTCGTCGTAGAGGCCGAGCCGGTGGGCGTCCAGCAGGATCGACTTGAGTTTGTCGAAGACGTTGGACTGGGTGGCCAGGCCGACGCCGTTGCGTTCCATGGTCTGGATGAAGGACTCGACGACCTTGTGGTCGAAGGTGCCCATCCGGCGGCTCTGGAAAGCGGGGTAGAGGTGGTGGACGAGCAGTGAGTCGAGGTGTCGCAGGGAGCTGGGGCTGAGGTCGCGCTGGCCGGCCTTCCACTCGGTGACGTACTGCTCGAACTGCATCGGGCTGTATTTCTGGATGCGCTCGGCCTTGTGCTGGTTCTGCGGGTTGTTCTTCCGGGTCTGGTACACCTCGGCGAGGCGGGCCTTCGCCTTCTCCTGGGTGGAGAACCCGGATTCCTCGGCCTGTCGTCCGGCCGCGTTGCGGTAGCGAATCTTGTATTCATGCGGACACCTCGGCCATCGACTCTCGGGGTGCTCGCACTCCTTGAAGAGGCTCCCCATGCCGCGGACGAGGTTGATGGTGGCCATGTTTGTCGACTCCCGGACGTCTTGCTGACCTTTTGCTGACCCCGGATGGTCGATCAAGCCCCTGAGCTGGGAAGAAACGGCAAATCCATGCTATGTGGTGGAACTTCGTGGGCCGCACGGACGAGGAGATCCGCCAGGCGAGGGAGGACTGGATGTCCGGCTCCCGATTCGGCGAGGTGAAGGGCTACGACGGCGACAGCCTGGACGCCCCGGAGGTCCCGGCGGCCCACCTGAAGGCGCGGGGGAGGGTGCGCTGACCTGGTCTTTTCTCCTCGTGGTCGATGTCCGAAGGGGATTCGCTTGGCCATGCCTATGGCTTTCGATGTGCCGCCGGGAGGGGCGGTTTCGCAACCCCTCTTGGCGGCGCAGCCGGTGAGGCGTCTTTCTCGGGTGTGCTCGTGCGTGAGTAGGTCCGGTCAGCTGAATGCCGATCTTTTGCTGGCTTTGCTGACGATCCATCAGGTGTGTCGCGCGGGGGTCGGTGACTTCCTCGCCCGATGGTCGTACAGGCGATCTGGCATGCCTGGCCTGCAACCCCGGGACCGTGTCGATCATCGGACCGCCATGACGTCAGAGTCGGTGCCTGTGCATCATGAGCGGATGGAGAGCCCGGACGGGTTGCCCGTCGTGATGATCACAGCCGACCGGGGTTCGGACACCCTCGTATTGGTCAGGTCCGATGGATAGGAGGCGCGACTGCCGCCGCCCAGTACTCCAGCTGTAGATCGTGATCCTGCTGGCGGCGTCGCTGCGGGAACGCGTACGGCCACCATTGATCGTCGGTGCGTGAAGACAGAAGATCAGGTGGAGGTCGCAGGTCACGGCGTAGACCCTGCCCGCTGGCAGGAAGCATTCAAGGGCCTGATGAGCCGCATTGTCAGTGCGGTGCGCTTCACTGTCCGCCAAAGGAGCAGGCTCCATGCGCGATGCCGCTACTCCGCCTCGCTGTTGCATGCCGACCAGCGGTGGCACGGGTGCTGTCCGACGTGTCGCCCTGGCCCCGGCAAGGCGGTCGGATCCGGGCCGGGAGGGCATGGTGCTGCTGCCCGGCGGCGAGTTCCTCATGGGTGCCGAAGACGCGGAAGGGTTCGCGAACGACGGGGAGGGCCCGGTGCGGCGCGTGCGGCTCGCGCCGTTCCGGATCGACGCCTGCGCGGTGACCAACGAGCAGTTCGGGGCCTTCGTCGGCGCCACCGGGCACCGCACCGACGCCGAGCGGCTGGGCTGGTCGTATGTGTTCGCCGGGTTCCTGCCCGCCGCCCTGCGGCGCGACGCCCCGCGCCCGGAGCGCACCCCGTGGTGGTGCGGCGTCGAGGGCGCGGCCTGGGACAGTTCTGAAGGGCCGGGCAGCACACGGGACGGCCGAGAGACGCATCCGGTAGTGCAATGTGTCCCGGAACGACGCGGCAGCGTACGCGAGTTGGGCGGGAAAGCGGCTGCCGACCGAGGCGGAGTGGGAGTACGCCGCACGCGGCGGCCTGGAGCAGAAGCGTTATCTGTGGGGCGGCGAGCTCGACCCGGACGGCGCCTTCCACTGCAACATCTGGCGGGGGCAGTTCCCGGCGAAGAACACGGCCGAGGACGGCTACCGCGGCACCGCTCCCGCCGACGCCTTCGAACCCAATGGCTTCGGCCTGTTCGACAGGAAGGCTGCAGATCCGTTGTCGAGCGGTCCCATGCGCGCGGCCGTCGCCCAGTCTCCTGCCCGAAGCGGATGCTGGTGTCCATGAAGCCGGCGCGGGTGAGGAGCTGCACCGCCTCCCGGTCGGAGGCTTCTGCCTGCCTGGGTGATCGCAGGTGTCCGTTGAGCAGGTGCACGGGGAGCTTCGTCCAGTCCAGCTCGGGGAAGTCCAGCCCGATGTGTTGGCCTCGGCGAGAAAGCCCCGGGCCATGCCGGCCTGGCAACCGCCCGATGGAGCCGGCGGCGCCCGAGGAGTTCAAGGGAGTTGCCCCCTGAAGATTTCCAGCCGCGGGAGCGTTCGCCGTGACGCTGACCTGCGTCTCTAGGTAGCGGAGGTGTCCGTGACGTGGTTAGCCGGCGCGCGTCCTTCCATCCTTTCGAGTGGCGAGTGGCGAGTGGCGAGTGGCGAGTGGCGAGCGGCACTGCGGCGGCTCGGGCGGGTTCAGCCGGCGGCGTCTTGGAGCCGTTCGGGGTCGAGGACGGTGATGCGTCCGCGGGCCAGGTGGAGCAGCCCGTGGTCGGCATACTCGCGCAGCACCTTGGTGTAGGTCTCGCGAGAGGTGCCAGCGAGGGCCGCGAGCTGTTCGTGTTAGCCGCAGAGGTGCGTGCCGATCTTCAGGAACGCCTGGACCAGGGGGATCTGGGGGACGGCCGGGGAAACGATCTGGGAGGCGTAGTGGACGATCACCAGGTCGAGGGCGGGGGAGATGAAGAGGCGCTGGCCGTGGATGCCGCTGGCCATGAAGGAGCCGTAGGGGTCGTTGAGGATCCACCAGAGGTCGTGGTACGAGAGCGTGGCGGGCGCCTCGGGAGGTGCGGCGGGGAAGCGTACGCGGTGGGGGTAGCCGTCGGGGACGCCGGAGACGATGGTGGAGGCGACGGTTTCCGGGACGATCTGGCGGCCGCCGATCGCACCGCCGCAGCGGACCATCTCGCCCAGCCGGGCCAGGTCGCGGGCGGTGGCGCTGAATCCGCCGCAGGCGGCCTCGGAGCCTTCCGAGTCGAGGAGGTAGTACGCGTCTTCCTCGGCGCCGATGCGGGACCAGATCATCTCGGACAGCAGGGACGAGGTGGTGGTGCCGGTGACGCGGCGCAGGACCTCGGCGAGGGCCTCGACGTTGCCGTTCTCGTACCGGAATCCACTACCCGGCTCGGCGGTCGCCCGGGCGGTGGCGAGGTGCTCGCGGATCGTGGCCGGCCCGGTGTAGCCGTAGGGGCGCAGTTGGGGGGCGAGGACGGCGAAGTAGCGCTGCGCTTCGAGTGCCTTGTCGTACGGGCGGCCCGCGTAGCTCATCTGCGTGCCCATGTGGAGGAGGTGGTCGACCTGGGCGTCTCCGAAGGCGGTGCCGCCGAGCTCGGGGACGATTTTGGCGACCTGGACGCCGCGGTCGAGCTGCCCTTCGTGGGCGAGGACCGCGGCGACGAGGCCGAGGTAGGACTTGGCGGCTGAGGCGTTGAAGTGCGGGACATGAGGCTCGTACCCGTGGAGGTACTCCTCGTGCACGAGCAGGCCGCGGTGCATGACCAGCAGGGCGTCGGTCTCGGCCCGGGCGAGCAGCTCCGTGAGCGTGAGGGAACCACCATGCGGTCCGGTGAACGCGAGGCCGTCGAGGGCGCCGGCCGACGCGGTCGGCAACGCGGACGCGCCGCCGGAGCCGCGCCAGACACGGCGACTCGGAACGAGTTCCCGACTGGAGGTCGTGTGCCGTCGAGCCCAGGACGGATCGGTGTATCCCCGTGCCCACACAAGATCGGCCAATGGGGGAATGCCAGTCATGCGTCCGCTCCGCTCTTTCGGTCGTGCGCCTACTGGGCTCGATACCGTACACCGTGTCTGGTAACTCGACCATGCGCGTCAGGCGAAGAGCAATGCGGCCGCGTGGTGCAGGCGCGGTTCAGGGGGTGAGGTCGAGGGCTCCCGGGGCGTCGGACGGGGCGAGTCCGGTGGCCCACACGCGGCCGTAGACCGACAGGTCGCGCAGATGTGCGGTGATCTCGGCGGCGCTGTAGCCGGTGTCGTTCTCCACCCACCAGGTGAGCAGGCCGATGAGCTCGCCGGTCCAGGCGCGGGCGACGACGTCGAGGGGGATCCGTGGTGTCACCCCGAGCTGCTCGGTCCGCGTGCGGAAGGCGGCTTCGGCGTGGGTGCAGATGAGGTCCGTGAATTCTCGTAGGGCCCGCCCGTCGCCCTCGCCCCGCAGGACGACCCGGTAGACGGGCTTCTCCTGCTCGGCGTGCTCGAAGATGTACTTCACCGGCAGCCCGGTGAACCCCTCCGCGTGCGCCTGCCGGACCGCCGGCAGGAGGCGGTCCCGGTCCTCGGCGAGGTCGCGGACGATGCCGACCAGGAGGTCCTCCTTGTCGCGGTAGTGAGCGTAGAAGGTGGCCCGGCCGACGTCGGCGCGCTCGGTGATCTCCTCGACCGTGATCGCGTGGAACCCCCTCTCCAGGACCAGTTCGACCAGGGCCTGGCGCAGCGCGGCCCGCGTCCTGCGGACGCGGCGGTCTTCCGCGGGCTTCATGTCCACTTCGTTTCCTTCTCGTCCGAACCGTTGACCTGACCCTAACGCTGCCTTTACGTTGCCGCACACCAAGCTTGCTACTGAACAGACTGTTCGGAAACTCTGGAGGTGCGATGAACTTCGGGCGGTACGTACGCCGGACTGCCGGCCACCAACCCGACGCCGAGGCGGTGGTCTGCGGAACCGCGCGGCTGACGTACGCGGAACTCGACGACCACAGCGACCGGCTCGCGACGGCGCTGCGTGCCCTCGGCCTGAGCCGGGGCGACCGGGTTGCGACCCTCGCAGGCAACCGCGCGGAACTGGTCGTCACGGAAGTCGCTCTCTACAAGGCCGGCTTGGCCCGGGCGCCGATCAACGCCAGACTCGGCACCGCCGAGGTGGCCCACCTGCTCGCGGAGTCGGACGCACGGGTGCTGTTGACGGACGCGGCCCATCTGGACATCGCCCGCGCCGCGGTCTCCGGTACGGGGGTGAAGACCGTCCTCGGCTACGACGGCCCGAGCGATCTCGGTCCGGGCTACGCCGAGACCCTCGCGGGCACCGAGCCGGAACCCGTCGAGACGGAGTGCGACGAGGGCGACATCGCCGTACTGCACTTCACCTCGGGCTCCACCGGCAAACTCAAGGCGGCGGTCCAGACCTACGGCAACCGGCTCGCCCTGATGCGCAAGTCCGTGATGAGCGCCGGCACCCGGGTCGGCCCCGGAGACCGGCAGATCCTGGCCGGACCCGTCACCCACGCCTCCGGCATGCCGCTGATGGGCATCTTCTTCGCCGGCGGCTGCGCGATAGTGCTGTCCCGATGGGACGCCGAGGAGTTCCTCGCCACCATCCAGCGCGAGCGCGCCACCCACGCCTTCGTCGTCCCGACGATGGTCAACACCGTCCTCGCGCTGCCGGACGCCCGCGCCTACGACCTCTCCACCCTGCGCCAGCTGATCTACGGCGCCGCGCCGATGTCACCGGCCCGGATCAGGGCCGCCTGGGACCTCTTCGGCCCCGTTCTCTCCCAGGGATACGGGTGCGGCGAGACGACCTCCGGCGTGCTGTTCCTCTCCACGGAGGACCACCGGCGGGCGATCGAGGGCGAGGACGAGGAGCTGCTGCTGTCCTGCGGCCGGCCGCTCGCCGAGGCCGAGGTCGCCATCGTCGACGACAGCGGACAGCACGTCGCCGACGGAGAGATCGGAGAGATCGCCGTCCGCGGCCCCGACGTCGTTCCCGGCTACCACAACGAGCCGGACCTCACCGCGCAGACCTTCCGGGACGGCTGGTTCCTCACCGGTGACCTCGCCCGCCGCCGGTCCGACGGCTACGTCTTCATCGTCGACCGCAAGAAGGACATGATCGTCTCCGGCGGGTTCAACATCTACGCCGTCGAGGTCGAAGCGGTCCTGCACCAGCACCCCGACGTCCATGAGGCCGCCGTCGTCGGCGTCCCCGACGAGCAGTGGGGCGAGACCGTCAAGGCGGTCGTCGTGACGCGCGACGGCGCCACCCTCACGGAGGCCGACCTCATCGACTTCTGTGCCGAGCACCTGGCCCGCATGAAGAAGCCCCGCTCGGTCGACTTCGTCGCGGCCCTGCCCCACAACCCCAACGGCAAGATCGACCGCCGCGCCATCCGCGACCGCTACTGGGCGGGCGCCGAGCGCCGCGTCAACTGAACAGGACCCCTGGCATGCCCTTCACCCTCGAACCCTCCTACGACGACAACCCGCGCCTCCAGGACCTCGTCGTACGCCTGCGCGCCTACCTGGCCGACGAGCTCATCCCGTACGAGCGCGAGCACGGCATCACCGCGGAGACGAAGCTCGACCGCACCACGCTGGAACACGTCTGGAAGCGCAGCGCGGAACTCGGCTTCTACGGCATCAGCCTGCCCCCCGAGCTCGGTGGCCAGGGCCTGAGCTTCTACGAACTGTGTGCCCTCAAGGAGGAGCTGACCGCCTCCGGTGCCGCTCTCTCCCACTCGGTGCTCGGCGACATGGGCGGTCCGCTGCGGGTCGGCGCGATCGTGAAGTACGCCACCGAGGAACAGCGGGAGCGCTACCTGATGCCCGTCGTCCGGGGCGAGCGGGCGTGCTGCTTCTCCATCACAGAAGAGGACGCGGGCTCCGACGTGCGCCGCATGACGACCACCGCCACCCCGGACGGGGACACCTACGTCCTCAACGGCAAGAAGGTGTTCAGCTCGGCCGCCCCCTTCGCGGACTTCGCGATCGTCGTCGCCCGCATGGCCGGCACCGAGGAGGCGTACAGCGCGTTCCTCGTCGACCTGGACACCCCCGGCTGCACGGTTCTCGACGGCGAAGTCCCCATGTCCGGACAGCAGATGGAAGGCGACCTCGTCTTCGAGAACTGCCGGATCCCCGCCGGCAACCTCCTCGGTGAGGTCGGACAGGGCCTGCGCATCGGCATCGGCCGCATCACCCTCAACCGCCTGCTGCACTGCCCGTCCCTCATCGGCGCCGCCCGCCGCGCCTGGGACCTGTCGGTCGAGTACGCCATGAACCGCGTCGTCTTCGGCCAGCCGCTCCTCGCCCACCAGGCGATCCACCACAAGATCGCCGAGATGGCCACCGAGATCTACGCCGCCCGCGCGATGGTGATGGCCACCGCCGCGAAGGCCGACCGGGGAGACAACGTCTCCGTCGAGGCCAACATGTGCAAGCTCTTCACCTCCGAGGCGTCGTTCCGCGTCGCCGACCAGGCGGTCCAGATCCATGGCAAGGCCGGCCTGACCAGGGGGAACGAGGTCGAGCAGATCTTCCGCAGCCTGCGGATGTTCCGGATCGTCACCGGAACCACCGAGATCCACAAGAACGCTATCGCCAAGGGCCTGATCTGACCGACCCCTTGGTGCCCAGGGCGGTGCCGTGGGCCCCCGCTTCGGCGAGCGGGTCCGCGGCCACGGGGACAACCGCCCACCTGTACGACCCCCTGCTCCACCCGCATCCGCAGGAGTCGCCCCATGGCACCCCGTACCGCCGCCGCGCAGTCCCAGCACATCGTCGCCCCGGCACCCGACCGCCGCAGAGCCTGGCTGATCACGGCGATGATCGTGGCCTTCATGGTCATCAACTACGCCGACAAATCGGTCCTCGGCCTCGCCGCCGTCCCGATCATGGAGGAACTCGAGCTCAGCAACAGCACCTACGGCCTGATCTCCAGCTCCTTCTTCTTCCTCTTCAGCATCTCCGGACTCCTCGTGGGATTTGTCTCCACCCGGATCTCCAGCAGGGTGCTCTTGCTCGTCATGACCGTGTTGTGGGCCGTGGCCCAGCTCCCGGTCCTCGTGGTGGCCACGGTCCCGACCCTGATGGCCGGCCGCATCCTGCTCGGCGCCGCCGAGGGACCGGCCGCGTCCATGTCCATGCACGCTCTCTACAAGTGGTTCCCGCCGGAGCGCCGCGCCCTGCCCTCGGCCCTCCAGATCGGCGGGGCGGCCCTGGGCACGCTCATCGCGGCGCCCGTGGTCACCTGGCTGATCGACGGCTTCGGCTGGCGCTCGGCCTACGCCGTCCTGGCGGTCGTCAGCGCCTGCTGGGCGCTGGTGTGGTGGCGCGTGGGCCACGACGGACCGTACGACCACAAGCACACGGCCACCGGATCCAGCGGGCTTCGGCTGCCGTACCGCAAGATCCTGCTCACCGGCACCGTGCTCGGCAGCATCGCCAGCGCCTTCGGAGCGGCATGGGCACTGTCCCTCAGCCATGCCTGGCTGCCCGCCTACCTCAGGACGCAACTGGACATGTCGGCGGCGGCCTCCGCGACCGCCATCAGCGTCATCTCCGGCTTCGGACTGGTGCTGCTGCTTGCGGTCTCCCCGTTCGTCGACGCACTGAAATCCCGCGGCGTGAGCAGCCGTTGGTCCAGCGGGGCGGCACAGAGCATCGCCGTGTGCGCGGCGGGGTGCGCGATGGCGGCGTTCCCCTTCGTCGACGCGTCCGGTCCGCGGCTCATACTGATCGCGCTGGCCTTCGGCGGCACCGCGATCGCCATCCCCCTCCATTACATGACGACCGCGCAGGTCGTCCCTCCTGCCCAGCGCGGCGCCGTCTTCGGCATCGTCGCCGGTCTCGGCACCCTGCCGGGCCTCGTGGCACCGTTCCTCACCGGCCACCTCATCGACACGGCCGATACCCCGGCCGCCGGCTACACCACCGCCTTCCTCGCCGCCGGCGCGGTCATGCTAGCGGCCGGCGCTTTCGCGCTGGCGGCCGTCCGCCCGGAGCGGGACGCACGACGCTTGGGGCTCGGCACCGGGCCCCACCCCTGATGCGCGTTGCGGAAGGGCGTGTTCGGGCGGGTGGGGAGCGTTTTGGCGACTCGCTGTCCACGCTCGCGAACGAGCCCGCGCTTCCTGAGAGGTTGCTGCGCCTCCCGGGGTTGTCGAACCCCAGGCCTGCCCGTCGCCCTCCGTGTCGGACCGTCCAGCCTGCGGCGGCGCCGTTGGCCGAGGCGAAGGGAGGTGCCGCTGCCGGTGAGCTGGTGCAACCGTCTCGTATGCGCGGAGCCCCTGCCTCATCCTCTGCTGATCTCACTGTCCGTGATGTGGTCCGAGCCCGCGGCGCGACCCCCTCGCGGATACGGCACCGAACTCTCGCCCCGCGAACAGCAGGTCGCCGAACTCCTCGCCCGCAGCTCCACCGACCACGACATCGCCCAGACGCTCTTCCTGTCCCCGCGGACGGTCGAGAGACACGTCGCCAACGTCCTGAAGAAGCTGGGCACCGACAGGAAGGAGATGAGCACCACCAACTCGCCTGGCGGTCAGGTTCGGTGACCGACTGACGGACCTCCTTAGGTAGGCGATCGTGAACACCCGGCTCATCGAGGTGGTCCGAGAAAGGGAAGTGGAGGCACCTCGCGCCGGGCCGGCCCGCTGGTGCGGGCGCGACCGGGCGAGGAGGGAAAGCGGCGTGACCGAGGCGGACGGCCGCCCCGGGCACGGTGTGGCTAGGAGGACTTCGGCCATGTGTACCTCCCCGCCCAGTGGGCCCAGGCCACGAGGACCATCAGGACGGCCGCCATCCCGCCCAGCACCATCACCATGGAGGGCGAGGAACGGTCGAGGACGGCCCCTCCCACCAGGGCCCCGATGGAGATGGTGGCCTGGAAGGAGGAGGTGAAGAGGACAGAGGACGCCTCGGGGGAGTCGGGGGCGGTCTTGGAGAACCACGTCTGGGAGCAGACCGGGACGGCACCGTAGGCGACGCCCCAGACGACCAGCAGCGCCACCGCGCCGGCGTCCGACTGTCCCAGGACGGGCAGGAGCAGGGTCGCGGCGGCGATCAGGGCCGCCGCCGCGGCGAAGGTGGACCGTGGATAGCGGCCCACCGTGGATCCGCCGAGGAAGTTGCCGGCGATGCCGGCCGCACCGTAGACAAGCAGGTAGATCGTGACGAGACCCGAACCGACGTGGGTCACCTGCTCCAGGAAGGGGGTGACGTACGTGTACGTGCCGAAGTGGGCGAGCACGACGAGGAAGGTCGTGATCAGGGCGAAGCGGGTGTTGACGCCTCGGAGCATGCCGCCGAGGACATCGAGGCGCGTCGCCTGGCCGGAAGGGAGGGGTGGGACGACTACGAGGAGCAACACGAGGACGGCCAGCGTGAAGCCGCCCATGACGAGGAACGCCGTACGCCAGCCCGCGATGTCGCCGATGAACGTGCCCAGCGGTACTCCGAGTACGGAGCCGAGCGGTACGGCGGAGAAGATCAGCGAGGTTGCGCGGCCCACGGACTTCGCGGGAACCAGCTGACCGGCGAGTCCGGCCCCGATGGACCAGAAGCCGCCGATGGTGACGCCCACCATGACGCGGGAGATCAGGACCAGCCAGTAGCCCGACGCGACGGCGGCCAGGAAGTTGGCCAGCGACAGCAGAAGGATGAACACGCCCAGCATGACCCGCCGGTCGATACGTCCTGTGGCCACCGTGACCACAGGGGCCGAGACCGCGGCGAGGAATCCTGGCGTGGTCATCATGAGACCAGCCATTCCGTCCGAAATGGTGAAACTCGATCCGATCGACGTGAGAAGGCCGATCGGAAGGATTTCGGTCGTGACGATGGAGAAGATCCCCAGCATTACCGAAATGACGGCCAGCCAGGATTTGAAAGGCGTGCGGTCCGGCGATGCGGGAGATTGGACAGAAGGGGTGGTTGCTGTGGACATGAATCCCGTCCTGAGTTGGGCATCACATGGAGAGTGTGACCTCTAGTCCAGCAGCAACGGGCATCATCTTCTGGCAGATTCCCGACACCAACAACCGGCCGCATGAGATGCCGAGAGTGGCCGGGGTGCGCACGCGGAGTCACCCACCTGTTCCAGTGTTTCCGCAGTTCATAGGGCTGCTCCAGAGGTCGGAGGGGACTGGCCGCGCCGACGCGGCGCACGGAAGGCCCTGCTTGATCCGCGACGACTTAGCCAAGTCGAGAAACCGTCCGCCCAGGAAGGTCGTCGAGTGACGGTTCACGTCGCAAACCTGCTGGACGGCGACTCGATTCGATGTTGTTCTGGTTCTCCCGCGTCGCATACCGTGCCGATGCGCTGCCGCGGTGGACGCGTCGGTCCGACGAGACCGTCAATTTGAATTGAGGATCCGACAGAACGTGCAGGAGAAGGCGGTGGGAATCGACCGCGACGGTGTCGCCGCACAGAGGAGAGAGGCGCAGCGCAGGTACGACGCCAGTACGCTGCGGTATTGCTTCGACCTGGTCATGCGACGTGAACAGTGAGAGAAGTACGCCAAGGAATGGCAGCGCGTACTCGACGAGATGACCGATCGCGGCATCGAACGCTACCTCCCCGTCGACGAGAAGATCTGACGGGGCGGCACCGTCCGCACCCAGCTGTCGCGCACGGCGCACCCGGCGCCGGGGCACCCGAAAGACCACGCCAACGACGAGGGGCCCTGCCCTGTCGCACCCGCTGGCCAGCTATTTCACCCTCCAGCGCGGGGATGAAAGAGGTTCAGTTGACTAAGGTTTGTCCCGTAAAGATCTTCGAGTGGGTGAGTCCGTGACCGCCTGCTGTCCGATCTGCTCGCCTATCCAGCGAGGGCGAGGTTGTGCAGGCAGGCGACTCCACTCATCGCGTGATGGACGCCGTCGCCCTTCAAGCGGCAGTCGCGGAGGATCTTCCAGCTCTTCATGCGGGCGAAGGCGTGCTCGACGCGGGCACGGCCCTGGCGATGGGAAGTGTTGTGCTCTTCTTTCCAGGCGGTCAGTTCGCTCTGCCCGCGCTCGCGGCGGTGCGGGATGACCAGGCCGGTGCCCCGGTAGCTGCCGTCGGCGATCACGGTGGTGCGGCCGACGGCGTCCTTGGCTCCGGACAATGCCCACGCCTTGCAGTCGTTGCGGTTCCCGGGCAGAGGCCGACCGACCACAACGACGAGCCGGGTATCAGCATCGATGACGACCTGATGGTTGGTGGAGTAGCGGTAGTTCTTCGACTGCTCGGCCATCGTGTGATCGCGGGTGGGGACCAGGGTTCCATCGACGATGAGCACGGTGTCCTTGCGGAACCGTCGTCGGGGCCTGAGCGCGAGCAGGGGACAGAGGTGGCGGATGATGCGGTCAGCCGCGGACTTCGAAACGCCGAACAGCGGTGCCAGCTGCCGCAACGTCAGGTTGGTGCGCCAGTACGCTGTGACCAGCAGCACTCGGTCCTCCAGCGGCAGGCTCCACGGCCGACCTCTGCGGACTGCGTCCGCCCCTTCACGCCGCAGCTGTCTCAACAACGTCCCGAAGCCGCGGGGGCTCAGCCCGGTGAACGGGGGTATCCAGGACGGCTGCGACGCCGTGATCACAGCAGCCACGGCCGGATCCTCACATGCTTCCCGCCGGTGCCGGCCTGCTGATCACCACGTGCTCAAGACGCCGCGCGACCCGGTACTCAGGACGTACACCAACCCCGTGCAACGGGCACTCGCTCAACCTTTTCGGCTGCACCGATGACCGTACCGTGAGGCAACCGTCCAGCTCACGCCCGCATACGGGGCAAGCCTTAGGGAGTGCGTTCCGGATCTCGCCGGCTGGCGCCGGCCGTGCGGACGTCCAGTGGGACGCCGCCGATGCGGTAGCCGCGTTCGTCTAGCAGATGGCCGCTGAGCTTCAGCGGCCAGAGGGCCACCGCTCGGTCGGTGATGTCCAGGCCGGGGGCGCGCTGGGCGAGTCGCACCTCGAAGCGCTGGGCGTCGGCGAGGGACTTCACCCAGGCCACGACGAGGACGTTGTTCCGGCCGGTGAGACCGGCGCAGAGCCGTACCTCGCGGGCGCCGGTGACGGCACGGGAGACGCTCTCCAACTCCGCCGCGGCCACCCTCCCCCAGAGGATCACCGTGACCGGCCACTCCGACAAGGGGCGGGCGACTTCGCAACGGGGCTGGAGCATGCCGGCGGCGAAGAGCCGGCCGAGTCGGCGACGGACGGTGTCCGGGCTCGTTCCGCAGGCGTCGGCGAGGGCGCGGTAGGTGGCGCGGCCGTTCATGGACAGGGCTCCGACGAGGGCGTGGTCCAGGTCGGTGAGGGGGAAGACGGGGGCGTCGGTGCGGGGAGTGCCGGTGTCGGCGAGGCGGGCGATCTGGGCGCGGTCGAGGGCGCGCAGCCGCCAGCGGCTGCCCTCGGTGTAGACGGTGCTCGCGAGGTGGGTCCGGGTGGCGACGATGCCCTGCATCGCGCCGATGCCGCGAGTCACCCAGTGGGTGAGCGCGGCGAGGTCTGTGGCCATCACCGTGAGCAGGAGGTCCCGGTCTCCGCTGACGTGTTCGACGGTGGTGACGTGGGGCAGCTCGGCCAGGGCCCGGGCGACGGTCAGCAGGCTGCCGCTGGCGCAGTCCACCTCGACGACGGCGAGCAGTCCCTGTCCGCTCGCGGCGAGGGAGGGGGATGGGGAGCAGCTGATCCAGGCGGCGCCGGCTTCGGTGAGCCGGTGCCAGCGGCGGGCCACGGTGACGGCGTCGAGTCCGAGTACCGCGCCGATCTCGTTCCAGCCGGCGCGGGGGGCGATCTGCAGCGCGTGCACCAGGGCCTGGTCGACGTCGTCGAGTTCCCGTACCGCCCCGTGCGCGGAATTCCGTACCGGTCCGTGGCCGGAATGCTGCGTCATTCGATGCCCCTTGCGCGTTTCCTGCGATTCGGGTCGGTTGGGCGGGCCAGGACTTCAGTCTTGCCGCACCGATGGCCGGAACCGTATCAGGAGGTTGACGCAGCATGTCCGTACTGGAACGCGCCAGGGAACTCCAGCCCGATCTCGTGCGGCTCCGCCGCTCGCTGCACCGGGAGCCGGAGCTCGGCCTCCGGCTGCCGCGTACGCAGGAGAAGGTCCTCGCCGCGCTCGACGGTCTCCCTCTCGAGATCACGCTGGGCCGGGAGCTGACCTCGGTCACGGCCGTTCTGCGCGGCGGCCGTCCCGGCGGGGCGGTGCTGTTGCGGGGTGACATGGACGCACTGCCGGTGGACGAGCTGACGGGGGTGGAGTACGCCTCCGAGCTGCCGGGCCGGATGCACGGCTGCGGGCACGATCTGCACACCGCCGGACTCGTCGGCGCGGCGACGATGCTCGCGGACCGTCGGGAGAGCCTCCAGGGCGACGTGGTGTTCATGTTCCAGCCGGGCGAGGAGGGGCACAACGGCGCGGGCGCGATGATCGACGAGGGTGTCCTGGGCGCGGCGGGCAAGCCGCTCGACGCGGCCTTCGCCCTGCACGTCTCGGCCAATCGGCTGCCCGGCGGCTGGGTCGCGTCCCGGCCAGGCACGGTCATGACGGCCTCCGACGTCCTGCGGGTGACGGTTCGCGGCGAGGGCGGGCACGGTTCGGCTCCGCACCACGCCAAGGACCCGGTGCCGGCCGTCTGCGAGATGGTGACCGCGCTGCAGAACTGGGTGACGCGCACCTTCGACATCTTCGACCCGGTGGTGGTGACCGTCGGGCGGCTGCACGCCGGTACGCAGCAGAACGTCATCCCGGACACGGCCGAGTTCGAGGCGACCGTACGCAGTTACTCGGAGGCCAACCACGAGCGGCTGGCCGCGGGGCTGCCGCGCCTGGTTCGCGGGATCGCGGCCGCGCACGGCCTGGACGTGGAGGTGGAGTACGAGATGCTCTATCCGGTCACCGTCAACGAGCCGGCCGCGACGGCGTTCGCGCTGGACACGGCGCGCGAGCTGTTCGGCCCGGGAGAGGTGTGGGAGGCGCCGCAGCCGGCCAGCGGTTCGGAGGACTTCTCCCTCGTACTGAACAAGGTGCCCGGCGCGATGCTGCTGGTCGGCGCGGCGCCCGAAGGCGTGGACGTGGAGAAGGCGCCCCAGAACCACTCCCCGCGGGCGGTCTTCGACGACCGGGTGCTCCATCGCCAGGCGGCGCTGCTCAGCGAGCTCGCGGAGCAGCGGCTCGCCGCGGGGGCGTCGGCATGACGGCCCCGCGCGGGACGGGCGAGGTGGCGGCGCCCCGGGTGACCGCCGTGGTGGGCCTGCTCGTCGTCTTCGAGCTGGTCAGCGGCTTCCTCCAGGGCTCGGCGCCGGCGCTGGTGCCGGCCGTCCAGGACTGGCAGTCCATCAGCGCGTCCCAGGCGCAGTGGTACATGGCGGTGCAGTTCCTCGCGGCCGCGGTCGCGGTGCCCGTTTTCGGGCGGCTCGGAGACCTGTACGGGCACCGTCGGCTCACCCGGATCGCGCTGGTCTGCGTCGCGGCGGGCACCGTCCTGGTGGCCCTCGCACCGAATCTGACGGTGCTGCTGGTGGGCCGTGCCCTGATGGGCCCGCTGGCAGCGCTGCTGCCGCTGGAGATCGGCCTCGTACGGGACCGGCTCGACCTGGAGGGCGGGCGACAGGCGGTAGGGCTGCTTGTCGGCGCGCTCACCCTCGGCTCGCTCCTCGGGCACGCTCTGGCGGGCCCCCTGCTCGCACTCACCGGTGGCGTCCGGCCCACGCTCTCGGTCCTCGCCGCGCTCGCGTGCGCCTGCCTGGCCCTGTCGTACTGCGCGATCCCGGAGTCCCGGACGCGTGCGCCGGGCCGGATGGACTGGACGGGGGCGCTGCTGCTCGGGCTCTCGCTGTTGCTGTTCCTCGGCACGACGGCGCGCGGCGCGACCTGGGGCTGGACCTCTCCGCTCACCCTGGGCGGTCTCCTGCTCTCCCTGGCCCTGCTCGCCTGGTGGGTCCGGCTCGAACGGGACCGGCCGCACGCCCTGGTCGACGTCCGGGCGGTGGCCCGCCGCCAGTCCGCGCCGTACTACGTCTCAGGCTTCCTCTTCGGCGCGGTGATGCTGGGCGGGCAGGCGGTCGGCATCTCGTATCTGGCCGCGTCCACGGCCGACGAGGGGTACGGGTTCGGGCTCACGACCTGGGAGATCAGCGCATGGGGTGCGGTGCCGCATGTGCTGGCGTTCACCGGGGCGAGCCTCGTCGCCCGGGTGGCGGCCCGCACCGGCTACCGCCGGGTGCTGCTGCTCTCCTTCGCGTTGATGGCGGCGGGGAACGGGGGGCTGATCGCCGCGCACACCTCTCTGCCACTGTTCGCCCTGGCGTCCGCCGTCGCCGGCTTCGGCATGGGCCTGGCCTTGGGCGGCCTGCCCACTCTGATCGTGGAACGCAGCGCCACGGACCGTACGGCGAGTGCTACCGCCGTCTACAACAACCTGAAGACCCTGGGCGGCAGTGTCGCGGGCGCGGGCTCGGCGGTCGTCCTCGGCTCGCTCGTCGTCGGGGGTACGGAGGTCCCGGCGCTCTCCGCGTATCTGACGATCTGGGGGCTGAGCGCGCTGCTCTGCGTGGGCGCTCTGGTCCTCCAGATACTGACGGGACGTGACGTGCATGCTCCGGGTACGACGGGGGACCTCGACTCCGGCGCGCATACGACGGGCGGTACGGCCACGCCGGGCCCCACTCGGGTGGCTTGAACGCGACACTCCGCCGCAGTCCCTCGCCGACCCGAAGACCACACCCACCAGTTCACCCCGAGCTGGTGGAGAGGGCGGGGCCCGGCATCGAGGAGCAACGCGGGCCGCGTGACGAGGCCGCATGCCTGCTCGCGGACGTGGCGAGCGGGACCGCTAGAGGCAGCAGCCGCCGACGACGACGCCCTGCACCGGCCGGTGGCCGCAGGCCAGCCGGCCGCGTTCGCCTGCCTCCCCCTGGCCCCGCACCATTGCCCGCCTCGGCGAGACGATCCCTGAAACGTCGAAGATCTTTACGGGGCAACCCTTAGCTTGATCTTTAACTTGTGCGGCGGGGTCGTGGGGTGGTCGACTTCTGGCCAGCCGGGGACCGGGATGTGCTGGTCCTTGCCCCGGCCGTAGGTGTGACACAGGATCCGCTGCGGTGAGGTGTGGGCGTCCCGCCGCAGCCAGCAGGTGACGTCGACGGCCAGGACCAGCCGGCCGTCCGCGGCCCGCGGCAGCGGCACCGCAGCCAGGGCTCGTCGCATTTATAACATCCCGGGTATGCATCCCCGAAATGCCGTGTACTTCACGGTGCTGGAGTGCCTTCTCGAGTCCCGCCGATATCTGCCGGCTGCGATCCCGTTCCTGAAAGGGAACAGCCGGGATTGCGTGTCAACAATGCTCGAGCAATACGAGGTCGAGGGTTACGAACGTGGTCTTTCACCCATCTGACACCCTGAAAGAGCTCACTGGACCTTTTTCATCCTGTGCCGGGATGGTGGAAGAGGTCCAGTGAAGCCCTCACCCGCTCCGGTGTGGTCACCGACTTCACGCACCCCACCGGCAAGAACAGCAGCTACAGCTACAACCGCGGCATCGCCGACAACGACCCGGTGGAGCAGGAAAAAGCGATGAAGTTCAATGCTCTGCTCACGAATGCGGTCATTTTCCACAGTGCCCTGGACATCGCCGAGATCGTGCGGCAGCTGCTGGAGGAGGGCTGGACGATCGAGCCGGAGGACTCGGCCCACATCTCTCCGTATCTGACCGAGCACATCAACCGGTTCGGCGAGTACTCCACCCACGAGCTCGCCATCCGGCCCGGCCCCTACGGCCAGAAGCTCGACGTCGACTTCACCCCGCTGCGCGAGCAGGACCTCACCACAGCCGGTCTCAGCCAGGCCGCCTGAACAGCGCGGCCCCGGCTGGGAGATCAGGAGGGGATGTGGGCGCACCCGACACGTTGGGCCGTTCGTTGTACCCGGTGGCCGGGCGTCGGCGCCCGCGGGTCACCAGGGGATGGCGCCGTCGTCTTCGAAGAACGAACCGGTCGGGCCGTCGTCGGGCAGCGTGGCGAGCCGGATCGCGGTGGCTGCGCCCTGCTCGGGGGTGCGGGGTCCGTGGAAGCCGGTGAAGTCGGTCGCGACCAGGCCCGGGCAGGCGGCGTTGATCAGGATGTTCGTACCGGCGAACTGCCTGGCGTACTGCACGGTGATGGCGTTGAGGAACGACTTCGACGGCGCGTAGGCCGCCATGATGGGGCCGATCTCGATGTTCGGGTCCGCCTGCCGGGTCAGGGAGGCGACGCTGCTGGAGACGTTGACGATGCGCGGCGATGTGGAGCGCCGCAGCAGCGGCAGCATCGCGTTGGTCACGCGGATGACGCCGAGGACGTTGGTCTCCACGACCGTGCGGACCACGTCGAGGTCGAGCGCGGTCGGGTCCTGCACCCACCCCGGGCCGGACTCTCCCGAGATCCCGGCGTTGTTGACCAGGACGTCCAGGTGCCCGGCCTGCCGTTCGATCAGTTCCGCGGCATCGGTGACACTGTGGTCGCTGGTCACCTCCAGCGGCACCCCGAACGCGTCCACCGCGGCGGCGCGCAGCTTCTCCACGGCGGTCTCGAGCCGGGCCTCGTCCCGGGCTCCCACGCCCACGCGGTATCCGAGGGCACCCAGACCGGACGCGATCTCGTACCCGATTCCCTTGTTCGCGCCGGTCACCAGCGCAATCTTCGTTTCGCTCACGGCTTTGATGCTCACTCACCGACGGCGAGGCGACCAACACCGATAGAGCATCCAGTGATACTCGTGGGGTATCACCGCGGAGTACGCTCCGGGCATGGACACCCTGGAGACCCGCGAGCTCAGGTACTTCGTGGCCGTCGCCGAGGAACTGCATTTCGGCCGGGCCGCGGAGCGGCTCGGCATCGCCCAGCCACCGCTGTCCCGGGCGATCCAGCAGCTCGAACGGCGCCTCGGCGTCTCGCTACTGGACCGCAACCGCCGCGGCGTCTCGCTGACCGGCGCCGGAGAGGTCCTGCTGCACGAGGGTCGCGCCGCCCTGCACGCGACCGCCGCCGCCGCACGCCGCACCCGTCGCGCCGGTGGCGCCGATCATCCAGGTGGCGCCCGCGATCGCCTGGTACTGGCGGTCAAGGCCGCCGCGTCTCAAGAACTGCTGCGGAAGCTTCTCGACGCCTACGCGGCCCAGCCCGATGCCGCCGAGATCGAAGTGCTGCCATGCGGTATCGGCGAACAGGAAGTACTGCTGCGCGACGGCCGCGCCGACGTGGCACTCATGCAGACGCCGTTCAACTCCCTCGCCGGGTTCGACAGCGAGGAACTACTGACCGAGGGACGGATCGCCGTCCTGCCCGCCGGGCACCCTCTCGCCACGCACAAGACCTTGTCCCTGGCCGATGTCACCGACGTCCCCGATCTTCCGCTCGCCCGCTGGCCCCGCAACGGCGCCTACCCTCCCGGCCCCGGCCCCGAGATCCGCGACCAGACCCAACTGGCCCAGCTGATCGCCCTCGGACGCACCGCGGCCATCTGCCCCGACTCCTCCCACGCCTGGCTATGGGCCGACCACGCCGCCGTCCCCCTCATCGACGCGCCCCCCGTCATCACCCACATAGCCTGGCCCCCACACAGCCGCTCCCGCGCCCTCGCCCAGCTGATCCGCACGGCCACCCAGCTGTGACCCCCGGGAGTAGACCCGCGAACACGGAAGATGGGCCTGCACCTGATCGAGCGGGGCGTCGACAGCCCAGACCACCGAAGGACCGCGCCATGCTCGACGTCCTGGCCGAGCACCACCGCGAGCCGGTCATCGCCAACTCCACGGACCAACCGACCACCGCACCCGGTCCGCAACCACCATTCCGTCGGAAGGACACCCGGAGCGGACGATCAAGCCTGATGGAACCGCGGAGTCCGCGCGGCCTGACCTGCGGATAGATCGCCACACCCCGCGGTCCGGCCGTTGAGGCCGGACCGCCACGCACTGCGGCAACTCGTCCTTCAGGCGCCGCCGTCGGCAGTCGCAGGGATGCTCGGCTGCCACGCCGTCCACGCCGAGGCGTCGCCGCCCATGCCGGAGGCACCTGGAAGAAGTACGCCTCCGGCGGCCACACGCGTGGAAACCGTCACTTCCATCTACTACGCGTCAGGCGAACGGTCCTCCCGTCACCCCCACCCCCACCCACAGTGGTGACCATGTTGAACCGAGTAGCCGTCCTGTCCGACATCCACGCAGTCCTGCCCGCCCTGGAAGCTGTGCTCGCCGAACCGGAAGTGCGTGCCGCCGACCGCATCGTGCTCACCGGTGACATCGCCGCCGGCCCGCAACCGGTCCAGGTCCTCGACCTGTTGGTCAGCCTCGGCGACCGCATCGTGTGGATCAGCGGCAACGCCGATCGCGAACTCCTCGAATACCGCCGCGGCCAACGCGACTCGATCCCCGATCCCATTTCCCCCTGGGCCGCCGGCCAGCTGCGCGAGGACCACCTCGACCTTCTCGGCCGACTGCCCCGGTCGCTCTCTTTGCCCGTGCACGGCCTCGGCAAGGTGCTGTTCTGCCACGCCACGCCCCGGGACGACGAAGAGGTCGTCCTGGTCGACTCGTGCCTCGACCGCTGGCGGGAGGTTTTCAGCGAACTCGACACCGACATCCGCACAGTGGTCTGCGGCCACACACACATGCCGTTCGTCCGTCTCGCCCACGGCCGACTCGTGATCAACCCCGGCAGCGTCGGCATGCCCTACGGACGGCCCGGGGCCCACTGGGCACTCCTGGGACCAGGCATCGAACTCCGCTCCACGGACTTCGACATCGAGGCCGCTACCAACCAGATCACCCAAGACTGCTCTTATCCCGACATCGCCGAGTGGGCCGACTACTTCCTCAACGTGCGGGCTACCGACGCAGACGCTCTCGAAGCCTTCGCCCCACGGGACGGACGCGGTCACACGCCGTGACACCATGCGGCCATCAAGGGCTGCGCGCCACAGAACTCCGAATGCTCGATCAACGACTCCTGCCCGTGCGATACCCCGAGAAGGGTGCACCCGACCCGGATGCACAGGCGCCTGGCCCGGAGGTTCCGGGCGCGGAAGCCCAGGGGTCTGAAATGCCCGCGGTGGAACAGCGGTTGTCAGGGCAGGCGCCGCGTCCGACCGTGCGGCGCAGGCTGCTGTTCGTGGTGGCGGCTCGCGCCCTGCTCGGATCGCTCGGCGCCTCGGCGTTCACGCACTGGAACGCCGAACCCGGTCGCTCCCGCACTCCCGGGAGCGCTTCGCACGGCAAAGCCCTCGGCTCCGCCTCTCCCGTGACCCAGGCGGCCCCGACGACAGGGAGCATGAGCCGGGCCCCGGCCGCGGCGCCGAGCCGGAGCTCGCACCGTTCCGCGACTCGACCTGGCCAGTGCCGCCGGGATCACGCTGGTGGAAGTCGGCAGGACGCGCTTCGCCGCCGGCGGCTTCACCTGGACCGACGACCAGGGGCGCGAAGTGTTCGTCCGCAACGCCGCCATCCTCGTCGCGGGCCGCTACCACCGGGTGCCCCGAGGAGGCTCTGCCGGCCGTCGTGCGGGAGGGGCGCAGCCCGCCCAGGCTCGCCGAGGGGATCCACTGGATGCTCCAGCAGCCGACCGCCCTGGAGCGCAATCGCTGCTTCGTGTCCATCGGGTCGCGGCGGCTGGTGTCGGTGGGGAAGCCGGCACACCTGGCTGGGCTTCGGTTCGGCCACGGGCCGCCGGTCGTATGGGAAAGGCCGTGCGGCCCCGCCCGGTGGGGAGGGGCCGCACGCGCCATGGGTCGGCGTCTGCCCGGGTGGTGGTCCCGGGCACGCCGTCACCCGTTGGCGCTGACTCTCCGGATGCCGCTGCAGTTCAGCTCGGTGCTGCCCTCGTAGTTGCACGCCTGGATGTCGATGTAGCCGCTCTCGCCGATGGCGAGGTTGAGGTCGCCGCAGTTCCCGTTGCCGACGTTGTACTGCACGTTGTGCCACGAGCCGCCGTTGACCCGGTACCAGCTGCCGGGGTGGTGGCCGTCGGCCGCGGTGTCGCAGAGGTAGAGGTGCTCACCGTAGGGCTGGAAACAGCTCCACGCGCCTGTGGTGGCGATCCCGTAGCAGGGGTCCCCGCTGGCGGGCAGCCTGAAGGAGTGGACGTACCCGCTCCTCGACGGCGACTCCGGGGTCGAGGTCACCATCGAGGAGAAGGCCTTCCCCTCCGTCTTCGCTGCGGACGTCCCCGAGGAGGTCGCCGGCGTCCTGGCGGCGACCCAACGCCCGCTCGCCACGACCGCGTTCACCGAAAGCGCGTCCACCGCGGCGTGGCGGACGAAACCGTCCTGGGCTCTGGTGGCCGGGGCGGACCGCACGATCGGCCCCGAGGTCCAGCGCTTCGGCGCCGAACGAGCCGGAGCCGTCGTCGTCGAACTCCCGGACGCCTCCCACGCCGTCGTCCTGTCCGCGCCCGGACGGGTCGCCGACCTGATCAGAGCGGCCGTACGGGCGACGAGCTGACCGACCGGCCTCTCGCCTCTCCCAGGAGGGGGTGGAAGACGCTGCCGAGAGTCCGGCCGACGGGGTCCCGTTCGCCCTCTTCGCGCGCGATCAGGGCGTCAGCCCTGCGGCACCGCGACGAACGCCTCCTTGGGAGTGAGGGTCGGCGTGTAAAGGGACGCGGCGGTCGCGGTCGGGAACAGATCCCGGTGGATCACCTTGGCCACGGCCTGGATCGTGTTCACCCCGTAGCTCATCGTGCTGTTGCCGTCGGTGAGCACGGTGATCGTGTAGTCGTGGCCGCCGCCCTGGAACGTGCCGACGCTGTGCACGCGCCAGCCGCGCGTGGCGCGCTGCAGCCAGCCGTTCTTGACGTGCACGGACACGGAGGAGGGCGCGCCGGCGGGGGTCCCCCACCTCTGCGAGGTGATGACGTTCCCCATGAGCTTGAGGATGTAGGCGCGGGAGTTGTCGCTCAGGACGTTGTTCTTGGCGGTGATCAGCGAGAGCAGCCGCTGCTCGTCGGTGACGTTGATCCGGGTGAGCCCCCAGTAGCCGCCGGACCCCGGCACCGTACGCGTCATCCCGGCGGCCGCCAGGAAACCCTTCACCTTGGCGACGCCGAGCTGGTTCCACAGGGAGGTGGTGGCCGCGTTGTCGGACTTGGTGATCATGGCGGTGGCGAGGCTGGACTCGCGTGAGGTCAGGTACCGGTTGGTCTTCTTGGCGTCCCAGAGGAGCGTGGCGAGGACGGTCACCTTCACGACGCTGGCCGAGTCGTACGAGACCGTGGCGCGCAGGGTGCAGGTGGTGTTGGTGGTGCGGTCGCGCAGGCCGACGGCGACGGTACCGGTGCGCGTGGCGAGGGCGGCGGTGATGTCCCTCTGGAGCTTGGTGGCCAGCCCGGCCTTGCCGGACGTGCAGCTGACCTGCGGCGCGGTGGCGGCGGAAGCGGGCGCCGCGCCCGCGACGACGGGCACGAGCATCCCGGCGGCGGCCACGGCCGGAAGCACGCGGGCACGCAGGGATATGTGGTGAGTCATGTGGGTCCCCCCTGGAAACGAAACGAACACGCCTACGGCGTACTCGCCTTACATGACTCTTGAGCGTGCGGATGGTTGTACGAATCCGGGGGAGCCGGGGGAACCGGGGGAACCGGGAGATCGGAAGCCCCGTGGGCATGAAGCCGCCGCGAAAGGACCCGGCCGCTGGTCCTGGGACCGGCGGCCCGGTCGGTCGTCGACGGCGGTCCTCGACGATCCGGCCGTCCTGGACGACCAGGACGACGCGGTTGCCGGCCGGCGCGTGCAGTCGGGGCCGGACCAGTCGGAGGTGATCGTCTTGCTGGACCGGCCGGTGCGGTTCCAGGTGAAGCCGAAGAGGGCGCTGCCCGTCGTCGGCCCGCTCGTCGAAGAGGGACGCCTCGTACGAGTCCGAGTGGTCCGCCCGGAGACTGCCGACGAAGGAGCCGAGCATCACCATGTCCAGGCCGTTCAGTCGGACAGCCACCGGCGAGACGGGTTTGCGGTCACCGGGATCCGTGCTGTGCTGGAAGGGTCCGACGGGAGTGCGTCATGCGTACGATTCAGCGGCCGAGCACCAAGGACCATCCGCTGCGGCGGGGCGTGCTGCTGCCGGTCCGGGACCTCGCCGTCGCCTGGTCGCTGCTCGTCCTGATCGCGGCCCTCGCCTGGGTGCTCACCGTGGGCCAGGCCCGGGACATGGGGATCGAGCCCGGCACGATGGGGATGGCGCTGCCCCTGTTCCTCCTGCTGTGGGTGGCGATGATGGCGGCGATGATGCTGCCCTCGGTCGCCCCCGTCGCCGTGACCTGGGCGAAGGGGATCGCCCGCCAGTCCGGCGGCGCCACCCGGATCCTGCGCACCACCGAGTTCCTCCTCGGCTATCTGCTCGCGTGGACGGCCTTCGGCGTGCTCGCGTACGGCGGGCTCGCGCTCACGGGCGCCCTGGTCGACAGGAACCCGGATGCCGGGAGGTGGATCGGGGCGGCCGCCTTCGCGCTGGCCGGGCTGTACCAGCTGGGCCCGCTCAAGGACATCTGCCTGCGGCACTGCCGGAGCCCCATGGCCCAGCTGATGCGGTACGCCTCCTATCGGCCGCGGCTGCGCGACCTGCGCGTGGGGCTGCATCACGGTGCGTACTGCGTCGGCTGCTGCTGGGCGCTGATGGTCGTACTGATCCCGCTGGGCGTCATGAACATCGCGGCGATGGCGGGAGTGGCGGCGCTGATCTTCCTGGAGAAGCTCTCGTACCGGGGGGTGCAGCTGGCCCGGGTCGCCGGAGTCGCCTTCCTGGTGCTGGCCGTGCTGGCTCTCTTCCAGGACTGGCTGCTGCCGGGGCTGCAGGGCTCGATGACACCGATGTGACGGCGCGCGGACGAGGCGCGCCGTCAGTGGTCGCGGCGGGCCGTCCCGCCGCCTGTCCGGGTCACATCCGTCCCGCGGGTGCTCCTGCCTCCTGCTCGCTGCTGAACACGAAGTTCGCCTGCTCGCCGTAAGCCGGCTCGAAGCTGAGCCCGAACGCCGACGACGAGCCGGTCGTACGACCGATCTCGTACTCGGTGGCGAACCCGAACATCGCGTTCTTCACGGTGGTCGGCGTGCCGTCCGCGCCGCGCAGCGGCTCGTACGAGATCGTCGAGTGCCCGGCGACCGAGACGCCGGGGTTCTCACCCTGGGCGACCTCGACCTCGACCTCGCCGCGCTCGGTACCGAGGAATTCTCCGATGAACTGGGCGAGCCGGCCGAACGGGCCGCCCTCGTCGCCGGAGAGGATCTTGCCCACGGCGTCGGCCTGGGCATCGGCAGCGCGTAGAGCGCACCGGCGGCATCGGGCCCGAACGGCATCCCCACGTACAGCTTGGTCGCGGTGAAGTGCATGTTCTTGCCGAGCTCCTGGTTGGCACCCGGCGTGCCGGGGATCCCGTCGCCCGCCTCGGCGGTCGAGGCGGCGATCGCTCCGGTGCCCGCGTCCTGCTCGAAGTGCGTGACCTTGGTGGTGCCCGCGCCCAGGTCGCCCGCGGCGCCGTAGAGGATGCCCCGCGACCTCACCCGGGGCGCCGCTCGATACGACGGCATTACTACTTCAACCGCAGCCACCTCGACCACAGCGGAAGCCTGCGCCGGGCCACCGTCACCGACGGCCGTCCGACGGACTGCGGAAACGACGTCACCAACGCCGTGGGTCCCGAGGACCTGTACGTGGAGCACGGCCAGAGCGTGCCCGACGGTACCCCGTACCTCTGGTCGCTGACCGAACACCGCACGGACGACACGGCGGGTCGCACCGATGCGGGTTCCCCGTGCGGCCGGGTGATCTACGCCCACCGACTGAGCGATGTCCTGGCCCGCCCGTAGCAGTCGGTACGGTCGACCCGCTGACGGCGCGGACGCCGATGAACCGACCCCCTCCGCCCCCCGTCCGGCAGCGCGCCCGTCACCCGGCGCACGCGTAGGTGAAGGCGGCCTCGGCTTCGAGCGGGGGCGTGTCCGGGCGCAGGACCTGGAGGTGGGCGGTGCCGTGGAACCGGCCCGGGCCGCGGACGGTCCAGCGAAGGTGCAACGCCACCTCGTGCTCGCCGCCACGGGCCGTACGGGTCAGGACCTCGGACCGCTGCCCGTCGCTGCGCAGCCAGCGGTACCTGAACGGCCCGGCGTGGCCGTCCGTCGTCACCACACCGGTCACGTCGGCGGTCCCGCCGCACGCCAACTCCTGCGCCGGGGCCGTGACCCGCACCGCCGTCACCACCGGGCCCGTCGTCGGTCGCAGCAGCAGCCACAGCACGACCGCCACCGCCGCCAGCGCGGCGGTGGCGCCGAGCAGGCCGGCCCGGCGCCACCGCCGACGGCGCGGAGGGGTGGGCGCGGGTGCGGGGGCGGCCCACAGAGCACGCAGGGCCTCCTCCTCGGAGCGCGGGACCCCGGGGCCGAAACGAAGCACGATCTCGCCGTCGTCCTCGCCTCCGCCGGGCACGGGCGTGAGAGGCGTGGCGGGGATGCTCCGGTGGCGCTTGCCGAGCATGGTGTCCCGCTCGTCCGGAGCGACACCGGCAGGGGCGTGCGCCGCGGTGTCCTCCGCCGATGCCGTCGCCTCGGAGGGCTCCGGAGACTCCGTGGCCGGCTCGGTCAGCTCCGCCAGGGCGGCGGCCGCCGCCGTCCGCAGGGCCGTCCTGCGCAGGAAGTCCCGGGGCAGCGCCGCGCGCGCCGAGGTGAGCGTCGTTCGTGCGGCGGCGAGGCCGTCTGCCCCGGCCGTCGTGGCGCAGCGGGCGAACAACTCGGCCGCCGGTGTGCCGGGTGCCGCCCAGGCGGTGCCGAGGGTACGGGCGAGCGCCGCCCACGCCGCGATGTCGGCTTCCTGGGGGGAGGTCGCGGAGGCGTCGTCCTCGGCCAGCGCGGTGCCCAGTGACGCTTCGATGAGCAGCGCGGTGCCGTCCGGGGCGAGGACCACGTGGCCGGGGGTGAGCGAACCGTGGGCGAGGCCGGCCGCGTGGAGGGCGAGCAGCGTCTGCGCGGTCTCGTTGAGCACGCTCGCCGCGCTGCCCTCGTCGAGCCCGGGCGCGCGCGTGGCGAGGAGGTCGGAGACGGTACGGGCCGGCGGGCGCGCGACGACCAGCCACACGTCCCCCGCCTCCCGCAGCAGGTCGACGGTGGCCGGCACGCCCGGCAACCGCAGCTTCGCCACGGAGCGCACCGCGGCCGTGAGCCGCTCTCCCGCTCCGCTCGGCGCGAGCAGGGCGCGGTGGATCCGCAGGACGCCGAGCGGCGGCTCGTCCGCGCCGGCGGGCCCCAGCGCGTACCAGGTACCGAGCCGGCCGTCCCGCGACCATTCCGACAGGGCGCGCCCGGCGACCGTGGCGGGTGCCGGGGGCGTCGGCGGCGTCGGCGGTGTCCTCATCGTGCCTCGTTCTCCTCGGTGGTGGCTCAGCACGGCGGTGCGTCGACGGAGGCCGTCCGCGTTCCGTCCGGGGACTGCGGGCTGCTGCTGACGGCGACGTTCCACGTGCCCCGGCACGGGTGGTTCGCGAAGTCGCCCTCGAAGGTCAGGGAGTACCGCGTGCTGCCCGACAGCCGACGGGACTGCGAACCGTAGGGCTCGGAGGGCGTGTTGGCGTAGAAGTCCGCTGTGAGCGTCAGCGGACCGGTGCCGGTGGTGTCGACGGTCACGTCGGCGATCAGCGTGCTGCCCGCCCCGCGGCGCAGGGAGCCGATGACGATCGTGACCGTGCCCGGCGTCGGCGCCTCCGGGGTCGTGGCGGTCGGAGCCGGCGTGGTCGGGGCCGGGGTGGTGGCGGCCGGGGTTGAGGTCGTGGGGCCCGGTCCGGGTGCGGCCGTGGTCGGCGTGCCGTCCGTGGCCGGTGCCGTCGGCGTGCCGCTCGGCGTCGGTCCGGTCGAGGAGGGGCTGTCGGACGGCGACCCGCTCGGCGTCGGAGACGCCGAGGGCGCGACGGACGACGGCGACGGGGCCGGGGCACCGGATGCCGGAGTTCCCGACGGGACGGAGCTCGCCGCGGTCGTCGTCGTGTCGTCGCCCGTCCCGGCCGTCGCCACCGTCGCCGCACCGGCCGCGACCACGGCCAGCACGGCCGCCCCGACCAGCGTCTTTCCGAGGAGGCCCTTCAGGCGGCCCAGGACCGTCAGCGCCGGCGTCGCCTCGTACACCGCCCCCGTCGCCGCGAACGGGAACAGCAGGGCGAGCAGGACGGCGAGCCGTCCGAGCCCGCGGCGTCCGCGCTCCTCCCAGTCCGCGCCGTAGCCATGCGTGGCAGCGTCTTCGAGGCCGGCGAGGAAAGCGTCGATGCCGGGCCGGTCCGCCGGGTCCTTCGACAGGCCCGTACGCACCAGCTCGCGCACCGGCTCGGGGACGTCGGCCACCTCGACCGGTGCCCGGAGGTGCTGGAGCCGCAGCGCGATCAGGTCGTCGGCGACGAACGGCTGCCGGCCGGTGAGGCACTCGTAGAACACGGCCGCCGCCGCGTACACGTCGCCCGCCGGGCCCGCGGGCTCGCCGTCCCACTGCTCGGGCGCCATGTACGCGGGCGTGCCCGCGGCCTCCGCGTCGCGGCCCGCGCGCACGGCGATACCGAAGTCGGCGAGGGCGCTCGAACCGTCGGCGCGGACCAGCACGTTCTCCGGCTTGTAGTCGCGGTGCACCACCCCCGCCGCATGGGCCGCCCCGAGCCCGAGCAGCGAGCCTTTGAGCAGGACGAGCGCCGCCTCCGGGCCGGTGACCCCGTGCGCGCGCAGCAGCTCGCGCAGGGTCACTCCGTCGACCGCCTCCATGACGATCGCCGCGCCCCGCCGGGCCTCCACGTACTCGTACAGCCGCACCACGCACGGGTGCCGCAGTTCGCCGAGCAGCCGCGCCTCGGCACGGAACCGGGCGAGGAAGTCCCGGTCGCCGTGCAGCCGTTCGCTCAGGTACTTGACGGCCACGGGCACGCCCGTCGCCTCGTGGCGTGCCAGGACGACCCGACCGCCGGCGCCCCGGCCGAGCGTCCGCACGGCCTCGTAACCGGGAACCTCCCAACCGCCGTCCGTCATCCGTACGTTGTTCCGTACGCCGCTCATGCCGTCCCCTCCACAGCCGTGCCGTCCACGGCCGCCCCGTCCGCCGGGCGAGCCCGGTCCGCGCCCGCCGCCGCGCGACGCCGCTTCACCACCCGAACCAGCCACCGCACCGGCGCCGCCCACACCGGGAACGCCACCAGGGCCACGACCGCGGCCACGATCACCGTGTCCCACGGCGCGGGCACCCGCCCCTCCAGCCACTCGCCGAGCCGGGACCGCCAGGCCAGCAGGGCGAGGACCAGGAAGCCGTACGTCCCGACGACCACCGCCAGGCTGTACGCGGCCATGCCCGTCTGCCGCGGCCCCGGCCGGCGGCCCGCCCGCAGGTCCCGCCACAGCCCCGTACGGAAGTACGCGCTCGCCTCCTCGCGCAGCCTCGGCACGCGCAGCGCGTCGGTGAGCGCCTGGTAACCGTCCAGCGGCATCAGCGGATTGAAGTTGTACAGGGTGTTCAGGTACAGCCCGAAGGCCAGGTGGAACAGCACCGCCGAGACCGGCCCCACCGGCAGGTACGCCGCGCCCACGGCGCACCAGCCCGCCAGGGCGGCCGTCGACACCGGCCCGGACAGCGCCACCACCACCCGCGACCAGCGGGTGCCGAACCACATGTCGCTCGTGTCCACGAACGCGAACGGCATCCCCATCATCAGCAGGAAGCCGCCCCGCCGGACCCTGCGGCCGTACGACTTCACCGCCAGGGCGTGCGCGAGTTCGTGCACCACGAGCGCCGAGACGTAGCCGGCGGTCAGTGCCACCGGGCCCCAGACGCCGGACCCGCCGAAGTCGAGGAGATGCTGCCGGCCCTGCGCCACCGCGAAGAACACCACGAGACCGCCCAGCAGCGACAACCAGGTCAGCGCCACTCCGGTACGGGTGAAGAACCGCCAGCCGCCGCCGGCGTACAACCGCGTCACGGCCCCGTCGAGGCCCGGCACGGACACCTCCAGCCGGAGCAGGGCCCGGTACACCGCCCGCCACACCCGGCGCGGCCCGGAGACCGCCCGCTCCTCCCGCTGCCCCGGCAGACCGCGCAGGAGCCCGGCGCCCGCGAACGCCGCGAGCGCGGCCTCGATCCGCGGCAGCGCCAGCTCGCCGAAGCGGTCCGCGTACGCGAAGAGCAGGTCCCGCACGGTGGCGTCGCCGTCGAGGGCGTTCCACAGGAACACCTCGCGCTCGTCGAGCCGGAGATACCCGCCGGTCCGCGTGTTGCTCAGCACCCAGTGCGGCTCCGCGCGGCCGCTCGTGGGCACCTGCTTGAGCGCCCACCCGCCGCGGCGGCGCGGCCGAGCGGTGAGCGGGCCGTGCGCCTCCGGCGCGTCCGGCTCGGGGCCGGTGCCGGGCGGCAGCTCGGTGAGCTGGGTGCCGACCATGACGGTCCGGGAGCCGATCCGCACGTCCCGCGGCTGTTCGAACACCATCCGCACGTCACCGACGGACAGCTCGGCACCGTCGTCCAGGCGCGCCGAACCGCCGTGCAGCGTCGCCCCGGCGACCGCCGTGCCGTTGAACGAGTCCAGGTCCTCGACCCGGAAGCCCGAGGGGTCCCGGACGATCCGGGCATGACGGCGCGACACACTGCCGTCCGCCAGGACGACGTCGCTTTCCGCGCCGCGGCCCAGCGTCGTGACCTCGCCGGTCAGCGGTACGAGCAGGTCGGGGTCGTCGAGGCCGCGCAGCCGGGGCGCGGCGAACGACGCCGGTGCCGCGCCGCGGCGCAGGGTGCCGCAGCGCAGGCAGTACGGGAAGTCGCGCCGTACGTGCACGCGACAGGCATGGCAGAGCATTCCGGTGGGCCCGCCGCCTCAGGAACCGGTGGCGAAGGAAGCGCCCGACGGGCCGCCGAGCGCGTCGTGGCCAGGCCCGGCGGTGTGCAGGTGGCTGTCGCCGAGCCGGTCGAGGCCGGGACGGATCAGGCCGCCGCCGGCGCTGTCGGAGTCGGGAGCGGTGGTCATGTGGCGCCCGCCGCCGCGGCCACCCTGGTCCTGGCCGTCGCCGCCGGAGTCGCCTCCGCCGCCTTCGCCTCCGCCAGAGCCCCCGCCGCTGGGTCGGCGTCCGTTTTCGCTGCTGCTGCCTTCGCCGCCTCCGCCTCCTTCGCCGCCTCCGTCACCCCCGCCGGGGCCTCCGCCGCTGGGTCGGCGTCCGTTTTCGCTGCTGCTGCCTTCGCCGCCTCCGCCTCCTTCGCCGCCTCCGTCACCCCCGCCGGGGCCTCCGCCGCTGGGTCGGCGCCCGTTTTCGCTGCTGCCGCCCTCGCCGCCTCCGTCGCCTCCGCCTTCGCCGCCCCCGGAGCCCCCGCCGCTGGGTCGGCGTCCGTTTTCGCTGCTGCCGCCCTCGCCGCCTCCGCCTCCGCCTCCGTCGCCTCCGCCTTCGCCTCCCCCGCCTTCGCCTCCGCCGGAGCCCCCGCCGCTGGGTCGGCGTCCGTTTTCGCTGCTACTGCCTTCGCCGCCCCCGCCTCCGTCGCCTCCGCCGGAGTCGCCTCCCCCGCCTTCGCCGCCCCCGGAGCCTCCGCCGTCGCCGTCGCGCTCGTAGATGCCGCCGTGTCCGAAGCCCTCGGCACCGCCACCGTCGAAGCCGCCGTCGTGGCCGCCGAATCCTCCGCCGGTGCCGTCGCCGAAGCCTCCGCCGAAGCCGTCACCGAGCCCGCCGTCGTGGCCTCCGCCGAAGCCGTCACCGAGCCCGCCGCCGTGGCCGCCCTCGAACCCGTCACCGAAGCCGCCGTTGTGGCCTCCGAGTCCGTCCTCGCCGAAGCCCGTATCGCCGTCACCGAAGGAGCCGAAGTCCCCACTACCGCCGAAGTCGCCGGAATCGCCCAGGCCTCCGAGGTCGCCGAGGAGGGAGGCGCCGTCGACGACGGGCGTGTCGGTGAAGGCGTCGCCGGTCAGGCCGGCGACGTCGGACGCCGTCCCGTTGAGCCGGCCGGCCAGGTCGCTGGAGTCGCCCAAGGTCTCCGCCGTGTCCTGCGGGGTGTCGACCGGCACGTCGTGGGAGACCAGGGCGTGGGCCGCGTTGCCGAAGAACAGCGACGACTTGGACAGCCGCGCGTCGAGGGTGGCCGGCCCCTCGGCCGTACCGGACTCCACGCGGAGCCGCTGCAGCTCGGTGACCTGCTCGCGCGTGAGACCGAGTCTTCGTGCCACCTCGTCGGGGCTGCCGTCGAGTTGTTCCGCGAACGCGGGATCGACCGCCAGACGGGTCATGGCATCGCGAAAGGCGTCGTTGTCGGTCATGGCCTCACGTTCTCCGTCGGTACGCGTGCGCGCACGGTGCTTCCGGCGGGAAGTGGAGGGTCCCCCTGGTCGGTGGCATGGATGCCGTTCCGGCCATCCCAACCGATGCCTACACGGAACCTTATAGAGGCTTTCGGCCACCCGGCGCAAGGGTTCAGGAGGGCCCAGGAGGGGACGAACCGCCTGTCGGGCAACGACCCCGCAAACGAGTTTCGGCCAGCACCGCTCACCGCTGCCGGTCCTGCGGCTCCGTGGCCGGTCAGCTCCGGGTACGACGGTGACCCGCTCAGGACACCCGAACTCCCCGCGGCGCCGTCGAAGCCGCGGGGAAGGGGGCACTGAGGGGCCGGTCGCTCGGCTACTTGGCGTCCCGGTTGAACACCGCCTTCGACCAGAGGTAGCCGAGGGTGGTGAGGGCGAGGCACCAGGCGAGGGCGAGCCAGCCGTTGTAGCCGATCTCGGTGCCCAGGAGGAGGCCGCGGAGGGTTTCGATGGCGGGGGTGAAGGGCTGGTACTGGGCGATGGGCTGGAACCAGCCGGGCATCTGGTCGACGGGGACGAAGGTGCTGGAGATGAGGGGGAGGAAGATCAGCGGCATCGCGTTGTTGCTGGCGGCCTCGGCGTTGGGGCTGACCATGCCCATCCCGACGGCGATCCAGGTCAGGGCGAGGGCGAAGAGGACGAGGAGACCGAAGGCGGCGAGCCATTCGATCGCGGTGGCGTCGGTGGAGCGGAAGCCGATGGCGACGCCGACCGCGCCGACGAGGACGACGCTGATCACGGACTGCAGGACGCTGCCGATGACGTGGCCGGTGATGACGGAGCCGCGGTGGATGGCCATGGTGCGGAAGCGGGCGATGATGCCCTCGGTCATGTCGTTGGAGACGGAGACCGCGGTGCCGATGGTGGTGGAGCCGATCGTCATCAGGAGCAGGCCGGGGACGAGGTAGGCGATGTAGTCGGAGCGGTCGCCGCCGCCGATGCCCGCGCTCATGGTGTCGCCGAAGATGTAGACGAACAGCAGGAGCAGCATGATCGGCGTGAGCAGCAGGTTCAGGGTCAGCGAGGGGTAGCGGCGGGCGTGCAGGAGGTTGCGCCGCAGCATCGTCGACGTGTCACGGACGGCGAGGGACAGGGTGCTCATCGGAGAGACTCCTTCGGCTGGTCGGCGCCGGTGAGGGCGAAGAAGACGTCGTCGAGGTCGGGGGTGTGGACGGTCAGTTCGTCGGCCTCGATGCCGGCGGAGTCCAGCCAGTCGAGGATGGAACGCAGTTCGCGCTGGCTTCCGTCGCTGGGCAGTTGCAGGGCCAGCGCCTCGTCGTCGCGTCCGGCGTCGTGGAGCGTGGTGGCGGCGGTGCGGTAGGCGTCGGGGTCGGTGAAGCGGAGGCGGATGTGGCCGCCGGGGACGAGGCGCTTGAGTTCCTCCGCCGTTCCCTCCGCGGCGATCTCGCCGTCGTGGAGGACGGCGATGCGGTCGGCGAGCTGGTCGGCCTCCTCCAGGTACTGGGTGGTGAGGAAGACGGTGGCGCCGCCGGTGACGAGTTCGCGGATGATCTGCCACATGTTGTGACGGGAGCGGGGGTCCAGGCCGGTGGTCGGCTCGTCGAGGAAGATGATCCGCGGGCTGCCGACCAGCGTCATCGCGATGTCCAGGCGGCGCTTCATGCCGCCGGAGTAGGTGGACGCCGGCTTCTTCGCCGCCTCCGTGAGGTCGAAACGCTCCAGGAGTTCGGCCGTGACCCGCCGCCCCTCCCTCTTCGACAGGTGGTTCAGGTCCGCCATCAGGAGCATGTTCTCCTCGCCCGTGATCAGGCCGTCGACGGCCGAGAACTGGCCCGTCACACCGATCGCGGCGCGCACCGCCTGGGGGGCGGCGGCCAGGTCGTGGCCCGCGACCCGGGCCTGGCCGCCGTCGGCGGTGATCAGCGTGGACAGGATCTTCACGGCGGTCGTCTTGCCCGCGCCGTTCGGACCCAGCAGGGCGAACACCGACCCGGCCGGGATGCGGAGATCGATGCTGTCGAGGACGGTCTTGTCGCCGTAGGACTTGCGCAGGCCGATCGCGGAGACGGCGACCGGCGTCGCGTGACGGTCCGCCTGACTGATCATGGGCATGACAGAAGAAGGCATGGTGCCCTCCGTTCGAAGGGTGAAGGGTCAAGGGTGAAGGGTGAGGTGAAGGGGTGATGGGTGCGGGGTGGGCGCTGCGTGACGAGGCGGTGCTCAGGCCTTGGCGCGGAGGATGTGGATGTTCCCCCAGTTCGTCCGTACGCGGACCTTGACGGTGTCCTCGGTTTGCTCCGGGGCCTCCGACGCGTTCAGCGCGTTGCGCACCTGCCCGCGGTGGGAGTTGACGTCGAGCCAGGCGGCGGTGCCCTGGCGGATGCCCACCTCGACGGAGCCGTTGGAGGTCTCCAGCTGGATCTCCCCGCGGGCGACTTCGGCGACGCGGAGGTGGCCGTTGGTCGTGGTGCCGGTGACCGACGCCTCGGCCCGGGCGATGTCGATGCCGCCGTTGGCGCCGTTCACCCGCAGCTCGCCGGTCACGGTGCCGACGATCGTGGCGCCGTGCGAGTTCTTCAGGACGGCGGGGCCGTCGATGGTGCCGACGCGCACGTTGCCGCTGCTGCTGGTGATCTCGGCGGCGCCCTCGACCCGGTCCACGATGACCGAGCCGTGCGACGCGGTCAGGTGCAGCGGGCCGGTGGTGTCGAGTCGGACGTCGCCGGCCGAGGTCTTCGCGCGGACCTCGCCGAGCGTCCCCTCGCCGAGCACGTTGGTTCCGGCGCCGGTGACGTCGATGCGTGAGCCCCTGGGCAGTTCCACCGTCACGTCGACGGTGCCACCGCGCCCGAGCAGATTGGCCTTGGGCGTGGTGACGGTCAGGACGCCGCTCGCGTAGGCGACCTCGGTCTGGTCGGCCGTGCGCACGTCCAGGTCCTTCTTCGGGGTGCGGGGCCGCACCTCGACGACGGTGTCGGGGCGGTCGCTCGCGGTGAACTGGATGGAGCCGGCGTACACGTAGGCGGTGACCGTGATCGGTTCCGGAGTGTCGAAAGAAGGCATGGCTGTCCCGTCCTCTTGGGTCTTCGGAGCGTCCCCGCTGGTGGGGCGTGGTGTGGGTGAAGTGGTGCGGGCGGGGTGCCGGCTAGCGCACCCAGCCCGTGATGCTCTGTCCGACGGTCCGCGGCTTCTCCGGCGTGACCGGCCGGGTGCCGCCGCCGACCGCGGCCGAAACGGCCCGCACCAGCCAGGCGTTGACCGACAGGCCCTCGCGGGCCGCGGCCTCCTCGGCGCGGGTCTTGAGGTGGGCCGGCAGGCGCAGGTTGACGCGGGCGGTGCCGCCCTCGTCGCCCTCGCCGGGAGCCGGCGCCGGGAGCGGTTCGGTGGTCGTGGCCGGCTCCGCGGGGGCGCTGTCGCCGGTGGGCGGCAGCGTGACCACGAAGTCGGGGTCGAGCCCCCGGAGCCGTACGTCGACCGAGCCGGGTGCGAGTTCGCGGGTGATCTCGTCCGTCGCGGCGGAGAGCACGTTGAGCATGGTCAGCCGGGCTGCCGACTCCAGGGGAGCGGTGAGCCGATCGGCCAGCTCGCGCGCCTCGTCGCCGCCGGCCTCGGCGGCCACCGCGAGTTCGCGGCGGAGGGTGTCGACATACGGGGTGAGGTCCATGACGCCATCATGGCACCACTCTGGCGCCATGTGCAAGCAGGGCAGTGGGGCCACTTTGATGCTTCCTGCCGAAACCTCCTCTGACCTGCGAAGATATGATGGCGTCTGCTTGGCTGGTCGTGGTGTCATGCGTACGTGGCCGCTTCTGGTGGCACGGAATGGCGCCGGGTGGTGCCAGATGGCGCCAAGTGGTGCCAAGTGGCGCCACGTGGTGTCACGTGATGCCACGACAAGGGGCGACCGGCGTCCCCGAAGGTCTCACCGGCCGCCCCCGACTTCGTCGGTCAGGTCACGTCAGCTCATGCCGCGTCCCGCACCCTGCCCGTGAACTCCGGGCCCGGGACCGGTTCCCAGGAGTCGTCGTACGTGGACAGCGCGGCCCGGAGGGACTCCGCCGGCTCGGCGGTCCCGTCCTTGACGGTGGGAACGCTCACCTCCGTGCTCGTCTGCCCGGCGGGGACGGAGAACCAGAGGCCCGTGCCCCCGTCCACCGCCCCGGACAGCGGCCGCGCCGGTTCCGGCGCCACGCCGAACTGCGCCTCCAGCCAGGCCGGGTCGACGTCCGTCGTGGACAGTTCAGGGCCGTCGGTCACCGGCCGGAAGAGGACCCCGCCCGCGATCTCGGTGTCGGCGGGCTCGGAGAGCGTCACCCGCCAGGTCAGGGCCGAGCCCTCGGTCACGTCGTCCGCGACGGGCGTCACGCGGACCGTGGGCATGGCGTCGTCGTTCTTCGCGGTCACGCCGCCGCGGTGCGCCCCGACCACGGTGCCGTGCACCGCCTTGACGAACGCGTCGTGCGTCTCGTCGTAGCCGTAGCGCGTGTTGCCCCGTACCTCGACCGGGATGTCGATGTCATGGCGTCCCGGACGCACCGTCACCGTGCGGGAGGTGACCCGGTCGGTGCCCGGCACGGGCACGAACAGACGGACCTGTCCGCTGCCCTTCCCGGAGACCGTCACCGGCACCCGGTACGTCCGGACCCCGGAGTCGCCCTCCGCGACCGTCAGACGGCCGAGGTCGACCCGCGCCAGCGCCGCGGGGCTCGCCGCCGGCGTGCCGGGGCGCCAGCCCCACGCGTCCATGAGCCAGGCGCTGCCCGCGCCGCCGCGCGGCTTCAGTTCGAGCGCACCGATCCGCTTCAGGTCCACGCCCGCGCGTGCCGCCGCGGACAGGGGTACGCGGACCTCGCGGCTCCAGTGGGAGGCGGTCCGCGGGCTGCCCGGCAGTCCGTCGACGCGGGTGCGGCCCAGGTCCGCGCGGCGGCCCGAGGTGTCCGTGACGGCGACGTCCAGTTCGGTGCCGCTGCTGTTGGGCGGAACGATCACGCGCAGGGCCAGGGACTGTGCGCCCGCGAGGGAGACCGGCCGCGCCGATCGGACCGTGACCCGGCTTCCCGGGCCCGTCCACTTCATCGCGACGGCGTCGCGGCCCGGCTCGGGAGACGTCTCCCAGAACGCGAAGTGCGGGGACAAGCCCTGTTCGGGCGACAGACAGGCGCGGCCGGCGTCGGGGTCGACCTGGGCGCACAGCCGGCCGCCGCCGGAGACGGTGACCGAGGAGCCCGGCAGGAACGCCGGTGCGCGGTGCGCGCCGACGGCGTGGGTGAGGACCCGCGCCAGGCCGGCCGAGGGCGCGCGGCGGCCGGTGCCGTCGAGCAGCGGCCGGACCGCGTCGTCGCCCCCGACGAACAGCCGGGCGGACGCCGCGATGTAGGTGGCGCCGGCGGCCTGCTGCTGCGTGGCCGTCAGACGGGTCGCCGTGCCCGGGGAGCAGACCGGGTCGGTCCCGTCCTCGGAGGAGAAGTCGTCCATGGCGGGCGCCTTCGCCTGCCCCGGGGTCCACTCGCTGTTGAAGAAGTTGTGGTTGGCGCCGATCACGTACGCCGCGCTGTGCAGGGCGGTGCCCCGGCTGACGCCGCGGGTGCCGTCGACGTAGATCTGGCCCTGGAGGTCGGACACGTCGCCGTCGCAGCCCGGCAGGATGGTCGTGGAGGGCACGTCGGGGGCCGGGTTCTGGCCGAACACCGTGGGCCCGATCAGGACGTTGCCGCGGATCTTCCACCGCACGGGGCCCCGGTAGCCGTCCTGGGCGGCGGGCGGCGGGTTCAGGCTGTCGAGCGCGGCCCGGTTGACGCCCTCGCCGCCCCGGGAGTGCCCGACGAGCAGCACCCGCGACAG
The DNA here is from genome assembly GCF_049913175.1 of Streptomyces sp. R-07. Taxonomy (NCBI): domain Bacteria; kingdom Bacillati; phylum Actinomycetota; class Actinomycetes; order Kitasatosporales; family Streptomycetaceae; genus Streptomyces; species Streptomyces sp. R-07. The sequence goes on from NZ_CP183978.1 coordinate 7,273,590, forward strand.
GTCGGCGGCTGCGGTCCGGCGTACGGCCGCCGGGGCGGAGGCCCGGTTCGCGGTCCAGTCCGCCCAGCGGGCCAGGTGCTGCCGGACCAGGGAGGAGCGGGCCTGGGCGCCGCCGTCCTCGGCGTTCTCGTCCTGTCCGTTGACGCCGTTCGCGGCGATGGACAGCGTCACGTACCCCTGCGAGGCGAGGAGCCGCTGGGCGCGCAGATAGCCCTGCTCGCTGGGTATCGGCTGCGTGCCCGCCGGGCACGGCCACACCATCCGCAGCTCCTCGGTGCCGGGGGTGTAGCAGGTGGCGTGGCGGCCGTGCAGGAAGAGGGCCACCGGCCGCCTGCCCGGGGCGTCGGCCGGGCCGACGACCGTGGCGCGCATCTCGACGGGCTGCGGGAGGCCGGGCAGCCGCACGGACTTCAGGGCGTACTCGCCGCTGACGGTCCGGTAGCGGCCTGGCACTCCCGGGTCGACCGGGTTCGCGGGCAGCGGGGCCTCGGGCACGGCGGCGGGGGCGAGGGGGCGCTCGCGCGCGGAGTCGGCGCGTCCGGGCACGTCGAGCCGCCGCCCGCCGGCCGTCACCCGCAGGGGGGTGCCCTCTTCGAGCCGTACGTCGCCGAGCGGGAGGGCGAAGGAGCGCCCATCGGGCCGGGACAGCGGACGGCCGAGGAGCCGGTCGCCGGCGTGGAACTCGACCCGGGCGTCGCCCGCGGGTACGGGCTCGGGCGAGGTCCAGACCAGCTGCCTGCCCGTACCGCCCGCGGTGATCTGCCAGCCTTCCGGGAGGGTGAGCTCACCGGACCGGTTTTCCGGGGACGCCGCCGACGGCGATCCGGCCGGGGGTGATCCGGGTGCCGGCTGCGCGGACGCCGGCCAGGGCGACGCCGCCGTCAGCGCCAGTAACGCCACGGCGGTGGTCGCGCCGCGTGTGACACGTATCAAAACGGTCTTCCTCACGATCGGTCTTGTCGGGGCACCCGGGCGGCGGCCGGATTCCCGGCCTTCCCGGTGCCCCTCTCGTGTCGTGAGGACGGTGGCGGAGACGCGTCGGTTGTCTCATACGGCGTCAAGAAGCCGATTCGGGATGTCCCTTGGCGCGAAAGGGACCGGCCCGGGTGGCGTGGAAGCCACCCGGGCCGGCCCCGGCGTCCTGGTGAGGATCAGGCGATGTCGAACCGGTCCAGGTTCATCACCTTGTCCCACGCCGACACGAAGTCCTTCACGAACTTCGCCTTCGCGTCGTCGCTCGCGTAGACCTCGGCCAGCGCGCGCAGCTCGCTGTTGGAGCCGAAGACCAGGTCGGCGCGGGAGCCCGTCCACTTGACCGCGCCGGTGGCCGTGTCACGGCCCTCGAACGTGGTCTGGTCCGCGGAGGTGGACTTCCACTCCGTGCCCAGGTCCAGCAGGTTGGCGAAGAAGTCGTTCGTCAGCCGGCCGGGCGTCTCGGTGAGGACACCCAGCGAGGACTGCGGCTGGGTGACGCCCAGCGCGCGCAGGCCGCCGACGAGGACCGTGAGCTCGGGCGCGCTCAGGGTGAGCAGGTTGGCCTTGTCGATGAGCAGGTACTCGGCCGGGAGGCGGTTGCCCTTGCCCAGGTAGTTGCGGAAGCCGTCCGCGGCCGGCTCCAGGGCGGCGAAGGACTCGACGTCCGTCTGCTCCTGGGCGGCGTCCACGCGGCCCGGGGTGAACGGCACCTCGACGGCGTGGCCGGCGTCCCCGGCCGCCTTCTCGACCGCCGCGACGCCCGCGAGGACGACGAGGTCGGCGAGGGAGACCTGCTTGCCGCCGCTCTGGGCGGAGTTGAAGGACTCCTGGACGCCCTCCAGGACGCGCAGCACCTGTGCCAGCTCGTCCGGGTTGTTGGCCTCCCAGGTGCGCTGCGGCTCCAGGCGGATGCGGCCGCCGTTGGCGCCACCGCGCTTGTCGCTGCCGCGGAAGGAGGAGGCGGCGGCCCAGGCGGCCGAGACCAGCTGGGTGACCGTGAGGTCCGAGCCGAGGATCTTCTCCTTGAGGGAGGCGATGTCCGCGGCGTCGACGAGCTCGCCCGAGCGGGCCGGCAGCGGGTCCTGCCAGAGGAGCTCCTCGGCCGGGACCTCGGAGCCGAGGTAGCGCACGACCGGGCCCATGTCACGGTGGGTGAGCTTGTACCAGGCGCGGGCGAAGGCGTCCGCGAACTCCGCCGGGTTCTCGTAGAAGCGGCGCGAGATCTGCTCGTAGACCGGGTCGAAGCGCAGCGACAGGTCGGTGGTGAGCATCGTCGGGAGGTGCTTCTTCGCCGGGTCGTACGCGTCCGGGATGATCGCCTCGGCGTTCTTGGCGACCCACTGGTGGGCGCCCGCCGGGCTCTTGGTCAGCTCGTACTCGTACTCGAAGAGGTTCTTGAAGAAGCCGTTGCCCCACTGGGTCGGCGTGGTGGTCCAGGTGACCTCAAGGCCACTGGTGATGGCGTCGGGGCCCTTGCCGCTGCGGAAGGTGCTCTTCCAGCCGAGGCCCTGCTCCTCCAGGGAGGCGGCCTCCGGGTCCGCGCCCACGTTGTCCGCCGGGCCGGCGCCGTGGGTCTTGCCGAAGGTGTGGCCGCCCGCGATGAGGGCGACGGTCTCCTCGTCGTTCATCGCCATGCGGCGGAAGGTCTCACGGATGTCGCGGGCCGCGGCGATCGGGTCCGGGTTGGCGTTGGGGCCCTCGGGGTTGACGTAGATGAGGCCCATCTGCACCGCGCCGAGCGGGTTCTCCAGCTCGCGGTCGCCGGTGTAGCGCTCGTCGCCGAGCCAGGTGGTCTCCGGGCCCCAGTAGACGTCCTCGTCGGGCTCCCAGACGTCCGCGCGACCGCCGGCGAAGCCGAAGGTCTCGAAGCCCATCGACTCCAGGGCGACGTTGCCCGCGAGGATCATGAGGTCGGCCCAGGAGATGTTCTGGCCGTACTTCTTCTTCACCGGCCACAGCAGACGGCGCGCCTTGTCCAGGTTGCCGTTGTCCGGCCAGCTGTTCAGCGGCGCGAAGCGCTGCTGGCCGGCGCCGGCGCCACCCCGGCCGTCGCTGATGCGGTAGGTGCCGGCGCTGTGCCAGGCCATCCGGACCATGAACGGGCCGTAGTGGCCGAAGTCGGCGGGCCACCAGTCCTGCGAGGTGGTGAGGACCTCGGCGATGTCCTGCTTCACGGCCGCCAGGTCGAGGCCCTCGAAGGCCTGCGCGTAGTCGAAGTCCTCACCGAGCGGGTTCGCCACGGCGGGGTTCTTCGCGAGGATCTTCAGGTTCAGCCGGTTCGGCCACCACTGGCTGTTGCCGCCGCCCTGCGTGGGATGGGCGGCGCGCCCGTGCGCGACCGGACAACCGCCTCCGCCCTCCGCCTTCGCGTCGGTGACGATTGCGTCGTGGTTCTCAGACATGCGAATCCTTCCGGACCTGGCGGATCGGAGTGCTCAGGAAGTGCGGTCGGCGGACGGGCCTGGCGTGGGTCTCACGTCTGCCGCTCCCGCCGTGCTGGAATCTTCCTGTCCCTTGGCCATTTACGAAACCGATCCTACGATGGACGTTGTCCAAGTCAAGAACCACGCCAAGTTTGCCTATGCCGATGAGGTGAGACATGAGTGACCTGCTGGAGCGACTGCGCGCGCGTGGCTGGCGGATGACCTCCCAGCGACGGGTCGTCGCGGAGGTCCTGGCCGGGGACCACGTTCACCTCACGGCGGACGAGGTCCACGCGCGTGCGGTGGCGCGGCTGCCGGAGATCGCGCGGGCGACGGTCTACAACACCCTCGGTGAACTGGTCGCCCTGGGGGAGGTCGTGGAGCTCTCCACGGACGGGCGGGCCAAGCGCTACGACCCGAACGCGCACCACCCGCACCAGCACCTGGTCTGCTCGAACTGCGGGATCATCCGCGACGTCCACCCGGCGGGCGACCCGCTCGCCGTGCTGCCGCCCGCGGAGCGGTTCGGCTTCACGGTGTCGAAGGCGGACGTGACGTACCGGGGCCTCTGCCCGGGCTGCGCCTGACCGCGGCGTACGGGACGGGCTGGGAGCCTGACCGAGGGGTGCGGGACGGGCTGGGCCTGGCCGCGGCGTACGGGACGGGCTGCGCCTGACCGATGGGTGCGGGACGGGCTGGGCCTGGCCGCGGCGTACGGGACGGGCTGCGTCTGACCATGGCGTCCGGGGCGGGCTGGGCCTGGCCGCGGCGTACGGGCGGGCCGGCCGTCACCGCGTACGAGAGGAGCCCTCCACCGTCTTCGGTGGAGGGCTCCTCCGTGTGTCCTGCTTCCGCGGGGACTACTTCAGGGCGGCGAGCGCCGCGTCGTAGCTCGGCTCCTCGGCGATCTCGCCCACGAGCTGCGCGTGCAGCACGGTGTCGTTCTCGTCGAGGACGACGACCGCGCGGGCGGTCAGGCCGGCCAGCGGGCCGTCCGCGATCTCCACGCCGTAGTTGGTGTGGAACTCACGGCCGCGGAGGGTCGAGAGGTTCTTGACGTTCTCGAGGCCCTCGGCGCCGCAGAAGCGGGCCTGGGCGAAGGGCAGGTCGGCGGAGATGCAGAGCACGACCGTGTTGTCCAGCTGCGCGGCCTTCTCGTTGAACGCGCGGACGGAGGAGGCGCACGTCGGGGTGTCGACGCTCGGAAAGATGTTGAGGACCTTGCGCTGACCGGCGAAGTCCTTGAGCGACTTGTCCGCCAGCCCCTCGGCGACGAGCGTGAAGTCGGGGGCCTGGCTGCCGGGGAGCGGCAGAGCGCCGTTGACCTGCACGGGGCTGCCCTTCAGCGTGACCTGGGCCATGGGGATCTCCTTCAGACGTATGAGTGGCAACGTGGGGAATCGTACGGAAGGCAGACCCGCCCCGACGACACGGGCCACCCTGCCCCTCCTCTGGCGATTCACGAACATGAACGCAAGATCGCCGTGTGTGGATGCCGCGGACGATCCATGGGGCGGGGTATCACGCGAACGAACCTTCTTGACGCCCCTGGTGCAGACCTTTAGGTTCCACCCTCGACAGCCCTCACTCGTTCATGTATGTGAAGAAGGGGTAACTCCGTGACTCGATGGTTCACCGCCCCCCTGCTCCTCGCCGGTCTCCTGGCCGCATTGGTCGCCGCCCCCGGAGGCGGCCGCGCCGAGGCCGCCCCCACCACGTTCGTCCACCCCGGCGTCCTCGTCTCCCGGGGCCAGCTCGACTTCACCCGGGAGCAGGTCGCCGCCGGGGCGCAGCCCTGGAAGGGCGCCTTCGACCAGATGCTGGCGAGCAGGTACGCCTCGCTCGCCCGGGTCCCGAAGCCCCGTTCGGTCGTCGAGTGCGGCTCGTACTCGAACCCGAACTACGGCTGCACCGACGAACGCGAGGACGCCCTCGCCGCGTACACGCTCTCCCTCGCCTGGTACGTCACGCGCGACAGCCGGTACGCCGAGAAGGCGATCGAGATCATGGACGCCTGGTCCGGCGTGATCACCGACCACACCAACTCCAACGCTCCCCTCCAGACGGGCTGGGCCGGCTCCTCCTGGCCGCGTGCCGCCGAGATCATCCGGTACACCTACACCGGCTGGCCGCAGGCCCGCGTCGACCGCTTCGCGACCATGCTCCGCACCGTCTACCTCCCCGAGGTCGCCAACGGCTCCCAGTCCAACGGCAACTGGGAGCTCAGCATGACCGAGGCCGCCATCGGCATCGCCGTCTTCCTGGAGGACCGCGCCGCCTACGACAAGGCCGTCGCCAAGTTCCGCGGCCGCGTCCCCGCGTACATCTACCTCACGAGTGACGGGGCCCTGCCGAAGGCCGCGCCGGGCAGCGGGCTCGACACCCGCGACGAGCTCGTCCGGTACTGGCAGGGGCAGACCACCTTCGTCGACGGGCTCACCCAGGAGACCTGCCGCGACCTCACCCACACCGGTTACGGCCTCTCCGCGATCTCGCACATCGCCGAGACCAGCCGCATCCAGGGCCAGGACCTCTACCCCGAGGTCGCCGACCGGCTGCGCCACGCGCTCGGGCTCCAGGCGAAGTACGAGCTCGGTGAGCCCGTCCCGTCCTGGCTCTGCGGCGGCACCCTCAAGGACCACCTCGGGCCCGTCACCGAGGTGGGCTTCAACGCGCTGCACGGCCGCATGGGGTACGCGATGACGAACACGCAGAAGCTCACCGAGACCGGCCGGCCGGCGGGCACGAACAACCTCTTCGTCGCCTGGGAGACCCTCACCCACGCGGGCAACCCCCGCTGAGACCAACGGAGTCGGAAGGGGGCGGCAGACATCTTGACGCCCCCTTCCTTCACTCCTTAAATCATGAGGGCGGCGAAGTGGACCGTCCCGCCGCACCCCCACAGCCGACGGAAGAGACCCCCATGACCTCCTCCCGCTCACGACTGCGCCCAGGCCTGCGCCCACGCCTGCGACCCCTGTCCTCCGCCCTCACGGCCCTCGCCCTCGCGGCGGCCGTCGCGGCCCTCGGCCCGGCCGCCGGGCACCCCGAAGCACCCCGGCCCGTGGCGGCATCGGCCGCCGTCACCTTCTCCGACGACTTCGACGGCCCCGCAGGCTCCGCCGCGGACGGCACGCGGTGGCAGACCGAGACCGGCGACAACGTCAGCAACCACGAGCGGCAGTACTACACGGCCGGCAACCGCAACGCCGCACTCGACGGACAGGGCCACCTGGTCATCACCGCCCGCAAGGAGAACCCGGGCAACTACGCGTGCTGGTACGGCCGGTGCGAGTACACCTCGGCCCGGCTCAACACCGCCGGGAAGTTCACCACGCGGTACGGGCACGTCGAAGCCCGCATGAAGGTGCCGCGCGGCCAGGGCATGTGGCCCGCGTTCTGGATGCTCGGCGACGACATCGGCCAGGTCGGCTGGCCGAACTCGGGCGAGATCGACGTCATGGAGAACGTCGGCTTCGAACCGTCCACCGTGCACGGCACCCTGCACGGCCCCGGCTACTCCGGCTCCGGCGGCATCGGCGCCCCGTACACCCTGCCCGGCGGACAGGTTTTCGCCGACGCCTTCCACACCTTCGCCGTGGACTGGTCGCCCGACGTGATCAGCTGGTCCGTGGACGGCACGGTCTACCAGACCCGTACGCCCGCCGACCTCGGCGGCCGGACCTGGGTCTTCGACAAGCCCTTCTTCCTGATCCTCAACCTCGCCGTCGGCGGCTACTGGCCCGGCGACCCGGACGGCTCGACCGCCTTCCCGCAGCAGCTCGTCGTCGACCACGTCCGCGTCACCACCGCCGACGGCCCCGTCACCTCCGGACCGATCACGGGGATCGGCGGCAAGTGCGTCGACGTGGCCGGCGCGAACACCGCGAACGGCACCCCCGTCCAGCTCTACGACTGCAACGGGACCGCCGCCCAGCAGTGGACCCTGGCGGCGGACGGAACCGTCCGCGCGCTCGGCAAGTGCCTCGACGTCACCGCCGCCGGCACGGCCGACGGCACCCCGGTCCAGCTCTACGACTGCAACGGTACGGAGGCCCAGCGCTGGACCGCCAACACCGCCCGGGACATCGTCAACCCACGGTCCGGCAAGTGCCTGGACGCCACCGGCAACAGCTCCGCCAACGGCACCCGGCTGCAGATCTGGACCTGCTCCGGCGGCGCCAACCAGAAGTGGACGGTGACCCGTTGACCGGGTGAAGCCCAGGAGGTGCGTCAGCCCCGCCCCGCCGCGAAGCGGGACGGCGGCCGGCCGAAGGCCCGGGTGAAGGCGGCCGTGAACGCGGCGGGGGAGGCGTACCCGAGCCGGCCGGAGACCTCGCTGACCGTCGCGGTACGCAGCAGGGGTACGGCCGCGAGGAGCCGGGCCCGGGCCCGCCAGACCGCGGGGCTCTCGCCCGTCTCCGCGCGGAAGCGCCGGGTGAAGGCCCGCTCGCTCTGGGCGGTCCTGGCCGCCCAGTCGGTGTTGGTGACACCGGCGTCCGGCGCGGCCAGGTACTCCCGGCACAGCGCCGCGAGATCGGCGGAGGCGGGGATGTCGACGTGGAAGGGGAGCGGGGAGCGCGCGGCGATCTCGTGCAGCAGCAGGGTCGCGATGGCGCCCTCCCGCCCCGACAGACTGTAGTCGGCCGCGAACTCGACGGACACGAGCAGCAGTTCGCGCAGCAGCGGGGGTACGTCGACGACCGTGCAGCGGGCCGGCCACCACGGAACGGCGCCCGGCTCCACGTACAGGCTGCGCGTGCTCACGCCCAGCATCCGGACCCGGTGCGGGGTGGCGGCCGGGATCAGGACGGCCCGCTCGGGCGGGACCGTCCACGTGCCGTCGGCGGTGTCGACGACCATGACGCCGGTCGCCCCGTAGAGGAACTGCGCCCGCCGGTGCTCGTGCCAGTCGAGGACCTGCCCGGCCGCGTAGTCGGTGCCGATCGGCAGGACGGCCCGGTCGAGGTGGTCGACGTCGTCCAGCGGGATGTTCTTCACCGCACCACCGTACTGGCCGAGACGCGAAGGAATCGCGCCGACCTTCGCATGCGGGAACCACCGCCGACCTGGTGATCTTGACCCATGGACGTGGTGATGCTGATGGCGATCGGGCTCCTCACCGGAGCGACGACGGTCTTGTTCGGGTTCGGCGGAGGGTTCGTGGCCGTCCCGGTCGTGGTGTGGGCGGACGCCGCCCTCGGCGCGTCGGCCGTCCCCGTGGCCACCGCCACCTCGGCCCTGGTGATGCTCGTGTCCGCCGCCTTCGCCACGGCCGTCACCCCACGGCATGTGCTCCTCGCCCTGCGCGGCAGCGGCGCGCTGCTGACCCTCCTCGCGGCGGGCGCCGCCGCCGGGGCGTACGTGTCACGCTTCGCCCCGCCGGCCCTGGCCCGCTGGGCGTTCGTCGTCTACATCGCCCTGACCGCCCTCGACCTGCTGCTCCGCCCCGGCTTCCTCCGCACCGCGACCGGGTCGGGTGCGGGGCCGGTGCGGGAGCCCCGGCCGCTGCCGGCCACGGCCGGTGCTCCGATCGGTGCGGTCGCCGCCTTCCTGGGGGTCGGCGGCAGCGTGATGACCGTCCCCGCGATGCGCCGGGCCGGTCACCCCATGCGGGTGGCGACGGCCCTGGCCAATCCGCTCACCCTGGCCGTCGCGCTCCCGGCCGTCGCGGTCTCCCTCGCCGGGTCCCCGCCCCCGGCCGCCACGGTGGCCGGCACGGTGGCCGGCACCGGCCTGGTGGGCCTGGTCGACCCGTACGCGGCGGGGGCGCTGCTCCTCGGAGCCCTGCCGGTCATCGCCCTCCTCCGCCGCCGCCCGCCCCGGATCCCGGACCGCGTCCACGCGTGCGCGTACCTCGGGCTGCTCGCCGTGGTGGCCCTCGCGATGGCGCTCACGACTCCCTGAGGCCGTCGTCCGTCCCGCCCTGCGCCCGGCGCAGGGCGCGCACCGCCGGTACCGACAGCATGACGGCGATCAGCACGAGCCCCATGACCGAGGAGAAGAGCAGGACCCGGTCGGCGCCCACGGCGTCTGCGGCCGGGCCGGACAGCGCGCGGCCCAGCGGGATGACCATGATCGAACCGGCGACGTCGTAGGCGGAGACGCGGCTCAGGACGGCGAGGGGAATGTGCGACTGCACGCTCGTCGCCCACATGACGCCCCAGAAGGCGAACCCGCAACCGGCCACGACTCCGGTGAGCGCCGTGACCGTGAACGACCATCCGAGCGCGGGCGCCAGGGGGTTGAGCGAGAAGAAGAACATGGCGCACGCGCCCGCGACGAGCGGGCGGCTCGGCCGGACCCGCATGCCGAGCAGTCCGCCGACGATCGTGCCGGCGCCGTCGGCGGAGGCGATCCACCCGTACCCGCTCGCGCCGTGCTGCTCGGTCAGCAGCGCCGCGCCGAGCGGGAGGGCCGGGCCGAAGACGAACAGGCCGTAGACGGCCCACACGGCGATGACCCCCCACAGCCAGGAACGGGACCGGAACTCGTGCCATCCGGTGGCGAGGCGCTGCCAGATCGGGTCGTCGCTCTCGTCCCGGGCCGTGCCGAGCTTCCGCAGCGGCGCCAGGCCGAGCGCGCTGCACGCGTAGAACGCCGCGATGACCACGAAGGATCCGGCGACGTCCCAGTACGCCACGAGCAGGCCGGAGAGGCCGGGGCCGAGCAGGGTGCAGATCGATTCGGAGATGCGGAGCAGCGCGTTGGCCCGCTGGATGTCCTCGGCGACCCGGGGCACCAGGCTCGCCAGACCGGGCTGGAACATGGCGGTCGCCGCGCCGCTGAGCGCGAGCAGCGCCATCATGTGCCACAGCCGCATGTCGCCGACGGCGAGGAGCCACGCGAGCGCCAGCATGGCCACCATGCGCACCACGTCGGCGCCGACCATCATCACCTGCGGGGTGAACCGGTCGGCGAGCACGCCGCCGAACAGCACCAGCAGGACGATCGGCACCATCCACGCGGCCAGCGCGTAGCCCACCCCCGCCGCCCCGTACCCGGCGCCGAGCACGGCGGTCGTGAGCGAGACCATGAGCATGCCGTCGGCGAGGAGCGAGGTGCTGCGGGCGGCGAAGAACAGCCGGAAGCGGCTCGAACGCCACGGGCTGGGAGGGGAGTCCAGCTCCCCTTGTACGGTCACGTCATTCGTCGTCATGTCACATGCGCCGGTCCCGGCCGGCCCCTTCCATGAGAATCCGCTGCCCGAGCCAGGCACTGGTCCGGTCGGTCTCCGCCGGCGCGTCCCGCACGATCACGTACCGGCGCGGGGCCAGCACTCCCGGACGGCCCGGAAGGGCGTCCATCAGCGCCGCGTGCGCCTCCGCCGGGGTGAGCGGGGAACCGCCCGAGGCGAGGAACGCCGTGAGGCCTTCCTCCTCCCCCTCCTCGTCCGGGGTCCCGTCCTCGTCCGAGGTCGGGTCGGCGACGTGTACGGGTACGCCTCCCAGCGCCCCGCTCAGGACGTCCGCCACCTCCGCCGGTGACACCCACGAGCCGTCCACCCGGCGCCACCCGGCACCGCGCTCGACCGGACGGACACCCGTCACCTCGGTGAGCGCAGACAGCGGCACGTCCTGCGTCGCGGCCGCCTCCAGGAGCCGTACGAGACCCGTGAGGAAGCCCTCCGCCTCCTCCGGCGTGAACAGCGCGGGGTCGACCCACATGCCGAGCCGCAGCAGGGGCGCCGTCTCGTGGACGAAGGTCAGGACGCGGGTCGGCAGCACCTGGACCGGCCCCCGGACCACCTCGAGCGCGGGCCCGTCGGCGTCCCCCGCGGGCCGGTCGGCCGGGAGGGTGCTGACGTCGTTGAAGACGACGTCGCGGGCGAAGCGGCTGCCGCGCTCGTGGGTGACGGCGTCGATCATGTCCCAGAGGCGGACCGCGTCGAACTGGCTGTGCCGATAGGCGTTGAGCGCCGCTCCCCACGCCTTGCGCAGGAGCGCGTCGAAGGACGGCACCCGCACGTCGAGGGAGAGCAGCGCGTCCTGGGACACGGTGTTCACCGAGCGGGCGAGCCGGGGCAGGAACCGGTTGGAGGTCGGGACGGCGGCGACGCAGGAGGACTGGCCCGTACGGTGGGCCACGAGCGCGCACCAGGCCGTCAGGAGCACCGTGGACGGCAGGCCTCCGGTGCGTTCCGCCACGAGGGCGAGCGCCCGGGCGCCCCGCAGCGAGCGGAGCGTCAGCTGCTCCGCCGCCACCTCGGTGCCCTGCGCACCCGGCTCCGCGAACATCGCCTGGGGGCCGGTGCGGATGATCCGCTCCCAGTGCCGCAGGGACGCCTCGGCCTTCCGCAGCCCGCCCGGGGTCGCCTCCTCGGCGGCGAGGCCGAGCGGGGTGAACGCCGTGACGGCGGGCAGCGTCCGGCCGGCGACGAGGGCGAGCCAGTCCTCCTCCAGGACGGAGAGGGCGCTGATGTCCGTCACGGCGTGGCTCGCGGCCAGGGCGACGAACAGCGGTGCGCCGTCCACGGCGACGAGGGAGACCCGGAGTCCGAAGTCCCGGTCCAGGTGGAAGCGGCCGACGCGGTCCCGGCGGGCCACGGACTCCGCGTACCGGGCGGCCTCCTGGAGCGGCTCCTCGTGATCGAGGACCGTGACCGTGAACTCGCCCCCGGACGCCACGACCTGCTCGCGGGGCGCCTCGCCGGGCGCGTGGGGGAACGTCGTGCGCAGCGCCTCGTGCCGCTCCACCAGGGCGCGCAGCGCGTCGATCGCCGACTCCGTCGGGGTTCCTTCGGGCACCGGCCACACGTCGTGGATGTTGATGTGCTCGGGCTCGTCCCTCAGCATGCAGCGGATCATGTTGGCCTGGCCCATCGTGACGGGACCCCGGCGCTCCTCACCGCCCGCGTAGCGGACGGTGACCGTGTACGTCTTGGTCATGCGGCGCCCTTCGAGGACAGCTCGTGGTTCCCGCCCGCGCGCACGAGGGATCCCCAGGCGTCGATGAGGAGGGCGAACTCCGCCATCTCGTCGCGGACTTCGTCGACGATCCGGTCGCGGCGGGTGGCGAGGAAGTCCGCCGCCTCGGCGTAGCGGCCGCCGAGCTTGCGGTAGGAGCGGTCGACGACGTCGAGGCGCTCGGTGTTCTCCACCCGGTCGAGCCGGATGCTCTCCCGGACGAGACCGGCGACGGCGGAGGCGCGGAGCTCGCCCCCGGTGCCGAGCAGGGACTCGCCGGCCGCCGCCGTCCCGGCGTACACGGAGTGGAAGTGCGGGGCCGAGACCAGGAACTTCGCGAACCGCAGCTGGTAGGCGAGGAATCCGCTGTCGGAACGACGTTCACCCGTATGGAAGTTGACGATGTGCCGGTTGTGCAGCACGCCGGGCAGCCGGGCGTCGTGGACCAGATGGAGGAGGAAGTAGTCGCTGCCGATGGTGTCGGTCGCGGGCGGCAGCGGCACCCGCTCGTACACCTCGCGCGCGAGAGCGATGTTGCACATGTCGACGCGGGTGGGACTGACGGTGGTGAGCGTGGTCAGGTCGCGGGTGAACGCGGCGGTCCCGGCGCCCCGGAACGACTCGGCGATCAGGTTCCTGCGCCAGAGCTCCGGAATGCCGTCCGGGACCGACAGGCCGATGACGTCCTCGTACACGAGGGGGTCCAGCCGGCGGATCTCCTCGACGTCCACGGACATCTCTCCGACGAAGGAGCCGCCGACCAGGGCCACCGGCCGGTGCGCGTACGCGGGGTCGAGCCTGCTCCGGGACACGAGCCCCGCCACGTCGGCGGCCCGCCGGCCCAGGGCCGTGAGCTCGTGGTGGAGGGGGAAGACGGGCTCCTCGCCCAGGTGTTGGTAGCGGCTGTCGGAGTCCCTGCGGTGCACCGACGCGCAGCCGAGGGCCGACGCGAAGAGGAAGGCGCGGTTGGTGCAGGCGCCGTAGGACACGCGGGAGGGCAGCATCAGGCCCAGCAGCCGGTCCGGCTCGGCGGCGCCGGAGCGGGCGATCACCTCGCGCAGGAAGTTCCGCTGCCCGGTCTCGTCGAGGTGGTGGACGACCACGCCGGGTACGCGGGGCAGCGCGGCCACCGTGCGGCGGTGCTCGGCGAGGTCCGGGGCCCCGGACGAGTCCAGGATCAGCAGGTGCACCTCGGCGTCGAAGTGCCGTGCGCCGTAGGCGGCTTCCTCGGCGACCGCCCGGATCGTCCCGGCGCAGGCGCGGTGGGTGGGCAGGGTCAGGCAGATGCGGCGCACGCCGACTCCTCGCTCGTGGCGCCGTCCGAGTCTGCGGGCGCGGCGCCGTCCCTGTCCTTCCAGGAGGTGAGGCCGAGGAGGCGGCTGCCGAGCTCGTTCAGGGCGGCCGTGGGGTACCGCTTCGACTCGTGCAGGACGGGGTCGCCGACCAGGGTGCGGTTCCAGCGCGGGGTGCGCAGGTGCCGCCAGGACTCGACGCGGGACTTCCGGAGCTTCGCGTGCTCCTCCAGGGCCGGCATCATCGACAGGTACTGGACCGCCCGCACCTGGTCCGCCGAGGTGTTGCGGGCCACGCCGTGGGCGAGGAGACCGTTCCAGATCAGCAGGTCGCCGGGGTGCAGATCGGGGCGGACGACGGGGAACTCCGCCCGGTCCACGGAGGGGCGGACGGGGTCCCGGTCTTCGGGCCGGCCGAGCTTCCACTCCTCGAACCGCCGGAAGAGCTCGGGGCAGCACTGGAAGCCGCCGGACTCCGGCCGTGTGTCGTTGAGCGCGATGATCCCCTGCACCCGCTGCGGGGGCACGCCGAGGGTGGTGTCGATGTCCCAGTGCAGCTCGATGTCGAAGCCCCGGTCGGTGGGTTCGATGAGGGCGCGGTCGCGGTTCCGCACGTTGGGCGGGTTGAGGTTGAGCCGGTCCTGGGTGACCCACAGCTCCTCGCAGTCCCACACGTCCACGAAGGCGTCGTAGACCCGCTGGGCCTGGCGGCTGTCCCAGAGCAGCTGGTGGTGGTACGCCTCCACGAAGCCGTACACGTGGAGCTGCTGGTCCAGCTCGGAGCGGAACGGCCGGTCCTCGTACCAGCTGTCCGGCCGTTCGGGGTCGAGGCCCTGGAAGTCCCAGGTGAAGTCGAGCAGGCGCCGTGCGGCCTCCGCCGGGATCGCCTCGCGGACGATGACGTAGCCGTACGTCTGCCAGTGGGCGAAGTCCTCCTCGGACAGCACCCGCAGCGGCCGTGACTTCTTCAGCTCCCGCAGGGTGGTCTGGGCGAGGTAGGACTCGCCGTCCGCGCTGAAGTACGGCAGGTCCGACGCCGCCCGGTGCAGATACGGCCGGCGGGCGGGGCGGTGCGGGGCGGGTGTCGTCATGTGGTCGCTCCAGAGGCGGGGGCCGGTGGGCAGCACGCGGCGACCCTCGGCGGAGGGCCGGTGGCGGACGGCACGGATGGACGGAGGCGGTGGCCGGTGGTCGGACGGCCACGCCGCTGAAGAAGAATTGGTTTAGACCAGGATGCTTGTCAAGTGGCATCTCGATATCCGGAGTTGCGAATCCGGTGAGACGTGACTGCTCGTGCGGCGACGCGCGGCCCGCCTGGCGGCTTTGGTCTAGACAACCGTCGACGAGCTGGCTTAGGGTCCCCATGCGCAGTCCGGTCCCTGATGGAGCATCAGGCGGCTTCTTCGCCGTGCCGTGGTCGACGAGGACCCCACGCCCTGACTGTTCGCCCACGCCCAGAGGGAGCGGTTTCCATGAGCACACCCATCACCACGGCCCTGCCGGACGGCGGCCTGAAGAGCCCCGGCGCGGGCCTGATCACGCTGGACCCGGTCCGCACCGCGCTGCTCCACGGCCTGGACGAACTGCTCACCGGTCTGGCCGCACAGCTCTCCGCCCCCGAGGTGGTGGGCCCGCCGCTGCTCTCCGTGGAGGGCCTCGCGCGCCTCGACTTCTTCCGCAACTTCCCCCATCTCGGCGTCTCCGCAGGCCGGTTCGCCCCCGACGCGCTCGACGGCCTCGCCACCGGAGAGGCCCCCGGCGAACTGCCGCTCCGGCCGACCGGCTACCTCCTGCCCTCCGCCACCTGCTACGGCCTGCTGCTCTCCCTGGAGGGCCGGGACGTCGGCGAGAGCGGACTGCGGCTCTCCGCGGCCGGCCGCTGCTTCCGGAACGAGACCCACTACGACGGCCTGCGGCGCCTGTGGGGCTTCCACATGCGCGAGGTCCTCTACCTCGGCACCAAGCAGGGCTCGCTCGAACACCTGGAACAGGGCGCCGAGTTCATCCAGGATCTGGCCGGACGCCTCGGCCTCTCGCTCGACCGGGCCGTCGCCGACGACCCCTTCTACGACAAGGGCGGCTCCCGCGCCCGGCTGATGGCGCTCGACCCCGTCAAGCACGAGTTCAGCGCCCCCGACGGCACGGCCATCGCCTCCGTGAACCGGCACCGCAACTTCTTCGGCGAGCGCCTCGACATCCGCGCCGGCTCCCACGGCCCCGCGTACAGCGCCTGCGTCGCCTTCGGCGTCGAACGCTGGGTGCACGCGATGATCCTCGCCCACGGCACCCCCGAGCAGGCGCTCGACCGGCTGCGCGACGCCCGCGCCCCGCACCTCCCCGCGTAAGACGAACCCCGGCACAGCAAGGAGCACCCCATGGACCCCATCACCGCGTGGCTCCACGAGAAGAACCCCGGCCTCGACGGACCCATCGACGCCGACGAGGACCTCATCGAGGCCCGGCTCATCGACTCCATGGACTTCCTGGAGTTCATCGACCTCCTGGAGGAGCTCTCGGGCAGCTCCATCGACCTCCAGGAAGTCACCATCGACGACTTCCGCACCATCGGCCGCGTCCAGGAGCAGTTCCTGAGTGGCGCCAAGTGACCCCTCGCCCCTGACGGAGATCCGCCTCGCGATGCCCCCGCCGGTGACGGCCCTGGCCGTCGTGGCGACCACCGGGGAGGTCCTCGACCACCCCGAACTGCACGAGGGCCTGCTCGCCCCCTGGGAGCGGGAGCGGCTCGACCGGACACGGGTGCCGAGCCGCCGCGACGACGTGCTGGCGGCGCGTCTCCTCGTCCGGCTGTGCGTCGCCCGGTTCACCGGACTTCCCCCGGCGGAGTCGGGTCCGGACCAGTTCTGCGAGGGCTGCCGGCGGTACGGGCACGGGCGCCCCCACCTGAGCCGCCGGCCCGGGGTCGGCGTCAGCCTCAGTCACGCCGACGGTCTGGCAGCGGCGGCCGTCGGCCCCGGTCCGGTCGGCGTCGACGTCGAGCCCGCGGGGCGCAGGCCCGGCCCCCTTCCCGTACTGCGGCGGCTCCTGCCCGAGGCGGAACTGCGGGAGGCGGCGGCCGGACCGGACCCGGCGGCGGCGCTGCTCCGTCTCTGGGTGCGCGGCGAGGCCCGGTTCAAGGCGGGCGGTCAGGAGGGCACGCGGGTCCTGGAATGGACCGACCACGACCGGTCGGCCGTCGCGGCGGTCGCCGGCGCCGGCCCGGTCACGGTCATCGCATGCGGGGGCCCAGCGTCCGGACGACCTGGGTGAGGACCTTCTCGCTCCAGTTCCGCTCCGACTGCGGGTACTCGCCGACGCCGTCCGCCGTGGACAGGCCGCTCACCTCGAACTGGTAGGCGCCCTGGTGGCAGGTGGGCCCGTCGGAGACGTCCGGCAGGAAGCAGCCCTCGGTGCCGAGCGAGGAGCCGAGGTCCCGGAACTCCTTCTTGTACGTGCCCTTGGCCGCCCGCTCGCGCGCGTCCTTGAGGTCCTCGGCGTAGTTCTGCCGCACGAGCGCCGGATCGGCGATGGCGGTGAAGGTGACCTTGACGCTGCTGTTGTGCTCGCTCTCGTACTCGGAGGGCAGCCCGAACTTGAACTCGCAGCCGCCCGCCGGGACGTCACCGGTCGTGTCGGCGGGTGCCTCGGACAGCGGGTTGAAGTTGATGATCGTGACCTTCACCGGGTCCCGCTGGAAGTCGGTCGCCTGCGGGAGGATCGCCCGGATCTCCGTATCGCTCAGCACCTCGCAGGCGTTCGGCCACTGAGCGAGCGGCAGCGAGCCGTTCTGAGCGGGCTGCGCGGCCAGCTTCGGGCCCGACGGCTGCGCCGCGCCGAACTCCAGCGGGGGCGGGGCGCTGCTGCAGCCCGCGAGAGCGAAGGGTGCGGCCACGGCCAGGACGAGGCACCACCGGTTCAGTCTGGGCACGTCACGTTCCCCCGAGAGTGAAGACGCCGGATTCGGGGCCCATTCTGCACGCGGCCGGCGCCCGGTCATGCGGGCTTTCCCGCAGAGGCGCTGTGATCCTGACGACAGGTCCGAGATCTCCCCGGGGGGGCCTTTCGGGCACCGGACGGGCGAATGCCGCGCCCAGGTCGGGCGAATCCGTGGCCTCGGGCGTGGCCCGGTGAGCCGGGGGTGGTACGTCGATGGCCATGCAGCCAGGCACACCCCCGACGGTCTCCCCCTTCCTCCGTACGGCCGCCGCCTACGCGTGGCGGCTGCTCGCCGTCGGCCTCCTCGTCTACAGCCTGTTCGCGGTGCTCGGGCGTTTCCACGAGATCGGTGTGGCCCTCTTCCTCGGCCTGGTGATCACCGCGCTGCTCCGGCCGGTCGCCGACCTGGTAGCCCGGCCGCTGCCCCGCCCGCTGGCCGTCGCCGTCACCCTGCTCGGCAGCATCGCGCTCGTCCTCGGGGTGCTCGTGCTGGTCGGCGAGGCGGTCGCGGGCGAGCGGGTGACGCTCGTGCGCGAGTTCCGGGTGGGCGTCGGCCGGATCGAGGACTGGCTGGAGCGGCCGCCGTTCCGCCTCGACCCCGGCACCCTCTCCGAGCTCCAGTCCAAGATCGGGGACTACCTCTCCAGCCACCGGTCCGCCCTGCTCAGTACGGCGGTGAGCGGAGCCGGCCACGTCGTCGCCGTTGTCGCCACGCTGGTCCTCGGCCTCTTCTCCTCGGTGTTCTTCATCCACTCGGGGGACCGGCACTGGTCCTGGTTCCAGGAACAGCTGCCGAGGTCGGTGCGCGGCCGGGTCGGCATCGGCGGGCGCGCGGCCTGGCGCACCTTCACCGGCTACACGCACGGCATCGTCCTGGTGGCCGCGACGAACGCCGTGCTCGTCGGCATCGCCCTCTGGGCCCTCGGCGTCCCGCTGGCGGTGCCGCTCGCCCTCCTCGAATTCCTCGCCGCCTTCGTCCCGCTGATCGGCTCGCCGATCGCCCTCGGGATCGCCGCCGTCGTGGCGCTCGCCTCGAAGGGCCCGCTGGTGGCGGGGATCGTCATCGCCCTGATCGTGATCATCGGCCAGATCGAGGGGCATCTGCTGCACCCGCTGGTGATGAGCTGGGCGGTCCGGCTCCACCCGCTGGTGGTGGCCATCTCGGTGGTCGCGGGCTCGATCGCCGCCGGTGTCGTGGGCGCGGTGGTGGCGGTGCCGCTGGTCTCGGTGTTCTGGTCGGTCCACACGGCGCTCCGGGCCGCGCGCCGCTGAGTTCCGCCGTGCACGGGGTCTTGCGCCGGACTTGCGGCCTCTCTACTCTCCCGGCCAATGGTTAGGAATACTTCCTAACCATTGGCCATGGAGGGAAAGGGAGTTGACATGCGTCGACGAAGCGCCTCGCTTCTCGGGCTCGCGGGTCTGCTGGCATTGCCCCTGACGGTCCTGCCGCAGGCGCAGGCCGCCGACGGCCTGGTGTCCGGCGGAAAGGCGGTGACGGCCTCGTCCGTCGAGACCTCGGCCTTCGGGCCCGGCCTCGCGGTGGACGGCAACACGGCCACCCGCTGGGCGAGCCTCGAAGGGGTCGACCCGCAGTGGATACGGATCGACCTCGGGGCGAACCACACGATCTCCCGGGTGAGGCTCAACTGGGAGGACGCGTACGGCAAGACGTACCGGATCCAGACCTCCACCGACGGGTCGACCTGGACCGATGTCTACTCCACCACCGCGGGCGACGGGGCGACCGACGACCTGACGGTCTCCGGCAGCGGCCGGTACGTGCGCATGTACGGCACCGGGCGCGGCACGCCGTACGGCTACTCCCTCTGGGAGTTCGAGGTGTACGGCGCGCCCACCACCGGCGGCGGAGGAACCGGCGGACCGGCCGTCCCCTTCGGCAGCCACCTCAAGCCCTACGCGGCCGGCATGCTCAAGCCCTCCGGCACACAGGCGGCACTCGACCAGAAGGTGGTCGACTACTACAACAAGTGGAAGGCCGCCTTCGTCCGGCAGAACTGCGGCAACGGCTGGTACCAGGTCATCTCGCCCGACGCCGACCACCCCTACGTCGCCGAGGCGCAGGGCTACGGCATGGTCGTCACCGCCACCATGGCGGGCGCCGACCCCGACGCCAAGAAGATCTTCGACGGCCTCGTCAAGTGGAAGATCGACCACCCGTCCTCGGTGAACCCCAACCTCCTCGCCGCCGAGCAGGACACCGCCTGCAAGAGCGTCAACGGCGGGGACGGCGCCACCGACGGCGACATGGACGTGGCCTACGGCCTGCTCCTCGCCGACAAGCAGTGGGGCAGCACGGGCACGTACAACTACAAGGACCTCGCGCTCAAGCACATCGCCGCCATCAAGAAGGACGAGGTCAACCCCACGACCAGACTCCTGAAGCTCGGCGACTGGAGCAGCTCCGGCGACCAGTACTACTGGATCACCCGCACCTCGGACTGGATGGTCGACCACTTCCGCGCCTTCCGTACGGCCTCCGGCGACACGACCTGGGACGCCGTGCGCACCGCGCACCAGACCCAGATCTCCCGGCTCCAGTCCACCTACGCCTCCGGCACCGGACTCCTGCCCGACTTCGTGGTCGACACCGACGCCACGCCCAAGCCGGCCCCGGGACAGGTCCTGGAGGACCCCAACGACGGCGCCTACTGGTGGAACGCCTGCCGCACCCCCTGGCGCATCGCCGACGACGCGGTGACCAGCGGTGACGCCGGCTCCCTCGCCGCCGCCCGGAAGCTCAACGGCTGGATCAGGACGAAGACCGGCGGCGACCCGAACAAGATCGCCGTCGGCTACAAGCTCAACGGCACCCAGATCTCCTCGGGCAGCGAGGCCGCCTTCTTCGCCCCGTTCGCGGTGGCGGCGATGACCGACTCCGGCAGCCAGGCCTGGCTGGACGCCCTGTGGAACAAGATGGTGGCGACGCCGGTCGACACGAGCAGCTACTTCTCGGCCAGCATCCAGCTCCAGGTCATGATCACGGCCTCAGGCAACCACTGGGTCCCGTAGCGGGGTGTCCCGCCGCACGGACAGGGCCCTGAGATATCCGCTCAGGGCGGCGGCGGTACCCGCGAGCGGGAAGCGGGCGCCGAGCTGCCCGTCGGGGCGGATGACGAAACCGGTGGCGCCGTCGGGGAGATAGAGGCGCCCGAACTCCCCGGCGGCGTCGCGGTACACGGGCACGGACGGATCCTCGGGCCAGGCGGAGGGCCCGGCCGAGCCCTCCGCGTCGGCCGCCAGGATCGCGACGGCCGGGAGGCCGCCGACGGTCCACGCCGCGGCGGCGGCCCCGGCCAGTTCGGCCCCGCCCGACCCGTACAGGAGCACCACGTGCCCCGCTCGGCCCCGCAGCACATCGAGGAGCCGCAGCGGATAGCCGGCGACCGGGGTCCTCAGGCCCGCGCAGTCCGGCGCCCGGTCCCCTGGCTGCGGCGCGCCCTCCGGACCGTACGAAGCGCCGGAGAGCGGACCGCCCCGATAGCCGACGAGCAGCTGCGCCTCGCGCAGGAGCAGCGTCCGCCGGTCCTCCGGATCGGCCTCGATCCCGCGTACGGCGTGCCGAACGGTCCGGCCCACGACCTCCTCGCCGACCGGGCGGCGCTCGGCGTCGTACGTGTCGAGCAGTGCGGGCCCCGCCTCGCCCCGCACCACGAGGGCGAGCTTCCAGGCCAGGTTGCAGGCGTCCTGCACACCGGTGTTCATGCCTTGGGCGCCGGTCGGCGGATGGATGTGCGCCGCGTCGCCCGCCACGAAGACCCGGCCCCGGCCGTAACGGTCGACGATGCGGTGGCTGATGCGGAAGACCGAGGACCAGCGCAGTCCGGACAGCCGGGCCGGGCGCGGCGCGAGCCGGTCGACGACGGCCTGGAGGTCGGCGAGCGAAGGGACCCGGCCACCCTCCAGGCCGTGCGCCACACCGTCCGGCGCGGCAGGCGCCGCCCCCAGGGAAGCGGCGAGGCCCGGCGGGAGCTTCATCGACATCCGGTAGCGCCCCGCCCCCGGCAGCGGGATGCAGACAAGCCCGTCACCGGTGGAGCCGTCTGCGGCCAGGCGGGTCGAACGGATGGCGTAGTCGTGGGGGAGGTCCCAGTCGGCCACGACGTCGCCGAGCATGTACTCCTCCTGGAACGCGCCGCCCTCGAAGGACAGCCCCAGCCCCTTCCGGACGACGCTGTGCGCGCCGTCGCAGCCGATCAGGTACGGGACCCGCAGCTCCTCGTCGGCACCGGAGGCCGTGCGCAGCCGCGCGGTGACCCCGTCCCGGTCCTGGGTGAACGACACCAGCTCCGTACCCCGCTCGATGACCGTCCCCAGGCGGGCGACGTACTGCTCCAGGAGCCGCTCCGTCTCGTACTGCGGAAGCGCGGCGAAGCCGTAGGCCACCTCGGACGGCATCGCGAGCTCGATGCGGCCCTGCTCGCGGCCGTCGACGTAGGCCAGCTGGCCGCGCAGCGGCACGGCGGCCTCCAGGACGGCCCGGACCAGGCCCATCCGGTCCCAGAGTTCCAGGGTCCGCGGCTGGATCCCGACCGCCTTGGCGTACGGGAGACGAGTCTGCAGCCGGTCGACGAGCCGGCAGTGCACGCCCTGCCGGCGCAGCTCGGCGGCCGCGCTCAGGCCGACGGGGCCCGCGCCCACGATCAGGACGTCGGTGGTGGTGCGGTGGTGCGCCACGCGTGCCTCCAGCACTGGCTCGCCCCCCGACAGGATCCCGTGTCCCATGGTCACCCGCGGCCACCGGGTCGGCGAGCGGTACGGCCGTCCGGGCGCGGGGGCCTCGGGCGGTGTACGGCCGTCCGGGCGTGAGGGCTTCGGCGAGCGGTACGGCGGGCCAGGCACGGGGCCGTCCGGCGGGCGGGACGCCCGGGACCGGTACTGTCGCGGACATGCTCGAACTGATCACTCCCACCACCCGTCTGCACACCCCCTGGCAAGAGGTGCACGACGAGTGGCCCGGCGACGCCGGCTCCGCGCGGACGAAGGCCGAGGAGCGCGGCGCGTGATCGCGGACCTGCTGCCGGACGTCGTCGCCTCGGCCTGGCGGCGCGACGACACGGAACCCGTCACGCTCTTCCCCGAGGAGGCCGCCTCCGTCGCGCGCGCCGTCGTCAAGCGACAGCGCGAGTTCGCGACGGTACGGCTCTGCGCACGGCTCGCGCTGCGCCGCCTCGGCCTGCCCGAGACCCCCCTCACCCCGGGGGCGCGCGGGGAGCCGCGCTGGCCGCACGGGGTCGCCGGAAGCATGACGCACTGCGCGGGATACCGGGCCGCCGCCCTGGCCAGGACCGAGGACGTCCTGTCGATCGGCATCGACGCGGAACCGGCCGAACCCGTCCCCGAAGGGGTCCTCGAAGGCGTGTCCCTGTCCGGCGAACGCCGCCACCTGGAGGCGCTCGCCGACCAAGCGCCGGGCGTCCCCTGGGACCGGCTGCTGTTCAGCGCCAAGGAGAGCGTCTTCAAGACCTGGTACCCGCTGACCAGGAGCGAACTCGACTTCGACGAGGCGACGGTCCACTTCGAGCCGGCCCCGGCCGGCGCGGGCCCTGGCGGCGTGGGCACGGACGGGCCGGCGCATACGGGAACGTTCACCGCTCGGCTCCTCGTCCCCGGCCCCGTGACCGGACAGACCCGGCACGACCACTTCACCGGGCGCTGGCTCGTGCGCGAGGGACTGGTGCTCACCGCGATCGTCCTGTCCCGGTAGCCGGAAGCCGGGAGCGTCACGCGGGGTCCGGGGGAGCGGGGCCGTACCGGCGCACGGAGCTCTGCGGCGTACGGAACCGGGCGGCGTGCGGAACCGGGCGGCGTGCGGAACCGGGCGGCGTACGGAACCGCGTGGTGTACGGAACCGGGCGGCGCCGTCCCGCGTCCGTCCCGGGCATGAGTGAGAAGCCGTCACAGGAAGCGCGGGACCGGGCGGAGAGCGCCGTCGGCTGCCTGCTCGCCGTCGTCGGCGTCGCGGTCGCGGGCGCCTTCGCGCTGCCCCGGGCCGCGTTCAGCATCGACGGAGGCTTCGAGGCGCACGCCCGGGACTGGGGCGTGATCCTCGTCGATCTGCCGCTGATCCTCTTCGCCGGCCTCGTCGTCCCCCCGCTGACCTGGGCGGCGGCCAACCGGTGGCTCCGGCCGTGGGCCGCGGCGCTCGTCTGTGTCGCCGTCGCCGGCCTCGCGTTGTGGGGTCTCGCGGCCTGGTGGCATCCACGGCAGAACCCCGACCCGGGGTACGGGCCCGGCATCTGACGGTCCCTCGTCGAGGGGTAGCGTGCCCCGGGCCCGCCTCGCCGGAGGCGCGGCCACGACCACGAGGGAACGAGGAACCCATGGCACAGGAGCACCCGCGGCAGACCCCGGTCGCGATCGTCACGCACCCGGTGGGTCACGTCGTGGGCGGGCGTGGCGAGGTACGGGACGACGAGTGGGGGGACGTCGAGTCGATCGTCCGCATCGACGCGGAGGCCTTCGGCCCCGAGGCGCTGGCCGGTCTGGACGCCTTCTCGCACCTGGAGGTCGTCTACCACTTCGACCGGGTGCGGCCCGACGCCGTCGAGACCGGCGCCCGGCACCCGCGCGGCAACGAGGAGTGGCCGCTGGTCGGGATCTTCGCCCAGCGCGGCAAGAACCGCCCGAACCGCCTCGGCGTCTCGCGCTGCCGCCTGGTCCGCACGGACGGGCTGGACCTCCACGTCCGGGGCCTGGACGCCGTCGACGGCACACCGGTCCTCGACATCAAGCCGTACATGACGGAGTTCGGCCCCCAGGGACCGACCACGCAGCCCGCCTGGGCCGACGAGATCATGCGCCGCTACTACTGACCCTGGAGCGCGGTCTCCGGTGGTGAACAGGCGTACGGAGCCCGAACTAGGGTTGCTCCGTGCGTGTACTCCTTGTGGAAGACGACGAGCCGGTCGCGGAGTCCCTGCGACGCGGGCTGCTGCGCTACGGGTTCGAGGTGGAGTGGGTCACCACGGGGACGGCGGGGCTCGCCGTCACCACGCCGTACGACCTGGTCCTCCTCGATCTCGGCCTGCCCGACACCGACGGGCTCGACGTGTGCCGGGCCCTGCGGAAGCGCGGTGACGTACCGATCATCGTGATCAGCGCCCGCAGCGACGAGACCGACCGGGTCGTCGGCCTGGAGATCGGCGCCGACGACTACGTATCGAAGCCCTTCGGGGTGCGCGAGGTCATCGCCCGCATCCGGGCCGTGATGCGGCGGGTGCGGCCGGCGGACCAGCCCACGGGACCCCAGCGGTACGGGGCCCGGCTGGGCGTCGACCGCAAGGCGGCGCGGGTGTGGGTGGACGACGCGGAAGTGGCGCTCACGCCCAAGGAGTACGACCTGCTCGCGTTCCTCACGGAGGAGCCCGGCGCGCTGATGTCCCGCGAACAGATCATGGAGGCCGTCTGGGACGCCAACTGGTTCGGGCCGACCAAGACGCTCGACGTCCATGTCGCGGCGCTGCGGCGCAAGCTCGCCGGGGCGGTGACCGTCGAGGCGGTCCGCGGTGTCGGCTTCCGCCTGGTCGTGGAGCCCGTGGGCCGCCCGTGATCAGGCGCCTCATCGTCAGCTACGTGGCCCTCGTCGCCGTGGCGCTCGCCGCCTTCACCGTACCGGTCGCGTTCACCCTCACCGCCCAACTGCGCGGCGACACCGAGGAGTCCGTACGCCGCGAGGCCACCACCATGGCGCTGCTCCTCGGGGACGGCGACGAGCCCGCCCGGCAGGCACTGGCCCGGATGGCGGGGGCGTACGCGGACGAGACGCCCGGGACGGTGGAGGTGGTGGCCGCCGACGGCAGGAGCGCCCTGCCGCCGCTGCCCCTGCCGGCGCACCCGGACGACCCGGCGTTCGGCGCGGCCCTCGACCACGGCAGGACCACCGTCGACTGGGGGTCCCGACTCGTCTGGGGACCGGAACTGGTCGTCACCGTGCCCGTGTACGCGCGCGGGGGAGCGGCAGGGGGAGACGCCGACGAAGAGTCCGTGGCGGGGCCCGCCCCGGCGGACCGGATCGTCGGCGCGGTGCGCGTCCGGTACGCGACCGCCGACCTGAGCGACCGGCTGTGGCGGATCTGGGGCTTCCGGGCCGTCCTCGCGGTCGGCGTGCTCGCGGTCGCCGCCGGTCTCGGCGCGATCGTGGCGCGGCTGCTCACCAAGCCGCTGCGCCAGCTGAACGACATGGCCAGCCGGTTCGGCGACGGCGATCTCACCGCCCGCTCGCCGGTCACGGGCCCGCGGGAGACCCAGACCCTGGCCCGCACCCTCAACCAGGGTGCCGAGCGCCTCGACACCCTCGTCGCCTCGCAGCGCATCTTCGTCGCCGACGCCTCGCACCAACTGCGGACCCCGCTGACGGCGCTGCGGCTCTCCCTCGACAACATCGCGGACGGCGTCGACGACGAGTTCGTCCGCGAGGACGTCGAGCAGGCCACTTCCGAGGTCGTACGGATGAGCCGCCTGGTCAGCGGCCTGCTCGTACTCGCCCGCGCCGAGGCGAAGGTGTCCGCGCCCGAACCGCTGGCGCTGCGCGAACTGGTCGAGGAGCGGCTGAAGGTCTGGCGCCCGGCCGCCGACGAACGCGGGGTGGCCATCGTCCTCACCGGCGACGCCGAGGACCTGCCGCGGGTGCTGGCCGGGCCCGGCAACCTCGACCAGGTCCTCGACAACGTGCTCTCCAACGCACTGGCGGTCTCCCCGGACCGGGGGACGATCACGGTACGGGTGGAGACGGGCGGCCCGGAGGAGGCGGTCCTGGAGGTCCTCGACCAGGGCCCCGGCATGTCCGCCGCCGAACAGGCCCGCGCCTTCGACCGGTTCTGGCGCGGCCAGGGACTGACCGGCCGCTCGGGTTCCGGCCTGGGCCTCGCCATCGTCAAGCAGCTGGTCACGGACGACGGCGGCGGGGTCGCCCTGCGGGACGCGCCGGGCGGCGGACTGTGCGTACGGATCGGACTGAGGACCGTGACGCCTCGCCGCGGCGGATTCGACCGCTGATCACGTCGGCCAGGCCATGGATTCCCCGAAGCGAAAGCAATCCGATCGATCTTGCGCAAAGCTTGCTCCGCGGGGACAGGCTCCCGCTCGCGATATCTGACCATTGGGGGAAAATGTGAACTGGTACCTCGAAGTCCTCAAGAAGTACGTGGTGTTCAGTGGACGTGCGCGCCGCAAGGAACACTGGATGTTCCTGCTTTTCAACATCATCGCGGTGGTCGTCGTCCTGGCGGTCGACCTCGCGATCGGCACCTTCCCGCTGCTGTACCCGATCTACTTCCTGGCCGTGCTCCTGCCGCACCTGGGCGTGATGGTCCGCCGCCTGCACGACACCGGCCGCTCCGGCTGGTGGGTCCTCATCAGCCTGATTCCGGCGGTCGGCTGCATCATCCTGATCGTCTTCCTCGCCACCGAGGGCGAGCAGGCCCAGAACGCCTACGGTCCGAACCCGAAGGCGGCCGTGGCCTACTGACGGTCCGCGTCCCCTTGCGCCGAAACCCCTGGAAGGTCCACCTCCAGGGGTTTCGCGCGTGCAGGGAGCCGGCGCGGCGGTCGCGTCCGCCGCGCTTCCGGACACGACCCTAGTGCTGTGACCGGGATGGTTCACCGTGATCGGAAGGCGGCTCGTGGGACGAGCGCGCGCGAAACGGCTGGTATTACTGGGGCATGCAGGAAGAGACCGCACGCTCCGCGATCGACACGTTCATCTCCGCGTTCAACGCCTCGGACGACAGCTATGTGACTGCCCTGCTCTCCCAGGCCCTGACCTCAGACGTGGTCTTCTGGGGACCGTTGGGTCGCAGCGAAGGAATCGCGGCGGTCGAGCGGTTCGTGCTGGACATCCGGCGCCACCCGGCGGGGACCGGCACGATGGTGCGCTGCTCAGGGGTGGACATGCCTCACGAATGGGCCCGGTACCAGTGGGTCTTCACCACGCCTGATGGAGGCCCCCGCCTGGCGGGAACGGACGTCGTCCATCTGCGACGGAGCCTCATCGACCAGGTCATCGTCTTCGCGGGGGAGATCGAGCCGTCCGCCTCCTGAGTCATCCTTCTGTCGCTGTCCTTCTCCTGAACTCGCCCCGTCGGCGTTCGGGGGCTGCTGTTCGCGGTTGGTCAGGCTGCGGTGTTGAGGGGGCGTCCGCCCCAGCGGATGCCCTTTTCGCTGCGGATGCGGGCGCGTTCCTTGCGTTGGGCGGCGAGTACGTCCGGGGTGGCGGGCGTTGGTGTTGCGCCGGCGCAGGTAGCGGTGCAGTGACTGGGTTTGCCCGCGGGGTGGCTGCGGTGGTGGGAGTTGGCCAGGGTCAACTGCCGCAGCAGGCCGAAGCGGGCCTCGATCGGGTTGGCCCAGGAAGCGTGGGTCGGGGTGAAGCACAGCTCGACTCGACCTTGTTCTTCTTCGCCCAGCGGCGGATGTCCGCGCCGGTGTGGCGGAGAGGCTGTCCAGGACGATGGAGGTCGGGGCGCCGTCGGGTCGGGCGGCGCGGATCGACCTGAGCGCGGCCAGGGTGCTGGCGGTGCCCTTGCGGCGGCGGTTGACCCCCCACAAGCGGTCGTCGCCCACGGAGTAGTAGCCGTGGAAGTAGGTGACGCCGTGGGTGCGGCGGTAGGTCGCCGGCAGCCGGTCGGGCTTGCCTTGCTTCGCCCAGCAGGAGCCTGCGGTGGGCCGGATCCCCAGGGGCCCGAACTCGTCGAAGGCGAAGACCCGGTCCGGGAAGCGTTCCAGCACCGGCTCGATCCGGTCGAGCTCGGCGTCGCGATCAGGGTCGGGTGACTCCTTCCAGGTCTTGGTGCGCTGGAAGGTGATGCCGCGGCGCCGGAGCGGGCACCGTAAGGCTTCACGGCCGATGCGGATGACACGTCCGTGCACTCTCCGCAGGTAGGCGGCGAGTTTGCGGATCGACCAGCGGGTGAAGGGCTGGCCGAGCTTGCTGGGGCGGGCGGTGGCCGTCCGGATGACGAAGTCCTCGCCGTCACGACTGAGTAGGCGGGGACGGCCTCCCGCCCACTGAGGGTCCAGGCAGGTCGGGCCGATCTCGTTGAACCGGTGGATCAATCGCGCACGGTGTCCTCGTCGGCCTGGACCAGCTGGGCGATCACCGGCATCCGGTTCCCGCCTGCCGAGGCGAGCAGCATCATCGCGCGCCGGTAGCGCACCGAACTCGTGCTGCCCCGGCGCACGATCTGCTGCAGCTTCTGCCCCTCCTGGTCGGTCAGTCCGCGTACACGGACAGGCTCAGCCTCCGCGCCTCCAGCGATCGGATCGGACGTCACCGCACATCCAGCCGTCGCGACCACCAACCCGGCGAACCCTCCCGGGCAGAGCACTAGGCAGCCGGGAGCACCGAGGAGTGGTGGTTGACGATCAGCCACCGGCCGTCGCGCTTCTCGTACACGTAGGTGTAGCGGGCGTCGACCGGCTCGGTGACACCGGTCTTCGGGTCGGTGAGGTGGAAGCGGTAGAGGCCGGCGTCGATCGCCGAGTCCGCGTCGAGGACGTTGATCTCCGAGCGGATCTTCTCGCCCCTCGGCTTCTTCTGCAGGAAGTGCGCGAAGTAGTCGGCTATCTCCGCGTGGTCGGTACGGATCCGCGGGGAGGCGGTCGGCAGCAGGACCGCGTCCTCGGCGTACAGGTCGGTGACCCGCTCCGGGTCGCCGGAGCGCAGCGCCGCGTTCCACCGGTCGAACAGGGCGGCGATCTCCCGCTCACCGACCTTGCCGCGCCGGTCGCCCTTCTCGCCGGCCTGTGCCACACCGACCCCGGCGACGAGCGTGCCGACGGCGGCCACGGCGACACCGCCGGTGAGGACGGCACGGGTACGGGACATGCGCTTCATCTTCGGACTCCTGCGTCGAGTGAACGGGCCCCGAACGCCGCTGCGTTCGGGTGCTGCCACTCTCGCCGCGCGTGATGCAGCCCCCGTACAGCGGACGTGCAGCGCCCGTCCAAGTCTCGGGAAAGACCCCCCTACCGCTTCGGCCGCGCGGCGCGCGCCACCACCAGGAGGAACAGTCCGCACGCCGACACGATCAGCCAGCCCGGGCGGGTCGCGGCGGCGAGGCCGGCCGGGGCTGCGCCCGCGACCAGACCGCCGGCGACGGCGATGCCGACCGCCACGCCCACCTGGCGCGAGGTGGAGGTGATCGCGCCCGCCACTCCGGCCCGCGACGGCGGCAGGCCGCCGACCGCGGTGTTCGTCAGGGGGGCGTTGGCGAAGCCGAACCCGATGCCGACGAGCAGGAAGGCGAGGAGGATCAGCGACACGCTCGTGTCCCCGTCCAGGCCCACCAGGCACAGGCCGCCGGCGGCGGTGAACCCGCCCGCCAGGACCAGCGGACGCCTGGGCCCGACACGGCCCACCAGAGCGCCGGACCAGGGCGCGCACAGCGTGGCCCCCAGCGCCATGGGCAGCGTCGCGGCGCCGGCCGCCAGCGGCGTCCAGCCACGGGCCTGCTGGAGGTAGAGGGTGCTGAGCAGCAGGGTCACGTTGAGGGCGACGAAGACCGCCGTCGCGCCGAGCACCGCCGTGACGAACGGCGGCCGGCGGAACAGACCGAGGTCCATCAGGGGCTCGTCGCGCCGCAGTTCGACCCGGACGAAACCGGCCGCGGCCGCCGCGGTCAGCACGTAACCGGAGAGGGCCGCGGCTGACGTCCAGCCGATGCGGGGACCTTCGATGAGGAGGCCGACCGTGAGGCAGAGCACCACGGTGAGGAGCACCTGACCCGGCAGATCGAGGCGACGGGCGCGCTCGCCACGGGACTCGGGCACGAACACGGTGACCAGGAGGAGGGCGACCACCACCACCGGCGCGTTGATCCAGAACACCGAACGCCAGCCGAACGCGGCGATGAGCGCCCCGCCCGTGACCGGACCCGTCGCCATGCTCAGCCCGAAGACCGAGGCCCACACCCCGATCGCGCGGGCCCGTTCACGGGGATCGGGCATCGCGTTCACCACGATCGCCAGGGCCACCGGACTCAGCATCGAGGCCCCGATCCCCTGGACGGCCCGGGCCGCGACCAGTACCCCGAGGGACGGGGCGAGGGCGCACGCGAGGGACGCCAGGCCGAAGACGAGCAGTCCGATCCGGAAGACCCGGCGGCGCCCGAGGCGGTCGGCGAGGGCGCCGGAGACGATGAGCAGACTGGCCATGACCACGGTGTAGGCGTCGACGACCCATTCGAGACCGCGGGTGCCGACGCCGAGCCCACGCCCGATCTCGGGCAGCCCCACGTTGACGATGGTGGCGTCGACGCCGACCAGGAACATGCTCAGCGCGCAGACCGCGAGCACCGTCCAGCGGCGGCGCGAGCTGAGCGGGGCGGGTGGAGCGGCCAGGGATGTCGTGTGCACGTGAGTTCCCCCTTCGACGAGACCGGACGACGTCCAGACTCGGACCGGGGGAGGGGATGCCGCAAAGAATGTTGCCGAGACCGCAAATCGGCCGTCGGGGGGCGCCCGTCAAAGGGCGGTCGCCCGTCAAAGGGCGAGGAAGAGGTCTCCGGGGGCGTCGTCGAGGACGAAACCGTTGTCGAAGCGGACGCGGACCGTCAGGCGGAGCTTCCGTTCCTGGTACGCGGTCCACGCGGGCTCGAGCGAGCCGACCTGCTCCTCCAACTGCCCCCTGCTGCCCGGGGGCATCTGGTGACCGAAGTCGTCGAGCAGGGACTTGAGCCGCTCGTACTCACGGACCTCCTGGCTCTGCGGCCGGTCCTCGTCCAGCCGCTCGACGGTTCCCTCGATACCCGCTGCCAGAGCCAGGAACCCGGCCCCGGCACCCTCCTCCGCGGGGGGTTCACCGGCCGGGACGACCTGCCCGGACAGCCTGAGGTCCACCGCCAGCTTCACCCGCCGGCCCTCTTTCAGCGTCATCGGTCCTTCGTCTCCAGGTTGTCGGGGGTGCCATTATCCGGTCGCTGCGGCCGTCCCGGTTACCCGCGTGGCCCCGTACGGGTGGACTCGCCGCGCACGCGCGGGACGGGAACGCCTCCGCCTCGGCTCCCGGTGGTGATGATGCCCTCCCGAAGCCCGTGACCCGAAGCCCGTGACCCGGAAGAGGCGCCCCCCACATGCGACGTACCCCCTCCCGACGGCTGTTCGCCACCGCACTGCTCGTGGCGTCTGTGCTGGCCCCGATGACGGCGGTGCCCGCCACCGCCGTCCACGCCGAGACCGCCGTCGGCACCGCCGGCGCCGTCGGTGCGGTCGCCGCCGGCCGGCACGGCGAGGACGACTGCCCGCCCGGCGGACTCGGCCCCGAACTGACCGCCCGGCTCGACAAGACCATCGAGGACGTCCGCAAGCGGGCCGGCATCCCCGGCCTCGCCGTCGGCCTGTGGATGCCGGGCAAGGGCAGCTACGTCCGCGCGACCGGCGTCGCCGACAAGGCCACCCGCGAACCGATGAGCACCGACGGCTACATTCGCATCGGCAGCGAGACCAAGACCTTCACCGTCACCGCGCTCCTGAAGCTCGTCGACGACCACCGGATCGGTCTGGACGACCCCATCTCCCGCTACATCCACGGAGTGCCGAACGGGCACCGGATCACCCTGCGCCACCTCGCCGAGATGCGCAGCGGCCTCTTCCCGTACACCTCCGACGAGGGCTTCATCCACGACCTGTTCAGCGACCCGCAGCGCCCCTTCACCCCGGAGGAACTGCTCGCGTACGGCTTCAAGCACAAGAACACCTTCCAGCCGGGCGCGAAGTTCGAGTACTCGAACACCAACCTCATCCTGCTGGGCCTGGTCGTCGAGAAGGTCAGTCGCCAGCCCCTCCCCGAGTTCATCCGCAACCGGGTGCTCCGCCCGGCCCACCTGCGGCACACGCTCCTCCCGACCGGGCCCGAGTTCCCCGAGCCGCACCCCCACGGCTACACCCTCCAGGCGCTCGACGGCACGATCGTGGACGCCACGGACTGGAACCCCAGCTGGGCCTGGGCGGCCGGAGCGATGATCTCCGACATGCACGACCTGCGGCGCTGGGCGAAGGTCGTCGCCACCGGCGAACTGCTCAGCCCCGAGACCCAGGAGCAGCGGCTCATGACGCTCCCGACGGGCTTCCCCGGCACCACCTACGGCCTCGGCATCCTGGAGACCAACGGCTGGATCGGACACAACGGCTCGCTGCCGGGGTACGAGACGGTGACGGTCTACCTGCCCGAGCACGACGCGACACTCGTCCTCATGCTCAACACGGACGTCTCGAGCGACGGCCAGGAGCCGTCGACGTTGGTGGCCCGCGCGATCACGGAGATCGTGACGCCGGACCACGTGTACGCGGGCGCGGTCGAACCGAAGTAGCGGCGGACCCACACCCACCCCGCACCGGGTTGTGGGCAGGCGTTCCGCAAGGGGCGATGGGGGTTCCCCCTGCTCAAGCGAAGCCGAGAGCTTGGGGGAGGGTGGGCACAACGCACGACGGCGCCGCACGCCGGGCGCGGGTCCAGGCCCGGAAGCCTGGGCCCGGCAAGGGGCGCCGTCCCGCGCGCCGCCGGGCCACGCGGGTGGGCTGGGGTGCCGCTCGGCGGGCCCGGCGGCGCGGTCAAGCGGTCCCGACCGGGGCGGTCAGGGGGAGGACTACCGGCGTGCCCGTGGAGGTGGACGCCCGCCGTGCGGAGTTCGGTGAGGGCGTCCGCCGTCGTCGCGGCGGCCACCCCCGCCGTGTAGTCGAGCAGGACGTGCACGTCGAACCCCGCCCGCACCCCGTCCAGCACGGTCGCCTTCACGCAGTGGTCCGTCGCGATCCCGACGACGTCGACCCCGCCGACCTCGCGCTCCCGCAGCCAGTCGCCGAGCGCCGTACCGCCGTCCGTGGCTCCTTCGAAGCCGCTCTTCGAGGCCGAGTGGGCGCCCTTGCAGAACACCTCGTGGACCTCGCCGGAGTCGACGACGGGCGCGAACTCCGGGTGGAACTCGCCTCCTTCCGTTCTGCACGTCGACGACGATCAGGGCACGGCGCACGGCAGCGGCCTTTCCTCGGGGGAGAATGTCCTCCATATGCCCGTCCCGGGCGCTCGCCGGGCAGGGCACGCGCCCGCCGTTCACCCGATCGGGACGGTGTCCGCCCTGGTCACGGCCCAGCGGAGGTCAATCGCGGCCACCTGTCCGAAACTGGGTGGGAGAGGAGGTGGGCGGGTGCCCATGGATGCCGAAGGCGGTACGGGCGGACGGCCGCCGCTCAGCGACGCACGGTTCGTCGTCCGGGTCCGGCCCGGGACGTCCGAGGCGGTGGCGGTCCTCGGTCTGGGCGGTGAGCTCGACCACGACACGGTCGCCCCGCTGCGCCGGGCACTGGACGAGCACGCCGGGGCACGTCGGGTCGTCGTCGACTGCGCCGGCCTGTCGTTCTGCGACTCGACCGGCCTGAACGAGCTGTTGCGGGCGCGCCTGAGGCTGCGGGAGACGGGCGGATGCCTGGATCTCGCGGGACTGCGCCCGCCGGTGGACCGGATGTTCGCGATCACCGGGGCGCGGACGGTCTTCCGGGTGTACGGGGACGTGGCCGAGGCACTGGCCGATGACGCGGAGCGGCCGGGAGAGGGTGGAGGGGCAGATGGCTGACGGTGTCGGGCCGGGAGGCGGTGGAGAGGCCGATGGCTGACGACGCTCGGCCGGGAGACGGTGGAGAAGCGCATGGCTGAGGGCGAAGGCGGAGCCGGAGAGGGCGGAGCCGGCGGCGGCCCCCCGCACCAGGTCCGCCGGCTGGTGCTGCACGGGACGCGCGGGGTCGTCTCGCGCTGCCGGGACTTCACGGCGGAGGCGCTGGCCGACTGGGGGTGGATCCCGGCGGACAGCGAGGAGGCGGCGGAGCGGGCCGAGGACGTCCTGCTGCTCGTGTCGGAGGTCGTCACCAACGCCTGTCTGCACGCCGGCGGCCCCGAGGAGTTCGTCCTGCGGTACGGGGAGGGGCGGCTGCGCGTGGAGGTGTCCGATGCCGGACCGGAGCATCCGCGGATGCGGGTGCCCCGGTCCGCAGCGCTGCCCGGCGGGCACGGCCTGATGGTCCTGGACCGGCTGGCCGGGGCCTGGGGCAGCCGGGACAAGGGGCCGGGAGCCGTGGGCAAGGTGGTGTGGCTGGAGGTCAGCCGCCCGCCCCGGAGGAAGCCGGGCGAACCGGATTAGACCGGTCGGGGACGGGCAGGCGCCGCACGGGGGACAGTCACCTCCGGAAGGAGAGGAGCGGATCATGCCGCGCGGATCGAACGCCAAGAGGGAGCGGCAGTACGAGCACATCAAGGAGAGCGCCCTGGAGCGGGGCGAGAGCAGGAAGCGCGCGGAGGAGATCGCCGCCCGCACGGTGAACAAGGAGCGGGCGCGGTCCGGTGAGTCGAAGACCGCGAGCAAGAGCTCGACGCAGGACATGTCGTCCTCGCGCCGTGGCGGCAAGCGCTCGCACAGCGGCTCGCAGGGTCCGACGTACGACCAGCTCTACGCCGAGGCCCAGCGCCGCAACATCCACGGCCGTTCCTCGATGGACAAGGCCGAACTGAAACGGGCCCTGGGTCACTGAGAACCCGGGACCGCGCCCTCCACGACACCCCGGACGACGCCGAGGTCCACCAGGTCCCGGGGACGCAGGCGGAGCTGGTCGGCGGTGGTCGCGGCCTCGTCCGGGGCGCGCTTGAGGATGGCGGCGGCCGACTCGGGCGCGATGACGGAGAAGTAACTGTCCGGCGTGGCCCAGGTGTTGCCCGGGGCGGCGAGGGCGAGGGCGCCGCCCGAACCTCCCTCGCCGATGAGCAGCGAGGTCAGTGGGGTGCGGGCGGAGGCGACGGCGGCGAACAGATCGGCGATCGCGGTCCCCGCGCCCGCGCGCTCCGCCGCGGCGTCGTTCGCGGCGCCCGGTGTGTCGACGAGGGTGAGCACCGGGATCCCCAGCCGGTCGGCCAGGCGCACGAGCCGGGCCGCCGTGCGGAAGCCGGCCGGGCGGGTCGCGGTGCCGCACTGCGCGGCGTAGGCCGCGGTACGGCCGTCGCGGAGCCGCCCGAAGCCGCACCGCATGCCCGGATCGACGCCCCCGCAGCGGTCTCCGGAGATCTCCTCGCGCAGGGTGAAGTGGGCGTCGAGGTACGCGGCGGCCCGGGGCCGGTCCGGGTGCCGGGCGCGCGCCACGGCCTCCCGGCCGCTCGCGGCGGGCGGCGTGTCGGGGGCGCCGAGTGCGAGGGGCGGCGAGACCGGGCCCTCGGCGGGGCGGACGAGCAGGGAGAGCCAGCGCCCGAGGGTCTCGCGCAGCGCGTCCGGCCGCACGATCGCGTCGATGTGACCGTGGGCGAGCTGCGCCTCGGCGGTGTACGCGGCCGGGTCCGCGTCCGGCGGCCGGACGCGGGACCCCGCGAAGCCGACCTGGGCGCCGGGCAGGGCGAGGACGACATCGGAGCCGGCGCCGAGCGTGGCCCAGCCGCCGCCCGTCGTCGGATCCCGCAGGACGGCGATCTGCGGCAGCCCCGCGGCGCGGGTGAGCTCCGACTCGCGGGCCAGGTACTGGAGTTGGAGGAGGGCCCGCATGCCCTCGTGCATCCGGCTGCCGCCGGTGGCGGGCAGAACGACCACGGGCAGCCGGCGCGCCCGCGCCAGGGCGTGGGCGGCGGCGGCCCGCGCGCCCGTCCGCTCCCCGAGGGACCCGCCGAGGAACCGGAACTCGAAGGAGATCAGTACCGCCGTCACCCCGCCCACCACACCCGTGCCGCAGACCACCGACTCGGTCTCGCCGGTGCGGTCGGCGGCGCGGGCGTGCGCGGCGGAGTACCCGGGCCAGGCGATCGGCCCGTCACCGGTCAAGGGCCCTTCCGCGAAGGGGAGGTCGCTGAAGTCGTCGGTGACGAGGGCGATCGCCTCGCGTGCCGTCGTCGGGTCGCTCATGCGGGCCTCGCCGCTCGTCGCCGGAAGGTGCGTACGGGATGGTGCTCGGGTGCGCACGGAGTCGTGCGGCGCCGTACGGCCACCGTACCGCCGGGGTTCCGCCCGGCACCGTGCCCCCTTCCGCTGCCGTCAGGCCAGGATGCCGCTCCCGTGCGGGGCGTACAGGTCGAGGAGCCGGACCCGGGTCACATGGAGGCGGTGGGCGAGGATCGCCCCGACCCAGAACATGACCGAGGCGCCGAACTCCGTGTCCGAGCGGCACATCGACCGGACGGCCGGGGCATCGAACTCGTACGCCCGTACCGGCGTCATCGCCTCGGCCCCCGACTGGCACAGATACGGCGGGAACAGCCAGGAGAGACCGACCAGCTCGCCGTGGCGCAGGGTCTCGATCACGGGCGCCCCGCGGCCCGGCACCTTCGCGTCGAGCGTCACCGCGCCCGTCTTCACGATCCAGAAGCGGTCGGCGTGCTGCTGCTCCTCGAACAGGCGGTGGCCGGAATCGAAGTACACGTCCTCGGCGAAGGCCATCAGGCGCTCCCGGTGCTCCGGCGGCAACGTGCTGACCTTGGGCGCGGCACTGCTCATGGCGGACCCTCCTCGCACACTCGGCTCCCACCCCCAGTGTGGGCCCGCCCGCCCCCGTACGCAGGGTTCGGACCGGCCGACCGGGTGCCGACGCGCAGGGTGGTCCCGCGGCCACCCTCCGTACACCCTTCGTCCGGAGTGCGCGCGCCGGGCCGAGGGCGGAGCATGAACCTGAGGAGGGAGCGGCAAGCGGGGGCGTGACCCAGGAGGGTGCCATGCCCGTCCCGGACGGCGGCGACGAGCTCGTCGTGTTGCGTGGGGTCG
Organism: Streptomyces sp. R-07; assembly: GCF_049913175.1. Lineage (NCBI taxonomy): Bacteria > Bacillati > Actinomycetota > Actinomycetes > Kitasatosporales > Streptomycetaceae > Streptomyces > Streptomyces sp. R-07. The sequence continues at coordinate 7,310,852 of NZ_CP183978.1, forward strand.
ACAAGCACTTCGGGCCCCTGCACGTCCTCCAGTCCATCGACCTCACGATCCACCGCGGCGAGGTCGTCGTCGTCATCGGGCCCTCCGGCTCGGGGAAGTCGACACTGTGCCGGGCGATCAACCGCCTGGAGACCATCGACGCGGGCGAGATCGTCGTCGACGGGCGGCCGCTGCCTGCCGAAGGACGTGAACTGGCGGCCCTGCGGGCCGATGTGGGGATGGTCTTCCAGTCCTTCAACCTCTTCGCGCACAAGACCGTCCTCGACAACGTGACGCTCGGGCAGATCAAGGTCCGAAAGAAGGAGCGGAAGAAGGCCGAGGAAAGGGCCCGCGCCCTCCTCGACCGGGTCGGCGTCGCCTCCCAGGCCGACAAGTACCCGGCCCAGCTCTCCGGGGGCCAGCAGCAGCGCGTGGCGATCGCCCGCGCCCTCGCCATGGATCCGAAGGTGATGCTCTTCGACGAGCCGACCTCCGCGCTCGACCCCGAGATGATCAACGAGGTCCTGGAGGTCATGCAGCAGCTGGCCCGGGACGGCATGACGATGGTGGTCGTCACCCACGAGATGGGCTTCGCCCGATCCGCCGCCAACCGCGTGGTCTTCATGGCCGACGGCCGGATCGTCGAGGAGACCTCCCCCGACGAGTTCTTCAGCAACCCGCGCAGCGAGCGCGCCAAGGACTTCCTGTCCAAGATCCTCCACCACTGACCTGTTCAGCCCAGAGGTGATCCTCATGAACCCGCTCAGGACCAGCAGGGCCACCGTCGCAGCCGCCGCGGCCGTCGTCCTCTCCTTCACCTCCGCCGGATTCGCGAACGGCGCGGCCGGCGGTGCGCTCCGCGACAACGGCGACAAGATCACCGTCGGCATCAAGTTCGACCAGCCCGGCATCGGCCTGAAGACCCCCGACGGCACCTACACCGGCTTCGACGTCGACGTGGCGACGTACGTCGCCAAGCAGCTCGGCCACGACCCGAAGGACATCGTGTGGAAGGAGGCCAAGAGCGCCGACCGGGAGACCCTGCTCCAGCGCGGCGACGTGGACTTCATCGCGGCCTCGTACTCGATCAACGACAAGCGGGCCGAGAAGGTCGACTTCGCGGGCCCCTACCTCCTCGCCCACCAGGACGTCCTGATCCGGGCCGACGACGACTCGATCAAGAAGCCGTCCGACCTGAACAACAAGAAGCTCTGCTCGGTCACCGGCTCGACCTCCGCGCAGAACGTCAAGGACAAGATCGCGCCCAACGCCCAACTCCAGGAGTACGGCGGCTACTCCGAGTGCCTGACCGGTCTGGAGAACGGGGTCATCGACGCCGTCACCACCGACGACTCGATCCTCGCCGGCTACGCCGCGCAGCCCGAGTTCAAGGGCAAGTTCAAGCTCGGCGGCTTCAAGATGAGCAACGAGAACTACGGCATCGGCGTCCAGAAGGGCAGCGAGCTCAAGGGCAAGATCAACAAGGCCCTGGAGAAGATGGTCGCCGACGGTTCCTGGGACGCGGCGGTCAAGAAGAACTTCGGCCCCGCCGGCTACCAGAACGAGCCCGCCCCGAAGATCGGCGTCATCGTCAAGTGAGCAGGCCGTCGTGTTCGACTTCCTTCAGGGGTACGACCTGCTCGGAGCCTTCTGGGTGACGGTGCAGCTCACCATCTACTCCGCGATCGGCTCCCTCGTCTGGGGGACGCTGCTGGCCGCGATGCGCGTCAGCCCCGTCCCCCTCATGCGGGGCTTCGGCACCGTCTACATCAACATCGTCCGCAACATCCCCCTGACCGTCATCATCGTCTTCACCTCGCTCGGCCTCTTCCAGACCCTCGGAGTCAGCCTCGGCGCCGAACGCTTCACCACCATCAACTTCCGGCTCGCCGTCCTCGGCCTCACCGCCTACACCAGCGCCTTCGTCTGCGAGGCCCTCCGCTCCGGCATCAACACCGTCCCCCTCGGACAGGTCGAGGCCGCCCGCGCCATCGGCCTCAACTTCCCCCAGGTCCTGCGCCTGATCGTGCTCCCGCAGGCCTTCCGCTCCGTCGTCGGCCCGCTCGCCAACGTCCTCATCGCCCTCACCAAGAACACCACCGTGGCCGCCGCCATCGGCGTCGCCGAAGCGGCCCTGCTGATGCGCGAGATGATCGAGAACGAGGCCCAGCTCATCCTCATCTCCGCGATCTTCGCCTTCGGATTCCTCTGCCTCACACTCCCCACCGGCCTGTTCCTCGGCTGGGTGGCCAAGAAGGTGGCGGTGAAGCGGTGAAGGACCAGCCCACCGTCCTCTACGACGTCCCCGGCCCGCGCGCCCGGCGGCGCAACCTCCTGTGGAGCCTGCTGTTCCTGATCGGTCTCGCCGCCGTGGTGTGGTGGGTCGTGGCGAGCCTCGCCGACAAGAACCAGCTCGAATGGGCCAAGTGGGCGCCCTTCTTCACCGACGCCCGCGTCTGGGAGACGTACATCCTGCCCGCCCTCAAGAACACCGTGATCGCCGCCGCGCTCGCCATGGTCATCGCCCTGCCCCTCGGCGCGCTCCTCGGCATCCTCCGGCTCTCCGACCACCGCGCCGTACGCGCCGCCGCCGGCACCGTCGTCGAGTTCTTCCGGGCCATCCCCGTCCTGATCCTGATGCTCTTCGCGAACGCCACCTACTCCGAGTTCACCGACATCAGCCCGGACACCCGCCCCCTGTACGCCGTCGTCACCGGCCTCGTCCTCTACAACGCCTCCGTCCTCGCCGAGATCGTCCGCGCCGGCATCCTCGCCCTCCCCGCAGGCCAGACCGACGCGGCCAAGGCCATCGGCATGCGCAAGGGCCAGACCATGACGTACGTCCTCCTGCCGCAGTCCGTCACCGCCATGCTGCCCGCCCTCGTCAGCCAGCTCGTCGTCATCGTCAAGGACACCGCCCTCGGCGGCGCGATGCTCGGCTTCTCCGAACTCCTCGCCTCCGTACGCCCGATGAGCGCCAACTACGGCGCCAACACCATCGCCTGCTTCACCGTCGTCGCCGTGATCTTCGTCGCCCTCAACTTCGCGCTCACCACCTTCGCCTCCTGGCTCGAAGGCCGGCTCCGCCGCGGCAAGAAGTCCACCGGCGCGGTCGTCGGTGTCGGGGCGGTGGAGGAACTTGCGGCGCCGGGTGAGCACCCGGACACGCGCTGAGACCCATTCGGGTGAGGAGGCCCCGCCGCGCCGCCGGACGTGCCGTAATACCCACCATGAACGCCACCAGGACCGCGTCCGAGCCGCGCCTCGAACCCACCCGCACCGACCGTCTCCTCGCCGCGCTCGGCGGCGTGGTCTCGGCGTACGTCTCCCTGGCGGTCGCGGACCTCGCCTCCTTCTGGGTACGGCCCGAGGCAGGCCCCGTCGTGGCTGTCGGCGGCACCGTCGTCGACCGGACCCCGGCAGCCCTCAAGGAGTGGGCGATCCGCTCCTTCGGCGAGAACGACAAGACCGTCCTCCAGCTCGGGATCCTGCTCCTCCTCACCGTTCTCGCCCTCGGCGTCGGGCTGCTCGCGCTCGGCCACCCCCTGCTCGGCTCGGCGGCCGTCGCCGCCTTCGGCGTCCTCGGGGCCGTCGCCGCCGTCACCCGCCCCGACTCCGACTCCGCCCTGGACGCCGTGCCCTCCCTGGTCGGAGCCGCCGCCGGCGCGCTCCTGCTGTACGTCCTGATCAGCCGCCTCCTCACCCCGAGGCCCGGCACCGCGAACCCCGACCGGCGCGGCTTCCTGATCGTCGCCGCATCCACCGGCCTCGCCGCGACCGCCGCCGCCGCCATCGCCCGCGCCGCCGGCAGCCCCGTACAGGAGAACGCCGCCTCCTCCCGCGCGGCCCTCGTCCTGCCCCGACCCGATTCCCCCGCGCCGGGCGTGCCCGTCGGAGCGCGGCTGGACGTCCCCGGCCTCGGCCCCTTCGTCACCCCGAACCGCGACTTCTACCGCGTCGACACGGCGCTCGTCGTCCCCAAGGTCAACGCCGACGACTGGCGGCTGCGCATCCACGGCAGCGGCGTCCGCGAGGAACGCACCCTCACCCTGCGGCAGCTCATGGCACGGCCGACGGTCGAACGGGACATCACCCTGTGCTGCGTCTCCAACGAGGTCGGCGGCACGCTCGTCGGCAACGCCCGCTGGCTCGGCGTCCCCCTCGCCCCCCTGCTCCGCGAGGCCGGCGTCCGCCCGCCCTCCGAGGGCGGCCCCGCCGACCAGCTCGTCGCCCGGTCCGTCGACGGCATGACCATCGGCACCCCCGTCGAAGCCGTCATGGACGGCCGCGACGCCCTCCTCGCCTTCGGGATGAACGGCGAACCCCTGCCCTTCACCCACGGCTTCCCCGTCCGCATGGTCGTCCCCGGCCTGTACGGCTACGTCTCCGCCTGCAAGTGGATCGAGTCGATCGAACTCACCACCTTCGACGCGTACGACGCCTACTGGGTCCCGCGCGGCTGGGCGGCGCAGGCCCCCGTCAAGACCCAGTCCCGCATCGACACCCCACGCCCCTCCGCCCGCACCGCCGCCGGCACCGTCATGGTCGCCGGGGTCGCCTGGGCCCAGCACCGCGGCATCCGGCGCGTCGAGGTACGGATCGACGACGGCCCCTGGCAGGACGCCCGGCTCGCGGCGCAGGACACCACCGACACCTGGCGCCAGTGGGTCCACCCCTGGGCCGCCACCCCCGGCCACCACACCCTCACCGTCCGCGCGACCGACGGCACCGGCACCACCCAGCCGGAACACCGCACCGGCACCATGCCGGACGGGGCCCAGGGGTGGCACTCGGTCGAGGTGACGGTCAAGGGAGGATGACCCCCTTTCCGTCCACGGTCAGAACCAGTGGAGGCAGTGCGGGGAGCGCTCGCCGCGGAACAGCGCGTCGGCGAGCGCGGCCGCGCCCGGGCGGTGGGCCCGGATGTGCCCGGCGCGCACGAGGGTGCTCGGCGCGGTGCCGCCGAGATAGACCGCTCCCAGGTCCCGCACGTCCAGGGACAGGTCCGGCTCCCGGTCCGTCTGCTCGCACACGGCCTTGCCGTCCCGGACAGCCAGCAGGAAGCGGCCGTGCTCGCCGAGGAACGGGTCGTCCACGTCGAGGACCAGCTCGCCGTCCGTGAACCAGCCGCGCGCGGTCAGCGCCCCCGGGACGTCGAGGAGCCGCACCCAGAGCCAGTCGGTGGGGTTGCCCACCTCGCCGGCACGGAAGTCCGCCAGCTGCCAGCGCAGCGGATGCTCGGGCGGGACGTGCTTGAACACGACCGAACCGACCAGGTCGTGTTCGAGCACGAACCGGGCCAGGGCCGTGAAGACGGCGTCGTCGACGGCGATCGTCTCGTCGACGGTCAGAGTGCGGTCGTCGCCGACGGTGTAACTGGCGTATCCGTCCGGGTTCCCGTCGGCGTCCCGGTGGACGGCGACGTAACGCGGCGCCGGAGCGATCGGGGGCTGCCCCGCCCGCCGGGCCCACCAGCGGGGCGGCCGGGACAGCGCGCCGGGCTGCGCGCGGCGGTACCGGTCGTAGACCTCTTCGAGGATCTCCGCGCATTCGGCACGCCGCAGCACCTCGACCGAGCCGGCGCCCGCGTCGGCCGCCTTCCCGGAGACCCGGGGAACGGCGAGCGCGGCCTGCCGGCGCGGCACGGTCAGCCGCCCCGTGTAGGTCGCGGGAGCGTAGCCGAACCTGCCGTAGATCGTGGCCTCGGAGGCCAGGAGCACAGAGAGGAGATCCCCCCGGGCCCGCAGCTCGGTGAGCTGATGCCGCATCATCGCGCTGAGGACGCCACGGCGCCGGTGCGAGGGCAGCACGCCGACGGCGGTCACCCCGCCGACCGGGACGAGGGCCCCACCGGGCAGGGTGAGCTCGAAGGAGTACGAAGCGGCGGTGCCGACAGGCCGCCCGTCCTGCCCCAGGGCGAGCAGACCACGGTCCATCTCCAACGCCGACCACCAGACCCCTCCACCGTCCTCGGCCGGCGTCTCGGGGAAGAGCCCGAACGCGGTGTGCATCGTGTCGACGAAGACCTCGTGGTCCTGGTCGGTCGTGGGACGGATCTTCATCGGTACTGCAGCCTCCCGGGAACACCGGCACCACCACGCGCGGTGCCCCGCACAGTGCAGCCTCGCCCCGTGACCAGGTCAAACGAATTACGGTCGGCCGCGACACAGCACGGCTCCACGGCGCACGTAACGAACCGGTTCCACAGGTCCGTTCGGGGCGCGCATGAGGGACACTGCTCCCGTGCGTGGACATCTGCCGGACGAGAACCCCGGTTTCGTGGGACGCCGCACGTAACTCGAGCGGGTCTCCGCCGCGTTGGCGGAGCACCGCCTCGTCACCGTGACCGGCGTCGGCGGCGTGGGGAAGACCCGGCTCGCGCTGCGCGCCGCGCACCGCGCCGCCGCCGGCTGTCCGGACGGCGCCTGGTGGACCGACCTCGCCCAGCTCGACGGCGAGCGGCTCCTCGTCGCGCTCGTCGCCGACTCCGTCGACCTCGCCGACCACACCCCCGGCACGGCCACCACCGGGCTCTGCCGCCGGCTCGCCGACGACCGGCTGCTGCTGGTCCTCGACTCCTGCGAGCACCTCGCCGAGCCCTGCGCCCGGCTCGTGACCGAACTCCTCGCCGCCGCCCCCGGACTCACCGTCCTCGCCACCAGCCGCCGCCCCCTCGGCGTCGCGGGGGAGCGGGTCGTCGGCCTCGACCCGCTGCCGCCCGCCGGACGCGATGCCCTGGAGCTGCTCCGCCGGGCCGCCGGGGAGGACTTTCCCGCCGCCGGGCCCGCCGGGGAGATCTGCGTACGCCTGGAGGGCATCCCGCTCGCCCTGGAACTGGCGGCCGCCCAGATCCGCCTCCAGGGCGCCGAAGCCGTACGCGACCAGCTCGGCACCCGCCTCGACGCCCCGCCGGGCGCCCGCTTCGACCTCCTCGCGCACACCGAACGGGTGTGGCCGACGCGCCACCAGACCCTGCGCGCCGCCATCGGCTGGAGCCACGAGCTGAGCACCCCCCTCGAACGGCTCCTCTGGGCCCGGCTCTCCGTCTTCCGCGGCCCCTTCGACCTCGCGTCCGCGACCGCCGTGTGCGCCGGCGGCCCCCTGAACCGCGCGACCCTGCCCGGCGCGCTCGACGGACTCGTCCGCTCCTCCGTGGTCCGCCCGCCGGACGGCGCCGGCCGATTCCGCATGCTCGACACCATCCGCGAGTACGGCGCGACCTGGCTCGACCGGACCGGCGAGACCGGAACGGTCGCCGACCGGCACGCCGCCCACTTCCGCGGTCTGGCCCGCCGGGCCGAGACCGAATGGCACGGCGCCCGCCAGCTCCACTGGTACCGGACCGCCGACGCGCACCACACCGACCTGCGCACCGCCCTCGACCGGCTGCTGCGCACCGATCCCGACGCCGCCCTCGACCTCGTCGGCTCCGTCGCCTTCGCCTGGTCCTGCCGCGGCCGCCTCCGCGAGGCCCGCGACGGCCTCGAACAGGCCCTGCTCCTCAGCGAGGCCCGCGGCCGCACCCGGGCCCGCGCCCTGTGGGCCCTCGGCGTCACCCTGGTCCTCCAGGGCGAGTCCGGCCCCGCCCAGGAGGTGAGCGAGCGCTGCGCCCGCGAGGCCAGGTACACGGAGCACACCGAGCCCTCGCCGTACGAGGAGGCTCCTCGCGACGACCGCGACCGGCCCGGCGACCTCACGGAGCACGGTGGGGGAGTCGCGACGCCCGGCCGGCCCGGCGACCTCACGGAGCACGACGGAGGAGGCCCGGCGCCCGGCCGGCCCGGCGACCTCACGGAGCACGGCAGAGGGGGCCCGGCGCCCGGCCGGCCCGGCGACCTCACGGAGCACGACGGAGGAGGCCCGGCGCCCGGCGGTCACCGCGCCCGGCCCGGCGACCTCACCCTCGACGCCGCCGCCCTCGCCGGGCTCCTCGCCCTGACCACCGGCCGCCCGATGGCCGCGTACGTCGTCGTGGGCCACGTCCTCGACGCCGCCCGGGGCGGCCCCGCCGACTCCGCGGCCCGGCTCCGCTGCCACCTCGTGCGGGTCTTCGCCCTCACGGGCCTCGGCCGGCTCGCCGAGGCCCGCGAGCGGGCGCTCCACCTCCGCGCCCTGTGCGAGGAGCTCGACGAACACTGGACCCGCACCGCCCTCGAGTACCAGCTCGCCCTCACCGGCCTCCTGGAGGGCGACCCGGCGGCCGCCTCCGGCCACGCCCGCGCCATGCTCGAAGGCACCCGCAGCCTCGGCGCGAGCCTCGGCGTCGCCCTCGGCCTCGACGTCCTCGCCACCGCCCTCGCGGCGGCCGGGGACGGCGAGCGCGCGGCCGACGTGTCCGGCACGGGCGAGGCGTACTGGCGCTCCACCGGCCAGCCCCGCCGCGGCCTGCCCGGCCTGCGGGCCCTGCGCGAGAAGTACACCGACACCGCCCGCGCGACGATCGGCGAACCCGCCTACGAGGAGATCTTCGTCCGCGCCCTCACCGGCCCTCCCCAGGACGGCCTCGACCGGGCCCTGCGCGGACCCCGGCGGGACTGAGGGGACCACCCGGGCCTTCCGACGTGCCGGGCCCCCCGCTCCGGCGCACCATGAGGGCATGGACGGATCCCTGAGTGGTCTGAGCGACATCAGCACACCAGGACGCGTGGCCGGCTCCGAGGAGGGCGTCACCGCGCACGAGCTCGCCCTCGCCGCCCGCAACCACGGACTGCCCCTGGAGGCCCTGCGGTACGACGTCACCCCGCCCGGACTCCACTACGTCCTCGTGCACTACGACATCCCCGCCACCGACGCGGACGGCTGGCGGCTCACCGTCGGCGGCCGGGTCCTCCGGCCCCTCGCCCTGGACCTCGCGGAGCTCCGCGCCCGGCCCGCCGTCACCCGCCGCGTCACCCTGGAATGCGCAGGGAACGGCCGGGCGCTGCTCACACCCCGCCCCGTCAGCCAGCCCTGGCTGGTCGAGGCCGTCGGGACCGCCGACTGGACCGGCGTCCCGCTGGCCGCCCTCCTCGCGGAGGCGGGCATCGCCGAGGACGCAGCCGAGGCGGTGTTCACCGGCGCCGACCACGGGGTGGAGCGCGGCGTCGAACAGGACTACCGCCGCAGCCTGCCCCTGGCCACGGCCGCCGACCCCGCCCGGGACGTCCTCGTCGCGTACGCGATGAACGGGGCGCCCCTGCCGCCGCAGCACGGCAGCCCGCTCCGGCTCGTCGTCCCCGGCTGGTACGGCATGGCGCACGTGAAGTGGCTCCACGACATCACGCTCAGCGACAGCCCGTACACCGGCTTCCAGCAGAGCGTCGCCTACCGCCTGCGCCGCGAGGCGACCGACCCGGGGGAGCCCGTCACCCTGATCGCGCCCCGGGCCCTGATGGTGCCCCCGGGCTTCCCCGACTTCATGTCCCGCACCCGCGTCGTACGCCCCGGCCCCGTGCCGCTCACCGGACGCGCCTGGTCGGGGCACGGTCCGGTCACCCGCGTCGAGGTCAGCGAGGACGGCGGGGCGGCCTGGACCGACGCCGCACTCGACCGGGACCCCGCACACCCCTGGGCCTGGTCCGCCTGGCACACCACCTGGACCGCGACGCCGGGACTGCGCCACCTGACCGTGCGGGCCACCGACGCCGAGGGGAACGTCCAGCCGCTCACCGAACCGTGGAACCGCGGCGGCTTCGCCAACAACCTCGTCCAGCGGGTCGAGGTGCTCTGCACCCCGGACGCGTCGGCCCCGTCTCCCTAGGCCCGGTCCGCCCCGGACGCGTCGGCCCCGCCCAGGCCCGGTCGGCCCCGGACGCGTCGGTCGCCCCCGGGGGCGGCGCGTAGAGTCGACCCCTGTGCACCCCGTACCAGCGGGTACACCGTCGACCGACCCTGACGAGGAGACTTTCGTGACCGACCCGGCGTCCACCGCCCTCCAGCAGCAGATCGCCCGGGACCTCCTGGTCGCCGAGGCCTTCGACCCGAAGACGGAGATCGAGCGCCGGGTGGCCTTCCTCACCGAGCGGCTGACCTCCACCGGTCTTCGCTCCCTGGTCCTCGGCATCAGCGGCGGCGTCGACTCCACGACCGCCGGACGGCTCTGCCAGCTGGCCGTGGAGCGGGCCCGCGCCGCCGGTCACGACGCCACCTTCTACGCGATGCGCCTGCCGTACGGCGTCCAGGCCGACGAGCACGACGCGCAGACCGCCCTCGGCTTCATCCGCGCCGACCGGGTCCTCACCGTGGACGTCAAGGCGGCCAGCGACGCGGCCCTGGACGCCTGCCTCGCCGGCGGGGTCACCTTCCGCGACGCCCACCACCAGGACTTCGTCCAGGGCAACATCAAGGCCCGGCAGCGGATGATCGCCCAGTACGCCGTCGCCGGCGCCCACGACGGTCTCGTCGTCGGCACCGACCACGCCGCCGAGGCCGTCTCCGGCTTCTTCACCAAGTTCGGCGACGGCGCCGCCGACGTCGTCCCGCTGACCGGCCTGACCAAGCGACGCGTCCGCGCGATCGCCGACGAGCTGGGCGCCCCGGCCGAGCTCGTGTGGAAGACCCCCACCGCCGACCTGGAGACCCTGGACCCGGGCAAGGCCGACGAGGACGCGCTCGGCGTCACGTACGACGACATCGACGACTTCCTGGAGGGCAAGCCGGTCGCGGAGGCCGCCTTCGCCACGATCGTCCGCCGCTACGAGCTCACCGAGCACAAGCGACAGCTGCCGATCGCTCCCTGAGCGGACGGCGGGGCGGAGTCGGAGGATCCTGGAAGGGGTGCCTGGGCGCCAGGCCCCCGGAAGGGAGCACGACATGTTCGGCGAGACCACGGCGTACAGCGGCTTCTCGGTCGACGACCTCGACGCCGCACGCGGCTTCTACGGCGATGTCCTCGGCCTGACGGTGGAGGAGACCGGCATGGAGGGGATGCGGATGCTGAACCTCACCCTGCCGGGCGGGGCGCGCGTCTTCGTCTACCCCAAGGAGAACCACACCCCGGCGACCTTCACGATCCTCAACTTCGAGGTCGACGACATCGACCGGGCCGTGGACGATCTGGTGGGGCGCGGGGTGACGTTCGAGCGCTACCCCGGCTTCGAGGCGGACGAGAAGGGCGTCGTGCGCTCCGGGCACGGGCCCGCGATCGCCTGGTTCACGGACCCGGCCCGCAACGTCCTGGCCGTCCTCTCGAACGGCTGACCGCCCCGCTGCGGGAGACCCGCCGCCCCTGGAGGTGTCCTGTCGATCATGTGTCGAGCCGGATGAGCGTGCCGGCGAGGGTGACGGCGGCGGTTCGTGCTGGACAGGGGCTCATCCGCAGAGGTCGACTCGCTCGCACCGCTGTACCGACCTTCGGGTTACAGTGCTCGCCGATCCGATCGGACCCACAGCCAGGAGAACCGGGTGACGATGACCTCAGGGAGTGACCTGGGCCCTCTGCCGTCGCTGGGGGCAGCCCCAGAACTCCGTCCGACTCCGGGTGCTCCGGCCGGCCTCATGCGTCGCTGTGCCGCGGTCGCCGTTGACCTTCCCATCGCCGTGGCCGTCGTTCTGGGCCCACTTCTCACGCTGGACCCGATACTCGAGGCCCTCGCTGTCACGGGAGACCCGGCGCGAACCGCCTGGCGTGCTGCGGCCTTCGCGTGGCTCCTCGTCTTCGTTCTGAGCTATTCACCGGTGTGCGTCTCACGCTGGGGCGGCACTCCGGGCAAGCGCGTCATGGGGATGGAAGTCATCCGCGCGAGTGACGGCGCACGGCTCGGCTACGGCGCCGCAGTGGTCAGACATGTCACGAATCTGGTGGCCAACGCCGTGCCCGTGCTCCTCGTCGCCAACGTGTCCTCGATCACCCTCAGCCCGAACCGTCAGGGTGTCCATGACAAGAGGGTCGGCAGTCAGGTGATCCACCGCAGGTGAGGGTTCGGCCGACGTCGTGTCACATGCACGCGACGCGGGGCGTCATAGCGGCATGACTGCAAAGAAGCTTTTCGTCTCCGTCCCGCTGGCCGCCGTCCTCATGACCGCCGCCGCGCCCGCCGGCGCCACGGCCACCGACTCGTCCGCGTTCACCCCCTGGCGCAGTGCCTGGGCCACCGCCCCGCAGGCCCCCACCCACACCGACTGGTACCCCAACTGGTCCGAGGTGGGGTTCGACAACCAGTCCGTGCGGCAGGTGATCCGCGTCGGCGCGGAGGGCTCCGAGCTGCGCATCCGGCTCTCCAATGTGTACGGGACGGCCCCGCTCCGCCTGACCGGCGCGACCGTCGCCCGCAGTGCCGGCGGCGCGGCCGTGCGGGCCGACTCGGTGCGGACGGTGCGGTTCGGCGGGGCGGACGGGGCGACCGTCCCGGCGGGCGGGCAGCTGTCGAGCGACGCGGTGGCCCTGCCCGTACGGGCCCTGGAACAGCTCACCGTGACCCTGCACTTCCGGGGGCGTACCGGCTCGGCGACCTTCCACAACTTCGCCGACACCCTTACGTACCGGGCGTCGGGGGACCACCTGCGTGACGCGGCGGGCGAGGCGTTCGCGGAGCCGCCGAGCCTGTCCTGGTACTACCTGGCCGGGGTGGACGTGAAGCCGCCGGAGTCGCCCGGCCGCGGCCGTGACGCGGTCGTCGCCTTCGGTGACTCCCTCACCGACGGCGTCGGCTCGACCTTCGGCGCCGACCGCCGCTACCCCGACGCGCTGGCCGACCGACTCGTCGCCGACGGCCGTACGCGGCCGGTGCTCAACCTGGGCATCGGCGGCAACAAGGTCCTCAACGACTCCCCGTGCTTCGGCGAGAGCGCCCTCTCCCGATTCCGGCGCGACGTACTCGGCCGCCCCGACGTGCGCACGGTCATCGTCCTGCAGGGCACCAACGACATCGTCCTGCCCGACAACCCCCAGGACCGCTGCACCGTCCCCAGCCCCTTCGTCACGTCCGCCGAGATCGTCGCCGGTCACCAGCAGCTCATCCGCGAGGCCCACGCCCGCGGCGTGAAGGTCGTCGGTGCCACCCTCCCGCCGTACCAGGGGTACGCGTACTGGACCGAGCGCGGCGACCGTGTTCGCAACGAGGTCAACCACTGGATCCGCACCAGCGGCGCGTACGACGGCGTCGTGGACTTCGACCGCGTGGTGGCCGACCCGGTGCACCCCGAGCGGATCGCGGCGGAGTACGTCTCCACCGATCTGATCCACATGAAGGACGCCGGCTACAAGGCGATGGCCGACGCGGTCGACCTGAACTCCCTCTAGCCAGGGGGGCGGCTTGTCGATCAGGCCGGGCTGATCGACAAGCCGCCCCCCTGGCCCCCGAACGGCCCGGCCGGCGTGCGCGGGGGCCACCTACCGCCTCGAATGGGAGGGTGACCGCGCCGCCCGACGACTGCCTCGCCCGCAACGAGTGGATCTGCGGCGACTACCTCTCCACCCGGCGCGAGATCCTCGGCGACGCCGTCGTCCAGCACCTCCAGCTGACCGGCGCGTCCCTCGCGCTCGCGCTGCTGCTCGCCCTGCCCCTCGCCGTCGCCGCCCGCCGGTGGCGCTGGGCGGCCGGACCCGTCCTCGGGGTCACCACGCTCCTGTACACGATCCCGGCGCTCGCGATGTTCTCGCTGCTCCTGCCCCTGTACGGGCTCTCCGCCGCCCTCGTCGTGGCCGGACTCGTCCTGTACTCCCTCACCCTCCTCGTACGGAACGTCCTCGCCGGGCTGCGAGCCGTCCCCGAGGAGACCCGGCAGGCCGCGCGCGGCCTCGGTTACGGGCCGATCCGGCTGCTCCTCACCGTCGAACTGCCCCTCGCCCTGCCCGCCGCCATGGCCGGCCTCCGCATCGCCACCGTGTCCGCCGTCTCCCTCGTCACCATCGGTGCGATCGTCGGCCACGGCGGCCTCGGCAACCTCATCTACGCGGGCATGAACACGTACTTCAAGGCCCAGGTCCTCACCGCCTCCGTGCTCTGCGTCGTCATCGCCGTCGCCGCCGACCTCCTGCTCCTCGGAGTGCAGCGGCTCCTCACCCCCTGGACCCGGGGCCAGGCCGCGTGACCACCCTCGCCGACGCCTGGTCCTGGCTCACCACCGCCGCCAACTGGTCCGGCGAGAACGGCGTCTGGCACCGGCTCGGCGAGCACCTCTTCCTCACCGGCGTCTGCCTCGCCCTCAGCTGTCTGCTCACCCTGCCCGTCGCGCTCGTCCTCGGGCACCTCGGCAAGGGCGGCGCGCTCGCCGTGAACCTCGCCAACGCCGGGCGGGCCGTGCCCACCTTCGCCGTCCTCGTGCTGCTCCTGCTCAGTCCGCTCGGCCCGTACGGGCAGTGGCCGACGATCATCGCCCTGGTGCTGTTCGCCGTGCCCCCGCTCCTCACCAACGCGTACGTCGGGATGCGGGGCGTCGACGCCGACGTCGTACGGGCCGCCCGGGGCATGGGCATGACCGGCCGCCAGACCCTGGCCCGGGTCGAACTGCCGCTGGCCCTCCCGATGATCCTCACCGGCGTACGGATCGCCGCCGTCCAGCTCGTCGCGACCGCGACCGTGGCCGCGCTCGCCGGCGGCGGCGGCCTCGGCCGGATCATCACCGCCGGCTTCAACCTCGCCTCCACCCCGCAGGTCGTCGCCGGAGCCTTCCTCGTCGCCGTGCTCGCCCTCCTGGTCGAGGCGGCCTTCGAGGGCGCTCTGCGCGTCGGCCCGGCGCGGACACGGGCGCGGGGGAGCGGCGGGTGAGAGGGCCGGGAGCGGGCGCCGTCGCCCTGAGCATCGCGCTGCTGGCCTGCGGCGGTCTCGCCGGCTGCGCCGCCGGTCCGGCCCTGGAGGACCAGCGCGCGGTCACGGGGCAGCCCGGCGGCAGTCACCGGCTGGTCGTCGGCTCGGCCGGGTTCACCGAGAGCGACCTCCTGGCCCAGATGTACGCGCTGCTGCTCCAGGAGGCCGGCTACCGCATCAAGATCCTCTCCGTCACCAACCGCGAGCTGTACGAGCCCGCCCTGGAGAGCGGTCAGATCGACGTCGTTCCGGAGTACGCGGCGACCTTCGCCGACTGGCTGAACGCCAAGGTCCACGGGGCGGACGCGCCGACCGTCGGCTCGCCCGACCTGACCGCGACCATGACGGCCCTCCGCGCGCTCGCGGGACCGCGCGGGCTCACGGTCCTCGACGCCGGCCGTGCCGTCGACCAGAACGCCTTCGCCGTCACCGCCGCCTACGCCGCCGAACACCGCCTGAAGTCCCTGAGCGACCTCGGCGCCGCCCGTCTCCCCGTCCGCCTCGCGGCCGGTGACGAGTGCGTCCGGCGGCCGTACTGCGCCCCCGGCCTGAAGGAGGTGTACGGCATCGACGTGACGGCCGTCGACCCCAAGGGCGTCGGCACCACCCAGGCCAAACAGGCGGTGCAGAGCGGCCAGGACCAGCTGGTGCTCACCACGACCACCGACGCCACCCTCGACGAGTTCGGCCTCGTCCTGCTCGCCGACGACAAGCACCTGCAGCACGCCGACTTCATCGTCCCCGTCGTCAACCGCGCCCGCGCCGGGAACGAGGGCGTCACGCGCGCGCTCGCCCGTCTGAACACGGTCCTGACCACGTCCGATCTGGCGCATCTCAACGAACAGGTGGACAGCTGGCGGCGGCTTCCGGAGGACGTGGCGCGGAACTACCTCACACAGAAGGGACTGGTCCCGCCCTGACCTCCGGTGCTGTGATCCACTGTCCTAGGGCCGTACCGAACAGGAGCAGGAGCAGCGTTGACCACCTACCGCCAGCCGGGCCTCGTCCTCACCGACCACCGTTTCCCCGTCCCCCTCGACCACGCCTGCCCCGACGGCGAGCGCATCGAGGTCTTCGGCCGTGAGGTCGTCGCGAGCGGGAACGCCGGACAGGGCCGCGAGAAGCTTCCCTGGCTGGTCTACCTGGAGGGCGGGCCCGGTTTCGGCGCCCGCCGCTTCATCGGCCCGCAGGCCTGGCTCGGCCGCGCCGTGCGGGAGTTCCGCGTCCTCCTCCTCGACCAGCGCGGCACCGGCCGCTCCACCCCCGCCAACCGGCAGACCCTGCCGCTGCGCGGCGGTCCGGCCGAGCAGGCCGACTACCTGGCCCACTTCCGCGCCGACTCCATCGTCGAGGACTGCGAGCTGATCCGGCGCCGGCTCACCGGCGGCGCGCCCTGGACCGTCCTCGGCCAGAGCTTCGGCGGCTTCTGCGCCACCCACTACCTCTCCACCGCACCCGAAGGCCTGGACACCGTCCTGGTCACCGGCGGCCTGCCCTCCCTGGACGCCACCGCCGACGAGGTCTACCGCGCCGCGTACCCCCGCATCCGGCGGAAGAACGAGGCCCATTTCGCCCGCCACCCCCAGGACGCCGAACGGGCCCGGGCGATCGCCGCCCACCTCCTCGACCGCGAGGTCGTCCTCCCCGGCGGCGGCCTCCTGACCGTCGAGGCCTTCCAGTCCCTCGGCATCCTTCTCGGTTCCGGCGACGGCACCCACCAGCTCCACCTCCTCCTGGAAGGCGCCTTCGTGCCCACCCCGGGCGGGCCCGCGCTCTCCGACGCCTTCCTGGAGCAGGTCCAGACGCACCTCTCGTACGCCGGACACCCGCTGTACGCCGTACTCCACGAGGCCATCTACGCCCAGGGGGAGGGCCCCACCGACTGGGCCGCCGAGCGCGTCCGCGCCGAGTACCCCGAGTTCGACGCGCGCACGGCGCTCGCCGAGGGCGCGCCGCTGCTCTTCACCGGCGAGACCGTCCACCCCTGGCACTTCATCACCGACCCCGCCCTGCGCCCGCTCCGAGAGACCGCCGACCTGCTCGCCGCGCGCACCGACTGGGCCCCGCTGTACGACCCCGAGCGCCTCGCCGCCAACCAGGTCCCGGTGGCCGCCGCCGTCTACCACGACGACATGTACGTCGACACCGACCACTCCCTGGAGACCGCCCGTGCCGTGCGCGGCCTGCGGACCTGGGTGACCGACGAGTTCGAGCACGACGGGGTGCGGGCCGGCGGGCCGCGCGTCCTCGACCGGCTCCTCGCCCTCGCCCGGGACGAGGTCTGACGGCACGGCATAGGATTCGGCGCGCAATCGACCAGCAATGACACCGGTGCGTGAGCCCCGGCGCGCGCACGAGGGGGCCCGGATGGCGGCACGCGAGACACCGGCTTCCGGCCGGGAGCTGAAGTTCCGGGCCCTCATGGCGGAGCTGCGGCGCGGCATCCTCGACGGCACCTGGCCTCCCGGCAGCAAGCTCCCCACCGAACGCGCCCTCGCCACCGAGACGGGCCTGTCCGTCACCACCGTCCGCCGCGCCTACGAGGACCTCGTCGCCCTCGGCCTCGTCGAACGGCGCCAGGGCGCGGGCACCTTCTCCGCCCACCGCCCCGAGCGGGACCGGGCCGACCGTCGCATCATCGGCGTCCTCGTCCCCGACACCGCCTTCTACTACCCGCGCGTCCTCCAGGGCATCGAGAAGGAACTCGCGGCGGCCGGCGCCCGGCTCGTCCTCGCCTGCTCGCACTACGACCCCGCAGAGGAGGACGCCGCCGTCGAGCGGCTCCTCTCCGACGGCGTCCACGGCCTCCTCCTCGTCCCCAGCCTGCACACCGCGACCGACCCGGGCCGGCGCGCCGAGGAGCTCCTCGCCCTGCCCGTCCCCGCCGTCCTCGTCGAACGCCGGCTGGCCGCCCACGGCCCCGGCGACCCCACCGAACACGTCTGCACCGACCACGAGGGCGGTGCCTACGACGCCGTGCGCCACCTGCGGGCCCTCGGTCACGAGCGGCTCGGCCTCGTCGCCCGCACCGACGCGCCCACCACCGCGCCCATCGAGTCCGGCTTCGCCCGTGCCCTCGCCGACCTCGGACTGCCCGAGGCCCCGCCCTACGAGCGGGACGTGATGGCCCGCTGGGACCCGGACCGTGCCGACCGGGCCCTCGCCGCGCTGCGCGCCGCCGGTGTCACGGCCGCGCTCTGCTTCGGCGACCGCGAGGCCGCCCTGATGCTCGGAGCGGTCCGCCGCGCCGGGCTGCGGGTGCCCGAGGACCTCGCCCTGATCAGCTACGACAACGAGTTCGCCGACGTCGCGGAGACCCCGCTGACGGCCGTCTCGCCCCCCAAGTACCAGCTCGGCCGACTCGCCGCGCAGCTCCTGCTCCGACGGCTCGCCGAGGGGGACGCCGCCCCGCTCCACCAGGTGCAGCTGAGGCCGCGCCTGGTGATCCGCGCCTCCTGCGGGGGACGGGCGCGGGGAGACGCGACGGGGGGAGACGCGACGGGGGAAGACGCCGGAGGGCCAGGAGCGCAAAAGTCCAAGCAGTGAGTACGAATTGCTCATGGTGTGCTCTGGTCGCGCACGGATACAACTCGGTCCGGACCCGCGAGGGACCCTGTGAGGAGAGGACCCGGACCATGAGCACCCACGTCAGCGCGGAGATCGCCGGCCAGCCCGACTGCTGGCGCCGCGCCGCCGAGATCGCGGGCCGCGACACCGGCCTGCTGCCGGCGCGCGGCGAGCGCGTCGCGGTCGTCGGCTGCGGCACCTCGTACTTCATCGCCCGCGCCTACGCGGCCCTGCGGGAGTCCCTCGGCGCGGGCGAGACCGACGCGTTCCCCGCCTCCGACACGACCCCGCTCGGCCGGGGCTACGACCGGATCGTCGCCCTCACCCGCTCCGGCACCACCACCGAGGTCGTGGACCTGCTCGCCCACGCCGCCGGCCGTGTCCCGACGCTCGTCGTCACCGGGGTCCCCGGCAGCCCCGCCGGACGGCTCGCCGACCGGGTCGTCGACCTCGGTTTCGCCGACGAACGCTCCGTCGTCCAGACCCGGTTCGCCACCACCGCCCTCCAACTCCTGCGCGCCGGACTCGGGGTGGACCTCGGGCCCGCGATCGCGGACGCCGAACTCGTCCTGTACGAGCAGCTGCCCGCCGCCTGGGAGCGGAGCGGCCAGTTCACCTTCCTCGGCACCGGATGGACCGTCGGGCTCGCCGACGAGGCGGCGCTCAAACTCCGCGAAGTGGCCCGCGCCTGGACGGAGTCGTACGCGGCGATGGAGTACCGCCACGGCCCCATCAGCATCAGCGACCGGACGAGCCTGGTGTGCTGCCTCGGCCCGGCACCGTCCGGCCTCCGGGAGGAAGTGGAGTCCACGGGCGCCCTGTTCGCCGCCGACGCGATCGACCCGGTCGCGGCCCTCGTCCGCGCCCAGCGGCTCGCCGTCGCGCTCGCGGACCGGCGCGGCCTCAACCCCGACCGCCCGCGCCACATTTCACGCTCGGTGATCCTCGCCGGAGCGTTCCGCCCGACCGTGTCGGAGGCGACCCGTATCCTGCGGTCATGATCGACACGGATGCCACGGACCTTCTGGAGATGCCCGGCGACTGGACGCGCGCGCTGTGCGTCGTCGCCCACCCCGACGACCTGGAGTACGGCTGCGCGGCGGCGGTCGCCGCCTGGACGGACCAGGGGAAGGAGGTCACGTACGTCCTCGCCACGCGCGGCGAGGCCGGGATCGACTCCCTCGCCCCCGACGTCTGCGGCCCGCTGCGCGAGCGGGAGCAGCGGGACAGCGCCGCCGTCGTCGGCGTGGACACGGTCGAGTTCCTCGACCACCGCGACGGCGTGATCGAGTACGGACTCGGGCTGCGCCGCGACATCGCCGCCGCGATCCGCCGCCACCGCCCGGAACTCGTGATCACCCTCAACCACCGCGACACCTGGGGCGGGGGCCCCGGCGCCCCCTGGAACACCCCCGACCACCTGGCCGTCGGCCGCGCCACGCTCGACGCGGCGGCCGACGCGGGGAACCGCTGGATCTTCCCCGAACTGACCGAGCAGGGCCTGGAGCCCTGGAACGGCGTCCGCTGGGTCGCGGTCGCCGCCTCCAGCACCCCCACGCACGCGGTCGACGCGACCCCGGGCCTGGACCGCGCGATCCGCTCCCTGCTCTGCCACCGCGCCTACATCGAGGCGCTGACGGACGAGAACCCGGAGGAGTACGTCCGTACCTTCCTGACCACGGCGACGACCCGAGCCTCCTCCCGCTTCGCCGACCGGCCGGCGGTGACGTTCGAACTCTTCGCCCGCTGACACGGGCCTGGGGGGCGTGCCCGCGAACCTCGCGGCGGGACTGCGGCAGAGGGTCTTCGACCGTCTGGACGCAGCCGAGGGCGTCTACCGATTGCGGGACTCCTCAGCCCCTCAGCCCTCTGCCCTCGGCCTCACGGCATGGGCGCGGGCTTCAGGACCGCGAAGACCGCGCCCGCGGGGTCGGCGAGCCAGGCGATGCGGCCGACGTCCGGGACGTCGGCGGCGGGCATCAGGACCGAGCCGCCGTTGCCCTGTGTCGACCGGGCGATCGCGTCGGCGTCCTCGACCGCGAAGTACGGGACCCAGCTCGGCTTCATCCCTTCCTGGACCTCGGCGGCGCCGCCGAACGAGGCGTCCTGCTGGTCGCCCTCGGCGGTGGAGATCACCCGGTAGGTCATGCCGGGGGCCTTCATCTCCGACCAGCGCCAGCCGAAGAGCTGCTGGTAGAAGCCGAGGACGGCCTCGGGGTCCGCGACGTGCAGCTCCACCCAGAGCAGGGTGTTGGTTTCCGAGGTCCGTTCCAGGCCCCGCACCGCGGCCGGCTGCCACACGGCGAACCGCGCGCCGCCCGGGTCCGTGAGGTTGGCCATCCGGCCGGCGTCCATGACGTCGAAGGCCGGGCTGCGCACGGTGCCGCCCGCGGCCTCGGCGGCCTGTTGGGTGTTGTCGGCGTCCGGGGTCTGGAAGTAGACCGTCCAGGCGCTCTGCGCGCCCTCCTCGGTGAGCGGGCCGACCGCTCCGACCGTGCGGCCGTCCTGCTGGAAGAAGCCGTAGCCGCCGGCCTCGGGGCCCAGCGACTGGAAATCCCAGCCGAAGACGGAGCCGTAGAACGCCGCGGCGGCTTTGGTGTCGGGACTGCCGAGGTCGATCCAACTGGGGGAACCGGTGGTGAACTGCGTACCGAGCATGGGTGCTGTTCCGTCCTTCCACGATCCGTGAACGCCGTGCGTGACCGTCGTCCTTCCGGCCACCATGGCCGATCCTCACCCCTCCGTCCGGGCGACGCAGCCCCAGTCGGCCGGGTTCATCCGACCGGCCGACCGGCCGCCCTCGCCTCCAGGTCCGCGAGCAGCAGCTCGTTGCTGATGGCCACGCCCGCCCGGTATCCCCGGCTCACCGCGTTGACCACCTGTTCCTGCGGGCCCGTCACGTTCCCGGCCGCCCAGACGCCGGGGACGCTCGTCCGGCCCGTCTCGTCGACCGCGACGAACTCCCCGAACGGGGTCTCGCGCAGCTCGGCGCCCAGCTCCCTCAGCACCCCGTCCCGTGCCGCGAGGCGCCGCGCCCCGACGAAGACCACCGCGCGCGGGACGAACCGCCCGTCGGCGAGCCGGACCCCGGTCAGCCGGTCGTCCTCGACGGCGAGCCCGGCGACCTCGCCGGCCACGACCTCGACCCCGGCCGCGTCGAGCAGTGCCGCGTCCCTGGCGGAGAGCTCGCCGGCCGTGTGCAGGAAGAGCGTCACGTCCTTCGACCAGCGCGAGACCATCAGGGCCTGGTGCGCGGGCATCGTGGGGTGGGCGATCACCCCGAAGGGCTGGTCGCGGACCTCCCAGCCGTGGCAGTACGGGCAGTGCAGCACGTCCCGGCCCCAGCGCTCGGCGACCCCGTCGAGCTCCGGGAGCTCGTCGACGAGTCCGGTCGTCACCACGAGTCGTCGCGCACGCGCGCGCGTGCCGTCCGCCAGGGAGAGGAGGAAGCCGTCTCCGTCGGGCGCCGCGCCGGTCACCCGGCCGTCCCGCAGCTCCACGCCGTACGCGGCGAGCTCGCGCCGGCCGGCCGCCAGGTACGCGGCCGGGCTCATGCCGTCCCGGGAGAGGACCCCGTGCATGTGGGCCGCCGGCGCGTTGCGGGGCTCGCCCGCGTCGACGACCAGGGTGCGCAGCCGCGAGCGGCCCATGATCAGCGCCGCGCTGAGCCCGGCCGCGCCACCGCCCACGACCGCCGCGTCGTATGTGTTGTCCATCTGTGCGTTCATGCCCCGAGCGTCGGCCGGACCCAGCCGTGGGTGCAAAGAATCTTGCCGATTCTGCAAGACTGGACGCATGACCGAAGACGACCGCATCGACGCCGTCCTGACCGAGGTCGGCCCCCGGCTCCGCCGCGTCCGCCGCGACCGCGGGGTGACCCTGGCCGAGCTCTCCGCCGCCACCGGCATCTCCGTGAGCACCCTGTCCCGGCTGGAGTCCGGGCAGCGCAAGCCCAGTCTCGAACTGCTCCTGCCGCTCGCCCGCGCCCATCAGGTCGCGCTGGACGAGCTGGTCGGCGCCCCGCCGGTGGGCGACCCCCGGGTCAAGGCGAAGCCCATCGTGCGCAACGGCCGGACGATGTACCCGCTGACCCGGCAGCCCGGCGGGCTCCAGGCGTACAAGGTGATCCAGGAGACGGCGCACGAGGCCCCCGAGCCCCGGGTGCACGAGGGGTACGAGTGGCTGTACGTGCTCTCCGGAAGGCTCCGGCTCGTCCTGGGCGAGCACGATGTCGTCCTGGCCGCCGGTGAGGCGGCCGAGTTCGACACGCGCGTCCCGCACTGGTTCGGGCCGGCGGCCGACGGCCCGGTGGAGTTCCTGAGCCTGTACGGGCCGCAGGGGGAGCGCATGCACGTCAGGGCGCGCCCCAAGAAGTCCGGCTGAGCCGTTCCCACCGGGGCAAGCGACCGCTTAGTATGCACCGACCGCTCGGTACGGAGGAGGCTTCCGGATGCAGGCATGGCGTGTGTACGAGAACGGCGAACCGGGCGCGGTGATGCGCCGCGAGGAGGTGGAACCACCCACGCCAGGCGACGGCCAGGTCCTCCTGAAGGTCCGCGCCGCGAACGTCAACTTCCCCGACGCGCTGCTCTGCCGCGGCCACTACCAGGTGCGGCCCCCGCTGCCCTTCACCCCCGGCGTCGAGGTCTGCGCCGAGACCGAGGACGGGCGCCGGGTCATCACCACCGCCGCCCTCCCGCACGGAGGCTTCGCCGAGTACGCCCTCGCCGACGCCGCCGGGCTCCTGCCCGCCCCGGAGTCGCTCGACGACGCCGAGGCCGCCGCGCTGCACATCGGCTACCAGACCGGCTGGTTCGGCCTGCACCGCCGCGCCGCCCTGCAGGAAGGCGAGACCCTCCTCGTCCACGCGGCGGCCGGTGGCGTCGGCAGCGCCGCAGTCCAGCTCGGCAAGGCGGCCGGCGCCACCGTCATCGGCGTCGTCGGCGGCCAGGAGAAGGCGGCCGTCGCCCGCGCCCTCGGCTGCGACGTGGTGATCGACCGCCGCTCCGAGGACGTCGTCGCCGCCGTCAAGGCCGCGACCGGCGGACGCGGCGCCGACGTGATCTACGACCCCGTCGGCGGCGAGGCCTACCAGCAGTCCGCCAAGTGCGTCGCCTTCGAGGGTCGGATCGTGATCGTCGGCTTCGCGAGCGGCACCGTCCCGGCGCCCGCGCTCAACCACGCCCTCGTGAAGAACTACTCGGTCCTCGGCCTCCACTGGGGCCTGTACGCGGCGAAGGACCCCGCCTCGATCGGCCGCTGCCACGAGACCCTCACGGCCTACGCCGCCAAGGGCCTGATCAAGCCCCTCATCGGCGAACGCGTCCCCTTCTCCGGCGCGGCCGACGCCGTCCAGCGCGTCGCCGACGGCACCACCACCGGCCGCCTGGTCGTCCTCCCGGAAGGAGTCGACGCGTGATCGACGCCGAGGAACTCCACTCCCGTACGCGGAAGTTGCTCGCGGAGCACCCGCCCGCGAGCACCGACCGCACCGACTTCCTGAAGGCCCGGTTCGACGCCGGACTCGCCTGGGTGCACTACCCCGTGGGCCTCGGCGGACTCGACGCACCCCGCGCGCTCCAGGCCGTCGTCGACGCCGAACTCGCCGCCGCGAACGCCCCCGACAACGACCCGCGCCGGATCGGCATCGGCCTCGGCATGGCCGCCCCCACCCTCCTCGCGTACGGCTCCGAAGAGGTCAAGAAGCGCTTCCTGCGGCCCCTCTGGGTCGGCGAGGAGGTCTGGTGCCAGCTCTTCAGCGAGCCCGGCGCCGGCTCGGACCTCGCCGCGCTCGGCACCCGCGCCGTGAGGGACGGGGACGACTGGGTGATCGACGGGCAGAAGGTGTGGACGTCCAGCGCCCACCTCGCCCGCTGGGCCATCCTCATCGCCCGCACCGACCCGGACGCGCCCAAGCACCGGGGCATCACCTACTTCGTCTGCGACATGACCGACCCCGGGGTGGAGGTCCGGCCGCTGCGCCAGATCACCGGCGAGGCCGAGTTCAACGAGGTCTTCCTCACCGGCGTCCGCATCCCCGACGCCCACCGCCTCGGCGAGGTCGGCGACGGCTGGCGGGTCGCCCAGACCACCCTCATGAACGAGCGGGTCTCCATCGGCGGCGCCCGCATCCCCCGTGAGGGCGGCATGATCGGGAAGCTCGCCACGACCTGGCGCGAGCGCCCCGAGCTGCGCACCCACGAGCTGCACCGGCGCGTCCTCGACCTGTGGGTCGACGCCGAGGTCGCCCGGCTCACCGGCGAGCGCCTCCGCCAGCAGCTCGTCGCCGGACAGCCCGGCCCCGAGGGCAGCGCGATGAAGCTCGCCTTCGCCCGGCTCAACCAGGCCATCAGCGGCCTGGAGGTCGAACTCCTCGGTGACGAGGGCCTGTTGTACGGCGAGTGGGAGATGCGCCGCCCCGAGCTCGTCGACTTCACCGGACGGGACGCCGGCTACCGCTATCTGCGCTCCAAGGGCAACTCGATCGAGGGCGGGACCAGCGAGGTGCTCCTGAACATCGTCGCCGAGCGGGTCCTCGGCCTGCCCCCTGAGCCCCGCAACGACAAGGACGTCGCCTGGAAGGACCTGGCCCGATGACAGCACAGACCGATCTGCTGTACTCCGACACCGAAGACGACCTGCGGGCGGCCGTCCGGGCCCTGCTCGCCGACCGGGCCGGTCATCAGACCCTGCTCGACCGGATCGAGACGGACAGCCCGTACGTCCCCGGCCTCTGGAAGTCCCTCGCGGCCGACATCGGTGCCGCCGGGCTCCTCGTCCCCGAGGAACTCGGCGGTCAGGGCGCGAGCCACCGCGAGACCGCCGTGGTCCTGGAGGAGCTGGGCCGCGCGGTGACCCCGCTGCCGTACCTCACGAGTGCGGTGGTGGCCACGGAGACGCTGCTCGGCCTCGCGGGGGAGGCCGGCCCGGCGGCCGAGCTGCTCGCCTCGCTCGCTTCCGGCGACCGCGTCGCGATCCTTGCGGTGCCGTTCTCGACCGCGCCCCACCCCGCCGGAACCGAGGGCATCCAGGATGGACCGGTGCGCGGGGTCGCCGACGCGGCCGCCGCCGACGTGTTCCTCGTCCCGCGCCCCGACGGGCTGTACGCGGTCCCGGCCGCCGACGCCGTCGTCACCCCACTGACGCCGCTCGACCTGACCCGACCGCTGGCCGTCGTCGACGCGGGCGGCGCCGAGGGCGTCCGGCTCGCCGACGGCGACGCGGCCCGCGCGGCCGTCCGGCGCGGACTGCTCGCGGGGGCGGGGCTGCTCGCCTCCGAGCAGCTCGGCCTCGCCGAACGGTGCCTGGAGGAGACCGTCCGGTACACCCGTGAGCGCCACCAGTTCAACCGGCCCGTCGGCTCCTTCCAGGCCCTGAAGCACCGGATGGCCCAGCTCTGGCTGGACGTCGTCGGAGCCAGGGCCGCGGCCCGCGCCGCCGCCGACGCCCTCGCCACCGGCAGCCCGGACGCCCCGCTCACCGTGGCCGTCGCTCAGGCGTACTGCTCCAAGGTCGCCGTCCGCGCCGCCGAGGAGTGCGTGCAGCTGCACGGCGGCATCGGCATGACCTGGGAGCACCCCGCGCACCTGGCGCTGAAGCGGGCCAAGTCCGACCAGATCGCGCTCGGTTCGGCGGGTCGGCACCAGGACGCGATCGCCGCCCTGATGGACCTCCCGGCGCCCGCGTAACGGAGCCTGGGCCTCCGAGTAAGGGGCCCCCTCGGTCCACACCCCTTTATGTACTGTTTGATTGCGACCTATTCGCAATAACAGTTGGTCTGCAAGAGGGGTGTGGACGCGATGGCTGCCCGATCCGTCCGCCGCGATCAGCCCAGGACGCCGCAAGCCCGCTACCGGACCACGCGATCGAGCTAACTCAACCCATCACAACGCCGAGACCTCCGGTACGGCGATGCTCGCGGGCCCGGAGGGCTCCACCGACCTGCTCGCCGCCGACGAGAAGACGCTTGCCCGCACCGTACGAGGCCGGCGCGTCGGCCTCGTACCGCAGAGCCCCGCCGCCCACCTCACCCCCGTCCGCACCGTACGGTCCCACCTGGAGGGGACCGTCCGCGCCCTCACCGGGAGCACCAGGAAGGCACGGCGCGGGGCCGCCGAGGCAGCCGCCGACCGGGCCGCCTTCCCGGCCGGGCACCTCGACCGGTATCCCCACGAACTCTCCGGCGGCCTCGCCCAGCGCGCCGCCACCGCCCTCGCCCTCATCGGCGACGCCCGCCTGCTGCTCGCCGACGAACCCACCACCGGCCTCGACCGCGACCTCGTCGACCGCACGGTCGACGAACTGCGCCGCCACACCGACGAGGGCCGCGCCCTGCTCCTCATCACCCACGACCTGGCAGCCGCCGCACGCATCGCCGACCGCGTCGCCGTCATGTACGCGGGGCGGATCGTCGAAGTCGCCCCCGCCCACCGCTTCTTCGGCCCCACCGGCCCCCGCCACCCCTACGCCCGCGGACTCCTCGACGCGCTGCCCGACCGGGCGTTCACCCCGATCCCCGGCATGCCCCCGGAGCTCTCCGCGCTGCCCGACGGCTGCGCCTTCGCCCCGCGCTGCCCGCGCGCCACCGCCCGCTGCGCCACCCGCCCCGAACCGACGGCCGGCGTGGCCTGCCACCACCCGGAGCAGCCCCGTGCTTGAACTCGACTCCGTCACCGCCGGATACGAGCGCCGCGCCCCCGTCTTCCGGGGCGCCTCCCTCACGATCGCCCCCGGCGAGTCCGTCGGGCTGCTCGGCCCCAGCGGCTGCGGCAAGTCCACCCTCGCCCGGGTCGCGGCCCTCCTCCACCGCCCCGACGCGGGCCGCCTCGTCCTCGACGGCACCGAGGTCCGGGCCGGGCGCCACCGCGCCCCGCGCGACCGGCGCACCTCCGTCGGCGTCGTCTTCCAGCAGCCCCGCACCGCCGCCGACCCCCGGCTCACCCTCACCGAACTGATCGCCGAACCCCTGCTCGCCGCCGGCCGCCGCGCCGAGGCCGCGGAGCGGGTCGCCGCCCTCGCCCCGGCCGTCGGCCTCACCCCCGACCTCCTCGGCCGCCGCCCCCACGAGGTCAGCGACGGTCAGCTCCAACGCGCCTGCCTGGCCCGCGACCTGACCCTCCGCCCCCGCTGGCTGATCTGCGACGAGATGACCGCCATGCTCGACGCCTCCACCACCGCGGCCCTCGTCGCCGCCGTCGAGACCTACCGCACCGAGACCGGCGCCGGCCTCCTCGCCGTGGGCCACGACCGCGTCCTGCTGAACCGCTGGTGCGACCGCACGGTCGAGTGGAAGGACTGCCTGCCCGCCGCGCCCTGACCGAATCTCACCCGTATGGCCGCCCCGCCATACGCCCGGACGGACCGCGCATTCCGCCACACTGTCCGCCGAACGCCGCAATTCCCGTGCGGCGACGGAGGGACGTGAGAGCGATGGCCGTTTCCATTTCCGTGGTGGTGCTCCTGCTGGTGCTGGCCGTGATCTTCCTGAGGAACGGCGGCCTGAAGGTCACGCACGCCCTCGTCTGCGCCCTGCTCGGCTTCTTCCTCGCCGGCACCAGCATGGCGCCCACCATCCACAACGGCGTGGCCGCCACCGCCAACGTGGTCTCCAGCCTCAGACCCTGATCCGCCCCACCGGGGTGCGGATACCCGCCCCACCGGGGTGCGGATACCCGAACCCCGGATCCGGGGGCGGGCACGATCGACCCGCCCCGCCGTGCCCGCCGAGGATGAGGGCATGGCTGAGACGACGACGGACACGAGGGCTGCGACCGCCGCCCGCGCCGAGGACCTGCACCGCTCCTACGGACGCGGCGCCGCCACCGTACACGCGCTGCGCGGAGTGTCGGTGGCCCTCGCGCCCGGCACCTTCACCGCGGTGATGGGCCCGTCCGGATCCGGGAAGACCACCCTGCTGCACTGCCTCGCCGGAATGGACCGCCCCACCCGCGGCACCGTCCGGTGGGGCGACACCGAGGTGACCCGACTGCCGGAACGGAAGCTCGCGGAACTGCGGCGCACCCGGATCGGCTTCGTCTTCCAGGCCTTCAACCTGATGCCCGCGATGACCGTCGCCCAGAACGTCGAGCTGCCCGGCCGCCTGGCCGGCACCCGGCCGGACCGCGCCTGCGTCCTCGACGCGCTCGCCCGGGTCGGCCTGGCGGGACGCGAGCGGCACCGCCCCGGACAGCTCTCCGGCGGCCAGCAGCAACGCGTGGCCATCGCCCGGGCGCTCGTCTCCCGACCGCAGCTGCTCTTCGCCGACGAACCGACGGGCGCGCTCGACCGGGCCACCGGCCACGAGATCCTCGCCCTGCTGCGCACCGGCGTCGACCAGGACGGCCGGACGTGCGTGATGGTCACCCACGACCCCGTCGCCGCCGCATACGCGGACCGGGTGCTCCTT
This sequence comes from Streptomyces sp. R-07, assembly GCF_049913175.1. Classification (NCBI taxonomy): domain Bacteria; kingdom Bacillati; phylum Actinomycetota; class Actinomycetes; order Kitasatosporales; family Streptomycetaceae; genus Streptomyces; species Streptomyces sp. R-07. The sequence continues at coordinate 7,339,529 of NZ_CP183978.1, forward strand.
CTCGCCGACGGACTCGTACGGGACGAGCTGAGCCGCCCCACCGCCACCGAGGTCTCGGCACGCCTCGGCCGGCTCGGCGGGTGACCGCCGTGCCCTCCCTCGCCCTCGGACAGCTGCGCCGGCGTCCGGCCGCCTTCACCGGACTTGCGGTCGCGCTCTTCCTCCTCGTCGCCACCACGACCCTCTTCGGCTCGCTGTTCGCCGCCGAGGCCACCGCCCCCGACACCGCCCGCCGTACGGCGGTGGAGGGACCCGGACCCATGGTGATCGCGGGAGCCTTCGGCGAGATCGCCGTCCTGGTCGCCTTCTTCGTCGTCGTCAACGCGATCGGCTTCGCGCTCCGCCGCCAGCACCGCGAACTGGCGCTCCTGCGCACCATCGCGGCCACGCCCCGTCAGGTACGGCGGCTGGTCCGCGCCCAGGTCCTCGTCACCGCCCTCCTCGTGGCCGCGCCCGGCTCGCTCGCCGGGACGCACGCCGCCCACCACTTCCTCGCCGCACTGCGACGGCGGGGGATGGCGGCCCCGGACATGCGGGTGCCGGAGACACCGCTGCCCGCCCTCGTCGCCCTCGCGGTCACCCTCGCCGTCGGGCTCGCCGCATCGGCCGTGGCGGTCCGCCGGCTCTCCCGGATGGCGCCCGCCGCCGCGCTCACCGCGACCGCCACCGAGCAGGGGCGGACCGGCCTGCCGCGCCTGCTCGCCGGCGTCTGCGCCCTCGTGGGCGGCGGCCTGCTGCTGCGGCTGGCCGCGACACGGCCGGCGGACGAGCTGGACAAGGCCGGGCAGGCGGCGCTGTTCGGATCGCTGGTGCTGCTGGTCGCGGTCGGCCTGACGGGACCGCTCGCGGCACGCGCCCTGGTGGCCGCCCTCGGCGCGCCGGTGCGGGCGCTGGTGCCCGGCACGGGCTGGCTCGCCGAGGCCAACCTGCGCGGATACGCCCGGCGCCTGACGTCCGCCGTGGTGCCGGTCGCGCTGCTCGTGGGCCTGTCGGCGACCATGATGATCATGACACGTACCGCCGAGCACGCGGCCGGTCCGACCGGCGCCACCTCCGCCACCGACGTCTGGCTCCGCCAGGCCGAACTGGCGCTGCTGACCTGCTTCGCCGCCGTCTCCACGATCAACACGGTCGTCGCCGTCACCGCGGAGCGGCGCCGCGAGTTCGCCCTGCTGCGGCTCGTCGGGGCGACCCGGCGCCAACTGCTGCGCATGCTGACCGCCGAGGCCGCGCTGACCACCGCGGTCGGCGTCCTCCTCGGCGCCGTGGTCGCCGCCCTCGCCACGGTCGCGTTCAGCACGGCGGCGACCGGCTCGGCGATGCCGTACGTCCCGGCGGCGGCCTGCGGATGGATCGTGGCGGGCGCGGCGGCACTGACCGTCCCGGGAACCCTCGGCGCGGGCCTGCGGGCGATCCAGGGGCCGGCGGCGGAACTGGCGGGCGGCGGCCGTGACTGACACCGACGACGACCGCCCGGCCGCGGCCGGGCCCACGGACGGTCCGCCCGCGAGGGTCGGTCCGCGCGTGACGGGTGGCACGGTCGCCGGGGGTGGCCGGACTCCGCCCGCTGCGGGGGGCCGACAGGTGACGCGTGGCACGGTCGTGGCGGGTGCCCGGACCCCGTCCGGGGCGGACGGTGCCGTGCGCCGCCGGTACTTCTCCGTACGGGGCGGCGAATGGGCGTTCGCCGTGGTGGGGCTGCCGGTCGCCGTGGTCGGCGGCGCGTACGCACTGGCCGTCCTGTATGCCGGGACGCTGCTCTCGCTCACCGTGCTCGGCCTGCCGTTCGTGGTTCTCGCGCTGCTCGGCGCGCGCGGACTCGGCACGCCTCACCGACACCTCGTCGGCCGACTGCTCGGCGAGCACGTCGAGACGCCGCCCGCACTGCCCCGCCCCGATCGCCTCCCCGCCCGCGGCCGTGCCGTCCTGACCGACCCGGTCGCCTGGCGGACGCTGCTGTACCTGGTCCTGCGGCTGCCGCTCGGCGTGCTCGGCTTCGTCGCGGCGGTGGTCCTGCCCCTCGGGTGCGGCTGGCTGGTCGGCTTTCCGCTCTGGGGCCGCCTGATGGAGCCCGACTCCCCTCCGGCCGCCCGGCTGAACGTGCTCTCCGTGCTGCTGGGCCTCGCCCTGGCGGCCGGGGTGCCCGGCGCGCTGCGCGCGGTGAGCGGAGCGAACCGGCGGCTCGCGGGACTGCTCCTCGGGCCCGCCCGCGCCCAGCGCCGCGTTCGCGAGCTCGAGGCGGCCCGATCCGTGCTGCTCGCGGACAACAGCGACCGGCTCCGCCGCCTCGAACGTGACCTGCACGACGGCACCCAGGCCCGCCTCGTGGCCCTGGCCATCACCCTCTCGCTGACCGAGGACGCGCTCGATCCGGCCTCCGGCCCGGACCTCGCCCGGCTGCGGAGCCTGCTGGACCGGGCCCGCGGCCAGACCGAGGAGACCGTCTCCGAGCTGCGGCTGCTCACCCGGGGCATCCACCCCGTCGCCCTCGACGGTGGTCTCGGCGAGGCCCTGCCGGGACTCGCCGCCACCTCGCCCGTTCCCGTCACCCTCCGCCTCGACCTCGCCGAACGCCCGCACGAGGCGATCGAGCGGGCCGTCTACTTCTGCGCGGCGGAGCTGCTCACCAACATCGCCCGGCACAGTGGAGCGCGGACGGCCTCGGTCGCGGCCACCGTGCGCGACGGTCGGGTGCGCCTGACGGTCCGTGACGACGGCCGTGGCGGCGCGGCACCCGGAGGCGGCACGGGTCTCGCCGGTCTGGCCGAGCGGCTGGCGTCGGTGGACGGCACCCTGCGGGTGGACAGCCCGCCGGGCGGCCCGACGGAGATCACCGCCGACCTGCCCGCGAGGCTGTGAGGGCAGGTCACCCGCCGGTCTCGGACAGATAGGCGAGCACGGCCTTCACCCGCCGGTTGTCCGCCTCCGTGGCCGGCAGGCCGAACTTCGTGAAGACGGCGGCGACGTGCTTCTCCACGGCCCGCTCCGACACCACGAGCCGTCCGGCGATGGAACGGTTGGAGTGCCCCTGCGCCATCAGCTCCAGGACCTCCCGCTCGCGCGGTGTCAGGGTGTCCACCCGGCCGGTGCGGTCGCCGTGCACCAGCCGGTCGACCACCTCCGGGTCCAGCGCCGTCCCTCCGGCCGCGACCCGGCGCAGCGCGTCCACGAACTCGGCGGTGCGGGCGACGCGTTCCTTCAGCAGATACCCGACGCCCGTCGCCCCGCCCGCGAGGAGCCGGGAGGCCCAGGCCGTCTCGATGTGCTGGGAGAAGACGAGGACGCCGACCTCCGGCGCGGTCGCCCGGATCTCCACGGCGGCGCGGATGCCCTCGTCGGTGTGGGTGGGCGGCATCCGGATGTCCACCACGGCGACGTCGGGGCGGTGCCCGGCCACCGCGGCGAGCAGCTCGGCCGCCGTCCCCGCGGTGGCCACCACCTGGCAGCCGCGGGCGCCGAGCAGTTCGACCATCCCGTCCCGCAGGATGACGGAGTCCTCGGCCAGCACCACGCGCAGACTTCTGTCGATCACCACGCCATTATCGGCCCCCGCGCCCGGGGGGCCGCGGGCGCCGCTCGTGAACGGACCATGAAACCAGGGCGAGTTCCATGTACATCTCAAGAGCTCCGGCCTAGCGTCGGGCGCCGGCGCGACGCACGCACGGACCCGAGGAGCCGCCTTGACCACCCCACCGCCCCGCAGCCGAGCACGCGCGTTCGCGCTGGTCACCGCTCTCGCCGCGGTCCTTCTGGCGGGCTCCGCGCCCGTCGCCCAGGCCGAGGAGATACCCCTCGCGCCCGGCCACCGCCTCGTCGACCACTACGAGGGCGCGCCCGCCACCGCGCGGCCCGTGCCCGGCGCGGGCCCGGCCCAGCACCCGTACCTCGCGCCCAACGGCCGGAGCGGCATGCACGCCGACGGCGCCGGCAGCGGCACCCACCCCTACTCCGGGCCGCTCGGGCACGACCCCGGGGTCCACAGTGAGAAGATCGCGGCCGTCGGCGGCGAGTGCGCCACCGTCACCTTCGACGCCGCCGGCCGCCTCGTCACCGTCTGCGGCACCTTCAGCGGCTTCCTCCTGAAGCTGCTCGACCCGCGCACCCTCGGCACCCTCGCCGAGTACAAGCTGCCGCAGCGCTCCTCCACCGTGGAGGCCGTCACCCGCCTCGACTTCGAGAAGATCTTCAAGGACACCTCCGGAGGCGCCTACTTCTACCTCGACGACCGGGACCGGGTCGTCCTCGCCGACTCCCGCCAGCACGTCCTGCGCATCGTCCACCGCCAGAAGCCCGACGGTGCCTGGGAGTTCGTCGTAGAGAACGACTGGGACCTCACCTCCCTCGTCCCGCACGACTGCGTCAGCTGGACGAACCTCTTCCCCAGTGGCGTCTGCGACCCCGTCACCTCCGTCATGCCGGACTGGGACGGCCGCATCTGGTGGGTCACCCGCCTCGGCCGCGTCGGAACCGTCGACCCCGCGACGGGCGCGCTGCGCGTGATCCGGCTCGACGGCGAGGAGATCCAGAACTCCTTCTCCGTCGCCGAGGACGGCGTATCCGTCGTCACCGACCACGCCCTGTACAGCTTCCGCGCCGACGCCGACGGCGTCCCCCGCGTCCGGTGGCGCGAGACGTACGACCGGGGCACGGGTACCAAGCCCGGGTCGGTGAACCAGGGTTCGGGCACCACCCCCGATCTCTTCGGCACCCGGGACCAGTACGTCGCCATCACCGACAACGCCGACGACCGGATGAACGTCCTCGTCTACCGCAGGGGCGCGGACGTGCCCGCCGCCGAGCGGCTCGTCTGCAAGGTGCCGGTCTTCGGCAGCGGCGCCTCCACCACCGACAACTCCCTGATCAGCTGGGGCGACAGCCTCGTCGTAGAGAACAACTACGGCTACGAGAACCCGAGTTCGCTGCTCCTCGGCCGGAGCGTCGTCGGCGGCGCGACCCGGATCGACGTCCGGGCCGACGGCAGCGGCTGCGACACCGTCTGGGAGAGCGACGTCCGCTCGCCGTCCACGGTCCCGAAGCTCTCCACCGCCAACGGACTGCTCTACTTCTACGAGAAGCGCCCCAACTCCTGGGGCATCGACGCCTGGTACCTCACGGCCGTCGACTTCCGCACCGGACAGCGCGCCTTCTCCCGCTTCACCGGAACCGGGCTGTCCTACGACAACAACTGGGCACCGATCACCATCGGCCCCGACGGCACCGCGTACGTGGGCGTCTTCAACGGCATCGTCGCCGTCCGCGACCGCGCCTGACGCCCGGCGCGCGGCGCGGCGCCCCGTGGCGCCGCGCCGCGCCGCTCACTCCATCTCGGGCATGTCGCCCACGGTCGTCTTCTCGTCGATCACCGCGAAGGCGGCACCCTGCGGGTCCACGATCGCCGCGAACCGGCCGAACGGGCTGTCCATCGGCCCGAACACCTTCCGTCCGCCCAGCGCTTCGGCCCGCTCGACGGCCAGGTCGCAATTGTCGACGGCGAAGTAGATCTGCACGTACGAGGGGATCTCCGCCGGGAAGTCCTCCGCCGTCATCTTCATCCGGCCCAGGACGGGCCGCTCGCCACCGAGGTCGAAGACCCGGTAGTCCATGTGCTCGTCCTTGATCTTCTTGGAGCCGAAGCCGAAGACCTCGGTGAAGAAGGTGTCGGACTTCGCCGGCTCACGGGTGAAGACCTCCGCCCAGGCGTACGAGCCGGGCTCGCTCTGCCGCTCGAAGCCCTCGTGCGCACCGGCCTGCCAGACGCCGAACGTGACGCCGGCGGGGTCCTGCGCGATGCACATCGAGCCGAAGTCGCCGACCTGCATCGGTTCCATCAGGACGGCGCCGCCCGCGCCCCGGATCTTCTCCGCCGTCGCCGCGACGTCCGGCGAGGCGAAGTACAGACACCAGGCCGACTGCGGCTCCCCGTCCTGGCCCGGCATCGGCGGGACGACCGCCGCGACCGCCTTGCCGCTCTTGTACGCCTGCGTGTAGTTGCCGAATTCCGAGGAGGCCTCGCCGAAGTCCCAGCCGAGCACATCGCCGTAGAACGTCTTGGCGCCCTCGACGTCGGTGAACATCGCGTCGGTCCAGACCGGCGTGCCTTCAGGTCGTGCGGCCATGACGGTGACTCCCACTTCCGATTCGATGACGTGTTCCTGTGCCACGCTAGCCACGGTCGCGGGGGCCCGCGCGGTGACGCACCGGGAGCCCCGGCTTCAGCCGGGCAGCCGGCCCAGGCCGTAGCGGTGGAACGGGCCGTCGGGGATCGGGAGCCCGGGCCGCCACACCTTCAGCACCTGCGCCGACGGCAGGAACAGGGCCTCCGGCAGGCGGTCCGGGTCCGTCCACTCCCAGCGCTCGATCTTGTCCGGCTCCGCCACGGCGGGTGCGCCCCGGAAGCCGCGCACCGCCGTGGCCGCGGTCATCCGGGTCAGCTCCGCCGAGGTGACGGAGTCCAGGAGCAGCCCGAGGACCTCGACGTCGGCGGCGTCCGCGAGCAGCGTCGTCTCCTCGGCGAGCTCGCGGACCGCCGCGGCCTCGATCGACTCGCCCGGCTCGACCATGCCGCCCGGCAGCTCCCACACCCCGGAGCGGTGCAGGCCCAGGAGGACACGGCCGGAATCGTCGGACACCACGACCCCCGCCCCGAGCGAGGCCCGGGCGGGCGGCGGCTGGACGTTGCGGAGGGCCTTGGCGGCGTGGTCTGCGGTCGTCATGCGCCCTGTCTACCAGGCGCCTCCGACACGCACGCCCCTCACGTAAAAAAAGCCGGAAACCTCTTGAAAAGGGCGAAAAAGGGAGGAAACTCTTTCTTACACCGGACAACCGGAAAGAGCCGCACCCGCCGACGGAGACGTCCGAAGGCCCGCGTGACCCTGATCTCGGCTCTGGCCAGGCCCCCGGCGGGGCCGGTCGGGCACGGAGCCGTCGGCGACGGCCGACGACCGCGCGAACCGACCCGGACCGCCGGGGACTGTCATGCCCGGGGCCCCGCGACTCAGGCCCGCGACTCAGGCCCGGGACTCCGCGGCGGCGGGCGGCACCACCGCCACAGGACACCGCGCGTGATGCAGCACCGCGTGGGCGACCGAACCGATGAGCAGCGAGCCGAAGCGGTGCCGGTGATGCCGTCCCACGACCACCAGACCGGCGTCCTGTGAACCCTCCACGAGCCGGCCCGCCGCGTCCCCCGGCACCACCACCGGGACCAGCTCCACCCCCGGCCACCGCGCGGCGAACGGCCGCAGCCGCTCCTCCTGCTCCCGCTCGGCCTCCTTCATCAGCCCCTCCGCGTCGTCCGCGAGGGGCAGCGGCGGCGGCACCTGGAGCGCGGGCGACGGAGCGGCGAGGAGCGCGCCCTGCGGCGCGGGCAGCCGGAGCGCGGTGACCGCCTCCAGCGGTACGCCCCGGTGATGAGCCGCCTCGAAGGCGAAGCCCACCACCTCGTCCGACGTCTCCTCCGGGTGCAGCCCGAGCAGCACGCGGCCCGCCTCCGCCCCGCCCTCGAGCGCGGCGGCGCGCGCCTCGTGCGGGACGACGACCAGCGGGCAGGGCGCCGTCATGGCCAGAGTCCGGCTGGTGGAGCCGAGGAGCAGACTCGCGAAGCCGCCGTGCCCCCGGGAGCCGGTCACCAGGAGCCGCGCGCCCCGCGCCGCCGCCGGCAGGGCGTCCGTCACGGACCCGTCCAGCGAGTCGTACCGCACGGGAATCCGGTGCCCGCGCTCCTCGACCACCGTCCGTACGCCCCGCGCGACCGCGTCGGGAAGCTCCGGTGCCGTACCGAGCGAGGCGATACGGGCGGCGCCGAGCTGGAGGGCCTCGGAACGCACATGCGCCACCACCAGCGGCGCGCCCAGACCCTCCGCGGCGCTCAGCGCCCACTCCAGGGCCCGGAGACTGTGCTCGGACCCGTCCACGCCGACGACGACCGGCGGCTCGTACGCGGTGCTGGTGTCACTCATGAGGGAATGACTCCCGCACACGCGGAAACGCCACGCCGGTCCGGTCCGAAGCACTTCGGACCGGACCGGCGTGGCGTCCACCGGAGTGGGATCAGGCGCCCTGGCTGCGGCGCGCCCGCTCGGCGTCGCGCTCCTTGATGCGGACGGTCTCCTTGCGGACCTCCGACAGGGTGGCGCGCTCCTTCTTCAGCCACTCGGGGAGCTCTTGCTTGATCGCCTCGATCTGCTCGGTGGTGAGCGGCTCGGTGATCCCGCCGCGCGCGAGACCGGCGATGGAGATGCCGAGCTTGTTGGCGACGACCGGGCGGGGGTGCGGTCCGTTCTCGCGCAGCTCCTGGAGCCAGGCCGGCGGGTTGGCCTGGAGCTCGTTCAGCTCGGTGCGCGAGACGACACCCTCCTGGAACTCTGCGGGGGTGGCCTCGAGGTACACACCCAGCTTCTTCGCCGCGGTCGCGGGCTTCATCGTCTGGGTGCTCTGGTGCGACGTCATGGGGTCAAGGGTATCGAGCATGCGGGCGACCTCCGACCACGGCAGCTACCGGTAACCTGGCGGGGTGACAGGCACGGACGCTTCCCCCTCGGACCCCCGGACGGATTCCCCCTCGGATTCCCCTGCGGACGCCCCCTCGTTCCGGCTCGCGTACGTCCCGGGAGTGACGCCCTCGAAGTGGGTGCGGATCTGGAACGAGCGCCTGCCCGACGTCCCGCTGACCCTCCACGCCGTGACACCGGCCGAGGCCTTCGGTGCGCTCCGGGAGGGCGCCGCGGACGCGGGCCTCGTCCGGCTCCCCGTCGACGGGGACGACCTCAGCGCGATCCCGCTCTACACGGAGGCGACGGTCGTCGTCGTCCCCAAGGACCACCTGTTCGCGGCGGTGGAGGAGGTGTCGGCGGGGGACCTCGCCGAGGAGCTCGTCCTGCACCCCCTCGACGACACCCTCGGCTGGGAGCAGCCGCCGGGCCGCCCCGCCATGGAGCGGCCGGAGACGACCGCCGACGCGATCGAGCTGGTCGCCGCGGGTGTCGGCGTGCTCGCCGTCCCGCAGTCGCTGGCCCGGCTGCACCACCGCAAGGACCTCACCTACCGGACCCTGGTCGACGTCCCGCAGTCGCGGGTGGCCCTGTCGTGGCCGGCGGCGGACGAGGCGCCCGACCTGGTGGAGGAGTTCATCGGCATCGTGCGCGGCCGCACCGTGAACAGCACCCGGGGCCGTCGCGCCGAGGAGAAGAAGGGCCAGAAGCAGCCCAGGGAGCAGAAGGCCGCGAAGCCGGCGAGGTCCGGGAAGCCGGGCGGCGGAGTCCGTACGGCCGGCCGGCCCTCGGCGTCCCGCAAGGGCGGCGCGGGCTCCGGCCGGTCCGGGAAGCCGCGCCGCGGCCGAGGCTGACGCGTCCTCCGAGGCCGAACCCTGCGCAGGGGCCGAACCGTCCGCACGGCGGACGCCCGGTGCCGGGGCGGGGGAGCCTCGGCATACTGACCCCTCCTGATCACCGAGATCATCCAGGAGGAGCTTTGGCCGCCAGTTTCAGGACCGTCGTCGAGGTGGGACCGGACCACCTCGCACAGGCCCGGTCCATCGACCGGGTGTTCCAGGAGGCGATCGCCCCGGCGACCGTCAACTTCGACTTCGAGGCGATCCACCGGGCGGCCTCCGCCGTCCCGGACAGCGACGTCGTCAAGATGGTCCGGGGCTGGGGGCTCCAGGAGCACGCCCCCGTCCTCGTCATGGTCCTCTCCCTCAAGGAGGCGGTCCGCCAGGCGCTGCCGCAGGAGTGCGCGGAGGCCGGATTCTGGGCCACGGTCGAGCGGGAGCTCGTCCAGGCCTTCACCGGGCTCGCCGCGCAGGAGGGGCAGCCCGGACTCTCCTTCTACGAGGAGTCCGGGGACCGCACCCGTTTCTACCGGGACCTGTTCTTCGCCCTCCAGGACGAGGAGACCGGCGACGACATGTACGCCCTGGCCTTCTGCGTCGACGTGACGGTCGAGCTGCCGAAGGCCGAGACCCTCGCGCTCGACCTGACCGACATCGTGCCCTTCGCGGTGCGGCTCAACGCGATCGTGGTCCGCCAGGCCCTCAGCGCGGTCTCCGTCTGACCCGACGTCCGACCCGTACCGGCCCGCCGTCCCGGGCCGGATCCGAGGACCGCGGACGTCCTCAGCGCGGCAGACGCAGCCGGCCTCCCCGTGCCGCCGCGACGAGCTCCGGCACCGTGGCGAGCTTGATCCGGGGACGCCCCGCGTCCCGGCCCCGCGCCCGCTCCGCCCGGTCGATGGAGGCGAGACCGCGCGCGTCGACGAGCCCCCGTCCGCTGCGGCTCCGCGCGAGGCGGCGGAACTCCCGGGAGGTGCCCGTCGGCTTCGGCAGCGCCCCGGCGACCGCGTCCGCGAGCAGCGTCCCGACCGTCTCCTCGGCGCATGCCCGGTTGGCCCCGATGCCCCCGGAGGGCCCGCGCTTGATCCAGCCGACGACATAGCTGCCCGGCAGCCCCTTCACCCGGCCGGCCTCGTGCGGCACCGTACCGGTCGTCTCGTCGAACGGCAGCCCCGCGAGCGGGACACCGCGGTAACCGATGGCCCGGACGAGGAGCCCCGCCCCGATCTCCGTACCGGACGGCACTCCGTCCTCCGTCACCCGGACCGCCCGCACGGCGTCCGTGCCGAGCGCCTCGACCGGGGCGGAGTGGAAGCGCAGCACGATCCGGCGCCGGTCCCGGGCGGGGGCCCGCGTCCAGTCCGCCGCCTCCCGGTCCACGCCCCGCAGGAGCGCGGCCTTCGTCCCGGGCTCCGCCGCGTCGATCGTGGCGCCGGTGCGCGGATCGGTGTCGTCGACGACCAGGTCGACGCCGGGCAGGTGCTTCAGGGCGAGCAGTTCGGAGGTGGTGTACGCGGCGTGCTCGGGGCCCCGGCGGCCGAGGAGCACCACCTCGCGGACCCGCGCGTCGCGCAGGGCGGCGAGGGCGTGGTCGGCGATGTCCGTACGGGCGAGGGCGTCGGGGTCCGTGACGAGGACGCGGGCGACGTCGAGCGCCACGTTGCCGTTGCCGACGACGACGACCCGCTCGGCGGCGAGCCGGACGGCGTCCGCGCCGGTCTCCGGCTGCGCGTTGTACCAGGAGACGACGGAGGTGGCCGGGACGCTGCCCGGCAGGTCCTCGCCGGGGATGCCGAGACGCCGGTCGGAGGGTGCGCCCACCGCGTAGACCACCGCGTCGTGGTGGGCGGCGAGCTCCTCGGGGGTGACGTCCTCGCCGATGGCGACGCCGAGCCGCATGCGGACCCGGGGGTGGGTGTGGAAGCGGGCGAAGGTCTCCCCGGCGCCCTTGGTCGCCGGGTGGTCCGGTGCCACGCCGTGGCGGAGGAGTCCGCCGGCGACCGGCAGCCGGTCGATCAGCGTCACCTCGGCGTTGGTGTGCAGGAGGAGGTCCTCGGCGGCGTACATGCCGGCCGGTCCCGTGCCGACGATCGCGACCCGGATGGGCGCGAAGTCGGCGGGGATCGAGCGGTCGAAGGCCGGTTCGCCCCAGGTGTGGAAGTTGGGCGAGGCGAGGACCGGCGCGGGCTCGCGGTCCGCGTAGTAGGCGGCGTTGATCCCCTCGTACTCCCGCAGCCGTTCGGTGAGCCGGTCGGCCGGGAAGATCGCGTCGACGGGGCAGGCGTCGGCGCAGGCCCCGCAGTCGATGCAGCTCTTCGGATCGATGTACAGCATCTCGGTGGTGCCGAAGTCCGGTTCGTCCGGCGTCGGGTGGATGCAGTTGACCGGGCAGACGGCGACGCAGGTGGCGTCGTTGCAGCAGGTCTGGGTGATGGCGTAGGTCATGTCGTCGGCTCAGCTCGGGTCCGGGGGAGGGGGTCAGATGAGGTTCGCGCGCTTGTAGAAGAAGAGCGCGGGCCGGGTCAGCAGCCGGGCCGTGGCCAGGAACTCCATGAGTCCGGCGCAGCTGGCCCGCATCTGTGCCTTGTAGTGCTCGTTGGCGGCGGCCTCGCGGCGGGCGCGCACCGGGTCGAGGCCGGCCTTCACGTACACGTCGGGGCTGACCAGGCTGGTGACGATGTAGTACGAGGCGATGGCGACGACCAGGGCGTGGAAACCGCGGCGGGCCCGGCCGGCGTGCTCCAGGCGCCGGAGCGTCTCGTCCCGGGCGAACTTCATGTGCCGGGACTCCTCGACGACATGGATGTTGTTGATGGTGCGGACGAAGGGGACGACCCGCTCGTCGCGCATCCAGTCGCGCTGCATGACGTCGAGGACCTCCTCGGCGACGAGGATGCCGGCGTAGGCGGCCTCGCCGAAGCCGACCGTCTTGAAGGCCCTGCCGAGTTCGAGCACCGCCCGCTTGGGCCGGTAGGCGGGGGCGCCGAGCTTCTGGGCGCCCCGGGCGAACATGATGGAGTGCCGGCACTCGTCGGCGATCTCGGTGAGGGCCCACTGGAACCGGGGGTCGGTGGGGTCCTTGGCGTACATGTCGCGCAGCACCATCTGCTGGAGGATCATCTCGAACCAGATGCCGGTGCTGGCGACCGAGGCCGACTCCTGACGGGTCAGCTCCTTGCGCTGCTCCTCGCTCATCTCGTTCCAGTAGGCGGTCCCGTAGAGGCTGTTCCACTCCGGGCTCTGGCCGTGGAAGTCCTTGTCGAGGGGGGTGTCCCAGTCGACCTCGGCGGCGGGGTCGTAGGAGAGCCTCGCGGCGGACAGGAGCAACCGCGCGGCGATGTCGTGGCCTTCGTTGTCCGGGCGAACGGTGCTGCTTGCCATGGTGCGGCTCCTCGGGGTCGCTCGAGCGGCTCGGGCGCTTGTTAGACGGAGCGTCTAGCAAGCTTGTTAGACGGAACGTATAGCAAGGGCCCGGGGGAGGCCTACCCCTCGGTGCGGACTTTCTTCCACCGGAGTTACCCGGGGTACGCAAACGGGGCCGGAGCCATGGCGGCTCCGGCCCCGTTCCCCGGGTCGGGAAGTGCTAGAAGGTCAGGTTCCAGGCGTCGATCCTGCCCGTGTCCTGGCTCGCGTTGTCGTTCACGCGCAGCTTCCAGACGCCGTTCGCCACCTCGGAGGAGGCGTCGACCGTGTACGTCTGGGCGATGTTGTCCGTGCCGCTGCCGGTCCGGTTGTGCAGGTTGTAGACCGAGCCGTCGGGGGCGATCAGGTCGACCTTGAGGTCACCGATGTAGGTGTGCTTGATGTCGACGCCCACCTTGAGGGTGGCCGGCGCGTTGCCCGTCACGCCGCTGACCGTGATCGGGCTCTCGACCGTGGAGTTGTCCGCGATCGCGTAGTCCGTGAGGTTCTCGAAGTACGCGCCGGCCGGCGGGGTGGAGCCGCCGACGGCCTTCAGGGCGTCCACGCGGCCCTCGCCGAAGAAGCTGTTCTTCGCCGTGGTGCCGGTGCAGCGGCTGTCGGAGGGGCAGGCCAGGTCGGTGGCCTGCTCGCCGAGCTTCGCCCGGATGTCCGCCGGGGTGTACGCCGGGTTGGCGCTGGCGAGCAGCGCGGCCACGCCCGCGACGTGCGGGGAGGCCATCGAGGTGCCGCTCAGCGTGGCGTACTTGCCGCCGGGGGCGGTGCTGTAGACGGACTCGCCGGGGGCCGAGACCTCGATGACGTCACGGCCGTAGTTGGAGAACGACGCCTTGGAAGTGCCGCTGGTGCCGTTGGCGGCGACCGTGATCACGCCCGGCAGCTCGGCCGGGATGTCGAGGCAGTCGTTGGTGAGGGTCCGGGTCACCGGCGTCGAGTCGTTGGGGCTCGACGAGTCGGTGGTCTTGTTGGCGAGGTCGACGTTGGAGTTGCCGGCCGCCGCGACCTGGAGGGAGCCCTTGCTCTCGGCGTACGCCTGGGCGCGGCCCACGCCCTCCAGGATGGCCGCCTGGTCGAGGTCGTTCGGGCAGTTGAACTGCCACGGGTCGGTGTAGTAGCTGTTGTTGGTGACCTTGAAGCCGTGGTCACCGGCCCACACGAGGCCGCAGACGGTGTTCTCCGCGAAGAACAGCGTGGTGCCGGGCTCGGCGATGCGCACCGAGGAGATCTTCACGCCCGGCGCGACGCCGATGGCGCCCTTGCCGTTCTTGGCGGCCGCGACCGTGCCGGCGACGTGGGTGCCGTGCTGGTCGACGTCGCGCCAGGCGCCGACGCGCGTGTCCGCCTTGCCGTAGGCGCAGGAGACCGAGTCGGCGGCGTTGAAGTTCGGCGCCAGGTCCTGGTGCTGGTCGTCGACGCCGGTGTCCAGGATGCCGACCTTGACCGAGGTGGAGCCCGGGTTGACGGCCCAGGCCTGGTCGGCCTTGATCTGGGCCATGTCCGAGCGGACGGGCTCCGTCGTGGGCGCGGTGGCCTGCGCCGGGTTGGCCGGGAGCGCCGGGTTGTAGGCGTCGGCGGGGACGTCGGAGGTGCGGGTCGCGCCGACCTTCTGGACGCCGGAGACGCCGCGCATGGTGGCGGCGAAGGAGGCGGAGGTCGAGTGCGCGACGATCACGCCGATCGCGTCGTACGAGGCGAAGACCGAGCCGCCGTTGCTCGCGACGGCGGTGCGGACGGCGGTGGTGTCGCCCGGGGTCGTGATGACCAGGTAGGCGCGGGTGCCCGCGGCCCAGGCGGCGGGCGCCGCGGCGATCGCGGGAGCGGCGGCGGGGCCGGCCGAACGGGCCGCGAGGGGCTCGTTGTCCAGGGGGGCGGCCTGCGCGAGGCCGATGGTCGTGCCGAGCGCCAGCGTCGTGCCGAGCGCGAGGGCCGAGAGTCTCATCCGGCCGGATATCTGGGAAAACAATGCGTCCTCCGATGACCCGGTGGCGCGGGTGGCGCCGGCCGGGCCCTGTGATGTGTGGGGTGGACGCAAGATCCCAGACGGACGGGGCGGAAGGAAGTGTTCTGTCCGAGAAGCCGGTTCGCGTTACGCAGTATTGATCTGTCCACGCCAGGAAGGGGGGCGTATCCCCTGATCCGCCCCCTTCGTTCCCGGCACCCGCGTCCGGATCGACCGCGCGCCCGGAACGGGGAGAGGGTCCTGGACGACCGTCCATGTATAGTGGACACCTGTCCAGAAAATAGACGGTGAGGGAGACGGCGATGGAGACGGTGGCGAACGTGCTGGTGGGCCTGGTGGCCGCCCTGCACGCGTACATCCTGGTTCTGGAGATGTTCCTGTGGGAGAAGAAGCCGGGGCGGGGACTCTCGGGCTTCGACGCCGACATGGCCCGAGCCACCGCACCGCTGGCCGCCAACCAGGGCCTCTACAACGGCTTCCTGGCCGCGGGACTCGTCTGGGGCCTGATCGCGGAGGACCCGACGGGATACCGCGTCCAGATCTTCTTCCTCGGCTGCGTGGTGGTCGCCGGACTCTACGGCGCCGCCACCGCGAACCGCCGCATCCTGTTCGCCCAGGCCCTGCCCGGTGCGCTGGCCCTCGCCGCCGTCCTCGTCAGCCGGTGACCCCGGCGAACCCGACGGCGGAAGACCCCCGGGCCGCCAGGACACGGGCCAAGCTCCGACAGGCCCTCCTCGACGCATGCGCGGACCGCCCGCTGGCGGAGGTGAGCATCGCCGCCCTGGTCCGCAGGGCCGGCGTCGGCCGCGCCACCTTCTACCTCCACTACGGCGACCTGGAGGCGCTCGCCGTCGACGCCTGCGCCGACGTGGTACGCGACGCCGTGGACGCCCTGCACGCCTGGCGCGGCACCCCCGACCCGGCGTCCCCGCCGCCCGCGCTCCTCGACTTCTTCGCCGGGCTGACCCCGCACGCCGCCCTCTACCGGACCCTGCTGCGCCCGGGCGGCGGCGGACCGCTGGGCCTCGTGCTCCACCAGGACCTGCGCGCCCGCAGCCTCGCCGAACGCGCCCTGGTCGGTGCCCCGGAGCCCGAACTGATCGCCTCGGCGGTGGCCGCGACCTTCGCGGGAGTGCTCGCCGACTGGTTGCACGGCCTCGTCGAAGGCACCTCGGACCGCGTCGCCCACCAGGTCTGGCGGCTGCTCATCACCCTGCACCGCGCCCGGCTGTCGTAGCGTCGGTCCGGTCCGGCCCGGCCGTACGGGGCGGGTGGCGCCCGCCCCGTACGGGCACCCCTACTTGAGGTACGGGCCGGCCGTGCCGATCCTGCCGGGGCCGTTCAGGACGTACACCCGCAGGTTGCCCTTGCCGGGTGCGGCGACCGTGAGGGCGCCGTTGGTGACGGTCTTCACGTCGCCCGTGACGGCGTCGGTGTACGTGCCGTTCGGGACGCCCGTGAAGGTGGCGCCGCCGGAGACCGTGACGAGCGCGAAGCTGTCCGTCGAGCCGCTCGTGTAACGGCGCTTGAACGCCATGCCGCCCGAGATGCCCTCGGTGGAGTACTGGCCCATCTGGAGCGCGGGGATCGCCCGGCGGATCAGGTTGAGCCGCTGCACGTGCTGTACCAGGGGCTGCTGGAGGGTGGTGGCGACGGCGCCGGAGGCCGAGGAGACCTGGGAGAAGTCGGAGGCCGTGACGGATCCGGCGACGTGGTCGCCGTAGTAGGCGCGGCCGGTGGTGGCGAGCGGGCAGGTCGGCCCGCAGTCGATCTTCTGCCCCTTCTGGAACTCGATCTCGGAGCCGTAGTACAGCGTCGGGATGCCGCGGAAGGTCCACATCAGGGACATGTTCTCGGCCCAGGCGTCGGTGCCGCCCGCGTACCGCTCGCTGGACTTGTTGGGGCCGTAGTCGTGGCTGTCGACGTAGACGACGTTGTACGTGGCGTCGTTGTAACTGTCGTCGGAGTCCTTGCCGTTGGAGAACGCGTTCTGCGCGTCACCGAAGTTCATGTGCATGCGCATGTCGATGACGTTCATGCCGGAGAACCGGCTGTGGTCGGGGGTGTGGTAGCTGTTCCCGGCCAGGAAGGCGTTGGTGGAGGTGGGCTGGTTGCCGGTGCCCTGCTGCTGCTCGTAGTCGTACATCTCCAGGGCGGCCTTTGTGTCGTCGGCGTCGTACTCCTTGCGCTCCTTCCAGGTGTAGAACTGCGCCGAGTGGTTCACCGAGCCGCGGTTCCACTTGTCGTTGACGAAGGCGGCGACCTCGCCGAAGACGAAGAAGTTCTGCGCCGCCTCGGCGCCGTGGCTCCGGGTGACCCGCTCCTGGATGGCCGGCAGGAAGCGGCGGTTCCACGTGGTGCGCGGGATGTGCACGGCCGTGTCGACGCGGAAGCCGTCGACGCCCATGTCGATGTACTTGTCGTACGCGCCGATCAGGTAGTTCTGGACCGTCGGGTTCTCGGTGTTGAAGTCGGCCAGGTCCTCGTGCAGCCAGCAGGAACGCGAGTCCTCGCCCTCCCAGTTGCCGATCCAGCACTGGTGGTAGAGCTCCTTCGGGAACATGCCCGAAGTGGGGCTCGGCCACTGGCAGTTGTAGACCGTGTAGCCCTCGGCGCTCTTGCCGCCGGTCGGCTTGCCCCAGTTGACGCAGGTGTTGCCGGCGGGTTCGGCCGTCGACCACAGGTCGCCGTTGTAGTACGACTTGCCGGTCTTCGCGTCGATCGTCAGGCCGTCGTACTCGAAGCCGGGCTGCTTCTCGTCGTAGTACCAGCTCCACTGGCTGTCCCGCACGCCGTACACGGTGGGGACGAAGAGGCCCTTGGCGCCCCAGCGGGAGGAGTGGTTGTAGACGACGTCCTGGTAGATCTTCATGCCCTTGGCGTGGGCGGCGTCGATCAGGTCCTGGTAGGAGGCGCCGGCGGACTCCAGGCGCGGGTCGACCTTGTAGAAGTCCCAGCCGTGGTAGCCGTGGTAGTCGTAGTCCGAGCGGTTGAGGACCACCGGGGTGACCCATATCGCCGAGAACCCGAGGCCCTTGACGTAGTCCAGCTTCTGGATGAGGCCCTTGAAGTCGCCCCGGAACATGGGATCGTCGTTGGCCGCGTTGCCCGACTTGGTGTGCTGGCTGCCGCCCCGGTTGTTCGTCGGGTCGCCGTCGTTGAAGCGGGCGGTGAGGACGAAGTAGATGGGGTCCTTACGCGGGTCGGTGCCGAGCGGCTTCCCGGTCGCGGGCGTGGCCGGCTTGTCGCCGGTGGTGGCGCTCGCGGCGGCCGAGGCGGCGGAGACGTTCCCGGCGGCGTCCACGGCCTTCACCGTGTAGGTGTACGCGGTCCGTTCGGCGAGGCCGGTGTCGGAGTACACCGTCGAGCCGACGTCGGTCACGACCGTGCCGGCGCTGCCGCCGGTACGGGTGACCTGGTACTTCGTGACGCCCCGGTCGTCGGTGGCGGGGTCCCAGGTGAGCAGCACGGACACGCCGTCGGCGGCCGCGGTCACCCGGGCCGGGGCGGTCGGGGCCTGGGTGTCGGGCGGGGTGGCGGCGCACGGATCGGTGGCGTTCGCCGTCACCGCCCGGTTCCGCACGGTGGAGACGCCCGTGCCGATGGTGTAGTCGGAGCCGCCGTTGTTGTCCCAGGTGCCGTTGCCGTTGTTGAAGGCGGCCTTGAGGGAGGTGGCCGTCCCGAGGTCGACCTCCCGCTTCCACCAGCCGGCGCAGGCGGCCTGCATGCCGACGCCGGGGACGGCGGTCCAGGCGCCGCCCGCGGGCTGGTAGTGGAGGTTGGCGGTGGTCCAGCCGAGCGCCTCGGTGGAGTAGTAGACCGTCGCCGTGCCGGCGGGTGTGGGCGGGGTGTCCGCGCAGGGGTCGGAGTGGGCGACGACCCCGTCCTTCACGGTGATGTTCCCCGTGCCCAGGGCGTAGTTCCTGCCGCCGTTGTTGTCCCAGGTGCCGCTGCCGTTGTTGAAGGTGGCCTGGAGTCCGGCGGCCGTGCCGAGGGTGACGGTCTTCTTCACCCAGTCCGTGCAGGCGGGCTCCATGCCGACGCCGGGGACGGTGGTCCAGGAGCCGCCGTCGGGGGCGTAATGCAGGTTGTAGGCGGCCCAGTTCTTCGTCTTCGTCCAGTAGAAGACCGTCGCCGTGTTCTCCGCGACGGCCGCGGCCGGGGTGGTCCGGGGCTCGGGGTCGTCGGGTGGTGCGGCGAGCAGGCCGAGCAGGCCGGCGGCCACGGCCAGGACGGCCAGCGGGCGTCCGGGCGGACGGGTGGGGATGCGGCTCATCTGATGCTCCAGGCGGGGGCGTTCCGTACGGGCCGGTTGGCGGATGGGGATCGGCGCCGTTGGAAACTCAGTCGGAAAGTTTCTGAAACGTCTTGCGTCGGGCGGAAGTTACCGCCGCGGGGACCCGGAGGTAAAGACTTCTGACGGAAGCGGCGTCTACGCTCGGGGCGACCGCACGCCTGATCGATGTCGAGAGGTTCCCGATGAAGCTGCCCGGGCCGCTGCATGTCCTCAACGAGGGGCTGGCGTTCGTGCTCGAAGTCGCCGCGCTGGCCGTGCTGGCCTGGTGGGGGTGGGAGAGTGCGGAGAACGTGGCGCTCCGGCTACTGCTCGCGGTCGCCGCGCCCGCCGTCGCGGCCGTCGTGTGGGGCCTGTTCGCCGCCCCCAGGGCCCGGTTCCGGGTGCCGCTCGCGGGCGTTCTGCTGGTGAAGGCCCTGGTGTTCGGCGCGGCGGCGGTCGCGCTGTACGCCCTCGACCGGCCGGGATGGGCCGTCGCCTTCGCCGCCGTGGCGCTCGTCAACACCGCCCTGGCGACGGTGGACCGGCAGGCCGCGATGCACCGCGGCGCCTGAGGAGTTCACGGCCGGGCAGGCGCCGTGGCGGATTGCGGCCCGGCCGGTGTCGCACCGGGTTCACGGCCGGGCCGGGCGCCTCGGATGGTTACGGCCGGGCCGGGCGCCACAGTTGGTCACGGCCGGGGCCAGGGGCGGCCTTCGAGTCGCTCGATGTCCCGGTTGAAGCGTTCGAGGTAGGCGGCGAAGCGGGCCACGTCCTCGGGTGACCAGTCCTCCATCACCCGCTCGAGGCCCTCGACGTTGTAGGTCCGGTCGGCTTCCAGGCGGCGTTCGCCCTCCTCCGTGATGCGGAACTTGCGGGCGATGCCGCCGTCCGGATCCGGGATGCGCTCCACCACTCCGGCGCGCAGCATCGCGGCGGTCTGCCGGTTGAGGGTGGAGGCGTCGAGGCCGAAGGCCTCGCTGAGCTGCCCGATGGACATCGGCCCGTGCATCCGGATGCGGGTGAGGAGGACGTACGCGCTGCGGTCGAGGTGGTCGCCGCCCGCCCGGGAGCGGGGCCCGTACAGGTGGGCGTGCCGTCCGAGCAGCATGCTCTCGAACTCGACCAGGTGGGTGGGCTTGTCCATGAGGGCATTCTCTCCTGTCGCCAGACCATGTGCATCCTGCACAACTTGTGCAGGATGCAATCGCTGTGCATGATGCACATGACTGTTCCTGGAAAACCGAAGAAAGTACCGAGGGAGAACCCGTGGACGGCTCCAAGCCCGACGCCCGCCCCGGCGGCGTCGTCGGCGTCCTCGCCATGGCCGGCATCGTGGCCGCACTCATGCAGACCCTGGTGGTGCCGCTCATCGGCGACCTCCCGAAGCTGCTCGGCACCAGCCCGTCCGACGCCTCCTGGGTGATCACCGCCACCCTCCTCGCCGGCGCCGTCGCCACCCCCGTCGCCGGCCGGCTCGGCGACACCCTCGGCAAGCGGCGCGTGCTGCTCGCCTCCGTGATCCCGCTCGTCGCCGGCTCGGTCGTCTGCGCGCTCGCCTCCTCCGTCGTCCCGATGATCGTCGGACGCGGACTCCAGGGCCTCGGCATGGGCGTCGTCCCCCTCGGCATCAGCCTGCTCCGCGACCTCCTCCCGCCCGAGAGGCTCGGCGGCTCCATCGCCCTGATGAGCGCCTCCATGGGCGTCGGCGGCGCCCTCGGCCTGCCGTTCTCCGCCGCCGTCGCCGAGAACGCCAGCTGGCGCGTGCTCTTCTGGGTCGCCGCCGGACTGAGCGTCCTGGTCGGCGGCCTCATCTGGCGCGTCGTCCCCGACGGCCGGCGCGCCGCCGCCCCCGGCCGCTTCGACCTGGCGGGCGCGCTCGGCCTCGGCGTCGGACTCGTCGCCCTGCTGCTCGCCGTGTCCAAGGGAGCCACCTGGGGCTGGGGGAGCGGCACCACCCTCGGCCTCTTCGCCGTCGCGGCCGTCGTCCTGCTCGGCTGGGGTGTCTGGGAGCTGCGGACCGGCGACCCGCTCGTCGACCTGCGCGTCACCGCCCGCCCGGTCGTCCTGATGACCAACGCGGCCTCGGTCCTGGTCGGGTTCGCCATGTACGCGCAGTCCCTGGTCGTGCCCCAGCTGTTCCAGCTGCCCGAGGCGACCGGCTACGGCCTCGGCCAGTCGATGATGGCCATGGGCCTCTGGATGGCCCCGGCGGGCCTGATGATGATGATCCTGGCACCCCTCGGCGCCAAGCTGTCGGCCGCCCGCGGCCCCAAGGTCACGCTCTCCGTCGGCGCGCTCGTCATCTCCGCCGGTTACGGCTCGTCCCTCGCCCTGATGGGCTCCACCTGGGGCCTGCTCACCGTGACCCTCATCTGCAACACGGGCGTCGGCCTCGCCTACGGGGCCATGCCGGCCCTCATCATGGGCGCCGTACCGCAGGAGGAGACCGCCTCGGCCAACAGCTTCAACACCCTGATGCGCTCCATCGGCACCTCCGTCTCGGCCGCCGTCATCGGTGTCGTCCTCGCCCAGATGACCACCACCCTCGGCGGCCACGCGCTGCCGTCCGAGGACGGCTTCCGCGCCGCGATGCTCATCGGCTGCGGGGTCGGCCTCGTGGCCGCGGTCGTCGCCGCGCTGATCCCCGCGAAGACCGCGGCGCCGGCCTCCGGCGACGACCGGGGCACCGAGCCCGGGACCGGCCCGCGAGCCACCTCGCAGGCCGGCGCCGCCTGACGGCGGCGCGGGCGTTCCGATGAGATGTCTCAGGCCGCCGTGCCCAGCCAGGGCCGGCGGCCGGGGCCGGTCGGGTGGGTGCCCGTGGCGCTCATGACCACCGAGTACAGGCTGGTCTCGGCGGCGATGAACAGGCGGTTGCGCTTGGCGCCGCCCCAGGAGATGTTGGCGACCGCCTCGGGGACGTTCAGCCGCCCGATCAGGGTGCCGTCGGGGTCGTAGCAGTGCACCCCGTCGTTCATCGCGGCGGCCCAGAGGCGGCCGTCGGCGTCGAAGCGGAGGTTGTCGAAGCGGGCCTTCTCGCGGGTCGACGCGTCGGCGAAGACCTTGCCCTCGGAGAGGGTGCCGTCCTCGCGCACGTCGAAGACGCGGATGAAGCCCGCCCGGGTGTCGGAGACGAACAGCTGCCGCTCGTCGTGGGAGAAGACGAGCCCGTTCGGAGCGGCGAACTCGTCCGCGACCAGGCGTACTTCGCCGCTGCCCGGATCGATCCGGTAGACGTTGTTGGCGCCGATCTCGCTCTCCGCGCGGTAGCCCTCGTAGTCGCTGGTGATGCCGAAGTCCGGGTCGGAGAACCAGATCGACCCGTCGGACTTCACCGCCGCGTCGTTCGGACTGTTCAGGCGCTTGCCCTGCCACCGGTCCGCGAGCACGGTGACCGTGCCGTCGTGTTCGGTGCGCGTGACGCGGCGGTTGCCCTGCTCGCACGTGATCAACCGGCCCTGAAGGTCCAGGGTGTTGCCGTTGGTGTGCCCGGCGGAGCGGCGGAAGACGCCGACGGCTCCCGTCTCCTCGTCCCAGCGCAGCATCCGGTCGTTGGGGATGTCGCTCCAGATCAGCTGCCGCCAGGCGGGCAGGTAGATCGGCCCCTCGGCCCAGCGGCAGCCCGTGTAGAGGACCTCCAGCGCGTCGTCACCGAACATGCACCGGCCTGTGAGGAACCGCTCGTCGAACTTCTCGTACAGCTCGGGGCGCTCGCCGCTCATGGAGCCCTTCCCTTCCAACTGCCCTTGTGTGCCGAACCAGATCCTGTCCGAGATGAAGATTGCAGGATCATCTACGGTGCACACAAGGAACTTTCGAACGGAGAGCTGTGGATCACACGGCCTCGGTCACCCCGCGTCCTCCGCCTCCACGGCGAACAGCGCCCCGTCGGGGTCCCGCACCACCACCCGGCGCTCGTCGTCGCCGCCCGACGGCCGCACCACGGCCCACTCGCCGCCCGGCACCACCGAACCGCCGTGCGCCAGGACCGCCGCCCGCGCCGCCTCCAGATCGCGCACCCGGAAGCGGACCAGCCAGCGCGGCCTCGACTGCGGCCGGGGCGAGGCGGACTCGACCGGACCGCTGTTCAGCCGGGCGACCGCCTCGCCGTCCCGCCGCAGCACCACCTGGTCGTGCTCGTACGACACCTCGCAGCAGCCCGGGCTCCCGTCCGCCCAGCGCAGCACCCCGCCGTAGAACACGGCCGCGTCGAAGGCGTCGCGGGTGTGCAGCTCCAGCCAGGCCGGGGCCTGCCGCTCGCCGACGTGCCAGCGCGAGATCAGCCGCCCCTCCCACACGCCGAACACCGCGCCCTCCAGGTCCGTCGCGAGCGCCGCGCGGCCCCGGGGCGGATACGCCATCGGCCCCACGCCCACCGTGCCGCCCCGCTCCCGGATCCGCGCCACCGCCGCGTCGGCGTCGTCGACGGCGAAGAACACCGTCCAGGCCACCGGCATCTCCAGCTCGGCGGCCACCGCCGCGATCCCGGCCACCGGCACGCCGTCCCGCTCACCCACCGCGAACGCGTCTCCGAGGGCACCCCGCCGGAACGTCCAGCCGAGCACGGCCCCGTAGAAGCGTTCCGCCGCCTGCAGATCGCGTGCGGACAGATTCAGCCAGCACGGCGCTCCCATCGCGTCCCCGGTCGTCGGCCCCGACACCGGCACCACCTCCTCTTCGTCATGAGTCCGTGCGCCCCTTCCCCGCCCCGCCGCCCCGCATGCGCGCACTCACCCACGTGCCGCCGATCACCACACGCCCGGGTGCACGCGACGGCGGGTCGGCGACCCCGACGCCCACGATGGGGGAGGCGTCAGGCCGCCCGGCCGTGGACCTCGGTGTGGAGGGCGACCGAGAGGTGGTGGTGCACGAGTCCGAGGACCGGCTGGTCCGGGGCGAAGAGGCCGGCGGCGAGCTTCCAGTACCGCGGGAGCACGGCACTGTCGTCCAGCGCGAGCAGACCGAGGAGCCGGCGCCGGAAGGCCGGTGTGTCCGGCTCCCCGCGCGCGTGGGCGTACGCCTCGACGAAGCAGTCCAGGGCTCCGCCGTCCTGCGGCGCCCGCCCGGCACGCATCGCGGCCGAGGCGAGCGCATAGGCCTCCGCGAGGCCCTCGTAGAGCACGGCCGGACGGTACTCACCGGCCGGCAGCGGCGGTGAGGGCCGGAACTCCGGCCGTTCGAGGCGCGGGTCGGTGACGAGCGCGTGGAGCCGGGCGAACGCGAGGACGTGGTCGGGTTCCGGCTCCTCCGGAGGCCTCGGCACCACCGCGTCGAGGACCATGGACACCACCCGCCCGGGCAACCGCGCCGGCAGCGAGCGGCGCCAGAAGCGGGCCAGGGCGTCCGTGTCGGGCGGGGCCGGCAGCGCACCCAGCAGCCGCAGGCGGTCCGCGCGTTCCCCGGCGGCGCACTCCTGGAGCAGCCGCAGGGAGGCCTCCTTCCAGCGCAGCGCCACGAGTTGGGAGCCCACGTCCCGCAACTGCCCGGCGACGGCCTCCTCGAGGGCCGCGTCGGCCCCGTCCCTCTCCAGTACCCGCTCCACCTCGGGGACCGGCAGGTCGAGGGCGCGCAGGGACCGGATGAACCGCAGCCGGTCGAGGGCCTCCGCCCCGTACCTGCGGTGGCCACCGGAGCTGCGGGCCGCCTCGGGCAGCAGACCGCGATCGGAGTAGAACCGTACGGTCTTGACGGTCACACCCGCCCGATCGGCCAGCTCTCCGATGCTCCACAGACCGTCGGACGACACGAGGTGAACCTCCTTGGGCGGGATCCGATCATTCTCGGGCACGCCCATTCTGACGCCCTGTCGACCACACCCGAACAGGTCCTTGAATCTCCCGCAGGGGGAGTTCCTAGCCTGACGGCGAAGCAACCCCAGGAGTGACGAGGAGACGTTCATGACGGCGTTCGTGCTGGTGTCGGACACCTTCACCGGTGGCTGGGTGTGGGAGGAGACCGCGGCCAGGCTGCGGGAGGCGGGAGCGGAGGCGTACCCGGTGACCCTGAGAGGAATGGGCGACCGGCGCACCGAGGCCGGTCCCGGGACCGGCCTGGAGACGCACATCGAGGAGCTCGTCGGGCTGGTCGACGGGATCACCGCGACCGAGGTCGTCCTCGTCGGGCACGGCTACGGCCTGTACCCGGTGTTCGGCGCCGCCGACCGGCGGGCCGGACGGGTCGCCCGGATCGTCTCCGTGGACACGGGCCCCCCGCAGGGCGGCGAGGGCGCCGTTCGCTCCGTACCCGACCCCGACGTCCGGGAGCTGCTCTCCGAACGACCCGACGCGGCGGTCCCGCCGCCCGCGCCGGGAACCTGGGCGCGATGGGGCAGCGTCGAGGGAATCCCCGCGGACGCCCTCGCACGCCTGGAGCGCGAGGCCGCGCCGCAGCCGGTCCGTACGCTCACCGAGCCGCTCCACCTGACCGGCATCGCCTCCACCCTGCCGACCACCGGCGTCCTGTGCACCGCCAACGGGCAGAGCATCGCCATGGTCGAGATGGCGGTGGCAGCGGGCCCGCCCCAGTTCCGCGTGTTCACCGAAGACCGCTTCCGCTTCCTCGAACTGGCCACCGGCCACTGGCCGATGCTCTCCGCGCCCGGGGAACTGGCCGAGGCGCTGCTCCGCGCGGCCGCCGGCGAGGGCCACCGGGTGACGGCGCCCGAGAGCGACCACGAGCAGCCGTCCCACCTGCTGCCCTTCCTCGTCGACGTGCCCGAGCGGCCGCGCGACCGCGTCGGACGCGTCGACCTCCACCTCCCGGACGCCGACGGACCCCGGCCCGCGGTCGTCTTCGTCCACGGCGGCCCCATCGAGCCGGACCGGCGGCCCACTCCGCGGGACTCGCCGTTCTTCCTGGGATACGGCCGCTACGCGGCGGGCGCGGGCGTCGTCGGAGTCACCGCGGACCTCCGGCTCCACGGCCTCGCCGACTACCCGCAGGCCGCCCAGGACCTCGCCGATGCCGTCGAGCAGGTCCGCGCCGACCCGCGCGTCGACGGGGACCGGATCGCGATCTGGTTCTTCTCCACCGGCGGGCTGCTCGCCGCGGACTGGCTCGCCGCGCCCCCGTCGTGGCTGCGGTGCGTGGCGGCGAACTATCCCGCCCTGGCGCCGCTGCCCGGCTGGAAGGCGGTGGAACCCCGCTTCACCCCGGTGGCCACCGTGGGCACGGCGGACGGGCCGCCGTTCGTCCTGACCCGCGCCGGTCTGGAACACGAGGCGATCGCGGCGACCGTCGAGGAGTTCCTGGCCGCCGCCGAGAAGCGCGGGGCCGACGTCGAGATCATCGACGCACCGCACGCCCACCACGGCTTCGAACTGGTCGATCCCACGGACGAGTCCCGGGCGGTCCTGGAGCGGTCGATGCGAGCGGTCCTGGCACACCTGGCCCGCTGAGGGACGTACCGCCCGGTCCCCCCGAACCGAGCGGTTCGCCGTACGGTCACCGCCCCGCGGCCCGGCCGTACGTCACCGTCCTCCCGGCCGCCACCCCCGTCGGGGTACGGAGTCCAGGAGGAGCCGGGTGTACGGGTGTTCCGGCGTGTCCAGGACACGCGCGGTCGGGCCCGTCTCCACGACCTGGCCGGACTTCAGCACCAGGACCTCGTCCGCGATGTGCCGGACGACGGCCAGGTCATGGGTGACGAACAGGTAGCTGATGCCCGACTCGCGGCGGATCGCGCCGAGGAGTTCGAGGATCTGCGCCTGGATCGACACGTCGAGCGCGGCGACCGCCTCGTCGAGGACGAGGACCCGGGGCTCCACGGCGAGCGCGCGGGCGATCGCCACGCGCTGGCGCTGCCCGCCGGACAGACCCCGGGGGAGGGCCGAGGCCTCGCGCGCGCCGAGACCGACCTGGTCGAGGAGCTCGGCGACCCGGGCCCGGCGGCCCGCCTGATCGAGAGCGGTGTGCAGGCGCAGGACCTCGTCCAGGCAGCCCGAGACGGTGATCCGCGGGTCGAGCGAGAGGTACGGGTCCTGGAAGACCATCTGGATCTCCCGGGCCCTGGAGAGCCGTTCGGCCCGGCCCCGGGGGCGGGTGGAGCGGTCGCGGCCGTCGAGGCGGACCGTGCCGCCGTCCCGGCGCTCCAGACCGACGAGCATCCGCACGGTGGTCGTCTTCCCGCTGCCGGACTCGCCGACGAGCGCGAGGGAGGACCCGGGCGTCAGCGCGAAGGACACCCCGTCGACGGCCGTGTGGTCCCCGTACCGCTTGCGCAGGCCCTCGACGACGAGACCCTCCCTGACCGGGACGGCCGTGGCCTTCGTCGCGGCGTTCACAGCGTGATCCCTTCTTCGGCACGGTGGCAGGCGGCGAGCCCCTCGCCGTGGCGTACGAGCGCGGGCGTCTCCTCGGTGCAGCGCGGCAGCGCGTGGACGCAGCGCGCGGCGAAGGCGCAGCCGGGCGGCGCCTCGGAGAGCGAGACGGGGCGGCCCGGGATGGGCCGGGGAGCCGGCGCGCCCGCTTCGAGACGCGGGGTGCAGGCGAGCAGGCCGGCCGTGTACGGGTGGCGGGGCCGGTCGAACAGTTCGTCCGTGGACCGGGTCTCCACGATCCGGCCCGCGTACATGACGTACACGCGGTCGCAGATGGCGGAGGCCAGTTCGAGGTCGTGGGTGACGAACAGCATGCCCGTGCCCCGCTCGGCCCGCAGCCGGGCCAGGATCGAGATGACCTCGGCCTGGGTGGTGACGTCGAGCGCGGTCGTCGGCTCGTCGGCGACGAGGAGGGCCGGCTCGCTCGCGAGGGCCGCCGCGATGACGACCCGCTGGAGCATGCCGCCGGAGAACTGGTGCGGATGACGGCGCAGGGCGCCGCGCGGGTCGCGGATGCCGACCGCGTCGAGGAGTTCCTCGGCGCGGGCGGTCGCCGCGGCGGCGGGCGTACCGGCCGCGCGGAGGCCCTCGGTGAGGAAGTCGCCCACCCGGCGCAGCGGGTTGACGGAGGCACGCGGGTC
Organism: Streptomyces sp. R-07; assembly: GCF_049913175.1. NCBI lineage: Bacteria > Bacillati > Actinomycetota > Actinomycetes > Kitasatosporales > Streptomycetaceae > Streptomyces > Streptomyces sp. R-07. The sequence continues at coordinate 7,367,472 of NZ_CP183978.1, forward strand.
CTGGAAGACCATCGAGACCTGCCGGGCGCGCAGCGCGGTGAGCTCGGCGCGGTTCATCGCGAGGACGTTCCGCCCGGCGACCCGGACCTCTCCGTCGGTGCGGGCGCCCGCGGGCAGCAGCCCGAGGACGCTGCGGCAGGCCACCGACTTGCCGGATCCTGACTCGCCGACGAGGCCGACCGTCTCCCCGGGCCGCACCGTCAGGCCGACCCCGTCCAGGATCGGCCGGGCGGCCCGGTCGCCGGACAGACGGACGCCGAGGCCCTCGATCTCCAGGACCGGTGTGGTCGCCTCCGTACTCATCGCGTTCACCGTTCCCGCTTCGCGATCCGGTCGGCGAGCCCCTCGCCGACGATGCCGAACGCCACCACAGCGAGCACGATGCACGCGGAGGGCGCGAGGGCCGGCAGCATCGCCCCCTGCAGGACGGCCGCCTGCCCCTCGTTGATCATGGCGCCCCAGTCGGCGGCCGGCGGCTGCACCCCGAAGCCGAGGAAGGACAGCGCCGCCAGGTCCATCAGCGCGTAACCGAAGTTCATCGCGGACTGAGCGAAGACCGTCGGCGCGATGTTGGGCAGCAGATGGCGCACGCTGACGGTCCAGCCGGACCAGCCCTGCACCCGGTACGCCTCGATGTACGGCCGCGCCTTCTCCTGCCGCGCGATGCCGCGGACGAGCCGGCCCACGTACGGGGTGTAGGCGACGGACATGGCGATCACGGGCGCGGTGAGCCCCTCGCCGACGACCGACACGAGGAGGATCGCGAGCAGCAGACCGGGGATCGCGAAGACGAGGTCCATCGACCGGGACAGGACCGTGTCCACCCAGCCGCCGCGCCAGGCCGCCACCACGCCGATCAGGGTGCCGAGCAGGGTGGAGACGCCGACGACGAGCAGCGGTCCGAGCAGCCCGGTGCGGGCGCCGGTCAGCAGCCGGGACAGGATGTCGCGGCCCGACTGGTCCGTGCCGAGCAGATGGTCGCCGCTGGTGCCGACGAGGCTCGCCGACAGGTCGAGCGACTCGGGGTCGTACGGGGCGAGGACGGGCGCGAACAGGGCGACCAGGACGAGCACGGCGAGCACCGCGACCGAGACCGCGAAGAGCGGTCCCTGGCCGAACAGGCGCAGGGCGCGCAGCCCCGGCCTGCGGTACGGCACCGCGGAGGTGGTGGAGGTCATGAGGAGCCTTCCCCGAGGGAGAGACGGGGGTCGATGAGCGGGGCGAGCAGGTCGACGACGAGGTTGACGAGGACGAAGGCCGCCACGCTGAGCAGGGTGATCGCCTGCACGACGGCGAAGTCCTTCGCGGTGACCGACTGCACGAGCAGCGAGCCGAGCCCGGGGACGTCGAAGGCGGTCTCGACGATCGAGGTGCTGATGAGGAGGCCGGCGAGCATCGTGCCGCCGACGGTGACGACGGGGCCGAGCGCGTTCCGCAGCACGTGCCGGCGGACCACGGAGCGGCCCGCGACGCCCCGGGCCCGCGCCACCTCGACGTGCTCGCGCCCGAGTTCGTCGAGCATCGACGAGCGGGTCACCCGGGCGAGGAGTCCCGCGAAGGACAGCGCCAGGGCGAAGGCCGGCAGGGTCAGCTGGTGGAGCCGGTCGGAGAGGGCGGCCGGCGTGCCGCCGCCCGGTCCCGGGAACCAGCCGAGCTGGACGGAGAAGAGCGAGACGAGCGCGATGGCCGTCACGAACGAGGGCGTGGCGGTGGCGACACCGGTGCCGATGAGCACCGCGCGGTCCGGGAGGCCGGGGCGCAGCGCGCCGAGGATGCCGGCCGCGACCCCGAGCACCGCGACGAGCACGGCGGCGTAGCCGACGAGCAGGGCGGTGCCGGGAAGGCGGGAGCCGATGAGCGAGGCCACGTCCTGGTGGTACTGGGCCGAGCGGCCGAAGTCGCCGCTCAGCACGCCGCCGAGCCACTTCGCGTACTGGGTGACCAGCGGGTCGTCGAGGTGGTGCTCCGCCCGCAGGGCCGCCACGGCCGCGGGGGTCGCGGGGCGGCCGTGCAGGAGGAACGACACCGGGTCGCCGGGGGCCAGGTGGACGGAGCCGAAGACCACGAGCGAGGTCACGAACAGCACCGCCGCCAGGCCGAGGAGCCGTCCGACGAGGTAGCGCGTCATCGCTTGGAGGCCCCGATCGTCGCGGCCCACGGGAAGTAGAGCTGGGCGATGCCGGTCGGGGCGCCGGTGATCCGCTTGCCGAGGAAGACCGAGTAGGGCGCCTCGTACACGGGGATGACCGGCAGCTCGTCCAGCGCGATCTTCTGCAGCTTCGCGGTGAGCTCGGCGCGCTTGGCCGGGTCGGGCTCGGAGTTGGCCCGGTCGAAGGCGACGTCGAACTCGGCGTTCGACCAGCGGCCGTAGTTCCCGAAGTCGCCGGTGCGCAGGTACTGGTAGAACTCCAGCGGGTCGGGCGTGTTGTCGTAGCCGTTGGTGATGACCAGGTCGAGGCCGTCGCGCGCGTCCGGGTCGACGAAGATGCTGCTGTACGCGTCGGGCGAGACCGGCTTCAGCACGACGTTGAGGCCGATCTGGCGGCCCGCGGCCTGTACGGCGTTGGCGACGACGCTGATCTCGGGTGCGAGGGTGCTGGTGACGATGGTGATCGTCCGGCCGCTCGCGTGGGCCTCCTGGACGAGCTTCTTCGCGCCCTCGATGTCGTACGCGGGCTCGGGCAGCGTGTCGAAGAGCTCCGCCGTCTTCTCCGGGGCCAGCGCCCAGGCGCCGCGCGCGGCGGGGGCCTTGGCGGGGACGCCGACGCCGCCGGCCGCGGCCTTGATGATGTTCTTCCGGTCGAGGGCCATCGACAGGGCCTTGCGGACCTTGAGGTTGCCGAGCGCGCCGTGGAAGTCGAGGACCGCGAGGTTCGCGGCGGCGGTGTTGGGGCCGAAGAGGAGCGTGCCCTTGTTTCCCGCACGCAGCTGGGCGAAGGAGGAGGACGGGACCAGGTAGCCGCCGTCGGCCGTGCCGGACAGGAAGGCGTTGGAGCGGGCCGCCGCGTCCTCGATGAAGGTGAACTTCACCTTCTCGGACTTGGGGGCGAGCGTCTTGTCCCAGTAGGCCGCGTGCTTCTTCAGGGTGATGCTGTCGCCCTGGGCCCAGCTGTCGAGGGCGTACGGACCGGTGCAGTTCAGCTTGCCCTTGGGGGTGCCGTAGTCCTTGCCCTCCTTGGCGAGGGAGGCGGCGCTCACGATCGTGCCGGGGGACGCGGCCATCAGCTCGTGGAAGAGGACGTCGGCCTTGCCGAGGCGGATGGTCACCTCCAGCGGGCCGGTCTTCTCGATGGAGTCGACGGTCTTGAAGGCGGAACCCCAGGGGGACCCGGTCTTCGGGTCCATCTGGCGCTTGAGGGAGGCGACCACGTCGTCGGCGGTCATGGTGGTGCCGTCGTGGAACCTCACCCCGGGACGCAGGGTGTAGACGAGGGTGCGCGGGTCGGGCTGCGCCCACTTCACGGCGAGGCCGGGCACGATCTTCATGTCGGGCGTGACCCGCAGCAGCTGCTCGCACACGTTGGCCAGGACCGTGTTCGGCGGGTAGTCGTACGCGAGGGCGTAGTCGAGCGTGTACGGCTCGGCGTAGAGGGACCACGTGAAGGAGTCCAGCGGGCCCTGCGCGGGCGGTGAGGTCGGGCTGACCTTGTAGTTCGTGCCGCCGCCGGCCGCGGGCGGGTTCGTGGCGCCGGAGCAGGCACCGGTGGTGGCCGCGAGCGCGGCGGTACAGGCGAGAAGCGCGATGGCTCTGGGCATGCGCATGGAGACCCACCCCTTTACGGGTGTAGTGACGGGCTCGGGGGGATGGAGCGAGTATTGGTGCGGGAACGTTCCCGCACAAGGCTTTGCGGGAACGGTTTTGCAGAGGTCGCGAGGGTGGCACCATCACCCCCATGACCGAAGCTTCACGGCACGGCGGGCAGCCCTCGCCGCCCATCCCGCGCGTCCGCCTCGTCGACGTGGCCCGCGAGGCGGGCCTGTCCAAGACGACCGTCTCGGCGGCGCTCAACGGCACCGGCAGACTCTCCCCCGAGGTACGGGAGAAGGCCCGCGAGACCGCGCGCAGAATGGGCTACCGGCCCAACGCCACCGCGCGCCACCTGCGCGCGGGACGGGCCCGGCTGATCGGATACGTGGTCGGCGAGTTCGCCGCCACTCCCTGGACCTTTCTCGAGTCGCCGTACTTCGCGAGGCTCACGGGGGCCACCGCGGCCACCGCGCTGCGCCGCGGCTACGCCGTGGTGCTGCTGCCCGCGGGCTCCCTGCAGAGCGAGTGGGCCGACCTGTCCCTCGACGCGGTGGTCGTCGCCGACCCCGTCGCCGACGACCCGGTCGTCGAGGGCCTCCTCGCGGCCGGCATCCCCGTCTTCACGGACCGTTCCGTCGAGGGACTGCCCGGGGCGTACTGGGTGGACGTCGACGCGGGCGCCGCCGTCCGCGAGGCCCTCGACCACCTCCGCGAGCAGGGGGCCCGGAGGCCCGTCCTCGTGGTGCCGGACAGCACCACCCGGTTCCACACCGAGGTGTTCGCAGCCCACCGGGAGTGGTGCGCCGCCCACGACCTGCCGGAACGGCTGGTACGCGTCGGGGAGGCCGGCAACGGGCCGGTGGTGCGCGCCGTCGAGACCGCCCTCACCGGTGACGGGCAGGAGCGTCCCGACGCCCTCCTCGTGGTGGCCGAGGCGAGTCCGCCCCTCGTCCTGGAGGCGGCGCGCCGCCACGGGTACGAGGTCCCGGACGACCTGCTGGTCGTCCTGGTCAGCGAGGACGCCACGGCCCTCCACACGGATCCGCCGGTCACCACCCTGAGCCTGCGGCCCGAGGCGGTCGCGGAGGCCGGGATGGAGCACCTCGTCGCGGTCCTTGAGCACGGCCTGCGGGAGTCCGCCGGGACGCTCGTACCGACGCGTCTCGACGTCCGGGCGTCCTCGGTGAGGCCGCCGGAATAGGGACCGGTCAGACCGCGTGGACCAGCCGGCCGCCGACGTAGGTCCGCTCCACCCGGGCCTCGGCGATCTCCTCCGGCGGGCCGGTGAGGATGTCGCGGTCCAGGACGACCAGGTCGGCCAGGTGGCCCGGGCGCAGGCTGCCGGTGTCGTCGAGACCGTTCACGTGCGCGGTGCCCGCCGTGTAGGCGGCCAGGGCCGTGGGGAGGTCGAGGCGCTGCTCGGCGTAGAAGACCCGGTCGTCGGTCGCCTCGGGGTCGCGCCGGTTGACGGCGACGTGGATGCCCTCGATCGGGTCCGGGCTGCTCACCGGCCAGTCGCTGCCGGCGGCGAGGGTGGCCCCGGCCCGTACCAGATCGCCGAACGGGTACTGCCACGCGGCGCGTTCGGCACCCAGGAACGGGATGGTCAGCTCGTCCATCTGCGGCTCGTGCGCGGCCCACAGCGGCTGGATGTTCGCGATGGCGCCGAGCGCGGCGAAGCGGGTCAGGTCGTCGGGGTGGACGACCTGGAGGTGGGCGAGGTGATGGCGGTTGCCGCGGCGCCCGTTGGCGGCGATCGCGGCCTCCAGGGCGTCCAGGGCCTCCCGGACGGCCCGGTCGCCCAGGGCGTGGAAGTGGACCTGGAAGTCGAGCGCGTCCAGCTCGGTCACGTACCCGCGCAGCGCCTCGGGATCGACGAAGCTCAGCCCGCTGTTGGCGGTGGCGCAGCCGCAGCCGTCCAGGTACGGGGTGGTCATGGCGGCCGTGAAGTTCTCCGCGATGCCGTCCTGCATGATCTTGATCGAGCCCGCGCGGAACCGGCCGGCGCTCAACTTCTCGCGGCGGGCGACCAGTTCGGGGATCTGCTCGGCGCCCCGCTCACGGTCCCACCAGAGCGCCCCGGTCACCCGGGCGGTCAGCGAACCGTCGAGGGCGGCGGTCATGTACGCCTCCGACGGGTCGGCCATGCCGCCGAACGAACCGAGCAGCGCGTCCTGCCAGGCGGTGATGCCGAGCGAGTGCAGCAGCTTCTGGGCGCGCAGCAGACCGGCGAGACGGTCCTCGGCGGTGGCCTCCGGCACCAGCCGGGCGACCAGTCCGATCGCGCCCTCCTGGAGCGTGCCGCTCGGAGTGCCGTCCGCCTCCCGCTCGATCCGGCCGTCGGCCGGGTCGGGGGTGTCGGCCGTGAGGCCGGCGAGCTCGAGGGCGCGCGAGTTGGCCCAGGCGCCGTGATGGTCCCGGTTCGACAGCAGGACCGGACGGTCGGGGACGACGGAGTCGAGCAGCTGCCGGGTCGGCAGCCCGCCGTCGAAGCTCTCCATCGACCAGCCGCCGCCGGTGATCCAGGCCTTCTCCGGGTGGGCGTCCGCGTACTCACGGATCCGCTCCAGGTACTCGGCGACGCCGACCGTGCCGGTCAGATCGCATTCGGCCAGCTCCTTGCCGCCGCCGACGGCGTGGATGTGGGCGTCCTGGAACCCCGGCAGCAGCAGCTTCCCCGTCAGGTCCACGACCTCCGTACCGGGGCCGACGAGCTCCCGCACCTCGTCGTGACCGACGGCCACGATCCGCTCGCCGACGACGGCTAGCGAGGTCGCCCGGGTGCGGGCCGCGTCGGCCGTGAAGACGGCTCCGCGGGTGAAGACCAGATCGGCCGTGGTCATAGGGCGCTCCAGGAACATGTGGTGACGGGTTGGTGGGCGCTATGGAAGCGGTGTGGCCGTTTACACGTCAATGGTGTTGACGTAAGGTTCCGGCCATGTCCGAACGCGTGGTCCCCGAAGGCAGGCGGCAGCGCCGCCGCCCCACCAAGCAGGGCGCCGTCCTCTCGGAGCGGCTCATCGTCGAGACCGCGCTGCGCCTGATCGCACAGCACGGAGCCGAAGCCCTCTCGGTACGGAGGCTGGGCGCCGCGCTCGGCGCCGACCCCACGGCCCTCTACCGCTACTTCCGGAACACCGACGGCCTGCTCCTCGCCGTCGCCGACGAGATGATCGGCCGCGCGCAGGACGGCTGGAAGGCCACCGGCGACTGGCGGGCGGACCTCCGTGACCTGGGTCTTCGCATCCACGGCTGCTACACGGCCTACCCGCAGGCGGCGGCCCTCGCGGCCCACCGCACCACCGGGCGGCCGTACGAGACCCGCGCCGTCGAGCGGATCCTCGGCGTCCTGCGCACCGCCGGCTTCCCGGACGGCCTCGCAGTGCGGATCTACCACGCCTTCGTCGACCAGGCCCTCGCCTTCGCCGCCCAGGACGCCGCCGCGCTCGCCCTGCCGCCCGCCGCGCAGGAGAAGGAGGCGGAGGTCTGGCACGCGGTCTACGGCAGGCTGTCGCCCGACACCCACCCGCACATCGCCGCGACCTTCCCCCTCCTCGCCGCCGACATGCGCGACAGCGGCTACCCGTTCGCCCTGGAACTGATGCTGGCCGCGGTGGCGGCGCTACGGCCGCCGGAGCCCGCCGGCTGAGCCCACCGCCACCGCCCGTGTGGGCAATCGTCCCTGGGGGTCCCCCCTGCTCGAGCGAAGCCGAGAGCTTGGGGGAGGGTGGGCACACGGGACGGCGCCCTGAGCGTCGCCTCCGCGTTCCGCGCCTTGACCCGCACCACGAGTGCTGCACCAGCAGGTGCGGGTTTCAGGCGCGGGAGCCTCTGGCGCCGGCAAGGGCGCCGTTCCGTTGTGCCCACCCGTTCCGCCCCGGCGGAACGCATGCCCACAACGGGGCCGTTCCGTTGTGCCCACAACGGGCTTCCGTCAGCCCGTCGCCACGCGGGCGAACCGCCCCACGGCGGCGAGGTCCGCGCTGATCGCCGACGCCGTCTCGCGCAGCGGCGGCAGCAGCGCGGCCAGGCTCTCCTCCGGCGTGGCCCGCCCCGCGTGCAGGGCGACGTTGACGGCGGCGACCACCCGGCCCGCGCCGTCCGTGACCGGCACCGCGAGCGAGCGGAGCCCCTCCTCCAGCTCCTCTTCCACCCACCCGTAGCCGCGCGCGACGGTCGCCGCCACGGCCTCGTCGAGCCCCTCGCGGGTGGTCACCGTGTGCGGGGTGAGCGCCTCCGGCGTGATCCGGCCGAGGTGCGCCGCGCGCTCCGCCGGCGGCAGGGCGCCGATGAGGACGCGGCCCATGGAGGTCGCGTACGCGGGCAGCCGGGTGCCCACCGTGATGTCGATGTGCATGATGCGGGTGCTGGCGACCCGGGCGGCGTACCGGATGTCGTCCCCGTCGAGGACGGCGACGGACGCGGACTCGTGGACGCGCAGCACGAGGGCGACGAGGTGCGGGGTGGCGATCTCCGGCAGGCTCAGACCGGAGAGGCGGGCGTAGCCGAGCTCCAGGACCCGGGGGAGTACGAGGAACCCGTCGGCCTCCTCCCGTACGTACCCCAGGTGGCGCAGGGTGATCAGCGACCGGCGGGCGGTCGCGCGGGGGAGACCGGTCAGCCGGGCGAGTTCGGTGAGCCGGGCGGGACCCCGGACGGAGCCGAAGGCGTGCAGGACGTCGAGACCGCGCGCGAGCGACTGGAGGAAGCCCGAGCCGAGCTCCTCCTTGAGCGCGGTGCCGGCCACCACCACCGGTGCGCCTTCGGGCGCGGGTTCGGCTTCGAGCGCGGCCCCCGCCGCCGCGGGTTCGGCCTCGGGCGCGGCCCCGGTCGTCGTGGCCGACGCGAGCGCCGTCTCCATCGCCGTGACCGCGCGGCGGAGCGGCGGCAGTGCCTGCTCCCGGAGGGACAGCGCGCTGTGCCGGCTGGTGTGGCTGACCACGCTGACCGCGCAGACCACCGCGCCATCCGGTCCCCGTACGGGCAGGGCGACGGCGAGCAGCCCCGGTTCGATCAGCTGGTCGTCCACCGCGATCCCGGTCTGGCGGGCCTCCCGTACCCGGTCGAGGAACTCGGTCTCGACCTCCTCGGGCGTGGGCGCCGTGCCGGACGGCCGGGGCGGTACGGAGGGGAAGCCGGCGTCCCGCGGGTCCTTCGCGCGCCGGGCCCGCCACCGCTCGTGGTCCGCCGCGTCCCACCGGGCGGCGAACAGGGCGCCGGGGGCGCACCGTTCGGCGGGCAGGAGGTCCCCGGTCCGGAAGGAGATCGCCATCGCCCGGCGGCGGGTGGCCTGGGCGAGGAAGCGGACGCCGTCGCCGTCGGGGACGGCCAGGGACACCGACTCGTCGAGCGCGTCGGCGAGGGCGACGGCATGCGGCCCGAGGAGCTCCGGCAGCCCGCAGGAGGCCAGATAGGCGTTGCCGAGCCGGGCGGCTCCGGGGGCGAGCAGCAGGTCGCGGCCCTCGGTCCTCAGCACGCCGAGGCGGACGAGGGTCGTCGCGACCCGGTCGATCGTGGAGCGGGCGAGCCCGGTCGTCCGGGCGAGGTCGCCGGGGCGGTGGCGGACGTCGGGTCCCGCGGCCATGACGCGGAGCACGGAGAGCCCGCGTTCGAGCGGCCCGACCAGCTCGTCGGGCGCGACCGGTGCGTGAGCGGCGCGCAACTCGTCGGGCGCGACCGGCGGGTCGGCAGCGGCCGGCTCGTCGGGTTCGGGCGCGACCGGCGCGGCGGCGACCAGTTCGTCGGGTGCGCCCGTGGCCTCGGTGGGCTGCGGCATCGTCCGGACTCCTCGGGGCGGTGGCGGGTCGGTCGGGGCGCGGCGAAGGCGCGGGGAAACCGTACCCGCGCCGTTGACACGGCCCCTGGCGCGGATGGACACTCACCCCCGCCAAATTTCTGAACGCAAGTTCAGCAGGCGAACACCCGCAGCGTCAATCCTCAGTGAAACGGGTCGTTACATGGACAAAGTGGTCGCCAGTGCCGCCGAAGCGGTGGCGGACATCGAGGACGGCGCCTCACTCGCCGTCGGAGGCTTCGGGCTGAGCGGCGTACCGGACGTGCTCATCCGCGCCCTGCACGCCCGCGGCCCCGGAGACCTCTCCGTGGTCTCCAACAACTGCGGCGTCGACGGCGGAGGCCTGGGCATCCTCCTCGCCGCCGGCCGGATCAGCCGCGTCACCGGCTCCTACATCGGCGACAACAAGGAGTTCGCCCGCCGCTACCTGGGCGGCGAACTGGAGCTGGAACTCACCCCCCAAGGCACCCTGGCCGAACGGCTGCGCGCCGGCGGCTGCGGCATCCCCGCCTTCTTCACCCCGGCCGGCGTCGGCACCCAGGCCGCCGACGGCGGACTGCCCTGGCGGTACGCGGAGGACGGAACCGTCGCCGTCGCCTCCCCGCCCAAGGAGACCCGCCAGTACGACGGACGCCCGTACGTCCTCGAACACGGGATCACCACCGACTTCGCCCTGGTCCGCGCGGCCCGCGGCGACCGCCACGGCAACCTCGTCTTCGCCCGCGCCGCCCGCAACTTCAACCCGCTCGCCGCCATGGCCGGCCGGATCACCGTCGCCGAGGTCGAGGAGCTCGTCGAACCCGGCGAGCTCGACCCCGACCAGGTCCACCTGCCGGGCGTCTTCGTCCAGCGGGTCCTGGCGCTCACCCCCGCCCAGGCCGCCGACAAGGGCATCGAACGAAGGACGGTACGCACCCGATGAGCTGGACCAGGGACGAGATGGCGGCCCGCGCCGCCCGCGAGCTGACGGACGGTTCGTACGTCAACCTCGGCATCGGGCTGCCCACCCGCGTACCGAACTTCCTCCCCGACGGCGTCGACGTCGTCCTCCACTCGGAGAACGGACTCCTCGGCGTCGGCCCCTACCCCTACGAGGACGAGGTCGACCCCGACCTCATCAACGCGGGCAAGGAGACGGTCACCGTCCTGCCCGGCGCCGCGTTCTTCGACTCCGCGCTCTCCTTCGGCATGATCCGCGGCGGACACATCGACACCGCGATCCTCGGCGCCATGCAGGTCTCCGCCCGCGGCGACCTCGCCAACTGGATGATCCCCGGCCGCATGGTCAAGGGCATGGGCGGCGCCATGGACCTCGTCCACGGAGCCCGCCGGGTCGTCGTCCTCATGGAGCACACCGCCAAGGACGGCACCCCCAAGATCGTCGAGGAGTGCTCCCTGCCGCTCACCGGCCGGGGCTGCGTCGACCGGATCATCACCGACCTCGGCGTCCTGGACGTCACCGAGGACGGACTCCGGCTCGTCGAGACCGCCCCCGGAGTCACCCCCGAGGACCTCGTCCGCCTGACGGCGGCACCCGTGCAGGCAGACCTCCGCCCGACGGCGGACCCGGTGAAGGCAGACATCCGCCCGACGGCGGCTCCCGTGAAGGAGGACATCGCGTGACCACCCCGACCCAGCACGACATCTCCCAGGAGATAGCGACCCAGCGGGAGGAGTACCGTCGCGCCGGCGAGACCCGGCACCACCCCGCCCGCGACTACCCGCCCTACCGCAGCAGCGCGCTGCGCCACCCGCACCACCCCCTGATCGCCGTCCGCGACCCCGAGGCCGTCGAACTCTCCGGGCCGGTCTTCGGCGTCACCGACGTCACCGCGCTCGACGCCGACCTCACCCTCGGCGCCACCGGCGAACCCCTCGGCGAGCGGATGACCATCACCGGACAGGTCCTCGACCGCGCCGGCCGCCCCGTGCGCGGACAGCTCGTCGAGATCTGGCAGGCCAACGCCGCCGGACGCTACGCCCACCAGCTCGACCAGCACCCGGCCCCGCTCGACCCCCACTTCACCGGCGCCGGCCGCTGCCTGACCGACGACCGGGGCACGTACCGCTTCACCACGATCCGCCCCGGCGCCTACCCCTGGCGCAACCACTCCAACGCCTGGCGCCCCGCGCACATCCACTTCTCCTTCTTCGGCAGCGCGTTCACCCAGCGGCTCGTCACCCAGATGTACTTCCCCGGCGACCCGCTCTTCGCCTACGATCCCATCCTCCAGTCGGTCACCGACGACTCCGCCCGCGACCGCCTCGTCGCCGGCTACGACCACGGCCTCACCACCCCCGAACACGCCCTCGGCTACCGCTGGGACATCGTCCTCGACGGACCCGCCGCGACCTGGATGGAGGAAGGCCGATGACCGGCACGCCCAGCCCCGCGTCCCCGACGCCCTCCCAGACCGTCGGCCCCTTCTACGGCTACGCGCTGCCCTTCCCCGGCGGCCCCGACATCGCCCCCGCCGGGCACCCGGACACGCTCACCGTCCACGGCCGCGTGTACGACGGAGCCGGCGCCCCCGTCCCCGACGCGCTCCTGGAGATCTGGCAGCCCGGACCCGACGGCGACCGGACCGGCGCCCCCGGCTCCCTCCGCAAGGACCCCGTCACCGGCGGCCACGCAGGGCGCGACGGCGTCACCTTCACCGGCTTCGGCCGGGTCGCCACCGACGCCGACGGCCGGTGGGCGGTCCGCACCCTGCCGCCCGCCGGAGCGCCGTACCTCTCCGTCTGCGTCTTCGCCCGCGGCCTCCTGCACCACCTCTTCACCCGCGTCTACCTCCCGGGCCCGGCCGCCGAGGGCGACCCGCTGCTCGCCTCGCTCCCGCCCGAGCGGCGAGCCACCCTGCTCGCGACCGAGACCGGACCCCGCACCCTGCGCTTCGACGTCCGCCTCCAGGGCCCGGAGGAGACGGTGTTCCTTGACTTCCGCTGACATCCCGGAGCGGCGGTACGAGGAGGAGGAACCGTACGACGTCGGGCTCCTCGCCCCCGTCCGCGCCGGCAGCGACGCCGAGGCGGCCACCGGCGACCGCGCGTTCCTCCGGGCCATGCTGGACGCGGAGGCAGCGCTCACCCGCGCCCAGGCCGCCCTCGGCCACGCACCCGCCGAGGCCGCCGCCGCCGTCACCGAGGCCGCGTCCCGCACCGACCGGTACGACCTCCGCGCGCTCGCCCTCCGTGCCCGGAGCGGCGGCAACCCCGTCATCCCCCTCGTCGCCGAACTGACCGCCGCCGTGCCGGAGGAGGCCGCCCCCTACGTCCACCGGGGCGCGACCAGCCAGGACATCATGGACACGGCCGCGATGCTCGTCGCGGCCCGCGCCCTGCCCCTCGTCACGGCCCCGCTGCACCGCGCCGCCGCCGCCCTCGGGAGACTCGCCGCCGAGCACCGCGACACCCCGATGGCCGGCCGCACCCTCACCCAGCACGCCGTCCCCACGACCTTCGGGCTCAAGGCGGCGGGCTGGCGCAGCCTCGTCCTCGACGCGGCCGACCGGCTCAGCGCCCTCACACTCCCGGCCCAACTCGGCGGCGCGGCGGGGACCTTGGCGGCGTTCGAGCAGCTGGCCGGGGCGCCGGGCAGCGGGCCCGCCCTCGCCGAGGCCTACGCGCGGGAACTCGGCCTCGCAGCGCCGGCCCTGCCGTGGCACACCCTGCGCACCCCCGTCGCCGACCTCGGCACCGCGCTCGCCTTCACCGCGGCCGCGCTCGGCAAGCCGGCCGCCGACGTGCTGCTGCTCAGCCGCACCGAGACCGGTGAACTCGCCGAGGGCGAGGGCGGCGGGTCCTCCGCGATGCCCCACAAGAACAACCCCGTCCACGCCACCCTCGTCGCCGCTGCCGCCCGGCAGGCGCCCGCGCTCGCCGCCGTCCTCCTCGGCTCGCTCGTCGCCGAGGACGAGCGCCCGGCCGGCGCCTGGCACGCCGAATGGCAGACCCTGCGCGAACTCCTCCGCCTCGCCGGCGGCTCCGCCCACCACATGGCGGCGCTCGCCGAGGGCCTCCGGGTCTTCCCCGGCCGGATGCGGGAGAACCTGCAGCGGACGCGGGGCCTGGTGGCGAGCGAACGCCTCGCCGCGGAGCTCGCCGGGCTCCTCGGCCGCGCCGCCGCCCGGCGACTCCTCGACGGGGCAGCCCACCGTGCCCTCACGGAGCGCCGCCACCTCGCGGACGTCCTCGCCGTGGCCCCGGAACTCGCCGATGTGGTCACTCCGGACCGCCTCAAGTCCCTGACGGACCCGGCCACCGCGACCGGCGCAGCGCCCCGACTCGTCGACCACGCCCTCCGGAGAAACCCCTCCACCGACCGGGAAGGCCCGGCATGACAACCGACACGACCACGAACACGCCCGGCGGACCCGGCCCCACGGCCGCGACCGGCGCCACGGAGGCCACCGCCCCCACGGCCGCGACCGGCGCCACGGAGGCCACCGGCCCTGCGGGCGCGTCCGCCACCACGTACGCGTCCGCCACCGCGCAGGCGAGCACCACGGAGGCGACCGCCCCCACGGCCGCGACCGGCGCCACGGAGGCCACCGGCCCTGCGGGCGCGTCCGCCACCACGTACGCGTCCGCCACCGCGCAGGCGAGCACCACGGAGGCGACCGCCCCCACGGCCGCGACCGGCGCCACGGAGGCGACCGCCACCACAGCCGCGACCGGCGCCCCCGGCACCGCCGAGCCGCGAGCCGTCCGCCGTGCCCCCGCCCTTCACCACCGCATCGACGGCCCCGCCGACGCCCCCGTCCTCATTCTCGGGCCCTCCCTCGGCACCTCCCTCTCCGTCTGGGACGCGCAGACCGCCGCCCTCGCCCGGCACCACCGGGTGGTCCGCTGGGACCTCCCCGGGCACGGCGGCACCCCGGCCGACGCCCTCCCCGACACCGCCCCCGGGGCCGCGACCGTCGCCGGTCTCGCCGCCCTCGTCCTCGAACTCGCCGACCACCTCGGCGCCGAGCGCTTCGGCTACGCGGGCATCTCCCTCGGCGGCGCCGTCGGCACCCACCTCGCCGTCCACCACCCCGAGCGGGTCACCGGTCTCGCCGTCGTCTGCTCCTCGGCCCGCTTCGGCGCGCCGGAGGCCTGGCGCGAGCGCGCCGCGCTCGTCCGGGCCGAGGGCACCGCACCCCTGGCCGAGACGATGGCCGCCCGCTGGTTCACGCCCGGCTTCGCCTCCACCCGGACCGCCGACCGGCTCCTCGCCGACCTGAGGGCCGCCGACCCGGCCGGCTACGCGGCCTGCTGCGACGCCCTCGCCACGTACGACCTTCGCGAGGCGCTGGGCCGGATCACCGCCCCGACCCTGGTCGTCGCCGGCCGGGCCGACCCGGCCACGCCGCCCGCCCACTCCCGCGAGCTCGCCGACGCCATCCCCGACGCGGGCCTCCTCGAACTCGCCGGCGCCTCCCACCTGGCCCCCGCCGAACGCCCGCAGGCCGTCCTCACCGCGCTCCTCGGCCACTTCGGCGCACCCGCCGACGACGGCAGCCGGCACGCCCAGGGCATGGCCGTCCGCCGCGCGGTCCTCGGCGACGCGCACGTCGACCGGGCCGTCGCCCGGACGACGGCGCTCACCGCGGACTTCCAGGACTACATCACCCGCTGCGCCTGGGGAGAGATCTGGACCCGTCCGGGACTCGACCGCCGCACCCGCAGCTGCATCACCCTCACCGCCCTGGTCGCCCACGGTCACCTGGAGGAGCTGGCCCTGCACGTCCGGGCCGCCGTGCGCAACGGACTCACCCCCGAGGACATCGGGGAGGTCCTGCTGCACTCCGCCGTCTACTGCGGTGTCCCCGCGGCCAACGCCGCGTTCGCCACGGCCCAGCGCGTCCTCGCCGAGGACGCGCCCTCCGCCTAGCGCCCTCCTCCTGCCCCTGTCTCCACCGACCCTTCACGGAGCCACCCATGCCCCGCACCACCACCGTCGGCATCATCGGAGCCGGTCCCGCCGGTCTCCTCCTCTCCCACCTGCTCCACCAGCAGGGCATCGACAGCGTCGTCCTCGAACTGCGCGACCGGCAGTACGTCGAGCGCCGCCAGCGCGCCGGCATCCTCGAACAGGACACCGTCGACGTGCTGCGCGCCTCCGGCGCCGGCGCCCGGATGGACCGCCAGGGCCTGGAGCACCACGGCATCGAGCTCCGCTTCGACCGCCGCTCCCACCGCATCGACTTCCCGTCCCTGACCGGCGGCCGCTCCGTCATGGTCTACGCCCAGACCGAGGTCGTGAAGGACCTCATCGAACTGCGCCTGAAGGACGGCGGAACGGTCCTCTTCGAGGCCGAGGCCCTCTCCGTGGACGGTGCCGAGACCGACCGGCCCACCATCCGCTACCGCCACGAGGGCACGGAATCGATCCTGGAGTGCGCGTACGTCGTCGCCTGCGACGGCTTCCACGGCATCGGCCGCCGGTCCCTCCCCGAGGACCTGCTCACCGTGGTCGAGCGCACGTACCCGTTCTCCTGGCTGGGCATCCTCGCCGACGTCCCGCCCTCCTGCGACGAGCTGATCTACGCCCACCACGAGCGCGGCTTCGCCCTGCACAGCATGCGCTCGCCGCAGGTCAGCCGGCTCTACCTCCAGGTGGACCCGGACGACAGCGTCGACAACTGGTCCGACGAGCGGATCTGGGACGAGCTGGACACCCGCTTCGCCGTCGACGGCGACTGGTCGCTGCGGCGCGGCCCGATCACCGAGAAGAGCATCACCCCGATGCGCAGCTTCGTCGCCGAACCCCTGCGCCACGGCCGCCTGTTCCTCGCCGGCGACGCCGCCCACATCGTGCCGCCGACCGGTGCCAAGGGCCTCAACCTCGCCGTCGCCGACGTCACGCTGCTCGCCCAGGCCCTCACCCGCCATCACAGGGACGGGGACGAGACGGCCGTCGACGCGTACTCGGAGACCGCGCTGCGCCGGATCTGGCGGGCCGAGCACTTCTCGTACACGATGACGACCCTGCTCCACGCCGACCCCGCGGAGTCCGGCTTCGACCGCGAACTGCGCCTCTCGCACCTGCGCTACCTGGCGGGTTCGGAGGCCGCCTCGGCCTCCCTCGCCGAGAACTACGTGGGTTTCAGGACGGACTGACGGATCGTCGGTACGCGGAAGGGGGCGGCTGCGCGAAGCAGACGCCCCCTTCCGCGTACGGGCAAGGTCAGGCGAAGAAGCGGTACACCGCCTGGGCGACGCACGCCGGCTTGGCGACGCCGTCGATCTCCACGGTCAGGTCCACGACGACCTCGACACCGCCCTTGACGTCCTCCACGGACACCACGCGGCCGTGCGTGCGGATCTTCGAACCGACGCGCACGGGGGAGGGGAAACGGACCTTGTTCAGGCCGTAGTTGACGGCCATCGACACGCCCTCGACCTGGAGCAGCTCGCTCCACATCGGGATGAGCAGCGAGAGCGTCAGGTAGCCGTGGGCGATGGTGCCGCCGAAGGGGCCCGCGGCGGCGCGCTCGGTGTCGACGTGGATCCACTGGTGGTCGTCGGTGGCGTCGGCGAAGGTGTCGACGCGGGGCTGGGCGATCTCGACCCAGGAGCTGTGTCCGAGGTCGGCCCCGGCCTGGGCCTTGATCCCGTCGATGCCGTGCACGGTGAGAGCCATGGTGGTACTCCTCATGGGGATGGAGGGGATGTTCAGAGGTCGGCGCCGTAGCGGGCCCGGATGGGGGCCTTGAGCAGCTTTCCGGCGGCGTTGCGGGGGAGTTCGGGAACGAGGACGACGCTCCGCGGGATCTTGTAGCGGGCGAGCCGGCCCTCCAGGTGGGCGATCAGCTCCCCTTCCGTGACGGTCGCCCCGGCGCGGGTGACGACGACGGCGCGTCCCACCTCGCCCCAGCGGGCGTCGGGCACGCCGATGACGGCCGCCTCGGCGACGTCCGGGTGCCCGAGCAGTGCGTCCTCGACCTCGGCCGGGTAGATGTTCTCCCCGCCCGAGATGATCATGTCCTTGAGGCGGTCGACGAGCCGTACGTAGCCGTCCTCGTCGACGGTGGCCACGTCGCCCGACCGAAAGCGCCCCCCGTCGCGGAAGGCCGCGGCGGTCGCCTCCGGGAGGTTCCAGTAGCCCGGGGTGACGTTCGGTCCCGCGACGACGACCTCGCCCTTCTCGCCGGGCGCCGCCTCCTCGCCGGACGGCAGCAGCACCCGTACGTCGGTGAAGAAGTGCGGGACGCCCGCCGAACCGGCCCGGGTGAGCGAGTCCGCCCGGTCCAGGATCAGGGCTCCCGGCGCGGTCTCCGTCATGCCGTACCCCTGGACGAAGGCGAGGTCCCGGTCGAGATAGGCGCGCGCGGTGCGGCTCGGCACCGGCGCGCCGCCGCACAGCAGGTTGCGCAGACTGGTCAGGTCCGCGTCCGTCCAGCCGGGGGCCGCCGCCATCGCGTCGTACATCGTCGGTACGCCGAACATGCAGGTCACCCGGTGCCGTTCGATCAGCCGCAGGGTGCGGTCCGGGTCGAAGGAGGACTCCAGGAGGACCGTGCCGCCCTTGAGCAGGGTCGGCAGGCAGCTCATGTTGAGGGCCGCCGTGTGGAACAGCGGCGCGGAGACCAGGGCCACCTCGTCGCCGGCGAGATCGGTGTCCACGAGGACGTTGAGGCTGTTCCAGACGACGTTGCCGTGGGTGAGGACGGCGCCCTTGGAGCGGCCCGTGGTCCCCGAGGTGTACATGATGAGGCAGACGTCCTCGTGGCCCACCTCCTCGTCGACCGGCTCCGCCGACGCGGCCGCGAGCCGCTCCTCGTAGGAGGCGCCCGGCCCGCCGTCCACGGCGAGGACGGTGGCGACGGCCGCTCCCGCGGCCAGCTCCGTCACCCGCTCGGCCGGCTGTCCGGCGTGCACCAGGACGCCGCTGCCCGAGTCGGTCAGCTGGTGGAGCAACTCGGGTACGGCGAGCCGGGTGTTGAGCGGGACGAACACCGCACCGAGGAGACCGGTCGCGAAGAGCGTCTCCAGGTACGCCGGATGGTTGGGGCCGAGATACGCCACCCGGTCACCTCGCCCGACCCCGGCACCTCGCAGGGCGTGGGCCAACCGGGTGCAGCGGTCGTGGAGTTCGGCGTATTCGATCGCCCGGCCCTCGTGCAGGAGCGCGGTGCGCCGGGGCGATTTGCGGTTGCGGCGGGCGGGCCAGGAGCCGATGCCCTGGTTGCGCATGGGGTACCCCTCAGCGTCCGGTGAGACCGAGCAGCGCGGCCGCGTTCTCCTTGAGGATCTTCGGACGGACCTCGTCCTTGATCGGGAGCTCCGCGAAGTCGGCCAGCCAGCGGTCCGGGGCGAGCAGCGGGAAGTCGGAGCCGAACAGCACCTTGTCCTTCAGGAGGCTGTTGGCGTACCGGACCAGCTGCGGCGGAAAGTACTTCGGCGACCAGCCCGACAGGTCGATGTACACCTGCGGCTTGTGGGTGGCCACCGCGAGTGCCTCGTCCTGCCAGGGGAAGGACGGGTGGGCGAGGACGATCCTCATCCCGGGGAAGTCCGCGGCGACGTCGTCCACGTCCATCGGGTTCGAGTACTTCAGCCGGATGCCCCCGCCGCCGGGAGCGCCCGCGCCGATGCCCGTCTGCCCGGTGTGGAAGACCGCGATCGCGCCGGCCTCCTCGATCGCCTCGTACAGCGGATACGCCATCCGGTCGTTGGGGTGGAAGGCCTGGATGTTCGGGTGGAACTTGAAGCCCTTGACCCCGAACTCCTCGACGAGCCGCCGGATCTGACGGACCGCCGCCTTTCCCTTGTACGGATCGACACCGGCGAACGGGATGATCACGTCCGGGTTCGCGAGCGCGGCCTCGGCGATCTCCTCGTTCGGCACCGGCGGGGTGCCGGTAGCCGACTCCGCGTCCACCGTGAACACCACGCAGGCCATCCGCCGCTCGCGGTAGTACGTGGCGATCTCGGGCAGCGTGGGATGGCGGTGCTCCGCCTTGAAGTACGCGCCGGCGGCGGCGTCGAGCTCGGCGGAGAGCGACGCCCCGCCCTTCTCGGACACCTCGGCGTGGGTGTGCATGTCGATGGCGACGAGCGCGTGGACGTCCATCGGGCCGCGGCCGCTCACAGCTGCGGCGCCGGGATGCCGAAGGTCTCGGGGGTGCGGCCCACGGTCACAGGCCAGGAGGCCGCGATCGCGTCCGCGCTCCAGCCCCCGTCGGCGTACGCCACCGACACCTCCTGCGGGTGCGACCACAGCGAGAGCTTGTCGCCGCCGATGCCGACGCACTGGCCGGTCACTCCGGCGGAGGCGTCCGAGGCGAGGAAGGTCACCAGACCCGCGACGTCCTCGGGAGTGCCGAAGCCCTCGCCCTTGCGCAGGCTGTCGGGGAACGCGATGCCGTCCCGCTCCAGGGCCTCGACGTGCGGGGCGAAGACGGGGATCGTCTTGGTCATCGCGGTCGCGGCGACCGGGATGACGGCGTTCGCGGTGATGCCGGCCTTCGCCAGCTCCATGCCCCAGGTGCGCACCATGGCGGCGATCCCGGCCTTGGCCGCGGCGTAGTTGGTCTGTCCGAAGTTGCCGCGCTGCCCGGCGGGGGAGCCGGCGACCACGATCCGGCCGCCCTCGCCCTGGGCGCGCATCCGCTCGACGGCGGCGCGCACGCAGGTGAAGGTGCCGCGCAGGTGCACCTCGACGACGGTGTCGAAGTCCTCGTCGGTCATCTTCCACAGCACGCGATCCCGCAGGATGCCGGCGTTGGTGACCATGACGTCGAGCCGGCCGTAGCTGTCGACGGCGCGGGCGACGAGGGCCTCGGCGGCCTCGGTGGAGCCGACCGGGACCACCTCGGCGACGGCCTGCCCGCCCTCGGCGGTGATCAGGCGCACGGCCTCGGCGGCGGCCTCGGTGTCCACGTCGTTGATCACCACCGCGGCGCCGGCGGCGGCGAGCGAGCGGGCGTAGGCGAGGCCGAGTCCGCGGCCGCTGCCGGTGACGACGGCGACCTTGCCGGAGAGATCCACATGAGTCATGAACGGGGGTCCTTTCCCGTGAACGCGGTGCGGGGCGCGGGGAATCGCGACCGGGCACGCACCGTCGAGCGAACAAGTTAGGCATTCTCGTGTCGGCCGTCAATGAATTGCCGAATATTGAGGGTGGATCCCCGGAACCCGCCCTACGCTGTCCCCGTGACGCAGCCCGCCCCGACCGCCGAGACCGGACCCCTCCCCGAACCCGGATCTCCGCCCCGCCCCCAGTCCCTGATGCTGAGCTTCTTCGGCATCCACGTCCTCCGCACCGGGACCGCCCTGTCCTCGGCGAGCGTGATCGACGCCTTCGCCCGCGTGGACGTCGGCGAGGACGCCGTCCGCTCGACCCTGACCCGCATGGTCGGCCGGGGGCTCCTCGAACGGCACCGGCGCGGCCGCCGGATGTACTTCTCGCTCACGCCGCGCGCCGCGGAGGTCCTCGCCGACGGCGAGGAGCGCATCCATCGCACCGGCGCCGTCAACCGCGCCTGGGACGGCACCTGGACCCTGGTCGGCTTCTCGCTGCCCGAATCCTGGCGCCGGGAACGCCACGACCTGCGCTCCCGCCTCGTCTGGGCGGGCTTCGGCCCACTGCAGAGCGGCCTCTGGGTGGCCCCCGGGCGTGTGGACGTCACCCCCATCGCGGCCGAGTTCGGGGACCGTATCAGGGCCTTCCACGGCGAGGCCGCCGCACCCACCGAGGCCGGCCCCCTGCTCCGTACCGCCTTCGACGTGGACGCGATCGCCGACGGCTACCGCGCCTTCCTGACCCGCTGGGGCTCCGGCGCCGCTCCCGCCGAGGCGCGCGACGACCTGGGCCGGCTGCTCCTGCTCCACACCGACTGGCTCGACCTGGTCCGCCGCGACCCGCACCTCCCCGCCGAGCACCTGCCCGCCGACTGGCCGGCCGAGGGTGCCGAGACGCTCTTCCGCGAGCTCTCCGCACGCTACGAGCCGGGGGCCCGGCGGATCGCGGACGAGATCCTGGACCGCTGGGAACCGGAGGGGTGACCTGCGGGGCGTCCGGGTGCCGGCCGCGCTCGGGGTCCTTACGTCAACACCATTGACCTTGTCGTGCGCGGCGGAGTCTCATGGCGGCACTTCGGAGACATCCCCTGCTCGGGCGTCTCCGCGACCCCGAAGGAACACCCATGGACCACCTCAGCTCGCTCCGGGACGTCGACCACACCCCGTTCTGGCTCGACGACCCCCGGCGGCCGCAGCCCGAGCCCGCCCTCGTCGGCGGCACCACCTGCGACCTCCTCGTGGTCGGCGGCGGCTACGCCGGACTGTGGACCGCCCTCGTCGCCAAGGAGCGCGACCCCTCCGCCGACGTGGTGCTCGTCGAGGCCGACGAGGCCGGCGGCGCCGCCTCCGGCCGCAACGGCGGATTCTGCGAGGCCAGCCTCACCCACGGCCTGGCCAACGGCCTCCAGCGCTGGCCCGAGGAGATCGGCCTCCTGGAGCGCCTCGGCCGCGAGAACCTCCAGGCCATCGAGGACGCCATCGAGCGCTACGGCATCGACTGCGACTGGGAGCGCACCGGTTCCCTCGTCGTCGCCACCGAGCAGTACCAGCTCGACGGCCTCGCGGAGGAGGCCGAGGCCGCCGCCCGCTACGGAGGCAAGCCCCTCCTCCTCGACGCCGAAGCGGTCCGCGCCGAGATCGACTCCCCGACCTTCCTCGGCGGGCTGTGGAACCAGGACGACGTCGCCATGGTCAACCCGGCCCGGCTCGCCTGGGGCCTCAAGCGGGCCTGTCTCGACCTCGGCGTCCGCATCCACGAACACACCCCCGCGCTCTCGCTCGACGAACGCGGCGCGGTGGTGAGCGTAGGCACGCCCTACGGCCGCATCACCGCCCGGCGCGTCGCGCTCGCCACCAACGCCTACCCCTCGCTCGTCCGGCGCCACCGCCCGTACACCGTCCCCGTGTACGACTACGCGCTGATGACCGAGCCGCTCACCGAGGAGCAGCTCGCCTCCGTCGGCTGGACCCGCCGCCAGGGCTTCGCGGACTGCGCGAACCAGTTCCACTACGTGCGGCTCTCCGCCGACAACCGCATCCTCTGGGGCGGTTACGACGCGGTCTACCACGGCGGCCCGGTCCGCGCCGAGCACGACCGCCGGCCCGCGACGTACGCGACCCTCGCCGAACATTTCTTCACGACGTTCCCGCAGCTGGAAGGGGTTCGGTTCAGTCACGCCTGGGGCGGGGCCATTGACACCAGCACCCGTTTCTGCGTCTTCTTTGACACGTGTCACCAAGGCAAGGTCGCCTACGCCGCCGGCTTCACCGGCCTGGGCGTCGGAGCCACCCGCTTCGGCGCCGAGGTGATGCTCGACCTCCTGGCCGGCGAGTACACCGAACGGACCGGCCTGGAACTCGTACGCCGCAAGCCGCTGCCGTTCCCGCCGGAGCCCGTCCGCTCGATCGGCATCAACATCACCAAGTGGGCCATGGCGCGCGCCGACCGGAACGAGGGACGCCGCAACCTCTGGCTGCGCACCCTCGACCGCTTCGGCCTCGGCTTCGACAGCTGACCCACCCCGCACCTCCCCTCCCGCTCACGCACGACCCGCCGCACCGCCCGCCTCCCGGGGGCCGCGGCCGAGGAGACCCGACATGAACGCAACCGAAGTCCGGCCGGCCGACCCGGCGGAGTCGGATGCGCCGCCTCCCGGCCCGGCCGCCGGCCGAGGCGCCCTGCTGCGCCTGATGCCCATGCTCACGGTGGCCAACGCCGCCATGTACATGCTCTACATGGGCATCGATCCCGGCCACCTCACGGAGCTTTCCCTCCCTCAGGAGGGTTCGCGAGGAGAACGGCAGGCTCATCTTCCGCGCCCCGCCGTCGGAGACACCACGGCGCTGCACGGCCCGCGCCACCACCCGGACACCGTGCGCCGTCAGGTCGGCGGCCGCCGCGTCCATGAGAGCGGCGAAGTCCTTCTGCTTGGCGGAGAAGTACCCGACGAGGACGACATCGGCCCCCGCGACGACCGGCACGGGGACGCGCGGTGGCGGACCCCCCGCCCTTCGAGGCCGAGAGGCGGGGCGCCGGTCGCGCCTTCGGTGTCGCTGCATGGCCCCACGCTGGCGACCGCAACCGCCATCCCGTCAGGCAGGCGCTCGGGCGGCCCTGCTCCACACCACCCGTCCCCGCGTCCACCCGCCCCCCCGCATCCACCCGCCCCGCATCCACCCCCCGCCTTCCTCGCGGGGTGGCGCGGCCTGGTGAACTGTTCCCATGCGCCGTACCCGCCTCGCCCTTCCCGCCGCCCTCGCAGGCCTCCTGCTCTTCACGGCCTGCGGAACCGAGCACCAGGGACCCGCCGGAGGTGGCGGCGCCACCGCGACGGCGGGATGCGGCGGGGGAGCGGAGCCTTCCGGACCGCAGGACGCTTCCGAGCCCCCGACCGCCTCCGCGTCACCGGCCGAGGACGGCGTCACGATCACGGGCACGGGCATGACCGGCGGCCGGGATGCGACCACGGGCCCAGGGGGCGGCCCCCGCCCCTGCGCCGCCTACTCCCTCACCAGCCGCGAGACCGAGCCCTTCACCTACACCGTCACCTTCGAGTTCCTCTCGGAGGCGGGGCAGGCGCTGACGGGCGTCGAGGACACCGTCCCGGCCGTCGCCCCCGGGGCGACCGTGCGGCGCACCGTCACCGCGGGCGACCTCCCCCCGGATTCCGCCGGGAACGCGCGCGTGAAGGTCATGAAGGTGCGTAGCGTCCCGACCGCCGAGGCGCCCTCCGAAGGCGGCGCCTGTCCGTCCACGGGCGTGCGCGTGTACGCCGACGAGGGCGACGCGGCCATGGGCCTGCGCGTCGTCGGCCTCCACCTGGAGAACTGCGGCACCGGCACGTACCGGCTCCAGGGCTACCCCCGCGTCGAGCTCCGGGACGAGGACCACGAGCGCGTCGAGGGCGTGGCGGTCCTCCGGGGCGGTGACGCCATCGCCGGGGGCACCGGGGCCGAGGGCCCGGCGCGAGAGCTGGCGCTGAAGCCCGGCGAGCGGGCGTACGCGGGCCTCGTCTGGCGCAACACCGTCGCGGGCGGAGCCGCCGTGAACGCCCCCTACGCGCGCGTGTGGGCGAAGCCCGGCGCCGCCCCGGTGACGGTGATCCCCGAACTCGACCTCGGCACGACGGGCAAGCTGGGCGTCGGCCCCTGGAAGAAGGAGGAGAGGGGCTGACCCCTCTCCTGGGTCCCCTCAGGCGTGCGTGAACACCCCCACCATGCGGGTGTCCGGGTTGCTGCTCATCCCGACGATCGCGCCGCCGTCGGCACGGTTGACCCGCGCGTGCGCGCCCGCGTAGCCGTCGTCGGTGAGGAAGAACCCCAACGCGGCGATCCAGTCGTCCACGGTTCCCGTCGCCGGGTCGTACACGGGCTCGGGGTGCGGCACGACCCGTTCCTGCGCCACGTAGCCGCCGCGCTGGACCGCGAGCTCCAGGGCCTTGTGCCAGTCGGCGTCGGTGCACTCCCAGCCGACGAACGTGTCCAGACCGCCGTACCCGGCCCCGGGCTTGAGGATGAGCCGTTCCCGCCGCTCCCGGCAGAGGTCGATCAGCTCCGCCGGCCCTGAGGCGCGCAGCGTCCGGCTCCACGGCAGGACCCGGTCCGCCAGAGCCCGCTCGTCGGCGTCGAAGGCGCTGCTCCACCGCGGGTCCGAGAGCAGGGCGAGGGCGCTCTTGTTCGAGTAGAGACCGCTCTCCAGGGACGTGAACAGCACGGTCCTGCCCGCCTCGTGGGCGCGGAAGAACGGCTCCGCCACCGCCGGGCCCTCCGGGTCGTCGAGGAGCTGGCTCGCCGCGAAGTTCCGCAGCACGAGGTCGAGCGGGGTGCCGTCCAGGGTGAGTTTTCCGTCTGCACGCGCGCGTACGTCGCCGATCTCGCCGATCCTCAGGTCCAGGCCCTGCTCGGCCATCGCCTCCTGGGTGGCGCGCATCAGCCGTCCGTACGGGCCGACGCCGCCGCGCCCCTCGATCAGGCCGATCACCGGTTCCGAGGAGCCGGACAGCACGGGCCGGGCCCGGTCGCGCAGGACGCCGGCCATCCGGGCGGCGATGTCCACATGGCCGAGGCCGTGCTCGCGCGCGAAGCCGGCGAACTCGGGGACCCCCAGCAGCCCCTGGTTGAAGACGTCCATGTCGAGGCCGCCGACCTCGCTGCCGAGGTTGAACTCCAGGAGCTTGTACGCGGTGCCGTCGTGGTACGCGTCGGCGCGGCCGAACTTCGCGGGTACGCCGGACCCGGCCCGGCGGAGCAGCGCCACCAGCGCCGGACCGAGCCCGATCTCCGCCGCGTACCGCTCGACGTCCCCGTCGAAGAGCCGCTCCGGCAGCGACACGAGAAGGTCGAAGAGGCCCTCCAGGTCCCGTGCGAACGCGGCCGTCTCCGAGGCCCGGACGAACCAGGGCCGGGGCAGCAGGTGCGGGCGCCAGGCCTCCTCGAAGGCCGGAGGCAGCTCCGCCCGGGCGACGGCCGCCGCGAGGCCGCCGTCACCGCGCAGGCACTCGTCCACGTATATCCGGCTCAGTTCGGTCATCTGTATCGCTCGCTTCATGGAAGAGATCGGGTACGTGCTCCGAAGGGCGAGCAGATTACCTCAGTACCCGATCCGTACTCCCGTGACGGCGTGACGGTCCGTCAATCCGCCCGTGCCGCCGGAGAATCCGACCAGGACGTTCTTGGGCAGCGTCATCGCCACGTCGATGACCTGGGCCCCGTCGACCAGGACGAGGAGGCGACCGGCGGCCGTCACGTTGACGTCGATCACATGGCTGCCCGTGCGCAGCGCGGGCACGGCCGTCGAGGTGGCCGCGTACCGGAGGGTGGAGCTCGTGCCGCCGGTCGCGACGCCCACGAAGTTCGACGACGGTTCCCCGGGGTTGCGGTACGTGTCCAGGGTGACCGCCACTCCGGTCAGGCCGCCGAAGCCGAGGGCGCCGCCTCCGCCGCCGAGTGCGGTGGTCGTCGTCCGGGTCGCGTCGAGGAGCATCAGCGCGAGGCCGTCGGCTCCGGTGCCGCCCGAGATCGTGGCGGTGAACCGGGCCCGCAGCCGGGCGGAGGGTACGGCGGTGGCCTGGATCGCCGAACCCTTCAGGTAGGCCTGGGCCGGGGTCAGGACCAGCGTGGTGCCCGACAGAGCGGCGCTGCCGTTGTACTTCCAGCCGTTGGGGCCGGGCGGCGGCACGGCGTACGAGGCGGCGGTGATCGACGCGCCCCGCACGGCGTGGATGTCGGTGATGCTGCCCGAGCCGCCGGTGAACGCCAGGAGGGCGGTCGGGGTGAGCGCGGCGACCGTGGTCCGCAGCCGCTGCGTGCCGTCCACGGAGAGCGTGACGGTCTTGCCCGTGACCGAGACGGCGACCGTGTGGGTCCCCGACCGCAGGTCGGGCACGCTCGACGTCGTCGACGCGTAGGTCAGGGCGGAGCCGCTGCCGCCGGTGGCGATGCCGACGAAGTTGGCGGACGGATCGCCCGGGTTCTTGAACGTGTCGAAGGCGACGGCCACGCCCGGCAGTCCGACGTAGCCGAGACCGCCGCCGACGCCGCCGAGCGCGGAGGGCGTGGTCCTCGCCGGGTCGAGCAGGGAGAAGGTGAGGCCGTCGGCGCCGGTGCCCCCGCCGATCACCGTGGTGAACGAGGCCTTGAGGCCGTCGGTCAGCACCGGCACGGGCCAGACGGCGGAACCCCGCTGGGAGGCGGTCGCCTGGGTGAGCTGGAGGTCGTTGCCGGAGATCCGCGCGGAGCCGTTCAGTTTCCAGCCGCCCGCGCCGGGTGTGGGCACGGTGACGGTGGTCCCGGCGACACCGGACCCGGTCAGCGCCTCGTTGTGGGGACCGCTCCCGTCGTCGGAGGTCAGCTCGTACGCGGCCGTCGCCGTGCCGATGGACGTGGGGGAGAAGGTGACGGCCTGGTGGACGACGTCCTCAGGGCCGAGGACCTGGCCCTCGCTGATCGGGTTGGTGACCTGGAAGGGAGCCGCCGGAGGCTTCGCCTTGGTGATGGTGAGGGGGATGTTGCCGGTGTTGCTGATGTCGAAGGTCTTCGTCACGGATTCGCCGATCTTCACCTGCCCGAAGTCCGTCGACGTGGGCGTGATGGTGAGCTGCGCCCGGCCGGTCACGGCGGTGCCGCTCAGGGCGACGGACACCGTGCCGTTCGTCCCGGTGACGGCGAGCGTCCCGGTGTGCTGGCCGGCGGCGGTCGGCGCGTACGCCACCTGCACGGTGACGGACTGCCTCGGCGGGACGACCGTGCCGGCGGCCGGCGGATCGGACGCGGTGAACGGGCTGGCGGGCAGGGACACCGAGGAGATCGTCTCGTCGCCCGTCCCGGTGTTGGTGAAGGTGACACCGAGCGCCTTGCGCGTCGTCGTGGCCACCGTCCCGAAGTCGAGCGCGGCCGGGGACGCGACGAGGCCGGGCCGGGTCCCGTACCCGGTCAGGCCGAGCGCGCTCTCGCCGAGATCGGTGGCGAAGGTCAGCGCCGAGGTGTCGGGACCGGGCGCGGCCGGCGAGAACGACACCTGTGCGGTGTGGGTCTCGCCGGCCCGCAGCGTACGGGGCAGACCCGCCGAGGACACAGAGAACGCGCTGCCCGCCGGTGTGCTCACCCCGGTGATCGTCACGTCCCGGGTCGCCGTGACAGTGGCCGTCGCCGTCCCGGTCGCCCCGACCGCGACCTCGCCGGCGTCCACCGGGTCACCCGTCAGCGCCGAGTTGGCGGGACGGCCGAAGGCGATCACGTGCCCGTCCCGCGTCCCCACGTAGATCCGCCCGCCGTCGGTGGCGGGCACGGAGAACTTCGAGGCCACACCGATCGGCGCCGACCAGCGCAGCCGCAGCGCCCCGTTCACGGGCACCGCGTCGTACGCGCGGAGCTGCCCGTTGGCACCGTTCGCGCCGTCCGCCGCGACGGCCCACACCAGCGCCGAGCCCGGGTTCGTCCCCGTGGACGTCACCACCGGCGAACCCGAGGTGTAGCCGAACTGCTGCGTGCTGCTGCCGGTGTTGGTGAGCCCCGGCATGCCCGAACCGGTGAGGCCGTACGCGAACGCCCGCAGCGGTCCCCGGCTGCCGACGGTGTACACGTAACCTCCCTGCCCGCCGTACACCGCGGGATGCCCCCACACCCCCTCGTACGGGCCGAAGGTGCCGAGCACCTTGTCGGTGCCGCCGGGCCCCTGGCTCCGGCCGCCGAGGTCGTCCCGGTCGAGGAGGAACAGCCGCCCGTCCTTGCCGATCTGGACGAGCAGCCGCGGATGGGCGCTGGTCCCGAAGGCCGGCTCGGGGAGGGCGACCGGGCCGCCGGAGCCCAGGTCGGTGTCGTTCTGGTCGAGCAGCGGCGCGTCGGAGGGGCTGAAGAAGTCCTGTGCCGACATCGTGCCGTCGCTGTTCACCCCGAGCCGGACCACCGACTCCGCGAGCTGGCCGGGCGGCCGGTTGCCGGGGCCCGGCGCGGGGGAGACCCCGTTGCCCGTCGAGAAGAGGATCCGGCCCGGACCGTCGGAGACCAGACCGCCCCCGCTCATCCACACCCCCGCCATGCCGTTCGCGGAGGAGTCCTCGGTGGCCCACAGCGTCGTCTTCCGCGTCGAGGTGCTCACGCCCAGGACGTAGCCGACGTACGGCCCCCGGTCGCAGTGCGAGGCGAACGCCGCGTACACCGAACCGCCCATCAGCAGCAGCCCCGGCCGCTGACCGGCGGTGTACGGGTTGAACGCCCGGCCCGGATCGTTCACCGGCGCGCCCGTCACCTTCACCGGCCAGCCCGATCGCTCGGCGCCCGTCGCCGGGTCGAGCGCGTGCACATACCAGTTGGGGTGCTGGACGTCCGGGCCGTCGTTCACCTTGGCCGTGAGGTACACGGCGTTGCTCGCCGGGTCGTACACCGGCGTCGAGGTGACCCCGATGTTCGGCACCAGGTCCCCGCAGGTGATGGCGGAGGCGGGCCAGGGGGCGCCGAAGTCCTTCGTCCAGCCGATGGCACCGGTGGCCGCGTCGATCCCGTACACCTTGTTGTTCTCGGTGGCCGCCACCAGCGTGCGCCCGACGACCAGCGGCTGGGCGTAGACCTGGCCGTCGACCGTGGTGGAGAACTGCTGCCCGAAGTCCGGGCTGGACACCTGCTCGGGGGCGAGCCCCGGCTCGTCCCGGTCCCAGCCGGTGCGCAGGTCGTCGTGGGAGATCGTCGTCTGGTCGGCGGCGGGGGCGCCGGGGAGGGCGGGTGCGACGGCGGCGGGAGCGGAGGGGCCCGGAGGGGTGGCGGGGACGGCGGTCCCGGCGACCGTGCCGCCGAGGACACCGGCGGTCAGAGACATCGTCAGGAGTCGGGCGATCGCCCTGCGTCGGCCGGCCATCTCTCCACCTTCATGGACGCACGAGGACGAAGACAAGGGCGCTCCGCCGCCATCATCGTGAACCGGCCAACGCGCGCGAACGCCCCGTTGCCCGGTCCCGTCGCCCAGGTCTACCCGATCGGCGGGCGCCGTGACGGCCGTTCGAGCAGTTCCGTCTCCTCCCCGGGCGTTAGCGGAACGTGAGCGAGACGTGAGCGGCGCGGAGCAAGGTGGTGCGGGTCGGCAGGCCAGGGCGGGACGACCATCCGCCCGGCACGCCCGTCGGCGCGTTCCGGGGAACGGACCGGAACGAGCAGGACCGAGGCCGGCGCCGTGGGCGGTCGTCGTCCTGACGGGTGCCGTCGTGGGGGCGGCACCGGCCAGGACGTGCCGATGCCGCCGGGGAGGCGGCGTCCGAAACCGGCCCTGACCGGTCAGGACCCGGGGCGGGCCGTGGGGGCCCGCCCCGGGCCCCGGCGGGTCAGGGCCGCCTCGGCGTGCCCGTGACCGGGCGACGACTTCCCCTTCCTCCAGGAGGCATCATGCGACGACGTACCTTCCTCAAGGGCTCGCTGCTCGGCGCGGCGGCCACCGCCGTCCCGCTCGACACACTGCTCACCACCGGCGCCTCGGCGGCCGAACCGGCACCGGTCACCTCCCTGAGCGCGCTGCAGAGCGCGATCGACCGCGCGGTCCCCGGCGACCGGATCGTCGTCGCCGACGGCACGTACACCGTCCCCTCGGGCGGCGCCATCGACGTCTCGGGGCGCAGCGGCATCACCATCGTCTCGCAGACCCGGGGCGGCGCCGTCCTGCTCGGCCCGCGCAGCTTCGTCCTCGACGGATCGAGCTCGGTCACCATCAGCGGCTTCTCGCTCCGGCAGAGCGGCACCCTGGAGATCCCGGCCGACAGCACGGGCGTCAGGCTCACCCGTAACGACATCCGGTTCGCGGACGTCGACGGCCTCGACTGGGTCCTCGTCGAGGGCGACGACGCCAAGATCGACCGGAACCACTTCCACGACCGGACCACCCAGGGCATCTTCGTCGTCGTCGACGGCCCCGGCACGACCGCCATCGCCCAGCGCCTGTACGTCTTCAAGAACCACTTCTCCGACCACGGCTACACGGGCGCCAACGGCGGCGAGTCGATCCGCCTCGGCGTCAGCAGCCGGGCGCTCTCCACCGCCGACGCGGTCGTCGAGTACAACCTGTTCGAGCGGTGCGACGGAGACCCCGAGGCCATCTCCGTGAAGTCCTCCGGCAACACCGTCCGGTACAACACGATCCGCGACAGCCAGGGCGGCATCGTGCTGCGCCACGGCAACGGCTCCACCGTCGAGGGCAACTGGCTGCTCGGCGGCAAGGAGGGAATCCGCCTCTACGGCAACGACCACCTGGTCGTCAACAACCACCTCGCCGGCCTCACCGGCCGGGCGCTGGTGATCGGCAGCGGCACCACGCGCGACCACCACGAGGGCGAGACCACCGAGGAGCGGCGCGGCAACGACGCCTGCGACCGCGCGGTGATCGTGCACAACACCCTGCGGGCCAACAAGAGTTCACTCTCGGGCGAGACCCGTACCTACGAACCGCGCGACGTGGTCGTCGCCGACAACGTCCTCGTCGGGGACAGCGGCAGCCTGGTCGCGATGGGGGCGACCACCGGCTTCACCTGGCAGAGCAACATCCTCTGGGGCGCGGCCGCCGACGGCACGATCCCCCCGGCCGGACGCATCCGCGTGGACCCCCGCCTGACGCAGTCCTCCGACGGCGTCTTCCGCCTCGCGGTGGACAGCCCCGCGATCGGCGCGGCGACGCTCGGCACGACGCCCGTCCCCGAGGACATCGACGGCCACGCCCGCGGCACCGCGCGCGACATCGGCTCCGACGAGTACAGCACTCTGGCCCCGGTCCGCCGCCCCCTCACCCCCACGGACGTGGGCCCGAACGCCTCCTGACCACCCGTCCGCGGCCCCTAACTCGTGGCGGCGCCGACGAGGGAACCGGCGGCCAGGGCCAGGAAGAGCGCGGGGACGGCGATGTTGCGGAGGACGCGGGCCCGGACGTGCACGACGACAGCGCCGATGAAGAACAGGACGAGCCCGACGGCGGCGGCGACGCCGACGAGCCGCGCGCCCAGCAGGCCGAGCAGGAGCCCGGCGGCGCCCGCGGCCTTCAGCGCGGCGAGCCAGGGGATCCAGGTCGCGGGCACGCCCACCGCGGCCGAGTTGGCGAGGACGAAGCGCGCCCGCGCGAAGTCCGCGACGGCGATGCCCGCGTTGGCGACGACGGTGATCGAGGTGACAAGGGTGTAGGTGAGGGACATGCGGTCAAGCCTCGTCGCGCGCCGGTCTTGGCGTCCAATACCCGTATCCATAACCTGGCGGCATGGATGTGGACACCCGGCTTCTGCGGTACTTCGTCGCCGTGGCGGAGGAAGGCAGCCTGACGCGCGCGGCGGAACGGCTCTACGTCTCGCAGCCCGCGCTGACCAAACAGATCAAGCACCTGGAAGCGCAGCTCGGGGCGCGGCTCTTCACCCGGTCCAAGGCCGGCATGACCCTCACCGAACCCGGCCGGGTGCTCGCCGGGCGGACGACCGAGCTGCTCGCCGCCCTGAGCCGCACGCTCCAGGAGGTGAAGGCCGCCGCGGGCCGGGAGGAACGCGTCCTGCGGGTCGGTTACCTGGCGAGCGCGGCCAACGAGGACACCCGCCCCATCGTCGAGGAGTTCGGGCGCCGCAGGCCCGACTGGCGGGTGGCGATGCGGCAGTCGTCCTGGTCCGACCCCACCGCCGGACTCGCCACCGGGGACGTCGACGTCGCCCTCGTCCGGCTTCCCTTCCCCGGCCAGGACGACCTGCGGGTGGACGTCCTGTTCTCCGAGCCCCGCTGGGTCGCGCTCCCCGCGGACCATTCGCTCGCCGGCCGCGACGCGATCGCCTTCCGGGATCTCCTGGACGAGCCGTTCGTGGCCGCTCCCGCCGAGACGGGTGCATGGCGGGACTTCTGGCTCGCGACCGAAGCGCGCGAGGGCCGCCCCGTCCGCATCGGGGCCGTCGTCGACCAGCCCGACGACTGGCTCGGCGCGATCGACCAGGGGCTCGGCATCGCCCTCGCCCCGGAGTCGGCCGCGCGGTTCTACGCCCGCCCGGGCATCGTCTACCGTCCCGTCACCGGCATCGCACCGAGCCGGGTCGGCGTCGCCCGGACGGTGGCCGCGGACACCGACCCCGTCGTACGGGACTTCGTCCGCTGCTGCGCGCACATCAGGGACCGTCCCCCCGTATCATCACCGAGATCATGATCAACTTTGCGATATCTCGGGGGAACGGGCACGTGACCAGGTTGAGGACAGTCGTCGCCGCGGTCGTTCTGGCGTCGGCGGTGACGGGCTGCGGATCCGGGGAGACGGCCGGCGGCACGCGGTCCGCGGACAACCCGGCGGCAGCCGCGCCCACCACCGCGGGCGCGGAGCAGACCGGGACGGAGAAGCTCGCCGCCGACCCCGGCATCCGCTACACCACCCTCGCCGTGCCGACCATGGAAGGCCTCGTCTGCGACGAGGGCGACGGCGGCTTCCACTTCGGCAGCGACCTCGACATGAGCATCACCGGTGACGACGGCCTGAAGGAGATCGAGGACGAGGACCTCACCGACGAGGTGTCCTGCTTCGGCAGCCCGCGCAACGTCCTCCGCAAGGGCACCATGTCCGCCTCGGCGCCCGTCTTCACCGCCAGGACCAACCTGTACGAGAACGTGACGGACCCCACCGCCGCGCTGAACCGCATCTTCGACGCCTCCACGAAGCTGGCGACGGACTACGGCCGCGACTTCAACGGCACCGGCAAGACCGTCACCAGCAGCTCCCTCGTCGTGAAGTGCCGGCAGAACGTCACCGACACCTTCCCGATGACGACCTGCCTCTGGGCGAACTACGGAGCGGCCGGAGTCCTCGACTTCTTCCCCTTCGACGACCAGTACATCCCCCTCGACTCGGCCGCCGCGCAGACGCGGGCCTTCGTCGCCGGCTCCCTCAAGAAGTAGGAACCCGCCCGGGCGGTCTCAGGCCTCCCCGAGACCGCCCCTGGCGATCACCTCCGCGTACCAGCGCGCGCTGTCCTTGAGGGTCCGGCGCTGCGTCGCGAAGTCCACGTGGACGATGCCGAACCGCTTGCTGTAGCCGTACGCCCACTCGAAGTTGTCGAGCAGCGACCACAGGAAGTAGCCGCGCACGTCGGCGCCGTCCGCGAGCGCCCGGTGCACCGCCGCCAGGTGCGCGTGCAGGTACGCCACCCGCTCCGGGTCCTTCACGTTCCCCGACGGGTCGGCGTAGTCGTCGTACGCCGCGCCGTTCTCGGTGATGACCAGCGGCACGCCCGGCAGTTCGTCCCGCAGCCGGACCAGGAGCTCGTGCAGTCCGTCCGCGTCCACCGGCCAGTCCATGGCCGTGCGCGGCCCGGGCACCGGCTCGAACCGTACGTGCCGCTCGGCGCCCGCCCACGGCGAGGGCGACTCGGAGGAGCCTGCCGCGACGACCGCGGGGGAGTAGTAGTTGATGCCCAGCGAGTCGATCGGCGCCGCCGCCGTCGCCAGGTCACCGTCCTCGACGAAGGACCAGTCCGTGACGGACGCCGTGTCGCGGACCAGGTCCTCGGGGAGCCGCCCGTGGAAGACCGGGTCGAGAAAGATCCGGTTGCCGACCGCGTCGATCCGGCGTGCCGCGTCCAGGTCCTCCGGGGCCTCCGAACGGGCCCGTACGGCATGGAGGTTGAGGGTCAGGGACACCTCCGCCGAGCCGGGCAGCGCACCGCGCAGCGCCCGGGCCGCGAGGCCGTGCGCCAGATTGAGGTGGTGCGCGGCGCGCAGCGCGGCGAGGTCGCTGGTGCGCCCCGGGGCGTGCACGCCGCTGCCGTAGCCGAGGAAGGCCGCGCACCAGGGCTCGTTGAGCGTGGTCCAGGTCGCCACCCGGTCACCGAGGGCCTCGGCCATCAGCCCCGCGTACTCGGCGAACCGGTACGCGGTCTCCCGGTGCGGCCAGCCGCCCGCCTCCTCCAACTCCTGCGGCAGGTCCCAGTGGTAGAGCGTCGCCACCGGCCTGATGCCGGCCTCCAGAAGCGAGTCGGCGAGCCGCCGGTAGAAGTCCAGGCCCTTGCGGACGGCCGGACCGCGCCCGGTGGGCTGGACCCGTGGCCAGGCGATCGAGAAGCGGTAGTCGGTCACCCCGAGCCGCCGCATCAGGGCGACGTCCTCGTCGACCCGGTGGTAGTGGTCGGCGGCGATGTCACCGGTGTCGCCGTTGCGCACCTTGCCGGGCGTACGGCTGAAGGTGTCCCAGATGGAGGGGGTGCGGCCGTCCTCGGCCGCGGCCCCCTCGATCTGGTACGCGGCCGTGGCCGTGCCCCAGCGGAAGCCCTCGGGGAAGCGGAGCGCGGTCGTGAGGCCGGAGCGGGCGTCGAGAGCGGTCATGGAACGGTGACTCCCTTGAATGAGGGGACGGTAGGAGAAAGGAGGTGGGGCGGGCGTCAGCCCTTGACCGCGCCCTGCATGATCCCTCCGACGATCTGCCGGCCGAGGAGGCCGAAGACGAGCAGCACCGGCAGGGTCCCCAGCAGGGTGCCCGCCATGATCACGGACTGGTCGTGGACGTAGCCGCCGCCGAGCTGGCGCAGCGCGACCTGGACGGTGGGCTCGGAGGAGGAGAGCGCGACGACCGGCCAGAAGAAGTCGTTCCACGCGGCCATGAAGGTCAGCAGGCCGAGCACGGCCATGCCGGGCCGGGCGATCGGCACCACGATCGACCAGAAGATCCTGGCCGTGGACGCGCCGTCGACCCGGGCCGCCTCGATCAGCTCGTCCGGCAGCGACTGCACCAGGTACTGCCGCATGAAGAACACCCCGAAGGCCGACACGAGGCCCGGCAGGATCACCGACTGGAGCTGGTTCACCCAGCCGAGCTCGGCGATCAGCATGAACAGCGGGATCACCCCCAGCTGCGGCGGGATCATCATGGTGCCCACCGTGACCGCGAGCAGCGCGCCCCGGCCCCGGAAGCGGAGCTTCGCGAAGGCGAAACCGGCGAGCGTGCAGCACAGGACGGTGCCGAGGGTGATCGACCCGGAGACGAGCAGCGAGTTCAGCAGCGCCTTGCCGATGTCGGCCTCTTCGAGGACCGCCTCGAAGTTGCGCATCAGGTGCGGCCCCGGCAGCAGCGCCGGCGGGACCTTCGCCAGGTCGGCGTTGGAGCGGCTCGCGGCGACGACCGTCCAGTACAAGGGGAAGGCCGAGAACAGCACGGCGACGACGAGGATCGCGTAGGCGAGTGGCCCGGCGTGAAGGGTGCGACCCGCCCGCGCGGAGCCTCGCCGCACGGTGAGGACGGGCGCGGTCATCGGTCGGCCTCCTTACGGGAACGGCGGCGCGCGATCAGGGCGTTGAGCCCGACGAGCACCACGATGAGCAGGAACATCACCCAGGCGATGGCGGCGGCCCGCCCCAGGTGGAAGAAGCCCCAGCCCTGCTCGTACATGTAGAGGCCGAGCGTCTGGTACTGGTGCGAGATGCCGCCCGAGACCGAGCCTTCGAGGAGCAGCGGCTCACCGAACAGCTGGGTCGCGCCGATCGTGGAGACGACGACGGTGAAGAGGATGGTCGGCCGCAGCCCCGGCAGGGTGACGTGGAAGAACTGGCGCCACCGCGAGGCCCCGTCCATCGCGGCCGCCTCGTACAGCTCGTCGGGGATGGACTGCATGCCGGCCAGGTAGATCAGCGCGTTGTAGCCGGTCCACCGCCAGATGACGACCGTGGACACCGCGATCTGCGAGGCGACCGTGCCGTTCTGCCAGTCGACGGGGTCGATGCCGATCAGACCGAGACCGTAGTTGATCAGCCCGAAGTCCCGGCCGAAGAGCTGCGCGAAGACCAGGGTGGCGGCGGCGACCGAGGTCGCGTACGGCAGCAGGACCGCCGTCCGCAGGAAAGTGCGGCCGCGCATCCGGTAGTTGAGCAGGTGCGCTAGCCCGAGGGCCATGACCAGCTGCGGAACGGTGGAGAGGACGCCGATCGTGAAGGTGTTGCGCAGCGCGGCCCAGAAGTACTCGTCGCCGAGGAGCGCGGTGTAGTTGCCGAGCCCGCGCCACTCCATGTCGCCGGGAGCCTGGAGCTCCACGCGGTACAGCGAGACGAAGGCCGTGTAGAGCAGCGGGAAGAGGCCGAAGGCGGCGAACAGGGTGAAGAACGGGGCGAGATAGGCGTACGGCGAGACCGTCCGCCAGGCCCGCCGGGCGGGCCCCGGCCGGGGCGGCGGGAGGGCGCGCGGCGGGGCCGGCGCCGGGGGTGCGGTGAGGGTCACGGAGCGGCCCTTCGGTGAGTGAGCGGCGGGGGTACGGAGCGGCCCCCGGGTGGGAGCGGGGCGGGGGTGCGGGGCGGCGCCTCCGTGAGGGAGCAGGGCGGGACTACGGGGCGGGCGCCGGGCGCGAGCCCGGCCGCTCGCGTCAGCCGATGGTGTTCTCGACGCCCTTCTCGGCGTTCGACCAGGCCTTCTCGGGCGAGGTGCCCTTGCGCTCGACCTCGCTCAGCGCGTTGGTGATCTGCTGGGCGATGTTCTGGTCGTGCACGCCGAGGACCTGGACGGGGGCGGCCTTCGCCGCGTCGCCGAAGATCTTCCCGATCGGGGCTCCGGAGAAGAACGGGTCCTTCGCGCCGGCGACCTTCTCGATCGCTCCGGTGGCGGAGGGGAAGTTGCCCTGCTTCTCGAAGAGCCGGGTCTGCTGCTCGGGGGCGGTGAGCCACTTGATCAGCTCGTACGCCTCCTTCTTGTGCCGCGCGGCCTTGGGCACGGCCAGGTAGGAGCCGCCCCAGTTCCCGGCGCCGCCGGGGAGCGCGGCCACGTCCCACTTGCCCTTGCCGGCCTCACCGGCCTGGCCCTTGATGTACCCGAGCATCCAGGCGGGGCAGGGGATCGTGGCGAAGGAGCCGGCGGCGAAGGCCTGGTTCCACTGAGGGGACCACTGGTCGAGCTTGGCGCTCAGCCCGCCCTGCGCGGCCGTGACGGAGTGGTCCCAGGCGGTGCGCACGGCGGGGTTGTCCTCCCAGATCAGCTTGCCGGAGGCGTCGTAGTACCGCTCCTTCTCCTGGCCGATCATGATCGAGTACAGGCTGCCGACGCTGTCGATCCACGCGCTCCTGCCGGGGGCCTTCGCCTTGTACTGCTTGCCGAGCTCCAGGTAGCCGTCCCAGGTGGCCCACTTCTTGGCCAGTACCTCGCGGTCGGTCGGCAGTCCGGCCTGCTTGAACAGGTCCGCGCGGTAGCAGAGGGCCTCGGGGCCGACGTCGGTGCCGAGGCCGAGGACCTCGCCGCCCTTGCCGGTGGCGGCGGCCCACTTGGCGGGGGCGAACTGGTCCTGGAGCGCGTCCGCCCCGTACTTCTTGAGGTCCTCGAAGCGGTCGGCCTGCTGCTGGGTGACGGAGGCGATCCGGCCCACCTCGATGCCCTGCACGTCGGCGAGGCCGCCGTTCCCGGCGAGGCGGGTCTGGAGGGACTTCCAGTAGTCGGCCTCGTCCTCCGTGTCCGTCTGCTTGATCGTGACGCCGGGGTGGAGCTTCTCGTACTCCGCGTACAGGCCGGCCTCCTTGTATCCGAAGGAGCCGAACAGGTCCACGGTGATCGTGACCTCGCCCCCGGCGCCGTCCCCGGACGCGCCGTCCGTCGAACTTCCGCAGGCGGCGAGCAGTGCCCCGGTGAGCACGACCGCCCCCAGGCGGGCGGCGGTTCTTCTGGCGGCTCGGGCGATGGGCATGGGAAGCCTCCTTGGCTCCGGAACGAGCGAGAGCGGTTGAGAGCGCTCTCAAGCTTGCGGGGGGAGCGTGCCCGTGGAGAGGCCGGTCCGTCAAGGCTCGAAGGCGTATCGGACGAGACAGAGGCTCAATTCCCGTCTGTGTTCAATCTATTGACACAGTCGTTTCGCGGGTTTTACGTTTCCGGCGATCTGAGAGCGCTCTCACCTCTGCCCTCCGCCCGCGTACCCCTCCATCCGCCGCGACGACATGAGGTGCACCTTCATGCCAGCCCCCCGCAGCAGGCCGGCCGCAGTGCTGGTCCTGGTCTCCGCCCTCGCCGCCCTGGGAATCGGCCCCGCCGCCGGTCCCGCGGCGGCGGCCACCGTCCCGGTGGGCGCCGGAAGTTACTCCGACACCCGCCCCGCCGGGACGTCCGGACCCACCACCAACACCGGCACACCGGTCATCCCCAAGGTCACCCCCGCCGCCCAGGGCAAACCGGTCCCCACCAACGACTGGTGGTCCTCCCTCGCCTTCCAGCGGTACGGGGACAACCCGTACTCCACCCCCATGTACGGCCACCCGCTCACCTACCAGGCCGTCGCCGGCGGCCTGGAGATCGGCTACCCGACCAGCCCCGCGATCGTCGGCGACGGGCGCCAGTACGAGTTCCCCCACAAGCGCGACCTCACCCTCGGCCTCACCGGGCTCAACTCGCCCGACACCAGGGCCGACGCCTGGTCCGACTGGACCGTCACCCCCTCCTGGTCCGACGGCTCCCGCACCCTCCGCACCACCATCGGCCACGGCCTGCCCTTCGTGTACGCCAGGGGCACCGGCGGCGACGCCCGGATCACCACCGCCGAGGCGCCCACCGTCTTCGCCGACCAGGGCAACGTCCTCGGCATCACCGTCGCCGGCCACCACTACGCCCTCTTCGCGCCCACCGGCACCGACTGGAACGTCTCCGGCTCGACCCTCACCGCCGGCCTCGGCGGCAAGGACTACTTCTCCGTCGCCGTCCTGCCCTCCACCGACGCCCTCGCCACCTACCGGAAGTACGCGTACAGCTTCGTCACCGGCTCCACCGTGAACTGGACCTACGACGCGGGGACGGTCCGCGCCACGTACACCCTCACCACCGAGGCGAAGGAGGGCACCGAACGGGGCACGCTCCAGGCCCTCTACCGCCACCAGTGGCTGCACACCGCCGACCCGCTCACCCCGTACACCTACGTCTCGCCCCGCGGCACCATGAAGGTGCGCGAGTCCGCCTCCTTCACGACCTCCCAGCGGGCCGCCGCCACCCTGCCCGCGCTCCCGGGCGCCGGCGTGGACACCGCCCGGCTGCGCGGCTACCTGAACGAGGTCGCGAACTCGGCCGACCCCTTCTCCGGCGCCGTCGACACGTACTGGACCGGCAAGGCCCTCGGCAAGCTCGCCCAACTGGTCCCGCTCGCGGACCAGATCGGCGAGGGCGCGATCCGCGACAAGCTCCTCGGACTGATCAAGGGCCGTCTCCAGGACTGGTTCACGGCCGGCGGCGCCAACGAGTTCTCGTACGACCAGGCCTGGAAGACGCTCACCGGCTATCCGGCCTCCTACGGCAGCGACACCGAACTCAACGACCACCACTTCCACTACGGCTACTACGTGTACGCGGCCGCGATCGTCGCCCAGTACGACCCGGGCTGGGCCGCCGACTCGGCCTGGGGCGCCATGGTCAAGACCCTGGTCGGGGACACCGCCAACCCCAGCCGCACCGACTCCGCCTTCCCCTTCCTGCGCGGCTTCGACGTCTACGCCGGACACAGCTGGGCCAGCGGCCACCAGGGCTTCGCCGCCGGCAACAACCAGGAGTCCTCCTCGGAGTCGACCAACCTCAGCGCCGCCCTCGTCCTCTGGGGCTCGGCCACCGGCGACACCCGACTCCGCGACCTCGGCACCTACCTCCTGACGACCGAGGGCGAGGCCGTCGCCCAGTACTGGTTCGACGCCGACCAGCAGGTCTTTCCCGCAGCCTTCCAGCACGACACCGCCGGCATGGTGTGGGGCAGCGGCGCCGCGTACTCCACCTGGTGGACCGCGAACCCGGAGGAGATCCACGGAATCAACGTCCTTCCGGTGACCGGTGGTTCGCTCCAGCTCGGCGGACACAAGGACGCCGTCCGGCGCAACCTCGCCGAGATGGAAAGCGAGAACGGCGGACCCGCCGTCGAATGGCGCGACATCCTCTGGGAGTTCCAGTCCCTGGCCGACCCCGGCGCCGCCAAGGCCAAGTGGGACGCCGGATACGCCGGATACACACCGGAGGCGGGCGAGTCCAAGGCCCACACCTACCACTGGATCACCGCACTCGACACGCTCGGCGCGCCCGACGCCACGGTCACCGGCTCGATCCCCACCTCCGCCGTCTTCACCAAGGGCACCACCCGCACCTACGTGGCCCACAATTACGGCACCACCGCCCGCACGGTCACCTTCTCCGACGGCAAGTCCCTGACGGTGCCCGCCCGTTCCACCGCGACCGGCACGGGGACAGGAAGCACCGACCCCGACCCCGAGCCCTCCACGGGCAGCACCTTCCAGCTCCGCACCGGCGGCGCCCTCACCACGGCCACCGGAGCCACGGCCGGCAGCGACACCATCGCCTCGGCGCAGGGCGCCAACCACGACGGCACGCCGAACCAGCCGCTCGTCTACGAGATCAGGAACGTCAACGGCACGCTCAGGAGCGGTGGTTCGACCGCCTTCCGGCTCCAGGTGGACGCCGGCACCCTGGTCGGCCTCGGCCAGCAGGCCCGGATCAGCTACGACCTCACCGGTGACGGCACCTTCGACCGGACGGAGACCTACCAGTACTTCGCGACGGACCCGGTCACCGGCTGGGAGGAGTACAACCAGGCACGCGGCCTGAAGTCCGCCACCGGCGCGCTCGGCGACCTGCGCGGCGGTACGGTCCGACTGGAGGTGTGGAGCGCGATCGGGAACGGCGACTCACGCCTCCAGACGGGCACGGACCGCTCCGTCGTCGTCATCCCGTACGACTGACCTCCGCGTAGGGGCATGACCCGGACACGCGTCAAAGGGCGACGAGTCGGACTCGAAACCCTGGCGCGTGTCCGGGCTCACGCCGTGCCGGCCGCGTTCGCGAGCGGCCGGGGCCTTCACCTCCGCTCGGCGCGGAGGGCGTGACGGCCGTCGCGCTCCACTTCCCCACGCAGTCATGGTGTCGCACCGGATGCTCTTGGCCGTGGACTATGTTGGGGGGATGACTACCGGGACGGCCTTGCGCCACACACGGATCGGTGACCCGGTGCTCTCCTGAGCGCCGTACGGGCCGGTGGGGGCCCGCTGTTC
Source organism: Streptomyces sp. R-07 (assembly GCF_049913175.1). Taxonomy (NCBI): domain Bacteria; kingdom Bacillati; phylum Actinomycetota; class Actinomycetes; order Kitasatosporales; family Streptomycetaceae; genus Streptomyces; species Streptomyces sp. R-07. Next base: position 7,409,492 of record NZ_CP183978.1, read on the forward strand.
GATCGAGGATCTCGCGCCGCCGCGCGGGCTCCGCCTCCGTCGTGTTGATCACATGCTCGACACATCGACCACGACAGGAGCATCCATGCCCATCAAGACGTTGCAGATTCCCACCCCGGACGGCCGGGCCGACGCCTTCGCGGCCGTCCCCGAGCACGGCGAGCGGCACCCGGGGGTGCTGATGTACGCCGACGGCTTCGGCATCCGGCCCGTGCTGCGGGAGATGGCCCGTGAACTGGCCGGGCACGGGTACTACGTGCTCGTCCCGAACCTCTTCTACCGGCACGGTCCGGCACCGGTGGTCGAGCTTCCCGAGCACATCGGAGAAGAGGCCCGGCCCGCGGTCTTCGCCCGGCTGATGCCCTTGATCGAGGCGCACACCACCGAACGCGTCCTGCGCGACGCCGACGCCTACCTCAGGTTCCTCACCGCCCAGCCCGAGGTCGGCGCCGGTCCGGTCGCGGTGACCGGCTACTGCATCGGCGGTCTCCTGGCGATGCGCACCGCCGCGGCCCACCCCGACGAGGTGGCCGCCGTCGCCGCGTTCCACGGCCCCGTGGGCGTCGACGGGCCCGACCTCTTCGCCAAGGTCACCGCCCAGGTCCACCTCGGCCACGCCGAAGGAGACATGACACCCGAGGGCCTCGCCGAGCTCAACCGGGCCCTGGACGCCGCAGGTGTCGGCCACACCTCCGAGATCTACCCCGGCACCATCCACGGCTTCACCATGTCCGACACCGACGCTTTCAGCGTCTCCGGGCTGAAGCGCCACTGGGACCGCCTGCTCCCTCTCCTGGGCCGCACCCTGGGCAGCGGCTGAGGCGGCGGCAGCGGCTGAGTCTTCGGCCCGGACACCAGGCCTGAAACACGCGGTTCCGCGGCTGCCGGCCAACGTCTCCTGGGGCCGCACCCGCATCGAGGGCGACCGGTGACCCACCGCAGTCGCAGGGCCGCCCCCGCCGGTGCGGGGGCGGCTCGCCCGTTTCGTCGCCGCGGTCACCCGCGGCGGCAGGGGGCGCCACGTCCTCAGGGCCCGCCACCTTCCGCACGCCGTCAGGCGGAGGCGCGGCGGACCAGCGAGGTCGGGGTGATCACGGAGGCCGGGATCTCGGGGCCGGTCCCGTCGAGCAGCCGCATCAGCAGCTTCACCATCAGCCGGCCCATCCCCTCGATGTCCTGGTGCACGGTGGTCAGGGCCGGGACGGTCCTGTCGACCACCGAGGCCATGTCGTCGAAGCCCACGACCGCGACGTCCTCCGGCACTCGCACCCCGCGCTCCCGCAGGGTCCGCAGGGCCCCGGAGGCCATCAGGTCGTTGGCGACGAACACCCCGTCGACGTCCGGCCGCCGGCCGAGGAGCTCCGCCATCGCACGGGCTCCGCTCTCCTCCGTGAAGTCGCCCCGGCACAGCAGCGCGGGGTCGGCGTCGAGGAGGACGTCCCGATAGCCGTGGATCCGGTCGATCGCGGACGTCTGGTCGGCGGGACCGGAGATGTGCGCGATGTTCTTCCGTCCGAGACCCACCAGGTGCCGCACCGCCTCCCGGGCCCCGCCCCGGTTGTCGCAGTCGACGAAGGGCACCGTCGGGTCGGTGCCGGGGCCGGGCCGCCCGCCGAGGACCACCGGGATCCGGGCCCGCTCGATCACCGACGGCAGCGCGTCGTCGCTGTGCAGCGAGAACGCCAGCGCGCCGTCGACGTGCCCGCCGCCGAGATAGCGGGAGATCCGCTCGTGGTCCCCCGGATCCTCCACCCACAGCAGCACCAACTGGGCGTCGTACGCCGTCAGTTCCCGGCTGATGCCCCGTACCTGCTGCTCGAAGAACGGATCCGAGAAGATCCGGAACTCGGGCTCCGCGATGATCACGGCCACGGCGCCGTTGCGCCGGGTGACCAGCGTGCGGGCCGCGTGGTTCGGGACGTAACCGAGCTCCTCGACGGCCCTGAGCACCTTCTCCACCAGCGGAGCACGCACCCCCGCGCCCCCGTTGACGACCCGGGAGGCCGTGGCGCGCGAGACGCCGGCGCGTGCGGCGACGGCTTCCAGCGTGGGGCGAGGCCCCGTGGTCTGCTCGGGCAAGGCGTGCGCTCCTCGGCTGCGTCGGGCTGGACGGGGTGTGCGGTGTGCGTGTCCGATGGGTGGTGTGCGGTCCTGCGCGGACCAGGGTATCTGTAACCCGCACCCTTTGAGAGCGCTCCCAAGCTGCTTTCGTGACGCCTGACAGGCGAACACCCGCCGCCTGGGGCGGTGTCAGTGGGCCGTGCGACGATCCAAGGCATGATCGTCTCGCTGGATGCCCTGCTGCCCGCCGCCGGTACGCACGTGTCGACCACCTATGCCGACTGGGCCGCCGCCCACGACCCGGACGCGGTCGAGGGTGCGCGAGCGCTGGTCCAGGACATGGGGGCCGAGCTCAACCGTTCGTGGACGAAGCCCGGGGCGTTCGTCGACGCGATGGCGCGGCGGGCGCGACAGCTGCCCCCGGCGCACCTGCCGTGGTTCTGGGACACCGTGGGCCACCGGCTGATCGGATACGGGAGCAGGCCCGGCGGACGGGCCTACGTGGCGGCGCGGGCCGCCGAGGCCCAGCACGGGCTGCCGGTGGATCCCGCCTACCGCCGGGCGAACGGGCTGCTGTTCGCCAAGGGCGGGGCCATGCCCGCCAAGGAGTTCGGCGCCCACCAGCGGTTCCTCGCCGAGACGCTGGAACCCGCGGAAGCGCACACGGCACTGGAGGCGTTCCTGACCGCGTGGGCGGGCTCGCCCGCGGACCTGCCGGCGGATCTGGTGCGCCGGGTCCGGGCCTCCGCGAAGACGGCCGGACTCGGCGACGCGGAGGTCGCCCGGCTCGTCGGCGCGATCCTGTCGGTCACCCGGAAGAAGACGGTGCCGGACGCCCTGCTGACGGCGGCCGAGCCGATTCTGACGGCCCATCCGCCGGCGGACGAGGTCGCGGCCGGACTCGTGGAGGTCTTCCCGGACGGGGTCACCGACGGCGGCGCGTGGCTGCGGATGCTGATCGGCTGCGGCGCGACCGGGGCGATGGAGGCCGGACGGATCGTACCGGAGGGCGGGCTGCACCACTGGGTCGGCGAGTTCGTCCGCATGTACCAGTACGCCCTGCAGTCCGGCGGCGGGGTCGCCCGGCAGCCCCTGCCGGCGGAACTCCTCGACCTGATCGGCCGGCTGGGGCCCCGACTGCGGGCCGAGGGCGCACCGGTGACCCTGCACGTCACCCGCCACCACTACCAGGGCTTCGACGCGGACGTCCTCGACGCCTGCCTTGCGGCCGGGGTCGCGGTCGCCGACCCGGGGCCCGACGTCCGGATGCGCTTCTGGGGCGAGCAGTCCCGGCGCGACCTCGGCGCGCTGGCCGCCGACCCCGTGTTCGGCCCCCGCCTGGAAGGGACCGTGCACGCCGACCTGCTGCCCAGCTGGCCCATGGGAAGCCGGCGGCAGCCCGGATCGGCGGTGACGCTGCTCCCGGGCAACGAAGGCATCGCCCACGAGGTGGCCGGACGGGTCGGCAAGCTCGTCGACACCGTCGGGGGCGGCGGCATGGCGGGCGCCGAGGAGTCCGTGGCCGAGCTGGAGACCCTCCTCGACCGGCCGACCGTGGCGGCGCTCGGCGGGATCGGCGACGCCCTCGGCGCGACGAGCGCGGCGGGCGCCCTGCGCCGCTCGCTCGCGGCCGGCCTTCCGGAGGAACTGGCCTGGCCCGCCCTGGAGTCGGTGTACGCCGAGTTCGCGGCAGAAGCAGAAGCAGAAGCAGAAGCAGAAGCCGGGGCGGAAGGGGAAGCCGACCCTGGAGCCGAGTCCGAAGGGGACGACGAAGCCGGCGAGACCGCCGACGGAATCGTGTCCGGCATGCCCGGTGTCGTCGGAGTGACCAGCACCTGGCCCGTGCTCACCGTCTTCGGGGCCGACCGTGCCGTCGCCGTCGCCCCGGACGGGGTCCGCGCCTCCTGCCGGTTCACCGTGCCCGAGGACACGACGATGCATGCCGTCCACTACGTCGGCGGCTCCTTCCACGTCAGCTGGACGGTCAAGCCCGACCCCCACCTCTGCGACACCGCCCACTGGGCGGACCGGCCCGACGAGCCGTTCACGCCGGACGATCAGGGTGGCCTCGTGCCGTTCGGCGGGGCGCTGGACGGGGCCTACGGCTTCCAGTTCGAGACCGCCGACGGGGGAGGACGGCACGGCGGCAGGCGCGCGCTGCGGCCGGGCGGCACGGAGGGCATCGACGGGTACGAACTGCAGCTCGGTGACGGCTCCCGGATCTGGACCGACGGCGTGTACGACGGGCGCCCGTGGGAGGCGGTCGACCCGGTCACCGGGGAGCCGGTCGGCGGCGCCGAGCTGCCCGACTTCCCCGGTCGCCCCGCGAGCGCCGACCCTGCGACGGAACCGTCCGAGGCGGGCATGGCCCTGGCCCAGGGGGCCCTCCATCTCGCGCCGCTGCCCGCCGGTCTGACCGCCTCCCCGCTCGGCAGCCGGGACGGTCTCGTCGGGACCCGGATCCTGTTCCGTACCCCGCACCGCGACCCCGCGCCCGACCACTACCTGCTGGAGAGCATCGACGGGCGCACGGCCCGGTTCGACATCGACCGGCAGGGCCAGAAGCCGTGGGCGCTGTGGGCGCCGCCCGAGGGCGCGGAGGACCTGGTCCTCGCCGACGCCGAGACCTGGACGGGCGTGCGCGCGTACACCTCCGACGGCGTCCTGATGTGGGAGCAGGACGGGTACCACTCGCGCCGGAACGCCCGGGTGCGGCCGGCCCGGAGCGTCACCCCGTCCACGGGCGTGGCCCTGCCCCCGGCCTTCTGGTACCTGCTCAGGACCCGGGACGCGGCAGGGTCCCGGGCGCTGCGGACCGTGAGCCGCGAGACGGCGGACGCACTCCTCGCGGCCGCGTCCGACGGCACGGCGGCGCTCCGTGACGCCGTGGCACGGGAGCTTCCGGACGTCACCGATCCCGTCCTCGTCGAGGCCGTCGTCGCGGTGGCCGGGCGGGCCGCCCGGGTGGAGGAGCGGCGGCGCGCCCTGCACCGGCGCGTCACCCTGCTCACCGAGGCGCCGCCCGTACGGCTCCGCCGGTCCGCACCGGACACCGCACTCGTTCCCGCGCTGCACGGCCTCGTCGACGGCGGCGAGCCCGACCAGTGGCGGCGGACCCCCGACGTGGCCCTGCCGGCCACGCTGACCGCGCTCGCCGCCGACGGCGCCTGCCTGGCAGGGACCATCGTCGAGGAGGTGCGCCGGCTCTCGCCGCCCGCACCGCCGCACGACTGGTCGCAGCTCCTCGGCACGATCGACTCCGTCGCCTGGCGCGCGGCGGTGGCACCGACCCCGGACGCGGACCGGGCCGCTCTCCTCGCGCTCCTGGACGTCTGGGCCGACCAGCCGTTCGCCCGCGCGGGCAGCCGCTGGTGGGCGGGGAGGACGTGGGGCCCCGGGGCCGTGGACCTCATGCGCGCCGGCGGCACGGCCATCGCGTCCGCGGGCGTACGGGACGGCGGGGCCGAGTGCTGGTTCGTGGCACCCCTCGCCGAGAACCCGCACGCGGACCCGGTCCCGGGCGTGGCCACGCAGGTACGGCATGTGCGCGTCGACCGGGACGACGCCGCGCGGCTGCGCGCCCTCGTGGCGGCGGTCGACACCCACGGACCCGTCCCGGTACCGGAGTCGGCGGCCGAGCGCTTCGCCGAACTGACGGGCGTACGACGGTCCGTGGCCCGGCTCGTCCTCGCCGGTCTCGTCGGCCGGGCCGACCGGGAGGAGCACCGGGCCCTGGTGCGCAAGGCCCCCTACAAGGCGAGCCCGATGACGGCCGAGTCGTACGAACGGCTGCGCACCCGGCTCGACGGCGCGGGCAGGCGGGCCGTCCTGGCCGCCGCCCTGCCCGACGACCCGGCCGAGCTGTGGCAGCCGGGCGGGATCGACGCGGCCGTGGAACGGATGGCCGGAGTGTGGCGGGAGCTCCTCGGGGCGCAGCCCGCCGTGGACGACGAGACGGCCGACGCCCTGGAGGCCGAGCTGGGCCTCGCCGAGGTGTGGGCCCGGCGCCTCGCCGGGGGCTACGAGGCCGCCGAGGACGCGACCGTGCCCGCCGCCGGCTGGGAGCTGACGGCGACGCCGTACAGCGGGGGAGCGGAGGTCAGGGCCGTGCCCCCGGCCGGACCCGAGCTGCCCTACCGCACCCCGGTGGGGCTCGCGCTCACGGAGATCGCGAGCGCCCTGGTGTGGGCGTGGACCGACCGGCCCGTCGGCGATCCGGCGGTGGCCGGCGCGCCCGCCCTGTACGAGCGGCTGCGCGCCGAACTGGACCGTCCGGAACTGCTGCTCGACCTCGCCGGCGGCCGGATCCAGGACACGTCGGCACGGATCGCCGAGCGCTTCGGGCCCCGGCTGCTGCCGGTCGCCGGGCAGGCGGAGGACCGCCCCGATCCGGTGAGCGCGTACGACTCGGGACCGCTCGTCGTGTGCGCCCCCGGCGGCAAGGCCTTCCTGCGCCCCGCGGCCGTCACCGACCGCGGGACCTGGCAGGAGGTCCGCGAACTCACCGACCTCGCCGAGGAACTGGACCGCGCGGCGCCGCTCCTCGCCGGCGGCGGACTCGCCCGGATGATGCGCCGCGCCCGGTCGGGAGCCGTACCGTCCGGCGCGTACGAGGCGGATCCGCGCCAGTCCTGCCCGGAGCTCGTCGCCCGGGTCGCGGCGAAGCTCGGCGCGGGCGCGGACGCGGCGGCCCTGTACCTCCAGCTCGCGACCCTCGCCGCGCCCACCGACCGGAACGTACGGCGGTGGAACGGCTGGTCGACCAAGCGGCACGCGGAGGTCCGGGCGGAACTCCTCGCCACCGGCGCGGTCCTGGAGGCCAAGCGGGCACGGGCCGGACGGACCCTGTTCCTGCCCGGCGACTGGACCGAACTCAAGGCCCCGCACCTGCCGTTGGAGACCGTGAAACTGGCGAGCCACCTGGTGCGGCCGATGTGGGACAACCGCATCCGCTCCCCGTTCGTACGGATACTGCCGACGGCCCCGCTCCACGAGATGTTCGAGGAGGCGTGGGAGCGCATCTCCGGCTAGGTCCCGGTCCCGCGTCCGGGGCGCTGCGCTCAGGAGAGGCAGCGCCCCGGACGTGTCTCACTCGCCGGGGCCGACGTATTCGTACACGCCGCCGTGCGGGTGCCGCAGCACCGCTCGCCTGCCGTTGGGGGTGGCCTGAGCCGGCATCACGACCGTGGCACCGGCCGCCACCGCCTCCTCCACGGCGGCGGCCACATCCGCGACGGTCAGGGTCGCACCGACTCCGGCGACCCTCTGAACCGCCTCGTCCGGGCCGCTGAACAGGAGGAAGGGCCCGACGCTCGCCAGGTGCACGCCGGCGAACGCGAAGCGCTCGGCCGTTCGGCCGGTCAGCCGCTCGTAGAAGGTGACGGCTGCTTCCAGGTCGTCGACGCGCTGTCGCGCGATCACCGAGCGGATCACGACGCCTTGACCTCCGGGCGCTGACGCAGCGAGATCCGGTTGCCGTCCGGATCGACCGCCTCGATACGGATCCCGAACCCGTAGTCCTCCGGCTCGGGCTGGTCGAAGGTCACCCCGCGGTCGCGCAGCACCTTGAAGTCCGCCCGCAGATCGTCCGATTCGAGGAACAGCGGACCGGGCGCGGTGCCCGGCTCCGCCTCGGCGGGCTGCCCCGCGGACGCGGCGTGCGGCCAGAGGACGATCTCGAGCGGACTGCCGGGGACGGCGACGGTGAGGAAACGCCCCTCGGCCCCGGGGTAGTCGATGCGCTTCTCCAGGCCGAGCTGCTCCGTGTAGAACCTCAGCGCGCGTTCCTGATCAGTGACGTAGACCGTCACGTACATGATGTTCTTCAGCATGGTGATGTCCTTCCATTCTTCGGTCCTGCCTCACTGACGTATCCCGACGGGGGAATGTGACGGACCGGCGAATCACCGTCCCGCCGGGCCTCGGAGGGCGGTCCGGGCGGACGTGTACGCGACGGCGGGGTCCGGGTGGGGCGGGCCGGCCGGGTGCCAGGTGCCGTAGCGCTCGGCGTACGGGTGCCAGAGGCCGTCGGGGCCGTACCGCAGCTGCACGCGCGCGGGCGCGTCGGTGAGGTGGTTGTGGTGCCGTTCCACGGGGGCGGTCGGGGCCGGACGCAGGCGCTGCACGGCGTGTTCGGCGGAGGCCAGGACCTCGGGATCGGCCGGCAGCGGGCCGAGACAGGTGGCGACGCCGGACGGGCCGCCGAAGCGGTGCGCCGCCGCCAGTCGGCGCATCTCCGCCACGGACAGGCCGAGATGGACGGCCGCGGCCTCCGTATGCGTGTCCCCCGTCTCGGCAACGAAGCGTGCGAGGTCGGCGGTGAGGCCGGCGGCGAGGCCGCCCGGGGTGCCGTCGGGGACGCCGGGCGCCGGCGTGGCGGTCCCCGATCCGGAGCCCTCCAGGTCTCCGGCCCCCGAGGCGGCGAGGAGGGCGGCCGCGCGTCGCGCCGCGTCGGCGGTCAGTGCGCGCAAGACCTCCAGACCGGGCAGCGGAGGCGGTGGTTGCTCGGTGAGCCTGTCCAGTACGGGAGTCGGCGCGTCGTCCCCGGGCGCGGCGGTCACGTGGGGTCTCCCAGGCTGACGAGGTCGGCGAGGTCGCGGTCCGAGAGCCGGGCGAGGCCGCTGTCGCCCGAGGCGAGCACCGTGTCCTGGAGGGCCCGCTTGTGCGTGAGGAGCTGGTCGATCCGGTCCTCGATCGTGCCCCGTGTGATCAGCCGGTGGACGGTCACGGTCCGCCGCTGCCCGATCCGGTGCGCCCGGTCGGAGGCCTGGTCCTCGACCGCCGCGTTCCAGCTGCGGTCGAAGTGCACGACGTGGCTGGCCCGGGTCAGGTTGAGGCCGGTGCCGCCCGCCTTGACGGACAGCACGAACAGTGGAGAGCGGCCGGCCTGGAAGGCGTCGACGAGCTCCTGCCGCTGCCGGGTGTCCAGGCCGCCGTGGAGGAACAACGGGCGGTGGCCGAGGTGGGTGAGGTGCTCCACCAGGAGCCGGCCCATGGTCACGTAGCTGGTGAACACGAGGGCCGCCTCGCCGCGTCCGGTGATGCTCTCGACCAGCTCGGCCAGGGCCGCGAGCTTCGCCGACCGGGCCGTGAACTCCCTTACCCGCGCCTTGCCCGGATGCTCCTCGCCCCAGTAGTGGGCGGGATGGTTGGTGATCTGCTTCAGGGCGGTGATCAGCTTGAACACGAGGCCGGACCGGGCGAGGACGGGGGAGTGCGCGAGCTGCTCCATCGTCTCGCGGACCAGCGCCTCGTACAGCGCGACCTGTTCGGGCGTGAGCTCGACGATCCGCCGGGACTCGACCTTCGCGGGCAGTTCGGGGGCCACCTGGGGGTCGGTCTTGCGGCGGCGCAGGAGGAACGGCGCGACCAGGCGGGCGAGGGCGTGCGCGGCGGGACCGTCCGGTTCGCGTTCGGCGGCGGCCGCGTAGCGGGACCGGAAGGCCTTGAGCGTGCCGAAGAGCCCGGGGTTGACCCAGTCGAGGAGGGTCCACAGTTCGGAGAGGTTGTTCTCCACGGGAGTGCCCGACAGGGCGAGTCGTGCCGTGGAGGTGAGGGAGCGCAGACACCGGGCGGTGGAGGAGGCGTGGTTCTTGGCGTGCTGGGCCTCGTCGGCGATGACCAGGTCCCAGGTGGCCGACGCGAGTCCGGGATCGCGGCGCAGGACGCCGTACGTGGTGAGGACGACGGTGGGCCCGGCGCCGGCGTCGAGGCTCCGCCGGGTGCCGTGGTAGACGGTCACGTCGAGGTGCGGGGCGAACCGGCGGATCTCCCGCTCCCAGTTGGTCACGAGCGACGACGGGCACACCACGAGGACCGGGCCGCGGTGCCCCGTCTCGTGCCGGTGCAGGACGTAGGCGATCGCCGTGAGGGTCTTGCCGAGACCCATGTCGTCGGCGAGGACCGCGCCGAAGCCGGTCTCCCCGGTGTGCGCGAGCCAGGCCAGCGCCCGTTCCTGGTACGCGCGCAGCACGGCGTCGAGCCGGGCGGGCGCCGGCACCGGGGCGGCGTGCTCGCCCTTCCGCAGGACGGCGACGACCTCGGCGAGGCTCCCGCCCGCCCGGCACTCCACCGTCAGGCCGTCGACGCGCACGGTGCCGGTGAGCGCTGCGGTCAGCGCGTCGATGCCGGCCAGGGGGCCGAGGTCCCGGCGGCGCACCCGCGCGGCCGTCCCGGGATCGAGCAGCACCCACTGGCCGCGCACCCGGACCAGGGGGCGGGCGGCCTCGGCGAGTTCGTCCATCTCGGCCTCGCTCAGCGCGTCGCCGCCGAGCGCGAGCTGCCACCGGAAGTCGAGGAGGGTCTGCAGACTGAACTTGGGCGCGCCTCCGGCCGTACGCGTCCCTTCTCCGGGACGCGCGGTGTCCGCGCCCGCCTGTTCGCCGACGACGGTGTGCGCGGAGAGCCGCTCGCGGAGCCGGGAGGGCCAGCGCAGCACCAGGCCTTCGGCGGCCAGGGCGGGTTCGGCTTCGAGCAGCCGCGCGATCGCCTCCGCGTCCAGCACCAGCCGTCCGGGCGAGACGAGCAGCCCGGACAGGGCGGCGCAGTGGCGGGCCAGGCGTTCAAGGCGGCGGAGGGACCGTACGCGGAGCCGGTACGGCTCGACGCCGGGCACGGCGGCCCGGCCGGCCCACAGCTCGTGGGCGGCGATCTCGTCGTCCGGCCGCTCGGGGCCGACGGCCAGGAGCAGACGGCCGGTCAACCGTCCGGCGGCCGCCTCCTCCTCGGAGGGATCCGCGATCTCGACGGCCAGACCGGGCGGCGGACCGTCGTACAGCCGGTCCTCGACCGCGTCGAGCCATGGCCGTACGACCGCGGCGTCAGCCACTGGCAGGGCGCGCCCGGACGGGCCGAGGAACGGCCCCGTGCCGAAGAGGGCCGCGGCGGGGGAGCGCAGCATCGTGTCGGTCAGCGCGTCGAGGAACGCCGGAAGGGCCTCCCGCGCCGTCACGTACCGGCCCTCCCCGGCCACGGCTTGGGCCTGCGGGGACATGCGACGCGCGAGCTCCTCCGCGGCACGGGCGGTGGCGTCCGGCAGCGGCCCGATGCGCCACCGGTCCACGCCGTCCACGGTGAGCGCGGGGTGGACGAGCCCCGCGGCGACGGCCCGGAGTCCGAGCCGGGCCGCGTCCTCCCACTCCCGCGCGGTCCGGTGCCACCCGGCGCTCCGGTCCCGCCGCAGGAGTGCGGGCACGGCATGGGCCAGGGGAACCCGCCACCCCACCACCGGAACAGGCCCGGGAGCCGGGGGCACCAGGAGGGGACCGCGCCAGACCGCCAGCGGCGTCGGCAGGTCCGCGTCCGGCATCCGGCCGCCGTCGGCGCGGTGGACGAGGAGCCCGGCGGGCTCCCCGTCGCCCGGAAGGAACGAGACGGCGCACCCGGCCGCGAGCGCCTCCCGAAGGGCGTCGGCGACCGAGAACCCCGACGCGGGCGGGGGCGAGGGCGGGGGCAGGGGTACGGGGGAGGGGCGCGGCCCGGGCAGGGGTACGCGACGGGGCTCGCCCCCGCCGCGCTCCACGGCACCGGCCGGCGTCCCGGGCCGCTCGCCGGCCCAGCCTGTGGCTCCGGCCCCGCCCCCGGCTCCGGATCGGGGCTCCGGCATGGCTCCGGCCCCGCCCCCGGCTCCGGACCGGGGCTCCAGGACGGCTCCGGCCCCGGCCGTCGGCTCCGGACGGACCGGCGTCAGGCGGTCCCGCGGTGTCTCCTCGGCGTCGAGTGCGACCAGCCGTTCCATCAGCGCCGCCGCGGCGACCCGCCGGGCGTCCGTCCTCGTCTTCCCCCTCCCGGTGGCGAGGGCTTCGGCTCCGGTGCGCACGAGGACGCAGCTGTAGGAGCAGGAGACGCTGTTCGGCGCGTTCGTGAACGACGACACCGGCTTGGAGATCACATCCAACTGGGTGTACTTGTTCAGGTACTTCACCGCGTCCAGGCCCGGGGGCACCGGCTGGATCCGGGCCGTCTGCCGGGCGGCGCCGCCGTCCGGGGCCCGCTCCTCCTCGGGCTCGGGGAGCTCGGCGAGCCGGGCCAGGAGCGCGACCGCGCCGAGGTGCACGGCCTGGCGGCGATCGCGTGCCGTGCGCTCGGGGCCCTCGACGGTGGGACCGTCACCGCCCTGCCAGGTCCATCGGCAGGAGAACCCCTCGGCGGACGGGGCGACGGCGTGCAGGGGCTCGGCGCCCCGCGCGTCCGCGTGCCAGCGCAGCAGCGTCGCCGCCGCCGACTGCATGCGGGCCATGTGGTCGAGGGCGAGCAGGCGCAGGGCGTGCCACTCGGGACCCCGGGTGCCGAACAGCAGGAGCAGGACGTCGCGGTGCCGCAGCCGGGCCGATCCGACCCTCCGTCCGACCTCGGCGGCGAGGTCGGGGCCGGGGCCGGCGGCCGCCTGCGCCCGGACGTGGAGCAGGGTCTCGAAGGCCTCCGTTCCCATCCCCGGCAGCCTCAGCCGGGGGGCCGGGGCCTCGCCCTCCGGTGCCTCCCTCCCGTCCGTCCCGGCCAGCCGGTGGAGCAGCGCGAGGTCCGCCGCGCGGCGGGCCCGCGACAGCGAAGGGCCGCTGCGCTCCGGGCCCGTCACCGACTCGTCCGCCGGGCCGATCCGTACCGCCACGGTGTGCAGCACGCGCCCGTCCGGCAGGTGCTCGGCTGTCTCCTCGTACGCGAGCGGCGGCCAGACCTCGAGCTGGACGTGCGCCGTGAGGACCTCCTGCGCCCGCTGCGGTGTGCTCCCGAGCGACGCGACGGCGAGGCGGCGGGCCGTGAGCCACACCGGGTCGTCGTCGGTGACGAGCAGCAGCAGACGAAGGTCGCGTGGTGTCAGCCGTCCGGCGCGCGCCAGGCTCTCCGCCTCGGCCACGATCCCGGGCTCCGCGCGGCCCGCGGTGACGGACCGTCGGGCCCGCTCGTGCCACGCCGGCCGCCCGTCGGCCCCCACGGGACCCGTGGACCGCCGGACGCCGTCGACCAGCTGAGAACGACCTGCCAAGAGGAGACTCTCCGTACGCGGAACGTGACGACACGTGCGCGTTCAGTATACGGACGCAGGGGGGTTCGTGCGGGCCCAACGGTCGGCGTCCCGGCCCCACTTGCGGGCAGGGCACCGACGGCCGGCACGACGCCGCCCCGCACACCGGGGTGTGCGGGGCAGCGTCGTCGGAAGGTTCGCGGGTCAGCCGACGGCGGAGGTTCCGAGCTGAACGTCCGTGTCGGCGGCGGCCGTTCGAGTCGCCAGCGCCTTCTGCGCGAGGACGCCGAAGACCACCCCGAACACCGCCCACAGCACGGCCTGGATGCCCAGAGAGGCGAGCCTGAAGTCCCAGAGGAGCCCGGCCGGGAAGCCCGCCGCGACGGCGTCCTCGTTGTCCGGCAGGACGGCGAAGGCGACCGCCGTCACGACGACGAACCCGGCGGCGGCCGCCAGGGTCGCGTTCCAGTTGCCCAGGCGCGGCGCGAGCCGGCGTCCGGCGATCACGGCGGCGATCCCCAGGAGCACGCTGAGCAGGATCATCAGGAAGAACAGGGTGGTGCGCTTCCCGATGGTGTCCGGGTTGCCGACGGCCGGAGGGGTCGCCGGGTACTTGAGGAACGGCACCAGGTAGACGGTGGTGAACGCGGCGGTGGCGGTGAGCGCCGCCGTCGCCCGGGGGCTGAACCTGCCGACGCGGCCCAGCACGAAGGAGAAGGCCAGCGAGGCGATGCCGCCGAGCGCCACCCCGTAGACGAGGACGCCGGTGGCGAGGCCGACGGTCGACTGGACGGAGCGGCTGATCCCCTCCTCTTCCTCGGCGGACTCCGCGGCGGCCGTGCCACCGTGGCCGGCGTGCGCCCCGTGGGCGGCCGGGGCTGCTTCCCGGGCGGCCTGGGCCTCCTCCACGGCGATCGCGCCGTTCACGGGCGGCTCACCCACCGCGTAGGCGACGGCGAAGGCGAACAGCCCGGCGATCAGGCCCGCGAGCATGCCGCGGACCAGCAGGGATCTGACAGTTGAGGCGTGCATGTGCCGGTCGCCCCTCAGTGGCAGGGGAAACCGAGCAGGTGGCGCCCGTCGTGCACCCACTCGTGCACGTCGGTGCCCGCGATGAGGGAGGTCGCGCCCTGCTCGGCGCCGACGAAGTACAGCGCGATCAGCGCGAGGAGGCCGACGAAGAAGGCCCAGGGCAGCACCGCGCGCACGGGCAGCGGAGCCGGTACGGCGACGGAAGGGGTGGAGACGGCAGCGGAGACGACGGCCTCGGCCATGATGGAACCTCCTGCGGGAACTCGCGTCCCAGTCGGTGGTGCAGGACGACGGTCCACGGGTCTGACTCACCGTGACATCCCCCTGGGGGACGCCGCGGCTTACAGTGGCGCGACCGTGCCGGCTTCTCACCGGGCTTCCGTATCGCCGTCGTCACGCTGTTCAAATGTCGCCTGACGGTACCGCGCGCGGGAGCCGTCGCCAAGGGCGTGAGGCCTGGATCACCTTCGTACGCCCCCGGGTAAAGTCCCTCGCACCACCCCCGCCACACCCGCACCTTCCGTCCCGCGCGCCGCAAAGGAGCCTGATGACAGTCCGGTTGACGCTGATCTCGCCCGCGACGAGCGAGGCGCTGCGCGAGGTCCGGTTCGACGACGACGGTCCTCTCGACCCGGCGGGCATCGCCCGCGCCGAGGCCGTCGCGTCCGCCGTCGACCCGTCCCCCCGCGCGTACGCCTCGCCGTCCCGGCGCTGCCGCCGCACGGCGGAGGCCCTGGGCCTGCGCGCGGAACCCCTGGACGAACTCGCGGGCTGCGCCATGGGCCGGTGGCGCGGACAGACCCTGGCAGCCGTGGCAGCCGCCGAGGAGGCCGGGGTCTCCGCCTGGCTGTCCGACCCGACGGCGGCCCCGCACGGCGGGGAGTCCCTGCGCGACCTGCGCCTCAGGGTCGGCACCTGGCTCGACGGTCTCCGGGACGGCTCCGGACGTGTCACCGCGGTCGTCGAACCGGACGTGATCCGCGCCGCGACGGTCCACGCCCTCGGCGCACCGGACGCGACGGCCTGGCGCCTGGACGTCCGCCCGCTGACCGCCGTCCACCTCAGCGGCCGCGCCGGCCGCTGGAACCTGCGCGCGGGAGAACCGCTGGGAGGACAGCGGTAGGGGGACCGCACAGCGGTCCCCCTACCCGGCGACACACGTACGGATCAGGCCGGGCGCTTCCACTCCCGCAGCAGGAGGTAGCCGAGGTACGTCCCGCCGACGGCCATCGTGTACAGGCCGACCGGCAGGTTGTCGAAGAGCGGCAGCTGCTGGGCGGTGAGATCGGCCAGGACCAGGAGCAGGGCGCCCAGCAGGGTCGACATGACCAGGTGGGGGCCGCCGCCGCGGGTGACCCGCTTGGCGATCTGCGGGGCCGTCAGGGAGATGAAGGCGATCGGTCCGGCGACGCTGACGGCGCCGGCGGACAGGACGATCGACAGCGTCACCGCGGCGGTCGCCGTACGGGCCGGGCGGGCGCCCAGACCGGTCGACAGGTCGTCGCCCATCTCCCCGATGCTCAGCGGCCGCGCGAGGAGCGCCGCGAGCGGCAGGCAGACGAGCAGCACCAGCCAGATCGTCGCCGCGTCGTCCCAGGAGCGGGCGGCGAGGCTGCCGTTGATGTAGGCGGTCAGCGCGCTCGCCTTGTCGCGCTCCACGGCGTAGACGACGTACTGGGTGAGGGCCGTCGACATCGCGGCCACGCCGATGCCGGCCACGACCAGGCGACCCGGGTTGCGGAATCCCGTCCCCGTGGAGAGGTAGACGACCGCCATGGCGAGGACCGCGCCGAGCAGCGCGCCGACGGGCACGGGCACGACGTCCGGGAAGAACAGCGCGGCGGCCGCCGCACCCGCTCCGGAGCCGGCGCCGAGCCCGATCACGTCGGGACTGCCCAGCGGGTTGCGGGTGACCGACTGGAAGAGCACCCCGGACAGGCCGAAGGCGGCGCCGGTGGCGGTGGCGACGACGAGCCGCGGGCCGCGCAGCCGGTTCAGTACGAAGGCGTTCTTGCCCGTGGCCTCGCCCATGAGCGCCGACGGGAGGTCGGCCGGATCGATGCCGAGCCTGCCCATCGACAGGGTCGCCACGGCCGCCCCGAGGAGCAGCAGCAGGGTCACCGCGGCGGCGATCACGGTGGGGCGTCGTACGGGGATCGCGACCCACGGCCCGATCCGCAGGAGGCTCCGGCCCGCGGGCCGTACGGGCCGCGACGCCGTCACGGCCGGGGGGTCGGTCAGCTCGGCGGTCTTCATACCGCTCCCCTCATGCGACGGACGGCGAAGAGCAGCGCTGGTGCGCCCACGAAGGCGGTGACGACGCCGACCATGAGCTCCTGCGGGCGGAGCAGCACCCGGCCGATGACGTCGGCGAACAGCAGCAGCGTGGGCCCCGCGAGCGAGGTGAAGAGGATCTGCAGGCGGAAGTCGGCGCCGACGAGCACCCGGACGAGGTGCGGGACGGCGAGCCCGACGAAGGCGATGGGGCCCACGGCGGCGGTCGCGGCGGCGCTGAGGAGCGTCGCCGCGAGCAGACCGGCGCCCTTCACGCGCGCGGGGCTGATGCCGAGGGAGGCGGCCTTGTCGTCGCCCATCGCCATGGCGTTGAGCCCCGGCGCGAGGAGTACGGCCAGGACGAACCCCACGGCGGCGAAAGGCAGGACCGCCCAGAAGGCGTCGAAGCCGCGCCCGCCGAGCGAGCCCACCACCCAGTAGCGGTACGTGTCGAAGACCTGCGGCCGGGACAGCGCGACGGCCTGGATGAACGCGGCGAGGACGGCGGACAGCACCGCCCCGGCGAGCACCAGGCGCACCGGTCCGCCGCCGCCGCGGGTCGTGCCGATGAGGTGGACGACCAGACCGGTGGCCAGGGCTCCGGCGAGGGCCCACCAGATGTTCTCGCGCTGCCCGGAGGCGCCGAGGAAGGCGGTCGCGGCGACGATGGCGGCGGACGCGCCCGCGTTGATGCCGAGAAGTCCCGGCTCGGCGAGCGGATTACGGGTGATGCCCTGCATCAGCGTGCCGGCGACCCCGAGGCAGAGGCCCGCGAGCAGGCCGAGCGCGGTGCGCGGATAGCGGCTCTCGACGACCGTACGGAGGTAGCCGTCGCCGTCACCGGTGACGACCCGGAGGACGTCGGCCGCGGACGTCGGCTTGCTGCCGAACATCACGCTGGCGAGGACCGCGAGGGCGAGCAGGATCAGGCACAGGGCGGCGGCTGCGAAGTGCCGGGCAGGGCCCCGCCGTACGGCGGGGCCCTGCCCGATCCGGGAGAGAGTGGTCACGCCGGGACCCGCTGCTACTTCCCGGCCTTGGCGACGGCCTTGTCGATCATCGGGAGGTAGCGCTCGATGCTGTACGGGACCGTCAGCGGGTTGATCATCGACGAGGCGGTGACGAAGGGCTGGTCGTTGCTGTAGACGAGGGCGCCCTTCTTGACCGCGGGGATGGCCGCGTACAGCGGCTGCGCCTCGATCTCCTTGCGGGACTTGTCGTCCATGTAGAAGGTGAAGGCGATGTCGCTCTTGGAGAGCTTGTTGGCGTTCTCCAGGCCGATGAGGGCGGAGTCGGTGCCCTCGGTCTCCTTGAAGGTGTTCACGACCGGGTCGACCCTGAGGCCCAGCTTGGAGACCATCGCGACGCGCTGCTCCTCGGGCTTGAAGACGCCGAGGGTGCCGGGGCCGGTGTTGTAGATGTACGAGAACGTCACGTTCTTGTAGTTCGGGCGCGTGGCGGCGGCGTCGGCGAGCTGCTTGTCGATCTTGTCGGTCAGCTCCTTGGCCTTCTCCGGCTGTCCGAGCGCCTTGGCGACGATATCGATCTGCTGGTCCCAGTCGGTGCTCCACGCCTTGTCGGGGTAGGCGACGGTCGGCGCGATGTCCTTGAGGAGGTCGTACTGCTTCTGCGTGATGCCCGACCAGGGGGCGAGGATGACGTCGGGCTCGAGCTCGGTGATGGCCTCGATGTCGAGCTCCTCGCCGCCGTCGAACTGCTTGGGGAGCGTGGCGCCGGACTTCTTCACCGCGTCGTGGATCCAGGGCAGGTAGCCCGTCTTGTCGCTGCCCCAGGGGTAGCTCTCGATGCCGACGGGGACGTTGCCCAGCGCGATGGCGGTCTCGGCGGAGCCCTGGCCGAGGGTGACGACGCGCTTCGGCTTGTCCTTGATGACGGCCTCGCCGAGGGCGCTCTTGATGGTGACGGGGAACGCGCCCGCCGGAGCCTTGGCCGCCGAGTCCTTCGCGTCGTCCTTTTTGTCGTCCGAGCCGCACCCGGTCACCATGAGGCCGAGCGAGACCGCGGCGGCACCCGCCACGAGAACGCGGCGGCGAAGGGGGGTGAACACAGAAGGCATGGCGGATCCTTGTCTCCGGGCAGAGGTGTGCTGACGACTCGTCCGGCGCTCCTCCAGACATGGGGATGTCGAGGCAGCAGCCATCGCGAGGCGCTTGTTAGGTGAGCCTAACCTATCCCGTGGCTGCCGGGGGCGCCAGGGCCCGTCCGACCCCTCGCCGCCCGGAAGAGCCGGCCCGGCCCGTGAGGCGACGTCAGACCGAGGCCTCCCACGCCGTCGTCAGGCCGTCCAGCCACGCCGGCGGCAGCTCGGCGGCGTCCCACTCCTCGTGCAGGTCCGCCGACGCCGTGGCGAGCCGCTCCAGTACGGCGACGCTGGTGGGGGAGTGGATGAGGGAGTACCGGCCGTGGATCGCGATCGCGCTGCCGGGCCCGTACTCGGCGTACAGCCGGTCCAGGCGGGCGCGGTGGGCCGAGGTGAACTCCGTGAGCCGACCCGCGTACCCCGCCCGCTGACGCGAGCTCATGGTGCCGAGGACGGCCCGGAGCACCTGCTCGGTGACCTCGGGGTCGAGGTCCGAGACATCGGTGAAGGAGAGGTAGAGGGGAGTGACGGCCACATTGGTGCGCTCCAGCTCCGTCCGGCCGACCGGGGGCCGCTCGTCCGGGGACTCGGCCGAGGAGCCGGTGGCCACGACGTGACGCAGCGCCCGCTCGGAGACCGCGCCGAGCTCCTCGGCGACGGCCCGCGCCCCGTCGAGCCAGCCGGACGCGTACAGCTCGCCCTTCTCCGCCGGGGCCGTACGCTCGCGCCCGCCGACCTCCTCGTGCGCCAGCGCGAGCGCGCCCGCCTCGACGAGCGCGATCAGCTCCTCCGCGTCGCCGGACCAGACCCCCGCCCGGGCGAGCAGCCCGAGGAGCGTCCTCTTCGCGTTGAGGACGCTGGCCTCGTCCAGCTGCTGCCGTCCTTCTCCGGCGGTGCTCACAGGGTCCTCCTCGGCGTCGGGACGGCGGCGCGGTTCTCTCGGGTACGCGGAACGCTCCGTTCGAGCCTACGCAACGCCCCTGGCCACGACGCACCCTTCCCCCCTGCGGCGCGCGCGTCGGGGAGATGAACTATCGGGCGGCCGGGCCCGTCGAGGCGCGGATGACCAGTTCCGGATCGAAGAGGAGCTCGCCCGTGGGGACCTCGCGGTTGCCGACCAGCGCCAGGACGCTGCGGCCCACCTCCAGGGCGAGCCGGTCGGCGGGCTGACGGACCGTGGTGAGGGCCGGGTCGGTGAACTCGGTGACGGACGAGCCGTCGTAGCCGACCACCGAGACGTCGTCCGGCACGGACAGACCCTGCCGGCGGATGCCCCGGACGGCGCCGAGCGCCATGAAGTCGCTGGCCGCGACGATCGCGGTGGCGCCGAGCCCGACCAGGGCCGCGGCCGCGGCCTGGCCGCCCTCCACGCTGTACGACTGGCGCACCACCCAGCGCGCCGCGTCGTCGATGCCGCGCCGGGCCATCGCCTCGACGAAGCCCCGGACCCGCCGGTCGGCCGGCCGGTTCCCCGAGGGGCCCGAGGCCATGCCGATGCGCCGGTGCCCCAGCCGGTGGAGGTGGTCCACGGCCAGCTCCGCCGCGAGTGCGTCGTCGGTGGAGAAGACCGGGGCGGGCACGCCGTCGGCGAACTCGCCGTTGATCCCGACGTACGGCACACGGCGCTGGCGCAGCAGCTCGTAGCCGTCGGTGTCCGCGCCCTCGACGGTGTTGGAGGAGGAGAGGAAGACGACGGCCGCGATGCCCTTGTCGACGAGGGAGGTGAGGTAGTCCAGCTCCTGCACCCCGCCGGCGAAGACGGGGCAGAGCACCGTCTTCAGGCCGTGCGGGGCGAGCGCCGACTCGATGCGCTCGGCGACGTCCGCGAAGAAGGGGTTCGACACGAACTCGGTGACGACCGCGACCAGCTGGCCCTGGGTCGGGCGCTCGTAGCCGAGCTCGGCCATCGCCCGCTCGACGGCCTCGCGGGTCTTCCGCGAGACGCCCTGCCGCCGGTTGATCACCCGGCTGACGGTGGCCTCGCTGACCTGTGCGTGGGCTGCGACGTCGGTGATGCCGACCTTCATCGCGGTCCTTCCGTGAGTACGAGCGAAACCAGACCGCCGCGCGGTACGGCCAGCGGGCGGGGCCCTTCCGGCAGGTGCGCGGGCGGATCAGCCATCATACGGCCGTCCGGCCCGTGGACCCGGGCGGTCACCCGGCCGCCGCCCCCGGTCACCTCCACCATCAGCCGGTCCCGGTCGGAGCCGTTGACCAGGTGGATGCGGCGGTACGCGGCGAAGTCGAGCACCGCGACCCGGTCGCCGTGGACGCTCATCAGGCACTCGTCGCCACGGGACGCGACCACCACCGGGTACAGCTCGTCCGGCCGCCCCGGCTCCACGGCCCCGTCGAGGAGCAGCTCCCGGTGGAGCCGCCAGCGCCCGAGCCAGAACCGTACGGCCGCGAGGTGCTCGGGCGGCACCTCGTCCAGGCGTACGGAGAGCTGCGGCACCGCGTGGAGCGCGCCGATCAGCTGCCGGGCCACCGCCTCGACCGGCGCGGAGCGGGACCACATCAGCATGTCGGAGTGGACGGCCCCGCCCACGGCGAGCAGCGCGGTGTCGAGGGTCTGCACCCGGTTGGCGGTCGCGTCCGCGGGGCAGTCGAGGGAGCGCAGCATGTTCCCGTACGGCGCCATGCCGGGGCCCGTGTACGGCTGGCGCAGTTCGAGCAGCACCTCGGGCCGTACGGCTTCCAGGGCCCGGCGCAGCTCGGCGAGGAGCCCGGTCATCGCCAGGCCCACGTCCCCCGCGCCGTCGCCCGCGTACACCGCCGCCTCGTCGAGGAAGTCCAGCTTGAGCCCGTCGAGTCCGTACGTGCGGACGAGGGAGACGCACAGCTCGACGACGTGCCGGCGGACCCCGGGGAGGCGCGGGTCGAGCACCCGGGCGCCGGGGACGGTGGCCGGGGCGGGCGCCGACGCGGCCCAGCGGTCGTGGCAGTCGGCCCCGGGCCCGATGAGGAGGGGCGCGACCCAGAGCAGATAGCGCAGTCCCTCGGCGCGCACCCGTGCCACGTGCCCGGCCAGGTCGGGGAACTTGGCCGGGTCCGGCTGCCAGTCGCCGCAGCCGGCGTAGCCCCGGCCGTTGCCGAAGCGCTGCCAGCCGTCGTCGAGGATCAGCGCTCCGCAGCCCAGTTCGGCGGCGCGGCGGGCCTGCGCCTCGACGGCGGCGGCGGAGACGTCCTGGTTGAAGGCGTACCAGGTCGAGTACACCGGGAGCCGGGCCGCGTCCGGCACCGGCATCGGCGGGTGGGCGGCGGCGAACCACGCGCGCAGCGGCCGGAGGGCGGACGCGACCGACGGCGCGCGCGGCACGAGCAGCAGCCGGTGCGGCTCCGCGGAGGCGGGGAGGCTCAGATGGACGACGTGGGTGTCGTTCTCCTCCGAGACCCCGAAGCGGATGTCCGCCTCGGGGACCGGGTCGGCGACGGCGAAGGTGAGGAGGGTGGCGCCGGAGTGCGCGTACAGACAGCCGACGGGAGCCCCGTCGACCAGGCTGACGCGACCGCGGCCCTCCCAGTCGGCGACCAGGGTGCGCCGCCAGCCGGCTTGCGGATGCCAGTAGCCCGCCGCGTCGCCGAGCGGCACCGAGAGGCGGATCTCGACGGGGACGCCGTCCGCGTGGACGGCGAGCATCCGCAGCCCGTCCGCGAGGACGGTCAGTTCCCACGAGGGGGTCACCTCGGGATGGCCAGGGGCGAGGACGGCGACCGACACGTCGTCGAGCAGCGGCTCGGCGGGGGCCGGGGCGGCGTGCGCGGTGGTCACCGGGACGGCCGGACGGGGGTGGTCGGTGTGCTGCTGTGTCTGCTGTGTCTGCATCGGCTTGTTCATTCCTTCACGGCGCCCGCGAGGAGGCCGGAGACGAAGTGGCGCTGGAGGGCGAGGAACACCACCGCCATGGGGACGGCGGCGACGGCGGTGCCGGCGAGGATGGCGCCGTAGTCGGTCTCGTCCAGGCCCTGGAGGGAGGCGAGCGCCACCGGGATGGTGAACGTGCTGTCGTCGCGCAGCACGATCAGCGGCCAGACGAAGTCGTTCCACTGGTACAGGAAGAGGAACAGGGCGAGCGCCGCGAGGGCGGGGCGCATCGGGGGCAGGGCGACCCGCCACAGGAGCCGGAGCTCTCCGCAGCCGTCCATCCGGCCGGAGTCCAGGAGTTCCGTCGGGAGCGCGGCCATCGACTGGCGCATCAGGAAGATGCCGAAGGGCAGGGCCAGGTTCGGGGCGATCACCGCCTGGTAGGTGTCCAGCCACCGCAGCTCGGCCATCATCGTGAAGAGCGGCACGAGGGTGATCTGCGCGGGCACGACCAGACCGAGCATGAGGAGCCCGAAGAGGGCCTCGCGGCCGCGGAAGCGGTAGGTGGCGAAGCCGTATCCGGCGAGGGTGCACACCGTGCCGGCGAGGACCGTGTAGACGAGGGCGATGCCCAGGGAGTTGAGGACGACCCGGCCGAAGTCCGCCGTCTCCTGGAGGGTGGCGAGGTTCTCCGCGAGGTGCCCGCCGGGCAGCAGGGGCGGCGGGCTGTCGAAGATCTCCCGCGAGCTGTGGGTGGCGCCGACGGCCAGCCAGTAGAAGGGGACCGCGACGGCGGCCAGGGCGAGGGCGAGCCCGGAGGTGAGCAGGATGCTCCGGCCCGGGTGGCGGCTGGTCACGACTTCTCCCCGAGGAGGCGGAACTGGATCAGGCCGAGCAGTCCGACGAGGACGGTGAGGGCGTACGCCACGGCCGAGGCGTAGCCGAAGTCGAAGTACTTGAAGGCGTTCTGGTAGAGGTACACGCCGATGGTCAGGGTCGCGTTGTCCGGCCCGCCGCCGGTGAGGACGTACGGCTCGTCGAAGAGCTGGAGCGTGCCGATGGTGGACAGGACGGTGGTGAGCAGCAGTGCGGGGCGCAGCCCCGGCAGGGTGACGTGCCGGAACGCGCCCAGTGCCCCGGCGCCGTCCACGGCGGCCGCGTCGTAGAGCTCGCGCGGGACGGTCTGCAGCCGGGCCAGCAGGATCACGGCGTTGTAGCCGGTGTAGTGCCAGGTCAGTGCCAGGCCCAGGGAGATCCGCGCCCACAGCGGGTCGGTCAGCCAGGGCACCGGGTCCGCTCCGAACAGCCCGAGGAGCCAGTTGACGAGCCCGTAGTCCTTGTTGAGGAGGACCGAGAAGACGATGCCGTACGCGACGAGGCCGGTGACCATCGGCAGGAAGAAGCCGAGCCGGAAGACCGGCCGGCCGCGCAGGAGCGTGGAGTCGAGCGCGACCGCGAGCGCGGTGGCGAGCGCCAGCATCAGCGGCACCTGGACGGCGAGGATCACCCCCGTGTTGCGCAGCGCGGTCCAGAACAGCGGGTCGTCGGCGAGGCGTACATAGTTGTCGGCACCCACGAAGGTCTCGGTGCCGCCGACCGTGCGGTGCAGGCTGAGCAGGAAGGACCGGCCGATGGGGTACAGCTTGAACACGGCGAAGAGCAGCACGGCGGGCAGGACGAAGAGGTACGGGGCGGCCCGGCCGCGCCGCCGCCGGTGGCGCACGACGGCCGGCGCGGACCGGGCCACCGGGGTGGTGACCGTCATCGGGCGGCCTTCCGGCCGGTCTGGCGGGCCAGTTCGCGGGCCGCCTCGGTCAGCACCTTCGCCGGGTCGGCGCCGCCGAGCAGCACCTTGGACTGGGCGTCGGTGACGAGCTTCAGGGCCCGGGCGTAGTCGGAGGTGTAGTTCACGGCGGGGCTGGGGGCCTTGAGCGCGGCGAGGAAGACCTCGCCCTTGCGCTGCCCGCTGAAGAAGGCCGACGGCTGGTGGAAGACGGGGTCCTCGTACGCCTTGAGGAGGGCGGGCGCGATGCCCTTGCCGCGGTAGATCCGCACCTGGGAGGCGGGACGGGTCAGCGCGAACTCGACGAAGGACCAGGCGGCGGCCTGCTGCGTGCTGCTGCCGGCGACGGCTAGGTGGGTGGAGTTCACCGTGGCCGCGGTGGCGCCGCCGCGGCGGACGGCCGGGGGCAGCCGGACCTTCCACTTGCCGGCCTCGCCGGGCACCTGCTCCTCGATGATTCCGCCGAACCAGGTGGGCCAGGGCAGCACGGCCGCGGTGCCCCGCTTCAGGGAGCTCATGAGGGCGTTCCACCCGCCGGCGAGATCGCTGACGAGCCCGGCGTCGTTCATCGTCTTGATGAGCGTCATGGCGCGGACGGCCTCGGGGGAGTCCAGGGTGATGCGGCCCCCCAGATCGAAGTAGAAGGCGCCCTGGAGCTGGAGCAGCATCTGGAAGAAGTTGGCGGCGTCGGGCTGTGAGGCCGGCTTGTCGATGCCGAGGAGATGGGCGCCGGTCTTCGCCTTGAGGCGTCTGCCGGCCTCGATGGTCTCGTCCCAGGTCTGCAGGGCCTCGACGTCGACACCGGCGCGTTCGAAGAGGTCGGCCCGGTAGTAGAAGCCGGCCGAGTTCGCCTCCCAGGGAAGGGCGTCGACCCGCTTCCCGTCGGGCGAGACGGTCTGCCAGAGGCCGGGGGCGAAGGCGTCCTTGTGGGCGGTCGCGCCCAGCGGGGCGAGGTCGGCGAAGGCGCCGGGGAAGTGCTCGACGTACCCCGGGAGATAGTCGACGCCGATGTGCAGGACATCGGCGAGACCCTGCCCGCCGGCGGCCAGGCCGGCCGTGATCTTGTCCCAGATCGCCGGGTTGCCGATGTCCTCCACGGTGACCTGGATGTCCGGATATGCCTTGTTGAACTCCGGTATCAGGGCCTTGAGTTCGGCCGCCGGGCCCTGCCAGGACCAGACCGTGATCCGGCCCTTGCGCGGGTCTCCGGCGGCGCCGCCGCTCGGGCCGGCGCCGCTTCCCGAGCAGCCGGTGAGGGCGAGCGCCAGGGCGCCGCCTCCCATGCGAAGGACGTGTCGCCGTGCCGGTCGTCTTCCGGGGTCTCTGTCTGTCATGGGGCGGGACACTACAAGCGGACCGATCAGAGTTGCAATCCATCATTGAAAACTTTCAGTTGGACAGGCTGCTGATGATTGTCGAATCTCTTGCAAGTCTTCGGGAGGGGTTGTTAGCGTGCCGCGCGCCGACCGATCACCCGATCCGGGAGAGACCCTCATGACGCGTTCCCGTACGACGCTGCTGCTCGCCGCCGCCCTCGCGTTCCTCGCCCCGCTCACCGCGGCCCACGCCGACCCCGCCCCTCCGGCCGCCCCGGCCCTGCTGACCGTGACCGACCCCGGCTTCGAACAGGGCGGCACCGGCTGGGAGTTCACCGACGGCACCGGAGTCGCGGTCAACAACCCGCACGCCGGGAGCCGTCTCGCGTACCTCGACGCCGGCAGCGGCATGAAGGTCTCCCAGACCGTCACGGCCACCGGCCACGGCAGCTATCTCGTCTCCGCCTGGATCGCCACCGGCGGCCCCGGCGGCCGCTACACCCTCCGGATCAACGGCGCCGCCGTCGCCGAACGCACCCTGCCCGCCGCCGCGAACTACCGCCGCCACACCCTCGGCCGGATCGCGCTCGTCCCGGGCGACCGCCTGGAGATCGCCTTCGCGTCGGGCCAGGGCTGGATCAACGTCGACGACGTCATGGTCTCCCCGGCGGCCCCCGCCGACCCGCGGGTCACCTCCAGCGACCCCGAGGTCGTCGCCATGTTCGACTGGGCCAAGGGCAAGGCCAACAGCTGGGTCCACCTCCCCGGCACCCAGGGCCCCCTCGACGCCGACGAACGGCAGACCGGCGGCACCGGCACCGGCGTCTACGCCCCCTCCTACTGGGCCGGTTACGCCAACCGCAGCGGCTACTACTCCCGCGACGCGGCCCACCAGCTCGCCGGCGCCGGGGTCCTCGGCCTGCACGCCGAGAACAAGGAGATGCTGCGCGCCTTCGCGGCCACCGCCACCGCGGAGCACGCCTACTACCCGGTGTGGGCCCTCAACTTCGACAACCGCACCCCCCTCTCCATCGACTACCGGGGCCCGAGCCTCTTCGTCCGCGAGGTGCCCGCGCCCTTCGAACTGGTCCAGAAGGCCGAGGAGGCCTACCGCTGGAGCGGCGACCCCGCCTACCTCGACGACCCCGCCCTGTGGGCGTTCTACCGGCACACCACCGAGGAGTTCGTCACCCTCCACGACGGACAGAAGGACAACGGCCCCGTCCAGGTCGCCGAAGGCACCGGCCACGGCATCTTCCAGGGCACCGCCAGCTACAACGAGCAGAGCGACGAACCGCTCACCGAGGCGGGCGACGCCATCGGCTCCCAGTACCAGGCCTACCGCGCGATGGCCTCCCTCGCCCGCGCCAAGGGCCAACACACGACGGCCGCCCGCTTCGAGCGCCGCGCCCGCGACCTCAGGGCGTACTTCAACTCCACCTGGAGCGGCACCGGTTCGGGCGCCGACATGGTCCGCGGCTACACCACCGACGGGCGCGCCCTCACCGGCTGGGGCAAGGAGAACAGCTGGTTCATGCCGATGAAGGGGATCATCGATCCCGGCGCCCGCCGCGAGGCGTACCTCGACTACATCGACGCCCAGGCCGAAGGCGCCGGACGCCCCGACAACATCGAGGCGCTCACCTACCTCCCGGACACCTTCCTCACCGGCAACCGCGCCGACACCGCCTGGAAGTGGATGCGCCACGTCTACGCCCAGAAGGACGTCCAGCACGTCAACACCCGCCAGGGCACCAACGGCGACTACCCCGAGGTCTCCTTCACCCTCGTCGCCCAGACCGTCCAGGGGCTCATGGGTGTCACCCCGAACGCCCCCGCCCGCACGCTCACCACCCAGCCGCGACTGCCCTCCGGCATGGAATGGCTCAGCATCGAGGACCTGCGGGTCGGGGACTCCGCCTTCACCCTCCGGCACGACACGGACCGCCGCTCGACCCTCACCCACACCACGGGCAACGAGGCCTACACCTGGGAGGCGCGCTTCCCGGGCGCCCACGACACCGTCGCCGTCGACGGAGTCCGCCGCCCGGCCCGTACCGAGGTCGTCGACGGAGCGACCTACACCGTCGTCCGTACCCGGGTCGCCCCCGGCCGGACCGTCACCGTCGAGGTCCGATGAGCACGCTCGGAGGTACGGCGAGCGCGCCGGGAGGCCGGCCGGGCGTGGCCGGGGACCGGCCGGGCGTGGCGCCTGCCGACTTCCCGGGCGGGCCGGAACTCTTCCGGCTCGCCCCGGAACCCGCCCACCTCAACCACGGCTCCTTCGGCGCCGTACCGCTCCCGGTCGCCCGGGCCCACCGGGAGCTCGCGGCCGAGGCGGCGGCCGACCCCGACGCCTTCTTCCTCGGCGTCCCCGACCGCGTCGCCGAGGCCCGCGGACGCGTCGCCGCCCACCTGGGCGCCGACCCCGAGGGCATCGCCTTCGTCACGAACGCCACCGAGGCCGCCGGACTCGCCCTCGACGCCCTGCGTCTGGACGCCGACGACGAGGTGCTGGTCACCGACCACGGCTACGGCACGGTCGTCGCGTCGGCGGCCCGCCGGGCCCGGACGGTCACCGTCGCCCTCGACCCCGCCCTGCCGGACGAGGACGCGGTGCGCGAGACGGTGATCGCCGGGCTCACGCCCCGGACCAAGGTGGCGCTCCTCGACCAGATCAGCTCACCCACCGCCCGGACCGTCGCCGGACCCCGGCTGCTGGCCGAGCTGCGCGAGCGGGGAGTCACCACGGTGGTCGACGGCGCCCACGCACCCGGCATGCTCGCCGAACCGCTCGCGGGCCGCCCCGACTTCTGGTTCGGCAACCTGCACAAATGGGCGTACGCCCCGCCGGGCAGCGCCGTCCTCGCGGTGGCCCCCGCCCACCGGGCCCGGGTGCCCGCGCCCGTGCCCTCCTGGGAGGACGACCGGGGCTTCCCGCGCGCCGTCGAGTACCGGGCCACCGCCGACTACACCGGCTGGCTCGCCGCCCCCGAGGGACTGGACCTGATCGCCGGGCTCGGTGCCGAACGCGTCCGCGCCCACAACAGCGCACTCGTACGCCACGGAGCCGAGTCGCTGGCCGGCGTCCCCGGCCTGACCCCGCTGCCGTACACCGAGGGCCTCGCGATGAGGTCGCTGCGCCTGCCCCGCGGTCTCGCCCGCACACAGGGGGAGGCCGCCGCGCTGCGCGAGGAGATCGCCGCCCGGCTCGGCTGCCGGGTGCTGATCTGGGCCTGGCCCGACGGAGGCGGCATCCGGATCTCCGGGCAGATCTACAACCGGGCCGAGGAGTACGAGTGCCTCGCCGCCGGCCTGCGCACGCTGCTCGCGGACCGCTGAAGGAAGGGGGGGAGGGGCGGGTGTTCAGTCCCGGTACACGCGCAACTCCGCCACCTCGTACGACATCTCCGACGCCTCCGGGTCGGGCGCCGGGTGGTACTGGCCCGCGCAGACCGAGAGGTTCACGATGAGGTGGGCCCGCCACGAACGCCCCACCCCGCGCCGGTCGGCGAAGACGCGGGCGCCGTTGACCCACCACACCACGGAGCGCGCCCCGAACTCCACCCGGAGGTCGACCCAGGCCCCGGGCTGGACCGCCGGGTCCCGGAAGTAGAGGTACCTGCCCCGCACCCGGTTCGACAGCTCCAGGAGGTCCGGGTTGTCGGGGTGGTACTCGAAGACGTCGATCTCCTGGCCGCCGTCGCGCCAGGTCCAGATCGCCGGCCAGGCTCCCGTCTCCACGGGCAGCCGCACCCGGGCCTCCAGGACGTCGCCCGTCCGCACCAGGAATCCCTCCTCGCTGCCCTCCGTCGTCAGCAGCCCGGCGTCCCAGAGACCGTCGGTCCTGCGGGTGGCCCGGAAGGTCCCCGTCCGGCTGTACGCGGGGTCCTCCACCAGGTGGTCGAGCTTGTTGTCGCCGGGGTTGGTCGGGCCGCCGTCGGGATAGGCCCACGAGCGGCCCGCGACCCACTGCTCGGTAGAGGAGAAGTCCGCGTCGAGGACGAGATTCGCGGGGGTCGACGCCGGACCGCGCCCACCCGCGCCGTTGCCGCTCCGCCGGAGGCGGTCGAAGAAGTCGTTCAGCACGGCACCACTCCTCTCGCGCGGGCCTCCGCCGGCCCGCAGGCGATCTGTCCCACCTTGCACCGCGTGGACATGAAGGGTGACCCTTTGGCGACAAGTCGTCACCGGATAGCTGAATGCCCCACCGGGACGTTGATAGGTGTACGGCGCATATAACCGTCCCTGATGCGGGGCCTGGCCCGGGCAGGCACTCCTTCAGGCAAGGAGTTGTGAGCGCCGCCGGGCGCGCGCTCGGTGTGACCCGGTGCGGCCCGGCGCGGGGAGTCGGCCGGACGTTCAGGCGGTGACTGGCGGCGGGAGTCGGCCGGACGTTCAGGCGCGGCCCGCGGCGGGAGTCGGCGGGACGTTCAGGCGCGCGACCCCGAAGGGAGCACCTTGACGTCGATGCCCGCGATGCGCCCGAGCTCGTCGAAGTGGACCTCGGCGACGTTGCCGGCCGGGAGTTCGGCGACGATCCGGTCGTCCTCGACGCGCTGGGGCACCCCGTGATGGTCGAAGTAGCCGCCGACGACCTGACGCGGCGAGTGCCCGATCAGCCCGGCGCCCGTGAGCAGCATCCGGGGGAGCGAGACCGGTTCGAGCTCGGCGCGCGGCACCCGGGCGTCGTCCGGCAGGAAGTAGATCCGGGTCCCGGGGCCGGCGGGCACGCCGATGTACCCGTGGGTGTCCGCCACTCCCATCCCGGTGAACGCCAGCGTCTCCGCGGCGCGCCGGGGGTCGTCGAAGCCGGAGAGGTCGAGGACCTCCTCGGTCAGCTCGCGGATGCCGTGCGCCTGTCCGTAACGGGCGATCGCGGCGGGCAGCTCCACCACCTCGGTGTCCCGGAGCCCCGGATTCGCCCAGCCCCACATCCAGGACCGCTCCTCCGTGTCGTACGTGCCGAGTACGGCCACGCGCAGTTCCAGTCCGCCCTGCCGGTAGACGCAGGACGACAGGTCCGCGGTCCACGGCCCGTCGGGCAGGAAGGAGCCCAGGACCTCGAGCTGGGCCGCGCCCCAGGCGGCATGCCGCTCGGCCTCCAGAAGGAACGCCTCACTGAATTCACTCACCATGCGTCCGACCCTATGTGCCACGGCCGTTGGGCGGGGACGGGGGTGGCGTCGTGATGGTGGACAGGCGGCGGCTCTTCAGGAGCATTATTTATGGATACACTGTAGCCGTTAAATGCTGTGCGGCCGGAGTCACGGGATCGACGAGGAGCGGCAGACATGGACGACACAGGTACGGCGACGGTCGACGTCCTCGTCATCGGCGCGGGTCCCGTGGGGCTCGCCCTCACCCTCGACCTGGTCCGCCGGGGGCTCGCGGTCCGGCTCGTGGAGCAGGAGGGGAAACGGTTCGAGGGCTCGCGCGCCAAAGGCGTCCAGCCGCGCACCCTGGAAGTGCTCGACGACTTCGGCCTGGCCGACGCCGCCCTCGCGGCCGGCGGTCCCTACCCGCCGATGGGACTGCACCTCGGCCCCTTCACGAAGTCCTGGCGCATGCACGCCACCGCACCCGGCAGCGCGGGTACGCCCTACCCCGACGTCCTGCTCCTCCCTCAGTACGCCACCACGGCCCTCCTCCACGACGCCGTCGAACGCCTGGGCGTGCGTGTCGAGTTCGGCGTCCGGGCCGAGGAGATCACCCAGGACGCCGAGACGTGTGCCGTACGCCTCGACGACGGCCGCCTCCTGACGGCCCGGTACGTCGTGGGTGCCGACGGCGGCTCCAGCACCGTGCGCAAGGCCGCGGGCATCGCCTTCGAGGGCGCCACCGACGAGGCCGACCGGATGATCCTCGTCGACGCCGCCGTCGACGGACTCTCCCGCGACCACTGGCACATCTGGCCCCGCACCGGCGGCCGCGGCGTCGCGGCATGCCCCCTGCCCGGCGGTGACGGCCGCTTCCAGATCATGATCAGAACGCGGCCCGGAGACCCCGCCGAGACCTCCGCCCCCACCGAGACCCACCTCGCCGAACTGGTCCGACGCCGGGCCGGCCGCTCCCTCACCCTCCGCGACGTCAGCTGGACCTCCGTCTTCCGCCCCAACGTCCGCCTCGCCGAGCGCTACCGCGACGGCCGGCTCCTGCTGTGCGGCGACGCCGCGCACGTCCACACCCCCGCCGGAGCGCAGGGCCTCAACACCGGCGTCCAGGACGCGTACAACCTCGGCTGGAAACTCCACCAGGCCCTCGCCGGCGCCGGTGCCTCACTCCTGGACAGCTACGAGGACGAGCGGCGCCCCGTCGCCGCCCGGGTCCTCGGCCGCTCCACCGAACTCTACGAGGGGCTGCGCCGCACCCGCCCCGGCCGGCTCACCCGCGGCCCGGGCGAACACCAGCTGGACATCTCCTACTTCGGCGGCCCGCTCGCCCCTGCGGACGCACCCCGCACCGCGACCCTGCGCTGCGGCGACCGCGCCCCCGACGCCCCGCTGCCCGACCCCACCGCCGCGGCCACCAGGCTCTTCGACCTCTACCGGGGCCCGCACTTCACCGCCCTCGCCTTCGGCGCCCGCGCGGCCGCCGCCGCGCGCCGCCCCCCCTGGCCGAGCACCGGCGTCCCCCTGCGCCGCCACACCGCGCTGCCGCACACCACGCCCCGTACCCCACGGGAAGCGATGCTGCTCAGCGCGTACGGAATCACCGAGGACACGCTCCTGCTCATCCGCCCGGACGGCCACATCGGCCACGTCTCCGCCCCGGCCGACGACGACATCGCGGATGCGCTCCCCGCCATCGGCGCGCTGACCGGCGGCCTCCCCGT
Source organism: Streptomyces sp. R-07 (assembly GCF_049913175.1). NCBI lineage: Bacteria > Bacillati > Actinomycetota > Actinomycetes > Kitasatosporales > Streptomycetaceae > Streptomyces > Streptomyces sp. R-07. The sequence goes on from NZ_CP183978.1 coordinate 7,441,659, forward strand.
CGGCTGACGCCGCTCGGGGCGCGCGCTCGGCGGGTACGGTGGCCACGCACCCGCCGACGGTCGCCGGTGGCCCCCGGCGACCACGCACAGCGAGAGAGAGCCCGCCGTCATGCCCGCCACCCCGCCAATCCCCGGCAGCCCGGCCTGGTGGGCCGCGCGCCCCGCGCCCACGCCCTCGGCCGGGCCCCGGCGCGGCCGACCCTCGCTCGACACCGCGCGGATCGTCGACACCGCCCTGCGCCTGGTCGACGAGCACGGCGTCCAGGCGTTCTCCCTGCGCATGCTGGCCGAGGCCCTGAACTCCAGTACCGCCACGCTCTACCGTCACTTCGACGGCAAGGACGAGATCATGGCGTACGTCGTCGACTGCGTCCTGGGCAAGGCCGACCTCGACGGCCTCGCCGCCGCCCCGGCCGACTGGCGGGAGGTCCTCACGGTCACCGCCCACCGGTTCCACGACACCCTGCGCCGCCACCCCCACACCCTGCCGCTGCTCATCGCCCACGTACCGGTCGGCCCCCACGGACTCGCCCAGCGCGAACGCGTCCTCGCGGCCCTCCTGGACCACGGTCTGCCTGCCGACCTCGCCGCCCGCGCCTTCACCGCCGTCACGCACTACGTCATCGGCTTCACCGCCCAGCAGCACGGCCCGGCCGCCGCCCCCGACAACGGCGCGGAACTCGCCGCCTTCTACCGGGGACTCGACCCGGCCGGCTACCCCGCCCTGCTCCGGACCGCCCGAAGCCTCACGTCCGTCTCCCAGGACGAGGAGTTCACCTTCGGTCTCACCCTCCTCGTCCTGGGCCTGGCCCAGCTCGTGCCTGCCTGATCATCCACGCGCCGGGCGAGTGTCCCGGCGTCCGGCATGGTCGCGCGGGGCCGCGGGTGGGTGGTCCCGTGTCGCAACGATCTTCACCCCGACTCGTTGATCACGCCATGAGGAACCTGACCACCGGCCGCCGCGCCCGCCTTCTCGCCTCGACCGTCACCGCCCTGCTGCTGGGCATCGGGAGTGCTCCCGGCGCGTACGCGAGCCCCGCCGCCCAGGACTGCCCGGCGGCGGAGATCTTCGCGACCGACAACACCGCGATCATCACCGACCCCGACGACCCCCGGCTGGACACCCGCCTCACCCGCTTCGGTCACGAGGTACGGCAGATCATCCGCGCCAACGGCGCACGGCCGGGCGCCTCGGAGCTCCTCGACGGCGTCTTCTGGTCCGACGAGCTGAAGCAGGCGACGTACGAGCGTTCCCGGGAGTTCGACGTCGAGCGGGTCGGCCGCGACGGCCTTCACCACATCGCCGGCGTCATCGCCAAGCAGTACCTCCAGGAGGCGGTCCTCACCTTCCGCTGCCTGCCGCGCGCGGCACCGGAGACCGACGCGGTCGAGATCGAGGTCCCCGGTGTCGGCGTCAGTAGCCTGCGCGAAGCGCTCGTCGCGGACCCGGAGGCCCGCGACAAGCTCGGTGGCGGTTCCGTCACCCTCGACGGCCGGCTCGTCCTCGTCGCCCGGGTCGACGACCTGCCGCTGGTCCGCAGGTTCACGACCGCCCTCGGCGCCGACTGGGACCAGGCGCAGGTGCGGTACGGCGACCGGGAGTTCGTGACCGGGGCGGAGTGAGCCGAGGCGGCGGGGCTACCCGGCGTACGTCTCGAACTCGGCCACCTGCGGCGTCCCGTTCGCGCCGGTGATCTCGAAGGTGACCTTGGTCAGCGAGGTCCGGGGGAAGCTGATGGCGCCCGCCCCGCTGCCGGAGGCCAGGACGGTGCCCGTGTCGCCGTCGACGACCCGCCAGGACCCGATGCGGCCCGTGGTCCCCGCCGTCTCCCGGATGTCGATCGCGGAGACGGCGGTGGCGGTGCCCCACTTGATGGACACGGAGCCGGTCGTGCCGGCCGGGGACCAGTAGGTGCTCATGTCGCCGTCCCGGACGTTGCCGTAGCTCGTCCCGGTGGCCTTGCTGGAGCCGTCCGAGCCCGCCCCGATGCTGAGGTTCGTCCCGCCGGGCGGGGTGGGTGACGGCGTGGGGGTGGGGGTGGCTGTCGCGGTCGGCGTGGGGGTCGGCGTGGGCGTGGGCGTCGGTGTCTGGGGCGAGCAGCTGCCGTCCGACACCTGGAGGCCCTTGCCGGCGCCCGCCGTACGGCTCACGACGCTCGGCACACAGGCCGCGTCGTCGAGGGTGAAGGCGTACGGGATGCTCACCGTGGTGTTCGACTGCGGGTTCGGCCCCGCCGGGTGGTACTCGCTCGCGGGGCTCGACCAGGTCACGTTGTCGAAGACGTTGCCGCCGACCTGCCAGTACCCGGCCGCGTCGGTGTAGAAGGTGCCGAGGACGTCCTTGGAGTCCTCGAAGTAGTTGTTGTCCACCCTGGCGTGCGCACCCGCGCGGGAGTTGATGCCGGACTCGTTCAGGTGCAGATAGTGGTTGTCGTACATGTGGGCGGTCCCGCCGCGCAGCAGGGGCACGCGGGAGTCGATGTTCTCGTACAGGTTGTGGTGGTACGTGATGAAGCCGTTCGAGAGCTCCGTCTCGCTGGAGCCGACGAGCCCGCCGCGGCCGGAGTTGCGCAGGATGCTGTAGGACAGCGTCACGTATCGGGTGTTGTCCTTCATGTCGAACAGGCCGTCGTAGCCCTCCGACTCCCCGCCCGACGCCTCCAGGGTGACGTGGTCGACCCAGACGTTCCGGACGTCGCTCTCCATGCCGATGGCGTCACCGCCGTTGGAGGTGGGGGAGCCCGACTTCTTGACGTTCCGGACGGTCACGTTCTGGACGATGATGTTGCTCGACTCGCGGATGTGGATGCCGAGTTGGTCGAAGACGGCACCGCTGCCGACGCCGACGAGCGTGACGTTGCTGATCTGTTTGAGCTCGATCACCCCGTCGGCGGTGTTGCAGCTCGGGCCGGACACCTTGGCGGTGTTGGAGTGGTCGATCGTGCCCTCGACCTCGATGGTGAGCGGTGTGCTGCTGCTCGCCCGGGCGCAGAGCGCGGCGTGGATCGCGGTTCCCGTGGTGGCCCGTACCGTCTGCCCGCCCGCGCCGCCGGTGGTCCCGCCGTTCTGGGTCGCGTAGCCGGTGGCGCCGCCGGTCGCCGCCGCCGCCTCGGGCAGTGACAGGACCGCCGCGGTGGCGGCCGCCAGGGCCAGTGTCGTCAGTGCCGCTTGGAGCCGAAGTGCGATGGGTCGTCTCATGCTCGCCGTCCTTCTCGTCCTTCTCGTCCTCGAACAGTCCGACAGTTCGGAAGAAACCGTCGGTGGGCAGCCCTCGGGGAGCCGCCCCCCAAGGGATGGAAAGCGCTTTCTGTCCGGGACGATAGGGTGACCCCCGCGGCGTGGCAAGGCTCCGGGCACGCACGGATCCGGCCTTGCCACGACAGGATCGATCAAGTACCGTCGCTCGACGTGAACACCGGACCGGCGCTGCGACGCCACACACAGACGGGCCATCCGGTGGACGACTGACCGCTCGGCGGGTGCGACACCAGCACCCCCGGGGACCGGCACGCGGACCTCCCCAGTGCTCGAGCACTGCGAGTCCATCCTTCTTCGTGCCGAACCCACAGCGAGGTCATCCACATGGCAGTCACGTTCAACCACACCATCATCGCCGCCAAGAACCGCGACGAATCGGCGCGCTTCTTCCGGGAGTTGCTGGAACTCCCCGAGGCGCCGTCCTGGGGTCCCTTCCTCAACGTCCAGCTCGCCGACGGTGTACTGATCCAGTTCGCCGAGCCCCCGGTCGAGATCCAGATGCAGCACTACGCGTTCCTCGTCGACGACGAGCTCTTCGACCGGGCGTACGCGCGGCTGTGCGACCAGGGCGTCGAGCACTGGGCCGATCCGCAGATGAAGCGGCCCGGCGAGACCAACACCGAACACGGCGGCCGCGGCGTCTACTTCAAGGACCCCGCCGGGCACGCGTTCGAGCTGATCACGCGCCCGTACCTGTAGGAGCCGAGGGTTTCTGAACGGGAGACGGTCGGGCACCCGAGCGGAGTGCCCGACCGTCGGTCAAGGGGCGTGGTCCCTCGTTCTCAGGCGAGGAACTCCCCGTCGAGGGCCACGACCACACCGCCGTGGACCACCATGTCCCGGCGCGGCATGTCGACGACGACCTGCGGCAGGCACTCGCCGCGCACCAGGACGAAGTCCGCCGGCGCGCCGGGCCTGAAGTCGGCGTGCGCCAGGCCCATGACGTCCGCGCCGCCGTGGGTCGCCACGCGGTAGCACTCGTTCAGCTCGTCGTCGAGACGCACGTCCGTCACCCACCCGAGGATGTGCGCGCGGTGCATCATGTCGGCGTCCCCGAACGGGCTCCAGGAGTCACGCACACCGTCGGAACCGAGCCCGACCCGCACGCCGTGCTCGCGCAGCCGGGCGATCGGCAGCACCAGGGAGTCGGACGGTGCGACCGTGGTCAGGGCGATGTCCTGCTCGCCCAAGTCGGTGGCGATCATGCCAAGTTCACGGTCCGTCAGACCCGGCAGGCAGAAGACGTGGCTGACGGTGACCTTGCCGGCGAGCGACAGGGCGCGGGTGCGCTCGACGATCCCGCGCATCGCCTGCATGCCCTTCTCGCCACGGTCGTGGAGGTGGATGTCCACGCCCACGCCGTGCCGGTCCGCGATGCCGAAGACCGTGTCGAGCTGCTCGTCGAGGGCGTGGGCGCCGGTCACGCCGGCCGTTGCTCGGGTGCCGCCCCGACGGGCGCGGGCACCGTCCCGCGGACCCGGCCCGGTCCGGCGGGGCGTTGTCAGAGCGCGATGCCCGCCCGTACCACGCGCACCGGTTGCTTGAGGACCGTCACGTCCGTGAGCGGGTCGCCGGTCACGAGGATCGCGTCGCCCGTGAAGCCCCGGGTGAGGCGGCCCACCTTGTGCTGCACGCCGAGGAGGCGGGCGGCGCCGGTGGTCGCGGTGCGGAGGGCGTCGAGCGCGGACAGTCCCGCGGCACGCATGAGTTCGACCTCGCGGCCGATCGGGCGAACGGTGCCGCCCGACGAGTCGGTGCCGGCGGCGAGCGGGACGCCGAGTTCGTGCGCGGCGAGGACGGCCCGCTTCAGCACGGGGAGGTAGGTGCGGCCGCGCTCGGCGAGGATCGGGTTCGGGGAGTCGATCATGCCGGCGATGGCGGAGAGGGTGGGGGTGAAGTACGTACCCCTGCGACGCATCTCGCGCAGGGTGCGCTCGCCGACGAACGCGCCGTGTTCCAGGGAGCGGATGCCGGCCGTGACGGCGTCGTGGCAGCCCTGCTCGCTGTAGCTGTGGCAGAGGACGCCCTTGCCGCGCCGCCGGGCGGCGGCGACGATCTCGGCGAGCTGCTCGTACGAGTAGACCTGGGCCAGCGGGTCCTGTTCCGGGACTCCGGCGCGCTCGTTCACGCGCGTCTTGATGACGTCCGCGCCTCGGGCGAGGTTGACCTCGACGACGCGGCGCAGCGCCTCGGCCGAGCGCACGCCGTCCTTGAGGCGTACGAGCGGGGTGAGGTCGGGGTCGGCGAGGACGGTGTCGCCGAGGTCCGGGGTGACGAACACGCCGGCGGCCGTCAGGCGGGGTGCGAGCGCGGGGCTGTGCCGGGCGAGTTCGCGGACGGCGATGTCCTGGTAGAAGGTGGTCGATCCGCTGCGCGCGCTGGTCGCGCCCTGGCGGACGGCGTCGCGGGCCTCGGCAGCGGTGCTGAGGTGGATGTGTGCGTCCACCAGGCCCGGCAGGACCCAGCGGCCGTGGGCGTCGAGGACCTCGACGCCCTTCGGCACGGTGACGACACCCTCGCGGCCCGCCGCGCGCACGGTTCCGCCCTCGATGACGACGACGGCGTTCTCGGTGACCTCGCCGGTGGCCGGGTCCAGGAGGGTGCCGCCCCGGATCACGAGGTCGCCCCCGGCGGGGGTTCCGGAGCTCCGGTCCGCGCCTGTCCCGGGCGAGGCGGCCGCCGCGGTGCCGGACACGGCCACGGTGCCGGCGAGCGCGGCCGCACCCGCGAGGACGCCGCGGCGGGTCACCGAGGGGGAGGGCGGCGGGGTGGCTTCGAGGCACATGTGGTGCTCCTTGCGGGAGTGGCCGACGACTCCCAGTTTTGTATACCAAGCGGCGAGGGTCGGACAAGGGTGGAGATCGGGAGGTGCGGTTAAGGCCCGTCGCATGCCCAAGTGGGGGTGGTCTCGCTCGCTGGTTTGGTATACGAATATCTCTAAGGCTGTTCTGTGTCTCGGGCGGGCCCCACGGGTATTTCGGGTGCGCCGAACGCCTCCCGGTGGTGGAATCGCCCGATGGGACAAGCGATATCCATGACGGTCGACCGCGGGCGGTTCGCGGATGCGGTCACCCCCTGGGAGGAAGAGGCCTGGCAGGCCGCCGCCCTCGGCTGGTCGGAGCGGGAGCTCGCCCGGCACGGTCTGGCGGAGGCGGGCCCCCGTGAGGTCAGGGTCCGGCCCTGGTCGATCCTCGTGCGCTTCCGGACCGGAGCCGGGGAGCGCGAGGTGGTGTGGTTCAAGGCGAGCGCCCCGGACGCCGCCTTCGAGGCCGCCCTCGGCGGTGCGCTCGCCGACTGGGTGCCCGAGCACGTCGTGACCCCGCTCGCGGTCGACGCCGCGCGGGGCTGGTCGCTCCTCCCCGACGGCGGGCCCCTCTTCCGGCACGTGCTCGACGCCGGCGACGCCGGGCCGGAGTCCTGGGCTGTGGCACTCGGCCAGTACGCGCGGATGCAGCGCGCCCTGACCCCGTACACGGAACGGATGGCCGCCCTCGGTGTGCCCGGCGGCCGCACCGGAGAACTGCCCCGTGTCTTCGACGGACTCGTCGAGGGCAACGCCGCCCTGGACCCGGACACCCGCCGTGCCCTCCGGGGCCGGCGGCCCCGGCTCCTCGACTGGTGCGAGGAGCTCGACGCGTACGGCATCCCGGACTCGCTCGACCACTGCGACCTGCACGACGCCCAGCTCCTCGCCCCCGCCGCCGGCCGCTTCACCTTCTTCGACTGGGGCGACGCCAACATCGCCCACCCCTTCACCAGCCTCCTGGTCCCCGCCCGCGCCGTCCGGGAACGTCACGGCCCCGAGCATGCGCACCGGCTGCGCGACGCGTATCTGGAACCCTGGACCGACCTGGGGCCGAGCCTCCCGGAGCTCCGCCGTGCCGCGGCGCTTGCCACCCGGCTCGGCGCACTGGGCCGGGCCGTCTCGTGGTTCCGCCTCTTCCCCGGGACCCCGACCACGGGGTGCGCCGAGGCGAGCGCCCAGTGGGTGAACGAACTCTTCACCGAGTCCGAGGTGTTCTGAATCCACCGCCGCTGAATCCACGGTCCTGGGCCGCCCTTGTGGTACTGCCTTACGGAGACATTGTCTGTTTGTTCCGTAATGCCGTGAAAGGTGCCGCCTGTGTCACAGGAAGATCAGAGGTCGGAAGGCCGTCGAGCGGGCGCCGAACGGACCGGCCGGGAAGGGCTGCTGCCGGTGACGGCGGACCTTCCCGGCCGCCCCGAGCACCACCACCGCGCCCGCACCGACCGGATCGTGTTCGGTGTCACCGCCGTCCTCACCGTGGCCTTCGTCGTCTGGGGAGCCACCGCCACCGAGAGCCTGGAGGACGCCTCCACCACCCTTCTCGACGGGCTGATCCGCAACGGCGGCTGGGCGTTCATGCTGGCCGCCTCCGGCTTCGTCGTCTTCGCGCTGTGGCTCGCCGTCAGTCGCTACGGCCGGATCACGCTCGGCCAGGAGAACGAGGGCCCCGAGTTCCGTACCGTGTCGTGGATCGCCATGATGTTCAGCGCCGGCATGGGCATCGGCCTGATGTTCTACGGCGTGAGCGAACCGCTCGCCCACTACGCCACCCCACCGCCCGGCACCCACCCCGTCGACTCGGCGGAGCGGATGCAGACCGCCATGGCCACCACGCTCTTCCACTGGACGCTCCACCCGTGGGCGATCTACGCCGTCGTCGGACTCGCCATCGCGTACTCGACGTTCCGGCGCCGGCGCCGCCAGACCATCAGCGCGGTCTTCGTCCCGCTGATGGGCGAGAAGCGGGCGTACGGCGGTCCGGGCCGCTTCATCGACATCCTGGCCATCTTCGCCACCCTCTTCGGCTCCGCCGCCTCGCTCGGCCTCGGCGCGCTCCAGATCGGCAGCGGCTTCGAGGAACTGGGCTGGATGGAGAAGACCGGCACCGGGCTGCTCGTCGCCATCATCGCCGTCCTGACGGTGGCCTTCGTCCTGTCCGCCGTCTCCGGTGTGGAGAAGGGCATCCAGTGGCTCTCCAACACCAACATGGTGCTCGCCGCCGTGCTCGCCGTCTTCGTCTTCGTGGCCGGCCCCACCATCATCGTGCTCGACCTGCTGCCCACCTCGCTCGCCGCCTACTTCGGCGACCTGCCGCAGCTGGCCGGCCGCACCGAGGCCACCAGCGGCGCCAAGATCCATGACTGGCTGGGCAGCTGGACCGTCTTCTACTGGGCGTGGTGGATCTCCTGGACGCCCTTCGTCGGCATGTTCATCGCCCGCATCAGCCGGGGCCGGACCATCCGGCAGTTCGTCGGCGGAGTCATCCTGGTCCCCAGCGCCGTCAGCCTCGTCTGGTTCGCCGTCTTCGGCGGCACGGCGATGAAGCTCAGCGAGCAGGGCGACCTCGCGGGGGAGACCACGCCCGAGGGGCAACTCTTCGGTGTCCTCCAGGAGTTCCCGGCCGCGGGCGCGATGAGCCTGCTCGTGATGGTCCTGGTGGGCATCTTCTTCGTCTCGGGCGCGGACGCCGCCTCCATCGTCATGGGCACGCTCTCGCAGCGCGGCGCCTTCGAACCCACCCGCCCCGTGGTGATCTTCTGGGGCGTGGTGACCGGTGCGGTCGCCGCGATCATGCTGCTCATCGGCGACGGGCAGGGCGACGCGCTCGCCGGCCTGCAGAACCTCACCATCCTGGTGGCGGCGCCGTTCGTGCTCGTGATGATCGGCATGTGCGTGGCGCTCATGAGGGATCTGCGCAAGGACCCGCTCATCGTCCGGGGCGAGCGGGGGGAGGAGGCCGTCGAACTCGCCGTGATCGCCGGCCACGAGAAGTACGACGGGGACTTCGAGCTGAGGATCGGCCCCGGCACGTCGGACACCGACACCTGACGACTCACTCGCCGCTGGTGTGACGGGAACGGATCCACAGGGGCAGCGCGAACCAGCACACCAGGTACCAGGCGAGTACGCCGCCGACCAGCCAGGGCACGTACGCGTCGTGCGTGACCACCCGCAGGACCAGGAAGAGGGCCGACGTCAGGGTCGCCAGGAGCAGGATCAGACCGACGAAGGTCATGCGTGAGGCCCAGGTGACCGCCCGGGGTTTGACCCGGCGGCCCGCCACGATCCGGTGGAGGGAGACGGGGCCGATGAGCGCGCCCGTCGCGAGCGATCCGAGGACGACCGTGACGATGTAGGTCGTCTTGTCGGTCTGCTGGAGGCCCTGGAAGTGCGGGGTGAACACCACGGTGAGGAGGAAGCCGAGGAGGATCTGCACGCCGGTCTGCGCCACCCGGATCTCCTGGATGAGCTCCTGCCAGCGCCGGTCGGCACGCTCCTCCTCGGTCTCGTTCCGGCCGTGACGCACCCCGTCCTCCGGCCCCTTCCGAGGCCCGTCCGGCGGCCTCGGGTCGTCCTGCATGAAGGTCTCCTTCCCCGGGCCCGATGAGCCAGGTGGATCAGGCGCGGCCCGCGGCCTTCTGGCTCCGGCGGGACAGCGAGTCGACGACCACGGCGGCCAGCAGGACCGCACCGGTGATCATGAACTGGACGGCGTTGCTGACACCCATGATGTTCATGCCCGACTGGATGGACCCGATCACCAGCGCGCCGAGGAGGGCGGACCAGACCGAACCGCGCCCGCCGAACAGGCTCGTGCCGCCGATGACGGCCGCGGCGATGACGTTCATCAGCAGGTTGCCGCCACCGGAGGTCTGGCTCGCGGACTGGATCTGCCCGGCCAGGAAGATGCCGCCGACCGCCGCCATGAGCCCGGAGATCGAGAAGACGGTCATGCGGACGAACGGCACGCTGATGCCGGCCCGGCGCGCGCCCTCGATGTTGCCGCCGACGGCGAAGATCCGCCGCCCGTACGTCGTACGGCGCAGCACGAAGTCCAGGAGCACCAGCACGATCAGGAAGATGAGGAGCGCGAGGGGGAGCCCCTGGTACTGGTTGAGGATGTACGCCGCGGCGAACGCGATCGCGGCGATGACGACCGTACGCAGCACGATCTCGGCGACCGGACGGAACGGTACCCGGGCGGCCTGGCGCCGTCTTGCGTCCAGGAGCGAGGCCGTGAGGAAGAGCCCGACCCCCACGGCCGCGGTCACGTAGGCCGTGGCGGGGCTGTGGAAGATCGTCGAGTAGAGCTTGGAGACGATGCTCTCGCTCGGGATGTTGACCGTGCCGTTGGCGCCCAGGATCTGGAGCATCAGGCCGTTCCAGAACAGGTTGCCCGCCAGGGTCACCACGAACGCCGGCACGCCGACTTTCGCGAAGAAGAAGCCGTGGATGAGCCCGACGGCCGCTCCGCCCGCGAGGGCGACGAGCAGCGCCAGCCACTGGTTCATGCCGTTCAGGACGTTGAGCACGGCGAAGATGGCGGCGCACAGGCCGCTGACGGAGCCGACGGACAGGTCGATCTCGCCGAGCAGCAGGACGAAGACGATCCCGACGGCGATCATGCCGGTGCCGACGATCTGCTGACTGAGGTCGGAGAGGTTCTGGGCCGAGAGGAACGTGCTGTCGAGGCTGCCGAACACCGTCCAGATGATGATCACGGCCACGACGACGGGCAGTGACCCCAGCTCCCCGCTGCGCAGCTTGCGGCGGAACTCCCCGAGGTATCCCTTCAGGCCCTGCTCGCGGACGAGCAGCCGGGTGTCGACCGCCGGCATGGCCTCGGGCGCCGGTTCCTGCGCGGAGTTGTCGGGGGCTCGGTCCCGTCTCATTGCTGCTCCTCCTGCCGCTTGCGGGCCTGGCGGCGGGTGACGGCGCTGTCCGTGGCTCCGGTGATGGCGGAGATGATCTCCTCGGTGGTCGTGGAGCGCTTGTCGAAGAAGCCGTTGTTCCGGCCGAGGCGCATGACGGCGATCCGGTCGGCGACCGCCATCACGTCCACCATGTTGTGGCTGATGAGAATCGTGCCGAGACCGTGCTCGCGGAGCCGCTCGACCAGGTCGAGGACCTCGGCGGTCTGCTCCACGCCCAGGGCGGCGGTGGGCTCGTCCAGGATGACGACCTTCGGATCGCCGATCAGGGAGCGGGCGATCGCGACGGTCTGGCGCTGGCCGCCGGAGAGGGAGGCGACCGGGATCCGGACGCTGGGGATGCGGATGGAGAGGGTGTCGAGCAGTTCGCGCGAGCGCTGTTCCATCCGGACCTCGTCCAGGACGCCGAAGCGGCGCAGTTCGCGGCCGAGGAAGAGATTGCCGACCACGTCGAGGTTGTCGCACAGGGCGAGGTCCTGGTAGACGGTGGCGATGCCGAGGTTCTGGGCGTCGTGGGGCCGGTTGATGCTGACGGCCCGCCCCTGCCATTCGATGACGCCCTCGTCGGGCGGGTTCACTCCGGCGATCGACTTGACGGCGGTGGACTTGCCGGCGCCGTTGTCGCCGACGAGGGCGACGACCTCGCCGGCGTGGACCTCGAGATCGAAGTCCTTCAACGCCTGGACCGCGCCGAACCGTTTGGAGATCCCCCGCAGGGTGAGCACGGTTGGCTCCGGCAAGGGAACCGCCTCCTCTTCGAGACCGGCGTCCTTTTCGAGACCGGCGTCCTGATCGCGTCCGAGACCGGCGTCCTATTCGAGACCGGCGTCCTTGCAGGCCGCCGCATAGGTCGGGGTGCAGATCTCCTGGACGGTGTAGAGCCCGTCCTTGACGACGGTGTCCTTGATGTTGTCCTTGTTCACCACGACCGGCGTGAGCAGCGTGGCCGCGACCTTGTGGTCACTGCCGCTGGTGACCGTGGTGGGCACCAGGTCGGACGACAGCTTCTTGCCCTCGGCCAGGTTGACGGCCATGGTGGCGGCGATGTCGGCCTCGGGCTTGTACGGCTTCTCGACGGTGAAGGTCTGAGTACCGATCAGGATCCGCTGGATCGCGTCGAGTTGGGCGTCCTGGCCGGACAGCGGCACGTTCATGCCGGCGGCCTTGAGGGCGGTGGCGATACCGGCGGCCAGTCCGTCATTGGCCGAGTAGACACCGACGATCTTGTCCTTGCCGAGGGAGCTGATGGCTCCGGACATCTGCTGGTTGGCGTTGTTCGGGTCCCAGTCGGGGGTGTCGTACTCCTTGCCGATCTTCACCTTGCCGTCGAGGACGGAGTGCGCACCGGCCTTGAACTCGGCCGCGTTCGGGTCGGTCGGCGACCCGTTGTGCATCACGATCTCTCCGCTCTTGGCCTTGTCGCCGAGCGCGGCGAGGAGCGCCTTGCCCTGGAGCTCGCCCACCTTGTGGTTGTCGTACGAGACGTAGGCGTCGACGGGGCCCTGCGCGAGGCGGTCGTACGCGACGACCTTGACGCCCGCGTCATGGGCCTTCTGCACGGAGGACTGGATGGACTTGGCGTCCACGGCATCCAGGATGATGACCTTGTCGCCCTTGGCGAGCGCGGTGTTGACCTGCTGCTGCTGGGTGGTCGCGTTCTGCGCGGCGTTGTAGTAGTCGACGTGGGCCCCGGGCGCCAGTTCCTGGATCTTCGCCTCGATGTAGGGCCGGTCGAACTTCTCGTACCGCGTGGTCTTGCTCTCCGGTAGCAGCAGTCCGATCCTGACGTCCCCCTGTTTCTCGCTTCCCGCGCCCAGGGCCGACGCACTCGTGGCCACCACTCCGAGGGAGAGGGCCGCGGCTCCGGCCAGGGCTATCGCGCTCCGCAATGTACGGGTCATGGGAGGCTCCTTTCGTACGCCCCCTGATCCCTCACCTCGTGAGCGTGGGAACGAGGATGCACATGTGGCCTATATATCGACATTAGCCGCAACCTGAGGACCGGCAAGCGGATGGGTCGCCCTCCGTGACGGCGACATGTCGCAGCGCGTCGGCCGGCGCTCAGGAGGGGGTGGGGCCCGCCGCGCCGTCCGTGGCGCGCAGGAGGCGCAGGAAGGCCTTGAGGCCGGTGATGATCTCCTCGTTGTCGGTGAGCCGGTTCACCGTCGCCTCGAACTCCCGGGCCAGCGCGGCGATCCGCCGGTCGGTCGCCTCCGCGCGGTCGTGCGCGGCGAGGCCGACCGCGTCGACCGTGCGGCGCAGCTCGGCGAGGGCCCGGTACTGCTCCTCCGCCTTGCCGTCGAGCACCGTCGCACCGTTCTCCAGCGCGGCGACCCGCTCGCGCAGCGCCACCACGTCGTCGCGCGGATACGTCACCTCCCGCAGCAGCAGACCGAGCCGCCGGCGCAGTTGCCCGAAGTACGCTCCGGCCGGCCGGAAGGCCGTGCTGAGCAGGAAGAACCCGGCCCACCAGTACCCGGCTCCGCGGCCGGTCGCGGCGGCCACGGCGAGCGCCGCACCGGCCGTCGCCACGTGCCCGGCGACGGCGACCCGCAGCATCACCCGCGCGATCCGCCGCGCCTCGGTGTCCCGCTGCTCGGAGACGACGAGGCCCTTCTCCCGGCTGACCGTGATCTCCGCGAGCACCGCGTGGGCCCGGAAGTACAGGTTCCACGGGGCCGTGAGGAGCAGCAGGAGCCAGAGCAGCCCCAGGACGCCCGCGCCCACCGCGAGCACCGTCCCGGGCGGCGCCCCCACCGCGTACGCGAGCACCAGAGCCCCCACCGCGAGTCCCGCGACCAGGAAACCGCCCACGACCTTGCTCATGCCGCCCCCTCCGAACCCGCCCGCCTGATGTCATGCTCCCGCTGGCGCCGGATGCCTGCATGAGTACCGCTACTCAGATCGAGGCTGGCGGGGCGCCGCCCGGAGTGGGAGGATTTGTGCGAAGCGCCAACGAGCCCGCGTCGGCGCACCGGGTTCCGGCGAGGTCTCCCGTCGCACGAAGGGGGCGACATGCCTCCCATCACGGAAACCATCGACATCTCCCGCAAGCCCGACGAGGTCTTCTCCTACGTGACCGACCCGACGCATCTGCCCGAGTGGCAGGAGAGCGCCGTCTCGGTGCGCAGGATCGGCGACACACCCCTCGCGGTCGGCTCCAAGGTCGCCGTCACGCGGCGGCTCGGCAAGCGGGAGTTCACCTCGACCATGCAGGTCATCGAGTTGGAGCCGCCGAGGCACTGGCACGTGCACGGCATCGACGGCCCCGTACGCGGCGACGTCCAGGGGACCATCGAGCCGCTGGACGACGGCGAGCGCTCCCGCCTGACGCTCTCCCTCGACTTCGAGGGGCACGGCATCGGCAAGGCACTCGTCCCGCTCGTCGTCCGCCCCCATGTGCGCAAGGAGATGCCGAGGGACGAACTGACCCTCAAGGGCATCCTGGAGAGCGGCACGGCCGGCTGACGGACCGACGGAAGCTCAGTCCGTGGAGACCGGCCGCTCGAAGAAGGTCTCCAGGGACACCGTCGCCTGCGTGCCGCTCACGCCCTTGATCGCGTACAACCGGCGCAGCACGTCCTGCAGTTGCACCGTGGTCGCGGTGCGCACCTTCACCAGGACCGAGGCACTGCCGGCGATGACGTGCGCCTCCTGGATCTCGGGGATCGCGGCGAACGCCGCCGCCGAATCCCCGATCCAGGCGGACGAGTCGACCATGACGAAGGCGAGCACGTCCTGCCCGAGGGCCGCGGGATCGACGTCCACGGTGGTGCGGCGGATGACGCCGCGCTCCCGCAGCTTCCGCACCCGCTCGTGCGCGGCGCCCGCCGACAGGCCGACCGCCCGGCCCAGCGCCGCGTACGCCTGCGTGGCGTCCCGCTGGAGCTCGGCGAGCAGCGCCCGGTCGATGGCGTCCAGAGTCCCCTCCGTCATTCCCCGATCCCCTCCCGCATTCCCATGCCGGAAACATACGTCAGTACAGACTGTTCATCGCCGTCCGCACCTCGGCGAGGGTCGCGTCGGCCACGGCGCGGGCCCGCTCGTTCCCCTCGCGCAGGACCCGGCGGAGGTACGTCCGGTCCTGCGCGTACTCCGCACGGCGGGACCGGATCGGCGCCAGGTACTCGTTGACCGCCTCCGTCACGGTCCGCTTCAGCGCGGCGGCTCCCGCGGAGCCGATGTCCGCGGCGACCTCCTCGGGGGTACGGCCCTGACAGAGCGCCGCGAGCAGCAGCAGGGACGACACCCCGGGCCGGCCGGCCGGGTCGTAGGCGATGTGCCGGTCGGCGTCGGTCTTCGCGCCCTTGAGCAGCCGGGCGGTCTCGTCGGCATCGGCGGCCAGGGCGATGGCGTTGCCGCGGCTCTTGCTCATCTTGGTGCCGTCCGTGCCCAGCAGCAGCGGTGCCTCGGACAGCAGGGCGTCGGGCTCGGGGAAGACGGTGGCGCCGCTGCCGTAGCGGTCGTTGAACCGGCGGGCGACGGTCCGGGTGATCTCCAGGTGCGGGAGCTGGTCCTGGCCGACGGGGACCAGGTTGGCCTTGCAGAAGAGGATGTCGGCGGCCTGGTGGACGGGATAGGTGAACATCAGGCCGCTGACGGCGGACTGCCGGGAGTGGGCGATCTCGTCCTTGACGGTGGGGTTGCGGTTCAGCTCTGCCACGGACACGAGACTGAGGAACGGCAGCAGCAGCTGGTTCAGGGCGGGGACGGCGCTGTGGGTGAAGACCGTGCTGCGCTCCGGGTCCACACCGATGGCGAGGTGGTCGAGCACCAGCTCCTCGACGTGCTCGGTGAGGTTGTCCGCCACGTCGCGGTCGGTCAGAACCTGGTAGTCCGCGATGATCACGAACAGCTCCGCGCCGAGGTTCTGGAGCCGGACCCGGTTGTGCAGGGTGCCGAAGTAGTGCCCCAGGTGCAGCCGCCCGGTGGGGCGGTCGCCGGTCAGGATGCGGAACCGCCCCGGATCTTCGAGGATCTGCTGCTCCAGGACCGCGCTGCGCGTCCGTGCGGCGGTCGTACCGAGCGCGTCGGCGGAGGGAGCCGAGGGGGCGGCGGGGGAGGGAGCGGACGGGGCGGTGGTGGTGACGGTGCTCACGAGGTCTCCTGGTGTGGGTCGGTGGAGCCGTCAGGACGACTGGACCCGTGAGCCAGGAAACGCAAAAGGGCCGTTCGTCCGAACGGCCCGGTCGTGCGTGATGAGTGGCCGCTCCTAGGAGGAGCGCCACCAGCTGAGGCACGACGACAGATGCATGGACACATCGTAGCGCCCCGTGGCCGGAACCACGGAGCGCTTCTCCGGTCAGGCCAGCACGACCGGGAGGTCGAAGAGGTCGTTCTGCGTGACGACCGGCTTGTTCCGGAGCTCCTCGCGGGGCACCGCGAGGCGCAGCTCGGGGAAGCGCTCGTACAGGGCGGGGAGCGCCACCGAGGCCTCCAGGCGGGACAGCGCCGCACCCGGGCACACGTGCGGGCCGTGGCCGAAGGAGATGTGCCGGTTCGGCGTCCGGGTCACGTCGAAGTCGCCGGCCGTCGGACCGTGCTGCTCCTCGTCCCGGCCGATCGCGCCGAACGACACGATCAGGGCCTCGCCCTTCGGCAGGATCCGGTCACCGACCTCGATGTCCTCCGCGGCGAACCGGATGAGGACGTGCGAGGTGGGCGTCGACCAGCGCAGGGTCTCCTCGATGACGTTCTCCCACGGCACCTCGCCCTTGAGCACCAGGGCACGCTGCTCGGGGTGGGTCTCCAGGGCGACCACGGCGTTCACGATCAGGCTGATCGTCGTCTCGTGCCCGGCCGCCACCATCAGCTGGAGGGTGTTGGTGATCTCCTCCGTGGTCAGCCGGTCGCCGCCCTCCGAGGCCTCGATCAGCGCGCTCGTGAGGTCGTCGCCGGGCTTCTCCGCCTTGCCCGCCACGATCCCCGCGAACAGCGCGCCCAGGTCCGCCATCATCTGCGGCACCTCCTCGGGCGGCGTCTGCGTCGAGAAGAACTTGTCGAACAGCGCCTTCATCCGCGGGTGGTCGGACGGGTCGACGCCCATCAGCTCGCCCACCACGTTCATCGGCAACGGGTACGCGAACTCCGCCTTCAGGTCCACGACCTCCCCGGACGGGCGCTCGGCGAGCCGGTCCAGCATCCCCGTGGTCAGGGACTCGATGCCCGCGCGCAGCCGCTCCACCCGGCGCGCCGTGAGCGCCTGCGCGACCAGCGTGCGCAGCCGCCGGTGCTCGTCGCCGTCGACGGTCAGCATCGACCGGCCGGGGTTCGCGAGACCGATCAGCGGCCAGTCCAGGGGTATCTCGCCGCGCTGCCACGCACCCCAGACGTCGATGTCCTTGACGAGCCGGGAGTCGGTGAGCAGCTTGCGCGCCTCGGCGTGCCGGGTGACGGCCCAGCAGGCCACCCCGCCGGGCAGCACGACGCGGGCCAGCGGGCCGGCGGCGCGCAGCCGGGCGCTCTCGCCGTCGAGGTCGGCGACGAAGGGGTCGAGGGTGATCACATCGGTGCCGGTCGCGGCGGTGTGGTCGTACGGGCAGCTCATCCGAGGGCTCCAAGGGCGGGGGTCGGGGTGTACGTCACGGGGAGCGCGGTCAGGCCGCGCAGCCAGGGGGAGGGGCGGCGGGCGAGGGCGCCCTCGGCGACCGCGAGATCCACGTCCGGCAGCCGGTCGAGCAGCACCTCGATCCCCGTCCGGGCGATGGTCTCGGCGACCTCCTGGGCGGGGAACGGGCAGCGGTGCTCGCCGTGGCCGAAGGAGAGGTGGGCGTTGTTGCCGCCGGTGAACGCACCGGAGTCGGTGCGCACGTGCGGGTCGGAGTTGGCGGCGGCCAGACCGAGCAGCAGCAGGTCGCCGCGGCCGATCCGGCGCCCGCCGAGGTGGGTGTCGCGCGAGGCCCACCGTCCGGCGACGTTCTGGGTCGGGGTGTCCTCCCACAGGACCTCGTTCATCGCCTCGCCGACGCTGTGCCGGCCGCCGGCGAGCGAGGCCGCGAACCGGTCGTCGGTGAGCATCAGGCGCAGCGAGTTGCCGATCCAGTCGGCGGTCGGCTGGTGGCCCGCGGCCATCATCACCATGAGGTCCTGGGCGACCTCCTCGACGGTGAACCCGGCGGTGTTGGCGAGCATCCGGGAGGCGACGTCGTCACCCGGCGTCTCGGCCTTGGCGGCGAGCAGCGCGAACATCGACCCGGCCAGGTGGCGCTGGCCGTCGAGCGCGCCCTCCTGGCCGTTGATCATGTCGTTCATGGCGGTGACGAGCCCCGGACCCTGCTCGTCGGCGAAGCCGTAGCAGCTGGCGAGGACACGCACCGGCAGCAGCATCGCGTACTCGGCGATGATGTCGCAGGCGCCCTTGCCGCACAGGCCGTCGATGAGCTCGTCCGCGAAGCGCTCGGCACGCTCCCGCAGGACGAACGGGTCGATCGCCTCCAGGGCGTCGGAGACGACCCCCGCCCGCTCGCGGTGCCGCTCGCCCACGGTGTAGAGGATCGACGGCTGCTTGCGGCCGATCATGGGCAGCAGCGGCCAGTCCGCCGGGACGGCGTCCCACTGGTTCCACAGCTCGGAGTCGCGGGAGAAGAGGACCGGGTCGCTGGTGACCTGGTGCAGCTCGCGGTAGCCGAGGACCAGCCAGGCGGGTATGTCCCCGTCGAGCACCACCGGGGCGACGGCCCCGTGCTCGCGTCGTATCTGCCGGTACAGCTCGGTGGGGTCGGTCTGGAACCGGGGCCCGCTCAGCGGGACCGGCTGGGGCTCGGGGAGGGTCACGGGGTGGGCTCCGGGAGGGGGTGGGGGGTCGGCCGCGAGGCCGCGGCGACGACGGTCCGCAGGTGTTCCACGAGCGCGATCAGCACCTGCTTGCTGGACTCGCGCGACCGGGCGTCGCAGAGGACCAGCGGCACCTCGTCGGCGAGGTCGAGGGCCTCGCGGATCTGGGCGGGGGTGTGGGCCGGGCCGCCGAAGTCGTTGCACGCGACGACGAACGGCGTGCCGTGGTGCTCCAGGCGGTCGATCGCGTACCAGGAGTCGGCGAGCCGCCGGGTGTCGACGAGGACGACCGCGCCGAGCGTCCCGGAGAACAGCCGGTCCCAGAGGAACCAGAAGCGCTCCTGGCCCGGCGCCCCGAACAGGTACAGGACGTTGTGCGCGTCCAGTGAGATCCGGCCGAAGTCGAAGGCGACCGTGGTGGCCGTCTTCGCGGCGACGCCGACGGTGTCGTCGACCCCCTCGCCGGCCTGGGTCATGGTCTCCTCGGTGTTCAGCGGACGGATCTCGCTGACCGAGCGGACCAGGGTGGTCTTGCCGACTCCGAAACCGCCGACGACGACGATCTTCAGTCCGTTGTCGGCGGTGCTGTGCAGGGTCTGGCGCTGTTCAGAGGTTACGGAGTCCAACGAGCACCTGCTCCAGGATGTCGTGATCGGGAAGGCGGTACGAGGCGCGGGGGTGCCGTGCGCTGATCCGGCCGGTGTCGTGCAGGTCGGCGAGGAGGATCCGCGTGATCGACACCGGCAGCCCGAGCCCCGCCGCCACCTCCACCACGGCCGTGGGGAACCGGCACATGCGCAGGATCGCGGCGTGCTCGGACTGCATGCCGGCGACCGGATCGCTCTCGGAGACCACGAGCGTCACCAGGTCGAAGGCGTCGGACCCGGCGCGGCTGCGGCCGCCGGTCAGGGTGTAGAGCCGGTCGGGTGAGTCGTCCCGGCCCGGCCTGCCGCGGCTCATCCCCGGGGCCTCGCGACCAGGTACTCGCTCAACTGCTCCACCAGCTCGGACATGTTGTGGCCCACGAGCCCGGCGTCGGCGTCCTCGTCGGCGACGAGCGCGAGATGGGCGCCCTCGCCCGCCTCCACGATGAACAGGATGCCGCCGTAGAACTCGGCCATCGCGGAGCGGACCCCGCCCGTGCCGTCGCCGAACTCCACGGAGGCACCGTGCGACAGGCTCTGGATGCCGGCGGCGATCGCGGCGAGCTGGTCGGCCTGGTCGACGGAGAGCTCGGGGGTACGGCAGAGCTTGAGGCCGTCACGGGAGAGCACCAGGGCGTGACGGGTGCCCGGGGTGCGTTCGAGCAGGCCCTCCAGGAGCCAGCTGAGCTTCTCGTCGGTGGTGGTGCCGGTCATGACGGGGTGCCTTCCGGGTGCGGGGAGTTCGAGGACGGCGGCGAGGTCCGCGGAGCGGAAGGCCGGCCGTCGGCGGGGTCGGACGGTACGAGAGGGGTGGCCGCCTCGGCGGCCGGCTCGGCGCCGCCGGATCCGGCGGTGGGACGCTCGGCGGCCGGATGGCCGTCGGTCGTCGTCCGCGCCTCGGGTGTTGCGGCGCCCGTGCCGCGCACGGCCTGGCGGAAGGTGCCGAAGCGGGTCGCCGCCCCGGCCGCAGCACCGGTGCGCGGGCCCTCCGCGCGCGGCTTTCCGGCGGCCTCGGGGCCCTCGGGGTGGGCGGCGGCCATCGCCCGGCCGCGCCGGCGGCGCGGCAGGCCGCTCTCGCCGAACCGCGGGTGCTCACCGGTGCTTTCGGCCGCGGTGTCGTGGGTCGTCTCGGGCTCGGGGGCCGGAGCGGGGACGGCCGCCGGACCGTCGGTGACCGGCGCCGTGGCCTCGGCCGAGACCGGCGCCGTGGCCTCGCCCGAGACCGGCGCCGTGGCCTCGCCCGGGACCGACGGCGTCGCCTCGCCCGGGACCGACGGCGTCGCCTCGCTCTCGACCGGCGCCGTGGCCTCGCCCTCGACCAGCGCCGTCACCTTGCCCGGGACCGGCGCCGGTGCCGGCGCCGTCAGGCCGCGGCCCGTCACGGGCGGCAGGACGGTGGCGGGGGCGGTCGGTGGCTCGACCGGCGTGTGGCTGATCAGGTCCTGAGGCAGCATCAGCAGCGCGCCGGTGCCGCCGCGCGCCGAGGGGCGGAACGACACGGTCAGTCCGTGCTTGCGGGCCAGCCGGCCGACGACGGCCAGGCCGAGCCGGGTGCCGGAGAGGCCGGCCAGGTCCTGCGCCGTCGAGCCGACCGCGGCCTCCGCGCGGCGCAGCTGCACGTCGCTCATGACCAGGCCGCTGTCCTCGACCGCGATGACGACCCCGGCCGGGACCTCCTCCACGTAGACGTGGACCTCGGCGGTGGGCGGCGAGAAGTTCGCGGCGTTGTCCATGAGTTCGGCCAGGGCGTGCATGACGCCCTCGGCCGCGTGCCCCGCGACGGCCGCGTCGCTGCTGGAGTGCAGCCGCACCCGCTGGTAGCCGCCGATCCGTCCCATGGCACCGCGCAGGATCGACTCCATGACGATGGGGCGGGCCCAGCGCCGGCCGGACCGGGCCCCGGTGAGTACGGCGACGGAGTCGGCGAGGCGCCCGGCCTGGGCGGTGCGGTGGTCGAGGTGGAGCAGATCGGCGAGGACGTCCTCGTCGGCGTGCCGGTGCTCCATCTCCCGCAGGTCGGCCAGCATGCTCGTGGCGAGGGCCTGCATGCGGCCGGCCGCGTTGGCCGCGGCGGCCATGGCGGCGGACCGGCCGGACTCGGCGCGGCGCAGCTGGGCTTCGAGCCGCTGCACTTCGGCGGCTTGAGCCCCGGTCAGCTCGGCGGTCCGGGCCGCGTGGGCGGCGACGAGTTCTTCGGTGCGGGCCGTGTGGCTGCGGACCAGCTCCTCGGTCCGTGCCGCGTGGGCCGCCTCCGAGGCGGCGGCCTGTGCCTCGTACCGCTCCCTCGACGCCGCCGTCTCGCGTGCGGAGTCGGCCGTGAGCCGGGCGGCCTGGGCCTCCCGGGAGGCCAGTTCGGCGGTGAGGGCCTCGACGCTCCGGCTCAGGGAGCGCGAGGTCCGCCCGTACCAGGTGACCGCGCAGGTCGCGGCGGCCAGCAGGAGGACACCGCCGCCGGTGAACCAGCCGAGTGCGGGACGGACCTCGGCCGGCGCCGCGGCGGTCGCCGCGACGGCGAGCGCACCACCCACGGCGGCTGTCAGCAACGAGGCGAGCAGGGCAGGGCGGAAGGGGGTGGACGGCGCCGACATCAACCAGACTCTCGAGAACAGGCACGCGGGGGTGGGGAGTCGTAACGTCGGCACTATAGATCCGATCTTGATCGGTTCGGAACCTCTCTTGATCGGATCGGTATTCAGGTCACGGAATATGTCACCAAAGGCGATCAGCTCGTCGACGACGAAGGTGCCGCGTTGCGCCAGACCGTCAGATCGAGGGTCATGTAGGTGCTCGGCGAGTCCTCCGAGGAGAAGCCCTTGACGGTGACCAGGCCGAGATGGCCCGTGCCCGTCGTGACGCAGACCTGACGGCCCTGAGACAGCTTGCTCACAGCGATGTTCTCGGTGAACCGGGTCTCCGCGCGGCACGCTTCGAGGGTGCCCTCCTGGCCCGGGTCGAGCAGCACCAGATTGCCGCCGGTGCTCTCCGCGTCGAGGTAGCCGCCGGTGTCGTAGGAGAGTTCGTACCCGCCGTCCTCGCCGTCCTGGGGGCGCACGGGGTCGTCCCCGAGGGTCAGGTGGTAGCCGGCCGTGAGGTTGATGTTCTCGTACGTGGCGCCCTCCGGGGCCGGCGCCGTCGAGGGCTTCGGGGTGGCGCTCCCGGTCCCGGTCCCGGTCCCGGTCCCGGTTCCGGTCCCTGTGCCACCGCTGCTCGGCGTGCTCGCCGAGCCCTTCCCGTTGGGCTTCCCGCCGGCGTCCGTCGTCGTCTGTCCGTCCTTGTCCTTCAGCAGGACGTACGCGGTCGTGCCGCCCGCCACGGCGAAGGCGACGACGGCGGCGACGGCGATGACCAGACCGCGCCCGCCGCGCTTCTTCTGCTGCTGGGGCGCCTGCTGCGGGTGGTAGCCGGTCGGCATCGGACGCCCGGGGTAGGGCTGTTGCGGGTACGTGGGACCGCCGGGGCCCTGCGTCGGCGCGTACGGGAAGGCGGGCGCCGGGGCGACGCCGGCCGGGGGACCGGCCGGGGTCGACGGGGCGGCGGGGGCCGACTGAGCGGCGGTGACCGTCTGCGGCGGCGGGCCGAATCCGGGCGGCGGGGTCGAGGGCGCGGCCGGCGCCGTCGGGGAGTACCCCACCGGCGCGGCCGACGGGACGGTCGTCGGCGGCGGGGGCGTCTGCGGGGGCGCGGGAGCCGCCGCCCGGGCCGTGATCTCGGCGGAGACCGCGCCCGGCAGCCAGTCCTCGGGACGGCGCAGCACCGTCGCCGCGTTCGCGGCCTGGCAGAGCTGGATGATCTCGGCGAGCGTGGGCCGGGCCTCGGGCTCCTTCGAGAGGCACCGCGTGACGAGCTCGGTGAGCCGCTCGGGAACGCCGCTCAGATCCGGCTGCTCGTGCACGATCCGGTACAGGACCCCGTGCCCCGTCCCCTCGCCGAAGGCCGGGACGCCCGTCGCCGCGTACGCCGCGACCTGACCGAGCGCGAACACGTCCGTGGCCGGGGTGACCCGCCGTCCCGCCGCCTGCTCGGGCGCCATGAACGACGGGGTCCCGATGGTGACTCCACTGCCCGTCAGGGACGTCGCGTCGGCGGCGTGCGCGATGCCGAAGTCGATGACGCGGGGCCCGTCGGAGGCGAGCAGCACGTTGGACGGCTTGAGGTCGCGGTGCACGATGCCCGCGCCGTGGATGACGTGCAGGGCCTCGGCCATGCCCGCGACGAGCAGCAGCACCGTCTCCACGGGCAGCGCGCCGTGCCGTACGACCGCGTCGGCGAGCGAGGGACCCGGGACGTACGCGGTGGCCAGCCACGGCTGCGCGCCCTCGGGGTCCGCGTCGATGACGGGCGCGGTGAACAGCCCCTGGACGCGCTGCGCGGAGCGCACCTCCTGGGCGAAGCGGCGGCGGAACTCCGCGTCCTCGCCGAACTCGGGACGGATCAGCTTGATCGCCACCGGCCGGCCGCCGGGCGTGTACGACAGATACACCTTGCCCATGCCGCCGGCGCCGAGCCGTGCGGCGAGCCGGTATCCGGCGACCGTCGTCGGGTCGTCCGCCGCCAGTGACTGGAACACTTCGGAGCCGCTCCGGTCCGCTTGCTGACCGCCCATGAACCCATGTCTCCCCACGCAGAACACTGTTTGCCGGAGGGCACCCTACCGGTGGGCCGTGCCCTCGGCCGACTCCGTCGTGACCTCCGTGCCGGTGAGCCCGGCGCGCTCCGCGAGCGCACCGCCCTGAAAGCGGCTCTCCGCCCCCAATTCCTCCATCAGGTCGGCGATGTGACGGCGGCAGGTGCGCAGCGACATCCCCATGCGGCGGGCGATCACCTCGTCCTTGGCCCCCTCCGCGAGCAGCACCACGAGCGCCCGCCGCAGACTGGGACCGACCTCCTTGTACGCGGCCTCGCTGGTGCCCCGGAACGGGACCGCGCCGGACCAGTGCTGCTCGAACACCCGGCAGAGGTACGCCACCACGTCGGGGTCCCGGACGAGGACCGCGCCCTCGCCCGCACCACCGTCGGCGCGCCGGGGCAGGAAGGCCACGGCCCGGTCGAAGACCACGGCCCGGTCGGGGAGTTCGGCGGCGGTCCGGTACTCGGCGCCTGCCTCGGTGAGCCGCTCCACGTACCCCTGGGTGGACAGGCTGGAGCGCGCCGAGTGCTGGTACAGCGTGCGCATCCGCACCCCGCGCCCGAGCATCGCCACGTCCCGCTCGACGGAGTCCCCGAGGCGGTGCGCCGCCCGCCCGCCGCCCGGCTGGATGCTGAACACCTCCTCCCGGCAGCGGGCCGACTCCTCGGTGAGCATCGCGGAGGCGGACGCCATGTCGGGCAGCACGTCGAAGCCCTCCCGGCGGCCCTGTTCGCGCCGCGCGGCCCGGTACCGCGGCATCAGGGAGTGCAGATCGTCGCGCAGGGACTGGGCGTGCGCGGCGGCCCGCGCGAGCTCCGCCTCCAGGGGGCCGACCACCTCCGCGGCGGCGGCGTCCGGGTTCACCGGGATCAGCTCCCCGGGCCGGCCGGGCGCCGGGCGGAGCAGACGGAGCTGTCGCAGGGTGCGGCAGGCCGCCTCGACCTGCTCCGGGCTCAGCCCGAGGGCCGGAAGCCCGTGCGCAAGTCCGTCCGGAACCCCGTCCGGAAGTCTGTGCGCAAGCCCGTGCGCATCCCCGTCCGCAACCCCGTCCGAAAGCCCGTCCGCCGTCGGGTTCGCGAGACTCCCGTGCTCCAGTACGTACGCGAAGACGGCGACGGCCTCGGCGTCCAGCCGAGGTATTCCGTCCACATCCACCCCAGTAGTCACACGTTTCCCCCGTGATGCGGCCCTGCTACTTCCGTGCCATGCAGGGTATTGCCAGGTCATGGCGCTGGACCAAGCGGGCTCGCCGGGATGGACTGGTGGTGTCCGGCCGAGGGAAACCCCATCAGGCCGACATACGGCGTGAACCCGCCAGACACGGAGCTTCCCGCCCGCCCTCTCACCCTCCCGAACCAGGAGCCGCACCATGTCCGTCGCCGTCCGCTGCCTTCTTCTCCTCGCCGTCCTGCTCGCCGGCGGAGCCTCCGTCGCCGCGAAGGACGGCACGCCGGAGACGACGCGGACGGTCGCCGGGAGCCCCATGGACACCAGCTGGGGAGACGACTACGACCGGCCTCTTCAGTAGGACCGCTCGGCCCCCTGCTCGCCACCCCTGCGAAACGCGAGGACGAAGAGCGTGTCGTCACCCACCGCGCATTCCCCCTCCGGCCCCGGACCCCGCCGGACACGTACCGAAAGCCCCGCCGACCGGGCCCTGTTGCCCGACATCGTGCGCGCCGTGATCGCCCGGCACGCACCGGCGGCGGAACCCGGCACGGCGGACTGGAGCGTCGAACCGGGCGCGTTCTGGTGCCACGTCGTGCCCGGAAGGGCCGTCGGGCGTGCCCAAGGCTGGAAGCTCCACGTCCCGGCCACCCCGCTCTCGGCCCCCCTGGTCCTCGCCCGGTCCGCCGAGGTGCTCGTCGCCCACCGGGCGGCCTTCAAGTTCGCCGCGAGCCCGGCCGATGTGGCCGCGCTGGTGTCCGGGCGCTTCGCACGCGGTGGCGGCGGCAAGTTCCTGACCGTGTACCCCGCCGACGACGCGCAGTTCCGGCGGCTCGCGGAGGAACTCCACCGGGCCACGGAGGGACTTCCGGGCCCCGCCGTCCTCTCCGACCGGCGCTACCGCCCCGACAGCCAGGTCTTCTACCGGTACGGCGTGTTCAAGGGCGTCCGGGAACTGACGCCCGACGGCGCATTCGCCGCCCGTCTCACCGACCCCGAGGGCCGGCCGGTCGCGGACGAGCGCAACGCCTGGTTCAGCCCCCCGGCCTGGGCCGGCGACCCGTTCCCCGACCGTCCCGCCGCGCCCGCCCGCAGCACCGCCACGGCCAAGCCCGTGCTGCTCGGCGACCGCTTCCTCGTACGGGGAGCGATCCAGCACTCCAACAAGGGCGGGGTGTTCCGCGCCGAGGACACCCGCACCGGCGCCCAGGTCGTCGTCAAGCAGGCGCGGCCCCACGTGGGAGCCGGACTCGAAGGCCTGGACGTCCGGGACCTGCTGCGCCGCGAGGCCGCCCTGCTCGAACGGTTCGGGCACGCGCGCCCCGACCGGGTCCCCGGGCTCGTCGAGGTGTTCGAACAGCAGGGCAGCGTGTTCCTGGCCACGGAATCGGTCGCGGGGGCGACGCTGCGGCGCACCGTCGCCGAGCGCCTGGTGGGGGACGGCGGCGGCAGCCCCGACGACCGTACGGCCGACGCGCTGGTCGGGCAGCTCGTCGAGCTCGTCGCCGCCGCCCATGAACTGGGCTTCACCCTGCACGACTTCAACCCCAACAACGTCATGGTCACCCCGGACGGACGGCTCGTCCTCATCGACCTGGAGATGGCGGCCCGCGAAGGGGAGCGCTGGGTCCTCGGCGCCACCCCGGGCTACACCGCCCCCGAGCTGCGGGCCGCCGAACAGGTGGCCCCCGCCCTGCCGCCGAGCGTCGACCTGTACGCCCTCGGCGCCACCGTCCTGCACGCCCTGAGCGGCGCCGACCCGGTCTTCGCCGAGGACCTGCCGCGCGACACGGCCCGGCCGGACGAACGGCGCCTCGCGGACCTCGTGGACCTCCTGGCCCGTGACCACGCGCCCGTACGACGCTTCGCGCCGCTGATCCTGGGCCTGACGCGGGACGCGCCCGAAGACCGCTGGACCCTGGACCGAGCACGGGAGTTCCTGGTGGGAGGCCGAGGGGAACCGACGGCGCGACCGGATGCGGCTCCGTCCGCCGGGGAACACCCGGACGCGACGGCGACCCGGGCACGCCTCCTGCACGACGGCCTCTCCCACCTGCTGGCCACGATGCGTCCGCACGACCCCGAACGGCTGTGGGTCTCCGACTCGTTCGGCGAGACCTGCGACCCCGTGGCCGTGCAGCACGGATCGGCGGGCGGCGTCGCCGTCCTCGCCCGGGCCCTCGGCCACTGGGACGCCGGACTCCGCCTCCCGCGGACCGGTTCCGTACCGCCCGTGACCCGCGAGGCGCTGGCCGAAGGCCTCCGCACGGCCGCCCACTGGACGGCGGCGCGACAGGTGACGCTGCCGAGCGACCCCCCGGGGCTGCACTTCGGCCGTTCGGGCACCGCCTGGGCGCTCCTCGACGCCGCGCGGGCCCTCGACGACACCACCCTGGAGGACCGGGCCGTCACCCTGGCCCTCGGCCTGCCCGTCCGCGCGCCCAACCCCGACGTCTGCCACGGCGTGGCCGGCTCCGGCCTGACGCAGCTTCACTTCTGGCGCACCACCGGGGACCCGCGGTTCCTCGACCGCGCCGCCGAGGTCGCCGACGGCCTGCTCGACACCGCGCGGCGCACCCCCGAGGGGGTCTTCTGGCCGGTGCCGGAGGACTTCGGGTCGGCGCTCGCCGGAGCCTGGCACTACGGCTTCGCGCACGGCGTGGCCGGGGTCGGCACCTTCCTCCTGCTCGCGGCGGAGGCCACCGGCGACGGACGGTTCCTCGACGCGGCCACCGAGGCCGGGGCCACCCTCGTGGCCGCCGCCCGCAGCGGACCGGCCGGTGCGCTCTGGCCCGTCGACCGGGCCCGCCACCTCTCCGACTCCCCGGATCTCGCGCGGCACTGGTGCAGCGGCTCCTCCGGCGTGGGCACCTTCCTCGTCCGGCTGTGGGCGTCGACGGGAGCGTCCGACAAGCCGGTCCGCGACCTGGTGGACGGTGCGGCCCGCGCGGTGCGGGCGGGCCGGGTGACCGACTCGCCGGCCACCTGCCACGGGCTCGCGGGGAACGCCGAGTTCCTCCTCGACGCCGCGGCGCTGACCGGCGAGGAGGAGTACCGGGCCGCCGCCGAACTGCTCGTCGAGCATTTGGCCGCCCAGGCCGTGCTGCGCGACGGACGCCTCCTCGTGCCCGACGAGAACCGCAGGACCGTGCTCGCCGAGTACGCCACCGGCCTCGCCGGGAGCCTCTCCCTGCTGCTGCGGATGCGCGGCGGAGGGCCCCGGGCCTGGCTGCCGGAGGACGGGCCGGCCCACCCCTGAGTGTCCGGTGGCCACCGGCCACCGGCGTCCCACCGAATATCCGATTCACCCGAAGAAGGAGACCGTCATGATGGAGTTCGACATCGATGCCCTGCAGGTCCTGCCGGAGGAGGTCCGCACGGAGGACGCCCGCGGCGAGGAGCACGCCGCCGCGCTGATCACCGCCTGCCGCTGGCTCACGAGCGGCTGCTGACGGACCGACCGCCCGGGGGAGGGGGCCGGCGTCCCGCCGGCCCCTTGGGGGTGTCTTGCCGACAAGACACCCCCTCGGCCCGGAGGTACGACCGTAGACTCGAAGTGCGGGCCTGCCTCGCCGCACCCGGTGACGGGCGACCCGCCGCGTACGGCGTGGAGGCGGCGATGACCAGGCTGACGGGCAGGGCCCTGCGGGTGACGGTCTTCGTGGGGGAGACCGACCTGTGGCACCACAAGCCGCTGTACACCCAGATCGTCGGCCGGGCGCGCGAGGCCGGTCTCGCGGGAGCCAGCGTGTTCCGCGGCATCGAGGGTTTCGGTGCCTCCTCGCTGATCCACACCCAGCGACTGCTGTCGCTGAGCGAGGACCTTCCGGTGGCCGTGGTCATCGTCGACACGGAGGAGAAGGTCCGCGCCTTCCTGCCCCAGCTCGACGAGCTGGTCGGCGAGGGCCTGGTGATCCTCGACGACTGCGAGGTCATCCGCTACGTGGGCCGGGAGAAGCCCGCCTGAGCCCGTTTCACCACGGAGCCGGTCTTCCTGGACCGTCGAGCCGGGCCCGGGCCGTGTGGCCGGGCCCCTGCGCCGCCCGATGCGCCGTCCCGTCCCGGATTCACGAGGGCATGACCGCCGCGAGGCCCTTGCGGAGGTCCTCCGGGTTCATGACCGGCGAGTAGTGGATCTTGGCGCCGATCTCCATGAAGAACGGCTCCGAGATCTTCGGCATCATGGAGGGGTCGGCCAGGTCGAAGAAGAGGAAGGCGGTCCGACAACCGTTGTCGACGGTGAAGTACGCGGCCTCGGGCTGGAGTTGCTTCATCGCGGATTCCATGAGCTCCAGGAGCTTGCCCTGCTTGATGGCCTCGTTGGAGGCCGGGGTGTCCATCTGAACCTTCAGCAGCATGCGCATGGCACGGCCTTTCCCGACCGGGCGGGCGCTCCGTTCGGGACGCCCGGGACCCCGGACGCGCTCAGTTCCAGCGTCCTCCTACCCCGCCGGAGGTTCCACTCGGGTCGAGGTAGCGGACCGTCGTCCCGTCGGCGTGCGGGGCCAGGAGGTCCTGGAGTTCGGTCGCGGCGGTCTTCAGGAGGTGGCCGTCGCGGCCGGCGTGGAGGGTTTCGAGGACGAAGGTGACGCGGGTGGAGTCCTCGGTGACGCGGGTGCGGTGCGCGTCGCGGTGGTTCCAGTGGCGGGTCAGGACGCCCGTGGTGTCGGCGTAGACGATCTCGCCCGGCCGGGGGTTCTCGACGGTGTCCGGCTCGCCGAGCGGGGTGAAGGCCTCGGTGCCGTCCGCGGGGCGGATGACGACCTCGCCGGTGACGTGGTCCAGGTCGAAGGCGCCGGCCGGCAGGCCGTGGCGGACGGACACGGCGTTGTAGGAGTCGACGGCCGGGTTGATGCGCGGCAGGGCGCCCTTCTTCGCGAGGCGGCGGCCGAGCGCGTCGACGCTGGGGCGGACACGGCGCGGGTTGGTGCCGAAGGAGCGGTACGCGGTGTGCCACGCCTCGATGCGGGGGTCGGTCTCGTCGGCGGGGAGCCAGGTGCCGGCGGCGAGCTCCCGCTCCAGCTCCGCCACGGCGGCCGTGGTCCGGGGCCAGGGCTCGCGGCCCCGCAGGCCGGTGGCCGTGACCAGGGCGATGAGGGTGTCGGGGAAGGCCTCCGCGACGGCGGGGGCGAGGTGGAAGGCGGTCATGGGGACTTCCGTTCGTGCGTGCGGACGAGAGGGGGCGCTCAGGTCAGCGCCAGGAGACTGACGGCCACGGCCGCCGTCCCCAGGCCGACGAGCTGGCCGCGGTGGATGCGTTCGGCGAGCACGCTGCGGGCGAGCAGGACCGTGCCGGCCGGGTAGAGGGCGGTGATCACGGCGACGACGGCGAGGTCGCCTCCGCGGGCGGCGAGCAGGAAGAGCAGGTTCGCCACGGAGTCCAGCACTCCCGCGGCCGCCGACAGCCCGTACGCGGGCCGCTCGGAACCCAGCCGGCGGTA
Source organism: Streptomyces sp. R-07 (assembly GCF_049913175.1). NCBI lineage: Bacteria > Bacillati > Actinomycetota > Actinomycetes > Kitasatosporales > Streptomycetaceae > Streptomyces > Streptomyces sp. R-07. The sequence continues at coordinate 7,472,309 of NZ_CP183978.1, forward strand.
CATCACCGCCGCCGCGGCGAGGGTCACGGCCGAGGAGACGGCCCGGCCCACGATGAGCGGCGCCACCCCGCTGTCCGGGGGCGCCTGGTGCAGGCAGACCAGCTGGAGGGCGATGGCGGCGCCCGCCCCGAGGGCGAGCAGCAGCGCGGTACGGGACGGGCGCTCCGTACCGGAGTCGTGTCCGGCGCTCACGAGGACCACCGCCGCGAGCGCCAGCGGCAGGCCGATGAGGCCGGTGACTCCCAGCCGCTCGCCCTGCAGCAGGCCCACCCCGACCGGCAGCATCGCGGAGACGAGTGCGGTCACGGGCGACAGGACGTTCATCGGTCCGATCGCCAGGGTCCGGTAGAGCAGCGCGAAGGCGGCGGCCGAGGCGACTCCGGACGCCGCACCCCAGGTCAGGGCCCCGGTGTCGAACGAGGCGCCGAGGAAGGGCCACAGGAGCAGCTCCACCGCGAGCGAGGCCGGGGCCGCGATCATCACGGTCCGCAGCACATGGGCCTTGCGGGCTCCGAGGCCGCCGAAGAAGTCGGCGCACCCATAGGCGAGTGAGCTGCCCAGGGCCAGCAGCAGAGCGATCACGGTGCATCCCTTAGTATCTCAATGGAACGACTAGACCGTACAACGGACCGACCGGGTTGTGTCAACCAAACGACCGCACGGTGCATTCCACTGGTCCACGCGCGAGAACGGTGAACGGATGGCCGAGACAGACGCAGCCCTGCGGATCCTCGCCCGCAACGTGAGGGCGGCCCGCAACCGGGCCGGCCTCTCGCTGGACGAACTCGGCAGGCGGGCCCAGGTCAGCAAGGGCGCCCTGGTGGGCCTGGAGAAGGCCCAGGGCAACCCGAACTTCGCCACCCTCGTCCGCCTCGCCGACACCCTCGGCGTGTCCGTGTCCGCCCTGATGGAGGGGCCGGCCGAAGGCCGCGTGCGCGTCGTGACCGCCGACGCCGTCGCACCGCTCTGGACGGGGAGACTGGGCAGCGAGGCCCGGCTCATGCTGACGACCTCGGGCCAGGCACCGGTCGAGGTCTGGCGCTGGACGCTGGAACCGGGCGAGGAGTACCCCAGCCACCCCCACCAGGCCGGCGTCGTGGAGACCGTGAGCGTCACCGCCGGCCGGATGGTCCTGGTCGTCGACGGCGCGGAGCACACCGTCGAGGCCGGACAGACCGCCACCTTCGAGGGCGACGCCGCCCACGCCTACCGCGGCGCGGGCGGGACGACCTGCCACCTGATCATGACGGTCCACCTGCCGCCCGGCCCCGCGGCCGCGCCCTCAGCCCTCCCTGGCGAGGAACGCGGGCCGCAGTGACGTGTCCACCGGGTCGTAGTACCGGTGGAAGACCGCGGTGGTGGAGCCGGACACGGGCGGGACGATCCAGCTCCAGTCGGCGGGCGTGGGCCTGCCGTGCCGGCTCTCCTGCGCGATGTGCCGCAGGAACCGCTCGGACTCGGTGTGATGGTCCGCCATCGTCACCCCGGCCTCCTGGAAGGAGTGCAGCACCGCCACGTTGAGCTCGACGAGCGCCCGGTCCCGCCACAGCGTGCGCGCCGAGGAGCGGTCCAGGCCCAGGCGGTCGGCGACCACCGGGAGGAGGTCGTAGCGCTCGGCGTCGGCGAGATTGCGGGCGCCTATCTCCGTCCCCATGTACCAGCCGTTGAACGGCGCCGCCGGATACCGCACCCCGCCGATCTCGAGCGTCATGTCGCTGATCGCCGGCACCGCGTACCAGCGCAGCCCCAGCTCCGCGAACCACCCGTGGTCCGGGTGCCGGAGCGGCACCTCCATGACGGCACCGTCCGGCAGCTCGTACCACTCCGGCCGCGCGCCCGGACGCTCCTCGACCATCAACGGCAGCACCTGGAACGGCTCTTCGTCCCGCTTCCACCCCAAAGCCAGGGCGCGGGCGGTCGACGCCTCGCCGCGCGGGTCGCCGATCCAGCGGCCCTCGGAGGCGCGGTGCCCCGCGTAGCGGACCAACTGGTCGTTGACGATCCGCGGCGCAAGACGGCCCGGCCGGTCCGGGGTGAACACCGAGATCACCGGGCGGATCCGCCCGCCGTTCCCGGCGAGCCGCAGGTGCTCGAAGCAGTGGGCGGCGATGTCGTCGGCCGACGACACGTGCCGCAGGTCGCGCACCACGAGGCTGCGCCAGTAGAGCCGGCCGATGCACCGGGCCGCGTTGCGCCACGCGACACGGGCGCCGAAGGAGAGCTCGGCCGGGGTGTGTTCGTACGTACCGGTCCGGTCGATCTCGGCGAGCACCTCGCGGACCCTGTGCTCCACGTCCCCGGCGTCGGGCTGCTCGTGATGGAACTGCCGGAGGAAGCTCTCCGCCTCCCGGCGGTCCGTGACCTCCGGTACCGGTGGGCGCGGCCACGCACCGGGCGGGGGCGTGGGTGTGGACGTGTACGGACAGGCGCTGACAGTGGCGGCCTTGCGGCGGCGACCCAGACTGAAGACCAAGGTGTTCCCTCCCGCCCCCATGACTACCGCACGCATTCGCCCGGTTGTGGAGAGTAGGGGGAGTTCGGCATGCGGAAGGCGCCGCGCTGGTAGGGTGCGCGGCGCCGAGTGCTCAGAGCCCCGCGACCTTGGCCGTCGCCGAGAGCTCGTAGACCAGGGTCACCGTACGGCGGCCGCCGGGCGGCAGGGAGACGTCCCAGCGGACGATGCCCTCGGCGTCGACCGCGTCGGGCGCCGGTGAGCAGGCCTCCTTGCGCAGGCGCACCTCCACCGCCGAGACCTCGGAGACGGGGATCCGCTCCCGCAGGGCCACCACCCGCTCGCCCGTCTCCCCGGGCGGCGAGAACCGGGAGAGGTGCAGCCGGACCGTGCGGGTGACCACCGTCCGCTGCGTGAGTCCGGTGGTCTCGCGGGACTCCTCGGCCCGCCGGACCACCCGATGGTCGTCGCGGCTGCCGAAGGGGAGCTCGACGGCGGCGCCGGGCGCCGTGAAGTCCAGCGTGCCGCGGCCGGTGAACCCGCTGCCCCGGACCAGGTCCACGGGCCCGGCGAGCAGCGCGTGCCCCGACAGGTTGTCGCACCGCACCACCTGCGTGACCAGCGGGGACAGTTCGGGCGAGCAGGCGTACTCGCTGCGCGCGGCCGTCGTGAACGAGGAGACCGGCACCCGGTGGGCCCGCCCGTCCCCGGGCACGGAGACCGGCGCGGGGGCGTGCAGGACCCGCGCCTCGCCGCCGTCGTCCACGCCCGGCAGGCCGAGCACCGCCGCCGGTCCGAGCGTCGGGCTCTCCTCCTCGCGCAGCTCGACGTCGATCGTGCGGCGCTCCGCCGCGGTGCGGTCCTTCAGCGTCAGCCGGTCCTCGACGAGCCGCGGCGGCTCGGTGGCCTGCGCCGACCGGGCGGTCGACAGCGTCAGTCGTACGTCCGACCAGTCCTCGCCGGTGCGCTGCCAGACCATGGCGTCGGTCTCCAGGGTCAGGGAGTCCCCGTCGAGCACGGCCCGGTAGGCGGGCCTCCACAGCGCGCACGGGGTGAGGTGGCTCAGGCGCAGCGTCGCCGGCCCGGCGGACGCGGCCTCCACGGTCAGCTCGACATGGCCGACCAGCTCGGCGGGCTCCTCCTCCGCCAGCTCCACGGCTCGCCGGAGCTCGGCGAGTTCGGCGGTGAGTGCGGTCAACCGCGCCTCTGTGGTGCGGAGTTCCTCGCCGTACGTGTCTCCCTCGGCGTCCACGCGGTCGAGTTCGCGTCCCCAGCGGGGCCCCTCGGACTCTCCGAGACCGGCGCCCTCGCCGATCTCCCGCAGCAGGTCGGCGGTGAGCCGCCCGAGCAGGTCGAGGCGGGCCCGCAGCCGGTCGCGGCGCTGCTCCAGGGCGAGCCGCTCCTCTTCGAGGGCGTGGACGCGGTGGCGGAGGGCGGAGTCGTCCTCGGCCGGCGGCACCGGTCCGCGCGGCGTCCAGGCGCGGACGATCCGCACGTCGAGCACGGTGGCCGGATGGCCGGAGGTCAGCTCGGCGTGGAGAGAGCGGTCGACGGCGAGCGCGCTGACCGGTCCGAGACGCAGACGCTGGACGCCGGCCTCCAGGTCGAGCACGGCGGTGCGCTCGACGTGGGCGCGGTCCTCCAGACAGGTGACGGCGGTGACGGGGAGGGGGATCGGCTTCGGGTCCGTGGACATGGCGTGTGTCAGCTCCTGCGGTTGCCGTCGACCAGGGCCTTGCCGGCCGGGATGCGGATCTCGTAGCCGCCCTCGAAGGCGGCGGTGCCACCGGCGGGCAGCTCCACCCGCCAGACGCGGGTGCCGGGGGCGTGGCGCTCCGGTGCGGCGCCGTCGTCGGGTGCCGTCCAGTCGGCGCGTTCCTCGATGCGGACGTCCGGCTCGGAGGAGACGGGCACCCGCTCGTGGACCTCGACGGTGGCGGGCCCCGCCAGGCGGTTCGCCAGTTCGACGTGGACGCGGTGGTCGAGCACGGTGACGTTGTTGCGCAGGCCCGCGGTCGACTCCTTCAGGTGCGTGCGGCGGGTGACGCGGATGCCCTCGGCCGGCCCGAGGCCCAGCCGGCGGACCCCACCGGGCGCGAGCGTGGGCAGGGCGGCCGTCAGCAGGAAGTCCTCGTCGACGGTGACCTCCACCGGACCGGCGAGCAGCGCCTGATCGGTTGCGTTGGAGACCGCGAGCGTCGCGTACACGGTCTGCTCCACGGACGGCACGCAGAGGTGCTCGGCGCGCAGACCGACCGGGATCTCGCCGACGGTGACGGTGTGCCAGGTGCCGTCCGAGGGGACGTCGGCGCGGGCGGCGGCGTCGAAGCGGTGGTCGAAGGAGCCCGCCGACTCGCGGGGGCGCACGGCGTGCTCGGGCAGCGGCAGCGCGGCCACCGCCTCGGCGCGGCGGCGGTACTCGGCCGCCACCGCGTCGAACGAGGAGCCCGGGAACAGCCGGCCCCGGCGACCGCCCGGCTCCTCGGGGCCGGAGAGGACGAGGGCGGCGTAGTCGAGCTCGGCGCCGCTCGGCTGTGGCGGGCCCGCCTGCGGTGGCGGCGGCGCCGCCGCAGGGGTCGCCTGGGCCGCGGGGGCCGTGAAGGCCGCACCGCCGCCGCGGGGCCTGCCGGGTGCTTGCGGGGCCGCGGGCCGTCCGCCCCCGAAGGCCTCCGGGGCGGAGCCGTACGCGGCACCGGGCTGCGGAGGTCCGGTGAACGATCCGCCGACACTCGGCGGCGGGGGCGGCCCCGGTGCCGGTACGGGGGCGGGCGCCGCCACGGGAAGGGCCACGGCGCCACCCGCGCTGCCCCCGACGGCGGAACCGGCCCGGAAGGGCGCCGGGCCGGCCGCCGCGTACCCGGTGAACAGGTCGGCCAGCCCCGCCGGCGGTTCGCGCCAGCCGGAGGGCGCGGGCGCGGACTGGCGGCGGCCGATGCGGATCGAGCGCAGCGCCGGCAGGTCGGTGCGGCGCCGCAGGTCGGCGGTGGCCAGGGCGATGCGTACCCCGGTCCAGTCCTCGCCGGTGCGCTGGGCGACCGAGGCGCGCAGCACCAGTCGGCCGCTGCCGTCGCCCTGACGGTGGGTGAGGCGGTACGTCGGGACCCAGACGGCACCCGGCACGCCGTACTCCAGCTCCAGTTCCACCTCCTCGGCGTCACCGGTGCCGTCGAGGGTCAGTACGGCGCAGACCGTCGTCCCGACGTGCGGTGACGGCGCGTCGGTGGAGGCGCGGTCGAGCCTGTCCACGGCGAGGTCCATCTCGTGCTCGACACGCAGGACCTCCGCGTCGAGCTCGACGAGGCGGGCGTGGAGAACCGCCAGACGCTCGTCGACGAAGTCGGCGAGCTCCAGCCACGCGTCGACCGGGGTGCGGCGGTGCGGGTCCTCGCGCTTGCGGGCCGGCGGAACCGGGCGCAGGCCCGCGACCTGTTCGATCAGGCCCTGTTGCCGGTCGCGGCGCGCCCGCGCCGCCGCGTAGGCCTCACTCAGCCGGTCGACCTCGTGCCGTGCGCCCTCGGGCACGCCCGTGCCCTGCGGCTCCGCCTCGACCTCCACGCGCGCCTCGGTGACACGCCCACCGGAGGCGCCGAGGACCCGGGCCCGCAGCGAACCGGGGTCCACCGAGCGGGGCAGCCCCGTCACCCGCACCCGGCCGTCCGCCGGCACGGCGCCCCGGGCGAGACGCCGGCAGAGCGCGCCCTGGGCGTACACCACCACCGAGTCGAGGGCCGAACCCCACCTCTGCCCCGAACCGACCGTCATGCGCCCCCCTTGCTCCGTCCGTGTCGGGCGAAGCCTACGCCGGACCGGTCCGCTCGGTCCCGGAGTACCTGACGCGGCGCAGGGCCGAGAGGTTGTCCGGGAGCGGCGACGGCTGCAAGATCCTCTTTGTGAGGGACTCGGGTGGGAACAGAGAAGGAAAGGCCGGTGTGTCGTGGGGGAGATGACCAAGGGAAGCAACGGATTCGTTCCGTCGGTGCCGTTGAGGATCGCCGTGCGCGGTGGTGTGGACGCCATGGCGCTGCTGCTCGGCGAGGCCGGAAAGGTGAGGGGCGACGGAGACGTCGTCTTCCACGGCGCACCGGTGCATCCCTCCGGAGCCGTCCGGCTGACGGAGGCGGCGCCGGGGCCGGCCGCGGGGCCGGCGGCCGGCACGGCGTGGCTGGAGGTCGGCCTCGCCGCCGTGGAGGAGCAGATCGCCCGCGTGCTGCTGGTCGGTTCGACGGAGCGTGGCGCGATGCGGGACGCCGCGGGACTGTCGGTGGAGGCCTTCGCACCCGACGGCACCTCGGTGGCGCGCTACGACGTCACGGACGCCGCCGGGGAGACGGCGATGGTGCTCGCCGAGCTCTACCGGCGGGCGGGCGGATGGAAGTTCCGTGCCGTGGGCCAGGGTTATGTGGACGGTCTCGCCGGTCTGGCCACGGATCACGGCGTGGACGTGGCCGACTCCGGAGGCGAAGGCGTGCCGCCCGGCGGAGGCGGGGCGCCGTCGGCCGTGACGCCGGCGCCGGCCCCGGTGCCGCCTGCGCCTGCGCCTGCATTCGCGCCGCCGCCCGCGGCGGTTGCCCAGGCAGCGGTCCCGGCCTTCGCACCGCCGCCCGCGGCGGTTGCCCAGGCAGCGGTCCCGGCCTTCGCACCGCCGCCCGCAGCGGTTCCTCCGGTCCCGGTTCCTCCGGCGGCGGTCCCTCCCGTCGCGGCCCCTCCGGCGGCGGTTCCGGCCGTCGCGGTTCCTCCCGCGGTGGTCCCGCCCGTGCTGCCGGTCCCTCCCGTCACCGCCGACTGGTGGACGTACGGGCCCGTCTTCGAGCCGTACACGGAGACCGGCCGGGACAACGACGTGATCACCGTGAGCGGCCTCCCGCCGGGCCCGGTCGTCGTCCAGCTCGACGTCAGGGGTGACGGGTACACGGGACTCTGGGTGCTCAACCGGCGGAACAAGGAGGAGGACAACCTCGTCAACAGCACGGAGGAGGACTTCCGGGGCCGCCTGCTCGCCACGGTCCCGGCGAACGGGACCCTGCGCCTGAAGCTGCAGGCCGAGGGGCCCTGGCAGATCCAGGTGTCGCCCTTGGCGGCGGCCCGTCGCCTGACGGAGGAGGAGGCGGAGTTCCGCGGCCCGGAGGTCCTGCTGCACACGGGAGGCGTGGCCGACATGGCCATCCACTACCGAGGCGACGACAACCTCATCGTCCACGTCTACGAACTCGCGGGCCACGACGACCACACGGCGCTGCCGCAGTACGACAACGTGGTCAACGAGATCGGCAAGCGGCGCGAGACCGTTCCGCTGCCCGAGGGGCCCCTCGTCGTCCAGTTCGAGATGGCGGACGGCCCGTGGCGGGCACGGCTGAAGCGTCTCCAGCCGCCGACCCGGCCGCTCCCGCAGGCCCCGCCGGGCGCGGCGGCACCCGTCCCGTTCGCCGCCCCCGGCGATCCGACCTGGCCGGACAAGCAGGCCGAGCCCGCCCCGCGGAAGAACTGGTTCTCGCGCGGCCGGGGGTGACCGCCGGGACACCGCCGTCGGTCAGCAGCCCCTCGACTGTCCACGGCCGCGCGCCTCAGCGCCGCGCGGCCGTGGACACGAGAGCCAGGGACGCTCCGACCTCGCCCGCCAGGGCGACGGGGTCGCCGGCCGGCGCCGTCGGGTAGGCCTTCTGCTCGTGCGCCCAGGCGTCGTCCCCGGCGAACCAGTCGATGGCGACCGGCGCCGTGCCCCGTACGAGAGCGGTGTCGAGACTCTCGAAGTACGCGGCCCAGCGCGGCGCGTACACGTCCTGGACGAGACCGGCCCACTCGCGGTTGGCGTAGTCGTGCAGGCCGCCGCTGTCGCTCGGGCCCCGGTCGGCCCAGGTGGTGAGGATCGAGCGGGCGTCGTACTCCAGCCGGTCGCGCTCGCCCGCGTCGGACCCCCAGGAGCGGGCGTCGGCGAGCCATGGACCGAGCAGGAAGCGACGGTCGGAGGCGACGAGGCGTCCGAGCAGCTCCTCGTCGGCGTTCCACTCGCGCACCAGCTCCCGGAAGCCGTCGAGATCCTCGGCGTCGTACGCGGCCTTGATGCGCGGCAGCAGCAGGCGGCCGCGGTTGGTGAGCGCCTGGCGCGCCACGTCCACCACGTCGAAGCGGTACGCGTCCGAGGACCGCAGCTCCGGGGCCACCCGGAGCAGCTCCGCCAGCGCGCGCTCCACCGTGCCGGAGTCGTACCGCATGGCGGTGGGGCTCCAGCGGGCCGCCCTGGCCGCCGTCAGGCTCGGCCGCGCGGTGAACAGGCTGTCCTGCGGCTCGCTCCACGTACCGGACGCGCCGCTGTACGGCCCGAGGCGCAGCTGCTCCCACGCGGCGGCCGCGTGCGGGTCGGCGCCGCCGTAGCGCCGGGCCGCGTACGCGGTGAACCAGGCGCGCTGGTCGACCGGCCCCGGCTCCCAGGCGAGTTCGGTGAACAGGTCGAACGCGGCGGGGTTCCCGCCGGTGCCCTCCGGGAGGTAGGCGATGCCGCGCAGCGCGCTGTCGGACCTGGTCAGCCACGCGTGGAAACGGTCCGGCCACACACCCGTGTTGGCGCCCAGGCTGGTGTGCCCGCCGAAGTTGGCGATAGAGCCGAACGCGTAGGGCGCACCGCCCCACTGCGTCTCGCGGTCGAGTCCCTCGTAACGGTCGGAGAGACCGTCGACGATCAGCACCCGCCGCCGGTCCACGCCGTTCAGGAGGGTCGCGGAGGGGTTCTTCTGCCAGCCGAGCATGACCCAGGTGGCGCCGGGGCGTGCCGTGTCCAGGGCCCGCTGGACGGCCTCCGCCGCGCGCGTGACGTCAACCGTCCCCGGGGTGCCGCCCTCGTGCAGCAGGTCCATCTTGAACATGTCGCTGTCCCCGAACCGGTGCCGCTGCACCCGGTAGTAGGCGGCGGCCAGTTCGGCGAAGACGGGGCCGGTCGGATCCAGCCAGTCTGGCCGGGCGAAGCCCACCCACCTGCCCTGCGGGACGGTGACCGCGCCCGGGTTCCGGGCGGCGAAGTCCGGTGGCACCGTGCCGAAGAAGCCCGGCAGCACGGGGGTCATCCCCAACGCGCGGAGATGTCCGGCGATCCGGCTCCCCAGCGCCGCCCGTGCCTCGATCAGCCCCTCGGACACCGGTCCCCCGAAGCCCGACATGTTCTGCAGCAGCCACCAGGCCTGGTGCGCGGGCCCGGGGATCCACGCACGCAACTCCGCCGCGTCGTAGCCGAACCCCTGGAGGGCCCGGTAGTACGAGTATTCGGCCCCGGTCGGCACGAAGACCTCGTTCACGCCGTGCAGCGCCATCAGGTCGACGTCGCGCTGGTACGAGGGGAAGTCCCGGTACGCGCCCGAGTAGCCCTCGTCGGTGTCGTTCAGGGCGTAGCGGTGGGGCACGGCCGCCGACCGGGTGATCGTTCCGGAGACGGCGGGGAGCCTGGCCGGCAGCCGGCCGACGCTGTCGCCGGGCCAGCCGATGTCGACCCCCGCGACCCGCTCCAGATACCAGCCCACTCCGGTGAGCAGGGTGGCCGGCGAGGTGCCCCGCACCTGGATCGCGCCCGCCCCGCCGGAGACCGAGAAGTAGTCCCCTGTGTCGGGTTCCGCGACGGGGATCAGGGCGAACTGCCCGGACCGGGAGGGCAGCAGGCGCTCCAGGGCCGCCCGGGCCGGCCCCGGGTCGAAGGCGGGCGCTGCGGCGGAGGCGGTGCCCGGCGGGGACGGCAAGCCGGGCGCGGCGGCGGTCACGACGGCGACCACCGCGACGACGAGGGTGTTACGGCAACGACGGATCAGGCGGCTGCCCATCAGGCTCCCTGCTCGAAGGGGACGACGGCTCGGGCGACCACTCTCCGACGCCCCCCGCCTCCCGCCGCGCAAGCGGAGCCGAGAGACCGACGGTGCTCATCCTTGCGGGTGCGCGTGTTCGAGCCGGGGGTGCGAGCCGGGCCGGGTTCCGTGTGAGGGGCTGCCCCGACCCGCGGTGACGGAACGGAGCGGCGCGGGCGACCGTGCCGCCGTGCGTACGCCACCAGGCGGTGGACCGGGCGGGGTTCGACCACCGGCGGAGGGGCGCGGAGGCCGAGGAGGGGACCCCGATCGGATCGCGGTGTACCTGGAGGCCCGGGCGGCCTGGCAGACTTCGCCCCTCAACCGTCGTCCCACCCTGTGATGAGTGGCCCGCTCGTCCGGGGAGACGGCAAGCGACTCCTGGAGGCCCCATGGCGCAGCGGCCCGGTCACGCGGCCGGCACGCTCGGGTACGTTCCCCGGCCATCGCGCCGGTGCCCGAGCGGGAAGGCCACGCGATGACCCCGTGCCCCACGCGGCGCGCCGATCCGACCGCGCTCGTCGTCCGCAGCGCGCCGGCCGTGCCCACGGCCGCCGTGCTGCTGCTCCACGGCGGTCGCGCCGAAGGGGCCGAGCCGCCGCCCGTCCTCAACCTGCCCGCGCTGCGCATGCGCCCCTTCGTCGGCGCCGTGGCCCGGGCCGTCAGGGGCCGCGGGGTGCTGATCGCCGAGGTGCGCTACCGCCACCGCGGCTGGAACGGTTCGAGCGCCGACGCGGCCCGGGACGCCGAGGTCGCGCTCGGACGGCTCCGGGAGCAGGCCGGGCCCGTGCCCGTCGTGCTCCTGGGCCACTCCATGGGCGGCCGGGCCGCCCTCCGCGCGGCGGGCGACCCCGCCGTCCGCGGGGTCGTCGCGCTCGCCCCGTGGTGCCCCGCCGACGAGCCAGTGGACCACCTCGGCGGCCGGCGCCTCTATCTGCTCCACGACGAGACCGACCGTGTCACCTCGGCACGTCAGTCCTGGGAGTTCGTCCGCCGGGCAAGGGCGGCCGGCGCCGACGCGGCGGGCATTCCCATGCCGACGGGTGGCCATGCCATGATCCGGGGCGCGAACCTCTGGCACCGGCGCGCGGCCGAACTCGCCGCGGCGCTGCTCTCGCACGGCTGAGACCGGCTGAGACCGGCTGGGTTCCGCCGAGACGCGCCGGGGATCAGCGGGGGAGGGCGTGGGGTGCGAGGAGCTCCGCACAGGCGGCCCGGGTCGCCGCGTGCACGGCGCGGGCGAGCCGCGCGCCCCACCGCGAGCGCGGCCCGGCGAACGACTCGGCGGTGCCGCCCCCGGCATCCCCGGCGGGTGAGGGCGCGGCCACGCAGACCGCGTCCGTCGGCGTCCCGGAGGCGTCGGCGCCCAGTTCGACGAGGGCCTGCACCTTGGCCTCGGTGGCGGTGGCGACCGCGTTCACGAGCGCGCCGTCCGTGAGCGGCACCGGCAGGGACACGATGATGTTGATCGTTCCGGGGCGCGGGGCCGCGAGGCCGCCGGCTCCCGGAGCGGCGGCCCAGCCCCGTACCCCGATCCCGGCGGTGACCACGGCCTGCGCGCCGCCGTCCACGGCGTGCCGCCGGTCCGCGACCGACGCCGCGGTCATGAGCCCCACCCCCGGGCCTTCGAGTCCCGCCCCGGAGGCCAGGTCACGGAGGTGGGCGACGGGGTCGAGCCGGGCATAGCCGGGTGGGACCTGGGCGTTCACGACCCACTGCCGTTCCCCGATGCCTCCGCCGAGGACGGCGCTCGACACCATGCGCACCCCCGGCCCCGGGGCCCACACGAGGAGCGGCCAATCCCGGCCCTGCTCCCGGTGGCCGAGGAGAGCGGCGTCGGCGAGCGAAGGGCCGGTGAGGAGGGTTCGCGGAAGCACCCCGCACCCTAACGCGCGGCCTCGCAGCGGGCCCGGTCGGGCCCCGGTCGGCGGTCTCGGCAGGCAAGGGCTCGTCCCGCCTGCCTCGGGATCTGTCCCGTACGCCGTCCCCCGGACACCGACGGGGGCGGTCCGCTCCCGGAGGGTTCGCGGACCGCCCCCGCTCGTCTCAGTGGGCGTCGTGGCCGTGCGGACCGGGCCGGGCGTCCCGGTCGAGTACGGCCGTGAGGGCGGCCCGCAGCGCCGACTCCGGGTCCTCCGACGCGCCCTCGGACCGCCAGGCGACGAATCCGTCCGGGCGGACCAGTACCGCGCCGTCCACGGTGACGCCATGGGCCTCCGCCCAGTCCTCGCCGCCCTCCGTGGAGAGCTCCGCGTCCGGACCGTCGCCGATCCGGTACGCGACCAGGGGCACCGCGAGGCGCTCGGCGACGTGCGCCGCCGCGGTGTGCCACCCGGTGACGGCCCCCGCCGAACTCAGCAGCACGAGGGACCGCTCGTAGAGGTCCAGGGTGGAGATCCGGTCACCCGCGCGGTCCAGCCACAGGTGCGGCGCCCGGCTGCCCGGCTCGCCCGTCAGCCGGAGCCCGTCCGGCACGACCGGCACCGACGGGTCCGCGCCCAGGACCGCGCCGCGCGGATAGCGGTAGCCCAGCGCGACGTTGAGGATCCCGCCCCGCTTCCGGCCCGGGCCGCCCGCCCCCGGCTCGGGGGCGTAGCCGGGGTGGCTGTGCTCGACCGAACGCGACGAGGCGCGGGCGCTCGTCGCCTCCGCGACCGGCCGGCGCTCCGCGTCGTAGGACCCGAGCAGACCGGGGCCGGCCCAGCCGCCCAGTACCGCCGACAGCTTCCAGGCGAGGTTGTGCGCGTCCTGGATACCGGTGTTGGAGCCGAAGGCCCCCGTGGGCGGCATCTCGTGGGCCGCGTCGCCGACGAGGAACACCCGCCCGTCCGCGTACCGTTCGGCGATCCGCTCGGCCGCGTGCCACGGCGCCCTGCCCGTGATCTCCACGTGCAGATCCGGTACGCCCACGGCGCGCCGGATGTGTTCCCTGCACCGCTCGTCGGTGAACTCCTCCAGGGTCTCCCCGTGTTCGGGATGCCAGGGGGCGTGGAACACCCACCGCTCGCCGTTGTCCACCGGCAGGAGAGCCCCGTCGCCCTCCGGGTCCGTGAGGTAGCAGACGATGAAGCGCCGGTCGCCGACGACGGCCGCGAGATCGCGGGACCTGAAGGTGATGCTCACGTTGTGGAACAGGTCGCCCGGACCGGTCTGCCCGATGCCGAGCTGCTCACGGACGGGGCTGCGCGGACCGTCCGCCGCGACGAGGTAGTCCGCCCGGATCGTGGTGTGCTCGCCGGTCTCCCGGCTCTTGATCCGCGCGGTCACCCCTTCGGCGTCCTGCTCGAACGACATCAGCTCGGTCGAGTACCGCAGATCACCGCCGAGATCCCGCGCGCTCTCCAGAAGCACCGGTTCGAGGTCGTTCTGGCTGCACAGGCACCATTCCGCGGGACTGAACCGGGCGAGACCGCCGCCGGGGTCGATCTCCCTGAACAGCCACTCACCGGCATCGCCCACCAGGTCGGGCGCCTGCAGGATGCCGTTGTTCGCCGACAGGACCCGCGCGGCCTCGTGGATGCGCTCCCGGACACCCGCGCCGCGGAAGACCTCCATCGTGCGCACGTTGTTCCCGCGTCCGCGCGGGTGGATCGAGGTGCCCGCATGGCGCTCGACGAGCGTGTGCGGCACGCCGAGACGCCCCAGGAAGAGCGAGGTGGACAGGCCCACCAGGGAGCCGCCCACGATCAGGACGGGCGTGCGGTGTCCGATCTCACCGGTCGCTTCGCTTCGGTTCATCGATGGCCTCCAGCGTCACCGGTGACGCGGGTCGGGGATGGGATGCAGATGCCTGCCCTGCTGAGCCCGGGACCGTGCGCGCGGGCCACCCGAATGACGCGCGGTTCACTCATCCGCCCCGTGGGGCTCGCGTGGATGTCGGGCCCGCGTGAAGGTTCGGTACATGACGACCCCGGCCTTGACGGCCAGGCGGTCCCTCCCGCTCTCGCAGACGAGAAAGAGGTGCGCCCGATGACCAGTGCGGCACGCATATCGCAGTCGGTGTTCGACGGGTCCAGGCTGCGGGTGATCCTGCTGCTCGACCTGTACGACGGAGCCCAGCAGCAGTTCCTCGAAGCGTACGAGGTCATGCGCAAGCAGGTGGCCGGCGTCCCCGGTCACGTCAGCGACCAGCTCTGCCAGTCCATCGAGAACCCCTCGCAGTGGCTCATCACCAGCGAATGGGAGAGCGCCCCGCCCTTCCTCGCCTGGGTGAACAGCGAGGAACACGTCGAGATGGTCAAGCCGATGCACAGCTGCGTCCGGGACACCCGGTCCATGCGCTACAGCATCCTCCGGGAGACCGGCGCCCAGCGGCCGACCACCCCGGAGACCGCCTCGGCCGAGCAGGTCGCGGCCCGCGTGGGCGACGGCGTGACGCGCCACGCGCTCACCTTCACCGTCAAGCCCGGCTCCGAGTCCAAGGTCGCGGAGCTCCTCGCCGGCTACGAGTCGCCCAAGGCCCAGGTCGACGAGAACACGCGCCTGCGCCGCACCTCGCTCTTCATGCACGGCAACCGCGTCGTGCGGGCCGTCGAGGTGGAGGGCGACCTCCTCACCGCACTCCGGCACGTCGCCCGGCAACCCGGCGTCCGGGCGGTCGAGGAGGCCATCAACCCCTACCTGGAGCAGGACCGGGACCTCACCGACCCCGAGTCGGCCCGCGTCTTCTTCACCCGGGCGGCGCTCCCGGCCGTGCACCACGTGGTCTCCGCCCGCCCCGAGCCGGCCGAGCTCCGGCGGCACGCCCTGTACTACCCGGCCAAGGAGGGCCGGGGCACGGATCTGGCCCGGCTCCTCGCCCAGCAGGACGCGGAGGCGGCGGACGACCCCGACAGCCCCGTGTACGGCAGCACCGTCTTCCAGCGCGACGACGTCGTGGTGCGCCTCATCGACGTCGAGGGAGACCTCGACCTCGACCCCGTCGCCGCCCTCGGCGTCACGGGCGCCAGGAAGGCGAAGGTGCTGGAGCGTCTCCTCGACGGGGCCGCGATCGGCGTCGAGGGGTCCCTGGAGAGCGAGCGCAACCTCAACCGCCTCCTGTCGCACGCCGACATGCTGCCCGTCACCGACCGCAGCTCGGGCGACTCCTGAGAGAACGGCGCCGGGCCACCGGCCCCGGCCGTTCCCGCGAGGACGGCCCGGTCAGCGGCCCCGCCGTCCGTCACCCGTCATCGTCACACCCGGAGGTATCAACCATGCTCCAGCAGCGTCCGCGCATCGTGAACCTGAGCGACACGGAACCCAACCGCAGACGCGGGGGTGACCTGCGGGCCATGCTCACGCCGGCCACGGTGGGCTCCACCAGCGGCTTCATGGGGCTGGCCATCGTCCAGCCGGGCGACCGCATCGGCGAGCACTACCACCCGTACTCCGAGGAGTTCGTGTACGTCGTCCAGGGCCTGCTCGAAGTGGACCTCGACGGTGAGACGCACACGCTCCGGCCGGACCAGGGGCTGCTGATCCCGATCGACGTCCGGCACCGGTTCCGCAACGTCGGCGACGAGGAGGCCCGCATGGTCTTCCACCTGGGGCCGCTCGCCCCGCACCCGAGCCTCGGCCACGTCGACACCGAGGACACGGCCGCGACGGCACCGTGCTCCTCCCACGGCGACCATGGACGCGCGCTCGAGCGGGAGGGGGCGCTCGAGTGACCCGGCGCGTGGCCGTCACCGGCATCGGGGTGGTCGCCCCGGGCGGCACCGGAGCGGCGGCCTTCTGGGACCTCCTCGCGCAGGGGCGCACGGCGACCCGTGGCATCACCCTGTTCGACCCCGCGGGGCTGCGCTCCCGCATCGCCGCCGAGTGCGACTTCGACCCGTACGCCCACGGCCTCTCCCCGGAACTGGGCGAACACACCGACCGCTACGTCCAGTTCGCCGTCGTCGCCGCGGGAGAAGCCGTACGCGACTCCGGGCTCGACAGCGCCACCGAGGATCCCTGGCGCGTCGGCGTCAGCCTCGGCAGCGCCGTCGGCGGCACCACCCGCCTGGAGCACGACTACGTCCTGGTCAGCGGACGCGGCCGGCGCTGGGACGTGGACCACCGGGCCGCCGACCCGAAGCTGCACCTGGCGTTCTCGCCCAGCACGCTCGCCTCGGTGGTCGCCGAACAGTTCGGGGCCCGCGGCCCGGTGCAGACCGTCTCCACCGGCTGCACCTCCGGCCTCGACGCCGTCGGCTACGCCTTCCACACCATCGAGGAAGGGCGGGCGGACGTCGTCATAGCCGGCGCGTCGGACTCGCCGATCTCCCCGATCACGATGGCCTGCTTCGACGCCATCAAGGCCACCTCCCCCGACAACGACGACCCCGAGCACGCCTCCAAGCCCTTCGACAACCGCCGCAACGGCTTCGTCATGGGAGAGGGCGCGGCGGTCCTCGTCCTGGAGGACTACGAGCACGCCCGGGCCCGCGACGCGCACATCTACTGCGAGATCAGCGGCTACGCCACCTACGGCAACGCCTACCACATGACCGGTCTGACCGGAGAGGGACTGGAGATGGCCCGGGCGATCGACACCGCGCTCGACCAGGCCCGGCTCGACCCCACGTCCATCGACTACGTCAACGCGCACGGCTCGGGCACCCGCCAGAACGACCGGCACGAGACCGCCGCCGTCAAGCGGTCCCTGGGCGCCCACGCGTACGACACGCCCATGAGCTCCATCAAATCCATGGTGGGCCACTCGCTCGGCGCGATCGGCGCGATAGAGGTCGCCGCCTGCGTGCTCGCCCTGAAGCACCAGGTGGTGCCCCCGACCGCCAACTACGAGGTCCCCGACCCCGAGTGCGACCTGGACTACGTGCCGCGCACCGCCCGCCCCCGGAAGCTGAGGAACGTGCTCTCCGTCGGCAGCGGCTTCGGCGGCTTCCAGTCCGCCGTGCTCCTGACAGGGCCGGGTGGGAGGACACGATGAGCACACAGCGGCCAGCGCGGGCGGCCGTCACCGGGATCGGTGTGATCGCCCCCAACGGATTGCGCTCCGACGCCTACTGGAAGTCCGTACGGGAAGGCCTCGGCGTCCTCGACCGGATCACCCGCGAGGGCTGCGAGGACCTGCCCCTGAAGGTGGCGGGCCAGGTCGAGGGCTTCGACGCCTCGGCCCTCATCGACGAGCGCTTCCTCGTCCAGACCGACCGGTTCACCCACTACGCCATGGCGGCGGCCGCGCTCGCCCTCGACGAGGCCGGCCTCGGCCACGACGACCCCGAGGAGCCCTTCTCCATCGGCGTCGTCACCGCCGCCGGGTCGGGCGGCGGCGAGTTCGGCCAGCGCGAGCTGCAGAAGCTGTGGGGACAGGGCTCCAAGTTCGTCGGCCCGTACCAGTCCATCGCCTGGTTCTACGCCGCGAGCACCGGCCAGATCTCCATCCGGCACGGCTTCAAGGGCCCGTGCGGGGTGGTCGCCAGCGACGAGGCCGGCGGCCTGGACTCCCTCGCCCACGCCGCCCGCGCCGTCCGGCGGGGGACCGGCGCGGTGGTCGTCGGAGCCGCCGAGGCGCCGCTCGCCCCGTACTCGATGGTGTGCCAGCTCGGCTACCCGGAGCTCAGCACCGTCGACGACCCGGCCCGCGCCTACCGCCCCTTCACGGCGAAGGCCTGCGGCTTCGTCCCCGCCGAGGGCGGCGCCATGCTCGTCGTCGAGGACGAGACCCGCGCCCTCGACCGGGGCGCGACCGTCCGGGCCACCATCGCCGGCCACGGCGCCACCTTCACCGGCGCCTCCCGCTGGAAGGAGTCCCGGGAGGGACTCGCCCGCGCCATCCGGGTCGCCCTCGACGAGGCCGGCTGCGCCCCGGAGGAGATCGACGTCGTCTTCCCCGACGCCCTCGGCGTACCGGAGGCGGACCGCGCCGAGGTCCTGGCGATCGCCGACGTCCTGGGCGCGCACGCCACGCGCGTCCCCGTGACGGCGCCCAAGACCGGCTACGGCCGGGCCTACTGCGGGGCACCCGTCCTCGACACCGCGGCAGCCGTGCTCGCCATGGAACACGGCCTGGTGCCCCCGACCCCCAACGTGTTCGACATCGACTGCGACCTCGACGTGGTCATGTCCCGCGCTCGGCCCGCCGAGCTGCGCACGGCCCTCGTCCTCAGCAGGGGACTCATGGGATCCAACGCGGCGCTCGTCGTGCGCCGCGGTGGCGGACTCGCCCGGTAGGACCGGGCGGGGAAGGAGAAACACATGATCACCCAGGAACTCACCTTCGACGACCTGGCCACGCTGATGAAGCAGTCGGCGGGCGTCACCGTGGACCCGGCACGGCTCGAAGAGGCCCCCGAGACCCCCTTCAGCGGCCTCGGCGTCGACTCGCTCGGCCTGCTCGGCATCGTCGGGGAGCTGGAGAACCGGCACAGCGTGGCGCTTCCCACCGACGCCGAGCGCTGCAAGACGCCGGCCGAGTTCATCGCCCTCGTCAACAACGCCCTGGCAGGAGTCTGACGTGTCCGGACACACCGACAACAGCATCACCATCGACGCCCCTCTCGACCTGGTCTGGGACATGACCAACGACATCGAGAACTGGCCCCGGCTCTTCAGCGAGTACGCCTCCGTCGAGATCCTGAAGCGAGAGGGCGACTCCACCACCTTCCGCCTGACCATGCACCCGGACGAGAACGGGAAGGTCTGGAGCTGGGTGTCGGAGCGCACGCTGGACCGCGAGAACCGGACCGTCCGGGCCCGCCGCGTCGAGACCGGACCGTTCGCGCACATGAACATCGCCTGGGAGTACGTGGAGCTGCCCGGCGGCGTCCAGATGCGCTGGGTCCAGGACTTCGCGATGAAGCCCGACGCGCCCGTCGACGACGCGTGGATGACGGAGAACATCAACCGCAACTCCCGCACCCAGATGGCCCTCATCCGGGACCAGATCGTCGAGGCCGCCCGCGCGTGCCAGAACGCGCCGGTCACGCCCGCCTGACGGGTCCCCGGGAGAGTCAGTCCCAGAAAGGAAAACGATGCACCACGCACTGATCGTCGCCCGTATGGCGCCCGGCTCGGCGCCCGCGATCGCGGACGTGTTCGCCGACTCCGACCGCGGCGAGCTGCCGCACCTGGTGGGGGTCGCCCGGCGCAGCCTGTTCCAGTTCGGCGACGTCTACCTGCACCTCATCGAGTCGGAGCAGGACCCGGCGCCCCAGGTCGCCAGGCTGGCCGGACACCCCGAGTTCCGCGGCGTCAGCGAGCGGCTCTCGGCGTACGTCAGCGCGTACGACCCGACGACCTGGCGCAGCCCCAAGGACGCCATGGCGCACTGCTTCTACCGCTGGGAGCGGGACGCCGGCTCCTGAGCCGGGAACCCGGTGAAACCCGAGGCCGCCCGCCCCGCGACAGACGCGGAGCGGGCGGCCTCGGGTTTCCGGGCGGACGGATCAGCCGGGCACGGTGCACTCGAAGGCGTGGAGGTACGCGTTGACCGGACGGATCTCGCCGATGACGAGACCGGCGTCCGTGAGCCGCTCCACCATGCTCTGCCGGGTGTGCTTCGCGCCGCCGACGTTGAGCAGCAGCAGCAGGTCCATGGCCGTCGTGAACCTCATCGACGGGGTGTCGTCCACGAGGTTCTCGATGACGACGACGCGGGCGCCGGGCAGCGCCGCCTTCCGGACGTTCGCCAGCGTCCTGCGGGTGCTGTCGTCGTCCCACTCCAGGATGTTCTTGATGACGTAGACGTCGGCCCGGACCGGGATGGCCTCGCGGCAGTCGCCGGGCTCGATCCGCACCCGGGAGGCCAGCGAGCCGCCCTCCCGCAGCCGCGGATCGGCGTTGCCGACCACGGCCGGCAGGTCGAGGAGCGTGCCGTGCATCGCCGGGTGCTTCTCCAGCAGACTCGCCAGGACGTGGCCCTGACCGCCGCCGATGTCCGCGACGGAGGACGCCCCGCGCAGGTCGAGCAGCTCGGCGACGTCCTCGGCGGACTGCCTGCTCGACGTGGTCATGGCCCGGTTGAAGACGTACGCGGACTCGGGTGCCTCCTCGTTGAGGTACGAGAAGAACTCCCGTTCGTACACGTCCTCGAAGACGTTGCGGCCGGAGCGCACCGCCTCGTCGAGCTTGGGCCAGACGTCCCACGTCCAGGGCTCGGTGCACCACAGCGCGATGTAGCGCAGGCTGTGCGGGTCGTCCTCCCGCAGCAGGCGGGACATCTCCGTGTGGGCGAAGGTGCCGTCGGGCTGCTCGGTGAAGACGCCCTGGCAGGACAGGGCGCGCAACAGCCGCCGCAGGGTGCGGGGTTCGGTCTTCACCGCGGCCGCGAGGTCCTCCGCGGTCATGGGTGTGTCGCCCAGTGCGTCGGCGACGCCGAGGCGGGCGGCCGCGCGCACGGCGGCGGCGCAGGCCGCCCCGAAGACGAGTTCTCTCAGTCGCATGGGCGGCGGGGGAGCGGAATCGACGGTCGTCATCTGTGTCGCCTTGCCTTTGCTGTCGTGCCGTACGAGTGGGGGAGGGAGGGGGTCAGCACATGCCCGCGGGCTCGGAGACGCCGCAGGTGTTGCCGCGGAAGGTGTTGGTCCTGCCGGTGTCGCGGTCGGCCAGGTCGGCGGTGCCGTTGCGCAGCGCCACGTTGTCGCGGATCTCGATGCGTTCGTTGGGGACGCCCACGAAGCTCTTGAACAGCACGATGCCGCCCGACAGCGGCGAGCCGCCCACGTTGTCCTCGACCCTGTTGTGCGCGACGACCGTGTCCTCGGCGCCGGTGAGCACGATGCCCGAGCCCTGGAGGGCGGGCAGGCGCGGGGTCTTCGGGCAGAGCTTGTTGTTGCCGTGGATGTGGTTCCGGCGCACGGTCATCGCCCCGGCGCGCGGCGTGGACTCGTCGCCCACGACGAACACGGCGGCGCAGTTGCCCGTCGCCTCGTTGTGGTCGACGGTCAGGTTCCGCAGGCGCCGCACCGTGATGCCGATCCGGTTGCCGGACACGCGGTTGCCGCTGACGACGGTGCCGTGGGTGTCGGTCGCTCCTCCCTCCTCGGTGACGGTGTTGGCCAGGAACAGTCCGGCGTCCCCGTTGTCCCTGGCGGTGTTGTGGCGCAACACTGCGCGTACGGACCGCTCTTGGGCGATGCCCCAGGTGCCGTTGGACTCGGCGGTGACCCGCTGGACCTCCAGGCGGTCGGTCCACCTGGCCCACAGGCCGTTCTTGGCGAAGCCCCTGAGGGTCAGCGAGCGCACGGTCACGCGCTTGACGGGCCGGTCCTCGGTGCCGGTCACGCAGATGCCGTTGCCCGCCTGGGCGCAGGCGTCGGCGCCGGGGGTGGCGGCCGGCACGATGACGGTGGGGAAGACGGTCGAACCACGGAGCGTCAGGTTCGGCGTGGTGATGCGGACGCTCTCGTGGTACGTGCCCGGGGCGAGCAGGACCGTGTCGCCGGGGCGTGCGGAGTCGACGGCCTGCTGGATCGATTCGCCCGGCTTCACCCGGTGCACCGAGCGGCTGTCGGCCGACGGCGCGGCGGCACCGAGCCCCGAGGCCGTGAGGGCAGCGGTGCACGCCAGGAGGGCGATCTGTCGTTTCGTCATATCGCGAAGTTATGAGCGCGCCTTCCGGCCCGCCACCGCTGATCCCCCGGCCGGGCCGGGGCCGACCGGGGGCCCTGGGGATCGGGTGTCCGGGCACTGGTCCGTTCGCGTGCGGGGCGAGATCACCCGTGGGGCGGCACCCCACGGCGGTGACCTGCTGTGACGGGCCCGGGCGGTGGCGGCCGTGAGCCCGACCGGAGGACGGCCGAACGTGCTCCCCGTGTTGCGGGGACCACCTGGCGGGATTTGCCTCGTGCACGGAGCAACAGCACAGGTGCCGCGCGATGGAGCCGGCCGGAAAGCTCCACCTAAGGAGATAAGTATGCGTCGCGCACGTACCGGTCTGCAGGTCAGCCTGATCGTCGGCGCCGTCGTCCTGTCCGCCCCCACGGCCCTCGCCGCCCCCGGTGACCCCGACGTCCGGATCACCCCGCTGAACGCGGCCCCCGGCACGACGGTCACCGTCAGCACCACCGCGTGCGGCAAGGAGACCTACGGCAAGGGGGAGTCGGAGGTCGGTGGCAAGTTCCACCTCCTGCCGGGCAGCCGGCAGGGCGTTCTGGTGGGTGAGTTCCAGGTCCCGGACGGCGCCGCGTCCGGCACGGACACGGTCACCCTGAAGTGCCCGCCGCGGATCAAGCAGACCGTCACCTACCACATCTCCCGGCGCCCCCACGGCGGCGTCGAGGCCGGCTTCGGCTGGGCCGCCGGTCCTGCCGGCGCCGCCGGTGCCGCCGGTGCCGCGGGCCCCGCCGGGATCGCGGCGGAACCCGCGACGGACACGTCGGCCATCCCGCTCGCCCTGGGTGGCCTGGGAGGCCTGGCGCTCGTCGGCGCCGTCGCCGGCGGCGCGATCCACCTGCGCCGGCGCACGAGGGGAGCCCGCACCTCGGTCTGACGGACACCAGGGAACCTGCTCGCCCCGCCCAGAGGCGCCCCCTGCCCCCGACCTCGTCGCACCGTGCGGCGGGCCGGGGGCAGACCCATGTGCGCGGTCGCCACAACCCGATCGTTTTGTTGCTTTTCAGTTCGGCGATTGGTCGTTTTATGAGCCCGGAATGACCGCTGGAGGCTGTCCTTCCAGCAAGGTCACATGGCGAACCCGAACTGACTATGCTCCCCGATGTGTTGCGGCGCGCTCACAGCGAGTCATGAACGCTGGGAGCGCGCGGACGGACCGCGGCTGCAAAGGGAAACGTCCATCGGCGCGATCTCGAAGCGACCCGTCGGCGCATCGCATCACCTCAGTCCGTTCATTTCAGACGGTTTAGGGACCCCTTGATGGTTCGTGCAGGTTCAATTTCCAGAACCCGGCCGACTGCGGTCGCCCGGGTATGGCTCCTCCCTCCGGGAGTTCTGGCCGTGGCCTCCGCAATAGCGTTGCTCTTCTCTCCCGAGCAGATACGGACTCCGGTCGCCTGGTGCGGACTTGCCGCGGTCCTCCTGACGGTCGCCACCTCGGCCGCGGCCGCGCGCCGAACACGCGCGGTGGAGGCGGCCCGTCACACCCGGGCGCGCGCCGAGGCGGCGGAGCACCACGCGCAGCGCGAGGCCGCCCTGCTCGGGCGCCTCGCCGATCAGCGGGCCACCGTCGTCTGGCTCGCCGAGGAGCTGCTCCCCGCGGCCGTCGCCCGGCTGCGGAAGGGCGACCCCTCCTCGGAGATCCTGCACGCCGTCAGGTTCGGGAAGCACCTCGACCCCGACTACACCGAGGCGCTCAAGGACACGCTGCGGACGTTCCTCGAAGCCGTGGAGGCCGAGGAGCACACCCGGGACGCCTCGCAGCGAGCCCTCGTGGCGGTCGCGCGCAGGGTCCAGGCGATCGTGCACCAGCTCGCCAAGGACCTCCACGCCATGCAGATCCTCCACGGCACGGACCTCGTGGTCTCCCGCGGTCTGCAGGGCGTCGACCACCGCAACGCCCTGATCGGCCGCCTCGCGGCCAGCATCGCCGTCCTCGGCGACGCCCGGCCCGGGCGTCAGTGGTCGAAGGCGATCCCGCTCTACGACGTCCTGCGCGGGGCCATGTCCCGCATCGTCGACTACCCCCGCGTGAAGCTGCAGTCGGTGACGGAGGTGGCGGTGATCGGCCCCGGCGCCGAGCCGCTGATCCATCTGCTCGCCGAGCTCCTCGACAACGCCACGACGTTCTCGCCGCCGCACACCCCCGTGGAGGTGACCGCGAGCGAGGTGCCTTCCGGCATCGCGATCGAGATCGAGGACCGCGGGGTCGGACTCACCGAAGAGGTCCGGCAGCGCGTCGAGCGCGTCATGGCGCAGTCCCGGGACTCGATCAATCTGTCGGGCCTGGGCGAGCTCACACAGCTCGGCCTCCCGGTCGTCAGCCGGCTGGCCCGCGAGCACGGCTGCGAGGTCGACCTCCGCACGTCCGCCTACGGAGGCGTACGGGCCGTGGTGCTCGTCCCCCGCCGTCTGATCACCACGGTGCCGCAGTCCGCGCTGCGGATCCCGGACCACATCCGGCGGCGTGCGGCCGGCGGTCCGATCCTGCCCCGGCCGACGCCCGCGCCCGATGCCAGGCAGGAATCCGTCGAGGTCAGGAAGACCGCCAACGGCCTCCCGCAACGACGACGGGAGTCGCCCGTGCTTCCGCAGCGACGGCGCGAGTCGCCCGTCCCCACCCCGGTCGTCCAGACGGGTCCCACGCCCTCCGCCGATCCGGCGGCCTCCCGGGGCACCTCCGGCGGTTCCCGCCAGCCGGGTCTGATGTGGGAGGCGTTCAACGGCGACAAGAGAGGCGACAGGAGCCCGGTCGCCGAACCCTCCCCTTCCCCCAGCGAGCCGTCAGATGAGGACGAGTAACATGCAGCCACTGCCGAACATGGACTGGATGCTCACGGAGCTCGTGGGCGGTGTTCCGTACGTGCGACACGTGGTCGTCCTGTCGTCGGACGGCCTGTGCATCGGGCAGGCGAACACGGCCCCCGACACCGCCGACGCGATCGCCGCCGCCTGCTCCGGCATCCAGAGCCTGGCGCGGGCCATCGCGCAGATGTTCCCGCAGGGCGACGGCTCGACGCACATGGTCGGGATCGAGGCCGACGGCGGGTACTTCTCCCTGATGGCGGCCGGTCCCGGCGCCTATCTCGCGGTCCTCGCCGACCAGGAGGTGGACGCCGGACTCCTCGGCGACCGCATGCGGACGCTGGTGATCCGGATCGGTCAGCACATGACCAGCCCGCCCCGTGAGGACGTCGGGCAGGCGATGTGACATCGGAGAACCAGGACCCCTGGAATGAAGGCACACCCGTCCCGCTCTACGTCATTACCGGTGGCCCGGAATCCTCGGCGGCCGGCACCTTCAACCTGGTCACCCTCATCGCGACCCGGTCCGAGCCCGACCCGGCCATGCAGCCCGAACACGCGGCCATCCTCTCCCTGTGCGCCTATCCGCTCTCGGTGGCCGAGGTCTCGGCGTATCTCAGTCTTCCGTTCAGCGTCGTCACCGTGCTGCTCTCCAAACTCGTCGAGGACGAGGCGGTCGAGGCCATCGCACCCGTGCCCGTGGCGGCATACCCCGAACGCGGCCTACTGGAGGCGGTGATCCATGGACTACGCAAACTCTGAGGTGGTCGATGCCGGCCGGCGCGACGCCGACCTGCTGCTTCCCCACGGCGCCAGGGGAGTCAAGGTCGTGATCGTCGGCGGCTTCGGAGTCGGCAAGACGACCATGGTCGGGGCGGTGAGCGAGATCCCGCCCCTGACCACCGAGGAGACCATGACGCAGGCGGGCGTCGGGATCGACCACAACCCCGGCGCCAAAGGCAAGAAGACCACGACCGTCGCGATGGACTTCGGACGGATCAGCATCAACGAGGAGCTGATCCTCTATCTGTTCGGGACTCCCGGACAGGAGCGCTTCTGGTTCCTGTGGAACGGCATCTTCGAGGGCGCGCTCGGCGCCGTGGTCCTCGTCGACACCCGCAGGATCGAGGTCTCCTTCGAGGTCATCACCCGTCTCGAGGACCGCCGCGTCCCGTTCGTCGTCGCCGTCAACGCCTTCCCGGAGGCTCCGCAGTACCCCCTAGCAGATCTGCGCACCGCTCTGGCCCTCAGCGATTCCGTGCCCATCGTCACCTGTGACGCACGGAACCGGGCGTCCTGCCGCGACGCCCTGCTCTCCCTGATGGACTACCTGTGCACCCTCGCCGCCGCCCAGGAGACCGCATGACCGTCCCACCCACCGAACACGCCACCGCCGAGACCGGGGCGGTCCCGCCCCCGGGCTGCCCGGCCCACATCGCGAACGGACCCGGCGGAGCCACCCGGCTCTACGGCCCCGCCGCGGCGACGGACCCGATGGGTCTGTACGAGGAGCTGCGCGCCGCCCACGGCCCGGTGGCGCCCGTCCTGCTCGACGGCGACGTCCGCGCCTGGCTCGTCCTGGGGTACCTGGAGAACCGTGACGTGGCCAGCCGCCCGACCCAGTTCTCCCGCGACCCGCGCGTCTGGCACGGCTGGCGGAGCGGGGAGATCGACCCCGCCACCTCCCCGCTCGTACCGATGATCGGCTGGCGCCCCGACTGCGTCTGCGCGGACGGCGAGGAGCACCAGCGGCTGCGCGGCGCGGTCACGGCCGGCCTCAGCCAGTTCGACCACCGCGGCCTCCGGCGCCACATCACCCGCTTCGCCCACCAGGTGATCGACACCTTCTGCGAGAACGGTGAGGCGGAGCTGGTCGAGCAGTTCACCGAGGCCGTGCCCATGCTCACCCTCACCCATCTGCTCGGGATGTCGGACGAGTCCGCCCCGGAGCTCGTGCGGGCCGCCCGCGACCTCTTCAAGGCCACCGAGACCTCGCTCGCCAGCAACGCCTTTGTGCTGGAGTGCCTCGAACAGCTCGTCGTCGAGAAGCGCTCCCGCCCGGGCCAGGACATCGCCTCGGCGCTGTTGGCCCATCCCGCGGGCCTCACGGACGAGGAGGTCCAGCACCACCTGCGGCTCATCCTGCTCGCCGGGTACGAGACGACCGCCAACCTCATGTCCAACGTCCTGCGCATGGTCGTCACCGACCCCCGGTTCCGCGGTTCGCTGGCGGGCGGCCAGATGACCCTGCCCGAGGCGGTGGAGCAGGTCCTCTGGGACGAGCCGCCGCTGATGGTGTGCCCGGGCCGCTGGGCCAACGGTGACACCACCCTCGGGGGACAGCAGATCAAGGCGGGGGACATGCTCCTGCTCGGTCTGGCCGCGGGCAACGTCGACCAGGCCATCCGCCAGGATTCCGCCACCCCCGTGCACCACAACCGCGCGCACCTGTCCTTCAGCGCCGGCACGCACGAGTGCCCCGGCCAGGACATCGGCCGCATCATCGCCGACGCGGGCATCGACATCCTGCTCACCCGGCTCCCCGACATCGCCCTGGCCGTCCCCGAGGAGAGCCTGAGCTGGCGTTCCTCCACCTGGGCCCGGCATCTCACCGCCCTGCCGGTGGACTTCGCCGCACGCCCGCCGCGGGCCGACGACGTGCCGGCCCCGCTCCCGGCCCCGCCGGCCCAGAGCGACGGCATGCCCGTGGCGACGCCTCGGCCGGTGACCGGCCCCGCGGCGGCCGAGTGGCCGGGGACGGACGCCGGCACGGCACGGCCCGCGCCCCGTGCCTCGTGGCTGACGCGCGTCAGGCGCTTCCTGCGCAGAGGCTAGCCGCGCGCCGGGGCGACCCCGCTGCCCTCACTCCGGGAAGGAGACGTCGGAGGAGGCGTAGCGGGGCGCTCCGGTGTACCAGGCGTGGAGGCCGGAGAGGAATCCGCAGGCCCCCCGGAGCCAGGTCTCCAGCTCGGCCCGTTCGTCGCGGTCGAGGCCGGACCGCCGGACGAGCAGCGGCAGTTCGCTCTGTCTGAGGTGCTCGAAGTCCCGCAGCCGGGCGTTCACGAGGTGCAGAGCGGCGGGTACGGCGTCGCGGAGGGTGATTCCCAGGGACGTTCCGACGACCAGAACCAGGTTGTTGACGTCCTTCTCCTCGTGCACCTCCCTTTCGTAGGAGGCGATGTCGTTCGCCAGCCCCATGAAATCCATGAAGGCGTCGAGTAAGGCGCGGACGGTCCGGCTGTGTCGTATCTGCTCGGGTATGCGCGCGCCGGTCGCCAATTCGACCGAATAGGGGGCGGTGTAGGCGGCGAAGCTCTCCCGGCGGAACGGGGCGTAATCGATCAGGTGGGGAATGCGGCCGGTCCGGCTGTTGGCCAGTTCCTCGACGCCCGCGTCGATGTACCGGGCCAGGGCCCGGTTGAACTCCGCTCGCCAGTGCGCCAGTCTCGGCGGGAAGAGCTGGTGCTGAAGATCGGCGATTCCCCGCTCGACGGCATTCGTCGGTTCCGGCAGGCGGGCGCCGCGCTCGGGCCTCAGGAAGGCGTGCAGCCGGGCGGTGAAGGCCCGTGCGCCGGGAAGGTCTCCGGTCTGCTTGAAGGCGGAGGCGAAGTAGTCGTCCCAGGCCAGCGCCCAGATGTTGAACCGGTGGTTGAGTCGGAGGTCGGCGAGCGAGGCGTCGGGGAGCGTCCAGGCGGTCAGCTGGTCGACCGTCATGGCGTGGAACTTGGACCGGGTCCATATCGCGGGGCGGGCCGACGGCCCCCGGTGGCCGTCGAGCATGCCCATGGCGCGCGCCCAGGACTCGCTCTCCTCGTGCAGGGCCGGCAGATGCGGATTCACCCTCAGCGCGTAGGGCATCCACAGCAGGGGCACTTCGACGGCACGCACGGTCATGGGGACCGACCTCCTTCTGTCCTCGGCCCGCACCGGACTGCCGCGAGGCCGGACGTTGCCCGGCCTGCGGCTCTCCAAACCTGCCCGCCACGGACGACCGGAAACCGCACAACTCTCCACGGTCCGCGATCAGTTCGCATCACTCCCGGAGCGGAACGATCCGTGCGGCGCACATTCCGCAGGTCTGTGCGTCCGTCACAGCGGCTGTTCGGGCCAGTCCAGGAGGCGGGCGCCGATGACGGCCGTCTGGAGGGTGTAGCGCTGGACGGGATCGCCGGGGTCCGCGCCGGTCAGGCGGTGGATGCGGTCGAGACGGTACGTCATGGCCCGCACGCTGAGGCTGAGGCAGCGCGCCGCCTGGGCGGTGACGCAGCCGGTGTCGAAGTACGCGGTGAGCGTGTCCAGGAGGGGCCTCGCGCCGCCGCGGGCCTGGTGGAGCGGGCCGAGCACGGTGCGGACGAGGTCGGCCATGGCCTGCCGGTCGCGGGTGAGGACGGGGTAGACGAGGAGGTCGGCCGCGTGCAGGACCGGGTCGTGGAGGTTCATGCGGGCCGCGAGGGCGAGGGCGTTGAGGGCCTCCTCGTACGAGTGGACGACGCCGCCCGCCCCGGGGTGCGGGCGGCCGATGGCCACCTGGCCGCCGTCGGTCGCCGCGTACGCCTGCTTGGCGAAGTGGGCGAGCACCTCGGGCTCGTCGGCCGGCGCGACGCAGATCAGCCGCCCGTCCTTGGTGGTGAGCAGGATGCGGCGGTTGCCGAAGCGGGCGACGAGCGCGGCCTCGACGGTACGGGTGACGGCGTAGCCGTCGCTGTACGGCTCCGGGCCCTGGGCCACGGCCACGGAGTGGGCGGGGGAGAGGAGCAGTCCGAAGCGTTCGGCGCGCTCCGCCAGACGGCCGAGGTCGCTCCGGCCGTAGAGCAGGTCGTCGATGAACTCCCGCCGGGCCGCCTCCTCCTGGCGCATCGCCAGGTGCTGGGCCCGCTCGTACCCCTCGGCGAAGGCGTCGACGGCCTGCTCGACGGCGCTCAGCAGGTGGTCGGCGGCGGCCTTCGGCAGGTCGGGGCCGATCCGGCGGGCGGCGGTGAGGTGGGCTCGGACGAGGGTCCGCAGTCCGAAACCGGCCTCGGCGGCCCGCTCACCGAGCGCACCCAGGGCTTCGCGTTCCTCGCGGGTGAGCCTGCGACGGGTCAGGCACACGGCCGCCAGGATGTCGGCGTACCCCTCCAGGTACTCCGCGGCCGGCTCCCTCTCCGTCATGGTTCCTCCCCCGTTCCTGACGCGTCTCTGACGAGTTCTTGACGCGCGGTGATCAAGGGTGACACGCCGCTCGGCGGGGTGCGCAACCGGCATCAAGGAGGCGTCAAAGACTGCCGGATCACGGCAATGCCGGGCGAGTGATCCTGCCTCAGGATGGCGCCACGGGAGTGCACGGGCGTCGGCCCGATGCCGGGAGAAAGAAAACAGACGGGGATTCTCATGGATGCCATCACCGGGGGCGTCGGCGTGCTGGTCGCCGTGGTCCTGCTCGCCGCCGTCGCCCTGCTCCTCGTGGCCGGCCGGCTGTTCCGCAAGGTGGAGCAGGGCAAGGCGCTGATCGTCTCCAAGACGCGCAAGGTCGACGTCACCTTCACGGGACAGATCGTCCTGCCCGTCCTGCACAAGGCCGAGGTCATGGACATCTCGGTGAAGACCTTCGAGATCTCCCGGATGGGCCGGGACGGGCTGATCTGCCGGGACAACATCCGCGCCGACATCCGGATCTCGTTCTTCGTACGGGTCAACAAGACCGTCGAGGACGTCATCAAGGTCGCGCAGGCCATCGGAACCGCCCGGGCCAGCCACCAGGAGACCCTGGAGGAGCTGTTCCACGCCAAGTTCTCCGAGGCCGTCAAGACCGTCGGCAAGCAGCTCGACTTCACCGACCTCTACACCAAGCGCGAGGAACTGCGGTTCCGGATCATCGAGCTCATCGGCATCGACCTCAACGGCTACCACCTGGAGGACGCCGCCATCGACCACGTCGAGCAGACGCCGCTCAGCCAGCTCGACCCCGGCAACATCCTGGACGCGCAGGGCATCCGCAAGATCACCGAGCTGACCGCCGCGGAGAACGTCCGGACGAACGAGTACCGGAAGAACGAGCAGAAGGAGATCACCCGGCAGAACGTCGACGCCCGCGAAGCCATCCTGGAGCTGGAGCGGCGCCAGGCGGACGCGGAGATCAAGCAGAAGCGGGAGATCGACACCTCGCGGGCGCGCGAGGAGGCGGAGACCGCGCGGGTGGTGGAGGAGGAGCGGCTGCGGGCGCAGAGCGCCTTCCTCAGGACCGAGGAGCAGCTCGGCGTCCAGCGCGAGAACCAGGCCCGCGAGGTGGCGGTCGCGCAGAAGAACCGCGAGCGGGTCATCGCCGTCGAGAACGAGCGGATCGAGAAGGACCGCCTCCTGGAGGTCATCGCCCGCGAGCGGGAGACCGAGCTCACCCGGATCGCGGCCGACAAGGAGGTCGAGGCCGAGCGCCGGGACATCGCCGAAGTGATCCGGGAGCGGGTCGCGGTGGACCGTACGGTCGCGGAGCAGGAGGAGTCCATCAAGCGGCTCCGCGTGGTCGAGGAGGCCGAACGGACCCGGCAGGCCGTCGTCATCGCGGCCGAGGCCGAGGCGCAGGAGCGGCTGGTCAAGGACATCAAGGCGGCGGAGGCGGCCGAGCAGGCCGCCGTCCACCGGGCCGCGGAGGAGGTCACCCTGGCCGAGGCCCGCAACAAGGCGGCCGACCTGGACGCCCGTGCCAAGATCCGCCTCGCCGAGGGTGTCCAGGCCGAGGCCGCCGCCGAAGGGCTCGCGGCCGTGCGGGTGCGCGACATGGAGGCCGACGTCATCGCGAAGGCCGGCCGCGCCGAGGCGGAGGCCACCGAGGCCCGGCTGCGCGCGGAAGCGGCCGGTGCCCGCGAGAAGGGGCTGTCCGACGCGGCCGGCACCCGGGAGAAGGCGCTGGCCGAGGCGACGGCGATCGGCGAGAAGCTCAAGGCCGAGGCGGCCGGTCTGACCGAGAAGGCGGCCGCGATGGCCGCGCTCGACGAGGCGTCCCGCACCCACGAGGAGTACCGGCTGCGGCTGGCGGCCGAGAAGGAGATCCGGCTCGCCGGGCTCGACGTCCAGCGGCAGGTCGCCGAGGCGCAGGCCACGGTCCTCGCGACCGGTCTGGAGCACGCCGACATCAACATCGTGGGCGGGGAGTCGGTCTTCCTCGACCGGCTGGTCCAGTCGATCTCGCTCGGCAAGTCCGTCGACGGCTTCGTGGACCACTCCCGGACCGCGCAGGCGCTGGCCGGGCCGTGGCTGAACGGTTCGGCGTCCTTCACCGAGGACCTGACCACGGTGCTCGGCTCGCTGTCCACGAACGACCTGCAGAACCTCAGTGGTTCCGCGCTCCTCGCGAAGCTCCTGCGGTCCGGTGTGCTGGACGCGCAGGTCCCCGGTCCGTCTCCGGCGGCGCCGGCCGAGACCGCGGCGCTGAACGGCGCCGCCAAGAGCTGACCGCCCCGGGGGGAGCGGTCACAGAGGGTCCGGTGCCGGCAAACGGGGGAGTTGGCGGCACCGGACCCGTACACCACCGTACAAGGAGCGGGACGAGATGGGTGCCGGAATCGACCAGGACACGTACACGGTGTTGCGCGACCGGCTCGCCGCGCAGGCCGCCGAGCTGGCCCGGCGGGCCGACGCCCTCAACGAGGCCCGGATCGCGGCCTTCGGCTCCGGGGAGCTCGCACTCACCGGCACGCGCCGCATCGGCACCGAGCGCGCCTGCGTGCCCCAGGACCTCGTCCCCGTCGGTGACGACCTGCTGCTCCTCGGCTCCCAGCCGTCCGGCACGGAACTCGCCGAGATCTCGGTCGCCGACGTCTTCACCCTCTACGACCGCGACCTGAACGTCCTGCCCGAGCGGGCGGTGCCCGGACTGCTCGACGACCCCGGCTTCGTCCGGGAGTTCGCCGCGCTGCACCGCTACTACCGGGGCGCGCGCCTGCTCCGGCTGCGGCGGGTCGAGGGCCGGATCCTCGCCGTCTTCCGGACCGGCGAGCAGGGCGACGACCTGCGGGTCCTGCGCTGGTCCGTCGGTCCCTCCGGCGACCTCCGCTTCCTCGACGCCCAGGGCGAGCGCGACCACGTCTTCCCTCCCTCCCACGACATCGAGTGGGTGGAGACGACCCGCGACGACCACGTGCCGGGCCGGCACCCGCACCTCTCGCTCGGCGGCCGCCTGTTCGTCTCCACGGCCGGCGGCACCCTCACGGTCAGGACGGACGACGACACCGAGACGGCCGGAGGCCTCCACACGGAGCCGGTCGACGAACCGCTGCAGTCCCTCGCCGACGCCGAGGTGGCGTACGCGACCGTGGGCGCCCTGATCCTGGTGCGCGTCCGCCCGTACAAGGAGGAGATCCGCCGCCACCTCGTCTTCAACACCCTCACCGGCACCGTCGTCAGGCTCGACGGCATCGGACAGGCGTGTCTGCGGCTGCCCGAGGACGAGGGGATCGTGTTCCCCGGCGGATACTGCCTCGCCTCCGGCGCCGTGAAGACCTTCGGCACCGACACGACGGGGCTGGCCTTCGACCGGGCGGTCCGCTCGCCCGACGGGGAGGACCTCCTCTTCGTCTTCCGGGCCCGCACGGAGGGCCGCACCCTGCTCCTCCCGTACCACCTGATCGGCAAGGAGATCGCGAACCCGGTCGTCTGCCGCGGCTACGCGCTGCTCGACGACGGGACGATGGCCGTCCTCCGCGGCGAGTCCGGCGAGCCCGGCCGGGTCCACCCGGTGCAGCTCTGGCGCACGCCGTACGTCTCCGACACCCACGTCCGGCCCGAGGGGGACGGCCCGCTGGCCCGCATCGGCAACGCGGACCTCGTCCGGGGGATCGCCGACTGCCTGTCGATCGCACGCCAGGCCACCGAACCGGCGCCCGCCGGAGAACTGTACGAGGCGCTCGTCGCCGCCTGCGTGCGCGCGGGCGACGTCCACCACTGGCTGGGAGATCCGGAAGCCGGAGACCTGGGCGCACCGCTGTCCGAGCTGCGGGCCACCGCCGCGCAGGTCCTCGACGAGTTCGGCACCGTGACCGCGCTCACCCGGCAGGCCGCCGAGGCCCTCGCGGAGTCCGCCCAGGACATCAGCCGTCTCGTCCGGCGCATCCGGGGCGAGGCACCCGCCACGGCCGGCGAGTGGATCTCCCGGATCACCGAACTCCGCCGGGCCCAGGGGCACCTGGTCACCCTGAGGGACATGCGGTACGCCGACACCGACGGCATCGACGCCCTCGCCGCCGACGTCGAGGCCGACATCCTCGCGGCCGCGCGGCGGGCCGTCACCTTCCTCGGGCGCGAGGACGCCTTCGCCGCCCACCACGCCGAGGCGGAACGGCTCGCCACCGAGGCCGGGGCCCTGACCACCGTCGCCGGAACGGGCCCGGCCCGCGAACGGCTCGACGCCCACACCGAAGAACTCCGGACGCTGAGCGAGGTCGTCATCGGCCTCGACATCGGCGACGCCACCGTCCGCGCCTCGATCCTGGCCCGGATCGCCGACGTCCTGGGCGCGCTCAACCGCGCCCGCGCCCTCCTCGCCGCCCGGCGCGCCGAACTCCTGGACCAGGAGGGCCGGGCCGAGTTCGCCGCCGAACTCGCCCTGCTCGGCCAGGCCGTCACGGGCGCGCTGGCCGCCGCCGACACCCCCGACCGCTGCGAGGAGCAGCTCGGCCGGCTCCTGCTCCAGCTGGACGGCCTGGAGTCCCGCTTCGCGGAACACGACGGCTTCCTCGACGGCGTCGCCGAACGGCGCACCGAGATCCACGAGACCTTCACCGCGCGCAGGCAGTCCCTCCAGGACGCCCGCGCCCGCCGCGCCGAGCGCCTCGCCGACGCGGCCGGCCGGGTCCTGGGAGCCGTCGCCCGGCGGGCCGCGAGCCTCACCGGCCTGGACGAGGTGCACACCTGGTTCGCCTCCGACCCCATGGTCGCCAGGGTCCGGCGCACCGCAGCCGAGCTGCGCGAACTCGGCGACCAGGTAAGGGCGGAGGAGCTGGAGAGCCGGCTGGTCGCCGCCCGGCAGGAGGCCGGGCGGGCCCTGCGGGACCGGACCGAACTGTTCTCCGACGGGGGCGACACGATCCGGCTCGGCCGGCACCGGTTCGCCGTCACCCGGCAGGCCCCCGAGCTGACCCTCGTACCGTACGAGGACGCGGACGGGGACACCCTTGCCCTCGCCCTGACCGGCACCGACTACCGCGCGCCCGTCACCGACCCGGCGTTCGCCGCGACCCGCCCGCTCTGGGGCCGGACCCTGCCCTCCGAGTCGCCGGAGGTCTACCGGGCCGAACACCTCGCCGCCCGCCTCCTGGCCGAGCACGGCGCGGCGGGCCTGGCCGGCGCGGACCTCGGCGCCCTCGCCCGGCAGGCCGCCGAGGCCGCCTACGACGAGGGCCACGAGCGCGGTGTCCACGACCACGACGCGGCGCTCATCCTCGAAGCGCTCCTGGCGCTGGGCGACGGCGCCGGACTGCTGCGCCACCCCGGGGCGGCCCGCGCGGCCGCCCAGCTCTTCTGGGCGCACTCCACCACCGCCGAGGCCCGGGAGCAGTGGACCCACCGCGCGATCGCGCTCACCAGGGCCCGCGACCTCTTCGGCACCGACTCCGCCCTCGACGGGCTGCGGAAGGAGCTGGCCGAGGAGGTCGGTGACCCGGCGGCGGCCGCGTACCTGATCGCCGAACTCGCCTCCGGGACACCGGGCTTCGCCGTCTCCGGCGCGGCGCGCACGCTCCTCGACAAGTTCCGCCGCACCGTCGGCTCCTCCGCCTACGACGACGCCCTCGCCGGCGTCACCGAGCCCGGTGCACGGCGTCAGCTCGTCGAGGCCTGGCTCACCTCGTACGCCTCCGTGTCCGGTGAGCCGCACGACGGGGGCGTGCTCGCCGAGGCCGTCGCCGTCGAACTGTGCCCCGGGCTCGACCGCTACGAGGTCGCCGCCCCGACCACGGCGACGGTCACCGGACTCCTGGGCGCCCACCCCCGGGTCCGGGCACGGTCGATGGAGCTCCGGCTCGACGAGTTCCTGGCCAGGACACGGGAGTTCGCCGCCCGGGACGTGCCCGCCTTCCGCGCCTACCAGCGGCAGCGGGCGGAACTCGTCGCCACCGAGCGCGCCCGGCTCCGCGTCGACGAGTACCGCCCCCGCGTCATGTCCTCCTTCGTCCGCAACCGGCTCGTCGACGAGGTCTACCTCCCGCTCGTCGGCGACAACCTGGCCAAGCAGCTCGGCGCGGCCGGGGACGCCAAGCGCAGCGACTCCCACGGACTGCTGCTGCTCCTCTCCCCGCCCGGCTACGGCAAGACCACCCTCATCGAGTACGTCGCGGAACGCCTCGGCCTGCTCCTCGTCAAGGTCGACGGCCCCGCCCTCGGACAGCGGACGACCTCCCTCGACCCCGCCGCGGCGCCCGACGCCACCGCCCGCCGGGAGCTGGAGAAGATCGCCTTCGCGCTGGCCGCCGCCAACAACGTCCTGCTGTACGTGGACGACGTCCAGCACACCTCGCCCGAGTTCCTGCAGAAGTTCACCCCCCTCTGCGACGCCACCCGGACCCTGAACGGGCACGACCTGCGCGGAAAGCGCTTCGCCGTCTGCATGGCCGGCAACCCGTACACCGAGTCCGGACGGGCCTTCCGCCTGCCGGACATGCTCGCCAACCGGGCCGACGTGTGGAACCTCGGCGACGTGCTCACCGGCAAGGAGGAGGCCTTCGCGTTCAGCTTCGTCGAGAACGCCCTCACCTCCCACCCCGTCCTCGCCCCGCTCGCCGGCCGCGACCGCGCCGACCTGGAGCTGCTCACCCGCCTCGCGGCCGGGGACCCGGCCGCGCGCCGCGACCGGCTCACCCACCCCTGCACCCCGGCCGAACTCGACCAGGTCCTGGCCGTCCTCCGCCATCTCCTCACCGCCCGGGAGACGGTCCTCGCCGTCAACGAGGAGTACATCGCCTCCGCCGCCGTCGCCGACGAGGCCCGCACCGAACCGCCGTTCCGGCTCCAGGGCTCGTACCGCACGATGAACCGGATCGCGGCCCGCATCTCGCCCGTCATGGACGACGCCGAACTCGCCGCCCTGCTCGACGACCACTACACCGCCGAGGCCCAGACCCTCACCACCGAGGCCGAGGCCAACCTCCTCAGGCTCGCCGACCTGCGCGGCACCCTCACCCCGGCGCAGTCCGCACGCCGGGCGTCGCTGATCGCCGCCCACACCCGCGCCCGTACACTCGGGGGCTCTGGCGACGACCCGCTGGCACGGGCGGTCGCCGCCCTCGCCCTGCTCGCCGACGGCATCATGGCCGTCGAGACGGCGATCACCCGCGCGAGCGACGCGCGCCACCCGTCCCGGAACACCGCCCCGTCCGGCGGAGGAAGCGAGAGCCAGCATGGCCAAGCCGGTGCACGCGGCGATCGGGGAGAAGCCGATCCTGTGCCAGATGTGTGACAACGACACGTTCCGCGAGCGGGAGGTGAAACTGAACAGCACGGGGATGGAGTTCTTCAACATGGCGTGGGCGAACGAGTCGGCCACCGGCCTGATCTGCTGGACGTGCGGCTACGTCCACCTCTTCGTCAACCGCGACATCAGGCTCTACCGGATACGTGAGTGACTCCGGTCTCCGGGGAGCGCGGCGACCGGAAGGAGCCGATCCAGATGTCGGTGACGGCGCTCACGTACCGGGCGCCGCAGCGGTCGGAGGGGACCACGAGCTGCGTCCCCGGCATGTCGGGCGCCTCCTCGTCCATGCGCGTCGCAAGGAGGACGGGCGCGCCGCCGAAGTCGGAGTCGATCTCCGCCCAGGACATCAGGGCATGATGCCCGTCGCCGCCGCTCACGGTGAGCAGGAAACGGGAGCGCTCCTTGCGGCGCGCCGGATCGAACCCCGGGCGCGTCACCGCCACCACCTCGGGCAGCAGGGGGCCCTCGAAGGTGTGGCGCTGCGGACCGGCCGTCGCGCAGTCGAAGACGACCTCGGCCCGATGCCGGGTCCACTCCCTGCGCAGGTCCGCGACGGTGAGCGTGGCCGGGAGGGCCACGTCCCCCAGATGGCGAAGGTTCCCGTACGGCGACTCATATGGCGAAGGCGGGGGCGACGGGGTTGAAGGGGCTCTCGCTCATGGACTTGGCGCCGAGCGGGCCGATGGCGTCGGACGTCTCGGAGAAGTGGACCTCGGTGCGGGGCACGTCGGCGTACTGGGGGAGCCGGTAGCGGCGGAACGCCGCCGTGGTGACCTCGCC
Organism: Streptomyces sp. R-07; assembly: GCF_049913175.1. Taxonomy (NCBI): domain Bacteria; kingdom Bacillati; phylum Actinomycetota; class Actinomycetes; order Kitasatosporales; family Streptomycetaceae; genus Streptomyces; species Streptomyces sp. R-07. Next base: position 7,510,146 of record NZ_CP183978.1, read on the forward strand.
CCGCTCGTCGATACGCACGTGCCGGGGCGCGCCCGGCCGCATCGCGGCCTCCGGGTCGGTGACGTGCGGCAGTTCCTGGTACGTCACCTCGACCCGGCGGCACCCCTCCTCGGCGGCCTGCTCGCTGTCGGCGACGACCGCGGCGATCCGCTGCCCGACGTACCGCACGACGTCGTCGAGTACACGGGTGTCGTCGGGGTCCTCCGTGGGGTGCTCGTGACGGGCGCTGGAGTACAGGGTCGCCGGGGCGTCCTCGTGGGTGAGGACCGCGTGCACTCCCGGGACGCGCAGGGCGGCGGACGTGTCGGCGAAGTGGCGGACGCCTGCCGCAAGCACCGCGTCCCCCTGCTCGCCGTCCCCGCGCACACCAGCTTCCGGGCGATCACGGAAGCGGTGTACCTCCGGCAGTGGGGCGAGCTCAGCCGCCGGCCCACCGACCACTACGCGCTGCCGGAGAACGTACGCGACGACCTCGGCCGGCAACTGGAGCGAGGAGCGTCCGCGGCCGACCTCCTCGACAGCGCCTTCGCCCACCTCGGCACCCCCGCCTGCTACCTGCTCTCCGGCAGCGGCCGCACGGTCGCGCGCACCGCCGGAGCCCCCGAACTCGGTGCAGCGCAGGCCTCGCAGTGCCTGCGCGACATGACGGGCACGGCCCTGCGCGTCGAGGCCGACGACACCGTCTTCGACGCCTGGTACCTCCACCTGCCCGAGGAGGCGCAGGTCCCGCCCCGGGTCCTGCGCGAGATCGCCGAACTCCTCGGCCGCTCGCGCCGCCGCCACGACCGCCGACGGGCCGCACACGAGCCCGCGCAGCAGGAGCTGATGCGCCTCGTCGACGTCCCGTACGTCGAGACCAACGCCCTCGAACACGCACTGAGCGCGTGCGGCCTGGCCGACCGGGGCCCGTACACCGTCGTCGTCGCGTCGGCGCCGACACCCGGACCCCTGGAGGAGGGCCCGGGCAGCCGGGCCGCACTCGCCGAAGCACTCGGCCAGCTCGCCCCGGTCGCCTTCGGCGTCGGCGAGCGGCCCCGTGGTGAGGCGACCGCGATCGTCGCCCAGGACGGTACGGACGAACCCCTGAGGGAACGCCTCGCGGAGGTCTGGCCCCTGATCCACGCCTGCCGGCCCGACAGCGCCCTGCACGCCGGAGTGAGCGAACCCGTCACCACCGCCGGTGCGCTGGGGGCGGCCGTCGGCCAGGCCCGCTACGCACTCGCCGCGACCACCCGTACCGCCGCACTGCCGCACCGCGCAGCGCGCACGTCACGGCCGTCAGCGAGCTCTCCAGCCTGCGGACCCTGCTCGCCGGGATCCCCGGCGACGTGCGGGCCGCCTACCGGGACACGGTCCTGGGCCCCCTCCTCGACGAGGCACGCGGCTCGAACGCCGTACTCCTGGAGACACTGGAGGGCTTCCTGGCGCACAACTGCTCCTGGACCAGGACCGCCGAGGCCCTGCACCTCCACGTCAACACCGTCCACTACCGCGTCGAGCGCGTCGAGCTCCGCACCGGCCGGGACCTGTCCCGCCTCGACCACAGACCGGACCTGCGCGCGGCACTCCTCTGCCGCTGACCGGCCCGGGGCGTCCTGATCTGCCGACGTCCCGGGCCTGCTCATCATGTCGAGGTGACGGACCCGATGACTCGATCGAGTGAACCTCCGCACCGTGGCCGGAGGCGCGCATCCCTTGGCGCCACCCACGCCTGACGGAACGAATCCCTCCGGTTGGGCCTCACGCCCGCCCGGAGACGTGCCGGGCGGCTCCTAGGGTGCCGGACATGAGCATCCCCACCGAGCCGATCGGCAGCCTTCCCCGTACCCCCGCCCTCCTCGACGCCCTGGCCGAGCAGGCCACGGGGCTGAGCGAGATCCAGGTCCGGGCCGTCGCCGACACCCTGGCCCAGCTCGAGAAGCTGGGCAGCCCCGTCCTGGTCGACGGAGACCAGGCCAAGCCCAGCACCATCACGTACCCCCTCACCGGGCTCGCGACCGCTCCCGACGGCGCCGTCATCCCCTTCGCCGACGGGCACACCCGTCAACTGCCCCGTCTGACGTCAGGACCGTTCCGCCACCAGGTGCGCGCCGACGTCTACCTCAAGCAGGCCCGCGAGCTCACCGACCTGCCCGTCAAGCAGTCCGTCGTCGCACCCTCCGCGCTGAGCCTGCTCTACCCGGCCCAAGGCATCGACGGGTACCCCCGGCAGGCGTTCCTGGAAGACGTCGTCGCCCAGTCCGAGGCCGAGATCCGCGCCTGCCTCGACGCCGGCGCGCACTGCGTGCAGCTGGACTTCACCGAAGCCCGGCTCGCGCTGAAGCTCGACCCGTCCGGCGGCCTGCTCGACGAGTTCATCGCCCTCGACAACCGGGTCCTGGAGCGGTTCACCGAGGACGAGCGGGCCCGTCTCGGCGTCCATACCGACCCGGGTGCCGACATGGACTCCACCCACAGCCTCGACGTCGACTACGCCGGGCTGCTGCCGAAGCTGTTCCAGCTGAAGGCCCGCAACTTCTACCTGCAGACGGCCAGTGAGTCCGACCCCGAGCGCGTCCTGCGGATCGTCGCCGAGTACCTGCCTGCCGGGAGCCGTGTGTTCGTCGGCGTCATTGACCCGCTCGCCCCCCGGATCGAGACCGCCGAGGAGGTACGGGACCGGGTCCTGCTGGCGGCCCGGCACATCCCCGTCGACCAGTTGGGGACCTGCGACGACGCCGGCTTCGCTCCGTTCGCCGACGACACCTCCACCTCGCGGGAGACGGCCTTCGCCAAGATCGAGGCACGCGTGCGGGGGACCGAACTCGCCGCGGAGGCGCTCGGCCTGTAGCCCCGCCCGAAGCGGTCGGTTCGCGCTCGATCGTCGGGGGAGGACGGGGCGGGTCGGTTCGTGCACGATCGTCGAGGAGTCGTCCCGTTCCGTCCTGTCGCGACGGGACGGCTCAAGTGGCGAAAGGCCCCGTCCCGCCGCGACGGGACCGCTCAGGTGGCGAAGGAGCCGTGCCGTCCCGCCCCGGCCGTGAAGCGCGCGGCGCCCGAGAGGGTCTCCCCGGCCGACAGCGGCACCATGCCGTGCCGCAGCTCGGCCGCCAGGGCCTCGGGCTCCGGCAGCCCGTGCTGCTCCCGTACGGACAGCCGGTCGTGGCGCAGACACAGCTGGGGGAACCCGGCGATCTCCCGGGCGAGTTCCTCCGCCGCCGCCCGGGCCCGGCCCGCCGGTACGAGACGGTTGGCGAGCCCGATCTCGTACGCCTCGGCCGCCGGGACCGGCCGCCCGGTCAGGATCAGGTCCATGGCGCGGCTCTCGCCGATCAGCCGCGGCAGCCGGACCGTGCCGCCGTCGATCAGGGGCACGCCCCACCGGCGGCAGAACACCCCGAGCACCGCGTCCTCCTCGACCACGCGCAGATCGCACCACAGGGCCAGCTCCAGGCCGCCGGCCACGGCATGGCCGCTGACGGCCGCGATGACCGGCTTGGTGAGCCGCAGCCGGGTCGGCCCCATCGGGCCGTCGCCGTCGGGTGCCACCCGGTTTCCCCGCTCGGTCCCGACGGCCTTGAGGTCGGCGCCCGCGCAGAACGTGCCGCCCTCGCCCCACAGCACCGCGACCGCGGCCTCCTCGTCGGCCTCGAACGCCCGGAAGGCGTCGGCCAGTTGGCTGGCCGTCGGCCCGTCCACGGCGTTGCGGGCGGCGGGCCGTGACAGGACCACCGTGGTCACGGGGCCGTCACGTTCGACGCGTACGGACTGCTCTGCCGGTGTCGCTGCTGCATCGGTCATGGGGGCATTCTCACGTGACCGCGGTCCGGCGACCAGGCCACGGATCACGTCGTCGGCGGCTCGGTCGGCGACCTGGCCGCGGACCCCGCCGGCGGCTCGGTCGGCGACGGGGCGCCACGGACCACCCCGCCGGCGGTTCAGGCGGCGGGCGGGGTGAGGACCACGAAGTCGGCGTTCGACGGGTCGAGGCACACGGCCATCCGGCCGACCCCTTCCATGTCCACCGGCCCCATCTGCACACTGCCGCCGTTCTGGGTGACCCTGGCGACCGTGGCGTCGCAGTCGTCGACGGCGAAGACGGGGTGCCAGTACGGCCGCCCGTCCGTCAGGGAGAGGTCCGCCTCGGACACCTGCATGAGACCGCCGTGCATGCGTTCCTCGGGAAGTCCCGCGGGGGTGATGAGGATGTACGTGCCCGCGTCGCCGGGCAGGTCCATGTCGCTGAACCGCCAGCCGAGGACGCCGCCGTAGAACTCCTTCGCGGCCGCCGCGTCGGTCGTGTACAGCTCGGTCCAGTTCAGCGAGCCCGCTTCGTGCACCAGCTCGGCGCCCTTGATGTCGCCCGGCTGCCAGACGGCGAACTGTCCCCCCAGGGGGTCGCTGTACTGAGCCATCCGGCCCTGCTCGCCGAAGGACTTCGGGGCCACCCGGACCGTGCCGCCCGCGCGCTCCACCGCCTGGGTCGTGGCGTCCGCGTCGGCGACGGAGTAGTAGATCATCCAGGCCGAGCGCGCACCCTGCTCGGTCAGCCTGCCGAGCCCCGCGACGACCTTCCCGTCCTTCCGGAACATCCCGCCTTCAGCGTCCTGTCCTTCGCCCATGGGCTCGTACTCCCAGTCGAGCACGGTGCCGTAGAAGGCCGCGGCGGCGGGCACGTCGGGCGCGCCGAGGTCGAGCCAGCAGGGGGAGCCGGGCACGTAGGCGGTGGTGAGCATGGCGATTCCCTTTCGCGGATGCGGTACGCGACCAGCCTGGCACCGGGCACCGCCGCGCGCCCGTCGACCGTTCACCCGTCCGCGCCGCGCATCAGGTCCCGTACGCAGCCACGCAGCCAGGCGTGCGCGGGGTCGGCGTCGTGACGCGGATGCCAGGCGAGGCCGACCGGCAGCGGCGGCAGGTCGAGGGGGACGTCGAACGTGACCAGACCGAGCGACGTGGCCAGTGCGCGGCTGCGTGCGCTGATCAGGCCGACGAGGTCGGTGTCGCGGAGGACGAACAGCGACGCCGGGTACGTGCCGACGGCCGCGACGACCCGTCGCCGCAGACCGTGCTCGGCCAGTGCGGTGTCGATCGGGCCGTGCAGCCGCCCCCGGCGCGAGACGACCAGGTGGTCCGCGTCCGCCGCGAACCTCCGCCGTGTCAGACGCCCCTGGAGCAGCGGATGCCCCGCACGCACGACCCCGAGCATGCGGTCGTCCAGGAGGTGTTCGGTGTGCACCTCGGGATGGACGGTGTCGATGACACCGATCTCCAGGTCGGCGACGCCTTCCCGCAGCGCCGGGGCGTCGATGTGGCTCTCGTTCAGGAACCGCAGCCGCACCTGCGGGGCCTCGCGGCCGGCGCGTGCGAGCAGGGCGGGGCCGAGCAGGGCGGGGTGGGAGTCCTGACCGAGCACCGTGAAGGTGCGTGTGACGGTGCGGAGATCGGTGGGTCCCGAGGCGGCGAACAGCGCCCTGGCCCGCTCCACGACCGCGCCGACCTCGGCCCGTACGGACAGGGCGTACGGCGTCGGGACCATCGCACGTCCGGCGCGCACCAGGATCGGATCGCCCAGCGCCTTGCGGATCCGGCCCAGGGTGCGGCTGGTGGCCGGCTCGGACAGATGCAGGCGCCTGGCCGCTCCCCGCACGCTCTGTTCCTCCAGGAGGACGTCGAGGGCGAGGAGAAGGTTGAGGTCGAGGCCGGTGGCGTCCACGGATTGCGTCACACGCACTCACTCCTTGCAAAAGATGCACTGGAAGTAATCCACCGGCTGAGCCTACGGTGAGCGCACACCCCCTCGCCACGACGCTCCCCGGAGGAGCCATGTCTTCCGCTGCCCTCTCCCCGCCTCCCTCCGCCCCGGCCGGCCCCGCGCCGAGCCCGCTCAGGCGGTGGACGCTGCTCGCCCTGTGCGCCTGCGTTCTCGTCGCGCAGGGCATGGTCGCCGCGATCAACCTGCTCATCCCCCAACTGGCCACCTCCTCCCTTGAGTTGTCCTCCAGCCAGCTGCTGTGGACCGTCGACGCGTACGTCATCGTCTTCGCCGGCCTGCTCATCCCCGCCGGAGCACTGGGCGACCGCCGGGGCCGCAAGGGCGTGCTGCTCGCCGGCCTCGCGCTGTTCGCCGCCGGGGCGGCGCTGAGCGCGATGGCCTCGTCGCCCGCGCTGCTGATCGCCGGCCGCGGGGTGTCCGGTGCAGGAGCCGCCTGCATCATGCCCGCGACCATGTCCATCCTCGTGCGGCTCGCCGGACCGGAACACCGGGCCAGGGCCCTGGCCTCCTGGACCCTCGCCGTCGGCCTGGGCGGACTCGCCGGCAACGTCGGTGGGGGAGCGGCCGGTCAATTCGCCTCCTGGCGCGCCCTGTTCTGGCTGATGGTCCCCCTGGCCGCGCTCCTCGCCTGGACGGTCGCGGTCACCGTTCCGCGCACCGAGCGCTCCCCGCACGGGCACCCCGACCCGCGCGGCACCCTGCTGCTCGTCGCGGCCCTGGTCACCCTCCTCGCGGGCATCATCGAAGGGCCGACGTACGGCTGGACCTCACCCCGCATCCTCGTCCTCTTCGCGGTGGGCGCGGCGCTGACCGGCCTGTTCACCCGGTACGCGCTGCGCTCGCCGGCCGCCCTGTTCGACCCGCGGGTCTTCCGCTCCGGGCAGCTGCGCGCCGCCGTCCTCGGCACGGCCACCGGGTTCTTCGGTCTCTTCTCGCTCTTCTACGCCAACTCGCAGTACCTGCAGTACGTCAAGGGGTACGGGCCCGCCGTCACCGGACTCGCCATCGTCCCGCTCACGATCGGCATGGCCGTCTTCCCGAAGGTCGCGACCCGCTGGCAGGCCGCCTCCGGACCGCGCCCCGCCGTCACCACCGGGCTGTTCCTGATCGGCGCCGGACTCCTGGGGGTCTCCACCGCCGGTCCGGGCACGCCGTACGCGCTGTACGCCTGCGGGCTCCTGGTCATCTCGGCGGGGACCGGTCTGTGCATGCCGGCCCTGACCGTCGGCGTCGTCTCCGCCCTCCCCGCGCACCAGGCCGGTCTCGGTTCCGGTCTCGGCACCTCGGCCCGGGAGATCGGCGCCGCTCTCGGCGTGGCCGTCACCGGCACCGTACTCGCCCTGCACGACGCCGAGGCCGGTGCGGCGTCCTTCGCCGACGGGATGAGCCCGGCGCTGCGCACGGTGGGCGCGGTCGTCCTGGTGGCCACGGTCCTGGTCACCGTCGGATACCGGACCGCGTCCGGGCGGCGACCCGGGACGGGGACCGCGCCGACCGGCTGAGCGCGGCGGGGGGCCGAGGACGTCCGCCCGCTCCCGCGCCGGGAGTGTATGGGCCGGATGGCGCAGGCGGCGCGCGGCGGAGTCCGGTCCGCGAGACGGTGGCCGAATCCTGGAACTGGGCGGTCGGGTGGCCGGCCGCAGCCCGGACGGTCGGCGCCGGCCGGATCGGGACCCCCGTGAGCGCCGCCCGCCGTTCCAGGTCCCGTAGCCGAGGAGGTAGCGCATGCCCCGACGAGTGCCCGCCGCGTACGACGGGCGGAGTTCCACGAGCCCCGCTTGTGGCCCTACCGGACCTCGCCCGAGGTGGCGATTCCGGGCGGCGGCCGTCGGGGCGGCCGTGGCCGCCGCCGTCCTGAGCGGCGGCGTGACCGCACCGGCCGCAGCCGCCGCTCCGCCGGGTCCGGGGCCGTACGACTCCGGTCACGGCGACCCGGCGCTCCAGCGGGCCCTCGCCGAGCTGGTGGCGGCTCCGGGCGGGCCGCCCGGAGCGATCGCGGTCCTGACCCGGGACGGCATGCGGCAGGTCTACCGGGCCGGCACGGCCGAGGTGGGCACGGGGCGCCCGCTCCGGCCGGGTGACCACATGCGCGTCGCCAGCGTGGCCAAGGCCTTCAGCGGTGCGGTCGCGCTGAGCCTCGTGGACCGGCGCGCCCTGGACCTGGACGACACGATCGGCCGGCGGCTGCCCCATCTGCCCGCCGCCTGGCATGCGGTGACCCTTCGTCAGTTGCTCCAGCACACCAGCGGGCTTCCGGACTTCAGCAAGAGCCAGGCGTTCCAGGACATCGTCCGCGCCGATCCCCGCCACCACTTCGACTCCCGCCGCCTCCTCGACTTCGTGTCCGGCCGGCCGCTCGTCTTCCCGCCGGGCAGCCGCTACGCCTACTCCAACTCGGACAACATCGCGGTCGCCCTGATGGCCGAGGAGGCCACCGGCCGTTCGTACGAGTCGCTGCTGCGGCAGCTCGTCGACCGCCCGCTCGGTCTGACGTCGACCAGCCTCCCGCAGGGCTACCGCCTTCCCCGTCCCTTCCTGCACGGCTACTTCACCGCCCCCGGGGAGCCGCCCGAGGACGTGAGCGAGGCGATCAGCGCCTCCGGTGCCTGGGCGTCGGGCGGCATCGTATCCACGCCGGCCGACCTGAGCCGGTTCATCGGCGGCTACGCGGGCCCCGAGCTGCTCTCGCCCGCCACCCGCCGTGCCCAGCAGGACTTCCTCCCCGGCGGCAATTCCGAACCGGCCGGCCCCGGCGCCAACGCGGCGGGCCTGGGCCTGTTCCGCTACACCACCCGCTGCGGCACGGTCCTGGGCCACACCGGCAACACCCCCGGCTACACGCAGTTCGCCGCGGCCACCCGGGACGGCCGGCGCACGGTGACCGTGTCCGTCACCAGCCAGGTCTCGACGAACCCGGCACTGCTGACCCGCCTGCGCGCCACGGAGGAGCACTTCGTCTGCGCCTTGCTGAACGACCGGGGCCCAGGAGCGTGGGGGATGCGGCCTTGGAGGAGCTGACACCAAGGCGAACACGCAGCCTCCTCCGGGTGGAGTGTCGGCCAGGAGCCCTGAGCGAAAAGCGGTCGCGCGCCCGACAGACGTGCCCGTAGCGTGCGCACGTGAGCGGTGAAGATCCGAAGGAACTGGTCCGGCGCGGGTATGACGTGCTCTCGGAGCACTATGAGCGGGCGTTCGGCAGCGAGACGAAGTACGGGCCGTGGATCGAGGAGTTGCTCGGTCGGCTCCCCGAGACAGGCACCGTCCTGGACATCGGTTGCGGCACCGGTGTTCCCGTAGCGCGCTCCCTGGTCGCGGCGGGTCACCGCGTGACGGGCGTCGACATCAGCGAGGTCCAGATCCGCAGGGCCCGGGAGCTTGTGCCGGGGGCCGACTTCATCCGGGCTGATGCCACGGCTCTGGAGCTCCCCCGGGGGAGCTTCGACGGCATCGTCTGCTTGTACGCCCTGATCCATGTTCCCGTGGAGGAACAGCCGGCTCTGCTGGAACGGATGGCTTCCTGGCTCCGGCCGGGAGGCTGGCTCCTGAGCACCACCGGGCATCGGGCTTGGACCGGGACCGATGAGAACTGGCTCGGTGGCGGAGCCGCGATGTGGTGGAGTCACTCCGACGCTGCCACGAACCGCGCATGGCTTGTACAGGCCGGCTTCGAGGTGGTCCACGAGGAGTTCGTCCCCGAGGGCGACAGCGGCCACGTCCTGTTCTGGGCTCGGCGCCCTGCCGTTTGACACGGATGCAAGGGACGGCGTCGACCAGCGGTAGCGGCTGGGTGACGTCGTCGCGGTTGCCGCTGGTCCACACAGCCCCCGATGATCACGCGGGCGCTCGCTCCAGGCTGGGTCCTGGACATTGCCGAACTCCTGCTTCGGTCTGACGGCCCCTGATCGACACAATGAGCGACTACTTCTGGTCTGTCCGGGCGACGAACTCTACGACGTCCCCCAACGAGCCGAGAACGATCACCATCGGGCAGCTTTCCGAGTCATGGGAGCACCTTGAGGACCTCGTCGCCAACCCGGACCGGGCCGTGGGCCACCACCTGGTCTGGCTCGCCGACGTCCTCCGTGCGATCGGACAGTCCACCACCCGGTAGCCACCACACGCGCGACGTGACGGGGAGCTACGAGGTCACACGGGAGGATGAGGCCGTGGGCAATTGGCCCTTCAACGACCCGGTGGTGTAGAAAGCTCCGTCGATCAATCATGATCACGTCACAGAGCTCTCTCATTCGGGGGAATGGAAGAATGACCTCAACTCGCCGTGTTCTCAGCGCGATTGCGCTTCTCGCCGCCCTGAGCGGCGTCGCCGCCTGCGGTCCCGACGGCTCCGAAGCCGAAGGTGTGACCGGAGGTTCCGGCAGCAGCACCTCGCCGTCGGCCACGGCCTCCAAGACGTCGGACCCCGGCGAGGCCGGCAGCAGCGCTCCGACCGATGACGTCGATGGTGACGGAAAGGGCGGTGACTGCGGCGCGCCGCCGACCCTGCCCGCCGGGCACCTGAAGGTGAAGGTCGAGCTGATGCGTGACTCCGGCGGCTTCGAGGCCGCGGAGGCCAAGCCGCACTGCACGCCGAACGACTGGATCTACGGCGCCGAGAAGGGGGATCCGACCAAGCACTACGTACTTCCCGCGGGCGTCAAGGCGGAGCTGGCCCTGGCTGCCGGTCCCGGCCAGTGGAAGCAGGTCGACCACGAGCAGCTGGCGCTGCACATCGACCGCTGCCTGGCCGAGGAGATCGGGGCTCCCACCGAGGACTACCCCAAGGTGGAGGCGCCTTACGGCTGCTTCGGCAACATCTATGAGGTCACGCTGAACGCCAAGGGCGAAGTGGCGACGATGAAGGAGATCTGGAGCGTCTGACGATCTCCTTCAGCCAGGCCGGAGTTCAGGCTCCCACGCCCGGTGGGCCGCGTACCCCGGATACGTCACCCCGGGCTGCCGTCCGGCCGGGCGGCGCGGCCGGTGGGCGGAGTAGGGGCGCGGAGCCTGATCCGGGTGCCGGGTGCCGGGTGCCGGGTGCCGGGTGCCGGGTGCCGCATGCCGGGTGCCGGGTGCCGGATGACGCCTGGATCAGGGCCGGGGGCTCTACCCCGTCCTCGACGATCTCGGGTGGCAGGAGTCTCAACTCCCCACGTCGGTACGTGCCGGCGTGGGGGACTTTCCTCCCCGGCTCCCCTTACGCAGCGGTGGGTTTCCCCTTAGCCTCACACCACCACTCGTAAGTTACCCGCCGGTCAATACATGTTGATGGCCGCACTGGGCCCGGAGGTCGCATGAGTTCCGCGCAGTACCTGCTCGAAAACCGGCCGCACTCGGTGGCGCACCTGTTCCTCTCGCGGGTCGAGGCCACACCCGACGGCGAGGCCTACCGCTACCCCGTCGCGACCGGCAACGGCGCTCCCGGGGCCGAGGAGTGGCGCTCGCTGACCTGGGCCCAGGCCGCGGAGCGCGTCACGGCGATCGCGGCCGGTCTGCTCGCCCTCGGGCTGCGGCCCGAGGAGCGGGTGGCCATCTCCTCCTCGACCCGGGTCGAGTGGATCTTCGCCGACATGGGCGTGATGTGCGCGGGCGCCGCCGCGACCGCCGTCTACCCGAGCACGAACGCCGATGAGACGGCGTACATCCTCGCCGACTCCGACAGCCGGGCGATCTTCGTCGAGAACGCCGCCCAGCTGGCCAAGGTCGTCGAACACACCGACCGCCTGCCCGGCCTCGGCCACGCGATCCTCTTCGACCCGGAGCCGGACCTTCCCCAGGTCGAGGGGCTGGACGTGCTGACCCTCGCCGAGCTGGAGAAGCGCGGAAAGGCGTACCTCCAGGAACGCCCGGAGGCGATCGACACGACCGTCGGAGCCATCGAACCGGATCAGCTCGCCACCCTGATCTACACCTCCGGAACGACCGGCCGCCCCAAGGGGGTGCGCCTGGTGCACGACTGCTGGTCCTACCAGGGCGCCGCGCAGGAGGTCAGCGGGCTGCTGCAACCCGACGACGTGCAGTTCCTGTGGCTTCCGCTGTCCCACGTCTTCGGCAAGGCCCTGATCTCCGGTCAGGTGCAGACCGGACACGTGATGGCGGTGGACGGGCGCATCGACCGCATCGTCACCAACCTGCCCGTCGTCAAGCCCACCGTGATGGCGTCGGCGCCGAGGGTCTTCGAGAAGGTCTACAACGGCATCGCGGCGAGGGCGAGGGCCGAGGGCGGCGCCAAGTACAGGATCTTCCGGTGGGCGGCGCAGGTCGCCCGCGACTACGCCAGGACCGGGCAGGAGAGCATGGTGGCGACGGGACGCCGCACGGTGCCCCTGTGGCTCACCGTGCAGCACGCCCTCGCCGACAAGCTCGTCTACGGCAAGATCCGGGCGGCGTTCGGAGGAGAACTCCGGGGCAGCGCCTCGGGCAGTGCCGCACTCGCCCCCGACATCGGCTACTTCTTCGCCGGCGCGGGCGTGCCCGTCCTCGAGGGCTACGGCCTGACGGAGACCAGTGCGGCCTGCACCGTCAACCCGGTCGACGACTATCGGGTGGGCACGGTCGGAAGGCCCCTGCCCGGCACCGAGGTCCGCATCGCCGAGGACGGGGAGATCCTCCTGAGGGGGCCCGGCATCATGCGCGGCTACCACAACCTTCCGGAGAAGACCGCCGAAGTCCTGGAGAGCGACGGGTGGTTCCGTACCGGTGACATCGGCGAGGTCGACAAGGAGGGCTTCGTCCGCATCACCGATCGCAAGAAGGACCTGTTCAAGACGTCCGGCGGCAAGTACGTGGCGCCGACGGAGATCGAGGGCCGGTTCAAGGCCGTCTGCCCGTTCGTCAGCAACATCCTGGTCATCGGCAACGGCCGCAACTACTGCACCGCCCTGATCGCACTCGACGAGAGCGTGATCATGCCCTGGGCGGCATCGAACGGCCTCGGAGGCCGCACCTACGCCGAGGTCGTCGCCGCGCCGGAGGTGCACGCGCTGGTCGACGGCTTCGTCCAGCGCGTCAACGGCGACCTGCAGCGGTGGCAGACCATCAAGAAGTTCTCACTGCTGCCGCGCGACCTCGACGTCGAGCACGGCGAGCTGACCCCGAGCCTCAAGGTCAAGCGGCCGGTCGTGGAGCGCGAGTACGCGGAGGTCGTCGAGGCGATGTACGAGGGCGCCCGCGAGGCCTGAGATCGCCCCGTTCCGTCCGGTACGGCACCCTCAGCGCCGTACCGGACCTCACTCGTCCCCCGTCACCCCGTCCGTGCGCTCCCGCAGGAAGTCGGCGTGGCCGTTGTGGCGGGCGTACTCCTGGATCATCACCATGTAGACCCAGCGCAGGCTGAGGGCGACCCCGCGCGAGGACAGGAAGGTCTCGTCGAGGCCGTGCCCGGCCGCCGCCGCGTCGCAGGCCTCGATCTCGGCCCGGAGGAGCCCGAAGTCCCGCTCCGCATCGGCGGGTTCGACACCGTCGAGCCCCTCGTCGCCGTCCGACGGGCCGGTGAAGACGTTGCCGACGCTCTCGCCCGCGAAGCCGCGCCGGAACCATGACCGCTCCACCTCCGCCATGTGCCGGACCAGGCCGAGGAGGCTGAGGCCCGACGGCTCCACGGTGGCGCGCGCCAACTGGTCCGCCTCCAGGCCGGCGCACTTGGCCAGCAGCGTCTCCCGGTGCCAGGTCAGCCACCCCTCGAGCATCTGACGTTCGGTCACAGTACCCAGGCTCCCCAGCTGTTGGGAGCGCTGCACCGGTGGTGCCGTCCACGTCATGAGGTCTCCAGCACTTCGACGTGGTCGCCGACCGCGACGGTCAGGACCCGCGAGCCCGGTTCGGTGGTGCGCCAGCGGTGGCGGACGCCGCCGGACAGCAGGAGGGTGTCCCCGCGGCCCAGCCGGTGGATCCGGCCGTCGGCCTCCACCTCCACCGAGCCGTCCGCCACGTACAGCAGCTCGTCGTTGCGGTGCCGGAACTCGCGGTCCGCCTCGTGCGCGCCGACGAACTCCAGCGCGTGCAGCTGATGGCGGCCGCGCACCACCGGTCGCACGCGCGCCTCCCGGTCGAGGCCGCTGTCGTCGCCGGCGCGCACCACGTCGACCGTGCGGGTCTCGTCGGAGGCCGCGAGCAGCTGCACCGCCGTGGTGCCGAGGGCGTCCGCGATCCGCTGCAGCGAACGCATGCTGGGGCGCGCCCGGTCGTTCTCGATCTGACTGAGGAACGGGGAGGAGAGCCCGCTGCTCCGCGCCACGTCGGCGAGCGTCAGATCGAGCGCCCGTCGCCGGCGGCGCACGGCCGCGCCCACCCGCGGTGTGTTCCCGGTCTCCATGGATGGTCCCGTCCTTTCCCCGCCCCGCTGCGCATGACCGCACCTTACGCGGCGCACGGCCGGAGCCCCGAGACGGTTTCGTACGCCCGACACACGCCCGTCACACAACGTCCCTAACGTCAAAGTCGGTTGTTCTCATCAAAGAAAGTTTGAAGGAGGAGTCCCGACGTGCCCGCGATCGACCAGAACTCACGCCGCCGACGTCCCACCGGCCTCATCGCCCTCGACGAGACCGCCGCGTCCGAGGGCTACACCCTCTACGCGCCGCTCACCGGCACCGGCGAGGTCCACCTCGTCGACCTCCACGGCCGCACCGTCCACCGGTGGGACCTCCCCTACCGCCCCGGACGCCACGCCCGGCTGCTCGCCGACGGCACCCTCGCCTACAACGGCGTACTCCCGGGAGAACAGGCCCTCTTCCCGATGTGGCACAAGTACCGGGGCGGCGTCATGCTCCGCGCGGCACCCGACGGGACCGTGCTGCGGGAGCACCGGGACCCCCTCCAGCACCACGACGCCCACCACCTCGACGACGGCCGCATCCTCTACACCGCCCTGGAACCCCTCGCCGGGACCGAGGCCGCCGCGGTACGCGGCGGAGTGCCCGGCTCCGAAGCCGCGGGCGGCGTGGTCTGGGCCGACACCATCAAGGAGGTCGGCCCGGACGGCGAACTCCTCTGGTCCTGGCGGGCCGCGGAGCACCTCGACCGCGATTCCTTCGCGCTGCACGAGGCCTACGCCCGCGAGCACTGGCCGCTGATCAACAGCGTCAGCCCCCTGCGGGACGGCAACATCCTGGCCAGTCTGCGGAGCGTCTCGGCCGTCGTCGTCATCAGCCGGGACACCGGCGAGATCCTCTGGCGCAGCCGCCCCGGCACCGTCAGCCAGCAGCACGCGCCCACCGAACTGGACGACGGCCGACTGCTGGTCTTCGACAACGGCGTCTTCCGGCCCGGCCACGACGTGCCGTACTCCCGCGTCATCGAGATCGACCGGACCGACGGCGACATCGTGTGGGAGTACCACGACCCGGCCCGCGAGTTCTTCTTCGCGCCCTTCATGGGCTCCGCGCAGCGCCTGCCGAACGGCAACACACTCGTCACCGACTCTCCGTCCGGGCGCCTCTTCGAGGTGACGAAGGACGGCTACCTGTGCTGGGAGTACGTCGTCCCGTACTTCGCCGGCTACGGCGAGAGCGAGGTCCGCAGCCTCTTCCCGTCCCAGCCCAACGCCGTCTTCCGCGCCTACCGCTACACCGCGGCGGACATCCCGTGGCTGGAGGCCCGGGCATGACGACCATCACCACCACCTCCACCGGCGGGACGGTGACCGAGGACGTCGACGCCCGGGTGCCGCCGCGCCGCCTCCTCCCGCTGGCGGCCCAGCACGTCCTGGCGATGATCGCCGCCCCGGTCTCCACCGTCTTCCTCGTCGCCGGGACCCTGAAGATGTCGCCCGGTGCGACGGCCTCGCTGCTCAGCACCGTCCTGCTGCTGTGCGGAGCCGGCGCCCTCCTCCAGTCCCTCGGCGTGTGGCGCATCGGCGGCCGCCTGCCGTTCGTGATGCTGCCCGGCGGCGCCGCGACAGCGCTGTTCCTCCAGATCGCCCAGGAACACGGGCCGCCGACCGCCGCCGGTGCCGTCCTCCTGGCGGCCGGCCTGCTGCTCGCCGTGCTGCCCCTGTACGCCCGTGTCGTACGGCTCTTCCCGCCGCTCGTCATGGGCGTGACCGTGCTGCTCATCGGGATCGCGATGATCCGGGTCGCCGCCCGGCTCGTCACCGGGCCCGACGGCACGGGGGAGCCGCGCGCGGTGCTCCTCGCCGCGCTCACCGTGGCGGCGACCGTCGCCGCGTACGTGTTCCTGCGCGGCGTCTGGCGACAGACGTCCGTCCTCATCGGGATGGCGGCGGGAACGGCCGTCGCGGTGGGGACCGGCCTGGGGTCCTTCGGCCCCGCGGCCGCCGGAGGCTTCGCGCTGCCCGTGTTCCTGCCCTTCGGCGCGCCGCGGTTCGACCTCGTGGCCGCGCTCCCGCTCCTCGTGTTCAGCCTCACCACCCTGGCCGAGATCACCGGCCAGACCGTGCTCAACAGCGAGACCGTCGGGCGGACTCCCGCCCCCGAGCGGGACGTTCCCCGTGTCGCCCGCGCCGATGCCCTGATGTCCCTCGCCGGCGGACTGTTCGGCACCTCCCTCATGGTCACCAGCGCCGAGAACATCGGCATCGGCCGCCTCACCGGGGTGCGCAGCCGCTTCGTGACGGCCGGCGCCGGAGCGCTCCTCGTCGTCCTCGGTCTGGCCACGCCCGTCTCGCGGGCGCTGGCCGGGATCCCCGAGGCCGTCGTGGGCGGCTCCGCCCTCGTCGTCTACGCCGTGATCGCCGTCATGGGCGTCGAGATGCTCCGCCGCGCCGATCTGTCCGGCACGGGACCGGGCTCACTGACGGCCGCGCTCGCGCTCACCGCGGGACTGCTGCCGCTGCTCAGCCCCGACCTCTACGCCGGGTTCCCTGGCTGGGCCCGGACGATCCTGGGCAGTGGCGTCGTCGCCGGCACCCTGACGGCCGTACTCCTCACCGCGCTGCTCGGCCGGGTCGGCCGGAGGAGCCGTACGCCCTCCCCGTCGGGACCGCCCGCGCGGGAATGACCGTGCGGCAAGCGGCGGCACGGGTCACCCGCGATCCGCCGGGCCGCGCCGGTTGAAGGGAAGCCGGCCGAGGACGACCGCCATGCCGCAGGTGTCGGTGAGCGCCGAGAAGACGAGGCCGCCGGCGATCGCCGCCGAAAGCAGCTGGAACGCCGGATGCACGAGCAGCCCGAGGACCAGGCCGAGGAGCACCAGGGCGCCCGCGGCGAAACGCACCTGACGCTCCATCCCCCAGACCCTGCGTACGGGGCCGGGCGGGTACTCGAGCGGGTGACCGGCGGCGGCCCAGGCGCGGGTGCCGCCGGTGAGGCTCGCGGCGGCGATCCCGTGGGAGGCGAGGACAGCCGCGCCCTTGCCGGAGCGGGCGCCGGACGCGCACACGACGAGCAGGGGTCCGGTCTCGGCGGCGTGCCGGAGCTCCGCCAGGCTGCCGTCGACGCGGTCCAGGGGAATGTTGACGGCACCCGGCAGGCGGCCGGAGGCGAACTCTCAGGGAGAGCGGACGTCGACCACGGTGAGACCGGCGAGACGTGGCAGCGCTTCGTCGACAGTGAGAGTGCTGGAAATCGCCATGAGGAACCTGTCCTTGCGAGTGACGGGAGACGGCCCCGCAGCAGCACGGCCGTCCACCCGGATACTGGGCGACACCGGACGGCGCCGCCACGAGGCGGACGGGATCGCCACGGGGTCGCCACGACGCCGTCACGCCGCGACGACACCGTGCAGGCGCCGTCCGCAGGCACCGCTAGGCGACCGGGCCGCGCTCGTGGGGGATCTTCTCCCCGGCCTCGACCGCCACGGGCAGCCGGTTCTCGGCCGGCGGCAGCGGGCAGGTCGCGAAGTCGGTGTAGGCGCAGGGCAGATTGGTCGCCCGGTTGAAGTCGAGGACGACCGTGCCGCCGGGCCCGGGAGCCTCCACACCGAGATGGCGGTTGGCCGCGTACGTGGTGACGCCCGAGGTCTCGTCGGTGAACAGCACCGTGAGGCTGCCGGGCGCGTGCCCGTTGAACGCGGTCAGGCTCAGCTCCCGGCCGTCGAGCCGGAAGACGACGCGGCCCGGAGCGTCGTACACGTGCCGGAGGCCCTCGACGGAGGCGCCGACCGTGGTCGGTCGCGGCTCGTCGAAGGCCTCGTACCGGCCCGTGACCACCCAGCGCGGATCGGGCGCGTACGCGGGCGTACCCGTGAAGGCGACCCGCAGCGGGTGGCCGGGGTCCCGCGGGCGCACCACGTCGTGGCCGCCGCGCCGGGCGACCTCGATCACGGTGTCGCCCCAGACGGCGTCGACGCCGCCGCGCTCCGGAATGACGCCGAAGAGGTGCCTCCCTCGTACGACCACGCCGTCGACGACGAGTTCCACGTCCTCGTCGAGTTCCACGACGACGCCTTCGTCTCCCGTCGACCAGGTGCCCGGTACGCCCGGGAACGCTTGGGGCTCGGCGGAGAGCCAGTGCAGACCGGTGATCGCGAGGAAGCCGTGCTCCGAGGCGAGCCGGGCGTCCTTGTCCCGGTGCCACGCCTCCCACTCCTCGGCGAAGCGCCGCGGACCGGGAACACCGGGGCCGTAGGTTCGACCGCCGTCGAGAACACTGCCGACGGTCTCGGGAGCTTCGGGGGCTTCGGGGGCTTCGGGGGTGCTGGGGATGCCACGGACGCTCATGCGTCTCCTCCTGCTGCGGTGGATGGTGTGGTGTGCCGCGCGTGGTCGCCTGTCCGCCGCCGGGGAGCCGAGAACCTGATGCAGGAGTTCGGGAGGAAGGCGGCGAAGCGGACCGCGGGGCAGGACGAGGCCGTCAGGAGGCGCCCAGGAGCCGTCGGGGCGAGTGCGTCGGTGTGGTCCGGACGCCGGGTCGAGGCCTCGGTGTCAGCGGGAACACGCCATGGTCGTGACGCGCACGTAGTCCACGTGTCGACGCATCACGAGAAGGCTCATGACCTCAGGAAAACACAAGTCCCGTGCACGGCGCCAGGGATACCCGCAGTGAGGGATGCGTTCGCGGAAGCCGCGGACGAGGTTCGCCACGGCCGCGGCGTCCGGCGTACGGGCCTCAGGTGCGGCAGGACGCCGTCACCGTACAGCGGCCGGTCGGATCGTCCGGGTTCGCGACCGTGGCCCCATCGAGCAACGTTCGCCCTTCATGGTGCCGAGCCCGCCCACTGAGGAACAGGGCAGCATGGTCCGCCGCCAGATCATCTGGCGGAACAAGCACGCTGCCGACGAACGCCTCCGCCAAGTCGTCCCCGGGGTGAACGGCGCCTGGCACGGCCCTGGAGGGCCTGTCTCGCTGATGCGGCCGGGACGCGAGCGAGACGGTATGGAAACTTTGGTTTACGAATGGCGATTCGTAAACTATAGTTGTCGCATGATGGTCTCTGAGATCACCCCGGAAGAGCAGGCAGAACTCGACAAGGCGCTGTACGACGCCTTGAATCCGCTGGCCTCGGCGATTCGCTCCCGACAGACCGGGCTGCCCGCGGAACGTATGTGGGAAGCGCACCCCATCGAAGTGGCACTGTCCGTCCTGGCCGCTTGGAAGGTGATGGATGCCGAGGTCAGGCGATTGACCGCGCACGCGGCAGCAACCGCCGGCTCCTACGGCGCCAGTTACGAGCAGATGGGGGCTGTCTGGGGCATCACCCGGCAGGGTGCCCGTAAGAAATGGCCCGACGCCGTCAGCCGCTCAGTGCCCGCGACGGCGGGCAGGAGCACGCTCGTACTCTTCGGGGGGACTGCCGAACTCGTGCAGGCGCCTTCCGGCGACTGGAGTTGGACCGGCGTGGGCGCTGATGGAGCATCCGCCGCGGTCACCGAGGGGACGCGCTACGCGACCGCGGAAGAAGCCGCAGCCCACGCGGGCGTCTTCCTCAAGGAACACGCCGTCGACGCAGGTGGCCGTTCCTAGCATGAGGCAACGTGTGTTCCGCCAGATGATGGAGCGGCGGATCATGCTGCCTTGCACTGTGTGGCTGGAGGGTCGGTGCCGTCGAGGGCGAAGTGGCGCCGGGCGGTGAACTGGTCCCGACCCTCTGACACCGCTTCGTCGCCAGGTGTGGGGAGTGGTTGTCGCAGACGATCGCGATGCGCTTCTCGACCGGATGCAGTGAGCGCAGGCGGCGGCAGAACTCCAGGAACTTCGAGCGGTTCCTGGTCTTCTCGGTATGACCGTAAGGCCGGTCTTTGCCCAGGTCGTAGGCGGCGAACAGGTCCCTCACCCCGTGGGGCCGCCGTCTCGGCCTGGGCTCGCGCAGCTGCTCCTTGCGCCTGGCGCCGCGTTCGGTCCACTGCCTGCCTGCCTGCCTGCCGCCCCGCCCCGGCACTCGCCGTCGGCGACGGCGTAGAGGTGCTCCACACGGGCCTTCTTGGCCGCGCAGTCGGGGTCGCGCGAGGCTTTCCAGGCGTTTCACCCGAAACCGGGCACCGGCACGTAGAAGTCCCTTGTCCGAACGTGCGCTTGAGGCGTGAGCGCGTGTCCGGTTCGCGTGGGCCGTGTGGTGTGGCGTACAACCTGTGACCAGTCCGTTCACCGACGTACGCGATCATCCGAACCACCGAGCCCTGGAGTCACACAGATGCGTTTCGGTCTGCTCGGCCCTCTCACGGCGCAGGACGCCGCCGGCCCTCTCGTCATCGGCAGCACGAAGGTCCGGATCCTGCTCGGCATCCTGCTCCTGAAACGCGGTCAGGTGGTCTCCTCCGACGACCTCAAGGCCGCCCTGTGGGGAACGGCCCTCCCCGCGACGGCCTCCAGCTCCCTGCACAACCACGTGACGCGCCTGCGCAGAACGCTGGGCCCCGAGGGCGCCGCCCGCCTCCGCTCGGTGCCACCCGGATACGTCCTGGACGTGGACCGCGGCGCGCTCGACAGCGACCGGCACGAGGAACTCCTCGGCACCGCCCGTACCGCTCGGCTCCGCGAGGACTGGCCCACCGTACGTCGCGCGTGCGCGGCAGCCCTGGAGCTCTGGCGGGGCAGCCCGCTCGCGGACCTTCCCGGACTCGGCCACAGCCTGCAGTACGGGCCGGGCCTCCAGGCCCTCGACGAGGCCCGGCTCGTCGCCCTCGAATGGCGCTGCGAGGCCGACCTGTGGCTCGGCCGGTACGACGGACTGGCCGCGGAGCTGTACGCGCTCACCGAACAGCATCCGCTGCGCGAGGGGTTCCACCGCCATCTGATGTTGGCCCTGCACCGCACCGACCGCCAGGCGGAGGCCCTGGCCGTCTTCCACCGGCTCCGGAGGATCCTGGCGGACGAGCTCGGCGTCTCACCCGGTCGTGCCGTGCAGGAGGCACTGGCGGACATCCTGCGGGGCCACGGCGAGCCCACGAGCGAGGCTCCGGCCTCCGCGCCCGCCCCCGCACCGGCCACCGCGCAGACCGCGGGAGACGGTACGGCCTCGCCCGCGACGGGCCACATACCGGCCCAGCTTCCCCCCGTCTCCCGCTACTTCTCGGGCAGACGGGCCGAGCTGGCCCGGCTCGACGCGCTCCTCGACGACGCCCGCAGACACGCCGGCACGGGACCGATCGTCGTCTCAGGCCCCGGAGGCGTGGGCAAGACGACCCTCGCGGTCCACTGGGCGCACCGCGTCCGCACGGACTTCCCCGACGGCCAGCTCCACCTCAACCTGCGCGGCTTCGCACCGGACGGATCCGCCGTCACACCGGACGGCGCCCTCCGCAGCCTCCTCGAAGGCCTCGGCGTGCCGCGCGCCCGCGTCCCGGCGTCCCAGGAGGCCCGGACCGCTCTCTTCCGCACGTTGACGGACGGACGCCGCTACCTGATCCTCCTCGACAACGCCCGCGACGCCGCACACGTACGGCCCCTGCTCACCGGCTCCACGACCAGCCTGACCGTCGTGACGAGCAGGGACCAGCTGCTCGGCCTCGTCGCCGTCGAGGACGCCCAGCCGGTGGCCCTCGACGTGCTGTCACCCGACGAGGCCCGGGAACTCCTCACCGCCCGCGTCGGCCACGCCCGCGTCGCCGCCGACCCCGGCGCGGTCGACGAGGCCGTCGAGCTGGCCGCCCGCCTCCCGCTGGCCCTCGCGGTCGTCGGCGCCCGGGCGGCGGTCACCCCCGCCCTGAGCCTGACCCGGCTCGTCGAGCGGCTGCGCCGCGCCCGCGGTCTCGACGCCTTCACCGGCAGCGACGCCTGGAGCGACGTCCGCGCGGTGCTCTCCTGGTCGTACGAGACGCTGAGCACCGACGCCGCACACCTCTTCCGGCTGCTCGCCGTCCACCCCGGGCCCGCGATCACCGTGTCCGTGGCCGGCAGCCTCGCGGCGCTCCCGTCGCCCCGGGTGCACGCCCTGCTGACCGAGCTGGCCGAGGCCAACCTGGTCACCGAGGGCGCCGACGGCAGGTACGCCTTCCACGACCTCCTGCGCACCTACGCGGTGGAACTCGGCGAACAGGCCGACGCCGGGACGAGCCGCCGCACCGCCCTGCGACGGATGACCGAGCACTACCTCCACACCGCGCAGCGGGGTGCGCTGCTCATGGACCCCCAACTGGCCCCCGTCGGCCTGCCCCCGAAGGCGGGGCGTGGAGTGGACCCCGAGCACCTCGCGGACATCGGCGAGGCCAGGGAGTGGTTCACCGGCGAACACCCGGCCCTCGTCGAGACGGTCGTCCGGGCCGGCGCGGCCGGTCTCGACCTGGCCTGCTGGCAGCTGGCCTACGTACTGAAGACGTACCTCTCCTGGGGCGGGCACTGGGCGGACGGGGCGAAGGTCCAGACGGCCGCCCTGGAGGCGGCGGAGCGCATGGGCGACGCGACGGCCCGCGCACGGGCGCACCGCAGTCTGGCCGCGGCCCTGCGCTGGACCGCCCGGGACCCCGAGGCCGGGACGCATCTGCGCCGGGCGCTCGACCTGTTCTCCGCGGAGGAGGACCTGCTCGGCCAGGCGGACGTCCACCTCGACCTCGCGGGCCGGTACGAGCAGCGGGAACGCCCCGATGAGGCGCTGAACCACAACCAGCGGGCGCTCGACCTCTTCCGGGCCCTCGGGCACCGGAGCGGCGAGGCCAAAGCCCTCAACAACGTGGGCTACTTCCAGGCCCTGCTCGGCAACCACGCCGAGGCCCTGGCCATGTGCGACGCCGCCCGGCTGGTCTTCGAGGAGCTCGGGGACCGGCGGAGCCTGGCCCTCACCTGGGACAGCCTGGGCGTGGTGCACCAGGAGACGGGCGACCTGGAGCGGGCCGCGCACTGTTTCCGGGTCTCTGCGTCGGGGCTGCGCGAGGTCGGTGCCGCGTACCACGAGGCCGTCGCGCTCGACCACCTCGGCGACGTCGAGTCGGCGGCCGGCCGGCCCGAAAGGGCCCGGGAGGCCTGGCAGGGGGCCTGGGAGCTGCTCGACGTGCTCCGGCACGACGACGCCGAGGCGGTCGGTCGCAAGCTGGGCCGGTGAGCCGCCATGTCACGGGGGAGTCCGCCCCGTTCGGGACGTGCATCGTGACCCTCGACCGAACGGTCGACGCCGCGCAGACAGCCGAGACCGCAGCCGGCCTCCCCGACGTGAGGCTGCCCCGCACGCGCGCGTGCGGGGCAGCCTTCAGGCGCCTTCGGTCTCGAAGGTGCGCAGCAGATCCGCGGCGACGCTCACGGCGATCGTCGCGGGTTCCTTGCCGGTGATGTCGGCCAGGCCGATCGGGGTCTTGATCCGATCGATGGTGGCCTCGTCGTGGCCGCCCTCGCCGGCGAGGCGCTTGCGGAACCGCCCCCACTTGGCCGCGGACCCGATGAGGCCGATGGAGCCGAGATGCTTCGTCCGCAGAGCGGCGTCGCACAGGGCGGCGTCCTCCGCGTGATCATGGGTCATGATCAGGACGTGAGTGCCGAGCGGCAGCTCCTCCAGGACCTCCTCCGGCAGCAGCGGCGTGTGGTGCACCCGCACCTGCGCCACCGCGTCCGCGAGCACGCCGAGCCGCCGCTCGGCCAGGGTGTCGGAGCGGCTGTCGATCAGATGGAGGTCGAGGTCCTGACGTGCCAGGATGCGCGCCAGTTCGAGCCCGACGTGTCCGACGCCGAAGATGGCCACCGCCCGTACCACCGGCAGCGGTTCGAGCAGTACCGAGACCGTGCCCCCGCAGCACTGCACGCCGTGCCGGTTGGTCACCTTGTCGTTCAGGGCGAAGTCGATCAGTTCCGGCTCCGGCCGGGTCGCGGCGATCATCTCCCGGGCCCGGTCGATCGCGACGGCCTCCACGTTGCCGCCGCCGATCGAGCCCCAGGTCTCGGTCCGCCCGACGACGAGCTTCGCACCGGCGTCGCGCGGGGCGTGGCCGCGCACGGTCGCGACGGTCACGAGCACGCCGGACTCCCGGCGTGCCCGCAGCCGCGCGACCGCGGCGAACCACGTCATGTCAGGCACCGCTCAACGCTGCCGAGCCGGCCCCGACGGCGGAGGCGTCGCCGCCCCGGCGGGCCGCCTCGATCGCCCAGTACACCGCCTCCGGCGTCGCGGGCGAGGCCAGCTCGACGCCGACACCGCCCGGACCGAACGCGGCGGCGGCCTGCCGCAGCGCTTCCCGTACCGAGAACGCCAGCATCAGCGGGGGCTCGCCCACCGCCTTGGACCCGTAGACCGCGCCCTCCTCGCTCGCGTTCTGGAGCAGCGTCACATGGAACTCCTCGGGCATCTCCGAGAAGCTCGGCAGCTTGTACGTGCTCGCCGCCTGCGTGAGCAGCCGGCCGCGGTGCGGCCCGTCACCCGCGTCCCAGCGCAGGTCCTCCAGGGTCAGCCAGCCCGCGCCCTGTACGAAGCCACCCTCGACCTGACCGATGTCGATCATCGGGGACAGGCTGTCGCCGACGTCGTGCACGATGTCGACCCGCCGGATGCGGTACGCGCCGGTGAAGCCGTCCACCTCCACCTCGGCCGCGGCGGCGCCGTGGGCGAAGTACTTGAACGGCGAGCCGTGGAACGCCTTCGCGTCCCAGTGCAGGCCCTCGGTCCGGTAGAAACCGGCCGCCGACAGCTGCACCCGCTGGAAGTACGCGGTGCGCACCAGGTCGTCCCAGGCCAGCTCCTTGTCGCTGCCGAGGCCGCGTGCGACGCCCTCGACGATGCGTACGTCCGAGGCGTTCGTACCGAGCTGGGTGGCGGCCACCTGAAGCAGCCGTTCCCGCAGCTGCTCGCAGGCGTTCTTCACCGCCGCGCCGTTGAGGTCCGTTCCCGCGCTGGCGGCGGTGGCGGAGGTGTTGGGCACCTTGTCGGTACGCGTCGGGGCGAGGCGCACCTTGTGCAGCGGGATGCCGAGCGTGGTCGCGGCCACCTGCAGCATCTTGGTGTGCAGGCCCTGGCCCATCTCGGTGCCGCCGTGGTTGATCAGGACGGAGCCGTCCTTGTAGATCAGCACGAGCGCGCCGCCCTGGTTGAAGGCGGTGAGGTTGAAGGAGATGCCGAACTTGAGGCCGGTGAGCGCGAGGCCCCGCTTGGTGTGCGGATGCGCGGCGTTGAAGGCGGCGATCTCACGCAGCCGCCCGGCGATGTCGCCGTTCTCCTTGACCTGCTCCCAGACGGCCGTGATCCGCTCCGGCTGGACGACCGGCTGTCCGTACGGCGTCGACTGGCCCCGCCGGTAGAAGTTGCGCTCCCGCAGCTCCGTCGGATCGAGGCCGAGCAGCGGCGCGCACCGGCCCATGATGTCCTCGATCACCAGCATGCCCTGCGGTCCGCCGAAGCCGCGGAAGGCGGTGTTGGAGACCTTGTTGGTCCGGGCGATGCGCCCCTCGATGCGGGCGTTGGGGATCCAGTACGTGTTGTCGATGTGGCACAGCGCGCGGGCCACCACCGGCTCGGACAGGTCCAGGCTCCAGCCGCCGTCCGCGGTCAGGGTCGCGTCGAGGGCCTGGATGCGGCCCTCGGCGTCGAAGCCGATCCGCCATCGGGCGTGGAACCCGTGCCGCTTGCCGGACATGGTCAGGTCCTGGGTCCGGTTGAGCCGCAGCCGGACCGGCCGGCCGGTCAGCCTGGCACCGAGCGCGGCGACGGCCGCGAACCCGTGCGGCTGCATCTCCTTGCCGCCGAAGCCCCCGCCCATCCGCAGGCACTGCACGGTCACCTCGTGACTGTGCAGACCGAGCACGTGGGCGACGATCTCCTGGGTCTCGGAAGGATGCTGGGTGCTGCTCTGGACGAAGACCTGCTCGGCCTCGTCGACGTAGGCCAGCGCCGCGTGCGTCTCCAGGTAGAAGTGCTCCTGGTCGGAGAACTGGAACTCGCCGGTGAACACGTGCGCGGAGTCGGCGAAGCCGGCGTCGACGTCGCCGGTCAGCATCGCGGGCCGGGCGCCGTGGAAACTGCCGGCCTCGATCGCTTCCCGCAGGGTGATGAGGGAGGGCAGTTCGTCGAGTTCCACCTCGACGGCCGCGGCGCCGAGCCGGGCCGCCTCCAGCGTCTCGCCGAGCACCCAGGCGACCGCGTGGCCGTGGAACATGACCTCGTCGGGGAACAGCGGCTCGTCGTGCTTCATCCCGGCGTCGTTGGCGCCGGGCACGTCGGCACCGGTCAGCACCCGGACGACACCGGGCACCGCGAGCGCGGGCCCGGTGCGCAGAGCGGTGATCCTGCCGTGGGCCTTCATCACCTGGACCGGGTAGGCGTGCAGGACGTCCTTGGTGCGGTGGACCAGGTCGTCGGTGTAGAGCGCGGTGCCGGTGACGTGCTGGGCGGCGCTCTCGTGCGGCAGCGGGAGGCCGACGACGGACTTCTCGGGACGCTCGGACAACTGGCTCATGACGACACCGCCTCGGTGGTTCGCGTGTACAGCTTCAGCAGGCTCTGGCCGAGCATCGCGGAGCGGTAGGCGGCGCTGGCGCGGTGGTCGTCCATCGGCGTGCCCTCCTCCCGCAGCACCGCGGCCACGGCCTCGACGGTCTCCGGCGTCCACGGCCTGCCCTCCAGGGCCGCCTCGGTGGCGAGGGCGCGGATCGGGGTGGCGGCGACACCGCCCAGGCCGATGCGCGCCTTGCGGACGATGCCGCCGTCGACGTCGAGCGCGAAGGCGACCGCCACGCTGGAGATGTCGTCGAAGCGCCGCTTGGCGATCTTGTGGAAGGCCACGACCGGCGACAGCGGCAGCGGGACGCGTACCGCCCGGATCAGCTCGCCGGGGCGGCGCACGCTCTGCCGGTAGCCGGTGAAGTAGTCCGCCAGGGGGACCTCGCGTTCACCGTCGGCGTCGGCCAGCACCACCGACGCGTCGAGCGCGAGCAGGGCCGGCGGGCTGTCGCCGATGGGGGAGCCGGTGCCCAGATTGCCGCCGAGGGTCGCACCGTTGCGGATGAGCCGGGAGGCGAACTGGGGGAACAGCTCCGCGAGGAGCGGGACTTCGCCGTCGAGGCGGCGTTCGATCTCGGTGAGGGTCAGCGCCGCCCCGATCTCGATGTGGCCGGACTCGACGCGCAGCTCCCGCAGTTCGGGAAGACGGTCGACGGCGACCACACAACCGGCCCGCCGGGAACGGATGTTCACCTCCACGCCCCAGTCGGTGGAGCCGGCGACCACCACCGCGTCGGGCCGCTCGCGCAGTACCCCCAGCGTTTCGGCGAGGGTGCTCTTCCGCAGGAAGACGCTGTCGTCCTGGGCGTACGCGGTGGCGACCGGTGCCGGCGGAGTCTGCTCGCGACGCCGTGCCAGCGGGTCCTCGTCGGTGGGCGCGCCGACGGCGAACGCGGCATCGCGGATGGGGCGGTAGCCGGTGCAGCGGCACAGGTTTCCGCTCAGCGCGTGCAGATCGAAACCGTTGGGGCCGTGCTCGGCGTCGGTGCCGGGGGCCGTACGCGCCTCATCGGCGGCCTGCGCGCAGCGGTCCGGCCGGTAGTACTCGGCGGCCATGCTGCAGATGAACCCCGGTGTGCAGTAACCGCATTGGGAGCCGCCGCGGACCGCCATCTCCTCCTGCACCGGGTGCAGGGTGGGCGGCCTGCCGGGTTCGCCGGGGGTGGCGAGGCCTTCGGAGGTGACGATCTCCTGACCGTCGAGCGCCGCGACCGGGACCAGGCAGGCGTTGACCGCCACCCAGTCGGTCGGCCTGTTCACCCCGGGCCGGGCCACCAGCACCGAACAGGCGCCGCACTCACCCTCGGCGCAGCCCTCCTTGGTGCCGGTGAGACCGCGCTCGCGCAGGAAGTCCAGCACCGTGGTGTGGGGCGCGGCCGGTGCGATCGGCGCTTCATTCCCGTTGACGGTGATACGCGCCGCTACCATGACGGGCCCTCGATTCGGTGCGCGATGGGTCGATTCATCATGTTCGCCAATGTCGGGCAGCTTTCTGTGTTCAGGCGCGCCACATGAGAGAAACGGGCGCAGAAGGGCACGCGACAACGGCGTGCCAGGAAGTGGTGAAGGGAAACCCGGAAACGGGAGCGGGCCTCGGACGGGCACGGACCCTGAACAGGGAACGTGCCTCGGACGGGCACGAACACTGAACAGGGAACGTGCCTCGGACGGCACAGGCGAACGGCGCCGTCAGCAGCCGTGGGCGATGCGACCCGGAACCCAGACCGTGCTGTGGGCGAGGCGACTCAGGTCGGAGCTGGTGTTCATCCGGCGGTCGCCTCCTCTCGGTCGTCACAGGTCGATGCTGACCGCAAATTAGTGGCCCGCCCTCGCAGAGGTCAAGAGCGTCTCGCGCTGGAGCATCTGAAAATCAGATCGCCCACAACGAAAACATCTGTTGGACGGTTTCGCGGGCGCGCCCAAGGATGGGCCGTGCGGTAGCCGGGTCAACGAGACGCCGGGATGGCCTACCGCCCGAGTGGAGGCGCACATGCCGCATGAAGAGACCGAAGTAGTCGTCGTCGGGGCGGGCCAGGCAGGCGTGGCGATGAGCGAGCACCTGGGCTCCCACGGCATCCCGCACATCGTCCTGGAGCGGCACCGCATCGCCGAGCGGTGGCGCTCCGAGCGGTGGGACTCCCTGGTCGCCAACGGGCCCGCGTGGCACGACCGGTTCCCCGGCCTCGAGTTCTCCGACGTCGCCCCCGGCATCGCCCCCGACGCCTTCGCGTCGAAGGAGCGGGTCGCCGACTACTTCGTCGCGTACGCCGAGAAGATGGGCGCCCCGATCCGCAGCGGCGTCGAGGTGACCTCGGTCCGCAGGCACGACGGCCGGCCGGGCTTCCGCGTCGAGACGTCCGCGGGCCCGATCGACGCCCGCTTCGTCGTGGCCGCGACCGGACCGTTCCAGCGGCCCGTGATCCCGCCGGTCGTGCCGGACGGCGCCGTCCCCACCCAGATCCACTCCAGCGGATACCGCAACCCGCGGCAGCTGCCCGAGGGCGCGGTGCTCGTCGTCGGTGCCGGTTCCTCGGGGGTCCAGATCGCCGACGAACTGCGGCGGTCCGGCCGTCGGGTCTTCCTCTCCGTCGGACCGCACGACCGTCCGCCCCGCGCGTACCGCGGGCGTGACTTCTGCTGGTGGCTCGGCGTGCTCGGGATCTGGGACGCGCAGACCCCTCCCCAGGGTGCCGAGCACGTCACCATCGCCGTCAGCGGCGCGCACGGCGGTCACACCGTGGACTTCCGGGACCTGGCCGCCTCCGGTGTCGAACTCGTCGGCATGACCACGTCCTACGACGGCGGCGTCCTGCGCTTCGCGCCGGACCTCGCAGCGAACATCGCCCACGGCGACGCCCAGCACCTGGAGTTCCTCCGCGCCGCCGACGCGTACGTCGAGCGCAACGGGCTCGACCTCCCCGAGGAGCCGGAGGCCCACGTCCTCGGCCCGGACCCCGACTGCGTGACCAGCCCCCGCGCGGAACTCGACCTGGCCGCGGCCGGTGTCACCTCCATCCTCTGGGCGACGGGTTACGCGACCGACTACAGCTGGCTGGAGGTCGGGGCGTTCGACGAGGACGGCCGGCCGGACCAGCGACGCGGGGTGTCCTCCGAGCCCGGCGTGTACTTCCTGGGCCTGCCCTGGCAGTCCCGGCGCGGGTCGAGCTTCATCTGGGGCGTCTGGCACGACGCCCGGTACGTGGCCGACCACATCACGACACAGCGGGGCTACCTCGCGTACGAACCCACCGGCCCCGCCGGCCCGACCGGCCCCACTGACCGGACTGACCCGACTGACCGGACTGACCCGACTGACCGGACCGGCCCCACTGACCGGACCGATCCGACTGACCCGACCGATCCGACTGACCCGACCGATCCGACTGACCCGACCGATCCGACCGGCCCGACCGGCCCGACCGACCGACTGGACCGGCGCCGCGCCCGCGGGCCGGAAGAACTGAGGAGCGGACGATGACCTCCACGACGTCGACCCCTGACGGCGCCCGGGCGAAGGCCCCGATCGTCGTCGGCGGGCACACCCGGATCCGCCCGTTCAACACCCGCGAGACCTATCCCGAGCAGAGCCTCGACAACGACCTCTGCCAGGCCGTCGTCGCCGGGAACACGGTGTACGTCCGGGGCCAGATCGGCCAGGACCTCGACACCAGCGAGTCCGTCGGCATCGGCGACGCCGAGGCCCAGGCCCAGCGGGCCATGGCCAACATCAAGATGCTGCTGGAAGAAGCGGGCGGCCGGATGGAACACCTGGTCAAGCTGACGATCTACCTGATCGACCCGCGCTACCGCGAGCCGGTGTACCGGACCGTGGGCCGCTGGACCGAGGGCGTGCACCCCATCTCCACCGGCCTGGTGGTCTCCGCCCTCGCCCGCCCGGAGTGGCTGTGCGAGATCGACGCGATCGCCGTGATCCCCCGGCCCGCCGAGGAGGGAACGTCATGACCTTCTCCCTCGTCGTACGCGACGGTGACCGGTTCGGCGTCGTGGCGAGTTCGTCGAGTCCGGCCGTGTTCGCCCGGGTCGCCCATCTGCGGCCCGGGGTCGGGGCGGCGACCTCGCAGAACATCACCGACCCCACGCTCGGCACTAGCCTCCTCGCCGGCCTCGCGGACCACTCGGACGCCGAACGCGCCCTCGCCGACGTCACCGGCGCGGCCCGCAACGCCGACACCATCGGGTACCGGCAGCTGACCGTCCTCGGCCGCACCGGCGCGGGGTTCGCGCACAGCGGCGCGCGGACGCTCGGCACGTACGCCTCGGCCACCGCCGACGGCGCCGTGGCCGCCGGCAACATGCTGTCCGGGAAGCACATCCCCGGTGTTCTCCTCGACGCCTACGCCGCGGCCGGCGGAGCACTCGAAGAGCGGCTCCTCGCCGCCCTGCAGGCCGCCGTCGCGGCCGGTGGCGAGGAGGGGCCGCTGCGCTCCGCGGGCCTGGCGGTCGTCGCGGACGTGGAGTGGCGGGTGACCGACCTGCGCGTGGACTGGGCCGACGATCCCGTGGACCGGCTCGGCGAACTCCTCGACGTCTGGCTGCCGCAGCGCGACGACTACGTGCGGCGCGGAATCGACCCGGCCTCGGCACCCTCGTACGGCGTCCCGGGCGACCTGTGAGGGGCGCGCGGGAAGCAGCGGGCGCGCTGAAGAAGGCGGCCCGGCAGGCCGTCGACCGTCACGCCGAGGAACTGATCGGCCTCTCCGAGCGGCTGCACGCCGATCCGGAGACCGCCTGGGAGGAGCACCGGGCCGCGGCCGCCGTGCCGGAACTCCTCGACCGGGCCGGATTCGACGTGACCTCGTCCTATCTGGGTCTGGAGACGGCGTTCCACGCCCGGTTCGGCAGCGGGCCCGTCCGGATCGCCCTGTGCGCCGAGTACGACGCGCTGCCCGGCCTCGGCCACGCGTGCGGGCACAACCTCATCGCGGCCAGTTCCGTCGGGGCCGCGCTCGGTCTCGCGGCCGTCGCCGACGACGCGGGCCTGACCGTCGAGGTCTACGGCACCCCGGCCGAGGAGGGCGGTGGCGGCAAGATCGAGCTGCTCGACCGCGGCGCCTTCGCCGGGGTGGACCTCGCGATGATGGTGCATCCGGCGCCGGTCGACGTCGCCGAGGCCCGACCGTTCGCGGTCAGCCACTCCCGGATCTCGTACACCGGGAAGTCCGCGCACGCCGCGGCCTATCCGGAAGCCGGGGTCAACGCCGCCGACGCCTTCACCGTGGCCCAGGTCGCGATCGGTCTGCTCCGCCAGCAACTGCCGGCCTCGGCCCGGGTGCACGGCGTCGTGACCCACGCCGGGGACGCCCCCAACGCCATCCCGGAGCGGTCGACCGGACGGTGGTACGTCCGGGCGGAGACGCTCGCCGAACTGGCCGTCCTCGAACCACGCGTGATGCGGGCCTTCGAGGCCGGCGCCCTCGCCACGGGCTGCGACCTCCGGATCGAGCCGGAGAGCAGGCCGTACGCGGAGTTCCGCACGGACGCGACCGCCCTCGGCCACTACCGCGCGAACGCCCTCGCCCTGGGCAGGGAGTTCGCGCCGCCCGGTCAGGCCGCACGGATGAACCGGGCCTCCACCGACATGGGCAACGTCTCGCAGGTGGTGCCGGCCATCCACCCGTACATCGGCATCGGCTCGCTGCCCGCCACCAACCACCAGCACGAGTTCGCCGCGTACTGCGTGGGCGGCACGGCGCAACGGGCCCTGCTCGACGGGGCGATCGCGTTGGCCTGGACCGGCCTGGACCGCGCCGCGCCCGTGATTCCCTCCACCCCCGAAGGACCCCGATGACCCCGACCCCGACCCCGACCCCGGGGCCCCGGTGCGCCGTCCCGCCGTCGCCGCCGGACCACGCCCACCCGACCCACCACGGCCACCGGACGGAGCACGACATGCTCGGCGACGTCGACGTCCCGGCCGACGCCTACTACGGTGCGCACACCGCCCGAGCGCTGGCCAACTTCCCCCTCACCGGGGAGACCCTCGCCGACCGGCCGCACATGATCCGCGCCCTGGCGGCGGTCAAGTGCGCCGCGGCCCGCGCCAACGCCGAGGTCGGCGCCCTGGACGGCACGCGCGCCTCGGTGATCGCGCACGCCTGCGCCGAGATACGCGACGGGGCGCTGCGGGACCAGTTCGTGGTCGACCTCATCCAGGGCGGCGCGGGCACCTCGACCAACATGAACGCCAACGAGGTGATCGCCAACCGCGCCCTGGAACTGCTCGGCCGCTCCCGGGGCGAGTACGCGGTCCTGCACCCGCTCGACCACGTCGACCTCGGCCAGAGCACCAACGACGTCCATCCGATCGCCCTGAAGCTGGCCCTCGACGCGCACCTCGCCGAACTGCTCGCCGCCCTGGCCGTGCCGCCGAGGGCGGCCAGCTCCAGCTCAACGCCTTCGGGCCGGTCATCCACCGGAGTCTGAGCGCCGGCCTCGACCACCTCACCGTGGGCGTCGCCATCCTCGCCGAACACTGTGTGTGGGGCATCACCGCCAACCGGGCGCGGCTCGCGGAGACCGTGGCCGCCGCCACCGGCCTGGTCACCGCGCTCGGACCCGCACTCGGCTACGAGACCGCCTGCGCCCTCGCGCTGGAGGCGCACCACACCGGCAGGCCCGCGCTCGATCTCGTACGTGAGCGGGAACTGCTGACGGAGGCCGAACTCCGCGAGCTCACCAGCCCCGCCGCCCTCACCGGCCGGCCGGCGCTCTGAGCACGCCGTGTCGTCGGGCCCGCCGCCCCGTGCCGCATAAGGTCGGAACCGACCGGATCACCAGGCGCGAGGGCCACGCATGACGTCACCAGTGGGTTTCACACTCGTACAGCTCCGCTACTTCCTCGTCGCCGCCGAACGCGGATCGATGACGGAGGCGGCGGCGGAGCTGCACATCGCGCAGTCCGCCGTGTCCACGGCCGTCCACAACCTGGAGCAGGACCTGCGCGTGCAGTTGTTCATCCGCCGCCGGGGCCGGGGGCTGACCCTCACCCCCGGCGGCGAGCGGCTCCGGCAGCAGGCGAGGGAACTCCTCGCCCGCGCCCGCGAGATCGAGCAGGAGGCCCGGGGAGGGGGCGAGTCCCTCACCGGACCGGTCACCGTCGGCTGCTTCGTGACCCTGGCCCCCTACTACCTGCCGGCCCTGTTCAGCGAGTGCACCCGGCGCCATCCGGGCATCGAGCTCGACGTCGTGGAGGCGGAGTCGGACCAGCTCGTGCGGGCCCTGACGGCGGGACGCGTCGACTTCGCGCTCACCTACGACCTCGGCCTGTCCGCCGAGCCGGACCTGCACGGGGAGACGATCGCCCGCGCCCCCGCGTACGTCATCGTCCCGGCCGCCCACCCCCTGGCCGGCCGGGACGGCGTGGAGCTGGCCGAACTGTCCGCGGAACCGCTCGTCCTCCTCGACCTGCCCCACAGCCGCGACTACTTCCGCTCGCTGGTCGCCGCCACCGGCACCGCGCCCGACGTGCGCTACCGCACCCAGAGCTACGAGACCGTGCGCTCCCTGGTGGCACGCGGACTCGGCTACTCCGTGCTCAACCAGCGGCCGGCGACCAGCCAGACGTACGGCGGGGGAGAGATCGCGGAACTGAGGCTCAGGGACGGCGGACCGCCGCTCGAGGTCAAGATCGCCTCGGTGGGCGGCGTGACGCAGACGGCCCGCGCCCGAGCGGTGATGGACGTGCTGCGGGAGATCGCGCTCGGGCCCGCCGAGGCCTGAGCCGCCGTGCTCGGGCCCGCCGAGGCTTGAGCCGGCCGCCGACGGGCCCCGCGGGGTCTGAACGGCGACCCGCACGCGCTACAGATCGGCGCGGCCCGTCACCGCCCGGGCATGGGCCAGGACCAGCTCGCGGGCCCTGTCGGGGCGCAGTGCCGCGTTGCGGCTGACGATGTGCAGTCCGTATCCGTCCTCCAGGGCGACCAGGCCGTGTGCCAGGTCGGGCGCGGACGCGGCGAGGGAGAACCCGCCGGTCGCG
This sequence comes from Streptomyces sp. R-07, assembly GCF_049913175.1. Classification (NCBI taxonomy): domain Bacteria; kingdom Bacillati; phylum Actinomycetota; class Actinomycetes; order Kitasatosporales; family Streptomycetaceae; genus Streptomyces; species Streptomyces sp. R-07. Next base: position 7,544,642 of record NZ_CP183978.1, read on the forward strand.
GCGCCCACCGCGAGGGCGGTGGTGTAGAGCGCGACCTCCCGGGCGAAGAGCGAGGCCATCAGTTCGGCGTGGCCGGGGCTGCGGCCGGCGCGCCGGTGCAGTTCGTACAGCAGCCCGTGGACGGGATCGTCCGTCATGCTCGGCAGGCCGCTGTTCAGGAGGGCCCGCAGCCGCGCGGCGGGATCGCCGGCGGGCGCCTCGTCGTAGGCCTGCTGCCGAGAGGCCAGGTAGCTCTCCACGGCACCCCGGTGCACATCCAGGACGAGGTCGTCGAGCTCGGGGTAGTAGTACAGGACCGAGCCCTGGGAGACGCCCGCGGCCTCCGCGATGTCCTTGATGCGCAGGGCTTCGAGGCCGCGCTCCGCGATGGCCCGCCCCGCCGCCGAGACGAGGGCCTCCCTGCGTGCCGTCTGGTCGCGTGGTCTGCCGGCTTTCCTCATCATGAGCCCCATTCTCTGATGCCCGTCTCAGGTTGTGCAAGAAGTTCTCGCCGGGAGCATTGACGGCTGGTTCACCTATTGTTTGAATTCCGACTCAAAGAACTCGGTACGGACGCCCAGCAGCGGGCCCCGCCCTCCTCGTCGCCCCGCCGCATCCGGCCGGCACACCCCCGACACAGCCCGGGCCGCACCCCGCCCGACCCGGCACCGGCTCGCCCACGTCCCACGACGCTTCGAAGGCCACCCCATGCAGACGTACGCCCACTGGCGGCAGCGCGCCGCCGAACTCACCCCACGTACACGCCTGTTCATCGACGGAGCGTGGACCGACCCCGCCGGTGACCGGTGGATCCCGACCGTGAACCCCGCGACCGGAAAGACCACCGCCCACGTGGCGGCCGGCTCCGCCGCCGACGTCGACCGGGCCGTGAAGGCGGCCCGCACCTCCTTCGAGGACGGCCGCTGGTCGCGCACCGTGCCCGCTGAGCGCAAGCGGGTCCTGCTCGCCCTCGCCCGCCTCATCGAGGAGCGCGGCGAGGAGCTGGCCCTGTGCGACACCCTCGACATGGGCAAGCCCATCGCGGACTCCCACGGCACCGACGTCCCCGGCGCGGCCGGCGTCTTCGCCTGGTACGCCGAGGCCGTCGACAAGCTCTACGACGAGGTCGCCCCGGCGCCGCCGGGCAACCTCGCCCTCGTGCGCCGCGCCCCGCTGGGCGTCGTGGGCGCGGTGGTGCCCTGGAACTTCCCCCTCGACCTCGCGAGCTGGAAGCTGGCGCCCGCCCTGGCCGTCGGCAACAGCGTCGTCCTGAAGCCCGCCGAGCAGTCCCCGCTCTCCGCTCTGCTCCTCGCGGAACTCGCCGCGGAGGCCGGCCTGCCCGACGGCGTGCTGAACGTCGTCCCCGGCCCGGGCGAGAGCACCGGACGGGCTCTCGGCCTCCACCCGGACGTGGACACCCTGGTCTTCACCGGGTCCACCGCCGTGGCCAAGCGGTTCCTCGCCTACTCGGCCGAGTCGAACATGAAGCAGGTCTGGCCCGAGGCCGGCGGGAAGAGCCCCAACGTGGTCTTCGGCGACGCCGACCTGGACACGGCCGCGGAACGCGCGGCCTGGGGCTTCGTCTACAACGCCGGGCAGGTGTGCTCCGCCAACACACGGCTGCTCGTCGAGGCCTCCGTCGCCGAGGAGTTCACGGCCCGCGTCGCCGCACACGCCCGCACCTGGCTGCCGGGCGACCCGCTCGACCCCGCGACCCGTCTCGGCCCGCTCGTCGACGAGGCCCAGGTGGCACGCGTCCTCGACGCCGTGCGGTCATCCGGCGGCAGGCTCGTGTGCGGCGGCACACGACCCGACCGGGACGGCGCCTACCTCGACCCCACCGTCGTCACCGGCCTCGCCCCCGACGCCCCGCTCGTCCGGGAGGAACTCTTCGGCCCCGTCCTCACGGTGCTGCCCTTCCGGGACGAGGCCGAGGCGATCCGCCTCGCCGACGACTCCGCCTACGGCCTGGCCGCCTCCGTATGGACCCGGGACCTCGGCCGCGCCCACCGCGTGGCCGACGTCCTGCGCGCGGGCACCGTGTCCGTCAACACCGTCGACGCGCTCAGTCCGTACACCCCCTTCGGCGGCTTCAAGCAGTCCGGCCACGGCCGGGACCTCTCCCTGCACGCCTTCGACAAGTACACCGGCCTGAAGACGACCTGGATCGCGTACGGCTGACCGTGCCGGCAGCGCACAGGCCACCGGCCCCTCACCCGACCCCACACCCTCACCCGAACAAGGGACCCACCACGATGACCACCCGCACCGAAGACCTCGTCCGCCTCGACCGGGCGCACATCATCCACCCCTACCTTCCGGGCGGCGCCACCGAGCGCGTCGTCATGGCCTCCGGTTCCGGCTGCCGGCTCACCGACACCGAGGGCCGCGACTACCTGGACGCCACCGGCGGCCTCTGGCTCGCCCAGATCGGCCACGGCCGCACGGAGGTGGCCGACGTCGCGCACGAGCAGATGAAGAAGCTGGAGTACTTCACCAGCTTCTGGGAGTTCTCCAACGAGCGGGCCATCGAACTCGCCGCCCGTCTCGCCGACATCGCCCCCGAGCCGCTCAACCACGTCTACTTCACCTCCGGCGGCTCGGAGGGCAACGAGGCGGCCATCAAGATGGCCCGCTACTACCACCACCGGCGGGGCGAGGGCAGCCGGACCTGGATCCTGGCGCGCAGCAAGGCGTACCACGGCATCGGCTACGGCGGCGGCTCGGCCACCGGCTTCCCCCTGTACCACGAGGGCTTCGCCCCGATGATGCCGCACGTCTCGCACCTCACGCCCCCGTGGCCGTACCGCAGCGAGCTCTACGGCGGCGAGGACCCGGCCGACTTCCTCATCCGCGAACTCGAGGAGCGCATCGCCGAGATCGGCCCGGAGAACATCGCCGCGATGATCGGCGAGCCCATCATGGGCGTCGGCGGCATGCTCGTGCCGCCGGCCGACTACTGGCCCCGGGTGCGGGAGGTCCTCGACCGGCACGGCATCCTGCTGATCTTCGACGAGGTCGTCACCGCGTACGGCCGTGTCGGCGAGTGGTTCGCCGCCCAGTACTTCGACGTCACCCCGGACATCATCGTCACCGCCAAGGGCATCACCTCCGGCTACGTCCCGCTCGGAGCGCTCCTGGTCAGCGACCACCTCGCCGAGGTGCTCCTGCGCGACCACGGATTCCCCATGGGCTACACCTACAACGGCCACCCCGTCGCCACCGCCGTCGCCACCGCCAACCTCGACATCATCGAACGGGAAGGCCTGCTCGCCCGCGCCACGACCCTGGGCTCCTTCCTCCACGGCGAACTGCAGGCGCAGCTGGGCGACCTGCCGATCGTCGGCGAGATCCGCTCCGTCGGCATGATGCTGGCCGTCGAACTGGTCCAGGACCGCGCCACCCGCGCACCCCTGCCCCTCGATCCCGACCGCATGCCCCACGACGTCATCCGCCGCGAAGCCGGCGTGATCGTACGCGACTCCGCCCACAGCCTCGTCCTGTCCCCGCCGCTCGTCATGACGGAGACCGAGGCCAAGGAAGTGGCCACCGCGCTGCGCGGCGTCCTGGAGCGCACCGGACCCACCGGCGAGATCCGCCCCGCCTAGGGCCGTCGGACCCTTCCCGTCGGGGCCGGCGGGAAGGGTCCGACAGGCCCTGCCCCTCCAGGGAGGCACGGAGCCCCGCCGGGCCTCCCCGACACGGACGCCACGCCGTCACCGCGCTCGCGCGCACCTGCTCGCAGTACCCCTCTCCCCGCAAGGAACTGCCCGTGTCCTCCCACCTGTCGTCCACCGACTCGCGCGCTCCCCACACGACGACCGTCCTGCGGCGCAGCCTGAAGCGCCTCGACATCACCGCCCTCGCCATCGCCGCCGTCATCTCCTTCGACACCGTCGGACAGATCGCCACCGGTGGCGGTGAGGCCGCCACCTGGACGGCGGCCCTCGCGCTCCTCTTCCTCGTCCCCTACGCCCTGCTGTTCGCCGAGACCGGGGCCGCGTTCCCGCAGGAGGGCGGCCCGTACGTATGGGTCAAGCTCACCCTCGGACGTTCGGCGGCCGCGCTCACCACGCTGCTCTACTGGGTGACCAACCCGATCTGGCTGGGCGGCTCCCTGGTCTTCCTCGCCGCCGAGACCTGGGACGGCTTCGTCCTCCCCCTGGGCTCGGGCACCCTCGCCGACTACACGTTCAAGCTGCTGTTCGTCTGGACGGCCATCCTCACCGCCGTCGTCTCGCTGCGCCGCGGCAAATGGATCACCACGCTCGGCGCCGCGGTGAAGGTACTCACCCTCGCGGGGTTCACCCTGACCGCCGTCTTCTACGGGACGGAACACGGCTTCCACGGCCTCACGGACGCCCACTTCACCCCGACGACCGCCGGCTTCCTCGGCCTCGTCCCGATCCTGCTGTTCGCGTACGTCGGCTTCGAGGCCCCCAACGCCGCCGGCGAGGAGATGCACGACCCGCAGCGCGACGTGCCCGCCGCACTCGGACGGTCCGCGAGCGTCGCGGCCTGCTGCTACCTGCTGCCGGTCCTCGCGCTGCTCGCCGTCGTCCCCGCCCACCAGGTCACCGGCATCGGCGGCTTCATGGAGGGCGCCCGCCTCGTCTTCGGCATCTACGGCGCCGCAGGCGGCCCGCTCCTGACACTCACCGCCGTCATGTTCGTCTTCGCCCTCCTCACCCAGGGCAGCGCCTGGATGATCGTCAGCGACCGCATGCAGGCGATGGCCGCCGCCGACGGCGGCTCCTTCACCCGCAAGCTCGGTGCCTTCCACCCCCGGCTCGGCACGCCCGTGCGCACCAACCTGCTCTCCGGAGCGGTGGCCACCGTGTTCATGATCGTGGCCATGCGGGTCGCGGAAGGCGACGCGGGCGCGGTGTTCGCCGTCGTGCTCACCGTGGCGGTCACCACCCTGCTGCTGTCGTACCTGGTGATCGTCCCCGCCCTCGTCCTGCTGCGCCTGCGCCGGCCCGATGTCGTACGTCCCTACCGCGTCCCCTTCGGACGCCGCGGCTTCATGACCTGCGCGGCGCTGGTCTACGCCTGGATCCTCGTCGGCTCCTGGTGCGCCCTCTTCCCCGGAACCCTCGAAGCGCTCTTCGGCATCGAGTACGCCTTCGACGACACGTGGGGCATGTCCCGGGCGGCCTTCGAGGCCTTCACCCTCGGCACGGTCGCCGTACTGCTCCTGGTCGGAGCCGTCGGCCTGAGGATCGCCCGCCGGGAGAAGCCGGAGCCGCTCCCCGCGGCGGAAACGGGCGCCTAGACGGGTGTTGCGTTTCCCCCGGCAAGCTTCATTGCAACGCGACGTTGCATTCAAGCGCAGGGTCATTGCATCAATTTAGCGAGGCTCACCAGTGGTTATGTCTCCTCGGTGATTGACGGAAGTCTGAACGCAACGTAGCTTTCGGATTACTTCAACACCCGATGTCGCGAGCTGAGGATGACCATGACCGAGTCCCTCCACACCGTCACGACGCTGCCGACCGAGCGTCCCTCCGGCTGTCCCTTCGACCCGCCGGCCGAGCTGATCGACGCCCGCCGGCACGGCCCGATCAGCCGCTACACCCACCCCGGGGGGAAGTCCGGCTGGCTGATCACCGGATACGACCTGGTGAAGTCGGTCCTGGCCGACCCGCGGTTCAGTTCGCGCAAGGACCTCATGAACGTGGTCGACTTCGAGCTTCCTCCGGCGCCGCCCGGTGAGTTCCTCCTCATGGACGAGCCGCAGCACAGCCGCTACCGGAAGCCGCTCGTCGGCAGGTTCACCGCGCGGCGGATGCGCCTGCTCGCCGAGCGCGTCGAGGAGATCACCGCCGACTGCCTGGACGCCATGGAGGCGGCCGGGCCGTCGGCGGACCTCGTGACCGCGTTCGCCAAACCCATCCCCACCATCGTGATCTGCGAGATCCTCGGGGTGCCGTACGAGGACCGCGCTTCCTTCCAGGAACAGATCGACAAGTTCATGGGCGGGGAGGTGAGCGACGAGGAGCTGATCGCGGCCTACACCGCGACCCAGGAGTACCTCGCCCGACTGGTGAAGGCCAAGCGGGCGAACCCCACCGACGACGTGCTCAGCGAACTCACCGACAGCGACCTCACCGACGAGGAACTGAAGGGGATCAGCCTGATCCTCCTCGCGGCCGGATTCGACACCACCGCCAACATGCTCTCGCTCGGCACCTTCGCACTGCTGCAGAACCCGGAGCAGCTCGACGCGCTGCGCGCCGACCCCGCGCTCACCGACGGGGCCGTCGAGGAACTGCTGCGGTATCTGACCGTCGCCAAGTCCTTCATGCGGACGGCGCTGGAGGACGTCGAGGTGGGCGGACAGCTCATCGAGGCCGGCACCACGGTCGTCCTCTCGTACAACACCGCCAACCGCGACCCCGAGCGCTTCACCGACCCCCATGAGCTCGACCTCCGCAGGGAGCCCGCCGGTCACCTGGCCTTCGGCCACGGCATCCACCTGTGCCTCGGTGCGCAACTGGCCCGCGTCGAGATGCGGGTCGCGTTCGCCGCCCTGCTGGAGCGCTTTCCCACGCTGCGCCTGGCCGTGCCGGCCGAGAAGGTCGCCCTGCGCCCGGAGCTCGCGGACATCTACGGGGTGAAGAGCCTCCCGGTCACCTGGGACGTGTGACCGCGGACCCGCCCGGAAGGAACACGCCGGGCACGCGTACCTGATGTACGCGTGCCCGGCCTCGTCCGTCGTTCCCGCCGTCAGAGGATCCTGTGCTCCGTCCAGAACGGGCCGAGGTCCTGCGCCGTCGCCGCCTGCGCCGCGCGCTTGAAGTCCGCGGTGGTGGCGACGCCCAGCCAGTGGTCCCGCACGTAACCGCGCAGCACGGCCGCCATCGCCGGGCCGCCCAGGACCCGTTCCAGATCGTGCAGGGCGCAGGAGCCGCGCATGTAGACGACGCGGACGTACTCGGAGCGGTGGCCGTCCCCGTAGTACCCCATGGACCGGGTGAGGGCGGCCGTACCGCTGGGCCACGCGCCCGCGTCCTCCCAGCAGGTGGCGGTGTCGTCCCGGTAGTACGTCCGGTTCGCGTACTGCGCGAAGGACTCGTCCAGCCACGGCGACGTGAACTCGTCGTTGCCGACGATGCCGTAGAACCACTGGTGGGCGATCTCGTGCACGACGGCCGAACCCTCCGGTTCGGTCCAGAGCAGTACGAGGCCCGGGAACTCCATGCTGCCGAAGTCGTCGAGGTGGTCGCTCATGACGAGGTCGAGTTCGCCGTACGGATAGCGCCCGAACCGCCGCCCGAACTCGTCCACCGCGCCGACGGCGTTCTTCATGTCGACGGCGACACCCTCGGGCGACGTCGAAGCGGTCCAGTACGCGTTCAGCCGTACCCCGCCGGGCGTCGTCACCGTCCTCGACCGGAAGGGGCCCGCCGCCCACGCGAAGTCCCGCACCCCGTGCGCGACGCTCGTGCTGACCGTCCGGCCGGGGGCGCCCGCGTGCCGGCTCGTGGTGCCCGTCGCGGGAACGACGAGCGTGTCCGGGTGATCGAGCACGACCCGGAAGTCGCCGGTCAGGGTGTAGAAGCTCTCGCCGAAGCCGACGTCCGGGTCGAGGTGCCGGCCCTGGGCGTCGCGTACGGACAGCAGCGGCAGCGCGTTGCCCAGGAAGCGGTACGCGCCGTCCCGTCCGAAGCGGTGGACGCGGTCCGGGACGGTGATCGAGACGTCGAAGGAGACGCTCGCACGCGCCCGGTACGGCAGCGGCTTCGGCAGGTCGATCTGCAGCGCTGTGCAGCCGACGGCGAGCGGTCGCGGGGTGCCTCCGGCGACCCCGCTCACCCGGACCGGGGACGGCTTGCCGGGGGCTCCGCAGCCGTCGGCGCCGTTGCCCCAGAGCCGTACGTCGACCGAACGCAGGGGAGTTCGGGCGGAGTTGCGGAAGGACACCGTCTGGCGGCCCGTCCAGTGCGAGCCGTCGGCGTCGGCCCGCAGAGACACGTCGTACGAGGGGTGATCCGGTGTCGCCGCCGGTACGGGGACCGCGGCGTCCGCGGGGTCCCGCGCCGCGGCCGACTGGGGGAGGAGCGTCAGGACCGCTACGAGGGCGAGCAACGGCGCACGCCAAAACCTGAGCGAGGTCATGCCAGGCACGCTAGAACGCCCGTACGCCCGGACGGGTGCGTTCCGCGTACTGCCGGGCACCCGTGGCGGGTGGTCAGGTCCGGGTGCTCGCGTACTGCCGGTCGCCCGCGGTCGGTGGTCAGGTCCGGTGCTCGCGTACCGCCGGCGGTCGGTGGTCAGGTCCAGGTGACCGCGTACCCAGGCGCGTACCCAGGCGCGTACCCAGGCGCGTGGCCAGGTGTGGTGCGGCCGTACCGCCCGACGCCCGCGGTCCGGAGCGCGCGTCCTTCGCATGCGCGGTCGGATGTGGGACGGTGAACCCATGCCGGTCCCCGTGATTCTCGACTGCGATCCCGGTCACGACGACGCCTTCAACATCCTGCTCGCCGCCGCGCACCCCGCGATCGACCTGCTCGCGATCACCACCGTCGCGGGCAACCAGACGCTGGAGAAGACCACCCTCAACGCCCGCCGGGTCTGTGCGGCGGCCGGGATCCGGGGCGTCCCGATCGCGGCGGGCCGCGACCGGCCGCTGCACGGACCGCCCCGGGTCGCCGAGAACATCCACGGCGGCTCCGGACTCGACGGGCCCGGCTTCGGCGAGGGGGAGCCGGACGTGCCGCAGGACCCGCGCGACGCCCTCACCCTCATCCGGGACACCCTGCTCGCGCACCCGTGGCCGGTGACCCTCGTGCCGACCGGGCCGCTCACCAACATCGCGGTCTTCCTGCTCGCCCACCCCGAGCTCACCGGGCGGATCGAGCGGATCGTGCTCATGGGCGGGTCGACGGGACGGGGCAACACCACACCCGCGGCCGAGTTCAACGTCCTGTGCGATCCGGAGGCGGCGGACATCGTCTTCCGCAGCGGTCTGCCGGTGACGATGTTCGGCCTCAACGCGACGCATCAGGTGCGGGCCACCGCCGAGGTCGTCGCCCGGATCGCGGCGCTCGGCACCCCGCTGAGCGCGCTCTGCGTCGACCTGCTGACCTACTTCGCGTCCACCTACCGCGAGGTGTACGGATTCGACGCGCCCCCTCTGCACGATCCGCTCACGGTCGCCCACCTCATCAACCCCTCGCTGGTCAGCCTGGTGCGGGCGGCGGTGAGGGTGGAGCTCAACGGAACGCACACCCGGGGCGCGACGGTGGTCGACCTGCACGGGGTGACCGACCGGCCCGCCGACACCGAGGTCGGCATGGAGGTCGACACGGACGCGTTCTGGGAACTGATCGTGGAGGCCGTGCGCGTGCTCGGGGGCACCGCCGCCTAGTACCTGGTGGCGGGCGTACCAGCCCGCCGGACGGCGGCGAACCGGTCGGCTCCCGGGTTCATCGAGTCGCGACGCTGTGTATATCGGGACAGGATGGCGTTTTGTGGGCCCGACAAGACCGATGCCACCGCCCCTGGTCACCAGCGGTCGGCCCGCCGAGCCCGTGCTGACGGTTCGGCTCACCAAGGCACAGCGTTACCGACAACACCTCTGGAGACCGAAGGAGAACCCGTATGTCCGAACTCATCGTCCTCGGATACGAGGACCGGGCAGTTGCCGACAAGGCGTTCGCGGCCGTGCTGAAGCTGCGCGACGACCACGTCGTGGAGCTCAGCGGACTCGCCGTCGTCACGGTGGACCAGGACGGCAAGACGCATGTCGACACCCCGGCCCGGAGCGAGGAGGTGGCGATCTCGGCCACGGCCGGCGCTCTCTGGGGCATGGTCTTCGGCATGCTGATCCTGACCCCCGCCATGGGCGTGGTGGGCGCTGCCGTCGGAGGCCTCATCGGCAAGCTGAACCAGATGGGTGTCGACAACAAGTTCCGCGGCAAGGTGCAGGAACTGCTCCGTCCCGGCTCGGCAGCCGTCGTGATCATGGCGTCCAAGCTCACGGAGGACAAGTTCGCCGAGGCCATCGGGCAGTACGGCGGAACGGTGCTCAAGACCTCGCTCTCGGAGGAGAGCGAACGCGAGCTCGCCGACCAGCTCGCCGGCCCGGCGTCGGAGGGCTGACGGGCGGACGATTCGACCTCGTACCCAGCGGAGTGATGCCGCCCCCCGGAGAAGGGCCGCATCACTCCTCGCTGTCTCCCGGGAGCCGCCGGTTCAGAAGCCGACGGCGTCGCGGCTCAGCGGGCAGGTCATGCAGTGGCCGCCGCGGCGACCCCGGCCGGGCTCGGCGCCGACGATGGTGATGACCTCGTCACCCGCCTTGCGCAGCAGCTCGCGGGAGGGAGAAGACCCCGGATGGCGGCCCTGTTCGAAGACGACGACGGGCGCCGGGGACCGGCCTGCCCACTGGTTCAGCAATCTATGCCGGTATGGGACATTTGTTCTTTGAAGTGGTCCACGCTGTCCACGCTCCAGAACTTCGCACACCCGGCCGCGCGAGGGGGAAGGAAGAGCGGCGTCACCACCAGAGGTGGTGACGCCGCGTGAGGGGGGAGTGGTTACCGGAGTGGCGTCACTTGCCGAGCCACGCGTTGTGGATCGTCAGCGCCGAGGTGTTGCCCTGCTTGTCCGTGACCTTGGCGGAGAAGGAGATGCCGCTGTCCTTCGCCGGGCTCTTCACGGACATCAGACCGCCGACGACCTTCGCGGCCTGCCAGGTCTTCCCGCCGTCGTAGCTCACCGACACGGTCAGCGACTTGAGGTTCGCCCCGGCCGCCGAGCCCTGCACGGTCACCGGGACCAGGACCGTCGTGCGCTCCGGGACGCGCGAGGCCAGGTCGACGGGGGCCGCGAAGCGGACCGTCGACACCGGCAGCGCCGTGGTCGCCGCGACCTGCTGCGAACGGAACGTGAACTCGGCGTCGATCCGGGTGGAGGCCGCGGCGGCCTTCGCCGGGCGTTCCACCGAGGTCGTCAGCCGGTACTGCGCGTCGGCCGCGTCGACCGTGAACGGCCGCGAGCCGCTCAGCGGGTCGTCGTTCTCGGCGACCTTGACACCGTCGCGGTACAGCGTGGACGTGGCCGAGCCGGCCGGGACGGACCCCGCGTGACCCGCGCCGTCGGAGAACAGCGGCACGGCGCCGACGAGCTGCTGCTCCCCGGTGACCGGGTCGGGAGCGGTGCGGAAGACACCCATGCCCTCGCCCAGGAGCGGGCCGGCGACACCGGTGTTGAAGGTCTCCCGGTACGTCCTGCCTGCCTCGTACCGCTTCGGCCGGAGCATCTCCCAGGCGCCTTCGAAGGCCGGGTAGCCCCACTGGTCGGGGTCGCCCAGCTGGTTGTACCGGGTGAGCCACGTGGCGCCGTCGCCGGTCGAGACGTAGAAGGTGCGCGTGCCCGGCACCGGCTGCGGCGCGGAGAACCCGTTGCCCTCCGGCGCGCCCGGCAGATGGGCGTACGGGGAGGCCAGCGCGGTCTTACCGGGGACGGAGGCGCCGAGACCGACCTTGAGCGTGGCCAGCTCGCTCGCCTTCACGTGCCTGGTGTAGCCCGTCGCGACCGTGCTCGCCTTGCCGCCGAAGGCCACCGAGTACTGGCTGGTGGCGTCCTTCAGGAAGTGCGCGTCCCAGGTCTGCAGGAGGGAGCCGTCGGTGACGGCCGGACCCGCGTGGGCGGTGCGGAATCCGGTGAAGCCCCTCAGGACCCAGCCGTTGCCGATGCGACCGGATTCGGTGGCGAGCTCGTAGTACGTGCCCGCGTAGTCCGCCTTGTCGATGCCGGGCACCGTGAGGTCCACCGGCTTGGTGGTGCGCGCGTCGGCGGTCACCGTGGTGTCGGCGGAGACGTCCAGCTTCGGCTGGGCGATCCAGTCGGTGCCCTTGGTGTAGTCCGACGGGTCCTCGTAGACGGCCGTGTTGAGCGTGTACGTGCCCTTGGGGACACGGATCGTGTGGGCGCCCGGCTCGTTGTCGATGCGGCTCCCGAAGCCCGCGGCGGGGCCGCCGACGCCGTTCAGGGTGTTGGAGAAGTTCTGCGCGTCGGTGCCGTCGCGACCGAGCGTCCGGATGGTCAGGTCGTACGACTCGGCCTCCCGTACGGCCACCGCGGCCGTGCGGACGGACTGGCCCGCGCCGGCGGCGGTGACGTAACCCGAATAGGTGCCGTCGGCGTCGCCGATCCGGGTGTCGGCCACGAGGTCGACCGCGGCGGTGCCGCCGGCGGGCACGGTCAGCTTCGAGGCGCCGAGCGTGAAGAACCCCGCCGGAGCCGGCTTGCCCGCCGGGTCCAGGGTGGACACCGACAGGTCGAGCGTGACGTCGGTGGCCCCGAGGTTGCGGTAGACGAGCTTCTTCGTGACGGTCTTGTCGTCGGCGTGCGGCCACAGCGCCGTGCCGTAGTTCAGCGACACCGGCTCGGCGATCACGCTCTGGCCCAGCGCCCTGTCGACCTGGATCCGGCCGGAGCCCTGCTGGAAGGCGGTGTAGTCGCCGCCCTTGGTGGACCCGGTCAGCGCGCCCTTGAGCTCGGCGGACTTCCAGTCGGGGTGCTTCTGCTTGAGGATCGCGGCCGCACCGGCGACGTGCGGGGTCGCCATGGAGGTGCCGTCGATCTGGAGGTAGCCCGGTGCCGGGTGCGGGGTGCCGGGGCGCAGGTCGATGAGGCTGCCGGGGGCGGCGGCCGCGGTGATGGCGACGCCCGGCGCGGTCACGTCCGGCTTGACGGCGCCGTCGCCGACGCGCGGGCCGGTGCTGGAGAACGGCGCCAGCTTGTCGTCCTTGTCGACGGCGCCGACGGTCAGCGCGGAGTCCGCGGTGCCCGGCGAACCGACGGACGACGCACCGGACTCGCCCTCGTTGCCCGCCGCGATGGCGAACAGGATCCCCTTCTCGGCGGTCAGCCGGTCGACCGTCGCCTCCAGCGGGTCCACGCCGGGGCTGTCGGGGCCGCCGAGGCTGAGGTTGACCACGTCCGCGCCTTCGGCGGCGGCCCACTCCATGCCCGCGATGACGGCGGAGTCGTCCCCGTAACCCTCGTCGTCGAGGACCTTGCCGCTGATCACCTTGGCGCCGGGGGCGACGCCCTTGTACCGGCCGCCGGACCTGGCGCCGGTGCCGACGGCGATCGACGCGACGTGCGTGCCGTGCCCGACGCGGTCCACGGCGTCGGCGGAAGTGGAGAAGTTCTTCTCGCCGACGACCTGGGTCCTGAGGTCGTCGTGGGTCTTGTCGACACCGGTGTCGAGCACGGCGATCTTCACGCCCGTGCCGTCGTACCCGGACTCCCACGCCTTGTCGGCGCCGATCTGCGGGACGCTGCGGTCCAGGCGCGCTCCGCGCACCCCGTCCAGCCACACCCTGCCGATGCCGGCGGCGGTGGCACGGGCGAAGCTGTTCTGCCCGCTGGTCAGCGCGTCCCACACCTGGGCCACGTCGTCCTGGGGCGTACGGATCGCGTCGGCGTTCAGCGTCGGGAACGTGCGCCGCAACTGGGTGTCACCGGCCGCACGCACCTCGGCGCGTGCGGCTCCGGCACCCCCTTCGTACTGCACGATCAGCTTGAGACCCGCGCGCTGGCTCTTGCGCAGCCGCGGGTCGGTGAGCACGTCGAGGTCGAAGAGCCGCTGGTCGAGGCGGCCCGCGGCGATCAGGCGCTGCGCGTCGGCGGGCACCACGAGCGTGTGGTCCCCGGTGCGCTGCACCTGTACGGGTATGTGCTCACGGCCCGGGGCGGACTCGAAGCCCACCATCCGGCCCTTGGCGTTCACGACCACGCGGTCTCCCGTGATGAGCGGGATCCGCTGGGTGCCGTCGATACGTGTGGTGGTGTCCGAAGCGGCCGCCACGTTCGCGGCGATCGCCGTCGTGGGGCCGGTCATGCCTGCGACGAGGGCCACCGATGTGGCTGCCGCGATGCTGAAGGCGCGTGCTTTCTGCACGTGTGCGCGCAAGTCTCCCCCAGGAGCTTGGGATGAGGTCGAGTGGTCGGTTCCGGACAGGGGCACCTTGGCGCCCGTCGCCGGTCAGCGCAGTATGTGAGGGGAGAAACGCCTGATCAACGGCCGTAGGCGCGCGGGAGGTTGAATCACATGGTTTCCGGCCATCCTGAACTCGGCGAGTTTGATGGGACGACGATGGCACTGTGACGAGCGCGTGACGGCGGGGAGATCCTTGCGCGACAGCGGCCCACGTCGGGCCCGCCGGATCGCCCTCCGCGGCAGGCCTCGCGGCCTTTTCGGCCGCCGGCGCCCGCGCGCTCGGAGCACGCCCCTCCGATTGGCCGTATCCACACCCGGAGGGAACGGCTCTCCGTCCGCGCACGGAGCACGGTCGCGCTCCGGTACCCGTCGGCTCAGACGTCGCGGCGGCGTGGGGCCGTCGCCGCGGCGGCGTAGGGCCGTCACCGCGACGGCGCAGGCGGCGAGTGTGGGCGCCGCCGTAGGCGACGTACCGGAGGCGGTCGAACTCGCGGCGGACCTCGCACCCGACGTCGTGGTGAGGGACATCCGCATGCCCGGCGTGAACGGCATCGAGGCCGCGTGGCTATCGCGGGGCGACGCACTGATCGCGCCCAGCGTCACCCGCGTCTACGAGGCGGGCCTGGCATCGACGTCCGGCTGAGGCGGAGGCGGGCCTGGCATCGGCGTCCGGCTGAGGCGCGGCGGCCCGAGGCGTCCCCGCCGGACATGTCCGGCGCGTCCGGCGGGGACGCCTCCTGCCACTACGGCTGGCCGTCGATCCAGCTCAGCTTGTGCCCGTACAGCACCCGCTGGCAGTAGTCCGTGCCCACCGGGTCGGCGGCGTCCCGGTTCGACGTGCAGTCGGAGGCCGAGCCCGGACGGTGTTCGGACAGCGACCACAACCGGCCCGTGCCGCGCTCCACGTAGAGATCCTCGGCGCCCCGGGCGGTCTTGACGGCCTGGCCGTTCTGGACCAGCTGGCCGTTGCTCCAGTTGTAGCGCCAGAGGTTGCCGGGCTCGTCCGTGCCCTTCGACTCGTTCACGTACAGCGTGCCGTTGTAGGCCGCCGCTCCCTGGGCGCCGCCGTTCGTCAACGGCAGGTAGTTGGCCCAGCCTTCCGCGGCCACGTCCGCCGACCGACCCTCCAGGTCCGCGATCGGGTACGAGGCGATGCGACCCGTAGACGGGTAGCCGCTCTCCGGACGGCAGTACTCACCCATGATCATCCGGTCCGGGGTGGTGCTGCGGTCCAGGGAGATGTAGGAGGCCTTCGGGGCTCCGGTGGGGACGCAGGCGTAGGAGCCCGCGGGGTTGCTCTGCGTCGCCTTGAACTTCCACGCGGCGACCTGCGGCATCACGTAGCGGTAGCCGAAGCTGTACCAGACGTTGTCGTGCCGGCCGACCTTCGTCTTGTCCTGGGTGTCGGCGGTGGTCTGCACGCCGTCGGTGTCGGCACCCATCGCGTCGTGCGTGCTCGGGTCGCCGTCCGGGTCCAGGTCCATGATGTAGCGCATGTCGAAGACACGCACGCCGTTCCGGGTGTCGGCGACGTACAGGTAGTTGCCGTACCAGACGATGCCGCCGGCGTGGACGCCCTTCTGGATCGGGTACTCGGAGGCGTGCAGCCCGTCGAAGGAGACGTGGTCGGCCGCGTTGATGTAGGTCCAGCCCAGCAGGACGTGCCGGTACTTGGTCTCGGAGATGCCGGAGGCCGGGTTGACCCGGCTCTGTACGAAGGTGATCCGGACGCCCTTCTGGTTGCAGGCGTCGTCGGCCTCCAGTTCGGCCTCGGTGCAGTCACCGGTCGCCGGGTCCGGGTCGTCCTCCCGGCCCGGGTCCCAGCCGTCGTACGAGGCGAACAGCTGGATGTTCCCGGCCTCGCCCCACAGCTCGTTGTCCTTGGCGTCGGAGACGCCGGTGAAGCCCTGGGGCACCCACTCCCGCGAGGTGGAGTCGTCGTCCTGCAGGCAGTACTTGATGTCGGGGTCCGCGGCGGTGCCGAACGGGTCGCGGGAGCACCACGGCGTCACGGTGCGGTTCGCGCCGGCCAGCAGGTTCTGCACACCCGACTTGGGGAGCACCGAGTCCAGGCGGTTGACCCGCGTGGTGGTCTCGGAGTTCAGGGCGCCGGGCGACATCGTGAAGTCACCGGGCGAGGCCGCGCCGCCGGGCCCGGTCCAGTCGGTGGCGGCGAACGTCGAGGGGGCGGCTTCGGTCGTGAGGGGCTGCTGGACCGTGGGGTCAGAGACGTCCCGTGGGACGTCCTCGGCCTGGGCCGGAGCCGCGAGGCCGGTGAACGCGAGCGAGGCCGCGGCGGCTGCCGTGAGCCAGGCGCGGCATATTCGCCGTGAGGGCATGGAAGGTTGCCTCCGTTGCTGATGGGTGGACAAGTTGAACGGAGGGTTCCAGAACGCCGGAGCGAATGGCAAACGTGATCGATCAGCCCCAATACGGCGTGAACGTACGGTAGTTGATGGCGAAATGGGTGAATCGCACGGCGGCGGCGGGCGTGGGTCCGGAGGTCGGCACGGTCGGGAGTCGACGGTCCGGGGGTCGATCGGTGCAAGACCTGCCGCCGATCCCCACGAGATCCACACGGCGGACCGCGGGCCCTAGCATGGGCCGATGAGCGCGCACCGTATCGATCGTCCGACGGATCTCGACGTCGTCCGTGAGTCCTATGACCGGGTCGCCGACAACTACGCCCACATGGTGCTGACGACCGGGATCGGTGACATTCGCCGCCATCCCTGGCTCAAGGCGTCGATCGACGCCTTCGCCGACACCGTGAGCGGTCTCGGGCCCGTCCTCGACGTCGGCTGCGGACCCGGAACGGTGACCGGCTACCTCGCCGAACGCGGACTCGACGTGTCCGGGGTCGATCTCTCCCCCCGCATGATCGAGAACGCGCGCCGCCTTCACCCGCAGTGCCGCTTCGGCGTCGCCTCCGCCACCGAACTCGACCTCGACGAGGAGTCCCTCGGCGGCGTCCTCGGATGGTGGTCCCTGTTCAACCTCCCCCGCGAGGTCCTCCCTCAGGTCCTCGCCATGTTCACGCGCGCCCTGAAGCCGGGCGGACACTTCATCACCGCGACGCACGTCGGCGACGAGGACCTGGCGCGCACCGAGGCGTACGGAGGCGTACCGGTCCGCTGGACGACCCACAAATGGCAGCCGGAACAACTCGTGGACCTGATCGAACAGGCGGGCCTGCACCCGGTCGCCGAACTCCGCCTCCCGGCGGACGAACACACCGGCCCCGGCGTGGTCGTCATGGCCAAGCGACCCGACGGCCTTGCCGGTGGCGAAAGCTAGCGTCTCAGGCAGGGAATTCACGAGCGCGTGTACCCCTTGAACAGCGGGGTCGTACTGCCGCGTTCGGTCACGTTGGCGGCGAGATGGGCGAAGTCCGGGCCCTGGTACGGGACGTCAGAGGCGCAGCCGTCGTCGGGGTGGCAGCGCCCTTGGACCGCCGGGCCGCGGTGGGTGATCAGCCGCGGTGGCGGCCGGCCAGCGCCGCCCGCCCCTCCGGAGACCTGCACGCCAAGGCGGTCCTGACCTTCGATCAGACGTACTGAGCACGACCGTCGCCCGACGGACGCGGCAGGCGCCGGGGAGAATCCCTCCATGCGCATTCTGATCATCACCGCCGGATCCCGGGGCGACGTCGCACCCTTCACCGGCCTCGGTCGGCGTCTGCTGGACGCGGGCCATCAGGTCGCCGTGGCCGCCCACCCGTCCTTCGCCGCGCTCATCGGCGGGTGCGGTCTCGACTTCCGGACCGTGCCGGGAGACCCGCAGAAGCTGATCCGCGACTGGGCCGCTGCGGCCTCGCGCGAGGAGGCCCAGGCGATGACACGGGCGTACGCGGACGGGCTCGCCGACGGGGTGGCGGAGGCCGTGGCGGGCGGAACCGACCTGCTGCTCACCGCCCACGGCCCGGCACCGCTCAGCCGGACGGCCGGCGCGGCGTTCGGCATCCCCGTCATCGGCACCTACCTCGTACCGTCGTTCGCCACCCGGGAGTTCCCGCTGCCCAACGCCCGGAACACCGACGGCACGGGGCCGGAGGCCAACCTCGCGGCGGGCCGGGACGTGCTGCGGCGCGCCGAAGGGGTCTTCGCGGGCGCCGTGACCCGCCTGCGCGAACGCCTCGGGCTTCCCGCCGGCACGCCCTCGGCCGCGGAGGACATCCGGCCGGCCTTCCACGGCTACAGCCCGCTGGTGGTGCCGCGCCCGGGGGACTGGCCGTCCGGGGTCGAGGTGACGGGTTACTGGTGGCCCGCGCGTCCGGACGGCTGGCAACCCCCGGCCGAACTGGCCGACTTCCTCCAGGCCGGTCCGCCCCCGGTGTTCATCGGGTTCGGCAGCATGGCCGTGGGGGAGGGGGAACGGCTCGGTGAACTGGTGTCCGCGGCGGTGCGGCGGGCGGGCGTGCGTGCGGTGGTGCAGGCGGGGTGGGCCGAGCTGGCCGGCTGCGGCCCCGACGTCCTGGCCGTCGGCGACGTCCCGCACGACTGGCTGTTCCCGCGCACCGCCGCCGTCGTCCACCACGCCGGCGCGGGCACCACCGCGGCCGGACTGCGCGCCGGCGTACCCGCCGTGGCCGTACCGGTCATGTACGACCAGCCGTTCTGGTCGGATCGGCTGCACGCACTGGGCGTCGCCCCGCGGCCCGTGCCGTTCGACGCCCTCACCGCCGAAGCCCTCGGCGACGCGATCACGGCCTGCCTGTCCCAGCCTTCCCACCGCCGTCGCGCGGCCGAACTCGCCCACGGACTCGCCGCGGAGGACGGAGCCGCCGCGCTTCTCGCCCACATCGGCTCGGGACAAGGGTGAACCGGCGGAACGAGGAACCCGGCCGGGCCCGAGACGCGTCAGGGGCCGGACCGGACGACCGGCGGGCTTTCCAGGCGGGGCGAGGGGCGCCGTCAGACCGAGGTCAGGCCCAGGTCCGCCGCCAGGCGGGCGCGGTGCCAGGCCGGTGGGCCGAAGAGCTGGGCCGAGCCGTGCGCCCGCTTGAAGTAGCGGTGGGCGTCGTGCTCCCAGGTGATGCCGATGCCGCCGTGCAGCTGGATCATCTCGCCCGCGACCGCCGAGAACGCCTCCGAGCACGCGGACTTGGCGGCGGCCGCGTGCCGCGACAGCTCCGGGTCGTCCGCCGCGGCGGCGAAGGAGGCGCCGAGCGCGACCGAGCGCGCCGACTCCACCAGGACGTACGCGTCCGCGAGCCGGTGCTTGACCGCCTGGAAGGAGCCGATGGGCCGGCCGAACTGGACCCGTTCCTTGGCGTAGGCCAGCGTGAGCTCGAGGCAGCGCGCGGCGGCGCCGACCTGTTCGGCGGCGAGCGCCGTGCAGGCCAGGTCCAGTACGTGAGAAAGGACCCGGTAGCCCTCGCCCTCCGCGCCCACGAGCCGGCCCTCCGCCTCCGCGAGCACCACCCGCGCCTGCGTCCTGGTGGAGTCCATCGTCACCGTCGCCTCACGGTCCACGCCGGAGCCGTCCGCCGGCACCTCGAAGAGCGAGACCCCCGCTCCCGAACGGGCCGCGACGAGCAGGACGCCGGCTCGCGCACCGTCGAGGATGTGCTCCTTGGTCCCGGTGAGCCGCCACGTCCCGCCGGGCCCCGCGGCGGCCTCGGCCCGTACGGCCGACGGATCCCAGGAACCGCCTTCGGCCCACGCCAGGGCCCCCACCACGGCACCCGAGGCCAGGTCCGGCAGCAGCCGCTCGCACGCCGTACGGTCGCCCGAGGCGAGCAGCGCCCGCACCGCGAGCACCGCCGAGCCGAGGTACGGGACGGGGCTCAGCTCCCGCCCCAGCTCCTCGAGCACCACGTGGACCTCCCGGGCCCCGTACCCGGCACCGCCGTACTCCTCCGGAACGGCGAGCCCCGCGACGCCGATCTGTTCGGTCAGCGGCCGCCAGGCCGTGTCTCCCGGGTGGCGCCCGAGCACGGCCCGTACGGCGGACCGCAGTTCCTCCTGTTCCTCCGTCGGCCTCATGCCTGGGCTCCTCTCGATGTCGTACGGGTACGGGGCTGCTCGTCCGGTGCCGCAGGGTCCTCCGCAGACAGGTCCCGGCCCCGGGTCTCGGCGGTGCGCCAGACGGCGAGCGCGGTCACGAGCCCGCAGACGACGGCGAGCACCACGAGGGGTGTGCTGCGGATGTCGTCGGAGGCGGAGAGCAGACTGCCGGCGAACATCGGGGTGAATCCGCCCCCGATGAGGGCGGCCAGCTGGTAGCCGAGCGAGGCGCCGGTGTAGCGGACGCGCGTGCCGAACATCTCCGAGAGCAGCGGGCCCAGAGGCGCGTACATCGCGGACTGCACCACCTGGCCGAGGACCATGCCGAGGATCAGCAGCGCGGGGGAGCGCGCGTCGACCAGGGCGTAGACCGGGAAGGCGAGCAGGACGACGCCCGCCGCGCCGCCCATCACGACGGCCCGGCGGCCGACGCGGTCGGAGAGCGCGGAGAAGAGCGGGATGCAGGCGAGACCCGCGACCGAGGTGAAGAGGAGTCCGGTCATCACCTCGGAGGTGGCGTAGCCGATGGCCGTGGCGTACGTGAGCATGAAGGTGCTGATCAGCGCCGTCAGGGCGAACGGGCCGATGCCGACGGCACACGCGAGGACGAGGTTGCGGGGTGCGCGCAGCACCTGCGCCAGCGGCACGCCGGGAGCCTCACCGGCGCTCGCCGCCCGCGCCGCCTGCCGGAACAGCGGGCTCTCCGTGATGCTGACGCGCACGTAGAGCCCGACGCCGAGGAGCACCGCGCTGAACAGGAACGGGACGCGCCAGCCCCAGGCGAGGAACGACTCGCGGGGGAGCGTCGAGACGAGCGTGACCGCGACCGTGGAGAGCAGGAATCCGATCGGGGAGCCCATCTGCATCACGCCGCTCCACAGGCCGCGGCGGCGCGGGTCGGCGTGCTCGACGACCATGAGCGTGGCACCGGCCCATTCCCCGCCGATGGCGAGGCCCTGGACGACGCGGAACAGCACGAGGAGGACGGGAGCGGCGACGCCGATGGTCCCGTACGTCGGGAGGACGCCGATCAGGAAACTCGCCACGCCCATGAGGGCCATGGTGAGGACGAGCATGGACTTGCGGCCGAGCCGGTCGCCGAAGTGTCCGAAGACGGCGCCGCCGAGCGGGCGCGCCACATAGCCGGCGGCGAGTGTCCCGAAGGCGGCGATCGTGCCGACGGTGGGATCGGTCTCGGGGAAGAACAGCTCGCCGAAGACGAGCGCGGCCATCGTGCCGTAGAGCAGGAAGTCGTAGTACTCGATGACGGTGCCGAGCAGGCTCGACAGCGCCACCCTGCGCAGCAGGGCGGGGTCCGAGGGTCTGTCGGGGGCGTGCGGGGACGGTGCGGGGGACACGGCTGACTCCCAGGTGCGGTAGGGATGCTGGGGACCGCTGAGCGGTACGGGGACGGAAGGGGGAGCGGGTGCCCGCTGCCCGGCCCGGGGCAGCGGGCCCCGTTCAGGGTGTTTCTGTGCTCCGGGTGCTTCAGGCTCCGAGGACGCGGGCGCGGCAGGCCGCGGGGGTGCCCCAGGCGTCGCGGAGGGGACGGGCCTTGCGGATCCACAGGGCGAGGTCCAGCTCCTCGGTGTAGCCGACGGCACCGTGCAGTTGCAGGGCGGTGCGGGCGGCGGCGTACGCTGCCTCGCCCGCCGTGACCTTCGCCGCGGCGATCTCGGCGGCGCTGTGGTCCGCCCCTTGCGCGAGGGCCAGGGCGGCCGAGTGGAGCAGGGGCTGGGCGAACTCCAGGGCGATGAGCGTGTCCGCGAGACGGTGCTTCACCGCCTGGAAGGAGCCGATGGCGACCCCGAACTGGGTGCGCTGCTTCACGTACTCCACCGTCCGGTCGAGCAGGGCGCGGCCGAGTCCGAGGGACTGGGCGGCGGTGGCGAGCGCGGCGACCTCGCAGGCGTGCGCGGCGGCGGCCGTCACGGCCGGGCCGCGCGCCAGGACGGTTCCGCCGAGCGGCCGGGCCAGCCGGCGCGCGGGGTCGGCCGAGGGCTGCACGGGGCCGGCGGACTCCGCCAGGCGTACGGTGTCGCCCTCGACGACGAGCACGGCGTCGGCGGCGTCCGGGTCCAGGGCGTAGGGGCTCCCGGCGGCCGGCACGCACAGGGAGACGACCGCCTTCCCCGAGGCGATCTGCGGCAGCCGCACCGCGGCGGCCTCCGCCGCGTCAGCTCCGCCGAGGGCGTCGGCGCCGCCGAGGCGGTCGAGGAGCGCCGCCGCGGCGACCGTCTCCACGAGCGGGCCGGGCACGGTGTGGCGGCCCAACTCGGTGAAGGCGACGGTCAGTTCGACGGGCAGCGGACCCAGGCCGTCGTGCCGCTCCGGTACGGCGAGGGCGAGGACCCCCGCCTCCGCGAGCCGTGACCAGAGCGCGCGGCCGGGCGCGGTGTCCCCGGCAGCCCAGGCCCGTACGGCCGCGGGGGTGTCGGCCGCCGTGAGCATGCCGTCGAGGGAGCGGGCGAACTCCCGCTGCTCGTCGTCGAGGAGGAACCGCATCACCGGCGTCCCTTCGGGAGGCCGAGCAGCCGCTCGGCGATGATGTCGCGCTGGATCTCGTTGGTGCCGGCGTAGATGGGCCCGGCGAGGGAGAACGTGAAGCCTTCGGCCCAGCCGCCGTGCGCGGGTGCGTCCGAGGCCGCGTCGGACAGTTCGCCGTACGGCCCGAGCAGATCGAGGGCGGTCTCGTGGAGCGCGATGTCCAGCTCGGACCAGAAGACCTTGTTGAGGCTGGACTCGGCGCCGATCGAGCCTCCGGCGGCGAGGCGTGAGGCGCCCGCGTAGGCGAACAGGCGGTAGGCACGCGCGCCGATGACCGCGTCGGCGACCCGGTCGCGCGTGGCGGAGTCGGCGGGGTCGGCGGTCTCCCGCCACAGCGCGGTCAGCCGCTCGGCGGCGGCGGTGAACCGGCCCGGGCTGCGCAGGGTGAGCCCCCGCTCGTTGCCCGCGGTGCTCATGGCGACCCGCCAGCCCTGTCCCGGCGCGCCGATCACGTCCTCGTCGGCCACGAACACGTCGTCGAGGAAGAGCTCGGCGAAGGCGGGCTTGCCGTCGAGTCGCCCGATGGGCCGTACGGTCACGCCGTCGGCGTCCAGCGGGAACATCAGGTACGTCAGGCCCTGGTGCGGCTTTCCCGCGTCGGGGTCGCTGCGGAACAGGCCGAAGGCGCGGTCCGCGAAGGCCGCCCGGGACGACCAGGTCTTCTGGCCGCGCAGGAGCCAGCCGCCGTCGGTCCGTACGGCCGTGGAGCGCAGCGAGGCGAGGTCGGAGCCGGACTCGGGTTCGGACCAGGCCTGCGCCCAGATGACCTCGCCGCTCGCCATGGGGGGCAGGACGCGGGCGCGCTGCTCGTCGGTGCCGTGCTCGAAGAGGGTGGGGGCGAGGAGGTTGATGCCGTTCTGGCTGACCCGGCCGGGGGCGCCGGCAGCGTAGTACTCCTCCTCGAAGACCAGCCACTGGAGGAGGGAGGCGCCCCGGCCGCCGTACTCCTCGGGCCAGGAGACCACCGACCAGCAGTCGGCGGACAGGGTCCGCTCCCACGCCCGGTGGGCGGCGAAGCCCTCCTCCGTCTCCAGCGAGGGCAGGGGGGTGTCGGGCACGTGGGCGGTGAGCCAGGCGCGGGCCTCGGCCCGGAAGGCGTCCTCCGCCGCGGAGAAGTCGAGATCCATCAGGCTCCCGCCGCCTTCATTGCTCGTATGTCCATGCCGCCGAGCGCGTCGGGCGCGGTCTCGGCGTTATGCGCGTGCGCGAGGTGGTGAAGCCCGAAGACCGAGTCCATGCCGGTGTGCAGGCCCTGGAGGTCCTCGGCCTGGTTGACGGCGCGCTTGGTCAGCGCCAGGCCCATGCGGGGCATCTCGGCGATCCTGGCGGCGAGTTCCATGGTCCGATCCGTCAACTCGCGTGGCGGGACGACCCGGTTGACCATGCCGACGTCGTAGGCGCGCCGGGCGTCCATCCGGTCGCCGGTGAAGAGGAACTCCTTGGCGATGCGCGGCGGCATCACCCACGGGTGGGCGAAGTACTCGACGCCGGGGATGCCCATGCGGACCACGGGGTCGGCGAAGAAGGCGTCCTCGGCGGCGACGATGAGGTCGCACACCCAGGCGAGCATCAGGCCGCCCGCGACGCAGGCGCCCTGCACCGACGCGACCATGGGCTTGGGCAGTTCGCGCCAGCGGCGGCACATGCCGAGGTAGACCTCGGACTCGCGGGCGAAGCGGCTCTCCGCGCCCCGCTTGTCCGAGTGGTCCCACCAGAGCCCGGCGCGCCGGTCGAACGGCACGTGGGCGTCCCGCTCGGGGGTGCCGATGTCGTGGCCGGCGGAGAAGTGCTTCCCCGCTCCGGCGAGCACGACGACCTTGACCTCGTCGTCGTCGGCCGCTCGGTAGAAGGCGCGGTCGAGGGCGTAGGTCATCGCGGAGTTCTGGGCGTTGCGGTAATCGGGCCGGTCCATCGTGACCACGGCCACCGGGCCGAGTCGTTCGTAGCGGACCGGTTCCGTGGTGGATGCGGTGCGGGCAGCGGACATCCGCCCTCCTTCCCTAACAAGTGTTTGGTAGGTTAACGTACGGCCATGAGCGACGTCGAGGAGTTCCGCAGAGAGGTCCGCGGCTGGCTGCGCGCCAACCTCACGGGCGAGTTCGCCGCCCTCCGCGGGCGCGGCGGCCCCGGACGGGAACACGAGGCCCATGCCGAACGCCTCGCCTGGGAACGGCACATGGCCGCCGGGGGATGGACCTGCGTCGGCTGGCCCAAGGAGTACGGCGGACGGGGCGCGACCCTCGAACAGCAGGTCGCCTTCCACGAGGAGTACGCCCTCGCCGGAGCCCCCGCCCGCGTCAGCCACATCGGCGAACAGCTCCTGGGCCCCACCCTCATCGCCTTCGGCACCCCCGAACAGCGCGAGAGGTTCCTCCCGCCGATCGTCGCCGTCGAGGAGCTGTGGTGCCAGGGCTACTCCGAGCCGGACGCCGGCTCGGACCTGGCGAATGTGCGGACCCGCGCCGAGGCTGAGGGCGACGAGTGGGTGGTCACCGGACAGAAGGTGTGGACCTCACTCGCGCACGAGGCCGACTGGTGCTTCGTCGTCGCCCGCACCGAGCCCGGATCGGCCCGCCACCGCGGCCTGTCCTACCTGCTCGTCCCCCTGGACCAGCCCGGCGTGGAGATCCGGCCGATCGTCCAGCTGACCGGGACCTCGGAATTCAACGAGGTCTTCTTCGACGGAGCCCGCACCCACGCCTCCCACGTCGTCGGCGCCCCCGGCGACGGCTGGCGGATCGCCATGGCCACCCTCGGCTTCGAGCGGGGCGTGTCCACCCTCGGCCAGCAGGTCGGCTTCCGCCGCGAGCTGGAAGCCCTCATCGACCTGGCCCGGCGCAACGGCGCCGCCGCCGACCCGCTGATCCGCGACCGCATCGCCCGCGCCTGGATCGGCCTGGAGACCATCCGGTTCAACGCCCTGCGCATGCTCGACGGCGTCGCCGCCGGAGCCCCGGGCCCCGAGGCGTCCATCGGGAAGATCTTCTGGGCCACCTGGCACCGGGAGCTCGGCGAACTCGCCATGGACGTCTGCGGCGCCGCGGGGATGCTCGCCGACGGCGAACCGTACGACCTCACCGACTGGCAGCGGCTCTACCTCTTCTCCCGCTCCGACACCATCTATGCCGGCTCCAACGAGATCCAGCGGAACATTATCGCCGAGCGCGTCCTCGGCCTGCCCAAGGAGGTCCGCCCATGACCGGCACACCACCCCCCTACGTGCCGGGCCACGGTCTGCTCACCGGCCGCGACGCCGTCGTCACCGCCGCCGCGGGCGCCGGCATCGGTGGCGCGACCGCCAGACGGCTCCTGGAGGAAGGCGCGCGGGTCGTCGTCTCGGACGCCCACGCCCGCAGACTCAAGGAGACCGAGGCCGAGCTGGCCGCGGAGTTCGGCGCGGACCGGGTCGCCGCCCTGCCCTGCGACGTCACCGACGAGACCCAGGTCGCCGCACTTTTCGACCTTGCCGTGGAACGCCACGGACGCCTCGACATAGTCGTCAACAACGCCGGCCTCGGCGGCACCGCCGACCTCGTCGACATGGCCGACGAGCAGTGGGACAAGGTCCTCGACGTCACCCTCAACGGCACCTTCCGCTGCACCCGGGCCGCGCTGCGCCGGATGAAGGACGCGGGCGCCGGGGGCGTCGTCGTCAACAACGCCTCGGTGATCGGCTGGCGGGCCCAGAAGGGACAGGCCCACTACGCCGCCGCCAAGGCCGGCGTCATGGCCCTCACCCGCTGCGCCGCCCTGGAGGCCGCCGACTACGGGGTACGAGTCAACGCCGTCTCCCCGAGCCTGGCCATGCACCCGCACCTGGTGAAGGTCACCACCCCCGAACTCCTGGAGGAACTGACCTCCCGCGAGGCCTTCGGGCGCTACGCCGAGCCGTGGGAGGTGGCCAACGTGATCGTCTTCCTGGCCAGCGGCTACTCCTCGTACCTGACGGGCGAGGTCCTCTCCGTCAGCAGCCAGCACCCGTGAGACCGGCGCCGGAACGGCGCCGCGAGATCCTGGACACGGCGGCCGAGGTGTTCGCCGCCCAGGGGTACGACGCCACCACCGTCCGCCGCATCGCCGACGCGGCCGGCCTGCTCGCGGGCAGCCTGTACTACCACTTCGACTCCAAGGAGTCGATGCTCGACGAGATCCTCCGCGCCTTCCTGGACGAGCTGTGGGCCCGGTACGACGCCGTGCTCGCCGCGGTGCTCGGCCCCCGCGAGACCCTGGAGGCCCTCGTCACCGAATCGTTCCGGGAGATCGACCGGCACCGCGCCGCCGTCGCCATCTACCAGAAGGAGTCCAGGCACCTGCGGGAGCAGCCGCGCTTCGGCTACCTCGCGGGCTCCCAGCGGAGATTCGAGGAGGCCTGGCTCAGGACCCTGGAGCGCGGCGTGGCCGCCGGGGTCTTCCGCACCGACCTCGACGTCCGGCTCACCTACCGCTTCGTGCGCGACACCGTCTGGGTCGCCGCGTCCTGGTACCGGCCGGGCGGACAGCACAGCCCGGAGGAGATCGCCCGCCAGTACCTGTCGATGGTGCTTGAGGGCGTCGCCCTCCGTACATGACATGACAAAATGGACATCGAAGAAGGAGCCGTCATGGCCGAGGCCTACATCGTCGAAGCGGTCCGCACCCCCGTCGGCAGGCGGAACGGCGGCCTTTCCGCCGTCCACCCGGCCGACCTCGGAGCACACGTCCTGAAGGCGCTGATGGAGCGCTCCGGCGCCGATCCGGCCGCCGTCGAGGACGTCGTCTTCGGCTGCCTGGACACCGTCGGCCCGCAGGCCGGCGACATAGCCCGCACCGCCTGGCTGGCCGCCGGACTGCCCGAGGAGGTGCCCGGCACGACCGTGGACCGGCAGTGCGGCTCCTCCCAGCAGGCCCTGCACTTCGCCGCACAGGGCGTCCTGTCCGGCACCCAGGACCTGGTGGTGGCCGGCGGCGTACAGAACATGTCGATGATCCCCATCGCCTTCGCCAGCCGCCAGGCCGCCGACCCGCTCGGCCTGGCCGAGGGCCCGTACGCCGGCTCCGAGGGCTGGCGCGCCCGCTACGGCGACCAGCCGGTCAACCAGTTCCACGGTGCCGAGCTCATCGCCGCCAAGTGGGACATCTCCCGGCGGGACATGGAGGAGTTCGCTCTGCGCTCCCACCAGCGGGCCGCCCGCGCCATCGACGAGGGCCGCTTCGACCGCGAGATCGTCGCGTACGGGGACGTCACCACCGACGAGGGCCCGCGCCGCGACACCACCCTGGAGAAGATGGCCGGCCTGAAGCCGCTCGTCGAGGGCGGCCGGCTGACCGCCGCGGTCTCCTCGCAGGTCTCCGACGGGGCCTCGGCGATGCTGATCGCCTCGGAGCGCGCCGTACGGGAACACGGCCTGACGCCGCGCGCCCGCGTCCACCACCTGTCCGTACGGGGCGAGGACCCGATCCGCATGCTGTCCGCCCCGATCCCGGCCACGGCGTACGCGCTGAAGAAGGCCGGGATGACGCTCGACGACATCGACCTGGTCGAGATCAACGAGGCCTTCGCCTCGGTCGTCCTGGCCTGGCTGAAGGAGACCGGCGCCGACCCGGAGAAGGTCAACGTCAACGGCGGCGCCATCGCCCTCGGCCACCCGCTCGGCGCCACCGGCACCAAGCTGATGACCACCCTCCTGCACGAACTGGAGCGCACCGGCGGCCGCTACGGCCTGCAGACCATGTGCGAAGGCGGCGGCCAGGCGAACGTGACGATCATCGAGCGTCTGTGACGCCACTGGTGAAGATCTCGCGCCACACGGCGTGATCGGTGCGGGGGCCTCCAGGGGTCTCCGCGCCGTACACCTCGATCTCCGCCTCGATGTCGAGCGGGCGGGTGGGCGAGGTCATCGCCGAGAGTTCCCCGGCGACGGCCGCGTCGGGGACCAGCCAGCAGACCTCGAACTCGATGCCGTCCGGGTCGCGGGCGTACAGGGCCTTGGTGGAGGCGTGGTTGCTCGCGCCGGTCAGGGCCCCCGCCTGGGCGAGCCGGGTCCGCATCCGGCCCAGCTCGGCCAGCGTGTCCACCTCCCATGCCAGGTGGTAGAGGCCGACCCGCCCGGTGCGCTGCCCGGAGCCGGGCTCGGGAGACTGGAACAGCCCGAGGTCGTGGTCGTTGGCCGAGCCCGCCGCCTGGAGGAAGGCCGCCCCGGGGAACGCCTGTGGCAGCGGCCGGAATTCGAGCACATCGCGGTAGAAGGCGAGGCTGCGCTCCAGGTCGGAGACGAAGAGGACGGCGTGGTTCAGCCGCTGGACGGGCATGGCGATTCCGTTCGTGGTCGGTGTGGAAGAGAGTGGGTGGAGACACATGTCCGCCGGGGCGAAGGTACCCCGGCGGACATGCGCGTATCGGGCGGGTGCGTCAGTCTTGGCCCGGCAGGGCCTGCAGCGTGGCCCGCGCCTCGGGGCCCGGCAGGGCCTGGAGCGTGGCCCGCGCCTCGGCCATGAGGCGGTCGACGAGTTCGGCGCAGGACGGCAGGTCGTCGATCAGCCCCGCGACCTGCCCGGAGGCCATCACGCCGAGATCGGTCCGGCCCTCCACCATGGACGCCCTGAGCAGCATCGGGGTGTTGGCCGCCAGCAGGATCTGGCTCCAGGTGAGGTCCTTGCCGTGCTTCATCGCCAGGCCGTCGCGGACCATCTGCGGCCAGCTCATCCCGGACTCGCGCCGGAAGGCCGCCGCGTGCCGGACCGCCCGCAGCAGCGAGGCGGCCCGGCCCGAGCGCTCCAGGGCGTCGACGAGCTCCGTGCGCAGCATGCGGTGCGGCAGTCCGTCCACCTTCGTCGTGACGGTGACGTCCGTGACCGCCGCGGCGAGGTAGCGGGCCTTCACCGCGTCGGGGACCGTGCTGTCGGAGGTGAGCAGGAAGCGCGTGCCCATGGCGATCCCGGCCGCGCCGTAGGCCAGCGCCGCGACCAGGCCGCGCCCGTCGTGGAAGCCGCCGGCCGCGACGACCGGGATGTCCACGGCGTCCACGACCTGCGGGAGCAGGACGGTGGTGGCGACGCTGCCGGTGTGGCCGCCGCCCTCCCCGCCCTGCACGATCACCGCGTCGGCGCCCCACGCCGCGACCTTCTCGGCGTGCCGCCTCGCTCCGACGGAGGGGATGACGACGACCCCCGCGTCCTTGAGCCGCGCGATCAGCTCGCGGGACGGCGCGAGCGCGAACGAGGCGACCTTCACGCCCTCGTCGATGATGATCCGCGCGCGCTCGGCCGCGTCCCCGGCGTCCGCGCGCAGATTGACGCCGAAGGGAGCGTCCGTACGGGACTTGACCTCGCGCACCGCGGAGCGGAGCTGGTCGACGGTCATCGTCGCCGAGGCCAGGATGCCGAGCGCCCCGGCGTTGGCGGTGGCCGAGACCAGGCGGGGACCGGCCACCCACCCCATGCCGGTCTGCACGACGGGGTGGCGCACCCCGACGAGCTCGGTGAGCCGGGTGGCGATCGTGGCGTCGCTCATGAGGGGACCTCCCGGTCGCGCAGCCCCTTCGGGTCGATCTCCTCGCGGATCAGCCGCAGTTCCTCGGCGGTGGGATCGCGGGTGTACGGCACCTCGTCGGGGACGGTCAGCGCGAAGCCGGTGGACTCCAGGACCTGCTCGACCGTGACGCCGGGGTGCAGCGAGCGCAGCCGCATGGTGCGGTCCGGGGTCTCGAAGTCGAAGACGCCCAGATCGGTGATGACGCCGGGGAGGCGGTGGTAGCGGCTAGCGGAGGGGCCGGCCGCGGCGGCCCGGTCGTAGCCGACGCCGGAGACCATGTCGACCCGTTCGACGAAGACGCGCGTCGAGTGCTTGGGGACCCAGTAACTCGTGGGGTTGTTCAGGGTGTTCACCGGCGCGCCCCGCACGCCGAGGAGCTGGCGCTTCGGCCGCGCCCAGTCGCCGATGCAGCTGATGTTCTGGTTGCCGTACCGGTCGAGCTGGCTCGCGCCCATCATGACGTGTCGGCGCCCGGTGGCGACCATGGCCAGGTGCTGCCGGTAGGGCAGCCAGCCCTCCACCACCCGGGGCGCGGCGCCGACCGCCGGCACGTCGGCGATGAGCAGCGCCTCTCCGTCGGTCAGCAGCAGGTCGGGGGAGAAGGTGAGCTTCGCGAGGCGGGCGCCGATCATCGGGACGGTGCCCATAGGACTGGCCAGGACCTCGCCCGCGCCCCGCCACGCCTCGGCGCAGGCGACGACGCAGTGATCGGCCCGGGTCGCCGTCACGGCCGCCGTCGTGGTGGATTCGGTGCCGCTCATGCTTCCTCCTCGTGGAACGCCGCGACGGCGGCCTGGTAGGCGTCCTCGTCGCCGGACAGGAACCGGGCGGTGAAGTCCCGCCAGGCCTCCGGGTCCCGGGCCGCCTTGACGTAGGCGCGCTGGAAGTCTTCGTCCCGGTCGTAGTCGGGGGCGCAGGAGGTGAAGTGCGCGCCGTTCGGGGTCTCCACGACACCGTCCACGAACGCACGCTTGAGCAGCAGCGACTGCGGTCCCGCGTCCTTGAGCAGCTCCGAGGTCTCGACGATCCGCTCGCAGGAGACGTACGCGGCGTCGGCGGCCTCGCAGAACAGGTCGTCGAAGTACGGGTCGGGTCCCAGGTACTGGCCGTTGCCGTGCGCGTCGGCGCGGTTGAGGTGCACGAGGGAGGCGTCCAGGTGCAGCGCGGGGACGGCGACGAGCTCCTCGCGGTCGTCGTACGGGGACGTCACGGTCCGCAGCGAGGGGTTGACGGTCATCACGTCCGAGGCGAGCCCGGCCCGGATGGGCATGAAGGGCAGCCGGTGCACGGCGGCGGTCAGGCCCCACATGACCATCGCCTCGTCCAGCTCCACCAGCTCGAAGTCGCCGCGCTGCCGGGCGGCGCCGAAGTGCGGCTCCAGGGGTACGGAGTCGAGCGTGGCGAAGGCCGCGACCAGCTTGCGGATCTTCCCGGCGGCGGCAAGCAGCCCGACGTCCGGGCCGCCGTACGAGACCACGGTCAGGTCGGTGAGGTCGGACCGCAGCAGCGCCCGTACCAGCGCCATCGGCTTGCGCCGCGAGCCCCAGCCGCCGATGCCGATCGTCATCCCGCTCCGGAGCCGGCCCACGACCTCCTCGGCGGTCATCGTCTTGTCCCTGCTCACGACTGCTGCTCCTTGTCCGTGTGGGTGGTGTCCTCGTCGGCTTCGCCCTTGCCGAAGGTGTCGCGGACCCGGTCGGCGACACCGCTGAGGTTGGCCTCGAAGGTGAAGCCCTGCTCGAAGCGGTAACTGCGGTGGACGTCCACCGGGTCGATGCCGTTGATCGCGGCCTTGGCGAGCCGGATCAGCTGCCCGTCCTTGGCGGCGATCTCCCGCGCGAGTTCGAGCGCCGCCTCGTACAGCCGCTCGCGCGGGACGACCCGCCAGACCGAGCCGTGCCGGTGCAGCTCCTCGGCGGTGACCGTGCGCGAGGTGTAGTACAGGGCCCGCATCAGCTGCTGCGGGACGAGCCGGGCCAGATGGGTGGCCGCGCCGAGCGCGCCCCGGTCCAGCTCGGGGAGGCCGAAGGTCGCGTCCTCGGAGGCGACGATCGCGTCGGCGTTGCCGACCAGGCCGATGCCGCCGCCGAGGCAGAAGCCGTGTACGGCGGCGACCACCGGCACCTCGCAGTCGTAGACGGCGGCGAAGGCCTCGTAACAGCCGCGGTTGGCGCCCAGGAGGGCGTCGTGCCCGGCCGTGCGCTGGATCTCCTTGATGTCGACGCCGGCGTTGAAGCCGCGGCCCTCCGCGGTGAGGACGACGCAGCGCACGTCGGGATCGGCCCCCGCGGCGCGTACCGCGGCGGCGAGGTCGTACCAGCCCTGTACGGGGAGGGCGTTGACCGGGGGGTAGTCGACGGTGACGACGGCGATGCCCTTGTCCGGGGCGGAGGTGGAGACACCCATGAGTAGATCAGCTACCTTTCCACCAAACGTTTGTTAGGTGGAAGATAGCAGCGGTTCGCGCGCTGCGGGAGGTGTCCCTTGCCAGTCACCATCGATCTGTCGGGATCCGTCGCCGTCGTCACCGGCGGCACACGGGGCGTCGGCGCCGGGATCGCCGGCGCTCTGCTCGAAGCCGGCGCGGAGGTCGTGACCTGCGCGCGACGCGCCCCCGACAAGCCCGTCGAGGCGGGCGGGCGCACGGCCCGCTTCCTCCCCGTCGACCTGCGCGACCCGGCCGCGGTGGCGGACCTCTTCGCCCGGGTCCGCGAGGACCTCGGAAGGCTGGACGTCCTGGTCAACAACGCGGGAGGAACACCCTTCCGGATGCTCGGCGACGGGAGCGCCGAGCAACAGGCGCGGGTCGTCGAACTGAACCTCGTCGCCCCGCTGACCGCCTCCCTCGCCGCGTACGAGGTGATGCGCCATCAGCCCGGCGGCGGATCCATCACCATGATCGGCAGCGTCAGCGGCACCCGCCCCTCACCGGGCAGCGCCGCGTACGGAGCCGCCAAGGCGGGCCTGGACAACCTCGCCCGGTCCATGGCCGTGGAATGGGCCCCGCTGGTGCGGGTCAACACGCTCGTCCCCGGCATGGTGCGCACCGAACTGTCCCACCTGCACTACGGGGACGAGGACGGCATCGCCTCCGTCGGCCGCACCGTGCCGCTCGGGCGGCTCGCCGAGCCCTCCGACATCGGCGACGCCTGCGTCTTCCTCGCCTCCGAACGGGCCGCGTACATCAGCGGCGCCAGCCTGCTCGTGCACGGAGGCGGGGAACGCCCGGTCTTCCTGGACGCGGCCACGGCCAACCACTGAACACCCCACTCACTGAAGGGCACCCACCATGACGGAACTCTGCAACGGACGCGTCGTGATCGTCACCGGGGCCGGCCGCGGGCTCGGCCGCGCGCACGCGCTCGCCTTCGCCGCCGAGGGAGCCAAGGTCGTCGTCAACGACCTCGGCGTCGGCCTCGACGGCACCGGAGGCGGCGCGGGGCCCGCCCAGCAGGTCGTCGACGAGATCGTCGCCTCGGGCGGCGAGGCGGTCGCCCACGGCGGCGACATCGCGACGACGGACGGCGCGGCTTCACTCGTCGCCACGGCGCTGGACACCTTCGGCCGCCTCGACACCCTCGTCAACAACGCCGGCTTCCTGCGCGACCGCATGCTCGTCAACCTCGACGAGGACGACTGGGACGCCGTCATGCGGGTCCACCTCAAGGGCCACTTCCTGCCCCTCAAGCACGCCGCCGCGCACTGGCGCGCCGAGGCCAAGGCCGGACGCGAGCCCGTCGCGCGGGTGGTCAACACCAGCTCCGGTGCGGGGCTGCTCGGCAGCGTCGGCCAGGGCAACTACGCCGCCGCCAAGGCCGGGATCGTCGGCCTCACGCTCGTCGCGGCGGCCGAGATGGGCCGGTACGGGGTCCAGATCAACGCGATCGCCCCCGCGGCCCGCACCCGGATGACCGAGCAGACGTTCGCCGAGACGATGGCCGCGCCATCCGAGGGGGCCGGCTTCGACGCCATGGCCCCAGAGAACGTCTCCCCGCTCGTCGTCTGGCTCGGCTCCGCCGCCTCGGCCGGGGTCACGGGCCGCGTCTTCGAGGCGGAGGCCGGGCGGATCACGGTCATGGAGGGCTGGCGTCCCGGCCCGACGGCCGACAAGGGCGCCCGCTGGACGCCGACGGAGGCGGGCGAGACGACCCTGAAGCTCCTGGCGGCCTCGGAACCCCCGCACCCGGTCTACGGCTCCCGCTGACCGACGCCTACCCGTGGTGGCCGGTCGTTCCGCGCCCCCTGGACGATCTCGACGTCCTGAGCCGTCGACCAGGGGGCGCTGTGAGCGGACCGGACGGTAGGTGAACGCACCTCAACCCGTCGTCCAGCGACGGAGCTTCTCGGGGTTGCGCACGACCCAGATGTGCTTGATCCGGTCGTCCGCGACCTCGAACGCGTACACCGACACGACGACGCCGTCCTGCTGAGCCACCAGACCGGGCTGACCGTTGACCGTACTCTCCAGGAACGTCATCGCGTCGGGCTTGTGGCGGGCGATCTCCCGCCAGGCGTACGCGATCTGCTCCGCGCCCTCGATGGGGTGCGGGAAGGTGACGGCGCGGCCGCCGCCGTCGGCGATCGCCGTGGCGTCGGGATCGAGCAGGCCGATCAGGGCGTCGATGTCCTTGGCCTCCCAGGCCTGCTTGAAGTCCCTCACGACTGCGGCACGTCGGACCGCCGCGGTCGTGGAGGGCCGCGCGGCCCGGAGGCGACGGCGGGCCGAGGAGGCCAGCTGGCGGCAGGCCGCCGGGGTGCGGCCGACGACCTCGGCCACTTGGGCGAACGAGTGGCAGAAGACGTCGTGCAGGATGAACGCGACGCGTTCGGCCGGCGTCATCGATTCGAGCACGACCAGAAAAGCCAGGTCGACCGACTCGTCCAGGGTGATCCGGTCGGCTGGATCGGCCGTCGCACGGTCCGCCCGACCACTGGTCCACTCCGCGTGCGCGGGCATCGGCTCGGGGATCCATTCGCCCACGTAGGTCTCTCGCCTGGCCCGTGCCGAGCCGAGCAGGTTGAGGCAGATGCGGCCGGCGACCGTCGTCAGCCAGGCGCCGGGGTTCTCGATGGAGTCCTGCTGCTGCCGTGACATGGCGTACCAGCGGGTGTACGTCTCCTGGACGGCGTCCTCGGCCTCGGTCAGGGAACCCAGGAGCCGGTACGCGAGATTGATCAGGTGGCGCCGCTCGCTCATGAGCGCGTCCAGGCCCGGATCGGGCCGACCGGTTCCTGGCTCGGATCGGGTCCTCATGGTGCCGACGGCTCCCTTCGTCGTAGCTGCCCTCACCGGTTCGACAACACAGCCCCGTGGAATGTGAGGCGACGCACCCACCTCACATTCCACGGGGCTGTGCTGTCGAACCGCTGAGAAGAGCAGATGAGGAGGTTCCACCGTGGTCACCAGAAAGCTGGTCTCCATTGCGCTGGTCATCGCTTTGGTCGGCTTCTTCGCCGTGAACAGCGCAGACGCCGACACCCCGGAAGCACGACGGGTCGAGGTCCTCGAACTCAAGGTCCAGAACGATCAGTACGCGTACACCGATCTCGACCCGAAAGGGCCGAGCCTGGGGGATACGTACGTCTACTCCGGCACCGCGATGAAGGACGGCCGCGGTGTCGGACGCGGGGGCGGGTCGTGCCAGGTCATCGACATCAAGGGCGAAGAACTCACGACACAGTGCCTGGTCACGATGGAGATCGACCGTGGCTCTCTGACGATGCAGTCGCTCTGGGTGAGCGGAACGAGCCGGCTCGACATGGCCATCACCGGCGGTACGGGCGACTTCAGCAGCGCGCGGGGCACCGTGCGCTATTGGGACATCGCAACGCCGGACGAGCGGGTGCGGGCCGAAATTCTGCATTGACAGGTGCAGCACGATCCGCAGAGCGGAGCGTGCGAGAAGCCGAGGTTCCACCACGAAAGGGAAGGTGAAGTCGAGATGCCTACGCAACGCGAGAGGGACGAGGCCGAGATCCGCCGGCAGGTCGGCATGATCGCCGAGGGACTCCGGGCCAAGGATCCCGGGGGCCTGAGGAAGCTGTACGCGACGGACATCGTGTCCTTCGACATCGAGCCGCCGCTCCGGAGCGTGGGCGTGGAGGAGAAACTCAAGAACTGGGCGCCCGTGTTCGCGTTCTTCGAGAGCGTGACCTACGAGGTGCGCGAGCTGACCCTCACCGTGGGCGATCACGTGGCCTTCGGGCACGCCTTCGCCCGTCTCGGCGGCACGCTGAAGGACGGGACGGCGATGAGCGGCATGTGGGTCAGGGTCACGTACTGCTTCCGGAAGATCGACGGGACCTGGTCGATCACGCACGACCACGTCTCGGTGCCGCTCGACATCGCGAGCGGCGACGGAGCGATCGGCCTCGAGCCGTGAACGAGACCACGAGCATCACCCCCGCGATCCCGGGCTATCTCGCCGGCACGTGGAAGGCCGACCCGGCGCGCTCCGAGATCGCCTTCTCCGTCCGCCTCCTCGGGATCAGCACGACGCGGGGCCGGTTCACCACCCACGACGTCACGCTCGTCACGGACAAGAACCCCCTGCTCTCATCGGTCACCGCGACGATCGACCTCGCATCGATCGACACCGGCAACGCGAGGCGCGACAACCACCTCCACGCCGCCGCATACCTCGACGTCGACACGCACCCGACGGTGAACTACCGCTCGACCGGCATCCGCCGGACCGCCGACGGCTGGGCCGTCGACGGTGAGCTGACCCTGCACGGCATCACACGGCAGGTGCCGCTGACCCTCGAGGTGCACACCTTCAGCCCGGACCAGCGGGACGGACATCGGGCCGGCTTCTGGGCGACCGCGGAGATCAACCGGCGCGACTTCGGCATCGACGCCGGGGGCGTCGCGCTCGGCAACAAGGTGTCGATCAGCCTGGAGATCCAGGCCGTACTCCACGAGTGACCCCCAGGACGGGCGCCCAGGCGCCCGTCCACCGGCCGCGCGGTGCCCCGATTCCCCAGTTCGACCGAGCGGAATCGGGGCACCGTACACAGGGCGGCAAGGCCGCCCGCCCGCCGCCGGGGCGAGCGCCCCGGCCCCCGTGGCCCTTTCCCGCTCACCGGGAACGGGCGCTCCCTCCTGCGCGCCGCCCCGGCCTAGCCTCGCCGGACAGCCCCAACCGCCCGCAGGAGGGACCCGCCATGCTCACGGACCGCCAGAGACTCGAGGGGGCCGAGCTGCTCCGCTCCGCCGAACAGCACGTCTCGCCGATCGCCCCGCTGACCGAGGCGTTCCCCGGTATCGGGACCGAGGACGCGTACGAGATCCAGCTCGTCAACATCCGGCACCGCCTCGCGGCCGGGGCCGAGGTGCGCGGTCACAAGGTCGGCCTGTCGTCGAAGGTCATGCAGCGGATGATGGGCGTCGACGAACCGGACTACGGTCATCTGCTCGACGACATGGAGCTGCGGCCCGACGTTCCCGTGTCCGTCGCCCGCTACTGCCACCCGCGCGTCGAGGTCGAGGTCGGTTTCGTTCTCGGCGACGATCTGCCGGGCGAGACCTGCACCCCGGCGGACGTCCTCGCCGCCACCGAACGCGTCGTGCCCGCCCTGGAGCTGATCGACAGCAGGATCCGCGACTGGCGGATCACCATCGCCGACACCATCGCGGACAACGCCTCCTCCGCCGGGTACGTCATCGGAGAGGGCCGGGACCCCCGCGAGCTCGACCTCAAGGCGATCGACGCCCGGCTGAGCAGCGGTGGCGGCGCACCGCTCGCCGAGGGGGGCAGTGACGCCGTGCTCGGCGACCCGACCCGCTCCGTCGCCTGGCTCGCCCGTACCGTCGCCCGCTTCGGCGTGCCCCTGAAGAAGGGGCACGTGGTGCTGCCCGGCTCCTGCACCCGGGCCGTCGACGTCGCGGCCGGGGGCACCTACACGGTCGAGTTCACCGGCCTTGGCTCCGTCTCCCTCTCGTTCATCTGAGGTGATCATGACCATCAAGACAAAGGCGACCGCCGCCATCGTCGGCTCCGGCAACATCGGCACCGACCTGCTGTACAAGCTGCTGCGCTCCGAGCACGTCGAACCCCGCTGGATGATCGGCGTCGACCCCGGCAGCGAGGGCCTCGCCCGCGCCGCCCGCGCCGGCCTGGAGGCCAGCCACGAAGGCGTCGACTGGCTGCTCGCGCAGGACGAGAAGCCCGACATCGTCTTCGAGGCCACCAGCGCCTACGTCCACCGGGCCAACGCCTCCCGCTACGCCGAGCTCGGCATCAAGGCGGTCGACCTGACGCCGGCGGCCGTCGGCCCCGCCGTCGTACCGCCCGCCAACCTCCACGAGCACCTGGACCAGCCCAACGTCAACATGATCACCTGCGGCGGACAGGCCACCATCCCCATGGTGTACGCGGTCTCGCGCGTCGTCCCCGTGGCGTACGCGGAGATCGTCGCCTCGGTGGCCTCCGTCTCGGCCGGCCCCGGAACCCGGGCGAACATCGACGAGTTCACCCGCACCACGTCACGCGGCATCGAGACCATCGGCGGCGCCGAGCGCGGCAAGGCGATCATCATCCTCAACCCGGCCGAGCCGCCCGTCATCATGCGCGACACCGTCTTCTGCGCCATCCCCGAGGACGCCGACCGGACCGCCATCGCCGTCTCCGTCAAGGAGATCGTGGACCAGGTCACCGCCTACGTGCCCGGCTACCGCCTGCGCGCCGAGCCGCAGTTCGACGATCCGAGCCCCGAGAACGGCGGGATGGCCCGCGTCGCGATCTTCCTGGAGGTGGAGGGCGCCGGCGACTACCTGCCGCCCTACGCCGGAAACCTCGACATCATGACCGCCGCCGCCACCAAGGTCGGCGAGGAGTTCGCCAAGGCGATCCTCGCCCCCGGCGCGTAAGGAGCACCCATGCCGTACTCGGACACCCTCGACATCCGGATCACCGACTCCTCGCTGCGCGACGGCTCGCACGCCAAGCGCCACCAGTTCACCGCCGAGGACGTACGGTCGATCGTCGCCGCCCTCGACGACGCCGGCGTCCCCGTGATCGAGGTGACGCACGGCGACGGACTCGGCGGATCCTCGTTCAACTACGGGTTCTCCAAGACCCCCGAACAGGAGCTCATCAAGGTCGCGGTGGACACCGCGAGGCGGGCGCGGATCGCCTTCCTCATGCTCCCCGGACTCGGCGTCAAGGACGACATCCGGGCCGCCCACGGCAACGGCGCGAGCATCTGCCGCATCGCCACCCACTGCACCGAAGCCGACATCGCCGACCAGCACTTCGGACTCGCCCGCGAGATGGGCCTGGAGACCGTCGGCTTCCTGATGATGGCCCACTCCACGACCCCCGAGAAGCTGGCACGCCAGGGCCGCATCATGGCCGACGCGGGCTGCCAGTGCGTGTACGTGGTCGACTCCGCCGGCGCCATGGTCATGGACGACGTCACCGCCCGCGTCGAGGCCCTGGTCTCCGAGCTCGGCGGCGACGCCCAGGTCGGCTTCCACGGCCACGAGAACC
Source organism: Streptomyces sp. R-07 (assembly GCF_049913175.1). NCBI lineage: Bacteria > Bacillati > Actinomycetota > Actinomycetes > Kitasatosporales > Streptomycetaceae > Streptomyces > Streptomyces sp. R-07. The sequence continues at coordinate 7,584,140 of NZ_CP183978.1, forward strand.
TGGCCCTCGGCACCGGCAACTCCATCGCCGCCATCAAGGCCGGGGCCCTCCAGATCGACGGCTCCACCCGCCGGCTCGGCGCCGGCGCCGGCAACACCGCCGTCGAGGCCCTCGTCGCCGTCTGCGCCAAGATGGGCATCCGTACCGGCATCGACGTCCTGAAGATCATCGACGCGGCCGAGGACGTCGTCCGCCCCGTCATGGACGAGGAATGCAGGCTCGACCGGCTCGCCCTGCTCATGGGCCACGCCGGCGTCTACTCCAGCTTCCTCAAGCACGCCTACCGGCAGGCCGAGCGCTACGGCGTCTCCGGCGCCGAAATCCTCCTGCGCGCGGGCGAACGCCGGCTGGTCGGCGGCCAGGAGGACCAGCTCATCGACATCGCCGTGGAACTTGCCGCACAGAACTGAACCGACAGGAAATGAGGAGGGACCAGATGACTGCTCTCAACGACGAGGTCAGAATCATCGAGACGGGCACGCCGCCGGCGCGCTTCGCCCGGGGCTGGCACTGCCTCGGCCTCGCCGACGGCTTCAAGGACGGACAGCCGCACGAGATCGAGGCCTTCGGCACCAAACTGGTCGTCTTCCAGGGGCAGGACGACGGACAGTTGCACGTCCTGAACGCCTACTGCCCCCATATGGGCGGCAACCTCGCCCAGGGAACCGTCAAGGGCGACGCCGTCGCCTGCCCCTTCCACGACTGGCGCTGGTCGGGCAACGGCCGCTGCGCCGGCATCCCGTACGCCCGCCGGGTCCCGCCGCGCGCCAGGACCCGCGCCTGGATCACCGTAGAGCGGAACAAGCAGCTCTTCGTCTGGAACGACCCCGAGGGCAACCCGCCGCCCCCCGAGGTGACCGTCCCTGAGATCGCGGGCATCCACGGCCCCGACGCCCACCAGTGGAGCGACTGGACCTGGAAGACCCTCCGCGTCGAGGGCGCCAACTGCCGCGAGATCGTCGACAACGTCGTGGACATGGCGCACTTCTACTACGTGCACTACGCGTTCCCCGAGTACTTCAAGAACGTCTTCGACGGCCACGTCGCCACCCAGTACATGGAGAGCAGCCCCCGCGGCGACATGGAACTGGGCACCCTCAGCTCCGGCCGCCTGCGCTCCGACGCCTCCTACTTCGGCCCCTCCTACATGATCGACCACCTCTACAGCGACGTCGGCGGCGGCGTGGAGATGGAGATCGTCCTCATCAACTGCCATTACCCGATAGACGAGAACAGCTTCCTGCTCCAGTACGGGGCGATCGTGAAGCGGCTGCCAGGGATGACCGACGAACAGGCCGCCGAGGCCGCGCGGCTCACCGCCGAGGGAGCCACCGTCGGCTTCGAGCAGGACGTGGAGATCTGGCAGAACAAGACCAGGATCGACAACCCCCTGCTCACCGAGGAGGACGGTCCCGTCTACCAACTGCGCCGCTGGTACGAGCAGTTCTACATCGACGTCGCCGACGTCAAGGACGAGATGACCCGCCGCTTCGAGTTCGAGATCGACACCCGGCGCGCCAACACGGCGTGGCGCGCCGAGGTCGAGGAGAACCTGGCGCGCCGCGTGGCGGAGACCGGAACCGGAGCCTGACATGCGAGCGGTGGAGTGCGCGGCCTGCGGCAACCAGGTCCTGTGCGAGAAGTTCAGCGTCGCCCACACCTCCGTGCAGTGGACCGCTGACGCGGCCGCTGTCTGCGCGGAGTTCCGCGAGCGGGTGAGCCAGGGCGGGACCACCGCCCGGATACGGACCTGCCGGGGCCTGCGGTCGAGCATCGACCGCGAGGTCGAGGAGGGCCGGCTGACGATCGGCACGCTGGACCCGGGCGGCCCGGAGTCCGGCACCGCGGAGTCCGGTACGGCGGGCACCGCAACCACGGAGGCCGTCGATGTCTGAGCCCTCGACCAGCTCTCGCACCCACCGGCTGCGTGTCGTCGAGGTCGTCGCCGAGACGGCCGACGCGCACTCCCTGGTGCTGCAGGCGCCACCGGAGAGCGCGGACCGCTTCACGTACCGCCCCGGGCAGTTCCTCACCCTGAGACTGCCCGGCGCGGACGGGAGGCCGGCCGCCCGCTGCTACTCCCTCGCCAGCTCGCCCCACACCGGTGAACCCCTGAAGATCACCGTCAAGCGGGTCGCCGGCGGGTACGGCTCCAACTGGGTCTGCGACCGGCTCGCGGCGGGCGACGAGCTGGAGGTGCTGCCCCCGGCCGGCACCTTCACCCCGGACTCCCTCGACGATGACCTGCTGCTCGTCGCCGGAGGCAGCGGCATCACGCCGGTCCTGTCGATCGCCAAATCGGCGCTGGCCGAGGGCCGGGGCCGGGTGGTGCTGCTGTACGCCAACCGCGACGAGTCCTCGGTCGTCTTCCGCGACGAACTGCGGGCGCTGGCCCAGGACCACCCGCACCGGCTGCTCGTGGTCCACTGGCTGGAGTCCCTCCAGGGCCTGCCCTCCGTGGACCGGCTGGCGGCCGTGCTCACCCCGTACGCCGACCGTGAGGCCTTCGTGTGCGGCCCGCAGCCGCTCATGGACGCCGTCGAGCAGGCCCTGCGCACGCTCGGCGCGCCCGGCGACCGCATCCACCGGGAGCGGTTCTTCTCCCTCGGCGCGGACGTCTTCGACGCCCCGGCGGTGCCGAGCGGCACGGCGGCCGAGGGGGGCGGCACGGCCGAGGTCGAACTCGACGGCGAGACCCACACCCTCGCTTGGCCGGCGGCGGCACCCCTGCTCGACATCCTCCTGGCGGCGGGCGTGGACGCTCCGTACTCCTGCCGGGAGGGCGCCTGCAGCGCCTGCACCTGCCGTGTCGTGGCGGGCGAGGTCAAGATGCTCCGCAACGACGCCCTGGACGACCAGGACATCGCCGAGGGGTACGTGCTGGCCTGCCAGGCCCTGCCCCTCACCGACCGGGTCGAGATCACCTACTCCTGACACCTCCGACGAGGAGACCGCCATGTCCCGAACCTGCCTGGTCACCGGAGCCGCCTCCGGCATCGGCAAGGCCACCGCCGCCCTCCTGCGGCAGCAGGGCCACACCGTCATCGCCGCCGACCTCGCGGAGGGCGACATCCGTGCCGACCTGTCCACGCCCGAGGATCGGGCCGAACTCGTCGACCGGGCCCGCGAGTTGACCGGCGGCCGTCTCGACGCCGTCGTCTCCTGCGCGGGCGTCGCCCACCTCGACCCGCTCACGGTCAAGGTCAACCACTTCGGTGCCGCGGCCACCCTCGACGGTCTGCGTCCGCTGCTCGCGGCCGGGACCGATCCGCGGGCCGTGGTCGTCGGATCCATCGACTCCGTCCACCCGACCGACCCCGCGATCGTGGACGCGGCGCTCGCCGGGGACGAGACGGCGGCGGTGGCCGCCTCACGGGCGGCCGTCGACCGCGGCGAGGGGCACCTCGTCTACTCCTCGTCGAAGGCGGCGATCTCCCGCTGGGTCCGCCGCGCCGCCCCCACCGACGGGTGGGCCGGCGCGGGCGTCCCGCTCAACGCCGTGGCCCCGGGCGTGGTCCTCACGCCCCTGACCCGGCCGCTGCTCGACGACCCGGAGATGCTGGGGCTCGTCGAGCGGAGCGTGCCGATGCCCCTGCACGGCCACGCCCGTCCCGAGCAGGTCGCCCCGCTGATCGCGTGGCTGACCTCGCCCGAGAACACCCTCGTGACCGGGCAGGTGGTCTTCGCCGACGGCGGCGCCGACGCGGTCCTGCGCGGCGACAGCGTCTGGTAGTCACGGCAAGCCCGCCGTCCCCGGAGCCCCTACGGACTCCGGGGACGGCGTCGTCACATCCAGTCGCTGAACCGCAGCCAGGCCATCATGTTGTCCATCGAGGGCTGCGGAAGGCCCGTGGACGTCATCGCGCCGACCGGCTGGGCCCGCTTCTCCGGCTGCCGCCCCGGCCCGAACATCGACTGCCACACCGATCGCGCGCAGCCGCGCACGGCCGGGGCGAGCCGTTCCATCTCCCGGTGGACGCCGTGGCCGCTCACCGAGATCGCGGCGATGGCCCGGCCCGCGCCGCGCAGCGGAGCGGCCACGCAGAAGACCCCCCGGTACCCCTCCTCGTGGTCGAAGGCCACACCACGCTCGCGCGTCATGGCCAGCTCGCGGCGGAAGGACTCGGGGCGGGTGATCGTGCGCGGGGTACGCGGCCGCAGCCCGTCCCGTATGACCTCCTCCACCGGCGCGTCGTCGCCGAAGGCCAGGATCGCCTTGCCCGACGCCGTGCAGTACGCCGGCTGCCGCCCGCCCATGCGCGACGGCACGACCGAGTCGTCCGACCCGCCGATCCGCTCCAGATAGACCACCTCGGAGCCGTCGAGGACGGTGAGGTGCACCAGATGGCCGGTGGACTCGTGCAGCGCGTGCAGGTGGGGCAGCGCCGCCCGGCGCAGCCGGTTGTGGTGCGAGGCCATGGCGCCGAGCTCCAGCATGCCCATGCCGAGGCGGTAGTCGCGGCCCTCGCGCTCCAGCCAGCGCAGCTGCACCAGCTGGTCGAGGATGCGGTGCGCGGAGGAGCGGCGGATGCCCGAGCGCTGCACGACCTCGGTGAGGGTGAGCCGGGGCCCCGCGCTCTCGAAGGCGCTCAGCACCTTCGCCGCCTTCTCCAGCAGGGACAGAGGCGGCATCCCGGCCTCGACAGCCTCGACAGCACTGGTCGTCATCGGCACCTCCCACACGGACAGCACAGCCGACGAGCTCCAGGCAGGGTCCGTAATCTCCGGTATTGCGTGGAGATTGCCAGAGGATGACAGGCGCTGGGAAGAGGGAGTTCCGTCTCGGAACAGTAACGCGTAGGTTCCCTGTCGTCACGACTCGCCGAGACCGAAGACCGGGAGGGACGCGCATGCGCGACGACGACGTGCTCGCGGCGGTCCGCGCCCTCGCCCCCGCCCTGCGCGAGCGCGCCGCCGAGGCGGAGGCGCTGCGCCGGGTGCCCGACTGCTCCGTCGAGGAGCTGGAGGACGCCGGCTTCTTCCGGCTGCTCCGGCCCCGGACGTACGGCGGACTCGCCGCCGACCCGGCCGTCTTCTACGCCGCCGTGCACGAGATCGCCAAGGCGTGCGGCTCGACTGGCTGGGCGGCGGCGGTCCTCGGCGTCCACCCCTGGTACGTGGCCCAGTTCGACCCGCAAGCGCAGGAGGAGGTCTGGGGCGCGGACGGATCCACCCGGATCTGCTCCTCGCACGCCCCCACCGGGGAGGTCACCCCCGTCGACGGCGGCTTCCGGCTCTCCGGCCGGTGGCACTTCTCCGCCGGCTGCGACCACGCCCGGTGGGCGCTGCTCGGCGGCCTCGTCACCGACGGTGACGGCCGGCCGGTCGACATGCTGACCTTCCTCGTGCCGTGCGCCGACTACCGCGTCGACGACGTGTGGGACACCGTCGGCCTGCGCGGCAGCGGCAGCAACGACCTCGTCGTCGAGGACGCCTTCGTCCCCGCCCATCGGACGCTCGGCTACGGCCCGGTGACGACGCTGCGCTGCCCCGGACAGGAGGTCCACCCGGAGCCGCTCTACCGCCTGCCGTACGCCGCCGTCTTCACCACCGCCATCTCCACCGCGATGGTCGGCATCGCCGAGGGCGCCCACGAGGACCAGGTCGCCGCGGCCCGCGAGCGCCTCAAGGCCCCGCAGGGCCGAGGGGCCGCCGAGGACCCCTTCGCGCAGGTACGCATCGCCCGCGCCGCCGGTGAGATCGACGCCGCCCGGCTCCAGCTCCACCGCAACATGACCGAGCTGTACGCGCTCGCGCGCGGCGGCGCCCCCATCCCCATGGAACTGCGCGCCCGCACCCGCCGCGACCAGGCCCTCGCCACCGAACGCGCCCTCACCGCCGTGGACCTGCTCATGGAGAACGCCGGCCGGGGCCCGTTGCGCGTCGGCGACGACGTCCTCCAGCGAGCCTGGCGCGACCTGCACACGGGCCGCGGCCAGGCCGCCAACGACGTCGAACGGGCACTGGTCCTCTACGCCCAGGACGCCCTCGGCATGGACGTCCACGACCCCATGCTCTGACCGGACGGGACCCTCCCGCACGAGGGTTCCCGCTCAGTGGGAGCCGCGCATTTCACTGCCGTACGCCACGCCGTACGGTCCTGGCATTCCCCCACCACGACCCGAAAGGGGATGCCCCCATGGCCGATGACGTCCTGGCAGCGATCCGTGACCTCGCCCCCGCCCTGCGCGACCGCGCGGCCGAGGCCGAGACGCTGCGCCGGGTGCCCGACACCTCCGTCAAGGAACTGGAGGACACCGGCTTCTTCCAGCTGCTCCAGCCGAAGGCCTTCGGCGGCCGCGCGGCCGACCCGGTGGTCTTCTACTCGGCGGTCAAGGAGATCGCCAAGGCGTGCGGATCGACCGGCTGGGTCGCCTCCGTGGTCGGCGTCCACCCCTGGCACGTCGCCCTGTTCGACCCCCGCGCCCAGCAGGAGGTGTGGGGGCAGGACCCCAAGACCCGCATCGCCTCCTCGTACGCGCCCACCGGCAAGGCCACCGCCGCCGACGGCGGCTTCCGGCTCTCCGGCCGGTGGCACTTCTCCTCCGGCTGCGACCACGCCCGATGGGCGCTCCTCGGCTGCCTCGTCACGGACGGCGAGGGCAAGCCGGTCGACATGCGCACCTTCCTGATCCCCCGGACCGACTACCGGATCGACGACGTCTGGGACACCGTCGGCCTGCGCGGCACCGGCAGCAACGACGTCGTCGTCGAGGACGTCCACGTCCCCGAGCACCGCGCCCTGAGCTTCGGCCCCGTCACCGCCCTCCAGGTGCCCGGCCACGAGATCAACCCCGAGCCGCTCTACCGGCTGCCCTACGCCGGGGTGTTCACCACCACCATCTCCACCCCGATCGTCGGCATCGCCGAGGGCGCCTTCGACTCCTACGCCGAGGCCACCCGGGCACGGTTCCGCGTCTCGTACGGGCAGAAGGTCGCCGAGGACCCCTTCGCACAGGTCCGCATCGCCCGCGCCGCCAGCGACATCGACGCGAGCTGGCTGCAACTGACCCGCAACATGGGCGAGATGTACGCCCTCGCCGAGCGCGGCGAGGAGCTCCCGATGGAGCTGCGCACCCGCACCCGCCGCGACCAGGTGCTCGCCACCGAACGCGCGGTCGCCGCGGTCGACCTGCTGATGGAGAACTCCGGCGGCAGCGCCATGCGCACCGGCCCCGGCCTCGTCCAGCGCGCCTGGCGCGACGCCCACACCGGCCGGGGCCACGCCGCCAACGACCCCGAGCGGGCCCTCGTCATGTACGGACAGAGCGCGCTCGGCATCGACATCCAAGACACCATGGCCTGAGAGGCGCCGACGATGGCAGAGCTCACCTACGAGTCGACCTCCCGCACCGCCGAGGCGGCCGGACTCACCCTCCACTACCACGAGGCCGCCCCCACCGGCCCGCCGGCCGAAGCTCCCGTCGTGATCATGCTCCACGGCGGCGGCCCCGGCGCCTCCGCCTGGAGCAACTTCGGCCGCAACCTCCCCGTCCTCGCCGAGCACTTCCGCACGCTGCTCGTCGACCAGCCCTGCTTCGGCCGCTCGGACAAGCCGGAGCTCGACAAGGACTACTTCAGCTTCAGCGCCGACGCCGTCGCCGCCCTGATGGACGAACTGGGCATCCGACGGGCGCACTTCATCGGCAACTCCCTGGGCGGCGGCACCGCCGTCCGCATGGCCCTGAACCACCCGGACAAGGTCGGCAAGCTCCTTCTCATGGGCCCCGGCGGCGTCTCCGTCAACCTCTTCGCCCCCGACCCGACCGAGGGCATCAAGCGGCTCTTCGAGTTCAACGCCTCACCCGGGCCCACCCGCGAGCAACTGCGCGCGTTCCTCGGTGTCATGGCGTACGACCAGTCGATCGTCACCGACGAACTCGTCGAGGAGCGCTGGGCCTCCGCCACCGACCCCGACACCCGGCTCGGCAGCGCCCGGATGGGCGCCTCCTTCGCCGACCCGGCCTGGGCCGAGGACACGATGCTCTGGCGCGAGGCCCACCGGATCACCCAGCCGGTGCTCCTCACCTGGGGCCGCGAGGACCGCGTCAACCCCCTCGACGGCGCCCTTGTCGCCCTCAAGACCATCCCCGACGCCCGGCTGCACGTCTTCCCGCACTGCGGCCATTGGGCCCAGACCGAGCAGGCCGACGAGTTCAACCGCCTCGCCGTCGACTTCTTCTCCCACTGAACCCTCCACAGAAGGGGTGCACACCATGGACATCCGTGCTCTCGGCTACCTGCGCCTGGAGACCACCACCCTGGACGAATGGCGCCGCTACGCGCTCGACGTCCTCGGCATGGTGGAGGCATCCGGCACCACCGAGGACACCCTCTGCCTGCGCCTGGACGACCGCGCCTACCGCATCGTCATCCAGGCCGGCGAGAGCGACCGGCTCCTCGCCGCCGGCTGGGAGGTGGCGAACGCGGCCGAACTCGCCCGCGCCGCCGAGGAGCTGGAGGCGGCCGGCGTCGCCGTCAAGGCTGCCGACCCCGCCGAACTCACCGAGCGCCGCGTCCAGGGCCTGATCCACGTCACGGACCCGGGCGGCAACCCGCTGGAGATCTACTGGGGCCAGGCACAGGACCACACCGCGCTCGGCACCCCGTACGGCAACCGCTTCGTCACCGGAGACCTGGGCCTCGGCCACGTCGTGCTCCCGGTGCCGGACATAGAGGCCGCGCTCGACTTCTACGAGAACCTGCTCGGCTTCCAGCTGCGCGACTCGATGAAGCTTCCCCCGCAGGCCGTCCCGACCGCCGCCGAACAGCGCGACTTCCACTGGATGCACTTCCTCAGCCCCAACCGGCGCCACCACAGCCTCGGCCTCTACCCCGGCGCCCTGCCCCCCGGCATCGTGCACTTCATGGTGGAGCTGGAGACCCTCGACGACGTGGGCCGGGGCCTCGACCGCACGCAGGCCGCCGGCATCCCCATCGCCTCCAGCCTCGGCCGCCACACCAACGACCGCATGGTCTCCTTCTACGCCCAGGCCCCCGGCGGCTTCCAGGTCGAGTACGGCTGGGACGGCCTCGTCGTCGACCCCGCCACCTGGGTCGCCAAGGAGATCACCGCCGACAGCTTCTGGGGACACCGGTGGAACGGCTGATCGCCCCCTCGGAGTTCCGGGACGTCCTGGGCCGCTTCGCCAGCGGCATCACGGTGGTGGCGACGCTCGACGCCGACGCCCTGGAGCCCGTCGGCTTCGCCTGCCAGTCCTTCGCCTCGCTGTCCCTCGACCCTCCGCTGGTCATGCTGGCCGTCGGCAAGAACTCCAGCAGCTGGCCGAGGATCGAGCGGTCGGGCCGCTTCTGCGTCAACATCCTCGCCGAGGACCAGCAGGCCACCTGCGCGGCGCTCGGCCGCAGCGGCCCCGACAAGTTCGCCGGGGTGCCCTGGAGCGTCGGCGAGCACGGCACCGTACGCGTCGACGGAGCCCTGGCGTACGTGGAGTGCGCACTGCACGCCGTGTACGAGGCCGGGGACCATCACCTGGTCACCGCGCAGGTGGTGGCGCTCGACGCCGGCGAGGACGGCCGGCCGCTGCTGTTCTTCCGCAGCCGCTACGCCGTGGGCGCGTTCTGATGCCCCTCGACGTCGAGAAGGCGACCTCCGCGCCGCCGGTCCGCACCGAGGTCACGTGGGACGAGCGCGACGTACGGCTCTACCACCTGGCGCTCGGCGCGGGCGCCCCCGAGACCGACCCGCGCGAGCTGCGCTACGTCTACGAAGGCCACGAGCGGGGCCTCCAGGTGCTGCCCACCTTCGGCGTGGTCGCGGGCGGCACCGGCGGCGTCGGCTTCCAGGTCTTCGACCTGCCGGGCGTCGACATCGACCTGGCGAAGGTGCTGCACGGCGGCCAGGAGATCACGGTGCACCGCCCCCTGCCCGCCGCCGCCCGGGCGACCGCCGTCACCCGCGCCACGGCCGTGCACGACAAGGGCAAGGCCGCCGTCATCGTCCAGGAGTCCACCCTCCTCGGCGAGGACGGCGAGCCGCTGATCACCCAGCGCAACCAGATCTTCGTCCACGGGGAGGGCGGCTTCGGCGGCGACCGCGGCCCCTCCGAGCGCCTCCCCGCACCCGACCGGGAACCCGACCTGGTGGCCGAGATCCCGACGCTCCGCCAGCAGGGCCTGCTCTACCGGCTCACCGGGGACTGGAACCCGCTGCACGCCGACCCCGCCACCGCCCGCCGCGCGGGCCACGACCGCCCCGTCCTGCACGGACTCTGCACCTTCGGGATGGCGGTCAAGGCGGTCACCGACCGGCTGCTCGGCGGCGACGCGAGCGCGGTCGCCGCCTGCCGCACCCGCTTCGCCGGGGTCTTCTTCCCCGGCGAGACCCTGCGGCTGCGCGTCTGGGACACCCCCGACGGCTACCGGCTGACGGCCACGTCCGCGGACCGCGGCGACGCGCCGGTCCTCACCGACGCGCGGATCACCGCACGATGACCCGGCGGCCGGGGCGGGGGACGGCCCGCCCCGGCCGTCGACCCACCTACGGGGTGTCCTGCCGATCAGGCCGGATCAGGGCGCGGTGCCAGACGTCGCGAGCCCGGCCCGACCGGCAAGACACCCCCCCAGGGCCCGTCCGTCGGACAGGCCCTGTCACGACCAGGGAGAACGCGATGAACGACACGTGGGACCACACGTACGACGTGGTGGTCGTCGGCTCCGGCGCCGCCGGCATGGCCGCGGCCATCACCGCCCGGCTGCGCGGACTCACCGCCCTCGTGGTGGAGAAGACCGACGTCTACGGCGGCTCGACCGCCCTGTCCGGCGGCGCGATCTGGGTCCCGGACAACTTCCACCTCGACGCCGCCGGGCTCGGCGACACCCCCGAGAAGGCCCGTGCCTACCTGGACGCCACGGTCGGCGACCGGGTCACCGCCGAGCGTAAGGACGCCTACGTCGCCCACGGACCCCGGATGGTACGGGAGTTCCACGACCGCACGGCCGTGAGGTTCGTCTACACCCCCGGCTACTCCGACTACTACCCCGAGCGGCTCGGCGGCTACCCGCAGGGCCGCTCCGTCGAACCGCAGGTCTTCGACTTCAGGAAGCTCGGCCCCGAGCAGCGCGCCACCATGCGCCGTGCCGGGCTTCCCACGTACGGCCTCACCATCACCTCCAAGGACTTCCGGCAGCTCAACATGGTGGGACGCACCTGGGCCGGCCGCCGGACCGCCGTCAAGGTCGGCGCCCAGGCGGTCAAGGCCCGGCTCTCCGGCCAGGAACTGCTCTCCCTCGGCGAGGCGCTGATCGCCCGCATGCGGCACTCGCTCGACAGCCTCGGCGCCGAACTGTGGCTCTCCGCCCCGCTGACCGGGCTCGTCGAGGAGGACGGCCGGGTCACCGGCGTCCGCGTCACCCGGGACGGCAGGGAATTCACCGTCCGGGCGAACGGCGGCGTCGTCCTCGCCTCCGGAGGCTTCTCCCACGACCAGCGGCTCCGCGAGAAGCACCTCCCGGCGCCCACCTCCACCGCGTGGAGCTCCGCCTCCGACGGACAGACCGGCGACGCCCTGGAACCGGCCGTGGCCCTCGGCGCCGCGACCGACCTGATGGACCGCGTGTGGGGCGCGCCGTCGGTGGTGCCTCCCGAGGGGAAGCCGTTCTTCCTCGTCGCCGACCGCGGCATCCCCGGCATGGTGATCGTCAACCAGGCGGGCGAACGCTACGCCAACGAGGCCGCCCCGTATCACGAGTTCGTCGACGCCATGTACGCCAACGACAGGCCCGGTGCGACCACCGTGCCGTCCTGGCTGATCCTCGACGCCACCGCCAAGGCCCACTACATCTTCATGGGCCTCTTCCCGGGCCAGGCGTTCCCCAAGCCGTGGCTGGAGAGCGGCTTCGTCAAGAAGGCCGCGACCGTCGAGGAACTGGCGGCGCGCACCGGCGTGGCCCCGGAGCGGCTGCGCGTCACCGTGGACCGCTTCAACGGCTTCGCCCGGGCGGGCCGCGACGAGGACTTCCACCGCGGCGACAGCGTCTACGACCGCTACTACGGCGACCCGACGCTGCCCAACCCGAACCTGGCACCCCTGGAGAAGGGACCGTACTACGCGATCCCCGTCCACCCGGGCGACATCGGCACCAAGGGCGGCCTGGTCACCGACGCGACGGCCCGCGTGCTGCGGGAGGACGGGAGCGCCATCGACGGCCTGTACGCCTCCGGCAACGTGTCGTCCGCCGTCATGGGGGAGACCTACCCGGGACCCGGCGCGACCATCGGCCCGGCCATGACCTTCAGCTGGCTCGCGGTCGACCACATCGCCCGTACGGGCTCCGCCGAGACGCGGTGAGGAGTCCGATGACGGATCTGCGGGGCAGGACGGTGATCGTCACCGGCGGGGCGCGGGGGATCGGCGCCGAGACCGCCCGGGTGGCCGCCGGGTCCGGCGCCCGGGTCGTGCTCACGGACGTACGGGAGGAGGAGGGACGGGCCCTGGCCGGCGAACTCGGCGGCGACGCGCGTTTCGTCCGCCACGACGTCACCTCCGAGGACGACTGGCGCGAGGTCGTCGACTTCGCGGCCGCCACGTTCGGCCGGGTCGACGGCCTCGTCAACAACGCCGGGATCTCGGGCGGTTCACACCTCCTGGAGGAGCAGAGCGCCGAGGCGTTCCGGCGCGTCCTCGACATCGACCTCACCGGCGTCTTCCTCGGCATGCGGGCGGTGATCCCGGCCATGAGGGAGAACGGCGGCGGCTCCATCGTCAACATCTCGTCCGCGGCCGGCCTCATGGGCCTGCCCCTCACCGCCGGCTACGGCGCGGCCAAGTGGGGCGTGCGCGGGCTCACCAAGCTCGGCGCGGTGGAGCTCGGAGCCGCCCGGATCCGCGTCAACTCCGTCCACCCCGGCATGATCCACACCCCGATGACCGCCCATGTGGGCATCGAACGGGGAGAGGGGAAGTACCCGAACACACCGATGGGCCGGGTCGGGGAGCCCCGGGAGATCGCGGACGCGGTCGCCTTCCTGCTCTCGGACGCCGCCTCGTACGTCACCGGAGCGGAACTGGCCGTCGACGGCGGCTGGACGACCGGCCCGACCCTCCGCCCGACCCTCCGACCGATCGAGGAGAACCGCTGATGCCCGTCGACCTCACAGGAAAGGTCGCGCTGATCACCGGCGCGGCACGCGGCATGGGCGAGGCGGAGGCCCGCCTGTTCGCCGCCCTCGGGGCGAACGTCGTCCTCACCGACGTCCTGCAGACGGAGGGAGAGGCGACGGCCGCCTCCCTCGGCTCCGCCGCCCGTTTCGTACGCCACGACGTGACCGACGAACAGTCCTGGGCGGCCGCCGTGGCCGCCGCCCTGGACGCCTTCGGCCGGCTCGACGTCCTCGTCAACAACGCCGCGATCTACTCCACCGCGCTCATCACCGAGGAGGACCCGGCCCGCCTGGAGGCGATCCTCCGCGTCAACCTGATCGGCCCGTTCCTCGGCGTCCGCGCCGCCGCCGGGGCCATGCGGGCGAGCGGCGGCGGGTCCATCGTCAACATCTCCTCGCAGGCCGGCCTCCAGGGCATCTGGGGACACGGCGCGTACGGCGCCGCGAAGTGGGGGCTGCGCGGCCTGACCCGAACGGCCGCGCTGGAACTCGGAGCGGACGGCATCCGGGTCAACTCCGTCCACCCGGGTGCCATCGCCACGGCGATGACCGCCCACCTGGGCACCAAGGAGCATCCCGGCACACCGCTCGGACGAGTGGGGGAGCCGGAGGAGGTCGCCCGCCTGGTCGCCTTCCTCGCCTCCGACGACTCCTCCTACCTGTCCGGCGCCGAACTCGCCGTGGACGGCGGCGCGTCGGCGGGCCGCATGCCGGTCTTCACCCCGAAGGAGACGGACGCGTGAACCGCCCGGAGCCCGACACCAGCGGACGCGTGAACCGCCCGGAGCCCGATAGGCGCGGACGCGTGAACCGACCGGAGCCCGATAGGCGCGGACGCGTGAACCGACCGGAGCCCGACACCAGCGGACGCGTGAACCGACCCGACCCCGAACGGAGCGACGCGTGAACCGACCCGACCCCGAGGTCCAGGCCGTCATCGATCTGGCCACCGCCGGTTTTCCCCCGCTGGCGACCGAGATGACGGACATCGCCGAGGTGCGCGCCTTCTTCGCCGCCCGCCCCCGGCCGGCCGTCCCCCCGCCCCCCGTCGCCCGCGTCGCGGACGAGGACGCCGACGGCGTGCCCGTACGCGTCTACGACCCCGGTGCCGACGAGACCGCCCCCGTGATCGTGTTCTGTCACGGGGGCGGCTTCGTCCTCTGCGACCTCGACAGCCACGACGGCTTCTGCCGCTCCCTCGCCCGCGCCACGGAGGCGATCGTGGTCTCCGTCGACTACCGCCGCGCCCCCGAGCACCCCTTCCCCGCCGCCCCCGAGGACGCCTACAGGGCCCTCCGCTGGGCCGCGGCGACGTTCCCGGGCCGCCGGATCGCCGTCGCGGGTGACAGCGCGGGCGCCAACCTCGCCACCGTCCTCACCCTGCTCGCCCGCGACCGGGGCGGCCCCGAGATCGCCTGCCAGGCGCTCTACTACCCGATGCTCGACCCCACCCGCTCCCGCGCCTCGCACCGCGAGAACGCCCAGGGCTACTTCCTCACCTCCGACCACCTGCGCTGGTACTGGGACGGCTATCTGCCGAACCCGGCGGACCGCACCAGCCCGTACGCGGCCCCGCTGGCGGGCGCCGACCTGTCCGGGCTGCCGCCGGCCCACATCGTCACCGCCGGCTTCGACCCCCTGCGGGACGACGGCCTGGCGTACGCGGAGGCGCTCGCCGCGGCGGGGGTTGCGGTCGAGGCCCGTCACCACGCCGGGATGTTCCACGGCTTCCTCTCCATGGCGGGCGCCCTGCCCGCGGCGGCCGAGGCCCGCGAGACCGCCTTCGCCGCCCTGCGCGAGGCCCTCGCCGCACGCTGACCGTCCCACACGCCTGCGGCCCCGCCCCCACCCGATCGATCCGGTGGGGGCGGGGCGCTCTGACGTCTCACTGAACGCGGGGCCCGCGTCAGCCCCGTATCAGCGCGAACCCCTTGTACCCCGAGGCCGCGACGTCCGCGATGATCTCCCCGTACACCCCGAAGCCACCGATGAACGGCATGAACACCCGTGGCTTCCCAGGGATGTTCGCCCCCTGGTACCAGGAGTTCGCCGCCGGGAACAGCGTGGCCGCCGCCCGGTCGCGGCACTGCGCGACCCACTCCTCGACGGCCTCGCGGCTCGCCTCGATCGCGCGGTAGCCGTGCTCGTCCAGATGCCGCAGGCAGTCGGCGAGCCAGTCGCCGTGCTGCTCGGCGCAGAGCACGACGTTGGCCATGACGGAGGGGCTGCCGGCACCGGTGAGGTTGAACAGGTTCGGGAAGCCGTCGACGCCCAGGCCCAGATAGGTGCGCGGACCCGCGCTCCAGTCCTCCTTCAGGCTCCGGCCGCCACGCCCGCGGATGTCCACCCGGTCGATCGCGCCGGTCATCGCGTCGAAACCGGTCGCGAACACGATCGCGTCCAGCTCGACCCGGGTGCCGTCGGCCAGCACGATCCCGGTGGCGTCGATCCGTTCGATCGGGTTGTCCCGCAGGCTCACGAGGCGCACGTCGTCGCGGTTGAACGTCTCGTAGTAGTCCGAGTCGGTGACGATCCGCTTGGTGCCGATCGGGTGGTCGGTGGGGACCAGCAGGTCGGCGGCGGCCGGGTCCTCGATCAGGGCACGGACCTTCTCCTCCCAGAACGCGCGCGCCGCGTCGTTCGCCGCGCGGTCGGTCAGCTGGTCCGGGAACGTCTTGGAGTACAGGACGCCGCCGAGCTCCCACCGCTCCTCGAACGCGGCCCGCCGCTCCTCGGGCGACACCGCGAACGTCGCCGACGGGTGCGCCGCGTGGGGCGAGCCGCCCCCGCTGAGCCGCGAAAGGCGCCGCCGCTCGGCGTAGCCGGCCTTCTGCCGACGGCGCGTCTCCTCGTCCAGGGGCTTGTTGCCCGCCGGGATGCTGAAGTTGGCGCTGCGCTGGAAGACGGTGAGGTGCGCCGCCTGTTCGGCGATCAGGGGGATGGCCTGGATGCCGGAGGAGCCGGTGCCGATCACGCCGACGCGCAGACCGCCGAAGTCCACGCCCTCGTGCGGCCAGGCGCCGGTGTGGTGGGTGGCGCCGGCGAACTCCCCGGCCCCCGGGATGTCCGGTACGTGTGTACTGGACAGGCAGCCGACGGCGAACACGCAGAACCGGGCCGACACCACCTCGCCGCCGTCCGTGCGGACCGTCCAGCGCAGTGTCTCCTCGTCGAGCTCCGCCGAGACCACCGAGGTGCCGAAGGCGTAGCTGCGGCGCAGGTCGAAGCGGTCGGCGACATGGCGCAGATAGCGGATGATCTCCGGCTGCGTGGCGTACTTCTCGCTCCAGTCCCACTGCTCCTGCAGTTCCTCGTCGAAGGAGTACGAGTAGTCCACGGACTCCACGTCGCAGCGGGCGCCGGGATAGCGGTTCCAGTACCAGACGCCGCCCACGTCGTCCCCGCGCTCGAAGCCGCGCACGCTGTGGCCGAGGCCGCGCAGCTTGTGCACGGCGTACAGACCGGTGACGCCCGCTCCGACGACGACGACATCGACGGACTGGATCTTGCTGTCGTTCACGTTCCTACTCTCCTCATCGGGTGGGGGTGTTGTCCGCCGACCGCCGCAGCGCCTTCTTGTCGACCTTGCCCGCCGCGTTGTGCGGGAGGGCCGCGAGGGCGTGGAAGGCGCGCGGGACCTTGAAGTTGGCCAGCAGCTCACGCGTGTACGCGGTCAGCTCGGCCGCGTCGAGGGAAGCCCCGGCCGCCGGTACGCAGTACGCGACGCCGACCTCCCCGAGCCGCGCGTCGGGCGCGCCCACGACCGCCGCGTCCAGGACGGCCGGGTGGCCCCGCAGCACCTGCTCCACCTCCGCCGGGTACACGTTGAACCCGCCCACGACGAACATGTCCTTGAGCCGGTCGGTGATCCGCAGGAACCCGCGCGCGTCGAGCACCCCGACGTCCCCCGTGTGCAGCCAGCCGTCCGCGTCGACGACCCGCGCGGTGGCCTCCGGGTCGTCGAGGTAGCCGTGCATGACGTGATAGCCGCGCGTGAGGATCTCGCCGGGCTCCCCGGGCGGGGCGTCGACGCGCAGCTCCGTGCCCTCCAGGGCCGTTCCGGAGGTGCGGGCCAGGGTCTCCGGGGACTCGTGCGGCGGGCAGATCGCGACCACACCCGTCGATTCGGTCAGCCCGTACGCGGTGTTGACGCTCCGCGCGCCCAGCGACGTCCTGATCTGCTCGATGAGCGCGGTGGGGATGTTCGCGGCCCCCGTGACCGCCATCCGCATCGAGGTCAGGTCGTACGCCTCGCGCTCGGGATGGTGGATGAGCGAGGTGAAGACCGTCGGCGCCCCGGTCAGGACGGAGATGCGCTCGTCCCGCATCCGCCCGAGGACCGCCTCGGCGTCGAAGACCTGCTCCGGGACGATCGTGGCCCCGTGGAGCAGGCAGGCGAGAATGCCGGCCTTGTAGCCGAAGGTGTGGAAGAACGGGTTGACGAGGAGGTGGCGGTCGCCGCGCCGGAGGGTGACCGTACGGGCCCAGGCGTCGTACACGCGCACGTTCTGGCCGTGGGTGGTGGGCACGCCCTTGGGGCGGCCGGTGGTGCCGGAGGTGAAGAGGATGTCGGCGGTGTCGCCGGGGCGCACGGCGGCGGTGCGGGCGAGCCGGTCCTCCCCGGCCACCCCTGCCCCCTCCGACAGGAAACGCGCCCAGTCCGCCGAATGCAGGGTCACCGTCCGCTCCAGGAGCGGGAGTTCCTCGCCCGAGGCCGTGAGCATCGCCCGGTAGTCCGTACCCAGGAAGTCGTGCTCGGTGAACAGCAGCCGGGTACGGGAGCGGCGCAGGATGTCGGCGGCCTCGGCCGCCTTGTAACGGGTGTTCACCGGGACGAGCACCCCGCCCGCCGCGACGGCGCCGAGGGCGGCCGCCACCCAGCGCGCGCTGTTGGGCGCCCACACGGCGACCGAGTCCCCCGGCCGCACCCCCTGCGCGATCACCGCACGCGCCCCCCGGTCGACCCGGTCGCGCAGCTCCGCGAACGTCCAGCGCTCCTCGCCGAAGACGAGGGCCTCCTCATCCCCGTACCGCTCCGCGGCCCAGTCCGCGAGCCGGGCGATGGTCTGCGCGCCCCTCATGATCTGTCACGTCCTCCCTGCTGCCCCGCCCCCCGGGCGGGGCGCGGGCGGTGGAAACACAGCAGGTCGGAGCCTGGCAGGGCGAGGGGCCCCGGCGCAGGGCGCGGTTCCCGCTCACCGGGAAGGTGGCGGGACTTCTTCGCGTGGGAGGTCGACGGGGGAGATCAGGAGCGGGAGACCGGGAACGGGAGCCCAGGAACGGGAGCCCAGGAGCGGGAGGTCAGCGCGCGAGCAGACCGGGTACGACCGTGCGCAGCTCCGCGGCGGACAGGACACCCTCCCGTACGAGGACCGGGGTGTCGCCCGTCAGGTCGACGATCGACGACGACACCGGCCCGGAGGTCCGGCCGCCGTCGAGGTACACCGAGACGGAGTCCCCCAACATCCGGAAGGCGGCGTCGCAGTCCTCCGGCGAGGGCCGGTCGGTGAGGTTCGCACTGGAGACGGCCATCGGACCGGCCGCGGCGAGCAGGTCGAGTGCGAGGGGATGGTCGGGCATCCGCACCGCCACCGTGCCGCCGGTCTCGCCCAGGTCCCAGGAGAGCGAGGGCCGGTGGCGGAGCACCAGCGTCAGACCGCCCGGCCAGAACGCCCCGATCAGGTCCTCCGCCGTCTTCGGCAGGTCCGCGACCAGGTCGTCCAGCGCGTCCTTCGAGCCGACGAGCACCGGGGACGGCTTGTGCCGGCCCCGCCCCTTGGCGGCCAGCAGGCCGGCGACGGCCCGCGGATCGAAGGCGTCGGCGCCGATGCCGTAGACGGTGTCCGTCGGGAGGACGACGAGATCCCCCTGCCCGAGAGCGGTCACCGCCGCGTCGATCCCGGCCGAGCGGGCCGACGGGTCCGCGCAGTCGAAGTGCCGTGGCGTACGGGCGTTCACTTCGCCTCCTCGACGCCGTGCGACGTCACGAGCCGGGCGCTGCCCTCGGCCAGCTGGTAGGCCAGGCCCACGACCGCGACCTCGCCCGTCGTCACCTGGTCCGCCAGGACGCGGGACCGGTCCATGAGCAGCTGCACCGTGTGCCTTATGTGCTCGTCGATGATGTCGCCGTCCTCCGTCAGACCGGCCGCACGGGCCGCCAGGACGCTCGGCGTCACACGCTCCACCACGTCCCGGACGAATCCGGCCGCCGGCAGCCCGTCCTCCACAGCGGCGCGGGCCGCGGCGACGGCGCCGCACGAGTCGTGTCCCAGGACGACGACCAGTCGGCAGCCGAGGATGCTCGTGGCGTACTCGACGCTGCCCAGCACCTCGGCCCCGAGGACGTGCCCCGCGGTCCGTACGACGAACAGGTCGCCGAGCCCCTGGTCGAAGATGATCTCCGCCGCGAGCCGCGAGTCGGAGCACCCGAGGATGACCGCGAACGGCTCCTGCCCGGGCGCGAGCTGCGCACGCCGCGCGGCGTCCTGATTGGGGTGGTGCGGGGTCCCGGCGACGAAACGCCGGTTGCCGGCGAGCATGGCGTCGAGGGCGACCGACGGAGAGGTTCGAGGCATGCCCTCACTGTAACGAGCGGTTTTCGGCCGACCCAGGCCGGTGCCGGTCCGGAGCCCGATCACAGACGCGACGGCCCGCGAGAGGCAGGAGCCCCGGACCTCGGCGCGGGTGCCGGCGGGGAGGCCGCGGCGGGCGGCCGTAATCCCGATGCCCAGGATGAGCCCCTTTCTGCCGGACTGTCCAAGGCGATGGACCTTTCTCGGACGGGCGGCAAGTTCGGCCGGTCCGAAGAACGCCCAACGTGGCGTATACGCGGATCTTCATCGCATACTGCCGCAACTCGCCGGCCACATGACGGCGGCTCTCACGGCGCGGCGCCCGAGTTCATCGGCACCATCGACCTCCGGCGGTCCCTCGCGGCCCAGCGCGCCACCTTCACCGCATCCTTCGACCCCCACCTGAAGCGACGGCCCACCGCCCTCTTCGGCGACCCCGGCGACAGGCACCACGAGTTGGGGGTTCTGCACTGAATCGACTCGTGGCCCACAGCGCGATGCCGCTGCAAAGCCGTGGCGTGCGCACGTAAATTTTGCCCTCCCGTGGTTGCCGCCCCGACAGGTCCGTCAGAGTCTTGGTCACCATGCCCCCGGGCAGCTGGTACTGCTGGTCACGGGGGGTGCAAGGGGCCCTCCGCCCTGAGCGGGGAATGTACATGCACCTCGAGTTCCGGCACCTCCGTGTCCTGCTCACCGTCGCCGAGTCCGGCAGCATCCGCAAAGCCGCCGCACGCCTGCAGCTCTCCCAACCCGCCACGAGCGCCCAGCTGAAGCGGATCGAACACGAGCTGGGCGGACCGCTCTTCATCCGGAGCGCCGACGGGGTGAAACCGAACGAGAACGGCCAGTACGTCCTGCGCTGCGCACGTGACCTCGTGGTCGGCTTCGACCGGCTGCGCGAGCACGCGCGCTCGGCCGCCGAGGCGGACCGGGAGACCGCCTCGCCGCTGCGGGCGGGCGGAACCGCCGGCCCCCTGGTGTCGCTGCTGATCTCCGCCCTCTTCGAGCTCGTCCCGGAACGCCGGCTCGGCATAGACGCCCGCCGTTCGGTGCAGACCCTGATCAAAGCGCTGAGCCTGTCGAAATGCGACATCGCGGTGTTCGGCGAGTTCCCCGGATTCCCCCTCCCGGTCGGCGACGCGGTGGTGACGCGCACGCTGCTGCGCGAGCCGGTCTTCGTCCTGCTCGCCGAGGACCATCCGCTGGCCCGTCAGGAGAAGGTCGGTCTGCACGAACTGCGGGACGAGGAGTGGGTCATGCCGGAGGCGGACGAGAGCGGTGTGCACGCCTACCTCCACCTCACCTGTCAGCAGGCGGGGTTCACACCGCGCATCGCGCACGTGACGCCCGACCTGTCGGTGGCGCAGATCCTCGTCGCCGGCCGTCGTGCCGTCTGCGGTGTGTGGCCGAGCGCCGACGTCCCCGCACAGGGCACCGTCCAGCGGCCGCTCGCGGACGTCCCGTTCCACCGGCGGCTGCAGCTGGCGTGGAACACGGATTCGGTTCCTTCCGAACTCGCCGACGCGGTCGGTGAGCGGCTGTTGGCCGCGTATCTGGCGCTGGTGCGGCAGCGGCCGCAGTACCTGGCCTGGTGGGAGGCGGGCGGCGAGGAGTTCGCCCTCGGCCCGGACAGGTGACCTGCCGGGGCGCGGTTCTCCCCGCCGGGCTGCGGTTCCCCGCCGGGCCGCGGTTCACTGCGCCAAGCTGAGGTTCCCGCCTGTCCACGGTTCCCCCGCCGGGCTGCGCTTCCCCGCCGGGCCGTGGTTCCCCACCCCCATATAACTCCGGTGTTGTATCCCACATGGGATCGCGTCAGGAACATGTCACCTGGTGAACACTTCGCGTCAACGTCCCAGGACGTCGTCACCCCCCACGACGAGCGAAGGAACACCCCGTCATGCTCCGTCCTCTTCTTGCCCTCTCCACGATGGTCGCCGCCGGTGTCATCACCACGGGCGCTCTGGCCGTACCGGCGTACTCGCAGCCCTACGGCGCGCAGCAGGGAACCTCCGCCCGTGACACGGCGATAGCCCGGGCCGAGGCGAACGTGACCCGGCACGCCGACACCTTCGGCTTCGGGGCGGGCCAGGCCCTCCAGGTCAAGGACGTCGTGATCGACGCCGACGGCACCCAGCACGTCCGCTTCGAGCGGACCTACCACGGTCTTCCCGTCGTCGGCGGCGACTTCGTCGTCCACCAGAAGGCCGACGGCGCGCTCAAGGGATCCACCCACGCCAAGGCCCACAAGGTGGCGCTCAAGTCCGTCACTCCCGTCGCCGACGCCAAGGGCACCGCGGCCGGCGCCCTGAAGCGCTCGCAGGGAGTGGTCAGCAACGCCAAGTCCACCCCCGAGCTGATCGTGTGGGCCGCCGACGGCACCCCCCGCCTGGCCTGGCGCACCACGGTGCAGGGCCTGGGCGACAAGGGTCAGCCGCACGGCGAGGTCTTCGTCACCGACGCCAACACCGGCGCCGCGATCGAGAACTACGACACCGAGCGCGAGGCGACCGGCACCGGCCACTCCGAGTACACCGGTGACATCTCCCTCGACACCACCCTGCAGGCCAACGGCACCTTCGCCCTGATCGACCCGGTGCGCGGCCACATCACGAAGGACGCGCACAACGTCTCGTCCTCGTCCCTGAGCAGCTCCTCCGGCACCCTGTTCACCGACGCCGACAACATCTGGGGCGACGGCAGGAAGTTCTCCACCGACCGCTCCACCGCCGCCGTCGACGCGCACGCCAACACCGCCAAGACGTACGACTACTACAAGAGCACCTTCGGCCGGAACGGCATCAAGAACGACGGCCGCGGCGCCACCGTGTTCGTCCACGTCGGCACCAACTGGGACAACGCCCAGTGGTCGGACGCCTGCTTCTGCATGATGACGGGCGACGGCGACGGCACCACCGACCCCGAGCAGGTCGACCTCGACACCATGGGCCACGAGATGACCCACGGCGTCACCTCGGCCACCGCCAACCTGCGCTACAGCGGCGAGTCCGGCGGCCTGAACGAGGCCACCAGCGACATCCTCGGCACGATGGTCGAGTGGTACGCCAACAACGCGATCGACACCCCCGACTACCTCTTCAGCGACCAGTCCACCCCGCCGTGGCTGCGCCGCTTCGACAAGCCGTCCCTCGACGGCCGCTCCGCCGACTACTGGTCGAAGTCCGTCGGCCGGCTCGACGTGCACAACTCCTCGGGCGTCGGCAACCACTGGTTCTACCTCGCGAGCGAGGGCAGCGGCACCAAGACGATCAACGGGATCACCTACAACAGCCCGACGTACAACGGATCCACCGTCACCGGCATCGGCAACCAGAAGGCCTCCGCCATCTGGTACCGGGCGCTGACCGTCTACATGACCTCCACCACGGACTACAAGGGCGCCCGCGCCGCGACCCTGAACGCGGCGAAGGACCTCTACGGCGCCACCAGCCCCGAGTACGCCACCGTGGCGGCGGCCTGGACCGGGGTCAACGTCCTCTGACGCACTGACGCACCGACGCACCGACGCACCACCTGATCCGCGGGGTTCGCCCCGGATCACCCCTCGGGCCCCGCCGTGACGGCGGGGCCCGAGCTCGTCTGCAGCGTCAGGTCCTCCGTGGGCGAGAGGTCGCCGGCGTCCCCGAGCGCCCCCACGCGGGGTGACCTGGGTCCGCAGGATCAGCTCCCGGCCGCGCGTCGCTTCCCGGAGACGGTCAGGCGGCGGGGCTCTCCCACTCGGCACCGAAGCGCCGCTCGCCACCCGAGGCCGAGGCCGCGGGCGACGTGCGGGCGGGCGCGGTGGTGGCCCCGCTGCCCACGGACTCCCCAGGACCGCGGGCACCGGCCCCGGCGGCCAGGGCGCCGCCGATCGCGGCGAAGGCGCGCAGGGCGGTGCGGCGGGAGGAAGGAAGGAGGGGCATGCTCTGCTCCGATCCTGGGCTGGCGAGACTAACCGGCGGCGGGCGCACCGCGGTGACGCGGCACGGCGGCGGGTGCCACGGGCCCCGGCTTCACGCGGGTGGCGGTCACGGGCTCGACGGGCAGGGCGGCGGGCCATGGAGCGGTGCCACGGACGGGACCGAGGCGAGCCCCGCGCCCGGCGGTCCGGATAGGGTTCGTGACATGGCGTCTCGCAGTACTCAGATCCTCGAAGCGGCCGCCCGGGTCATCGCCCGGCGCGGAGTCCGTGGCCTCCGCGTGGAGGAACTGGCCGAGGAGGCCGGAGTCTCCACCGGCCTGATCTACTACCACTTCAAGGACCGCACCGGAGTCCTGCGCCACACGCTGGAGTTCATCAACGACCGGGCCGAGCGCTACACCACGGCCCAGGACCCCGAGGCGGAACCGCTGAGCCCCCGCGAGGAGCTCGACCAGGTCCTGCTCCTGGAACTCCAGGACACCCAGGAGGTACGGGAGAACAGCACCGCCTGGGGGGAGCTGCGGGCGAGCGCCGTCTTCGACCCCGTCCTGCGCGAGGACCTCGCCCGGGCCACCCTGGTCTGGGTGCAGGAGGTGGCCGCGCTGCTCGGGCAGGTGCAGCCGATGGCGCCGGCGGCCGGGCTGGCCGCGGCGGCCGAACGGCTCACCGCCCTCCTGGAGGGCCTGAGCATGCGCTGGCTGAGCGGCGGCCTCGCGATCGGCCACGCACGCACCCTCCTGGCGGAGGCCGTCGAGGTGGAGCTGGCCCGGCTGCGGCAACCGTAGGGCCCCGAAGACTCCCGCCTCAGCCGGGCGCCGGGCGGGCAGCCGGCCCGGGTACCAGGAGGCGGGGCATGCCGGAGGCGTCGGCGGACGGCCCACACGTCGCGGGTGCCGTCGGCGCGCGGGATGCCGTACGCGTCGTTGGCGTCGTCGAACCAGGCCGCATGGTCGCCCACGTCCCGGATCTCGGCCGGCTCCGTGCGGGCGGAGGGTCACCAGGTCGAGGACGGCCACGCGCCGGCCCGGTCAGCGGGACGGTGCGCCGGGGTCCGCAGCGGATCTTCGGGCCGCTGAGTGCCCCCGCGGGCGTCATGCAGGCGGTGGTGCCGCTCGCCGCGGAGGCGCGGTCGCAGCCGCTGCAAGGTGACGGTGCGCGGGCCTGACGGTTCGGTGAGGGACACCGTGGAAGCCGCCCGTGGCCTCAGCACCCGGAGCCCCAACTGCGGCGCGGTGGCGCCGGTTTCGCGAGGGTCGTAGTCGGCTCGGTCGATGCTCGACGACGTGACGCCGATGGCGAAGGTGCCTCGCGCGGGTCGCCGGCTGCGAGGCGCCGTAGGGCCTATCTTTCGGGTCGGCACTCGCGGCGATCGAGGCGGCGAGTCCTGATCCTCGTCTCGATCCTGCCGGCGCATGCCCCCGTCTAGGGTGATCGCATGGACGTGGGGGCGGTACTGATCGCGATCACCGGCGTAGCGGGAACGCTCGGGGGTGCCTTGCTTACCCAGCGGGGCGCCGACCGGGCCAAGAAGCGCGAGTTGGAGATGGCCCATGCCATCCAGGAGGCTCGCGAGAATCGTGAGCTGCGCCGAGCCTGCTACACACAACTGCACAGGGATGCGAGGCAGTTCACCACGGCGCTGAGCCGGCACTTGTACGTCATGCGGGATCGCACGCCCGCGCAGGAGGACGTATCGGCGTTGGAAGGAACCAAGGACGCCTACCGTGACCGGTGGTCCGAGGCGCTGATGATCGCCCCCGATACGGTGCTCGCTCCTGCTTACGAACTCAACGGAGCGCTGACCGGGGTCTATGGACAGATCAAGCGCCTGGAACAGGGAAACCCCCGCCCGGACGAGACTCTGCAGTCGGCCGCTGAAGCGCAGCACGCGCTCTGGTCTCTGATTCGGGTCGCGAGGGATGCGATGCGTCGTGATCTGGGCGTCGCCGCGGACGCCGACGAGGAAGCCATTCGTCGAGCGCCAGGGTCCTCCTCCAGCAACCCCGTCGTCTTGACCAGGGATTTCGCCGAGTAGCTCAACGGCATCGACGGAGACGCGATCGGATCGCGCGGGACGAAGCCGCCGTGCCGGCCAGGGCGACGTCCGGCAGGACCACGGTCCCGCCGCCGAGGGCCGTGGCGGCCAGGGTGGCGGTGGCGGCGGGTCCTCTCGGGCCCCCGCGAGGGTTACGTGGCTGTGCCGCCGCCCGCGCGCGGGCGCGACGGGACGCCCGGGCGCGGGTAGACCCTGGACTGCTTGACGCTGCCGAAGGCGAAGCTGGACTCGATCGACGCGATGCCCGGAATGGCGTGGATCCGGGTGCGGACGAAGGCCTCGTACGCCTCCAGGCTCTCGATGACGACCCTGAGCAGGTAGTCGCTGCTGCCGGCCATCAGATAGCAGTCCTGGATGTGGTCGATGAGGCCGACGTGCTGCTCGAACACGTTGACCGCCTCGGCCGTGTGGCGCTCCAGGCGGATCCGTACGAAGACGGTGATCGGCAGGCCGAAGGCGACCTGGTCGACGGTGGCCGTGTAGCCGCCGATCAGGCCCGACTCCTCCAGGCGGCGCACCCGGCGCAGGCAGGGGGAGGGGGACAGTCTGATCCGGTCGGCGAGGTCCTGGTTCGACAGGCGGCCGTCCGCCTGCAACTCGTGGATGATCTGGAAGTCCACGGCGTCCATCGGGTCTCCTTGGCAGAGCTTGGCAGATCCTGCCCCCACGCTATGTCTGGAGGGCAGAACTGGCAATCGTCTGCCCCGGCCCAAGCTCTACCGTTGCCTACCGGGGGCACAGCCGGACGTCGGCTCCGCCCGAACGGCTCCGATCGGGAGGAACGGCCGGTGGCAGCAACACAATCTCTGGGATCGATGGGGGAGGGCACGGTGGGGACGCCGGCCACGGAGACTCCGCAGGGCACGGCAGGAACCCCGGACGCGCGGACGCCGCACACCGAGACCCCGCCCGCGGGGCGCGACGCGGAGCCCCGTACCGGCCCGTTCCGGGGGCTCTCCCCGCAGGCCGTGGGCATGATCGCGCTCCTGTTCACCGTGGCCATCTGGGCCGCGTTCGCGCTCAGCGCCCGCGCTCTGAGCACCTCCACGCTGCTGCCGGCCGACGCCGCGCTGCTGCGTTTCGGCGTGCCCCTGGTGGTCCTCGCCCCCGCACTGTGGCGGCGCAGGCGCCGGCTGGTCGCCGTCCGGTTCGGCCCCGCGGCCAAGATCATCTGCGGTGCCGGGGTCCCGTTCTTCCTCGCCGCCATGTACGGCGGTTCCCTGACGTCCGCCGCCTTCGTCGGGGCGATCGTGCCCGGCATGGTCCCGCTGTTCGTCTCCGCCCTGATGGTCGCGGGCGGCAAGAGCGCTCCGCGCGGTACGCAGGCGGCCGGCCTCGCCCTCATCGTGGCCGGCGTCGTGGCCCTGGTGTGGCGCTACACCGCGGCCCTCGACGCGGACGTCCTGCTCGGCGTGGGAACGCTGCTCGTCGCCAGCGGCCTGTGGGCCCTCTACACCGTCGGCCTGCGGGAAGTGGACCTCGACCCCGTCGGGTCCATCGGCCTGCTGTGCCTGCCGTCCTTCGCCGTCATCGCGCTGCTGACCCTGACCGGAGTCCTGCCCACCGGCATCGCCCGGGCGGCCGGCGCCGACATCGCGCTCTTCCTCGTCGTCCAGGGCCTGGGCGTCGGCCTCTGCGCGGGACTGCTGTACGCCTTCGCCATCCGCCGGCTCGGCCCGGAGCGCAGCTCCGTCGTCGGCAGCCTGAGCCCGGTCGCCGTCGTCCTGCTCGCCGTGCCCCTCCTCGACGAGTCGCCGACCCTGCCCGTCGTGGTGGGCGTCCCCCTCATCACCCTCGGCGTCGCACTCGCCAACCGACGCTCCCGAACCAAGGTTTCCGCCGATGCTTGAGCTCCTCCCCGCCCCGCCCGTCGACCCGCTGTGGGACCTGACCGCCGAGTACGCCGCCGACCCGCGCCCCGAGCGCCTCAACCTCGTCCTCGGCGTCTACCGCGACCACACCGGGGTGACCCCCGTCATGGCGGCGGTCAAGGAGGCCGAGATGCGCCTGGCGGAACGGTCCGGCTCCAAGGAGTACCTCGGCCTGTCCGGCAACGCCGCCTTCAACCGCGCCATGCTCACCACGGTCCTCGGCACCGAAGCCCTCACCGCACGCGCGACGGCGGTCCAGACCGTGGCGGGCACCGGCGCCCTGCGCCTCCTCGCCGATCTCGTACGGCAGACCCGCCCGGGCGCCACGGTGTGGATCAGCGACCCGGCGTACGTCAACCACCGCCCCATCCTCGAAGGCGCGGGCCTCACCGTCCGCACGTTCCGGTGGCTCGACGCCTCGGGGATGCTGGAGGACCTCCGTGAGGCGGGGCCCGGCGACGTCGTCCTGCTGCAGGGCTGCTGCCACAACCCCACCGGAGCGGACCCCTCCGCCGAGACCTGGGAGGAGCTGGCCGGACTCGCCGCGCAGAACGGCTGGGTCCCCTTCGTCGACCTCGCCTACCACGGCCTCGGCGACGGACTCGAGGAAGACCTGCGTCCGACCCGGATGCTCGCCGAACGGCTCCCCGAGGTACTCATCGCCGTCAGCTGCTCCAAGAACTTCGGTCTCTACAGCGACCGCACCGGGTGCGCCATCGTCCTCGGCTCGTCCGCGCGGGCGCTCCGGCACGTCGAGACGGCCCTGCAGAACGCCGCGCGCACCCTGTACTCGATGCCGCCGGACCACGGCGCCGCCGTCGTCGCCACCGTCCTGGAGGACGAGCGCCTGCGGGCCGCCTGGCTCGCCGAGCTCGACGTGATGCGCCACCGCATCACGGCCAACCGGGAGGACCTGGTCGCCCACCTGGGCGCCCTCGGCCACGAGGAGCGGGCGAGGGCCCTCGCCCGGCAGAAGGGCATGTTCTCGATGCTGCCCCTCACGCCCGAGGGGATGCGCCGGATGCGCCACCGGTCCGGCATCTACGGCACGACCGCGGGCCGCATCAACATCGCGGGCGTCCCCGCGCACCGGATCCCGTTCCTGGCCCAGGGCATCGCGGACGCCCTGCGGACACCGAGCGAGGCGGGCGCCGTCTGACGGGGGCGGCGCCGGGGCGTCAGGCAACCGCCGGCGCCGAGCGGGCTGGTGACGACACCAGGCGCCCCTCGCGCCGCCGACGCCGGTCGACCCGCCGGTCGACCCGCCGGTCGGTACGGCTTCACACGGCAACACGGCAGAAGCCGACCGGAGTTCGGTGACGACACGCGGAGGCGGCCGGCGAGAGCCGCGAGGCTCACCCCCGCCCGGTCCCTCCCCCTCCGCCTGCCCCTACCCGGCCCCCACCTCCAGCCGCAGTTCACGGCCCTGCCACCGGCGGCGCAGCCAGCGGTCGTGGCTCGCGACCACGATCGCGCCCGGGCCGCTGCCCAACGCCTCCTCCAGTTCGTCGCACAGGCGTGGTGAGAGGTGGTTCGTGGGCTCGTCGAGCAGCAGCAGCTCGGGTGGCCGCGCCATCAGCAGAGCCAGGGCCAGCCTGCGGCGCTGCCCCACCGAGACCTGCCCGACCGGCTTGTCCAGGTCCGCCTCGGCCAGGAGCCCCAGGCGGACCAGCGGCAGCCTTTCGGCGCGGTCCGGCCCCAGCGCCAGCGCGTAGGTGTCCCGGACCGTGCGCTCGGGCCGCTCGAACACGGTGTCCTGCGCGAGCAGCCCCACCGTCAGCGCGGGCCGCCTGCACACCTCGCCCTCGGCGGCGAGCCGACCCGCGAGTACCGCGAGGAGGGTCGACTTGCCCGCCCCGTTGCCGCCGGTGACCAGCAGCCGCTCGGTCGCCGAGACCTCGAGACCGGACAGCGCGAGCCGCCCCGGCACCCGCACGCCACGCAGGGACACCACGTGTTCCGGTCCGTCCGCCGTACGCACCGCCGGCGGCGGCGCCGCGAACCGCAGCGGGGGCGGCGGCTCGGCGACCCGGGTGCGCTCCAGCTCCGCGAGCCGTCGGGACGCGTTGCGCACCCGGCGGGAGATCTGGCTCTGCACGCGGCCCGCCCGGTGGCCGTAGCCCATCTTCTCGTTGTCGCGCGGCCCCCGATCCGGCGCGACCCGGCGGGCGGTCGTGCCCGCCTCCTGCCGCAGCCGGTCGAGTTCCTCCCGCTCCTCGGTGTACCGCCGCTCCCAGCGCTCCCGCTCGGCGTGCTTCTCGCTCACGTAGGCGCTGTAGCCGCCGCCGTACCGCACCGGCCCGTCCACGGCCGGATCGAGGTCGATCAGATCGGTGCACACGGCGTCGAGGAACGCCCGGTCGTGGCTGGCGAGGACCACGGCCCCGGGCAGGCCACGCAGCCGCTCCTCCAGGAAGGCGGCGGCAGCGTCGTCGAGGTGGTTGGTCGGCTCGTCGAGCAGCAGCGCCGGTGGCCGCCGCACGAGCAGCGCCGCCACGGCCAGCCGGCCACGCTGCCCGCCGGACAGCGAGCCGAGCGTCCGGTCGTGCCCGAGCGAGCCCAGGCCGAGGCCGTCCAGCATCAGGGCCGCCCGGCGGTCGGCGTCCCAGGCCTCCCGGTCCCGTGCCCGGTCGAGGCGCCGGGCGTACGCGTCGAGCAGGTCCGGGTGGCCCGGGTCGTCCTCCGGGACCCGGGCCAGTTCCTCGCCGAGACGGTCGAGCTCCGCGAGGTCCTCGCGGGCCTCGCGCAGCGCCTCGTCCAGCACCGCGGCGACGGTGGACTCGGCGTCGTACGGCATCTCCTGCGGGAGGAAGCCGAGGCCGGCCGGGCGCGAGACGCTCCCGGCATCGGGTTCGTCGACGCCCGCGAGCACACGCAGCAGCGTGGACTTGCCGGCGCCGTTCTCCCCGATCAGGCCGATGCGGTGGCCGGGGGACGCGGTCAGGGACACACCGTCGAGGACGCGACGGCCACCCAGGTCGCGGACGAGGTCGTGGGCGAGCAGAGCGGGTCGGGGCACAGGGAACCGTCCAAGGGGATCGCTGGTCGGCCCGCCGGGCACGGTGCCTCGGGCGCGGGCCGCTGGACACTCCGGCGGCTCACACCGCCGGGGCCCCCGTCGCCTCCAGCGTTCCGTCGGCCAGCCGCAGCCAGCGGTTCACCCCGATCTCGGCGAGGAACCGCTCGTCGTGGCTGACCACCATGAACGCGCCCCGGTAGGAGTCGAGCGCGCTCTCCAACTGGCCCGCGCTGACCAGGTCGAGGTTGTTGGTCGGTTCGTCGAGCAGCAGCAGCTGCGGTGCCGGTTCGGCGCACAGGACGCAGGCCAGGGTGGCGCGCAGGCGTTCGCCGCCGGAGAGCACGCCGACGGGCAGGTGTGCCCGGGGGCCGCGGAACAGGAAGCGCGCGAGCAGGTTCATCCGCTCCGGCTCGGGCCGCTCGGGAGCGAACGCCGCGAAGTTCTCCGCCACCGTACGGTCCAGGTCCAGCAGGTCCAGGCGCTGCGAGAGATAGGCGACGCGGCCGTCACCGCGCTTGATCTCCCCGCTCTCCGGGGTGAGTTCACCGGTGATCAGCCGCATCAGCGTGGTCTTGCCGGAGCCGTTGGGCCCGGTCAGCGCGATGCGCTCGGGCCCGCGTACGGACAGGTCGACACCGCCCTCGGCGAACACGTCCCGTCCGTCGTGCCGGACCTGCATCCCCTCGCCGAGGAAGAGGTTGCGCCCGGCGGGCACCTGGGTGTCGGGCAGGTCCAGGGTGATGCGCTGCTCCTCGCGCAGCGCCCGCCCGGCCTCGTCGAGGCGGGCCTTCGCCTCACCGACCCGGGACGCGTGCATCTGGCCGGCCCGGCCCGCGGACTCCTGCGCGCCGCGCTTCATGTTGCCGGCGAAGATGCGCGGCAGCCCGGCGCTCTTGAGGTTGCGGGCGGCGTTGCTCGCGCGGCGGTCGGCGCGCTCGCGGGCCTGCTGAAGCTCCCGCTTCTCCCGCTTCAGGTCCTGCTCGGCATTGCGGACGTTCTTCTCGGCGACCTCCTGCTCGGCCCGCACGGCCTCCTCGTAGGCGGTGAAGTTGCCGCCGTGGAATCGCAGTCGGCTGCTGCCGAGTTCGGCGATGCCGTCCATGCGGTCGAGCAGGGCCCGGTCGTGGGCGACCACCAGCAGGAGCCCGTTGAAGTCCGCGAGGACGTCGTACAGCCTGTGCCGGGCGTCCCGGTCGAGGTTGTTGGTCGGCTCGTCGAGCAGCAGCACGTCGGGACGCTTGAGCAGTTGTGCGGCGAGGCCCAGCGAGACGACCTGGCCGCCGCTGAGGGTGCTCAGACTGCGGTCGAGGGCGAGACCGGCGAGTCCGAGACGGTCGAGCTGGGCGCGGGTGCGCTCCTCGATGCCCCAGTCGTCGCCGATGGTGGTGAAGTGCTCCTCGCTCACGTCACCGGACTCGACGGCGTCGAGGGCACGGATCACCGCGGCGACGCCGAGCACCTCGGCGACGGTGAGGTCACCGGTCAGGGGGAGGCTCTGCGGCAGATGGCCGAGCGTGCCGCCGACCGACACCGAGCCCCCCGAGGGGCGGAGGTCCCCGGCGATCAGCTTGAGCAGGGTGCTCTTGCCGGAGCCGTTGGGGGCGACGAGGCCGGTGCTGCCGGCGGTCAGGGCGAAGGACAGGTCGTGGAAGACGGGGGTGTCGTCGGGCCAGGCGAAGGACAGGTTCGAGCAGACGACGGTGACGTCGGACATGGGAATGACCTCAAGAGGCTGGGGGCGAGCGAAGAGAGCTCTGCCACGGGCAGACGTACGGAAAGGGGGTACGACGAAACGGGCCACTCCGTCGGCGCTTCTTCAGCGCTGCCAGTGGCCGTCAGATCCGGATCTCACCCGGAGATGTCGTCGTCACCCACCACGTCTGCGACTCCTCGATACACGGTCAACGTCATCGCAAGCGTAGCAATCCGTCTCGCCGCCCACCCGGAATTACCGCTCCCGCGGGGCGCCGTCGGCACCCCGGCCCGGTCACCGGACTTCGGCGGATCGGGTCACCACGCTGCGATGGCGGGAGCCTCGGGTGCGTGCTGCCGCCAGGCCGCGTCGAGACGCGCGAGCCGGTCCGACCCCGACACCGGCCCGCTCGGGCCAGGCGTTCAGGCGGCGCCTGCGCTTCGGCATGCCGAAGGTCGGGTGGGCGATGCTCCAGCCGGCCCCTTTCGGCACGCCCGACTTGAGCCACGAGGCGGTCCGGCCGCCCACGTGCGGGCCAGGTTTCCGGCGGCGAAGGCCCCGGCGCATCCGGCGCCGAGGACGACGATGCGGTGCTTCATGGCGTTGCTCCTGTCTCGTTCGCGTGTCCCTTGAACGAGATGGCGCCCCGATTCCTGACAGGGGCCTGATGCGACGCGCGTCACCGGGGTGAGCCGTCCGTCCGGCGCCGCCGTTTCGGCCGTGCCGCGGGGTCTGCGGGGCCCGGCCGAAGGGCATAGTGAGGGGGTGATCACCAAAAGCGATGGGCTCGGCGGCGGTCGTGACGGCGACTCCGGGGGATCTGCAGGCGTCGGTGACGAGGAGGCACAGGTCATCGTCGTGGGGGCGGGACCTGCCGGTTCCGCCGCCGCGGTCCACCTGGCGCGGGCCGGTGTGGACGTGCTGCTCCTGGAGAAGAGCGGCTTCCCGCGCGAGAAGGTGTGCGGCGACGGCCTGACACCGCGCGGCGTGAACCAGCTGGTGCGGATGGGCATCGACATCGACGCGCCGGGCTGGATGCGCAACAAGGGGATGCGCTGGGTCTGCGGAGGCCACCAGGTGGAGCTGGACTGGCCGCGCCTGGGCGCCCTTCCCGACTTCGGGCTCACCCGCAGCCGGCACGACTTCGACGACCTGCTCGCCGCGCACGCGAGCGCCACCGGAGCGCGCCTGCGCACCCACGTGAAGGTCACGGGCACCCTGACCGACCGGGCGGGGCACGTCACCGGCGTGACGGCCACGCGCGGTCCGGGAGCGGAGCCGGTCCACTACCGGGCCCCGCTGGTGGTCGCGGCCGACGGCGCCTCCGCGCGTACGGCTCTCGGCCTGGGACTCGTACGGGACGCGAAGAGGCCCGTCGCGGCGGCCGGCCGCCGGTACTACCGCAGCGAGGCCCGCACCCACGACCCGTACCTGGAGCTGTGGGCCGACCTGCGCTGCCCCCGCACCGGACGGGACCTGCCCGGCTACGGATGGGTGTTCCCCATGGGCGACGGGCGCGTCAACGTGGGCCTCGGGGCCCTCCCGCAGCAGCGGCACCGCCGCCCCGTGGACCTGCGGGCGGCGATGGAGTACTGGCTGCGCCGCCTGCCCGAGGAGTGGGGACTGCACGAGGAGAACGCCGAGTCCGCCTTCCGCAGCGCGCCACTGCCGATGGGACTGAACAGGCGTCCGCAGTACCGCCGGGGCGTGCTGCTCGTCGGGGACAGCGCCGGCATGGTCAGCCCGTGGAGCGGCGAGGGCATCGCGCAGGCCATGGAGGCCGCCGAGGTGGCGGCGGAGATCATCGCCCTGGCGCTGGCCCGGCCGGCCGGGCCGCGCCGGGAACACGCGCTGCACCAGTACCCGGTCGAGATCCAGCGCCGCTGGGCGCGCTACTACCGGCTGGGCAACATCGCGGGAGACCTGTTCTTCTCCCGGTTCGGCTTCCGGCCGATCCTCCACCCCCGCGTGATGGCCTCGCCCCAACTGCTGAACGTCCTGGCCCGCCTGCTGACCCACGTGAGCGACGAGCCCGCGAAGGACACGATCGACGCGGTCCTCCACGGACTCCTGCGCCTCGTTCCCGCACCCCGCCGATAGAGCGCGCCCGCACCGCGGAACGCGCCCGCGTTCACGGAGAGTTCGCTTCAGCTCTGGCCGACGGCGCCCCGGAACACGCCCCGCGCGGTCCGGGGCGCCGCCGCGTCCACGCGCCCGCGCACAGCAGGACCGCCGCAGCGCCGTACGACGCCGTCACGACGTCCGCCCCCGCGACCGGAACCGTGAGGTAGGCGACCGCACCGGCGAGGGCGACGCCGAACCATTCCCAGCGGCCGTCGAGCGCCACGAGCGCCACGAGCAGCAGGGCGTACCAGGAATAGCCGGGAGTCAGGAGCAGGAACGCCGTCCCGGTGGTCACCAGAGCACCGCGCCAGGGGCGTTCGGGATCTCCGCGCACGACGACCAGGACCGACACCGCGGCGAGACCGAGCAGGGTGGCGGGCAGCGCCCACGCGTCGGGGAGCACCAGCCGCAGCAGGGCGTACCGGCCGCCCGCGCCGGCATCGTCGTACCCCTCCTCCTCGGCGTAGCCGCCGAGATAGCCGAGGACCGAACCGCGGGAGAGCAGCACGTACGGCAGGTACACGGCCGCGACCGTGAGGACCGCGGGCCCGAGGACCGCGAGCGCCGTACGCGGCCGCCGTACGCCGGACAGCGCGCCGGGCACCAGCAGCACGGGCAGCAGCTTCGCGGCGATCGCCAGGCCGAGCAGCACCCCGCCCGCCGCGCGCCGCCGGGCCACCACGACGAGCGCGGCGACCGAGAAGAGGACGGCGAGGACGTCCACATGGGCGTTGTTCACCCCCTCCACGGGCACGGCCGGACACCAGGCCCACCACGCCGCGCGGCGAGGATCGCCCCGCCGCCGGAAGACGAGCAGCAGCAGCCCGGTGACCGCCAGGGAGAGGACGGCACCCCCGGCCTGGAGGGCCTTGTGACGGACACCGGACGGCGAGACGGCGTGGACGAGGAGGAACCAGCCCTCGGCGACCGGCGGATAGATGGTGTGGACGGCCGGCCGGTTGATCCGGGCGCACCGGCCGTCGGCGAGCCGGGACAGGTCATGGCCCCGCGCGCAGCCGGCGCGGTCGGGGAAGAGCCACCTGTCGCGCAGCCCGGCGAGGGCCGGATCTGCGGGTGCGTGGTCGTACGGGGAGATGCCGGCGGCCTGCACCCTGCCGTCCCACGCGTACCGGTAGGAGTCCGTGCTCGTACGCGGCGGCGCCACCAGCCCGGTGACCGCGACCGCGACCGCCCCGGCGAGGACCAGGGGCGCCACGGCGCGGGCGGGGACGCGGCGCAGGACGAGCACGGCCACCGCGAACAGCCCCCAGGCGACCGCGTACCCGGCCAGGAACCCGACACCGGTCGCGTCTCCGCCCAGCAGGTCGGTGAGCGCGGCGGCCAGAACGACGAGGACCAGGGACGTGATCAGGACGGGACGGGTGAACGGGCGAGTACGGGTACGGGACATGGGCGCAGCCTGGCAGCGCGCGCGGCCGGCCGGTGGGCGACCCGTCGGGGCGTTCGGGTTTCGTAAGGTGTCGGATCGCCCACGCGCCCCGCCGCGGCGGTGTCATGGACGGCATGACCTTCCGCATGCCCAGGCCGCGCCTCGCGCTCCCCGCGGTCCGGCCGCCCGCGTTCCGCGGCCGGCTGCACGACGCCCGCACGGCGACGACCGTCGGCCGGTGGCTCGGCCTCGCCTTCGCCGTCTGCTTCGCGACCGGGCTCGTCAGCCACTACCTCCAGCGTCCGCCCGACTGGCTCGCGGACCGGCTGCCCGGGCGGCCGGTGTGGGGATACGCCTTCACCCAGGGCCTGCACGTCGCCACCGGCCTCGCGGCGATCGTGCTGCTCCTGGTCAAGCTGTGGGGGGTGTACCCCCGCCTGTTCGTCTGGCCGCCGGTCCGGTCGGTGCGCCACGCCCTGGAGCGGCTCTCCGTCGCGGTGCTGGTGGCCGCGGCCGTCTTCGAACTCTTCACGGGGCTGCTCAACATCGTCGAGTGGTATCCGTGGCCCTTCTCCTTCGTCCCGGTGCACTTCGCCGTCGCCTGGGTGGCGACCGGCTCGATCCTGCTGCACATCGCGGTCAAGGCCCCGGACATCAGGGACCACTGGGGACGGCGGTCGACGGGGACGCGCGCGCTGCCGGCCGAGGACGCCGTCGACCGGCGCTCGCTGCTCCTCGCCACGGGCGGCGCGATCGGCGTGGTGACGCTGACGACGGTCGGTCAGTCCTTCACCCCGCTCAAGGCGTTCGACCTGCTCGCGCCCCGGCACCCGGACCACGGCCCGCAGGGACTGCCCGTGAACCGGACCGCCGCGGCGGCCGGCGTGTCGGCGGGCCGCCTGGGGGAGTGGCGCCTCGACGTCGTCGGCCCGCGTCCGTACGCGCTCACCCTGGCGGAACTGCGGGCGATGCCACAGGTCGGCGTCCGGCTGCCGATCGCCTGCGTCGAGGGCTGGAGCGTCGACGCCGACTGGGGCGGCGTGCGGGTGCGCGAGCTCCTGGCGCGAGCCGGCGGACGGCCGGGGACGGCCGCGCTGCGGGTGACCTCACTGGAGGTCGGCGGCGCCTACCGGGTGATGGAGATGGGCGCCGGGTACGCCGACGACCCGCTCACCCTCCTCGCGCTCACGCTCAACGGGCAGCCACTCTCCCTGGACCACGGCTTCCCGGCGCGGATCATCGCCCCCGGCCGCCCGGGGGTACTGCAGACCAAGTGGGTCCACCGGCTGGAGGTGCTGTGAGGAGCACGCAGGTGCTGCGCCACGCGGTCGGCGGGCTCGGGCTCGCCCTCATCGGACTCGGGGCGTGGCTGGTGGCGGACCAACCGGACCCGACGGGCGTGCTGGTGTGGCTGGCGGGGGCACTCGTCCTGCACGACGGGATCCTCGCGCCGCTCGTCCTCGCCGTGGGGCTGCTGTTCGTCGGACGGAGCCGACGGGGACTGCTGCGCGCGGCGTCGGTGGTGGCCGGCAGCGTGATCCTGGTGACGCTTCCGCTGCTCGTACGGCCGGGGGAGCCGCCCAACCCGTCGGCGCTGCCCCTGCCGTACGGGCGGAACCTGGCGATCGTGCTGGCGGCCGTCGCCGTGGTGGCCGGTGCGCTGTATCTCGTACGGCGCCGGAGGGATCTCGTACGGAGGGGGCGGGCACGGCCCCGGAGACGTACCGCCCAGGCCGACCGCGGCCAGGGTCGCACCGCGGGGGAGGGCTGAGAGCAGGCGCGCGCGGCCGGATGCGAGCCTGGCCGGCGGCGCACCGCCGGGACGGGTGAGGTCGGTGGTGCACCGCCGGGGCGGGTGAGGTCAGCGGTGCACCGCCGGGAACGGGCGGGGGACCAGGTCCAGGAAGGGGCGGCCCGCCACCGTCCACCGTGCGGACACGACCCACCCGGCCCGGCCGGCGTGCGCGGCCAGGGCGCGCGTGCCCACCCGGGCCCAGGGGAACGGCGCCCCGCTGCCGCCCCGGCCGTCCTCGACCCGCACCTCGCAGCGCTCGTCGACGTCCACGGGCGCGCACTCGACGATCACGGCCCCCGCCGGCGAGACGGCCTCCCGCAGCCGCCGCAGCAGGGCGGCGGGGTCGCCCCCGATCCCGATGTTCCCGTCGATCAGCAGCGCCGTGTCCCAGCGGCCCTCCCCGGGCAGCGGGGCGAACACCGAACGGCACAGGGCCGTTCCGCCGACGCGTGTGGTGCGGTCCACCGCCTCCGGGCTGATGTCGATGCCCAGGGCGCGCCGCCCCTGGGCGGCGAGGGCGGCGACGAGCCGCCCCGGGCCGCAGCCGACGTCGAGGACGGCGCCCCGGCAGCGCTCCAGGACGGAACGGTCGGCC
Organism: Streptomyces sp. R-07; assembly: GCF_049913175.1. Classification (NCBI taxonomy): domain Bacteria; kingdom Bacillati; phylum Actinomycetota; class Actinomycetes; order Kitasatosporales; family Streptomycetaceae; genus Streptomyces; species Streptomyces sp. R-07. The sequence continues at coordinate 7,622,297 of NZ_CP183978.1, forward strand.
TCGTCGGGCGCCTCGCACCAGCGCTCGACCTCCAGCGGCAGCAGCCATCCGTCGTCGCGGCGCAGGAAGAGCGGGCCCCGGCCGGCCCGCAAGGCGTCGGTGTACGGATCGGCGCGCCAGGCCGTCGCCGCCGTCACGCGCCCGCCCCCGACACCACGGCCGTCAACGCGGCATGCCGGGTGGCGAAACGGGTGCCGGGAGCCTCCGCCGCCACCTGCCGCGCGTCCCCGGCGGTGTCCACGTCGCGCAGCACCGGCAGGGTGCCGACGCGCAGCCCGGCCGCGCGCAGTCGCCGGTACTGGACGGCGCCGGTGTCCGGGCGCGACATCGGCACGCCGAGGAGGAGGGCGGGGGCGGCGTCGGGGGAGGCGAGGCCGAGGGCCCAGAAGCCGCCGTCCGCGGCGGCGCCGAACCAGGCCTCGTACGCGCCCCATCGGAGAGCAGGGGCCAACACCTCCGGGGTGACCTGCGGAGTGTCCATGCCGATGAGCAGCGCGGGCCCGGAGCAGGCGGCGAACGCGGCGGCGAGCCGCTCGTCGAGCCCGCCCGCCGCCTGGGGGACGACCTCGAAGCCGGGCGGCAGCCACGGCCCGGGCTCGCCGTCGAGGACCAGCACATGCCGTGCGGCCGGGACCCGGGCCGCGGCGGCGAGGGTGTCGGCGAGGGCCGCCTCGGCGAGAGAGGCCGCTTCCGCCGGGGTGAACGGAGGGGTGAGCCGGGTCTTCACCCGGCCCGGCAGCGGCTGCTTGGCGATGACGAGGAGAGTGGTCACGGACGGACACCGCCCACGGGCGCGAACGCCGGCTCGTCCAGCACTCCGCGCATGTCGTGCACGGCCTGCCACGTCCCCTTCCAGGTGCCGGTGACCTTGGACCGGCCCGAGCGGGGCAGGTACGGCACGTCGACCTCGCTCACCCGCCAGCCCGCGTCGGCGGCCCGCACCACCATCTGGAGGGGGTAGCCGCTGCGCCGGTCGGTGAGTCCGAGACCGAGAAGCGCCTCGCGTCGGACGGCCCGCATCGGACCGAGGTCGCGCAGCCGCAGCCCGGTGCGCCGGTGGAGCAGCCAGGACAGCGCCAGGTTCCCGGCCCGGGCATGAGCGGGCCAGGCGCCGCGCGCGGTGGGACGACGGCGGCCCAGGACGAGGTCCGCCCCGCCTTCCTCCACCGTCGCGACGAGGCCCGGCAGCAGGCCGGGGTCGAGCGTCGCGTCGCAGTCGCAGAAGCAGACGAACTCGGCGTCGGAGGCGAGCAGCCCGGCGTGGCAGGCGGAACCGAAGCCCCGCCGGGGCTCGTGGACGACGGTGGCACCGAGGCGGGCCGCGAGCGCGGCGGAACCGTCGGTGGAGCCGTTGTCCACGACGATGGCCCGCCAGCCGGCGGGGACTCGGGCGAGCACCCAGGGCAGGGCCTCGGCCTCGTCGAGACAGGGAAGGACGACATCTACGGTCACGGGGGTCACGGACCCCACCGTAGGAAGCGCGCGGCGGATCGGGGCCGCAGAACTCCTTACGAAACGCGGACATCACCCGGGGCGCCCCCGGCGGGCGTGGCCGCACGAGCCGCGCGGGTGCGACGCTGTGCGGCATGAGCGAGAACGGTGGACCGGCGGACCGGCCACGGATCCTGGTGGTGGACGACGACCCGACGGTCGCCGAGGTGGTCACCGGCTACCTCGAGCGTGCCGGATTCGATGTCGAGCACGCGGCCGACGGAACCGACGCCCTGCGCCGGGCCGCGGAACGCCGGCCGGTCCTGGTCGTGCTCGACCTGATGCTGCCGGGGCCCGACGGTCTGGAGGTGTGCCGACGGCTGCGCGCCGCCGGGCCGGTTCCGGTGATCATGCTGACGGCGCGCGGCGACGAGGAGGACCGGATCACCGGCCTGGAGGTCGGCGCGGACGACTACGTCACGAAGCCGTTCAGCCCGCGCGAACTGGTGCTGCGCGTGGAGTCCGTCCTGCGCCGCAGCCGGTCGGCGGCCGGGGCCGTCGTGCGGCCGGTGCTGAAGGCCGGTGCCCTCTCCGTCGACCCCGCCACCCGCAGGGCCACCCGGCACGGGGCCGAGATCGCCCTCACGCTGAGGGAGTTCGACCTGCTGGCGTACTTCCTGGAGCACCCCGGCACGGCGCACACCCGGGAGGGCCTGATGCGGAGCGTGTGGGGCTGGGACTTCGGCGACCTGTCCACCGTGACGGTGCACGTCCGCCGGCTGCGGTCGAAGATCGAGGACGACCCGGCCCGGCCCACGCTCATCCAGACCGTGTGGGGCGTCGGCTACCGCTTCGAAGCGGGCGGGGAGGAGGGGCAGCATGAAGGACAGGCTCCCCACGAGCCGTCGGGACGGGGCGGCGTGAAGGACGTGCTCGCCGCGAGCCGTCAGGAGGGGGCGGGCGTGAAGGACGTGCTCCCCGCGAACCGTCAGGAGGGTGCGGCGTGAAGGACGTTCTCCTCATCGCCGCGTTCGCCCTGGCCGGCGCCGTGTGCGCCGGCATGGCCGGAGCGGTCGTCCTGCGGCTCGTACGGCACCGGTCCGTCGCGGTCTCCCTTACGGTCGTCGCGTCCGTCACGGTGACCGCCATGCTCGCCGGGACGCTCGCCGTCGCCCAGGCGATGTTCCTGTCGGCCCACGACCTGTGGGTGGTGACGGTCGTCGTCGCGATGGCGGCCCTCGTCTCGCTCGGCACCGCCCTCGTCCTGGGCCGCTGGGTGGTGGCCCGCAGCCGGGCCCTCGCCCGCGCCGCGCGGGACTTCGGCGACGGCGGCAGCTTCTCCGCCCCCGACGGGGCCGCCACGGCCGAGCTCGCCGCGCTCACCCGCGAACTGGCCGCCACCAGCGCCAAGCTCGAAGCCTCCCGGGCACGCGAGCGCTCCCTGGAGGCATCCCGCCGGGAGCTCGTCGCCTGGATCTCCCACGACCTGCGTACGCCGCTCGCCGGGCTGCGGGCCATGGCGGAGGCCCTGGAGGACGGCATGGCCGCCGACCCCGCCCGCTACCACCGGCAGATCCGCACCGAGGTCGAGCGCCTCACCGCCATGGTCACCGACCTCTTCGAACTGTCCCGCATCCACGCCGGCGCGCTCGCCCTCAGCCCGAGCCGCGTCTCCGTGTACGACCTGGTGGGCGACGCACTGAGCGGCGCCGACCCGCTCGCCCGCGAGCGCGGGGTCCTGCTGGTGGGGGAGGAGGTCGCGGCCGTGCCCATCGAGGTGGACGGCAAGGAGATGACCCGCGTCCTGGCGAACCTCCTCGTCAACGCGATCGGGCACACCCCGGCCGACGGCACGGTCGCGGTGGCGGCCGAACGCCGTGCCGACGCCGTGGTGCTGTCCGTCACCGACGGCTGCGGCGGGATCCCCGACGAGGACCTGCCGCGGGTCTTCGACACCGGGTGGCGCGGCACCGAGGCCCGTACCCCACCGGCCGGCGCGGGGCTCGGCCTGGCGATCGTCCGGGGCATCGTCGAGGCCCACGCGGGGCGTGCCGCGGTGCACAACGTCCCCGGCGGCTGCCGCTTCGAGGTCACCCTCCCGGCAGCGGCGGGCTGAACCGGGCGCGCCTCCCGGCAGCGACGGCTGCACCGTACGCGCGTGGCGGTCGCAGCCGCCGATCCAGATGCCGCGGCCTGCCTCTGCGGGCTGAACATGCTGGCCCTGACGGGCCGGCCGGCTGGCCAGGCTCAGGCTGACCCTGGCCGACTGCGGCTGGGTGAACAGGCTCACGCTGCCCCTGCCGGCCACGGCCGGCCGATCCCGATGCCCGTCCTGCCCCTGCGGGCTCAACACGCTGGCCTTGACGGCCTTGACGGCCTTGACGGCCTTGACGGCCTTGACGGCCTTGACGGCCCTGACGGCCCTGACGGCCCTGACGGCCCTGACGGCCCTGACAGCCCGGCCGGCCGCACACGCTCAAGCTGAACCTGCCGACCGCGGCCGGGCGAACACGCTCACGCTGACTCTGGCCGCCGCGGACGGGCGATCCCGAAGCCCCGGCCCCCCGCCGGGAGGCTGAACATGCCGGACCTGGTGACGGGGGGCCGGCCGCACACGCTCACCCTGACCCTGACCCTGGCGGTCGCGGCCGCCGATCCCGACGTCGCGGCCTGCCGCTGCCGGCTGAACCCCCGTCAGCGGAGCGCCGCCGGGGCGCGCTGTTCCGCGCGGGCGAACTCGGTCATGCCCTCCGTGAAGCCGACCTCCGGGCGCCAGCCGAGGTCCCTCCGCAGCCGGGACGAGTCGGCGGTGATGTGCCGGACGTCCCCGAGACGGTACTCCCCGGTCACCACCGGCTCCGGGCCGCCGTCCGCCCGCGCCAGCGCCGCGGCCATCTCACCCACCGTGTGGGGGTCGCCGCTGCCGGCGTTGTACGGGGCGAGGGCGCCGACCGGCAGCCCGCCGGCGGCCTCCAGGGCCAGGACGTTCGCGGCGGCCACGTCGCGCACGTGGACGAAGTCCCGGCGCTGACCGCCGTCCTCGAAGACGCGGGGTGCCTCGCCGCGGGCGATCGCCGAGCGGAAGAGGGAGGCCACGCCGGCGTACGGGGTATCACGCGGCATCCCGGGGCCGTAGACGTTGTGGTAGCGGAGCGACACCGCGGTCCCGCCCGCCGCGCGGGCCCAGGCCGACGCCAGGTGCTCCTGGGTCAGCTTCGTGGCCGCGTACACGTTCCGGGGATCGGCCGGCGCGTCCTCGTCGACCAGGCCGGGCACGAGGTCGGCGCCGCAGGCCGGGCAGCGCGGTTCGAAGCGCCCCGCGGCGAGGTCGTCGGGGCGGCGGGGGCCCGGCCGGACGAGCCCGTGGCGGGGACACTCGTACCGGCCCTCCCCGTACACGACCATCGACCCGGCGAGGACCAGTCGGCGTACTCCCGCCTCGGCCATCCGCGCGAGCAGCACGGCCGTGCCGAGGTCGTTGCAGCCCACGTACGCGGGGGCGTCCGCGAAGTCCTTGCCGAGGCCGACCATGGCGGCCTGGTGGCACACCGCGTCGACGCCGCGCAGGGCGGCTCCGACCGCCGTCGCGTCCCTGACGTCGACGTGCAGGAACTCCACGGCCGGCAGCGCGGGGGCGACCGGGTGGGCACCGGGCAGCAGGGAGTCCAGAACCACCGGCTCGTGTCCAGCCCCGGTGAGTGCGGTGACGATGTGCGAGCCGATGAACCCGGCTCCGCCTGTGACGAGTACGCGCATGCCCGGCACGCTACGGACACGGCGTCCCGCACGGCACCGACCGGGCCGCGCCGTAAGACTTCCGTCATACTCACGGAGCCCGACGGAGCCCGACCGCGCCCGACGGCGCCCCGTCCGGGCGGCTCGCAGCCTTGCCGGGCGCGGTCGGGCTCCGGTGTCAGCCCGCCGTGGTGAGTTCGCCGCTGAGGGAGTCGTGCAGGTTCGCGCTGGGCCCGTTGAGGCCCGTGATCTCGACGGTCTTGCCGCGCTGGGCGTAGCGGTGCTCGATCGCGTCGAGCGCGGCGACAGAGGAGGCGTCCCAGATGTGGGCGGCGGAGAGGTCGATGACGACCCTGTCGGGGTCGCCGGCGTAGTCGAAGCGGCCGACGAGTTCGTTGGAGGAGGCGAAGAACAGCTGGCCGGTGACGGCGTACACGACCTGGCCGCCGTCGGGGTCGGTGACCGCGGTGACGTCGGCGAGCCGGGCGACGCGCTTGGCGAAGACGACCATCGCGGTGACGGACCCGGTGACCACGCCGACGGCGAGGTTGTGGGTGGTGACGACGCACGCCACGGTGACGACCATGACCGTGATCTCGCCCTTGGGCATCCGCTTCAGGGTCCTGGGCGCGACCGAGTGCCAGTCGAAGGTCGCGAAGCAGACCATGACCATGACGGCGACCAGCGCGGCCATCGGGATGTCGGAGACGACCGGTCCGAAGACGATGCAGAGCACCATCAGGAACGCGCCCGCGAGGAAGGTCGACAGGCGGGTCCGTGCGCCGGAGACCTTCACGTTGATCATGGTCTGGCCGATCATGGCGCAGCCGCCCATGCCGCCGAAGAAGCCGGTGACGATGTTCGCGATGCCCTGCCCGACGGCTTCCCGGGTCTTCGACGAGCGGGTGTCGGTGATCTCGTCGACGAGCTGCGCCGTCATCAGGGACTCCATCAGCCCGACGAGGGCCATGGCGAAGGCGTACGGGGCGATGGTGGCCAGGGTGTCGAGCGTGAAGGGCACGTCGGGCAGTCCGGGAACGGGCAGCGAGGACGGCAGCGCGCCCTTGTCGCCGACGGTCGGCACGGCGATGCCCGCGGCGACGGTGATCACCGTGAGGATCGCGATCGAGACCAGCGGAGCCGGGACCGCGGTGGTGATCTTCGGGAAGAGGACCATGAGCGCCAGTCCGGCAGCGAAGAGCGGATACACGGCCCACGGCACGTTCCACAGCTGCGGCACCTGGGCCATGAACACCAGGATCGCGAGGGAGTTGACGAAACCGACCATCACCGAGCGCGGGATGAACCGCATCAGCCTTCCCACGCCCATCGCGCCCAGCACGATCTGGAAGGCGCCGGCCAGGATGACGGCTGCCACGAGGTACCCGAAGCCGTGCTGCCGGTTGAGCGGCGCGATGACCAGGGCCACCGCCCCGGTGGCGGCGGAGATCATCGCGGATCGGCCGCCGACCAGGGCGATCGTCACCGCCATCGTGAAGGAGGCGAACAGGCCGATCGCCGGATCCACCCCGGCGATGATCGAGAAGGAGATCGCCTCCGGGATGAGCGCCAGCGCGACCACCAGGCCGGCCAGCACCTCGGTGCGCAGCACCTTCGGTGACAGCCAGGACGGGCGGAAGGAGCGCAGCCGGGTACGGACGGACACAGCGGATTCGGGCAAGGCGAGCAGACCTGTCGGGCGGGCACACCGCCGGCGGGCAGGCGAGCGTACGGGGGACGGAACGACCCTCCAGGGTACCGGCCACACGCCGGGCGGATCATGGCCCCCTGCGGGACAGTGGGCGCATGACGTACGACGAAGGCCTGGCCCAGCGGATCAGGGAGCAGCTCGGCGAGCGGTCGGACATCACCGAGAAGCGGATGTTCGGCGGTCTGTCCTTCCTGCGGAGCGGCAACATGACCGTGGGCGTGGTCGGCGACGAGCTCATCGCCCGCGTGGGCCCGGACCGGGCCGAGGAGGAGCTCGCTCGCCCCGAGGCCCGGCCGATGGACTTCACCGGCCGGCCGATGCGCGGCTGGGTGACCGTCTCCGGACCGGCGCTCGCGGAGGACTCCGTCCTGGGGCACTGGGTGACGGCGTCGATGGCGTTCGCCGGCACCCTTCCGCCGAAGTAGCCCGTTCCGCTCACCCCGACGCGGCGGGCCGCAAGCGTCGCCCGGCCGGCGGTACGGGCCGATGGCGCGGCGACCTCGGCCCGGACGCCTGGATGCAGCCATCCGCACCTTGACGGCCGCCGCCCGTTCGGACCTCGCCGGCCGCCGGTGAGACGGGAGCCGCAGCGCTTCTGCCAGCGGAAACGGCCGTCGTGCGGCCTCAGGGCGGTGGACCGGTCCGGGAGCTGACCCGGCCTCGGGCAATCAAGCCAATGCCTGGGGGGTGCATGAGCCCGACCCGTGACGGGCACGGCTGTCCGGGTGACCGGAACAGATGACACGCGTCGGTTCGCCGCCCTGTCGGCGCGGCTGACCGGCTTCGACGAGGCGGCCCTGGAGGGCACCGGGCTCGCCGAGGCGTACCGGACGGTGGCCTCGGAGCAGCTCGGTACGAGGCGGTTCGAGCGGCTGCTGCGCGAGGAAGGACTTCTGGACGAGCGGACGACCGGCGACCTCCTCGAGGCGGCCCGGGCGGTGACGTACCTCTGGTACACCGGCAGTTGGCCCGGACCGCCGCCGTTCGTGGTGTCACCGCGCGCACACGCCGAAGGTCTCGTATGGAAGGCGGCCGGGCTCGTCGCCCCCGCCACCGAGCCGCAAGTCCACGGGAGTTGGAGCGAGCCGCCCTTCGAGGGGAACGGCCGGTGACCCGGTACGACGTGATCGTCGTCGGCGCGGGTGTCGCCGGGACGCTCGTCGCGCACCGGCTCGGGCGGCACGGCCGACGGGTCCTCGTCCTGGAGGCCGGAGCGGCCGGCAGTGCCGAGGCCGGACACGGCGAACCGCAGCCGGCCGCGCCCGGGCCCGAGGTCACCGACCTCGTGGGCACGGACCAGGCGCCTGGTTTCCGTGCGGCGGGGTACCTGCTCCAGAACGGCCCGCTGCCGTACGCCAGCGGCTACGTCCGCGCCAACGGCGGTACCGGCAACGTCTGGACCGGGCTGACCCCGCGCATGCTGCCGGAGGACTTCGACACCGAACCGTTCGGCTACGGGCGGCGCTGGCCACTCACCTACGACCGACTGGAGCCCTACTACCGGGCGGCCGAGGAGGAGATGGGAGTGGCCGCCGACGCCGCCGAGCAGCGGGCCCACGTCGGACTGCCGTTCCCCGACGGACACGTCTTCCCCATGCGGCCGATCCCCCCGACCCACCTGGACCGGATCCTCGCCGCGCGCCTCGACGGAGTCCAGGTCAAGGACCCCGTCGCCCTGCGCGAGGTGGAGCTGCGGGTCGTCGGCACGCCGCACGCCCGCAACGGCGTCCCCGATCCCCGCTACGACGACGGCCGCGGCTACGTGCCCCGCGGGGCACACGGCCGGCCGGACCCGGACAGCCGTTGCCGCGGCCACGCGAGCTGCATCCCGCACTGCCCCTCGTACGCCAAGTACACCCCGCTCAAGACCCAGGGCACATGGAGCGGTTCGGTCACCCTCCGGGACCGGTCGGTCGTCAGCCGCGTGCTCGTCGACGGCGACGGCCGCGCCACGGGGGTGGAAGTACGCGCCCACGACGGAGCGGTGTCCGTCGCCCACGCCGACGTCGTCGTGCTCGCCGCGCACGCCGTCGAGAACGCCCGGCTGCTGCTCCTGTCCCGGCTCGCCGACCGCAGCGGCCAGGTGGGCCGCAACCTGATGGACCACCCGGTCCTGCTGACCTGGGGCCTGCTGCCGCAGTCCGCCGGCCCGTACCGCGGACCCGGTTCCACCTCCGGATTCGAAGGATTCCGGGCCGGCCCGGCCCGCCGGCGCCGGGCCCCCTTCCGCATCGAGATCGGCAACTGGGGCTGGGTCTGGGCCAAGGGCCCCGTCGACCACGACGTCGCCGAACTCATCACCGGGCAAGGGCTGTCAGGCTCGGAACTGCGCCGCGCCGTCGGCGACCGGATCCGCCGCCAGTTCACCCTCCAGTTCGAGATGGAACAGGGCGCGGACCCGGCCAACCGCGTCACCCTCCACCCGACCGAGCGCGACCCCCTCGGGCTGCCGCGGCCCCTGGTCACCTACGACCTCGCCGACCACGTCAAGGACGGCATGGCCGCCGCACGGGCCGTCTCCGAGCAGATCTTCGCGCTGCTCGGCGCCGAGGACCACACGGACTACACGCCCGTCGAGGCCTGGCCGGGCCGCTTCGAGCACGCCGGCCGTACGTACGGCTACCGCGGAGCCGGCCACGCCGCCGGCACCCACATCATGGGCGACTCCCCGGCCACCTCGGTGGTCGACGGATGGCAACGCTGCTGGGACCATCCCGGCCTCTACGCCGTCGGCTGCGGCAGCATGCCCTCGGTGGCCACCTCGAACCCGACCCTGACCATGGCCGCCCTCGCCCTGCGCAGCGCAGAACGCATCGAGGCCGACCTCGTCGCCCGCGACCGCCCGGCGTCCCTCGTCCTACGCACCCCAGGAGCCCCCGCATGACCGCGCTGCCCCTGCCGCCCGTACCCCACCCCTTCCGACTGCCCTTCCACTACGGGGCGTTGCACCAGATCGGCCTCGACTGGCTGGTCGATCCCGGCCCGGTCCACGAGCTGCTCTCGGCGCACCACCCCGACCTGACCGCCGCCGAGTTCGACGGACGGGCGCTGGTCTCGCTCAACTACCAGCTGTACTTCGCGCAGTACCCGTTCGGCGGCGGCGTCACGCAGGAGATCGAGTACAGCGTCATCGCCTTCCCGACCGCCGACCGCGGCCGCCTTCCGCGACTCGACTACGCCCAGTACGCGCAGGGCTGGGACCAGACGAACCTGCTCGGCATCGCCCGAATCCACGTCGTGTGCGACAACCCCTTCGCCATCAGGGCGGGGCGCGAGCTGTACGCGGAACCGAAGTTCCCGGGCTGGTTCGAGGTCGACCTGCCGTCCCTCAACGGCCCCGCGGGCGAGACCTGGACCGTGGCGTGCAACGCGGCCGGGATCGGCCCGGACGACACCCTGGAACGGAGCAAGACGCCGCTGCTCGGCTTCACGGCGACACTGGACGGCCTCACGTCCGTCCCCGCCAACACCGCCCCCGTCACGGGCTACGGCACCGACCCGGACGGACGGCTCCTCGCCGGACCCATGAACGTCTACCAGCCCTACCGCTGGTACGACCTGGGCGCCGCGGAGCACGCCGACCGGGTGCGCATGACCGTCCACCCCGCGGACGGCGACCTCGGCCGTGACGTCCGGACCCTCCTCGCCGACACCCCGGCGGCCGGCGCCTGGACCTGTCAGACGCCCCCGGTGGCAGCGCACAACCGGCCCTACTACCTGGGCGGAGCACCCCGGACGTGACGGTGTCGAGTGTGTGTTCGCCGAGTGGTGCGGACAAGGGGAGCAAGCTGACGCCCCGTCACCCGTAGGTGTGGTGACCGGGCGGCGGTCAGGGCGATGACCTGGCGTTCTGCTGTGCGGCGCCGTCTCCGGTGATCAATCCGCTCCTTAGACTCCCCGCACATGTCGCTCTGGCTCCTCAACCACGTCAGCACCTTCACCCTCGCCGCGGTCGTCGTCGGCGGGACCGTCGTGCTCGCCGTCGCCGGCAGCGTGCTGCTCCGCCGCAGACATCCGTCGCTCGCCCAGGGGGAGCACAATGACATGGTCGGGGTGACGCTGGGGATGTTCGGTGCGATCTACGGGATCATCCTGGCCTTCGTCATCGTCACCCTCTGGACCCAGCTGGACGGCACGCAGACGATCGTCGCCAGCGAGGCCACCGATACCGCGCTGATCGCCCGCGACGCCGCCGCCTTCCCGCCCCCGGTCCGCGCCGACCTCGACTCGGCGCTCAGTGGTTACGTCCACGCGGTCGTCGAGGACCAGTGGCCCCGCATGCGCGACGGGCAGCCGAGCTTCGGGGCCACGGAGGGCCATCTCCGGGCCGCGTTCGAGACGCTTCAGGCGTACGACCCGAAGACCCCGCGCGAGGAGGTCTTCTACGAGCAGGCCGTCGACCATCTCAACGACGTCGCCGGCCAGCGTCGCGCCCGTCTCACCGTGGCCGGTCAGGAACTCCCGCCCCTCCTCCAGGCCCTGGCCTTCGGCGGCGCGATCGTCCTGATCCCGCTCACCTTCCTCTACGGCATGCGCAAGCTCCGGATCCAGCTGCTGTTCGTCGCCTCGGTCGCGGGACTCATCGGCTTCAGTCTCCTGCTCGTGTTCGTCCTCGACCGGCCCTTCGCCGGCGAACTCAGCGTCAGCCCCGCCCCGTACCGGGAGGGAGCGCTCGCGCAGTACTGGAGCCGCTGACCCGCGGGGGCGGGGCGATGCCGGGGGTGCCGGCGTCGCTGCCCGCCCGCGCCTGTTTCCTCTTTCCTCAGGCGGTGGTACGGGCGAGGGCCTCGTGGGCCGCCTTCTCCGCCGCGGCGCGGTCCTGGGGGACGAGGCCGATGCGGGTGCGGCGGTCGAGGAGGTCGGCGACGTCCAGGGCGCCTTCGTGACGGACGGCCCACAGGAGTTCGGCGCCGGTCACCGGGTGGCCCGGCACCACGGGCCGGGCGAGATCGGGGTCGGTGAGCCCGAGTGCGTGCACGGCCGGTGCTTCGGAGCCGTACCGGTGGACGAGGCGTGCCGGGACGTCCAGACCCGCGAGCGTCTTCGGCCGGGCGGCGCCGACGAGGGGGACGGACGCGGTGCGGCACGGGCCGGAGGTGAGGCCGCGGGCGGCGACCGCTGCGTCGACCGCGTCCTGCGCCATGCGCCGGTACGTGGTCAGCTTGCCGCCGACGACCGTGACGACTCCGTCGGGCGAGGTGAGCACGGCGTGCTTGCGCGAGATGTCCGCCGTACGGCCGTCGGCTCCCCGGGTGTCGAGCAGGGGACGCAGACCGGCGAAGGCCCCGACCACGTCGGCGCGCCGGACGGTGACGTCGAGCGCGGAGCCCAGGACGTCGAGCAGGAAGCCGATGTCGGTCTCGGGTACGTCCGGCACGTCGGGGATGTCGCCGTCGACGGGTTCGTCGGTGAGGCCGACGTACACGCGCCCGTCGCCCTGGGGCAGGACCAGCACGAAGCGGTTGGTCTCGCCGGGGATCGGGATGTGCAGCCCGGCGGAGAGCCGGCCGAGGTCCTCGGAGCGCAGCACGAGATGGGTGCCGCGGGAGGGCCGCAGGCGTACGTCGTCGACGAGGCCGCCCGCCCATACTCCGGCCGCGTTGACGACCGCGCGGGCGCGGATGCGCAGCTCCTGGCCGGTGGTCTCGTCGCGGACCACCGCACCGTCGGGGTGGAGTTCGAGGGCGCGGGTGCGGGTGAGGATGCGGGCGCCGTGGGCTGCCGCGGTGCGGGCGATCGCGGTGACCAGGCGCGCGTCGTCGGAGAGCCTGCCGTCCCAGGAGAGCAGCCCGCCGCGCAGTCCGGTGGGGCGCAGGGCCGGGGCGAGATGGCGGGTCTCGACGGCGGAGAGCGTACGGGGCCGGGGCAGCGTGCCGCGTGAGGTGCGGGCGGAGACGCGCAGGAGATCGCCCGCGACGAAGCCGGCGCGGGCGAGGGCGGCCTGGCCGCGGCTGACGAGCGGGGTGAGGGGGAGCACGAAGGGCTGGGGGCGGACGAGGTGGGGGGCCGTGCGCTCCATCAGGATGCCGCGTTCGACAGCGCTCTCGTGGGCGACGTCGAGCTGTCCGGACGCGAGGTAGCGCAGTCCGCCGTGGATCAGCTTGGAGCTCCAGCGGGACGTGCCGAAGGCGAGGTCGTGGGCGTCGATCGCGGCGACGGTGAGCCCGCGCGTGGCCGCGTCGAGGGCGGCTCCGGCTCCGGTGGCGCCGAGCCCGACGACGAGGACGTCGACGGTGCCGTCGGCCCCTTCGGTGAGCCGGTCCAGTTCGCGGCGGCGCCGCTCGGCGTTGAGCGAGGAACCGGGCAGGGCGGGGCTGCTCGTGGGGTTCATGGGGTGAGGGTCCTCTCAAGGAGGGTGCGCAGCTCGTCGAGGAAGGCGGCTTCGGTCAGTTCGGGATCGGCCTCGTCGGTCATGGTCCGCAGCGAGAGCGTGAAGGACTGTGCGACCAGGAGCAGGGACCGGGCCTGGAGGTCCGTCCGGGCACGGCGTACGGAGCCGTCCTCGTGTCCGTCGTCGAGCGCCGTGCTGAGGAGCCCGAGGAGGGCGTCCTGACTGGCGCCCCGGCGGTCGAGGACGTACGGCAGCAGCAGTTCGGGGTCGACGTCGAGGATCTTGTGGAACAGCGGGTGGGCCCGGAAGGCCGCGACTCCCGCGACGAGGCCGTCGACGATCTGTGCCCGTACGGGCCGGCCGTCGTCCTCGGAGTCGGGTGGCATGGCGTCGGCGGCGACGGCGATCCACTCGCGGGTCATCAGGTCGCCGACCAGCGTGCGGACGTCCGGCCAGCGACGGTACAGCGTCATCCGGGACACGCCCGCGCGCCGGGCGATGTCGGTGAGGGTGGTGCGCCGTACGCCGACGGCGAGCACGCAGTCGCGTGCGGCGTCCAGCACGGGATCTGCGTCCGAGTGGTTGTGACGAATGGGCGTCATCTGTCACAGTGTAATGCCAGTGCGGGTCGAGCGGCAGCGCCATCCGTGAAACAGACCGTGAGGAACCTTTCGAAGTGGACATGTTGTGGAGCGGCTGGGGCGACCCGGCCAAGGCGGCCCCGCTGCCCGACGCGGTGACCGGCCTGCTGCGGGACCTGCTCGGCGTCACCCCGCGCGAGAGCGGCCCCGCCGGCCTCGCGGACATCGCACCGCCCGCCCCCGCGCTGACCGACGAGGCGCGCACCGCGCTCCGCACGGCCGTCGCCGCACAGGACGGCCTGCGCGAGGACGCCGAGAGCCGCATCCGGCACACCCGCGGCAAGTCGACCCCCGACCTGCTGCGCATCCGCGCCGGCGAGGTGGACGACGTCCCGGCCGCCGTCGTGCTCCCCGGCAGCCACGACGAGGTGCTCGCCGTGCTGCGCGCCTGTGCCGAACAGGGCCTCGCCGCCGTTCCGTTCGGCGGCGGCACCTCCGTCGTCGGCGGTCTCGCGCCCACCACGAAGCGCCCGTTCGTCGCCCTCGACCTGCGCCGTCTCGACCAGCTGCTCGCCGTCGACGAGGTGTCCCGCACCGCGACGCTGCAGCCCGGCCTGCGCGGCCCGCAGTGCGAGGCGCTGCTCAACGAGCGGGGCTGGACCCTCGGACACTTCCCGCAGTCCTTCGAATGGGCCTCCGTCGGCGGCTTCGCCGCGGCCCGCTCCAGCGGCCAGGCCTCCGCCGGATACGGCCGCTTCGACGAGATGGTCCTCGGCCTCACCGTCGCCACCCCCGAAGGCACGCTGGAAGCGGGGCGGGCACCGCGCTCCGCCGCCGGCCCCGACCTGCGCCAGCTGATCCTCGGCTCCGAGGGCGCCCTCGGCGTGATCACCGCCGTGACCGTGCGGGTCCGGCCGCTGCCGGCGAAGCGCGTGTACGAGGGCTGGCGTTTCACCTCCTTCGAGGCCGGCACGGCGGCACTCCGCCGACTCGCCCAGGACGGCCCGCGGCCCACGGTGCTGCGCCTGTCCGACGAGTCGGAGACCTTCATCGGCCTCGCGCAGCCCGACGCCATCGGCAGCACCGAACTCCCGCAGAACCCGGGCTGCATGGCGATCGTCGGATTCGAAGGCACCGAGGAGGAGACCGCCGTCCGCCGCGCCGGGGCCCGCGAGGTCCTCCTCGCCTGCGAGGGCGAGTACCTCGGCGAGGAGCCCGGCGACAAGTGGGAGCACGGCCGCTACGACGCGCCGTACCTGCGCGACGCGCTGCTCGACGCCGGCGCCTTCGCCGAGACGCTGGAGACGGCCGCCTTCTGGTCCGCGATCCCCGGCCTGTACGCGGCCGTGCGTGACGCGCTGACGAGCACGCTCACCGAGGCCGGCACCCCGCCGCTGGTCATGTGCCACATCTCGCACACGTACGAGAACGGCGCCTCGCTGTACTTCACCGTCGTCTCGGCACAGGGCGAGGACGCCGTCGCGCACTGGGCGCCGGTGAAGGCGGCGGCCAACGACGCGATCCTCGCGGCGGGCGGCACCATCAGCCACCACCACGGCGTCGGGACCGACCACCGCGACGCGTACGCCCGGGAGATCGGCCCCCTCGGCATCCGCATGCTGCAGGCCGTCAAGGCCGAGGTCGACCCGTCCGGCGTGCTCAGCCCCGGAGTGCTCGTCCCCGTCCGCTGAACATCCGAAGCACCTCGGCCGAACCTCCGAGAACCTCGGCCGAACACCTGAACACCTCGGCCGAAACCCCGAGCACCTCCGCTGAACCCCTTCTTCCGCCGCTTCTTCTGCCGCCCGGAGGCCTGACCCATGCGACAGTTCACCGCCGTCGTCAACCCCACCGCAGGGGGTTCCAGCGGCACGGCGGGCCTGCTCCCGCTGGCCCGGCTGCTACGGGAGGCGGGCGCGCGACTCGACACCGTCTACAGCCGCAGCCTGGACCACGCCCAGGAGCTCGCCCGTGCCGCCGGTGAGCGGGGACACGTCGTCCTGGCCGTCGGCGGCGACGGGATGGCCGGCTGCGTCGGCGGCGCGCTCAGCGGCACGGACACGGTGTTCGGCCTGGTGCCCGCGGGCCGCGGCAACGACTTCGCGCGCGCCCTCGGACTGCCCACCGACGCCCCCGGCCTCGCGAAGGTGCTGCTCGAAGGCGAGCCGCGCGCCGTCGACACCATCGAGGTGGAGTCCGAGGCGCACGGACGGATCTGCGTCCTCGGCAGCGTGTACGCGGGCGTCGACGCGGTGGCCAACCGCCACGCCAACGCCTCCCGGCTGCTGAGGGGCGCGGCCTCGTACTACGCGGGAGGCCTCCGGGCGGTCCTCGCCTGGAAACCCGCCGCGTACCGGCTCACCATCGACGGCGTACGCCACGAGCGCACCGGCTACACGGTGGTCGCGGCGAACTCCGGCTTCTACGGCTTCGGGAGGAACGTCGCACCGGGCGCGCGGCTCGACGACGGCCTCCTGGACGTCGTGGTCATCAAGACGGCCCCGCAGCGGCTGTTCTTCGCGATGATGAACGAGCTGAAGACCGGCGCGCACCTCGACCGTCCCGAGGTCGAGATCCTGCGCGGCGAGGAGATACGGATCGAGGCCGACCGCCCCCTGCCGTACGGCGCGGACGGCGAGGTCGACGCGACGCTTCCGGTGACCGTCCGGGTGCGGCCCGCCGCCCTCACCGTGCTGGCCTGACCGCTCACGCGGTGAACGCGGCGCCGTCCAGGGTCCAGTGCGGGTCGGGGGTGACCCCGAGGGCCGTGTAGACGTGGGCGGCCACGTCGGCGTGGTGAAGGGGGCCCCGCCGGACCGTGTCGGCGGACAGCCCGGGGCCGCACGCGGCGATCCACGCCGTGCGCTCCTGCGGGCTGCGCCCGCCGTGGCCCCCTTCGTCGCGGTGGCCGTGGTCGGTCACCACGATGACCGTCCACTGTTCCGCCGCGTGCCCGGGCCGGTCGCGTACGGCGCTCAGGAGCCGTCCGAGCCGCCGGTCCGCGGCCTCGATCGCCTGGCGGTACTCCTTGCCGCAGCCGAGGTAGTGGGCGGTCTCGTCGACGGCGCCGAGGTAGACGAAGCCGGCGTGGAGCTCCTCGTCCAGGCCGAGGAGGTGTACCGCGTCGCCGGTCACCCGGTCGTCGACCTCCTCCCATGCCTCGGGGGTGTCCTCGCGGGGAGCGACGTAGCGGAGCCGGGTGGGGGAGACGAAGAGGGGGCCGCCCTGGCGGGCGAGGAAGAGCGGCTCCCAGCCGCCGACGGCGAAGGTCCGCCGTCCGCAGTCGTTCGCGAGGCGCGTCGTGAAGTCGGGGAAGACGTCGAGCCGGTTGCCGTCGAGGCGGTTGCCCCAGACGGCGTGCTTGGAGACACCGACGCCGGTGACGATCGTGGTCCAGCACGGGCCCGACATCGTGGGCGTCCCGGAGTCCACCTCGACGGGGGCCAGGAAGCCCGCGCGGGCGATCCCGTCGAGGTGGGGGGTGTCCAGCTCGGGGAGGAGATCGAGGCGTACGCCGTCGATGCCGATCACCAGTGCACGGGCGCTGTCCATGGGCGCTCCAGGGGAGTCGTGGGCGGTTGTGGAGGTGGCGTTCAGGAGCCGACGGGCCGGGGCCGGACGGGAGTTCGGGGGCGAAGTCGCAGGGCCGGACCGAGGTTCAGGACACGACGCGGTGGAGCCGGAGGGTCGTTCAGGACTCGACACGCCTGAGCCGGATCAGGCTGCTCGCGTAGTCCCCGGCGGGCAGTCGGGGGTCGATGCCGTGACGTACGAGGACGGCGCCGCTGTGGACCTGCTTCAGGTCCCGGTCCAGATAGCGCGCCCCGGGGTCGAGCGCGGGCAGCCGCACCGGGTCGGGCGGGTGGCCGAAGCGGGTGGTGGGGCGCCAGGTGAGGAGCACGTGCTCGCTGTCGTCCGGTGCCGCGTAGTGGACGGCCGTGACCGCTCCACCCGTGGTGGCGCGGTGCAGGTGCCCGCGCTGTACGAGCGGGCGGATTCCCTTGTACGCGGCCACGAGCTCGGCGGCCTCGGCGAGTTCCTCCACGGACCAGGCCGTCAGGTCTCCGCCGAGCCCCAGCGCGCCCGCCATGGCGACGTGGAAGCGGAAGCGCAGGGGGGTGCGCCGGCCGGTGGCGGTGTTGGGGCTGTCGGTCACCCAGGCGGCCATGGCCTGGGCGGGGAAGAGCTGACCGAAGCCGTAATGGATGCCGATCCGGTCGACCGGGTCGGTGTTGTCCGAGGTCCAGGCCTGATCGGTGCGGGCGAGGATGCCGAGGTCGACGCGCCCGCCGCCGCCCGCGCACGCCTCGATCCGCAGTCCGGGGTGGGCGGCGCGGAGCCGGTCCATGACGCGGTGGACGGCCCGCGTGTGGTCGATCCACAGGCGGTCGGGGTCCGGATGGCCGTCCCAACCCGCCTCGGTGAACGCCCGGTTGGCGTCCCACTTGAACCAGTCGACGGCGTTCTCGCGCACCAGGCGGTCGAGGGTCTCCCCGGCCCAGGCCTCGACCTCGGGACGGGCGAAGTTCAGCACCAGCTGGTTGCGGAGCTCGGTCGCGTCGAGCCGTGGGGAATGGATGACCCAGTCCGGGTGGGCGCGGTACAACTCGCTGTCACGGTTGACCATTTCGGGTTCCACCCACAACCCGAAGTCCATGCCGAGCCGGTGGACCTCGTCGGCGAGCGGACGCAGCCCCCGGGGGAAGGCCTCGGGGCGGGGGGTCCAGTCGCCGAGCCCGGACCGGTCGTCGCGGCGGGTGCCGAACCACCCGTCGTCCAGGACGAAGAGCTCGGCGCCGAGGCGGGCCGCCCGCTGTGCGAGCCGGATCTGACCCGCCTCGTCGACGTCGAATCCGGTGGCCTCCCACGAGTTGTAGAGGACCGGCCGGTCCCGGTCCGGCTGTGGCAGGACGTGCCGGCGTACGTGTTCGTGCCAGGCGCGACTGGCCGCGCCGAATCCGTGCGGGGTGTACAGCCCGGCGTACACCGGGGTGCGGAGGCTCTCGCCCGGCCGCAGGGTCCAGCTGAGGCCCTCGTGACCGAAGCCGCCGGTCCATGTGGTGCGGCCGGCCGGATCGCGGTGGACCGTGACGCGCCAGCTTCCGCTCCAGGCGAGGGCGGTGCTCCATACCTCGCCCCGCTCCTCGGTCGCGGTGCCGTCGTCGAGGGCAAGCCAGGGGTTGGCATGGTGGCTGGTGAGTCCCCGGCGGCTGGTCAGGACGGTCTCGGCGACGGGCAGCCGGTCGCGCTGGAGCTGGAACTCGCTGTTCCAGCCTCCGGTCAGATGGCTGAGCCGGTAGTCGGCCAGCGGGGGAGCGGTCCAGGAGGCGGAGTCGAGCCGGTCCACGGTGATCGGATCCGGCGGGCCGTCCGCGGGACCGGTGTGGGTGAGTTCCGTCCAGCGCTCGACGACGTCGCTGCCGGGCCGGACGCGGTAGCAGAGTTCGGTGCGCAGCGGGTGGTGCCGGTCGTCGAGACGCAGTCGCAGTTCACCGCCCTCCACCGTGTGACCGGTGAAGCGCCACTGGGCACCCCGGGTCCCGGAGGCGAAACGCACCTGCAGGCCGGCCGGTCCGAACCGAGCACCGGTCTGCGGGGCGAGTTCGTCGGCGGCGGCCTCGGTCTCGAAGCTGCTGGCGGCGCGGGAGACCGCGTCGGGCGTCGCGCCGAGGTCGGCGTCGTCGAGCGGCGCGCCCCAACGGAGGTGGCGAGGGCTGCCGTCGGAGCCGAGGCGGAGCGTGTACACGCTGTTCGGTGTGCGCAGGACCGCGTGGCCGAGGTCGGGGTCGAAGGTGACGAGCGGAGGTGTGGCGTGCACGGATGGGGGCCCCTGACGGTGCGGAGAGGAACAGGGTCGTATCCAGGGCGACATGACGGATCATCAGGTCGACGTCGCGGTCGTGCCTCGGGAAGGGCACGAGGCGGGCTCGAGCGTAGGACGGCCCCAACTCCCAAATCAATACTGGAAGAAGTTATTTATTTGCTCTACGTTGCTCCCGTGTTTCGACATCGCTCCCAGCCTTTGGTCAGTGCACCCGCCGAGACCGCGGTCCTCGCCCTGCTCCTCGCGGAGGGCCCGCTCAGCAGGGTGGAACTCGCCCGACGCACGGGACTCTCCTCGACGGCGGTCACCAAGGCGGCCAGACCGCTCATCGACGACGGCTATCTGTACGAACTCCCGCCCGAACGCACCGCACCCGGTGCCGGACGGCCGGTCAACCCGCTGGCGGTCGCTCCCGACCGGGAGTACTTCATCGGGCTGAAGATCATCTCCGACCAGGTCTTCGGCGCCGTATGCGATCTACGGGCCGGCGTCAGGGCCACGGCCGTCCGGGCGCTCGACGAGTGCACCCCCGAGGCCGTCACCCGCCTCGTCGCCGAGCTGGTCGACGAACTCCTCGACGCCGACCCCGCGTTCCGGCAGCGCACCCGCCACCTCGGCGTCGCCATGAACGGCGACGTGGACCGCGACAGCGGCCGTCTCCGGCACTCCGGCCTCCTCGGCTGGCGCGACGTGCCGCTGGCCGAACTCCTCACCGCCGCCACCGGCCTGGCCGTCACCGTCGAGAACGACGTCAGGGCGCTGACGGTCGCCGAGCACTGGTTCGGCGAAGGCATCGGCACCGGCTACTTCGCGCTCGTCACCATCGGCGCGGGCATCGGCTCCGCCCTCGTCGTCAACGGACGACTGCTCACCGGCGCCTACGGCGTGGCCGGCGAGGTCGGACACATCTGCGTCGACCCGGCCGGCCCGCTCTGCCGCTGCGGAGCACGCGGCTGTGTCGAGGCGATCGCCTCGACCGAAGCCATCCTCGCGGCCGTCCGCCAGGACACCGGGACGGCTCAGCTCACCTTCGACGAGGCCGTCGCGATGGCACGCGAGGGCCACCCCGCCGCCCGCGAGGCCTTCGCCCGGGCCGGGCGGGCGATCGGAGTCGGCATCGCGGCACTGGTCAACCTCGTCGGACCGGAGCGGGTCGTCGTCAGTGGCGAGGGGGTCGACACCTACGACCTGTTCGGCCGTCACATCCAGGAGGGGTACGCCGGACACGTCTTCGGGGCGGCCTCCCGGTGCCCGCTGTCGCTGCGCCCGCTCCCCTGGGAGGAATGGGCCCGTGGCGGTGCGGCCGTGGCCATCCAGGCGCTCTTCCCGCAGTACGCCGCCACCCCCACGACCGGCGTCGGCTGACCCCGCCGGCCGTCGCGTACCACTCCCTGGCCACCGCCCTCCTCTGCCGGCAAGCACTGACGAAGGCGCAGGCCAGGGAGTACATCCGCCGTACACACCCTCAGAGAAGGATGCGACATGAGCGCACGCACAGCCGAGCTTAGCCGACGCGGTTTCCTCACGGGATCGCTGCTCATAGCCGCCGGAACGGTCCTGACGACCGGCTGCAGCACCGACCCGACGGGCGCCTCCTCCTCCGGAGCGAAGACCACCCTCAACGTCTGGTACCACGCCTACGGCGAGGCCGGGACCCAGCAGGCGGTGATCCGTTACGCCACCGCCTTCACCAAGGCCAACCCGGACATAGCCGTCAAGGTGACCTGGGTGCCCGGCGACTACTCGGGCAAGCTCAACGCGACCCTGCTGACCGACGCGGCCCCCGACGTCTTCGAGATCGGCGACTTCAGCGAGGCCATGGCACGGCGGGGTCAGATCGCCGCCCTCGACGACGTCTACGGCAGCGCCAGGAGCGACTTCAACACCAACGCCCTCGGCTCGGTCACCGTCGACGGCAAGCTCTACGGCGTCAAGATGATCGACGACGTCATCGTGCTCTACTACCGCAAGAGCGTCCTGGCCAAGGCCGGGATCACCCCGCCCACCACCTTCGACGGGCTCGCCGCCGCGGCGAAGGCCCTGACCACGAAGAAGGGCAAGGGCCTCTTCGTCGGCAACGACGGCATCGGCGACTCCCCGAGCAACGCCGTCTGGTCCAGCGGCGGCGATCTCGTGACCGCCGACGGCAAGGTGGCCTTCGGGACGGCACCGGCGCTGGAGGCGATCACCGCCCTGAAGCGCCTGCACGACGACAAGTCGCTGCTGCTCGGCTTCACCACCGACTGGTGGGACCCCTCCGCCTTCACCCAGGGCGTCGTGCCCATGCAGTGGTGCGGCCTGTGGGCGATGCCCGCCGTCCAGGACGCGCTCGGCGACGACTTCGGCGTGCTGCCGTGGCCCGCCTCCAAAGCCGGCGGCACTCCCGTCGTCCGCGTCGGCGGATGGACCGGCTGCGTCAACGCCAAGGGCGGCAAGGTGGCCGCGGCGAAGAAGTTCGTGCAGTGGCTGTGGGTCCAGCAGACCGACCTCCAGAAGGACTTCGCCGAGAGCTACGGCTTCCACGTCCCGCCGCGCACGTCCGTGGCGGCGACCGCGAAGAAGCTCTCCGAGGGCACCGCCAAGGAGACCGTGGCACTCGCGGCGAAGCACGGGAAGCACAACCCGGGCACCTGGGACACGGCCGTGAGCAGCACCTTCAACGCGGCCGCGGCGAAGATCGTCGCCGGTCAGGGCGATCCGGCCGCCCTCCTCGCCGACGCGGTGACGAAGGCCCAGAGTCAGATCGACAAGCAGCTCGGCCGATGAACCCGGCGACGGACCTCACGCTCAAGCCCGAGCGTGCCGGGCGCCCCGCGGTCACCCCGCGGGGCGCCGCCGGGACCGCCAGGACCGGCCGGCCCCGTGCCGGCCGGTCCGGCTGGGCCGCGTTCCTGCTGCTGACCGCACCCATGCTGATCGGCCTCGGCGTCTTCAAGTACGTCGCGATCGGCTGGAGCTTCCTGCTCAGCCTCAGCGACGCGCGCGGCACGATCGGGCTCGGCCACTGGGTCGGACTCGAGAACTACCGCACCCTCCTGTCCGACCAGGCCTTCCGCGACTCCCTGGTCCAGATCCTGCTGTTCACCGCCTTCATCGTGCCGGTCACCTTCGCCGCCTCCCTGGGGCTCGCCCTCCTGGTGCACCGGATCCGCCGGGGCCGGGCCCTGTTCCGTACCACCTTCCTCATCCCGGCGGCCGTCTCGTACGTCGCCGCGTCCCTGCTGTGGAAGATGTCCCTGTTCAACGGCCTGCCGGCGGGCATCGCCAACACGATCGGCGGATGGTTCGGCGCGGAGCCGGTGGCCTGGCTGCAGACCACCTCGCCACCGCTCTACTGGATCGTCCTCGTCACCCTGCGCCTCTGGCTCCAGGTCGGCTTCTACATGGTGCTCTTCCTCGCCGGGCTCCAGACCATCCCCAAGGAGCTGTACGAGGCCGCCGCACTCGACGGCGCCACCGGCCGGCGACTGCTGGGCAGGATCACCCTGCCCATGCTGCGCAACACGTCCGTCGCCGTGCTGATGCTCCTCTTCATCGCCGCCTTCCAGGCCTTCGACGAGTTCTACAACCTGTTCAACAGCGGGCAGTCCGGCACCGGCACCGCCCCCGTGCGGACCCCGCTGGTCCACCTCTACAACACCGCCATGGGCAGCCAGGACTACGGGCTCGGCTCCGCCGGCGCCTTCGTGCTCACCGCCCTCGTCGTCGGAGTGACCCTGATCCAGGGACGGTTCACCGGCTTCGGCAGGAGCGGAGAATGAGAAGCGCATGACCACCCTGCCCGGACTCGCCCGCGCCGCGCGCCTCCTCGCCCGCGGCCTCCTCGTCGGCCTGCTGACCGCGGCCTTCCTGGCGCCGTTCTACCTGATGCTCCGCAACTCCCTCATGGACTCCAGGAGCCTGACGGCACCGGAGTGGACGTGGTGGCCCTCGACGATGCACTTCGAGAACTTCACCGCCCTGTTCGACGACCCCGCCGTCTCCATGGGCCCGGCCCTCGGCAACTCGCTGCTCATCGCGGCCGTCACCGCACCCGTGTCCACGCTCCTCGCCTCCGCCGCCGGATACGCCCTCGCCAGGATCCCGGTCCCGGGACGCGGTGTGGTGCTGGCCCTGGTCGTGGCCACGCTGATGATCCCCGGCTCGGTCACCTTCGTACCGACGTTCGTCGTCGTCGGCTCCATGGGCGGGGTCAACACGCTGTGGGGCATCATCCTGCCCGGGCTCTTCAACCCCTTCGCGGTGCTGCTCTTCCGCAACTTCTACCTGCAGTTCCCGAGCGAGATCGAGGACGCCGGACGCCTCGACGGCCTCGGCTGGCTCGGCCTGTACCGCCGGGTCGCCCTACCGAGCTCCGGGGCGATGCTGGCCTCGCTCGGCGCGCTGTCCTTCATCGACAGCTGGAACTCCTTCCTGTGGCCGCTGGTCATCGGCCAGGACCCGTCCGCCTGGACCGCCCAGATCGCCCTGTCGACCTTCCTCACCTCGCAGACCATCAACCTGCCCGGACTCTTCGCCGGCGCCGTCGTCACCATCACGCCCTTGGTCGTCATGTTCCTCGTCGCCCAGCGCTACATCGTCGAAGGCATCGCCACCAGCGGCCTCAAGGGCTGACGCGGACGACAACCGGCCCCCAGACTCCCCGGACCACCGGTCCGGGGCCCGCACCGGCCCGAGCCCTCACCCCCACCTCATCCGGAGGGAAACACATGAGACTCGTACGATCCGTGACACGCGGCCTGCCCGCGCTGCTCGCGACCGCGGCACTGCTCGCCGTGACCGTCCCCGGAGCCGACGCCGCCCCACAGGCGGCCGCCGCGTCCGCGCCCACCCCCCTGACGGGCGAACAGCTCGCCGCCTCCTGGACCGCCCCCCTCTCCACCCGGGGCCGGTACGTCGTGGACGCCGACGGCGACCGCTTCAAGCTCAAGTCCGGGAACTGGGCGGGCGCCCAGGGCACCTGGGAGGGCAGCGGCGACGTCAACGACGTCACGAACCACCAGGCCGACCAGATGTCCCACAACATCCCCCTGGGCCTGGACCGGACGCCGATCGACCGGATCCTCGCCGACTTCCACACCCTCGGCCTCAACAGCATCCGCCTGCCGTTCGCCAACGCGCTGGTGCACGACACGACCCCCGTCCCCGACGCGGCGGTCGCCGCCAACCCGCAGCTCAAGGGCAAGACCCCGCTCCAGGTCCTCGACGCCGTGATCGCGGCCCTGACCGCCGACGGATTCGCCGTCATCCTCAACAACCACACCACCAGCTACCGCT
The DNA here is from genome assembly GCF_049913175.1 of Streptomyces sp. R-07. Classification (NCBI taxonomy): domain Bacteria; kingdom Bacillati; phylum Actinomycetota; class Actinomycetes; order Kitasatosporales; family Streptomycetaceae; genus Streptomyces; species Streptomyces sp. R-07. The sequence goes on from NZ_CP183978.1 coordinate 7,647,187, forward strand.
TCTGCTGCGGCCTGGACGGCAACGAGCGCTGGAACAGCGGCCAGACCACCCGGCAGTGGATCGACGACTGGGTCTTCCTGGCCAAGCGCTACCGGGACAACAAGCGCGTCGTCGGCGCCGACCTGCGCAACGAGGTCCGCCGCGACACCTGGAACGACTCCAACTGGGGCTGGGGCGACGACCACGACCTCAACAAGGCGTTCGAAGAGGCGGGGAACGAGATCCTGCAGGCCGCCCCCGACCTGCTGATCGTCATGGAGGGCATCAACTGGCAGGGCATCCCCACCGACCTGACCAGCCACGGCCGCCCGATGCTCACCCCGGTCGCCACCCTCTCCAACACCCTGATCCGCTCCGACAAGCTGGTCTACGCCGCCCACTTCTACGGCTACACCGGCCCGAACCACACCGGCGCCACGGGCACCGGCGAGACGCACGACCCGCGCTACGAGGAGCTCACCCCCGAACAGCTCGCCCAGGCCGTCGACGACGAGGCCCTGTTCGTCACCCGGTCCGGCCAGCACTTCACCGCACCCGTGTGGATCAGCGAGTTCGGCGCCGCCGGCCGCGGCGACATCGACTCCAGGGAACGCGCCTGGTTCGGCAACTTCACCGACATCCTGGTACGCAACGACAGCGACTTCGCCATCTGGCCGCTGGTCGGCTGGACCGACGCCACCGGCAAGCCGCAGGACAACTGGGCCATGGTCAACTACAGCGCCGACGGCACCCGGCTCGGCGCCATGGACCCGGGCGACTGGCGCGCCACCGACTGGAACAAGCTCGTGAACGCCCCGGGCACCACCGGCCGGATCGCTCCCTCCCCCCGCTGGAACATGCTCGACCTCGACTACGGCCACCAGGACGTCTCCTCCACCATGCTCGCGAAGCCGGACTGGTCACCCGGCAACCGGAAGGGCAACTGCCCCGACACCCAGCGCCTCGTCGGCCTCGGCCGGAGCGACAGCCGCGGCCTGTGCACCGACGCCGGCCAGCCGGCGAAGGCGAGCGGAGCCTGGACCGTCGTCACCGACGAGCGGTACGTCACCGGAGGCGACTGGGCGAGCGGCTACAACAAGCTCCAGTGCCCCGACCGCACCTTCGCCGTCGGCTACAGCGTGAACGGGAACGCCATGGCAGCCCTCCTGTGCGCCCCCGCGGCCACCGCCCTGCCCACCACCAACCGTGTGCTCTGGTTCGACCACGGCGACAACCGGCCCGCCACCGGAGGCTCGAACGCCAGCGACTGGGCACCCGGCTACTACAAGGGCCAGTGCGCCGACGGCGAGTACCTCGCGGGCGTCGCCTTCACCTGGAAGTGGCTGCACTACGGCGTCCCGGACGCCCTGCTCTGCCGCCCGCTCGTCTGATCACCCCCGCACCGTAGAGGTGCGGGACCGGCCCGGTCCTGGGCCCCGCCCAGGACCGATCATCCGCCCGGAGACACCATGCACAGCAAGCAGCGCCTCATCGAGCAGCGCCTGAAGCGGGTGCTCACCGAGCGGATCCGGCCCGCCGTGCACGCCAGGACCGTCCCGCTCCGGGCCGGCGTCTGGAACGTGCCCGGCGAGCCGGTGCCGGTCGCCGACGGCCTCGCCGCGCGGTACCGGCCGGTCGAGCTCGGTCACCGCTGGGGGCCGCCCTGGTCGACCAGCTGGTTCAGGATCACCGGCAGGGTCCCCGAGGAATGGGCCGGCCGGCGCGTCGAAGCCGTCGTCGACCTCGGCTTCGACGTCACCGGCGCCGGCTTCTCCACCGAGGGCCTGGTGCACCGCACCGACGGCACCGTCGTCAAGGCCCTCAACCCCCGCAACGGCTGGATACCGATCGCCGATCCCGCCCGGGGCGGCGAGGAGTTCACGTACTACATCGAAGCCGCCGCCAACCCCGCCCTCTGCGACAGCCACCGACCGACCCCGCTCGGCGACCCGCCTCCGTGGACCACCGGGACCGGCGACGCCGGCGACCCCCTCTACCGGCTGCTCCGTCTGGACCTCGCCGTCTTCGACACCCAGGTCTGGGAACTCGCCCAGGACCTCGACGTCCTCGGCGAGCTGATGCTCGGACTCCCCGAGGCCGACCCCCGCCGCTGGCAGCTCCTCCTCACCATCGACCGCGCCCTGGACACCCTCGACCTCCAGGACATCTCCGGCTGCGCGTCCGCCGCCCGCGCGGTCCTCCGGCCGGCGCTCTCCGCCCCCGCCGTCCCGAGCGCCCACCGCGTCTCCGCCGTCGGACACGCCCACATCGACACCGCCTGGCTCTGGCCGCTGCGCGAGACCGTCCGCAAGGTCGCCCGCACCCTGTCCAACGTCACCCACCTCATGGACGACCACCCGGAGTTCCTCTTCGCCATGTCCCAGGCCCAGCAACTGGCCTGGCTGAAGGAGCGGCGCCCCGAGGTGTACGCCCGCGTCCAGGAGAAGGTGAGAAGCGGCCAGTTCCTGCCGACCGGCAGCCTCTGGGTGGAACCCGACACCAACATCACCGGCGGCGAGGCCCTCGCCCGGCAGCTGATCCACGGCAAACGCTTCTACCTCGACGAGTTCGGCGTCGAGACCGAGGAGATGTGGCTGCCCGACACCTTCGGCTACAACGCGGCCATGCCGCAGCTGATGAAGCTGGCCGGCATCCGCTGGTTCCTCACCCAGAAGATCTCCTGGAACACCACCAACAGGTTCCCCCACCACACCTTCCGCTGGGAGGGCATCGACGGCACCCGGATCTTCAGCCACTTCCCGCCCGTCGACACGTACAACGCGGAACTGACCGGCGCCGAGCTCGCCCACGCCGTCGCCAACTTCCAGGACAAGGGCCCGGCGAACAGTTCGCTCCTCCCGTTCGGCTACGGAGACGGCGGCGGCGGCCCCACCCGCGAGATGCTGGCCCGGGCCGCGCGACTGGGCGACCTCGAAGGATCGCCCCGGGTGGCCGTCGAGCGGCCCGCGGACTTCTTCGCCCGCGCCGAGGCCGAGTACCCCGACGCCCCGGTGTGGCTGGGGGAGCTCTACCTGGAGTTCCACCGCGGCACCCTCACCAGCCAGCTGCGCACCAAGCAGGGCAACCGGCGCAGCGAGCACCTGCTGCGCGAGGCCGAACTCTGGGCCGCCACGGCGGCAGCGCGGGCAGGCTTCCCCTATCCGTACGAGGCGCTCGACCGGCTCTGGAAGACCGTCCTGCTGCACCAGTTCCACGACATCCTGCCCGGATCCTCCATCGCCTGGGTGCACCGCGAGGCCGAGCGGACGTACACCGAGGTCCTCGACGAGCTGCAGGGGATCGTCGCCTCGGCCCAGCGCGCCCTGGCCGGCGACGGCGACCGGACCGTCGTCTTCAACTCCTCCCCGTACGCGCGCGGCGACGTCCCCGCCCTCGGCGCGGCCGTCCGGAGCACGCCCACCGGCACCACCGATCCCACCCACCCCACCATCACCCCCGCACCGTCCGGCGGCGGCTTCGTCCTCGACAACGGCCTCGTCCGGATCGGGATCGACGCCCGCGGCCTGGTCACCTCGGCCCTCGACCCGGCCACCGGCCGTGAGGCGGTCGTCCCGGGCGCCGCGGCCAACCTTCTCCAGCTGCACCAGGACTTCCCCAACGAGTACGACGCATGGGACATCGACGAGTTCTACCGCAACACGGTCCGCGACCTCACCGAGGCCGACGCGGTGCGCGCCGAGCCGGGCGGCGTCCGGATCGTCCGGACCTTCGGCGACTCCCGTATCGAGCAGCTCCTCTCGCTGCGCGCGGGTTCCCGGCGACTCGACATCGACACGGAGATCGACTGGCACGAGCGGGAGAAGCTCCTCAAGGCCGCCTTCCCGCTCGACCTGCGCGCCGACCACTCCTCCGCCGAGATCCCCTTCGGCCACGTCAAGCGCCCCACCCACACCAACACCAGCTGGGACGCCGCCAAGTTCGAGATCTGCGCCCACCGCTTCCTGCACGTCGGCGAGAGCGACTGGGGCGCGGCCCTCGTCAACGACTCCACCTACGGCCACGACGTCACCCGCGACGTCCGCCCCGACGGCGGCACCACCACCACCGTCCGCCTCACGCTGCTCCGCGCACCCCGCTTCCCCGACCCGGACGCCGACCAGGGCCGGCACCGGCTGCGGTACGGGCTCGTGATCGGCGCCGACGTCCCGGACGCCGTCCGCGAGGGCTACCACCTCAACCTGTCCGAGCGCGCCGTGCCCGGCTCGGCGGCCGTGCCACCCCTGGTCGCGACGGACAGCGACGCGGTCGTCGTCGAAGCGGTCAAGCTCGCCGACGACCGGTCCGGTGACGTCGTGGTCCGCCTCTACGAAGCACACGGCGGACGCGCCAGGACCGAGCTGACCCTCGCCTTCCCGTGGAGCGCCGTCACCGAGACGGACCTCCTGGAGCGCCCCCTGGCCGGAGCCGTACCCGTCCGGCCGGACGCGACGGACGGCACGGGGCCGCGCCTCACCCTGCGCCCCTTCGAGATCCGCACCCTCCGTGTCGCACGCAGGGGCAGTGCGTGACCCGAAAGACCGGCCGACCCGATCGACCCACCCGGGAGTCTCCGTGAGCATCGAACTCCAGGCCGTCCTCCTCGACATGGACGGCACACTCGTCGACACCGAGCGACTCTGGCTTCGGGCGGTCGAGGAGGAGGCGGTCGGGCTCGGCCTCGTCCTCACGGACGAGGACCGCGCGTTCGTCCTCGGCCGGGCGATCGCCGACAGCGCCGCCCACCTCGCCGACCGTGCCGCCCACCTGGCCGACCGTCCCTCCCGCCCGGCCGCGCGGGCCGCCGGCCGTGCCGACCATGTCGCGCTCGGCGAGTCCCTCGAACGGCGCTTCACGGAACTCGTACGCCGCGAGGTCGTTCCTCTGCCGGGTGCGGTGGACCTGCTCGCCGCCCTCGCGGCCGAGGGCCTCCCGGCCGCCCTGGTCTCGGCTTCGCCGCGCCCCGTCGTGGACACCGTCCTGGACGCCTTCGGCCGGCACTGGTTCACCACCTCGATCGCCGAGGGCGAGACCCCGCGCACGAAGCCGTTCTCCGACCCGTACCGAGAGGCCATGACCACCCTCGGCGTCACCCCGGCGGCCTGCGTCGCCGTCGAGGACACACCCACCGGCGTGGCCTCGGCGGAAGCGGCCGGCTGCGCGGTCCTCGCCGTACCGTCGCTCACCGTCATCCCCCCGGCCCCGCGCCGAAGGATCGTCAGGACTCTCCTGGAGGTGGACCTCGCCCTGCTCCGACGACTCGTCGCGGAGCCGTGAGGCGCTGGCCACCGCCTGGTGGACCGCGCCCAGCAGGCGAAGGCGGCGATCAAGGGCGGCAAGGCGAAGAACGTCATCCTGCTCGTGGCGACGGCATGGGCGACTCGGAGATCACCCTCGCCCGCGACCACACCGCCGGCGCCAACGGACGCCTGAACATGGACAGGTTCCCGCTGACCGGTGCGTACACCACGTACGCCGTGCACGAGGACGGCACTCCCGACCACGTCATCGACTCCGCGGCCGGCGGCAGCGGCTGGGCCACCGGTGTGAAGACGGTCAACGGCCCGCATCTCCACGGCGCCCGGCGGCGACAAGGCCGTGCCCACCCTCCTGGAGCTCGCCCAGAAGAAGGGGTACGCCACCGGCAGCGTCGGCGTGCCCCGCCGCGAGGGCGGCGAGCGGAAGAATGGCCGGATGCGTATCCGTATCGACGCCACCGACCTGCCCGGCCGCACCTGCCCGTCCGGGGACGGCACGGCGTACCGGAACGTCCATGTGGCGGTCCAGCGCCGCGGTCGGCCCGCCGAGCTGCTCGATCCGCAGCCCGGCGACGCCGAGGCCGCCACGTGGTCCCTGGAGTGCACCAGGGCCGCCACGGCGGCCGGAGCCGACATCACGGGGCCCTACGTCCAGGGCCGGCCGGGAGACCGGTTCGTCTACCTGTCATGGGGGACCGTCGACGACGCCGGGGCCTTCACCATGTTCCGGCGCGCCAAGCTGATGCTCGACGCCGTCCCCGAACCGGTGCTCGCGGCCGCCGCCCGGAGCGGACTGCTGGTGGGACGCCTCGGCCTGACCGACGCGTGCGGCCGCCCCCTGTGCGCCGGGGTCGTGCCTCCGCGCGTCTCGTGGAGCGCGGAGCCCGACGTGTGAGACGCGACCGCCGCTTGGCACAACCTTTAAGGTCACCCACTGTGGGAACTCGTGCTCACGGGGTGATCATCGAGGGGGAGGGCTTCCCCGTCGGAGCCGCCCTTGGGTGATGGAATGGTCAAGTCCCCTTGAGGGTCGGGTAAACGCCGAGAGCGGCCGGCAACTCTTCCCGACTGCAACGGCTTGACATGGCTTGAGCACTATGGCTGGCTGGGGTCCAGTCATGTGGCGGGGCCGTTCGAGAGGGCGGGTCCCCGGGCGTGACGTTCTGCCAGGCGTCTTGGGCGCCGGGTCAACGGGGAGTGCCGTTCAGTCGGCACGTACGGGGGATGTCTATGTTCACGCGCAGCTGGCTCGCTTCGGCGTCCTCGGCTCGGCGTCGTATGTAGCGGCTGGTTCCGAGCCCTCGCGGCTCGCTGAGGGCGGCCGCGCCGCCACCGTCTCCACAGGCTGCAAGCACTCAGTGCGCATCCTTCTCGCCTGCCCTGCCCCATGTCGTCGGGTGCCGGGGCGGGTTCGAGTCGTGCGCCTTCTTGGAACCGAATGATGGAGTGACTCGTGAAGAGTTCTGCCGGGCGCTTACGTGTGTCCACCGCGCAGCACGAAGTGTGGATCGCCCACCAGCTGGACACCGGCGGCGCCCGCCACAACTGCGCGGGATACGTCGAGATCCGGGGCCGGCTGGACGAGGGACATCTGGCCGAAGCGGTTCGGCGGGCCGTCGGTGAGACCGACGCCTTACGCGTCCGATTCGTTGCTGATGAAAACGGACACCCGTGGCAGTGGCCCACCGATGTCGACGCCCCGCTGCACGTCAGGGACTTCAGCGCCGAGAACGATCCGTTCCGCGCCGCGGAGGCGTGGGTGAGGTCGGACCTGACCACCCCGGTCGACCTCGCGAAGGACCCGCTGTTCACCCACACCCTGCTCCGCCTGGCCCCGGACCACTTCCTCTTCCATCTCCGCTACCACCACATCGTGCTGGACGGATACGGCCAGGTTCTCTACTGGCGCAGGCTCGCGCAGATCTACACGGCCCTCGACCAGGGGACGCCGGTCCGCGAGAAGAACGCGGCCACGCTGAGCGACCTGCTCGACGAAGAAGCCGCGTACCAGGCGTCCCCGGCCCATGAGAGCGACCGCGCCCACTGGCTCAGCCGCGTGGCCGAATGGCCCGACCGCATCAGCCTGAGTGACGGCGGGGCCGGAACGTCCCGTCCCGCCGAGCGGTTCCAGTCCCCGGTGCGGATCGCACGGATCGACGAGATGGCCGCCCGGTACGGGACGCCATGGGCGGTCGTCGTGCTTGCGGCGACGGCGGCCTACCTCCACCGGATCACCCAGCAGGACGAGATCGCCATCGGTCTGCCGGTGCGGGCCCGGACCACGCGTACCGCGCTGACGACACCGGGCATGCTCGCCAACGTGCTGCCGTTACGCCTGTCCGTACGCCCCGACATGCCGTTCCGCGAACTCGTCCGGCACGTCTCCGAGGCCACGAGCGAGGTGCTGGCGCACCAGCGGTTCCGCGGCGAGGCCCTGCAGCGGGAGCTCAGGCGGACCGGCGGCGCCGGAGAACCCTCGGGCGTGGTCGTGAACGTGGTCTCGTTCGACGGGAGGTTACGCTTCGGCGGCCTCGACGGAACGGTCCGCCAGGTGTCCTCGGGGCCCGTGCGCGACCTCTCGATCGAGTTCTTCGGAGGTGCCGACGGCGCGGACCTCCTGCTGTCGTTCGACCCCGCCCCCGAGCTGCACGACGCCGCGACCGTGGCCGCCCACCGCGACCGGTTCGCCGCCTTCCTGGACACCCTCGTCCGAGCCGACGAGCAGCTGTCCCTGGGCGAGATCGAGGTACTGACCGCCCCCGAACGTTCCCTGGTAGAGGCCGAAGCCGACGCCCACGCGCGCGAATTCGACCTCAGCCGGCCCCTCCACGAACTGATCGAGGAGCAGGCCGGACGCACCCCCGACGCCGTCGCCGCCGAGACCGAGGACGGCACGCTGACCTACCGCGAGCTCGTCGGCAGGGCCCGCGCCCTCGCCGCCCGGCTCCGCGCCGACGGGGTGGCCGCGGGCCAGGTGGTGGGTGTCCACGACGAGCGCTCGCTCGACCTGGTGGTGGAGCTGCTCGCCGTGCTCATGTCCGGAGCGGCCTACCTGCCCCTGGACCCCGAACTCCCCACCTCACGCCTGGCGTTCCAGATCGAGGACTCCGGAGCGCGGATCGTCCTGACGCGATCGGATCTCGCCGAGCGGCTCGCCGGCACCGGTGCCGAGGCCGTCGCCGTGGACGAACTGCTCCCCACACTGCCCGAGTCCGGTCCGCTCCAGGACACGGCCGGCCCCCAGGACACCGCGTACGTCATCTACACCTCGGGGTCGACCGGCCGGCCCAAGGGCGTCGCCGTACCGCACCGAGGCGTGGTCAACCGGCTCCTGTGGATGCAGGAGGAGTACGGCCTCGGAGCGGACGACCGCGTCCTGCAGAAGACGCCCTTCACCTTCGACGTCTCGGTGTGGGAGTTCTTCTGGCCGCTGCTCACCGGCGCCGTGCTCCATCTCGCGGCCCCCGGCGCCCAGCGCGACCCGCGCGCCCTCGCGGACGTCATCCGCAGGCACCGGGTCACCACGGTCCACTTCGTCCCCTCGATGCTCGACCTCTTCCTCGCGGAGCCCACGAGCCGCGACCTGCCGGCCCTGCGCCGGGTCGTCTGCAGCGGCGAGGCCCTCCGCTCCGAGACCGTGGGCCGCTTCTTCGCGCACCACGGCACGGGCCCCGAACTCCACAACCTCTACGGTCCGACCGAGGCGTCCATCGACGTCACCCACTGGCGTTGTACGCCCGAGGACGCCCACCGGCCCGTGCCCATCGGCCGGGCGGTCGCCAACACCAGCCTGTACGTGCTGGACCGCGAAGGACGCCCGCTGCCGCACGGCATCGCCGGCGAGCTGCACATCGGCGGCGTCCAGGTCGCCACCGGATACCTCAACCGCCCGGAACTCACCGCGGCGAGCTTCATCGACAACCCCTTCGGCCCCGGCAGGCTCTACCGCACCGGAGACCTGGCCGTGCTCCGCGAGGACGGCGTCGTCCTCTACCGCGGCCGGCTCGACCACCAGGTGAAGGTGCACGGCTTCCGCATCGAGCCCGGCGAGATCGAGTCCGTGCTGCTCGGCCACCCGGCCGTCGAGCAGGCGGTCGTGACGGCACCGCTCGGCGACGACGGGCAGCGCCGCCTCATCGCCCATGTCGTGCCCGACGGCGACGCCCCGGAACCGGCACAGCTCCTCGACTGGCTGCGGGAGCGCCTGCCCGCCTACATGGCCCCCGCACACTTCGTCACCCTCGACGCCCTGCCCCTGCTGTCCAACGGCAAGCTGGACCGCAAGGCCCTGCCGATGCCGGAGACGCGGACCGTACGGACCGTGACGCCGCCGGAGACCGTCGAGGAGAGGCTGCTCCACCAGGCGTGGCGCACCGTCCTGGAGACCGACGAGATCGGCGTGGACGACTCGTTCTTCGTCCTCGGCGGCGACTCCATGCACGCCATCCGGGTCCGGGCGGAGGTCGAGCGAGCCGGCCACACCTTCGAGGTCTCCGACCTGTTCCAGGGGCCGTCGATCCGCGAACTCGCCCGCATCGTCAGGCCGCTGGAGCGGCGGGAGAGCGCCGCCGACCGCGCGCCGTTCGGGCTGCTGTCCGCGCAGGACCGGCTGCTCCTGCCGGACGGGCTCGACGACGCCTACCCGCTCAGCGCCATGCAGGCGGGCATGCTCTACCACGCGGCCTACGCCGAGGACTCCTCGGTGTACCGCGTCGTGACCAGCGTCCGTGTCGCGACCCGCCTCGATCCCGACGCCCTGCGGGCCGCGATCGACGACACCGCCGCCCGCCACCCCTCCCTGCGCTGCTCCTTCGAACTGGCCCGCTTCTCCGAGCCCCTGCAGCTCGTGCACAGCCGGGTCGAGATCCCGCTGGAGACCGGCCGGGACCTCGCCGGCCTGGACGAAGAGGCCCGGTCGCGGGCCGTGGCGGACTGGGTCGAGGAGGCCAAGTTCACCCGATTCGACCCCGAGGTCGCGCCGCTGCTGAAGTTCGTGACGCACCCCTGCGGCCCGGACGCGTTCGAGCTGTCCGTGATCGAGCACCACGTCGTCCTCGACGGGTGGAGCGACATGCGCATGCTCGAAGAGGTCGTCGACCACTACCGGGCGCGCCTCACCGGCCGGGAACTGGGCCTGACGCCGGTCCGCTCGGCCTACCGGGACTTCGTGGCCGCGGAGCGCCGTGCCCTGGCGGACGAGCGGGCGCGCGACTACTGGACCGGACTGCTGCGAGGCGCCGAGCCCACCCGGCTCGTGCCCCAAGGTTCCACCGGACAGGAGCGCCCCGACGGCCCCCGGCCGGCCGCGAACCACCGGTACGACGTGCCGCTCGACGGCGACGTGGCCGCCGCGCTGCGCGCCCTCGCCGGTCGCGAAGGACTTCCGCTGAAATCGCTGCTGACCACCGCGCACCTCGCCGTCCTGCGCCTGGTCGGCGGGGACGACGAAGTCCTCACCGGCGTCGTGGCCAACGCCCGCCTGGAGGAGGAGGGCGGCGACGAGACGATCGGCGTCTTCCTGAACACGCTCCCGCTGCGCCTGGACCTGTCCTCCGACACCCTCCTGGACACCGCGCGACGGGTCTTCGACCACGAGCGCGGCTCGGCGGCCCACCGCCGCTACCCCTTCGCGCAGATGCAGCACGACGTGGGCGAGGGCCTCCGTCTCGACAGCTACGTCAACTTCATGGACTTCCACCGTGACCGGCACCGGTCGGCGGACGCTCTCATGACCGTCACGGCGGGCGTCGCGGAGACCAACTACCCGCTGGCCGCCAACTTCCTGATCGACCCCGAGGAGGGCCGGCTCCAGCTGTGGCTCGACTGCGACCTCGCCGTCCTGCCCGAGGAGTTCTGCGCGCGCCTCGCCGGCTACTACGAGCGTGCCCTGACGGCCGTGGCCCGGCAGCCCGAGGAGCGGCTCACCTCCGTCGACCTCATGGCCCCGGCCGAGCACGCCCAGCTGGTCGCGTGGAACGACACGGCCGTCGCGTACGACCCCTCGGACACCGTGCACGGACAGTTCGAGCGGCAGGCGCTGAGCCGCCCGGACGCGATCGCGGTCGCGCACCGCTTCGACGAGCTGAGCTACGCGGACCTCGACGCGCGGGCGAACCGCCTCGCGCACCACCTGCGCGGCCAGGGCGTCGGACGCGGAGACCTCGTCGGCGTGAGCCTGCGGCGCGGGACCGACCTGGTCGTCGCCCTCCTCGCAGTGCTCAAGAGCGGCGCCGCGTACGTACCGATGGACCCGTCGTTCCCCAGCGGCCGGCTCGCGGACATCGCCGCCGACGCCGGCATCGGCTGCCTGGTCAAGGGACCCGGCACACCCGACGGGATCACCGCACCGCATGTGGTGGACGTCGTCGCGGACGCGAGGACCATCGAGCGGTCGCCCGCGGCACCGCCGGAGGCCGGGGTCTCCGGCGACGACACGGCGTACGTGATCTACACCTCGGGCTCGACCGGCAAGCCCAAGGGCACCGCCCTCCGGCACCGCAACGCCGTCAACTTCTTCGCCGGCATGGACGAGCGCGTGGGCTGCGACGGCGAGGACGTCGTGCTCGCCGTCACCAGCGTCTCCTTCGACATCTCGGTCCTCGAACTGCTGTGGCCCCTCACCCACGGCGCCAAGGTCGTCGTCGCGGGCGAGCGCGTCATCGGCAATCTCGTACCGCGGTCGGAGTCGAGGGAGCGGGCCCTCGGGTTCAGCCTCTTCTTCTTCGCCGCCTCCGCGGGCGTGTCCCATCGCGAGGGCTACCAGCTCGTCCTCGACGCGGCCCGCTACGCCGACACCCACGGATTCGAGGCCGTATGGACGCCCGAGCGGCACTTCCACGCGTTCGGCGGGCTCTACCCCAACCCCTCCGTGATGTCGGCCGCGCTGGCCACCATCACCGACCGGATAGCCCTGCGCTGCGGCAGCGTGGTCTCCCCGCTGCACGACGCGGTGCGCATCGCCGAGGAGTGGTCGCTCGTCGACAACCTCTCGGACGGCCGGGTCGGCCTCGCCTTCGCCGCGGGCTGGAACTCCAACGACTTCGTGCTGCGCCCGGAGAACTTCCCCGTGCGCAAGGAGCGGATGACCGAACAGCTGGAGGAGTTCCGCAAGCTGTGGCGCGGTGAGCCCGTGCAGCGCGTCGGCGGCAGCGGCGAGACCGTCGACGTACGGATCTTCCCCCAGCCCGTCCAGGACGAGCCGCCGATCTGGCTCACCTCGGTCGGCACCGTACAGACCTTCGAGAAGGCCGGCGCCTCCGGAGCGAACCTGCTCACCCACCTCTTCGGGCAGAGCCCCGACGACCTGGCGGAGAAGATCAAGGCGTACCGGCAGGCCAGGGAGGCCGCCGGGCACGAGGGCCCCGGACAGGTCACCGTCATGGTCCACACCTTCATGTCGGACGACACGGAGCAGGCCAGGCAGCAGGCGCGGGAGCCCTTCCGCGACTACCTCCGCAGCTCCACCGAGCTGTGGCGCACCCTCTTCGCCTCCACCGGACAGGACCTCCCGGAGATGGGTGCCGAGGAGCAGATCGACGCCGTGATCGACATGGCGATCAACCGGTACTTCGAGACCTCCGGCCTCTTCGGTTCCCCCGACACCTGCGCCGAACTCGTCCGGGCGCTGGCCGCCGCCGGAGTCGACGAGATCGCCTGCCTGATCGACTTCGGCGTCGAAGCGGAGGCAGTCCTCGACAGCCTCACCTGGGTCGACCGCCTCCGCGACGCCCACGCCACCGAGGTCGCCGAGGGCGCCCACTCCTTCGCCGAACTCTGCGAACGGCACCGGGTCACCCTCGTACAGGGCACCCCCTCGCTCTTCACCGCCGTGGCCGCGGAACCCGCCGCCCTGGACTCCCTGCGAGGCCTGCGCGCCCTCCTCGTCGGCGGCGAGGCCTTCCCCTCGGGCCTCGCGCAGCGCCTGCTCCAGGCCCTGCCCGACGTACGGATCCACAACATGTACGGCCCCACCGAGACGACCATCTGGTCGACGGTGCACGCTCTCGACGCGCGACGGGACGCGACGGCCGACACCATTCCCATCGGCCGGCCGATCGCCAACACCGAGGTCCTCGTGGTCGACGGCCGCGGCCGGCCGCTCCCCGTCGGCGTCTCCGGCGAACTGTGGATCGGCGGCGACGGCGTCGCGGCGGGGTACATCGGACGGCCGGAGCTGACCGCGGAGCGGTTCGTCACCGGCGCGGACGGCGCCGGCCGGTACTACCGGACCGGTGACCGAGTACGCCGGCGCGCCGACGGCGGCCTGGAGTTCCTGGGCCGCATCGACCGCCAGGTGAAGATCCTGGGCCACCGGGTCGAGCCCGACGAGGTGGAGAGCGTCCTCTCGCGCCACGCCCAGCTCGACGCGGTCGCCGTCACCGCGATCGAAGGAGCCCACGGCACGGAACTCGTGGCCTACGTGTCGCCCGCCGACTCCCTGTCCGACGCCTCGGTGCAGGACGCGCACGTCCGGCGCTGGGGCGAGGTCTGGGAGAGCGCCTACACCGCCTCGGACGAGGTCCCGGAGGACGGCGCCGAGTTCGCCGGCTGGCTCAGCAGCTACACCGGCGACCCCATCCCCGTCCCCGAGATGCGGGAGTGGCTGGGGCACACGGTCGACCGGATCCGCGCACTGCGTCCGACAGCGGTCGCCGACATCGGCGTCGGCGTCGGACTCGTGCTCCGCAACCTGGCCGACCGGGTGGGGGAGTACCACGGCGTGGACGTCTCGCCCGCCGCGCTCACGGCCGCGGCCGCCTCCCTGGGACGACCGCTCCCCGAACACGTACACCTGGAGCAGTCCGGTCCCGAGTACCTGGCACGCCTGGCACCGGGAAGCCTGGACACCGTGGTGATCAACTCGGTGGCGCAGTACTTCCCCGGGACCGACTACCTCCGCACCGTGCTCACCGACGCGGCGCGCGCCGTACGGCCGGGAGGCGCGGTCTTCGTCGGCGACGTCCGCTCGGTCGAGATGCTGCCCGAGTTCCAGACGGCCGTGACGCTGCACAGGGCCGGACCGCTCCAGACGGTCGAGGAGATCCGGTCCGCGATCTCCCGCCGGCTCCAGGAGGAACGGGAGCTGTGTCTGTCCCCGGCCTTCTTCCACCAGCTGGCCGCCGATCTCGACGGCGTCGGCGAGGTCCGCGTCGAGCTGAAGCGGGGCCGGGCGGACAACGAGCTCTCGCTCTTCCGTTACGACGTGACCCTGCTGATCGGCGACCGGGCGACGCCCGGCACGCCCGGGCGCCGGCTCTCCTGGGACGCGCTCGACAACGGCGTCGATGGCGTGCGGAACCAGCTGATCGGCAGCGCCGAGGGCCTGCGCGTGACCGGCATCCCCAACCGCAGGCTGCTGCGGACCACGGCCGCGGTGCGCGCACTGGAGGAGACCGACGGCACGGCCACCGCCTGGGACCTGGAGCGGCTGCTGTGGGACCTGGACGACGAGACCGGGGTCCATCCGGAGGACCTCTTCGACCTGGCCGCCGAGCAAGGACGACAGGTCAGGATCCTGGCGCCCCAGGACGGCCGACTGTCCACGTTCGACGTGGAGTTCGACAAGCCGGCCCCTGCCCACGACGAAGCCGAGGACAAGCCGGTCCTCGCTCACGACGACGCCGAGGACAAGCCGGTTACCGCTCACGACGACGCCGAGGACAAGCCGGTCACCGCCCACGACGACGCCGAGGACAAGGCATGAGCCCGACCCGAGGACAAGGCATGAGCCCGACACGACAACTCGCCAACGACCCGCTCACCTCGGCCTGGGCGGCAGGACTGCGCTCCTCCCTGCGCGCCTACGCCAGGACGCACCTCCCCGACGCCATGGTCCCCGCACACTTCGTCGTGCTGCCGGACCTGCCGAAGCTGCCCAACGGCAAGGTGGACCGGGGCAGTCTGCCCCCGCTGACGGCCGAGGAGACCCCCGAGACCACCTTCGTCGCGCCCCGCACACCGGTCGAGACCCAACTCGCCCGGATCTGGCAGGACCTGCTCGGCCTGCCGAAGGTCGGCGTCGAGACCAGCTTCTTCGACCTGGGCGGCGACTCCCTGACGGTGCTGCAGATGACCGCCCAGGTACGGGAGATCTACGACGTACGCCTCGACCTGCGCCGGATGTTCGAGGACCCCACGGTCGCCCAGCTGGCGCGGATGGTCAGCTCCCAGGCCGATCCGACCGTGACCGGGGCCGGCAACCCCCGGGGCGTCGCGAGCGAGGCGATGACCGCCGATGCCGTGCTGCCGGCAGACATCGTGCCCGAGGAAGGGGCCGTACCGGCGTCCACGGGGCCGTACCGCACGGTCCTGCTCACCGGCGGCACCGGATACACCGGGGCCTTCCTCCTCCGTGAACTCCTCGACCGCTCGGCCGCGACCGTGCACGTCCTCGTGCGCGCCGACGGGCCGGAACAGGCGGGCGAGCGGGTACGGGGGAACCTGGCCGAGTACGGGCTGCTCCGGGACGGGGACGAGGAGCGCATCGTCGGCGTCCCGGGCGACACCGGGCGTCCCTACCTCGGGCTGACGAAGGGGCTGTACCACCGGCTGGCCGCGGAAGTGGAGCTGATCATCCACAACGCGGCGATCTCCAGCTGGATCGTCCCCTACGCCAAGATCAAGCCCGTCAACGTCTTCGGCGCCCTGGAGGTGCTGCGGCTCGCCTGCCGGAAGCGGGTCAAGGCCGTGCACTTCGTCTCCACCATCGGCGTGTATCCCGGACACGAGGGGGAGCGCAGCTGGGCGGAGACCCGGCTCACCGAGGCCGACCACGTCGTCGGCGGCTACCGGCAGTCGAAGTGGGTCGCGGACAGCCTGATGCTCCAGGCCCGGGACCGCGGCGTCCCGGCCCACGTGTACCGCCTCGGAGCCATCACGGGATCGCAGACCACCGGCGCCTGCTCTCCCGACACCTTCATCAACCACCTGATCAAGGGCTGCGTCCAGCTGGGCGCCTATCTGGACTACGACCTGCTCCTCGACCTCGTGCCGGTCGACTTCTGCGCGGCCACGGTCGTGCACACCGCGCTCTCCGGAGGCCGCGCCGAGGCCGTCTTCAACGTCCCCAGCGCCAGATCCGTCAGCATGAACGAGATCTTCGAGCTGATCGTGGCCTACGGCTATCCGCTGCGCCGCCTGGACTACCGGGACTGGTACCGCGAGCTCGCCGCCGCGGTGGAGCGCGGCGAGGAGAACGAACTCGCCGTGTACCTTCCGCTGTTCGGCGCCGACCAGCCGGCCGAGGAAGTGGGCTACCTGGGCAGCAGGCCGGACTTCCGTACCGACAACCTGCGCGCCGCACTCGACGGTTCGGGCATCGAGTGCCGGCCGGTCGAACGCGCCCTGTTCGACCTCTACCTCGACTACTTCGTCTCGACGGGCTTCCTGCCCGCCCCCTCCGGTGGCACCGCCCGCCCCCACACCCAGAGTGGAGTCTCGTTATGACCGCTCCTGCCGTACCCGCCTTCCCGATGCCGCGCAGGCACCCGCTGGACCCGCCGCCCCAGTACCGCGAACTCAGCGCCGAGCAGCCCGTCTTCCAGGTGCAGACACCGCGCGGCGAAGCCGTCTGGGTGGTGACCCGCCACGCGGACGCACGCGCCGTGCTCACCGACACCCGGTTCAGCTCGGATCCGAAGACCCCCGGCTACCCCTCCTACATCTCCGGCGACACCCCGCTCCCGCCCGGCTTCTTCCTCAACCAGGACGCCCCGGACCACACGCGGCTGCGGCGCCTGGTGACCCGCGAGTTCCTGATCAGCCAGATGGAGGCGAAGCGGCCGAGGATGAAGGCCATCCTCGACACGCTGCTCGACGACCTGGTGCGCCAGGGGAACACCGCCGACCTCGTGAAGCAGCTGGCCCTCCCGATGGCCGCCACCGTGATGTGCGAGCTGCTGGACGTCCCGTACGAGGACCACACGATCTTCGTGAGCCTCACGGACACGATCCTCGACCGCAGCAGCACGCCCGAACAGGCCGAAGGCGCCGCCCGCGAGCTCATGGCCTACTTCGACGGCGTGGTCACGGCCCGGGAGCAGCAGCCGACCGACGACATGCTCGGCCGTTTGGTGGCGCAGGAGGAGGCGGGCAAGCTCAGCCACGACGAGTTCGTCGGCCTGGCCGCGCTGCTGATGCTCTCCGGCTACGACACGATGGCCCAGATGATCGGCCTGGGGACCGCCACGCTCCTGGAGCACCCGGACCAGCTCGACGACCTCAAGGCGGACCCGTCGCTGTACCCGCAGGCCATCGAGGAGCTGCTCCGGTACCTCTCCATCAACCACGCGGGACTGCCCCGCGCCGCCACCGAGGACCTCACCGTCGGAGGCCAGGAGATCCGGGCCGGGGACGGCCTCCTGGTGATGATCAACGCCGCCAACCGCGACGCGGCGGTCTTCGAGGCGCCCGACAGCTTCGACATCCACCGCAAGGACCCGCAGGCGCACGTCGCGTTCGGCCACGGCTTCCACAAGTGCATCGGACTGACGCTCGCCCGCGTCGAGCTGAGCACCGTGTTCGCCGGCCTCTTCGACCGGCTGCCCACGCTCAAGCTCGGCGGCCGCCTCGAGGACCTGCCGTTCCGGCACGACATGGTGCTCTACGGCGTCCGCGGACTGCCCGTCACCTGGTGACCTCCCGGTGCCCCCAGGCCATGCCACTCACCTCACGAAGGACGCAAAGGACGCATGATGGCGGTTGAAACGGTCTTCCTCCTGCCCGGCCAAGGGGGTTACACCCCGGGGCTGTTCGCCGACGACGGCTCGCCCGAGGTCCGCGAGGTCCTCGACACGGCCGACCGGATCGCGGCCGAGTTCGGGCGCGACGGTGTCTCGCACCTCCTGACCCGTCCCGACGCGCCCTCCGCGGCGGACCTGGTGCGCGCGGACTCCTTCGCCCTGCAGCTCGCCGTGTTCACCGCGGCCGTCGGCAGCTTCCGCATCGCGGAGCGACAGGACACGCCGGACGTCGTGGTCGGGCACAGCATGGGTGAGATAGCCGCGCTGACGGTGGCCGGGGCGTTCAGCCTGGCCGACGGGGCACGGCTGGTGTGCCATCGCTCGGAAGCCCTCCTGGCGCACTGCCCGGCGGACGGCGGCATGGTGGCCCTTGAACTCCCGGCCGCCCGCGCGGCACACCTGGTGGGCGCCGTCGCCGATCGGGGACTGGCCGTCGCCGTGTCCAACGCGCCGCGCCAGACGGTGGTGTCGGGGCCCGACGAAGCGGTCGGAGTCGTCGCGCGGCTGGCCGGTGCGATGGGCGTCCAGGCCACGCGCCTGAACGCTCCCTTCCCCTTCCACAGCCCGATGCTGGGCGTCGCCGCGCACGCCTTCGGCGAAGCGATCACCGGCATCCGGCAGCATCCGCTGCGGAGGGCGGTGTACTCGCCGGTGGCAGGCGGCTACCTCCAGGACGACACCGACCTCAAGGCGCTGCTCGTCCGGCAGCTCACCGCGCCCGTGCAGTTCATGGCGGCCGTGCGCGAGCTGCACGCCGACGGCGCGCGGCGGTTCGTCGAGTGCGGCAGGGCCGGCCTGTCGGGACTCGTACGGCGCAGCGTGCCGGAGGTCGACACGACCCGTACGGCACGGACGCGAGGCGCCGAGACCGCCGCGGCCCCCGCGCCCGCGGAGTCCGCTCCGGCCGTACCCGTACCCGTACCCGTACCCGTACCCGCTCCGGCGACGGCATCCCGTCCCTCCGTCGCCGAAGTGCTGGACGAGCTGCGGGAGTTGTACGCGTCGGCGCTCGGGTATCCGGTGGAGGTGATCACCGGGGACGCGGATCTGGAGGCGGATCTCGGGATCGATTCGCTGAAGCGTGCGGAGATGCTGGGGAAGGTGTCGGCTCACTTCGGGCTCGGGGAGTCGGCCGTCGACGGCCGGTTCGTGGCCCAGCCCACCCTGGCCGACCTGGCCGACCTCATCACCTCCGTCCAGGGCACGGCTCCCGCTGAGGAGGCGGCCGAGGCGGCAGCACCCGCCGGTCCCTCCGTGGCCGAAGTGCTGGACGAGTTGCGGGAGTTGTACGCGTCGGCGCTCGGGTATCCGGTGGAGGTGATCACCGGGGACGCGGATCTGGAGGCGGATCTCGGGATCGATTCGCTGAAGCGTGCGGAGATGCTGGGGAAGGTGTCGGCTCACTTCGGGCTCGGGGAGTCGGCCGTCGACGGCCGGTTCGTGGCCCAGCCCACCCTGGCCGACCTGGCCGACCTCATCACCTCCGTCCAGCCGTCCGCGCGCTGAACCACAAGAACGGGAGCCAGCATGTCCCTCGACCTCTCCGGCCGCACCGTCCTGGTCACCGGCGCCGGCCGGCCGCTCGCCGCGTCCCTGACCCGGCGACTCACACGGCTCGGCGCGCACGTCGTGACCTGCGACGCGTATGACGAGCCCGGGATCCAGGCCGCGCTCGGCCGGGCCGAAGGCCGGCCCGGCCGGATCGACGCGCTCGTGAACGCGGTGGCCGGTGAGGGAGGGCTCAGCGACGCCCGTACGGCGACGGCCGCGGCCCTCGCCCTCATGGCACCGCACGAGCACGGCGGTGCGATCGTGCACGTGGTCACCGCGCCGCCGACACAGGACTCCGTGGCCGACCTCGTACGCGAACCGGATGCCGGGACGCGGGCCGGCATCCGCGTCAACGCCGTCGTGATGCCGGAGGACGCGGAGTCGTCCGGGGCGGAGGGCGTCGCGCAACTCGTCGGATTCCTGGTGTCCGACGACGCGTCGTCCGTCGACGGCAGAACGCTGGCCGTCGAGGGCGGGACGCAGGCGGTCGACGGGGCGCCGGCCGGGACGGCACCCGCAGACGACGCGGTCGTCGTCGTGGGCATGGGACTCGCCCTTCCGGGAGTCAGTTCGCCCGAGCGCTTCTGGGAGCTCCTGAAGAGTGGCGAGCCGGTCTTCGGCGAACCCGGGGACCGGCTGGACCTGGACACCATCTGGTCGGCGGACGCCGGCGCCGAGGACAAGACCTACTCGCGCGTGTCCGGGTTCATGACCGGCTTCGAACCCCACCCGCGCCTGCGGGACGAACTGGAATCCGGGGCCTTCGACAGCGAGGAGTACACGGCGCTGTGGCTGCGGCACTCGTTGCTCGGCGCCACCGAGAAGGTCACCATCCGGCCCGGTGACCGGCAGCTGTTCGCGGTCGGCCTCACCCCCGACGGCAGCCACCACCTGGAGCACAGCCTCGTCTCGGCCGGGGTGCGGGGGATCCTCGCCGACGCGGGGACGAAGGTGCCGGACACCTTCGACGCCCTCTACCCGCTGGCCGCCGCGTCCCCGGAGGAGGTACTGCCCTACCGGATCGCCCGCATGGCCGCCCCCGATCTGCCCGACTCCGCGGAGATCGTCGTGGTGGACACCGCCTGTTCCTCCTCCCTGTACACCGTCGACCTGGGCGTACGCGCGCTGCGCGCCGGTGAGACGGACGTGGCCCTGTGCGGCGGGGCGTTCGCGCTGAGCGCCCAGAATCTCGTGCTGTTCTCCAAGCTCCGCGGCCTGTCCCGGTCCGGCCGGGTGCGTGCCCTGGACCGGGAGGCCGACGGCGTGCTGTTCAGCGACGGAGCCGCGGTCCTCGCCCTGAAGACCCATGCCAGGGCGCTCGCCGACGGCGACCCCGTCCTCGGGTTCGTCGCCGGGTTCGGCGGATCGTCCGACGGGCGGGGCAAGGCGATCTACGCCCCCAACGCCGCGGGTCAGACGATCGCCCTCGACCGGGCATGGCGCTCCGCCGACGTCACGTCCGAGGACGTGGACTGGATCGTCGCGCACGCCACCGGTACGCCGACCGGTGACCGTACCGAGATGAGCGCGCTCACCCGGAGCGCGGGCCCGGACAAGACGTGGACGATGACGTCCAACAAGTCGCTCGTCGGGCATGCCGGCTGGGCGGCGGGAGCGGTGTCCGCGATCCACGCGCTGCTCGCCATGCGACACGAAGTCATCCCGGCGCAAAGGCAGTTCGGTGAGCTTCCCGAGGGCGTGTCGACGGCCGTGCACGTGCCGGTCGACGACGTGCCGTGGGTCGCCACGGCCGGGCGCCGTCGCACCGTCGGGGTGTCGGCCATGGGCTTCGGCGGCACGAACGGCCATCTCGTCCTCACGGACCGGCCCCCGGCCCGCGGGGTGACCTCCGCCGCCCGGCCGGCGGAGGACGACCCGGTCGTCGTCGTGGCCACGGGCACGCACCTCCCCGGCGACCCGGACGAGGAGCGCGTCGCGCGCTGGCTCTCGGGAGGGGACGCAGACTGGCCGTCGTCCTTCGGCGACAGCTACCCCCTGCCCTCCCCCGTGGAACTCCGGCTTGCGCCCTCGGCGATCGCGGCCATGGACCGCAGCCAGCTGATGGCCGTGCGCTGCGCCGACCTCCTCGCCGGGGACTGGGCGAAGGACGAGGCACTGTCCGCGCGTACCGGCGTACTCGTCGGCCACAGCGGGCCGACGCGGGCGGCTCTCGGCGCCGACCTGCGCTGCTACCGCGAGGACCTGCTCGGCAAGCTGACCGGACCCGCGGGCATACCGCCCGAGACGCTCGACGACGCCGTGCGCGCCCTGTCCCGCCCCATGAACGAGGACGCCTATCCCGGGCTCATGCCCAACGTCATCGCGGCCCGGGTGGTGCAACGCCTGGACCTGCACGGGCCGAACATGACGCTCGACGCGGGCCGCGACTCCACCAACTCGGCCCTGGCCACCGCCGTCCGCTACCTGCGGGACGGCGAGATGGACCTGGCCGTGGTCATCGGCGTCAACGCCACGACGGACCACGTGCCCACCCACGGGAGCAAGGAGAACGCGGAGGCCGCCGTCGGTTTCGTACTGACACGGCTCAGCGTCGCCCAGCAGCACGGCATGACCGTCCTGGGACGGGTGGAGCTGGCGACCGGGGACACCCCCGGCGACGCCGAGTCCGAGGGGCACGTACGGGAACGCAACTACCGCGGAGCCGAGGGCGCCGTGGCCGTCCTGCACGCCCTGCACTCCTCGCGGGAGCGGACGGTCGTCCGGCCGCTGGAGGACGGGCACACACCCGCCCTCGTGGTGACGCCCCGGCCGTCGGCCGAGGCCCCCGTGACGGAGGACGCGGGTTCCCTGAGCGGTCACCTCGCGCGGCACGCGCTCGCGCTGCGGCCCGTACCGGTTCGGACCGTCCGCCCCGGCGTGGCGGCACTGCCCGCCGGAAGCCTGGTGCTGACCGACGAGCCGGGCGCGCTGAGGGACGTCGGCGTTCCGGCGGACTGCCTGGTCGTCGCGCCCGGGACCGCACCGCGCGACGCCGCTCTGCCGTTCCCGGTGGTCCACCTCGACGAGCCGGAGGAACTGGAACGGCTGCTGGTCACGGACGGCCGGCCGTTCGGCCAGATTCGCGTGATCGTCACCGGATCGCGTGCCACCCCGTCCGGCTGGGACGTGCCGAAGCGTGTCCTGGACCTCCACGACCTGGCCTTCGTGGCGGCCAAGCACTGCGCCGCACCGCTCGATGACGGCGGCTGCCTCGCGGCGCTCGCGCTGAACGCCGTGGACGGCGCGACCCCCGTCCCCGCCGTGGGCCTCTTCGGCGGCCTGGTACGCAGCCTGTCGCAGGAGCTGACCGGCTGCCTGGTGTTCGCGCTCGTCACCGACGGCCGGGACGCGCGGGCCGGCCTGGCGCGGCTGGCCGAGGAATCCGCCGCACACCGCTCCATCCCGGTCGCCTACGACGCGGGTGGCGTGCGGCACGAGCTGATGCTGCTGCCCGTCGAGGCTCCGCAGGCCGACATGGAGCTCGGCCTGCCGGACGAGCCGGTGATCGTGGCCACCGGTGGTGCCCGCGGACTCACCGCCCACCTGGTGCACGAACTGGTGGCCGACCGTACGCCGCGCGCCGTCTGGCTGCTCGGCACGGGCCCCGCGCCCGACCCGTCAGCGACGGCCCTGGCCCGTCTGCCGCGCGCCGACGCCCTGCGGCAGCTGATGGTGCAGTACCCGGCCGAGACCCCCGCGGCGCTGAGCCGTCGCTACGACCGCGCCGTCCAGCAGCTCGAACGCGCGGGCACGCTCCAGGACCTCGAACGCTCCTGCGGCGCCGCGCGGGTCCACTACCGGCAGTGCGACGTCCTCGACGAGGCCGCCGTGCGCGCGGTCATCGACGAGATCCTGGCCGCGGAGGGCCGGGTGGACGTGCTCGTGCACGGTGCCGGCCTGGCCCGCTCCGCCGGCATCGCCCGTAAGAAGCTCGACGACTTCCGGGCGGTACGGGACGTGAAGGTACGCGGATACGCGCACCTGCGTGCCGCCCTCGGAGACCGGCGCCCCGCCCTGTGGTGCAGCGTCAGCTCCGTCTCCGCGTTCACCGGACTGCGCGGTGAGCCCGACTACGGCGCCGCCAACGAGTTCCTGCTGCTCGCCGCCGCTCACACGCGGGCGACCGAGGGTGCGGACGAGGTCGCGCTGGCCTCCGGACTGTGGGTCGAATCGGGCATGGCGTCGGCGGACACCCCGAGCGGTGCCTTCCTGGCCCGGCAGGGCGAGATCGGCCAGCTGACCGACGTCCAGGGCCGGGAGTTCTTCCGCACAGAGCTCCGCGGCCGCGGCAGCCACGGCCTGGCGACCACCTGGATCGGCGACGCGGACTGGGCGACCTTGCAGCGCGGGGCACCCGGGTTCCGCGCGGCCTGCGAGGCCGCCGCCGAGAGCGCACCGGAACGGCGGCGTTCCCCGGCACCGGGCACCGCCCGGCGGGCCTTCCTGACCGGCACCCCGCGGTACGACGGCGCGTCGGCGGCGTGGACGTTCGAGGTCGCCCTCCACGAGCACCCGTACCTCCTGGAGCACCTGGTCGACGGCCGGCCGACCGTGCCCGGGACCTTCATCCTCGAAATGGCCGCCGAAGCCGCGGCCGAGCTGGCCCCGGGCCTGTTCCCGAGGCGCATCACCGATGTCGTCCTGTCCCAGTTCATCCGGGCGGCCCGGCACCGCTGGCCGCGGACCCTGTGCGTGTCGGCCGTACGCGACGGCGACCGGGTCCACGTACGGATCACGTCACCCGCGGCCAGCCCCGTGCCCGAGCGCGAGCACTCCCGCATGGTGGTGCACCTGGCCCGCGCGCTCCCCGACGGCCCCCAGGTCCCGCCCACCCCCTCCGGCGGCCGGGACGCGCCCAACACCTACGAACTTCCCGGTACTCCGGTGGAGTTGAGCGGAGTGTTCGGCGCCCTGCACCGCCCGCGCCTCGCGGCCGACGGCGGCTCCGCGGAACTGCGCCTGACCCTTCCGCCGGGCGGCGGCGTGTTCTCCCGCTTCATCCTGCCGAGCGTCGCCCTCGACTGCCTGCTGCGTACCTCCGTACTCGACGGCAGGCAGCCGGGAGACGTGCCGGTGATGGTGCCCACGCGACTGGCCTCCGTGGACCTGTACACCCCGGCCAACGACCGGGAGTTGGCCGCCGAGTGGCCGGACGGGCTGGCACTCCGCCACTGGTTCGACCCCGCGTCCGGCGAGGAGCGCTGCGCCGTGGCCGGACCGGACGGCCGCGCCCTCATCCAGGTGACCGGCATACAGGGAGCGGAGAAGGGCACGTACGACCCGGGCACCCGCACGTGGGGTTCCGGGCCCGCAGCGCACTGAGTTCGAAAGAGACCGACAACAGCGGCACCACGGTGCCGCGGAACCATGAGGAGAACGTGATGTCAGCCGAAGCAGCTGTCGGCAGCAAGGCGGAGAACGGGCCGTCGGCCGACCGCGCCAGGACATGGACCCTGGCGCTGGCCTCGGTCGCGATGTTCATGCTGATGCTCGACGTGACCGTCGTCAACGTCGCACTGCAGGACCTGCGGACCTCGCTCGGGGCGGACTTCTCCGACCTGCAGTGGGTGATCGACTCGTACACCCTGACCCTGGCGGCCTTCCTCCTCACCGGCGGCTCGCTCGCCGACCGGCTGGGCCGCAAGCGGGTCTTCACCGCGGGCCTGGTCCTCTTCACGCTCTCCTCGCTGGCCGCGGGCCTGGCGCAGGACGTCCTCGCGCTGAACATCGCCCGGGGCGTCCAGGGCGCCGGTGCGGCGGTGCTGTTCTCCGTCGGGCCCGCCCTGATCGGCAACGAGTACCGGGGCGCCGACCGGGGCAAGGCCTTCGGGCTCTTCGGCGCCGTCGCGGGACTCGCCCTGGCCTTCGGCCCCCTGATCGGCGGCTTCCTCACCGACGCGCTCAGCTGGCGCTGGATCTTCCTGATCAACGTGCCGATCGGCGTCGTGGCCCTGATCGTGGGCGCCCTGCGCCTGAGGGAGTCGCGCGAACCGGCCGCGCACGGCATCGACTGGCTGGGCATGCTGAGCTTCGGACTCGGACTCAGCCTCCTCGTGCTCGGCTTCCTGCGGGGCGAGTCCTCCGGCTGGACCAGCGCCCCCATCCTCGGGGCGTTCGCGGGCGGCATCGCTCTGCTCGTGGCCTTCGTCGTCATCGAGAAGGTCCGCGGCGAACGAGCCATGTTCGACCTCTCCCTGCTGCGCACGCCCACCTTCACCGGCGTCTGCCTGGCCACGCTGCTGTCCAACGCGACCAGCCTCGCCGCCGTCTTCCTGCAGATCTCCTACGTACAGAACGTCCTGGGGTACTCGCCCTGGGAGACCGGACTGCGCTTCATGCCGATGATGATCACCCTCTTCATCGTCGCCGGCGTCACCGGAGGCCTCCTCGCCAAGGTGGCACCCGGCCTGCTGATCGGTCTGTCCATCGGTTTCATCGCGGTCGGCATGGGCCTCATGGTGCTCGTCGGCCCGGACGACTCGTGGACGGCGATGCTGCCCAGCATGATCGTCACGGGCATCGGCATGGGTCTCTTCAACCCGCCGCGCGCCGCGGTCACCATCGGCGTGGTGCGGCCCGAGAAGGCCGGCATGGCCTCCGGCATGGGGGAGACCTTCCAGCAGGTCGGCGTCGCCGTCGGCGTCGCCGCCTTCGGCGCGCTCTTCCACCACAAGGTGGTCGACGCCTTCGCCTCCTCCGCCACGGGCACGCAGCTCGGCGGAGACGCCGAGGGCGTCGCGCAGCAGGTCGCCACCGGCGGCACCTCCGGACTGGCCGACGCCGTGTCCCCGTCAGTACTGGATCAGGTGACGGCGGCGGCCCGCTCCGTCTTCGTCGACGCCCTCGGGGAGGTCATGGTCGTCTGCGCCGTGGTCGCCGCCGTGGGCGCGGCCATCGCCTTCCTCAGCATCCGCAGCCGTGACCTGCACGAGAGCGCGCGGAGCGAGCCCGTGGCGCCCACACCGGAATCGGCCACCGCCTGACCACCGCGCACCTGCGCACACCCGCAAGCCTGACGAGAGGAATTGGGGCGAATCCCTATGCGACAGACCGTGAAGGTGGTCGGAATCGGGGGTTCGCCCCGGCCGGATTCGACAGCCGAGCGAGCACTCCGCGTCGTCCTGGCCGCAGCGGAGCGGCAAGGAGCGGAGGTGTCGCTCATCGGCGGCGCCGAGCTGGTGATGCCGCTCTACGACCCACGGGACGAACTCCGCTCGGCGCGGGCGCTCCGGCTGGTGTCCGAGATAGCCGCCGCGGACGGCCTCGTCCTCGCGAGCCCCGCCTACCACGGGAGCATCTCGGGACTCGTGAAGAACGCCCTCGACCACGTCGAGGAACTGCGCGACGACACCCGCCCGTACTTCAGCGGGCGGGCCGTCGGCAGCCTCGCCGTCGCCCAGGGCTGGCAGGGGGGTGTGTCCACGCTGGCCGCACTCCGCGACGTGACCCATGCGCTGCGCGGCTGGCCCACCCCGCTCGGTGTCGTGGTCAACACAGGGACGGCCGGCTTCGGCCCGGACGGCGACTGCACCGATCCGCACCTGCAGCGCCAGCTGGAGACCATGGCGACGCAGGTGGTGGACTTCGCCCGGATGACCGTCCTCGCGTCGCCCGCGCGGGACGCCGCCGGCGCCGAGGCCCTGTCGCCGGCGGGGAAGTGACACACGTGGTGACCCACATCGCCACCCGGCCGGCCGGGCGTCCGCTGACCCACGGCGCCGTGACCTGCCCGCGGCCCGTGCCGGGGGCCGCGCTGCGACTGTTCCTCTTCCACCACGCCGGCGGCTCGCACCTCCTCTACCGGGGCTGGGAGCACGAGTTCCCGGCCGACTGGGAGGTGTGCCTCCTCGACGCCCCCGGCCGGGGACGGCTGAGCAACACCCCGCTGATCGACGACAGCGACGCCTTGGCGGCCTTCTTCGCCAGGGAGCTCCTGCCCTGGACGGACCGCCCCTTCGCCTTCTTCGGGCACAGCATGGGGTCCCTCGTCGCGTACGAGCTGACGCGGCAGCTGGCGGCCGAGGGACGCCCCCTTCCCGTCTGGCTGGGCGTGTCCGCCTGCGGTGCCGCGCCGCGGCCCGGCGGCGACACGAGGACGCCGAGCGCACGCCACCTGCTCACCGACAGCGAACTGAGGGACTGGCTCCGCTCGGTGGGCGGCACACCTGACGTGGTGCTTGACGAGGACGCGCTGTGGTGCCACTTCGGCCCCACGTTCCGCAACGACTTCGCCCTCGTCGACACCTGGCGGCCGGCGGCGGACGCCGTACCACTGCGTGTTCCCGTCTCCGCGTTCGGCGGTGACGACGATTCCGTGGTCGGGAGGGAGCGGCTGGCCGCCTGGGCGGGCCGGACGGAACACTTCCTGGGCCTGAACATGTTCGACGGCGGACACTTCTACCTGTCGGAGCACCGCCGCTCGGTCGCCCGACGCATCACCGCGGCGGTGGCCGCGGCGCGCCGGACGGCGCGAGGGCACTTCGCGTGACAGCACCCGTAGCCCACGTCTGGACGGTGCCGCTCCTTCCCTCGGTGAGCGAGAGCGATCTCGCCTTGCTGGACGAGGCCGAACGCACCAGGGCCGACCGGTACCGGCGGGCTCAGGACAGGGCGTCCTTCGTGGGCGGACGGGCCGCCCTGCGGAGGGTCCTCGCAGAGCACCTGGGCGTGGGAGCCACCACGATCGTATGGGGACGCACCCCCTGCCCCGGATGCGGCAGCGACCTCCACGGACCCCCGCGCGTCGTCTCGCCCCCGATGCCGGCGGCCTTCAGCTTCTCCCGCTCGGGGCGGCGTGCGCTGGTGGCCGTGTCGGCGTCCGGACCGGTGGGGGCGGACATCGAGACAGTACGTCCCCTCGACGTCCCGGCGACGGCGGGCCAGTGCCTGTCACCGACCGAGGCGGCGTACGTGCTCGGGCTTGCTCCGGGGGACAGGCTGAACGCCTTCCACCGAGCCTGGGTCCGCAAGGAGGCGGTCACCAAGGCGGTCGGCGTCGGGATCGCGATGGACCTGAGAACCGTCGAGGTGAGCCCCGACCGGCTCGGGACCGTCAGCGTCCGCTGCGGTACGGGAACGGGCCCGAGCTCATGGACGGTGACCGATGTCGACGTCGGTGCCGGAGCGGTCGCGGCGCTCGCGCTACCGGGAGACCGGCGACAGCCCTCGATCCGGCTGCGAAGCCTGGGATTTGTTGAAAGCAGGAAAGGAATCAGATGAAATTCGTCGCCTTCTCCGGGAGCCTGCGGGCCATGTCGTTGAACACCGCGGTGGTGCGCACGGCCGCCGAGCTGTGTCTGCCCCCGATGTCGATGACGGTCTACGAAGGGCTGGGAGAGCTCCCGTTCTTCAACCAGGACGTGGAGAGCGAGTGCCCGCCCCCCGAGGTGATGGCCTTCCGCGCACTCCTGGAGTCCGCCGACGCGGTGCTCATCTCCAGCCCCGAGTACGCGCACGGCACCTCGGGGGTGCTGAAGAACGGCCTTGAGTGGGTGGTCGGCGGCGGAGAACTGGTGGGCAAGCCCGTCGCCGTGGTCACCGCGTCGCCGTCGATGACAGGGGGCGACCGGGCCCAGGCCTGGGTCAAGGAGACCCTGGAGGTGATGGGCGCGAACGTCCTCCCGGAGTCGCTCCCCATCCCGCTCGCGAGCGCCAAGGTCGCGGACGGCCGGGTCAGCGACGAAGGGACCCTGGGCGCCCTGAAGGACGTGCTCGCGGCGATGGCCCGGGCGGCGAAGGAGCACGGCGCCGAGGGGTGAGCGGGCGGCGGCCGGACGTCGCCGTGTCCGGACGTTGCCGTCTCCGGAGACGGCAACGTCCGGACACGGCGCTCCGGCAGGCCTTCAGCGCTTGCCGATGTTCTCGAGCGGCAGCCCGCCACCGGCCAGTACCACCTTGGAGAAGGCCCCCGCCAACTCGGTGAGCCGCCGGGTTCCCTCCGCCCCCAGATGCTCGTACGGAGCCACGTCGAGGCGGTCGGTGTCGGCCTCGACGGCACGGCGCAGCTCCGCCCCCTGGCCGGTCAGCTCGCCGTCGGCGCCGAGGATCCCGCGTTCCACCAGCCGTTCCCGTGCCGCCGCCCACTCCTCGGGGGACCAGCCCCGCGCGGACTGCAGGTACGCGGGCCGCCAGTTCGTACCGGTGGCCGTGTGGGACACAAGGGCCTCCAGCCCGTCGAGACCGGCTTCGGAGAGCGCGACGACGTGACCGTCCCCGCGGTGCTCGCGCAGCAGCGTCGCGGCGTGCCACAGGGCCAGGTGCGGTGCCTCGGGCACCGGCAGGTCGGCATTGGCCGAGTACAGGGGCCGGCCGGGGCGGCGGCATCCCTCGGCCGCGCGGAGTGCGAGACCGGCGGCCTCCGCCATCTCGGGGGAAGCCAGCGCCTCGCGTCCCAGCAGCCGGGCGAGATACGTGTCCGTGATCCGCAGCCGGGACTCCAGGACGGCGGCGGGGGAGGTGACGTCCCAGGCGCGGGGAAGGTGCCGTGCCACGAGCTCCGGGTGGAAGTTGTAGAAGGCCGCGGTGACCACGCCGGCGCCGACCGCCCCGAAGGGAGCGGCGCGCCCGGCGAGGTACGCCATGGGGCCGTTCTCCAGCCCGAGTTCCGCGTAGGTCTCGTCGTGCTCGGACGAGAAGTAGTACGCCGCGTGGATGGGGTGGTGGGCGTTGAAGCAGCGCCGGGCCTCGCGCGGGGATATCGCCGTCATGGCCCCCACGCTACGTGCCGGACGGTCGCCGGGAGCCCACAACGCCCGTGCTGCCCGCCCGCAGGCCCGACCCTGATCGAAAAGCCGGCCGGCGAGCGGGGCGACGAGCCGGTCATTCCCCTTGACGTCGCACCGGCCGACCTTCCGACCGGCCGGAAGCACGGGTAGAGCGAGCCAAACGGCCGGGAAGAGGTGCATGCTGGGCACCGACAGCGGTCGAGTTCCTGTTGGGAGGCCGAACGAGTGAACGACGGCAAGGGGAGGCGGCGCCTGGCGGGCCGAGCCTCCGCCCAGAGGAGCGCCGCCGCGCACCGCTCGGCAGGTGCGCGCGGGCGGCTCGGCCGCACCGGCGGCAAGGCGCTCGACCGGGTCACGCGCGACGGACTGGCCTGGCTGAATTCCGCCGGCTCCAGGATCGGTACCACCCTCGACCTGGAACGAACCGCCCAGGAGCTGGCCGAGTTCACCGTGCCCGACTTCGCCGACGGAGCCGCCGTCGACATCCTGGAGAGCGTCCTGCGGGGCGACGAGGGCTCCCGGTGGACGGGCACGGGCCTCCCGCTCATGCGGGCCACCGCGCTGTGCGCGGTCGAGGAGCTGTCCTCCCTGGAGCCGACCCCGGTGGGCGAGACCTTCACCCGCGCAGAGGAGGCTCACGAGACGCTGCTCCACCGTTACTGTCTGCGACAGGGCAGACCGGTCCTCGTGAGCCGGATGAGGAACGACGACTTCGCCAACGTCGCGCCGACGGAGAGCGCCGCGGCGAAGATGCGGGCGGCCGGAGTGCACAGCTATCTCGCCGTGCCGCTGATCGCCCGCGGGCTGCTGCTCGGCAGCGCGGACTTCGTCCGGGGCCCCGGCACGCCGCCGTTCTCCTCGACCGACCTCGCACTGGCGGAACAGCTGGCCTCCCAGGCCGCCGTCTACATCGACAACGCCCGCCTGTACGGACGTGAACGCGAGCACGTCGTGTCGTTGCAGCGCACCCTGCTGCCCCGCGCGACCCCGGTGACGCCGGGGCTGCGCGTACAGGCCGAGTACGCGCCCGCGACGGCCCACCACGGGGTCGGCGGCGACTGGTACGACGTCATGGCCCTCCCCGGCGGACGTACGGCCCTCATGGTGGGCGACGTCATGGGCCACGGGCTGCCCGCGGCCGCCACCATGGGGCGCCTGCGGACGGTGGCCCGCACCCTCATGACCCTGGACATGGCTCCGGAGCGCGTCCTGGCCCGGCTCGACCTCGCCACCCGCGACCTGGAGGACGAGCAGGTCGCCACCTTCCTCTGCGCCGTGTACGACCCGGCCGACTCCACCTACACCCTGGCCAGCGCGGGGCACCTGCCCCCGCTGCTGCTCGACGGGCAGGGCTCCGCCGAGTTCGTGGACGTACCCATCGGCGCCCCGCTCGGCGCGGGAGTGATCCCGTACGACCCCATCCGGCTGAAAGTCCCGGCGGGCGGCAATCTGGTCATGTACACGGATGGTCTCGTGAAGTCCCGGCAGGTGGACCTGGACCATCAGCTGGACGGTCTGCGCGCGGCGGCGCGCGGCCTCGCACCCGAGGCTCTCGAAGGCGGCGGCCTGATCGAGTGCGCCCCGGCCGGCGCCGCCCGGTTCGACGAGGCGGTGCTCCTCGTCGCGACGAACGTCCCGGCCGCCCCGGACGACTCGGCCGATCTGTGCGAATGGCCGTTGCCGCAGGAAGGGCGCGCGGCGTCCGTCGCGCGGGACCTGGTCACGGACCAGCTCGCCGCGTGGGATCTGACCGAGCTCGCCGACGTCTTCGAACTCGTCGTCTCGGAGCTGGTGGGCAATGCGCTGCGCTACGGCAACGGCCCCGGCAGGCTGCGGCTGCTGCGCGGCGAGCGCCTCGTCGTGGAGGTCTCGGACACCGGCCCCGACCTGCCCCAGATCCAGCACGCGGACCTCAGCGACGAGGGAGGCCGGGGCCTCCAGCTCATCAACATGCTGTGCCGCCGCTGGGGCTCGTGCCGCACCGTGACAGGCAAGGTGGTCTGGGCGGAACAGAACCTGCCCTCCTGAGGCGTGTGACTCACCGGGCCGCCGCTGTCCTGCCCGGCCGGCCGGGCGGGCAGGAGTATCTGGGGCACGTCCCTACCGGGAACCAGGAATCCACCACACGGCGGCATCAGAGGACAGGCCGGCCCTTCTCCGCATCCGCCCCGCCCCTGGCCGCCGCCGCGTGCAGCGCTCGCAGGGCGACCAGGAGTACGCCGATGTCGTCCAGGTAGACCGGGTCCGGGATCAGGTCGATCGGCGAGACCGTGTAGATCACCGCCGCCCAGAACAGGGCCTTGGACTGCAAGGGGACACCGGCGTCGAGCAGCAGCTTGCGCGCCCGGAAGACACGGACGAGCAGTACGGCCGCGTATCCCGCCGCCACGAGCACGAGAACCACGGCCAGGATGAGCCAGAGGGTGCCGTCCATGCCGCTCTCCTACCCCGTCACGCACCGGCCGCGCCGATCGTCCGCGGCACTACGAGGCTACGACGTCAGACCCACGTCTCACTTCGCCGTGTCCGCCCGGCGCCGCGACCTTCGCCTCAGCGACTGCCGTTCGTCGTCCCGTAGACCGCCCCACACGCCCGTCACCTGCCGGGAGTCGTCCATCGCCCAGCGCAGGCATTCCTCGCGGACGGGGCAGCGCCGGCAGACCTCCTTGGCCTCCTCGGCCTGGACCAGCGCCGGTGCGCCGGTCCCCACCGGGAAGAAGAGGTCGGGATCGACGTCCTGGCAGGCCGCCCGTGCACGCCAGCTGTCCAGCATCGGTTCCTCCTGTCACCTGCGTTCGTCTGTCTGTCGCCTTCGTCGGTACCTCGCGCGGCGTTCCGCGCCTACGGCCGCGCGAAGAGCTGGGCGGTCTCGGCCGCCCAGTCGATCCGCGCGGCCTCCCCGCCCTCGGGGACGGCGACGTACGTCTCGCCCAGCCAGCGCCGCAGGCCCGCGCGGTCGACGTCGACCACGGCGAACTCCCCGGCCGTGCCCAGCCGCGTGCGGACGCGCCCTTCCCTGCCACCGCGACGCAAGGGCCACAGCCGTACGTCGCCCTCGCCGCTCAGGACGCGGGTGCCCGAGCGCAGCAGGTCCCGGGAGAACGTCCAGTCGACGACCCTGCCCGGCGGAAGCCGGAAGGTGACGCGCACCGCCCAGGGATCGTCGCGGTCGTAATGGAACGTGGCCGCGACGGGCAGGCCGAGCGCTCCCCGGACCTGACGGACGGTGGTGTGCCAGGACCGCACCGGGGGTGTCGGGGGCGGCTGAGGGGTCTTGTGCCGGCTCGATTCGGACATCGTCACCCGTTCCGTCGGGGGAGTCGCGCCGCTGTCTGAGTGGCGCCGTACCTCCGCTCGTAACCCCGGACACGGATTTCACGCATCCGAACGGACCTTCGGACGTCGACGCCGGGCAGATCGCCTGGATCTGAGTCCCCGCGCGGGCAGGGTCCGGGCTCGACGCGTTCGGACCCTTCCTCGGCCTCGGTCCGGTAAGGGTGAGGGCCGTGGGGAGGCGATCACCCGAGGGGCTGCGTAGCCTGAGAGCCGCTGCCGCCGCGCCGCAAGACGCCCGAGGAGAGCCGCGGAGGTCGTGTGCCGACGTACGAGGATGTCCTGGCCGATCTGCTGGCCCGCTCCCACCTGCTGTCCGGGCGCGAACTCGCGGGTCTCGTGCACGACGCCGGCCGGAGCATGGGGCTCCGGGCGACCGCCATGTACGTCGCGGACCTGCAGCAGATCAGGCTTGTGGCCCTGCCCCAGCCCGGCGCCCCGACGCAGGGGACGTTCGACGTCGACACGTCGCTGGCGGGCCTGGCCTACCGTACGGAGCGGGTGCAGCGCTCCCGGGACGGCAGCACCGCCTGGCTGCCGATGATCGACGGCATCGAGCGCATCGGCGTCCTGATGGTGACCGCGCCCTCGCTGGACGACGCGCTGCTCAGACGCAGCGAGACGCTCGCCGGAGTGGCGGCTCTGCTCGTGGTGTCGAAGTCGTCCCACAGCGACCTGCTGGTCGAGGCGGAGCGCGTGCGCACCATGACGGTGCAGGCCGAGCTGCTGTGGGCCTTCCTGCCGCCGCGGACCATCGGCACGGCGGACGTGACCTCCTCGGCGGTGCTGGAGCCCGCGTACGACATCGGCGGCGACACCTTCGACCACACCCTGGACGAACACGGCCTGCACCTGACCGTCATCGACTCCATGGGCCACGACCTCGCCTCGGGCGGAGCCAGCGCCGCCGGGCTCGCCGCCTGCCGGGCGACCCGCCGCTCGGGCGGTTCGCTGTCCGACATCGTCACCTCGATCGACCGGATCCTGGACCAGTGGTTCACCGACCGGCTCATGACCGCCGTCGTCGCCCATCTGGACACCACCGACGGACGACTGACCTGGATCAACTGCGGACACCCGCCGCCCCTGCTCATCCGCCGGGGAAGGGTGCTGCCGCAGGCGCTGGCCCGGGAGCCCGACCTGCCGCTCGGCTGGGGGTTCGTCGCCGCGTCACCGCCGACCGAGCACTCCGAACGCCTCCAGCCCGGTGACCGGATCCTCCTCTACAGCGACGGCGTCACCGAGGCCCGCTCGCCCGACGGGGACCTGTACGGCGAGGAGCGGCTGGCCGACACCGTCATCCGCGCCACCGCGGCGGGCGACCCCGCCCCCGAAGCGCTCCGGCGCCTGGTCCAGGGCCTGCGGCAGCACCAGGACCACAAGCTGCGCGACGACGCGACCATCCTGCTCACCGAATGGCATCCGGCCGGCCGCGGTACGGAGGCACGAGGGCGGGCCCCGATGTCCGCGCCGCACGCGGACACGCACCGGCTCGACCCGGAGCCGGGAGAAGAGCCAGGGGCCTGATCCCCGGACCTCCGGACGCCTGCCGGACGGCTGCCAGGGGAGGGGCCCTTCCGCGTCGAATCACCCCCCGGGTGGGACCGTCCAGCCCCGCCACCTGCGCCATGCGGACGATGATCTCGGTACCTTCCTCGACGGTCTGGACGCCCGTGTTCCCGTTCAGGTCGGTCCTGGTGAAGCCGGGCTCCACCGCGTTGATCCGCATGTCGGGGAACGCCTTCGCGTACCGCACGGTGTTCATGTTGACCGCGGTCTTCGACGCCGGGTACTCGACGCCGGGGTAGGCGGCGGCCGGGTGGCCCGGCTCGGCCGCGCGGGTGATCGAGGCGAGGCCGCTGCTGAGGTTGACCACGACAGGGGCGGCGGACCGGCGCAGCAGCGGCAGGAACGCGTGCGTGATGCGTACCGTGCCGAAGACGTTGGTCTCGAAGACCTCCCGCATCAGGTCGGCGGTGACCTCGGCGGCTCCGGCCACCTCGTTGTCCGCGCCCCGCGCCTCGATGCCGGCGTTGTTGACCAGCACGTCCAGTCCGCCGGCGGCCTCGATCGTCCTCACCGCGGCCGCGACGGACGCGTCGTCGGTGACGTCGAGCTGCACGGCCCGCGCCCACGGGCCCAGACGTCGGGCCGCGCGCAGGCCGCGAGCGGCATCCCGGCTGCCGACATGGACGATGTGGCCCGCGGCGACGAGGCGGCCATGGTCTACACGGCCGAACCCGGCACCGAGGACGCGGAACGCCTCGCGCTGCTGACGGTGCTCGGCACCCAGGAGCTCCCGATCGGCTGAAGGCCCGCTCGTCGTGCGCGACCGTGCGGGAGGGGGAGGGGGAGAGGGGGAGGGGAAGTGCGGCCGTCGCCCCGCACGCCTTGTGGGCGGTTCGCGGGTGACGGGGGAGCGGAGGAGGTCGTCCCCACGGAATCCAGGAGCCTCTAGCTCTGTCTCGCGATCTCCTCGGCCTGCTCGGAGATGTCCTCCAGCACGGCCTTCGGGTCGGCGGACGGCGCGACGGCCTTGCCGATGTTCCGCTTGATGATGTCGCTGACCTGCAGCCAGGACGGCTCGTTGACCGGGTAGAGCTGGCTCACCCGCAGTGCCGTCAGGAACTGTTCGGCGCTGGGGTCCGCGGCCGCGTCCTGGGAGGCCTCGGTCGCGGACACCGTCGAGGGCAGCAGGTGGTAACGCCCGGCGAATTCGGTGAGGTTCTTGTCCTCGTAGACGAAGTCCAGGAACTGTCCCACCAATTGGCGGTTGTCGTCGTGCTTGAAGGCCATCATCCAGTCGGCGACGCCTGCCGACGGCGGGGTCTCGTCGTCGCTCAGACCGTCCGACACCGGCATGCTCAGGGTGCCGACCTTCATGCCCTTCGCCCGCGCTTCGTGGAGGAGCGAGGGGTAGCCGTTGACCATGCCGACGTCACCGCGGAGGAAGGCGGCGAAGGCGTCCTGCCGGTTGAGCTCGGCGGGCAGGACCGGGCCGGTCAGGCCGGGCGTGACCAGGTTGTTCTTGATCCAGCGGAACGTCTCCGTGTTCTGCTCGGAGGCGATGCTGTACGCGCCGCTCGGGTCGGTGTACCCGCCGCCGTTGCTCAGTTCCCAGATCATGGCTTCGGCGTGCGCCTCCTCGGGGCCGAGCGGCAGGGCGTACGGGTAGAGCACGCCCTCCTTCTTCAGCGCCTCGGCCGCGTCCTTCAGCTCCGACCAGGTCTTCGGCGGCTTCGCTCCCGCTTTGTCGAACAGCTCCTCGTTGTAGAAGAGCAGCCGGCTGCTGGCCACGAAAGGCAGTCCGTAGAGGGTGTTGTCGACCGAACCCGCTTTCTTGAGCGAAGGCAGGAAGTTCGCCTCCGCTCTGATCGACAGCAGCTCGCCGGCGGCGTACAGGCGGCCCTGCGCGGCGAAGTCGGAGTACGCGCCCATCAGGGCCACATCCGGGGCGTCGTCCTCCTTGACCATGCGGGTGACCTCACGGTCGACATCGGCCCACGGGTAGAGCGTCACCTCGACCTTCGTGCCGGGGTGGGCGGCGGTGAAGGCCGCGGTCAGTCTGTCCCAGTACGCCTTGGAGCTGTTCGCCGGGCCGTCGCCGTACTCGGCGGCCACCAGACGCAGCGTCGTCCCCCCGCCGCCCGGGGACGAGCCGCAGGCGGTGACGAGGGAGCCCAGGAGGCCGAGTGCGGCCACGGAGGCTGTCGTGGCGAAAATTCTTGGTCGCACGGATCTTTCCTCTTGCATATGTGGACAGTGCGTCCGGAATTCTCTCCCGGGGGTGGGGGTATTGCGCCCCCTGACCCGTGGTTGTGGTTATTGCTCCAACCGCGTCGGTTGCAACTGGTGTTTTCCGATATGCCGACGCTGATTCCGACGCGCGTAGAACCTTCCACGATGTCCAGGACAATTCCCTTGAGGAGCATTGACGGAAGGAGTCCGCGTGCGGCCGAAGGCTTGACCGCACCCGCTGTGGACGGGTCGGCGAGCGCACGGCCGGGAGCCCGGGACCGGGTGTCAGGGCCCGGTCCCGGGCGGTTCTCGGGGGGAGAGGGTCAGCTCGTGACGTCCATGGTCGCGGTGAGCGGAAGGGCGGCGAGGCCGGAGCCGGCGCGGACGGTGTAGCCGCCCGGCAGGGTGCTCCAGGCGCTCCGCGACTCGTCCCAGACCTGGAAGGCGCGTTCCGGCAGGCCGATCTCCGCGGTGACCGTCTCACCGGGCTCCGCGGCGACGTTCGCGAAGCCCGCGAGCCACATCCGGGGCCGCTCCACGGCCTGGTCGGTCGCGGTCGGCGCCACGTAGACCTGCACGACCTCGCGGCCGGGACGGTCCCCGGAGTTCCGGACGCGGACCCGGACGGTGCGGTCCTCGTCGAGCTCCATGTGCTCGTACGTCCAGCGCGTGTAGCCGAGTCCGTGGCCGAAGGGGTAGGCGGGTGCCGTGTCCTGCTCCTGCCAGGCGCGGTAGCCGACGAGAATGCCCTCGTCGTACGGCAGGACCCCGTCCTCGGGGGTGACGCGCGTGACGGGCGCGTCCTCCAGGCGGGCCGGCCAGGTGGTGGGGAGGCGACCGCCCGGCTCCTCACGGCCGAGCAGGACGTCGGCGAGGGCCGCGCCGCCCTCCTGTCCCGGGAACCAGGTCAGCAGGACCGCGGCCACGTCCTCGCGCCAGGGCATCTCGACCGGGGCCCCGGCGTTCACCACGACGACGGTACGGGGGTTGGCGGCGGCGACGCGGGCCACCAGCTCGTCCTGGCGGCCGGGCAGCCGCAGGTCCGTCCGGTCGAAGCCCTCGGACTCGACGCGTTCCGTGGTGGCGACCACGACGACCGCCGTGTCGGCGCCGCGGGCGGCGGCGACGGCCTCCTCGATCAGCGCGTCCCCGTCACGCTCGGGATCGCGGTGGGTGAGACCGAACGTGACGCCACGGATCGGCCCGTACGCGACCTTGGGGCTCCGGTGGAGAAGGCTGACCTCGACGGTGCGCCCCGCCTCCAGCTCGGCCGTCCCGCGCGGGATCACCCGGCCCGTCAGCACCTCCATCGGGTCGCCGCCCTCCGGATCCGCCTCGTCGTGCAGCACGCCACCGTCCACGGTGAGCCGGAAATCGCCGGTGCCGCCGGTGCCGAAGTGGTGGCTCCCGCTGTCGCGCGGGGTGAACGTGCCCGTGATCTCGACCGTCGCCAGGGTGTCGTGGTCGACGCCGTCCGGCAGGGCCGCGTCCATCCAGCGGACGCGGCCCAGGGTGAGGGGCTGTTCGGCGAGGATGGTTCCGTGCGCGTCGCGCAGGAGCGCCCGCAGCTCGAATCCCCCGGTGGCGACCTCCAGCTGGTCATTGGGATCGGCGCCCATCGCGTACGTCAGGGCGACGCCCTCGGGCAGTGCCCCGGTCAGGCCGTCGAGCGGCGAGACGACCCGGGCGGGGCAGACGGTCGCCGAACCACCGCCCAGGAAGCGGGCGTCGCGGGCCGCACGGCCGATGAGCGCGATGCTCGGGACGGCCGACGCGTCCAGCGGGAGCGTCCCCGACGGATTGCGCAGCAGGACGAAGGAACGGGCGGCGATCTCACGGGCGACCGCCGGACCGTCCACGGGAGCGGGACACCGGTCGTGGGGCACGACCGGGGCCGCGCCCTCGAGGAGCCCGAGACGCGCGGCCAGCAGCAGGACGTGCCGTACGGCCGTGTCCACCGTCGACTCCGCCACCCGCCCGTCCCGTACGGCTGCGGCCAGCGCCGGACCGAACACGGTCAGCGGCCCCGGCATCGCCACGTCCAGACCGCCTTCGATCGCCCCGACCGTGTCGCGGGCCGCCAGCCAGTCGGACACCATCACCCCGTCGAAGCCCCAGTCCTCGCGCAGCACCCCGATCTGAAGGGCGCGGTGCTCGGACATGGTCGTGCCGTTGACCCCGTTGTACGCCGACATCAGCGCCCACGGACGGGCGTCCCGGACGATCGCCTCGAACGGCGCGAGGTACAGCTCGCGCAGGGCGCGCGCGGAGCCCCCGGCAGGGACCTGACGCCCCCGGCACGCCCGCCGCTCTTCGACCTCGAGACCGACCCGGGACAGGAGTCCCCGCTCGTCGACGACGCGCTCGAACTGCGCATGGCGGGCCTGCTGGCCGAGCGACTGCGCGCCGCCGACGCCCCCCCTCGACCAGTACGAACGCCTCGGCCTTCCGGCGACCGGGCCGGTCACCGACCAGCACCTGCTCGTACGGGCACAGCAGGCACAGGCCGAGCCGGCAGTCCCCGCCGTGCCCCGGGGACTTCCCCACCGGGCCGCTCAGCGTGCACGTCCCCCTGTGCGAGCTGCTCGCACACCCCGGGGCGGCGGCCGTCCTGCGCGAGCACTTCGCGGGCCTCCTCGACGGGCCCTTCGCCCGTACGGCGCCGCCGACCTCTCCCTCCTCCAGATCGCCGCCTTCGCCGTCGGCCTGCTGCCGACCGCACGCCTGCACGCCATCGCCGCCGAACTCTCCGAGGCGGAGGCGACGGCGCCCTGAGCGGGCCTCCGGCCTTCAGAACCCGCCGGGTCGGACCAGACCCGTCTCGTAGGCGTGCACGGCGGCCCGGGTGCGTGTCGCAGCGAGAGCATGCTGAGGATGCGGCCCACATGTGTCTTCACGGTCTGCTCGGCCACCACGAGACGGGCCGCTATGTCGGCGTTGGACAGCCGCTGCGCGATGAGGGTGAGCACCTCGGTCTCGCGCTCGGTCAGGGCGCCGACCCGGTCCATCAGCGGGACACGGGGGGAGGGGCTGAGCCGGGAGAACTCGGCGAAGAGCCGCTTGGCCACCTTGGGGGCGAGCAGCGCGTCGCCGCGCGCCACCACCCGTACCGCCTGGGCGAGTTCCGGTGCCGAAGGTAGCCAGCGCGCTGTGGGGTCGGCGGCCCGCCCCGGGAGCCAACCCTGCTTGTAGCTCTCAGATATGACGGGCAGTCGGTTCCGCCCCAGGGGCCCACGCGCGGCCGCGCGGAGGCCCGTCGGCCTTGACGCCCGGGCACGGGGGACACATAGGGGTCACCCGAGGGTCAGGCGAAGGTCACCAGCCGAAGCGGCGGTCGACCACCGCGGCGAACTCCTCGACGCTCAGGACGCGGTCGCCGTTCTGGTCGGCCGTGTCGAAGAGGGCCGCGGAGTCGTCGACGTCCCCGACTCCCCACGGGGGAATCACGCCCTGCGCCACCAAGGTGGGCCCCTTCTCCCGCAGCGCCCGGATGACCTCGGTACGGGTCAGCGTGCCGTCCTGGTCGAGGTCGAGCGCATCGAAGAGGATGCGGGCCTTGTCGCTCATCACGTGTCCTGTCGCATGGGGCCGGGGCGCGGGTGCGGCCGGCACGTCGTGTCGGAGAGGACGCACGGGCCACCTGCGGGGTTGCCTCCCCGACCGCGACGGACGAGCGGCCACGGCGAGGCGGAGCGACGGAGCGACTACGAGACGGCTCTGAGCGTCGCGACGTGGTCGCCGAGCACGGCGGGCAGGAGCCGGGTGCGGTGGCGTGTGTCGTGGGCCTCGGTGCCGGCGCCGTCGGCGAGGGCGGTGCGCACCGGTCGGCCCGGCGGGCTCGTCGTCCCGGCCCGCCCGGACGACCGCCGGGTCGACCGAGCGGACGAACCGGCACCGGACGTGGGGGATGTGCCGCACGCCCGCCCCGTGCCGCGTGCCGCCGTGGGGCAGGCGCAGAAGGCTCTTGCGCCCGTCGGGCCTCCTGCAGTGGGCTGTTCCCCATGAAGAAGCGAAGCGTTGCGGCGCTGACCGCGGCCCTGGCCGTGGCACCCCTGCTGGCGGCGGGCGTGCCGGGGCAGCGAGCGGTGGCCGCCGACTCCGGCACCGCCGGTCCCTCGTCCCCCGTCGATTCGGCGCTCCTGCGCGGAGTGGACCTGGATACGGTGACGATCCCCGAGTTACAGGCACGCATGAAGCGCGGATCCCTGACCTCCTCGGACCTGACCCTGGCCTACCTCCGGCGGATCAAGGCCATCGACCCGAAGATCAACGCGGTGCTGCGCACCAGCCCCACGGCCCTGAGCCAGGCGGCCGCCAGCGACGTCAGGCATCGCCTCGGGAAGGTCCGCGGCCCGCTCGACGGCATCCCCGTCCTGCTCAAGGACAATGTGAACACCCGCGACATGCCGACGACGGCCGGGTCGCTGGCGCTGGCCGGAAGTCCGCCGGACACGGACGCGGAGCTGGTCGTGAGGCTGCGTGCGGCAGGCGCGGTGATCCTCGGCAAGGCCAACCTGTCGGAATGGGCCAACTTCCGTGCGGCGAAGCCGACGTCGGGCTGGTCGGGGGTGGGCGGGCAGACGCACAACCCGTACGTCCTGGATCGCAATCCGTGCGGCTCGTCCGCCGGTTCGGCCGCCGCGCTCGCCGCGTCGCTGGCACAGGTGGCGATCGGTACCGAGACGGACGGCTCCATCGTGTGTCCGGCCGGGATGAACGGGGTCGTCGGCCACAAGCCCAGCCTCGGACTGGTCAGCCAGTCCGGCGTCGTTCCCATCTCCGCCGAGCAGGACACGGCCGGCCCCATGGCGCGCAACGTCGTCGACACCGCGATCACCCTCGCGGTGCTCAGCGGCCAGGACGCCAAGGGCACCGACGGCGCCTTCGGTCTCACGGAGGCGGTCTCGCGCCCCGGCGGCCTGCGCGGCAAGCGCATCGGCCTGTGGCGGCTCCCCTCGCTCGGTGCCGACGTGGACGCCCTGATGACCCGTACCGCAGCACGGCTGCGTGCCGCCGGCGCCCAGGTCGTCGAGGTGACACCGCCGTACCAGGACAGGCTTGCCGAACTCGAGTTCCCGGCCCTGCTGAGCGAGTTCCACCGGGACATCGACGCCTACCTGTCCACGCGCAAGGGGCCTCGCGACCTCGCCGAGCTGATCCACTTCAACCGCACCCACCCGGCCGAACAGACGTGCTTCGCCGGTCAGGAACTGTTCGAGCAGGCCCTGGCCGCGCCGTCGACCACGGACCCGCGCTACCGGGCCATGCGCGCCGAGCTCAAGGACCTGTCCCGGCGGTCCATCGACGAGACCATGGCCGCCCACGACCTGGACGCCATCGCCTCCCCGGCGAACCCGCCCGCCTGGACGACCGATTGCGCGCGGGGCGACAACGACGTGATCCCGTCCTCCACCCCGGCGGCCGTCGCCGGGTACCCCTCACTGTCCGTGCCCGCAGGATTCGTCGGCGAGTTGCCGGTCGGCCTGCTCCTGATGGCCGGCGACCACCAGGACGCCGAACTTCTGGCGGTGGGGGCCGCGGTGGAACAACGGCTGGTCGCCTGGCGCGCACCGCGGTACCTACCGTCGCTGTCCGGCACCACCCGATAGGACATGTCCGGGCGATCACGTGCGGAGCCAGGTCGTGAGGGCTGCGCCGGTTGCGGTGCCGAGGTAGACGTACCGGCGCTTGTCGTAGCGGGTGGCCACGGCTCGGTGCTGCGTGAGTCGGTTGATGGCCCGTTCGACGGTGTTGCGTTTCCTGTACCGCTCATCATCGAAGCCGGGTGGCCGGCCGCCGTGTCAGCCTTTACGGAGCGGGGCGGCCTGGCTGTCGGTCTTCTCCCGAATGGTGTGCCTGATGCCCCGGCGTCGCAGGTACTCACAGCAGGGTCGGTTGCTGTAGGCCTTGTCGGCGGCGACGCTGTCGGGCCAGTCGATCTCGCCTGCGGCGTCGGCCGCGGCCTGGACCTGAACGCCGACCTTGTCTGGGCCTGCCGGGGCGGAGCCGGCGGCAACTTCGGCATCAACACCGGCTTCGTCTTCGACGCCGTGTCCGTCGCGCGCCTGCGCGCCACCGTCATCGACCTGACCTTCGCCCTGGACGCGGGCGTCCAGGTGATGGAAGAACTGCGGCACATCGTCGACGCCGACCGTGCCGACGACTTCGACGTCCGGGTCGGCTTCAAGCACGCCGGCCACGGCACCACCACGCTCTGGCTCCCGGGGCAGCGCCTCGGCGACGAGCGCGCCCTGCGACGCCTGTTCACGCCGCTCCTGCACCTGCGGCCGACGCGGACCTTCATCGAGGAACGCGGATTCCGGCACGCGCAGGACTACCTCATGGAACCCCGCGGCGGGACCTACGCCTCCAAGTCCCTCGTCCCCGACCGGTGGCCCGCTCCCGACACGGTGGCCGCCGTCGCCGACTGGACCCGCGGCTGGCGGCCGGGACCCGGCCGGGCCACGGGCTACATCACCCTGTTCGCCATGGGCGGCGACAGCGCCGCGCCCCATCCGGACGAGACGGCCTACCCGCACCGCGGCGCGACCTTCGTGATCGACATCGGCACCCACTGGAAGCCCGGCACCCCGCCCGGCGAGGTACGCGCCCCCTGGAACAGACGCGCACCGCCCACCACATGCTCAGCCGCCGCCTCTCCACCCGCGCGGCCTACGTCAATTTCCCGGACCCGGACCTGCACGACTGGCAGCACGCCTACTACGGCCGCAACTACGACCGCCTGGTCGCCGTCAAGCGACGCTACGACCCCGCCGGTCTGTTCCGCTACCAACAAGCCGTCGGTCGCCCCCGAGCCTGAGCCCGCCGGCCCTGCCGCACGGAGGACGTCGTCCGAAAAGCCCCCAGTCGCACGCGGTTCTCCCGCACACGACCGGGGGCTTGCGGGGTTCGACTCGCGGTCCGGTCCTACGCGTAGGAGGCCGACAGCAGCCCGCCCTCCGCGAACGGGAGTCCTGGTGGTCCTTCAAGCAGTTGCTCGGCCGGTATTGGAAATGAAAACCGTTGTCATATACTCGCCTCATGCCACACGACAAGATCCGCCCGGCCATCAGGCTCCACCCCACCGCCGGCCACCCCTTCTCCACAGGCGCGCAGCGCGACCGTGACGCCTCCGGCAGCGTCGAACGCTTCGAGCGCCGCTACGGAGCCCGCTGATGGACCACGAACACCAGCTGCCCGTCGCCCTCGTCGCCGGACTCCACGCCGACGCCCGCAAAGAGGTAGTCCAGCGGCTCCTGGAGACCGTCC
Organism: Streptomyces sp. R-07; assembly: GCF_049913175.1. Lineage (NCBI taxonomy): Bacteria > Bacillati > Actinomycetota > Actinomycetes > Kitasatosporales > Streptomycetaceae > Streptomyces > Streptomyces sp. R-07. The sequence goes on from NZ_CP183978.1 coordinate 7,691,776, forward strand.
CCGGAAGCGTGGCGCTGCACCACGACCTCACCGATGCCCCCGACGGCACCGTGCTCCGTACCGTCCGCGACGCCTCCGGAACCATCGCCTGCGGGGAGACACCCCTCGTCAACGACTGCGCGTGCTGTGCGCTGCGCGAGGACCTCGTGCCGGAACTGACCCGCCTGGCGGACGGCGGCCTGACCCGCCTCGCCGTGGTCGAGCTGTGGGACTCGGTCGAGCCGAGGGCCATGGCCGAGGTCATCGCCGCCCACGGCGGCGACCACCTGGCCCTGACCGGCGTGATCACCGCCGTCGACCCCGCCCTCGTCCTGCCGTACCTCGGCAACGGCGACGACCTGGCCGAGGCCGGGCTCGCCGCGGCCCCCACCGACCAGCGGACCGTGGGCGACACCTGGGCCCGCCAGCTGGAGTACGCGCCCGTGCTCGCCGTCGTCGACAACGACGAGGCCGACGACGAGGACCGCGCCCTCCTCGCGCAACTCCACCCCACCGCACGTCGCGTCCCGGTCGCCTCCGTCGAACTCGCCCGGGCCGCGCTCGGCGGCTTCGACGTCGAGGCCGCCGCGGCCGCCCAGCACCCCGCGTGCGCGCTGCTGCCCCAGGACGCCGACGACGCCGGCGTGACCACGCTCGTCTGGCGCCGCCGACGGCCCTTCCATCCCGAACGGCTCTACGAGGCACTCGAGGACCTGTGTTGCGCGGCGGCCCGTAGCCGCGGCCGGTTCTGGCTGGCCGACCGCCCCGACACGCTGCTCGCGTGGGACGCGGCCGGCGGGGCCCTGTGCGTGGAGAGCGCCGGCCCGTGGCTGGCATCGCTGCCGGACGCGGCCTGGGAGATGGTCCCGCCGATGCGCCGGGCGGCGGCAGCACTCGACTGGCATCCGGATCACGGCGACTGCTGCCAGCACCTCGTCTTCACCTCGCCCGGCCTCGACCGGGACGGCCTCGAACGCCTCCTGGACTCCTGCCTCCTCACGGACACGGAGTACGCGTCCGGCCGGGAGGCCTGGAAACGACTTCCGGCCGCCTTCGCCCACCTCCTCGACGCCGCCTGACCAGCCCCGTAACCGAAGAACGCCCACCCAAGGAGACGCCGACATGGCCCGACGCCCCGACCCCCGCACACCCGTGAAGTCCCGCCCCAACCCGCTCGACGCGGCGAGGATCACGTACATCGACTACAAGGACACCGACCTGCTGCGGAAGTTCATCTCCGACCGGGGCAAGATCCGCAGCCGGCGCGTCACCCGCGTGACCGTCCAGCAGCAGCGAGCCCTCGCCACGGCCATCAAGAACGCCCGCGAAATGGCCCTGCTGCCGTACGCGGGCCGCTGACAGCAGCTGACGGAGACCTGGCCGGCCACCTGCCGAGGCGGCCGACACAGGGCGGAGGGCGGTGAGGTCCGGCGGCAAGCGGCGGTGGAAGCGGACCGGGTGTCATGGGGACACGAAATCCCGACCGCTCGGGCGGCTTTTCCTGCGGATTGCCGTCATGACGATCTCTTGCCGCAGTCTTGGCGGCGCTTTGGCGGTGGCACTCGCCCCGGCGCTTAGCGTTCCCGTCATGCCGTTTCTCCCCCCACACCCCCCACGTCAGGGCGCCCTCCGGGTCCTGCCGTATCGCAAGCCGACGCGCGGTCGGGACTACTGGATCCTGGACGATGTCCTGCCCGACCCCGACGCCGTACGGACCCGCATCCTCGACCGTGACGACTGGGTGGAGGGCTACCCGCACAAGCCCGAGCCGTGGCCGGGGCTGCGGACCATGCCCGGCCTCGAACCGTCGGAGCTGGCGCACGTGGAGAAGCTGGTGCGCAAGGCCACCGGGGCGCAGAGGCTCTGGACCGTGGATCCCACCGGCGGCGGCACCTTCAACCACAACTGCGTCCAGGTCGTCGGCAAGGACGAGTGCGAACCGCGCCCGCACACCGACTCCCGGAGCCTGTGCCGCTACGCGGCGGTGCTGTACCTCAGCCCCAACCTGCCCAAGGACTGCGGCACCAGCTTCTACCGCCAGAGCCTGCCCGGCGGACTGCTCGGCGGAAATCAGGTGCTCGCCCCGCACAACAACCTGGTCGACGCCCTCGGCACCCGCTTCGTGCCGGGCGACTCCTTCACCGAGGACCTGAGCGTCCCGCCCCGCTACAACCGCCTGCTGCTGTACTCGGCCAACCTCATCCACACCGCGACCAACTACACGGGCAGCACCCTGGAAGACAAGCGGATGACGGCTGTTTTCTTCTGGATGGCATAGGTTCTGTCCGGCGGATCATGTGACCATCGTCCGCCAGAGCAGGGGCAGTAAGTACGGTCGGCCGACCGGCGTCAACAAGTCGATCTACAGAAGGAGGAACGAAGTCGAGCGGGCGATCAACGCGCTCGAACACTCCCGGGCCGTGGCCACCAGGTACGACACGCGCGCCTACGTCTTCCATGGCACCATCGTCGCCGCGATCCGCCTCTGGCTGCGTCCGTGACAGGTCCCGGGCACCGGCGTACGCCGGATTTCCGGTTCGACCTTCCGCCTGGTCAGATGGTCGGGTCAGGCTATGGAGACCAGCACGACCAGTGATCGAATACCCGCAGAAGCGGCCGCGCTCCTTGAGGCGCTTCTCATGGGCGACAAGCCTGTCCATCACGCTCTGCGTGCACAGATCCCCCACCTGCGGTTGACCGGTCACTGCACATGTTCCTGCGCCAGCATCGACTTCGGTCTGGACAGGTCGTCGGTGCCCGGTGCGCCCGTCACCGAGAATCCCGTCGCCGATGCCACGGTGCTCGGTCCTGATGGACAGGCCGTCGGTGGCGCGCTGGTCTTCGCCTACGGCGGCTACCTGTCCAACCTGGAGGTCTACGCCTGGGGCGATGAACAGATCACCCGGCTTCCCTCCCCGGACCGGCTCTGCTGACTCTTGCAACAAAAACGGCCTTCCAGGGCCGGAGGGAGCCGCTGCCCAAGATCCGCCGGACAGAACCCAAGGAGTGTCTCTCCGATCAGTTGGCTCGTTCACTCCTGGGACTCGAGGTCCTCCAAACCGGCCGCGACCAGCACCGGGGTGAACTCCACGACGCTGTGCGCGGCGACGCCGTTGAGGTCGTACGGATCGGTGGAGAGAAAAGTACTGCCGCGATCACATTCCATGGTCCGGGAGACAGGACCTGGTGCCGTGACCGCATCGGTTCGCCGGGTCGGGCGGCGTCGGACGACCGGCTTTGCGGGGCTGGAGCTGTGACAGGATGCCGAAATGATCTCCAGCTCACGCATACCAGCAGTCGTTCCTGCGGGTCGGATGGCCACGAGGGATCAGCCAGTTCTCGGCCTTCCAAGCGGCCGAGAACTGCGTCCCTGGCGTATCTCCGACGCCGACGTCCTGGTAGCGGCCAGCCAGGATCCCGGGGTTCGCCAGTGGAACCGCCTGCTCGTGGAGACGCCGGAAGACGCGCGGCAGAGGATTGAGCGCATGCACGCGCGTTGGCGGGCCGAGGCGAGCGCGATCTGGGCCATCGCGCGACCGGGTGGGGAGGCCGTGGGACTGATCGGGTGGGGCGACATCGACCTCAGCGGCGGCAGCGCCGAAGTCGTCTACTGGCTTCTCCCCTCAGCTCGTGGTGGTGGCGTGGTGGTCGAGGCGACGAAACGCGTCAGCGAGTGGGCTCTGAACGACCTCGGCCTCCATCGCCTGCGCCTGTGTCACTCGGTGGCCAACCCGGCGTCCTGCCGTGTGGCGGAGAAAGCCGGATTCTCCCTCGAAGGCACGATGCGCAGCGCTCTGCTGCACGCGGACGGATGGCACGACGAGCACCTGCACGCTCTCGTCCAGGGCGACATCTGACCCTGAGGTAGACGTTCAGTCTCCGGCAGATGCCTCTTCGCCACCGGCGCGTTTACGTCGTCGGGTGTCCAGGACGTTGAGATGCCGGCCATCGACATTGCGTCGAGAACCCGAAGCCGGGTCGTTTCCCGTCACTGCTCGCGCAACTCGCCGAACCACCGCACGATCGCCGACGTGGCCGCGACGTTGGACCCCAGGTGACGGGACCCGTGGTAGTCGGCAGCGCCGAGGTCGACGATCGGAGCGTGCACGCCGTTCCTGAGCAGAGCGGCCTGGCAGTGCTCGGTGTTGGTGGTGACGGCCTGCTCGTCCCCGGTCGCCATGTAGAGCCGTACCGGAGCACGAGGGGCCCAGTCGGTGCACACGGCGTCGGTCGTGCGCAGCGCATCCGCCAGCGGCCCCGTCGGATGCGCGAGCAGCTCGCGGCCGTGCTCGGTGAGCAGCTCCTCCAGCGTGCCCGGGGTGCCCCGCATCAGCTGCTCCCCCGTGTGGGTGCCGTCGAACAGCGCCTCGACCGTGGCGTCATAGGGGGACCGGAAGACCTCGCCAGGGCTCTCGTAGACGTGGTGGAGCCGGTTGAACGCCACCAGGGTGTAGGCCCCGTACAGCACACTGGACTTGGGTTCCAGCCTGCCTTCGAGCAGCGCGGGCAACTCCGCGCCCCCGAAGTCGTACGCGCCGCTGACCGGCGCCAGCGCGCCCAGCCTGAACCACCGGTCCTCACCCGCCTCCAGAGCCCGGCCCAGACCCAGTGCCGCCGAGGCGCCCTGCGAGAAGCCGGTGACCATGACCTCGCGCTCCAGCACGTGTCCGGTGCGGGGCGCGAAGGCGCGGGCCGCCCGCAGCATGTCCAGGGATGCCGTGGTCTCGGAGTCGATGTCCATCCAGGGATGCAGGCCGGGCCCCTTGCCCATCCCCAGATAATCCGGCGCGACCCCCGCCGCACCGGCCGCCGCGTGCGCGATCACCGGCGCCGACACGAACCTGCCGCGCTGCATGGACGGGGAGTCGTCCTTGTGACTGCCGGTGCCGTGTGCGAAGGAGACCGCCCGCAACCGTCCGCTGCCGTCGAGCGGCAGCACGAACAGCCCGCTCGCCGTGGTGGGCCGACCGTACGCGTCGACGGTCCGGTAGACCAGGCGGTACGCGACCACGCCGTACCGGACGGTGTCGTCCTCGAACCCTGCCGCCCCGAGCTCGGCGGCCACGGCCTGCGGGGTCGTGAGCGTGTACAGCTTCTCGGCGGAGACGAGCGTGCCCCGCCCGCTCTGCTCCTGCCGGGCCTGCGGACGGCCGGCGGGAGAAGGGGTGGCGGTGGCGACGGCCGGCCCGAACAGCAGCAGTCCACAGCAGACGGCTGCCACCTTCAGGCCGCTGCGGTAGCGGGTTCCGCGGCGCGACGACAGTGAGGCGGACATGGCCATGAGTTCCCCCAGATGTGGCTCGACGAATGCCCGTTCAGCCTGATGCCTTGCGATCTTCGACGCACTGGTGCATGCCCCCGGGGCTTCCTGGTGCCTGTCCCAGCCTGGGGCCAGCCCTGTCCCAGCTCTGCGCCATCGCCAGAGACGGCCATCGCCTCCCTGCGGGGCAGCGGACGGTCTGCCCGCGGTGGGTTGGGGGTGGGGGATGGGGGGCGACGCCGTCAGCCGGTACGGTCGCTCGCCCTCCTGCCACGGCCGGGCGGGAGCGTCGCCATGTCGGCCGCCGCAGTCGCGACGGCCCCGGCGGGCTCCTCACGGATCGAACGCGCCGGTCGTCGGTGGAACGCACGAGTGTCCTGACCTCAGGTGAGATGTCTTGACGATCACGGCTGTTGGACGACGCACCTGCGTGCAGAGGGGTGGGCCGTGCGCACTCGCACACGCGTGAACCCCTACTCTGGTGCCCGCCAAGTGGCGGATTTCGAACAGTGTGACGAAGGGGATGTGACAGGTGACGGGGGCGAACGGCTCGGATCTGGTCGGCGTGGTTCTGGGCGGGCGCTATCGCGTGACCGCGACGATCGGCCGCGGCGGCATGGGCGTGGTCGCCCGAGCGGTGGACCAGTTGTTGAACCGAGAGGTCGCCGTCAAGGTCCTGCGGGCCTACACCGATGCCTCCCCGGTCGAACTGGCCGATCTGCGGGTCCGGATGCAGCGGGAGGCGCAGGCCGCCGCCCGGATCCGCCACAGCGGTGTGGTCACCGTGCACGACGTGGTCGAGGAGCAGGGGCTGCCGGTCATCGTCATGGAGCTCGTCGACGGGCCCTCCCTCGACGATGTGCTGACGGAGCGCGGCCCGCTGGATCCGCGCGAAGCAGCCGCGATCGGTGCCAAGCTGATGGACGCGCTCGACGCGGCACACCGGGCCGGAGTCCTCCACCGGGACGTCAAGCCGGGCAACGTCCTGCTGGAGCGCGGAGGCCGGGTCGTACTCACCGACTTCGGCATCGCCAGCATGGAGACCTCCGGCGACGAGGCCCTGGCCAAGCTGACCCAGAGCGGTCAGATCGTCGGCTCTCTCGACTACCTGCCGCCGGAGCGCGCACAGGGCCAGGTGCCGGGTGCCGCGTCGGACATCTGGGCGCTCGGCATGACGCTCTACGCGGCCGTGGAGGGCGCTTCGCCCTTCCGCCGTACGTCGGTGTGGTCCACGCTGGCGGCGATCGTCGGCGAACCGCTGCCGGAGCCCCGGCTCGCCGGACCGCTCACCCCGGTGCTGCGGGCGCTGATGGCCAAGGACCCGCGGCAGCGGCCCGACGCCGCGCAGGCGCGCGAGATGCTGGAGGCGGTCGCCGGGGGCAACCGTACGAACCTCGCGGCGGCACCGGACTCCCGGCCCGTCACTCCGCCGACCTTCGGGCCCCCCGTCGAGCCGTTCTTCCAGCCCGCCCCCCAGCCCGTCGCCCCCTACATGCCCGCCGGTGCGTACGCAGCACCTCAGCCGCCGGGCGCCGCGCAGCCGGGCATGCCGCCGGGCTCTGCGCAGCCCGGTATGGCGCCGGGGGTGCCCGCCGGTCACAACGGCCGTTCCGAGACCCGCGCCACGATCGTGCGCGCGCGGCGTCGCCGTACCCGCACGATCGTCGCGGTGGCGGTCGCCACCGTCCTCACCTGCGGTGGAGTCGCCTACGCCCTGATGGACATGCGGGACGGCGGGGGCGGAGACGAGTCGAACTCGGCGCTTCCCGGGGCGAGTACCTCCGCCGACGGCGACAAGCCCGCCGACGCGGGCGGCATGTCGGACGACCCGACCTCCCCGGGGGACCTGACGTCCCTCGACCCCGGCGAGACGCCGTCCGGAACTCCCTCGAAGAAGGACGAGGACCGGGAGACAGGTCCCACGTCGGCGCCCAGCGGCGGAGGTGACGAGCCGACCGGGAGTCCGTCCGCCCCGCCGGCCTCCGGAGAGCCGGCCGGGACCCCGTCCGCTTCCCCGAAGGTCACGCCGAGCGCCACGGCGAAGGAGCCGGCCCCGGTGTCGACGGCGTGCACCGGATGGGCCCACTCGAACCGGAGCGACGGCTACGGCCACGCGTCCCAGAACACCCACCTCTACACCGGGCCGTACGCGGAGTGCTCGGCCGTGAGCGCGGTCAACTCCGGCGTGAAGCTCTACTACCACTGCTATGTCACCAATGCCTATGCCAACAAGTGGATCTACGCCCGTATCGCGGGCACGGAAACCGAAGGCTGGGTGTTCGGCGACAAATCCACGCTGGACAGCGGCACACTCGCCCGTTGCTGAGACCGATCCGCGATTCACCCGAGGGAGAGTCGCGGATCGCAGCGGGGGCGGTGTCCGGGGCAGCCGTACGGGCGTCATCGCCCGGGGTCGTTCACGTGGCTACGCGTACGACCCGCTGGGCCGTCGCACCGCCAGACACCGGACGGCACGCGCGCGACGGCACGCGCCCGACGGCACGCAACCGACCAGAAGGCCCCTCTCATGCAGTTCGTCCTCGACCCGCCCCGCGGCGTGGCTCCCGTCCGGCTCGGAATGACGCTCGACGAAACGGTCGCCGCGGTGTCGGCATGGGGCGCGCCGCGGGTGTACCCGGCCGACGCGGTGCGCGCCTTCGACCTGGTGTCCACCGAGTACGACGGCATCGGCTTCCAGGTGGCCCTCGAACGCGACCACCAGGCCACCGCCGTCACGATCTGGGGACCGGACGAGGACGAGGACCCCGACGTCCAGGTCCTCCTGGACGGCCTCGACGTCTTCCGTATCCCCGCCGTCGAGATCCTCGCGCACACCGCCCGCAAGGGCTGGCACGTCGACAACGACGACCCGCGCGCCCCGTACGTCCCGGGAGTCACCCTGGCCTTCACCCGGGACACCTCCCAGGAGGTACCGCGGGACGAGAACGGCCTGCCGATCTGCTTCACGTCGGTTCTTGTGGCCGACGTGAAGTACCGGGCGAAGTGACAGGAGCCGGCCTCCGGACCACTCGCCGGCGCTGAGGCGGACTCGTGAGCAGCCGGAGCCGGCCGGTCCGGGGGCAGCGCGTCAGGGAAGCGTCAAGATCCCCCCTCCGGGTGTCAGCCGCCTCACACCGGGCGCAGCCTGAAGGTGTACGAGAACGGGTGTGCCGACCTCCGGAGGTGGGGGCATGAAGACACCGCTCCGGGACGCGGCGGCCTTGGCGGCCGGGCTCCTCGCCCCGTTCCTCGCGGCGCTCGCGCTGCTGCCCTGGCGTACGAGCCTCTCGCCCACGAACCTCGCGCTGCTGCTCGTCGTGGTGGTCGTCGCCGTCTCCGCGCTGGGCAACCGGTACGCCGGCGCGCTGGCCGCGCTGTCGGCAGCCGCATGGTTCGACTTCTTCCACACCCAGCCGTACCAGACCTTCCACATCCGGGACCGGGCCGACATCGAGACCGCCGTCCTGCTCCTGCTGGTCGGCCTCGTCGTCTCCCAGCTCGCCGCCCGCGCCCGCCTCCTCGGCACGGTCGCGGTCACCGACGCCACGCATCTGGAACGACTTCACACCACCACGCGCCGGGCACGGGTCTCCGCGTCGGCGGACGAGTTCGTCGAGCGGGTCCGCGGCGACCTCGTCGACGTGCTCGAACTGAAGGACTGCCGGTTCGAGCGCGGAGTCCCCGTCGGCGGTCCGTCGAGGCTGGAGCCCGACGGAGGACTGGCGGTGCCCGGTTGGATCTGGGACGTGGACCGGCAGGGCTGGCCGGACGGGGAGATCGAGCTCCCCGTCGTGGCCTGGGGGCGCGACCAGGGCCGGTTCATGTTGACCCCCCGGGACGACGCCCGGCCGCCGTCGCTGGAAGCCCGGCTGGTCGCCGTGGACCTCGCGGTGCAGGCCGCGGCCGCGCTCGCAGCTTCGCCCGGGGACCGTACGCCGGCCTGAACGAACGAGCGGTGGCAATGCATGCCGCCTGGGGCCTTCGGTCGGCCTTCGGTCGGCCGTCGGTCGAGTCCCGAGACGCGGAAAACGGGGTGGGCGGGGTCCGTGGCGGCCACGGCCTCCGACTCGGCCCGGTCGAGATCCGTCCCGTACCGCCCGTGCCTGAGGCGCAGGCCACCGTGTCCGTACGGGAGGCGTAAAAACCGCCGGAGTGGGCGTTAGGGGGCCGTCAACGGCGGCGGTGAGGTGGCTGAAAGACGGTTTGCTCTTGTCCGGCGCCGTACGGATCCGTCCGTACGGCCAGTCATCTCATCCACTTACCTCAGGAGCTCACGATGGCCGACATGGCCTTCGTCGCCACCACGATCGCGGTCTTCGCGCTGGTGGCCTTCATCGCCAAGGGGGTGGCGAAGCTGTGACTGTCGAGAACATCATCGGTCTGGCTGTCGCCGTCGCCCTGCTGGGATACCTCGTCCTCGCCCTCGTCAAGCCGGAGAGGTTCTGAGCACGGATATGAGTCCTGTCCTGGCTGGGATCCTCCAGCTTCTGGCGTTGGTCGTCGCCCTGGGTCTGTCGTACCGGCCGCTGGGTGACTACATGGCGCGCGTGTACTCCTCGGAGAAGCACTACCGACCCGAGAAGTGGATCTACAAGGCGATCGGTGCGAACCCGAACGTCGAGATGCGCTGGCCCGCCTACCTGCGCGGGGTGCTCGCCTTCTCCGCCGTGAGCGTCTTCTTCCTCTATCTGCTCCAGCGCCTCCAGGGCTCGCTGCCCGGCTCGCTCGGCTTCGTCTCCATCGACCCGGACCAGGCGTTCAACACCGCCGCCTCCTTCGTCGCCAACACCAACTGGCAGTCGTACTACGGCGAGCAGGCCATGGGCCACGTCGTGCAGACCGGTGGCCTGGCAGTACAGAACTTCGTCTCGGCGGCGGTGGGGATCGCCGTGGCGGTGGCCCTCGTACGCGGCTTCGCACGGTCCCGTACGGGTGAGCTGGGCAACTTCTGGGCCGACCTGGTCCGGGGCGTCGTACGCATCCTGCTGCCGATCTCGGTGGTCGGTGCGCTCGTCCTGGTCGCCTGCGGCGCCATCCAGAACTTCTCCGGCATCCACGAGGTCGGCCAGTTCGCGGGCGGGTCGCAGCAGTGGAACGGCGGGGCGGTGGCCTCGCAGGAGGTCATCAAGGAGCTGGGCACGAACGGCGGCGGCTACTTCAACGCCAACTCGGCCCACCCCTTCGAGAACCCCAACGGGCTCTCGAACCTCTTCGAGATCTACCTGATCCTGGTGATCCCCTTCGCGCTGACGCGGACCTTCGGCCGGATGGTCGGATCCCTGAAGCAGGGGTACGCGATCCTCGGCACGATGGCCGTCATCTGGCTCGGCTTCACCGCGCTGATGATGTGGACCGAGTTCGCGGGCAAGGGCCCGGCGTTCGAGATCGCCGGTGGTGCGATGGAGGGCAAGGAGACCCGGTTCGGGATCGGCGCGTCGGCGATCTTCTCGGTCGCGACGACCCTGACCTCCACCGGAGCGGTGAACTCGTTCCACTCGTCGAACACCGGCTTCGGCGGCGGGATCAACCTGCTGGGCATGCAGCTCGGCGAGATCGCGCCCGGCGGCGTCGGCTCCGGCCTCTACGGCATGCTGATCATGGCGGTCATCGCGGTGTTCATCGCCGGTCTGATGGTCGGCCGCACGCCCGAGTACCTCGGGAAGAAGATCGGCACCCGCGAGATCAAGTTCGCCGCCTGCTACATCCTCGTCACGCCGGCGCTGGTCCTGGGCTTCACCGCCCTGGCGATGGCCCTGCCCACTCCGGTGAACTCGATGACGAACTCGGGTGCGCACGGCTTCTCCGAGATCCTCTACGCCTACACGTCCGGCGCGAACAACAACGGCTCCGCCTTCGCGGGCCTGAACGCCGACACCCAGTGGTTCAACTCGACGATCGGCATCGCGATGCTGCTCGGCCGGTTCCTGCCCATGGTGTTCGTACTCGCTCTCGCCGGCTCGCTCGCCGAGCAGACCCCCGTCCCCGAGACCGCGGGCACGCTGCGCACCGAGAAGCCGCTGTTCACGGGCCTCGTGGTCGGCACCATCATGATCATCACCGGTCTCACCTACTTCCCGGCCCTGGCCCTTGGCCCGCTCGCCGAAGGGCTCGCGGCATGAACATCGACGTAAAGAAGCAAGAGGACGCTGTGAACCAGCCGTCTCCCGCCGCGGCGAGCAAGGTGCCGCACGACGACCTGTCCGCCGGACATCACGCCCCCGGGCGCGTCGGCGGGGGTCTGTTCGACCCGAAGCAGCTGGTCACGTCCTTCCCGGACGCGATCAGGAAGCTCGACCCTCGCGTGATGGTCAAGTCACCCGTGATGTTCGTCGTCCTCGTCGGCTCGGTGGTCACCACCGGGCTCGCCGTGAAGAACCCCGGGGACTGGTTCGGCTGGGCGATCACCGCCTGGCTGTGGCTGACCACGATCTTCGCCAACCTGGCGGAGGCCGTCGCGGAAGGCCGGGGCAAGGCCCAGGCCGACACCCTGCGCAAGGCCAAGACCGACACCGTCGCCCGCCGCCTCGACAAGGACGGCAAGGGCGAGGAACCGGTCCCCGGCACCGAGCTCAAGATCGGCGACCTGGTGGTCTGCGAGGCGGGCGACGTCATCCCCGGCGACGGTGACGTCGTCGAGGGAGTGGCCTCGGTCGACGAGTCCGCGATCACCGGCGAGTCCGCCCCCGTGATCCGCGAGTCCGGCGGCGACCGGTGCGCGGTCACGGGTGGTACGAAGGTGCTCTCCGACCGGGTCGTCATCAAGATCACCACGAAGCCCGGCGAGACGTTCATCGACCGGATGATCAATCTGGTCGAGGGCGCCGCACGGCAGAAGACCCCGAACGAGATCGCCCTCAACATCCTGCTCGCCTCGCTGACGATCGTCTTCCTGCTCGCCGTGGTGACGTTGAAGCCCTTCGCGATCTACGCGGGCGCCGACAAGCAGACCTCGATGATCGTCCTCACGGCTCTCCTCGTCTGTCTGATCCCGACGACGATCGGCGCGCTGCTCTCCGCGATCGGCATCGCCGGCATGGACCGGCTCGTGCAGCGCAACGTCCTCGCCATGTCCGGGCGGGCGGTCGAGGCCGCAGGAGACGTCTCCACCCTGCTCCTGGACAAGACGGGCACGATCACCCTCGGCAACCGGCAGGCCTCGGAGTTCGTTCCGGTCAAGGGGACGACGGAGGCCGAGGTCGCCGACGCCGCCCAGCTCTCGTCCCTCGCGGACGAGACCCCCGAGGGCCGCTCGATCGTGGTCCTCGCGAAGGAGGAGTACGGCCTGCGCGAGCGCCACCAGGGCGAGCTGGCCCACGCGACCTGGATCGAGTTCACCGCCCAGACCCGCATGTCGGGCGTGGACGTGGACGGGCGCAAGGTCCGCAAGGGAGCGACCGGTTCGGTCGTGGCCTGGGTGGAGGAGCAGGGCGGCACCGTCGCCGACGACGCGCAGGCGCTCACCGACGCGATCTCCCAGGCCGGCGGCACCCCGCTGCTCGTCGCGGTCGAGGACGACAAGGGCGCGCGCGTCCTGGGTGTCATCCACCTGAAGGACGTCGTCAAGGAGGGCATGCGGGAGCGGTTCGACGAGCTGCGCCGCATGGGCATCAAGACGATCATGATCACGGGCGACAACCCGCTGACCGCGAAGGCCATCGCCGAAGAGGCGGGCGTCGACGACTTCCTCGCCGAGGCCACGCCCGAGGACAAGATGGCCCTCATCAAGCGCGAGCAGGCGGGCGGGAAGCTGGTCGCGATGACCGGTGACGGCACGAACGACGCCCCCGCCCTCGCCCAGGCCGACGTCGGCGTGGCGATGAACACCGGTACGTCGGCCGCGAAGGAGGCCGGCAACATGGTCGACCTCGACTCCAACCCGACCAAGCTCATCGAGATCGTCGAGATCGGCAAGCAACTCCTCATCACCCGGGGAGCGTTGACGACCTTCTCGATCGCCAACGACGTGGCGAAGTACTTCGCGATCATCCCCGCGATGTTCGCCGTGGCGTACCCGTCCCTGGACAAGCTCAACATCATGGGTCTGGCCTCGCCCGAGTCCGCGATCCTGTCCGCCGTCATCTTCAACGCGCTGATCATCGTCGCCCTGGTGCCGCTCGCCCTCAAGGGTGTCCGCTACCGGCCGTCGAGCGCCGACTCGATGCTCCGCCGCAACCTCGGGATCTACGGACTCGGCGGCCTGATCACTCCGTTCGTCGGCATCAAGCTCATCGACCTGCTCCTCACCCTCATCCCCGGAATCGGCTGACCCACGATGAACAACTCAGCAGGAAACGCAGGACGGTTGCTCTGGGCCGGACTCCGCGCCCTCCTCGTCCTCACCGTGATCACCGGTGTGCTCTACCCGCTCGCCGTCACCGGCATCGCCCAACTCGCCTTCCCCGGCAAGGCGAACGGTTCCGAGCTCAAGGACGCGAGCGGCAAGGTCGTCGGCTCCGAACTCATCGGCCAGACCTACGACCTGCCGCTCAAGGAAGGCGAGGAGACGGCGGCCCCGGACCTGAAGTGGTTCCAGCCGCGCCCCTCCAACGGCCTCGGCAGCAACAGCGTCAACACCCGGTACTCGATCATGCTGTCCGGCGCGACCAACCGGTCCGGCGACAACGAGGACCTGATCAAGTGGGTGACGGACGCCAAGGCGGCCGTCGTCAAGGACAACTCCACCGCCGACTACCCGGTGAAGCCCGCCGACGTCCCCGCCGAGGCGGTCACCTCCTCCGGCTCGGGCCTGGACCCGCACATCTCCCCCGAGTACGCGGAGATCCAGGTGCACCGTGTCGCGGAGAACAACGGCCTCGACGTCCGGGAGGTCGAGAAGCTGGTCGCCGACCACACCGACGACCGCATCCTCGGCTTCATCGGCGAGCCCCGCGTCAACGTCCTCCAGCTCAACATCGCCCTCAAGGGCCTGGTGGCCAAGGGCTGATGGCCTTACGCCCGACGCAAGGGAGCCGGCAGCCGGGGAACACCCAGGCCGCCGGCTCCCGACGCGCATCCGACGCCATGCTCAACGCGAATCCGACGCCCTGCTCAAGACGAAAGGGAGTACGCCGATGCCCCGGGTTCTGGTCGTCGAGGACGACGCGCAGCTCGCGCGTGCTCTGGCGATCAACCTCAAGGCACGCCGGTACGACGTGGAGGCGGCCTACGACGCCGCCACCGCGCTCCGCCTCGCCGCCGCCGAGCAACCGGACGTGATCCTCCTGGATCTCGGGCTGCCCGACATGGACGGCATCGACCTCATCAGGGCGCTGCGCGGCTGGAACCGTGCCCCGGTGCTCGTGCTCTCCGCCCGCAGCGGCTCCGAGGACAAGATCCGGGCCCTTGACGCGGGTGCGGACGACTACATGACCAAGCCGTTCAGCATGGACGAACTCCTCGCCCGACTGAGGGCGGCCACCCGCCGTATCGAGGAGTCGCCCGCGCGAGCGCCGAGTGCCGGCGCGGCGGGCGCGGTGGTCACGACGGAGGAGTTCACGGTCGATCTCGCGGGAAGGAAGGTCCGGCGCGGGGACCGCGACGTCCGGCTCACCCCGACCGAGTGGCATCTGCTGGAGATCCTCGTCCGCAACCCCGGCGTCCTCGTGAGTCAGCAGCGCCTCCTTCAAGAGGTGTGGGGGCCGAGTTACCGCACCAAGACCAACTACCTGAGGGTCTACATGGCCCAGCTGCGCCGCAAACTGGAGGCGAAGCCGTCACACCCGCGCTATCTGATCACCGAGCCAGGCATGGGATACCGCTTCGAGGACTGACACCCCCGCCCGCACACGTACAAGCACCGACCGACATCGACGAGAAACGGCACCATGGGACGCGGAAAGCTTCGGATCTACCTCGGCGCGGCGCCGGGCGTCGGCAAGACGTACTCGATGCTCTCGGAGGCACACCGCCGGGTGGAGCGCGGCACCGACTGCGCCGTCGCCTTCGTCGAGCACCACAGCCGCCCGCGTACGGAAGTGATGCTGCACGGCCTGGAGACGATGCCGCGTGCCGAGATCCAGTACCGGGACACGGTGTTCACCGAGATGGACGTGGACGCGGTGCTGGCCAGGAAGCCCGCCGTCGCGCTCGTGGACGAGCTGGCCCACACCAACGTGCCCGGGTCGCGGAACGCCAAGCGCTGGCAGGACGTCGAGGAGTTGCTCGCCGCCGGCATCGACGTCGTCTCCACGGTCAACATCCAGCACCTGGAGTCCCTCGGCGACGTCGTCGAGTCGATCACGGGGGTGCGGCAGCGGGAGACCGTCCCGGACGAGGTCGTACGCCGCGCCGACCAGATAGAACTGGTCGACATGTCGCCGCAGGCACTGCGGCGCCGGATGGCGCACGGCAACGTCTACAAGCCGGACAAGGTCGACGCGGCCCTCTCCAACTACTTCCGCCCCGGCAACCTCACCGCCCTGCGCGAGCTCGCGCTGCTGTGGACCGCCGACCGGGTCGACGAATACCTCCAGGAGTACCGCACCGAGCACCGCGTCTCCAGGATCTGGGGCTCCAGGGAACGGATCGTCGTGGGCCTCACCGGCGGCCCCGAAGGCCGCACCCTCATCCGCCGCGCCGTCCGGCTCGCCGAGAAGGGCGCCGGCGGCGAGGTCCTGGCCGTGTACATCTCGCGCAGCGACGGACTCACCGCCGCCTCCCCGAAGGAACTGGCGGTCCAGCGGACCCTCGTCGAGGACCTCGGCGGCACCTTCCACCACATCGTCGGCGACGACATCCCCGTCGGCCTCCTCGACTTCTCCCGCGGCGTCAACGCCACCCAGATCGTCCTCGGCGTGAGCCGCCGCCGCTCCTGGCAGTACGCCTTCAGCCCCGGCGTCAGCGCCACCGTCGCCCGCGAGTCGGGGCCCGACCTCGACGTCCACATCGTCACCCACGACGAAGCGGCGAAAGGCCGAAACCTGCCCGTCGCGCGCCGCGCGAAACTGGGCCGGTCCCGCACCATCTGGGGCTGGCTCGTCGGCATCGCCGGACCCGTCCTGCTCACCCTGCTGCTCAGCGGCGCCCTCCCCGAGATGGGCCTCGCGAACGACGTCCTGCTCTTCCTCACCCTCACCGTCGCCGCCGCCCTCCTCGGCGGGCTGCGCCCGGCCCTCGCCTCAGCGGCCGTGGGATCGCTGCTGCTCAACTACTACTTCACCCCTCCGGTCCACGAACTCACGATCGCCGACCCGAAGAACGTGGTCGCACTGGTGATCTTCGTGGGCGTGGCGATCTCCGTCGCCTCCGTGGTCGACCTGGCCGCCCGGCGCACCCATCAGGCGGCCCGGCTGCGGGCGGAGGCGGAGACGCTCTCCTTCCTCGCGGGCAGTGTGCTGCGCGGCGAGACGAGCCTGGACGCGCTCCTCGAACGGCTCCGGGAGACCTTCGCCATGGAGTCGGTCGCCCTGCTCGAACGCCACGACGACACCGACCCCTGGTCGTGCGTCGCCTTCGTCGGCACCCGCCCGGTCGGCCGCCCCGAGGACGCGGACGTCGACATGCCCGTCGGCGACCACCTCGCCCTCGCCCTGACCGGACGCGTCCTGCCGGGCGAGGACCGGCGCGTCCTCGGGGCCTTCGCCGCCCAGGCCGCGGTCGTCCTCGACCGGCAGCGTCTCGTCGACGAGGCGGAGGAGGCCCGCCGGATCGCCGAGGGCAACAAGATCCGCACCTCGCTGCTGGCCGCTGTCAGCCACGACCTGCGCACCCCGCTGGCCGGCATCAAGGCTTCGGTCTCGTCCCTGCGCTCCGACGACGTCGAATGGTCGGAGGAGGATCGTGCCGAGCTCCTCGCGAACGTCGAGGAGGGCGCCGACCGGCTCGACCACCTCGTCGGCAACCTCCTGGACGTCTCGCGCCTGGAGACCGGCACCGTCACCGCCGTACTCCGGCAGACCGACCTCGACGAGGTCGTGCCGATGGCGCTCGTGGGCGTGCCCGACGACAGCGTCGAGCTCGACATCCCCGAAACGCTGCCCATGGTCGTCGTCGATCGCGGCCTGCTCGAACGGGCCGTCGCCAACATCGTCGAGAACGCCGTGAAGTACAGTCCCGCCCGAATGCCGGTGCTCATCGCCGCCAGCGCGATCGCCGACCGGGTCGAAGTCCGCGTCGTCGACCGCGGCCCGGGCGTCCCCGACGAGGCGAAGGACCGCATCTTCGGCGCCTTCCAGCGCTACGGCGACGCTCCGCGCGGCGCGGGCGTCGGCCTCGGCCTCGCGGTCGCCCGCGGCTTCGTCGAAGCCATGGGCGGCACGGTCACGGCGGAGGACACGCCCGGGGGCGGCCTGACCATGACCATCAGCCTCCGCATGGAGGACGACGCACCGCCTCTCCCCACCGACGCGGCGACCGAGACGACGTGACCTGTCGGTGGGGAACCGTACGGTTGGATCAACCGTGTTTGCGCATCGCAAGGGAGAGAGCTCGGCGCGGGGGAGCGGTGTGTCCGTCCGAGCGGACAGAAAGAAAAAAGGGGGGAGGAGCACTGGTGACGGACACCGGGCATTCGCGTGGGAAGGCGCTCACGGTCGGGGTGAAGACGCTCGCCGCCGTCCTGACGGTGGCGGCGGCAGGCGGGGCGGTCTGGTTCGGACTCGGAGGGGCCACGGCGTCCGGCGACGACCTGGGGGACAGCTGCCGGGGGTCGCTGGCGGCAGAGGAGGCCCGCACGTTCTTCGTGGGTGCTGAGCTGGAGGCGCGTGGGCACACCGGTGAATGGGTCGGATACGACACGGAGTGGTGCTCGGTCACGGCGCGCGGCCGGGACTCGGGTCCCACCCTGAGGTTGCAGATCCGCCCCGTCGCCGCACACCGGGCCAGTGGTGCGGCCGAGGAGGCCTCGGCGACGCCCATCGGATACGGATGGAACGGTTCGTTCGTCGGCCGGAGCCGGCCCGAGGCGGCGGTCCTGGTCGACTGCGCCGCGCTGCCGGGTAAGGGTCTTCTGGTACTGGCCGAGGCCACGGCGAAGACCGAGGACCTGACGAAGGAGCAGCTCCTCCAGGTCGCCCGGCTCGCCACGGAGACGGCCAGGAACACGGTCGGCCGCTTCCACTGCGAGGGAGCGCTCGGCAGACGTCCGTCCGGCGTGGACCTGAGCGAATGGCGCGATGTGCCGCCCGTCCGGGCGGTGGGGACCTGCCGGGACGTGGTCCCCACCGCGACCGCGACCCGGCTGGGCGTCACGGCGGTCTCCGAGAAGCCGGCCGGCCGCGCGCTGACCGAGGCCTGCGCGCTGAAACGCGGAGAGAAGACGCTCGCCGACCTGACCGCCTACTACGGAGCCTCCGCCGAACAGGAGATGTACCTCGACGGCCGCTACCCCGGCAGCGTCGACGGCGCCACCATGCGCGCCACCACCTGCAAGGGCGCCCTCGGTACCGCCTACGTCAAGCTGGTCCGCCCACCCGGCGGCCAGAACGGCCGGCAGGACCTCGGGCCCGCCGACGTCCAGGAGCTACTGGGCCGCTTCGAGGCCGCGTCGACGGCCCGCCACGGCTGCCCCGCGTGAGCCGGCACGGCGTACGGACGTTCAGGCACACTCCGGGGCGCCGGCAGGAGCCGGGTGCTGTGGTCGGCGTGGACCGTGGGCGTCCGGGCCTGGGCGTCTCCACCCCGGGCGGCGCCTGCCGCTCTGGGGTGGAGTGTGATCGCGGGCCAAGCTCCGGGAGGCGGGGGGAGGTTCGGCGTTAGGTGCTGAACGAGTGCCGCCCGGCCAGCAGGACCAGGGCCGGCGCCGCCCAGGCGTTCACCGCGCACCGTCCGCGCGGCCACGGCTCGTTCCATCGGTCCGGCTCCCCGGCGTAGCCGTCAGTCGGGCGGCTCCTTCGGGCGGGGCTCGCCGGGCTCCGGCTCGGGACCGGGAGGCTCGGGACCCGGTGGCCCGGGACGGGGCGGCTCGGGGGGCGGGGCGGGCCTCCCGGGCGGTGCCGGAGGCTCCGGCGGCACCGGCGGCTCGACCGGGTCCGGCGGGCCGGGCGGTCGCGGCGGCTCCGGCAGGGGCACGGGCGTGGTGTCGGGGTCGGGCGGCACGGGAACGGTGCCCATGATCAGCGGGGCCCGGTGCTCTTGCGCGGGCATCCCGATGTGTTCGTACCGCATGGTCACATCCTCCTTCCCCCTGGTCGCGGGGCGCTTGGACCCCACATCCGTGAAAGAACCCCGGCGAGGGTGCCGAGAGCGTGCGCGGCCACTTGCTGACGGCTGCGTCGGCGGGCCCGCTCGTCGAAGCGGCCGTGCGCGCCGAAGTCCCGCCCGGCGTCCACCGGGGCGAAAAGGTTGTCCGGCTCCCCGGCGGGGCGCATGCTCCCGTCCTGCTGCGCGTCGAACCCCGTCCTGGCGAGGTACCGGTCGAGCAGCCCGGGTGCGACGGCGTTCGCGACCAGGGTGGCCACGGTGCTGCCACCGACCCAGTACTCGCGACGCCGGGGGTGGTCGGCCGCGTACAGCACCGCGCGGGCCGCGACCTCCGGCTGGTAGACCGGGGGCACCGGCTGCGCCCGCTCCGGGAGGCGGGACCTGACCCAGTCGAACTGCGGGGTGTTCACGGCGGGCATCTGCACCATCGTGGAGCGCACCCGGGTGCCGGAGGCGAGCACGGCCAGGTCGACCTCCTGCTGGTAGGAACCGCCCATCGCGCTGCGATCGGTCTGACCGACGATCGCCACCACCGGGACGTGGTCGAGCTTCGCGTCGTACAACCCGTTCAACAGGTGAATGGCCCCCGGCCCCGATGTGGCCGCGCACACCCCGGTCCGTCCGGAGAACTTCGCGTACCCCACCGCCTCGAACGCCGACATCTCCTCGTGCCGCGCCTGGACGAACCAGGGCCGGTTCTCGGCGCGCCCCCAGGCTGCCAGCAAGCCGTTGATGCCGTCGCCCGGGTAGGCGAACACGTACTCCACCTCCCAGTCACGCAGCCGCTCCAGCACATGGTCGGAAACCTTCATCACCCGACTCCTTCCCTACGCGGTTCTGGCCGTTCGAGCCTCGGGGCGGGCCTACCGGCGCGGCTAACCGCTGGCGCCGGGATGAAACCACGCAGCGCAGCAACCCCCACGACGCCCCATGAACCCGCACGCAGATCCGCCAGGGCGTATCGGAAGCAGATCAAAGACGTGAGTCATCACACGCTTCGGCGCCGGGTTGACTGACATACTCCGCGCCGTGATGACTGACCACAGCTCCGGCCCGGCCCTGACTGTCAGCGAGCGTGACTCCGAGCTCGACGACCGATTGACCGAAGCGTTGATCGCCTACAACAGTGCCGCCACAGGCGCTCCCGACCGTGGCACGTTCTCGATCAAGGTCACCGATGAAGCAGGTGAACTGGTCGGTGGGTTGACCGCACGAACCTGGGGTGGCCTCTGCGGCATCGAGCTGTTGTGGGTGCGGGAGGACAGTCGCAAGGATGGTTGGGGGAGCAGGATCTTGCAGGCAGCCGAGGCTGAGGCACGGCGGCGTGGTTGTGACCGCCTCTCCACCTCCACCTTCACATTCCAAGCTCCCGGCTTCTATCAGCGCCATGGCTTCGTCGAGACCGGTCGGACACCGGGTGTCCCTGGCGGCCACGCAGACGTGCACCTGTTCAAGTCTCTGACCGACTCGCCACACTTGCGCGAGTCGTAGACACGCTGATCACAGACGCTCGTTGATCGCTGCCACCGGTGTGATGTGTCCGCGGTCACGGAGCCGCCAACGACGATGGGCGGGCTTGGCAGGGGAGCAGCTTGCCGGGCCGTCTCGCGTGTTCCTCGGGTGTACGTCATGCCCAGGCGATGCGGAGTTTCTCGTGGTGGGCTGCGAGCCAGGTGGCGAAGTCCTGAAGGGCCGGGTTGAGGTCGCGGACGGCGACGAGGTCCCGGGCCGCGGTGAAGCGGTGCTCGCATTCCGCGTAGTACTGGAACATGTTTCCCGTCTCGTCGGCGCCGGGGAAGCCCTGTGCACGCCACTGGTCGGGGGTGAGGGGCCGGTAGCGCACCGGCTCGCCGACGACGTCGGTGAGGGCCGCCGCCATGTCGGCGACCTTGAGGTGTTCGCCGGCGATGCTGACGGTGGCGGCGATCATGTCCGTGCCACGCCGGAAGACGGCCAGGGCGGTCTTGCCGATGTCGTCGACCGCGATGCCGGAGAGGCGGCTTTCGCCCATCGGGTACGTCAGTTGGAGGGAGCCGTCGTCGCCGCGTCGCGGGGCGAACGCGCCGAGCAGGTTCTCCCAGAAGAACGTCGAGCGCAGGAAGGTGGTCGGTACGCCCTCCTCGGTGAAGTAGTGGTCGGCTTCCGCCTTGCCGTCGAAGTGGGGCACCTTGTAGTGCTCCTGGAGGGTCGGCATCCGGTCGTCGTCGAGGGGGACGCACTCGCGGGTGTCCTCCAGCGTGGACCAGATGGCGTGCTGCACTCCCGCATGGGAGGCCGCCCGGGCCAGCGCGTCGGCCTGGGTCTTCTCCCGTTCGGCGGACATGTGCTCCCAGAAGTTCGTGACCAGGAAGGCGCCGTACGCGTGCTCGAAAGCCGCCGCGAGGCCGGCCTCGTCGTCCATGTCGGCCTGGACGACCTCGGCGCCCAGCCGTTTCAGCTCACGCGCCGGCTCCGAGTCCGGGTGACGCGTGACGGCGCGGACCGCGAAGTCTTCGTCCCGGTCGGCCAGAGCAGCCCTGACCAGCCCGCCGCCCTGTCGACCGGTGGCACCGAACACCGTGATGATCTTCTTCTCCGTCATGACTGGATCGCCTCGTGGGGTGTGCGCTGTCAGTCGCGCTCCTTGGGCGGCTTGTCCTCGTCGACGATCTCGGCGTCGACGACGTCGTCCTCGGCCTTGGCCTGACCGGCGTCGCCGCCGGCCGCCTGGGCGCCCTGGGCGTCGGCGTACATCGCCTGGCCGAGCTTCTGCGAGACGGCCGCGACCTTCTCGGTGGCGGTGCGGATCTCGGCGGTGTCCTCGCCCTTGAGCTTGTCCTTCAGCTCGACGAGCGCGGCCTCGACCTCGGCCTTGACGTCACCGGGGACCTTGTCCTCGTTGTCCTTGAGGAACTTCTCCGTCTGGTAGACGAGCTGCTCGCCCTGGTTGCGGGACTCGGCGGCCTCGCGGCGACGGTGGTCCTCGTCCGCGTACTGCTCGGCCTCCTGGCGCATCCGGTCGACCTCGTCCTTCGGCAGCGAGGAGCCGCCGGTGACGGTCATCTTCTGCTCCTTGCCCGTGCCCAGGTCCTTCGCGGTCACGTGCATGATGCCGTTGGCGTCGATGTCGAAGGCGACCTCGATCTGCGGGACAGCACGCGGGGCCGGCGGCAGACCGGTCAGCTCGAACATGCCGAGCTTCTTGTTGTACGCCGCGATCTCGCGCTCGCCCTGGTAGACCTGGATCGTCACCGAGGGCTGGTTGTCCTCGGCCGTCGTGAAGATCTCGGACCGCTTGGTCGGGATCGTGGTGTTGCGCTCGATCAGCTTGGTCATGATGCCGCCCTTGGTCTCGATGCCGAGGGACAGCGGGGTCACGTCGAGGAGCAGGACGTCCTTGACCTCACCCTTGAGGACACCGGCCTGGAGCGCGGCGCCGATGGCGACGACCTCGTCCGGGTTCACGCCCTTGTGCGGATCCTTGCCGGTGAGGGACCTGACCAGCTCGGTCACCGCGGGCATCCGGGTCGAACCGCCGACCAGGATCACGTGGTCGACGCCGGCGACGTCGATGCCCGCGTCGTTCACCGCCTGGTGGAACGGGGCCTTGCAGCGCTCCAGCAGGTCTTCCGTCATTTTCTCGAACTGCGCCCGGGTGAGCTTCTCCTCCAGGTGCAGCGGGCCCTCGGCGGAGGCCGTGACGTAGGGCAGGTTGATCGTGGTCTCCGTCGCCGACGACAGCTCGATCTTCGCCTTCTCCGCGGCCTCGCGCAGCCGCTGCACCGCCATCCGGTCCTTCGAGAGATCGACGCCGTACCCGTTCTTGAACCGCGTGACCAGATGGTCCACGACACGCTGGTCCCAGTCGTCACCACCGAGATGCGTGTCACCGTTGGTGGCCTTCACCTCGACGACGCCGTCGCCGATCTCCAGCAGGGACACGTCGAAGGTGCCGCCACCGAGGTCGAAGACCAGGACCGTCTGGTCGTTCTCCTTGTCCAGCCCGTAGGCCAGCGCTGCCGCGGTCGGCTCGTTCACGATCCGCAGCACCTTCAGACCCGCGATCTCACCGGCTTCCTTCGTGGCCGTGCGCTGCGCGTCGTCGAAGTACGCCGGGGTGGTGACCACCGCGTCCGAGACGTCCTCGCCCAGGTACGCCTCGGCGTCGCGCTTCAGCTTCTGCAGCACCCGCGCCGAGATCTCCTGCGCCGTGAAGCGCCGACCGTCCACGTCGCCGCTCGACGGGAAACGCCAACTTGTCTCGCCCATGTGCCGCTTGACCGACCGTATGGTGCGGTCCACGTTCGTCACCGCCTGCCGCTTCGCCAGCTCGCCGACGAGCACGTCCCCGCTCTTGGCGAAAGCGACCACGGACGGTGTGGTCCGCGCACCCTCCGCGTTCGCGATGACGGTCGCCTCGCCGCCCTCCAGGACGGAAACCACCGAATTCGTCGTCCCCAGATCAATACCGACCGACCGAGCCATGGCGGCCTCCCGCCATCCGTAGACCTGCCCCAGCGACTGCCCCACCCACGCGCGGCCATGCGTCCTTCTCGGCCATGCGTCCTTCTCCCCGTTCCCCAGGAAGGACCAGATCGCGGCCGGCGCACGCGTCGGGACGGGGCACCCGATCGCCACGGCTTCCTGGGGCCCCGCGAGCCTGACGGTTTCGGCGCCCGGGTCGCCCGCACGGCCATCCGGTCGGGAGCCGGCAGGCGTCAGGCGTACGCGCCGGCATTACTGTGTGTAACTGATCGACATGCATTCCGTGCTCGTCGATGTCACGGTTGTCGGTGTCCAACCCCCCATACTCACGAGGAGTGAGCGACTGTGGCCAAGAAGACTTCGCCGAAGGACAGGGCCAGCCGTCAGGCCAAGATGGCGCCCAAGGGCAACAAGCGTATGAATGCCCAGGAGACGCGTCCGGCTCGCGGCCCTGGGGCCGCCCCGGCGGAACGGGACGAGACCGGGCCGGTCTACAGCGAAGGCTGAGCAGGTCCACGGTTCATCTCTGGAGGCGCACCCGTAATCTGCTGGCGGGTGCGCCTCTCGCTGCTCTCCCGACCTCCTGAGAACCCGCGTGGAATCCGGCCTCGTGCGCCGGCTGGGTACGGCGTCGCCGACGCCTGGGGTGACCTCCGTCGAGACCGGTGCGCACGGTGACGGGCAGGTGAGCGCAGCCCCGGGTCGCCTGGAATGGGTGAGCTGTTCTCCGCCCGCTGGTGAGCATGAGGGTGCGTCGTGCTGCGCGGACTGCCTGGCTCCCGGCGCCGCTAGGTGCTCGGAGGCAGCGACAGACGCAGTTCGGCTGCTGTGACGGCCTCGTGCAGGGTGCGCCTGGCCATCAGGACGCACAGCGTGTAGGCGACGTCGTCCATGGCTCGGCGGAGCGCCGCGTCGCCTGGAGACCGACGGAGCCGCGTCTGGTACTCGCGCAGTCGCGTCAGGGCGTCTGCCGTTCGGTCGGTGCCGGGCAGCAGGCCACACGGCGCGCTGCGAGAAGGGGAGCGGGCGGCTGCCACCGCGTTCCGCAGTGCGCGTTCGATCGCGGTGGGCAGAGGAACGCCGCGTGCGCTGTCCGCGTACGCGAGGGCCATGCCGGCTGTGGTGACGCCGGCGGCATGGGCGGCGGCGGCCAGGATGTCGCGGGCCGCATGGGAGGCGCATGGTGTCAGGGCCATCAGCATGCCGACCGCCACCCCGTCCGCGGGAGCGTCGAAGGCACCTGGCCCGCGTATGGCGGCTTCAGAGGCCGGTGACGGTTCGAGCCCGGAGGGTTCGGATGGTTCCGTCGCGGGAGGCATCGCCATGTGTCGTCCCTTCGTCTCTGGCCGGGCGCACGCACGACAGCAGGAGTACGAGAGGTATGCCCATCTTCCTGGGCCTATGCGACGTCCACCACCCGGGCTTCTGGCCGGCAGGGCCACCACCAGGGCCGTACAGCCTCGTGTCGTCGTACTCGGCTTGCTCCTCCGTGGGCGGACCCGAAGGGTCCGGCGGGACGTGTGTCTCCGCAGCGAGCAGGGGGATCCCGTACCGGTCGGTGATCTTCAGACGGGGCGTCCGAACAGCTCGTCGTAGCCCGGTGGGAGCTGCGTCAGGATGCGGTGCGTGAGCTCCTGGCCGGCGGCGTCCGCGGCCGTGCTGAGGACGGCGCTGACATCCCAGCGGGCGGTCTCGTCGGTGGCTCCCTCGATCCACGCGGCGGTCGCCCGCACGAAGCGCTCGGGAGGGAGCGGTTCCGCGGACTGCAACGGATTGAGCAGGATCAACGCGTAGGCGTCCGGGAGGCGGGCGGCGAGCTCGGCCCGCTCGTTGCCGACCAGGTGCGCGCCGAGCAGCGCGAGGACGACGCGGGCCGCGCGGTCGGCCTCGTGCGTGGTGGCGTACTCTCCGCGTTCCTGGACCTCCGTGAGGAACACGTCCTTGTGCATCGCTGCGATCTCCTCGTGAGGGACGGGCGGGCGGAGGACAGGGGCCGGGAAGGGGAGTTGAGCGCCCCCTGGTCCTCCGTCGCCCATCCGGCCGGGCGGCTCACGTCAGCCGCTGATCTCCTTGTGCTCGGTCGTGCCGATGCTGATCCTGCGGGGCTTGGCACGCTCGGCGATCGGGATGCGCAGGGTCAGGACGCCCGCGTCGTAATCGGCGGCGATGCGCTCCGTGTCGAGTGTGTCGGCCAGCATGATCTGGCGGGAGAAGACACCCAGCGGGCGCTCGGAGAGCTCCATCTGGACGTCGTCGGCGTTCGTGTCGGCCGCGGGGCGCCTCTCCGCCTTCACGGTCAGCATGTTCCGTTCCACGTCGATGTCGATCGCGTCCGAGGAGACACCGGGGAGGTCGAAGGCGACGACGTACTCGTCACCCTTCCGGTAGGCGTCGATCGGCATTGCGGAGGGCCTCGACCAGGTGCCCGGCGTCAGGAGCTGCTGGGCGAGCCGGTCCAGCTCACGGAACGGGTCGGTGCGCATCAACATCGCGAAACACCTCCAGTTCAGGCAACAGAGCCAATGCGCTTCACCTGACACCGTTGTAACATGTCATCCAAATGATGACAACAGATAAGTCGTCCGAAAGATGACCCTTTGGGAGAAGGGGTGTGGCCGTGAGCGACCGGAGCCGGGAGAGTGTCCGTCCGAGCGGGCCGGAGCCCTCGGACGGGCCGTCCGGTGACCGACGGACAGGCCCTCGTTCCTCCCTCGCCGCCGAGGCGGCACTGGACACCATCAGCACGGCCCTCCGTGCCGCTCGTACCGGTGACCCGGAGGAATCCGCGCCCGCCGGGCAGGGCGAGGAGCGGAGCCCTGAGCAGGCGCTGGCGTCGCTGCTCCTGCTGCGGGAGGTACGCGACGAGCTCGGGAGCTGGGAGTCGGCGCTGATCGAGGTGGCGAGGGCGGCCGGGGCCAGCTGGGCCGATCTCGCCCACCCTCTCGGCGTCGCCAGCCGTCAGGCCGCCGAGCGGCGCTACCTCAGACTCCGGCCCGGTGCCCACGGCAGCACCGCCGAGCAGCGCGTCCAGGCGACCCGCGACCGGCGCGCCGCCGACCGGGCCGTCACCACCTGGGCCCGCGACCACGCGGCCGACCTGCGCCGACTCGCCGGACAGATCGCCGCCCTCACCGATCTCCCCGACGCGGCCCGCGCATCCTTCGCCGAGCTGAACCGCGCCCTCGCCGACAACGACGCCGCCGCGCTCGTCGACCCCTTGGTGGGCGTGAGCGATCACCTGCGGGCCGCCCGCCCCGACCTGGCCGAGGGCGTCGACCACCTCGTCCACCAGACCGACCGGCTGCGCCGGGACAGTACGGCCCAGCGCGGCACGCCCTGACGGCACGGCTGCCTGAGACGGCCGGGCGCGTCGACCGCGGCCGGTCGCATGGCGGGCGGGGACGAGGGCATTCGCGCGGAGAAGCCTGCGGCCATGCCCCCGTCGGAGAGGCCTGCGGCCATGCTGTACGCCGGAAAGGAACGGAGGAGTGAGTCCCGTGGTTCTCGTGGCAGCGGATGTGATCGGCGCTCCCTGCTGGTTGAGCCTGGCGACCCGCGATCGTCAGGCTGCGGAGCGCTTCTACGGAGCGGTCCTGGGCTGGTCGTTCCGGCAGGGCCGGTTCGGCCGGGCCTTCTCGGTGGCCGAGGTCGACGGTGTGCCCGTGGCCGGCATCGGAGCGGTCGCCGGTGAGTTCGCCGTGCCGGTGGCGTGGACGCCGTTCTTCGCCGTCGACGAGGCGGACGGTGCGGCCGCGCGCGTGCGTGAAAGGGGCGGCACGGTCGGCGTGGGACCCGTCGCGTACCCGGCCGGCGGTCGGGCGGCCCTGGTGGCCGACCGGGAGGGCGCCGTGTTCGGCGTCTGGGACGGAGACGTACTGGCCGAGTGGAGTACGGGTGCGGAGCGGTCGCCCGCATGGATCGAGCTCCATACGAGGAACGCGTTCGACGCGGCGATCTTCTACGGCGAGGTGCTGGGCTGGGGCGAGGGCGGCAGCGGCGGATGCTGTGACACGTCGTACGAGGAGGACCAGGTGGTGCTCCGGCGCGACGGGCTTCCCGTCGCCCGGCTGAACAGCGGCCCGGTCGAGGAAGCCGCGCCGAAACCGCAGTTCCGGCCGCGCTGGCTGGTCCACTTCAAGGTCCCGGACCTGGACGTGGCCGTCGCTCGGGCTCTGGAGAACGGCGGCAGCACGGTCACCGGCCCCGAATGGGGCGACGGACGCCAGGTGACCCTTCGGGACCCCGACGGCGGACTGTTCACCCTCGACCGCACGCCGAGCGCGCCAACACCCGCGCTGCCGGGTCCCGGCTGACACGATGCCGCCCATGCAGCCCCTGCCACGGCCCTGCCCCCCCCGACCAGGTCCCCGACGCCACCGGCGTCGACGCCGCCTTCAAGTAGACGCAGTCATCCACCTGATCCGCACCCGCGAGATCCGGCCCGGACTCACCCGCCGGGCCGGTCTACTTCGTGCTCTACGACGTGGCGACCGAGGACCGGGCCCGCGAACTGGCCGCCGCGCTGCGCGCCGCCCGGTGCGGAGACATCGAACCCCTCACCCACGCCGTCAGGACCGCCTGACCGGCCGGCTCCGTGGTGTGGTGCTCAGGCCGGTGTGACGTTCTCGGCCTGCGGCCCCTTCTGCCCCTGCGTGACATCGAAACGGACCTTCTGGCCCTCTTGCAGCTCCCGGAAGCCTCCGCCGGCGATCGCCGAGTAATGGACGAACACGTCCGGACCACCGCCGTCCTGCTCGATGAAACCGAACCCCTTCTCCGCGTTGAACCACTTCACCGTGCCGGTGGCCATATCGAATCTCCCTCTTCCAGAAGCGGCCTGCGTGGCACCGTGCCACACGGCCGCAGGCTCGATCATCGCTCCCCACCCGCGCGATGAGAAGGAGAAACGCGGTGGCCGGCCGGAGGGTCACCGTCACCGGTTACGGCTCTACGGACGGTCGTCCCAGACGCCGGCCTTCGCAAAGGGCGGACGGAAGCGCTACGGCCTTGCGGCCGGTGCACGGGCGCGATGGGAGTGCTGTCTGTCCGCGAGCGCTCAACCCATCCCTCGTCTCCGCCTCCGGCTCGTCCCGGTCAGGGACGCGTTCGGCGTGGAGGCCGCGATCGCGGTGTAGGTCCTGGGTACCGAGAGCGTGGGGAGCGGACAAGGTCGCTGTTGCGCGGTTCCGCGACAGCGTGAAGCTGCCGTCGAATTTTGCCGGTCGCCGACCGATGGGGTTGGGTGTGCATGTCAATGAGTTCGATCATGGTCCGGTCGTCTCCGGGCGTGATCAGGGCATCGGAGGAGTCCGGGTGAAGGCTGTAATACGGGGGGCCGCCGTCGCGGCGGTAATGGCACTTGCCCTGACCGGGTGCAAGGACGGGAGCACCCCGGCGGAAGGCGCGGCGAAGAGCAGCCCGACCGCGGGAGGGGCGACGGCAAAGCCGTCCGCCAAGGGCGGTGGAGGGGCATCGGCACCCGCCGACGGCGAGGGCGTGACGCCGCACTTTCCGCCGGTCTGGGTGGACGCGACGGGCCTGTACTCCGCGCTCCCGTCCGACGGCAGCATCGGCGACGTCATGGTCGGCGGTGATCCCGTCGTGGTCCAGGGCGACGATGTGGTCAAGGGCTGCTCCGAGTTGACGAAGTCGCCGTGTGCCGGGGTCCAGGCGATCGGGAACAGGGACATGGAGGCCCGGGGCTCCGCGGACGAGGCGCGGGTGGAGTTCACCCTCTTCACCTTCGCCACGGCGAAGGACGCGTCCACGACGATGAAGGACCTGGCGGAGCACGAGCGCAAGGAGAGCGCGGAGTACGGCGAGCCGGCGAAGCCGGTGTCGGTGGACGCCGGCGCGGACGAGACCGAGGCGATGCAGGACGGCGACTCCTTCGAGGTCGTCATGCGCATGGGCGCCGTCGTGGCGCACCTTCACGCGAGCGACGCCGAGCTCGGCAACGTGGAGTATGCGGCGAAGGTCCAGGTCGCCCGCGTGAAGTCCGTCTCGAACGGCATCAACCCGGACCGCTGACCGCCGGGCGGTTCGCGAAAGGGACCCCGGCCGGCACCCGAAGTGCCGGCCGGGGGCACGGGCCGGGCGGTCTCCACCGTCTGCGGCGGCGTACCGTCGATACGGCGGGAACGTTGCGCCGCCGCCACTGGGACACTCTGCCCGCGCGGTTACGTCTGTTGCGCATGACGGTGCTCCTGCTCGTCGCCGCCTGCGTCGCCCTGCTCCTGGTCGCCGCGCTCGCCGCGTCCCGCACCCGGGACAGTACGGCCGAGCGTCACGCCCCGCAGACGGTCAGCGCCGCCGGGCTCAACCTCGCCCTCAACGACATGGACGCGCAGGCCGCCAGCATCCTGCTCTCCAGCGGGGACGCGGGCCGAGGGCGTATGGGCGTCCCGTACGCGAAGGCCTTCGAGTTCTACGAGCAGGCACGGCACACCATCAGCGGGGAACTGCGCACGCTCGCCGTCGCAGCGGAGGGCGACGCGAAGGACGAGCGCGCAGTGGAGACCCTCACCGAGGACTTCGCCCGGTACCAGGAGCTGCTGGGGCGGGCGTTGGAGAACGACGACCGTGCCGGCGGCAAGACGGACGCGCGTGCCGACTACCGCGACGCGACCGATCTCCTTGCCGCTCGCCTGCTTCCGGAGGCCCGCGGTCTGGTCGAGGTCAACGATCACGCCTTCGAGATCACGTACGTCGCCGAACGCTCCGACCTCGCCACGCAGTCCGTGGTCCTCGCGGCGGTCGGTCTCGTGCTGGCAGCCCTGCTCGTCCTGCTGTAGCGGTACCTCGCCCGCCGCTTCCACCGCATCCTCAACCCGGCCCTGCTGGCCGCGACGGCCTGCGGCCTCACCGCCCTCGTCCTCGGCCTTCACCTGCTCACCGCCTCCGCCGGGCAGTTCGAGATCGCCCGACGGGACGCCTTCGACTCGGTCGCCGCCCTCTCCCGCGCCCGCGCCCTCGCGTACGACGCGAACGCCGACGAGAGTCGCTACCTCCTCGACCCGACCCGGCGCTCCGCCTACGAGCAGAGCTTCCTCGCCAAGTCGCAGCAGCTGTACGGAGTGAAGGGCGCGTACCTCTCGTCGTACGACGCGAAACTCGGCGCGACCTGGGCGCGATACCGGGCCGACGACGAGGACCGGGTCTTCACGGGCGAGTTCGGCCGGGAGCTGGACAACATCACCTTCACGGGCGAACGGACCGCCGCCGAACGGACGGTCGAGACCTACTCCGTCTACCAGCGCGACGACCGCACGATCCGGTCGTTGGTCGCGCAAGGCAAGGAGCGAGAGGCGATCGTCTTCTGCATCTGCTGGGAACCGGACAAGTCCAACGCCCACTTCGGAGCCTGGATGAAGGCGCTGGACGACGTGACCGGCATCAACCAGGCCGCGTTCGACCGTGCGGTACGGGACGGACGGGACGCCGAGGCCGACAGGCTGCCCTGGGCGGTCGGGGCATTGCTGGCCGCCGGCGTCCTCGTCGTACTCGGTCTGCGCCCCCGCCTCGCCGAGTTCCGTTGACCGGACACCCGACCGCAACTCTCCGCGCTCCGGAACCCGATCCATACGAAACCCTGACGCCGAACTCCCGTACGACAGGGAACCGGGCGGACCCCGATCGGCAATCTTGGTTCATGTGACGTCAACCATCCATCTCCGCGTGCCATTTGGGCAGCGCTCCCAGCACATGGTGATCTGCGGCGACGACGGTCTCGCCCACCGACTCGCCATCGAACTCGACGCCGTATGCGGCGAGACGGTGACCGTGGTCCTGCCCTCGCGGCGCGACGCGTACGTGGCGGAGATCGCCGACCTGCACCGTGACCCGCGGTCGCCGGTCGAGTTGCTGGTGTCGGCGAGGCCGGACGAGCAGACCCTGCGTGCGGCCGGTGTCGAGCGGGCCGCCGCCCTCGCGCTGACGTACGGAGACGATCAGGTCAACATGACCGCCGCGCTCCTCGCGCGCAGCATCAATCCGTCCATACGCCTGGTCATCCGCATGTACCACCGCGAACGCGGGCGCCATCTGGAGCGGCTCCTCGACCGGGCCGCCGAGGTCGGGGGACACGCGGACGACGCGTCCCTGGACGCCTCCACCACCGTCCTCTCCGACGCCGACACCGCCGTTCCGGAGCTGGTCTCGGCCGCCGCCGTCGGCCAGGGCCACACGCTCCAGGTCGAGGGCAAGGTCTTCCGAGGAGTCGTACGCCCAGCCGGGGCCCCTGGCCGGCCGACCGATCTGGCCACCCTCGCCGTGCTGTCCGGGGCGCACCAGGACGACCCGGCGAGCGAGGACAGTGCGGAGACGCCCGGCGAGGAGGGCACCCAGCTGCTGCCGGACACCCGCACGGCCTACCACCGCCAGTTCACCCATGGCCGGCTCATGCTCGAAGAGGTCACCCACCACCACGCCCCCGAGACCCCGAGGGCCTCCCGTGCCTACCGGGACCTGCTGTTCGGGCATCTGACCCACCTGCCGTGGAAGGTCTTCGTGTCCAAGGAGGTCACCGCCGTCTACGGGGCGCTGGCCGCGATCGTGCTCCTGCTCTCCGTGGTGACGGCCCTCGTCGTGGACGGCCCGCTGTGGAAGGCCGTGTACCTGCCGCTGCTCGACATCTTCACCATGGGGGACCCGGCGACCGACGAGGAGCCGGCCCGCCGGATCCTGCAGCTTGTCGCCGGTTTCGTCGGACTCGCGATCCTCCCGCTGGTCGTGGCCGCCACCATGCACGCCACGGAGGCCTTCCGCGCCGCTTCCGCGAACCATCCGCCGTCCAAGGACCTGAGCGACCACATCGTGCTGGTCGGACTCGGCAAGATCGGCACACGGGTCCTGGCCCGCCTCGGCACCACCGATCACAAGATCGTGGCCGTCGAGCGGGATCCCCGCGCCCGCGGGGTCGCACTCGCCCGCGAGCTCGGGATACCCCTCCTCCTGGAGGACGCCGCCGCGCCCGGTGTCCTCGACCAGGCCCGCATCGGGCGGAGCAAGTCCCTGCTCGTCCTCACCCGGGAGGACAGCGAGAACCTGGACATCGTCATGGCCGCCCGCGAGATCAACCCGGGCATCCGGGTGGTGATGCGGCTGTACGACGACGACTTCGCGGCCACCGTCTCCCGGACGATGCGTGCCTCGTACCCCGCCGCCCTGACCCGCAGCCGGAGCGTGTCCGCGTTGGCCGCCGCGTCCTTCGCCGCGGCGATGATGGGCCGGCACGTGCTGGGGGTGATGCCGGTCGAGCGCGGCTCGCTGCTGTTCACGGTGGTCGACGTGGCCGGCCACCCGGAGCTGGAGGGGCGCTCGATCCACGACGCGTTCCGTGAGAACGAGTGGCGCGTCCTGGCCGTCGGCGCCGCGGGCGCCCGGTTCTCCTCGTCCTCGATGGACACGCTCGCAGGTCTGCGGCTCGACCCGCAGGGCCTCGACTGGCGCCCGCCGCACGGGCGGGTCCTGCGCGCGGCGGACCGGGTCGTCCTGGCGACGACCCGGCGGGGGCTGGACTTCCTGATGACAGGGGTGCGGCCGCACCCTCCGGGGCGGAGGACCTGAGCGTCGCGGGCAGGGGAGGGACGGCCGTCGACCCGCGCCGCTGCGGGCCGTGCGGCCCCCGCTACCACGTCCTGCCCAGCCACCCGGGCACGACCCGGATGGGCAGCGGCAGGCACAGGGCGGGGTTCGGCACCCAGCAGCTGCAGAGAACCATCGCGGTGGCGATCACTCTTGTGGCAGGTGAGGCGTGACCGTCCCCTTCCCATGCGGCCCGACGGGGGCGGTGACCTCCGGCCAGGGGATGGAAGCGGTGGGCCGGTCCGCGGTTCCCAGCCGACCTGCGAGGTTGGGCCTGCAGGCAGCGGTGGCCGGTTCCGCCGTAGGCGACCTGATCGCCCACTGCCTATGCGATGCCGGCCTGCCAACTGGCCGACGCCGCAGGGGGAGGAGTAGAGGTGGGAGACGGCTACGAGGCGGCGGCGGTGCCGTAGATCTTGAGTTCGTAGAGCGAGTAGCCGTACGGAGTGCCCCGCTGGGTGCCGTACATCCGCACGTAGCGGGCGTTGCCGCTCACGGTCAGTTCGTCGGTCCCGCCGTCGCCGCTCGCGACGGTGGCGAGGTCGGTCCAGGACGTGCCGTCGGCAGACGACTGGATCTTGTACGCGGAGGCGTACGCGACCTCCCAGTCGAGCCGTACTCGGGAGAGCGCTGCGGTGGTGCCGAGATCGACGGCGAGCCACTGGGGATCGATGCCCTCGGCGGATGCCCAGCGCGTACCGGTCTGGCCGTCGACGGCCCTGCCGGGCTCGTAGCCGGTGCCCTCGGTCGAGGAGGCGGTGGCCGGTCTGCCCTGGGAGAGCAGGGTCTCGGTGCCCGGCGCCGCGGCAGTGGTGACGGAGAGGGCCGTGGAGGGGGCGGAGCGGTTGCCGGCGGCGTCCTTGGCCCGGACGGTGTAGCTGTAGGCGGTGGCGGCGGCGAGGCCGGTGTCGGTGTAGGTGGTGCCGGTGACCGAGCCGACGAGGGCGGTGCCGCGGTAGACCTCGTACCCGGTCACGCCGGTGTCGTCGGTGGCCGCGTTCCAGACCAGTGAGACGCTGCCGGCGGTGGTGCCGACCGTCCGCAGACCGTCCGGGACCGTCGGTGCCTGGGTGTCGGTTCCCGGCGTGCCGGCGGTGAGCTGATACGCGCGCATGTTCCGCAGCAGCAGGTAGGTGTCGTGCAGGGAGCCGGAGGTGTCGCCGAGGGAGCGGTAGATACCCCACTTGGGGCGGACGCGGTCGTCGAGGAAGGTGTCGACGCCGGTTCGGGTCGCGTCGACGATCGTGGTGCCCGCGCTCTTGACCACCCAGCGGACGGATCCGGCGGTGCCGTCGCCGATCTTCATCTCGTACTCGATGTCGATCCACTTGTTCTGCAGCGGTTCGAGGTTGGTACGGCCGACCAGGACGTCCCCGGCGATGACCTTGTGTTCGATGGTCTGCACGCCGTCGACCCTGCGCAGCGAGGTCACGGTGATCGGGGAGGAGCCCGTACCGGGCTGCTTGGTCTGCATGATGTGAGTGAAGCTGGTCGTCGCCATCAGCGAACCAGGGATGTACATCGAGTACGTCACCCGCCAGGTCTCCCCGAGCTTCCACTGGAGGGAGGAGGAGGACGAGATCCGGTTTCCGGTGACCTCGTGGCGCTGCCGGTCGGTGGAGGTGTCTCTGTCGACCATGTGCATGTCGAAGCGGTAGGCGTCGCCGGCCACCTTGATGTGCGGCCCGCCCTCCGGGTGCGAGTCGGCGCGGTCGTCCTCGATGGTCTCGAAGGCGCCGAGACCCTGGACGGCGGGATCAGGGGCCCAGCGGAGCGCCCAGGTCGGAGCCGCTTCGGCGGAGGTGGAGGGGAGGCCCGGACCGAACAGCCCCAGGGCCAGTGCGGCCAGAAGAGCGGCCATCGAACGCCGGCGTGTCATGTGTCACCCTTCAACGAGATCGTCTGGTACGGGCCACGCGCGCGGGTACGTCAGCAGGTGCCGCCGTCCGGCGGCCGCCGCGGCGGCGTGCTTGCCGCAGGTCCCCGGCGTGCCGGGTTGTGCGGGCCGGGCCCCGGGCCCCCGGGCCGCCGTGGGCGGCCCGGGGCGGAGGAGGGCGCCCCGGGCGGACAAGAAGGTGCGCGTCGCCGTCACGCGGTGATGGAGAAGGACTCCCCGTAGACGCTCCAGTACAGCGGGGTGTTGAGGTAGAGGTTGCCCTCGTTGAGGAACCTGCGCTGCGCGGTGCTGACCCGTGTGGTGTCGCTGTGCGCCTCCTCCTTGCGCATCTCCGCCTCGCGCTCGTCGAGGAAGGCGTTCAGGAACGTGACCTCGTTCCCGCCCTGGGACGGCGGCTTCGCCCGGGAGACGGCCCGCGAGCGGATGGCGCGGAAGCCGTCCTCGCCGTGCATGACAGCGGCGTCGTAGTAGGCGAACTGGCCGAGCGTCTTCAGGCCGTCCGTCTTGGCCTGGCCGACGGCCGGATTGAAGTAGACACGGTCGCGCTCCTCCTCCTGGGTCTGGCGGAAGACGGCGTCCTGGGCGGCGGTGCGCCAGGCATTCTCGAAGGACGTGCCCAACCCGTCGTGCGAATCGGTGCCGTTGACCTCGCGCAGCGCCGGCAGATAGGGGGCCAGCGGGTTGCCGGGCTTCTTCTGGGTGTAGCGCTCGACGAGGTCGAGCATGTCGCCGGTGCCGGAGCAGAAGCCGATGATGCCCGCCGTGTAGCCACGGCCGTCATCGATGTCCTCGATATAGGCGAACTGCGCGTGCCAGTCCAGGGAAGAGTTCTCGAAGGAGGACACCAGTTTCATGGCGATCTCCTTCTTGTACGGGTCGTCCAGGGGTGCGGTGGCGGACGGCGGGGGTGTGGTGGGGCTGGGAGTCGTGGTCGAGCCGCCGTAGACCCCGATCTCGTAGAGGGAGTAGCCGTACGCGGTGCCGCGCTGTGTGCCGTAGACGCGCAGGTAGCGTCCGGAGCCGCTGACGGCGAAGTCGTCGGTGGCGCCGTCGCCGGTGGTGGTGCTGTAGACCTGCCGCCAGGTGGAGCCGTCGTCGGACAGCTCGACGCGGTAGGACTTCGCGTACGCCGCCTCCCACTTGAGCACGACCTGGCCGACGTCGGTCACCGAACCCAGGTCGATCCGGATCCACTGGTTGTCGACGCCTTCGGCGCTCGCCCAACGAGTGGAGGTGGAGCCGTCGACGGCCTTGGCGGGCTCGAGGCCGACGCCCTCCACGGAGGAGGCCGTGACGGGCTTGCCGAGGGCGAGGTTCGTACCGGCGGCGGACGCGGGTGTGAGCCCGATGAAGCCGGCAGCCAGACCGCCGGCGAGGGCGGTCGCGGCGATCGCCTGCCAGAGCAAGGTATTTCTGCGCATGACTGTGCCCTTTCTGTTCAGGGAGTAGGCCTGGAGGGAGGGGCGGGGGGGCAATGGTGCGGCGGGGTCCCTGCCTGACGCCGTACTGGGGGCGGCTGCCGAACGGTCCCCAGAGGGGCTCTCGACTCGACCGGAAGGGGTGGCGACGGAGGTGGCGTCGGACGCCGGCCCGAACGGGAGGGCAGAGAACCGGAATTCGGCCTGGTCCTCTCGTTGCACGGGCGGCTCCTTCGGGCTGAAAGATTAGGAAAGCTTCCTAACAGACCGGCTGGTGTGACAGTAGGGCTGTCGTCGCGCAGGGCGCAAGACCCTTACTGAAAAAGGGAGTTGATGCAGCCGTGCAAGGAGCGCCGGCCCTGGCGGAAGCCGCATGTCCTGCTGCATTTGGGCTGCCGCTCACGCTGACTTTCTCGAAGAGCGTGACCGGTGCCGCGCTGCGCTCGGCATGGCGCCCCGCCCGACGGCCTCAGATGCTGACGGCGATGCCGGCGGCACTTCAGCGAGCGCTCATCGTCCACGAGACCCGGCAGGGGCCGTGACCACGCGGAACGCCTCGGTGTCCGTGACACCGGCAGGATGGGGCACCGCGGCCCGCTCCGCCAGTTCGAGCAGGACCGCCTTCGTGGCGCGAAGTTCAGCCGGGTGATCTTCGATGTCACGGACATGCCGGTCGATGAGCCGTTGCATGGGCGCACGGCGTTTCGGCGGCACCGTGCGGAGCGAGCACGGACCGGCTTTCCACCGCTGGGACGCCGGACAATCTTGTGGAGCGGCTGAGGACAGGGCTCCCGACTCCGACCGTGGGCGTGCTGGATGTGCCCGAAGGGGGGCGGCCGCCGTCCGCCGGCAGTGGAACCCTGACGGCCTTCTGGTCAACGGCCGACGGACGCCGGTGGCCGGTTCGCTCGACGGCTGCGCAGCCTCTGCTGTCGCCGTGTGTCGCCGTGTGTGCCTTATCCCAGGGCCGCGGTCTGGTCGTCCAGCAGGTCCAGCAGCGGTGCCCGATGGAGGGCGGCGATGGGTTCGAGCAGGTCGGGGTGGCGCAGCAGGGGCGCGGCGTCGTGTTCGTGGTTGCTGGGGCTGGTGAGCCGCGTGAGCTCGCCGGCCTGGCCGCGGTCGGCGAGGTGGTGGGCGTCGGCGGCGAGGGCGGGGGCGGCGAGGAGGCAGGCGGCCCAGCTGACGACGGTCTCGTCCACCCAGGTGCGCCAGGCGTCGTCGGCGTCGTCGCCGTGATCGGCGCCGGTCAGCCAGTCCAGCCGCGCGCTTCCGCCCGGGCCGAGGAGGCACAGGATCTCGGCGTCGATCGCGGTCGGGTACCGCAGCGCGGCGGCAAGGGTGACGGCCTGCTGGGCCTGGGCCTCGGCCAGGGCCCGGCTGAATGCGCCCGGGGCGGGTGGGAAGGCGTTCAGTAGCCAGCGGGTGCCGGCGGCTATGACGGGTGCGAGATCGGCGGACACAGCGGCTTCCTCGGGGGGCGTGCTCGCCCCGGCCCGTACCCGGGCCTGCGAGCTGCGGCGCGAAGCTGCGCCGCTCCGCTGGTGGCCGACCAGCGTAGCCCGGAGCGGCAGGCGTGCGGCATGACGCACGTCACCGTCCATCCAGGGCGGCGGATCCGTACGCGGGTCCGCCGCCCTGGCCCGGGGCTCAGGACTTGCCGCGGCCCGTCACGAAGTCGCGAGCCCGGTCCACCAGGCCGGCGCCCGGTGCGAGGAGCTTGCTGGCCATGGGGCTGCTCGGTGCGGCAGGGTGCGGCCGGGTGGGCGCCATGGCCTTGGCGCGACGGATCTTGTCACCGAGATCGTCCAGCTGCTGCGGAGTGCAGGCTCGCTTCAGCATCGGGAACAGGTTGCTCTCCTCGTCCTGTACATGGGCGGTGACCTCTTCCATGAGCTGCTGCAGAAGCGGCCTCATCTGCGCGTCGTCGGTACCCATCTTCTCCAGCCGCTTGAGCATCTTCTCGACGCGGCCGTGGTCCTCGATCTCCTTGTCCGCCACCGGCCCGCCGCCCTCCACGTGCTCGCGCACGGCCGGGTAGAGATACTGCTCCTCGGCGACCGAGTGCCGCACCAGCTCGATGGTGAGCTCGTCGATGAGATCGCGGAGCTCCTGCCCGGTACCGGTCATGGCCTGCACCCGGGCGAACATCTGCTCCACCTCCCGGTGGTCGGCCATCAGCTCGTCGATCACGTTTCCGCCGTGTCCCATGTCTTCTCCGTGCGTCTTCGTGGGGTGGTGGGGCCGCTCCGACCCGCCCCGATCGGTTCCCCGCCCGACCCGGGGGCGCCCGGCCGCACCGGGAGTCTCACCCGCTCGGAGGAGGCAGAGGCCCCGAGCCGGGACGGCGCGCGAGGCATAAGGAGGATGTTTCACCGCCCAACGTGCGGGCCGCTTCGGCCATTTCCTCGAGCGGGCTGCCGCCGTCCGACCAGTCGGGGGCAGGCGGCAGTCCCCGGTGCTCGCGGCCGCGAGGTCCCAGCCCGCACGGGCTTCCGGATCGGCCTCCGGCCGCAGTCGTGCGAGGTACCGCGGTACCGCACCGGTCGATGCCTGGGAGGCCACTTCAGCGGTGACCGGGCCCACCCCGCGCAGTCGGATGGCATGGGCGGCGCCCACCGGGTCCGGTGGCAGGTCGCGCACGGCGTCGGCTGCCGTGTGGAAGGCGATTCGGCGCAGGGCTTCGTCCGGGGTCACGGCAGGGGGGTTCCGCCGGTGGCGTTGACGATCTCGCCGGTGATGTGGGAGGCCTGGTCGGAGGCGAGGAAGACGTAGGCGGGTGCCATCTCCGCCGGCTGTGCGGGCCGGGCCGGCGGCGACTGCTCGCCGAACTTGGTCGGGTGATCGCCTCGATCCCGTCCGGCTGGGCCATCTGGTAGGCGGGGTTCGGCTACCCCGATGGTCTGGCCGCATCCCGCCCCCCATGGGGATACCGCGTCTGCCCCAGCGGGCGGCTGCTGGTCAGCGGATCCGGGCTCGGCCATTTCCGGCGGTGTCGCTCTGCTTCGAGGCTGTCGGGCAGGACCTTGTTGGCCATGCCCTGTGCCCGGGCATCAAGGCGGTGACGGTCAGGTCCGTGTCCTTGAGCTCGTTCTGGAGCGCCTGCGAGAACGACTGCAGGAACGACTTCGAGGCGTTCGCTGCGGCAGGCGGCTGCCACCCGCCGGTGCCCGTCCTCCTCGAAACGAGTCTCGGTATCCCGGAGCCACGCCACCGGCTCGCCTGATCCGTCTGCGACGGCCGCCTCGGCCACCACCCGCCGCGTGTGGCCCCGCCACCTCGGCACATGCGCCGGGCGGGCGTCCCCGCACGGAGTCGGCGTCTGCCGCCTCGGGGCGACGACGACCCAGCGAGAACGCGACGGCCGATGGCTCAGGTCACCGTCGGGCCGGTCGTGTGCGGATGCCGGGCGTGCCAGCGCGCGTAGGCGGGGGTGGCGGCGCGGATGTCCCGGTAGCCGGCCGCGACCCGGCGCAGAATGTCCTCGCCATGGCGCGCGAGTGGGCCGTCGCGGTGCCAGGCGAGCACGTGGCGGTACCACAGCGGGTTTCCGACCAGGGGGCGTACGGCCGTGCCAGGGGCCTCGGCGAAGGTGGCCTGGCAGAGGCTGACCGCCAGACCCGCGCGGACCAGCTCGATCAACGGTCGTCCGTCCGCCTCGTACGGGGCGTACGGACGGCGCTCGGCCGCCGCGCACACGGACCACCAGTACTCGCGGGTCCGGTCGCCGTCCGGCCGGGGTACCACCCAGTCCTCGTCCACGAGGGCGGCCAGCGGGACCTCCTCCCGTCGGGCCAGCGGATGTGAGGAGGGCAGCAGGGCGAACACCGGTTCGGTGATCACGGGTTGGAGCACTACTCCGTCGCGGTGCGGCAGTCGCTGGTCGGGGTGGTCACCGAGCACCGCCGCCTCCAGCCGGTCCGCCGCCAGCTCGTCGAGCAGCGTGACGGGGGAGTGCTGGCAGCGCGTCGACACCTGCGCGTCCGGCAGGACGGCCTTGACGGCCAGGACGAGTTGGCCGAGAAGGGGCGCACCGACCGAGCCGACCCGGACATGGTCGCAGGCGGACATCCGGCGGACCATCCGGGCGGTGTCGGTCATCAGGCCGTCGATGCCGGGGAGGACGGCACGGGCCCGGTCGAGCACCAGCTCACCGAACGGGGTGGCGACGACCCCTGCCTGTCCACGGGTGAACAGCACTCCGCCCAGCATGGCCTCGATACGGCGCAGTTGGGTGCTGAGCCCCGGCTGCGTCATCCCGAGCGAGGCAGCCGCGCGGGTGAGGCTACCCGCCTCGGCGATCGTGCAGAGCACGCGTAGATGACGCACCTCCAGATCCATGGCGCGGATGTTATGGACCGACGACAGCTTCCGGACACCCCTGCGTCACCACAAGCTATGTGAAATGTCACACGTCAATCAATCCACGAGAGGTCGTGATCGCGTGAGAACGCACCCTTCCCTCCGTTCCCCGCGTGTCGTGCACTGGGCGCCCCTCCTCGCGACGCTGCTGCTGCTCCTGGCCGGCACCGCGCCCCCGGCCCGCGCGGCCACGGACCCCGTATCCGCCTGCGCTCTGGACGGCACCACCGGCTGGACGGACGAGGGGCACGGCACGGACTGGTCCGTCTTCAAGCGCCCCGAGGGAACGGTCCGGGTCGGCATGATCTTCGTCGACTTCCCCGACGCGCCCGCCGTCGAAGCTCCCGCCGACGATGCCGCGCAGCTCACGCCCGGGGCCGACTGGCTCTGGAACGCTTCCCACGGCAGGGTCTGGCTCTCCATCACCCAGCACCGACAGTGGGTGCGGATGCCGCGCAACTCCACCGACTACGGCTTCGCACGCGGACTGACCCACGAGGCCCACGAGGCGTACGTCAGGGACGCGGTCGCCGCGGCTGACCCGCAGGTCGACTTCTCGCGGTACGAGATGGTGTACGTCGTCGCGACGCGTAAGGCCTCGGCGATCTCCTTCACGCCCACCTATGTGTACCAGCCCGGGACGGCGGGCGTCCGTGCCGACGGCACCCTGCTCAAGTGGGCCGTGACCTTCGGCCAGGACATGTGGCACTGGGGGCCCAAGCTGGTGGCCCACGAGACCGGCCACGCCTTCGGACTGCCCGACCTGTACGGCTTCACGGGTACCGACCCGCATCGTTTCGTCGCCGGCTGGGACGTCATGGGACTCATCGGCGGACCCGGATCGCAGTACCTGGCCTGGCACTCCTGGAAACTCGGCTGGACCGCGGACAGCCAGGTCGTGTGCCGTGCCTCGGCGGGCAGCGACACCGTGTACCTCACCGCGGTCGAGTACGGCGCCGGCACCAAGATGGCGGTGATCCCCACCGGTCCCCGTACCGCCTACGTGGTGGAGTCGAGACGGGCGGTCCAGGCGGACAGCGGCGCCTGTTCGACCGGTGCGCTGGTCTACAAGGTGGACACCTCCGTCCCTACCGGCCAGGGGCCGGTCCAGGTCTTCGACGCGAAGCCGGACGCCGTGCCCGCGACCGGCTGCCGGCCCCTGGACGACGCCCCCTTCTGGGTCGGTGAGTCGTTCGCCGACCCGACCGCCCGTGTCCGCATCGAAGTGCTCGGAGCCGACGGGTACGGGGAGACCGTCCGGGTCACCAAGTGGTAGCCCGTCGGTGAGACGTGTGCCCCGGGAGGACCGCTCGGTCGTGCCCGCCCGCTTCCCGCCTGGGGCGAGAGGGATGAGCGGCAGGCCGGGGCATAGCGCGGAGTTATGGGCGGCCGAGGGCTGCTCGTCCCCGGCGCCAGGGCGCACACTGCACTGCAATGTCACACCGCACAACCGGTCACCCGTGAACCGAGAAAGGGAACCGTGAACCCCGCCTACGCGACCGTCGAGCACACCTCCACCGTTCCCCTGGGCCACCGGGTGTCCGACGGACCCGCTCTGGAGATCTTCGCCCGCGAGGTGACCGACCCGGCCCGCGTGCACGACGAACTCCCCTGGCTGCTCTACCTCCAGGGCGGACCCGGCGGTAGGTCGCCTCGTCCGAGCGGTGGTTCACCCGACTGGCTGCTCCACGGCAGAAGACCCACCACACCCTCACCCACCTCTCTCAGACCCCCGAGGGACTGTGCGCCTGCTACGTGGCCGACGGCCCTCCCGGTCTCACCACCACCGCCGACGACGTCTACGCCCGCACCTACCCCCGCGTTCGCGAGCGGGTCCTCGACAACACGACGGCTTCCCCGCCTCCGGCGGCCGCGTGCCGGCCCGCCTGATGGGCCTCGTCGCCGGCCTCGCGTGACCCGCTTCCGCAC
Organism: Streptomyces sp. R-07; assembly: GCF_049913175.1. Classification (NCBI taxonomy): domain Bacteria; kingdom Bacillati; phylum Actinomycetota; class Actinomycetes; order Kitasatosporales; family Streptomycetaceae; genus Streptomyces; species Streptomyces sp. R-07. The sequence goes on from NZ_CP183978.1 coordinate 7,734,806, forward strand.
CCCGTCCCCCTCCCTTGGCTCCGACAGGAGAGACATGCCCGCCCTGAGCCCCCGACAGCGTCCCCTCGCCGCGGTTGTCGCCCTCGCCTCGTGCCTCGCCCTCGCTCCCGCGGCCCACGCCGCCCCGCCCGCCCCCACGACTCCCTCGTCCGCCACGGCCGGCCGAGCCGCCGACTGCGCGCTGCCCGGCCGGACCGGCTGGACCGACGAAGGCCATGACACCGACCGTGTCCAGTTTCAGCCGGCCACCGGAACCCGGCGTGTGCTCAGCCTGTTCGTCGACTTTCCCGACGCGCCGGCCACCGACGCCACCGAGCCGTACGCCGCCCACCTCGCCCCCGCCGCCGACTGGATGCGGAGGGCCGGCCATGGCCGCCTGCACCTCTCGATGGACGCGCTGCACCAGTGGATCCGTATGCCCGCGGACTCGACCACGTACGGGTTCGCACGCGGCCTCAGTTTCGAGGCGCACGAGAAGTACGTGCGCGACGCGATCGCCGCCGCCGACCCGTACGCGGACTTCTCCCGCTACGACATGGTCTACGTCGTCCCCAACCGGACCGCGGCAGCGATCCCGTTCTCCCCCACCTACCTGTACGACCCCACCACGCCGGGAGTGACCGCCGACGGGACCCGCATCAAGTGGGCCGTGACCTTCGGTCAGGACATGTGGCGCTGGGGCCACAAGGTCGTTGCGCACGAGACCGGCCACACCTTCGGCCTGCCCGACCTCTACTCCTTCACCGGCCCCACCCACCAGTACGTCGGCGGCTGGGACGTCATGGGCGACATCGCGGGCGCGGCCCCGCAGTTCCTCGGCTGGCACTCGTGGAAACTGGGCTGGATCCGCGACCACCAGGTCGCCTGCCTCGCCGGACCAGGACGCCGCACCGTACGCCTGACCCCGGTGGAACGCCCCGGCGGAACCAAGATCGCCGTCCTGCGCACCGGCGAGACCACTGCTTACGTCGCCGAGTCCCGCCGCCCCGAGCACAACGACGCCTCCGCCTGTTCGAGCGGGGTCCTCATCTACAAGGTCGACTCCGCGGCCCTGACCGGAGAGGGCCCGGTCAGGATCATGAACGGCAACCCGGCAGCGGCTCCGCCGGCCGGCTGCACCCCGCTCGACCTTGCGGCGTACACGCCGGGCCAGACCTTCACCGACCCGGACACCGGGGTCCGCATCGACGTCCGCGCGGGCGGCCCGTCAGGAGACGTGGTCACGCTCAGCGCCACCTGAGCGCCACCGGCCCGCGCGGCCTGCCCGCGGCATTCTCGACGGTTCGGCCGGTAGTGCACAGCGAGCCCGGGGCGTTCCAGGTCCCCCGGGAACCAGCAGCGTCAGATGCGTCGGCAGCGGGCATTTCGCGTACGTCTGCCCAGCAGCGGCTTGGCCCCCCACACCCGCCCACGCATGAGGAATGCGTCGACGCCCAGCTGTACGGGCCGGGCGGGGCGGGGTGCAGGGGAGTAGCCGGTGCCCGGCTGGAGGGTGAGTGCGGCGGCCGGCAGCGCGAAGAGGGGTCGAGTTCCGTGTCCGGCCGTCGTTCGGTGAGCATGCCTCGCCTTCGAGTGACCCGATTCGTGATCTGATGCGGTCAGACCGTGCCGCTGTCGAATTCCCACTCGGATGGCCCGATGAGCGCTCCGCACACCCCCGCGCCGTTGCCCTCGCCCACGTCGGAACCGGAGCCGGAGCCCCGACACGCCGGATGGCTGGAACTCTTCTTCGATCTGGTCTTCGTCGCCGTTGTCGCCCAGCTGTCGCACGGTCTCCACGGCGACCCCGGGTGGCGCGAGTTCGGTGTGTTCCTCGGCCTCTACTTCCCGCCCTGGTGGATGTGGGCGAACCTCACGGTCTCCGCCAACCTCTTCCAGGACGACAGTGCCCGCCGCCGCGTCGTCATGCTGACCGCGATGCTGTGCCTCGCCGTGATGGCCGCCGCGGTGCCCGAGGCCGACGGGGACCGGGCCCCCGCCTACGCCCTCGGCTACGCGGGCACCCGCCTCGTGCTGCTCGCCCTGTGGTGGCCCGCCACCCGCTTCCCCGCGCCCCGCACGCTGCCCCGCTGGCGGCCGCTGACCTACTGTCTGCTCTCCGGGCTGCTCTGGGCCGGCTCGGCGGCGGTTCCGGCTCCCTGGCGCTACGGGGTGTGGGCCGCCCTGCTCCTGGCGGAGATGGTCCTGTTGCTGACCGCGCGCGGGCGAGGCATCCCGGGGCGGGTCCATACCGGGCACCTGGTCGAACGGGTCGGCCTCTTCGTGATCATCGTCCTCGGCGAGTCGGTGCTGGCCCTCATCACCGCCACGGACCACACCTGGACCGCCCGGGCCGGGATCGTGGCCGTGCTCGGATTCGTCCTGCTGGCCGCGTTGTGGTGGTCCTACTTCGACTTCGCCTCGACCGCGGCGGAGCGCGTCATCGGCACCGCCGGCACCCGCGAGGCCTATCTCCTCGCCCGCGACGTGGGCGGCTTCCTGCACTTCTTCGTCACCGCCGCCGTCATCTCCATGGCCGCCGGACTCGCCACGGCCGTGGAGGAGTCCAGCCTTGACCACCTGGCGAGGGGCGCGGTGTGGGCCCTCGCCGGCGGGTTGGCCGTCTATCACGGAGCGCACGCCCTGATCGCGCTGCGGTTCGGCCGGCCGCCGCGTGAGGTGGCGGTCTGGGCCCTGCCCGGGATCGTGGTCCCTCTCCTGGTGGTCCTCGGCGCGGACGTACTCGCGCCGTGGCTCGTGGTGTTGCTCCTCGCGGCGGAGGCCATCGCTCACCTGCTGTACGCGAAGGCCGCCCTGTCCCGCCGTGCGCCCGCCGGCACCTCCTAGCGAGTCCGTCCGGATGTGCGGCATGGCGCCGGGCCGTCCGCGCACCGACGGTCTGTAGGTTCACAGCCACAGCACGCGTGGGGGACGGAGAGGAGAGGCATGAGCAATCGCGGACGGGACGGCGCGACGAGCGTGTTTTCGGAGCCCGTTGTGGTCCTTCTGGAACCGAAGACGACGGCGGTCGTTCGAGGGGTTGTTCCGATGGATGGGCTGCGGGACTTCTTCGATACGTCGTTCGGGGCCCTGGCCAGGACCCTCGAGGCCCAGCGGATCGGCGTGCTGAGCCCGGCCTTCGGTCTCTACCACGGTGCATCCGGCGAGACGCTGAACTTGGAGGTCGGGTTCGTCACGGAGCGGCCGGTGCGGCCGGAGGCCGGGGTCGTGGCCGGCCGGCTGCCCGGAGGCCGGGTCGCCCGTCTGACGCACTTCGGATCGTTCGACGGCCTCGGGACGTCCTGGGAACGCCTCGGTTCCTGGATGCGGGAGCGCGGAATGACCGCCGGCGAGGACAGATGGGAAACGTACGTCACTCAGCCCACCCCGGACATGGACCCACGCGACCTGCGCACCGAGCTCAACTGGCCGGTGGTGGACTGATCCTCCCCTGTGCGGCACGACCGTTCTCACCGCCACAGGAGGGAGTCGTCGCCCGCCGACGCCGAGCGCGTCGCGGTCCGCGTAGTGACGGTACGGGGCCGTCGCCGACCCACCGGGCCAGTCTTGACGGCGCTCCGCGGCGCGGGCCGCGCGTCCGGTGTCAATCCTGTGGAACGCGAGGTGGCGTGCCGCGCGGTGCACTACGGTCTCGTGTGTCGAACACGGTGACGAACGGGGACGGTGGGATGTTGGCGGAGGGGCTGGTCGCGCTGGCCGCGGCCGGAGGCGTGGCGGTCGTCCAGGCGGCCGGGACCAGCGCCTGGCAAGGCTTGCAGGAGTCGGTCGCGCAGTGGTTCGCCCGGGGCGACGGGGAGCGTGAGCGCGTCGAGCTGGAACGGCTCGACCGAAGTGCGGCCGCGCTCGAAACCGCACAGGACGACGAACGGGTCGGCGTGCGCAGCGGCCAGCAAGGAGCCTGGCAGGCCCGCTTCGAGCAGGCGCTGGAGAACCTGAGCGACTCAGAGCGCGAGGAGGCCGCCGAGATCCTGCGGGCCCTGTTGCAGACCCACGCCCCGGCGGACGGAGCGGAGGCGCCCGCCGACGGCCCGACGATCCGCGGCAACGTGGACATCCGGGCCGATCACGGTTCCGCGGCAGCGGTGCAGATGCGTGACGTCACCGTCGGAACCCCTCCGCAGCCGGGTCCGCAGCAGGGCTGAGCGGGCTCGGAGGCGGTCAGGCCCCGCACGTCACGGCAGGCGTCGTCATCTCGGCCACCACGGGTGGATTCGCGGTCGGGCACGCCGACAACATCACGTACTACGCCTCCGCACCGGAGCCCGGGGACGGTCACCGTGCCACGCGAACGGGCGGCCCCGATCACCGGCTCGGCTCGTACCTGCGAGCCGTCCGGTCGGCAGCCGATCAACTTCCGCATCCTGGGCTGGCGCCGGAGCTCGACGCGCCGTCACTGGCCGATGTCTACGTGCCGCGGCGCACCTCGGCCCGCGACGCGCGGGCTCCCGCGGCCGCCGAACAGGTCTTCACCGGCGACGGCCCGATCCGGGTCCTGCTGGCCGGACCGGGCCACGGCAAGTCGACGCTGCTGCGGCAGCACCTGCTGTCCGCCTCCCGGCACCTGCTCGCGACGGAGGCCGAACCCGCTTCCTCGGCACTCGCCTTCCCGGTGCTGATCCGGGCCGGCGACCTGGTCGGTGCGCCCCTGCTGGCGCCCGCCCTGGCGCACGCGGTGACCGAGGAGTACGGACCCTTCGGGCTGCGCGAGGCGTTGACCGAGGACTTCTTCCGCTGCCCTCCACGTCTCGGCGCGCGATGGCTCGTGATGGTCGACGGCCTTGATGAAGTGCCCGACCGGACGTCCCGGCTGTCCCTCCTCGACCGCCTCGCCCGCGAAGCCGGGCAGACGGACACGCCCTACCGGTTCCTCGTTGCGACCCGCCCCCTGCCCGGCGGCGAACTCGACCGGCTGCCCCGCACCGCGGGCCGCTTCACGCTGGAGCCCTTCACGGACGACGACGTGCGCACCTACGTGTACAAACGTCTGCACGCTCTGCCTGATGCCGACCGTCACGTCCGGGCGTTCCTGCACAGTGTCCGCCGGACCCGGCTGGAGGAACTGGCCCGCATCCCGCTGATGACCGCGATGCTGTGCCATCTGTACGAGGCCGACACCGATAGCCCCTTGCCCGACGGCCGGGCCGGAGTCTTCCGGTCCTTCGTCGAACTGCTCTACGAGGAGAACGTCCACAAGGGCGTCAGCGACCTGCACGACCGTGCCATCCACACCCTGGTCAGCCGCTATCAGATCCCGGAGGACCGCCGCACCGTCGAGAAGGCCGCGGAGCACACCCGGGAACACCTGCTGGTCCTCATCGATCACCTGGCCCACGAAAGGATCAGCGGGAACGGGGCTCCGGCCACCGCGATCCTCACCGCGCACCCGCACGCCCGCCGGCCGGACAAGGTCAAACCACCGCTGTGGGACGCGCTACTGGCCTCGCTGCTGCGCTCCTGCGGCCTGTTGGCCGGCCAGGGCGGCGACGTCGAGTTCCTGCACCGCACGCTCCTGGAGTACCACGCCGCGCGTCATGCCACCCGCGACCCTCAGGCCCGCACGCTGCTCTTCGACCGACTGTTTCCCGCACAGCGGCTGCGCGACAGACTGCGCCGGGCGAGGCGGCGTACGTCCGGCATCAAGCCCCTGGATCCGCTGGGCCTGGAACCGTCCTACCTGGGCTTCCTTCTCGACGCTCTGCTGGCCTCGCAGGGGCCGCTGGCGACGGCCACGCTGCGAGCCATGGAGGACCTGTTCGGATCCGCCGAGATCACCGGATACCACTTGCTCAAGGCGCAACTCCAGCTCGGTAGCGGAATCCCGCGGCCGAAGGCCGCACAGTGGCTGACCGCGTTCGCGAACAACCCCGCCGTGGACGACCGCAGTCGGGTGGAGGCCTCCTGGGACCTCGCTGAGCTGGAGGGACACGTCGATGACGGCGCGCGGCTGCTGACCCGTCTCGCCGGTGACCGCGCGCTGCAACCGGACCACCGCAGTTGGGCCGCCGAGATCCTGGCCGGGCTGGAGGGCCACGAGACGGCCGGTGTCACGCTGCTCCTCCAGCTCATCGAGGACCTGGCACCGGACAACGATCCCTACAGCCTTTTCGGCACAGCCCGGGTGCTGGCCCGGCTCGACAGCCATGGCTTCCTCGGGGTGCAGCTGCTGACCGAGTGCGCCATGGACCCCGGGAGCGGGGACACCCTTCGCTGCATGGCGGCCCACGCTCTCACCGAGCTGGACGGGCACCGCGAGTCCGGTGCCGCTCTGCTGCTCGACCTCGCCCAGTACGGTTCCGTCACCGCTGCCCGCTACCTGTCCGAGATGGGCGAGCGCCACCGGGAGGACGGAGTGGGCCTGCTCACCGCGATCGCGGGAGACAGCGCCACGACACCGGATGACCGGGCGAAAGCTGCCGTGGCACTGGCCGGGGCGGCCGGCTACCAGGACCGCGCCGTCCGCCTGCTCACCGAGCTGGCCCGGGAGTCGCTGCCCGGAAGCCACTCCTGTCTGACGGCCGCCGAGAGACTGGCCGAGGTGGACCCCGAAGCGGCCGCGGAACTGATCCTGCCCGTCCTGACCGGCCGTAGCCTCCATCCGGACAACCGGCTGCGCGCGCTCCGGCTATTGACACGCTCCACCAGCCACCAGGGCGAGGCTGCTCGACCGCTCGCCGGCATCGCAGCCGACAGGACCAAAGAGGCGCATCGCCGCATAGACGCCGCTGCGGCGCTGGCCGAGCTGGACGGGCACCGCGAGGAAGCGGTCGTCCTGCTCCTCGGCATCGCCCGGGACGGCGGCGTCCAGGTTTGGGACCGGATCACCGCGGCCTCCAAACTGGCCGAGTTCGGAGAAGAACGCTCGGCCGAACTCCTTTCGGCCTTCTCGGCGGACCCCACGATTCCCTCGAACGACAGGGCTTTTGCCGCGCGTTCCCTGGCCATGCTGGGAGTCCACCGTGCCGCAGGCTTGCGGTTCCTGGCCGCGTTGGCCAACGACCCCCTGGCCGACAAGGCGCATCGGACCAACGCTGCGACCTCGCTGACCACTCTCGACCTGTACCGGGTCCGTCGATGACATGTGCCCGGATGATCGGCAAGGAACGGCGCAGCGGCACTCTCGTCGCCCACCGTGGCGCCGCCCGGAACGGGCCGGTCCCGCTTCAGCCATGGTGGGCGCGCGGGGTGCGGTCCCCTGCGTAACCAGCGGCTCCGCCTGGACCGACGACATCAGCCACGGCGCACTGGTCCACACCAGCGCCGATCAGACCGTGACCGTCGACCCGAGAAACCCGCAGTTGTGCGGCCCGTGGGATCGTTGATCGCTGCCCTGTCGGAATGGCGGTCGGCAGCAGGGGAGCGGTGGAGGGCCGGGGCGGACGATCGAGCGGGGGAGCCTTCGGTGGGGGACCAGGAGGAGCGCGGCAGCGGACCCGTATCGGTGACGCGTTCATCGCCGAGTCCGCGGGCGTCTCGGTGCCCACGGTGTCGAAGGTGCTCAACGGCCGCACCGGAGTCTCGGACGAGACCCGTGCCCGCGTCGAGGGGCCGATCCACCAGTACGGCTACCGCAAGCCTCCCAAGAGTCGCAGCAACCTCGTCGAGCTCGTGTTCCGCGAGTTCGAGAGCATGTGGGCGGTGGAGATCATCCGCGGTGTGGAGCGCGTGGCCCGCAGGAACCGCGTCGGCGTGCTGGTGTCGGAGTTCGGACTCCGTGAGCCGGTCGGCAGGACCTTCGACGACACCGTGGAGCGGCGTCCCCGGTGCGTGCCGTCGGTGGCGCAGTTGTCCGAAGCGGAGCGGACACAGCTGACGGCGAAGGGCATCCCGTTCGTCGTCTTCGACCCCGTCGACGAACTGCCCGACGGCGTGCCGTTCGTCGGGACCACGAACTGGCGCGGCGGTCAGGCGGCCACCCGGCACCTGCTCGACCTGGGGCACCGGCGCGTCGCCATGATCAGTGGGCCGGATCACTCCTTCTGCCGCGCCCGGCTCTCCGGTTACGTCTCCGCCCTCGCCGAAGCCGGCCTGCCGATGGAGCCGGAGCTGGTGGTCAAGACGCAGCTCACGCGCGAACACGGGTACGCCGCCGCGCGTCAGCTGCTGTCCCGCCCCGCTCGCCCCACCGCCGTGTTCACCGCGAACGACATGCAGGCCCTCGGGGTCCACCAGGCCGCGCGCGAGCTGGGCCTGCGCATCCCGGACGACCTAAGCGTGGTGGGATTCGACGACGTCCCGACCGTGGCTTGGGTGGATCCCCCGCTGACCACCGTCCATCAGCCGCTGGCCGAGATGGCGGTGGCTGCCACCGAGCTCGCCCTGGCGCTCGGCCGGGGTGAGGCGGTGCCTCAGGTCGGACTGGAGATCGCTACCGCTCTCACCGTCCGGGAGAGCACGGCTCCGCCCAAGACCGTGCACTGACCTGGGTCATCAGGCCGATCGTGGTGCGTAGTCGAACCAGTCGAAGTGGACCGGCAATGGCGCGGGATCGCCCCCCGATACGACAAGACCATCGAGACGTACGAAGCAGCCGTCACCCTCGCCTCACTCCTGATGTGGGCGTGACATTTGACGACAGAACCTGAGGCAGTCGGGTCAGGCGCCGGCGGAGGGCGCCGATCCGGTGCTCGACCGCGCCGTCAACTTGGGTGCGATGAGCACGACTTCGTCGGTGCCGCGGCCGTCGAGTTTGGCGACCAGACGCTCTACCGCGTGCCGGCCCATCTCCTGTGCGGGGATCGAGACCGAGGTCAGCCGCACCGAGGCCTGTACGGCCACCTGGTCCGGGCAGACCGCGACCACCGACACGTCCTCGGGCACGGCGCGGCCCTGCTGGCGCAGCAGGGCGAGGAGCGGCTCGACCGCCTGCTCGTTCTGCACGACGAACCCCGTGGTGCCCGGGCGCTCGTCGAGAATGCGACCGAGGGTGACGGCCATGGCGTTGTAGCCTCCTTCGCACGGCCGGTGCAGCACCCTGACGCCCAACTCCTGTGCCCGGGACCGAAGTCCGTCGAGGGTGCGCTCGGCGAAGCCGGTGTGCCGTTCGTAGACCGCGGGGGCCTCGCCGATGACGGCGATGTCGCGGTGGCCGAGCATCGCCAGATGCTCGACGCACAACGCGCCGGTCGCCTTGAAGTCGAGGTCGACACAGGTCAGTCCTGAGGCGTCGGCGGGCAGTCCGATCAGCACGGACGGCTGGGCGGTGCCGCGCAGCAACGGCAGCCGCTCGTCGTGGAGTTCGACATCCATGAGGATCACCGCGTCGGCGAGTCCACTGCCGGTGACGCGGCGGACGGCGTCGGGGCCCTCCTCGCCGGTCAGCAGCAGCACGTCGTACCCGTGCGTCCGGGCCGTCGTGGCAACCGCCACCGCGATCTCCATCATCACCGGCACATACATGTCGGTGCGCAGCGGGACCATCAGCGCGATGATGTTCGACCTGCTGCTGGCCAGGGCCCGCGCGCCCGCGTTCGGGTGGTAGCCCAGCTCGCGGATGCTCTGCTCGACCCGCAGCCGGGTGGTCCCGGAAATGGGCCGCTTGCCGCTGAGGACATAGCTCACCGTGCTCGCCGACACGCCGGCGTGCCGGGCGACTTCGGCGAGGGTGGCCATCCAGCTCTCCCAGATCGATCAAGCGCTTCGATAGTGTGTGCGTATGGCTTCCGCGTGAAATGCACGCTAACCCTAGTGTCAGCCTGGGCGCGTGTCCACGGTACGTCGATGCGCTTCGATGCTCCGCTCTCCCCATTGTGGACGGCTGGTCGCTAGGGCGGCCCACCTCGACGACGCGGGTGAGCCGTCCAGGTGAAACGGCGCCACCAGGTGCGGACCGCGTCCGGAGTGATCCGCAGCCGCCGGGGACTGGCGGCGCAGCGCTGACGAGGGCTCCGCACCGGGCGTGGACAGCGGCCTCCGGTGCTCCTGACGCGTCCGAGGGAGTCGGGTGCATGTCCGGTAGATGAGGTCCTGCGGGGCGACCGAGTCGCCCTGCAGCAGTTCCACCGCTCCGCCGAGCCCCTCCACTCGGCTGGAGGCTGGTCACATACGTGCCGTCGCCCCGTCGAACATCCAGGACCCGCGCGACGGCCAGCGCCTCGACCGCTTCCCGAGCGAGGTTGCGGGACAGTCCAGCTGCGCGGCCAGGCCCGTACTGGGATGCGTGTACGGCGAGGCGATCACGGCGGTGGGCAGGATGGTCCTGTGCGCCGCACAGACCTCGGCGATCGCCCGAGCTCGGGCGACGAGAGCCGGCGGCGCGCCTGGTGGTCGTACGTCATGCCCTCGGCGGGCCGGTCGCGGGAGAGCGGTCCCGAGGGTCGCCCCGTACGAGGAAGCCCTGTCGACGCCGCGCGGATTCCGACTCGGGGAAGAAGCCGAGCACCAGGCACGGCGCTGCGACGGAGACGGCTGCGGAGAGTGGACCGCTCACGGGCACACGGTCGACTTCTGCCGAGGAGAACTCCCCGGCTTCCACCCCACGATCGCCCTGCACGTGGCACTGCACGACCCTGCTCGCGTCCTGCGGGAGGTCGAGGCCAAGCGACGCGTGCTCGCCCGCCATGTGCTCAGTCCAGCCACCGGCGACCCCGAACTACCGTGGGACAACCGCGATGACTGCCAGTACGACGGTGACACCTGGCCATGCGACGACCTGCTCGACCTCGCGTCACGCCGATCACCCTGACTACCCCCGACGAGCCTGAGGATGATGACGACTAGGTCTTGTCCGTTCGACCGGGCCGTCCGCTTGTGGCGGCGCCATCTGTCACCCGAAGGACTTCCGCCGAACCTCAGAGCCCGCGGGCGGCAGCGGCTGTCCGTGGCGAGGTGGATCTCGGTGGTCGGCCCGCCGCGGGACCGGCCGAGGACCCGGTGGTCCGGCTCGCCGGCCGGGACCCTTTGACGGGCCCCGGCGGCGTGCTGGTGGACGCGGGCGATGGTCGAGTCGACCGCGACGACCAGGTCGAGGTCACCTTCCGCATCGGCCTGGGTGAGCGGAGCGGTGAAGACCTTCTCCGGGTGCCGTCGGCGGCCCACTTCCGCAGCCGGTTGTGGGCGCCCTTCCACGACCCGAAATGCTCAGGCAGGTCCATCCACGGCGCGATCGCGTCGATCACCTGTCGGTGATCACGCCACCGCCCATCCCGCTTCGGTGTGTCCGACGACAACGGCTCGATGCGTGCCCACTGGGCGTCAGTCAACGACACACATCAACCAACGACCGGATGATCCGAAGGAAACAGCCTATGAGGCGGTACGGGCGACGGGATGGAAGTTGATGCGCTCGCGCACCACGGGGAATCCTGCCTTGGTGAAGTTCGCGGCCATGGGGAAGTTGCCCCGGTCCGTGGCTGCGGTGACGACCTCCGCGCCCTGTTCCACCAGGAAGTGGGTGCACTCGGCAAGGAGGTCGTAGGCGTAACCCTGGCCGCGGTGTTCCGGCAGGACGCCGATGAAACCGATGGTCGGTCCGGAGGGGTTGTGCGCCGGGATGTGGATGCCGGCCAGTTCGCCTTCCGGGGTGCGGGCGAGCTGCCACCATTCCCGCGGGGACGGGCACCAGTGGAAGAATTCCAGTTCTTCCCGCGCGGCCTGGTCGAGGCCGCCCTCCTCGACGGCCTTCAGCGCGTGGGCGTCCAGCGTGGCCGCGTGGATGCGGCGCAGCGCGTCGAAGAAGACAGCGTCGTCGGGCTCGGGGCCGAAGACGAGGCGTCCGGGCCGCTCGGGCAGCCCGCGTTCCGGGGTCCAGCGGTACAGGAAGCGTTCCGCCAGGAGCTCGTAGTCGGCGGCCCGGGCGGCGGCGAAGCGCGTCTCGGCGGCAGCGACCAGGGCGGGGTGCTCTCGCCAGTCGCCGGGCAGGTTGAGCTCGAGTTCGACCTGCCACGGGGCGGAGCGCAGGAGTTCGGCCCCCGCGTCCACCTCTCCCTCGGCGACGTCGAACCAGTTGAGGTTGACGGGTTCCTCGTCATCGGGGCCGCCCCACCAGGCGCCGCGGGCGACGACGGCGCCGTCCCGCAGGGCCACCCGCTTCCAGCGGGGGCGGTGCGTGGTCCGCTGGTGCGCGGCACGGGCGTTCAGCGGGTCGGGGTGTGCGTCGAACAGATGGGCGTCGCTCTCGTCGAGCGCGCGGATGACCGTGTCGGTCATGGGTTCCTCCGGGATGCGTACTGCAGGAGCGCTCCCGTCGGATCAGTGGTGCCACACCGGGGTAGCGGGGAGGGAGCGCTGGATGGTTGAGAACTGCACGGCACTCGCCTCCTTCCGTTCGTCTCACGCGGCGTGGTCCGGAGCCAGACGTTACTTGATCACCGAAGGTCCGTCCACGGAATTTGCGAACCGTGCCGACGAAGCCCCGAGGTCGGCCCTTTCCGGTCTTGCCGGATGAGCCCGGCCCGCCCAGCACGGCACCTCGGCGCGTTGTCGGGGCCCCAAGTACGCCCAGTGCACGGGCGCCTCTCCGCCTTGCGACGCACCACACGCGACGCCCCGGGTCATTCGGCAAGATCCTTCGACGGACGACGGCGCGGTGCACGAGGTGCATTCGAGCAAACGCGGTGCACGAGGTGCACTCGCTCAAACGCGGTGCGGCCACTGTGACCCGGCTGTGCCCATCCCGCCGCAGTTCGTACGCGTCCTCCGCCCTGAGAAGCTCAACCGTCACTCAGCGTGGCCGCATCCCGCAAGCTGTGTCAGCGGCCCCGATTCGGAAGACGTTTCCCAGGGCTGCGGCGTGCGGGTTGCTCACGCGAAGCGGCAGCGCCGGGGGCCGGTTCATCAGTAGCGATACGCGGCTGTCGCGATCTCGACGAAGGACCGGATCAACGGGTTGATGTCACCGTCGTTCCACGCCACGACCACCGGGCTCGGTGCCATGTCGGCCAGCGGTACCACGGTGAACTCCGGGGGCAGGTCGTGACCGAGCGGGGCCAGGCCGACCGTGCCGTTCCACAGCACGGTCTGCAGGCATTCGTTGACGGCACGGACCACGGGACCCTCCCGCGGTCTGCCGCCGTTCCAGTACGACTGCCAGACAGGGTCGGTGCCCAGCGGGAACCGGAACCAGCGGCGGTCGCCCAACTCGGCCAGCCGCAGGCTGCGGCGGCGGGCCAGTGGATCGTCGGCGCGCAGGACCACGCCCACCGGATCGGTCCGCAGCGCACGCACCGTCAAGGCAGTCTCGTCGAACGGCGCCCGAGTCAGCGCGATGTCGACCAGCCCGGCGCGAAGCCCGCAGGTCGGGTCGGTCAGATCGGTGTCGCGGATGCGGATGTCGACGCCGGGGTGCCTGCGGCGGTAGGCGGCCGCCAGCCGGGACACTCCGGGGTCGGTGCCGTCGCCCAGGATGCCGACGGTGATGGTCGCGACGCCCGCTGCTGCGCTCACGCGTACCCGTACGCGATCGGCATGCTCGAGCAGAGCTCGCGCCTCGTCGAGCAACACCATGCCCACCGGAGTGAGCGTGACGCCGCTGGGCGAACGGGCGAACAGCAGGGCCCCGGCCTCTGCTTCCAACTGCTTGATGGCCCGGCTCAGCGGTGGCTGACTCATGTGCAGTCGGGTGGCGGCCCGGCCGAAGTGGAGTTCCTCGGCGACCGCCACGAAGTAGCGCAAGGTACGAAGCTCCACACTGCAACGATACCCACGAGGTATCGGCGCCGCGGGACAGGTCTTGGACACCGGCAGGGCCCTGGCGGTGCACTCGTGAGCATGAGCGAAGTAGCCGGCAGCAGCGAGCAGCAGACCGACCCCGCCGTGTCGGTGGTGGGTCCCGGAGACGGCGAGACGATCATTCTGGGCACCACGCGCATGCGCGTTCTGGAGGACGGCAGCCACACCGGACACCGCCTCGCGATCGCCGAATCCGTCCTCGCCCCGCACACCCAGGGGCCGCCGCAGCACCTCCATCGCCAACACGACGAGGGCTTCTACATCCTCTCCGGCACCGTGCGGTTCACCGTCGGGGACGAGGACCACGACGCCACCGCGGGCACGCTCGTCATGGTCCCGCCCGGCACCCCGCACACCTTCGCCAACCCCGCCGACCAGCCCGCCGTCATGCTCAGCACCTTCACCCCCGACCTGTACGTGCAGTACTTCCGGGACCTCCAGGAGGTACTGGCGGCCGATCGGCCGCTGACGCGACAGGCCAACATCGACGCGATGAGCCACTACGCGACCGAGCCCGCCACCGACCTCACCTGAAGCCGACGGCCGGCACAGCCCGGCCGCCCACTTTCGGCCGCGGAACCGCGGCGGTGGCGCCCGACCTCCCGCGGATGCGCCCCCTCGACAACGGACCGGTCTCACTACAGGGCTCGACGGGCTCTCGTGAACCGGTGACCCATGAACGGAAGACATGAACATCGCCTACTGGATCACCGCGGGACTTCTCGCCCTGTTCTACCTCTACGCCGGCACGCTGAAGGTGACCCGCGACCGCGATCAGCTCCGACCGATGATGGCCTGGGTCGACCGTGTACCCCTGCCCGCGGTCAGGACTCTGGGGACGCTAGAAGTGCTCGGCGCGATCGGTCTCGTCCTGCCACCCCTGACCGGCATCGCGCCCTCCCTGGTACGGGCCGCCGCCATCGGCTTCGTGCTCCTGCAGACCGGTGCGATCGCCGTTCACCTGACCGGCGAAGACCGCCGGATCGCACTCAACGTCGGGCTCCTGGTCACCGCGGTCGTGACCGTCTGGCTGTCCACCGCGCCGTGATCGAGGCCGGCTCGGCACCGACCACACCGGAACACCGCGCGACGGCATCGAGGCCCAGACCGCACAGGCGATGCGTAACGTGCTGCCCGTCCTTGCCGCCGCGGGGAACACGAGCAGGGCCGGCGGCCGTTTCGAGAATCGCCATCACTGGTCCACGGCTGCTGTCCGCCTCCGTGCCTGGCGCGTCGGAGAGGGGCCGAGAGGACATGCCCTGGCGTCTGAGGTATGCCTTTTACGTGCACTCCCTCAGGCGAGACTTCGTTCCCCGTCCTTCACGGCGTGGTGGGCGGCGGTTGCTGCTGGCCGCGCCGTTCGCACTGATCGTGGCGGTCACGGTGGTGGACGTCCTGGTCCCGCCCGACGTGCACCTGGGTCCGTTCCTGATCGCCGCGCCCGCGGTGACCGCGTCTTTCGCGGGTCCCCGGGCGACGGCCTTCGTGGGGGCGGTCGCGGTCGTCGCGCAGACGGTGGTGGCCGTCGCGCGGACGAGCGTCTCGGACCTCAACCACACGTACCAGATCGTCGCCCTCGTCCTGATCTCGATCATCGCGACCTTCTTCGCCCACTTGCGCGAACGGGACGAGAATCGGGTGGCACGCCTGCGTTCGATCGCCCATGCC
Organism: Streptomyces sp. R-07; assembly: GCF_049913175.1. Taxonomy (NCBI): domain Bacteria; kingdom Bacillati; phylum Actinomycetota; class Actinomycetes; order Kitasatosporales; family Streptomycetaceae; genus Streptomyces; species Streptomyces sp. R-07. The sequence continues at coordinate 7,750,139 of NZ_CP183978.1, forward strand.
GCCCAGAGCGTCGTTCTGCCGCCGCTTCCCGAGCGGGCAGGGCCTTTGCGTATCGCCTCGGTCTATCTGGCGGCCGAGGAGGAGGCGCAGATGGGTGGCGACCTGTACGCGGCGGCCCGAACGGCGTCCGGGACCCGGCTGCTGATCGGCGATGCCCGCGGCAAGGGACTCGACGCGATCTGCGAGGCCTCGCTCGTCCTGGGCGCCTTCCGGGTCACGGCCCGCCGCGAACAGGGGCTGCCGGGACTGGTCGGACAACTGGAAGCGGGAATCGGCTCGGTCGAGCGGACTCACGGGGTGACGGCGGCCCCTCTCGACGGCGCCGACGAGGCCTTCGTCACCGCGCTGGTGCTCGACATCCCCGATCACGAGCCGGTGGTACGGCTCGTGAACTGCGGGCACCCCCCGCCGCTGCTCCTCAGCCAGGGGCGGGTGATCCTCCTCGACACGGCGCACACGAGTCCGCCGCTCGGGCTCTCGGACGTCCTCGCGGCGGACGCGACGGTCGAGACGTTCCCCTTCGGCGTCGAGGACGTGCTGCTTCTCCACACGGACGGAGTGACAGAGGCACGTGACCACTCGCGCGCCTTCTATCCCCTGACAGAGCGGCTCGCCGCCTGGCCGAGTGACGACCCGGCGATCCTGCTCGACCGGCTGCGGGCCGACCTCCAGGCGTACGCCGGCGGCCATCTCGGCGATGACGCGGCGCTTGTCGCGGTACAGAGGATCGCGCCGGAGGCGTAGGTCCAGTGACCTTTCGGGCCGGCTCGACGGGTACACGAGCGTGACGATCAGGTGCGACCGGTTCGACACACCTATCGCCCGCCGCGGAGCTCAGCCGGACCTGATCCGCTCCACATCGGCGTGGCGATCAGCAAGGACGAGGACGGGCGGCTCCGTCCACCGTCCCCGGATCGTTGCCTCGTGCCCCATATCGCGCTCACCCCCCCGGAGGGGCGAGGTCCGGTGGAAGGGACACCACCCGCCGGCACACCCGGTGAGGTCCTCGCCCGGTGGAGAGCACGGCACCGACACCGCCGAACCGACGACCGTACGCGCCCGGGAAGCGGCCCGTGCCCGTAGCCGTGGCTGCGGCATATCCGCACCCGCCCGGAGGGGGTCGTCCTTTTCCTGCGCGGTTTGCATAGGTGGCATGTTTTGCCACCGATCTTCGGTGGGGCGGTATCCAGCCGTGTCGCGTTCATACGACGTTCGCCCCGGCCGCTCAGTCTCACGGCCATGAACAAGGCAAGTCTCTCCGCGACCGCAGTCGTCTCCGCTCTCGCTCTCGGTCTGGGGCCTGAGGCTCGCCGACCGGCTCGTCAAGCTCTCCGGAACGGTCAACCTCCGGGACGCCGGCGGTTACCGCACCGAGAACGGCCAGTGGGTCAAGATGGGTGAGGTCTACCGCTCGGACGCCCTCGACAAGCTGACCGCCGAGGACCAGGCCACGCTCCGGCGCCTGCGCATCAGGACCGTCTTCGACCTGCGCGTGGCGGACGAGCGCGCCAAGGCCCCCGACAAGGTCCCCGCCGGCGCCGACTACGTCGTCGCCGACGTCTTCGCGGGCTCGGGCGCCTTCCGGGGCATGCCGAGGACTCTGCCGAGGCCGGGCAGTCGATGATCGACGCCGAGAAGGCCATGGTCAGCGGCGACGGCGGCGAGAAGGCGTACAGCCAGGTGTTCGACGGCATACGCGAGGACGACGCGCGCTCCGTGCTCTTCCACTGCACCGCGGGCAAGGACCGTACAGGGTGGTCCAACGCCGTCCTGCTGACCGCCCTCGGCGTTCCGCGGGACACCGTCATGGCCGACTATCTCGCCAGTAACGCCTACCGCAAGGCCGCCAACGACGCTCTGCTCGGCCACCTCCCGCCCCAGCAGGCCGCCGTCTACAAGCCGCTGCTCGACGTCCGCGCCGAGTACCTCAACTCCGGCCATGACGAAGGCGAGGCGAAGTACGGCTCCTTCGACCGCTACCTCAAGGACGCCCTCGGCATCGACCTCCGCGAGCTCAAGCACCTGCGGAAGGACCTCCTCATCGGCTGAGCCCGGGGCATGGTCCAAGGCGGGCAGTCGGAAGCGGGCTTTCGCAGCGCCACCATGACTGACCATCGGCAACCTCATTCGGGCAGGCCCCACACAGGGGCCTGCCCCACGCACGCCTCACCGCAGGACGACGCAGCCGCGCTTCTCAAGCTGGGCCGGTAGCGCCGGGGGAGAAGCGCAGGGGTTCCAGCGCAGGTCCACATCGCCCGGGCAGCCGGGCCCACGGGCCAGTGAAGCGCGAGGCGTTGAGCAGGCCGAGGGCCGCTTCCGGTTCGCCGTCGACAAGGCGAGAGAGGTCCGCGACTCGGCGCTCGGGACCACTTCGGTGCCGTACAGCCGGATGGACTCCAGCAGCCGGCTGTACGGCATCGGCCCCATCCCGTACTTCAGGTCGAGGCGCGAAGCGCGCAGGTCCTTCATCGTCCGTGCCACGTTCGCGGCGACCGTGGCCGCTGAGTCGACGTACAGGAGCCGTGCCCGAACTCGTGCTCGTAGAACTAGCGGGTGATCGGCGGGAAGCCCTGTTCGTACCGGGCTTCGAGTAGGTCCTGAAGTACGCCCAGTCTGCTCGATCGCCTCCTCGTCAGTGGCCGCGATGTGTCCCGGCGAGTGCACACCGGTGGGGCGCTCCGCGACGCCGCGACAGGGGTGGGCGCCACCGGGATCGCATCCTCCGCCACTCACGGGCGGGGTATCGCTTCCGGGGGTGTGTTCGGTGATCCAGCGGGTGGGGCCAGGCCAGCGGCCTCGGCGGGGCCGGCGCCTCTCCTGAACCACGGCAACCCTTGATCGGGATCTCGGGCCCCTGACCGGCGCCCGCATGTAACAGGCATTACATCTAGCCATTACAGGCATTGATGTGTAACTTCTGGGACGTCGGCGGAGATGATTCCGCTCGCTTCGGACGTCCGAGAGGGAACGACGTTGATGTACATCTCTGCGCCCCGCCGCGGGGCGACGGCCGTACTGGCCTGCACGGCTCTGGCGGTGGTCTCCGGCTGCGGTGCGAGCGGTGCCGGCGGTGGTGAGCCCGTGGCCGGGGGCAAGATCGCCGGGGTCACGGTCACGCGGGACGCGGCCCTCCACGAGGCCCTGCCCGAGCAGATCAAGAAGGCGGGCGCCGTGCGCGTGGCGACGGACGTCCCGTACCCCCCGTTCGCGATGTTCGTCACCGAGGGGGAGAGCGAACTGACCGGTCTGGACTACGATCTCGGCCAGGCCCTGGGCGCGAAGCTCGGCGTGAGGTTCGCCTTCACCGCGACGAAGTTCGACGGCATCGTGCCCGCCCTCCAGGCCGGCAAGTTCGACGCCGCGATGTCCGCACTGACCGACAACAAGGAGCGGCAGAAGGTCGTCGACTTCGTCGACTACTCCCGCTCCGGCTCGGGCATCCTGGTGGCCGAGGGCAACCCGGCGAAGATCAGCACGCTGGACGACCTCTGCGGCCGGAAGGTCGGCGTCCAGGCGGCGACCAACCAGTACAAGTTGCTCATGGCCCACCAGGCCACATGCCGGGCGACCGGCCGACAGGTGGCCGACATCCAGACCTTCCCCAAGGACTCCGACGCCCAGCTCGCCCTGCGCTCCGGCAAGGTGGCCGCGGAGGTCGTCACCAAGCCCGCCGCCGGCTGGTCGGCCAAGACCGCCGACGGCGGCAAGGCCTTCGACCTGGCCGAGGACCCTGAGGCGCCGGCCGGCTACCGTGCCTCGCCCAACGGCATCGCGGTCAGCAAACGGCTCCCGCACCTGACCGAGGCGATCAGGCGGGCGCTCCAGGCGCTGATCGACGACGGCACCCTCACCAAGATCTGCGACAAGTACGGCGTCGCCTCCATCGCCGTGAAGGAAGCCACCAAGAACGCGGCGGTGGACTAGAGATGACCACCACCACCCACGTCGGCACACCGCACACCGGCGAGACCCTCGCACCCGACACCTTCGAGATCGTCCCCGTCCGCCACTGGGGCCGTTGGATCTCCGCGGTGGCCGCCGTCACCGCGCTGGCCGGCCTCATCGGCTCGCTCGCGAAGAACGGCAACCTGCACTGGGACGTGGTCGGCCACTACCTGTTCGCCGGGCTCATCTTCGACGGACTGGCCACCACCCTGTGGCTGACCGCCGCCGCGATGACCCTCGGCCTCGTCCTCGGCACCCTCGTGGCCGTCATGCGGCTCTCCGGCAACCCGGTCCTGTACGGCCTCTCGTCGCTGTTCGTCTGGGTCTTCCGCGGCACCCCGCTGCTCGTACAGATCATCTTCTGGGGTTACGCCGGAGCCCTCTACCAGCACGTGATGATCGGCATCCCGTTCACCGGCGTCACCTTCTTCCAGGCCGACACCAACACCCTGCTCACCCCGTCCGTCGCGGCCCTGCTCGCGCTCGGCCTGAACGAGGCCGCGTACGCCTCCGAGATCGTCCGCGCCGGGATCCGGTCCGTCGACCCGGGGCAGACCGAGGCGGCCCACTCGCTCGGCATGCGCCCGGCACTCACCATGCGGCGGATCGTGCTGCCCCAGGCGATGCGGGTGATCATCCCCCCGCTGGGCAACGAGACGATCAACATGCTCAAGATGACCGCCCTCGTGTCGGTGATCGCGGCGCACGACCTGATGTCCAACATCCAGGACGTGTACGGGCAGAACTACCAGGTCATCCCGATGCTCGTGGTGGCGTCGCTCTGGTACCTCGCACTGGTCACTGCCCTGGGCGTCCCGCAGGCGTGGCTCGAACGCCGCTACGGGCGCGGCACGGCCCGCGGCGTCGAGATCTCCCCCCTACGACGCCTGTGCGCCGGACCCCTCACCGCCCTGCGCGGCCGCACACACAAGGAGGAGGGCCGTTGAACGCGCCCATGGTGCACGCCGAGGGCGTGCGCAAACACTTCGGGAAGCTCCAGGTCCTCAAGGGCATCGACCTGACGGTCGAACGCGGTCAGGTGTGCTGCCTGCTGGGGCCCTCCGGGTCCGGCAAGTCCACGTTCCTGCGGTGCATCAACCATCTGGAGAAGATCGACGGAGGACGGCTCGCCGTCGACGGCGAACCGGTCGGATACCGGCCGCAGGGCACCCGCCTCCACGAGTTGCGTGAGCGCGAGGTCGCCGCCCGGCGGCGCGACATCGGCATGGTGTTCCAGCGGTTCAACCTCTTCCCGCACATGACCGCCCTGGAGAACGTCATGGAGGCCCCCGTCAAGGTTGCCGGCGTCGCCAGGGACCGGGCCCGCGACGAGGCGAGGACCCTGCTGGAGCAGGTGGGGCTCGCCGACCGGGAGGGTCACTACCCGGCCGAGCTCTCGGGCGGCCAGCAGCAGCGCGTCGCCATCGCCCGCGCCCTCGCCATGAAGCCGAAACTGATGCTGTTCGACGAGCCGACGTCGGCGCTCGACCCCGAACTCGTCGGCGACGTCCTCGACGTCATGCGCCGGCTCGCGGACGACGGCATGACCATGGTCGTCGTCACCCACGAGATCGGCTTCGCCCGCGAAGTCGCGGACCTGGCGGTCTTCATGGACGAAGGCGTCGTCGTCGAATCCGGTGACCCCCGACGGGTCCTGGCCGAACCGGAGCAGGAACGCACCCGCGCCTTCCTGTCGAAGGTCCTGTGAGCGCCCCGTCCCGGCAGCAGCCCCTCGACGAAGTGCTGCTGTCCCTGTCCCACGCACACCGGGCCCGGTACCTGGAAGACCTGGCCGAACTCGTCACGATCGACTCCGGCTCGTACAGCGCCGACGGCGTCAACCGGGTCGCCGACCTGGTCCGGGCCCACCTCGAGCGTCTGGACTTCTCCGTGGAACGCGTCCCGCTGCCACCGGCCCAGGGACACCGCACCGGAGATGTGCTCATCGGCCGCAAGCAAGGTCGCCTCGCCGTCGCCGACGGAGGCCGCAGAATCCTCCTCGCCGCGCACATGGACACCGTCTTCGACGACGGGGCAGCCGCCGAACGCCCCTTCTCCCTGCGCGGATCCCTCGCCCACGGACCCGGCGTGAGCGACGACAAGGGAGGCCTGATCGCCGGCCTCGCAGCCCTCGAGATCCTCGCCTCGGCAGGCATCGAGGACTACGCGGAACTCGTCTTCCTCGCCACACCCGACGAGGAGATCGGCTCACCCGCCAGCAGGCCGGTCACCCGGCGGGCGGCAGAAGGGGCGCACTACGCCCTCGCCCTCGAATGCGCCCGGGAGAACGGCGACCTGGTCATCGCCCGCAAGGGTGTGGCCGACTTCAGGCTCACCGTCACCGGCCGCGCCGCACACGCGGGCATCGAACCCGAACGCGGAGCGAACGCCGCCCTGGCAGCCGCCCACCTCGTCATCGCCATCCAAGCGCTGAACGGCGTGTGGGAGGGCGTCACCCTCAACGTCGGCGTCGTGCGCGCGGGCAGCCGTTTCAACATCGTCTGCCCCGAGGCGGAACTCCTCGTCGAGGTCCGCTCGGCCACGGACAGTGGCATGCGCGCGGCCACCGTCGCCCTCGAGGAGGCCGCCTCGAGGCCTGTCGTCCCCGGCACCCGCGCCACCGTCGAGGAAGTCGCGTCCTGCCCGCCGATGGAAGACACCGCCGTGTCCCGCCGGATGCTCGACCGGGCCCAGGACATCGGCGTACGCCTGGGCCTGACCTTCGGCGGCACGGCGACGGGTGGCGTGGGAGACGCCAACACCATCGCCGGCACAGGAGTCCCGACACTGGACGGTCTGGGACCGGTCGGCGGCGCCGACCACACCCCCGAGGAGTGGCTCGACGTCAGTACGGTCCCGGCCAGGGTCGCCCTGCTCGCCTCCCTCATCGCCGACCTCGGCGACAGCCGCAGCGACTGACGCTGCCCCCCGACGCTCCCGCACCGGTTCACCGCGCCGTTGCCCGGTGCGGGAGCACCCACCGCCCCCATCGGGCCGCGGGGCCGCGAACGCGGCTCAGACGATCGGCATTAGGCTCGGCACGCGGGCCGCACGTCCGCCGACGACCGAGAAAGGAACCCGCGATGGCCTCCGGCGTACTCGCCGACGTGATCCGGCACAGGCTGGGCGACCTCAGCCCGGCGGAGCGCAAGGTCGCCCGCGTCCTTCTGGCCAACTACCCCTCCGCCGGCTTCGAGACCGTCGCCGTCCTCGCCGAACGGGCGGGCGTCAGCGCCCCCACCGTCATCCGCTTCGTCAACCGGCTCGGCTACCGGGGCTTCCCCGACTTCCAGACCGCCCTGCGCGAGGAACTCGACGAACGCAACGCCTCGCCCCTGTCCCTGTACGAATCCGCCGACCGCACCCGCGCCGACAAGGCACCGGACGGCGAAGCATCCCTGCTCGAACAGGGCAGCAGACTGTTCAGCGGTGCCGTCGCGCAGACCCTCACCGAACTCCCGCCGCACGACCTGGAACACGCCGTCGCACTCCTGGCCGACGGCAAACGGCGCATCACCCTGACCGGTGGCCGCTTCACCCATCTCCTCGCCCAGTACCTCGGACTGCACCTCATGCAGTTGCGCGGCGACATCCGGCTCCTGCCCGCGGGCGACGTCGAGCGGACCGCGGCACTCGGTACGCTCAGCCGCCGCGACGTCCTGGTCGTCTTCGACTACCGGCGCTACGAGCAGGACAAGGTCACCATGGCCCAACTCGCCCTCGAACAAGGCGCGAAGGTCATCCTGTTCACCGACCGATGGCTCTCCCCGGTCTCCGCGCACGCCGAGGTCGTCCTTCCCAGCCTGGTCACGACACCCTCACCGTACGACAGCTTCGTCCCCACCCTCGCCGTGATCGAGACGGTCGTCGCCGGAGTCGTCACGGCACTCGGCGACGATGCCCCCGCACGCCTGCGGCACACCGAGGAGATCGCCCGACGCCTCGGACTGCAGTGACCCGCGGCACCGAACATGGATACTCTCCTCGTTCCTGTCGAGGGGCGTATCGGTCGGTCACTGCGTACCTCGGCACGGAGGTGTTCGCCGCCGTGCTGAGGGGTTCACGGGAGGCCCGTCCCGTGACGTCAGGCGGCTGCCGGGAGCCGTGGACGCGCGTGGTGGGGCCCTGTCAGGAGCGGTCCGGCGAGCAGGCGGTGCAGGGCACCGGCCCCGCTCCTGAGCCGCTCGCGCAGCCGCCGACGATCCAACACAAAGCATCCTCGCAGCCAAGATCCCCGGCAACACGCGCTGAGCGACCATCAGCACGTCGCCCCCCAGGTGGACTTCGGACGCGTCTGCAGACCGACCCGTCCGCCTCGCAGGTAGTGGGGCTGATGCGCCGGGGCCGCAGGCCCAACACCCTGGCCCGCCTAGGCGAGGCCATCGAGGTCATCCGAGACCTGGCGGAGGGGCGTGAGGCGACAGCGGACCGCGGTGGTCGCCGTCTTCACCCCGATGTGGACGGGCGAGTGCGCAGGAGGTTCTGCCGTCTGGTGACGAGTCGTCGCCATCGGTTGCGGGTGGTCTGTTCGTCGTCGAGCCAGCGGGGCGGGGTGTGGTCGCGGGAGAGGGGGAGGTCGGCCATGAAGTGGACGATGTCGATGGCGTACGCGTGCATGCCGCCGCGGGTCTGTTCGCGGAGCCGGCCGAGGGTGTCGGTGAGGGCTTGGTCGTCGTCGAGGACGGCCTGGTGGAAAGCGGCGGCGATCTCGAGGGTGGGCAGTTTCGAGATCAGGCCCGCGCTGTCGAGTTCCGCGCGCAGGGTGCGGACGCGGTCGTCGACGGTGTCGTGGCCGGCGTCGCGGACCAGTGCGGCGATCTCGGTGTTGATGGTGGTGGCGCGGAGGTCGAGTCCGGTCAGGAGGTGGCATGCCAGGTCGAGTTCGTCGTCGGCCAGGCGGGGGTCGGTGAAGGCGATGGCCATGGCGCGTTTGGCTTGGTTGTGGGCTGCTTCGCCGCGGACGGCGTGCTGTTCGGCCTCGGTGCGTCCGGCGAGGTAGGCGGCGGCGGCGCGTTCTGGCTCGCCCTGGAGCCAGTACAGGCCGCCGAGGACGCGCTGGTGGCGGCCTTCCCATCCGAGCTGCTGGGCTGCGACGTGGGCGGTGGGGAAGTCGCCGGCCAGGTGGGCGGCCTTTGCGAGGCCGCGGCGGGCGGCGGCAGCCAGGCGGCCGCCGCGGTCGGCGACGTACTGGTAGTCGCGGCGCGAGGCCTCCGGGTGTCCGATGTCCCGCCCGGCTTTCGCCCGGTAGTAGACGGCCATCTCGGTGAGGTCGTCGCCCAGCAGGCCCGCGTCGATGAGGCGGGTGAGCTTTTCGACGGTGTGCCTGCGGTGTTCGCGCTGGCGGCGGGCGAGCGTGGAGAGCATGTCGACGATCACGTCGGCCGGCGTGGCCGCGCCCACGCCCTCGGAGTGCTCGGGGCCTTCGGGGCCGGTGGTGATCGGGGCGGCCAGGGTGATGGGCTCCCACACGGAGTCGCCGACGTAGGCGAAGGCGGCGTCGGTGAGCCAGCCGGGGGAGAGGTGGAAGTCACGGGCGAGCGCGAGGCCTTGGCGCAGGCATCCCACCAGCAGCAGCCGGTCGCGTGTGTTGGTGTGCCACTGCTCGCCGAGCGCGGTGAACGCGCGCTCGGCGGCTTGCTGCCAGTCGGTGGGGCTCCACCGGTCGTCGGTGGGGTCGTCGGCGGTGCGCAGGGTGGAGCGGATCAGCGCGTGGAGGTGGTAGGGCCACAGGCCGAAGGGGTGGTGGCGGATGAAGGGGCGCTCGGTCAGGCGCAGGGCGGCGGCCTCGTGGGCGAGGCCGGAGGCCTTGGTCGCGAGCGGGATGTCGAAGGAGTCGAAGAGGGTGGCCGAGCGCAGGACGTGCCTCTCGTCAGGGGTGAGGTCCTGCAGGGTGCGGGAGATCAGTGCGGGGAAGTCGGCGTCGAAGTCCGCGGGGGTGGGCGTCTGTCCGGTGCGGTGCAGCTGCAGGACACGCATGACCGCGAGGTCGAGGTAGAGCGGCAGCCCGTGCGAGCGGTCGCTGATCACGTGGCGCAGGCCGGCGTCGATGAGAGGCCGGCCGTTGCGGGTGAGGCGGCGGGCGAGGTAGCCGTCGCAGTCCTCGGGACTGAAGTCGCCGATGAGGACTTGGCGCTCGGGCACCCAGGGCGAGCCGGCGGTGCGCGGGGCGGGCACCCCGGTGGCGCGATCGGTGAGGTCCGGCCAGGCGGCCGGACCGGTGTAGTCGAGCTGGCCGGCGAGCGCGTCCTCGGCCCATTCGAGGCGGGAGCGACCGGTGAGGACGAACAGGGCGTTGGGCATCAGCCACACGACGCGCTGCAGAAGCCGCTCCATCTCGCGGCGGGTGCGGTCGCCGGTGTCCTCGAACGTGTCGAACAGGACGACCGGCACGACGCGTTCGCCCGGCAGCCGGGCGATCTCCCAGGCGAGCAGGTGCGGGTAGTAGGAGAGCGTGTCGAGGCCGGGTTCGGCCTCCAGCAGGTCGGCGAGCCTGCGGCAACCCGACAGCGCGCGTACCGTCTGGCGTCGCTCGCGCAGTGCGCCGACGAGTGAGCCGACGACGTCGCCGACGACCGTGCCGATCGTGCCGGGCAGCAGAAGCGCCTGGGCGACGTCGGCGAGCGCGGACTTCATCTGCTGCGGCAGTGCCTGCCCGAACGCGCGGGCCAGGCCGCCACGGCTCAGGTACTCCTCGAGCGGCTCGCCCGGGTGGACGGCCTCCCAGTAGCGGCGCAGGGCGATGTCGAAGGCGGGCAGAGGCCGCCCGATCTGGGTGAGGGCCAGGCGCAGAGTGAGGACGATCTGCTCGAAGTCCATACCGGCCGAGCGGGCCAGGTCGATGCGCACGGGCACGACACGGATGCCGGGCGGGGCGGCCTCCGGCCAGTGCGCGGGTCGGCCGGAACCGGCGAGCGCGGTCTCGATCTTCCGCGACAGCGTGGACTTCCCGATCCCCCCGACGCCGTGGAAGTGCAGCACGTTGCGACGTGGCGCCTCCAGGTCCTCGACATCGAACCCCGGCGCACTCACCTGCTGCAGGTGAGTGGTGAGCGCGGTGCTGACGTGAGCCCACTGCGCCTGTCGGTTGGTGAACGCCTCGTCGGCACTCAACTCCTGGTCGTTCGAACCGAACAGCATCCGCAGATCCCGCGCCACACCCGCCCCCAAAGGATGATCACTGCCGGGAGCAACCTGTGCGCCGGCGCCCAGCCGTCGGCCTTCTTCCAGCAGCCCACCCGGCCGGTGGGCATTGTCTCAGCCAGGAACAGGGACAGCCAACACGCCTGACGAGCTCGTGCACGGTAGGCGGTGAGACGCCGAGGCCGGGATTGGTCGGTTCCGGGGCGGAGTTTTCGTCATCCCCACCCTCGCCCGGCTCGGCGGGCTGCCCCCGGTCATCGCCGTCGGCACCTCCCTCCGGGGCATCGCCATGAACTCGTTCTCCGGACTCGTCGGCCACCTCGCCGGAGTCCAGATCGACTGGGGCGCCCTGGACAGGGACGAGAACGGCCGGGACCTGTTCATCACCGCCCGAGTCACCCAGTGCTGGGGCGTGAGGCCCTCAGGACGCGGCAAGTCGCTCTGGGCCGAACGAACCGTTCCTCACCGCGTCACACAACTCTGAGCTTGCACACCGCCGTTCCCCGGACCTGCCTGTGAGCCCGGTCCGGCAGGGCCCTGTCGGCCGATGAGGGCCGTTCGGCCCTGGTCCTGAGGGAAGAGAGCGGCGAGGATGCAGGCGCTCGCGTTTCCGACGGACAAGGAGTGGTGATGCCGCAGAGCACTGCCGAGGCCGATGCGCGGCGTCCGGTCCGGGTCTTCCTCCTGGACGACCACGAAGTGGTACGGCGCGGGGTGCGCGACCTGCTCGAAGTCGAGCCCGGCCTGGAAGTGGTCGGCGAGGCGAGCACCGCTGAGCAGGCCCTGGCCGGGTTCCCGCGGCGCGCCCGGACGTTGCGGTGCTGGACGTACGACTGCCGGACGGGGACGGGGTCACCGTCTGCCGCGAGCTGCGCTCGCGCGTTCCCGGACTGGTGTGCCTGATGCTGACCTCGTTCGACGACGAGGACGCTCTGCTGGACGCGATCATGGCCGGGGCGGCCGGCTAGGTCCTGAAGCAGATCAGCGGCACCGACCTCGTGAAGGCGGTCCGCACGGTGGCCACGGGGCAATCGCTGCTGGACCCCGAAACGACCGGCCGCCTGATGGCGCGGGTACGCCGCGGCGCCGAGCCGGAGCAACAGCCCGATGAGCTCTCACTGCTGACCGACCGGGAGCGCGAGATCCTCGCCCTGATCGGTGAAGGGTTGACCAATCGGGAGATCGGGCTACGGCTCTTCCTCGCGGAGAAGACGGTGAAGAACCACGTCTCGCGGATGTTGACCAAGCTCGGCGTCACCCGCCGGGTCCAGGCGGCGGTGATCGTCACCCAAGTGGTGCGAGGGGATCATCATCAGACGGGCGGCACCTCCCGCGCGGGTCGTCCCCGAGCCTGACGACCTGGCCGTGAGTCGTCGCCGTCCGGGGCACATCGGGCCCGCTGTAGGGCCCATGCGGCCCTGACCCCGCCGGTCCCTCGTGGGCGACGATGACGCTCATGAACGCCGACAGTGACCTTCTGGACAGCCGGCAAGCCATGCGGCTGCCGGCGGGAATGACCACCGGGCGCGTGATCTACACGGCCGAGGCGGTCGCCGGGGCAGTGGCGGGCGTTGTGGATGCCCTGGATCCGGGTGTCCTTGCTGCACGGGTTCGCGATCGGCCGGTCGCGGTCGGCCGTCACCCTGGGCACGCGAGCGGCCGAGCTGCTCCTGGAGGAGACCGGCGACCAGGCGGACGACCACCGCCACGACCAGGTGGTGCTCCGGCCGGAACTGGTCGTCCGCCGTTCGAGCCTCACCCCGTGCTGGCCGGACCTGCCGGTCCGGGAGCCCCGGTGTACATCTCGCTGAGGAGTCGTCGACGGCCGCGTAGCACTTGAGGACGATCCCGCGTCCGTAGGGAGGCGGACTTCGCGACCGAGAGGGAACCCCGGCCCGCGGTAGCCGTCTTGGTCCTCGTGTCGACTTGATCGTCGAGTCGACACGAGGAGGGGTGTGATGGCAGGTCAGGTGCGTAGGACGAGGCGGGCGAAGGCATCGGCGCCGGAGTACCAGGGTGCTCTCGAATCGTTGTCGGTGAACGCCTCACTGCCCGAGGTGCTGGCCCGGGGCAGGGAGGAGCTGCGGACGGCGGAGCGCGCCGGGGACCGGTGGGAGGAGGCGCGCTGCGGGCTGGCCGTGGCGGAGGCCTGCCGCAGACTCGGGCGCATCGAGGAGGCCGACCGGGCGTGGAAGGCGAGCTATCGGGCGGCACGTTCGGCCGGTCACGAGGGGGCCATGGCGTGGGCTCTGTGGAGCGGCGGCACGCTGGCCCGACAGCGCGGTGCGTTCAGGCTGGCGTACCGGTTGCTGAGGCTGGCCGCCGAGACGGGCGAGCGGGGCGGTGACGTCGTCGTGCGCGGCTACTCGCTGGCGGGGCTCGCCGAGACCGGGCGCATCCAGGGCGATTACGCGGCGGTGAGGAGGCTGCACGAGCAACTGCTTGCCGAGGCCCGCCGCCGAGGCGAGGCCCGGCACACGGTGTGGGCGCTGGAGGGCATCGCCCAGATGCACCGCAACACCGGCGAATACGACGAGGCCCTGGCCCTGTTCGAGGAGGCGGCCGACACGGCGTCCCGAGCCGAGGACCGGCGCGGGTGGGCATGGGCGCTGCGCGGCATCGCGGACGTGGTGTCCGTGCGCGACGCCGACGTGGAGCGCGCCCTGTCGCTGCTGTCCCAGGCGGAGGAGGCATGCCGGGAGATGCGGCTGTCCAGCGCGCTCGCCTACAACCACAAGATGCGCGGCAACGTGCTGTACCGGGCGGGTCGCTACGAGCAGGCCCGTGAGATGTACGCGCTGGCACTTGAGGAGTTCCAGGAGATGGACGAGCCGCGCGGGACGGCGCTGTCGCGACTGGGGCTGGTCAAGGCCTCCGCCCACCTGGGCCGCGACGCCGCGCACACTGCCGCGGACTTGGCCGAACTGCGCTCGACGCTGGACCGTATCGGGCTGCGGCATGCCCGGGACATGGTGGACAAGGCAGCGGCCGAACTGGGGGTCGGGCCGCTGCCGGCCCACGGCGGCCACGAGCAGGGCGCCGCGCGGCCCGTGCTGCCTGCGGTCGGGGCCGAGGCGCTTCAGGCCGCCGATGTGGAGGTCCTGCGGTGAGCGCCGTCCCGACACCGTTCTCGCCGGTGCGCTCGCCGGGCGCCGCAGTCGTGTCCACGGTGCGTTCCTCTCGTGATCACGGCATTGATCGCGACATTGATCGCGACATTGATCGCGAGATCGATCACGACGTCGATCACGACGCAGCGCCGACCCGTGTCCTGGAGCGTTGTCGTGAACTCGTCCGGCCCGCGCTGGTGGAGGCAGTGGGCAGCCTCCATCCGTGGACCGGTGAGATGGCGGCGTACGCGCTGGGCTGGTCCGACACGGCCGGTACTCCGGATGCCGGCGGGTCCGAGGGCAAGGGAGTGCGCCAGGCGCTCGCCGTGCTCGGGGCGGAGGCGGTCGGGGCTGACGGCGCGGAGGCCGTTCCCGGCGCCGTGGCCGTCGAACTCGTGCACACCTTCTCGCTCCTCCACGACGACATCATGGACGGCGACGCCCTGCGCCGGCAGCGGCCTGCGGTATGGAAGGCATACGGGACCGGCCCTGCCGTTCTCGCCGGCGACGCGCTTCTCGCCCAGGCCGTGACCACCCTGGCCGAGGCCCCGGGCCGGCACGCGGCGGCCGCGGTCCGCTGCTTCTGCCGGACCCTGAACGCGCTGGTGTCCGGCCAGGCGCAGGACCTGCGCTTTGAACACCGTCCGTGGTACGGCCCCGGCGCAGTCGGACCGGAGCAGTACCGGTCGATGGCCGAACACAAGACAGGCGCCCTGCTGGGCTGCGCCGTTGCGCTCGGCGCGGTCCTCGGCGGCGCCCCCGACAGGACCGTGACCACGCTCGAACGGGCGGGCCGCCATCTCGGCCTCGCCTTCCAGGCGGTGGACGACATCCTCGGCATCTGGGGCGACCCCGCCGTGACCGGCAAACCCGTCCACGCCGACCTGCGCAGGGGCAAGAAGACCTACCCGATGCTCGCTGCACTGGCCGGCGGAGGCAGGGCCGCGCACGAACTGGCGGCGCTGCTCGACCCTCCTCAGCCGCTCGACCACGAGGCCGCCGCACACGTCGCGGCACTCGTGGAGGAGCTGGGCGGGCGGACCGCGACCCGCGACGAAGCGCGCCGGCACCTGGACACCGCCAGCCGCGCGCTGCGTGACGCGCCCCTCACACACACCGCCGCACGGCAATTGGACAGGCTGTTCACGTACGTGCTCGACCGGACCAGGTGATCATCGTTCCGCCTCGGTGATCACCCCGGCGGTGACGGCTCGACGACGGGGACCCGCAGCGGAGTGCGGAAGGACAGCAGACCGGGCGTGGGCGCCGCCGCCGCATCGGGTGCGAGCCGGGCGCGCCCGGGCAGCGGTGGCGCCCCACGCCGAAGGCGAGGTGGTGGCGGCTGTTCGCGCGGCTGGGGACCATCTGCCCAGGGGGGGGCGAAGACGTCCGGGTCCGAGCCGCTGCCCATCAGCATCAGCATCAGCAGCAGCTCGGCACCGGCGGGGAGTTCCGCACCGCCGCACAGCTCCAGCGGGGGTGCGGTGACCCGGCGCCACGAGGCGACGGGTAGCTCGCGCCGCAGCACGTCCTCGACCCACGCCCTGGCTAAGCCCTCGTCATGGGCGGTGCGCGGCCACACCCCGGGCTCGGCGAGCGCACGGCACAGGACGGTGGAGAGGAGCTGCCCGGTCGTGACGTGCCCGGCGATGGAAGAAGAGGGCGCCGACCACCGTCCTTGGGGCGAGCAGGGTCTGGTCGGCAGGTGGCGGCAGGCCGGGCACCGGAACGCCCAGGAGAGTGACCGTGTGCTGCTCGATGAGCCAGAGACGCTTGAGCAAGCTGCCAGGTTCACAAGCCGCACATCGGTCTTCGTACGGAAGAGCTTCACCCTGAACATCCCGCTCGCTGAGGTGTTGACCGTCACTCCGCTCGTACTGGTGCCGGCCTCGTACGGTCAACAGGCCCGTCCGCGGGCCGGAGGCCGTCGTCGCGGTTCCGACGGCAGCCCCGAGTGGGCTCATCAGGTCTTCCTCACCTTCCCGACTGGAGGGCGCCCCAGGTGCCGGAGCCGACGATGCCGTCGACCGTCAGAGTGCGTGAGGACTGGTAGTCGCGCACGGCCTGGTCGGTGCCCGGCCCGAAGGCGCCGTCGACGGCCACCGTCCGGCCGAGCGCGGCGGTCAGGGCACGCTGGAGTCGGGTGACGGCTTCCCCCGTCGAGCCGCTCTGGACGGTGGGGGTGGATCCGCGGGACAGCAGGGCGGTCCAGGTCTTCGGACCGATCACTCCGTCCGCGGTGAGCCCTGTGCCGCTCTGGAAGTTCTTGGTGGCGGTGGTCGTGGAGGCGCCGAACGTACCGTCCGGGGTGCCGGGGTCGTATCCGGCGGCTTTGAGCAGGCACTGGGCGGCCTTGACCTGGTCGCCGGTCGATCCGCCCTGGACGGTGGGGTACGTGGTGAAGTCGAGGTTCGTCCCCGCGCAGTCGGGCGCGGGCGGTGTGCCGGTGCCCACGTCCAGGTAGTCGCGGTCGATGTTGATCGAGTAGCCGCCGTAGGACTCGGTGACGTTGCCCGCGTACTGGTGGATGCGCTGGTGCCCGGCCCAGTAGGTGGACGGAACGTAGGAACCGGTGTTGGTGTCGGCGGCGCCGTTCCACCAGGCGTAGAAGATGTCGTCGACCCGCGTGTAGGCGCTGTTGCCGTACTCGCTCGCGGCGTCCTTGATGCCGGAGGACGCGCTGGAGTAGAAGCCCGACAGATAGCCGCCGCTGTGCAGCCGCTCGGTCCAGCCGGACAGGTACGACAGCACGGCCGCCTTGCAGGAGGCCGTGGAGGTGTATCCCTCGATGTCGCTGTAGACGGCGCTGCCCGCGGGGATGCCGAGGTTCGCCGCGGCGGTGAGGGCGGCGGCCGCCGCTGCGACGCCCTGGGACTTGGCCGTGGCGGGGTCGGTGGACATCTTCAGCGAGAAGCTCGTGCACGGGGCCTGGCGGCCGACGTCGATGGGGATCAGCCGCCAGCCGTTGCCGGTCTGGCTGGTCACCCAGCTCGCGGTCAGATTCGGCTGCGCACAGCCGCGGAAGGAGCCGCTGATGTAGACGCCGACCGCGCTGTACGGTGAGCCGGCCTGCCAGGCGTTCATGGCGGTCTGGGAGGGCGCGGCGCAGGTGTCGAGGCCCCTGCCCAGGTAGCTGCCGGGTTGCGGCCCGGCCGCGGTCAGGGGAGTGGCGTCGGGCCGGTGGGCCGCGCGGGGCAGCTCGGTGCGCCTGGCACCCGGGGTGAGTTCGGCCGAGGCCAGGACGTCCCGCACCAGATTCTCGGTCGCCGGGGTGTGGGCGGCGGTGACGAGTACACCGGCGTCCTCGACCGCGATCTGGATGGTGTCGTTGCTGGACACGGCGGTCGGAGCGGTGGCCTTGCCGCGTGGGGTCCGTGCGGTCGCCGCCGTCGCCTGTCCGGCGGAGCGCGCGGTGAGGGGCTCCACGACGATGCCTGCCGTACGGCCCACGAGGTGTGAGGGGCAGTCGCTCTGCTCGGCGGGCTCGCCCAGGTAGACGGCGGGTCTGTCGAACCGGAGGCAGGCCTGAGGACTTTCGGCCAGATCGACGACCTGCCAGTCGGCGGGGACCTCGATGCGGTAGCCGTGGTAGCTGACGGTCTGTCGGCCGGCCCCGGGCGGGGAGGCAGCCGTGGCGGATCCGGGTGCGGCGAGCGCCCCGATACCGGCGAGCACCGCCAGCGTGGCCGTTCCGGCACGAACGCGCCAGGGGTTGCGGGAGGACATCAGGGCACTCCTACTCGATGCGGGGAGGGGAGAGAGCGGTGGGGCAGGTCTGCTCGGGGCAGGGATGAGTGATGCCCGGCCGGAGGGCCGGAGCCTTGTCGGCAGCGCGCTTCGCGGGCGGTGCGGGCTCTCCCCAGGGCCGGAGCCGGTCCGGGGGAGAGCCCGCTGTCCGTGTCGTACGTACGGGTCAGACGCCGCAGTTGGGCGCGGACCAGGATCGGCTGGTGCGTCCGTCCACGTGGGTGTGGTCGTCGTGGTCGGGGTAGCCGGGGCCGAAGATGCCGCCGAAGCCGTGGTAGCGGGCCCGCTGGGCCAGCGTGCACAGCGACGGGCTGCCGGTCAGGTCGGCGGCGTCACCGTACAGGTGCCGACTGTTCGAGGCGCCGCCGACCGCGCTGTTGCAGGCGTACGAGCGGAATCCGCTGGTCACGGTCAGCGGCACGTCACCCAGGGCGTGTCGCATGGCCTCCAGCTTCCACATCGTCCGCAGGGCGTTGGACTTGGCCGTCGTGGCGCTGACCGCGCCGCCGGACCAGTCGGAGTTGCACTTGTTCAGTTCGGCGTAGGTGAAGTGGACGGGGGTGCAGTCAGGGTCCTGCAGGGCGTAGATCTTGCTGAACGTCTGGGAACCCGCGATGCCGTCCGCGGGCAGACCGTACGCCTGCTGGAATCGGGTCACCGCGGCCTTCGTGGCCGGGCCGAAGGCGCCGTCGATGGCGATGACCTCGCCGTACGCCGCGTGTCCGGCCACGCGGATCTGCAGCTGCGTCACGTCGGAGCCCGACATGCCCTCGGACAGGGTGCGGCCCCAGGTGTAGCACTCGTCGGCCTGGGCGGATCCGGCCGTGGCCAGCATCCCGCCCAGCGTTGCCATCATGACCATGACAAGTGAGAGGGTGAGTTGGATCGTGCGCCGAAGCATCGCGTCTCCGTCCTAGTTCTGAATTCCCCGTCGAGGGGCTGAGGCGAGTGTGATGCGTGCTAGCGGTACGTGTCCACACCATCACCATCCGCCACAGGACCAGACCTTCGGAACAACCCTTCTGCAGGTCGACGGCCGTGGTGACGCCGGTCGCACACCGGGCCCGGACGGCGCCGTTCCGCAGAATCGGACGCACGCTCGGCCCGGTGTGTCGCATCGGGTCCGGTGCTACATCAGCTTCAACTCCGCGCGCACCGCCTCCGCGATGGCTGCCGTCGCGTTCTCCGCGAACAGGACCGTGTAGTGGTTGGTGTCGTCGACCCGGCGGGTGGTGATCCGGTCCGGGGAGAGGCCGCCAGCGGCCAGACGCCCCTCGTCGTAGAGCCCCTGAGGCTCGTCCATCACTCCTCGCTCCGCCCACAGCATGGTGCCGCGCACCTCCGGCCGGTGGATGGCGGCCAGCGTCTCGGGGTCGCCGATGGGGCCCGCGCCGTCGGCACGGATCGCGTCCAGGACACAGCTGCTGCGCATCTCCGGAGGCTCGCCGGCCAGGTCGCGGTCCACGTACGCCTGGATGTGCGGGCCCCAGTGGGCCGTGAAGGCCGGGTGCTCACGGAAGAGCGCGCGGTACGCGTCGCCGTCCGGGAAGGTCATCCTGAGCCGGCGCATCGCCGGGCCGATGACCGACTCGATCACCTCGTCGATGTCCGCGCCGCCCGGAATCGGGAATCCGAGGCCACCGTCGACGAGGACCACGCGCGGGAAGCGGTCCGGGTGCCGCGCGGCGGCCACCGCGGTGGTGAAGGCCCCCAGGGAGTGGCCGACGAGCAGCGCCTGACGCAGGCCCAGGTGATCGAGGACGGCGAGGACGTCCTCGACGTGGGCGGGGATGCCGTAGGGAGCCGGCAGACCTGCGCTGCCGGCCCGGCCGCGCAGGTCCGGGGCGTACAGATCGATGTCGTCGAGCTGCTCGGCGACGGCGCCGAAGGACAGGCTGTTGCCCGTGATGCCGTGCAGGGCGATGACCGCGGGCCCTTCGCCGGGCCAGCGGGTCACGGCGAGGTCGCCTCCTCGTACGGGGACGGCGAGTTCCTGTCGAGTACGCGTGGTCATGCGGACCTCTCCCATGTGTTCGGTCTCCTGCGGGTCGGGGAAGCACGCCCTGTGCTTCCGCTCTTCGTAAAGGAGGAGTGGCTGGACTCGCAGTACTTCCGAGACGGCCTCCCGCTGAAGGATGCCGCAGACTGAGCGCTCGATCTGGCGAACAGCCGTAACTGGCTCACTCATTGGGGCCTCCAGTACGCGTCCACCGCGTCCGTCGCTCGGAGCGGTGCGCCGACGCTCGCTCACGCCCGGCTGATGCGCCGTCGCCGTCGCGCCGTCGCCGTCGCCGTCGCCGTCGCCGGGCGGGCCCCGGCTGCGCCGGCTGCACCCCCGTGCGATGCTGAAATCGTCCGCTGCGCACCGATCAAGGGGCAGCGATGATCTACCTCAGCGACGAGCGGCAGCACGCGATCGTGGAGCTGGCCGGTCTCGACGGCGGCGGTTGGGAGACCCGGCTTCCCCCGGTCGCCACACCCCCTGTGCCCGCCGGCCTGGCACTGACTGCCGACGGCCGCCTCGTCTTCGCGGACCGCGTCGGTTCAGTGGTCATGGTCATGGAGCCCGACGGCTCACAGGGGGAGGTCCTCGATCCGTCGGCCACCCAGGTCGGACCGCTGAACGGCCCGACGGCGGTGGCCGTCGACGCGACCGGCGCCGTCCTCATCGCCGACACCGGCAACCACCGCATCGTACGGGCGTCCGACGTCGACGCTCCGACCTGGGAGAGCTACGGCTCACCCGGCACGGCCGCACCGGATGAGTTCCTCGCGCCGACCGGGGTCACGGTCGACGACGTGGGACGCATCGTGGTCGCCGACCCGGCCGCCCGCCGCTTGGTCCGGTTCGACGGCCTGACCGGTCGCAACTGGACCGAGCTGCCGCTGCCCGCCGGGTCGGCCAGGCCCTACGCCGTCCGCTGGGGCACCGGAGGCGCCCTGGTGACCGAGCTCGCCACGAGGTCGGTCCTGCAGTTGCACCCGGACGCCTCGATGAGCGTGCTGATCGACGGCGCGGACGAGTTGATCGCCCCCATCGCCGCGGCCATGGACGGTGCGACCGTCCTGGTCGCCGACGCCGGTGCCGCCCAGGTCACCCGCTGGTCGGCCGACGGCGGCGGCAGCTGGGTGGTGACCGAACGACTGGTCGGCATTCCCAGGGCCCTGCCCGGACCGGAGTTCACCCGGCTGAGCGGATTGGCGGTGTCATGAGCGAGAGCCTGCGCATCCTGTCGTACAACACACAGCTGCGGTCCTGGGCGATGGAGGTCGGGATCCCGCCGAGCATCCCGCCGGTGGACACTGCCGCCGAACGGGCCGGGTTCATCGCCGACAACATCCTGGGCAGCCCGTTCGACTACGACGTGGTCGGCCTCTGCGAGGTGTTCGACGAGGACGCTCGCGAGATCCTCCGTGACCGGCTCCGCCCCCGCTTCCCGCACGTCGTCACCAAGTGCGACTGGGACTACCTCCAGGTCGAGGAGGCCGGTGCCCGGCAGACCTGCGGCCGGTACGCCCAGTGCGCACTGTTCGGGATCCCGGACGTCGGAGGCGCCTGGCGGCTGGAGGACAGCGGTCTGATGCTCTTCAGCAGGTGGCCGTTCGCGCAACTCGGCACCGGCGGACTTGACGTGACGGTGGTCGAGGTCTCCGCGCTCCTGGGCTACCCCGTCCCGGCCGTGGTGCCGGCGGTGAATTTCCTGCCCTACCGGAATGCCGTGAGCGACGACCGGCACGCGGCCAAGGGCATCGCATACGCACGCATCGAGCGCGCGCCGGCGCAGGTCTACCACTTCTTCCTGAGCCACACCCAGGCCGACTCGCACACCCCGGAGGAGAATCGCGGCACCCGCTCCCATCAGATCGCGGACGTCGAGCGTTTCATCGGGACATGCGCCGGTCCGGGCCTCTTCGACGGCGAGGTCTTCTTCCTGGGCGACCTCAACATCGTCGGCGAGCCCGACGCGAAGGCCGACCCGGACGGGGAGTGGCGGAGCTACTTCCACGACTCCTCGGGTCGGCTGCTCACGGACCGCGCCGCCGACCTGTGGGGCCGCCGACAGTGCAGCGGCGACCTGCCGGGACTGCGCGACCGGGGCTTCTCGGCCACGGTGGTGTACGAGCCCCGCCAACAGCGCCTCGACTACGCCGTCGCCGCCACCACGAACTCGCTCGCCGCGCAGCACGTGATGATCGACTACGACCTGGCGAACGTCCCGCCCGGCCACCCCGAGGTGAGTTACCTCAGCGACCATCGCCCCCTGCGCGTGGAGCTGACCCGGCCCCGCCCGCACTCCACCCCGGCAACGGCGCTGGCGGTGCCGAACACGCCACAGTTCGACAGCAGCCCCGAGTGGCTGTCCGACGGCCAGGCGATGTGGTTCCGCTTCGACGTGGCGGGCACGTACGACCTCCGCCTCAGCCAGGCCGGCGACGGGATCGCCTACGAGGTCTACCTCGACACCGACCTGTCGAGGCCGCGCCGCCAGTACCACGACGAGTCCGACCCCCGGCGCGGCGACAAGTACGTCATCCCCGCCCCGCCCTTCCTGGTCAAGGTGTTCCCCACGTCGCGTACGTCGGAACGAGACTGGTTCGTGTTCCGGGCCCACCGCCACCAGGGCGTCGGTCCATGGGACGCGATCCAACTCCCGTACGGCGAGGGCGTCCCCGAATCGTTCCCGGTGGGTCAGCTCCTCAACACCGACTTCGAGGACACGGACTGGGAGGACTCGGACACCAAGTGGTTCCGCCTGGACGGCCCGACCATCCCCCTCGACTCCCCGCTGCACGCCCACATCACGGTCTGGCGCAGAGTCGGTCAAGCGTCCTTCGCCGCCTCGCTGGTCCGCGAGTCACCGAGCGGCACCTGGCAGCTGCTGGCGCAGTCCAGCGGCGGTCCGCTGGCCGGCCTCGAGGCCTCTCTCTCCACGGGCGACCGGCTCTACGTCCAGGTCACCCGATGGGATCAACCGTCCCAACGAGAGCTGGAGTTCGTCGTCACCGCCACCGTCGACGTGACCCTCGTCCTCGGCGCCGGCCGCGGCGCACCACGGCTGACCTGCACCACAGAAACCGGCGGATGGGGCGCCGACGACATCGAGCTCGGCATCACGACGGACGGCGTCCAGACCGCGTACATCGACAACGACACCATCGGCGACTTCGAGCAGGACGCCATCCGCGACCTCAACCAATGGGTCCCCGAGTTCCTTCCCTACCGCAGGGACATCGAGTTCATGGTCAAAGAGCTCGACGACGTGGGCCACGACGACATCGGCCGAGAAACGCTGCCACCCTTCGCCGCGCTGGAGTCCTTCGACCGATTCACCGTCACGGAACGGATCTCACCCGGTCGGCTACGCGGCTTTCTCCGGATAGACGTGGACGACGGCCGCTACGACGTGGAGGTCGCCGTCACCACGTGGGACGAGCAGTTCTGATCCTGGCGCGCCTCGGCCTCGTGGTCATCGACCGCGTCCTCACCGGCCGCATCGACCCCGGCAAGGTCTTCGACCGCACCCTCCCCCTTGCCCAGATCGCCGCCGTATGACGACGCGGCGGCGGGCGCGGCGACGAAGACCAGATCGAAGAAGAGTTCCAGCCATCCGGCGTGTCGGGGCTCCGGCTCCGGTTCCGACGTGGGCGAGGGCAACGGCGCGGGGGCGTGCGGAGCGCTCATCGGGCCACCCGAGTGGGGATTCGACAGCGGCTCGGTCTGACCGCATCAGATCACGAATCGGCTCACTCGTAGGTGGGGCATGCTCACCGAACGACGGCGGGACGCGGAACGAGGCTCTTCACGAGGCGTCGCGACCGAGCTCGTCGCCCATACCGTCCAGCTCAGCGGCAGCCCCGACATGACATCGCTGCTCACGCCTTGTCCGACGCTGCTCGGAGCGTGCTGGTCCGAGAACGGTGAGGATCCGGGTGCGCGCGGTGTTCGGTGGGCTCGAGCGCACTGCGGTCGCGACCGCTCGGAAGGATGATGGGGGCATGGAAGGGCTACCGTTCATTCCTTCTGCCGGGGCGGACGAAGGGGGGCACCTCAGCCCGCCCCCGGCCGCCTTCGCCCTGCTCGCCGCGGACGGAGTGCTCGTCGGGTGGAGTCGTGAGGCCGAGGCCCTCCTGGGATATCCGGCTTCACAGGTACTGGGACGCCGGGCGGTGGACCTGATCGCACCCTCGCACGGCGATCGCGACAGATCGGAAGAGCCGCGGTCGGATCAGCGGCTGCGGCTCGATGGGACACGCAGTGCCGTCGTGGACGTGCGCCACCGTAGCGGAGGCACCGTACGGGTGGCAGTGACTCTGCATCCCCTGACCCCCGCCTCCGTCGGGGTCTCCTCCGGCCAGGCCCCCTCCGCCGTCCTCATGGCGGCTGAGCTGGAGAGGCTTCGCTGGTGGGAGACCCGACAGGCGATGTTGCAAGGGCTCGTAACCCAGTCGCCGGTGACACTCACCATCTACGGTCCCGACGCGCGCCTCTTGTGGGCCAACGCATCCAGCGTCCGGGAGCTCGGCGGCGACCTCACAGGATTGCTCGGCCGCTCCATGACCGAACTCTTTCCCGGAGATGTCCTCACCACCCAGCATCTGGAGCCGCCGGAGGACCTCATCCAACAGATACTCGAGACCGGTGAGCCGGTCATCGACGTGCATTTCCGGGGGCGCTCTCCGGCCGACCCGCGGCGTGAGCACGTCTGGTCCTCGTCCTATTTCCGACTGCTGGACGGCCGGGGAGAGCCGGTGGGCGTGTGCGAACAGTCCATCGACGTCACCGAGCACTACCGTGCGCAGCAGCGCCTCGCGCTCCTCGCGGAGGCCGGCGCGCGGATCGGGTCGACGCTGGACCCGTCCGAAACGGCAGCGGAGCTCGCCAAGATCGCCGTGCCGCAGTACGCCGACGCCTTGCTTGTCGACGTGGTGGCAGAAGTGCTCGAGGGAGAGGAACCGAAGCCCGTCACGGCATGGGACCTCGTACGCGTGGCGGATTCCGACGGGGAACCCTCCCGGGTGGCCCGGCGGGTTGCGTACGCTGCCGGATCGTCGCAGGCCGAGAGCCTGGCGAGGGGCCGGTCGACCACGGACGCCGTGGTCGCGCCGACGCGGCTCTACGTCCCGCTGGTGGTGCGGGAGACGCCATTGGGCCTCGTCACCTACGTGCGGGGCGACGACTCGGAACCCTTCGACAACGGCGATCGGGCAGTGGCCGAGGAGCTGGCGTCGCGGACCGCCGTATGCATCGACAACGCCCGGCGGTACCGCCGGGAGCGCACCGCCGCGTTCATGCTCCAGCGCAGCCTGCTGCCACGATCGCTGCCCGAGCTGAGTGCGGTCGAGGCGGCGAGCCGCTACCTGCCGGCCGACAGCCACCTCGGCGCCGGCGGAGACTGGTTCGACGTCATTCCGCTTTCAGGGGCACGTGTCGGACTCGTCGTGGGGGACGTGGTCGGTCACGGACTCGGGGCCGCTGCCACCATGGGGCGCTTGCGCGCGATGGTGCGTACCCTGGCCGAGCTGGACCTCGCACCCGACGAACTCCTGGCCCGGCTGAACGATCAAGTCGGCAAGGACGCGTCGGACCAGGACGGGAAAGGCGCAGACGACAGTGGCGCCGTCGGAGCGACGTGCGTCTACGGGATCTACGACCCGGCCTCCCGGACGAGCACCTGGGCGGCGGCGGGACACCTGCCGCCGGCTGTGGTGCAGCCGCACGGCCCCGTCAGCTTCCTTCGTCTGCCGCCGGGGCCTGCTCTGGGTGTGGGACGGCTTCCCTACGAGGGCGCGGAAGTGGAGCTCGCCGAGGGAAGTCTGGTCGTCCTGTTCACCGACGGCCTCGTGGAGGCCCGGGGGAAGGACATCGATGTGGGGTTGGACCGGTTGGCGGCGGTACTCGGCGAGCAGCGGGGATCGTCGTCCGACCGATTGTGCGCACAGATCGTCGCGGAGCTGGCATCGGACCGGGTGCAGGACGACGCGACGCTGCTCGTCGTGCGCACCCGTGTGCTGGGGTCACGTCAGGTGGCGACCTGGGAGCTGCCCTCGGACCCCGCGCTCGTCGCGGGCGCACGTGCGATGGCCGCGGAACAGCTTGGGCGGTGGGGACTGGACGATCTGGTCTTCACCACGGAACTGGTGGTCAGTGAACTGGTCACCAACGCGATCCGCCACGCCTCCGGCCCGATCGGTCTGCGGTTGATCCGGGACCGTTCTCTCATATGTGAGGTCTCCGACTCGCAGCACACCTCACCGCATGCCCGTTACGCCGGCAGCGACGAGGAGGGCGGACGTGGACTGTTCATGGTCGCCCAGCTCACCGAGCACTGGGGGACGCGCTACATGCCGGCAGGGAAGACGATCTGGGCGGAGCAGGCCTTGCCCGTGGCTTGACGGCCGCGCGCCGCCCTCCCACGGGTGGCTCGGATCCCGGTGCCGCTCCCATCGGCCGATCGCCCCTGCCCGGATCCGGGGCGGTGCCGCATCAAGCGCCTGCTCGAGTACGGCGAAGCCGAACCGGCCCCCGTGTCGCCCAGCGCTGCTCTTGAGCTCGCATCCACCGCAGGCCCGTCGTCCGCACTCTCCAGGGGAGAGCTGGTCCAACGCCGCAGAACGGGGTCCTGGTGGGCCTGAACCAGTGCAGCAACGTCGTCCGCGCACCAGGGTCGAAGGACGGAGAGGGGGAGCGGTGGCGTTGCGGCAGCGTGGAGCGTGACGGGAGCGTTCAACGCCGGATCGTATGGGGCCACGCGGTGACCCGAGATCGGCGACAACCGGCTTCTGCTGCCCACCGTCACTGGCGTGAGCGAGTTCCTCCCTCGCGAGACACCGCCGGATCGGGAGAGGACGGTTGGCTCAAGGCTGAGCGGCCTGGGAGCTCACGGCCTCTCCGTGCGCATGGCTCATGGAGTGTGCAGGCGTACGGCCAAGGCGGCGATGTCATCGTCGAGGCTGCCTCTACTGTGACGGAGGAGGTCGTGGTGCAGGGCCGTGAGCAGATCACGGGGAGGCGTGGGGAGCTGTCGACGCATCCATTCTGTCAACGGGAAGAACTCACCGTCCCGGGCGCGGGTTTCGGCGATCCCGTCCGTATAGAGGAGGAGGAGCTCGCCGGGAGCGAAGTCGAAGGCGTCCGCACGGTACTGGTCACCGATCAACTCCGCGAGGCTGAGCAGGGGCGACGGGGCGGACGGCTCGAGGATGCGCACGTTGTTCAGGCTGTGGATCAGCGGTGGGGGGTGTCCGCAGTTGACGATGGTGATGCGGCTGCCTTGATGCGGGATCTCGACGAGCAGCGCGGTGGCGAAGCGTTCCATCGGTGCCTCGGGTGGATGGGCGGCGTTGTGCCGGGTGCAGCTGGCGTCGAGCCTGCGGGCGATGTCGGCCATGGAGGCCTCGCCGTGTGCCGCCTCCCGGAAGGCGTTCACGATCGCCGCGGCCGCCCCGACTGCCGGCAGGCCTTTGCCCCGCACGTCGCCGATGAGCAGCCGTACCCCGTACGGCGTATCGACCACCTCGTAGAAGTCCCCGCCGATGCGGGCTTCCGCGGCGGCCGCGAGGTACAGCGATTCGATCTCGACGTTCCGGAAACGGTGCGGCAGGGGCCGCAGCACCACCTGCTGGGCCGCGTCGGCGACGAGCCGTACCTGAAAGAGGGTGCGCTCCCGCTGAAGCCGGACGTGGCTTCCGTATGCTGCGGCCACGGTGACCGCGACGATCCCCCCGCACGTCCACCACGTCCCCAGATCGGGGAAGACGAAGCTGAGGCCGACCATCAGAAAGAGGCAGACGGTCCCGAGCAGGACGGTCGGGAGGACCGGCCACATGGCGGCGGCCAGAGCCGGCGCCGCGGGCAGGAGGCGGCTGAAGGCCATCTCCGGCGGGGTGGCGTAAGCCAGGCTGGCGATCACGACGGTCAGAATCACCGGTGACAGCCGCACAAGCCTGCCGTAGCGGTAGCTCTGACGGAGCCGCGGCCGTCCGGACTCGATCATGAATCCCAGAGTATCCGCGAGGGGCGCGCTCAGCGACGTGACGAGCGGGCTACGGGTAGGGCAGAGCACGCCTGCCGGCTTGCGGGAGCGCGACCGCGTGATGTGCCAGTGGCTCGTAGGGCCCAGGAAACGTCACGGACGGTGAAGACCGGACACCAAGAGTATCCCTTTCGCCGAAGCCGGCCCGTGTATGGCCCGGAACCGCTGGTCAGGACTGGGACATGGGTGGGATGAACTGGGAGAAGAAGGGTGGTTCGACACCTCCCCCATGGGAAGGGCCGGGCGCTCCCAGAGGGTGCCTGGCCCGGGGTATCCCGGCCGAGGCCACGCGGACGGCGCCCTCCCCGGACCTGGAGAGCGCCGTACACGGGCCAAGACTTCCGAACGGCGGGACGTGCTCCGGTGGGAGGGCGGGGGAGGCGGAGGATCGACCTACGAGAAAAGAAGTGCCGTCGTACTCATCCGTAGGGCGGCTTCGCGCCGAATGTCCAGGTGAGAGGTCCATCGATCCGTAGCCGCGGCCCTCGGCGTGCGGCCGTGGGAGGAGCACGTCATGAACACCACGTTCACCCGGCGCCGCGTCCGGCGGTCCTGGCCGGGACGGCCCTCGCGGTCTCGTTCGGAGGCCCCGGGCCGCAGGCGTCGGCCGAGGACGGCGGCTTCGTCCCGCACCGTCCACCCTCAGCGCCGCCGTTCAGAAGGCCGGCCTCGTCGACACCCTGAACAACGCGGAGGCCCTCACGGCCTTCGCGCCGACGAACGACGCCTTCGCCGAGATCTCGAAAGCAGACCTGGACGAGGCCGACCTCGCCGACGGCTCCTGCAAGACCCTGGAGGGCGGCATGCCGAGCACCGCCGGGTCCGGGGACACGTGCATGGTGAACGACACCGCCTCCGGCGTCCGCGGCACCGGGCGGACGTCCCACACGACCGTGCACGTCATCGGCACCCGTGCTCATGCCGAAGCGAGGGCGCGCAAGGCCCGGCCTCGGCCGAGCCCCGGGCCCGCATCCGCGTGCCCCCACGACGACGAGAGAACCTCATGGCACGTGTACGCCATGGCAGTCCGTGAAAGGGATCAGCGCATGGACCTCCCCACCCCGGCCAACGACGCCCTCTGCCTGGTCACCGGCGCGAGTGGCTACATCGGGGGCCGCCTCGTACCGGAGCTGCTCGACGCGGGGTACCGTGTGCGCTGTCTCGCCCGGCACCCGGACAAGCTCCGCGACTTTCCCTGGGCCGACCGGGTGGAGACCGTACGTGGTGACGTCACGGTCGCCGAGAGCCTCCGCGGGGCGTTCGCCGGCGTCGACGTCGCTTACTACCTCGTCCACTCCATGAGTTCGACGGCGCGTTTCGAGGACGCCGACCGGCTCGCCGCCCGCACGTTCGCGGCCGAGGCCCGTGCCGCCGGGGTGCGGCGCATCGTCTACCTGGGCGGTCTGGTCCCGAGCGGAGTGCCGGAGGGCGAGCTCTCGCCGCACCTGCGCTCCCGCACCGAGGTGGGCCGCATCCTCCTCGACTCGGGCGTCCCCACCGCCGTGCTGCGGGCCGCCGTCGTCATCGGCTCCGGATCGGCCTCCTTCGAGATGCTCCGGTACCTCACCGAACGACTCCCCGTCATGGTCACCCCCAGCTGGGTCGGCACCCGCGTCCAGCCCATCGCGGTGCGTGACGTGCTGAGATACCTGACCGGGAGCGCCGGACTGCCCGCCGGAGTGAACCGGACCTTCGACATCGGGGGTCCCGACGTGCTCACCTACCGGGAGATGATGGTGCGGTACGCGGAGGCCGCGGGGCTCCGCAGGCGTCTGATCGTCCCCGTACCGGTCCTCACCCCCCGGCTGTCCAGCGAGTGGATCGGCCTCGTCACACCGGTGCCGGCCTCCCTGGCCCGCCCCCTCACCGAATCGCTCCGGCACGAGGTGGTCTGCACCGAGAACGACATCACCCGCCATGTCCCCGACGGCCCCGGCAGGCCCATCCCCTTCGCCGAGGCCCTCCGGCTGGCCCTCCGTCGCGTGCGGGAGGCACGGGTCACCACCCGCTGGTCGTCCGCCTCACCGCCCGGGGCGCCGAGCGACCCGCTGCCGACCGACCCGGACTGGGCGGGCGGCAGCCTCTACACGGACAAGCGCTCCCGCATCGTCGACGCGAGCCCCGAGGCGCTGTGGCGGGTCATCGAGGGGGTGGGCGGGGAGAACGGCTGGTACTCCTTCCCGCTTGCCTGGTCCGTCCGAGGATGGGCCGACCGGCTCGCCGGGGGAGTGGGACTGCGCCGGGGCCGCAGGGACGCGGAGCACCTCCGGGTCGGTGACGCGCTGGACTTCTGGCGCGTGGAGGCGATCGATCGCGGGCGCCTGCTGCGCCTCCGGGCCGAGATGCGCCTGCCCGGTCTCGCCTGGCTGGAGATGGCAGTGGACCGGGACGAGCGGGGCCGTACGTCGTACCGGCAGCGGGCGCTCTTCCACCCCCGGGGCCTTGCCGGGCAGGCGTACTGGTGGGGCGTGGCCCCGTTCCACGCCGTGGTCTTCGGTGGCATGGCCAGGAACATCGCCCGGACCGCAGAGAGGGAGAGGGAGAGGGGGCGGACGGGCGCGGCACCGGGCCGCGGGTGACCCCTGTCGCGTGAACGGCGCGCGCGGCGCCGACCGGGCCGTCCGCGCCTCCTCCGTGGCGGCGGAGCGTGGATCTGCTCGCCCGGCGCGAACCGCCCCTGACAGCGGGGCCGCTCCGAGGGCCTGAGCCGCCCCTGACAGCGGGGCCGCTCAAGCCCTCGGAGGGCTGGACACCGTTCTCGTCGCCATCGGCGTGGCGGGCTTCCGGTGGCGTGAGGGTCCGTGAGCGTGGTCGGCCGGCAGACGGTGTCGCACGCGCTGTCGAGGTCGGCTGCCGTGCCGAAAGCTCTGCCCTCCGGGCCGATACGGGCCGGCGTGTCCCGGGGTCGCCCGGGCGAGTGGTCCGACCGTCGCCCCGTTCCCCGGTCGACCGCATCCGTGTCATACCGGTGTGCGGAAGGGAGGGTGTCGGGCGGACCCGTTCCGTCGCGCGGGGAGGGTGGGGCCACGGAAGCCCGGCTGCTCCACGATGTCCTGTATCTCGATCGTTGAGGTGGTCGAACCATCTCCGGGGAGGCCTCCATGTCCGCACCTGCGCGCTGGGCGAGCAGACTGCTGCCGCTGCTGGTGCTCGTCCTTTGGCTCGGTGTCGGAGGAGGGCTCGGTCCCTACGCCGGGAGGCTCGGTGAGGTGGCCACCAACGACCAGGCCGCCTTCCTGCCACGCAGCGCCGAGTCGACCCGGGTCCTCCGGGCCCAGGAGGCGTTCCGTCAGGAGAAGACCCTCCCCGCGCTGGTCGTCTGGTCCGCCGACGGCGGCGGCCCTGTCGACCCGACCGCGCAGGCGACCGCCACCCGGTCCCTGGCCTCCCTCACGGGCACCGACGGGGTGGTGGGCGCACCCAGCCCGGCCTTCCCCTCCGCGGACGGAGAGGCCCTGCGGGGAATCGTGCAGCTCCGCCCCGACCTCGGCGACGAACTGGCCGTCACCTTGGGGGAGGTCGAGGCCGCCGTCTCCGCCGTACCGGGGACCGAGGTGTGGCTGGCGGGTCCCGCCGCGACCCGGGCGGATCTCGGTGATGCGTTCGTCGGCATCGACGGGCTCCTGCTCGTCGTCGCGCTGGTGACGGTCCTGGTGATCCTGCTCCTGGTCTACCGGAGCCTCCTGCTGCCGCTGCTGATCATCGTCGGGGCCGTCTTCGCCCTCGGCCTGGCCTGCGCCGTCGTCTACGTCCTTGCCGATCACGACGTCGTCCGGGTGGACGGCCAGGTCCAGGGCATCCTGTCCATCCTGGTCATCGGCGCGGCCACCGACTACGCCCTGCTGCTGGCCGCCCGCTACCGGGAGGAGCTGGGCCGACGCGACGGCGACCGGGTGCCGGCCATGCGTGCCGCACTCAAGCAGTCCTTCGGGCCGATCGTGGCAAGCGCCGCCACGGTCGCGCTGGGCCTGCTCGCCCTGCTGTTCAGCGACCTCACCAACAACCGGGCCCTCGGCCCAGTCGGCGCGATCGGCATCGTCTGCGCCGTCCTGAGCTCGGTGACGTTCCTCCCCGCCGCCCTGATGCTGCTCGGCCGTGCCGCGTACTGGCCGGCCCGCCCCAAGGCCACCGTCGACGGCGAGCCGGCCCACCCCGCCTGGCGCAGGGTCGCCGGGCTCGTCGACCGTGCGCCCCGCAAGGTCTGGGCCGGCTCCCTGGCGGCCCTGCTCGCCTGCGCTGCCTTCTCCTTCACGCTTGACTCCAGGGGTGTCCCGTTCGACGAGATCTTCGTCAAGGACGCCCCCTCCGTCGCCGCCCAGGAACGCCTGAGTGAGCACTTTCCGGGCGGCGCCGGCAACCCCGCCGTCGTCATCGCCGACGCCGCCGCCGCGGAGAAGGCGCGGACGGCTGCCGCGGACGTCGACGGGGTCGACTCCGCGACCCTCTTCGCCGCCCCCGGCACCTCGCGGCCGCTCCTCGCCGACGGGCGCGTCCGGATCGACGTCACTCTCGCAGACGCCGCGGACTCCGACGCCGCCAGGGACACCGTCGTCGCCCTG
This sequence comes from Streptomyces sp. R-07, assembly GCF_049913175.1. Classification (NCBI taxonomy): domain Bacteria; kingdom Bacillati; phylum Actinomycetota; class Actinomycetes; order Kitasatosporales; family Streptomycetaceae; genus Streptomyces; species Streptomyces sp. R-07. Next base: position 7,782,674 of record NZ_CP183978.1, read on the forward strand.
CGCAGCGCCCTCCACGCGGTCCCCGGTGCCGACGCCCTGGTCGGCGGATCCACCGCCCAGAAGTACGACACCCAAGTCACCGCCGACCGGGACAGGAGGCTCATCGTTCCCGTCGTGTCGGCCATCATCCTGGTCATCTTGGTCGGCCTGCTGCGCTCGCTGCTGCTGCCCGCGCTCCTGGTGGCCACCGTCGCGCTCAACTTCCTCGCCACGCTGGGCGTTTCCGCCCTCGTCTTCGAGTACGTCCTCGGCTTCACCGGGACCGACCCCGCCGTCCCCCTGTACGGTTTCGTCTTCCTGGTCGCCCTCGGCGTCGACTACAACATCTTCCTCATGTCGCGGGTGCGCGAGGAGACGGAGCTGCACGGCACCCGCGAGGGCCTGCGCCGGGGACTGGTCGCCACGGGCGGGGTCATCACCTCGGCCGGCGTCGTCCTCGCCGCCACCTTCGCGGCCCTGGGCGTGATCCCGCTGGCGTTCCTCGTCCAGATCGCGTTCATCGTGGCCTTCGGCGTCCTGCTCGACACCCTCGTGGTCCGTTCGCTCCTGGTGCCCGCCCTCGTCCGGGACATCGGCCCCATGGTCTGGTGGCCGGGCCCGCTCCGCCACCGTCCCTGACCGACCCGCGATCGGGCGCTTCCGCGTGGAAGCCGCGCGCGTCCAGCCGCCGGCGGCCCGCTGGAGACGCCGGCGATCCCGTGGAAGCGGCTGAGCACCAGAGCCCGGACAGATCGTGTCACGAGCATCAGGCACCGGACGAGGGGAGGGCGAGCAGCCGGAGCCGCACGCCCGGTCCGGCACCCCGTCGCGGGCCGGCGTCCTCCGCCCCGCCGAGGTGGCCCGGTCCGCGTGCATCCGGCACCCCGGAAAACGGGGAACCGCGGATGCAGGAGTTCCACACCAGTACCCCGGCGCGGCGCCGCGCGTCCGTGACCGGCGGCCGAGCAGGGAGAGCGCGATGACCGTGTCCGTCGTTCTGTACACCTCCGACCTCAGGGTTCACGACCATCCGCCGCTCAGGGCCGCGGCCCAGGGGGCGGAGGAGGTGGTGCCGGTGTTCGTCCGCGACCCGGCCGTGGCCCGCACGGGGTTCGCGGCGCCCAACCGGCTGGCCTTCCTCGCGGACTGTCTGGAGGACCTCGACCGGTCCTTGAAGGAGCGGGGCGGCCGTCTCGTGGTGCGGGAGGGCGACACGGTCTCCGAGGTGCGGGCCCTGGTGCGGCAGACCGACGCCGACGAGGTCCACATGGCCGCCGGCGTGACGGCCTTCGCCCGGCGGCGGGAGACTCGTCTCCGCAGGGCGCTGGAGGAGGACGGCTGCCGCCTGTACGTGCACGACGGTGTCGTCACCGTCGTCCCGCCCGGCGACGTCGTCCCGCAGGGCTCGGACCACTACGCCGTCTTCACGCCCTATCACCGGCGCTGGGCCGCCGAGCCGCTCCGGACCCCCTTCGCCGCCCCGAGGAAGCTGCGCGTGCCGTCCGACGTGCGCTCCGAGCGCATCCCGCGGCGCTCCGCCGTCGCGGATGTGTCGCCGGCCCTCCCCGTGGGAGGGGAGAGCGAGGCCCGCAAGCGGCTCGGCTCGTGGCTGGCCGATCGTCTCGACACCTACGAGGAGCGCCACGACGACCTGGCGGGCGACGCCACCTCCCGTCTCTCGCCCTACCTCCATTTCGGCGCCCTCTCCGCCACCGAGGCGGTGCACCGGGCGGGCAAGCGGGGCGGGGCGGGCGCCGACGCGTTCCTACGGCAGCTCTGCTGGCGGGACTTCCACCACCAGGTGCTGGCCGCGCGCCCCGCGTCGGCCGAGGCCGACTACCGGCCGAGGCCGGGCCGCTGGCGGGTGGGCGCGGACGCGGAGGCCGACCTCGCGGCCTGGCGGGAGGGACGTACCGGCTATCCCCTCGTCGACGCCGCCATGCGGCAGCTCGCCCACGAGGGATGGATGCACAATCGGGGCAGGCTGGTCACGGCCTCCTTCCTGTCCAAGACGCTCTGCATCGACTGGCGGGAAGGCGCGCGGCACTTCCTCGGCCTCTTGGTGGACGGCGACGTCGCGAACAACCAGCTCAACTGGCAGTGGGTGGCCGGCACCGGCACGGACACCCGGCCCCATCGCGTCCTCAACCCCGTCACGCAGGCCAAGCGGTACGACCCCGACGGCAGCTATGTCCGCCGCTGGGTCCCGGAACTGGCGGCCCTCGACGGTCCGGCCGTCCACGAGCCCTGGCGGCTCACCGGACTCGACCGGGCGGCCGTCGACTATCCGGAGCCGCTGATCGAGCTCTCCGAGGGTCTGGCGCGCTTCCGCCGGCTCCGAGGCTCTTCCTGATCCGGTGCGAACCCTCGCATCGTTGTCCCGGGGAGCTTTCGATGCGAAAGCGATGCGAGTTGTGCCGGGGTGTGTGCCGGACGGACCGTGAGGAGGCACGGCGTCACCGAGGTCCCGGCGCCGACGCTCTCGCAGCGACGGCGGCACACCCGGTGGGAGTTCGTGCCACCACCCGGAGGAGGAAGCGTCATGACCGCACACCGGACGACCGGAGTCCTCGCGCCCGCCGGCACCGATGCGCAGACAGTCGGCACCGCCGCCCTGCGGGTGCCTGCCGCCACCGATGCGCCGACCGCGGCCGTGCGCGTCCCCACAGCGACCGCCGCGGCCATGGCGGCCGTTGCCGCCGCCGACGCCGATGCCGACGACCGGATCGCCCGCGGCCTGGCCGGCGGCGACGAGCGGTGCCTGGCCGCCGCGTACCAGCGCTGGGGCCGCCTGGTCCACACGCTGGCGGCCCGCGCCCTGGGCGACGCCCGCGAGGCGGAGGACGTCACCCAGCAGGTGTTCGTCGCCGCCTGGCGAGGCCGGGCCAACTTCCGTCCCGAGCGGGGCACCCTGCCGGCCTGGCTCACCGGCATCACCCGACGCCGGATCGCCGACACCCTGACCGCCCGCACCCGCCGCACCGAGCTCACGGCGTCCCTCGGCGCCTCTCTGGAGCACGAGGACCGGATGGACGAGGAGCCCGAGCGGGTCCTCGACCGGATGGTCGTCACCGAAGAGCTGTCCAGGCTGCCCCGCGTCCAGCGCGACGTCCTGGAACTCGCCTACTTCGCCGACCTGACCCAGACTCAGATCGCCGACCGCACCGGCATTCCGCTCGGCACGGTCAAGAGCCACGCCCGCCGCGGCCTCCGGCGCATGCGGCACAGCCTCGAACTCGCCGGTGTCCGCGCCGGTCGCTGACCGGCCCGGGTCCGGGCGCCCCGGCACCGGCCGGCGAGCCAGCCTCGTCCGTGAGGGTCCGGCCGCTCAGGCTCCGGTGCTTCCGGCCCGCTCCTCGTACCCGGCCATCTCCTCGTACAGCCGGGAGATCACGCCGAGCGCCTCCCGCAGATCGGTGGGACGTGACGTGCCGGGAGCGGGTGTCCGGCCGAGCCAGCCGGGGCCCGCGAGGAGGACCAGAGGAGCGGTGCGTGCGCCCCGTACTCCGAACGCCGTCCCCGCGACGTGCCGGGCCAGAGCGTGGTTCGCGGTGGAGCGGGCCTGGGACCAGAGGACGACGGTGGTCGGCCCGGACCGTCGCACCGCCGCGTCGAGGGCCTCGGCGGGCACGGCCGCGCCGAACATCCTGGTCGGGAGTCCCCGTTCGGCGAGGCCGGCGGCGAGCGCCTCCAGGGGCAGCGTGTGCTGCTCCGAGGGGACGCAGGCCAGCACGGCCGGAGGGGCCTTGGAGACGACTGCCGGTCCGGTGACGGCGACCCGCCGCAGGGCGGTGGAGACGTGCCAGGAGAGCAGGTGCTCCATCTCGACGTAGCGGTCGCCGGACGATTCCCAGGTCCGGCCCACCGCGTGCAGCGTCGGGGCCATGATGTCCTCCCAGGTGGTGACCAGCCCGTACTCCGCCAGTGCCGCCTGGAGCATTGCCTCCATGACAGGTCCGTCGAGGCGCACGGCGGCACGGGCGAGCCCGCGGCACTCCTGCCGCACGTCGCCCAGCGGCAGGCCGCTGCCGGCCACCGCACGCCGGGCCGGCGTGGGATGCGGTTCAGCCGACGACACGACCGGCTCGGTGACGGCCTCGGCCGGAGGGCCGACGGACGCGCGGCCTCCGCCCGGCACCGCTGAGGACCGCACCTCCCGGGCGGCCCGCGCCGCCTCGGCGGGCGGGACGCCCGACGCCGTGAGACGGCACATCTCCTCCAGCATCGCGACGTCCGCGGGGCTCCACCGCCGGTGCCGCCCCTCCGCGCGGACGGCGGGGCCGATCCCGTACCGCCGGTCCCAGGAACGCACGGTCACGGGGGAGACCCCCAGACGACGGGCGACGGCGCCCGTGGTGATGCCGTGCACGGAGTCGTACATGTTCACCACAGTACGATGCGGAAACGATGCGAGCCGGTTCGTCGCGTGCGGGGAAGCATGATCAGGGGTGCCATGTCCCGGCGGCCGCCGGAAGGCGGGTGACCACCCCGTCTTGTCCCTGGTGATGTGGGCGAGCGTGGCGTTGCCGCAGCTGACGTCGGTCGGATGGACGGGCCTGCCCGGCGGGAACTCGGCGAGCTGCCGCTCGACGACACCGGGTTAGGTGTCGGTGGTGCGGTCGCAGCCGTCCCGCGACTTCGATCGCGTCGGGTGTCGCGCGGGCGGCGGTCTGGCTGATCGTGCGGCACCGGTCCCGGCAGATCGCCTTGATGCCCGGGTGAGCGGCGAGTCGGCAGCCACCGGCTCCGCGGTGCGGTCGGGCAGCAGGTCTCGCGCGTCACGCCGTACGGGCCGGGTCAGGCCGAGCGTTCCCGGAGGGCGGGGGCGGTGGGCGGTTCCCAGCCGACCTGCGAGGTGTGGGCCCCGCCGGCAGCGGTGGCCGGTTCCGCCGTAGGCGACCTGATCGCCCACGGCGTACGCGATGCCCGCCTGTCAACTGGCCGACGCCGGGACGGCGCGCGGGGGCATGAGGAGGGTGTTTGCTTCACTGCCTGCCACTTCTGGCAGTCAGTAGCCGTCCGAGGGGCCAGGTCGTGATCAGCCGGTCCGGTCCCAGGCCGATCCGGGCCGCGCGTGCGTAGCCCGTGCTCTGCCAGTGGAGCTGTTCGGGGGCATGGGCGTCGGTGTCCACGGCGAAGCGGCAGCCCGCGGCGGCGGCCTGCACGAGCAGGTCGTCCGGTGGGTCGCGTCGTTCGGGCCGACAGTTGATCTCCACCGCGGTACCGGCCTCCGCGCACGCGGCGAAGACGGCCTCTGCGTCGAAGCGGGACTGCGGGCGGCCGCGGCCGGTGATGATCCGTCCCGTGCAGTGGCCCAGGACGTCGACGCGGGGGTTGCGTACCGCGGCCAGCAGGCGGGCGGTCATGGGTTCGGGTTCCGAGCGGAGCTTGGAGTGCACGGACGCCACGACGATGTCGAGCCGGTCGAGCAGATCGTCGTCCTGGTCGAGTGAGCCGTCGTCGAGGATGTCGCACTCGATGCCCGTGAGCAGCCGGAAGTCCGGGCCCATCCGGGAATTCACTTCGGCCACGGCTTCCAGCTGGCCCCTCAGCCGGGCCGGGCTCAGCCCGTGGGCGATCGTCAGCCGCGGTGAGTGATCGGTCAGGACGGCCCACTGATGGCCCAGGGCGCGGGCCGCGCCGGCCATGTCCTCGATCGGGCTACCGCCGTCCGACCAGTCGGAGTGCAGGTGGCAGTCCCCGGTGCTCGCCGCCGCGAGGTCCCAGCCGACGCGAGCGGCCGGGTCGGCTTCGGCCTCCAGGCGGGCGAGATAGCTCGGCACCACCCCGGTCGACGCCTGGGAGATCACCTCGGCGGTGACCGGACCCACCCCGCGCAGCCGTTCGACCTGCGCTGCTTCCACCTGTCCCGGTGGCAGGCCGCGGACGGCGTCGGCCGCCGTGTGGAAGGCCCGCACCCGGTACGGCGACGCCCCGCGCCATTCCAGGAGGAAGGCGATCCGGCGCAGGGCTTCGTCCGGGGTCACGGCAGGGGGGTTCCGCCGGTGGCGTTGACGATCTCGCCGGTGATGTAGGAGGCCTGGTCGGAGGCGAGGAAGACGTAGGCGGGTGCCATCTCCGCCGGCTGTGCGGGCCGGCCCAGCGGCGACTGCTCGCCGAACTCGGTCGGGTCGGGCATCGTCGCGGGGATCAGCGGTGTCCAGACCGGCCCCGGGGCCACGGCGTTGGCACGGATGCCGCGCTCGGCGAGCATCTGGGCGAGGCTGTGGGTGAAGGAGATGATCGCGGACTTGGTCATGGCGTAGTCAAGGAGGTGCGGGCTGGGCTGGTAGCCCTGGACGGAGGCGGTGTTGATCACCGAGGCGCCGCGCGGCATGTGGGCCAGCGCGGCCTTGGTGAGCCAGAACATTCCGTACAGGTTGGTCTTCATCACCCGGTCGAACTGCTCGGTGGTGATCGCCTCGATCCCGTCCGGCTGGGCCATCTGGTAGGCGGCGTTGTTGACGAGCAGGTCGATGCCGCCCAGCTCGCCCACTGTCTTGTCGACGAGGGCGGTGCATTCGCCTTCGTGCCGGATGTCGCAGGCGACGGCCACTGCCGTGCGGCCTGCGTCGCGGATCAGGCGGGCGGTCTCGTCGGCTTCGTCGGCTTCCTCGGGCAGGTGGGTGAAGACGACGTCGGCGCCTTCCCGTGCGAAGGCCAGGCAGACGGCCCGGCCGATCCCGGAGTCCCCTCCGGTGACCAGCGCCTTGCGGCCGCGCAGCAGACCGTGGCCCTGGTAGGAGTCCTCACCGTGGTCGGGGCGGGGGTCCATGGCCTCGGTCGAGCCTGGATGGTCCTGGTCCTGCGCGGGGAACGGGGGGCGGGCGTGGAGGGACACCGGATCGGTGAGGCGGGGCTGGTCGTGGGAGGGCATCGCGGTCTCCTTCCGACTCGGTCGGGTGAGGCGGGATGTCAGGTGGAGGGCGGGTAGGCGGCGGCCTTGAGCCGGCGCGCGAGGTGCGCGGTGTTCGTGGCCAGGGTTTCGGTCGTGGCCGCGGTCTTGTCGGGGGTCTTGTCGAGGTCCTGGTAGTCGGTGCCCTGCATGGCTTCGCCGACCCAGTAGGTGGCGGCGTTCGGGGGCAGGGAGAAGCCGACGTCGTTCAGGCCCTGGAAGAGCTCGGCGCTGACGTGGTGGGCGCCGTCCTCGTTGCCGACGACGCACACGGCTGCGGCCTTTCCGTAGGTGAGCATGCGGCCCTCTTCGTCGCTCTCGCCCAGCTCGGCGTCGAGCCGTTCCAGGACGCGCTGGGCGATGCTGGAGGGGTGGCCGAGCCAGATCGGCGTGGACAGGATCAGGATGTCGCAGCCGAGGATCGTGTCGCGGATCTCCGGCCAGGCGTCACCGTCTCCCATGTCGACCTCGACCCCGGGTTTGACGTCGTGATCGGCGATCCGGATCACCTTCCCGGTGACGCCGTGGTCGGCGAGGGCGGCCATGGTCTGCTCGGCGAGCAACTGCGAACTGGACGGTTTCGGCGACGGCGAGAGCGTGCAGACCAGCGCGACGGCACGCAGCGGCAGGGTTTCGGTTGTGGTGTCCATGGGGTCCGGCTACCCCGATGGTCAGGCCGTATCCGTCCGTCCTTCACGGGGACCCGCCAGCGGAGCTGGGTCCGCCCCGGCGGGCGGCTACCGGTCAGCGGATCCGGGCTCGGCCATCCGGCGGTGTCCCTCTGCTTCGAGGCTGTCGGGCAGGACCTTGTCGGCCATGCCCTGGGCGCGGGTCTTCAGCGATCCGGCGACGACCTTGTTCTTTGCGGCGAAGAGCGCGTCGAGCCCTTGCTCGGCCACCTGGGCGGGGTCATCCTTCCCGCTCTGGCCGACTTTGGTGTCGCCCATGTCGGCGCGGCGGAAGAAGTCCGTATCGGTGGGGCCGGGCATCAAGGCGGTGACGGTCAGGTCCGTGTCCTTGAGCTCGTTCTGGAGCGCCTGCGAGAACGACTGCAGGAACGACTTCGAGGCGTTGTACACGGCCTGGAACGAGCCCGGCACGGTGGACGCGATCGAGGAGGTGATCAGCATCCGTCCTCCGCCCACCGCGGCCATCGAGCGGAGCAGCCGCTTGGCCACGTGCACCGTGGAGCGTACGTGCAGGTCGATGATCTCGAACTCGTCCTCCAGATCGGTATCGAGGAACGCTCCTCCTCGTCCCACGCCGGCGTTCAGCGCGGCTACGGCCACCGGACGTCCGGTGGCGGCCACCGCCCCGACGAAGCGCTCGGCCTCCTCGTAGCTGCGCAGGTCCGCCCGTAAGGGCTGCACGTTCGCCCCGGTCTGCCGCCCGATGTCGTCGGCCGCAGAGAGGAGGCGCTCCTCGTCGGCGGAGTTCACGATCAGGTCGAAACCCCGATCGGCGAGCTGCCGGGCGAGCTCGAAGCCGATCCCATTGGACGCGCCGGTCACTACCGCAAGTTCTCGGTTCTGGGTCATGTTCCGCGCCTACCCCTCCTGGACACAACATGTCCAGGTGTATGCGTCGCCCGAGTGGTGCACGGCGTGGCCGACGCGCGAGACCTCGACCGAGGCAGCAGACTGCCTGCACCGCCGCCCCGACGGGGACCGGTCCACGCCCGTGAAGGGCGGCCGCGCTCCGAGGGTCCCCGCCCATGGGGCCGCTTGGAGGAAGGAGACGGCGTGGGTGGCACGGCACTCATCGTGATCGACATGCTCAACACCTACGAGCACGAGGACGCCGATGCGCTGGTGCGGTGCGTCCGCGAAGCCCTCCCGGGCATCGGGACGCTGCTCGAGCAGGCGAGGGACGCCGGCGCACCGGTCATCTACGTGAACGACAACTTCGGCCGCTGGCGCTCCCACCACGGCGAGATCCTCGAAGCCGCCCTGGCCGGCCGCTACGGCGACCTCGTGGAGCCGATCGCACCGGACGAGCAATCCCTGTTCGTCGTCAAGGCACGGCACTCGGTCTTCTACGAAACCCCCTTGGCCTACCTGCTGGGCCAGCTCGATGTCCAGCGGGTGGTGCTGTGTGGGCAGGTGACCGAGCAGTGCGTTCTGTACTCGGCCCTGGACGCCCACATCCGCCACCTCGACGTCGTCGTGGCCCTCGACGCGGTCGCCCACATCGATGCCGGCCTCGCCGACGCGGCCCTGCGCATGATGGAACGCAACATGTCGGCCGAGCTCCGCCCGAGCCACGAAGTCACCTTCGAGGACGCCCCCTCAGGCTGACGGCGGCGCCGGCGTCAGGGTCTGGGTCGGGCCGCCGGCGTGTTCGACGAGGCTGAGGGCGGCTGCGGCGGTCTTGAACTGGGGCTGCTTGGAGACGGGATCCCAGAGGGGGGCGATCAGCTCGTTCGCGGCACGCCCTGGTGTCCCCGGGGCGGGGGCGCTGCCGGCCGGGGTGTCCCAGTAGCCGTAATGGAAGGGGACGAACAGGACACCCGGGCGGATGGACCCGATCCGCAGGCGCCCGCGCAAGGCACCGCACCGCGTGGTGACCTCGACGAGGTCGCCTTCCACCAAGCCGAGGCGGGCGGCGTCGGCGTCGGCGATCTCCACCCACACGTCCGGTGCCGCGGCCGCGAGTCGGGGCACCCGGCCGGTCTTGGTGCGGGTATGGAAGTGGTAGAGGGTGCGCCCGGTGGTCAGGTGGAAGGGATGGCTCTCGTCCGGCCATTCCTTCGGCGGGACGTAGGGGGCGGGCCTGATGAGGGCCTTCCCGTCCGGGTTCATCGACCGGTACCGCGCCTCGCCCAGCGGTTCGCCGGTCACCAGATCCTTGCCGTACGACTCGCACAGGTCCGGGTGCGCCCAGGCCACGCCGTCCTCGTAGAGGCGGTCGGTGCCCTCTGGGGCGTGCTCGGTGCACGGCCACTGGATGCCGCTGGGGCCGCGGAGTTTCTCGTAGCTCAGGCCGGTGTAGTCGCAGGGGCGTCCGGCGCTGCACCGCTTCCACGCCTCGAAGGCCTCTTCCGGGCCGCTCCAGTGGACGAGTGGGCCGCCGTCCTTGTCCCGGAAGCCCATGCGGGCCGCGTAGTCGAGGAAGATTTCCAGGTCCGGGCGGGCCTCGCCGGGTGGGTCCACGGCCTTCTCGGACAGGTGGACGGTGCGGTCGGCGTTGGTGAAGGTGCCCGTCTTCTCGCCCCAGGTCGCCGCGGGCAGCACTACGTCGGCGAACTGCGCGGTCTCGGTCAGGAAGAGGTCCTGGACGACGGTGAACAGGCGCTCTTGGGCCAGGACGGTGCGGATCCGCGCCAGTTCGGGCAGGGACACGGCCGGGTTGGTGGCGCTGATCCACAGCATCTGTACCCTGCCCTGTTCCGCCAGCCGGAAGATCTCCATGGCGTGGGTCGGCGGTCCGCCGTGCGGGATGACCGACGGCTCCACGTTCCAGACGCGCGCGAGGTCGGCCACGTGGGCCTCGTTCTGCCAGTTCCGGAACCCCGGCAGGTCTCCGTCGGCTCCGCACTCGCGCGTGTTCTCGGCGGTGGGCTGGCCGTTCATCTGAAGCACACCCGCCCCAGGGCGGCCGAGCATGCCGCGGATCAGGTGCAGGTTGTTGACCTGGACGGCCGCCGCGGTCGCCTGATTGGCCTGGTAGAACCCCTGCAACACGGTCGACAGCAGGCGGTCCGCGGTACCGACCAGCTCGGCGGCCTCCTCGATCGCGGCCGCCGGCACGTCGCAGATGCCGGCGGCCCACCGAGGCGTGCACGGTTCGACCTGCTCGCGCAGAGCGTCGAAGCCGACCGCGTGCCCGGCGATGTACGCGGGGTCGGTCCAGCCGTGCCGGACGACCTCGTGCAGCAGGGCGTTGAGCAGCGCCACATTCGTACCGAGCCGGGGCGCGAGGTGCACCGTCGCCCGACGGGCCACCGGGGTGAGCCGCGGGTCCACGCACAGCAGCCGCGGCGGCTCGTCCCCTTGCAGCCGGTCCAGGATGCGCATCCACTGCACTACCTGCGTCTCGGCGATGTTGTGCCCGAACAGGGCGATCGCATCCGCGTGGTCGATGTCCTCGTACGAGCCGGGCTGGCCGTCGCTGCCGAAGGACTCCTTCAGCGCCTCCGCCGCCGTCGCGGTGCACAGCCGGGTGTTGCCGTCAAGATGCGGCGTGCCGATCCCGGCACGGGCCAGGACCGCGAGGGTGTAGTACTCCTCCAGGAAAAGCTGCCCGGAGGTGTAGAACGCCACCGCTTTCGAGCCGTGGGAGCTGATGAGCTCGTGTGATCTGGTGACGATGCGGTCCATCGCCGTGGGCCAGTCGCTGTCGACGAGGCGTCCGCCGTCACGGATGAGCGGCCGGGTCAGGCGGTCCGCCGAGCCGTTCGCCTGCCACGCGTACAGGTCCTTCGGCTCCAGCCGGCCCCGGTTGACGCGGTCGCCGGCCCGGCCTCGGACCCCCACGATCCGCCCGTCCCGGACGGCGATGTCCATCGCGTCACCATCGGAATGCAGGAGCGAAGCCGTTCGCACCCACGCCTCGACTTCACCCTCGGCCACTCCCTCGGCCAGGCAGGTGTCCGTGCGTACCGGCCACTGCCCGCCCCGGCCGTACGGGGTGCGGCGCCCCCACGGATCGGCGATCCGATCGCCGGACACATTCGCCGGATTGCGTCTCACAGCCGCTCCTCTGCATCCATGCGGCGCGGTCGCCGCCTGACGCTCGACGAGTGGCGCCTACCCGGAGCGCACCACCTGACACCGCTCTCGCCGGGCAGGCGTGACAAACGAGGACCGGGGCAGGTGCTGAAGGCAGGCATGTCCTCACCGCGACAGTCGTCGGTCGGAAGGAGAACGAGCCATGGCCGAGCCCACCCCGCCGCGCTACGTCACCGCGACCGTCGTGCGCCCCCTGGGCACACCCGTACCGTTGGGTGGCTTTGTTCACGAGATTCGACAGCGTTGTTCATGACTTCGGACAGCACCCCGGTCGCCCCGTGTTCGATTCCTGGGGCCACTGCGGCGGCACAGCGGTGGGCCGCAGCTCCGCAGAGAGGGCCCGCTCCTCGGCGAGCGGCTCACCGCGGCCACGGTCGTCGGCACGGCGCTGATGCTCGTGGCCATCGCCGGCCTCGCGGCCGCCGAACCGCGACCGGACGCGAAGAGCTGACCACCGGCGAGGTGACATGAGACGAGGATGGTGCGCCAGGACCATGGTCTGGCACGCCACCCTCGCACCGCCGGAAGCCGGTAGACGTCCGGCGCTGCCGCCGACGGACCTGTGCTCTCAAGGCGCAGGCGCGGCACCGATCTGCTGCATCACCCCGAGGAGGTCGGGCTGGCCCCGCTCCTTGATGATCTTTCCGTCGGCCAGGTAATAGAAGTTCATGGCCTGGACCGAGATGGTCTTTCCGCTGGCCGGGATTCCGAAGAACTCGCCCTGATGCGTTCCGCGCATGGTGAACCGGGCGGCCACCGTGTCGCCCTCGGTGACCATCTCTTCCAGAGTCCACCGGACATCCGGGAACCCCGCGCGCATCATCGCGATCAGCTCCAGGTAGCCCTCAGGGCCCCGCAGCGGTTCCGCGTGGCTCGGCGCATGAAACTCGGCATCCGGGGCGATGACCTCACGGGCAAGGTCCTCGTCGGCCGTGTTGATGAACTCGACGAAGCGACTCATCACGGCTTCGGTGGATTGCGGCGACATGTCCGTCAGCCTCTCTCTTCTGGCACTGCCCCTCGCAACGAGCGAGCGGAAGAACCACAGTACATCGATTCGATGTGCACATCGAATCGATGTAGGTGTGGGATGATAGGGACATGCTTGACCTAGCGATACTGGGCTTCCTGGCCGAGCGGCCTTTGCCCGGACATGAACTGCGACGCCGACTCTCGGAGCTGACGGGCTACACCCGGCCGGTGAGCGACGGCAGTCTGTACCCGGCGATCAAGCGTCTCGCCGCGGCGGGCCTGCTGGAACGGCGCGCGGACCCGGCCGCGGGCCCGGCCCGCTACATACTGAGTGTGACCGACGCCGGACGCACCGACCTGCTGAAGCGGCTGCGCGCGCCCGCCGACCACGAGATCAGCGACTTCACGCGGTTCTTCACCGTACTGGCGTTCCTGTCCCTCCTGCCGGACGTCGCCGAACAGCACGCGGTGCTGCGGCGGCGACTGGAGTTCCTGGAGGAGCCGGCGAGCTTCTTCTACGACGGCGACCGGCCGCTGCGTGCCGAGGACCTGGCCGACCCCTACCGGCGCGGCATGCTGCTGACCGCCCGCGCCATCAGTAGCGCCGAACGGGCCTGGTTGCACCAGGTTCTGGACGGTGACGAGCCAGTCACCGCGCGCACCGAGACGGACCCCTCTACGCTCGGACAACCTGTGCGCTGACCAGCCCCGGAGGTAGCCGCTCATGCTTGCGTCCTGGTACGACCGACAGGGCCCCGCCGCCGACGTGCTGCGCGTCGGCGAGCTGCCCGACCCGACCCCCGGCCGGGGCGAGGTACGCGTCCGCGTCACCGTCTCCGGTGTCAACCCCGGCGACACCAAGAAGCGGCGCGGCTGGCTCGGCTCCTCGATGCCCTACCCACGGGTGATCCCGCACAGCGACGCCGCCGGAGTCGTCGACGCCGTGGGCGAGGGGGTCGACGGGCGTCGGGCCGGACAGCGGGTGTGGATCTACGGCGCCCAGTCCTACCGGCCCTTCGGCACGGCCGCCCAGTACACCGTCGTACCCGCCGATCTGGCTGTTCCGCTGCCCGACCACCTCAGCGACGAAGTCGGCGCGGCCCTGGGCATCCCCGGCATCACCGCCCACCGCGCCGTGTTCGCCGACGGACCGGTCGACGGCAAGCTCGTGCTGGTGCACGGCGTTCTGGGCGGGGTCGGCTCCCTGGCCGCGCAGCTCGCCCGCTGGGGCGGGGCCAGGGTGCTCGCCACTGTCCGGAGGGGCGCGGATCTCGCACAGGTCGATCCGGCTGTCGTGTCCCACGCCGTGGCCCTGGACCAGGGGAACCCGGCCTCGGCGATCCGCGCGTACGCGGCCGAGGGCGTGCACCGGATCGTCGAGGTGTCCCTGTCCGACAACGCCGACCTCGACAACGCCGTCGTCGCGAACGGCGCGGTCATCGCCGCCTACGCGACGAGCGCGGACCGGACCGAGATCCCCTTCTGGCCCCTGCTGTTCAACAATGTCATCCTGCGCTTGATCGGCAGCGACGACTTCCCCGAAGAGGCGAAACGCCAGGCAGCACGCGATCTGACCGCCGCGGCCGCCGCGGGCGCCCTGACCGTCGAAGTCGGCGACCGTTACGACCTGGCGGACATCGCCAAGGCCCACGACCGCGTCGACGCCGGCAGCCGCGGCCGCGTCCTGGTCACCCTCCCCCAGTGACCCCGCCCGTCGTTCAACACGCCCACGGGTGCGTCCTGATCAGCCGAGGAAGCAGCCGAGCGGTACCAGGGGCGCGCGACGTTCTCAGCCGAGACAAGACCTGAGCGTGCCTCCTATGACAGAACGTCTGATTTCGCGTTGACCTGCGAGATCAGGAAGACAACCCCAGAGAGCAGTCGTCACCGGCACGGTGCTGATGCTCGCCGCCATCGTCGGCTCTCATGGACAGAGCCAGTTGGGCTTCCTGGCGCTGGCCGGAGGAGCCTTCGCCACCGCAGGCCTCCAGCTCAGGTGGGCGCCGCCCGCCGAACGGCACGCGGTGGCCGCAGTCATGATCGCCTTTGCCTTCCCGCTGCAGCTCCTGGCGTCCGTACTGGGCTTCCGCGCCAGGGATACCGGATTCGGCACGGCCATGGCCATCCTGGGTGGGAGCTGGTTGATCCAGGGAGCCCTTCTGAGCACCGGTCCTGTGCCCGGTACGCGGCACGTCCTCGGCCTGTTCCTGCTGGTCATCGCCGTCAGTCTGCTCGTGCCGATCGTCGCCGCCGGTACGGACAAGATCGCGGCCACCGCGGTCATCGCCTGTGCCGCGATGCGGCTGTGCGCGGCTGGGCTGCACGAGCTGACCGGGGCACCTGGCTGGGAGGACACCGCCGGCGTCATCGGGCTCATCCTGACGGCAGCAGCTCTGTACGCAGCCGCCGCCTTCGCCCTTGAAGACACCCGGCACCGCCCCATCCTCCCCGTGGGACGTCCCGGCCCCCGCGCCGACTCGGTTCGCCGGGGGACCGAGCCCGGAGAACGTCCAGAACTGTGATCGGCGCCGCTTCAGGTCGGGCGCACTGGTACGGCGCCAGCCGTTCGGCGGCGTTCGTGCGGGCAACCGGGTCGGCGATCGGCACGCGTCCGTTCGCTGACAACCCGCTCGCGCTTCTGGCCCGCGGCTGAGCCTGGGCCCCCGGCCTGCGCCGACGGCACGGTGACGGCTGCCGTGGAACTGCTCAACGTCCTTCGCCCCACCTTGGCCATCACCTCGTTCACCACCTCCGCCGCACACGCACTGCACCGCTTCCCCGCTGTCCGCGAGGAACTCCGCGGGGACGACGGCGCCTACCTGAGGGCCTTCGCCCACGAGGTGCGCCGCTGCTGTCCGTTCGTGCCGTTCGTCGGCGGCCTCGCAGCCCGCGACCTGCGATTCTCTTCCCAAGACGTGCCCGAAGGCACGCTGGTGTTCCTTGACGTACCCGGTCACCACCGCGACCCGGACCTCTGGCCCGAGCGTCTCCGCTTCGACCCGCGCCGCTTCCTCGGCAGAGAGCCCCGCCCTGGGGAGCTCATCGCCCAGGGCGGAGGGTAGGACCGGGTACCAGGAGGCGAAGAAGCGCGGCATCGAGGGCCTCTCGACCATGACCAAGCAGCAACTGAAGAACGCCCTGGGCCACTGACTCCGGTCGCCCGCACGTTCCCACCAAGGCCAGGGCGGAGGCCGGCGCGAAGTCCGGGTCATCCTGGACGGGAGGTGGCTGTGATTCGGGCGCCGCTGCTCTGATCCGCCGCCTCCGTCCGGCGGTCTCAGCCCACTTGGGCGACGAGCTTTCGGTACTCCAGCTGTTCCGGTCGTTCAGCGGTCAGATGGACGCGGGCATCGCCCACGCAGTCCGTCAGGAAGGCGTAGGCCGCCGTGGGACTGTCCCTCTGAGCGCCGCCAGCAGCAGTGGGCTGCCGGAGGATCAGCAGCTGTTCGTGTCTGCGTGCGTCCTCCCGGGAGGCGAAGGACAACTACTCGCATGAAGTGTCCGGCGGGGGAGGGGGAGGGGTTCGCCCCGGCCTCCAGGTGAGTGACAGTGCCACGACCGGCGGCGTGTGCGGAGCGGCGGCGGAGGGCGCCGTGCGACGGTGCTTGGGCCTCTGCCCGCTCTCACTCGTCAGGATCGTCCACGTGCTCGAACGCAAACGGCTCAAGGGCCGCACACAGGTCACCTTCGTCCTTCCCGCCGACAGCCCGGACGGGCCGGTGAGCGTCGTGGGGGACTTCAACCACTGGAACCCCGCCACGCACCCGCTCCAGGTACGCGGCGACGGCATGCGCGCGGCCACGGTCGTCCTGCCCGCGCACAGCGGCCACTCCTTCCGCTACCTGGCGGCCGGCGACTACTGGTTCGACGACGACCAGGCCGACGGCCATGACGGCACCAACAGCCGCGTCAACACCTGACGAGGCGCGCCCGCTTGGATGCGATCGTGCTGCTGCGCGAGGACCACAAGACGGGCGAGAAGCTGTTCAAGCGTTTCGAGAAGACCTCCGACGACGACACGGCCGAGCGCCGACGGATCGCCGACGAGGTGGTCGAGGAGCTCACCGTCCACGCCTGGATCGAGGAGAAGTTCTTCTACCCGGCCGCCCGCGAGGCCGCACCGGACACGACGGACCACATCCTGGAGAGCATCGAGGAGCACCACGCGGTGGTGTGGACGCTGTCGGAGATCAAGGACATGGACCCGGGCGACGAGCGGTTCAAGGCGAAGATGAGCGTGCTGATGGAACAGGTCCGCCACCACGTCGAGGAGGAGGAACAGGATTGGTTCCCGGAAGTCCGCAAGGTGATGGGCCGCAACCGGCTCGTGGAGCTGGGCGGCGAGCTGGAGGCCGGGAAGAAGCAGGCGCCGCGCGATCCGCTGGCCGTTCCCAGCGCCGACTCGAAGTGACCCGGTCGGGGCTTTGCTCCGCCGGGGCCGGACGCCCCTGGTGCGGGCTGCTCTTGGCGGCCGCGGTGGCGCTCGGAGCGACGGGGTGCGGAGGTCCGGCGGCACGGCAGGACGCCGCGGCCGCCGTGGGGGCCGGCTTCGAAGCGGCCGTCGCCACCGGCGACCACGTCCGGGCCTGCCGGCTGCTGGCCCCGCAGACCCGTCAGCAGCTGGAGCAGGACGAACAGAAGGCCTGCCCGACGGCATTCGCGTCGCAGGGGTTGCCCAAGACGCGCGGGATCCAGGGGGTCGAGGCGTACGGGCGGCAGGCGATGGTACGGACGGACGGCGACACCCTGTTCCTGTCCCTGTTCACCGGCGGCTGGAAGGTGGTTGCCGCCGGCTGCACACCAAGGCCGAACCAGCCCTACAAGTGCCTGATCAAGGGGGCCTGAGGCATGCGGACCCTGTTCAGCACCACGCTGGTGGTCATCCTCGGCGGCCTCGGCTACTTCATCACCATCGGGGTGCTCCAACGATGACCGACAGCCGCGAACCGCGCAGAGGGTTCTGGCGGGAGAACAGCCTGACTCTCGCCTTCGGCATCGGCTTCCTGATCGTCCTCGCGTGCCAGGCCATCGCCGGGCACGCCGAGTTCAACGAACAGATGACGGTCGACGGCCTCCAGCCGCTCGGCTTCGGCGAATACCTGACGTCCTCGGACTTCGCCGTGGACGTCACCGAGAACTGGCAGTCGGAGTTCCTCCAGTTCTTCCTCTACATCTTCGGCACCGTCTACCTCGTCCAGCGCGGCTCCCCGGAGTCCAAGAAGGTTCACAAGGCCGGTACGGAGAGCGAGCAGGAGCAGCGCATGGGCGCCCACGCACGACCCGACTCGCCCCGCTGGGCCGGTACGAAGGACTGGCGCCAGACCCTCTACGCCCGTTCCCTCGGCACCGTCATGGGTGCGCTGTTCGTCCTGTCCTGGCTGGCGCAGTCCATTACCGGCACCGCCGCCTACAACGACCAGCAGCTCCGCCAGCTCGAGGATCCCGTCAGCTGGGCCGGCTACGTGGCAAGCCCCGACTTCTGGAACCGGACCCTGCAGAACTGGCAGTCCGAACTCCTCGCCGTCGCCGCCATGGTCGTCCTGTCCATCTACCTCCGCCAGCGCGGCTCCCCGGAGTCCAAACCGGTCGGCGCGTCCCACACCACCACGGGCATCGAAGGCTGACCCCGACTTCGAGAACGGCGACCGTCAGTCGGCCTGAATGACCGGGCGGCCGGACCGTCGGCTGACTACTCCTCAGTCGAGTCCGGCGGTCGCTCGCCGCCGAACCGCTGATGCCGGCGCACGGTACCTGGCTGCGGCCCGAGACGGGCGAGGGTGCGCGGTTTCCAGGGTGTTGTCCCCATGAGTCGGATCGCGGTGCAACGCGGCGATCGTCAAGACCAGTCGAGGTTTCGGGGGACGTGGTGACGGCCTCGGACGTGCAGGTAGGTGATGTGGTCGGCGACGGCCTGGGAGACGGTGATCGTCCGCGAGTAGGACAGGTTGCCGTTCTTGTCCGCGACCGGCATCCGGTCGACGGCCAGGCCGCTGGCCTTCGTCGTGTCGCCCTTGGTGGTCAGGGAGATGTTGATGTCTCCGTAGGCGGGCAGTCCCTCGGCGGTGGTGACGATGCCGTCGCCGTTCTTGTCGGCACTGGCGTCAGGGCAGGTGAAGTCGTGCCCGGTGGTGGACCCGTGGATGTGCTGGGCGTGCGGTTGGCCGGGGACCAGGCCCTGGGCGTCGATCTTCACCGTGAGCCGGCGGCCCTGCAGGGTGAGCTGAGCGGTGCCGCGGACACCCGAGTCGTTCAGCTGCCGCAGGTCGACCTGGTAGCTCCGGCCGTGCTGCGTACGCTGCCCCGCGTCGTTCGTGTCATGGGCCAGTGCCGGGGCCGCCACGGTGAGCGTGAGGGCCGCGGGCAGGGTCACGAGGCTGGTCAGACGGGTGGAGCGCTTGACAGTCATCGCGATGCATCCCCTTCCGGGGAAGCTCACCGGCAGAGCACCGGATCGTTATCGGCTGGTTTGTCTCTTTCACCTCCTATTCGGTGCCGTCGTTGCTGCGGATTGCGTTCCTGGCGAGTCTGGGTCCTTCGGCGGCCCTGTGGCGGATGTGAGCCCGCCGTACGACGCTTTGCCGCCAGTGCGGTCTGGGCCCGGAGTTCGGCCTCTCGCCGGAGCTGCGCGGTGCCTGGGTGGCCGCTGTTGAGAGCCTGCCGGTGGCCGGCACAGGTCAGGGTGTCCAGAGGGTCGGAGTGCCTGCCCAGGTGTCGCTTTGCGCGAGTGGGGCGGGGAGAGGCGTGAGCCCGAGAAGTCCGGTGGTCGCCTCGGCGGCGATGCGCTGCCACTGGCGGGCGTGGCGGATCATTGCGTGGCCCCCGTGGGGCATGCGCAGGCTGACACAGCCTCGAAGCGGGTGAAGCAGGCATCATCGAACTCCTCACTCCTTGAGTTCAGAACGTGTCCGCGCCGTTCGCCGAGTCTGCGCACTTACCGCGAGCTGCGGGCGCCCGGAACGTACGGGTCTCGGCCCTCCCGGCGTCGCGGCCGAGACGAGGCTCTGGGGCGCGCCTCAACCCGTCCTCCAGCGATGGAGCTTCTCAGGGGTGCGTACGACCCTGATGTGCTTGATCCGGTCGTCCGCGACCTCGAACGCGTATACCGACACGACGACGCCGTCCTGCTGAGCCACCAGACCTGGCTGGCCGTTCACCGTACGCTCAAGGAACGTCATGGTGTCGGGCTTGTGGCGGGCGGTCTCTCGCCAGGCGTGCGCGATCTGCTCAGCGCCTTCGATGGGGTGCGGGAAGGTGATGGCGCGGCCGCCGCCGTCGGCGATCGCCGTGGCGTCGGGGTCGAGCGGGCCGATCAGGGCGTCGGTGTCCTTCGCCTCCCAGGCTTGCTTGAAGTCCCTGACGACGGCGGGACGTTGGGCTGCCGCAGTCGTGGAAGCCGAGCGTCCCGGATGCGTCGGCTGGCCGAGGAGGCCAGCTGACGACAGGCCGCCGGGGTACGGCCGACGACCTCGGCCACCTCGGCGAACGAGTGGCAGAAGACGTCGTGCAGGATGAACGCGACGCGTTCGGCCGGGGTCATCGATTCGAGCACGACCAGGAAGGCCAGGTTGACCGACTCGTGCAGGGTGATCCGGTCGGCCGGATCGGCCGTCGCGCCGTCCGCCCGACCGCCGATCCACTCCGAATGCGCGGGCATTGGCTCAGGGATCCATTCGCCCACGTAGGTCTCCCGCCTGGCCCGTGCCGAGCCGGGCAAGTTGAGGTAGATGCGGCCGGCGACCGTCGTCAGCCAGGCTCCGGGGTTCTCGATGGCGTCCTGCTCCTGCCGTGACATGGCGTACCAGCGGGTGTGGGTCTCCTGGACGGCGTCCTCGGCCTCGGCCGGCGAGCCCAGAAGCCGGGTACGCGAGATTGATCAGGTGGCGCCCGCCTGCGTCTGCGTCATCCAGCCGTCCTGGGCGTCACCCCAACGCTCAGGACGGCGACAGGCGGCCCGTTCGGCTTCGGCCGCGCTCGCGATGAACTCCTTGAGGGCGTCGAGCTGTGTTCCGCTCGACGGCTCTCCGCCGCGGCCTCCACGCGGAGTCGCTCCTCAGCTCGCTCCGCGGACCGCTGGGAGAGGGCCGTCAGACCACCGCCCATCGCGACACCGGTGAGTGAGAAGACCGAGGTCCACACTTCCAAGGCCATGGCCCGTCCCCCTTACGGCAAGTCCTTGCGCATCAGGGTGCACATGGTCTCGTACCGGCGGAGCGTGCCGTCCGGCGCCTCCACATCCCAGGCGTCCGGCTTACGGCCATAGGCGACGTACCCCAAGCGCTCGTACAGCGCCCGGGCCCGCGGGTTGCTCTCCTCCACCCCCAGCTCGGCCCGCCGCAGGCCGCGTGACCTGACGCGTTCCTCCGCGGCCCGGATCAGTACGGTGCCCAGACCGCACGACTGCAGGGCCGGGAGCACCCCGAGCTGCCACAGCGTGCCGGCGCCGACCGCCACCTGGTAGTCGACGCCGCCGATCGCCACCGGCAGACCGGCCGGGGTGCAGACCGCCAGGTAGTCCACCTCCCCGGCCGCCGCACGCTCCAACTCCCGGGCGACCTGGACCATATGGGTCGCCGAGCCGGACCATGAGCAGGCCGGAAGATCGGCGGACGTCAGATCGCGGACGATGACGGGGACGACGACCTCGGTCGGCCCCGTAGGCAAGAGACTCATGTCCCCATCCCAGCAATCCGAGGAACGTTCACACCAGTGGATTTCGCCGCAGGGTCACGAGATCCGACCGACAGGTGCAGGTCGCCCACGATCTCGACATCCCGGAACAGGTCCTCGCCGCCTGCCTGGGGGTAGGGGCCTGATCACCGTCGACTGCCTGTACGCCGCTGGGGCGAAGCCTCGAGTCGACAGGATTCCGGGCATGGCCGGGAGGGGAAGGCCCAACGCTGTGACTAATCAAGCAGCAGGACTCGTCATTCCGTACGAGGTGCAGGGCAGCGGTCCGAAACGAGTCCTGGCGCTTCACCACTGGCTCAGTGACAGGTCGAGTTTCGTCCGTCTGCGGCAGCACCTGGACGGGGGCGCATTCAGCTACGCGTTCGTGGACTGCCGCGGGTACGGCGAGGCGTTGGAGACCCTTGGCACGTACACGATGGAGGAGATCGCGGCGGACGCCCTCGCTGTGGCCGACGACCTCGGCTGGGACACCTTCTCGGTCATCGGCCACTCCATGGGCGGCAAGGCGGCCCAGCAGATGCTGCTGGACGCCCCCTCGCGGATCCGCTCGATCGTCGGCATCTCGCCGGTGCCCGCGTCCGGGTTCCCGCTCGAAGGAGAGATGTGGGAGCTGTTCGCCGGGGCCGTGGAGGAGTCCGGCAACCGCAGGACGATCTTCGACGTCACCACCGGCGGTCAGCACGACGACGCGTGGCTGGACGCCAGAGTGAACGGCTCGGAACGCTCCTCGCAGGCGGCCCTGCGCTCATACCTCGAATCCTGGACACGCGGCCCCGACATCCACGAGCGGGTCGAGGGAAATCCCATCCCGGTGCTTGTCGTGGCCGGTGCGAACGACCCGGCGATGAGCCCTGAAACCATGCGGTCCACCTGGCTGCAGTGGTATCCCAACGCCGAGCTCGAGGTCTTCGACGACGCCGGCCACTTCGCCCCGGATGAGAGCCCAGAGGCCCTGGCGACAGTGCTCGAAAGGTTCCTCGGACGCTAACCGACGTTCATCCATGCCCCAGGTCAGCGACCTGGGGGTTGTCCTCTGCCTGGGCCTCTCGACTCTCGCGTGCCATACGCCGGCCAGGAGAGCGTTCTCCGTGGCGTGGCCGGCCTCCGTCGTCCACATGATGGCGCCCACCGCGCCCTGCTTGGCTCGTCGCGGACGGCGCGCACCTGCGCCCCACGGATGCGGGGCGCGAACTGCTCGCCGCCGTCGTCGCGGAGGCCGCCCCCCATCGGCGCCCGCGTCTGGGGCGGGATACCGGCCGAGGACCTGGCCGCCGCCGGCCGCGTCCTCGCCCTGGTCACCGAGCGCGCCAACGCGGAGCTTGCGGCCCTGACCGTCTGACCGCCCGACCGGCCGGTACACGCCGGCCTCCGAACTTTGACCGATTGCCACCGAAGTTTGAGTGGCAGGGTGCTGAGCGTCAGGAGCGACCGTCCTCGGCGACGAGCTGCACCAAGCCGACCCATGGAAACTTGCCGCTCTTATGGACCGCACGCACTCTCCACTGGCCTGCTGGGAGCTGCACTGGTGCCTGGTCCGGTTGGCCGCCGTGGGGATAGTCCACTCCCAGATCGGCGCCCGCTTCGGCCGAATCCATCAAGACCGCCGGGCCATCGTTGACCCACAGTCCGCCGTCCTCCCAAGCGGCGTCCGGATCGGCCAGGACCACCTCGGCTGCCGTGAACAACTCGGCCTCGGAGTGCGCGGCCAGCCACCGCACGAACAGAAGCTTCTCCGGCAGGAAGCACGTCTTTGCAGGTTCGTCGGCCAGGACAAGCGCAGTGACGGCACCCGCACTCACGGCGATCACGCCGGCCCGGTCCTCCACCTCGCAGGCGCGGTCGTAGTCATCACGGCCATCGGCATCACCAAGGACGGAACCGTCCTCCGTGCATCCACCCCAGGCGTTTACCGAGGCTCCGGAACGACGATCAAGAGGTGCCGATGGGAATGCCGGCGTACAGGAGGCGTCTGATCGGGGCAGGCTGGCTCGCCCGGGCCCGCCTTGCCCCCTTGCGCCCGGGGCGAGGCGGCGGAGGGAGGTGGCGTCAGGCGTCGGGCCGTGCTTCGAGGAATGCGAGGGCT
Organism: Streptomyces sp. R-07; assembly: GCF_049913175.1. NCBI lineage: Bacteria > Bacillati > Actinomycetota > Actinomycetes > Kitasatosporales > Streptomycetaceae > Streptomyces > Streptomyces sp. R-07. The sequence continues at coordinate 7,806,021 of NZ_CP183978.1, forward strand.
CTGGCCACGAACTCGTTGTGGAACTGGAAGATCCCGCCGTGTCCGGCGTCCGGGTAGAGGGGGATGAGTTCGCTCCGGGGCAGGCGTGCGGCGAGGTCAAGGGTGTTCTCGCTCGGCACCATCCTGTCGCTCTCGCCGTTGGCCACCAGGACTGGCTGGTGGATGCGGGACAGGTCCGCCGGCGCCTGCAGGCCCCATCGATGGATGGCCTTGAGCTGGGCACGGAACGAGGTCAGCGAGATGGCCCTGTCGCGGTCGCTGGTGCGTTCCTTCAGCCGTTCCAGGAAGGCGCGTGCTTCGCGTCGACCGTGTTCGGTGTCGGTGAAGAAGAGGAACTGCTTGGGGTCCTTGCGGGTCAGGAAACCCTTCAGGATGTCCCGGAGGGTGAGTGCGGTGACCTTGTCGATGCCGGGACCTCCGGCGGGGCCGGTGCCCGCGAGGACGATCCTGCGCACCAGCTGCGGTTCCTCGGCTGCGATGACCTGGGCGATGAAGCCGCCCATCGACAGGCCGAGCAGGTCGACCTGCTCGAAGCCCAGGGCTCGGATGAACAGCACCGCGTCGCGGGCCATCGCTTCGATGGTGTCGGGGGTGGAGCCGCCCGACGCGCCGACTCCGCGGTTGTCGAAGGCGATCACCTGGCGCCGGGCGGCGAGTCCATCGACGACGCGGGGGTCCCAGTTGTCCAGGACCGCGGTCAGGTGGTGGAGCAGGATCAGTGGTACGTCGTCTCCTTCCGGGCCGAGCTGCCGGTAGACGAAGTCGACGCCGCGAACGGACACCGAACGGGTCGGTGCATCTTTGTACGACGACGACGACGGGGCGGGCGTGGGGGTGGGGGAACTGCGCGGTGCGCTCATGATCGGTTCCTGGGGGTGTGAAGGGAGGGGTGGTGGTGGGGGGCGGGATCCTCTCGCTGCCCGGGGCCTGTCGGTGGTGTGGCGAGTCCCCGGCCCTCACGCCATCGCAATGACGACCTTGCCGGCCTTGGCGCTGCCCTTCTCGGCGTACTCCATGGCTTCGCGGGTCTGCTCGAAGGGGAAGACACGGTCGACGACGGGGCGGATCTTCCCGGCGTCGACGAGCCGGGTGATCTCGCGCAGCTGCTCGCCGTCGGCCTTCATGAACAGGAAGGAGTACGTCACGCCCCGGCGTTTGGCGTGGCGCCGGGTCGTGAAGCTCAGCGCGTTCATCGCCTGGCGCAGGACTGGGTTCGCGCCGAGCTCGCGGGCGAAGGCCGCGTCGGGGGGCCCGGCGATGCTGATGACCTTCCCGCCGGGCTTGAGGATGCGCAGGGACTTCTCCAGGGTCTTGCCGCCGAGGGTGTCCAGGACGACGTCGTAGCCGTCCAGGACCTCCTCGAAGTCCTGGGCGCGGTAGTCGATGACGACGTCCGCGCCGAGTTCCTTGACCAGGGCGGTGTTGGCCGCGCTCGCGGTGGTGGCCACGTGTGCGCCCAGGTGCCTGGCCAGTTGGAGGGCGATGGTGCCCACTCCGCCGGAGCCCGCATGGATGAGGACCTTCTGGCCCGGCCGGACCTGTGCCTTCTCGACCAGTGCCTGCCATGAGGTGAGGGCGACCAGGGGAAGGGAGGCGGCCTCCGTCATGGTGAGGGTGGTCGGCTTGTGGGCCAGGTCGTTCTGGTGGACGGCGATGAGTTCGGCGAAGGTGCCGATGCGGCCCTTGTCGGGCCGGGCGTAGACCTCGTCGCCCACCGCGAAGCGGGTGACGGCCGAGCCGACCTTGACCACCACTCCGGCGAGGTCGTTGCCGAGTACGAGAGGCAGGCGGTACGGGAGGATGCGCTTGAAGTCGCCGTCGCGGATCTTGAAGTCCAGCGGGTTGACGCTCGCCGCGTGGATCTTGACCAGCACGTCGTCGGCGCCCGGCTTCGGATCGGGCATCTTGGCGGCGCGCACCGCGGACTGGTCACCGTACTTCTCGATCAGATACGCCTTCATCGTCATCTCCGTTTTCCGCCCGCAGAGGGACGGGATCTCCGCTCGCTCCGGGCTTGCTCCGGTACGAGATACTTTCTCCTGTGTACTGCTGATTCAGAGGGCTCCGCGCCGATGCGGCGGGGCGCCTCACCCCGCATTCGGCGCGGCGGCCAGGCTCTGCTTCACGTGCCGGGTGGTCTCGTCGGCGAGGATCTCGGGCAGGCCCGTCTCGATGCCGAACAGGGCCTGGGCGGCGACCTCCGCGGGGTCGGTCTTCTGGTCGGCGGGAACACCGGCGGCCATGTCGGTGTCCATGTATCCGACGTGCAGCGCCGTCACGGCGATGCCGCGGGGCGCCAGCTCCTCCCGGACCGCACCGGTCAGCGCCCAGGCGGCGGCCTTCGCCGCGGCGTAGGAGCCGAGGCCGGCCGGGTGCAGCCAGGACAGGACGGACAGCACGTTGAGCACGGCGCCGCCGTCGTTGGACTCGATGACCGGGGCGAAGGCCCGGGTCACGGCGAGCGGGCCGAAGAAGTTCACCTCCATCTCCAGGCGCACCGCGTCCAAGCCGCCCGCGATCAGCGGCGTGCCGGTGGAGATGCCGGCGTTGTTCACCAGCAGCGTCGCGTCGGAAGCGGTGCGGGCCGCCTCCCGGATCGACTCCGCGTCCGTCACGTCGAGCCGCAGCGGGACGGCCCCGGCCAGGTCCACCATCTCGGGGCGGCGGGCCGCCGCGTACACCTTGGCCCCGCGCTCCACGAGCTGGGCGGCCAGATGCCGCCCGAGCCCCCGGTTGGCGCCGGTGACCACCGCGACCGCGTCCTTCAGTTCCATGAGCACTCCCAGCGTTGAGGGCGGCGACGAACCGCACGATAGATTGCATCCGTCATCTAAATCTCAGTCTAGAATAGATTTCACTCGACATCCAACTGGGAGGGGTGACTGATGGGCCGCGTATCGCAGGCACAGGCACAGGAGAACCGCCGACGGGTCGTGGAGACCGCCTCCCGGCTGCTCCGGGAGCAGGGCACCCACCTGAGCGTCGCCGACCTCATGAAGTCGGCCGGCCTGACCCACGGCGGCTTCTACAAGCAGTTCGCTTCCAAGGAGGCCCTCATCGACGAAGCCACCGCCCATGCGTTCGCCGAACTGGCCCAGCACCACAAGGACGGGCTCGATCAGTACGCCGGGCAGCGCGACGCCGCCCAGCGGGCGCTGATCGACGCCTACCTCTCCGTTGAGCACCGCGACAGCCCGGCTGACGGCTGCCCCGCCGCCGCACTCGCCACCGACATGGCCCGCGACGGAGGAGAGACCGAGGCCCGCCGCGTCTATACCCAGGGGGTGGGCGACTTCGCCGACTTCCTCGCCACCAAGGACCAGGACGGCATCACCCGGCTGTGCACCATGCTCGGCGCACTCGTCCTGTCCCGAGCCACCAACGGCACCCCGCTCTCCGACGAGATCCTCACCGCCGCACGCACGGCACTGATCGGCACCAACTGACCGCAGAGACGGTGCACGGCGGCACGCCGCAGGAAGGGCGCGCTTCTTTGCACCCTCTCGCCATCCACTTCTCGTGAACGGCTCTCCCGCGTTCGCCCTTCCGCTGGACTCCTGTCCTTCGCCGCAGCCGCCGACCCACCGCTGGCCTCACCCGGCTCTTCCAGGACGCCACCGGCACCATCGGCGCCCGCAGCACACCAGGGGGTGGCCGGTGCTTCCACTGCGACGGGACTGGGCTTGCCCGCCCGCTGTGGGAGCCGACCACCGGGCACGCCTGAGTAGGTGTTTTTGAGCACAACCAGGGTCCCGAAGCGAGCATCCAGGCGCTCTCAAAACTTAGGCTCTGGTCCACTTCTTGTGGCCAGGCGGGCGGCCTGTCCGGGCTGCGGGTGCTGGTCGAGTCGGATACACGGCTCTTACCTGCGCTTTCCCCGAGATCTACCCACGTCGGGCATGCTCGTCGTCATGTCGTTGCGGGTGCGCCGGTTCGTCTGCGCTGAGGGCTCCTGCCCGCGTAGGACGTTTACCGAGCAGGTGCCCGGCCTCACCCGTCGATTCGCTCGCCGGACGGAACGGCTGCGATCGACGCTCCTCTCGGTCGGTCTCGCGCTCGCGGTTCGGGCCGACGCCCGAATGTCGGACGCCTTCGGAGTCCGAGTCAGCCGAAACACCCTGCTGAGAAGGCCGACGGGGCGACGTCGTACGCCGACGTGGAGTGGCGGGATGCCAACAGCGTCACGGACAAGTGGCGGGACGTTTATGGCAAGTGGGCCCCCCAGCTACGACGCCACCAGCCCGGCGAGCACGGCGCCCCACACCGAGAACGTGTTCACCGGGCGCGTGGTGGAGTTCGAGGAGCAACGGAGCATCGAGGGGTGGACTCGAGACGTCTGCCGAGTCGAGGTCGCCTCGGTTCTGCGGGGGAACCTGCACGGCACCGTGCGGGTCACCTACGGGTTGGACGAGGGAAGCACCCATCCGCTCAAGGAGGGCAGCACGTACGTCTTCGCCACCAACGCGTGGGCTGACGCCGTGAAGGGCGGTCACGCGCAGCTGTATCAGGGCGAGATGAAACCCGTGGACGCGGCGCAGCTGAACGTGTGGAGAGAGGCGATCATGATTCCTGCGGCACCTCGATAACCCGGTGGGGTGAGCTGGCGCTTCGCCAGGGTTCTTGCTCAGCGGGTGTCTTGCGGGTCGCGTAGATGAGCGGGCCCGGCCGGGTGGTGCCAGCCAGTCCTGGAGGCGGGTGGTCACAGCAGCTGCTGGATCCAGTCGCCGAGCAGGTTGGCGGCGCTCAGGCCGGTGCCGTAGCCCATCCCGGCATCCGGCCGGGCGTGGCACCGTCTCAGGCTGCGGGCGGCGGCTCAGCCGCTTCAGCGGCGCGGCGGTATTCGGCATTGATGCGCTGGGCCTCTTCGAGCTGGTCCTCGAGGACGATGATGCGACAGGCGGCCTCGACGGCGGTGCCCTGGTCGACGAGTTCGCGGGCGCGGGCGGCGATGCGCAGCTGGTAGCGGGAGTAGCGGCGGTGGCCGCCCTCGGAACGCAGCGGGGTGATCAGTCGGTGTGTGCCCAGAGCACGTAGGAAGGCGGGGGTGGTGCCGAGCATCTCGGCGGCCCGGCCCATGGTGTAGGCGGGGTAGTCGTCGTCGTCGAGACGGTCGTGCGAGTCGTCTGCTGTCATTGGCACCTCTCTCTGGAACGCGTGGAGGGGCCCTGGTGCCGTACGGCACCAGGGCCCCGAAGGAACTACTACACCATCTGCCGGCCCTGATACTGCGCCGGCCTTCTGTGTCCGCCGCCCCGACCTGGCTGCTGTCGGGGATGCGGGGATCGCAGTTGCTTGACCGGAGACCACCTCACTATCGATGTCCTGCGGTACCCGGACTCATTGCTTGCGTCCGGGCGATCCGATGGTGCTTCGCCCCTCCGTTCATTCCTCGGTGATCAACTGCTTAACACTGGGGTACTGCACTGTTGGTACTGATCTACTGCGGGTACTGCTGGTGGTACGAACTGCTCCGTGGTCTGTGTCAGCACCACTCTTCGGCGGCCGGCCCTGTTGCCCGTCCTGCATGCTCTGGCTTGGAACCCCGCTGCCGAACCTCCCGGTGCGCGCGTCCGCAGCCGACGCCTTCACCAGGGGTACTGCTCGCTTGCTTCACTGCTGGGTACTGCGTACTGCACTTACGGGTACCGCATCTGCCATGACCGCGGTCCCGCTGCGGCGGCCCCTGATCACTGCGGGCCGCCCGGTCCGGCCGTCAGTCCCGTCGCCGTTCTGCAACAACCCTGGCTTCGGAACTCCACCGCCGTACCGTCCTGCAACTGCGGGTACTGCTGATACCGCTTGCCGGCAGTTCATCTCTGCCAGGCCCTGCTGTCCTTCTTGGTTACGAGAGAAACCGTAGCCCCACGAGCCTTCAATGTCTACTCTGGCTGATATAGATTTTCGCGTGTGGGGGAATGAGGTGATCGACCGCGGGCAGTGAGTCGTGCGGGGTGCGTGGCGGTCGTTCAGGGCGAGCACCGCATGCCAGGGCAGACGAAGCGGCCGGGGCGAATGGGCGTGAGAACGCAATGCGCGGACCTACTGAAAGCCGACCAGCGCCGAGTGAGGGTCCCGCGTGCAGCGTGAGGATTCTGGGGCTCTGCTGATGCGTACCGCGTACCGCGTATCCGTGCCGGCGCGGAGCGGGTGCACGAGGCTGTCATAGGAGCTGCTGGAGCCAGTACCCGACGGCGCTCGCAGTGGTGATGCCGGAGCCGTAGGCGAGGCCGCGTACGAAGTACCCAGCGGCGGCGCGGCGCTGGCGCCGCCCCCACCGGAACAGGCCGCGGCGGGCGCGCGTCGTACGGGGGCGCGGGGACGGGGTGTGGGTGATGGCCATGGGGCGGGTCCTTTCTCGGGGATGCGAAAGGGAGCCCTGCGGGCACTGCGGTGCCCGCAGGGCTCCCTTCGGTGTGGTGACGTGTGGGTGGTTCGGCGGGGTCAGCGGTTGGCGAACTCGCGTAGCCGATCGGCGAGGCGCCGGTCGGACGGGCCGGTTATGCCGCCATCGTCGTCGGCGAGCCGATCGACTTCCGTTTCCAGCTGACCGGTGGGGGAGTGCTGCCGACAGAGCCGTTCTTCCTGACGTAGGAGGCCGCGGCGCTCAGGCAGTCCAGGAGGACATCGTCCATTCCGCCGCCTTCGGTGGTGGTGGCGGTGACCTCGTGGCGCCAGTGGGCGGCTTCGCGGTGCTCGCCGAGGGCGAGGTGGTGCAGGTGGAGGCAGTAGGCGGCGATCCGGTTCCCGGCTCCGGCCGACAGCTGCCACCAGAACTGGGCGCTCTCGGGATGGCCGGTGAGGAAGAGCAGGCAGGCGAAGACGGCGGCGCCGGCCTCGTCGAACTCGCCCTTGGTGCCGCGGGTGGGAGCGTCGGCGAGGCGGCTGATGTCGGCCGGGGCGCTGGGGGCGTTGATCGCCCACCGGCATACGGTCGACGGCTGACGGCCTGCCCTTGCGGCGCCGACGAGGTGGGTGGAGGGCGGTGTCGAGTTGCGGCCGGCGTCGGCGGCGAGGCGCCGCAGGGCGGCGCCCACATCGAAGCGGGGGTTGCCTGTGACGGGGACTGCGGCGTCTTCCAGGAGGTCGTCGATGGTGCGGGTCACTGCTGGCCTTCCTTCTGCCGGGTGGCGGCATGGGTGGGCAGGCCCAGCTTCCTGCCCAGGCGTTCCTTGGCCCGGCGGCAGTGGTGGTTCACGGTGCGTTCGTCGATGTGCATGTACCGGGCGACCTGCTTGGTGGAGTACCCCATCAGGAACCGCATCACGATCACCGTGTACGGGCGCACCGGCAGCTCGGAGATCGCCTCGTACAGACCGAGCTGGCTCGGCACGAACTCCAGTTCGCCGCGCAGTGCGCGCAGGTTCCGGCCGATCGGTCCGTTGATGATGTATGCGGGGTCGCGGCCTTCCCGGGCGAGGCGCTTGGCGACGTGCCGGTGCAGCACGGCGAGGGTCCGGCGCTCCGGCTCGTCCTCCTGGAGCAAGCCTTCCCGCGAGGCCAGGAAATGGTGCTGTCCTGTCTCAGCGAAGTCAGTCGCCCGGATCGCGTGGACCTGCATGGACTGGATGGGGTGAGACAGGTTCGTGAGGCATCGATGCGGCCGTGGAGCGCAGGGCGAGGTTGGATGCCGAGTGCTGGTGGCACGAATGACGTTCGGCTTGTCCCCTAGCCTCTTCTCTGGGGAGGGGTGGAATTATGGAACAGTCGATCTTGGTCGAGTCCATCAGGTACTTCGCTGTGTGCCAGGGGTGCGGTGCCGCGGCGGAGTGGTGCGGAGTGCAGGCGCTGGTGGGCGAGACGCTGCGGTGGGATGTTGAGTCGACGTGTTCGACCTGTGGGTTCGCCCTGGCCGTTTGTGGCGGTGACCTGCCGGATGAAATGCGGAGCCGGCTGCTCTCCGAGCGCGGGCGCGCGAGGTTGCGCGTGAACGGGCCGGCGGGCAACGCCACCGTCATGCGCGTGCTGCGGGCGGAACTCGGCATCGGCCTGGACGGCGTCAAGGTCGTGCTGAAGCAGGTCCTCAGCGGGCAGTACTCAGGGACGCTGCCCGAGATGGAGCTCCTGGCCCGCAAGCTGCGGGCATCCGGGATTGACGCGGTCGCCTCACGGACTGTGGATTGAGTGAGACTGAAGCGCCGGTCTGGTCGCGATGCGGACCGGATCCTGTTTGCGCAGGCGGAGTGCCTCCTGGCGGCAGGTCGTGGAACACGTCCGGCGTCGAGGTCCGCTGCCCTTGTGCGTGAGGGGGGTCGAGCAGACGGTGCAGCGTCGCGAGCCGGTCACCCGCCGTGTCTGCCCCGGGCAGTAGCGGCCCCCGGCGTCGCGAAGACCTCACGCAGGTGGTCCGCAGTGGCGTGGTGAAGACAACGAGGATGCCGGTAGCGCGACAGCCGGCGGACATTCGCCAGCAACACCGCCTCCGGCACTCCGACCCGCTGGAATCCCCATCCCGCCTGGGCGCGGGCCACCCGTGTGGCCTCGAACGCCTCCACGTCCTTCGGCTCGATCCGTCCATCCGCGCGGACATCGATCACTACTGCCGAGCCGTCCAAGCAGCGCACGAAGTAGTCCGGAGCGTGCCGACGCTCCCGCTGGCCGTCGTGCCAGTGCAGCCGGAAGGGCTGCGAGGCGATCCCTGTCACCTTCAGGTCGAAGTCCATGAGCAGAAGCCGGTCCCGTTCCAGCCACGACTCGAAGCCGACATGCTGCCCGGTCGTCGCCGTCCAGTACCAGCCCGAGAAGTGACGCTCACCACGCGACCACCGAAACGGCCGCACGGGGGCTACGTCCTCGAAACGGGCCGTCGCACAGTCCAGCAGCGGACGCCGCTGTCGCTCGCATACTGCGTCCACGTAAGACAGCTCGACGTAGAGACCGTCAAGATCCACCCCAGCCGGTACGACCACCCAGAACCCCCAGTGCGATTGCCCGCACGACTAGGTTCATTGAGATGGAAGGCCGAACGACTGGGTTCGCTGAGTAAACGCCGCCTGCGCTTCGGCCGAGTTCGCCGCGACGGTGACCGGTTTCCAGGTCAGTCCGTCGTACTCCCCGATCGCGCGGGGCGCCCACGGAGCGAGGTGGCTGCCCCGAAGCGGGCCATCGGCCAAGGGAACGGCGCGTCGGCGCCCTCTCCGTTCCGCGAGACGCTCCTCGCGGCGCCGAGCCCAGTCCGCCAGCGGCTCCTCGGGGTCGCTCATGTGCGGCATCGTGCCGGACGTGCCTCGTCACGCGCGACCCCCGGGCCCCGCTTCACCCCGCGGAGTGAACTGCGCCCGAGCCAGCTGGCATGTGGGCTGGGGGCTGCTACGGTCAGTGAACCTCTTCATGAGGTGGGCCCTGCGCAGGCCCGCGTTGCCAGCTCTGCTGGCGCGCTCGGACAAGGTGCACGGCACCGGCGCATTCAGATGATCTGGATGCTCATGGAGTTGCCGTATGCCTGCTCATCACGCCCGCAAGGGCTCCACCCGCCGCCGCAAGGCCGAGACCGGGGAGTCGTACACCGACGCCGCCAAGGTCCTGCGCCGCGAGCGCTACTACCGGCCCGTCTTCGACCCCTGGGTGGCTCCCCGGTGCGAGGCCGACGACGCGATCTCGGGCCACGACCCCTGGCTGGCGGGACCATGCCCCGAGGGATGCCCGACCCGCGAGCGGCCGGACTACCGCGCCTACGTGGACACCCTGCCGCCCAAGGAACGCCTCCCTCGGCCGGTGGTGCCGAGGAAGCCGTACGAGCGCCCTGGCCCGGCCACCTGTGACAACGACGACTGCACCTGCAACCAGGTCCACATGGCGCCCTGCCCGGCGTGCGACTCGGATCCAGGTTCAGGCCCCCACCCGGCCGGTGTCGTACGCCCACATCGCGATCTCGACCCTGTTTCGGGCGCCGATTTTGGTCAGCAGGCTGGCGACGTGGGTCTTGGCGGTCGTCAAGCCGATGAACAGCTCGGCGGCGATCTCGGCGTTCGTGCGGCCGCGGGCGACCAGCGTCAGCACCTCCTCCTCGCGTTCGGTGAGCGGCTCGATCGGTTGGGTCCGTCGGCTCGACGGTTCCCTGGCGGCGAGGGTGGCCAGCAGCCGTCGGGTGATGTTCGGCGCGATCAGGGCATCGCCGACGGCGGCGGCATGGACGGCCTGGACGAGCAGCGCCGGCCCGGCGTCCTTGAGCAGAAAGCCTCGGGCGCCGGCCCGGAGCGCGCCGTGGACGTACTCGTCGAGGTCGAATGTCGTGATCACCACTACGGCGATCGGGTCCGGGACGCCCCGCCCTGCGAGGAGCTTGGTGACCTCGATGCCGTCGAGCCCGGGCATCTGGATGTCGACCAGGCACACGTCGGGGCGGAGCCGATGCGCCAGCTCGACGGCGGCGTGGCCGTCGGCGGCCTGGCCGACGACCTCGATGTCGGGCTGCGCGTCAAGGATCATCGACAGGCCGGTGCGCACCAGATCTTGGTCGTCGGCCACCAGCACGCGTACCGTCATCGGCGTACCTTCGTCGGCATTTCGGCGTCGACCGTCCACCCGCCCTCGGGCGCTGGCCCGGCACGCAGCGTGCCGCCGAGCAGCTGCACGCGCTCGGTCATCCCCAGCAGCCCGAAGCCGTGGTTCACCGACCGTGCCGGGTCGATCTGTCCGTCGTCGGTCACGCGTAGTCGCAGCCTTCCCGCGCCCTCTACGACCCGGATCTCCACACGCGAGGCGTTGCGGGCGTGCCGCAGGGCGTTGGTCAGCGCCTCTTGCGCCAGCCGGTAGACCGCCGCGTCGACCTGGGGCGGAAGTTCGTCCATGTCATCTGGCAACTCTACGTCGACGACCGGGGCCGGGGCGCGTCGGGCGAGGGACACCAGGTCGGCAACGCCGGGCTGGGGGGCGCGCTCCGCCGGCGCTCCGTCGCGCAGCACCCGGACCATCGCCCGCATCTCCGCGAGCGTCCGCGACGCTTCCCCTTCGATGACCACCAGCGCCTCGAGCGCCGCTTCAGGTCGCTGCCCGGCCATCGCCCGGCCCGCCTGCGCCTGCACAGCGATCGCCGAGACGTGGTGGGCGACGATGTCGTGCAGCTCGCGCGCGAGGCCGACGCGCTCCTGGGTGCGGCTCTGCTCCAACGCCCGGCGCCAGCTCTCGGCGCGGTAGCGGAAGGCCGCTCCGGCCGCCGCCGCCGCCGCCAGGACGGCGAACCCGCCGATGACGTCGGCCGGCCCGGTGTAGTCGGCGACCGTACCGATTCCCGCAGCGCCCGCCACCACAGCCAGCCCGATCACGATCTCGCGCCCTGAGCCCCAGCGGACCAGCGCGTAGACGAGCACCAGCATGTAGATCATCGTGTCGAGGCCCACCCTCGGGGCCCCGCCCAGCAGGCTCGTCAGTCCCAACGCCATAGCGGTGCCCCAGGCCACCACGACACAGGCCAACGGGTGGGTACGCCGCCACAGCAGCACCGGCGCGAGTCCGACCGCCACGATCGTCGCAAACGGCCGCCAGGCGACGTCGTCCCGGAGGACTCCTTCCAGCAGCGCCGTCACCATCAACACCCCGACCAGCACCCAGTCGCGCGGCACCCGTTCGGGAGCGTCCGTGGCACGGGGCTCGGCCCACAGCGAGCTCAGGGCGTTGGTGTTCACATACCCAGCCTAGAGACCGCCGAGGCGTCGGGGACCGACCGAAAGAACGAGACGCCGCTCCTCCCAACGGCCGAGGCGGGTCCGGCCTCGACGTCGATGTGCCCGCCGCCGGGCTCAGCGATCGTGGGCCTACCAGTCCTCACCACGACAACGGAGCCTACGATGAGAACGCGTCAACCCACCATGACCGCGCTGGAAAACCAGCGGATCCCGGTGAGAGCCAAGCTCGCCGCAGCGTGGACAAGCTTCGTGTTCCTGTACGTCTACGTGGACATTCTCGCCTTCTTCAAGCCCGGCGTCATCGATGACATCGAGGGCGGCATCGTCTGGGAGTTCAACATCAGCCAGACGTTGTTGACCGTCTTCCTCGTGCTCATGGCGATCCCGATCCTCATGGTCGTGCTGTCGATGACGCTGCCCGCCCGGGCGAACCGCATCACGAACCTCATCGTGGCCTCGGTACAGGTCCCCTTCGCGGCATTCAACGCGGTGGGCGAGTCCTGGACGTACTTCTACGGCCTTGGCGTCGCACTGGAAGTGATCGTTCTCGCCCTCATCCTGCGGTACGCCTGGACCTGGCCCCGCACCACACCGTCGGCGACCACGGCGACCAGCCCGGACCATGAAACCGTTCGCGCCCAGCAGCAAGCGTGAACCCGAGAGCAGTCCCCGTTCTGTTCGGAGCCATCTGCGTCGGTGCCGCGGTGGTGGCCGCCCGGCGGTGGGACACCGACTACCACTGGGACGTCGCGTAGGGGCCTTCCCAAGGCCCCTACCGGCACGTCAGGTTATCGGATGCGCACACACCTGACCGTGCCGCGCGACCACGACGGGCTCCTCGATGAGCCGCACGGTCGGCGGCGGCTCGGTCACCGGCCGCTTCTCCACGCCCTCTGTGTCCGCGACCTCGCTGAGCTTCCAGTTCCGGAGGTGCTTCAGGAAGTCGGCGAGGCGGATGTGAACGCTTCCCGCGGCCACCGACTCGGCTCCGGACTCCTCGTCGACATCCTTGTACCCGATGAGGGTGAGCCGGTGACCGGCCCGGTCGGTGAAGAACAGGCGGTAGCGCATCCGCAGGTGCTGCCGGTCGGAATGCTCCACGAACAGCTGGAAGGTTCCGCGCTCAACCGGAAGGCGCCCGCCCAGTTCTTGGCAGAGGATCTCTCCGCGCAGCTCGGCCTCGTGCTCCGGGCCCGCGAGGAAGCGGTCCATTCCCCGGATGTCCACGGTCGTGTGCACGGCGATGTCAGCGGCGACTCCGCCGCCGACGAGGCAGCCTTCAGGGCGTCGTCCTCCCCGAAGACGACACGGCCGACCATGCGTTCGGTGGCGCGCATGCGGGTCGGGTCGTCGGGGCGGCCAAGAGGTTCACCGGGCTTCCAGGGGATCCCCTGGGCCGTGCACCAGCGGCGCGCATGCTGGACTCCGAGTTCCACAGCCTGGGCGAATCGGTCTCGGCGGAAGTTGATGAGGTAGTTCAGGGGGACCTCGCCGCTCAGCAGCCGGACCTCGATCGGGCGTCCGAACTCTCCCGCCTCCCCGTTGCCGATGGCGGCGTTGCTGGTCTCGATCCGGCGCAGCCAGTGCTGCAGCCGGCCGTTGGCCGTCGTCTCGACGATGTGGAAATAGTTGGCCACGAAGCCGTTGCGCCGTCGAACGCCTGATGCGCGAGCTCGGCATCGCCGGAGGGGTCTGCGTCGAAGTGGTCGGCCGGAGGGCGTGAGGTGCTGGTCATGCGTCCTCGCGGCGAGCGGGTTAGGTGTGGACCAAGTGCTGGGGGAGGCGGAGCAGGCCGCGGTGCGGCAGGGGTCCTCGGGCGAGGCAGAGCAGGGCCTGGGTGCGGTGCTTGCCCTGGGCGATCTTCTTGTCGTAGTAGGCCCGGGAGGCCGGGTCGCCCGGGGCGGCGAACGCGGAGACGAAGAAAGCCCGTTTGAGCTGCTTGTTCCCTCTCCGAGACGGCTGTTCACCCCGGATCGATGAGCCTGAGCTCCGGGTCGCCGGGGCGAGACCGGCGTAGGCGGCGAGGTGGCGGGCGGTTGGGAAGGTGCTGCCGTCGCCGACCTCGATCAGGATGCGGGCTCCGGTCCTGACGCCGACTCCCGGCATCGAGGTCAGGACCTTCGAAAGAGGGTGGGCGTCCAGGAGTTCTTCGATCCGCCCGGCCAGCAGTTTGCGCTGGTCGAGGACTGCGGCCAGAGACCCGGCGAGGCTCGGGACGATCAGTGCGGCCGCCTCGGTCCCCGGGACGGTCACGGTCTGCTCGTCCAACGCGGCGAAGATGTCCTCGACCAGCCGCTCGGCCATCCGCGGCACCTTCGGCCGGAGCAGCGAGGCCAGCCGCCGACGGCCCACCTTGCGGATCTGTGCCGGTGACCCGAACCGTTCCAGCAGCGTGAGGACGGCTGGGTGCTGCAACCGCGGCCCCAGGACCCGTTCCAGCGAGGGATGAATCTGGGTCAGCAGGCCGTGCAGGCGGTTCGCGACCCTGGTGGCCTCGCCGGCCAGGTCGTCGTCGAATCCGACGATCATCTCCAGCTCGGCGATCGTCTCGTCCTCGCCGTCGATCGCCCGCAGTGTGTGCCACATCGCGCGGGCCGCGTCCGCGACGATGAACGCGTCCTTCGCGCCGGTCTTCGCCTCACCGGGGTAGAGGCCGGCGATCCGCCGCATCGTCACACCGGGCAGGTAGGCGACCGGACAGCCCATGTCCCTCGCGACCGCCAGCGGCAGGGCGCCGATCGAGGCCGGCTGATCGACCACGACCAGCACCGTCCTGTGCTTGGCCTGGAGTTTCGCGAAGAGTTGGCGGAGCCTGGGCTCGGTGTTGGGCAGGCGCTTGTCGAACGCCTTCTTCCCGGCCGGGGTGACGGCGGTGGCGTGGTGTTCGCCCCGACGTCCAGGCCGAGGAAGACGTCGATGTCGCCGGTGTCGATCACGTGCAGGCCCCTCCATCACGCTCTCGTGCGGCCTTGCCTCGGCACCGAGCTGCCACATCCACGTTACGGAGAGCTCTTCCGGCCTTGGGTGAAGCCGGTGCTCAAGCCCCTCATCAGCGGTCCGTCGATGCCTCCGGACCCGGTGACACCACGCCCCGGATCATCAACCGTGACAAGGGGGGAAAGTCATGCCGGACCCGAAGGCCGGAGGCCCCATTGCGGAGCCACGAAAAGGTAACGGGGGGAGCTGATCGCGAAGCCGTACCGGGTGGAAGACTGACCGAGCCGGGGGTGGGCACGTACCGGAAGCGGCGGGGCCAGTCCTTCCAGCGTCCGGACAAGCGTGCTGTCGAGCAGGCCCCGAGGCCGTTGCGCACCGGCATCAGGAGACCTGGCCGAAAATCCGCGCGAAGGCTAGTCGGGACGTCCTGTGCCGGAGGACATCGAGCGTCCCTTCGCCGGGTGCGGGTACGACCCGCAGGCCTCGGTGCCTCCTCGGCCGGCGACGACCGCCGGATCGTCTAACCCACCGGCACGCCCACGGATTGGGAATGGGCAGTCACCGGCCCACGTTCGACCCCGTCGCCGTCGCCCGGCAGATCTTCGTCCGCACCCCGATGCGGCCCGGCCCGGCCCGGCCCGGCCCGGCTTGGTGCGGTCGGCCGCACCCGCGTGCTGCCGCTGAGCTCGTAGGAGGCGCAGCGCCTCCTGAGCCCCGCTGCTCATTGAGCCCCAGGTGAGACCGAGGGTCACGACCCTGGTCCTCTCACGACGGACGCCGGGCCTGGTGCCGCTCTACAGGAGTGGCTGCGCGGGTGCCGGACCGAGCGTGGTGGTGCCGGCGGTACGGTGGCCGAGGCCCGTACGGTACGCGTCGAGGGCCGCCTCCACCCGGCCGGTGCGGCGCAGCAGGTCGCCGAGAAGCCGGCACAGGTCGGCGAGGTCGCCCGCGGCGCCCGCCCGTTCCAGGAGGCCCAGTGCGCGGACGTAGTGTTCCTCGGCCGCCTCGGTGTCGTGGGCGTCCTCGGCGATGATCCCCAGCAGCCGGTGGGCGGCGGCCGCGTGGACCGCGCCGCGTTCCGGGGAGAGGTCCCCGAGCACCCCCCGGAGGAGGTTCGATGCCTCCTCGGACTCGCCGCGCCGGTGCAGCACGTCGGCGAGCTCGACGGCGACCTGGCTGCTGTAGAGGGTGGCGCGGCGAGAGGCGAGCATGGCCAGCGCAGCGCGCAACTCCCTCTCGGCGCGGGAGAGTTCGCCGTTCTGCGCGTACACGTACCCCCGCATCCAGCGGCAGTTGGCGAGCTCCGTACGGATCTTCAGCTGGTGGTACATCTCGGCGGCCTTGGCGAGTGAGGCATCGGCCTCGGCGACCCTGCCCTCGGCGAGCAGGGTGCGGGCGACCGAGCGGTGCATCCGGGCGATCAGCGCCGGGTCCCCGGCCTGGGGGGCGAGGGCGAGCGCCAGCTCTGCGGCCTGGGCGGCGCGGGCCTGCGCGCCCATGTCCATGTAGGGGCTGATCAGGGCGGTGTGGAGCAGGAGCAGGGCGTCGGGGTCGTGCAGTCCGGCGCGGTTGATCTCGTCGAGCGTGGACTCCAGGAGGTAGACGGCGTAGCGGAGTTCGCCGGCCAGGTAGTGGGTGACGGCGCGGCCACGTCGGGCCGGGACGCGGGCGGGCAGCGAGGCCTCGACCAGGGCCTGTTCGGCGTGCTCGAAGTGCTCACGGGCGGCCGTGAGGTCGCCGGTGTCGAGACCGCATTCGCCGAGTCCGAGCAGTGCGGTGGCCTGTTCCTCGACGAGCCCGTGCGTCACGGCCTCCGCGAGCAGCTCGGCGTACTGGAGGGCGGCCTGTTCGGCCTCGCCGACGGCGAGGGCACGTTGCGCTTCGGTGAGCCGGAGCCGCAGGTCGGTGGCGAGGTGGGCGGGCCGTCCGGTGGCGAGTTCCTCGAAGGCGACGCCGAGCCGGTCGGCGAGATGGTGCAGCGCCTCGTCGGAGGGGCGGACCCGGCCGGCCTCAAGGGTGGAGACGTAGGCGGGCGTGTAGGAGGGCTCGGCCAGCTGTCGCTGTGTCAGTCCCCGATCGCGCCGTAGCCGCTGCACTCTGCGGCCGATGGTCTCGGGGTCGTCCCGCTTCGCCATGCGCTCCATCATGCCAGTGCCTCCCCCTGTCGCCGCCGGTGAGTGCGCGGCCGTGACGGCTTCCACGTTGCTCGCTCACCTTGCTCTTCCCTCCCGGGGCTTGTGTCCCGGACTCTCAACCCCCTAGCTTAAGCGGCCAGTTAAGCACAGTTACGTCATCGCTTGAGAGAGGTCGTCGTGCCCAGACACGGATCTACCCGCACCCGCTGGATCGTCGCCGTCGGCGCCGCTGTCACTGCCGCCACCCTGCTCGCCGGCGCGAACGCGGCCGGCGCGGAGCCCGTTTCCGTCGCCGGCCCCGGCACGGTGGCGACGCACGAGGTCGAGTACTTCGACGGCCCCGGAGCCGAGCCCCGGCACAAGAGGGTCCCGGCCCAGGCCCCGGCGAGGATCACCGGCCAGCGGTCGGCGACCGCGCCCGCCCCGACCGCCGCCGCGGTCACGCCCGTCCAGGAGACCGGACCGGTCTCCGGACGGCTCGACCTGGTGGTCATGGGCGACGGCTACACCGCCGGGCAGCAGGCCGACTTCCATGCGGACGCGCAGGCCACGCTCGACGCGGTCTTCGCCATCGAGCCGTACGCCAGTTACCGCGGCCTGTTCAACATCTGGCTGGTGGACGCCGCCTCCGCCGAGTCCGGCGTCTCCGGCGACCCGACCGCAGGGGTCGTGAAGAACACCGCCCTCAGCTCCTACTTCTTCTGCGGGGACACGGAGCGGCTGCTCTGCGTCGACACGTCGAAGGTCACCACGTATGCCGACCAGGCGCCCGCCTCCGACATCGTCTTCGTCATCGCCAACTCCACCAAATACGGCGGCGCGGGCTACAGCTTCTCCACCCCACCGGCCGGGGCGTCGTACCACGGCATCGCGACCATGTCCTCCGACAACCCGCAGTCGTACCTCATAGGCGCCCACGAACTCGGTCACTCGATAGGCCTGCTGGCCGACGAGTACCAGTACGCCGGCTACGGCACCTACCCGTACCCCTCGTCCGACAGCGCCAACATCTCCGTGACCGCCGACCTCGGCACGAGCAAGTGGTACCGCTGGCTGGGAGAGCAGGACCCGACCGGCTCCGTCATCGGCACCTACGAGGGCGGCGACTACTACGAGACGGGCGTCTACCGCCCGACCAGCACCTCCCTCATGCGGACCCTGGCCTCCACGCAGTTCAACCACGTCGGACGCGAGGCGATGATCAAGGGGTTCTACGCCTATGCGGACGCCGTGACCTCGACCGTGCCGACCGGCACGCGGGTCGGCGCGACCCAGGCGCTCAGTGTCCAACTCGCCCCGGTGTCCGGCCTGGCGAACCCGGTCCTGACCTGGTACGTCGATGGGAAGCAGGTCACCTGGGCCACCGGCGACCCGTCGGTGACCCCCGCCGAGCTCGGCGCGGTCCGCAACGGCCAGCGGGTCACAGCCACGGTCACCGACACCACGGCGGCCGTCCGTGACCCCGAGGTCCGCGCGGCGACGAGCAACTCGCTGACCTGGCGCGTGCGCTGACCGCGGCAGGCGCATGCGGAACCGGTTGCCGTCGCGATGGGCGACCACAAGGGGGTTCTCGTCCACAGCCGGCGGCAGTCCGGGTCCTCGTAGATCTTGCGCAGCAGGAGGTCATGAAGCGGTCGGCCTTGTGGCGTGCCAGGAACATGCGGACCATGGTCAGGTACACGCGGGCATGATCTTCCCAGCGCAGGCTGCTTGCGAGCGTCCGGTGGAGCAGGGCCCAGCGCATCAGGTTGGCGCCCGGCTCAAGGACCCAGGGGTGCCAGTCCGCCATCGCCGGTTATAGGCGATCAAGGACCAGCGGGCATCGGTCACATAGGCAGGGTGGTGCATCTGCTGATCGGGGCAAGAACTGGAGGGTGCGGAGCTCCGGAGGCTCGTCCCTCGGCCTGGCGCGGCCGATCAGAGCACCTCCAGGGCTTGCAAGCGGACTGCGGCGGCCTCGTCCTCTTCTACAGCCTCGCCACCGTCGGCGCACGCCGCGTCTTCACCGACTACGCGATCGGCAACTACTGACCGGACGACTTCGGCATGACGGCTTACGACATCTTCACCGCCGGCTGCTCTCTCCGCACGGGCGCCTCCGGACGTACGCTGCTCGCCTACGTCCCCGAGAGCCTCCGCGAGATCGCCCTCGCCGAGCCCATCCCTGAGAGCGCCGGCCCGGGCGCACTCAGCAACGACGACCTCCTCGTGACCCTCGACGGAATCCGCGTGCGGGGCTACGCCGTCGGACGCGAGGAATGCCTGCCCGGCTGGGACTCTGTCGCGGCCCCGGCCCTGTGGGCGACACGGCACTCGGCGTCGTCCTGCTCCTCAAACCCCTGAGTGACATCCCGAACGACATCACCGACTGCATCGACCAGGTCCTCGGTGCAGCACAGCTGATCAGCCTGGCGGCCACCCGAGGGGCTCGGAACCCTCAGCTCGTTGCTTGACCGCAAGAAAGCACAGGACACCATGACCTTCATCGCTCACGTCCAGACTGCAGACGAGGCCGGCGAGCTGATCGCTGACCTCGCCGGCGGCAACGTTCGCGACCTCGACGCGCCGGCCCATCACCTGGGCCCTGTGTGACTCACTCTCGACCCGGAACACACGGAGGTCTGGTGGGCGGCACCCGAGCGCGACCGATGGGCCGTCGAGACGACAACACCCGGCCAGCGCCTCGACCTCATCCGCGATCGTGCCGACCCGGCCTGGGCCTCGCAGCCGACGGCACGTGCTGAATACAGCGCATCCTCGACGTACTCCTTCCGCCTGTGGACGTCGCGGGGCGGCAGGCGCTCGTATCAGGGTGTCTCTGACGGCTCTCCGGGATCGGTGGGGACGGTCAGCAAAAACTTCCCGGCCTTGTCAGCCAGCTGCCGGTGCAGGTACTCCGCAGCGTCGTCGGGCCGCATCCGGTACAGGGCGACCAGACCGGTGATGACCACGTCCGCGACCTCGGCGTGGACATCGCTCCAGTCGTGACTTTCTCCCTTGCGCGGGTTGGTGCCACGCGCGCCGATCACGGCCTGCGACGCCTCACCGGTCTCCTCGGCGATCTTCAGGACCTGCATGGTCCACTGTTCCTGCGGGGCGAGGCCGCGTTGCTCGTCGTGATCGTTGAATCGGCGCGCGAGCTTCTCGATGGTCTTCCAGATCGTGTCGTGCACGAGGTCGTCTCCTCGGTTGGGTATGGGCGCAGTGGCATAGGCGATGACCAGCGCAGGCGGGTGGGCGCCATCGTCAGGCTGGGCGGCAGGCGCGGACCAGCGTGCAGGACAGCGGGCTGTCCTCGTCGGGCCCGCTGAGGACGTCGATCACTTCGGCGAGCAGGCCGTGTTCGACGAGGAGGTTTTCCCAGAGGGTGGGGGTGAGTACCCACATCTGAACGGTCAAGGGCTCGCCTCCCGCGAGAGGGAGAGTCTCCGGCCTCGCGGCGACGGATCTGGAAGGGCCGTCACCGGTGGAGTTGGTGTGCAGGGCGGAGAAGACCAGTCGGCCACCGGGCCGGAGTCCCCGCACGACGGCGGGCAGGATCCGGTGTGGATCGATGTAGGGGATGCCGTGGATGGAGTAGATGAGGTCGTACGGTTCCGCCCGGGTCAGGTACTCGCCCGCGTCCGCATGGATCAACCGAAGGCCCCTCTGGCCTTGGTAGCGGGCGACGGCTCGCTCGTGCTGAGTGCGTGCGCCCTCGACGGCGTCGACGCGGATGCCCCTGCGTGCGAGGTGGGCGGGGAACTTGCCGATCCCGGAGCAGAGGTCCAGGACGCGTTGATCGGCGAGGTCGCCGAGTACCTCTTCGCCGGGACCATGGCCGGGCCAGTATCCCCAGGTCAGCCGCTCGACACCGGGAATGTCGGTGCCGCGGGCCAGATGGTGTGTGCCGTAGGCGTTCCAAGCGTTGAGCGTCCGGCGTTCGATGTCCAACAAGTCTGCTCCACAGGCGGTTTGGGGACGGAGGGCGTAGGGGCGGACATGGTCAGTGCCTGGCCCGCCGTGGCGAAGAAGCGCAGGCGAAGGTCAGCGGTCATGGGAAAGCGCGAGGAGTTCGGCGAAGGTGCCACCGGCGTGGACGAGGTCGTCGTAGCGGCCCTGTTCGGTGATGCGGCCGTGCTCCATCACGACGATGTGGTCGGCGATCTTGGTGTTCTCCAGCCGGTGGGTGATGACGATGGTGATCCGGTCTGCG
The DNA here is from genome assembly GCF_049913175.1 of Streptomyces sp. R-07. NCBI lineage: Bacteria > Bacillati > Actinomycetota > Actinomycetes > Kitasatosporales > Streptomycetaceae > Streptomyces > Streptomyces sp. R-07. The sequence goes on from NZ_CP183978.1 coordinate 7,826,909, forward strand.
GCGATGGCCTTGATCTGCTCGAAGATCTGGTGCTCGCCGCGCGGGTCCATCTGGGAGGTCGGCTCGTCCAGGATCAGCAGGCCGGGCCGGCGGTAGAGGGCTCGGGAGCAGGCGAGGCGTTGCCACTGCCCGCCGGAGAGTTCCGCGCCGCCGAAGATCTCACGTGCGAGGAGGGTGTCGAGGCCGGCGGGCAGGCGATCTTCCTCCGTGACGAGCCGCACGAGGTGCTACACCGTTTGCTGCGTCACCCGGACGCTGTCGTAGCCGGCAGCACGGCGGTGATCTTCGCCATCGGACAACTCCATGGCCCCTCACTTCCGGGCACATGGCGAGCTACCTGGTGTGACGCCGTACGCCGCATCCGCCCTGAGGGTCTGCCCCAGCATGACCAGTGGCGTGCCGGCCAGCTCCTTGCTCACCCTGCTGAGCACGACCCCGATCTGCTGGAAGCGTGGTATGCCGAGCGCCTCGACGAAATGGCCGATCAGGGCTATTTCGCCGCGCCCGAGCCCCACGGGTGCGACCTGCACTTGGACCGCCTCCCACAGAGCCACCGCTACCGCCTTGCCGTCCGCTGTGTCGACCTTCCACACATCGGCCACAGCCCACTTGTCCAGCTGATAGGCACCGACCGTGACCTGGCAGAGCAGCTCATCAGTCACAACGTGGTCACCCCCGACAAGCTCCTCGAAGCCCTCGTGGGCCAGCGGAACGAAACACTGGAAAGCCTCGGACCACTTCTTCTCGACCACGGCGTACCTGCCGCACACATCGCGGCCGACGTCGCCTGGGTCGACTCATGGTGGGGAGAGGATCCGGCCAGACACCAACATCTCATCAACTACTTCACCGACCTCTCCATCCGCGTCCCGGCTCTCGCTGCCGTCGCCGAAGCGGGTCGTGCTCAGCAAGAGGAGCTGCTGCGAACGGCGGAAAGGAAAGAGCGCGCTCCGCGAGTGCAGGGGCGCTGAGCGAGGCTGGCACAAGGGCTCCCGGGTGCACGTTGGTGGGCATCGAGCGGCTTACGTGCAGGCCGTAGACGCTGCGCTGCTCGCCGACCGTGTCGGGGGGCGTTGGTGGGCCATAGGCGGCCGTGGCGGCCCGGTTCCTGATACTCAGAGAGTGAGGAGATCTTCTTGAAGTCCTCGTCCTCAACCCGCTGACCTGCACGAATGGCCGTGTGAGGCTTGCTGACCTACAAGTTTGCTCATTTCCGGGGCTTTCACTGTGACGTCATTTTGCGCGGTCGATTCTCCCCGGCCGCTCCCCAGCGGCGCTAATTCTCCCCAGATTCTCCCCAGGAGTGCTGCTGCATGAGGGCCGATCCGCTGGCAGTGGGGGCCGCACTGCCATGCGAATCCGACTACGTAATGTGGCAGCCAGCCCGAGACCGGCCGCGGAGGTCCGGTCCCAGGAGAGGATCAGACCACCGGACCTGTGGGACCCAAAGGGCGGGCGGCGCTTCGTGGAGTCCCACCGCATCTCCGTTCGAACCGACGCGTCACGGACGGTCCTTCTACGATCCTCCGGGTTGGCCGTCTCGGCGATCGCGTTCGACCTTGCTCGGGCCGGCGGCCGCGGCATCCGCGTCCTCCTGATCGTGCACGCGGAGGGACTGCACACCAATGTCGTGTGCGGCGCGTGGTGTATGTGGGTGGTGACGAGTGGGTCAGTGGGCCGGGCGGCGACGGGCCACAGAGCGCGCGCCGAGGTAGAGCACGTCGGCGATGAGGAGCAGCACGCCGGCGGAGAGCAGGTACATGGTGCCGTCGACGGTCGCGCCGACGACGATCAGTGCGATCGCGGCGATCAGCAGGAGGTAGAAGAGGGTCATGGCGTGATGCCTCGGTTCGCGGATGTGCGTGTCGGGGGTGTGGTACGACGGCTGCGGTGCACGCGCTGCCATCGTCGGAGGGGTGTGAGGGCGGGTTGGCTCCCGCGCGGGGTCAGGGGCGGCTACCAGTAGTGCCGGCGTCCGCCGACCTGATGTCCGACGGATCCCAGGATCCACAGGACGGCGCCGATGACGATCAGGATGATCCCGATGGTCCACAGGAGGGTGAAGCCGGCCACGTAGCCGATGACCAGCAGGATGATTCCGAGGACGATCATGATGTCCGCCGATCTCCCGGAGTGATTCCAGATCCCTGATTCCAGGTAGGTCCGCCCTCGGGTGGTGACTTCAGGGACGGGACAGCCCTACCGTGGAGAGACAGGGAACAGACCTGAAATGCGCCCTGGGGCCGAAGGCCCGCGGCGACCGGGCCAGGGGCGGCACTAAGCAGGCGTGGGCGAAGGTCAGGACGCCGTCGACCACTGACCACCGTCCGCCCCTCCCCATGGGCGTGCTGTTCGGTTTGATCCGGCACGTGGAGGTGCCAGATATGGCCATCAGGAAGGGCGACAGTGCCGCCCAGCCCAAGTCCCAGGGTCTACGCCTGGCTGACAGCCGTGCCGTGGAGGTCGCGTCCAGGGTCGGGCTCTGCGCCCGGGGAGTGATCTACGTGCTGGTGGGGGTTCTGGCCGTGCGGATCGGCCTCGGCAGCGACAGCGGCCAGGAGGCCGACCGGTCCGGCGCGGTGGGGACCATCGGCGAGCAGCCGTTCGGCCGGGTACTGCTGTGGGCGCTGGTGGTGGGGCTGGCGGCGATGGCGCTGTGGCGACTGTCGGAGGCCATGTTCGGGCAGACGGGGGAAGGCGGGGACAAGTGGACTCGTCGCCTGGGTTCTCTGGGGTTGGCCGTCTTCTACACCGTGATCTGTATCGGTGTCGCGCAAACTGTGCTGGCCGGCGGTTCCTCCGGGGGCCGCCCCGGCGACGAGACGTCGAAGGAGTACACCGCGAGGGTGCTGAACTGGCCCGGCGGGCGAGTGATCGTCGGCGTGTTCGGGGCCGTCCTGGTCATCGTGGGCGTGGTGATCCTGGTGCGTGGCCTGATGCGGAAATTCGAGAAGAACCTCCGGACGAACGAGATGAGCACGGCGACGCGGCGGGTCGTCGCGGTGCTGGGAACCGTCGGCGGCGTGGCGTGCGGCGCGCTTGCGGCAGTAGCCGGTCTGTTCGTCCTGCTGGCCGCGGTGCGATTCGACCCCAGCGAGGCCAAGGGCCTGGACGAGACGCTGCGTTCGTTTGCCACCACCCCTGCCGGGCCCGTACTGCTGATCGCCGCCGCGGTGGGCCTCGTACTGTTCGGCCTCTACTCGTTCTGCGAAGCCCGCTGGCGCAAAGCCGCTGAACACGGGGATCCGGCGGAAGAGCCGACCGGGGCTTCAAACTCGGGGCCACGCCCCAGTGAGCCCTAGGTTCTGTCGTCAAATGTCACGCCCACATCAGGAGTGAGGCGAGGGTGACGGCGGCTTCGTAGGACTGGGCGGTCTTGTCGTAGCGGGTGGCGATGCCGCGCCACTGTTTCAGGCGGTTGAAGCAGCGTTCCACGACGTTGCGGTGCCTGTAGGCCTCGCGGTCGAAGGCCGGCGGGCGGCCTCCGCGGCTGCCTCGCTGGGCCCGGTTGCGGGCCTGGTCGGCCCGCTCGGGGATCGTGTGCGGGATGCTGCGGCGTCGGAGCCAGGTGCGGATGGCTCTTGAGCTGTAGCCCTTGTCGCCCAGGACGTGATCGGGCCGGACCCGGGGACGGCCCGGTCCGATTCGGGGCAACGAATGGCTCTGACCAGTCCGGGCGGCGGGCAGAAGACACCGGAGAAACAAGTTGGGGAGGATCCGCCTCACCTGCCACGCTGGCAGGATGCTGCTCAAACTGACCGGCTCCAGTTGCTCGGGCAAGACCACGCTCGCCAACGCCGTGGGCGAACGACTTGGACAGGTCGTCGTGCACGACTTCGACGAACTCGGCGTGCCGGAAGGCGCCGACCGGCAATGGCGTAACCGCATGACCGAGATGTGGGTGCGTCGCGCGCTGGAGTACCAGGACCACGGACTCGATCTCCTGCTGACCGGCCAGTCCCCGCTCGGGGAAGTCCTGGCGGTGCCTTCGGCACCACTGCTGGACGGCATCGCGGTATGCCTGGTCGATGTGTCCGACGAGATCCGGCGCCGGAGACTCACCCACCGCGACCCCGGCCGGTGGGACCCGCCGGCGGTCGACGCCTTTCTCGGATGGGCCGACTGGCACCGCAAGCACGCGCGGGACCCCCGATTCCGGCCCGACGTCATCATCAACGACAGCTGGCCGGAGATGGCCTGGCAACACTGGACCGAGTGGACGGCCGACGACCGGCGATGGTCCACCCACCTGATCGACACCACGGACCAGCCCATCACGGACTCCGCAGACCAGGTCACGCAATGGATCGCCGGACAACGCGAGGCTCTCCGATCCGGCCGCCTCGCACTGTCACGAGGCTGGCCAGATCAGACAACCTCCGAGGCCGACACCACCTCTTGATCCACTTTCGCAATAGGCCCTAGGTGTATTGATCACGAGCGTTGTTAAGTGGAGGTGTCTAGGACTACACCGCACGGAGGTCTTCGTGTCCCACCGTAATGCCCGGCTGACCGTTCATGGCAGGCGGCTGCTGGTCGAACGTGTCCGTTCCGGCCGTCCGGTCGCGCATGTCGCCGCGGAGATGGGGAAATCTCGGCCCACGGCCCACAAATGGGTCCGGCGTTGGAAGACCGAAGGCGATGCGGGTCTGGCCGACCGATCCAGTCGGCCGCACAGGACCCCGCACCGGACCCCGGCGGCGGTCGAGACCCGGGTCTGTGACCTGCGCCAGGACCGCAAACTCGGGCCGGCCCGGATCGGCCCGATCCTGGGACTGCCCACCTCGACCGTCCACCGGATCCTGACCCGCCACCGGCTGAACCGGCTGGCCTGGCTGGACCGGCCGACCGGCACCGTGATCCGCCGCTGCGAACGCGAACGTCCAGGCGAACTCGTCCACGTCGATGTGAAGAAGCTCGGCCGGATCCCCGACGGCGGCGCCCACAAGACCAACGGCCGCGAGGCCGGCAGGGCGATCCGCGGCATGGGCTTCGACTACGTCCATTCCGCCGTCGACGACCACTCCCGCCTCGCCTACAGCGAGATCCACCCGGATGAGAAGGTCGCGACCTGCGCGGCCTTCCTCGCCCGCGCGGCCGCGTTCTTCCACGCCCACGGCATCACCCGCATCGAACGGGTCCTGACCGACAACGCCTGGGCCTACCGCAAGGGCCTGGCCTGGAAGACCGTCCTGGCCGACCTCGGCGCGACCGGGAAACTCACCCGGCCCTACCGGCCCCAGACCAACGGCAAGGTCGAACGCTTCAACCGCACCCTCCTCGACGAATGGGCCTACCAGCGGCCCTACACCTCAAACCGCGAGCGGACCGACGCACTGGCAGACTTCCTCCACACCTGCAACCACCACCGCAGCCACACCGCACTCGACGGACACCCGCCCATCAGCCGCGTCAACAACCCTGCGGGTCAATACACCTAGGCCGCCGCTTCCCGAACCTGCCCCGCCGCACCAAGGGGCGGGCCCGGCCCGTCGCACGACCCTGAGGACACGTGCAGCACAGCACCAGCTCGTTGACGCCATCGAGTCCGTACTCGGCTGGGACGGCCATCCTTCGCAAGCCATTCCCCGCCGAGCAGGGGGCGGTTCGCGCCGGCTGCACTTCAGTCGACGACACACCCGGGCCCACGGCAACTGTTCCGGAACGAAGCCGTCGGACCCATCGCTGTCGGGCAGTTGGGCTACCCTCCTTCCTCGTGGACCAGTTGACCGCCGAAGACCCGCCCCACATAGGCCCCTACCGCCTCATCGCCCGCTTAGGCGCCGGCGGCATGGGCCGCGTCTACCTCGCCCGCTCCGAAGGCGGGCGCACTGTCGCGGTCAAGGTCGTGCAGACCGAGTTCGCCCAGCACACCGAATTCCGGGCGCGGTTCGCGCGCGAGGTCACCGCCGCGAAGCGGGTCGGTGGGGCCTGGACCGCGGCCGTGCTCGACGCGGACACGGACGCGGCGACTCCCTGGGTCGCGACCCAGTACATTCCCGGACCCGACCTGCACGCCGTCGTGGCCGAGCAGCACGGACCGTTGCCCGAGGAGTCGGTACGGGTCCTGGCCAACCGGCTCGCGCTCGCCCTGCAGGCCATCCACGAGGCAGGCCTTGTCCACCGCGACCTCAAGCCGTCCAACGTCCTGGTCACCGTGGACGGGCCCCGGGTCATCGACTTCGGTATCGCCCGGGCGCTGGACAGCATCAGCGGGGACAGCCTGCAGACCCGCACGGGCATGGTGATCGGATCGCCCGGCTTCATGTCGCCGGAACAGGTGCGCGGGCTCCACGTCACCGCCGCCTCCGACGTGTTCTGCCTGGGTTCGGTCCTCGCCTACGCCGCCACGGGGCGCCAGCCCTTCGGGGCGACCGGCAACGGGCTGCACGCCCAGTTGTTCCGGGTCGCCGAGGAGGAGCCGGACCTGGACGGGCTGCCGGAGGCGCTCCTCGGACTCGTACGGGAATGCCTGCAGAAGGACCCGGCACGACGCCCCACGCCGGAGCAGGTCGCCGCCCGCACCGCGACAGAAGGCGCCGACGAATGGCTGCCAGGCGCGTTGCTCGGTCAACTGGGTCGGCACGCCGCACAGTTGCTGGACTTCGACCCGCTGCGCCCGCACACGGCCCTCGTGCCGAGCCAGGCTCCCACTCCGCCGGCGCCTGCCCGGCTCGCGCCCACACCCCGGCCCGCCCAAGCGCCCGCCGCACCTCAGCCCGTGCAAACGCCCCCCGAGCGTCAGCCCGTGCAAGCGCCTGCCGCGTCACCGTCGGACGCGCTCGCGTACGCGCCCACGGTGGGGCCGGGATACGACGAAACGGCACGCTCGCACGGTCCGGCGCAGACCCCGGACCGGCCGCGTCGCCCAGCCGTCGTGGCGGGGACGGCAGCCGTCGTGGTGCTCGTCGCCGTTGGCGGCCTGCTCGCGCTCCGCCCGTGGCAGGGCGGGGCGGGGGAATCACCGTCGCTGAGTGCTCCGAAGGCATTGCAGGGGAGTTGGGAGGCGGCTCTCGACCCCAACGACGGGCTGTTCGCGCGCCTGCTCATCGACACGAAGGGCGCCGCCGAGTACTCGCTGCTGAACGAGGAGCGGCTGTGCGTCTGGGAAAGCACCATCACCAGCTCCAAGAGCGACGCGATCGCGCTCGGCTCGAGCCGGCTGAAGAGGGCAAGCCCCAAGTCCGAGGCGGATCGTTGCGAGGAGAACACCGATGACTACGGCTCCCCCGCCCCGGACGGTACGGGGGCGTTCGTAGCCGTATGGACCGGGGCGTACGAGTGGGCGCACGACCCGGGCTTTTACGACCACCACAACGACGGGAGCACATCCTACGAAGCTGCGATGTTCGAGAAGGTACCGCCCGCCAAGGGCGCGCTGCCGGAGAACTTCCGGGGCTCGTGGGGCGGCCGGGGAGAGGACGGCACCTACCGCTTCGAAGTCACGATGGGCGAGGGGGCGACGAAACGCGACATCCGTCTCGTGTCCATCAACGTGATGGGGGAGAGGTGCGTGTACAAGGCGGACGTGTTCTCCCAGGAGTCGGCCCGGCTCCGCACCGCACCCGCGGAGCTCGCCGACAGTAAGCAGCCATCGGGCTGCGCCAAGAGCACCCCTTCCTTGACGTTCTGGGAGAGCGAGGAAAAGGGGAAACGGAAGCTGTCGTCCGGGCCCCTCCGCGGCGCCGACACACCCCTCATCGAAGCCAAGCACTGGGTGGGAGAGCTGACCGCCGCGGGCACCTGACGAGCTCGTGCACGGTTAGCGGTGAGACGTCCAGGTTCCCTGCGAGGCATGGTGTTCACGTCTGCCGTGTGGTCATCAGATCTGCCGTCTGCTGGCGGGAGAGCAGGCTCGCGACGGTTTGGACCATGTCCCAGTGCGACATCCTCGACGACGGCTCGCTCGACCAGGACGAGGACCTGCTGGGCGGGCTCGACATCGTCGTGGCCTCCATCCACTCCAAAGGCCACATCACGGGGCGTGCAGCCGCAGGTGGGGGAGGTAATGGCTCACTCCTGGCCCCTAGACTAGGTTCTGTCGTCAAATGTCACGCCCACATCAGGAGTGATGCGAGGGTGACGGCTGCTTCGTAGGACTGGGCGGTCTTGTCGTAGCGGGTGGCGATGCCGCGCCACTGCTTGAGGCGGTTGAAGCACCGTTCGACGACGTTGCGGTGCTTGTAGGCCTCGCGGTCGAAGGCCGGCGGGCGGCCTCCGCGGCTGCCTCGCCGGGCCCGGTTGCGGGCCTGGTCTGCCCGCTCGGGGATCGTGTGCGGGATGCCGCGGCGCCGCAGCCAGGTGCGGATGGCCTTCGAGCTGTAGCCCTTGTCGCCCAGGACGTGATCGGGCCGGACCCGGGGACGGCCCGGTCCGATTCGGGGCACCCGGGTCGCTTCCATCACGGCGGTGAACCGGGTGCAGTCGTTGGTGTTGCCGCCCGTGACGACGAAGGCGAGCGGCCGGCCCCGGCCGTCACAAGCCAGGTGGATTTTGCTGGTCAGGCCGCCTCTGGAGCGGCCGAGGGCCGGGTCGCGGAGCCCCCTTTCCCATTCACGGTGTGTCGCGTGGGTCCTGGACGGCCGGCTGGGTGAAGACCAGCGAGCGGTGGACGCCGCTGGCCATCCCCATCACCCACGTGACCTTCTCCCGGCCGCGACAGCGCGCTGGCTTCCAGGACCACGCCTTCGGCCAGGACTGTGACAGCGCCGCCGGCGCCCTTGGCGGTGGCGGCCTGGTCCACGGCCGGTTCTCGGCGGTGCCTGAAGTGTTGTCGGCGGGTCGGTGGTTCATGCCGCACCGACCCACCGGCCGAGCCTGCACGAAGCGCCGGGCCGCCAACGCTATTTCGTCAGAGACTCTTGGCCCTCTTCGCTCCGCCCCACAGTGAGCCCGGGTTGGCACGGTTCGGGTACAGCGCGAGCATCGCCTCAAACAGTTCGGCCGCGGTCTCAGTCTCGGCGTCGAGCCGGTTGAAGTCCGCCAGGTACTTCTTGGTCTCGGCCAGGATCTTCGGGTCGTCGGGCAGGTCGGGCTTCTTGTGTCCGGCGACGACGAAGGCGGGGTCGAGCGCGGCGAGCGTGTCGGTGGCGCGCATCCACTCCTCGCGCGACGCGGTGGTGGTCTCGCCCATGTACTGGTGGATGCCGTTGTAGGCGACATCGCCGGCCACGACGAGCCGCAGGTCCGGCACCCACAGCGCGGTGCTGCCCTCGCAGTCGGTGAAACCGGTCTCGATCACCCGCAGTGGGTGCCCTTCGAGGGTGAACGTGTCGCCGTCCAGGATCTCCGGGAAGACCTGCGGAGCCGGAACCTGCCCCGGAAAGCGCGCGGTCCAGAAGGTGTCGAAGTAGGGCGGCGTGCCCTCGGACCTCGCCTTGGCCACGACTGCGGCGGTGGAGACCGCCTTGGCCTGGGGGAAAGCCTCAAGGAGCTGCTTCACGCCGAAGGCGTGGTCGCCATGCCCGTGCGTGATGTAGATGTAGGCCAGGTTGCGGTTGTGGGATTTCACCCAGTCGACGAGTTCCTGGTTCTGTTCGATGGTGAGGAACGTGTCGACCACTACCGCGTCGCGCTCACCGTAAATCAGCGTGGCGGTGTTGGAGACCCACTGGAGGTCTTCCTTGCCGGGCGGCAAGTCGCGCGTGAGGCCCGGTCGGCGTAGGCACAGTGTGTCGTACCGCAGTGTTGATGCGGGCGCCGTCATGATGTGTTCCCTTCCAGGGCTGTGACGACTGACGAAGACGCTTTTGCGGCTCTCCCACTCGGTGACGGCGGAGGCGCTCATGGATGACCCGGCCGTACACGGCCGCTTGTCACTGTATGTTCCGAATTGTGATGGCGCATGCCGGGTCGCATCCTTTCGCTTCAGCTTCCGCGTGACGTGTTTCTGGGGCGTCGCCAGCAGATGATCATGCAGCCGAGGGTGAGGAAGGCGTGGTGGTGCAGGCGCGGGTCTCCCACCGGATGCGTAGCCGGCGAACCAGAGCTTCAGGGCCTGGCTGTCGTGGACGTCGGCCGCGGAGAGACCGACGACGCGGGGCAGTCCGTTCGCGTCCGACAGGACGTGCATCTTGGAACCCGTTTGGCCCGGTCCGCGGGGCTCGGGCCGGTGAGTTCGCCCCCTTTTTCGCCCGCACGTGGGCGGAGTCGAGGACCGCGCGGGACAGGTCGAGCAGGCCGGCGTCCTCGAGGCGGTGCAGGTTCTCTTCGTGCAACCGGCCCCACGCGCCGGCCCGCGACCAGATCAGGAACCGACGGTGGGCCGTGGACTTCGATATCCCGAAGCACGGCGGCAGAGCCCGCCAGGCGCAGCCGGATACCAGCACGTAGATGATCGCGGCGAACAGCGTCTCATCAGGCGTGTCCTGTGTCCCGCCGCCCTGCGGCCGCACCCTGGACGGTGGGATCAGTGGCTTCGCGATCTCCCACAGGCCGTCCGGAACCATCCAACTCCACGTACCCCGCCCCATGACGACCTCAACGGCCGCCTCACCACATAGGACACGGTCTTAGCAAGTCTCTCAACAGCAGATTCCCCGCCGGCTCATGTTCGACGGGGAATCTCTGCGATGCGTGTGTGGGTCCTTGGCATCGAGGCTCGGTCACCGAACCCGCGGAAGGGTGCAGACCACTGCTCACAGCTCCGAGGCTGCCGGGGCAGCTTGGCGTCACTCACCGCTGATCCCGACGGAGACGACGCTAGACGGCCCGTCAACGGGGAGGGGTCATACGGGGGATCTGCCTCCCGCGGCACCCGGATGGGCGCCCTTGCGGGTCAGGACGTCTTGAAGTTGACCTTGAACTCCAGGCAGAAGACGTCCTCCTCGCCCCCGGTGTAGGCATCGAGCCGAATCGTGAACGTGGCGCTCGGAATCTCCCTCGGCAGTGCCTTGGAGAATTCGAGGGTGAACGGTCCCGTCTCCGACGGCACCGACGCACCCCACTCGGCGAAGAACTCCTTCAAGGTGTTCCGCTTCTGGAGGAGCTTGATCAGTCCGAGCTTCATCGTGATCTCGACGTACGCCTCGTCGTCGAGGAGCTTCTGGAGGTCGCCTCGGACCTGGACGACCAAGTCCCTGCCCGGCGCCGGCGGATCGGGGGACACCTTGATGGCGCCGATCAGGAGGGCATCCTCCGGAGTCCCGCGGTCTTCGTAGATCCAGCTGGCCATGCTGCACATCCCAAAGGTGAGGCCACCGTGAACCGGTGGCGGGTCTGGCGCCACAATCGCCGACCGGGCCCTGAGCCATCGGTGAAACTTCGACTACTTCATTCGACCAGGTGTTCTCTGCCCTAGAGCGTTCGGAGTCGGATTCCCCGGGTTCCCGGTCGATGCCGTAGGCACACAGCCATCAGTGGGCGTTGGCACGCTCTCGGCCGTGACCGCCGGTTGCTGTCTGGAGGTAGCCGTCCCTCTGCAGGCTCCACTCCGCGACCTGCACTGCCGTCCAGCCCAGCCCCGGAAGCCGGGTGTGAGCATTGATCTCCGGAGTCGGCGCAGACTGGTGATGCCGGCTGCCGGTTCCAGACGCTGCCGCAGTTGCCGCAGTTGCCGCAGCTGGTCCGGCAGCGGCCGCTCAACGAGCCCTTCTGCGTCCAACAGCCCTCCGAGCCAGATGAGGTGACATCGTAGAGCCCTTCGCCGCGGGCCCGGCTCTCTGGCCAGGTCGCGGCGAAGGTTCGGGGTTCGCAGCTACTGAACGGTCAGCGTGAACGGGGCGTCGCTGGATGTCCCGTCCGCGTAGAACGTGTACACCGTGACGGCGTCGGCGGCGTTGCCGCAGGCGGGGTCCGGGGCGTTGTTGACGCTGATCATCCTGATCTTGATGCCGTTGACGGTGGCCAAGACGGCGGCCTTGCGCAGGTCGATGTCCGGGTCGGTGATCTTGACGCAGTAGACGCCTGCCCGAGGCCGACTGACGGAGGTGACGTTCTTGCTGTCGGTGAGGGTGCCGCCGGCTGAGACCTTGGCGGCGGCGCGGGCGTAGGGGGCGTACATGTCAGCGGGCGCCGCCACTGCCGTACTGGCCAGGACGGGGACCGACACCAGGGCGGCGACGGTCAGGGCGATGGCGCGGGCGCGCCCGGTGATGCTGTGAGACATGGGGGGTCTTCCTTCTTCTCGGCCGCGTCACCCGTGTACGGGGGCGGCCGGGTCATCCCGGCGAGCGGGTGGTCCCGCCTCCCGGATTCGAGGCGGGAAGGTCAGGGGACGAGCAGCATGAAAGGTGCGTCGGCCATCAGATTGCGCTCGCCGGTGTAGACGGTCAACGTGTCTGCCGCGTCGCCGCATTCAGGCGACGGGGTGGTGCGCAGGTTGATCGCGTACTCCGGGCCGCCGGTCGTGATGAGGGTGGCGACCGGGGTACTGCGGCTCACGTCGATCCTGGTGGCGTCGTCGAACGTCACGCAGTAGATGCCCGTGCCGGCCTTTGTGGACGACTTGATTCCCTTGGACTGTGCGCGGGTTCCGTCCGCGTTGATCTGAGCGGACGCCATCGCGTACGGGGCCTTGGCCGTCACGGCCGCGTCATCCGCGATGGCGACGCCCGCGACCGCTCCCGCGGCCAGGAGGCTCAGCGCGGCAGCCGTCCCGACGATTCCCCGGCGCGCCTTGATGGTCTTGAACATGGTTTCCTTCCCTAGGCGTGACCGCCGAACTGGCCTGATCACACAGAGAATGCAATCGGATACACAGAGTGCCGAGCAGCCCGCAGGTGGATCACTCACTCGAACGCATCAGAAACGGCCCTCTGTGCGAGCAAGATCAAGAGCAGGTCGTCGACCCTGCCTGACCCCCGATCAGTTCTCAGAACCCGTTCTCGCTCAAGAGTGGGGCGGGGCCCCTTCTGAGACTTGCAATGTGCGAAATCCGGACCTATGACGGACACTCAGGAGCCCTCCCCCTCCGACCGGTCGGACGCCGACGACGTCGAACAGCACGCCTGCCCGAAGTGCGACGCACAGCCCGGCTCACCCTGCCGCTCGCGCGGCGGCGCGATCGGTGTCGTCGTGCAGATTTGGACGCCTGGTGGGAGGTGTGTGAAAGGGATCCTGACAAATGGCGCTGAGTTATGACGTCCGCTTCTGGGACACACGGGAGCGCCCCGACCGGCGCAAGCCGTTTATGGTCCGGTGGACGGTCGATGGGCGCGAGAAGTCAGGATCCTTTATGACGGCCGCGCTCGCTGAGAGCAGGCGAGCGAAGCTTGTGACCGCGGCGCGTGAGGGCGAGCTGTTCGACTTGCACACGGGTTTGCCGGTGTCCGAGCTGCGAGCTATCAAGCAGCGGACGACGTGGTACGACCTCGCCCACGAGTACGTCGATCAGCGATGGGACCGCACGCCGGGGAGCACTCGCCGCTCCCTGGCCGGTGCATTGGCCACCATCGCGACTGCCCTGGTGCCCCCGAGTGCAACCTACTCGGAGCCGCGGGTGCTGCGGCGCGCCTTGCACTCGTGGGCGTTCAACAAGATCGCATGGGCTGAGAAGCCGACGGAGGAGTGGCGGAAGGCCCTGGATTGGATGAAGCGGAACTCCTTGCCTGTCGTCGATCTCGCGGAAGCCGATGTGCTGCGACGGGCGCTTGACGCCCTGTGCCGCAAGCTGGACGGAAAGGCCGCTGCGGCCAAGACGGCACGGCGCAAGAGGGCTGCCTTCAATGAAGTGCTCAATACGGCAGTGAACCTCTTTCATCCTGGATAGTTGCAGGTCAGCAGCGTGTGGATGGCTTGGATGATGGTGCTGACGCGGCGGGTGGAGCATCGGGCCCGCCGGAGTGGCCGCCAGGACTTCAGCAGGGCGAAGGCGCGTTCGCCGGGGGCCCGCAGTCGGGCGTGATCGCGGTTGAACTGCTGGTGATGCGGGGGTTGTTCGCGGTGGTGGTAGTACGGGGTGCGGAAGGTGGCGTCGGCGCCCTGGTAGGCGCGGTCGGCGAGGACGAGGATCTGCCGGGTGGGACAGGCCTGGACGATGCCGTGGGCCCGGGCCGCGGTCAGGTCGTGGGTGCGGCCTGGCGTCGCACGGGAGAACCACAGCGGTGTGCCGTCGGGGCGGGCGATGACCTGCACGTCCAAGGTCTCGTCGACGTACCGCCAGGCGGTGGCCTGGGATATCCCGAACCCGGCTCCGAGCTGCGAGAACGTCTCGTTCTTCCGCAGGTGCACCAGTGTGAGAAGTGCCTGGTCGAATCAACCGAGCTTGCGCCAACGTGTGTTGCGGGCCCGGCGGTGCTCGTACAGCAGCCAGGCGACATGCTCGACGAGCTTATGCGGGACGTCGAGCGTGGCAGGGTACGGAACCAACGGGGCCCCTTCGGTCGCCGGCGTGTTGAGTGGAATCACCACGCCAGTGACGAGGGGCCCTGCCTCGTCACCACACCCACTGATCAGCCCATTTCGCCCTCCAGCACAGGATGAAAGAGGCTCAGTGGGGAAAGGATGCTTCGCGGAGAACCCCCTCAATGGCCTCTTCGGTGGAACGCTCCGGCGGTCAACGAGGGAGGTTGACCCGGCTGCCGTTCCCCAATCCGGCACAGGTTGCGCGGCTCCTCGCGGCAGTTGCTCAGCAGCGCGGGCGCGGCCCTCATCTGGAGGCGTTCTTCGGTTGCATGTGCGGCACGGTCAGTCTGCTCGCCGACATCGTGTACGAGGGGCCCGCTCGGTCACCGGGCCGCTGCTGGCGTCGCTGGGGGCCTCGGCGCTGGTCGTCGGTGTGGTCACGGGCGCCGGTGAGGCGGCGGCGCTCGGGCTGCGGCTGGTGTCGGGCCCGCTGGCGGACCGCACCCGCCGCTTCTGGGGCCTGACCATCGCCGGATACGCCCTGACCGTCGCCTCCGTGCCGCTCCTGGGCGCGGCCGGGGTGCTGTGGGTGGCGTGTGCCTTCGTGATCGCCGAGAGGGTCGGCAAGGCCATCCGCTCCCCGGCGAAGGACACCCTCTTGTCCCACGCCGCGGCGGCGACGGGACGGGGGCGGGGCTTCGCCGTGCACGAGGCGATGGACCAGGTCGGCGCCCTGATCGGTCCCCTGCTCGTGGCCGGAGTGATGGCGCTGACCGGCGGCGATTACGGTCCGGCGCTCGGCGTGCTCGCCCTGCCCGGCCTCGCGGTGCCGTGGCTCCTGTACCGGCTGCGGGCACGGGTGTCGGAGCCGGAAGCCTACGAGCGCGAGGCGGCCGCCACGGCCGTACCGGCGTCGGATCGTCAGGCGGGGGACCGACGTCTGCCGAGGGCGTTCTGGACGTACGCCGTGTTCACGGCCACCACCACGACCGGGCTCGCCACCTTCGGCGTCCTCTCCTTCCACCTGGTTCAACGGCACCTGCTGCTCGTCGCTTGGGTGCCGTTGCTGTACGCGGCGGCGATGGCCACCGGATGGCTGTACGACCGCCACGGCCCCCGCGTTCTGATCGCCTTGCCGGCGGTGCACTGATCGGCGGCTTGTACGGCTACTCGGTTCCCCTGCTGATCACCGTGGTCGTCTCCGTTCAGGTGCTCGCCGTGGTGTTGCTGATCGTCACCCGCGCTCCGCGGCGTTGATCCCGTCGATGCCGCGGGGCCCGCGTCCGCCGGGAGCCCGGCAGCCGTGCCCGTCCATCCGGCACACGCCATCGCCCAGACGGTCTCAACCGCGTCCCCCGTCGCGCTGACCCCGCGGCGCGCCGCCGTGGCCGCGCCGGGCGGCACCGGCCCTAGTGAGGGGGACAGGAAGCTCCCGATCCGTCGGAGAACACCATGCATCAGCGCGGCCTCGCAGCCATCTCGCTCGGCGCCGTCACCCTGTGCACCGCGGTGTGTGGCGGCTGCTCCAGCAGCACGAAGACCACCGGTCAGGCCAGCTCGTCCCCCGCGGCCACGCAGTCGGCGATGACGTCCGCGAGCGCCTCGCCCAGCGCCTCCGCCGGTGCGGGCGGAGGGGCGAGCGTCGCGGTGGCATCCGTCGGCAAGTTCGGCGACATCCTGATCGACTCCCAGGGCAAGACCCTCTACCTCTTCGAGAAGGACACCTCGTCCACCTCCACCTGCTACGACGCCTGCGCCACGGCCTGGCCACCCGCCCTCACCACGGGCGCTCCCACCGCCGTCAAGGGCGCCGACCAGGCCAAGCTGTCCACCACCACACGCACCGACGGCAAGACCCAGATCGTCTACAACGGCCACCCGTTGTACTCCTTCGAGGGCGACAAAGCCCAGGGAGACACCAACGGCGAGGAATCCAGCGCCTTCGGCGCCAAGTGGTACGTGGTCAACCCGGCCGGCGACAAGGTCGAGGGCGACTGATCCGCATGGCCGGCGACGAACGCCCGATGCGAGGAGGGACGCGGCGCGGGCGGGCGGTACGGGTCGCGCTCTGGGCGCTTCTGCCGGTCGCGACGGTGGTCGGCGTGTACTGGTTCGGACGCGCGCACACTCCGTCCTACGCCACCAGCCTCTTCGGCACCCGCTTCGGTGACGCCCAGCAGCTGAAGGCCGAGCTCGGTACCGCTCTCCTCGGCCTCGCGCTGATCCAGCTGCTGCTCGCGCTCTGGCTGTACGGCCGGCTGCCCGGCCTGGGGACGGCGCCACAGCCGGTCGGGCGGATCCACCGACTCGTCGGCCTCGCGGCCTTCCTGATCTCCCTGCCGATCGCCCGGCACTGCCTGGTCGGCTACGGGGTGGAGCTGACCGACGCCCGCACCGCCCTGCACTCGCTGAGCGGCTGCTTCCTCTACGGAGCCTTCGTCGCCAAGGTGATCGTCGTCCGCCACCGCCGGCTGCCCGGCTGGGTCCTGCCCGTGGCCGGCGGCGCCCTGGTCCTGACGATCGCACTGCTCTGGTACTCGGCGGCCTTCTGGTACCTCAACACCTTGAACGCGCCCGGCCTCTAGCCGACCGGGCGTCCAGGCCCTGGCCGGGCGCTCGGCCGGCGACCCGGGCGAGCGCCTCCTCGCGAGCGGGAAGATCTTCGTCCCGCCGGGCGTCATCCGGCCGAAGAACGCGCCGAGACGGGTCGTCCAGTCGAGATCGGTGACCGGCGCGATGCGCTTCCAGGCCCGCGGATGCTCGACGCCGACCTTGAGGTCCTGGAGTTGGTCCGGGTCTGGGTCTGCGTGACGAGGTTGTGCCAGGCCAGGCGCAGCGGCTTGGGCCTGCCGGCCTCCGTGCCCCTCTTCGCGTCGATGATCTCGGGCCGCAGGCAGGCGTAGACGCCGGTGGGCCTGCCGGGAAGGTCGAGCCGTCCGTACCGAATCGACCCGTATCGACTCGTTCCAGTCGTAGGCATCCGTCTGGCAGTGGCGACGGCCTTCCCACTCGACGGCATCCGCCACGTGGTCAGCACCCTGGGGGAGTTCGACGACGACGCCGCCCTCACGGTCGCGGACGCCTTCTCCGCGGCGTCGCACACGGAGTCCGGCGTCCTGACACCACCCACTCCGCCCGTGCCCTCCGCGACCTGGAGTCCGGGGCGCAGGCCGGGCCCGGCCACCGTGCGCCGCGGAACGGCGGAGGCCCCCGGAACCCGAAGGCGGATCCCGGGGGCCTCGCTCCTACAAGGCGGGAGCAGCGGGCGTTACGGCGTCGGCGTCCGCCAGATGCCGCGGCCGTGCGTGGCCACATACAGCTGGCTGCCGTCCGGGCTCGGCGAGAGGTAGACCGCCGGCGAGGTGGGCAGGTTGGTGCCCAGGCGCGCCCAGTGGCCGGTGCCGACCGTGGAGCTGGTGAAGACGCCCAGGTCGGTGGCGACGACGAGGGTGCCGTCCTTGGTGACCAGGGCCGAGTTGGCCGGGGCGTCCGGGAAGGAGTCCGCGGCGGTGGTGTCGCCGCTGATGTCCGTCCAGGTCGCGCCACCGTCCGCGGTCTTCCAGACGTGGCCGTAGCCGGCGCCGGGGCCCTCGTTCCAGTGCCGGGAGAAGCCGTTGACGATCGCGTACACCGTCTTGCCGGAGGCGTCGGACGGGTCGATGGTCACGCCGGAGATGTAGCGGTTCGGGAAGGCGGCGGGCAGATCCACCTGGTGCCAGGTGCCACCGTAGTTGGTGGCGATTCCGCGTCCGAAGGTGCCGTCGGTCTTGGAACAGGGGCCGCACCAGGCCGCCCAGGTGACGTGGTGGCGGCTGGCGACCGCCGAGGCGGAGCGGCCGGCACCCAGGTCGTACAGCTGGGTCCAGTCGGCGCCGGAGGTGCTCTGCCAGGTCTTCGTGTTGCCCCAGACGTACTGGCCGCCCGCGACCCACAGGCCGTTCGGGTCGGTCTCGTCCGCGGCGAACGGGGCGATGAAGCGGGCACCCGGGTCGCCCGGCGCGATGTCCGTGATCACGTCCTCGGCGCCGTTGTCGCTCGCCGTGAAGCCGCAGTTGTCGGTGATCTGCAGGGCGAGGTCGACGTACTCGCCGACCGTCTGGCAGCCGTTGTCAGGGTTGACCAGCTGGTCGCCGCCGTCACCGCCGAACGGCGCGACCATCTCGCCGTTCGGGTTGAGCTGCTGCCCCTGGTACGTGGCGCCCTTGGGCGCGAGCAGGGAGACGCCGTTGTCCTGCAGGCCGCCCCAGACCGCCTCGCCGCTGCCGTCGGGCAGATTCCCCGCGCGTACCGAGTAGTACTGGAGGTTGCGCAGGGTGCCGGACTCGTTGAGGTTGCGCCAGCCGTCGGAGGTCTGCGTGGTGGGCCGGGCGTAGGCTCCGCCGTCGTTGCCGACGTACACCTGCGGGGTGCCGCCCTGCCACTGCGAGAAGGCGAGGGCGTGCTGGTCGGAGTGCATCACGTCGCCGTCGCAGGAGTTCGCGGCCGCGTCGTACGAGAAGCAGGGCATGCCGAAGTTCCAGTAACGCCCGATCGCCTTCCAGGTGGCGCCGCCGTCCCGGGACTCGAACATCTCCTCAAGGCCCAGGTAGACGTGGTTCGGGTTGCTCGGGTCGACCGCGATGACCTGGTCGTACCAGGCCTGGGAGCCTGGCTGGTAGCCGGAGCCGATCTCCGTGAGCTTCATCGCGGAGCCGGATGCCGACAGCGCCGACGAGGTCGCGATCTGCTTGAACGGCCCGTTCGCGTCGCCGCTCCCGCTCACGTACACCCCGGCCAGGACGGAGTAGACGCCGGAGCCGGTGGACTTGTTGAGGAGCTTGGGCGACTCCATCGACACGTACAGCTTGCTGCCGTCCGCTGCGTACGCGAAGGCGGCGTTGCCGATCTCGGCGGGGTTGATCGCGCCCGTCGGGTTGGCGCGCTTCCAGGTGGTGCCCGCGTCGGAGGAGTAGTAGAAGCCGTTGTAGTCGGCGCCGCCGCGCCAGGCCACGTTCGCCAGCAGTTTCCTGCCGTCGGTGCCAGGCTGTACGGCGATGTCGTCGGCGATGTCCGCGTAGTGCGCGTCCACCCCGCAGCCGACGCCGCTGATGCCGACGCCCGCGCAGGGCGCGAGGACCTTCGTCCAGGCGGCGGACTGCCCAGCGGCGAGCGGGCGCCGGAAGACGCCGTGCGAGGAGGCCGCGAAGACGTATCCGGCGGCTTTGTCGAAGGTGAGCGTGTGGACGGAGGACGAGTCCAGCTCCGTACCGCCCACCTTGTCGTTCTCGCCGAAGGTGCCGGTGACCGGGTCGGCGAGCCGGTACACGCCGCTGCCCAGGTAGTTGTCGGACGCGGTGGTGGCCTCGCCGGTCGCCAGCCACAGCGCGCCGTCCGGCGCGACCGCGAGGGCGCCCACGGACAGCGCGGGCAGCCGGTCGGCTATCGGCGTCCACGTCTTGCCGTCGTCGGTGGAACGGAACACGCCACCGCCGGCCGCGCCGGCGTAGACCACGCCGCGGTGCGTCGGATCGGTGGCCAGGGCGGCGATCCGACCCGCCGAACGGCCTGTACCGGCACCGGAGTTGGATGCCGACTGGTCACGGTAGTGCAGCGCGTCCTCGTTGTAGGGGGAGGTGGTGACCTCGGACCAGCTCCCGGCCCTGACGGGCATGCTCCTGATGTGCGACCAGGCACCGGCGTACGCGCCCGGCGCGACCTGGTCGGCGGGGGAGAGCCTCGGCTCGTTGAACGAGTCGAGGGATTCCATCAGTTCATGGGACTCCTCACCCGCCTCCTCGTGGCGGCTGGAGCCCGGGTCGCCCTCCCCGTACGCGGCGACGGGTCCCGCCCCCGCTATCAGGAATGCGGCGGCGACGACGGCGAGCGCCGTTCTGCCGCCGCGTTCCGCTCCGCGGCGCGATCTGCGCCGTGCGGAATACTCACGCATGGACTGTCTCCGGCTTCTTCGACGTAAGGCGCACTGCCCCTGCGGCTGCACGCGATCTCCTACTGCCGAGCGCCGGAACCGTACTCCTGTACGTCACCGTGACCCCAGGGGTTTGCGGCGACTTTACGATCACCTGGTCGCTCGCGAGTGGTGAGACTCAACGAAACGATCGCCGGCTCCACTTCGTGGCCGGTCCCGAAGCGACGGTCGCTCCCGTGTCGTGCTCGACTCCGCACACGTGAGGCGAAGAAAAGGGGGGCGAACTCGCAAGTCCGAGCCCTGTGGACCGGGGCAAGCCGGGTTCCACGACGCACGTCTTGTCGGACGCGGTCGGACTGTCCCCATCGGGGGCTACGCCAGGCCATGGCTGAGAAGCCTCGACGACGGTACAGGGCGCGATTACGGCTGAAAGCAGCGTGGTTGGGGGGAACCAGGAGATACGCGCTGGTAACTTACGTGAGTTGATCAAGGCCGATGACCCCTCCGCGGAGCCCTCGGCCCGAGCCACCCCCCCCCAAAAAAAGCAAGGAACCGCATTGGCCCGCACCATCCGCACGACGGCCCTTCCACTGGCCCTCTCCGCCCTCCTGCTGTCCGCTGCCCCGGCGTTCGCCGACGCGCCCACTCCGCACCTGGACGCGGTGGAGAAGTCCCTGCGTCAGGTCTCTCCGGGCCTGGAGGGCTCCGTCTGGGAGCGCACGACGGGGAACACGCTGGGTGCCTCCACCCCCGGCGCCTCCGACTGGCTGCTCCAGACCCCGGGCTGCTGGGGCGATCCCACCTGCGCCGACCGCTCAGGCTCCCGGCGCCTGCTGGAGAAGGTGCGCGAGGACATCGCGAACGCCCGGTACAGCGTGGACATATCCACTCTGGCCCCGTTCCCTGACGGAGCCTTCCAGGAGGCGATCGTGGCCGGCCTGAAGGAGGCCGCGCAGAAGGGCAACCGGCTTCAGGTTCGCATCCTGGTCGGCGCCGCACCTATCTACCACGCCAACGTGGTTCCGTCCACCTACCGCGACGAGCTGGTGGACAAGCTCGGTCCGGCGGCCGCGAGCGTCACTCTCGACGTGGCCTCGATGACGACGTCGAAGACCGGCTTCTCCTGGAACCACTCCAAGCTGGTGGTGGTGGACGGGAACTCGGTGATCACCGGCGGCATCAACAGCTGGAAGGACGACTACCTCGACACCACCCACCCGGTGAACGACGTCGACCTCGCGCTGTCCGGCCCGGCGGCGGGCTCCGCCGGACGCTACCTCGACACGCTGTGGGACTGGACCTGTCGCAACAAGAACAACTGGACCGCCGTCTGGTTCGCCTCCTCCAACGGCGCGGGCTGCCTGCCCACCCTGCCCCGGCCCGCCGCTCCGCCCACCGGCGGCGACATCCCCGCCCTCGCGGTCGGCGGCCTCGGCATCGGGATCCGACAGAGCGACCCGTCCTCGTCGTTCCGGCCCGTCCTGCCGACGGCCTCCGACACCACCTGCGGATTCGGCGTGCACGACCACACCAACGCCCACCGCGACTACGACACGGTCAACCCGGAGGAGAGCGCCCTGCGGGCCCTCGTCGCGAGCGCGACCGAGCACGTCGAGATCTCGCAGCAGGACCTGAACGCGACCTGCCCGCCCCTGCCCCGCTACGACATCCGGCTCTACGACACCCTCGCCGCGAAACTCGCCGCCGGTGTGAAGGTGCGCATCGTCGTCAGCGACCCGGCCAACCGGGGCACCATCGGCAGCGGCGGCTACTCGCAGATCAAGTCGCTGTCCGAGGTGAGCGACGCCCTGCGCGGCCGCCTCACGGCCCTGACCGGTGACGAGCCGAAGGCAAGGGCCGCGATGTGCCAGAACCTGCAGCTCGCGACCTTCCGCGCCTCCGACAAGCCGACGTGGGCGGACGGCAAGCCGTACGCCCAGCACCACAAGCTGATCTCGGTGGACGACTCGGCCTTCTACATCGGCTCTAAGAACCTGTACCCCTCCTGGCTCCAGGACTTCGGCTACGTGATCGAAAGCCCCGCCGCCGCACACCGGCTGGCGGACGGGCTGCTCGCGCCGCAGTGGAAGTACTCGCAGGCGACGGCGACGTACGACTACACGCGCGGCGTCTGCCAGGGCTGACGCCCGCCCGACCGGCACCTCGGCGCACCTCGGGTCAGCGGACACCCCTGCCCCGAGGTGCACACCTGCTGTTGCGGTCGGCGATGTTCGCGTAGTGGATCTCGTAGTCGACACGGGCGGTGAGCATCGCGCCGACGCCGGCGGGGAGCACGGCGAACACCAACAGCGGCAGCAGCGGGTCGAGCACGCTGAGCGCCTCCGCTGTTCCGGAACCGGGAAGCGAACCATGTGGAGGCATCGGCTTGCGGTCTGACGTGGGTGCGGGCGAGGAAGCATGCCTTGACGCGTGTGGAACTTGCCTCAGGCCTGGCCGAGCGGCCCTACGGCCTTCGCCATGCCGGCATCTCCTTTTGGCCGTACTCCGGTCTGGACCCGGCTGAATGCGCTCGCAGAGCCGGTCAGAGCATCGAGGTCCTCTTCCGCTTCTACACCAAGTTCCTGAACGGCGTTCGAGAGCAGGCGAACCGTCTCATCGAGCAGTCCATGGACGAGTGGGATCGTGTCAGCCGGGGCGAGACGCCCGGGGAGGTGAACCGGGGTTTTGGTCCGTGACTGGTCCGGAAGAGCTGGCCAGGAGCGGGATACCGGTGAGACGAAGTGGGAGCTTCGGTGTAAACGCGATCCCTCCCTGAGCGGGGCGAGTGAGAGGCGCCTGGCGGGCAGAAGGGCAGGTCAGGCGCCTCTTTTCGTGCCCCTAGAAGAACCCGAGCTTCTTCGGCGAGTACGAGACCAGCAGGTTCTTCGTCTGCTGGTGGTGCAGCAGTCGCATCCATGCTCACCAGCGAGAACGGTGCAACTGACGGTTTGGACGAAGAGGCTGGTCCGGGAATGGTCCGGATCTTGGCGCGATCACCGGCCTCTTCGGATTCCCGCGGGACGGGAGCGTGCCACCTGCGGGATCATGCGTGCCTGGTGACCGGGCAGGAAGCAGACGGAGACACCGGAGTACACAAGTGCGCATCGGGGGCGGTTGGCGGGGTGCGGCGGACGCCGGTGCACGCCCGGTGCACATCGCGTGATGCGCGTGCCTTCACGAGCCTCAGGGGAGCCACGCGCGCCCTACCGATGCCCAAGGGGCGACGGAAGGATGAGCGCACCGCACATGAACCAGGTGATCCGCACCCCTGTCCTCGGCCAGGTGGACATGCGGGCGGAAGGAGCTCACGGTGTTGCTTCTCATCTCCCCGGACGGTGTCGAGGAAGCCCTCGACTGTGCGAAGGCCGCGGAACACCTCGACATCGTCGATGTCAAGAAGCCCGACGAGGGCTCGCTGGGCGCCAACTTCCCCTGGGTCATCCGGGAGATCCGCGACGCGGTGCCGGCGGACAAGCCGGTGTCCGCCACCGTGGGGGACGTGCCGTACAAGCCTGGCACGGTGGCGCAAGCCGCGCTCGGCGCGGTCGTCTCCGGCGCCACGTACATCAAGGTCGGCCTGTACGGATGCACGACTCCCGAGCAGGGCGTCGAGGTCATGAGGGCGGTCGTCCGCGCGGTGAAGGACCATCGCCCCGAAGCGCTCGTCGTCGCCTCGGGCTACGCCGACGCCCACCGCATCGGCTGCGTCAACCCGCTCGCCCTGCCCGACATCGCCGCCCGCGCCGGTGCCGACGCGGCCATGTTGGACACCGCGATCAAGGACGGCACGCGGCTCTTCGAACACGTCCCGCCCGACGCCTGCGCCGAGTTCGTCCGGCGCGCCCACGCCTCCGGTCTGCTCGCCGCCCTCGCGGGCAGCGTCAAGCAGGCCGATCTCGGTCCGCTGACCCGCATCGGCACGGACATCGTGGGCGTGCGGGGAGCGGTCTGCGCGGGCGGGGACCGCAATGCCGGGAGGATCCAGCCGCATCTGGTCGCCGCCTTCCGGGCGGAGATGGACCGGCAGGCCCGAGAGCACGCTGTCGGCACCTCGGCCGTGAACTGACCACCGGGATGCCGACACCAGAAGCCGGCCGCGTACCTGGGCGTCGTGCCGCACGCCTCGCCGTCCTCGACCCGGCCACCGGGAAGGCCTTCGACGAGGCCCCCGACCAGCGGCCGGACGAGCTGGACGACGTGGTCGCCCGGGCCCACCGGGCCTGGCACGTCTGGCGCACCGACCCCGCGGTCCGCACTACCGCCCTGCGGGCCGCTGCCGACGCCGTGGAAACAGCCGGCGACGACCTCGCCCGACTCCTCACACGGGAACAGGGCAAGCCCCTGGCCGAGTCGTGCGCCGAAATCGTCCGTACGGTGGCCCGGCTGCGCTACTTCGCAGACCTGGCCCCCAGGACCCGCCAGATCGACGACGGTCGACCCGTGCACAGCGAGGTCCGCTGGCTGCCCGTCGGGCCCGTCGCCGCGATCGTGCCGTGGAACTTCCCGCTCCAGCTCGCGGCGGCGAAGTTTGCGCCCGCGCTCGCGGCCGGCAACACCGTGGTCCTCAAACCGTCCCCGCACACCCCGCTCGCCACCCGGCTGCTCGGCTCCGTCCTCGCCTCCGTCCTGCCCGAGGACGTCCTGAGCGTCGTCACCGGTCGCGAACCCCTCGGTGCCCGTCTCTCCGCCCACCCCGGCATCCGTCACGTCACCTTCACCGGCTCGGTGCCCACCGGTCGGGCCGTCGCCGAGGCCGCGTCGGCCTCGCTCGCCCGGGTCACCCTGGAACTGGGCGGCAACGACGCCGCCGTCCTCCTGGACGACGTCGACGTGGACCGGATCGCGGACCGGCTGTTCTGGGCCGCGTTCCGCAACTGCGGGCAGGTCTGCATGGCGGTCAAACGCGTCTACGCCCCCGCCCGGCTCCACACCGAGGTCGTCGAAGCCCTCGCCCAGCGCGCGAAGGCCGTCGCGGTCGGATCCGGACTCGACCCGGACACCCGGATCGGTCCGGTCAACAACGCACCCCAGCTGGCCCGGGTCGAGCAGGTCACGCGACAGGCCCTGGCGGCCGGCGCCCGGGCCGCGGCCGGCGGTCACCGACTCGACGGAGCGGGCTACTTCTTCGCTCCCACGATCCTCACCGACGTCCCGCCCGACAGCCCGGTGGTGACCGAGGAACAGTTCGGACCGGTCCTGCCGGTCCTGCCGTACCGGGACCTCCACGAGGCTGTCGACGCGGCCAACGGCACCGGCTTCGGACTGGGTGGATCCGTGTGGGGCACCGATCTCGACCGGGCCGAGGCAGTGGCCGACCGGCTCGAATGCGGCACGGCCTGGATCAACCACCACGCCGAACTCTCCCTCGCCCAGCCCTTCGCGGGCGTCAAGGGCAGCGGCGTCGGTGTCGCGGGCGGACCGTGGGGCCTCTACGGCAACCTCAGGCCGTTCGTCGTGCACCGCCCGCAGGAGGAGGAAGCGTGACGAGGAGGTTCCGGGCGGCCGTACTGCGCTCGTACGAGGACCCGTTCACGGTGGAGGAGGTGGCCCTTCGTACGGAGCCCGGCCCCAGCGAGGTCCTGGTCGAGATCGCGGGAGCCGGGATGTGCCGTACCGACCTCGCGGTACGGCGATCGGCCGGCCGCAGCCCGCTACCTGCGGTCCTCGGCCACGAGGGATCCGGGGTCGTGGTGGCGACGGGCGGCGGCCCCGGCATCGCGCTCGGCGTCGGCGACCACGTCGTGCTGAGCTTCGACTCCTGCGGACACTGCCGGAACTGCCGCGCCGCCGCCCCCGCCTACTGTGACTCCTTCGCCTCCCTCAACCTCTTCGGCGGGCGCGAGGAGGAACCAACGCGCCTCACCGACGCGGCCGGAAAGGCGTTGGCTCCCCGCTGGTTCGGCCAGTCCTCCTTCGCCGCGTACGCGCTCGTCCCGGCCCGCAACGCCGTCCGGGTCGACCCCGCCCTGCCGCTCGAACTGCTCGGGCCCCTCGGCTGCGGCTTCCTCACCGGTGCAGGAGCCGTACTGAACACCTTCGCCGCAGGACCCGGCGACACCCTCGCGGTCCTCGGCGCGGGAGCGGTGGGCCTCGCCGCCGTGATGGCGGCCACTGCCGCCGGCATGCGGACCGTGGCCGTCGACCGGCATCCCGAGCGGCTGGACCTGGCCGAACGGTTCGGTGCGACCCCGCTGTCCGCCGGATCGCACGGACTGCCCGAGCGGATCCGCCGACTGACCGACGGCGGAGCCCAGTACGCCCTGGACACCACAGCCTCGGCCCCGCTCATCAACGACGCGCTCCACGCACTGCGCCCCACCGGCACCCTCGGCCTCGTGGCACGCCTCCACACCCCGCTACCGCTCGAACCCGGCACCCTCGACCGGGGCCGCGGCATCCGCCACATCTGCGAAGGCGACGCGGTACCCGGACTGCTGATACCCCGGCTGACCGGCCTGTGGCAGGCCGGCCGCTTCCCCTTCGACCAGCTGATCCGCACCTACCCGCTGGCCGACATCAACGAGGCCGAACGCGACTGCGACGCCGGCCGCGTGGTCAAACCCGTCCTGCTGCCGGAAAGAAGAGACCGATGAGCGAAGCCTTCACCACCAGGGAGTCCTCCCCTTCCGCCACCGGAGGAGACACGGCCGCCACGTCGACTCGGCAGGCCGATGCGGAAGGCGTGGACGGAGGTGTGGGGCTGACCGCCCTCCTGGTCGCCGCGGCCCGGGCGATCGAGACCCACCGTCACGACAGCCTGGCCCAGGACGTCCATGCCGAACACTTCGTACGCGCGGCCCCGGCGTGCGCGGACTGGCCGGTACGGATCGGGCAGGTCCCGGAGGGGGACGACAACCCGCTGTGGGGCAGGTTCGCCCGCTACTTCGGGCTGCGGACCCGGGTCCTCGACGACTTCGTCCTCGGGTCGGTCCTCGACGGTGTCCGTCAAGTGGTCCTGCTGGGCGCGGGGCTGGACACGCGTGCCTTCCGGCTGGACCTTCCGTCCGACTGCGTGGTCTTCGAGATCGACAGGGCGGGTGTGCTGGCCTTCAAGCACCAGGTGCTCTCGGACCTGTCGGCCGCGCCGAGGGTGAAGCGCGTCCCCGTACCGGTCGACCTGCGCGCGGACTGGGTCACCGCGCTGACCTCCACCGACTTCGACCCGGCCGTACCGAGCGTCTGGCTGGCCGAGGGGCTGCTCTTCTACCTGCCGAGCCCCGCCGAGACGTACCTCATCGACGCGGTGGACCGGCTGACCACCGTGGGCGGCGCCCTGGCCTTCGAGGCCAAGCTGGAGAAGGACCTGCTGGCGTACCGCGACAGCGCGATCTACACGGCCACTCGGGAACAGATCGGCATCGACCTGCTCGACCTCTTCGACCTGGGACCGCGCCCCGACTCGGCGGCTCACCTGACGGCCAAGGGCTGGTCCACGTCGATGCGCACGCCCTTTGACTTCACCCGCCGACACGGACGCGGCCCCCTCCCCGAGCCGAACGACGCCTTGGAAGGGAACCGGTGGGTCTTCGCCCACAAGCCCGGGCCGTGACGTCCTTCGGGCCGACGGTGTCCCGGGGCGGCCGACGCCGCCCCGGGACGATCGCGACCCGGTCGTGTCACATGGCCGGGGCACCCACCAGCCGGTCGCCGGGAATCCCGGCCAGGTCCGGTGCGTAGTAGTCCTCGATGCCGGCGGCCCACGTGGCCACGCTGATGCGATCCTCGGCGTCCGGGTCGAAGGCGTCGAAGAGCGCGTGGATGTTCGCCTCCTCGAAGCCGATCGCCGTCATCAGCGACACGAAGAGCGGGCGCTCGATCAGGCCGTCCCCGTCCGGGTCGCCGAGTGCGGAGAGAGCCGCGGCGAACTCGGTGACCGTGGGGCCGAAACGCTTGGGGTCGAGTACGAAGGGGCGGAACTCGTCGACGCTGATCACGCCGTCACCGTTGGCGTCCAGCTCGGTGGCCAGCGTCGTCCACCAGCGGCGGAACGCGGTCCGGATGGCCTCCTTGGCGCCGGCGTCCGATGCGACCGCCGCCTCCAGAACGCGTCCCGTCATGAGGTCGAAGTCGCCGGAGTCGATGACTCCGTTGCCGTTGGCGTCGAAGAGGGAGAAGACCAGCTCGACCCGCTTGGCGGCCTCAGTACGCATGTCCGTCACCTGTCTCGTGCGGCCCGTCGGTCCCGGGCCTGGCTCAATGAGTGCTTCCACGTAACCGTGCTGGGGGGAGTGCCGTGACGGTGAGGCGGTCGCCGTTACCGGAAGGAGTGAGTTCACCGACAATCAGTCCCGGCGGCTCGGACCGGTCACCTGCGATCCAGGGTGATGTCTCCGCGTCACTTGCGGTAGGAGACGAGCTTCCTGGCAGCGTCTCCGCTGCTGCGGCGGCCCTTCGTGGGGTTACTGGTCGCCGTCGGCCGGCCCCCGCGCACGGCGGACCTCGGCCTGGAGGCCGTCGGACTGCCGGCCGGCGACTGGCTCGCGGTCGAGGACACCTGCCGCGTCACCGAGCACGCAGGCGACTGGCTCTACGCCGTCGGCGACGTGAACCACTGTGCCCCGCTGACCCACATGGCCAAGTACCAGGCCCGTGCCTGCGCGGCGGCGATCGCCGAGCGGGCAGCAGGGCGCCCGGCCGTCACTGGCGGCCGACAGCCGTGGAGCGAGGAGGCCGACCACATTGCCGTCCCCCAGGCCGTCTTCACCCGTCCCGAGGTCGTGAGCGTCGGTCTCACGGAACGCGCGGCACGCGAAGCGGGGCTCGCTGGTACGAGCGGTGGAGTACCGCATCGACGACGTCGCCGGCGCCGCGCTCCACGCGGACGACTACCGCGGCCTCGCCGAGCTCGTCGTCGACGAGACCCGGGGAGTCGTCGTCGGCTGCACGCTCACCGGCCCCCTGGCGACCGAACTCGTCCACACCGCCACCGTGGCCATCGTGGGCGAGGGCCCCCTGGAGCACCTGTGACACGCCGTGCCCGCCTTCCCGACGGTGAGCGAGGTCTGGCTCCGTCTCCTGGAGGAGGAGGCTCTCCTGCAGGCCCCCGAGTGCTGGCCCTCCTCCGTCCAGCCCGGACCTCCTTGGGATCAGGCCGGGTACGTGATTGAGCCCAGCGGAGGGCAGGGGGCGAGGAGGGACGACCCGGCGCTGGGGCGTTCGACGAAGGCCCGGGCCTCGGCGGCCCGCTGGCGCCGGGTGTCCGACGCGTCGGCGTGCCAGGCGTCGCGCCTGGCCCTGGGGTAGTCCCACGAGCCGTCGATGAGATCGAGGCTGGTGTTGCCGGAACTGCGCTGGAACTCCGCCTTGAGGGCGGCCCGCTGGAGCGCGGTCTGGAGCGCGGCGAGGTCGACGCGGGTGGCCAGGACGCCTTGGGTGTGCGGCTCGCGGGTGGGCAGGCGGGTGGGCAGCGGGGCCTGTGGGAGTGGGGACACCCCGGTGTCGAGGCGGCCGATGTTGTCGACCATCGCGTCCTGCGCGTCCCTCACCGCGGTCCGCATCTCCTGGTGCAGCCAGAACAGTTCCTCGAAGTCGCCCTCGGTGATGCGCATCCGCTGGTAGAGGGTCCGGAAGCGCGGATCCTGGTGCAGTGGGAGCACGGGGCCGGCGTGCAGCGCCAGGCAATCGTTGTAGCCGGCCGCCACCGCGGCTTCGAGGTGGGCGACCGCCCGGTCCGCCTGCCCCTGCACGAGGGCAATGCCGCTGAGGTTCGGGTGAGCGCCGGCGGCGATCCACGCCCCGTCGGCTCCGAGCGCCGCGCCCCGATCCACGACGTCGTGGAGGCCCGGGGCGATGTCGACGGCCCCGTCGGTCAGGTGCGTCACGAGCAGCTCGTGAAGGCGGTTGATCAGCGAGTGGACGGTGTCGGCCATGGATCTCCTCGGTCCTGGACGGTGAAGAGCGAAGGCGGCCGCCACTTCGGTGAGGGTGCGGCCCGTCGAGATGACGGGTGGACGGGAGGAACGGTTCCTTCCGACCCAGGGTCCAGTGGAACGCCGGGGGCCCGGACCGCTGAGCGGTCAGGGCCAGCGTGTGCCCTGACGGGCCGAGGCGGAGGATACGAGATCCTCCCCGTCGCCGCGGTGGCCGTTCGATGGGGTTTCAGCAGCCCGGCACACTTCAGCAACGCATTCCAAGCGGCGCACAGCGCGTCGCCCAGCCGCTGGCGCGAGCCGCGGCCGGCAGACTTCAGCGAGACCCTCGGAGTGACCGGGCGGCCCGGACTCGGCCCGCAGTGGGGAAGTCCACAGCATCCCCGGAGCTGGGGTGTTGCGAGGGCCACCAGGACTCAAGAATCCGATGGACCGTCGCGAACGATCGATGCTGCTGGCGTAACAGAGCACCGGGCTTTCCGGTCTCGTGTCGGGATCAGTGCGCCGTCCACGATCCACAACAAGGCTCCGGTGTGTCGGCTGGGAGGGGTCCCAGCCGTTGGGCGCCCCGGCACACCGGAGGTGCCTGACGACGAAGCCGGGGACGGGGCCGGCGACGTGCCAGGTGAGCTGGTCGGGGATGTGCCAACGGGCTCCCGCTCGCAGTTCATCGCGTGTCGGCATCTGCGGGCTCCGTTCGCCCGTTGGCCTGTCGGGATCGGCCGGTTCTGAACATGAACGGCTCGATACGGCCTTGATAAGTGCGTGCCGGATCCGTTGACGCCTCCCTCTGCAGGCCCTACAACACTAGACACATAGGTGACACTGCACATAGGGGTGGTGGGTCGGTGAAGTTCGAGTACGTGCTGCTCGCGTTGATCGCGGGGCGTCCGCGGAGCGGTTTCGATCTGGGACGTTGGGCCGAGTCGGAGGGGCAGTTCCTGCGGTCGCGGGCGCATCACAGCCAGATCTACCGGTTGCTCGGCCGGATGACGGCCGACGGCTGGGTGGCGTTCGACGTCGATCCGCGGGAGGGGCGGCCGGACGCGAAGGTGTACCGCCTCACCCCGCGTGGGCGTGAGGTGCTGTGGGAGTGGGTGCGTTCGCCGTACGAACCGACCAGCCGGTTCCAGGACCCGGACTTCCTGGCCCGGTTCGCCTTCACCGCACCCCTCGACCGGCAAGCCGCGATCGAGCTGATCGACACCGAACTCGCCTACCGGCGCACCCAGATCGCCCGCAACCGCGACCGGGACCGCACGCTTCGTTTCGAGGGCCAACCACCCGAGATGGACCGGGAGCTGGCACAGGAGGTGTTCGACGAGCTGCACGCGTACGGCGCATCGGCGGTCGACACCTGGGTGGCCTGGCTGGAGGGCATGCGGCACCGCCTCGAACACCACCGGACGCCGGACACCGAGAGAGGGGATTCCTCCGTATGAAGGCCATCATGGTCATGTTCGACAGCCTCAACCGGCGCATGCTGCCGCCGTACGAAGCCGACTGGACGCACGCGCCCAACTTCGCGCGCCTCGCCGAACGAGCGGTCACGTACGACAACGCGTACGCGGGTTCGCTGCCCTGCATGCCGGCCCGCCGGGAACTGCACACCGGCCGGCACAACTTCCTGCACCGCAGCTGGGGACCACTGGAGCCGTTCGACGACTCGATGCCGGAGCTCCTCTCGCAGAACGGCGTCTACACCCATCTCGCGAGCGACCATCCGCACTACTGGGAGGACGGCGGGGCCACCTACCACGGCCGGTACAACACCTGGGAGTTCTTCCGCGGTCAGGAGGGCGACCCGTGGAAGGGCCACGTCGCGGACCCCGAGATGCCCGAGGGGCTGAAGCGGATGCGCACCCCCGCGTACCGGCAGGACTGGATCAACCGCTCGTACATGGAGACGGAGGACCGGCACCCGCAGACGCTGACCTTCGACGCCGGCCTGGAGTTCATCCGTACCAACAAGGACGCCGACCGCTGGTTCGTGCAGATCGAGACCTTCGACCCGCACGAGCCCTTCTTCTCCCACCAGCGGTACAAGGACCTCTACCCGCACGAGTACGACGGGCCGCACTTCGACTGGCCCGACTACAAGCGGGTGACCGAGACCGACGATCAGGTGGCGCACGCCCGCTTCGAGTACGCGGCGCTGCTGTCCATGTGCGACCGCTCGCTCGGCCGCGTCCTGGACACCATGGACGAACTGGAACTGTGGGACGACACCCTGCTCATCGTCAACACCGACCACGGGTTCCTGCTGGGCGAGAAGGGATGGTGGGCCAAGTGGGTGCAGCCCTGGTACAACGAGCTCGTCCATCTGCCCCTGTTCGCCTGGGACCCGCGGCATCCGGGGGCGGCGGGCGAGCGGCGCTCGGCGCTCGTGCAGACGATCGACCTGGCGCCCACGATCCTGGAGTACTTCGGCGTCGACCGCCCGGCCGACATGCAGGGCGTCCCGCTGTCGGTCGCCGACGACACTCCCGTACGAGAAGCCGGTCTCTTCGGCGCGCACGGCGGGCACGTCAACGTCACCGACGGCCGGTACGTGTACATGCGCGCGCCCGTCTCACCCGACAACACCCCGCTGTACGAGCACACGCTGATGCCCACCCACATGCGCGGCCGGTTCAGCCCGGCCGAGCTGGTGGACGCGGAGCTGGCCGAGCCGTTCGGCTTCACCAAGGGCATCCGTACCCTGCGCACGCCCGGACGCAGCCTCCTCAACCCCTATCAGCACGGCACTCTCCTGTTCGACCTGGAGAGCGATCCGGAGCAGCAGGCCCCGCTGGTCGACGACGAGGCCGAGCTGCGCATGGCCTCCCTGCTGGTCGGCCTGCTGCGAGAGAGTGACGCGCCGCCGAGCCAGTACGAGAGGCTCGGGCTGCCCGCCGACGGGCCGGTCACCGAGAAGCACCTGCTGGTACGTGCCCAGCGGGAGCAGGCCGAGCGTGCTGTGGAGCCGTTGCCGCGCCTCGAGGAGTTCCCCGTGGGGCGGGTGTCGGTCCGGACACCGATGCGGACGCTGATGTCCGACCCGGTCACCTCCGTCGTACTGCGCCGGCATCTGCCCGGCCTCTTCGACTCCGAGCTCCTTCAGCTCCTGGGACCGATGCCGCTGATCGACGTCGCGGCGGTGGCGGCCGGGGCCATGCCCCGCGACGCGCTCATGGCGGTCGCCGAGGAACTCGCCGCGCTCTGAGTCATCACCGGAATGGCTGGTGACGGGGTGGCCGCCCCGTCACCAGCCGACACACCCCATTTCCCCGGTATCTCCCGCAAAAGAGACCACACACCTAGAGGAGAAGAGGCGCCATGCCCGAGCTTATCCACGATCCCGCCAGGACCGGACAGACCCCGAACACCAGAGTTCCCGGCCGGTGGCGGCAGCTGTCGCTCCTGGGCGGTGCCATGCTCGTCGACAACACCGAGGCCGGCATGATCGGCGGCCTGTTCCCGGTGATCCGGCAGGCCCTCGGGCTCTCGCTCGGCGCCCTGGGAGTCCTGACCGCCGCGGGCAAGCTGATCGGCGTGATCACCGCACCGCTGTGGGTGTGGGCCGCAGAGCGCTGGTCCCGCAAGGCGGTGCTCGTCCTCTGCGCCGGCATGTGGGGCGTATGGGGCATCGCCGCGGGCTTCGCGCAGAACTTCACCCAGCTCCTGCTGTTCTCGACCCTGCTCACCGCGGGATACGCCGGAGCCCACCCGATCATCACCACCTTCGTCGGGGACCTGTTCGACAGCTCGTCCCGCGGCCGGGCCGTCGG
Organism: Streptomyces sp. R-07; assembly: GCF_049913175.1. Lineage (NCBI taxonomy): Bacteria > Bacillati > Actinomycetota > Actinomycetes > Kitasatosporales > Streptomycetaceae > Streptomyces > Streptomyces sp. R-07. The sequence continues at coordinate 7,860,736 of NZ_CP183978.1, forward strand.
CATGCTCTTCGGGGCGACCGCGCTGGCGTCGTCGGTCTTCGCCGCGCTCAAGGGCCAGTTGGCGGGCGTGGAGGACGGGTGGCGCTGGGGCCTGTGGGCGATCGGAGCGTTCAGCATCCTCTTCGGCCTGGTGCTGTGGCGGTTCCTGCGCGACCCGGGCCGGGGCGCCTCCGAGCCGCAGCTCGCCGACCTCGACCACGCCACCCGGAACGCCACCGGTCTGGTGAACCGACGCCAGGTCGCCTCCCTCTTGAAGATCCCCACTCTGGTGGTCCTCCTCGTCTCCCGGCTCCTCTCCGGCCACCTCCTCGTCTTCTCCTTCGCCGTGGTCTTCCTCGTCGAGGTCTACGGCTTCACCACCCAGACCGCGTCCGTCGTCCTCATGCCCCTGGGGATCGGCTATTTCGCCGGAACGATCCTCGGCGGTCTGGCCGCCGACCGGGCCGCCCGCCTCAGCCCGCGCCACGGCCTGCCCGGCGTGCTCCAGGCGGCCCAGATCCTCTTCGCCGCCCTCGCCTTCTTCGGCACCCAGTTCCACTACGGCGGCATCGGGCCGTACGCGCTGTTCTTCGGCCTCATGGGCGTGGCGCAGGGCGTCAACCCGGGCATCAACCGGCCGATGATCATGGCTGTGGTTCCGCCCGAGCTGCGGCCTGCGGCCTTCACCCTCTACATCTCCGCCTTCGAGGCGATCGCCTGGGCGCTGTTCGGCCTCGGCGCCGGCTTCCTGGGCGACGCGATCGGGCTGCGGCCCGTCTTCCTGTGGGTCCTGGTGATCCTCATGCTGGTCAACGGGGCGTTCCTGACCCTGCTGCACCACACGTATGCCCGCGACACCGTCCGACTGCAGACCGAGCTCGACCAGCGGCGCGAGCAGGCCCTGTCATGAACCAGGGACCCTTCGCGCCGGTTCAGGGAGAGGAGGCGGAACGGTACGCCCCCAGCACCCCGGCCGCCTGCTGCGCACCGGGACAGCCGCCCGGCCGGCCTGACGCACCTCTTCGGCCGCTCTCGGCACCGAGGTCACGGCACGACACCTCGGCGGTCGGAATGGTGAAGCTGCCCGGAGGCGAGTTCCTCATGGGCACGGACGACTCGGAGGGCTTCCCCGGCGACGGTGAGGGACCCATCAGGAGGGTGCGGCTGAAACCGTTCCTCATCGACACCTGCGCCGTCACCAACGATGCCTTCGCCCGGTTCGTCGCCGACACCGGTCATGTCACCGAAGCCGAACGCTTCGGCTGGTCGTACGTGTTCGCCGGCTTTCTGCCCGCCACACTGCGGCGCGGCGCACCACGCCCGGAACGCACCCCGTGGTGGTGCGGAGTGTCCGGGGCCGTCTGGAACAGGCCCGAGGGACCCGGAAGCACCCTGGAAGGGCGCGGAGACCACCCGGTCGTGCACGTCTCCTGGAACGACGCGGCCGCCTACGCGGCCTGGGCCGGCAAACGTCTGCCGACCGAGGCCGAGTGGGAGTACGCCGCCCGCGGGGGCCTGGAGCAGAAGCGCTACCCCTGGGGCGACGAACTCGAACCGGACGGCATCCACCGCTGCAACATCTGGCGGGGAACCTTCCCCACGACGAACACCGCCGCCGACGGCTTCCGCGGCACCGCGCCGGTCGACGCCTTCGAGCCGAACGGATACGGCTTGTACAACACCTCGGGCAACGTATGGGAGTGGTGCGCCGACTGGTGGACCACCGGCCATCCCGCCCCGCGCCCGCCGGACGATCCGGCCGGCCCGGCCACCGGAACCGCGAAGGTCATCCGCGGCGGATCCCACCTGTGCCACCGCTCGTACTGCAACCGCTACCGCGTCGCCGCCCGCACCGCGAACACCCCCGACAGCACCAGCGGCCACGCCGGATTCCGCTGCGCCCGCAGCGTCTGAGCACCCCGTCCCGTACGCAACGCCAGGAGACCCCCATGCGCAAGAGCCGTACCTACGGCATGCCCAGAACCCGCGTCCGTGGCCTCGCCGCCGTCCTCGCAGCGCTGACGGCCACGGCCCTCTGCCTCACCACGACCGACTCCGCACACGCCGCCCCCGCCACGGGGGTCCACTACGTGGCCCTCGGCGACTCCTACTCCGCCGGCGGCGGCTCCTCGACCACCTACCTCAACGACTGCAACCAGAGCGTCAACTCGTACCCCTACCTCTACGCGCGGCTCACCGCCCCCGCCACCTTCGACTTCCAGGCGTGCGGCGCCGCGAAGACCACCGACGTCCTCGGCAAGCAGCTGGCTCCGCTGGGCGATACCACCACTCTGGTCAGCATGACCATCGGAGGCAATGACATCGGTCTCGGCACGGTCATGGCCACCTGCCTGTTCGGCAGTGACAGCGCCTGCCTCGACGCCATCGCCACCGCCGAGACCACCGCACACGCCGAACTCCCCGGCGAGCTCGACACCGTCTACGACGCCGTCCGCGCCCGCGCCCCACAGGCCCGCGTCGTGATCCTCGGCTACCCGAGGTTCTACGACCTCGACGTCCCGTCCTGCCCCGGCATCAGTGCCACCAAGCGCACCGCGCTCAACAACGGGGCCGACGTCCTCAACAGCGTGATCCGCGACGAGGTCGCCCAGCACAGCGGCTTCGTCTACGAAGACGTCGCCGAACGTTTCACGGGCCATCAACTGTGCGACAGCACACCCTGGCTCCACGCCCTCAACTGGCCCATCGGGCAGTCCTTCCACCCCAACGCGGCCGGCCAGTCGGGCGCCTACCTGCCCGCCCTCCAGAACGCCGCCTGAACGCGAGCGGGCCACCAGCTCCGCCGCGGGCGTACTGACGGCCCGGGACCCGCCTCCTGCGGGGCCCGGGCCGGTGGCCGTCCGGCCTGTGTCAGGTCAGCGGCTCTGTGTGGCCGGCTAGTGCTGTGACCGGGAAGGTTCGCCGGGTTGGTGGTCGCGACGGCTGGATGTGCGGTGACGTCCGATCCGATCGCTGGAGGCGCGGAGGCTGAGCCTGTCCGTGTACGCGGACTGACCGACCAGGAGGGGCAGAAGCTGCAGCAGATCGTGCGCCGGGGCAGCACGAGTTCGGTGCGCTACCGGCGCGCGATGATGCTGCTCGCCTCGGCAGGCGGGAACCGGATGCCGGTGATCGCCCAGCTGGTCCAGGCCGACGAGGACACCGCGCGCGATTGATCCACCGGTTCAACGAGATCGGCCTGACCTGCGGCGGGGTCGGCCATGGCGGGCAGGGCCGCGACGGCCGTGAGCGACGATGCGAGGGCGACGGAGGCCAGGAGCCTGGTGGGCTTCATGCGCTGTGGTTCCTTCCGGATGTCCGGGTTGCCGGATGGGTGCACGGGGCCGGACAGGGCGACGTCGCCCTGTCCGGGGTTGCGGTGGCGCTCAGTTGACGACCTTCAGCTGCTTCGGCCAGCCGTGCTTGTCGGCGAGGCGGAACAGCGCCTGGATGTCCTTGGGCGAGAGCTTGGTGCAGCCCAGGGAGTAGTAGTCCCCGGGTCCGTCCCAGCGGTACGGGTTGTCGCCCTTCGTCTGCCTGTCCTGCTTGCCGTTCGAGAGCATCTCGCTGTGGATGAAGAGCGCGTCGCGCACGACCTTGCGCTCCTTGCCCTGCGGCTTGCACCACTTGTTCGAGAGGGGGATGGCGTACCCGTTGATGCCCTTGGGGCCGCCCGCCTTCCTCTTCGTCTGGATCCCGACGTTGTACGTCCCGGTCGGCAGCCACCCCGCGTTCTTGGCGCATTCCCTCGTGCTGCCGTTGCCGGATCCGGCCCGGAAGTCACCGATCTTCTGGTCCTTGCCCGGCCGGCTCTTCATGTAGTACAGCCGCGACTTGGTGGGGTCGGACCAGTTCTTGTCGAAGAGGAAGTAGTACTGGCTGGTCTTGCCCGCGGCTGCGTTCGCCACGGCGGGTGCGGCGGCGGCCCCCACACCGGCCGGTGCCGGCGCCGCCTGGGTGGCCGGTGCGACGGCCATGGCGCCGCCTGCCAGCAGGACGCCCGTCAGGGCCGCGCTCGTGAGTCGGTTCATCGTTCTGCTCCTCCAGGTCTCGGAATCCCCCGTGCTCGGGGGAGCAGTTCGATCCTGGATGGCTGACCCTGCGCGAACCTTGGCGAATTCCTGGCCCGCAGGTCACGCTGCGCGCTGGATAGCATGTGCGGCCGGGGGAGGAGAAAAGGATGGGCACTGAGTTAGGCGTGCTCGGCTCCGTCGAGGCACATTCGTCGGGCAAGCCGGTCGACCTCGGTCCGGCCCGCCAGCGGTGCGTCCTCGCGGTTCTGATCGTCGAGGCCAACCGTCACGTCCCGGTGGACGAACTCACCTACCGGGTCTGGGGGCACAGCCCTCCAGGTGATCCCCGTGGCGGCCTGTACAGCTACCTTTCCCGATTACGCCGCGTCCTCGACGGAGCCCAGGACGTGAGCCTCGACCGGCAGGCGGGCGGCTACCTCCTGACCGTGGATCCGGGAGCCGTGGATCTGCACCGGTTCCGGGACCTGGTCGCGCGGGCGCGTGCCGCCGCCGACAAGGTCACCGCCGCGGCGCTGTTCGACGGCGCGCTCGGACTGTGGCGGGGACCGGCGTTCGGCACGCTTGACACTCCCTGGCTGAGCGATCTGCGCAGCGTCCTGTCCCAGGAGCGGGTCACGGCCCAACTCGACTTCAACGAAATTCAGTTGAGTCGCGGTCGCCACGCCGAACTGATCGCGGGGCTCATCGCGTTGGCGGCCCACCCGTTGGACGAGCGCCTCGCCGGCCAGTACATGCTCGCCCTGTACCGAAGCGGCCGCCCCTCCAGCGCGCTCGGCGTCTACCAGGAGATCCACGACAGACTGGCATGAACTCCGCGGTCTGGACGCCCTGGTGAGCGCCGACGGCGACGGGGAAGCCCCCCTCGGCATCGCTGCGATCACCGGCACGGGAGGAGTCGGTAAGACCTGTCTGGCCCTGCGGTGGGCCCACGACAACCTGGACAGGTTTCCTGACGGGCACCTCTATGCCAACCTCCGCGGCTTCGATGCGTGCGGCCGCCCCACACCCCCGGACGAGGTGCTCCGCGCCTTTCTCGAAGCGCTCGGCATACAACCGGGCGCGATCCCGGCCAGCGCCGATGCGCAGGCCGGTCTGTACCGCACCCTGACATCGGGCCGCAGGATGCTGATCCTGCTCGACAACGCCCACGACACCGACCAGGTGCTGCCCCTGCTGCCGGGCGGCTCCTCTTGCGCCGTGCTCGTCACCAGACGTCGGCAGCTCACCGGGCTGACGTGCTCACACGGCGCTCGGCCGGTTGCCCTTGGCGCCCTGACGCCCGACGAGGCCTGGCGGTTGCTCACGCGTCAGTGGGGACCCGAGCGAGTCGGCGCCGCCCCCCGGGACACGGCCCGCATCCTGGACCGCTGCGCCGGTCTGCCGCTGGCTCTCAGCATTCTGGCCGCCCGCGCCGCGGCCAACCCCTCCTTTCCACTCCAGGCCCTGGCATCGGAACTGGACGTCGCCCGGGAGAACCTCGACGCCTTCGACGGCGGAGACCGGTCGGCCGACCTGCGGGCCGTCTTCTCCTGGTCGTACGTGGCACTCGACGCCGGCCCGCGCCGGCTCTTCCGGCTGCTCGGGACGCACCCTGGGCCGGACATCGCCACCCCCGCCGCGGCCGCCGTGGCGGGCCTCGGCACGCGAGAGACACGGTTCCTGCTGGCCGAACTCGTCCGTGCTCACCTGGTGTCGGAACAGACTCCCGGCCGCTACACACTCCACGACCTGCTATGCGACTACGCCGTCGGACTGTCCGCCGACCAACCCGAAACGCCCCAGGCCCTCCTGCGCGGTGCCGACCACTACCTGCACACGGCGCACGCCTGCGACCGGCTGCTGTGGCCGCACCGCGACCCGATCACCCTGGCCGCCGTGGCCCCCGGCGCGACACCCGTGCGGCACGCGGACGACCGTGAGGCACTGCGGTGGTTCGAGACCGAGCACGCGGTGCTCGCTGGCGATGGTCGAGCAGGCGCACCGGGGCGGACTGCTCCGCCACACGTGTCAGCTGGCCTGGACGCTGAGCACGTACTACGGCCGACGGGGCAAATGGCACGACATGATCGCCACCCAGACGGCCGCACTCGAGGCGGCGACCACTCTCGGCGATCTCTCCGAACAGGCCCGGGCCCACCGGGAACTCGGCTGTGACTACAACGAGGTCGGCAGCCATGACGAAGCGGACGGTCATCTCGCGCGTGCTCCGGCAAGCACCCTGATCGCGGGTGGCGAACGCAGGCCCATACCTGCCCGTGAGGTGCCCCGACGGGCGCGGCCGGGGGAGGCCGACTGGTACTCCTGACCGTGTCGGGTCGCCCGGCACGGAGCGTGTGAGCCGACGTTCTGCCGTCGCAGACGACTGTGGCGGGACGCGCCGTGGGCTGACCGCCACGGAGCGTGTGCCGGTGACACGCCTGCGCAGCGCCCGAGGGCAGGTGTCACGCAACCGGATCCGCCAGGCAGGCCGCGATGGCGATCCGCTCACCCGACCGGGCTCACGGACCCGGCCGGGGCGGCCGGCCCGACCGTTCGACGCGGCCCGACGGAGCGTCGCCTCGGTGGTTCACACGCCGCGCGTGCCGGACAGCCAGTCCCGGGGCGACATCCCGTACGCGGTGCGAAAGGCCCGACTGAAGTGGGACGGGTTCACGAAGCCCCAGCGCTGAGCCACCGCCGAGACGGTAGGTGCGGACCTCGACTGCCTGGACAGCTCCCGTCGGCACGTCTCCAGGCGCTCGCGATGGATCCAACGGCTCACCGTGGTTCCCTCCGCCTCGAAGATCTTGTGCACATACCGGACGGACATGTGGTGTGCGCCCGCGATCATCTCCGGAGAGAGACCCGGATCGGCCAGGTGCCGCAGGATGTACTCCTTGATTCGGGCCAGCATCCCGCGGGCCACGTCCGACGCGTGAGGGTTCAGTAGCCCCTGTCGCTCGCGCACCAGCACCCTCAGCAGATCGACGGCGGTCATCGCGAGTTGCCGGCCAGTGTACGGGTCGAACCCGGCCGCCTGGTCCGCCAGACGTTCCAGATGGCCGGCGACCACTCCGGACGTGCCGCAGCGGCTGTCGAAGACGGTCCCTGTGATCGCCCGCAGTTCGGTGTCCGTCACGGCCAGCACGTCCTTCGGCACCCGGATCGATGTGAACCGGAAGTTCTCCGGCTGTTCCCTGCCGTAGGGTCGGCCGGCGTCGGAGCAGGTGAAGGTACCGGGGCGGACCAGGGCCTGGCGCCCGTCCTGGGTGAGCCGCCCGGTTCCCTGGTGCTGGAGCGTGATGGTCATGTACTCGGCTCCGCCCCTGGAGATCAGGGGGGCGTGGCGCGACACGCGCGCCGGGCCGGCCTCGACCACCGAGATCTGGAGGGGGCCGAGAGTATCGACGGTGATCGTCCCCGTTGCGGGCTCGCGCTCGTGCAGCGTGACGTCCATCGGAACCAAGGTGTCGGAGACGATGCTCTGCCAGTAGTCGGCCCGCTCGGACGGAGGCAGCGGCAGGACGGAGAGTACAACGGACATCATGACCTCTTGTCATGGTCGTGCGGACGCTCCCTGAAGAGCGTCGGAACAGCAGGAAATCCCAGTCTCGAACCATCCGCCGTCGTCGTCATCAGTCACCCGACTGGTGCTCGACGGGCTGTTGCGCAGTGCGGTCAGTGACACGAAGTCGTGGACCGTGCCCTGGAATCGAGCCGCGATCGCGGCGACACCGGCCCGGAGCAGCCGGTCCGCGTACTCCTCCGCCTCGTCCCCGGCGACGTCGGCTTCCGCCGTGACGACCAGTGCCCGGCGGCAGTCCCGCGAGTGCGGCCGTACTCGCACGCAGCGGGGCGGCAGTCGGCTCGTCCCGCTGCCGGGGGTCTACCGCTGAGCGGCTCCCGCGCAGTCCCCGGCGACCGCGAGCCGGTCGGTGTCGAGCCCGAGCCACTCGCCCTTTCCTACCGACCAGGTCAACAGGCCCTAACACTCTTCGAGGGCGACCGGATAGCGGCTCTCGGGCGTGCGACTGTACTCGGGAACGACGGCGGCGACACCCACTTGGCGCACCAGCTCACTGATGAGCCAGGCGTGCCTATGCCCGTCGCCCAGCATCCGGCGCCCCCGTGGACATAGAGCAGGGTGGGGAGCCGGCCCGTGGCTTCGGCCGGCCGCACGACCCAGAAGCCCACCGGGCCGGTGGGCACATCGTCGTCGACGAGGGCCGCCGCGTGGTGCATCAGGAGCGTCACGCGGTCGTCGGCCGCTCGCGGACGTGGCCCCGGCCACCCGGCGGGCGTGGTCGAACAGGCGGGGCAACCCCGCTGGGCCCGGCGAACCGCCGACCCCCGGCGCGTTTCGGGCTTTGCGCGGGTAGTGCGCTCTCGTGCCAACTCCTGGGCACGGGGAGAAAAGTCGGTCGGTCGGACCGGTCGTAGTTTTTCGGGTGTGCCGAGCCGCGAAACGCGGACGGCACGGTACCGACTGCTCCGAAAGGACCCCTCATGTTCGACATCGCCAAGGTGCAGGCCGCCCCGAGCGCGGACCTGCTCACGCCCGACAACGCCGTCATGCTCTTCGTGGACCACCAGCCGCAGATGTTCTTCGGCACCGGCAGCGGCGACCGTACGGCGATCATCAACAGCACCGTGGGCCTCGCCAAGGCGGCCCGCGCCTTCGACGTGCCGACCGTCCTGACCACGGTGGCCGCCGAGTCGTTCTCCGGCCCCCTGCTGCCGCAGCTCGCCGAGGTGTTCCCCAAGAACGAGGTCATCGACCGTACGACGATGAACGCCTGGGAGGACGAGGCGCTCGTGGCGGCGGTCAAGGCGACCGGGCGCAAGAAGATCATCCTGTCGGGTCTGTGGACCGAGGTCTGCCTGGTGCTGCCCGCCCTCTCGGCGCTGGAGCAGGGGTACGAGGTGTACGTGGTCTCCGACGCCTCCGGTGGCGTCAGCCCGGCCGCCCACGAGCACGCGCTGCAGCGGATGATCGCCGCCGGCGCGGTCCCCGTGACCTGGGTCCAGGTCCTCCTGGAGCTGCAGCGTGACTGGGCGCGCCAGGAGTCGTACGGCGCGGTCATGGAGATCGTCAAGGCCCACGCGGGTGCGTACGGCCTGGGTGTCGTGTACGCGCAGAGCGTCATCGGCGCGCACGCGGCCGGCTGAGCCCTGTGGACACCGGCATTCTGATCCTGCGTCTGCTGGTGGGACTGCTCGTCGCCGGCCACGGTGTGCAGAAGGTCAGCCGGCACCTGGGCGGCAAGGGACTCGAGGGCGGTGCCGAGGAGTTCCGTGGTGACGGCTTCCGCGGCGGTGCCCTCACCGCCCTGGCGGCGGGCGGCGGTCAGATCGGCTCGGGCTTGCTGCTCGCCGCCGGCCTCCTGACCCCGCTCGCCGCCACTGGCGCCATCGGGGTCATGACGGTCGCGCTCACCGTGAAGTGGCGCCACGGGCTCTGGGTGCAGAACGACGGGTACGAGTACCCGCTCGTCCTCATCGGCACCGCCGCCGCCATCGCCGCCACCGGCCCCGGCGCCTGGTCCCTCGACGCGGTCCTCGGCCTCACGCCGTACCCGCTGTGGTGGGCCGCCCCCGCGCTCGTGGCCGGTCTCGGCAGCGGGCTCCTCACCCGGCTCGTCCTGCACCGGCGGGCGCCGGCGGCGCCGCAGACCGCCGCCCGCGGCGAGCGCTGACCGCGAGCCACACAGACCGGGTCCGGCCGCTCCGCGCCCCCCGACCGGACGGCCGGGCCCTCCCACCTTCCAGGAGAACTCGATGGAAACCAACATCACCGCACCCCCGCACGGCGGTGGCCAGCCGCTGCTGCACCAGAAGGGCGCCGAGACCCAGGCGTTCGGCACGCTCAAGCAGCTGCCGATCGGCCTCGGCCACGACACCCGCATGTACGCCTGCCAGCGGCTGAACCGCGTACTCGCCGACACGCAGATCCTGTACTCCCTCTACAAGAAGCACCACTGGCTCATGCGCGGGGCGACCTTCTACTCGCTCCACCTCATGCTCGACAAGCACGCGGAGGCCCAACTGGCCATCGTGGACGCCCTGGCCGAGCGGATCCAGAGCCTCGGCGGCGTCGCCGTCGGAGACCCGCGTCACGTCGCGGAGCTGACGTCGATCCCCCGGCCGCCGGACGGCGTCGAGCCGGTGCCCGTCATGCTGTCGCGGCTCCTCGACGCGCACGAGCGGATCCTGATCGACGCCCGGGACGCCGCCGCCCGGATCTCGGCGGAGGGCGACGAGGGCAGCACCGACCTGCTCGTCTCCGACGTCGTCCGCACCGGCGAGGCGCAGGTGTGGTTCCTGGCCGAACACCTGGTGGACACCCCTCTGGTGCACGGCTGATGGAGGACACGTACGACGTCGTCGTGGTCGGCGGCGGGCCGGGCGGCGAGGTCGCCGCCGACCGAGTCGTCCGGTCGGGTCTTACCGCCGTCGTCGTCGAGGCCGAGGCGGTCGGCGGCGAGTGCTCCTACCGTGCCTGCGTGCCGAGCAAGGCCCTGCTGCGTCCCGGCGCGGCCCGGGAAGCCGCGCGGTCGGTCGACGGGGCCCGGCAGGCGGTCACGGCGGCGCTCGACCCGGCGCGGGTGCTGGCCCGCCGCGACCGGTTCACCGGGCGCGGTGACGACACCGGCCAGGTCGACTGGCTGAGCAGCGCCGCCATACCCCTCGTACGAGGGCACGGCCGGCTCGCCGGAGAGCGCCGGGTGGAGGTGACCGGCGCCGACGGCACGGTCCGCACCCTGCGGGCCAGGCTCGCGGTCGTCCTCAGCCCGGGCACGGAACCCGCGCTGCCGCCGGTCGAAGGGCTCGACCGGATCGGTGTGTGGACCAACCGGCAGGCCACCACGGCAGACGCGGTGCCCGAGCGGCTCGTCGTCATCGGCGGGGGAGTGGTGGCGTGCGAGATGGCCACCGCGTGGCGCTCCCTCGGCGCCTCCGTCACCCTGCTCGTCCGCGACCAGGCCCTGCTGACCGGCTGGGAGCCGTGTGCCGGAGAAGAGGTCACCCGCGGTCTGACCGCTCTGGGCGTCACGATCCGCTTCGGGGTCTCGGCGACCCGGGTCGCCCGTGACGAGAACACCCGCGCCGTGACCGTGGAGACCGACGACGGCGCCACCCTCGTCTGCGACGAGGTGCTTGCCGCTGTCGGCCGTCGCCCGCGTACTGCAGACCTCGGCCTGGAGACCGTCGGGCTGCCGGCCGGCGGCGGGCTCCCGGTCGACGACACGTGCCGCGTCACCGCCCTCGCCGGGGACTGGCTCTACGCCGTCGGCGACGTGAACCACCGTGCCCCGCTGACCCACATGGCCAAGTACCAGGCCCGCGCCTGCGCCGCGGCGATCGCCGAGCGGGCCGCGGGCCGCCCCGCCGACACCGGCCGCCGGCAGGCCTGGAGCGCGGAGGCCGATCGCATCGCCGTCCCGCAGGCCGTGTTCACCCATCCCGAGATCGCGAGCGTCGGTCTCACCGAACGCGCGGCACGCGAGGCGGGGATCGCCGTACGCGCGGTGGAGTACCGGATCGACGACGTCGCGGGAGCCGCGCTGTACGCGGACGACTACCGCGGTCACGCCAAACTCGTCGTCGACGAGACGCGGGGCGTCGTCGTCGGCTGCACGCTCACCGGCCCGATGGCGACGGAGCTCATCCACACGGCCACCGTCGCCATCGTGGGAGAAGTCCCGCTCGAACGTCTGTGGCACGCCGTCCCCTCCTTCCCAACGGTCAGTGAGGTCTGGCTGCGGCTGCTTGAGGCGTACGGCCTGTGAGGCGGCCGCCGGCCGCACCGCCGACCCACACAAGCACCCGACAAGCACCTGACAAGGACCCGCCGATGCTTCCCAGGAAGCGCACCCTCACGCTCGCCCTCGCCCTGCCCGCGACGCTGGCCACCCTGATCGGCGCCGCACCCACGACCAGCTCGCCTGCCGCAGGCACCGACCGGCACGCGCCGCCAAGTGTCCCGGCTCCACCCTCGGCGAGACGGTGAACCCGCAGCCGTACCCGCTGCCCGGCGGTGGCACCGGCACCGAACTCGTCATCGACCAGGCCGCGTACCACCGTCAGTTCGCCGCCGACGTCCCCGCCGCCGACGCGGCGGTCATGGCCGCCACCCAGCGCCCGGTCGCCACCGCCGCGCTGGAGGAGAAGGCCGGGGAAGCGGCGTGGAAGACGATCCCGTCCTGGGCGCTCATCGCCACCGCCGACAAGAACATCCCGCCGGCCGCGGAGCGGTGGATGGCGCGGCGCGCCGGCTCCCACACCACCGAGGTGAACGCGTCGCATGCCGTGGCCGTCTCCCGCCCGGCGGAGGTCACCGACGTGATCCTCGACGCCGCGCGTGCCACCCGCTGAGCACCCACCCGTACGTCCCACCAAGGAGAACCCTCATGCCGAACACACCGACTCTCGAACCCGCCGCCCGGGCCTTCGCCGACGCCACCGCCCAGCCGCCGTACCTGTACCAGATCCCCGTCGCGGACGGCCGCAAGGCCGTGGACGGCGTCCAGAGCGGCGAAGGCGTCCCGCTGCCCGCCGTCGACGAGGAATGGGTCACCGTCCACGGTGGCCCGGCCGGCGACGTCCGTGCCCGGATCGTCCGCCCGCGCGGCGCCACCGGCCCGCTCCCCGTGATCCTCTACATCCACGGCGCCGGCTGGGTCTTCGGCAACGCGCACACCCACGACCGGCTCGTCCGCGAACTCGCCGTCGGCACCCGTGCGGCCGTCGTCTTCCCCGAGTACGACCTCTCGCCCGAGGCCCGCTACCCCGTCGCCATCGAGCAGAACTACAGCGTCGCCCAGTGGATCGCCCGCGAGGGACACCACAAGGACCTCGACGGCACCCGGATAGCCGTAGCGGGCGATTCGGTCGGCGGCAACATGACCGCCGCCCTCACCCTCATGGCCAAGCAGCGCGGCGACGTCCGCCTCACCCACCAGGTCCTCTTCTACCCGGTCACCGACGCGAGCTTCGACACGAACTCGTACCACGCCTTCGCCGAGGGCTACTTCCTGCGCCGCGACGCCATGAAGTGGTTCTGGGACCAGTACACGACCGAGGAGGCCGAGCGCGCGCAGATCACCGCCTCGCCGCTGCGTGCCACCACCGAGCAGCTCACGGGCTTGCCGCCCGCCCTGGTCATCACCGCGGAGGCCGACGTCCTGCGCGACGAGGGCGAGGCGTACGCGGCGAAGCTCCGCGCCGCTGGAGTCCCCGTCACCGCCCTTCGCGTGCAGGGGGTCATTCACGACTTCGTCATGCTGAACGCGCTGCGCGAGACGCAGGGCGCGGAACTCGCCATCGGTCTCGCCGTCGACACCCTGCGCAAGGCCCTCGCATGACCGGGCCGTCGACTCGCATGGACGGCCCGTCTCCGAGCATGCCCGTCGCAGGCCTTGTGCCTGCCCCGCGCCAGGCACACGCGCAGGCCGACCTCCTCGTCCGCAACGCGAAGGTGTTCACCGGCGACCCCGACCGTCCCGAGGCCCGCGCCGTCGCGATCCGCGACGGCCGGGTCGCGGCCCTCGGCGACGACCACGACCTCGCCCACCTGGTCGGGCCGGGCACGAAGGTCGTCGACGCGCTCGGCCGCCGGGTGATCCCCGGCCTGAACGACTCGCACCTGCACGTCATCAGGGGCGGCCTGAACTACGTCCTGGAACTGCGCTGGGACGGGGTGCGCAGCCTCCGCCACGCCCTTGCCATGCTGTGCGAGCAGGCCGGTCGCACCCCCAAGGGGCAGTGGATCCGGGTCGTCGGCGGCTGGACCGCCGAGCAGTTCGCCGAGCGCAGGATGCCGACCGTCGCCGAGCTGAACGCCGCCGCCCCCGACACCCCGGTGTTCGTCCTGCACCTGTACCAGTCGGCCCTGATGAACCGGGCAGCGGTGCGGGCCGCCGGATTCACCCGCGACACCCCTGACCCGCGCGGCGGCCACATCGTACGCGGAAGGGACGGCGAACCCAACGGCGTCCTCCTCGCGGCGCCCAGCGCCCTCATCCTCTACTCGACCCTGGCCAAGGCACCGGCCCTCGACGAGGCGGACAAGCGCACATCGACCCGTCACTTCCTGCGTGAGCTGAACCGCTTCGGACTGACCTCCGCGGTCGACGCCGCGGGCGGGTTCCAGAACTTCCCCGACAACTACGCCACGGTCGTCGACCTCGCCAGGTCGGGGGAGCTGTCCCTGCGGATCGCCTACCACCTCTTCCCGCAGACGGCCGGGCAGGAGCTCGCCGACCTGAAGCGCTGGACCGAGATGGTCAAGCCCGGTGACGGGGACGAGTGGCTCCGGCTCAACGGCGCGGGCGAGAACCTCACCTGGGCCGCCGCCGACTTCGAGAACTTCTCCGAACCCCGGCCCGAACTCGCCGAGGGATACGAGGCCGAGTTCGAGAAGGCGGTCCGGCTCCTGATGGAGAACGGCTGGGGCTTCCGGCTCCACGCGACGTACGACGAGACGATCCGCCGCGACCTGGCCGTCTTCGAGAAGCTCGCCGCGGAAGGGCTCTTCCCCGGCGGGAACCGCTGGCTCTTCGACCACGCCGAGACCGTCTCCGCCGACAGCCTCGACCGGATCGCCGCCCTCGGCGGCGCCGTATCCGTCCAGAACCGCATGTCCTTCCAGGGCGCCGCCTTCCGTGACCGCTACGGCGCCGAGGCCGCCGCCCACACCCCGCCGGTCCGGGCCATGCTCGACCGGGGCCTCACCGTCGCCGCAGGGACCGACGCCACCCGCGTCTCCTCGTACAACCCGTGGGTCGCACTCCACTGGCTGATCACCGGACGCACCGTCGGTGGCACCGCGCTGCACCCGGCCGGCAACCGGATCGACCGCGAGACCGCCCTCGACCTCTACACGCGCGGCGGAGCCCGGCTCACCGGCGAGCAGGACGTCAAGGGAAGCCTGCGGGAAGGGTGGTACGGCGACCTCGCGATCCTGTCCGACGACTTCCTGACCGTGTCCGAGGACGCCATCCCCGAGATCGAGTCCGTGCTGACCGTCGTCGGCGGCCGCATCGTCTACGCGACCGCGGAGTACGAAGGGCTCGACGAGGCCGTCCCGCCGGTCAGTCCGGAGTGGAGCCCGGTGGCCCACTTCGGCGGCTATCAGAGCGGTGCACGCCAGGCGTCGCTCGTGGCCGAGGCCGTCGCCGAGTCCGAGCAGCACCGTCTTTGGCGCGTCGCCCGTGGCTCCACTCCCGACACGCCTCCGCCGTTCCTCGACCCCTGCTTCCAGCACTGAACGAGAGATCCCCACGATGAGTACTGACTCCGCCTCCGTCGGCGGCGCCGACGACGGTCCGGACAGCCGGAGGGACGCCAAGCCTGTCTCCGGGCCGGACGCCGGCCCGGGGCGCCGCTTCGAGCCGGACCTCCGGTCGATGACCCGGATCAACCTGCGCCCCATCGCCTCACCCATGCCGCTGGGCTTCTTCACGGTGGCGATCGCCTCCGTGATGACGGGATGCATGCAGCTCGGGCTCTTCGAGGCCTCGGCCCGCGGCGCTGTCGCCCTGTGCGTACTGCCCGCCTTCGCCCTGCAGTTCCTGGTGAGCATCCTGGCCTTCGGCGCCCGTGACGTGATCGCGGCGACGCTCATGGCCGTCTTCGCCGGCAGCTGGCTGGCCTACGCACTCGTCATGTTCAGCGGCGCGGCCGACGGCCTGCGCGTGCTGGGCGTCTTCAACCTGGCGCTCCTCTGTTTCGGGGCGCTGATGACCGCCGTGACCCGGCCCAAGCGCGCGCTGTGGCTCGTCCTGGCGGTCTCCCTGCCCCGCTGGGCCGCCACCGGCCTGTCGGGTCTCACCGGCGCCGAATGGCTCACGCGCACGTCCGGGGTCCTCGGACTCCTGGTGGCGCTCGTCGCGATGTACGCCGCGTTCGCCCTGATGTTGGAGGACATGCGCAGCGAGGAGGTCCTGCCCATCGGCCGCAGTGGCCCCGCCCACGCCGCCGTGGAGGGCGACCTCGCGGTCCAGCTCCGCAACCTGGAACGCCAGGCGGGCGTGCGCCGCACGCTCTGAACACCACCGACACCCTGTACACCGCAAACGCACAGGAGCATCCATGGAACCGCAGGTAGTGGACCGCCCCGAGAAGTCCCGGTACGAGATCCTCGCCGGTGACGACGGCACGGAGACCGCGGGCTTCGCCGAGTACTTCCTCTCGGAGGACGAGTCGGAGGGCGAGATCGCGTTCATCCACACCGAGATCGATCCGCGCTTCGCAGGCCGGGGCCTGGGCGGGCTGCTCGCCCAGGGAGCCCTCGACGACGCCCGTGCACGCGGGCTGCATGTCCTGCCGTACTGCCCCTTCATCCGGGGGTGGATCCGCAAGCACGCCGAGTACACCGACCTGGTGCCCGAGACGCGGCGCGCACGGTTCGGCCTCTGAAGCACGGCGATTCGCCTTCCACCCCCACCCACGCCCCGAGGAGTTCCCGCATGTCCCGACATGCCCGCCCCACCGTCGTGCTGGTCCACGGCGCCTTCGCCGACGCCTCCAGCTACGCCAGTGTCATCCCCGAACTGACCGCCGCCGGCCTGAAGGTGGTGGTCCCGGCAGTGCCCAACCGCAGCCTCGTCGACGACGCCGCCTACATCGCCTCGGTCGTACGTGCCGTCGACGGCCCCGTGATCCTCGTGGGGCACTCCTACGGCGGCGCCGTCATCACCCTCGCCGGCACGGAGGACAACGTCCGCGCGCTGGTCTACCTGGCCGGATACGCCTTGGAGGAGGGCGAGAGCCTCGGCGAGCTGCAGGGGCGCTTCCCCGACTCCGGCCTCGCCGACGCGCTCGTGTACACGCCGTTCCCCGTACCGGGCTCCGACGAGACCGGCACCGACGTCTCGGTGGAGGTCGGGAAGTTCCCCGCTCTGTTCGCCGCGGACGTCGACCCCGAGCTCGCCGCGGTGCTCGCCGTCTCCCAGCGGCCTCTGGCCGCACGGGCCTTCGCGGAGGCGGCGCCCGTCGCCGCGTGGAAGACCAAGCCCTCGTGGGGCCTGGTCGCGTCCTCCGACCGAACGATCAACCCCGATGTGGAGCGCTACGGCTACGAGCGTGCCGGCATGACGATCGTCGAGGTCGACTCCTCGCACCTGGTCATGCTCGCCCGGCCGAAGGCCGTGGCCGAACTGATCCAGAACGCGGTCCGGTCCACCGCCCACTGACCTGGTGCCGGACTGGGGGACCGTGCCGAGCCCACCCCTCGGGGTGGGCTCGGCACGGCGTTTGGTGCCGTTGGCCTGCACCTTTGCCAGACCTGGCACGCCGTATCCTTTCCTCGGGGTGGGAGGAAAGAGGCGTTGTGTTCGGGGAGAAGTCGTTCGGTGCCGTTCTACGTGGTCTGCGGCAGCGGGGCCGTTTGACGATGGAGGAGTTGGCCGAGGCGTCGGGTGTGAGTGTCCGCGCCATCGGCGACATGGAGCGGGGGCGCAGTCGTGTTCCGCAGCGACGCACGGTGGTGGCACTGGCGGAGGGGCTTGGACTTGAGGACGCGGAGCGGGAGGCGCTGCTGGCGGCGGCGCGGGCGCCGCGTCCGACGCGTGCGGTAGCAGTCGCGGGGACGGCTGTGCCGCCGCGATCGGTGGGCGACTTCACGGGGCGCGAACCGGAGCTGGCGCTCCTGCGGGAGGCGGCGGACCGGTCCCGTGCCGGCGGGGAGGTGTCCGTGTGGGTCGTCTCGGGTCCTCCGGGGTGCGGGAAGACGACGCTGGCGCTGAAGGCGGCGGCGGATCTGGCGGAGGAGTTCCCCGACGGGTGTTTCGTGGTGGACCTGCACGGGGTGGAAGGCCCCGTGGATACGGGCGAGGCGCTGCTGAAGCTGCTGAAGGCCCTCGGCGTGTCGGACGGCAGGCTGGTGCGCGAGGACGCACAGGGCCGCGCCGGGCTGCTGAGGGCGCTGCTGGGCGACCGTCGGTGCCTGGTGGTCCTGGACAACGCCCGCGACGAGGGGCAGGTCCGTGAGCTGCTGCCCGCGGGCGGGCGGAGTCTGGTGCTGGTCACCAGCCGGCGGCCCCTGACCGGGCTTGAGGACGTCGACCGCCTGGCGCTGAGGGAGATGGCGCGGGACGAGGCGGTCGCTCTGCTGCGCCGGATCCTGGGCGAGGAGCGGGCGGACGCGGAAGCCGAGGCCGTGGGGCGCGTGGTGGAGCTGTGCGGGCGACTGCCGTTGGCCTTGCGGGTGGCGGGAAACTGGCTGACGGTCCGCTCGGGATGGACCGTCGGCCACCTGGTCCGGCGCCTGGCGGACGAAGAGCGCCGGTTGGGTGCGCTCGCCGCCGGCGACGTGCGGGTGGAGGCGGCGTTCGAACTGTCCTACCGTCAGCTGACGGCCCAGGCCGCGCGGATGCTGCGGCTGTTGAGTCTGGTTCCTGGGCCGGACATGACCGCTGCCTACGGTGCCGCTCTGACCGCGACTGGTGTCTTCGACGCCGAGGACGTGATGGAGGAGCTGGTCGAGGCCGGGCTGCTGCAGGCCACCTTCACCGGCCGCTATCAGCTGCACGACCTGCTGCGGCTGTTCGCCCGAGCCCGGCTCTCCCGCGAGGAGGAACACGGCGAGCGGGAAGCGGCCGACGACCGGCTGCGCGCCTGGCTGCTTGAGACGGCGGTGGTCGCCGGCCGCTGGTACAAGCCCAAACACGGTGCGCCGCAGGTGTCCTGGCAGGGCCTGACCCCGCTGGAGAGCGCCGAAGAGGCCCGTGCCTGGCTTCAGAACGAAGCCCCCTCCTGGCTCGCGGCGCTGCGCGGCGCCGCCCACCGCGGTGAGCACACCCAGGTCGTGGAGACCGCCCATGCCATGGAGTGGTTCTGTGACCTGTGGGTCTACTGGGGGCACTGGCCCGAAGTCTTCTGGTTGGCCGCCGAGTCCGCTGCCGCACTTGACGACCCGTACATGCGGGCCTTCCATCTCAACTGCTACTCCTGGGCCCTGAACACGTGCGAGCGCCGTTTCCGCGAGGCCATCGAATGGGCCGACGAGGCGCTGGAACACGCCCGCCGCGCACAGGACGTCCACCAGCAGACCTCGGCACTGATGCTCGGGGCAAGCGCGCACTTTCAACTCGGCGAGGCCCAGGCGGTCGCGGACAGATCTCTCGCCTCCGTCCGTCTGTCGGAAGACACCGGTCATTACGAGGTCTGGCCCCAAGCGACGCGCCTCTACGGAACCTCCTTGCGCCTCCTGGGCCGCGCCGAGGAAGCCCTGACCCAGCACCAGCGCGTCATCACCTTCCTCGACGCGCCCGACTGTCCGGTGAGCGGGCACGTCGCCGACATATTCCGTACTCACGCGACCCAGGCACTCGGTGTCGACTACGCCGCGCTGGGGCAGTGGCGGGAGGCGGCCGACCATTTTCGCCGTGCCCAGGCGGAGTCGAGTCGTATCGGCATTTCCCACAGGGAGGCCGAGCAGCTCCTCCATCTGGCTGAGGCCCTGATCGAACTAGGAGAGACCGAGGAAGCCCGCTACTGCCTGCACCAGGTCCTTGCTCTCGGCGACGCGGCCGACGACAAGGAGCTGAAGGCCGCACAGAAGCTCCTGGACACGCTCCCCGCCGAGTGAACGGCCCACCGGGGCGCCGGAGACTCCGCCGCGGTGCCGGTGCAGGCGACGCGCACGGTGTCCAGGGCCCGGACGAGGGCGGCGTGGGCGGCGGCCGTGTCGCGGAGCGGATCGAGCACCATGAAGCCGTGGATCGTCCCGGGGCAGCGCATGGAGAGCAGTCGCCGTCCGGCACGCCCAGCATGCGGCGGAACGCTGCACGCATGGGCAAGACGCAGTGCGTGGCGCGACAACAGGTGGCGCTTCCCCGGTCGTAGCGTGGCGGCATTCCGTACCGCGCCGAGGCGCGGACCAGCCCCTTCGAATCGAGGAGACACCCCATGCCGTACATCACCGTGGGCCAGGAGAACACCACCCCCATCGAGCTTTACTACGAGGACCACGGCGCCGGGCAGGCGGTCGTGCTCATCCACGGCTTCCCGCTCGACGGCCACTCCTGGGAGCGCCAGAGCGCCGCGCTGCTCGACGCCGGCTACCGCGTGATCACGTACGACCGGCGCGGCTTCGGCCAGTCCTCCCAGCCGACGACCGGCTACGACTACGACACCTTCGCGGCCGACCTGAACACCGTGATGGAGACCCTCGACCTGAACGACGCCGTCCTCGTCGGCTTCTCCATGGGCACCGGCGAGGTCGCCCGCTACGTGTCCACGTACGGCTCCGCCCGCGTCGCCAAGGTCGCCTTCCTGGCCTCCCTGGAGCCCTGCCTGCTCAAGACCGACGACAACCCGGACGGCGTCGCCCCCAAGGAGTTCTTCGACGGAGTCGTCGCCGCCGTCAAGGCCGACCGCTACGCCTACTACACTGCCTTCTTCAACGACTTCTACAACCTCGACGAGAACCTGGGCACCCGTATCAGCGAGGAGGCCGTCCGCAACAGCTGGAACACCGCGGCCCGCGGCGGCTCCTTCGCCGCGTCCGCCGCGCCTGCGACCTGGTACACCGACTTCCGCGCCGACATCCCGGCCGTCGACGTGCCCGCCCTGATCCTGCACGGCACGGCCGACCGCATCCTGCCCGCCGAGAACACCGCCCGCCCCTTCCACAAGGCGCTGCCCTCCGCCGACTACGTCGAGATCGAGGGTGCCCCGCACGGCCTGCTGTGGACGCACGCGGAAGAGGTCAACGAGGCTCTCCTGGCCTTCCTGCGGAAGTAGCCATCATCGGTCCGTCGCCCTTTCCAACGAGAGGGAGGGCCCGCATGCGCACCTGCCCGTCCGGTCGTCCGGACGGGCAGGTGCCTTTTCCGCGGGCGGTCCCCACCGAGGTCCGGGCCGGGCGCTGAGGGACAAGACCCCTTGCGCGCAGGAGCATGACGGCCACCTGGAAGAGCCTAGATTTCGGGAAACAGCACCTGTGTACGAGTAAAGAGGCGTATATGCAGTTCGGAGTCTTTTCCGTGGGGGACGTGACCCCCGACCCGACCCATGGCCGTACCCCTTCGGAGCGGGAGCGCATCAAGGCGATGATCGCCATCGCGCTGAAGGCGGAGGAGGTCGGACTCGACGTGTTCGCGACCGGCGAGCACCACAATCCACCGTTCGTGCCGTCCTCGCCCACCACGATGCTCGGGTACATCGCCGCCCGCACCGAGAAGCTGATCCTGTCCACCGCCACGACGCTCATCACCACCAACGACCCGGTGAAGATCGCCGAGGACTACGGGATGCTCCAGCACGTGGCCGACGGGCGTGTGGACCTGATGATGGGCCGCGGCAACACCGGGCCGGTCTACCCCTGGTTCGGGCAGGACATCCGGCAGGGTGTCAACCTCGCGAGGGAGAACTACGCGCTGCTGCGCCGGCTGTGGCGCGAGGACGTCGTGGACTGGGAGGGCAAGTTCCGCACTCCGCTGCAGGGGTTCACGTCCACGCCGCGTCCGCTGGACGGGGTCCCGCCGTTCGTCTGGCACGGCTCGATCCGGTCTCCGGAGATCGCCGAGCAGGCCGCCTTCTACGGCGACGGCTTCTTCCACAACAACATCTTCTGGCCGGCCGACCACACTAGGCGGATGGTCCAGCTGTACCGGCGGCGGTACGCGTTCCACGGCCACGGTCGGGCGGAGGACGCCATCGTCGGCCTCGGGGGACAGGTCTTCATGCGGAAGAACTCCCAGGACGCGGTACGGGAGTTCCGCCCGTACTTCGACAACGCGCCGGTCTACGGGCACGGCCCGTCGCTGGAGGAGTTCACCGAGCAGACCCCGCTGACGGTCGGTTCCCCCCAGCAGGTGATCGAGCGGACGCTGTCCTTCAGGGAGACGGTCGGCGACTACCAGCGGCAGCTGTTCCTGATGGACCACGCCGGCCTGCCGCTGAAGACCGTTCTGGAACAGCTCGACATCCTCGGTGAGGAAGTGGTGCCCGTATTGCGGAAGGAGTTCGCCGTCGGCCGCCCGGCCGACGTGCCGGACGCCCCCACCCACGAGTCCCTGCGCGCAGCCCGGGAAGGGGTCGTGGCATGAAGCTGGTCACCGTGTCCGCGGGGCTGAGCACCCCGTCCTCCACCCGTCTGCTCGCCGACCGTCTCGCCGAGTCCGTCCGCGACGACCTCGGAACCCAGGGGCACGAGGTGGAAGTGGAGGTCATCGAGCTCCGTGAGCTCGCCCTGGCTGTCGCCAACAACCTCGTGACCGGGTTTCCCGCGTCGCAACTCGCCTACGCCATCGACGCGGTGACGGGAGCGGACGGCCTGATCGCCGTGACCCCCGTGTTCACCGCCTCCTACAGCGGGCTGTTCAAGTCCTTCTTCGACCTGATCGATCCGGCCGCCCTGACGGGCAAGCCGGTCCTCGTCGCGGCGACCGGAGGAACGGCCCGCCACTCCCTGGTCCTGGAGCACGCGCTGCGCCCGCTCTTCGCCTACCTGAGGGCGGCCGTGGTGCCCACCGCGGTCTACGCGGCCTCGGAGGACTGGGGGGCCGGCGGCGACGAGTACACCGACGGCCTGCCCGCCCGCATACGGAGGGCGGGCGCCGAGCTCGCCGTGCTGATGGCCGCCCGTCCGCCCGCGGAGGCGGAGGCGCCCGAGGACGAAGTGACCGCGCTGGAGCGTCAGCTCTCCGACCTCCGGTTCGACTGACGCCCCCCCCGCAGCGCGCGTACTCGGGCCGGTTCGACGGCACGAGTACGCGCGCTGCGGCACCACTCCCCTTTGGAAAGCGATATGACCCACAGACCGCTCCTCCCCGGCGTCCTTCTCGGATGCGCCTTGCTGGCCGGCTGCGTCGGTCGGAACACCGACGGCACGGCGGGGGGCAGCCCGCCTGCGGCCGGCACTTCGTCGCCAACGGCGAGCCCCACCGTTCCCGGGGCTGCCCACGACGAACGCTCCGGCGAATCCGACGCGCCGGCCTCGACTCCGTCCCATGGAGCCGGTACGGCGTCGGCGAGCCCCGCCTCACCCGCGACAGCCCGCCGCTGCCGCACCTCTGAACTGAAGGCGTCCCTCGGCCCCGACCGCCCTGGAGCCGGTCAGTCGAACTTCGCCCTCGTGCTGACCAACGCCTCCCGCCGGCCCTGCACGATCCACGGCTTCCCCGGAGTGGCGTTCGTCAACGGCGAAGGCGAGGCGGTCACACCGGATCCCGAACGGGGCGCCGGTGAGGAGCCCCAGACCGTGACGCTCGCTCCTGGAGCCAGCGTCTGGTCGGCGTTGACGTACGCCAACCCGGCCCTCACCGGCGTCACCACTGTGACCCCCGAAGCTCTGCGCGTCACGCCGTCCGACGAGACGGAATGGATCTCGGTCCGCTGGACCGGTGGCCGGGTCTCCAACACGGGCAAGGCGTCGGTGCCCCGACTGAGCCCCTTCCGAGCGGGAGACGGCGCTTGACGCTCAGCCGTCGACGTGGGTGAGGCCGGTCGCGGTGCAACGGGTGCGCGCGACCCGCTCGGGCCGGGCGGCGGCTTCAGTGGGGCCGGCCGCGACGGCTGTGCAGAGCCGTGTGCACGATGTCGAGCGTCTGGGTGAGCGCGGCCCGGGCGGAGCTCGTGTGATGGAGCTGGTCGAGGACCATGAAACCGTGGATCGTACCCAGGTACCGCACCGCGACCACCTCCACGCCTGCCGCGCGGAGCTTGGCCGCGTACGCCTCGCCCTCGTCCCGGACGACGTCGGCTTCACCGGTGACCACCAGAGCGGGCGGGAGGCCGGCGAGTTGCTCCGGCGTCGCCCGTAACGGCGAGGCGGTGGCCAGGCCGCGCCGCCGCACATCGGGGACGTACCGGTCCCAGAACCGGAGCAGGGCGTCGCGACCGACGCCGTAACCCTCGGCGAACTCCCGGTGGGAGGGCGCGTCGAGTCCGGCATCCGTGACGGGACACAACAGCACCTGCTGTACCAGCCGCACCTTGCCCCGTTCCTTCGCGAGGAGGGTCAGCGCCGCCACCAGATTGCCGCCCGTCGAATAGCCCACGGCGGCCATCCGGCTTCCGTCCAGCCCGATCTCGCCACCCCGCTCCGCGAGCCATCTCGCGACGGCGTAGCACTGCTCGACGGCGACCGGGCAAGGAGCCTGGTGTGCGCTCGCGTGGTGGACCAGGACGACGGCCGCGTCCGTGCCCAGCGCGAACGCGTGCACCAGGCGCCCGGTGTGGGGCGCCCGAGGCGACGTACGGACACCGGCATCCTCCAGGACGCCGCCCAGGCCGCGCAGGAACAGGACGACGGGCATCGGCCCCGTGACACCCACGGGCCTGATCACCTCTACCCGTACGTGACCGGTGGCGCCGCCAGGCAGCGCGAACCACTCCGTGAACGTGCCGTTCTCGTCGAGATCGGAGTCCGCCCGCTCAGGCGGCGGTTCGAGAGGGTACGGCGCCAAGGAGAGGGAGCACCGATCCACGAACTCCTGGGTGGGACGGTCGAGGACCGGACGGGGGCGAGGCGAGGGGGCGTTCACTTGCTCTCCAGCTGGGAACCGCTGAGGTGTCCCGTGCGGTCGGTCACCGGGGCCGGCGCCGTGAAGCCCTGGCGCTGGGGGGTGTGCAGTGCGCGCCACTCGCGAGGGGGGACGCCGTAGGCGGCGCGGAACACCCTGCTGAAGTGGGCGGGGCTGGTGAAGCCCCACCGGTGGGCGACCGCCGCCACGGTGGGGGTCGCCCTGCCGCGGCGTGCCAGTTCCCGGCTGCATTCCTCCAGGCGTCGTCGCTGGATGAGTCGGCAGACGGTGGTCTCCTCGCCTTCGAAGAGGCGGTGGAGGTAGCGCACCGACATGCCGTGTGCCTGGGCGATGCTCTCCGGCGACAGGTCCGGGGCACCCAGATTGCGCTCGATGTGCTCGCGGACCCGCGACAGCAGGGCCTCGCCGCCGGTGTTCGGATCCGTGCCGTTCGGTCGCGTCCGCTCGGTGATCAGGGTGCTGAGCAGGTCGACGAAGTCGTCGGCCAGCCTGTGCCCGAGGAGTGGGGGGTGGCCGCCGGCCAGGGAGGCGAGCGCGGACAGGAAGAGGAAGAGCATCGCCCCGACGCCGCCGCTCGTGGCGATGGGGCTGCCCGTGATCCGGCGGATGTCGCTGTCCGGCACGGCCACGCTGCGCCGGGGCAACTGGAAGACGTGCGTGGCGAACCGCTGTGGGTAGTCGAAGGAGTACGGCCGTGCCGTCTCGTACACCACCAGGTCGCCTTCGCTCATTTCCGCCATCCGGCCGTCCTGCACGAAGGTGGCCGTGCCCGACACCTGGACCCCGACCGCCACCAGTGCCTCGGACGACGGGGTGATGAGCGCCGGTGTGCGGCTGACCCGCTTCGCGTCGGCTTCAACGGTCGAGACCTGGAGGTACCCGATGCGGTGGGTGGCGATTCTGCCGTCGAACGGTCCGGTGCTCCGAGGAGTCACGGACATCGGCACGAGCGTCCTGCTCACCACCTCGTTCCAATACGCCACCTTCTCCCGGTCGGGCACGGAGTCGGTCGACAGCACCACGCTCACGTGGGCCTCCCTTCGGGACAGGTCATGAGGACGTCTGCGAGGAGGCTCGAGGGGCAGTGCTTCTCCAAGAAGCGGGGCAGAAGCCGACAGGGCCGGTCGGCACCGTGTCGACGACGCGGGCCGTGTATTGCTGCTCTGACCTGCGGTTTCTCGCTCGCAGGAACAGTCAAACAGTCGTTGGACAGGGGGCCCAGGCAGAAGTACAGGCAGAAGTTTCTGCCCGTTGGCCCCGATGGCGCCTCTATCGACGGGCGCCGCGGCCTCCCCGTTCCACCGTCCCCCGAGCGGGGGCAGTGGACGATCTCCGGCCGGGCCGGCGGCCGGCATGGTGCACCAGGAAGGTCCCGCCCGCTGCGCGCCGGAAGGGGCGCACTGGCGGAGCGGGACCTCGGTCGATCCATCCGTACGGCCGACAGGATCTGCCTGCCGGGGGGGGTGGGGGAGAGAGATCAGCGGTCGTCGAGGAGCTTCTCCAGGATGGCGTCCCAGTCGATCCACGCGCTCTCCTTCCCGGGCGGGACGGCCTCCCACGTGCGTATCAGCCACTCGCTCAGCGGCCGAACGGGGACGTCCAGCAGAACCGTGCCGGTACCGGCCCCGAGAAGGAGCCGTACGTCGGGCCTGTTGTTACAGCGGCACGGCGGCCAGACGCGTACGTCGCCCTCTCCGGACGGCAGGTGCAGGCCGACTGGAGGAGCTCCCGGGCGAAGGACCATCGCGCGGTGCCCGCACCCGCGGGATCGGGCACTGGGGAGGCCGTCGGGCTCGGGAAGCGAGAAAGCGGCCGACCGGGAGCATCGGAACGCACGCGACCACTCCTGGAAGACCGAGCCGTCCCTGCCGCGGCCGGTCGTTCCGGCCCTATGGCCGGAACGACGGTCAGTGGGTTCTTCCCGTGAGCGCATGAATGGCCCCGTCGAGATCCAGATGATTGCTCTCCGTCCCGACCGGAACCAGATCGAACGTCTGCTGAAGAAATAGCGCCACCCTCGCGGCCTCCAGATCGATCAGCGCGGTTCCGGTCGAATTCCTGAGGATGACGCGCAAGGAGCGGGAATGGTGCCCATCCCCGGGAACCACGAGGACATCGCCGGACCCGGTGGGACGCATGGTCCCTTCGATGAGCAGTTCACGGGCGAAGACCCAAGTGACGGGCGGCTGCACGGGCGACATGAGGGAAAGCCGGACGGCATAGGGGTCGAGGACCCCGTAGTGGAGCTCCGCAGGAAGGGGCAGCCGTGGCCCGTTCGGGGTACTGACGTATGCCGTGACCGCGCATGCGACCGCGCTGAGACTCTGTTCCATGATGGCCCCCCGAAATAGTACGGACGCGTATTCCGATCGTGAGCCTAGGGCCGCGGTGGCAAGGGGGTTTGTCGAGGCGTGCATGGGGCTTTGCCCAGGAAAGCACTTCTGTCCGACGCGCGCCGGAGAGCCGGGTACCTGTGCCGTGAACACGACCGGACACGGCCGCCCGGTACGCGGCTGATGGGCACGGACAGAACACGATCAGGGCGCTGACAGACAAGTGCCCCTCGCCGTCCGGTATTACCGTTCCTCGTGTGCCGGCGGCATTTCGCCTTACGTGCTCCGCAAACGAAATGCAGCGGACCGCGTACCCCCCGCCGGGGCGGCCGTGGACCGGTCATGCCCGTCGTCGCGGCGCACCGGCGCCCGCGCGGCACCTCCTGAAGCGGAAGTCCGCCGCCCCGCACACAGATCATGACATCAAGAGGAGTTCGCCCATGTCCCGTTCCCCCAAGCCGACCGTCGTCCTCGTCCACGGCGCGTTCGCCGACGCCTCCAGCTACGCGCAGGTGATCCCGCGGCTCATCGCCCGCGGCCTGGACGTGGTCGCGCCGGCCGTTCCCAACCGGAGCCTGATCGGCGACGCCGCCTACATCGCCTCCGTCGTCCGGCAGATCCCCGGCCCCGTCGTCCTGGTGGGCCACTCGTACGGAGGCGCCGTCATCACGGTCGCCGGCAACGAGGACAACGTCCAGGCGCTGGTCTACCTCGCCGGTTACGCCCTGGAGAAGGGCGAGAGTCTCGGTGAACTGCAGGGTCGTTTCCCGGACTCCGACCTCGCCGCCGCACTCGTCTACACCCCCTTCCCGCTCGAAGGCCCGGTGGGGACCGGCACCGACGTGTCGGTTCAGCCCGACAAGTTCCCGCCGATCTTCGCGGCCGACGTCGACCGCCGCCTGACCGAGGTCCTCGCCGTCTCCCAGCGCCCGCTCGCCGCCCAGGCGTTCGCGGACACCGCCCCGGCCGCCGCCTGGAAGACGAAGCCCTCCTGGGGACTGGTCGCCTCTTCCGACCACACCATCAACCCGGACGTCCAGCGCTACGGCTACCAGCGCGCCGGCATGACCACCGTCGAGGTCGACTCCTCGCACCTGGTCATGCTCTCCCGGCCCGAGAGCGTCGTCGAGCTGATCGAGGACGCCATCCGGGCCACCTCCGCCTGAGGCACCCGTCACGGACCACGCCCGCCCACCCCGCCGCCCCCTGGCGGCCCTTCCCCTCCGCAGAGAGCGAACGATGAACTCACTTTTCTCACGCCGTGCCGTGACGGCGACCCTCCTGGCCGGCGTCGCCACACTGGGTGCCACGGGACTCACCAACCCCGTGCCGGCGACGGCGGCCGGCCGTCCCCGCGGACCGCACCACCACCCGGAGAGCCCCACCGTCGTCCTGATCCACGGCGCGTTCGCCGACGCCTCCAGTTGGAGCGGTGTGGTCGAGCGCCTCCAGAGGCACGGCCTGCGCGTGCTGGCACCGGCTCTGCCCCTGCGCGGACTGACGAGCGACGCCGCCTACATCCGCAGCGTCCTGGACAGCGTCGCCGGCCCGATCGTCCTGGTCGGGCACTCCTATGGCGGGGCGGTCATCAGCCAGGCCGCGGCCGACGCTCCTCAAGTCAAGGCCCTGGTATACATCGCCGCCTTCGTGCCCGAGGTCGGCGAGAGCGCCCTGCAGCTCACGGGCATGTTCCCCGGCAGCACTCTGGGACAGGCCACTGCCACCCGGTACTACCCGCTGCCCGACGGCGGGCAGGGTGAGGAACTGGTCATCAAGAAGGACCTGTTCCGCGAGCAGTTCGCGGCCGGCGTCCCCGTCCGAACCGCGCAGGTCATGGCCGCGGGGCAGCGACCGATCACCGTTGCCGCGCTCCAGGAGCCCGCCAAGGCCGCGGCGTGGACGAAGATCCCGAGCTGGTACCTCGTCGCGAGCGAGGACCGGAACATCCCGCCGGCCGCCGAGCGGTGGATGGCGGAGCGTGCCCGCGCCCGCACCGTCACCGTCCGCGCCCCGCACGCGGTGTCCGTCAGCGATCCCGGGCCGGTCGCCGACCTGATCCTGCGCGCCGCCCGGACCGTTCGCTTCGGTCACTGACCCGATCGCCGCCTCTCCCCGCTCCGAGGCCGTCGCCCGAGCGGCAGACAGCGCCCCGCAAGGCCGTCCGGCCTCGCGGGGCGCTTTCGCGTTCCACCGGCCCGGCCCGGCGGCGCCCGTTCCGTTCAGTGGCGGAGCGCGGACGCGCAGCCCGTGCTGGCGTTGACGTCCATGCTCCACGCCGTCGCCTTCCAGTCGGGCCTGCCCGAGGCCAGACGTCCCCTTGTAGCCCTCGCCGATCTGATCGGCACCGGTGCGGGTGACACGACCTGCACCGAACTGAAGACGGCCAGCGCGGTCGGCGCCGAGCGGGCCGGGACCCTGGCCGGTGCGGACCCGACCAAGGCAGCCGAACTGCTGCGGCAGCGGATGAGCCGGTGGCCGACCGCCCATGGCTCCTCCGCACAGGCGGGACACATGCCCCTCGTGCTCGCGATGGGCGGGCTCGCCTGGTACGCGGACGAGTCGGAGCTCTGCGTGGAAGTACTACCAGCGCGCCTGCACCGTGCTCACCGCGTACGGCTCCGTGGGCCCCACCAGGGTCTTGCGGGCCGCGCCGGCCTAGGCGCTGATGGACACCGGACGGTGGGCGGAGACCGAGGAGCAGCTGGACGAGGCCGCGACCGTGGCGGCCGTCTACAAACTGAGGCACATCGAGATCGACGTCTCGGCGCTCCGGGCGACCCTGGCCGCCCTGCGTGGCCGCCCCGTCGACACGCCGGCCGACCCCGCCTGGAGCGCTGTGGCGATGGCGGAGAACCGGGCCACCCACGTACGCCTCCTGCGGGCAGCCGGCACGGCCGCGGCCGCCCGGGGCGCAGGCCAGGCTGCACTACGCGCAGTGGCTGCGCAGGAAGCGGCGTCCTCGGGGGGCCCGTCCTCTCCTGACCACAGCGCTGGAGTCGTTCACCCGGCTCGGCGCGGCGGCGCTGGCGGAGGAGACCCAAGTGGAGCTGCGGGCCAGCGGCGCGCCCAGCGGGCCTGCCCTGGCCGGCCCGCTGACGGAGCTGACCGCCCAGCCACGCGAGATCGTGCGGTTGGCGGCCCAGGGACTGCGCAACAAGGAGATCGCCGAGCGGCTGAGGCCGTCGCCCCGCACCGTCAGTTCCCACCTCTACCAGGTCTATCCGAAGCTGGGCGTCAGCAGCCGCAATCAGCTCCGCGGTCTCTTCGAGGACGCGTGACCCGACGTGGTGAGGAGCAGTGCGGAGGCGCTTCCTTCGCGCCTCCGCATACGTCGTGGTGCGGTTCCGCACCCGCACGGTGGCCCCGGCGACCGACCCGGACTGCGACACCGAGTCCCGAGAGCAGTTCGAGTACGGCTGCCTCACGCCGCGCGCGGCCGTCGAGTGGTGCTGGCGTCAGTAATCCACAGTCAAGTTACTGATGCCTTCGGAACGGGCTCTTGGCAGAGTGAAGACACGAGGCCTCTGACGGCCACATGCACTGTCACCTGGGAAGACACCATGCCTATCGCCCTACTGGTCCTCGAAGCCACGGACCGCCGGCCGGGGGTGCCTCCGGTACGTCAAGGGCAAGGCGCGGCCTGCGAAGACGCGCGCCGCCGACGTGCCGCGCCGGCCTTCCATACCGCCCTCTTTCCCCGAGCGGAGAAGCTCCGATGACCACGCCCACGGGTCACATCCAGATCGTCTCCGAACTGCCGGCCGCAGGCGACCGCGAATTCCTCCACCTGGGGAGAGTGTTCGACGACTCGGTCGCGACCACCGGACACGGAGACGAGCTCCGGCTCAGACCGGGTGACCTCGTCTTCTGCGATCCGGCCCGGCACCGCTCTCCGCGGTTCACCGCCGACTGCCGGATGACGGTCCTCCGCCTGCCCCGCCGCCACCTGGCGCTCTCGGAAGCGGACCTGGACCGCGTCACGGGCATGACCGTGCCGGGTGGTGAGGGCGTGGGAGCGCTCGTATCGGACCTGCTGATCACACTGGCCACCGAGGCGGAGGCCCACGGAACGAGAATGATCGGCCAGCTGACACGCAGCGCCGCGGATCTGCTCGTCGTCCTCGTCATGGAGCTCCTGCAGACCGAGGCGGAGGAGGACATCCCGGACCAGACGTCCCCGGGCAGCGAGATCCTCGACCGGATCAAGACTTACGTCGACGAGCACCTGAAGGACCCGGACCTGTCACCACAGTCCATCGCGCGAGCCAACCGGATATCCGTGCGCTACCTGCACAAGCTGTTCCAGGACGACGGCATCACGGTGAGCCAGTGGGTGAGGCGGCGGAGACTCGACTCCTGCAAGTGGGATCTGAGCCGGACCCCGAACCGGCGGACCACCGTGGCGGCGGTGGCGCACCGCTGGGGCTTCAGCAGCCCGGCGCACTTCAGCCGTACCTTCAAGGACGCGTACGGGATGTCCCCTCGGGAGTGGCAGGCCCTGGCCTCCTGACAGCCGATCGTCACCGGACACGTGAGGGGCGGCGCCGATCTGCGGCGCCGCCCCTCACTCGTGTCCGTCAGCACGTCCGCTGTGCGGGGTCGCTCATGCCCGTGCGGGCCGGCCACGGACACGGGCCCGCACGCGCCGTCCTACGACCGGCTCGTCGCGCGCTTCAGTTCCGTGTCCAGCCACTGAAGGACCTCCGGGGTCACGGGGTCGGTGAGGTCGTCGTACGTGTCGTGCTTCGACGGGTGGGCTGCCACGAAGGGGCAGACGGGCACGATGCGCCGGCCCGACGAACGCACGTCGCCGAGCGCCTGCCGGATCAGCTGTCCGGCCAGGCCCCGGCCCGCGTACGCCGGGTCGATCTCCGTGTGGAAGAAGATCCGCTGCCGGCCGCGGTCACGATAGCCGGTCAAGCCGGCCGCTCTCCGTCGACGCGGATCTCGTAGCGGTGCCGGGCGTCGACGCGTTCGACGGTCGGCGTGGTGGGTGTGTCGGTCTTGATGGTCCTTTCGGTTGCTGTGGGTCAGTGGCGGGGTCGATTTCCACGGGGCCCGGGGACGTCCTCCGAACGACAGGACCTCTGGACGTGTCGAACGCGTGGGTGACGTCCGGGCGGGTGCCGGGGACGAGGAGAAGGCGGGCCCGGTCCTCGTGGCGCCGGTCGGTGAGGGTGAGTCGGACGCTGTGCTGAGCGAGATGCTCGGACCACGACGCGACGACGTCCAGGACACGAAGCCCCGGCGACGAGTGCACGGCGGGGAAAGGACCAGTGCGCTCCCGGAGAAATGATGGTGATCGAAGGAAATAGCGTCGGGGAAAGTGTCTCCGGGCGCCGTAGGCGGCGTCCGGCCCACCGTGCCGGGAGTGCCGGCATGACCTGACCCCCTGGAGCCCTCGTGTCCGATGCAGTCGAGCCCGCTCAGCCGGTGCTGGAACCCGCGGCAGCCGCCTTCGCCGAGGCCACCGCCAACCCGCCCTATCTGTTCGACCTTCCTCCCGCGGAAGGCCGCAAGGCCGTCGACGAAGTCCAGTCCGGCCCGGTCGACAAGCCGTCCGTCGACGAGGAGTGGATCACCGTCCCGGGCGGGCCGACGGGCAGCGTCCGTGCGCGGATCGTCAAACCGGCCGACACCACGGACCCGCTCCCGGTGATCCTCTACATCCACGGCGCGGGCTGGGTGTTCGGCAACGCCCACACGCACGATCGCCTGGTCCGCGAGCTCGCCGTCGGCGCCGATGCCGCGGTGGTCTTCCCCGAGTACGACCTCTCGCCCGAGGCCCGCTACCCGGTCGCCATCGAGCAGAACTTCGCGGTGGCCCGGTGGGTCGTGGAGCAGGGAGCGACGAAGGGCCTGGACGCCGGCCGCATGGCGGTCGCGGGCGACTCGGTCGGCGGCAACATGGCCGCCGCGCTGACGCTGATGGCCAAGGAGCGCGGTGGCGTTCCGCTGGTGCAGCAGGTGTTGTTCTACCCGGTCACCGACGCCGGCTTCGACACCGGCTCGTACCACCAGTTCGCCGAGGGCTACTTCCTGCGCCGCGACGGCATGCGGTGGTTCTGGGACCAGTACACGACGGACGAGGCGGAACGCGGGCAGATCACGGCATCCCCCCTGCGGGCGACCATCGCTCAGCTCGCGGACCTCCCTCCCGCCCTGGTGGTCACGGCGGAAGCCGACGTGCTCCGGGACGAAGGCGAGGCATACGCGGGCAAGCTCCGTGCGGCCGGCGTTCCCGTCGTCGCCGTGCGCTTCCAGGGCATCATCCACGACTTCGTGATGCTCGACGCCCTGCGCGGGACCCACGCCGCCGAGGCCGCCATCACACTGGCCGCCGACACTCTGCACGTCGCCCTGCACTGCGCCTGACCCAGGGGAAAACGACCACGCGGCCGCTTTCGCGGAAAGCGCGCCGGCGTCGCCATGCGCAAGGCGGTGCGGGCCAGAAGCTGATACCGAGCGGAACCAGCCGCGCGGACGAACCCGGTTCGTCCGCGCGGTTCCGTCCTTGCCGGGATGTTCCCCTTCAGCGTCGGACGCGGTTGGTCTTGTCGGCCAAGGTGACGGCGGTGACCAGAGCTGCCGTGAACAGGCCGGCCGTCAAGGCCGGCGCGGGGGACCAGGCGGCCGCCAGAACGGCGAACGTCCCCGCGGGAAAGGCGAAGCGCTCGACCCGGCCGTGGGGATGCGGCCGCACATGGACGGTCCATACGGTGATCAGGAAGACCGCCAAGGGCAGGGTGATCGCGGCACCTGACACCGACGGCGAGAACGGGTCGACGGAGTGGTGGGTGACCAGCTCGGTGTACGCCGCCAGGCCGGCCCCTTCGGCAGCCGCCGCGGCGAAGATCAGGTAATGGCCGTATGCCCAGGTGAACCTCTTGCGATGACCCTGATGCGTCGTGGCGAGCAGGGTGTGAGCGGGCTTGGCGAAGTACAGCCACCACATGCCGAAGACGATGAGCAGCCCACCACCTGCCAACAGGTACAGCGCGGCTGCGTTGTGGTTCCGCCCGAAGGCGTCGCGAACCGCTTCCGAGGCGGCCGCGACGGACTCGCCGAGCACGATGAGGACGAAGAGCTCGTACCGCTCGGCGATGTGGTGAGGATGCCACGGAGTCATCCCGGCGGACTGCGCCCACACCGGCACCGCGACCTCGGCGGCGATCAGCACCACGATGACCGGAAGACGGGCCGCGCCCGGAAGGAGGAGCGTGCAGACCCACCCCATCTGACAGCCCGCCACTCCGACGACGAACCGCAGGGCCGTCCGGCGTCCGCGCGGATCCGATCGGGCCACCCGCAGCCACAGGACGGCCAGAGCCGTGCGCAGGACGACGTATCCCCATGTGACGACCGTCAGATCACCGGTCTCGGAAGCCGACGGGATGCCAGCCGCGAGGATGAGGGAACCCGTGATCTGGACCAGCACCCACAAGCGGTAGGGAACGTCGTCCGGGTCATAGGCGGAGGCGAACCACGTGAAGTTCATCCACGCCCACCAGATCGCGAAGAAGACCACGGCGAATCGCAGGTTGCCGGTGGTGTAGTGCCCCTCCGTCACCGCCGTGCTCAGGCCGGCGGAGGCCTGGGCCACCGCGATCACGAAGCAGAGGTCGAAGAGGAGTTCCAGCGACGTGGCCGTCCTGTGCGGTTCACCAGGGTTGCGGCCCGGCATGCTGCGGCCCCGGATTCCTCCGAGCCCTCGCCCCGGCCGCCGCAGGTTCACAGAAGAAGGACGACTCAACGGAGGCCCCCCAGCGCAGCTTCCACCGTCCGGTGAAAGGGAACACAAGCAGGGACCGCGTGCCGCAGGCGTTCGACCGACATCTCTGCATGGACAGCGACGTTCAGCGCGTACAGCACCTCCGCTCCCGCCGGTCCCGCGGAGGTCGCTCCGACGAGTACGCCGCGGTCGGCGTCCTCGACCAGCTTGACGAAGCCCTCACGCCGTCGGCCCTGAGGTCCGCGACGGTCGGAAGAGTTGATCGGCAGCAGGCTCGTGCGCACCCGCAGCCGCTGGTTCCGCGCCTGCCGCTCCGTGAGGCCCACGGCGGCGATCTCGGGATCGGTATAGACCAGGCGGGCCAGCCTCCGGTAGTCGGTGTCAGGACCGGGCCACCCCAGGATGTCCCGGACGGCGACCTCGGCCTGGTACAGGGCGACATCGGACGAGAGGCCCCGGCCCGTGACGTCACCGACCGCCCAAAGTCCTCTCCCGGCACGCATCTGCCCGTCCGTGGGCACCACCGCAGAGGAAGCGACAAGCCCCGCCGTGTCGAGCCCCAGCCCCGTCAGGTCGGCTTGCCGCTCCGTGGTCACGAGCATCCGCTCGGCACGCAGCGGTTCCGTTCCGCCGTCGAGGTGGACCGTGAAGCCCGTGCCGTCGTAGGCGACCTCCGAGGCCCCGGTGGAGGTGAGGACGGTGACGCCGTCCCGCAGCAGAGCCCTCTCGGTCAAGGTGCTCGCCTCGGGCTCCTCCCACGACAGCAGCCGAGGCTGCCGCTCCACGACGGTGACGGCACACCGGAAGCGCGCGAAGAGCTGAGCCGTCTCCACGCCGAGCCCACTGGTGCCCAGCACGATCAACGACGCAGGCAACTCCATGGCCGCCAGCGCGTTCTCGTCGGTCCAGTACGGCGTCCCGGACAGCCCCCGTACGGCGGGAAGCCGAGGCTGCGCGCCGGTGGCCAGGACGACACCTCGCCGGGCGTGGAAGGTGCGCTCGCCGACCGACACCTGGTACGGCCCGGTGAGCCGCCCCTTGCCGTGCACGAACCTGCCGCGCTTCACTGCCAGGAGGTCGGCGGCTGTTCGATCGACACGGTCGCCGGTGGCCCGGCCCCGGACGCCGTCGACAGTACGGCTTCGGCCGGTGGCCCAGCCCGCTCCCAGGGCGAAGGGAGCAGTCGGCCTTGATGCCGACAGGAGGTATCCGGCCCCGGGCGTCATCGCATCGTCGATGTGTCCCGAGTGCCCGCGCTCGCCGACGACAAGCCGGGGCCCGATGCACACCACATCCAGGCCGGCCTCCGACAAGGCCCTCATGATGTATCCGCCCGTGTGTCCCAGGCCCAGCACGACCACGTCGGCCTGCTCGTCCACGCTCATCTCCCTCCCTCGGGTTCACCGGCTCTTGCCGCCCGCCGAAACTAGAGGGGAAAAGGCGCCACTTTGTGCGCGTCGGCGCACGGGGGCTTGCTCAGGAACGAACGCCTGGGCAGTGCCGCCATCGTCGTGCGCTGCACGGCACTCCCCCATGCGCCGAGGGGCAACGACCCCCTTCGTCGACACGTTGCGTCACAGCTTCCGCTCGCACCCTGCAGCAGCGAGGCACCGCGCGGCTCAGCCAGGACGGACGGGAGGCCCTCGTCCAGCCCGGCCCCTTCACTTGTTCCGACTCCGGTCTGCCCAACCGGAGGGAACATTCGGACGACTTCCGTCTCACGGCGATCCGAGTGCCGATGGCCGCGGGGGTGCGCCCGACAGCCGCCCTCATGTGAGATGAGCGCGCAGGAACTCGCCACCCAGCCGCACCGCCGCCAGCGTCGGCGGACTGGTCCGCAGCGCGGTCAGTGAAGCGAAGTCGTGAACCGTGCCCTGGAATCGGGTGGCGATCGCGGCGACGCCGGCACGACGCAGCCGGTTCGCGTACTCCTCCGCCTCGTCCCGCGTCACGTCGGCCTCCGCCGTGACGACCAACGCCGGTGGCAGCCCCGCCAGTTCGGCTGAGCTCGCCCGCAGGGGGGCCGCCGTCGGCTCGTTCCACTGCCGGGGATCGACGACGTACTGACGCCAGTACGCGCGCACGGCTTCCCGGGGGAGCGGATACCCCGTGGCGAACTGCCGCTGCGACGGGCTGTCACAGCGGGCGTCGGTGAGCGGGTAGTACAGGAGCTGGGCGCGGATTCCCGGACCCCCGCGCTCCTTCGCCACCAGCGTGAGCGCCGTGGCAAGCGTCGCCCCCGCGCAGTCGCCGGCGACCGCGAGACGGTCGGCGTCGAGTCCGAACGCCGCCGCATGCCGCACCGTCCAGCTCAGCAGCGCGTAGCACTCCTCGAGGGCGACGGGATAGCGGGCTTCGGGCGTGCGGCTGTACTCGGGGACCACGGCCGCCACGGCCGCCCGGCGCACCAGTTCGCTGACGAGCCACGCGTGGGTCTGCCCGTCGCCCAGCATCCAGCGGCCCCCGTGGACGTAGAGCACGGTGGGTGGCGGGCCCGTGACACCGGTCGGCCGGAAGATCCAGAAGCCCACGAGACCCGAGGGGCCCACGGGCGCCGCGTGGAAGGTGGCGTCCACCTCGAAGTCCTCGACCCGATCGACCTGGGACTCCCGCAACGCCTGCCGGGCGGTGTCGGGTTCGAGCTCGTGGAAAAAGGGAGGCACCGCCGAGGCGTCGACGAGCCGTCGTACGAGCGGATCGAGAATCACGGGCGACGGCGGCTCGGCGCGCGGCTCCCGATCGTCGGCACCGGGGTCCGGCTGCATTCGGTCTTGCCTCTCGCTCGTGCCCCGCTGGATGTTGGTTCGTGGCACGTCAGCTGTCGTGCAGGAGGTCCCGAAGTTGGTGGCGGCTGCTGATGCCGAGCTTGGGATAGACGTTGTAGAGGTGCGAGCTCACGGTACGCGGTGAAAGGAACAGCCGCTCGCCGATCTCGCGGTTCGACAGGCCGCGTGCGGCGAGCCGGGCGATCTGCTCCTGCTGGGCCGTGAGTTCGGCCAGCCCGTCGCCCCAGGCGGAGGCATCCGCCACTCCCGCCGCGCGCAGCTCGCCGCGCGCCGCGTCGGCGAGGGCCCGGGCGTCGAGCCGGGCCGCGACCTCCAGTACCGCGGTCAGTTGGGCGCGGGCCTCCACGGACCTCCTGCGCCGACGCAGCCAGATCGCGTAGTGCAGACGGGCCTGGGCCCGCTCCAGGGGCCAGGTGTCTCCCTCGGGGTTGACCAGGGCGAGCCGGAAATGGTGCTCGGGATCCGCGTCCTCGTCGACGAGAGCAGCCGCGTGATGCATCAGGAGGGTCATTCGGGTCGTCGGCCGGTCACCCTGGCTTCTCCGCACCTCACCGAGGACGCGCGCCGCTTCCTCCTGCCGGCCGACGCGCTGTGCGGCGGCGGCCAGTTCGCCGACGGAGCGCGCGGACAAGAAGGGAGCGAAGGGCGAGCCGTCTTCCCGGAACAAGGCTCGCAAGTGGTGGAACGCGCGGTCCGCGTCACCGCGGGCCAGCGCGGTCAGGCCGCAGGCGCGCAGCATCCTGGCCCGGGTGGCGCGGTTCTCACCCAGGTTGACGGAGCACCAGTGGGGGCCGGTGAAGGGGATGTCCGGCACACTGTCGCCGCGCAGCGCGCGCAGCGTCACCTCCAGGGCCTGGAGATCCATGTCGACTCGGGGCAATCGGTGGACGACGGCGTCGGAGAGCCCTTC
Source organism: Streptomyces sp. R-07 (assembly GCF_049913175.1). Classification (NCBI taxonomy): domain Bacteria; kingdom Bacillati; phylum Actinomycetota; class Actinomycetes; order Kitasatosporales; family Streptomycetaceae; genus Streptomyces; species Streptomyces sp. R-07. The sequence goes on from NZ_CP183978.1 coordinate 7,898,984, forward strand.
CCCGATCAGGGCCTGGGCCTCCGGCCACCGACCCATGGCGATGAGGGTGTCCACCTGGGCCGGCAGACTCCAGACCCGGGGGCCCCAGGCTCCGGGCGCATCGTGCTGGGTGCGCGCCCGCCGGTACATCTCGGCACACGACTCCGACTCGTCGGTGTAGTAGGCCACTGATGCGCCGGCCAGCAGACGGGTCAGCGCACCCGGTCCGTCGAGCGGTCCGTCGAGCTGGACGGGCGCCCGGCGGGCCGGGCCGGCGTGGGCGTCGGGGTCGACGCCCACCGACACATAGGTCTCCAGGGCCGCCAGGACCCGGGGTCCGGCGAGCTCGGGAAACACGCCTCGGGCCCCGGGTTCGGTGCGCCGTGCGGGTGTGGTGGGCTCGGCGTGCTCGTCTCGTGACTGCGGTGTCCCGTGGGCGGTCCGCCGGGCGTGGTCGAGCATGCCCGGCAGCTCCCGCCGGTGCTCGGGCAGCCCTGACTGGTGGGCGATCGCCGTCGCGAGCGCGGTGAGCGCGAACGAGGCGGTGGGCGTGCGCGGGGGCGAGTGGCGCCACACGTCGAGCAGGAGGCCGAAGGCTTCCCGCTGGAACGACAGCAGTGCCAGTGCGCTTCCCATGGCACAGGCCGCGATACAGCGCAGCTCCGGGTCGCGGTTCAGCCGGGAGAACTCCGTGTAGAGGTCGCGGACCCAGTCCGCATCCCCGAGGTCGCTCGCCGCCACCATGGCCGCGGCGAGGCGACGAGACCGGTCCTCGTCGCTCCCGCTCAGCCGCGCCGCCTGCTCCAGAGCCTGAGCCGAGACGAAGGGGTCTCCCGCCAGCCGGGCCTGTACGGCGGTGGCCTCCTCCAGGGCGGAAGCCACCGCCTCGTCGGGGCCGACCGCCGCGGCGGCCAGATGCCAGGCCCGGCGTGCCGGGTTCTGCCCCCGTGCCGCCGCCAGATCCCGGTGTGCCTGCTGCCGCAGCTTCGCGGACTGCCGGTGGAACGCCGCCGTGCGCATCAGCGGGTTGCCGAACGCGAGGTGGCCGTCGGCGATGCCGATCAGACCGGCCTTCTCCGCCGGGGCCCATACGGTGAGGTCGTCGGTGCCCAAGGCGGCCATCACGGTGGGAAGCTCCTCCTCCCGCAGCGCGGCCGCGGCGTAGAGCAGCGCACGCTGCGTGTTCTCCGGAAGTGCGTCCAGACGCGCGGCGAACATCCGCGGGATCCGTATGGTCCGGCCCGCTTCGGCGGCGACCGGCGGCGATCCGGTACCGGTGCGTGTCGTCCGGTTCAGCTCGACGATCGCCAGCGGATTGCCTTCTGCCTGCCGGAGCAGCTCCAGTCGGAGCCGTCCCCCGGGGGCTTCGGGCTGCGCGTCCAGGAGCCGGGCCGCCGCCACGGGGGACAACGGACCGAGCCGTACGACGGGGAGATCCCCGGGGACCGCGGCCGGGGGAGTCTCGCCGTGCGCGCTGAACAGCATGGTCACGCCCTGGTGGGTGAGCTGCTGCTGCACGGAGAAGAGGACGTCCAGGGAGTTACGGTCGCAGTCCTGCACATCGTCCACCGTCACCAGCAGCGGGTTCGCCCGAGCGAGACGGCTCATGAGGGTCAGGACGTCGGCACAGGCCGCATGTCGCTCCCGCGGACCGGTGCCCGCACCCGGTGCGAAGGCGGTTCGGAGCGCGGGCCACCGGTCCTCCCACAGAGTCTCCGTCGTATCGAGCACCGGCAGGAGCAGCCGACGCAGCGAGACGAAGGCCTGCGGCTCCTCGGCGTCCCAGCCCCGCACCGACAGGACCCGGATCCGACGCGCCGCGGCCGTCTCCGCGGCGAACCGCAGCAACTGGGACTTTCCCGTGCCGGTCTCCCCGAGCACGAGCAGAGACCGAGGCGGACCGGAAGGTTCGTCGAGGCACCGCAGGATCCGGTGGGCCTCCTTCTCGCGGCCGATCGGCACCGCTGTGCCACCTGCTTCGAACTCCGTCATCGCACTCCGATTCCCCGTACGGGGCGCTCGTTCCCGCCCCTGCGGAGATCCTGCCAGGAGCCCCGTCCCGGCTGCTTCTGTCATGTGACCAGTCATGCCGAAGGAGGGCCTGGCAGGATGGCCCCCAACGCTGTGAACAGGCAGTTCGCGGCCATCACGGTCCACTGGGCGGACCGGTCGGCCGTGGGACGGACAAGGGAGAGCATGGACGTCGGCTCCATAGACGCACGCACGCGCGGCATCCGGGGCAGGGATCGCGAACTGGAGTGGATCGGGAAGCTGGTCGACGCCGCGGACGGCCCTGGCCCGAAGGTGCTCGTGCTGACCGGTGAGCCCGGGACCGGCAAGAGCACGCTGCTGGACCACGCCGCCGCCGAGGCCGAGGCACGTGGCCGCCGCGTGCTCCGGGTTCGGGGTTGCGAGGGCGAGCTTGGCCTCGACCTCGCGGGAGCGCATCAGCTGCTGCGCCCGGTTCTCCGCGACGCCGAACGTCTCCCCGCGCGTCAGCGCAACGCCCTGCGGCACGCGTTCGGCGAGGACGACGGTGACGAACAGCAGACGCCCGACCCGCTCGTGATCAGGACCGGGGTGCTGACACTCCTTTCGGAAGCGGCGACGGAACGACCGGTGTTCATCGTCGTCGACGACGCCCAATGGCTGGACGTCGGCTCGCTGGACGTGCTGGCGTTCGTCGCACGGCGCCTCGAAGGCGAACGCATCGCCCTCTTGCTGGCCGCCCGGGAAGAAGCAGTGCCCGTGCGCTTCGACCGCGACTTCCCCCATCTGACGGCAGAGCCCTTGGACCGGGCCGAGGCGGGCCTCCTGCTGGACGAGCAGCCGCGCCCGCCGCGCGGCAAGGCCCGCGCGCGGATCCTCGAGCAGGCGTCCGGGAACCCGCTGGCGCTCATCGAACTCGCGCGGGCCTACGCCGATGAAGCGGGGGACCCTGGTTCCGACTCGATCGACTCGCTCCCCCTCACCGCGCGACTCGAGCGCCTGTTCGCCGCCGGCCTGCCCGACCTTCCGGAACCCACCCGGCGTGCGTTGCTCCTGGCGGCAGCCGCCGGCACGGACCGGCTCTCCGACGTCCTGCACGCGGCCCCGGGCCTGGACGAGCCGGAAGTGTGGCGGCCGGCCGAGCAGGCGGGTCTCGTACGGGTCGAGAGCGGCGACATCCGGCTGCGTCATCCGCTGGTCCGCGTCGCGATCTACCAGGCCGCCTCCTTCGCCGACCGTCGCGAGGCCCATCTGGCGCTCGCCGCGGCGCTCGCCCACGAACCCGACCGTCGGGCCTGGCACCTCGCCGCCGCCGCACTCGGGCCGGACGAAGCGGTCGCCGACGCCCTGGCGGAGAGTGCCGAACGCTCCCGGCGCCGCGGCGGATACGCGGCCGCGGCCACAGCGTGGGAACGTGCCGCGGAACTCACCCCGGACTGCGAGCACCGTGCCGGGCGACTGCTCGCGGCCTCCGCCGCCGCCATGTACGCCGGATACCCGCAGTGGGTCGGCGACATCGCGGCCCGCGTCGCCACGCTGACGGACGACCCCCAGAAGCTCGCCGAGGCCTCCCTGCGCGGCGGCTGGTCACTGGCCGTGACGCTCCGGCATGACGACGCGCTCGGATTCCTGCTGCCCGTGGCCGAATCCATGGCCGCCGCGGCACCCGAGCTGGCACTCGACGCCCTGGGTACGGCGTCCACTCCTGCCTACAACTCCGGCGACCCCTTCTACCGTACGGAACTCGAGCGCATCCGCACCCTGATCGCGCCGCGGCCCGACAGGAGCGACAGTCTCTGGACACAACTCGTCAGCCAGCCGTTCGCAGGCCGGGAGGCGGCGCTGGAGCACCTGAACCACAAGGTCGACATCCTGCGGGAGGCCTCACTCCCCGACCTCGTCGTGCTCGGCGCCACCGCCTGGATCCTGGACGAGAGCGAGACCGCCGTGCGCCTCCTCGGCCAGGCCGTGGACCATCACCTCCGCGCCGCGACGGCCGGCACCAACTGCACGGTCGCACAGGCGCTCGGACTCGCACTGTTCGAGAGCGGAGCCTGGACGGCGGCCCAGTCGATGGCCGAAGACGCCTTCGGCCTGGCTGCCGAGGCGGGGGCCGACAACGTGTCCGTGGGATCGCTGATCCTCCAGTCCACGCTGCGAGCCGCCCGCGGCGACCATGCGGGCGCCCGGGCACAGGCCGCCGACGCCGTACGCGGCACCGACCTGCGCAAGTCCCGCAGCCTCTACGTCCGTCATTGCCACGCGCTCGGCATGGCGGCGCTCGCCGAGGGCGACCACACGACGGCGTACGAGCACCTCCGCCGCGCCTTCACCCAGGACTTCCACCCCGCCCCCGTGCACCACCACGCCTCGTTCTACTACCTCGCCGACCTCGCGGCGGCCGCCGTTCGCGCCGGCCAGACGAACGACGCCCGAGCCGTGCTCCGCGCCGCCGAGCGATCCCTGGGTACAACCCGCTCCGCCCGCCTGGACGCCATCGTGTCCCGTGCCTCGGCCCTGTTGAGTGAGCCCGACGGCGCGGAGCCGCACTTCCGCACGGCGCTCGCCGACCCGGCGAGCGCACGATGGCCTTTCGAACACGCCTGCACACTGCTGGACTTCGGCGAGTGGCTGCGCCGCCACCGAAGGGCCGCGGAGGCGCGCCCCCTGCTCAGCACCGCCCTGGAGATCTTCGAACGGCTCGACGCACGGCCCTGGATCGCACGCTCCATCGCCGAGCTCAGGGCGGCGGGCGTGTCCGTGGCGGACTCCAGGGCACCGGAGGCGGTGGCCGGCCTGACGCCACAGGAGCTGCAGATCGCCCAACTGGCCGCGGAGGGCCTGACGAACCGGGACATCGGTGCCCGGCTCTATCTGTCCCCTCGCACCATCGGCTTCCACCTGCACAAGATCTTCCCGAAGCTCGGCATCACGGGGCGCGCCCAACTGAGGGACATCCTCGGCCCGTGAGCGGCAACGTGGCACAGGGCGGGACGCGCCGCCTCCTCGACAGCACGCGGAGGCCTGGATCCCCTCGGCCCCGCTGCCCCACCGCGCTCGTCGGCGGAGTCAGCGAGGACCACTCGAACCCATGATCGCCCGACGCGGCGGGGGCCACGGTTCCGGACCGGGCAAGGTGCGCTGGGTGGCCGAGCGCGCCTTCGCCCGGCTGCACCAGTTCAAACGCCTCCGTACCCGGTACGAACGACGCGCCGATCTCCACCAGGACTTGTTGGAGATGGCCTGCGGCCTGACTCTCCGCAGGACGGCATTCCGAAACGAGCAGTAGGCGGCCCGACGATCTCAGGCGCAGGCATCTCGTTTTGGTTGCAGCGGGGACCGGGGGAGGGGGGGTGGAGCCGCCGCGTCGCGCAGAAGCGGCGCGAGGCGGTCGGACGCGGTCCGGATCCCGGCCGCTGGTTCCCTGCCCGGGGAAGAGACGTCCCGGAACCGCGCGTCCCCGGGCGTCCTTGTCGTTGCCGCCGGCGGGGACGACGATTGAGGTTCACCTGCAGAATTCGCAGTGTCGTCTACCTGTTGACGGGTGGGGTCTCTTGAACCTGAGGCGGGGTGTGCCGTCGGCAAAGCGTGGACCGATGACGGCGGTGTCCATGAGATTCACTCTCTGAAACGCCGAGCTGCGAGGGCTGCGAGGTCGGTGCCATACCCCCGGTGCTCGTACGGGATGCCGGTGGGTTGCATCGGGAGTGAGGGTGCGTTTCGACTGGCGATCCCGTCCCATGCCGAGAGGGGGCCTGACGCATGTTTCGGCTGGTCAGACGCCTCAAGTCCTGCCTCTAGAAGAAGCCGAGCTAGTGTGTGGACCACGCTTCGGTAAAGCGTGTAGGCATGGCTGTGAGGACGTCCCTCTTCGTTTGCCTCCTCCCCTTGAGCAAGCAGGTCGATCAGTTCATGGCCAGTGATCTCCGGCAGGAGGACGGTGGCGGCGTCGATGAGGTTGCCCGAGGCGCCGGCCAGCCACGCCCGCAATGCCGATCCGGCCTGCAAGACACCCGATGCCTTCGCCGGCTCTAGATCTTCTCTGTGCTGATCCAGCATGGCGCGGACAATCCGGTCGTCGTTGGTCGTTGAGCGCATCGATAAACAGCGTGAAGCGCGCGTCGCTTGCCGCGCCCGCAGCATCCATTGCCTGCAGTAGGACCTCGTGTGGAAGCGCCCCGAGCCCCAACTGCTGGGCAATCTGCGTCAAAGGGTCCACAGCCGACAACTGTTCAGCGAAGATCGTCAGCGAGGGGCGCCCTTGTTCCAGCGCACGACGGGTGGCATCCACCAGAAGATGGGTCTTGCCCTGTCCCGCCTCGCCCAGCAGCACCAAGCGCCCACCTTCAGCTGCTCGGGCCGCGTCGTTGAGACAGAACGTCCGCAGTTGCTCCGCCCGCCGCCGCGCTCCGTCAATGGATGAGGTGTCCTCTCGCGACCAACGTCGGGAGCCGGCCTCCTTCTCCTCGGGGGGTCGCCGAATGTGCTGCCTCGTTGGACATATCCTGCATCTGTCGGCCCGCCTCCTGAGCCATTGACAGAAGTCGGGCCACGTGCGCAGCCGCATTGGCCATTGCCGAGGCCGGCATCCACCCCGGGCCAACCTCGCGTACTACCGAGAGCAAATCAAGGGCACCTTCGGTCGCCTCGGCAACCGCGTCGGACATCTGCGCGTACAGCTCGTTGAATGGTGCTCTGCCCGCTTCATACAGCCCGGCAGGTAGGACTCGTGTCAGCGAGGGCACTCCAGGCATAGCGTCCACGAGATCCTGCGCACACGCTTCCAGGCGCGCACGGAACGTCGATGACAAGGCGCAGCCGTCGATGACTGATGCGATCGGCAACGCCACATGATGCTGGGGGGTGTAGCGGTCGTGGGCGGTGTGCTCTGCAACTCGGTGTCGCTCACGCAGCCACTCCGAGCCCAGCGCACGCTGCTCGAAGAAGAACCACTGACGCCCTTCGTTGCCCGGTTCCAACAAGTGCTCCAGCAGGTGGCCACCATCCAATAGGTCGATGTCGATGTCCCCAACGCCAGGCAAATCGCGCTTCCACTTGGCGACCTCGTCGTTCCAGCGCTGTCTGGCCCCCTCGTACCGGCCTGCCCTTGACCTTGTGTGCCGGGTCAGGCAGGTCGAACGGGACCCAGAACGTCAGTCGGACGACGTTCCGCACCCCGCGGTTTCGGCCCACCGCTGCGACGCTCTCGCAAGCGAGGGGCAATAGCCGCTGGACGTCATGAACGAATTTGACCTGGTGGCCGTGGCACCGCCCATCAGAGGCCTTGTCGTACCACTCCACACCCCCGTCGGGCGCAGCGGTCTTGACCGTCACCCACCCAGGCGGGGCAGCGCCCCGCAGCTGAAAGCACAGCTTCTCGAAGGCACGATCCTGACTGCCAGCCCACGAACGGATGCTGAACCAGTCGAACGCATGCGTGGCCCCGCCACCGGACACCGCTGCCCCCTTGACTGAACGAACGCGGCAGCGGAAATCGCCACGTGAGAGCATCTTGCCTCACGCTGCAGGTGGCCACTGCCCCCCCGCACGTGGCTACGGCCACCGGGTTTCGACGCCCAGCTACCGTGCCAGGTGTCCACGTCGTTGGGGGAGCATCGCATCGCGCTGGCGGCGGTCGCCGCCAGGTCCGCCTGGCTATGCCAATGGCTGTGGGAGGCGTTTGTCGATGAGTTGAGGTGTCACTCGAGGTGCCTGGGAGCCTTGAATATCGACGCGTTTTGAAGTCGTCCAGACGTTCGATCGCCCGTCCGGATGGGCCGTAGGATGCGTTTGTGGCGCGATTCAATGAGGTTAAAGCGACGTTCTGGGGCGACGGCCTCTATGGAGTTCAGCCGCCGTTGACCGACGTGGCGGTCCGGGACGCTGAGGTTGAGTTGGGGGTTCGTTTGCCGTCCTCGTTCCTGGAGCTGCTTCGGGGCCAGAACGGCGGCCTGGTGGCGGACCGATGGGACGCGTTCCCGACTGATGTGCCGACTTCATGGAGCGAGGACCATGTCCCGCTCGACATGGTGATGGGCATCGGCCGTCACGATGATCAGTCGTTGCTGGACTCGCCCTACTTGGTGAAAGAGTGGGGACTGCCGTCCCCGCTCGTCTTGCTCTCGGGCGATGGGCATTGCTGGATCGCACTCGACTATCGGGTCTGCGGCCGGCAGGGTGAGCCGTCGGTAGCGTGGTTCGACGCGGACGGGAAGTCGGAACTCACCCTGGCTGCGGACTTCAGAGCATTCGTGGAGGGCCTCACGTCTGCTGCGTCCTTCGATGCCGACGGTCCAGACGAGAATCCGCCAGCGTGATGACCCGGTTCGGCTGATCCTGCTCTTCAGCTCGCGACTGAGTCCGTCTGAGCCTTGGTGTGTGCGAGGCGGTAGGACTCGGTGCCCGTCTGGATGATGTTGCCGCCGAAGGTCAGGCGGTCGACGATGGCCGCGCAGAGCCGGGGGTCGGTGAAGGTCTTGGTCCACCCTCCGAACGATTCGTTCGAAGCGATGGCCACGCTGTTCCTTTCCTCGCGTTCGGTCAGAACCTGGAAGAGGAGTTCGGCGCCGCGGCGGTCGAGTTCCATGTAGCCGAGTTCGTCGATGCAGAGCAGGTCGACGCGGCCGTAGCGGGCGATCGTCTTGGTCGGCTGCTTCTCGTCGGCTGCCTCGACGAGCTCGTTCACGAGCTTCGTGGCAAGGGTGTGGCGGACTCGGTAGCCCTTCATCGCAGCCGCGGTGCCCAGCGCGATCAGCAGGTGGGACTTGCCGGTTCCGGAGTCTCCGATCAGGCAGAGCGGCTGGCTTTTGCGGACCCATTCGCACTTGGCCAGCGTGTGGATGGCCGCCGGGTCGACGTTCGGGTTGGCGTCGAAGTCGAAGGCCCGCAAGGACTTGTCGCGGGGAAAGGCTGCGGCCTTGATCCGACGCTCGGACCTGCGCCGGGCCCGATCGTCGCACTCGGACATCAGGAGCTCGGCCAAGAAGCCCCTGTAGGACATCTGCTCTCGGGAGGCCGCGGCCGCGAGGTCGGGAAACTGGCTTCGGATGGTGGGCAGCCGCAGCATGCGGCATGCCTGGTCGATCGCGGTGGTAGCAGCTTCTTCAGTGAGTTCGCGCTGGCGGGGGACGGTCATGTGGCTTCTCCCTGGCTGGTGCCCTGGCCGACGGTCCGGCGGCGGTTGATTAGTTGGTCGTAGGCGGCCACCGAGGGCAGAGGCCGGGTGTCAGGCGGCAGATGGGTCAGCCGGTAGTCGGCGAGGAAGGTCACCGTCGCGTGCTCCTCGACGGGTGGGGCAGGCACCTCGGGTGCGGGAGCCTGGGGCGCGGGGGCGTCGCCGTCGGCGGCCCTGCGGGCCTCCAGCGCGACCGCGTCCGCCGTCAGAGCGCCGGCCCGGAAGGCCTCTGCCAGGCCGGCGACCACGTGCTCGTGGCGCATATGGCGCCCCAGAAGCAGCACCTGGATCAGTGCCCGGGTGCCTTCGGCGTCCCCATGAGCTGACCGGACCGCGGCCCACCAGTTGTCATGGACGGGGGTGAACCTGCCGGCCGAACGGGCCTGCTCCAGTGCGATCGAGCCGGGGAAGGCCCCCGCTTGCGGATGAGAGCTTCGAGGTACTGGTCCAAGACCAGTTGGGAGCCGCCTCTGGTGCTGAGGCGCTCGTGCCGGGCGACTTCATTCCGGCCGTCGTAGACGATGAGGTCGTTGGCGTTGAGGAGCACCCGGACCGACTGGCCGATCAGCCTGACGGGGACCGAGTAGCGGTTGGAGCGGACTGTGACCTGGCTGTAGCGGTCCACTCGCGGGGTGAACCAGCGGCCCGTTTCGAACGGCTCCTCCGGCAGAGGTTTCAGTCGTGACTGTTCAGAGCGGAAGTACTCGCCGATCGTGTGGGGGCGGGAGCTGATCCGGCGGGCCTCGTCGTCAATGTCCCACTGGTCGACCATCGCGTTGAGCTGGGCCAACGACTCGACGACGGGCACGGGAACGAAGTGGTTGCGCCGGAAGTACCCGACCTGGCCCTCCACTCCGCCCTTCTCGTGGGCGCCATCGATCCCGGGCCGGCAATAGAACGCGTCGACGCCCCAGTGCGAGCGGAACTGGGTCCAGCGCTCGGCCTCCACCCGCATCCGGCCCAGACCGATCACCCGGGAGACCGCGGCCTTCAGGTTGTCGTAACGAACCCTTCCGCGGGGGACGCCTCCCAGGGTTTTCAGCGCGTGGACGTGGCCTTCGATGAACGCCTCCTGGCCGCAGGAGGCGAAGACCCTTCTCTGCACTAAAAGAGGGTGGAAACGTCGATGATGCCGAAGCGGCTACTGCTGATCTTCGGTGCGATAGACCTTCAGGCCCCGGCGCTGATAGTTGCGCAGTGCATTCGGATGGTCATGCGAGCACGTGTGCAGCCAGACCCGGCGTACTGCTTCAGCCTCCACTGCCTCGCTCGCCCATGCCTGTTGGATGGTCAGGGTCAGTGCAGGACCACCGAGCCCTTTGCCGATGTACTCCGGCAACAGCCCAAAGGTGGTGATCTCCACGTCCCCACCAGGCTGGGGCTCTATCGAGGCGACCCCGGCGGTCTCGTTCTCAAGAGTGATGAGCCAGAACTGACGCAGCGGACGCGCCAGCATTAGCTCCCTCCACCCTTTCTCGGAGCGGGACGCGCTTCCCCACCCGTAGGACCCTCCGACCAGGGCATGGGCAGAGTGCATCAGCGGCAGGGTCCCCTCGACGCGCTGAAGTTGGAGGGCCGGCACTACCTCGCCGCGTCGCAAGTCGCTGCGGTGGTTCATTTCCAGGTAGGTAACAGTCTTTCCCATCCCGGCAGGTTACCCATCGCGTTCTCATCAGAAGGGTGGAGGTCCCTGTCAGCGGCCTCTCGCCTATGCCCGCGATCAGATCCCACGCCCGGGGCATCGGTCTCACGTGGCCGCAGTTGGCGTGATGTCGTTGGGCGGGGACTTCAACTGAGTGCTCCAACGCCGGCTTCCCCGTGACCGGCTTGGGCTCGCATGCGTTCGGCCTGCCGTTTCTTGTCGGCGATGTGTCGCAGGCTCTCCTGCAGGCCGGCGACTTCGCCGAGCCACTGCATCCGCTGGGCCTCCCCGAGGCGCTGGCGGGTGTTGGTCTCGATCTCCAACAATCGGGGTTCCTGGGCCAGGTCGAGGCGGAGCATGGGGCACCTGACACAGGCGTTTTCATGCTGGCAAGGGGTCCCATAAGGCCGGTCGCAGGTGCCGAGGGCGACCTTGCGGAGGCTGAAGTGGTCGCGGAAGTCCTGCCACTCGGTGTCGCTGGGCTCGCGGTACTCCTCGCTGGGGCGGTGGGTCCGGCTTGGTCGACGAACTGCCGGTAGTGGCGGATGACCTCCTCGGGATAGACGGCGACGTAAGCCTGAGTGGTGTTGAGTTCCAGATGTCCGAGGAGCTTCGCAGCGATGTGGATGGGCAGGCCGCCGTTGACCGTCTCGGTCGAGAAGATTCTGCGGAAGTCGTGCGGCGTGAACGTCAGCGGTGTCCCGTCGACGTCGACGGTGCCAGCTCGTAGTGCATGGTCGGTGAGGAGCTCGCGGATCCGGTTGGGGGAGATGACCTGCAGTCGGTGTTGGGAGGGGCACTGGAACAGGTGGGGCATCGGTGGGCCGAAGACCCGCTCGTAGCCGTCGTACCGGGTCAGCAGCGGCACCCGGTCGCCGGTGCCCTTGACGCGGCGAATGATCCGGGCGAGGACCGCGACCAGGTCCGGGTCGGCGGGGATGACGCGCTCGCGGTCGGTCTTGGACGGGCTGATCTGCAGCAGCGGGACTGTCTCGCCGGTCGGTGCCTGGTACTGACGCAAGCTCAGGTGGGTGAGCTCCAGCAGTTCCTCGATCCTGGCTCCGGTGCGTCGCAGGACCTCGATGCTCGCCCAGGTCCAGAACGCATTGTTCTCCTCGCATTCGGCATCGAACCGGGGACCTGGCTCGTCGACGGGGGCGAGGAACAGCGCGGTGGGGCGCCAGTTGCTGCCGTTGCGGCCGGTGCGTCGATAGCGCGTCCCTTCGACGGTGAACTCGTCTCCCGGTGTCGCGGAGCGGGCCGCCTGCAGCAGGAGCGTCGCGCGCTGCAGCCGGGCCTCGGCAGCGCGGACCAGCCGCGGCAGGACGGGGACCAGGGTGCGGGTGCGCTGCTGCATCCGCCCCTGCCGGTGCCGGGTCTCCTTGATGTAGCCGCGGATGTCGGCCTCACTGATCGGGCAGGGGGCGGCCCAGGCCGCCCAGCGCGCCGGGTCCTCCATCGACCACTGCGAGAGGTCCAGGTAGAACGAGCGGACGGCCAGGAACACGGCGTGGGCGGTGCGGCGCGGTCGCCCGTCGGGCAGGACCCGGACGCGCTGCTCCCATGCCTGGGCCACCTCGTCGGGCAGATCGAGCGAGGAGATCGCCGGGTGGTGGCGTTGCAGGTCGCCCCAGAAGAGGTCGGCCAGCGTCTGGGCGTGGTTGACCAGGGAGCCGTAGTCCAGGACGGAGGATCGCTCGGCGATGTAGTGGACGAGCACGTCGCGGACCGCGCGGTTGGCGATCGGGTGGCGGTCGATCAGCTCGGCGGGGGTGAGCTGGCCGCGGGCCCGGGCCTCGCGCAGGGTCGGTGGCGAGTCCTTGAGACCGCCGACCGTGTGGAGGATGTCGTAGGCGAGGGGCAGCGCCATCACCGTGCGGCCGTTGTCCCGACGGGCCTGGGCGTAGTCGGCGAAGTCCTCCAGGTCGAAGGTAAGCAGGTCCTTGCCGGTGACGATGCTCATGCGGGTGAGCACGTTCAGGGCCTCGGTCGCGTGCTCGTCGCAGCGCTGTTCGCCGACGAGCTGCCCCAGTGCCGCGAACAGCGTCGGCTGGTTGTGGCGACGGTAGGCGTCGTAGACGCCCAGAAGGCGGCTGCCGAAGAGCCAGCCGTAGGAGGGCCGAATCACCTGGAGGACGATCAGGGTGCCGAGACCGGCGGGGAAGCGCGATCGGGTGCCCGCGCTGAGCCCCTGCGGTCCCCAGCCAGAACCCAGGTCATCGGAACCGCTCAGCAGCCAGCGGTCCTGCCAGGTGTCGGCGGGGAACCCCTCCAGCCAGTCGAAGATACGCGTCAGCGAGAGCTGCTGGCGCCACAGGTTGCGGACAGTGGGCTCGCTCAGCAAGTTCTCGGCCAGGCAGGCAAGTTCGTCACGATGCGCGGGCGACTGCTCGATGCTGCCGGTTGTACTCCGCGGTTCCGGCAACGCGGCGGTGAGGAGGGCGGGGTCGCGTGGACTGACCGGGGTGCGGGCCACGCGTCCGTGCCGGGTCATCAGCGGTTCCCGAAAACGTCGGCAAGGTCGTCCGGGTCATACGTCCAGCCGGTCAGCGGCCGCGCTGGCGGCTTGGGGCGCGTGTAGTGCTCGTGGACCTTGGCGATGACCTCGTCGATCCTGGGCCGCAGGTGGGTGCTGGTCGTGGTGATGCGCCGGTGGCGCATCACCTGCTGGGCGTCGACCAGGGTGATGGCCGGGTCCTCGATCAGGCGCAGACACAGGGTGTGCCGCAGGTCGTGCAGCGTGATGTTCGCCCCGATCCGGGCGTTGATCCGGTTCAGCACCGCCCGCAGGGCGGTGTAGGTCAGCGGGCGCGTCGGTCCGCGCAGGGTCCACCACACCGGCTCCTCCGGGGCGGGCCGGTGGCCGTCCTGAGCCAGCTCGCCGAGGTAGAGCGCCAGCCAGGAGAAGGCCTCCGGGGAGGCCGGGCAGGCTTCCTTTGCCCCGCCCAGGCCCTTGGTCTGCACATAGATCCGGCCCTCGCCCGGGTGGACGTCGCCGATCGTCGTACCCAACATCTCGGCGGCGCGTGCGCCGCTGGACAAGAACATGGAGAACAGCGCCCGGTCGCGGTGGCAGCCCAGCGAGGTGAACAGGTCCTCGACGACATCGCCGGGGACCGCACGGGGCTCGCGGTCGACCTGCTTCTGCCGGTAAGCGCCGCGACGGTGCAGCCGGAACGGCTCCAACGGGTTGTGATGTGCCTCCAGCCGGCGCCCGTCACGGGACTGCGGTGGCACCGGGGAGACCAGCGGACCTTGCCCAGTCTGCAGATGGTGGTCGTAGAACACCGTCAGCACCGACACCGCGTGGTTGATGGTCGCCGAGGCATAGCCCGACCTCAGGTACGGCTTGCCGGTGCGCGCGTTCAGCGACCCCGGAGCGGGCGCGTCCGGCCGGCGCCGGTCCCGCGCCGGGTTGTGGCCCGTCCGCAGCCATAGGACGAAGTCGCGGACGTCCGCACGCTTCGCACGATTCCATTCGACGTCCACTGCGGCGAGGAATCGGAACCAGCGCAGCAGGTCAAAGGCGTAGGAACGGCAGGAGGCCGGAGTGTTGCCGCAGGCCAGCAGCTCCCGCAGGAACTCGCTTGCCGGTGCGATCGGCCGCCCCGCGCCGTCGAGCACCGCCCAGGGCAGGGTGGCGGCAGTGGTCGACTCCACCCTGCCGACCCGGGGCACCACCAGGCCGGACACCTCGCGTTCGGGTAACACCACACGGTGATCCATTGCGTCTCCGTTCATCGGGAACTTCCCGAACGGAGACTCCTCGCCCTCACCAAGCCGACACGTAGGACACGCCGATAGTGCGGTCAACGGGTCGATGGACCGCCTTGCCCGAGTACGACAGGCGGAAGGAGAACAGGTAGCAGCGGGTGGGGACCCCGGCCAGCATGATGTGCACGTCCCCGAAGTCGACCTCCGCTTCCGCGCCGGGGATGTGGGACTGCGGGATGAACGCCACCTCCGGGCCCCGGCCGGCCAGCAGCTGGATCTGCTTGCGGCGGCCGGCGGCGTAGGAACGGACCATCTGGTACGAGATCTCGTAAGCCCCGTGCTCGTCGACCAGCCGGTCGAAGATCCGTTTCGCGGTGTGTTTCTGCTTCGGCGGCGCGTCCAGATCCGCCTGCAGGAAGCCGTCGATGATCCGTTTGTAGGGGTCCAGCCGGGTCGTCCGGGGGCGGTGTTTCTTGCGTGGCTCCGGCCACTGCGCGTCCAGAGCCCTACGAACCGTCCGCCAGGTCACGCCGTACTTGTGCTCCAGCGCACGCATCGAAATGCCGCCCAGACGGTGGTCACGACGGATCGCCGCGTACAGCTCGACCTTCGACTTCGGCATGGGCATGGGAGCCCCCAGTGGGAGAAGCACACCCAGCGTCCCACCACAAGACTTCAACTGCCGTCAAAACAAAGCAACATCACCAGGGTCGGTCAGGATCGCCTCCCGCAACCGCCAACAAACGCCTCCCGCAATCATCGACATAGCCATCCGCCCGAACTGCCGGAGCGCATCGGCGGGCGGGGCGAGGGTAGGCATAGGCCGGTCCGGGATCTATCGCATGCGGTAGCGCGCCTGGAGATCGTCGGCGGGCATGCCCCGCCGCTGCGCGCGTTCCTGCTGCTCGGCATCCGGCCCGAGCCCATCGGGGGGCGGCGCGTCATCGAAGGCGAGTTCGGGGGTTCCGAGTCTGTCTCGATGTCGTGAACCGGACCGAATGGTGCCGGGCCCAGGCCGGAGATGCCGACAAGGCCGGGTGACCCGCGCGTTGCCATGAACGGTGCCTCCCTGCTGTTGGGGAGAGTCAGCTGGCCTGGCGCGGCGTCCCACAGATTGCCGTCGGTGTCTGTGTGGAGGCTTCCGATCCAGGCGGTGCGCCGGTCGCAGGTGGGGTGTCGTCCCTGGAGCAGGTCCCGCACCTGGTTCGGCCTCGTCGGAGGTTGGCCAAGGTCACCGTGGCTTTGGTCCCGCACGCACAGCGGCAGCGCCACCGATCGGTGGTTTTGCCGGGGTAGGTCTCCAGGGGCTCGAACCCGGCCTGGCGGACCTCGGCAGCGGCCTTCGCCGGATCAGTTCGGCCGCCGGCCCGGGGGCACTTCTTGCACCCCGTCGTTCCTGACCGGACGAAGGACAGACGCGTCAGGACGTCGTTCCCGCAGGTGCAGCGGCAGGGCCATGGGTCCGTGGCCCGGCCGGGGTAGGGCTCCAGCGGTTGGAACCCGGCCGCGAGCATCTCGGTCTCGGCTTGCTCGGGGTTCGATGACTTGGAGGAGCAGAAGCGGCAGCGGCTCCCTCCGTTGTTGACGTTGGAGTAGGTGGGGGTGCTCTCGCGGCCGCATGTGGTGCAGCGGCAGTGCCAGGGGGTCTGACTGGTGCGGTAGGGCTCCAGTGGTTCGAACCCGGCCGCGCGCATCACTTCAACCGCCTTGGGGGCGGTCGCGGCGGCACGTTTGGCCTGGGCCGCTCTGGTGCGGCAGATGCGGCAGCCCTGGCCCCCGTTGCGTACGGCGTTGAAGGTGGGTCGGCCTACGTGCCCGCACGTGGTGCACCGGGAGGGCCAGGTCGCGTTCGTACGTCCCGGGTAGGGCACGAGCGGCTCGTATCCGCGGGCGCGCATCTCCTCGGCGGCAGCCTCCGCGTCGAACATGAAGGCGGCCCGGGCCCGGGTACCCGCCCTCGGAGCGTAGGCGCCGGGTGAGCGGCGGGTCTCCTCCTCGACCATGGTCCACACCTCGCCAGCGGTGACGCGGTCGGTGGAGCAGGTCTCGCTCCATCCGTTCGGCATGACGTCCTTGGTGAGGAACGGACACAGCTTGGCACCGCGCAGGCGGTCCAGGACGGCCTGTTCGACGTCGTAGGCGGCGGCGCCGGTCGTGTAGTCGCGGGCCCGGTACAGATCCCATCCCTGGCGCTCGTGCTGCAGGAGGCGGGAGTTGTAGCCGGTGCATGCGCCGATGCCGACCTTGACCGCGTTCCACTCCCGGTGGGTGATCACGTAGAGCTTCGCCGGCCCGGCCAGGTCGATGCCGTGGGTGGCGCACATCCGGCAACCCTTGCCGGTACGGACTCCGGTCAGCCGAAGATGTACGTCGTGCCCAATCGGGCAGCGGCACAGCCACCGCTTGTCACTGCCGGGGTAAGGCTCCAGCGGCTCGAATCCGGCCGCCCGCATCTCGGCCGCGCACGCGGAAGGGTCGAGCGGCGCGCTTCCCGCGCAGTGGCCGCAACGGTGTCCGCGGCCCTTGACGCCGGAGTACAGGGGCTTCGACTCCTTCCCGCACGTGGTGCAGCGGCAGTGCCAGCCCACCGAAGAGCCGGGATACGGCTCTAGCGGCTCGAAGCCGTGCGCCCGCATCAGAGCGGTGGCCTCGGCCGCATCGGTACGGCGGGCGGCAGCCCGCTGCTTGCACCCCTCCGCCCGGCAGATCGGACACGGGTCGTAACCGCTGCGGATGCTCGACGCCTTCACCCGCACCACCTCGCCGCACGCCGCGTGACGGCAGCTCCACGGCGTCGCGGCAGACAGATACGGTTCCAGCGGCTCGTACCCCGCCCCGCGCATCGTGGCCTCCGCCTTTTCGGCGTTGGCCTCGCGCTGCCGCCGACCGCGGGCCCTGCGGTTGCACGTGGCGCAGCCCGACGTGACCCCCGCCTTGATCAGGTTCCGGACCGCGGACAGCCGTGGTGTGCCTACGGTCCCGCACGCGGTGCAGCAGCAGCGCCACGGCTTACCGCTACCGGGGTAGGGGTCCAGCGGCTCCAGACCGACGGACCGCAGGTCTGCCTCGGCTCGCTCGGCCCCACCGGCGCGCTCCTGGAAGATCGCCCGGCGGCTCTCCTTCGCGCACTCCGTGCACCCGACCCGGCCGGCGCTGAGGTACGCCGGTCGCGGGAAGACGATGCTTCCGCACGTCAGGTGCCGGGACCGCCACGGCTTCCCGCTCCCGGGGTACGGCTCCAGCGGCTCGTATCCGGCCGCCTGCATCGCGGCGGTGTGCTTGGCTTCGGCCGCTTGACTGCGCAGGCGCACTGCATCCCTGTGGTCGGAGACAGAACTGCGGAAGGACGAGCGAGCCATGCGACGATTCTCGCGCTTCGGCGCGAGCAGCGAGACCTGGTTTGTGAACCTCCTCAAGAGTTGTCTTCTACGGGCACTGACAGTCCGCCGGGTAAGCGGTCTCCTCTCCCCGCAGCGAGTGGACGCAGGACGGCAGCTGACCGCTGCCAGCGCGATGGTCTTGGGACCAGTGGAGGGCCATGCGACAGAAGCGGCGATACGTGAAGCGCTTACCTACTTCCGCGGCACCGTGCTGTGGAACCTGCACCGTCCCGCTACGTCGTGCTACCACGCCTGTCAGAGGGTTGCCGCCTGGCTCACCGGACGGAAATCTGGTCCGTGACTGGTCCGCAGGTGTGCGCCGGGCGGCCGAGTCGACTACGCAACGTGATAAATCAGAGTCGGCCGCGGGTCCTTCTTCCAACCTCCGTGTTCCATTGCATGTCCTCGGGGCTGGTGAATTGGTGAGGTCCCAGTGCCGCGAAAGGCGCCGCACGGGAGTCCCGTGCGGCGCCCCAACTGCTGGCGGGTCGCGTTACTTCAGTGCATACGCCCGGGTGACGGTCTGGACCGTGAGGTTGCCCGCCTCGTCCCAGACCTCGGCCTTGATGCTGACGTAACCGTTCGAGCCGGACAGTTCCGCGTTGGTGAACCGTGCCCTGAAGGAGTTCTCGTCGGCCCGGTCGACATCGACACCCTTCCAGGTGGCGCCGTCGTCGTAGCTCACGGAGAACTTCGCCCCGGCCATCCGGCTGTCGCCGGTGAAGCCCATGGCGCGGGAGGCGTCCACGGTGATCGTGGAGTGGGTGCCCGCGGCCACCTCGTTGAACAGGGAGGCGTTCATCCGGTAGTCGAGCTGGATGACGGGCAGCGCCTCGCAGACGGTCGCCTGGGGGATGACCGACGTGCAGTCGGGCGCCTCCATCGACGTCGGTGCCGCGGAGGTGAAGCGGTACTCGGTGACGACCCTGCCGCCGAGTCTCACTTCGCTGTCGGTATGGGTGTCGGTGGAGACGAAGGCGTAGTCGGCCTTCTCCGGCACGAGAATCCTGGAGGTGTCGGTGATCTGCTCACCGTTGCGGTAATACGTCCAGGCCCGGCGCAGGCCGAATTCCGTCGAGTGTGTCGGGTCGCTGTCGCCGCCGAGACCCGGATCGAAGTTGGAGCCCACGTCGGAACGGCAGAACGAGCAGGCGGAGCTGGGCGCGACGGACGGATGCTGCACGGGTGCCCACCAGTGCGCGGCGACCGAGGTCCCGGGCTGGTAGCTGCGCGCCGTCTCTCTCATGCGCATTGCCGAGGGGCTGAGGCGGGAGGAGGAGACACTGGCTCGGTAGGTGAGGTCCGGACGGGCCAGCCTGTAGTCGTCGCGTTCGGTGCCCAGCTGGATGGTGCGCCACCACCGGGCGGGGGTCCAGGGGGCCGGCCCCCAGGAGTCCGTGACGTAATGGGTGGTCTTTTTGGCGCCGTTGCTGTGGAACGAGTTGCGGACCTTGGCGTAGTCGTCCTTCGTGCTCGGGATGGACAGGTTCGCCGGGATACCGGTGTTCCAGTCGTACTCGCCCGCGTACTGGTAGCGCGACTCCTTGACGCCCCGGACGGCGATCGTGGTCCGGCCGGCCGCGACATCGGAGGTGAGCCTGCGGCCTTCGTCGTAGGGGACGGCGAAGTAGGGCACGTTCACTCCGTCGAGCCACAGGCTGAGGAACTCGTCGTCGGTGGGGGCGAGGACGATCGCGGCGGCGCCGGCCGCCTCCACGCGCTTGATCACAGGGCCGTTGCGGAGGAAGTTGTCCAGGTGCAGAAGGGCCGCTTTGCCCTTGAGGTCGAGTCCCGCCAGGTCCTCCTCGGTTCCGGCGCCGACGTCCATCAGGTCATAGCTGCTGTGGCCGTCGAACCGGCTGAGATAGATGGAGGTCATGGCCGTCAGTGCATAGGAGTCCGGCCGGGTCACCGATGCCCGGATCAGCGGCTCGCGGCGGGTCTCGTAGAACGAGGCCCACAGCTCGCCGTCACCCTTCTCCGGTGCCTCGACCGGGATGGCGCCCGCGTGCTGCTCGCTCATGGTCAATCTCGTCGCGGTATAGCCCTGCAGGAGGCTCTTGTCCTCCCTCGCGCGGTAGAGCGTGTGTGAGTAGTCCGAGGTCTCCAGGGGCCGCTCTTCGTCGCGCACGTCCAGCTTGAAGTCGGTGGCTTTGGTGCCGTCGACGGTCACCTCGACGTCATGGGAGGTGAGGTCGATCGCCGGAAGGGCGTAGAGATCGGTGGCGTAGTACGTGATGTCGTCCCGCCCGCTTCTCTGGGTGGCCACCTCGCCCATCATGCTGTAGCGCTGTGCGGGCAGGCGCAGTTCGAGCTTGTCCGTGTTGCCGACCCCGGACTTGGTCCTGCCGGCGCTCATCCCGTTGAGGAGGTAGCTGAACAGGCTCGGCTGCTGGCCCCTGCGGTCCTTGAAGTGGACGGTGAGATTGTACTTTTCGATCTCCTTGTCCAGGCCGACGGCGGTGTGCGCGGTGGCGCCCGACGAGCTGGTCAGGGTGAGGGTGCCGCTGGTCTGGCCGGTCGCGACGAGGTTCGGGTCGAGGGTGACGGTGATCTCGGCGCTGGCGCCCGCCGCCACCTCGACCGGTCCCGGGACGGTGACCGCGCCCTGCGGGATGTTCCCGCCGATCGCGGGGGTCACGGTGGTGGCGCTGTCGGTGGTGTTGGTGACGGTGACGGTACGGGTCTCCTTGTCGAACGTCCCCTTCTGCCACTCGACCAGCCCGAAGTCGGCCGTACCGGACAGCTCCAGCGCCGGGTCGAGCGCGGCGGGGACGTCCACCCGGCCGTTGCCCTGCTGGTAGACGGAGTAGGCACTGCTGGGCTTGGCGTGCGCGGTGAGTGCCGCCTTGATGCGCTGACCGGTCCAGTCCGGGTGGCGCTGGGCCAGCAGAGCGGCGGCGCCCGCGACATGGGGGGTCGCCATCGACGTGCCGTTGGCGGCGGTGTAGTTCGCGTCGAGGGGCCTGCCCATGGCCGTGCCGGCAGCGCGAGCCGCGACGATACCGACGCCGGGCGCGGTGATCTCGGGCTTGATCGCGCTGTCGACCACGCGCGGGCCGCGGCTGGAGAACCCGGCGAGGTCATCGGAGCTGTCGACCGCGCCCACAGTAAGCGCGGAGTCGGCCGTGCCGGGGCTGCTGAGGGTGCTCGCGCCGGGACCGGAGTTGCCGGCGGCGACGACGAACAGAGTGCCGGTGGTTGCCGACAGCCGGTCCAATGCTTGAGTCATCGGATCACGGGGAGAGTCGGCGAGGCCGCCGAGGCTCATGCTCACCACATCGGCGCCCTGGGCCGCGGCCCACTCCATGCCGTTGATGATCCACGAGAACTGACCGCCGTTCTGGTCGGCGAGCACCTTACCGACCAGGAGGTCGGCTCCGGGGGCCACGCCCTTGTACTTGCCGCCCGAGTTGGCGCCGCTGCCCACGATGGTGGAGGCGACATGGGTGCCGTGGCCGTGTCCGTCCCGGACCGTGGCGACACCCGGCACAAAGCTGGCGGTGGCTGTCACTCTGTCCTTGATGTCGGCGTTGCCCAGGTCCACGCCGGTGTCGAGGACGGCGACCTTCACGCCCTTTCCGTCCACGCCCTTCGCCCAGGCCTCGGGAGCGCCGATCTGCGCCACGCTCTTGTCGAGGGATGCCTTGACCTTCCCGTCGTACCAGAGGCGGGAGACCCTCGATGCGCTCGGGGCGACGGCTGTCCTGCCGTGCCGGGTCGGCTCGGAAACCGGTTTGACGGCCTGCCAGAACTGTTCGGCGTCCTTCTTGTCGACCTTCTCGGCCGCCATGTCGATGGATTCCAGCAGCGCACCGCGGCCGGCCGCGGGTAGTCTTTCGGCGCGGGCCTTGAGGGTGGCGTCCGACGGCTTGTCCGCGTAGCCGACGATCACCGGCAGGCTGTCCGTGCGGGAGTCGGCGTAGCCGTCCTTGATGAGCCGGGTGACATTGAACAGCTCGCGGTCGACGGCGTCGGAGGCGATGGCGTCCATCGCGTCCTCGGGGATCACATACATGGCCCCGTCAGGGCCGGACATCGTTTTGAAGCCCTTGCTCGGGCCTTCGGTGTCGGCAAAGTGCACCGACTGCCTGCCCCCTGAGTCCTTGACGACATCGATGGTGTCGCCGGTGACCAGGGTGATCCGGGTCGTGGTGGCCCGGTCGGCCGATGCTGCGGGCGACACCAGTCCTGTGTACTGTTCCGAAGCCCCGGCGGAAGCTGTCAGACCCGGCAGCGCGGCGACAGCGGTCAGCGCCACCCCCGTCGCCGCAAGTCGTCTGTATATAGTTCCTCTTGGGTTGTTCACGTGATCCCCTTTAGCTCCTTTTTGCGCCCTCGAGGCAACGCATTTGTTGTCCTGTGGGGGCGGGAGTGGCGGTCGGCTGTGCCGGGCCAGTGTCTTCGGGGGATCACCTTCCGGAGCAAGATGCCGATGCTGCCTGAATCCGGCATGGCAGGAACCAGACAGAACTCCACGCATGTGCATCTGCCGGAGCTTGATCACACCGGCGTCTGGGTCTTCTGCTTGAGGCGTTCGTAGGGCGTCTGCCCGCCGAGGGCGCCGTGGGGACGGTGGTAGTTGTAGTAGTCCTCCCACTCTCGCGGCTTGTCGTTGAAGACGCCGGTGTCGTCGACGACGACGCCGGCGAGCATGCGGTAGAACTCCTCGGCGTCGATGCGGTGAGAGCGCTCGACCTTGCCGTTGAGGTGCGGTGATGCGGGCTTGATGTAGGTGTGGGCGATGCCTTGTCGAGGACGTTGCAGTGGAATGCGGACTGCAACTCGGCGCCGTTGTCGGTCTGGATCACCTCGACGCGGAACGGCAGGCGCTCGCGCACGTAGTCGAGGAAGTGGACGGCGGTCTTCTGGTCGCACCTCGGATATTTCCGCAGCAATCGCAGCCGGGTGCAGCCGTCGATAGCGGTGAACTGGGAGAACTTCGCCCGCTTCCTTCGTTTCGAAAGGGTCCCGGTCACCGGAGCTGCGGCGGGGGCTGCTCCGGAAGGCCGATCGGTTCGATGAACTTCGCTTCGATCTGGACGCGGTTGCCGGGCTGCTGCTTCTCGTAGCGGGTGCAGCGCTTGTCGTGCCGCTTGTAGCGCTGGGAGGCCGGCAGTCGGTTCATCCCTGGCTTCTTGAGATTGCAGTAGACGGCGGAGCAGGTGGAGAACGCTTGCCGCCTCCTCGGTGGGGTGGCTGAGCAACGGGGCGCCCTCCGGCCCGCCGCTTCACCGTGCCGCGGAATCGCCCAGGTCGAACTCGTCGCGGTTACGGACGATCTCGGCCTGGTGGTCCTGCACCCAGTGCACGACGTGTGTGATGGCGTCGCTCAGTGACCGGCCCAAGGGCGTGAGCTCGTACTCGACCCGAGGCGGTACTTCGGCGTAGGCCGTCCGCAGCACCAGGCCGTCACGGGTCAGCAGTCGCAGCGTCTGGCTCAGCATGCGCTGGGACACCCCGGCGATCCGACCGTGGAGCGTCGTGAAGCGCAGCGGCCCGTCGGCGAGGTTGGTGATGACCAGGACGGTCCACTTGTCCCCGACACGGGCAAGCACATCACGTACGAGCTCGATGGTCGACACGCACTCGGGGCTCAGACCCGCGGCCTCCGCTTGCGCACCTGGCGTGGATCCCATGGGTCTGTTCCCTTCGAGTGCGTAGCTGACTTCGAAGTGCGTGAGGGCGAGGTCTTGATCGCAGTGTCCGCGCCCCCGTTACATACGGATAGTAACCAAGGACATTCCCCTGTCCCGCCTCCATGTCTGTGAGGGAAGCATGCCTCTGGAACCCGTTGCACCGGCTTCGACCATTGACGGGACCGTCGATGGCGCGATCCCGAAGGTACGGCACGACACCTTCACCGTGGAGCGGCACCTGGCCGCAGCCCCCGGTACGGTTTTCGGGGCCTTCGCCGACACTCCGGCGCGGCACCGATGGTTCGCGTTGCCAGGCCGTCAGGTTTCCTACGACCACGACTTCACAGTGAACGGCGGTGAGACCGCATCGAGTGTCTTCACGATCGCGGGCTCTGAGCCGGAACGACTCGCATACGCTTCCCGGTACCTCGACATCGTGCCGGCCTCGAGAATCGTCTACACGTACACGTCCCGCGTGGACGACGTCGCGCGGTGGGCCTCGCTGGTGACTGTCGAACTGCAACGGGTGGACGGCGGCACCCACCTGCGTTGGACCGAGCAAGCGGCCTTTCTGACCCCGTCCGCACGGCCGGAGCACGACCTCCCCCACCTGCGCGGCGCCACCCGACTGCGGTTGAACGGTCTGCCGGCAGCGTTGCAGCCGATGTGATACCGGCCGCTTCGGGAGTCCTGTCGCCCAGCGGCAGGTAGCGAAGCGCCGCGGCCTGCCGATCACGTGCCTTCGGTCTCCTTCAATCGATTCGGCGTCCCACCCCGACCGTGAACGCCGCGGCTCCGGCACCTACAGGCCTCACCGCTTCGAGGGAGGAGAGGAAGAGGAGGCGTTCACGGGCTTGCGCGCGGCACTCCACGTGGCTCAGCGCCCGCCGACGGCGCACCTTGCTGCGATCACCCGGCCTTCGATGGCGACCGCGTGCTGTCAGGCCTCCATCGACTCCGCCCCGCTCCACGCCTGGTCTCGTCGGGGCACCCGGAGGACTGCGTACGGCCGTGCCGGCTTTGCTGGAGGGCAACCGCGTGCGGTGGGGGCAGGTCTTCTGTGGTGACGGGTCCGGGTGGGGCACACTGGCGGCGTGCGCATCGTGATGATGACGGCGGGATCACGGGGTGACGTCGCGCCGTACACGGGTCTGGGTGCCGGTCTCGTACGGGCCGGGCATGACGTGACCCTGGCCGCGCACGGGGTGTTCGAGCCGCTGGTGGCGGGGTCCGGGGTGCGCTTCCGTCCACTGCCGGTGGACCCCCGTGCCGAGCTGCACTCCGCGCGGGGCCGGCGGCTGCACGACGCGAGGACCGGTGCGGGGAAGCTCGTACGGCTGGCGTCCATGGCCCGGGGCGCGGTCGACGAGATGACGGCGGCCCTGGTGGAGGTGGCGCGGGAGGGCGAGGTCCTGCTGGTCGGCGGGGCGCTGGGGCCGCTCGGACACGCCATCGCCGACGGCCTGTCGGTGCCCGCCCTGGGGCTGCACCTCCAGCCGCTGCATCCGACCGGGGAGTTTCCCGCCCCCGTCCTGGGGACGCGCTCCCTGGGCACGATGGGGAACCGGTTGAGCGGACGGGTCGTCATGACGACGGTGGAGCTGCTGTTCTCCGACGCCGTACGGTCCCTGCCTCGGCACGGGATCGTGACGACGGACCGGTCCCGGGGGCGGCGGGCGCGGCCGTTGCTGCACGGCTACAGCGAGCTCGTCGTCCCCAGGCCCCGGGACTGGCCCGCCGGGCTGGAAGTGTCCGGGTACTGGTGGCCGCACGAGACCGGGCAGTTGTCCCGGGAACTGGAGGACTTCCTCGCCGTCGGACCTCCACCGGTCTTCGTCGGCCTGGGCAGCGCCACCGTTCCCGATCCCGAACGGGTGAGCCGCGAGATCGTCACCGCGTTGCGCGCGGCGAAAGTGCGCGGGATCGTCCAGCGGGGCTGGGCGGGGCTGGATGCCCGGGGCGACGACATCCTGACAGTCGACGAGGTGCCGCATTCCCTGCTGTTCCCCCGGACGGCCGCCGTCGTCCACCACGCGGGCGCGGGCACGACCGGCGCCGTCCTGCGGGCCGGGGTGCCCAGCGTGCCGGTGCCGGTCCAGTTCGACGCGGCGTTCTGGGCGTCCCGGCTGACCGCGCTGGGCACCGCCCCCGGGGTCGTGCCGCTGCGCCGGCTCACCTCCGAAACCCTGGCCGGGGCCCTGCGCCGGGCGACGGAGGACGGCTCCCACCAGGAGCGGGCCCGCGTGCTGGCCGACCGCCTGGCCGTGGAGGACGGCGTCGCGCCGGTGCTCGCCGCGCTCGCCCGGGTGGCACGCTGACCGCTTGCCCGCCGCCACCTCGGCGTGGTTGACCGACTGCACAGCGCATGCGCGAGCGAGCCGTGACCTCGACGAACGCGGGTGCGGCGCTGGTCCTGTTCTTCCTTGCCGCTCGCAGGGCAGCTCGCAGAGGCACACCCCGCGACGCCGGCCGGCCCCGGCTTTTGACCGTCGGGGCGGGTCGGGTCCGAGGTGGGCCGCCTCTCCGGCGGCATCGGTTCTGCCTGCCGCGTGACTAAAAGAGATCCGATGATTCTTTTGATGCCGGAAACGCGAGTGGCATAAGGGCGGTGTCTTGTGAATGCCGCTACATAGGTATTGCCCTATAGATCGGATGTATTGGAGACTCCGGTGCTGCAACCGAGCCCTTCGGACGGCCGCGCTCGGTTCGCTACAGGAGGCCTGAGAGATGAGACGACGATGGTGGAGGCCGGCCTGGGCCGGTGTTCTGACGACGGCACTGGTGGCGGCGGTCCTCGCCACCGGTGAGACGCCCGCCCTGTCGGCTGCCGCCGCACCCGACCCGTACACCCTCTGGTACGCGCAGCCGGCGGTGGACTGGGAGAAGGAGGCGCTGCCCATCGGCAACGGGGCCATGGGTGCCATGGTGTTCGGGGGCGTGAGTTCGGAGCAGCTGCAGTTCAACGAGAAGACCCTGTGGACCGGCGGCCCCGGCTCCCCCGGCTACGACTTCGGCAACTGGACCTCGCCCAGACCGACCGCGCTTCAGGAGGTCGTCGACGAGATCGATGCCAAGGGCAAGGCGGACCCGGGCTGGGTGGCGGGCAAGCTCGGGCAGCCCAAGACCGGTTTCGGCGCGCACCAGACCTTCGGCGACCTGCGCCTGGACATGGCGGGCGGCGGCGCGTCCGGCACCGGGTACCGACGGTCGCTCGACATCGCCGACGCCCTCGCCCAGGTCACTTACACCAGCTCGGGTGTGGCCTACACCCGTGAGTACTTCGCCAGTCACCCCGACAACGTGATCGCCGGACGGCTGAGCGCGAGCCGGCCCGGGAAGATGTCCTTCACCCTGCGCTACACCTCGCCCCGCAGCGACTTCGCCGCCACGGCGGACGGCGGGCGGCTGACCATCCGGGGCAGGCTCGCCGACAACGGCATGACGTTCGAGTCCCAGGTCCGCGTCATGACCGACGGTGGGACGGTCACCGGCGGCAACGGGCAGGTCAAGGTGACCGGTGCGAACAGCGCCACCTTCGTGATGAGCGCCGCCACCGACTACGCCCAGTCCTACCCGACCTACCGCGGGGCGGACCCGCACGCGAAGGTGACCGCCGCGGTCGACGCGGCCGCGGCTCGCTCGTACGACAGTCTGAGGGGCACTCACATCGCGGACCACCGGGCGCTGTTCGACCGGGTACGGCTCGATGTCGGCGGGGTCATGCCCGACAAGCCCACCAACCAGCTCCTGGCCGCCTACACGGGTGGCGGTTCCTCCGACGACCGCGCGCTGGAATCGCTGTTCTACCAGTACGGCCGGTACCTGCTCATCGCCTCGTCGCGGCCCGGGTCGCTGCCGGCGAACCTGCAGGGCGTGTGGAACAACTCCACCTCACCGCCGTGGAGCGCCGATTACCACACCAACATCAACGTCCAGATGAACTACTGGCAGGCCGCCCAGGCCAATCTCGCCGAGACCGCCGAGCCGTTCACCGCGTTCGTCGAGAACCTGAGGCAGGCGGGCACGGTCAGCGCCACGGAGATGTTCGGCTCTCCCGGCTGGGTCGTGCAGAACGAGACCAACCCCTTCGGGTTCACCGGCGTGCACGACTGGTCCACCGCCTTCTGGTTCCCCGAGGCCAACGGCTGGCTCGCCTCCCAGGTCTACGACTTGTACCAGTTCGACAAGGACCAGGCGTACCTGCGCGACCGGGCCTACCCGCTGCTCAAGGGCGCGGCCGAGTTCTGGCTGGCGAACCTGCGCACCGACCCCCGCGACGGCAAGCTCGTCGTGACCCCCAGCTACTCGCCCGAGCACGGCGACTTCACGGCCGGTGCCGCCATGGCACAGCAGATCGTCCACGGCCTGTTCACCGACACCCTCGCCGCCGCGAAGCAGCTGAACACCGACACGGAGCTGCAGGGCCGGCTCACCACCGCGCTCGGAAAGCTCGACCCGGGCCTGCGGGTCGGCTCCTGGGGGCAGCTCCAGGAGTGGAAGGCCGACCTGGACGATCCGGGCGACACCCACCGGCACGTCTCCCACCTCTACGCGCTCCACCCGGGCCACCAGATCTCGCCCGACACCGACCCCCGGTCCGCGGCGGCCGCCAGGGTCTCCCTGAACGCCCGGGGCGACGGCGGCACCGGCTGGTCCAAGGCCTGGAAGATCAACTTCTGGGCGCGGCTCCTCGACGGCGACCACGCGCACAAGCTGCTCGTCGAGCAGCTGCGGGGCAGTACCCTGACCAACCTGTTCGACACCCACCCGCCGTTCCAGATCGACGGCAACTTCGGCGCCACCGCCGGCATGACGGAGATGCTGGTGCAGAGCCAGAACGGCGAGATCCGGATGCTGCCGGCCCTGCCCACCGCCTGGCCGGCGGGCTCGGTCAGCGGCCTCAAGGCGCGGGGTGACGTGACGGTCGGTGCCACCTGGCAGGCCGACGGAAGCACGGAGTTCACCCTGACGCCGCACGACAGCGGGCAACTCGCCGTCCGCAGCGCACTGTTCACCCACGCGTACAGCTTGGTGGACACCACGACCGGTCAGACGCAGACGGTCTCCGCCTCCGGCGACCGGATCGCCTTCGCCGCGGTCGCGGGCCACACGTACCGCGTCACCGGGACACGCGCGGTGAGGCCGGAGAACGGCCGCACGTACACCCTGACCAGCATGTCCAGCGGCAAGGCGGCGGACGTCCGGGACGCCTCCACCGCCGACGGCGCCGCGGTCATCCAGTACACGCCGGCTGACGCCGCCAACCAGAAGTGGCGGCTCACCGACACCGGGAGCGGGACCCTCACCCTGGCCGCCGCACACAGCGGCAAGTGCCTGGAGGTGCCGGCCGGATCGACCGGTGCCGACGGCGCCGGCATCCGGCAGTGGGGCTGCTCGACCGGCACCAACCAGCAATGGCGCTTCGAGTCCGTCGGGCCCGATGTCTACCGGCTGGTGTCCGCCGGCGGCAAATGCCTGGACGTGCCGGGGGCCTCGACCGCCGACGGCGTCCAGCTGATCCAGTGGACGTGCAGCACCACGGCCGCCAACCAGAAGTGGAGACTCGCCCTGGCCGAGTGAGCCACCCATGGCGAACGGCGCCCGCCTTCCGGCGGGCGCCGTTCCTGTGTGTCGGAGCGCCGTCTCCGTGTCAGGGGGTGAGCACGGCGAGGCCGGGGGAGCCGACGGCCGTGCCGTCCGCCAGCCAGTGCTCGACGGCGGCGACATGCACGGCGCTGGCGCTCGCGGCGAGTGCTGCGTCACCCGCGGCGAGCGCGCGCCAGATGGCCTCGTGCTCGCGGTGGGCCTGCTGCCGGGCGGGCGCGTAGCGCGTCCCCCGGACGATGCGCAGCCGCTGGGTGTGGGTGGAGAGGATGCCGAGCAGGGTGGAGAGGACCGGGTTCCCGACCGCGTCGGCGATGATCCGGTGGAACTCCATGTCCAGCTCGACGAACTCCTCGATGCCGATGTCCGCGGCGCACTGGTCGAGGACGGTACGCAGCGTCCCCAGCTGTTCCGCGGAGAGCCGGCCGGCCGCCAGCGCGGTCACCTGGGGTTCCAGCAGACGCCGCACCTCCAGGAGCTGACGGGCCGTGTGGCCCTCGGAGACGTCGGCGGCGAAGGACAGCGATTCGAGGAGAATGTGCGGTTCGAGCCCGGAGACGTACGTCCCGTCGCCCTGCCGGGGGACCAGGATGCGCATCGCGGTGAGCGCCCGGACGGCCTCGCGCAGCGAGCTGCGGGACAGTCCGAGCTGGTCGGCGAGATCGGCTTCGTTCGGCAGCCTGGCACCGGGCCGGAGAGCACCGCGGACGATCATCTCCTTGATCTTCTCGATCGCCTGGTCGGTCACGGCCATCGTGGGGACTCCCTCGTGGGTGGGGTGAGGGGGACGGCAGGGAGTGACGGCGGAGCGGCGCGCCCCTGAGGGGACACGCCGCTCCGACGGCTCGCCGACCGCCCCGGGGGGCGTGATGTCACTCCTGCTTCTCGCCGGAGGCGAAGCGGGAGATGATCAGCGCGACGATGATGATCGCGCCGTTGAGGAACTGGTTCCACAGCGGTGGTACGCCGGCCAGCGTCATGACGTTGACCACGAGCTGGAGCGTCAGCACACCGGTGAGGGCGCCGAAGAGCGTGCCACGGCCGCCGTTCAGGCTGACACCGCCGATGACGGTGGCCGCGAAGACCTGGAAGATCCAGCCGCTGCCCTGGTCGGCGGAGATGGACCCGTAGTGCCCCGTGTAGAGGATGCCGGCGAAGGCGGCGAGCAGACTGCCCAGGACGAGCACCGTCCAGACGATCCGGTCCACGCGGATGCCCGCGGCGCGGGCCGCCTCCGCGTTGCCGCCGATCGCGTAGAGCGCCCGCCCGTGCCGCAGCCAGGCGAGAGCCGAGCCGCCGAGCAGGAACAGCACCGCGCAGATCCACACCGCCGCGGGGACGCCGAACCAGCTCGCGCGCCCGAGGTAGCTGAAGGAGGCGGGCACGTTGACGATCGACTGACCCTCGGAGATGGCGATCTGCAGGCCCCGGAGCAGGGTGAGCCCGCCCAGCGTGACGATGAAGCCGTTGAGCCGCAGCTTGAGGATGAGGAACCCGTTGATCGCCCCGATGATCGCGCCCACCAGCAGACAGAGGGGGACGGACATCCACTCCGGGAACAGCCCGAGGCCGGTGAACCTTGCCCCGTGGTCGGGCAGCACCAGCCACACGGCGACGACCGGCGCGAGGCCGATGGTGGACTCGAGGGAGAGGTCCATCCGGCCGATGATCAGGATCAACGCCTGAGCCAGGACCAGCAGGCTCAGCTCGGTGGCCTGCTGGCCCACGCCGAGCAGGTTGTCCGACGTGAGGAAGGCGGGCGAGACGATGAAACCGATGACGCCCAGGACGAGGAGGACGGGAACCAGCGAGAGATCGCGGAACCGTGCCGGCGCGAAGCGTCGGCCGGCGGGCCCGGGGACGGTGGCGGTCGGCGGCTCGCGCAGCTCAAGGGTGGGGGACATGCTGTTCCTTCTCGGTCGGCTTCTCGGTCGGGACGGCCATGCCTTCCATGGCCGCGACCAGGTCTTCGTCGCTCCATCCGTGCGCGAACTCCGCGACCACCCGGCCGTGGAACATGGCCACGACCCGGTCGCAGACGCGCAGGTCGTCGAGTTCGTCGGAGACGATCACGGCGGTCCGGCCTTCGTCGGCGACCCGGCGGACGGTGCCGAGCAGGGACTCCTTGGACTTGACGTCCACGCCGTTGGTCGGGCGGATCGCAACCAGGACGTGCGGGGCGGTGGCCAGCGCGCGGGCGATGACGACCTTCTGCTGATTGCCGCCGGACAGGTCGGTGACGGGCGCGGCGGGGCCAGGAGTCTTGATGTCGAGGTCGTTGATCATGCGCTCGGCGAAGGCCCGTGTCCTCGACGGCAGCACCAGCCCGTACGGACCCAGCTGGCCGGTCACGGTCAGGGTGGCGTTCTCGGCGACGCTCCGCTGCGGGACGAGGCCCTGGATGTGCCGGTCCTCCGGTACGAAGCCGATGCCGGCCGCCAGCGCCGCGGGGACCTGCCCGGTGCGGACCGCACGGCCCGCCACGCTGATCGTGCCGCTGTCGGGCCGGCGCAGACCGGCGAGGGTCTCGCCGAGCCGAACGTTGCCGCTGGCGGCGGCCCCGGCCAGCCCCACCACCTCACCCGCGTGCGCGGTGAGGGAGACGTCCTGGTAGCTGCCGGACAGGCCGAGGCCTGCCACGTCGAGCAGCGCGGGCCCGTCCGGCCGACTGATGCCGCTCACCGGCCGGCCGGGCTCCGCCCTCCTGGAACTCTCACCGGTCATCGCCTCCACCAGGGCCCGCTGGTCCAGGTCCGCGACGGGCGCGGTGACGATGTGGCGGGCGTCCCGGTAGACGGTCACCGTGCCGCACAGCTCGTACACCTCCTGGAGGTGGTGCGAGATGAACAGGAAGGCGACACCCTGCTCCTGGAGCGCGCGCAGCTTGCCGAACAGCCGGTCGATCCCACGCGCGTCGAGCTTCGCGGTGGGCTCGTCGAGGATGATGAACCGCGCGCCGAAGGACAGTGCCCGGGCGATCTCGACGAACTGGCGCTGCTCCACCGTCAGGTCCTCGGCGCGCGCGCCGGGGTCGACGTCCACTCCGTACTCGGCGAGCAGGTCCGTGGCACGGTGCCGCAGCCGTTTCCAGCTGATGGGGCTGAGCGCCCCGCCGCTCTGCCGGTCCAGGAAGAGGTTCTCGGCGACGGTGAGGGCGGGGATGATCGTGGAGCGTTGGTAGACGCAGGCGACCCGGGAGCGCCAGGCACGGGTGTCGCCGAGGGCCGGGGCGGGCTCCCCGCCGAACCGCAGGGTGCCGGTGTCCGGACTCTGCAGGCCGGTGAGGATGGAGACGAGCGTGGACTTTCCTGCGCCGTTGCGGCCGACCAGGGCGTGCGACTCGCCGGGTGCGACGGTGATGCGGGCGTCCTTGAGCGCGACCGTGGCGCCGAAGCGCTTGCCGATGCCGTCGGCTTCGACGACGGGGCCCAGGACGGGGCTGGAGTCCGCCATGGCGGGGGTTTCCTTTCCGCGGTGACCGTGAGCGGCGGGCGCGCGGGCGGGGCGTCGAGTGATAGCCCGCCGCTCACGGGGCCTGTGGGCGGGGCTTGACCGGCAAGCTCCGAGAGAGGGGGCCTAGCCGATGGTGTTGCCCCAGAGCGCCTTGTCGTCCACGTTGTCCTTGGTGACGAGGGGGGCGGGGAGCTGGTCCTCCAGACCGTTGGGCAGCTCGACGATGGTGGAGTCGTGGTCGGTGGGGCCCGGCTTGAAGGTCCTTCCTTCGGTGGCCGCCTTGGCGTAATACAGGGCGTACTTGGCGTACAGGTCGGCGGGCTGGGAGACGGTCGCGTCGATCTGGCCCTTGCGGATCGCGTCGAACTCGGCCGGGATGCCGTCGTTGGAGACGATGGCGATGTGCCCGGGCTTTCCGGTCGGCTGGAGCAGGCCCTTCTGCTGGAGCAGGGTGAGGGTCGGCTGCAGGAAGACGCCGCCGGCCTGCATGTAGATGCCCTTGAGGTCCGGGTGCGCGGTGAGGGTCGACTGGAGTTTCGCCGAGGCGACGTCGCCCTTCCAGTCGGTGGCCAGCTCGATGACCTGGATGTCGGGGAACTTCTCCTTCATGCAGGCGGCGAAGGCCTCGGAACGGTCGCGGCCGTTGACGGAGTCGAGAGCCCCCTGGAGCTCGGCGACCTTGCCCTTGCCGCCGAGCTGCTTGCCGAGGAACTCGCAGGCCTTGGTGCCGTACGCCTTGTTGTCGGCCCGCACCACCATGTAGACGTTCCCCTTGTCGGGGCGGGTGTCGACGCTGACCACCGGTATCTTCGCGGCTTCGAGCCGGTCGAGAGTGGAGGCGATCGCGCCGGTGTCCTGCGGGGCCATGACGACGGCCTTGGCACCGGTGTTCTGGAGGACCTGGACATTGGCGACCAGCTTGGTCACGTCGTTCTGGGAGTTGCTCACCGGCAGCGCGTCGAGGCCGAGGGTCTTGGTCTCGCTGTCGATGTACTGGGCGTAGGAGTTCCAGAAGTCGGAGTCCGCCCGCGGGAGATCGATGCCGATGGCGGCCTTGCCGGCGGAGCCGGAGTCGGCGCCCTCCCGGTTGCAGGCGGTGCCGAGGCCGGCCACGGCGACCACTGTGGCGGCCATGGCCGCGATTCTGGCGGAGCGGGGCTTCATGCTGGGGATCTCCTTGGCTGGGATGCCGGCGTGCCCGTGCGGGGCAGGCGTGAGCCGGGGTGTCCGGCCCGACGGGGAGGACCCGCGAGAGAGGCGGGTGACCTGGTGGTTCTGGGGGCTGACGACGTGGATCGCGCCTCTGAAGTCATCCGATGACTTCCGGGTAACGAGGACCATACGAGTCGGAAACCCGGCTGACAAGAGGTGGGAGCGGATCTCTCGCGACCACTTCCTCGCTGGCCCGGCCGGGGTGTTGAAGCCCCGGTCGTCTGCTGGTGAGTCGCACCGTTAGGAGGCGTTGGGCGGATTCGATCTGCAGACATCGGATGTCTTCTTGCGGTCGCGCGGCTCTGGCTCGTATGGTCCTGGGCAGCAGATTCATCCGATGTGTTGGCGAGGCGACAGCTCGCCCTCCCGGCACGAGGACAGGAGACGGATCATGAGGCTATTGCGCGTCGGCGCCCCGGGGACAGAGATCCCGGCGGTCCTCGGCGACGACGGCGACGCCCACGCGCTCACCGGACTCACCGCCGACATCGACGGGGCGTTCCTCGCCTCCGACGGCGTCGAGCGCGTCCGGCAGGCGCTCGCCGAAGGCACTCTGCCGCCCCTCGACACGGAGGGACGGCGGATCGCCGCCCCCGTCGCCCGCCCCGGCAAGATCGTCTGCATCGGCCTCAACTACCGCGACCACGCGGCGGAGACCGGCGCCCCCGTGCCGGAGCGGCCGGTGGTGTTCATGAAGGATCCGGCCACCGTCGTGGGGCCGTACGACGAAGTGCTGATCCCGCGCGGTTCGGTGAAGACCGACTGGGAGGTGGAGCTCGCCGTCGTGATCGGCCGTCGTGCCCGGTACCTCGACTCGCCCGAGCAGGCCCTCGGCCATGTCGCGGGGTACGCGATCAGCAACGACGTCTCAGAGCGGGAGTACCAGCTGGAGTACTCGGGGCAGTGGGACCTCGGCAAGTCCTGCGAGACGTTCAACCCGCTGGGGCCGTGGCTGGTCACCCCCGACGAGGCCGGCGACCCGCAGGCGCTGGGCCTCCGCCTCGCCGTCAACGGCGACACGCGCCAGAACGGCCACACCAAGAACATGATCTTCGGCGTCGCCCACGTCGTCTGGTACCTGAGCCAGTACATGGTGCTCAACCCCGGCGACATCATCAACACCGGCACCCCGGCGGGCGTGGCCCTCGGTCTGCCCGGCACCCCGTACCTGCGCGCGGGCGATGTGGTCGAGCTGTCCATCGACGGCCTCGGCACCCAGCGCCAGACCTTCGCACACGCCTGAAAGGCACCACGTTGAGCGCACACGCCGCGCGGATCACCGCCCTCGACACGTACGACATACGCTTCCCCACCTCGCGCGAGCTCGACGGCTCCGACGCGATGAACCCCGACCCCGACTACTCCGCCGCCTACCTCGTCCTGCGCACCGACGCGGGCGACGGCGCGGAGGGACACGGCTTCACCTTCACCATCGGGCGCGGCAACGACGTCCAGGTCGCGGCCATCGGCGCGCTGCGCGAGCAGGTGCTCGGCCGGCCGGTCGCCGACCTGTGCGCCGATCCCGGCTCCCTCTACCGCGACCTGATCGGCGACAGCCAGCTGCGCTGGCTCGGCCCCGAGAAGGGCGTGATGCACATGGCGATCGGCGCCGTCGTCAACGCCGTCTGGGACCTGGCCGCCAAGCGGGAGGGCAAGCCCCTGTGGCAGCTCCTCGCCGACGCGGAACCCGCATGGCTGGTCGGGCAGGTCGACTTCCGCTACATCGAGGACGCCCTGACGCCCGCCGAGGCGCTGGAGCTCCTGACCGCGGGCAGGCAGGGCGCCGAGGAGAGGGCCGCGCGACTGCGCGAGCGGGGCTACCCGGCGTACACGACCTCGCCCGGCTGGCTCGGCTACTCCGACGAGAAGCTCACCCGCCTGGCCCGGGAGGCCGTCGCCGACGGCTTCACCCAGATCAAGCTGAAGGTCGGCGCCGACCTGGAGGACGACATCCGCCGCTGCCGCGCCGCCCGCGCGGCCGTGGGACCGGACATCCGGATGGCGATCGACGCCAACCAGCGCTGGAACGTCGCCGAGGCCATCACCTGGACCAAGGCGCTCGCCGAGTTCGACCCGTACTGGATCGAGGAGCCCACCAGCCCCGACGACATCCTCGGTCACGCCGCCGTCCGGCAGGGCGTCCACCCGGTCAAGGTCGCCACCGGAGAGCACGTACAGAACCGGATCGTCTTCAAGCAGCTCCTCCAGGCCGACGCCATCGACGTCCTCCAGCTGGACGCCGCCCGCGTGGGCGGGGTCAACGAGAACCTCGCGATCCTGCTGCTCGCCGCCAAGTTCGGCGTTCCCGTCTGCCCGCACGCGGGCGGCGTGGGACTGTGCGAACTCGTCCAGCACCTCTCGATGTTCGACTACGTGGCCCTGTCGGGCACGGTCGAGGACCGCGTCGTCGAGTACGTCGACCATCTCCACGAGCACTTCGTCGACCCCGTCGTCATCGAGGCCGGTCACTACCGGGCACCCACCACGCCCGGCTTCTCCGCCACCCTGTACCAGAGCACCATCGACACGTTCACCTATCCCCACGGCACCTTCTGGGCCGCCGACGCGGCCTCCGTCGCCGCGACCACGGCCGGTGCGGACACGGAGGAACCGGCATGACCCCCGACCTCGGCGGACTCACCGCCCTCGTCACCGGAGGCGCCTCCGGCATCGGACTGGCCACCGCCCGGCTCCTGCACGAGCGCGGGGCGGACGTCGCCGTCCTCGACCTCGACCCGAGCGGCGCCGACGGTCCGCTGCACGGCTTCACCGCCGACGTCGCCGACGACGCCTCCGTCCGCTCGGCCGTCGAGGCGGCGGCTGAACGGCTGGGCGGCATCGACATCCTCGTCAACAACGCCGGCATCGGCGCCGCCGGTACCGTGGAGGACAACGACGACGAGCAGTGGCACCGCGTCCTGGACGTGAACGTGCTCGGCATCGTCCGCACCACCCGCGCCGCCCTCCCGTACCTGCGCCGTTCGACAGCCGCCGCCGTGGTCAACACCTGCTCCATCGCCGCCACCGCAGGACTCCCGCAGCGGGCGCTGTACTCGGCGAGCAAGGGCGCCGTCCTGTCGCTGACCCTCGCCATGGCTGCGGACCACGTCCGCGAGGGCATCCGCGTCAACTGCGTCAACCCCGGCACCGTCGACACGCCCTGGGTGGGCCGGCTCCTCGACCAGGCGCCCGACCCCGCCGCCGAACGCGCGGCGCTCGACGCCCGCCAGCCCACCGGCCGGCTCGTCACCGCCGACGAGGTCGCCGCCGCCATCGCCTACCTCGCCTCACCCTCCGCCTCCTCCGTCACCGGCACCGCACTCGCCGTCGACGGCGGAATGGCCGGCCTGCGCCTGCGCCCGGAGCCGAAGCCATGAGCCGACGCGACAATCCACTCGGCCGCGGCACACTGCGCGTCAGCGAACTCGCCTTCGGCGCCGCCGGGATCGGGAATCTCTTCATCCCGGTCACCGACGCCCAGGCCGAACAGGCCGTCTCGGCTGCCTGGGAATCCGGCGTACGGTACTTCGACACCGCCCCGCACTACGGCCTCGGTCTGTCCGAACGGCGCCTCGGCGCCGCTCTGCGCGGCCTGCCCAGGGACGAGTACGTCCTCTCCACCAAGGTCGGCCGGTTGCTTC
The DNA here is from genome assembly GCF_049913175.1 of Streptomyces sp. R-07. NCBI lineage: Bacteria > Bacillati > Actinomycetota > Actinomycetes > Kitasatosporales > Streptomycetaceae > Streptomyces > Streptomyces sp. R-07. The sequence goes on from NZ_CP183978.1 coordinate 7,936,411, forward strand.
GCCCCCGTAAGGAGGCGACCGGCGACGACCTGGCCAACGGTTTCGCCGTCCCCGCCACCCACGAGCGGGTCTGGGACTTCACCGCCGACGGCGTACGCGGGAGTCTGGAGGCCAGCCTGGAGCGGCTGGGCCTGGACCGGATCGACATCGTCTACCTGCACGATCCGGACGACCACGCCGAGCAGGCACTGGAGGAGGCGTATCCCGCGCTGGAGGCACTGCGCGCGGAAGGCGTCGTCGGCGCGATCGGCGTCGGCATGAACCAGGCCCAGCTCCCCGCCCGCTTCGTCCGCGAGACCGACATCGACACCGTCCTGCTGGCCGGCCGCTACAGCCTCCTCGACCAGCGCGGCCTGGTCGACCTCCTTCCCCTGGCAGCCGAGCGCGGGGTCGGCGTGGTCGTCGGAGGCGTCTTCAATTCCGGACTGCTCGCCGACCCCCGCCCCGGCGCCACCTTCGACTACGCCACCGCGCCCGACGACGTACTGGCCCGCGCCCTCGCGCTCAAGACCGTGTGCGAGGACCACGGCGTGCCGTTGCGCGCCGCCGCCCTGCGCTTCCCGTTCGGGCACCGGGCCGTCAAGAGCGTCCTGGTCGGGGCGCGCAGCGCCGCCGAGGCGCAGGACGCCGCCGCCATGCTCCGCACCCACGTGCCGGCCGCGCTGTGGGCGGAACTCAAGGAACGCGGGCTGCTCCCCGCCGACGTCCCGACCCCCGAGGGGACGGGCTGATGCGCGTCGCACTGTTCATCACCTGCTTCAACGACACCCTCTTCCCCGGCAGCGGGCAGGCCGTGGTGAACGTCCTCGAACGGCTCGGCCACACCGTCGACTTCCCGACGGAGCAGACCTGCTGCGGGCAGATGCACTTCAACACCGGATACCGCCGGGACGCCGCGCCGCTGGTGACCCGTTTCGCCCGGACCTTCGCCGAGTACGACGCCGTGGTCACCCCGTCCGCGTCCTGTGCCGGGATGGTACGGGAGAACCACCCGCTCCTCGCCGAGCGGTACGGGGACACCGCCCTCCAGCGGCAGGTGGACGAACTGATGCCCCGGGTTCATGAGTTCACCGAGTTCCTCACCGACGTCCTGGGCGTCACCGACGTCGGCGCGCACTTCCCTCGCCGGGTCGCCTACCACCCCACCTGCCACTCGCTGCGCGGCCTGCGGCTGGGCGACCGGCCCCAGCGCCTGCTGAGCGCGGTCGACGGCCTCGAACTCGTCGACCTGCCCTCCGCCGACTCCTGCTGCGGCTTCGGCGGCACCTTCGCGATCAAGAACGCCGACACGTCGAACGCGATGCTCGCCGACAAGGCCGCCGCAGTCCGGGACAGCGGTGCCGAAGTGCTGTGCGCCGCCGACAACTCCTGCCTCATGCACATCGGCGGCGGTCTCTCCCGACAGGGCCACCGGGTCCGGAGCATGCACCTGGCCGAAATCCTGGCGAGCACCGAAGGAGAGCCGTGGTGAGCGATCCCCGCAGCCGCGGCGTGATCTGGCTGGGCTCCCCGGCCTTCCCCGAGGCGGCCCGCACCGCCCTCGCGGACGAGCAGCTGCGCGCGAACCTGAAGCGGGCCACCGGCACGATCCGCGACAAGCGGCTCGCGGTGGCGGCCGAGCTGGACGACTGGGAGGAGCTGCGCGAGTCCGCCGCCGCGATCAAGAAGCGGGTCTCGCGGCACCTGGACCGCTACCTGCTGGAACTGGAGGACTCCGTCACCGCGGCGGGCGGCACCGTCCACTGGGCCGCAGACGCGGCCGAGGCCAACCGCATCGTGACCGAACTCGTCCGGGCCACCGGCGAGTCGGAGGTCGTCAAGGTCAAGTCCATGGCCACCCAGGAGATCGGCCTCAACGAACACCTCGCCGAGGCCGGCATCACGGCCTACGAGACCGACCTGGCGGAGCTCATCGTCCAGCTCGGCGACGACCGGCCCTCGCACATCCTGGTCCCCGCGATCCACAAGAACCGCACCGAGGTCCGCGACCTGTTCGTCGCCGGGATGGGCCACTGGGGGCAGCCCGCACCCGAGAACCTGAGCGACGACCCCCGTGAACTCGCCGAGGCCGCCCGCCTGCACCTGCGGCAGAAGTTCCTCACCGCCAAGGTCGCCGTCTCCGGCGCCAACTTCGCCGTCGCCGACACCGGAACCGTGATGGTCGTCGAGTCGGAGGGCAACGGCCGCATGTGCCTCACGCTGCCCGAGACCCTCATCACCGTCATGGGCATCGAGAAGGTGATCCCCACCTGGCAGGACCTGGAGGTGTTCCTGCAACTCCTGCCCCGTTCCTCCACCGGCGAGCGCATGAACCCCTACACCTCGACCTGGGCCGGAACGACCGAAGGCGACGGCCCCCGGGACTTCCATCTCGTCCTGCTCGACAACGGCCGCACCGACACCCTCGCCGACGAGACCGGCCGCCAGGCACTCGCCTGTATCCGCTGCTCCGCCTGTCTGAATGTCTGCCCCGTCTTCGAGCGCACCGGCGGCCACGCCTACGGCTCCGTCTATCCTGGGCCGATCGGCGCCGTCCTCACCCCCCAACTCGTCGGGGTGGAGAACGCCGCCTCCCTCCCCTTCGCCTCCACCCTGTGCGGAGCCTGCTACGACGCGTGCCCCGTCAAGATCAACATTCCGGAGGTCCTCACCCACCTCCGCGCCAAGGCCGTCGAGGGCAAGGGCAAGGCGTCCGCCGAAGCGGTCGCCATGAAGGCGGTGGCCACCGTCCTCGACTCCCCGCGCCTACTCGCAGCCGCGCAACGCGCCGCCGCCCTCGGCGGCAAGGTCCTGGCACGCGAGGGCAGGATCGGCCGCCTCCCGGGACCGCTCCGCGGCTGGTCCGACACACGCGACACCCCCGCACCCCCCGCGGAGTCCTTCCGCACCTGGTGGCGCAAGAACCGGAAGGAGGAGCGCCCGTGAGCAGCCGCGAAACCGTCCTCGCCCGCATCCGCGCCGCCCTCGCCGACATACCGACGGACGAGCGGCCCGAGGACGTACGCGTCCCCCGCGCCTACCGCCGAAGCCACGTCGAGCCCAGACAGGACGTTGTCGCCCTGTTCGCGGAACGGGTCGCGGACTACCGCGCGAACGTCATCCGGACCGACGAGGCCGGGCTGCCCGAGGCCATCGCCACGGCGCTCGGCGGGCGCGGTGCCCGGAACCTGGCCCTGCCCCAGGGGTTCCCCGCCGGCGTGCTGCCGACCGGCGCGTGGAAGTGGCACGCCGAGCCCCTGGACGTCCCCGAGCTGGACGCCCTGGACGGAGCGATCACCCTGGCCGCCGCGGCGATCGCGATCACCGGGACGATCGTCCTGGACACCGGCCCCGGCCAGGGACGGCGCGCCCTCACCCTCGTCCCCGACTACCACCTGTGCGTCGTCCGCGCCGAGCAGATCGCCGACGACCTCCCGGACGCCCTCGCGCGCCTCGACCCCGTCCACCCGCTCACCTTCGTCTCCGGCCCGTCCGCCACCAGCGACATCGAACTCGACCGGGTGGAAGGCGTCCACGGTCCCCGCGCCCTGGACGTCGTCATCGTCGACCCCACGCCCACGGAGCAGCCATGAGGATCGCCCTGCACACCCGCCTCCGTGCGGACCGGATCGAGGAGTACGAGGCGGCCCACCGCGCCGTACCGGCCGAACTCACCGCCGCCATCAGGGCCGCGGGCGTCACGTCGTGGACCATCTGGCGCAGCGACCGCGAGCTCTTCCACGTACTCGACTGCGAGGACTACGCCCGCCTCCTGGCGGAGCTGGAACCCCTCCCGGTCAACATCGCCTGGCAGGCGGAGATGGCCGAACTCCTCGACACCGTCCACGACTACTCCTCGGCGGGGGCCGAGGCCGGACTCCCGGTGGTGTGGCGGCTGTGACGTCCCGGGAGATCATCGACGCCCATCACCACGTCTGGGACCTGACGGTGCGACCGCAGCCCTGGATCACCGGCGACGACCTCGCCCCACTGGCCCGCAGCTTCTCGATGGACGACCTCGCGACGGAGGCGCGGGCGGCGGGCGTGGCCGGCACCGTCCTCGTACAGACCGTCTGCGTCCCCGAGGAGACGCCCGAGCTGCTGACCCTCGCGGCCGGCAGCGACCTGATCGCGGGAGTCGTCGGCTGGGTCGACCTCACCGCGCCGGGCGTCGCCGACGCGCTCGCCGCCCTGCGCGAGGGGCCGGGCGGAGACCGTCTCGTCGGCATCCGCCACCAGGTCCAGGAGGAGCCCGACCCCGAGTGGCTGCTCCGCCCCGACGTACGGCGCGGACTGGCCGCCGTCGCGGAGGCGGGGCTCGCTTACGACCTCGTCGTCACGCCGCGCCAGCTGCCCGCCGCGACTGAGGCAGCGGCCTGGGTCCCCGGTCTGACGTTCGTCCTCGACCATCTCGGCAAGCCGCCGGTCGCCGGTGGCGAGCCCGGCCCCTGGGCGGCCGACCTCGGTCGTCTGGCGGCCCTCCCCAACACGGTCGCCAAGCTCTCCGGCCTCGTTACCGAGGCCGCCCCCGGAGCCTGGCGGACCGAAGACCTGGTGCCGTACGCCGACACGGCGTTCGACGCCTTCGGCCCGGGCCGGCTGCTGTTCGGCTCCGACTGGCCGGTCTGCACCCTGGCGGCCGACTACGCGACGGTCGTCGGGATCGCCGAGACACTCGTGCACGCGTTCGACCGGGCGGAGAAGGACGCGGTGTTCCGCGGCAACGCGATCCGTGTCTACGGACTCGAGGAGACCGGCCGGCCAGCAGTGGGCGACGGGCGCCCCGCGCCCGGGTGAGTCCGGCACTGTCGGCCCCCGGCTGAGCGAGGCGACCGCGGGAGCGAGGACTATGCTGCACGGACCAGGAGCGAGGGAGGCGGGGCGGGTGCCGGTCACGGACGAGGCGATCGAGAAGATCAAGGCCATGATCGTCAGTGGCGAGCTCGGCCCCGGCTCGAAGCTCCCCAAGGAGGCCGATCTCGCCGAGCGGCTCGGTCTGTCGCGCAACTCCCTTCGGGAGGCGGTCAAGGCCCTCTCCCTCATCCGGGTGCTCGACGTGCGCCAGGGCGACGGCACGTACGTGACCAGTCTCCAGCCCCAACTGCTCCTGGACACGCTGGGCTTCGTCGTCGACTTCCACCAGGACGACACCGTCCTGGAGTTCCTGGAGGTCCGCCGCATCCTGGAGCCCGCCGCCGCCGCCATGGCCGCACGCGTCATGCCCGACGAGGGCATCGCCGCGCTGCGGGAGGTGCTGGACGACCTCGCCGAGGACGCCTCGCTGGAGGAACTGATCGCCAACGACTTCGCCTTCCACCGCGCGATCGCCGTCGGCTCGGGCAACACCGTGCTCTGCTCGCTGATCGAGGGACTCTCCGGGCCGACCGCGCGAGCGCGGACATGGCGCGGGGTGACGGAGGAGGGCGCCGTGGAGCGGACCCGGCAGCAGCACCGGGCCATCTTCGAGGCCATCGCCGGTCGTCGTCCCGATCTCGCGCATTCCTGGGCAACGGTCCATGTGGCAGGAGTCGAGCAGTGGCTGCGCGACACCCTCGGCGCGGACGGGTCTCCGCTCGGCTGAGGTGTCGCCACGGCGGTGAGGCGCCTCAGCCCGCGGTGACCGACCGGTCCACCGCGCCCAGTCCGCATCCTCCAGGAGTACGGAACCTCCCGGATGCTCGTCAACTCGGCTGCCGACTGGGGCCACAGCGACCCGCTGCGCACGGCGGCAACCGCCTTCGCGATGCGCTCGGCAGGGTTCACCGAGGAGGACGTCGAACGGGTCCTCTGGCACAACCCGGTGGCCTTCTACACCCAGAGCGGCCGCCTCGCCCTCGAAGCCGAGGGCGCCGAGGCCCGCCCGTCGGACGCCACGGACTTCGCCGGCAACTCCGTGCGCAGGGGCGGCAGCTGATGCGCCTGCAACATCGCGGCGGCGACCTCGTCCATCTCGCCTACGGCACCAACGTGCACCCGGGCGAGGAGCTGCCGCCCGACCGTCCGAGCTGCGTGACGAACTCACCGCGGAGTTGGGCACCTTTCCCCACTTCCGCTACTGGGGACCCAAGTCGGGCCTCGCATCCTCGCGCTGGATCACCGACGCCGCCCGCCGCGTCCTCGACCGGCACGATCCGGGGACCTGACCCTCGTCTGCGTCCCGCACCTCGACTACGACCTCCAGCGCCACGGCCCTGAGTCACCCCAGGCCCGCGAGGCCGCCCGCGAGCTCGACGCGGCCCTGGCCCCCTGCTCACCGAGACGCGCTCGCCCGGGAAGCCACGATCGTCGCGCTCTCCGAGTACGGCATCACCAGGAGCTGCTCCTCGCCTGCCTCGCCGGCACCCCGGGCGGGTCTCTCGCCGCGGACTGAGTGCTTTCTCGGACAGGCTCGCCGTCAAAGGCGAGCAGCGCATCCGGCACACCCGCCGGGGCCAGGTTCAGACCCGGGAGGGCGAACGTGCGGAGACGCAGGCCGTCACCACGGCCTGCGTCTCCGCACGTTCGCCCCCCGGGTCACAGCAGCTTCACGAGGTACCTTCCGCGGGTGCGGTGTCGTCCTTCAGGTCGATCCTCACGACGGTGTCGACCGGATCGGGCAGCGGATACGTGAAGTGGCCGACCTCGCCGAACTGCACGAAGGGGATGTCGGGGTACGAGGCCACGACCCACTCCTCGCAGAGCTTCAGCTCCTGGCCGTCGGCGACCAGGCTGATGCGCTCGATCGCGTCCTTCGGCACACCGGTCAGCGGCAGCGGTCCGATCGGTGCCCGCAGGACGTGGGCGTACAGGGTCGACCCGGAGCGCGTGTAGTAGCCCCACTCGGGCGTACCGAAGCCGGCCGGCCCCGCCCCGTGGACGGATTCGCCGTTGGTCTCCAGCCAGTGGCCGATCCGACGCAGTCGTTCGGCGGCCTCGGGCTGGATGGTGCCGCGCGCATCGGGGCCGACGTTGAGCAGCAGGTTCCCGCCCTTCGCGACGCACTCCACGAGCTTGGTGATGATCTGTTCCGGCGACTTCCACAGGTCGTCGGCGGCGGCGTACCCCCAGTTGTTGTTGAGGGTGACGCACGCTTCCCATGGCACCGGGGTGCCGTCCGGGGTGTGGAAGCCCTCCACCGGGATCACCTGCTCCGGGGAGACGAAGTCCCCGCAGTACGAGGTGGGCTCATCGGTCACGATGGAGCCCATGCCCTCGCCGCTGGTCTCCAGACGGTTGTCCATGATGACGTCCGGCTGGAGCTCGCGGACCATCGCCACGAGGTCGGCGGCCCCCCACTGCTCCGGGCCCATCCCCTCGTAGGAGAAGTCGAACCACAGGATGTCGAGCTTGCCGTAGTTGGTGCACAGCTCCCTCACCTGTCCGTGCAGGAACGCCCGGTAGGACTCCAGGTCGGGTTGGTGGGAGGCGAAGGCGGGGTTGTCGCGCTCGGGGTGCGCCCAGTCGCCGTGGTGCGGGTAGTCGGGGTGGCGCCAGTCGAGCAGCGAGAAGTAGAGGCCGACCTTGATGCCGCGGGCGCGGAAAGCCGCCAGGAACTCGGCGACCAGGTCCCGGCCGATGCCGTTGTGCATGCTGCCGTAGTCGGTGAGTGCGGTGTCGAACAGACAGAAACCGTCGTGGTGCTTGGCCGTGAGCACCGCGTACTTCTGGCCGGCCTCGGCGGCGAGTTCGGCCCAGGTGTGCGGGTCGAAGTCCTCGGCGCCGAAGCCGTCGACGGCGAACTGGTAGCCGGCGAGCGGGACGCGTTCGTGGGAGCGGAGCCATTCGCCCCGGGCGGGGACGGCGTACGGCCCCCAGTGGATGAACATCCCGAAGCGGTCGTGCCGGAACCACGCCGAGCGTGCGAAACGGTCCTCGCTCATGCCTTCACCGCTCCCGCGACCATCCCGCTGACGATGTACTTCTGGGCCACGAGGTACACGGCGACCACCGGAAGCATGGTCAGGACGAGGTTGGCGCACACCAGCCCGTAGTCGAAACTGTGCGTGGTCTGGAAGGTGAACACCGTCATGGGAAGGGTCCACCGGTCGGCGTCGGGGATCAAGAAGAGCACGTTCTGAAACTCGTTCCAGGCATAGGTGAAGACCAGGACCAGCGCGGTGAAGCTGACCGGTCGCAGCAGCGGGAAGATGACGGTGAAGAACAGCCGCAGGGATCCCGCGCCGTCCAGCAGCGCGGCCTCGTCGATCTCGCGGGGCAGCTGCCGGATGAACCCGACGTAGGTCAGCGTGATGAAGGGGATCTGCACGGCGATGTCCGTCAGGATGAGGCCGAGGTACGAGCCGCCCAGACCGATCTGCTGCAGGAGCCGGATCGCCGGGATGAACGCGAACGGTGCGACGAGCCCGGTCAGCAGATAGCTGTAGACGCCGCCGGTGACCCGGCCAGGGCGGCGCGCGATCACGAACGCCGCCATCGAGCACACCAGTACGGTGCCGCCCGTGACACCGACCGCGATCAGGACGCTGTTGCCGAGGGCCTGGAGCGAGTCGCCGGTGGTGATCACCGTGAGGTAGTTGTCGAAGTGCCAGCTGTCGGGGAGCGCGAAGCTCATCGTCCCCGACTCCGCGGTCCCCTTCACGCTGGTGATCAGCACCAGGTACAGCGGAGCGAGGAAGACCAGGGCGACCAGGGCCGCCAGGGAGTACGTGGCCGAGGAGGCGAGGAGCCTCCGGGCGCGGGGCCGGGCCGGTCGGCGGGTCATGCCGTCGCCTCCATCCTGCGGACGAAACGGTTGATCACCAGGGCGACGGCGGTGATCATGAGGAACTGGAAGACGTTGACGGCGGCGGCGTAACCGAGGGCACCGGTGTTGAGCTGTTTGTAGACGTACGAGGTGAGCACCTCGGTCGCCGTGCCGGGGCCGCCGCCCGTGGTCGCGTAGATCATGTCGAACGCCTTCATTCCGGTGATGAAGGTGAGCAGCGCGGCCAGATTGATGGCGTGCCGGATGTACGGGATCTTTATGTGCCGGGCCACCTGCCAGGGGCCGGCGCCGTCGAGGTGGGCGCTCTCGATCAGTTCCGTCGGGACCGCCTGGAGGGCGGCGAGGACGAGGACGACGGTCCAGCCGACGCCCATCCAGGTGTCGACGGCGGTGACGCTGTAGAGCGCCAGGTCGAAGCTGCCGAACCAGTCCTGCGCGAGCCCGAAGGGCTTCAGGAGGACGTTGAGCGGGCCGTCGGCCTTGAGGATGTAGCCGAAGAGCAGGCCGACCACGATCGTGGAGAACATGATCGGCAGGTAGACGACGACCCGCAGGAACTTGGCCCCGCGGAAGGTGCGGTCGAGGAGGAAGGCGATCGCCACTCCCAGGACCGTCTTGCCGACGGTCACGCAGGCGGCGTAGGCGAACTGGTTCCAGGTGGCGTTCCACAGCACTGAGCTGTCGCCGGCCATCAGACGGTAGTTGTCCAGACCGATGAAGTGTGTGTCCGGGACGAAGGTGGAGGCGTCGGTGAGCGAGAGGTACATGCCGAAGAAGGCAGGCAGAAGGAAGAAGACGGTGAAGACGGCGACCGCGGGGACGAGGAACGCGTACCGGTAGGTGCGGACCACACCGGAACCGTCGGCGCGCCCCGAGCTCTTGCGTGCTCCGTCTCCCCTATGTACTCCGCGTCCCTGCTTCCGTCCCGATTCGGGCGACGCTTCTCGGCGTCTGGTGGCGGCGAGGCTCATACTGGGTGTCTCCGATCTCGGGCCGGGTCAGAACCCGGCGGCGCCGGACTTGGCGCCCGCGCTCTGCCACGCCTTCTGGACGCGGTCGCCGAACTCGGCGACATCAGCGCGCTTGCCGATCAGCTCCTGGTAGGCGGCGATGATGTCGTCCTGCGGCTGCGGGATCACCGACTGCTGGTCGAAGGGCAGCACGGACCCGCCCTGGTCGACGAGCTTCTGCAGATCGGCGACGCCGCCGGAGGGCTTGGCGGCCTTGACGTCGGTGAACGCCGACACCCCGGGGTTGGCGTCCAGGAAGGACTGTGCCTGCGGCTGCGCGATCATGAAGTTCAGGAAGTCCTGGGCCTGTGGGGCGACCTTGGAGAACTTCGCGACCTTGAGCATGTTGGGCTTCTGCAGGCCGAGGGTGTTGTGGCCGTCCGCCGCCGGGAGCAGGAAGAACCCGATGTGCGCGTCCGCGTTCGACTTGGCGATCTCCCCGAGCGCCCAGCTGCCGTTGATGATCGCGCCGGCCTTGCCCTTCGCGAGGGCGGCGGTGGAGGCCTCGTATGTCGACGTGAGGGCGTCGTCGTTGGTCAGCCCGCCGTTCACCCAGTCGGACAGCGCCTGGTACTCCTGGTCGAAGCCCGGCGTGTCGGCCCACTTCGCCTTGTTGCCGTCGAGCTTGGCGACCAGGTCCTTGTCCGCGCCGATGAAGCTCGCGTTGACCGAGCTGCGGTGCTGGAGCAGCGTCCAGCCGTCCTTGCCGGCCAGGTGGAGCGGCGTGACGCCGGACTTCTTCACCTTCTCCAGGTCGGCCCGGAATTCGGCGAGGGTGGTGGGCGGGGCGGTGATGCCGGCCTTGGCGAAGACGTCCTTGTTGTAGAGGACGCCGGTGGCGTTGAGACCGTCGGCACTGGGCGTGCCCCAGATCTTTCCGTCGGGGGAAGTGATCGCCTTGCGAACGTCCGGGTTGAGCCGCTGCACCCACGGGCCGGCGGCCGGCTGCATGATCGCGGCCTTGTCCTTGGCGGTGTCCTGGCCGGCGAAGATGTCGACGCCGTTCTTGGAGGCGATCCGGGCCTGCACGAGCGCGTCGTAGTTGGCGTCCGGCACCGGGGCGAGCGTGACCTGGTGGCCGGTCTTCCGCTCCCAGGCCCGCACGTTCTCCTTGAAGCCGGGGACGCCGACCCAGGAGCTCGGCAGCATGTAGGTGACCGTCACATGGCCGCTGGCGTTGGTGCCGTCGTCCCCGGCGCAGCCGCTGACGACGGCCGACACGGTGAGCGCCGCGGCTCCGATGAGGGCGATTCTCCGGATTCTGCGCATGACAAGGTCCTCTCGGTACTACTCAGGGGGAAGGGAAAATGCGGGATTGCTCCGGTGGGTGCGCGGCTACGAGACGGCGGCTGTACGGATGCCGTCCCGGCCGCCCTCGTACGCTCCGGACTTCAAGGGCCTCATGTCGATCCGCGCGGGGAAGGCGGGGTCGCCGAGCAGGGTGTGGAAGGCGTGCGTGAGCGCGAGCTGCAGGGAGCCGAGCGCCGGGCCGAACGTCTGGTTCTCGGTGATCGCGAGCTTCACCGGGTACGCCTTGCGCATCATGGTGTGTAAGCGCGCCGCGATCCGGTCGGTGAGGGCTTGCCGGTGGGCGAGCGGCCCGCCGAGGACGACCAGCTCGGGGTCGACCGCCAGGGTCAGGTAGGCGATGTGACGCGCGGCGCGAGCGGCGAACGCGTCCAGGTCTTCCTGCGCGGCCGGGTCACCACGGTCGGCGGCGTCCACGACCGGCAGGAACGATTCGACGTCGGCCCAGTGCGCGGGCGCGGCCGGGCCGTCGTCGATCAGGTTGAGCTCCCCGGCCAGGTTCCGGCTGCCCCGCTGGACCCGCCCCTCCACGACCAGACCGGCCGCCACCTCGTGCCAGGCCAAAGCCAGGGCGAAGGTGTCGGCACCGCGGGCGGCGCCGTAGGCGTGCTCGGCGATCGCGGCGGCGTTCAGGTCGTGCTCGACGATGAGCGGCACGTCCCCGAAGACCAGCCCGGCCTCCGCGGGGGACAGTCCCTGGAGATCGGGATAGTGCGGGGCGTAGCTGATCCGCCCGTCCGGCCCGACACCGCCGGTGAGCGCGATGCCGAGACCGAGCCAGTCGCCGTGGGTGGCCTTCAGGGAGGCCAGCAGGCGGTCCAGTCGTCCCCTGAACGCCCTGACCCGGTCCTGCCCGGATCGGGGCTCGGGATCATGATGACGGCCCACGTGGAGGAGCCGGCCGGCGACATCGCTGACGAGGATCCGCTCGTCGTGCTTGCCGATCTCGGCGCCGATCACGAAGCCGTGCCGGCCCCGGAAGCGGAACCGGGAGGCGGGCCGGCCGCCCACGGGCGTCGGGGACTCCCCGTGCTCGGCCCCTGAGATGACCTCCACGAGGTGGGGGAGTTCGGCCAGTCGGTCCCGGACCGTCGGCCGGGACAGTCCGGTGACGTTCGCGAGCTCGCTGATCGTCGCCTCGCCCAGCGAGTGCAGCGCGGCGGCACAAGCCACGGTGGTCGTCCGCCCGGAGGCTCTGTCACCTGAGGCGAGCGTGAACATGGCGTGCTCTCTTCGGAAGCCCTTCCTGTCGGGTCCCGGGAGGGCCCCGCCCGAAGGTATGGCAAGGAGGTTTCGAATCCGGCTTTCGTAACCGGGTGGCAGGAACGTAAACGACGCGTTACCGGACCTGCAACAGTTCCGAAAGTGAGAGTGGCAACCTTTCGGAACCTAGGCGTAGGGCGGGCGTTTTCCTGCTTTCGCCCTGATTCATCCTGTGGATACAAAGGCTTGCCCGGATGGGTTTCCGAACTCTTTCAGTCATGAACCTGTGTCGCCTACGTTTCCGCTACTTCACCAGGACGTGGCCCCAGGGCGGGCCCACCAGACGCAGGAGGCAGCGGTGGCAGATCGCGAGCACCCCTCAGCGAGGTCCGACGCGGGTACGGCCGGCGGGTCCGGCGGTTCCGTCGGCGCCGGCGGTCCGGGACGCCGACAGCTCCTCGCGGCGATCGCGGCCGTCGGCGCGGGCACGGCCGCTTCCGGCCTTCTCGGCGCCTTCGGCCTCGGAGGGACCGCCGCAGCGGCGACCCCCGAGGCCCAGGCTGCCGCGACACTGCGCGCGACCATCGACGAGACGCACCCCGCGCACCTGGTCAACCTCGGGCAGAGCGACGAGCCGTACCAGGGCACGCTCGTCCAGCTGTGGGCCACGATCCCGGACAGCCTCAAGCCGTACTGCTACATCAACCTCATTCCCGGCAGCGAGATCCACGACGTGCCGGCCGCGACCGACTGGATCCAGGCCCGGCTCGACACCGCCGAGGCGGCCGGCATCCCGGTCACCGTGCAGGTCGCCCAGGGCGCCACCGGCAACCAGGGCATTCCCGTCAGCAAGTGGCGTGCCTGGGCGCAGACCCACCCGAAGACCTTCGTCGGCCTCAACGCGGCCGAGCTGTACAACGGCATCGACCAGAGCAACTACCTGATCGACCTGTTCAACCTGGCCGGCGAACAGGGCATGTTCTTCTTCTGGACCGACACCAACATCTTCGGCAGTCACGGCATGATGCTGGACTACATGCAGAACAACGCCCGGTTCCTGCCGACGATGAAGGCGAACGCCAAGAACCTGGTGTTCATGAACAAGGAGTCCTGGGCCACCGACTCCACCGACGCGCTCCTCAAGGGCCTGTGGCTCACCGGCTACATCGGCAACTGGGGGTCGTCGACCGACTGGTGGAAGTGGGGCCTCGACAACAAGGGCGTCTTCCCCGGCGGCGAGGGCTGGCAGGACTGGAAGTTCATCCTCCAGTACCCACAGGGCCTCCAGGTCCAGTCGATCGTCCGCGACCTGTCCCAGGGTGCGACCTGCTTCCTCGCCGAAGGCTCGTACTTCACCAACGGTGCCCTCGGAAACCGTTACGCCGGAGCCCAGTTCGGCATCTACCCGCTGCTCCAGAGCGTCCTCAACGGCTGGATCCAGATCCCCGCCCGCGCCCAGGTCGCCGCCCAGCAGCAGGCCCTGGTCAAGGGCCTCGCCGCGTACTCCACGCCGGGCTGGAACGGTTCCGTCAACAACGCCATGGCCGTCGACGGGCGGTACGGGATGGTCTCGCTGGTCCCCACCACGATGCCCACCGCCGATCTATCCGGCTTCACCACCGTCACCTCGAAGCAGCCCACCAGCTACTACGACGGGCTGTTCCCCGGCTACGCCCGCACCGGCAACGGCTGGGTCGTGCGCTCCGACGGCACGAACAAGCAGTGGTACTACACCAACCCCGTCATGTGGGAGCAGCGCAAGACCGCCTCAGTCATCCCGCTGACCAACGTGTCCGGCGCGCAGGTGACCGTCAGCTCCGACGAACACACCAGCGTGATCATCCAGGAGAACCCCTCCAACCTGGGCGTCCACGTCTTCAACTACCGCCTCAACCTGACCGACGCCCTCTCCCAGGTCGTCGATGAGGCCGACACCGTCGCCTTCGGCCAGAACTACATGGCGCCCCGCCTCGACGCCGCCGGCAACCCGGTCGTCAATGCGGACGGCTCGATCACCACGGTCGGCAACCGCACCCTGCCGGACCAGACCTCCCGTGACGTCCGCAACGTCACCCTGACCATCGTCGGCACCTGGAACGGCGGCCAGCCGCGCATCACCTTCGACGATCAGGCGGGCATGACCCGCCCGTACGCGAAGACGCAGACCTGGGACGCGGCCACCAGCACGCTCACCCTCAGCCTCACCATGAACGGGACCAGCCACTTCAACGTCCAGATCAACGGCGGAGGCCCGCACGTCCTGCCCCGCGACGGCTGGACCGTGACCTACACCGACAGCCAGGAGACCGCCGCCGAGAGCACCCCGGCCACCAACGTCCTGGACGGCAACATGTCCACGTTCTGGCACACGGCGTGGTCAGCCACCGACCCGGACCCCGCCTGCCCGCACGAGATCCAGCTCGACATGAAGAGCAGCCGTACGGTCTCCGGGTTCACCTACCTGCCGCGGCAGGACGGACCCAAGAACGGCTGGGTCGGCGGCTACGAGTTCTACGTCTCCGCCGACGGCACGACCTGGGGCAGCCCGGTCGCCACGGGTACGTTCGCCGCCGACGCCACCCTGAAGACCGTACGGTTCCCCGCCACCGCCGGCCGATACGTGCGGTTCCGCGCCCTGTCGGAGGTCAACGGCAACCCGTGGACCTCCTGCGCCGACCTCACGGTCATCGGCCTGTGACCCGCCCCCGGGCGACCCCACCGGAGACAACGCACTCATGACCCCGCCCCACCACCAGGACCTGGCCGTGCTCGCCGCGGCCGGGTCCGCCCTGGTCCTCGACACGTCGGCCCCCCACCTCCCCGCCGTCCTGCACTGGGGCGCCGACCCGGGCGAGCTGGGCGATCCCCAGGAGCTGCTGCTCGCCCTCACCCCGGGATGGCCCGTGGCCTCCGTCGACCAGCCCGTGCCCCTGCGGCTCGTCCCGCACCAGGCCGACGGCTGGACCGGACGCCCTGGCATCACCGGCCACCGCGACGGAGCCCACCCCCACCTGCGCCTGCGGCTCTCCGAGCCCGTCACCTGCGTCCGCGCGGACGGCGGGGGAGGCCACCTCCGGATCGCCGCAGCCGACCCGGACGCGGGAGTGACTGTCCGCACGGATGTCGAGATGGACGCCTTCGGCGTCATCCGGATCCGTCACACCCTCGGCAACGACGGCCCCGGCACCTTCACCCTCGACTCCGCTGCCTGCCTGCTACCGGCCGGCGATCAGGCCACCGAAGTCCTCGACTTCACCGGCCGCTGGGCGAACGAACGCCGCCCCCAGCGCGGACCGCTCCACCACGGACTGACCCTGCGCGAGTCCCGCCGCGGCCGCACCGGCCACGACGCCACCGGCCTCCTCGCCGTCGGACAGCCCGGATTCGGCTTCCGGCACGGCCAGGTGTGGGCCGTCCACACAGGCTGGAGCGGCAACCACCTCCACTACGCGGAACGCCTCCCCGAGCACGGTCCCGTCCTGGGAGGCGGCGAACTGCTCGGCCCCGGCGAGATCCGCCTCGCCCAAGGCGAGACCCACCGCACCCCCTGGACCTACTTCGCCTGGTCCGACGCCGGACTCGACGGCCTGTCCGACCGCCTGCACCAGCACCTTCGTGCACGCCCTGGCCACCCCCGCACGCGCCGGCCCGTGACGCTCAACACCTGGGAGGCGGTCTACTTCGACCACCGCCTCGACACGCTCACCGACCTCGCCGAACGCGCCGCCGCCGTCGGCGTCGAACGCTTCGTCCTCGACGACGGCTGGTTCACCGGCCGCCGCGACGACACCGCCGGCCTCGGCGACTGGACCGTCGACCCGCAGGTATGGCCGGACGGGCTGCACCCGCTCGTCGAACGGGTACGGGAACTCGGCATGCAGTTCGGCCTCTGGGTCGAGCCGGAGATGGTCAACCCCGACTCCGACCTCGCCCGCGCCCACCCCGACTGGCTGCTCACCACCCCGGGGCGGCCCGCCCTGGCCGCCCGGAACCAGCAGGTCCTCGACCTGGCCGACCCCGACGCGTACACCCACATCGCCGCCCGCCTGCACGCGCTCATCGACGAGTACGGCATCGCCTACCTCAAGTGGGACCACAACCGCGACCTGCTGGAAGCGGTCCACGACGGAACCGCAGGGGTCCACGCCCAGACGGCAGCCGTCTACCGGCTCCTCGACGAACTCCGCGACCGGCACCCCGACCTGGAGATCGAGTCCTGCTCCTCGGGCGGAGCCCGCATCGACTACGGCATCCTGGAACGCACCGACCGCGTCTGGGCCTCCGACACCAACGACCCGCTCGAACGCCAGGCCATCCAGCGCTGGACCGGCCTGCTCGTCCCTCCGGAGCTCATGGGCTGCCACGTCGGCGAGGCCCGCGCCCACACCACCGGCCGCGTCACCTCCCTCGCCACCCGCCTCGCGACCGCCCTGTACGGCCACGCCGGCATCGAATGGGACCTCACCCGCTGCCCCGACGACGAACTGGCACAACTGACGGCCTGGGTACGACTTCACAAGCGCCTCCGCCCCCTCCTCCACACTGGCACCACCGTCCACGCCGACCACCCGGACCCCGCCGCCTGGCTCCACGGCGTCGTCTCCCAGGACCGCCACCACGCACTCTTCACCCTCGCCCAGCTCACGGCGTCGACGGACTCCGTCCCACCCCGCCTCCGCCTCCCCGGCCTCGCCCCGGACCTGACCTACACCGTCACCGTCCGCCCGGAGTTCCCCTTCACCCAGTCCCACCCCAGCACCGCCGTCCCCTGGATCACCCACGGCGTGATCCGCGCCCGGGGCGCCGTCCTCGCGGACCTGGGGCTGGCGGCCCCGCTGCTCGACCCGGCGCGGTGCCTGGTCCTGGAGGTGGAAGCGATCGACGGCGACACCTGATCAACGGGTGCCGCTCCACGGAACCGGCAGCGCGCTGAGGGCCGTGACGGACGCGACGCCCACCGGGACAAGCAGCGGGGTCGCGTCAGACCGGCGGGTGGACAGGAAGTAGCTCCGCCGTTCCTGCCGGAATGCGCCGCCTCTGTCGAAGAACGGGAACGGACCTGGCCAATCGGATCTTCCCGTTGGCCTGGGCTCCGGGGCCGAGTCGGTGAAGTCGATCACGGTGGGCGAGTAGTACTCCACCATCACAAGGACATCTGCAAGTTCGTCGCCTAGACCGTCGCCATGGTCACTTCACTCCAGAATGGCGAGAGGTCGCGCATTAATGACACGGAGTCGTACGACAACGTTTCCCAGGGCGTTGCGTCCTATCTCCTGCCTCCAGCCATCGTGGCCGAGCAGAATGCGGCCGAAGCCTGCGCAGGCGACCCGAGGCCGTCTCCGCTCACCAAGTGACCCCACGTCACGCCCCCGTCCTCCGGCCGTTCGTGCCGCAGCACCCTATGACCCCGGTACCGCCCCGAAGCGCACTCATGCGCCCACGTACCGGAGTACCGAGCGACAGAATGGACGCACCCGTGCACGGAGCACTCGACATCGGCGGCACCGAGATCGCCGGTGGGCCCGTCCATCACCGTCGCCTGTCGGCTCGGGCGCAGTGCGCCACGCCGGCACACGGCACGGCCGAGGAGATGACGGCCGTGGTCACGACGCTCCTCGACGACCTCACGGGCCGACCGGAGTTGGCCTCGCTCATCGGGGTCGACCTCGCAGGTGCCAGTCCCGCAGACACCGTAAGACAGGCGTTGCGCACATATATCTGTGCGGCCTCGGCATGGAGGTCACGGCACGTTCCGACAACGTCCTGCGCTGCGGGCTGACGAAGAAGCACGTGGACGCGCCCGAACTCCTGAAGGCAGTCCACTTCGCCATGCATCCGGCCCGTGCCGTCACCGTCCTACCCGACGCGGCCGCTGGGGAGCACTTCTACCCGGCCCCCGTCGACGACTTCCGGCCCTCCCGCCTCGCACTCGTACGAGGAGAGGCGCCGCGCACTCTGACACCGCTGTCCTCAGCCCCTGCTGTGCCTCGGCGGCTCGGTGACCGTCGCTTCGGCCGAGTGTGCGGCGGACCTCAGGCCCGGCCGTGCCGTCTACGTGTCCGCAGACGAGACGCTGCGGTCAAGGGCGGGCGAAACGGTGTTCCCGCCACGGCCGGACTCGACCGGGTCTGATCGACACGACACCTTCAAGCCACCGGGACGCCAGAGCCCGGGCAGGACCAACACATGGGAAGGAAGTGCTCCCTCATGAACGCGCTCCGAAGAATCCGAAGAAGACCAGAGGGTCGTCCGGCGACCGGTCTCGGAGCAGCCCTGGTCTCGGTCGGGCTGCTCCTCCCGCTGCTCGGCAGTCCCGCGGCGAGCGCGGCCGCCGTCCCGGCGCCCCTTGTCCGGAACCCCGTCGCGTACGTGGACCCGCTGATCGGCACCGCCAACGGCGGCAACACCTACCCCGGTGCCACCATGCCGTTCGGGATGATCGGCTGGTCGCCGACCAGCACCGCGGGCGACCAGACCAACACCGCCGCCGCCAACGGCTACTCGTACAACACCACCCGGCTGCGCGGCTTCTCCCTCACCCACGTCAACGGCGCGGGCTGCCACCCGGGCGCGGCGGGCGACGTGCCGATCATGCCCTTCGTCGGGGACGTGAACTCGTCGCCGACCGCCGACACCAAGGACGCCACATACGCTGCGAACTTCACGCACGCCGACGAGAAGGCTGAGCCCGGCCGCTACCGGGTGGGCCTCGACTCGGGCGTCACCACCGACCTCGCCGTCACGAAGCGGGCCGGCGTCGCCGACTTCACCTTCCCCCAGGACCGGCCCGCCAGCCTGCTCTTCCGGGTCTCCAACTCCCTCAACGGCAGCGAGGACGCGCACGTCGACATCGACACCGCGCGGCAGAAGGTCACCGGCTGGGTGGAGACCGGCGCGTTCTGCGGCCGGCGTGCCAACGGCGGTAGCCCCAACAACAACCGCAAGAGCTACTACCGCCTGCACTTCAGCGCCACCTTCGACCGCCCCTTCTCCACCGTGGGCACGTGGCACGACGGAGAGCTGAACCCGGGGTCCATCAGCGCCGGCGGCGGCGAGGGCTATCTGACCGGCGCGAGCCGGGCCGGCCGCGGCTCCGGAGGCTACGTCTCCTTCGACACGTCGGCCGACCCCGTCGTCCACATGCGGCTCGGCATCTCCTACGTCTCTCTGGCCGGCGCCGAGGAGAACCTGCGAACCGAGATCGCCCCGGCCGCCGGCGTCGAGGACGTGACGCAGGCCGGCCGCAGGTCCTGGGACCAGATCCTCAAGAAGGTCCGGGTCAGCGGCGGCGACGAGGACCGTCTCACCGCCTTCTACACCGCGCTCTACCACTCCCTCCAGCAGCCCAACGTGATCAGCGACCGGGACGGCCGCTACGTGGGCATGGACCGAAAGGTCCACCGGCTCGCCGACGGCCAGGCGGCGCAGTACAGCAACTTCTCAGGCTGGGACCAGTACCGCGCCCAGGTGCAGTTGCTCGCCCTGCTCCAGCCGCGCGTGGCGGGCGACTTCGCCCAGTCGCTGTACAACTTCGCGCAGCAGCACGGCGGCGTCTGGGACCGCTGGGTACACGTCAGCGGAGCCACCCATGTGATGACCGGAGATCCCTCGGCGGCGACCCTGGCGACCTTCTACGCCATGGGTGTGCGCAACTTCGACGTCCAGGGCGCCTTCGTCTCCCTCTACCGCCAGGCCACCGTGCCGCACCCCTCCGAACTCTCCTACGCGGGCTGCCCCGGCCAGTGCGAGGCCGCACGCCCCAACCTCACCGCGTACAAGCAGCTGCGCTTCGCGCCGCAGGACCAGTGCTACTGCTGGGGCGGCGCCGCCGAGACGCTGGAGGCCTCCGTCGCCGACGCGGCCCTCGCGCAGTGGGCACGTCAACTGGGCCACGAAGAGGAGCACCAGGTGCTCAGCGAACGCGGCGGCTACTGGAAGAACGTGTTCAACCCCGCCGCCACCCCGGACGCCGGCTACCTCCAGGCCCGCAACGCGGACGGCTCCTGGGTGACCCCCTTCGACCCGGCTTCCCAACACGGCTTCGCCCAGGGCAGCGCCGCCACCTACCTGTGGATGGTGCCCCAGGACGTCCAGGGACTCGCCACCGCCATGGGCGGCCGGGAGAAGGCAGCGACCCGCCTGGAGGCCTTCTTCCACAAGCCTGACGGCTCCTGGTCCGTCCGCGGGGGCGACGCGCTGCGCTACGACCCCACCAACGAGCCCGGCATCCACGCCCCTTGGCTCTACAACGCGCTGGGCCGGCCGTGGAAGACCCAGGAGACAGTGCGCCAGATCGTCGACACCGTGTACGGAACGGGCCCCGCAGGCCTCCCCGGCAATGACGACCTGGGGACGATGTCGGCGTGGTACGTCTTCGCCGCGCTCGGCGTCTACCCGAAGGCGCCGGGCTCGGGCGACCTGCTCCTCGGCACGCCGGTCTTCCCGCGCGCCGTCATCGCCGCCGTGGGGGACCGCGCGGAGATCACCATCGACGCACCCGAGGCCTCCCGTACCACCCCGTACGTGCGGTCGGTGACCCTGGACGGCGCGCCCCACGCGTCGTCGTGGGTGGATGCCTCGCTCGTGCGCCGGGGCGGCTCGCTCTTCTTCGTGGTGAGCGACCGGGCCGACACCGGCTGGGCGACCGACCCGGGCAGCCTGCCTCGCTGACGCTCTCCGGGGCGGCCCCGTGAGCAACGGCCGCCGTGGCCCGCGACAGCCATCGGGTCACGGCGACCGCGCGGCGGCGCCCCGCTTACCCCGCGCCCCATGCGCGGTCGGGCTCTACGCCTCTTGCTGCGGTAGCGCTCGGCCATGGCGGGCCGCACTCCGGATGGGTCAAGGCCGCGGGGGAAGCGCTGTATTGGCCGCCCCGGACCGGGTAGGTCCACTGTGGCTGGCGCGGGTCACCGACATTGTGCGCTCCAACAGTCAAGGTGGCTCTAGTGACCTGAGTCGAAGTTTCGCCGTTAGTTGGGCATGAGTCGTCCAGGTCCGAAGATTCCGCCGTTGTCGGTCACTGATGCCCAGCGGGCGGTGCTGGAGGGCTGGTTGCGTCGCCGTACGACGGATCAGGCTCTGGGCCCTGCGGTCGCGGATTGTGCTGGAGTGCGCTGAAGGCCACTCGATCACGGAGGTGTCCCGCCGGCTGCGGATCGCTGCGGACGCGGTCCGCACGTGGCGGCGTCGCTTCATCGAGCGGGGCCTGGACGGGTTGTGTGACGACCCGCGGCCGGGTGTCCCGCGGAAGAACCATGCGGGAGCAGTTCGCACCGAAGGACGATGGACGCTGAGCCCCGCCAGGTAGATGCAGGATGTGCGAGCGGGGCGGGACGCTGGGCGTCCGACGTGAACGACGCCGTGCTGACGGCGCTCGTCGCCGCGGGGGCCGCGATCGGCGGCGGAGCGCTGACGGGGGTGTTCGCCCTCGCTGCCGCCAAGCGGCAGGCAGCGGCCGCGTGGGCGGCGGGGGAGCGGCAGGCCGCTGCCGCCTGGGAGGCCGGCCGACAGGCGGCCGCCTCCTGGGACGCGGGGCAGTTCCAGGCCGTGGCCCAGCTCGACGCGTCCCGCCGGACGCTCACGGAACAGGCCGCCGGCTCAGGACCGTGCATCTCCGACACCATCACGCACCAGCTTGATAGCGCCGGACAGGTCCCATGCCTTGCAGTCGTTGTACGGCTCCTGATGCCTGCGCCGGTTCCGGCGCGGGGATCACGGATTCCGGGGTCCGCCGGGTGGGGCTGCCCTGCTCTCGGCGGTGCCGGGTGGACCCGGTGAGGGCTCGCCCGCCGCGAGGTGCTCCAGGACCTCTGCCAGTTCCTGGCAGGCGCGGCGCACCGACCGGCGGGTCGCACGCTGCTCGGTGATGACGGAGGCGAGAAGCAGGGCGGTCAGGGCGGCGGAACCGTTGAACGCCTGGAGCTTGGCCATGATCTCGACGTCCGTGAGGTGGAGGAACGCGCCCCGTCCGGAGGTCGCCTCGAAGGTGGCGAGCACGGAGGCGAAGAGCGCGCACAGCATGCTTCCGGCGAGCTGGAAGCGGAGCGCTGCCCAGATCAGCAGGGGGAAGACGAGGAAGAGCATGCTCATCGGGCTGAGCACGGCCATGGGCATGAGGATCAGGGTCGTCAGCCCCAGAAAGGCCGCCTCTTTCCAGCGCCGTACCCGGAACCGTCCGGCCGGACCCGCGAGGACGAGCAGGAGCGGGGCGACGAGCAGCACCCCCATCGTGTCGCCCACCCACCAGGCCAGCCAGACGGGCCAGAACTCGCTTTTGTCCAGGGAGCCCTTCGCCACTTGCAGTCCGACCCCCGCGGTCGCGCTGATCAGCATGGCGCCGAACCCGCCGAGGAAGACCAGGGAGAGTCCGTCCCGCAGCCGTGCCATGTCGAGCCGGAAGCCGGCCCGTCGCAGCAGCAGGAAGGCGCAGAGCGGCGCGACGGTGTTGCTGACCACGGTGACCACTGTGGTGGGCCCCGGAGTGGTGAGGGAGGCGATGACGAGGAAGGAGCCGAGGGCGATCCCAGGCCAGACCCGCGCGCCGAGCAGCAGCAGGGCGGCGACGGCGACGCCGGTGGGCGGCCAGATGGGGGTGGCCACGACGCCTTCGACGACGAGGCGGCCCATCAGACCGAGTCGTCCGGCCGCGTAGTAGCAAACCGCCACGGCCAGCGACATCAGAGCCGCCTGCGTAGAGGACCGGAACTGCCGAGTATCCAACACGTCAGCCATCAGACACCGGCCGGGCCGCCACGACCGGGAAGGCCCCTGCGTGTCGGGCGCCGCCGTCCGGCACGGGCCCGGGCGGGCCCGAGGACCGGCCCGGCCCGAGGCGAGCCCCCTCCCCTCACTCCTCGGCCGCCGGCCGGGCCGGACCGCCGTCATGGCCGACGACCAGGACGGCCGCGTCGTCCTCGTGCCCCACCGTGGCCGCCAGCTTCATGACGGCGGTCGCGAGCGCGTCGACGTCCAGCCCGGCGACGGCGGTGATCCCGGCGAGCCGCGTTACCCGGTCCAGACCCTCGTCGACGTGGAGCGAGGGCCCCTCCACCACCCCGTCGGTCAGAAGGACGAAGACGCCGTCGGCGGTGAGCCGGCGGCGCGTGGCCGGGTAGTCGACGCCGCGCAGCACACCCAGCGGAGGCCCGCCCTCGCTGTCGTCGATGCCGGAGCGGCCGTCGGTGGTGGCCCAGATGTGGGGGATGTGACCGGCTCGGGCACACTCCAGGGTGCCGGCAGCGGGGTCGAGCCGCAGGAAGGTACAGGTGGCGAAGAGGTCGGCGCCCAGAGAGATGAGCAGGTCGTTGGTGCGACCGAGCAGCTCTCCCGGGTCTCCGGTGACGGAGGCCAGCGCGCGCAGTGCCACGCGGACCTGTCCCATGAAGGCGGCGGCCTCGATGTTGTGTCCCTGCACGTCACCGATGGACATGCCGATCTGGCCGCCAGGCATGGAGAAGGCGTCGTACCAGTCACCGCCGACGTTGAGCCCGTGGTTGGCGGGCTCATAGCGGACGGCCAGCCGGGCGCCCGGAAGACTGGGCAGGTCCGAGGGCAGCATGCCGCGCTGAAGGGCCACGGCGAGCTCGACACGGGAACGCTGCGTCTCGGCCAACTCCCGCGCCCTGGCGGTCAGTGACCCGAGCCGGACCAAAAGGTCCTCGCTGCTGTCGGCCGGCCGTCTGCGGAACATCGATCACTCCGGCGTCACGACAATCCTCGCATCACTCCGTCCCGTCTCCAGCACGCGGGACCACACGGGACCACCTCAGTACGAACAGGTCCTTCCTACTGTGCCCGGAGGGGACAGCGTCCGCATCTCATCGGCTGAGAACGCGGCGGATTCCAGCGGGGCCACCCCACACCGCCGGAAACGAGCAGCGGTCAGGCGATATCGAAGGCATCGCCCCGCCCCTGACCTACGTCCGGACCGAGCAGGCCGACGCCGCGCGACTCGCAAGACACCGGCGGCCCCAAGGACGCCGGGCATGAACACGAACCACACCCTCGTTCCCCGGCGCGAAGAGTTCTGCGCCGGTCGTCCTCGCCGCCGACACATCCGAGGTGACCCAGCGCCGGTAGCGCGGCAGTCTCCCGCGGATCTTCGACCACACGTTCGAAATCCGGCGCCCGGTTCGCTCGGTCATTCCCGCGTGCGGGCTGGGTGGCCCCATCGATGGGGAGGGGTGACGAGAGGAGCGGTAGCGCGATGACCGAGTACGGCTACTTCCTGTCGTGTGAGCAGTTCACCCCGGACGAGCTGATCGCCCAGGCCCGCCGAGCCCAGCAGGCCGGATTCACGAGACTGGCGATCTCCGACCACTTCCACCCCTGGAACGATGCCCAGGGCAACAGCGCGTTCGTGTGGTCGACGATCGGCGCTCTGAACGTTCACGCGTACGCCGATACTGGGCACTGTGCGAAGGGCATGCCGAAATGTGCCGGCCCAGACCGACGGCGGCGCCTTCCAGGGCTCCGCGACAGGGCACCGTTGTTCCCTCACTCGCGGGGTGTTCCACGTTGCCGTCGATTCGGTACGGACCCCAGCGGTCCCGGCAACGCCAAGGACGTGTCGCCTGGATGACGGGGCTCTGGTCACGCTGAACGGCCGGAAATCCCACTCCCACAGGCCACACCACGCCCTAGACTGCGACCGCTCCAAGACCTGGAGATCATCGGGAGGGCGTGCAAGATGAGACGAGCACTGATCAGTGCATTCGCGGCCGCGGCGTTAGTGGTGACCGGCGGGAGCGTCGCCACCGCTTCCGACACTGCTCCGCCGATCACCACGCACGGTCCTTGCCAGTACAGCCAGACCCCGGACGAGCCGCCGGCGCGCCGTGTTCCGCTGCCGCCCGACCCACGGCGCACCCCTGTTCGTGGCACGGTCGACTTGGCTGTTCCGACCAGTCTGGGCCCGCTTCCGCTGCGCTTGGACCGGGCCAAGGCGCCGTGCACGGTCCAGAGTTTCCTGCACCTGGCAAGGCACGGTTTCTACGACCGTACGGTGTGTCACCGCCTGACGGCGTACCCGACGCTGAAGGTCTTGCAGTGCGGCGACCCGACCGGCACTGGTGAGGGCGGGCCCGGGTACAAGTACAAGGACGAACTGCCGGTGGACCTGCCGCCCGCAGCCACCGATCCCACGGGCACGCGCCGGCTCTACGGACGCGGCCTGCTGGCGATGGCCAACGCCGGCCCGAACACGAACGGCTCACAGTTCTTCGTCGTCTACGGCGACTCCGCGCTGCGACCGAACTACACGGTGTTCGGCACGGTCGGCCCCGCCGGTCTGGCGACGCTCGACAAGGTCGCCGCCGGAGGCATCGAGCCGACGGCGGAGGACCCGGCACCGGTCGACGGCACACCCGCACTGCGGACAGAGCTGCTTCACGTCCGGCTGTCCTGTCGGTCCTGACGCACCGCGATGTCGCCGCGTCCACGACGACATGCCTGGCGGCGTGCGGGGTCGGCTTGCGGCGACACTCGAAGGCTCAGTGAATCCCCTGGCTCCTCCATGGAGTCGGAGCGATCGCGTCGCCTTCGCGTCACATCCGGGTCGGCAGCCGCCCCTGGTCCTTGATCCGGTTCAGAGTCCAGACTGCTCGATCAGCCCTCGGGCCGAAGCCGCTGACGAGCCGCCTCAAGCCGCTGGTCATAGTCAGGCGCGAACAGCTCAGGAAGTGCCTTGTCGAGCGTTCCGGCGATCCGGTGGATCGGCGCCCAGACCGCCGGATCGTCGACAACGCGACTGAGGTCCGTCATCTGGAGTTTCTCCAGCCAGTGCGACAGCACCAGTGCCTCGTCACCCGTGAGCTTGATCGCGACCTGGCTGTCACTCATGCAGACCCCCTACGGCTCAGCCCGCCCCGGCGCGCGGCTGGTCCGTGCCCCGACCCTGATCGGCCCTGCCGTCGGTCTCGTCGCCGTGGTCGGCTGCGTGGAGTGGGAGCCGCGCGGCCGGGGCGCCGCCCTGCTGGATGGGCGCCTTGTGCAGGGAGCGAGGTCTGGCCAACGGCTCGATCACGCCGCTGGTGGAGAGCGTACCCCCGTGTGTCCGCGCCCGTCAGCCGCCCAGGATCTCGTCGTTCGGATCGAAGGTGTGGAACCAAGGTTCCCTCCACGATCCACAGCCGGTCGACGTCGGCGACCGGCCGCGGGGCCGGCTCCAGGGCCAGCAACGGACGCAGGCGGTGGATGACCCGGCAGACGGTGGCCGGAGAGATCCCGAAGAGCGGGGCGAGCTGCCGCATGATGAGGTCGGTCCGGTAGGAGACGGCCACCAGCAGGGCCCGGTCGGCCAGCGGCAGGCACCACGGCCGGCCACCACCCGGACCGTTCCCGCCCCGCTCCCTCACTACGTTCACCAGCTTCGCGAACCGCTCGATACGCAAGCCCGTGAACGCCTCGACCCACACCGGCTCAGCCCGCAACACCCCACCCATACAGGAGAAATGCCCGGAACCGAGCCTTCTGCGACACCCTTTAGAAGAACCCGAGCTTCTTCGGCGAGTAGCTGACCAACAGGTTCTTCGTCTCCTGGTGGTACAGCAATGACACCCATGTTGACCAGGGGAAACGGTGTTACGCGCGACTCCTTGGAGACGGCTGGTCCGGAAACGGTCCGGATCTTGCTGCGCGTGGCGCGTGGCGCGTGGCGCTTGGCGCTCGGGGTGGGGGCGGGGGAGAGCGCTCGTGCCCCTGGCGCGGAACGGCAACGTACCCGACGGAACAGGAACGCCTCGGTACCGTTGAAGAACAGGGTGACGCTGAGCCGGTCACCCGCCTTCACCGGCAGTCGTACCGGGTCGCTGGCGTGTCGCGCCCCGGGCCGGATCGAGGGGGAGGGGGATCCGCCGAAGGTCAGCGTACGGACGGTCCCGGGTCGGGCAGAGGCGCCCCCGGCAGATATGACGTACGGATCGGTTGTGGAATCCCGCCTCCGCCCAGGTCGGGTACCAGCTCTGGGAGGGACGTTGGACGGCCGTGCTCCAGCCGGCGGCCCACTGGTGTGCGCACGGGGAGGCGGCGGCCCTGTGGGCGGACGCCGGGGTGGCGATCAGGAGAGTGGCCAAGGTGGCGGCAGCCATGGGCAGGAGCGGGAAAGCGCGCATCGTGTGCTCCTTCGTATGTGGTTGACGACTGGGCAGGCCGGGCTACGGCGCAGCGGCGGGCCGGTGGTTCGTGGCGCGGTTTCAGGCAGCCGCACGTTCGACGCGGCAGCCCTCGCGTCCGACGCCTCGTATCTGCTCGGCCTGAGCCGTGTCGTGCGGGTGTCAGGCAGTGAGACCCAGGGCAAGGGTGGCCGTGACCGGAGCCAGATAGAGCAGGGGGAAGGCGACGGTTTTGTACGAACGCGCCCGCAGCACGGTGACGACAGCGCCGAGGAAGTAGAGCACCAGGCCCGCCCCGGCGAGCAACCCGACCACCGGTAGGGCCAATCCGATCAGCAGGCCGGCCGCGCCGGCGAGCTTGGCCAGGGCGAGCGGGGTCCACCAGGGTCGGGGCACCTCGTACTGGACGAGGGGTTCCACGACGAACTGGGCTCTGCGCATCAGGGACAGGCCGGAGAAGCCGACCCAGACAGCGGTCAGAACGGTGACGACGACGGTGATGGACATGCGGATACTCCAAAGTTCGCTGGGCGCGAGGCGGGTGCTGCGTGCAGGGCGTGCGAGGTTTCAGGCCGGGACCGGGGTGTTCCACCGGTCGAGTGCCACGTAGGCGGGCTGCCATGACTGGTCCTAGCGCGCCGTGAAGGTGGGGGCAGGGTCGAGGGCAACGCCGTGGACGTCCGCGGGCCGGCTCCGTCGAGAAGCCACGGGAGCATTTCCGCAGCGACCGTTCCGATCCGCTGTGTGTGTGCTCGCCCTCGTCGACAGCGTGCACGAGCGGATTGAGGGCGGCGCGCTCGGCTTCCGTCGCCTCAAGCAGGGCCGACTCGCTGGACCGCCCCGCGAGGGCATCGCGCAAGCCCGGCCACAACGCCTCGTCCTCGGCCGCGTGGTGGGCGTGCGGGGCCTTCAGAAGAACCCGCACGCCGATCGGGTAGGGCAGTTGCAAGGCTCCGGGCGGCGACGTCGTCATCGTGCGCCCGTGGTGACGAGGGCCGCGGGCGCGCCACCGTGACCACTTGGTGGCGCCGGTATCCCGACGTCCCCGCCACGGTGGGTGGCACGGCAACGGCCCCGCCCCTTCCACCAGGGACGCGTGGAGCGGCTGGAAGCGACGTCATCCACCTGCCGACCGTGCACGCACATCGACACCGGCTCCCGTCGGACCCTGAGCCGGTCCCGCGACGAGCAAGCGGTAGCCGTAGTCGACGGAGTCCCGGGTCAGCAGATCCGCATGGCGTCGGTGCCAGGCTCCTGAGGCCAGGTCTTCCCGAAGTCTCGCGATCGCCGGCTCGACCACGGAAGCCGGTAGCTGGGCGAACGTCGAACTCGCCGCTCGAACAACGGGATCCAGATAGGACTGCGGGCGCCGCCAGTGGGCGATCTGGAAGCCGTCGGTGAAGTCGTGCGGGATGGGAAAGGGGAGCACGGTATGCGCGCCCAGGGCTTCCACCACGGCGGACAGGGGTGTGAAGCGGGCGTGCTCGAGCTGCCGGATCTCGGGAAGGTACTCCTCGATCAGCCACAGCTCGGGCAGGTGCTGCGGATCCCAGGTGAAGACGACCTGGCGGTGGGCGACGCGCTGCAGCTCGGCCAGGCCACGTCGCAGGTCGGGCCAGTGGTGAACCGTCATGACCGCCATCGCCGCACCGAACGCACCGTCCGCGAACGGCAGGCTCTCCGCCCCTGCCCGTACCTTGCGCGAGCCCGGGTGCTGATCGAGCATGACCTGTGACGGATCGACCGCAGTGACCTCCCGGTCGGCAGGCTCGTACGAGCCCGCACCGGCGCCGACGTTGACGACGGTGCGAGCCCCGGCCAGTGCCTGGTGAATCAGATCGGCCAGACGAGGGTCCGGCCGACGGACGTGCCGGTACCCCCGGCCGATGCGGTCATACGTCGCCATGTGCGGGGTACTCCCGGAAGCAGAAGCAGTCATGCGCCGGATCCCACCACCCCGATCATGACGGGAGGAAGAGGTTTAGTCTGGGCCGAATGTTGCTGCTCCGGCTCGATGTGGAAGACCTGGCCTCGGTCCGCTTCGCCTGCTCACCCCTGCAAGAGACCGTCCAGAGCCTGCGAGCCTGGCGCAGCCCCGTCCGCTATGCCGCGCATCAGACAATGCTTCGACAGTCCGCCCCGCTGCTCCGTCACGTCGACTGGCCCCTGCTGCAGGCATTGGTCGGGCCCACCCGGCTCATCCCCGACTTCCTCACTCCCCACCCTCCGACGCCGAGCACGGACATCGACGACGAGTTCGCCGCGCTGCGCGCCACTTCGACACGGCGCGTCGCAAGCGAACTCCTCCAGGCCGCCGACGGCCACCCCCTGCACCCACTCCTGCGGCAGGTGCATACCGATCCCCACGGCCTGCTGCAGAGGATCGCCGATGCCCTGCACACCTACTGGCTTCTGGTCATGGCACCGCACTGGCCGCGCATGTACGCCGTACTGCGCGCCGACATCCTCCACCGGGCGCGGCGGCTCACCGACGGGGGAGCCGGCATGCTCTTCGCCGACATCGACCCCGGCCTGCGGTGGCATCCCGGCAGCGGCACCCTGGCTGTCGACGCCTTTCCCACCGAGGAGCACGACCTGGCCGCCGACGGGCATGGGGTGACGTTCACCCCCTCCCTGTTCTGCGACCACGCCGTCACCGTCGTCGACCTCGCCCTGCCACCCCGGATCTGGTACCCCGCCCGAGGCCTCGCCACGGTCTGGCACACCGACACGACAGCCCCGCCCGTTGCCCTGGCCGACCTGCTCGGTCGTACCCGCGCCCGTGTCATCGGCCTGCTCGCACAGCCTGCGAGCACGACCGAACTGGCTCAGCGCCTGAGCCTCAGCCCCGCCACGGTGAGCCAGCACCTCGGCGTCCTGCACCGTGCGGGACTGGTCACCCGGGCCCGCCAGGGACACCTCGTTCTCTACCTGCGGAGCCCTCTCGGCGACCAACTGCTCGCGTGAGGCGCGTTCGGCTCAACACGCTGATGCAGAATCGCGCCGACGACGTCGTGGGGTACAGGAGCCGATCATCACCGAGTCGGGCGCGGGGTACCTCGCGGGGACCTTTGCGGTCGATCTTCAATGGCTCGTTCGACAAGGTCGTGGATCAAGAACTCCCCGGGCCTGCGGTTCTCTTTGAGGCGGGCGAGGTTGTCAGGGCCGAACCAGTCGTATGCGGAGTGCTTGGACCATTCCAGCGTGGGGTTGTCCAAGTCGCCGTCGACTTCGACGAGGTAGTCGGCTTCGCGACGGATTCCGCCGCCGTCGTCTCCAACCCAGGTCGTGGTGCCAAGGGACCGCCGCACGTGGGTCAGGCGCCAGCCGGTCTCCTCCTCGATCTCGCGTGCGAGAGCTTCAAGGATCGTTTCGCCGGCCTCAAGGTGGCCGCCCACGATGTCCCAGCTGTCGGGAAAGAGGCGTCGGTCCGGGCTTCGCTTGTGAGCGAAGGCTTCGCCGGCCCGGTTGAGGATGACGGCGCCGACGGTCCAGACGTCTCCCGGTGCAGGATCGGGCACTTCGAGGTCGTCGTCAACGGTGAACGACAGGTTGGGAGTGGGCATGTCACAGCGTAGGCCGAGCGCCCCCGCGGCAGGTCGGTTTCGTGGTGGTGGGCATGGGCGGGGCGATCTTACGGATCCGGAGTGGGAGCGGTCGCGGCCGTTCCTGCCGGCGAGCAACGGGCATGGTGCGCCATGTCCCCGAAGACGGAGACCGTCTCGATGAGCGGAAGCCGGACCTTGCGAACGCTCAGGAGGTGGAGGAGCCCGGGCTGCTGGGTCACGGCCTTCACCGGGCGGCACCGTCCCGGCGGGCCAGGCGGCTGACCGCCGTAGGCGGAGCGGCGGCTCATCGTCGGGGACGCTGCCCAGCCGAGGCAGGGCAGAGAGCCGTACAGCGGCGCCGAGCACCTTCTGAGCCCGGCAGCACTCTTGCAGGGATGCCTTGTCCGCTGGGGTGAGGGTCAAGCACCGGATCGGAGGGCGTCCGGGAGCACGCCAACCGCCTCATCGGGCAGTCCATGGATGAGTGGAACGCGTCGACCAGGGTGACCCGCCGGCGGGGTGAGTCGGGGATTTGGTCTGGTGTGAATACCCCCCTCTCTGTGCGGGGCGAGCAAGAGGCGCCCGCCGGGCGAAAGCCCGGGCCAGGCGCCTCTTTTCGTGCCTCTAGAAGAATCCGAGCTTCTTCGGCGAGTACGACACCAGCAGGTTCTTCGTCTGCTGGTAGTGGTCCAGCATCATCTTGTGGGTCTCTCGGCCGATGCCCGACTGCTTATAGCCTCCAAAAGCACTGTGGGCCGGGTACGCGTGGTAGCAGTTCGTCCAGACGCGGCCCGCCTGGATCGCGCGGCCCGCGCGGTAGGCGGTGTTCGTGTCGCGGGTCCAGACGCCGGCGCCGAGGCCGTAGAGGGTGTCGTTGGCCGTGCGGATCGCGTCGTCGAAGTCGGTGAAGGAGGTCACCGCCACCACCGGGCCGAAGATCTCCTCCTGGAAGATCCGCATGCGGTTGTCGCCCTCGAAGATGGTCGGCTGTACGTAGTAGCCGCCCGCCAACTCTCCACCACGTTCCACGATCTGGCCGCCCGTCAGGATCTTCGCGCCCTCCTGCTGGCCGATCTCCAGGTAGGAGAGGATCTTCTTGAGCTGGTCGGCGGAGGCCTGGGCGCCGATCATCGTGTCGGTGTCCAGGGGGTGGCCCGGGACGATCTTCTCCGTGCGGGCGACCGCCGCCTCCAGGAAGTCGGAGTAGTGGCCGCGCTGGACGAGGGCGCGCGAGGGGCAGGTGCAGACCTCGCCCTGGTTGAGGGCGAACATCGTGAAGCCTTCGAGGGCCTTGTCGCGGAAGTCGTCGTCCGCCGCCCACACGTCGTCGAAGAAGATGTTGGGGGATTTGCCGCCGAGTTCGAGGGTGACCGGCTTGAGGTTCTCCGAGGCGTACTGCATGATCAGCCGGCCCGTCGTCGTCTCGCCGGTGAACGCGATCTTCGCCACCCGCGGGCTGGACGCCAGCGGCTTTCCGGCCTCCTCGCCGAAGCCGTTGACGATGTTCAGGACGCCCGGCGGCAGCAGGTCCGCGACCAGGCTCATCCAGAAGTGCACGGAGGCCGGGGTCTGTTCGGCCGGCTTGAGGACCACCGCGTTGCCGGCGGCCAGCGCCGGGGCCAGCTTCCAGACCGCCATGAGGATCGGGAAGTTCCACGGGATGATCTGTGCGACGACGCCCAGCGGCTCGTGGAAGTGGTACGCGACGGTGTCGTCGTCGATCTCGCTCAGCGCGCCCTCCTGGGCACGCAGCGCCCCCGCGAAGTAGCGGAAGTGGTCGATGGCGAGCGGGATGTCCGCGGCGAGCGTCTCTCGGACGGGCTTGCCGTTGTCCCAGGTCTCGGCGACCGCGAGCGCCTCCAGGTTGCTCTCCATGCGGTCCGCGATCTTCAGCAGGACGGCCGCTCGCTCCGCCGGCGCCGTCCGTCCCCACGCCGGCGCCGCCGCGTGCGCCGCGTCGAGGGCGCGTTCCACGTCCTCGGCGGTGCCCCGCGCGACCTCTGTGAAGGGGCGGCCGTCGACCGGGCTGGGGTTCTCGAAGTAGTGGCCGGCCGCCGGGGCGACGTACTCGCCGCCGATCCAGTGGTCGTAGCGGGCCTGGTACGACATGAGCGCGCCCTCGGTGCCGGGTGCGGCGTAACGGGTCATCGGCATGGCCTCCCTGGGACGCGCCGGCCGTCCCTGGCCGGCGCTCACGCCCGAGTGTGGTGAACCGAACGTTGCAAGTCCGTTGCACCGGCGGACAGTTCCGCCTCCAGGGAGTGGAGTCGTGCCCGTACGGGAGGAAGCTGGGGCGGCGGCACGGCCGCGCACAGCGCCCGCCAGACCACCACGTCGTCCTCGCCCCACGCGCTGTACGCCCAGTCGGCGAGCAGCCCCGGATCGCCCCGGTTCACCAGCGCCGCCCGCAGCCGGTCCGCGAGCCGCTCCCGCAGTCGTACGACCCCGGGCGCGGCCGACGCGGGCAGCAGCGGGCCCGCGTAGTCCCCGGCCGCCGCCGCGACGGCCCCCGAGGCGAGCCGCCGGTCGACCGTCGCGAAGTCGGCGTCCACCGCCCCGGCGAGCCGGTACGGACGCGACCGCAGCGCGTCGGGACCGAGCAGCGCGCGCAGCCGGGACAGCTCGGCCCGCAGGGTCACCGGGGTGACCGACTCGTCCTCGTACAGCAGGGTGAGGAGTTCCTCGCCGCCGACTCCCTCCGGGCGGTGCGCGAGGACCACCAGGATCTCGCTGTGGCGGCGGCTCAGCCGCAGCCGCCGCCCGCCCACCGACAGGACCGCCTCGTCCCGGCCGAGCGCCGACAGCCTGAGCCGCCCCGGCTCCGGGGCCGGGCCGAGCAGGGCCAGCTGGGATTCGGCCGCGCGTGCCACCGCCTGGACGAAGCCGAGGCTGTGCGGGTGCGCGAGCCGCTCCCCGCCGGTGATATCGACCGCGCCGAGCACCCGCCCGCTGTGCGGATCGTGCACGGGGGCCGCGGCGCAGGTCCATGCCCGCACCGGACGCCGGAAGTGCTCGGCGGCGACGACCTGCACCGGCCGGTCGACGGCCAGCGCGGTGCCCGGCGCGTTCGTCCCGGCCGCCGCCTCCGACCAGCGGGCGCCGGCCACGAAGTTCATCCCCCGTGCCTTGCGCAGGGTGCCCGGATGCCCCTCGACCCACAGCATCCGCCCGGCGGCGTCGCAGACCGCGAGGAGATGCTCCCCGTCCGTCGCGTACGCTCCCATCAGCTCCCGGATCACCGGCATCGCCGCGGCGAGGGGATGCCCGTCCCGGTACGCGGCGAGCTCGTCCTCGTCCAGCTCCACCCGCGCCGCCCCGTCGGGGCTCACGCGCGCGCGTACGGACCGGCGCCAGGACTCGGCCACCAGCGGGCGGGCCTCACGGGTCCCCGACTCGGCCGGTCCCCGCCCCTCCGTCGATGTCCGTTCCGTCCGTTCCGTCCGTTCCGTCCGCGGCTCCCCGGCCACCCACGCATCGCTCAACTCGGCCTCCTCGTCGAGGTCGTCCGGCACGTCGCGCTCATCGTCGTGCGCCCGGGGACAGCCGACAAGCTCCCCCGCCCCCCGGCATACGCACCCTGTCCGGGATCGGCCCCCGACCCCTCACGTAGAGTGGGGCCCGGGCCGTGACTGGCGCTTGAGGTGGATCACCACCGGGGAGCGGCCCGGCGGAGCGTGCCCCGGCGGCACGACCGTTCCGATGCCGTGCGCCTGGGCGAGAGACCGGTCAGAGACGACGCCCAGGAGTTGCCATGTCCACCAGCACCGCCACCCTCATGGACGGCACGGCCCTCGCTCGCCGCACGGTCGAGGAGACCGCCGCCCGAGCCGCCGAGATCACCCGCCGCACCGGCGTCACCCCGTGCCTCGCGACCGTCCTGGTCGGCGCGGACCCGGCCTCCGTGACGTACGTGAAGATGAAGCAGAACCGCTGCGCCAAGGCCGGAATCCGCTCCAAGCACGTCGAGCTGCCCGCCGCGACGACCACCGCGGAGCTCGTCGCGGCCATCACCGCCCTCTCCGAGGACCCCGAGGTCCACGGCATCCTGCTCCAGCACCCGGTCGGCCCCCACATCGACGAGCGCGCCGCCTTCGAGGCCATCGCCCCCGAGAAGGACGTCGACGGCGTCACCATGGCCTCCTTCGCCGCGATGGGCTTCGGCCTGCCCGGCTTCGTCTCGTGCACGCCCGGCGGCATCATGCGTCTGCTCGACGCGTACGACGTCGAACTCAGCGGCAAGCGCGCGGTCGTCGTCGGCCGCAGCGCGATCCTGGGCAAGCCGGCCGGCCTGCTGCTCCTCGGCCGCGACGCCACCGTCACCTACTGCCACTCCCGCACCCAGGACCTCTCCTCGGTCGTCCGCGAGGCCGACGTCCTCGTCGCCGCCGTCGGCAAGCCGAACTTCATCAAGGGCGAGGACATCAAGCCGGGCGCCGTCGTCATCGACGCCGGTTACAACCCGGGCAACGTCGGCGACGTCGACTTCGCGTCGGCCGCCGAGCGCGCCTCCCTCATCACCCCGGTCCCCGGTGGTGTCGGCCCCATGACCATCGCCGTGCTCCTCGCCCAGACGGTCGAGGGCGCGGAGCGCCAGCTCGGGCTGTAGGCAGCGGTGACGGGGCGGCGGCGGTGACGGGGGAGCAGCGGCGGCGGGAACGCGCGCGGTCGACGATGGTCACGATTCTGTACGGGTCCGCCGCCGAGTCCCCGTGGTCGGCCCGCTTCGTGCGCCTCGGTGCGCCCCGGCCGGGACCCGCGGCGCGGCGCGCCCGCTGGTTCGGTGTGCCGCTCGTGCCGCTGCTCACGGCCGCCCTGGTGACCGGCGCCTTCCTCACCGCCGGGGGCGGCGCGGAGGGCGGCGGACTCGCCGACGGCCGACCGGGCGGGGACCCGGCCGACGTGCCGTTCCCCGTCGTCACCGGCGATACGGGATCGGCCGCCCTCCCCCCGACGACCGGAGCGGGGTCGGCCGACACGCCGAGCGCGGGCACCTCGACGGACACCGCGGACACGGGCGGCACGCCGACGCGTCCGGAGCCCGGCGACGGCGCGAGGCATGCGCGCGGCAGCACGTCAGCGGCGCCGTCCCGGTCCGGCAGCTCGGCCCCCGGGGCTGCTGGCGCCGCGAGCGGCGCACCCTCGGCCGGTGCCACCCCCCCCCCCACCCCGACACGTGACCGGCTCCCCGAGCGGCCCGTCTCCTTCGAGGCGCTGCGCGTCGGCGACTGCTTCGACATCGACCGCGACGCGCCGGGCACCGCCCTCCGGGGGGCCTGCGACACGCCGCACCACGCCGAAGTCGTCGCCCGTCCCCGCCTGATCGGCACCTTCGCCACCGACGAGGCGATACGCGAGGCGGCCACCGTGCTCTGTCGCGAACCGCTCCGCCTCAAGGCCGCGAGGCAGCCGCTCGGCACGCGCTGGACGACCTTCGTCCAGTACCCGTACCGGACGAGTCACCTCCTCGGCGCGGACACCGTCGCCTGCAGCCTGGCCGCCACAGCCGGCAGCACGCTCAGCCACCGGCTCCAGTAGCACCGGCCGCGAACGCGGTCGCCAGGGCCGACGCCGGGTCCCGGTCCGGCGGGCCGGCCGGGGACCAGCGGGACCCGGCCTTGAGGTACGGCCACCAGCGGCCGTCCTCGTCGAGCCGCAGCTGCGCCTCCGCACCCACGACCGTCCACCGCGCGCCCCCCGCCCGTCGCAGCACCGGCCGCTCGTCGTCCGCCCAGGCCTCGGCGAGCCGGACCCCGGCACGCTCCAGCGCCTCGGCGTCCGGCGCCCATTCCTCGTCCAGTACGGCGAGGGCGGAGGCGCCCCCGAACCGCCACGCGCGCGTGGCCAGGTCCAGATCCGCCCGCGTCCTGCCCGAGCCGGCGGCGAGCCGCGCCGCGAGCCAGGGAACGGGGGAGCCCGCCGCGAGCCGGACCGCGTCCTGAGCCACCGTCAGGCGGGCCTCCCCAGGATCCGTCGTGCCGTTGTGCGCGTCACCCGCCTCCAGGACCTCGCTGAGCAGCCGGTGCGCGCGGGTCGCCGCGTCCGCCGCGAGGAACTCGAGGGCCGCGGGGTCGACCCCCGGCTCCGGCGGCGTGTCCGTGTCCAGGGACGCCGACCGGCCCGGTGCGGCCGACGCGGCCGGAGGGGCGGGCAGCGGCGGCACGAGGAACCCCGCCGCGAACGCCTCCTCGGCCGACACGCCGGGCATCCCTCCGGCCCCCTCGGGCCCGCCGCCCGGCGCGCCGTCCGATCCCGCGCCGCCACGCGCTGTCGGCGCGGCGGCCCGTGAGGCGCTGCGGGCCTGCAACTGGTCCAGGAGGGTGCGCTCACCGCGCCCCCGCATCAGGAGGAGGACGAAGGGGTCCTCGTCGAGGAGGCGGGCCACCTGGTAGCAGAGCGCCGCCGTGTGCGGGCAGTGGTCCCAGGCCTCGCAGTCGCACTCCGCCTCCAGGTCCCCGATGCCCGGCAGGAGATCGAGCCCGGCCGCCGCCGCGTCTTCCACCAGGTGCGGCGGCATCTCGCGGTCGAGGAGCGCCGCGATGTGTCCCGCACTGTCCACGGCGAGGTCGAGGAGCCGCTCCCACTGCTCCTCCGAGAACTCCCGCACCAGCACGTCGCCGCGGTACGCCGTGCCGTCGCGGTCCTTGACCATCGCGGTGATACGGCCGGGCCGCACCGAGACGGCTCCCACCGCCCCCGCGCGCGCGTGCCGGCGACCCGCCTTGAGCTGTTGCCCGTCGAGCGCGGTGTCCTCCAGGGCCTTCAGCCACGCCCGTCCCCACCAGGTGCTGGTGAACCCGCCGCCGCCCGCCGGCGGCAGCGCCTCGAACGTCCGCTCGTCGTCCCCGTGCCCATGGCCGTGCCCGTGGCTCTGTCCGTACCCGCTCATCGTCCGTCCCCTCGCAGTCGCACCAGCTCCGCCAGTTCGGCATCGGTCAGTTCGGTCAGTTCCGGCGGGGTGTCCCCGCCGGACCCGAGGACGGTGTCCGCCAGCTCCCGCTTGCGGTCGAGCATCGCCGCGATCCGGTCCTCGATCGTTCCCTCGGCGATCAGCCGGTGGACCTGCACCGGCCGGTCCTGACCGATCCGGTACGCACGGTCGGTGGCCTGTGCCTCCACGGCCGGGTTCCACCAGCGGTCGTAGTGCACGACGTGTTCGGCCCGGGTGAGGTTGAGGCCCGTGCCGGCGGCCTTCAGGGAGAGGAGGAAGACCGGGACGTCCCCGTTCTGGAAACGGGCGACCATCGCCTCGCGCTCGGCGACCGGCGTGCCGCCGTGCAGGAACTGGGTCCGCACGCCCCGCGCCGCGAGATGTGCCTCCAGGAGCCGGGCCATCCCCACGTACTGGGTGAAGACCAGGGTGCACGCGCCCTCGGCCAGGATCGTGTCGAGGAGCTCGTCGAGCAGCTCCAGCTTGCCCGAGCGGCCCTCGATCCTCGGCCGTTCCTCCTTCAGGTACTGGGCGGGGTGGTTGCAGATCTGCTTGAGGCCGGTCAGCAGCTTCACGACGAGACCGCGGCGCTCCATGCCGTCGGCCTCGGCGATCGCCGCCAGCGTCTCCCGTACCACCGCCTCGTACAGACCGGCCTGTTCGGGCGTCAGGGAGACGGTCCGGTCGGTCTCGGTCTTCGGCGGCAGCTCGGGGGCGATGCCGGGATCGGACTTGCGGCGGCGCAGCAGGAAGGGGCGTACGAGCGCGGCGAGGCGTTCGGCGGCGGCCGGGTCCTGACGGCCCTCGACGGCGGCGGCGAACCGGGTCCGGAAGGCGCCGAGGGTGCCGAGCAGCCCCGGTGTGGTCCAGTCGAGGATCGCCCACAGCTCGGACAGGTTGTTCTCCACCGGAGTGCCGGACAGCGCCACGCGCGCGCGTGCCCCGATGGTCCGCAGCTGTCGGGCCGTCGCCGAGTAGGGGTTCTTGACGTGCTGTGCCTCGTCCGCGACGACGAGCCCCCAGTTCCGGGCGTTGAGCCGCTCGGCGTCGAGCCGCATGGTGCCGTACGTGGTGAGCACGAAGCCGCTGTCGGCGAGGTCCTCCAGGTCACGGGCGGCGCCGTGGAAGCGGCGCACCGGCGTGCCGGGTGCGAACTTCTCGATCTCCCGCTGCCAGTTGCCCATGAGTGAGGTCGGGCAGACGACGAGGGTGGGCCCCGCGGACGCCGGATCGGTCTGCCGGTGCAGATGCAGGGCGATGACCGTGATCGTCTTGCCGAGTCCCATGTCGTCGGCGAGACAGCCACCGAGACCGAGCGAGGTCATCCGGTGGAGCCAGTCGAGTCCGCGGAGCTGGTAGTCGCGCAGGGTCGCGGCGAGTGCCGGCGGCTGAGCGATCTCCGGCCGGTCGCCCTCGGGTTCGGCGAGCCGCTCCCGCAGTCGCTCCAGCCAGCCCGTCGCGGCGACGTCGACGGAGCGTCCGTCGATCTCGGTCGTGCCGGTGAGGACGGCCGAGAGGGCGTCCACCGGTGTGACCTTGCGGTCCTGTTGGGTACGGGCCCGGCGCACCTCGGCCGGATCGACGAGGACCCAGCGGTCGCGGAGCCGAACGAGCGGCCGTCCGGCCTCGGCGAGCCGGTCGAGCTCGGCGCGGGTGAGCTCGTGGTCGCCGACGGCGAAGCGCCAGTTGAAGGCGAGCAGGGAGTCCGCGGCGAGGAAGGAGGGAAGCGCGGACGCGCGGGCGGCATCGGCGGGGTCCGAAGCGTCCGATTCATCCGTGCCGTCGGCGCCGACACGGAGTCCTGAGACACCGACACCGACACCCGTATCGGCGCCGACTCCGGATCCCTCCGGGCCGATCACCGCGCGGGCGGTCAGCCGGTCGGCGAGTTCGCGCGGCCAGTGGACCTGGACGCCCGTCGCCGCGAGGGCCTCGGCCGCCGGGCCCAGGAGCTCCGCGACCTCCTCGTCGGCGAGTTCGACGGTGTCGGGTACGGCCGCGGACAGGAGCGGGGACAACGGGGGCCAGGCGCGGGCGGCGCGCCGGAGGGCGAGGAGGGC
The DNA here is from genome assembly GCF_049913175.1 of Streptomyces sp. R-07. Lineage (NCBI taxonomy): Bacteria > Bacillati > Actinomycetota > Actinomycetes > Kitasatosporales > Streptomycetaceae > Streptomyces > Streptomyces sp. R-07. The sequence continues at coordinate 7,976,261 of NZ_CP183978.1, forward strand.
GTCCATCCGGGCCCGGGGACCGAACGCGGCCCCGGCCCGGCCGGAGCCCGCCCAGACCTCGGCGGCGTCCGCGACCAGGCTGGGGTCGGCGACCCCGTGCAGCTGGAGCACCGCCCGGAAGCCGGGTGCCTCCCGCGCTTCCGCGGTGAAGCCGGGCAGTTCGAGCCGGAGCGAGAGCCGGACGCCCGCGTCGTGCACGGCCGCCACGTCGGCGGCCCACGCCCGGTGCTCGGGAACGGTCCGGGGTTCGTCGGCCGCGAAGGCGGGCCCGCCGGCCGCGAGCGGGGCCGCCGGGGTTCGGGGCAGCGTGTCGGCCACCGCATCGGCGAACGCGCGGAGCAGCGCCTCGGGCTCGGGCAGCAACAGGGGTTCGTCTGGGGACAGTTCGGGTGCGTCGCCGGGCACGCGTACGGGGGCGGACAGAGGGACCGCGTGGGCGGCAGGCGGCATCGAGGCAGCGAGCGTGCGGAGTTCGGCCAGTTCACCGGGGCCGAGCGGCCCGGCGCGCCACGCGTCGTGGTCGCCGGGTGTGAGGCCGGGCAGCAGGAGGCCGCGCGAGACGAGGTCCAGGGCGAAGAGGGACGCGGCGCCCCAGAAGGCGGTCGCGGGGGAGGCGGCGTCCGAGAACCGGGCACGGGCGAGCAACGGCAGGGCGTCCCGTACGGACAGGGTGCGGGCGGGGACGGTCACGACCTGGAGCGCGTCGCCGTCGACGACCGTGATCCCGGTGTCGTCGCGGGGAGCGTCGCCGGCGTCCGGCAGCGGTTCGCCGTCGGGCAGCGGTTCACCGTCCGGCGACCAGAAGGCGATCTGTCCGGCGCGGGGCGGCTCGGCGGGAAGGAAGACGGCGGAGTGGCGGAAGAGTTCGTGCGAGGGGGAGGGTTCCTGGGCGGGTTCGCGGGCCGAATCATCGGGTCCGTGCGAGAGCGACAACGCATTCCTCAAATTTGACTACCTGGAGACCGAGTCGCCGAGGATACTCCACGAAGTCGCCAGGCGCGCGCCCCCTTCAGGTGATCCATGCCACACGATCCCGGCTCTCGTGGAGGGGTAGGGCCTGCCCCACCCTCGCCCCCCGGTGCGCCCCCGACCGTGGACGGGTGGTGACGCCATGGCCCCGGACGATCACGGATCCGTACGTTCTCGGTAGGCGCCCACCGACCAGAACCGACCGACAGAAACCGGAGCCCGACATGTCCCAGGCCACCGTCCTGCCCCCGGCCGCCGCACCCGTCGCGGCGCCCGCCCGCGTCAGGGGCGGCAGCGAGTTCACCCCGCTCCTGCGGACGGTCAGGGAACAGGGCCTCCTCGAACACCGCCCCGGCTGGTACGCCCGCGGCATCCTGGTCAACCTCCTCGGCGTCGCCGCTGTGGTGGCCGGGCTCGCCCTGACCGGCCCCTCCTGGTGGGCGCTGCTCCTCGCCGTCCCCCTCGCCCTGTTCTCGGCGCGTGCCGCCTTCGTCGGTCACGACGCCGGGCACGCCCAGATCACCGCGAACCGCAAGGCGAGCCGGATCCTCCAGCTCGTCCACGCCAACCTCCTCCTCGGCATGAGCCGGGAGTGGTGGAACGACAAGCACAACCGCCACCACGCGAACCCCAACCACCTCGACAAGGACCCGGACGTCGCCGCCGACATCCTCGTCTTCGCCGACCACCAGACGGCGGGCCGCACGGGCCTGCGCGGATTCCTCACCCGCCACCAGGCCTGGCTGTTCTTCCCGCTGACCACCCTGGAGGGCATCGCGCTCAAGGTGTACGGGGTCCAGGCCCTGCTCGCCAAGGACGGCCCGTGCCGCACCCGGCGCGAGCGCCTCACCGAAGGCGCGCTGCTCCTGGCCCACTTCGCCGGATACGCGACGCTGCTCCTCACGCTCCTGACGCCCGCCCAGGCCCTCGTCTTCGCCCTGCTCCACCAGATGCTGCTCGGCGTGCACCTCGGCATGGCCTTCGCCCCCAACCACAAGGGCATGGACCGGCCGGACGAGCACGCGGACGGCGACAGCTGGGGGCACCTGCGCCGCCAGGTGCTCACCTCGCGGAACATCCGGGGCGGCGCCCTGACCGACTGGTTCCTCGGCGGCCTCAACTACCAGGTCGAGCACCACCTCTTCCCGAGCATGCCGCGCCCGAACCTCCGCCTGGCCCAGCCCGCGGTCCGCGCCCACTGCGCCGCGCTGGGCGTCCCGTACACGGAGACCGGCTTCGTGGATTCGTACCGCCAGGCCCTCGGCCACCTGCACGAGGTGGGCGCGCCGCTCCGCGCCGAGGGCGCCGAGTAGGGTCGGGCACATCCAGGGCGCGATGTGATCATCGGTTCGGGGAGTCGGTTCGCCGCCACCCGGACGGCAGAGAAGGGGAGCTCTCACCATGAGCGGCGCTACCGTCACCACGGTCAGCAGCAACGGCACGTACTCGTTCACCAAGCCCAACAAGGAGGGCATCACCCTCCTCGCCGGGCTCGGCGTGGAGGGCGACGTCCACGCGGGCGTGACGGTGAAGCACCGGTCCCGCGTCGCGCAGGACCCCACCCGGCCCAACCTGCGTCAGGTCCACCTCATCCACGCCGAACTCTTCGACGAGGTCGCCGGCGCAGGCTTCGAGGTCGCCCCCGGCGACCTCGGCGAGAACGTCACGACCCGGGGGATCGACCTCCTCGCCCTGCCCACCGGCACCCTCCTGCACCTCGGCGCGGAGGCCGTCGTCGAGGTCACCGGACTGCGCAACCCGTGCGCGCAGATCGACAACTTCCGGCACGGCCTGCTCAAGCAGGTTCTCGGCCGCGACGAGAACGGCGAGATCGTGCGCAAGGCGGGGATCATGGGCATCGTGCGCACCGGCGGGGAGGTGCGGCCCGGAGACCCGATCAGGGCCGAGCTGCCGGCGGAGCCGCACCGTCCGCTGGAGCGGGTCTGAGTGTCCGGGATCGCCGAGACTCGCCCCGCCGGGGCGGCTCCGAGCGTTCCGACGACCCCGCTCACCCCTCCAGAGCGCAGGAGTTGACCAGGTCGCCGTTCGCGGGCCGCGCGATCGTACGGTCCGCGGGCGGCGCCGTACCCTCCTCGACCCAGCGCGTCAGCGCGTCGAACGCGGAGCGGTAGCACGGCAGGATCGGCCGCAGCCGGTCCGGATACGTGTCGTACAGGCCGTCCGTGTGCGTCCCGTCCTGCACCGTGTAGTAGCGGTGCAGCCCGCCCCGGGCCCGCCCGTCGATCATCCGCGCGTACACGTCGGAGTCGGTGGCGATCGGCAGCAGGGTGTCCAGGTCGCCGTGGAGCGTGATGAGCGGCTTGCCGATCCGCCCGGTGAGCGCGACCTTCGCGACCGCGCGGTGGACGGACGCCGGCCGGGAGGCGTAGTCGTAGCCGGCGTCCGAGGCACAGGGCGCGAAGATCTGTTCCACGGTCCCGCCGGCCGTGGAGCCGGGGCAGGCCGGATCGTACGAGGGGTCGAACTCGGCCCGGAAGAGCTTCTGCGTCAGACCCCAGTAGGCCTTCTCGTGGTACGGCCACAGGAAGCGCGAGCCGGGCGCGAAGCCCGCCGCGATCAGGTCGTCGTCCGTGGCCAGTCCCTGGGACCGTGCCACCGTCACCGGCAGGCTCGTCAGGAGGTTGGGTCCGCGCGTGGTCCAGAGCACGCCCTCCCAGTCGACCCCGCCGTCGTACAGCTCGGGCCGGTTCTCCAGCTGCCAGCGCGTGAGATAGCCGGCGTTCGAGATGCCGGTCATGTACGTGCGCTCCGGCGTGTGGCCGTAGCGCTGCCGTACGGCCTTCTTGGCGGCTCGCGTCAGCTCGGTCACCCGGCGGTTCCACTCGGCGACCGCGTCCCCCGGCTCCCGGCCGTCGGTGAAGAAGTCCGGGCCGGTGTTGCCCTTGTCGGTGGCGGCGTAGGCGAAGCCCCGGGCGAGCACCTGGTCGGAGATGAGGGCGTCCGTGGAGTACTGGCGCCGGCTGCCGGGGGCGCCCGTGACGACGAGCCCGCCGTTCCAGTGGTCGGGCAGCCGGATGACGAACTGCGCGTCATGGGCCCAGCCGTGGGTGGTGTTGAGGTGGGAGTCGTCGGGGAAGTACCCGTCGATCTGGACACCCGGCACCCCTGACGGGTTACGGGTCCCCTTCGCGGCGAGACCGGCCTGGTCGGCCACGTCGGTGTACGGGGTGCCGGCGAGCCCGGTGGTCGTCAGGTCGTCCAGACAGGCGGACTGCTGGTGCTCGGCGCCGGGCACATGGACCCGGTCCTGACGCGCGCAGTGTCGGACGGCCGGCGCTTCGGCCCCTGCGGGGCTCGCGGGGGCGAGGACGGTGACGCCGGTGAGGAGCGCGGCGAACAGCGGGCCGCCTGGGAACAGGCGCATGGTGAGCCTCCGGTGGGACGACGGAATGGGGTGCGGCGCCACATCGTGCGGCGCACCCCTGCCACCGGGCCATGGTTCGGAACCACACCTCAGGCCCTCGTCCTATGGAGAGGAGAGAGGGGTGGGGCGGGCGGGGCTGCTCAGGAGGGGCGTACGGCCATCGCGTCGAGCGCTTCGAGGAGGGCGGGGAGCCGCGGGCCCCGCGTCACGGGCAGCACCTCGCGCGGCAGCTCGTCGAGGAGGACGAACGCCATGTCGTCGGCCTTGGCCACGAGAGACCAGCCGGGACCGTCCGCGCGCAGCATCCCGGAGGACGAGCGCACGCGTCCCACCGGCGGGGGCTCCTCCAGATAGCCGCGCAGCTCGTCCAGCGCCTTCCTGACCCCGGTGTACGGGTCGGCGGCTACGCTGCCGGGGGCGGAGGCCGGGGCGGGGGTCTGGGCAGGCGTGCCGGCCGGGGCCTGAGGCGATGCCGGCCGGCCGGCTCCCGCGCCCGCCGGCTCCGCGCCCTCGTCGCCCACCCGAGCTCGCCAGGCGGCCCACTGGAGTGCCACCTCGTCGGCGCCGAGCCGTCGCTGGGCCGGTCCCCACTCGTCGCCCGAGGGCGGGACCAGCAGCGCGGGATCGCCCTCCTCCGGCTCCGGGTCGTGCGGTGCCGGGACGCCGGGGGCGACCGTCGCCACCGGGAGCGGCCAGCCCGGCAGCCCGGCCACGACCGAGCGCTCGTCGGGGGACAGGTCGTAGGCCATGCCGCAGTCCCAGGAGGAGATGGCCACCGCGACGAGGGACACGTCGTCGACGACGACCGTCCAGCGGGCCCCGTGGCCGTCCTGGCCGAACACGAGCCCGTACCCCTCGGCGTACGGCTGCAGGCCCAGCGCGGCGCACGCCGCCGGGTAGTCGTCGCCGAGCACGCTCGGGAAACGCGCGGGCGTCAGCAGTGCCGCGGTCAGCACAAAAAGCGCGTCGGCGTCGGCCTCGGCGATCGGGTCCGTCCCAGCCACGGCGTCCTCCCCATCTGGTCGTCGGCGCACCTTAACCAGTGGGTAACCCGCGCGTCGAGGGTCTCCGCCCCTGAACCTCGCCTCATCGGGTCGAGCCCGTCACGCGTCACCCGCCCGTCGGGCCGTCGGCTGGTCCCGCAGGCCGAGCAGTGAGCGGGCCACGGTGCTCGGGGACTGGTTCCGTTCCCGGGCCAAGGTGATCAGGGCCCGGCAGGCCAGTTCGTTGACGCCGAAGGACAGCATGCCGGGGGAGACCCGGCTCGCCGCCTCCTCGGCCCGGGCCGGGTCGTCCTCGGCGCAGGCCGCCACGTACTCGGCGGCGGCCTCGAAGAGGTTGTGCCCCTGCCGGGGGCGCGGTGGCCCCGGCGCGGCGGCCCCGGGCGCCTTCCGGCCGGAGGGGAGGAGTCTGCGCAGTCTTTCCGGAACTCGTGCCACGGCCCGCCGCCTTTCCCGGGCACGACTGCCCGGCATCTCCACGGTAGACAGTGAAGTGCCGGTAAAGAAGGGTGCGTTGGCATCCGTGACGATCGTGCGGGGGCGCGTCCGGGTGGGCGTGTCCCGGTGGGTTCATTCGGTGAGCGGAGGCGGGTCCGCGCGCAGCAGCGGAAGGTTCTTCTCGACGGCCTTGTTCCAGGAGCCGTCGGTGACCATCCGCGCGAGCGCCGCCTGGACCTTCGCCCGCAGCGGACTGCCCTTCCGGAGACCGATGCCGTAGCGCGCCTCGGTGAGGCGGAAACCGGCGAGTTTGAACCGGTCCTTGAAGCCGTCCTGAGCCGCGTATCCGGCGAGCAGCGCGTCGTCGGTGGTGAAGCCGTCGACCGTGCCCGCGTTCAGCGCGGCGATGCACTGCGTGTACGTGTCGTACGTCTGGACCTGCGCCTGGGGAGCGATCAGCGTCCGGATGGTGAGCGCGGAGGTGGAGCCGGTGGCCGAGCAGACCCTCAGACCGTTCAGATCGGCCGGCTTGGTGACGGGGGAGTCCGCCCGCAGCAGGACGTCCTGATGGGCCACGAGGTACGGGCCGACGAAGTCGACCCGCTTCTTCCGTTGGTCGTTGATCGCGTACGTCGCCACCACGAGGTCGACGTCTCCGCGGGCGAGGAGGGACTCGCGGGTGGAGCTGAGGGCGTTCTTCCATGTCACGTCGGCCGGGTCGTGGCCGAGGGCGCGGGCGAGGTAGGTCGCGATGTCCACGTCGAGACCCGCGTACGTGCCGTCCGGTTTCTTCAACCCCAGTCCGGGCTGATCGAACTTGATCCCGATGGTGATGCCGGACGAGCCGCCGGAGGTGGGCTTCGTGGTCGTGCCCGTCGAGGTGGCGGGGGAGGACGGCCGGGCGCCGCCGGTCTTGGCCGCCGTGCGGTCGCCGCCCGAGCCGCCGCCACTGTCGCCACCGTCGGGCAGGAGGCTCCAGACGAGCACGCCGCCCAGGGCCACTGCCGCGGCGGCCCCCACGTACAGCGCGCTGCGCCGCTTCCGGGGAGCGGGGGTGTCGGGCGGTGTCGGTGGTGCGAGGGGGTAGGAGGTGGTGGGGCCGGGCGGTGCCGGCGCACCGGGGACGGCGGCGGGCGGCACCGTGTCCCTCGGTTCAGCGGGTACCTCGGCGGTGTCACCCGCACCCTTCGTCTCCTGCTCCCTCTCCGCCTCGGCCAGCAGCCGGTCCAGCGTCTCGCCGTCCGGCCGTGACGCCGGGTCCCGTACCAGGACGTCCGTCAGCACCCGTGTCAGCGGCCCCGCCCGGTGCGGCGGCGGCACGTCCTCGCCGAGGACGGCCGCGAGCGTGGCCAGCGTGTTGGCGCGCCGCAGCGGATGGTGGCCCTCCACCGCGACGTACAGCGTCAGCGCCAGTGACCAGAGGTCGGCGGACGGACCGCCTTCCCCGCCGCTGACGCGCTCGGGAGCCATGTAGTCGGGTGTGCCGATGATCGAGCCGGCGGCGGTGAGGGCGGTGGCCCCGTGGATCGCCGCGATGCCGAAGTCGGTGAGGACCGGCGTGCCGTCCGGCCGGAGCAGGACGTTCGCGGGCTTGATGTCCCGGTGCTGGATGCCCGCCGCGTGAGCGGCGCGCAGCCCCGCGAGGATCCCGCGCCCCAGCGTGGCCGCCTCGCCGGGCGCGAGGGTGCCACGGTCGAGCCGGTCCTGGAGCGACCCGCCGTCGACCAGTTCCATGACGAGCCAGGGGTACGTGCCCTCGCCACCGTCCACGATGTGATGGATGGTCACCACCTGGGGGTGCGCCACGCGGGCGAGTGCCCGCGCCTCGCGCAGGACCCTGATGCGGAGTTCCCGCGCGGCCTCGGGGTCGTACTCGGCGAGTGCCGGGTCCGGCGGGCGTACCTCCTTGAGCGCCACCTCGCGGTGCAGCGCCAGGTCCCTGGCCCGCCACACGGTCCCCATGCCGCCGCCGCCGAGCCGCGCCACCAGCTCGAACCGGCCGTCCACCACCCGTGCCACCCGTTGCTCCCTCACCCCGACACGGCCCCCGGCGGGGACGTGGTGAGTCCCGCGGTGTCCGTCCGTCGACCCCGCCCGACTCTGCCACATCCGGTACCCGCATCCGCCGCGTACGGCTCTTTCAGCCATGACGGTCCGGTCCCGCCAGTGGTGTCCGGTGGGCGGTGGCTCAGCCTTCGCGGACTGCGAGGGCCAGGAAGCGCGCGTCCTCGTCGACGTAGCTGACGAGCCGCCAGCCCGACTCGGCGAGCAGGGGGCGCAGGCGGGGCTCGGCGCGCAGGTCGTCCGGCGTGATCTGCCGGCCGTGCCGGGCCGCGAGGGCGGCTCGCCCGATCGGGTGGAACAGCGCGAGGCGGCCCCCGGGCCGTACCACCCGGGCGAGTTCCGCCAGATCGGCGACGGGTTCCGCGAGATGCGAGATGAGTCCCGCTCCGAACACGGCGTCGAGTGCTCCGTCGCGCACCGGCAGTCGGCCGACGTCGGCGAGCAGCAGCGTCCCGCCCTTCTCACCGCCGCGTCCGGCGCTGACGGCCTGTTCGATCATCTCGGGGGTGAGGTCGGCCCCGAGCACGGTTCCGGTGGGGCCCACGGCGGCACGGAGCGGCGGGAGCGCGCGGCCGGTCCCGCAGCCGGCGTCCAGTACGGCGTCGCCGGGGCGCAGGCCGAGCTCCTCCACGGCCGCGGCGTACGCGGGGCCGTCGTCGGGGAACCGGCTGTCCCAGTCGGCGGCACGGGCGCCGAAGAACTCTCGTACATGTGTGGGGTCATCGCTCATGCGCTCATGATCTCGCACGATTCCGTCCTCGGAGGGGTGAACGTTCTGTGTGCACGTTCGAGCTCGGTGCGATCGTTCGGGACCATCTCTCTGTCATATTCCAGCAGCTTTCGAAATGCGCCCCCGGTGCGCCCCCCGATGCGCACTAGCGTCCCTGAGCCATGGGACACCTGGACCACGCCACCTTCGGCTGGCTGACACCCGCGCTGTCGTACGCGATGGCCTGCATCGGCGCCGCCCTCGGGCTGCGCTGCACCGTACGAGCGCTCGACGCGACCGGCCGGTCGCGTCGCAACTGGCTGCTCACCGCCGCCTCCGCGATCGGCACCGGCATCTGGACCATGCACTTCGTGGCGATGCTCGGATTCGGCGTGACCGGCACCGACATCCGCTACGACGTTCCGCTCACCATCCTCAGCCTCGTCATCGCCATGGCCGTCGTCGGCGTCGGCGTCTTCGCCGTCGGCTACGGACGCGACCGGGCCCGCTCGCTCCTGATCGGCGGACTGACCACGGGCGTCGGCGTGGCGAGCATGCACTACATGGGCATGGCCGCGCTCCGGCTCCACGGCCAGGTGAGGTACGACCCGCTGCTCGTCGCCGTCTCGGTGCTGATCGCCGTCGTCGCCGCCACCGCCGCCCTCTGGGCGGCGCTCAACATCCACGCGCCCGCGGCCGTGGCCGTCGCCTCGCTCGTGATGGGCGCGGCCGTCAGCAGCATGCACTACACCGGCATGTTCGCGGTGCGGGTCGAGGTCGTCCCCTCCGGCGCCACCCTGCCGGGAGCCACGGTCATGCAGTTCATCTTCCCGCTCGCCGTAGGCCTCGGCTCGTACCTCTTCATCACCTCCGCCTTCGTCTCCCTCTCCCCGACGGCCAGGGAACGCGCCGCGTACGCCTCCGCGGGACGCCTCACCGAACCGGACGAGCGCGCGGTCGACGTCGCACCCCCCGGCTTCCCCACCGCGGAAGCGGCCCGTACGCCCACGACCTGACCCCGAACCTACGACACACCGCACCGAGCACCGAGCACAGACGCAGCCGGAACGAGGAGGCCATGCGAACTCCCCGCAAGACCAAGGGCGCCGAGGCGGCCACGCCACCGGCGGCCGCGCGCGGGCGGCGCGCACACGCCGGCCCGCCCGCCGATGAGCCGGGGGAGCGGACCCCCGAGGCCGCCCCGGCCACGGGCCACACGGGCACCACGGTGCCGGGCACCGCCGCCCATCCCACAGGGCCTTTCGTCGCCGGCGACACCGACTCCTTCGTACGGCCTGAGGCCACGGGGCCGCACGACCCCGACGCGCGCCGTGCCCGTCCCGCGTTCCAGGGGCTTCGTCCCCGCACGGTCCGCGCCAAGATCGTCTCGCTCCTGATGGTCCCGGTCGTCTCGCTCCTCGCCCTCTGGGGCTTCGCCACCGTCACCACCGCGCAGGACGTCGCCAGGCTCCGTCAGCTCCAGCGCGTCGACGCCGAGATCCGCGAGCCCATGACGGCCGCGCTCACCGCCCTCCAGGCCGAACGGCGCGCCGCCGTACGGCAGGTCGCGGCGCCCGGAGCCACCCGGGCCGCCGAGCTCAAGGAGCGCATCCGGCGGACGGACGACGCCGTCGGCCGGCTCCGCCTCGACGGCACGCACACCGTCGGCGACACCGGGGACCTGCCCGGCGACGTCGCCGGTCGGGTCAGCGCCTTCGTCGGCAAGGCCGAGGGCCTCGCCCGGCTCCGAACGGCCGCGGCCGACGGGCGCGCCGACTGGGACCAGGTGTACGAGGAGTACACCGACACCATCACCGCCGCCTTCGCGGTGGGCGGCGCCCTCAGCGGCATCCAGGACGCCGAGCAGGGGTCCGACGCGCGCGTACTCCTCGAATTCGGCCGGGCCGCCGAGATGCTGTCCCGCGAGGACGCCCTCCTCACCTCCGCCCACCTCACCGGCCGGCTCACCGCGGACCGGCTCCGCGACTTCACCGGAGCCGTCGAGACCCGGCGTACCCTCACCGCCTCGGCCACCGCCGACCTGCCCGCCGCCGAACGCGCCGCGTGGGCCCGGCTCTCCGCCGGCAGCGACCACGCCCGGCTCACCCGCTCGGAGGACCGGGTCAGTGCCGCGAGCCCGGGCCGCCCCGCCGCCCAGGCGGTCACCTCCACCGAGTGGGACGCCACCCTCGCCTCCGTACGGAGCGGACTCACCGCGATCGAGACCGACGCGCGCGGTGCCGCCGCCGACCGCGCCGACCCCTTCGCCGGCGGCGCCCCTCACCGCGGGCGGCGCGGCCGTCGTACTCGGCCTGGCCGCCGTCGCCGCCTCCCTCGTCATCTCCGTACGGATCGGCCGCGGCCTCGTCGTCGAGCTCGTCAGCCTCCGCAACACCGCCCTCGGCATCGCGCGCCGCAAACTCCCCGCCGCCATGCGCCGGCTCCGCGCGGGCGAGGAGATCGACGTCCAGGCCGAGGCCCCGCCCGGGCCCGCCTCCCAGGACGAGATCGGCCAGGTCGGCGAGGCCCTCACGACCGTCCACCGCGCGGCGCTCTCCGCCGCCGTCGAACGCGCCGAACTCGCCAGCGGCATCTCCGGAGTCTTCGTCAACCTCGCCCGCCGCAGCCAGGTCCTCGTCCACCGCCAGCTCAACCTCCTGGACAGCATGGAACGGCGCGCCGACGACCCCAACGAGCTCGGCGACCTCTTCCGGCTCGACCACCTCACCACCCGCATGCGGCGCCACGCGGAGAGCCTGATCATCCTCTCCGGAGCCGCCCCCGGCCGTGCCTGGCGCATGCCCGTCCCCCTCACCAACGTCGTCCGCGCCGCCGTCTCCGAGATCGAGGACTACGCGCGCGTGGAGGTACGCCGACTCCCCGAGACGGCCGTCGTCGGCGGAGCCGTCGCCGACCTCACCCACCTCCTGGCCGAACTCATCGAGAACGCCGCCCAGTTCTCCCCGCCCCACACCAAGGTGCGGGTCAGCGGCGAACCCGTCGGCAACGGCTACGCGCTGGAGATCGAGGACCGGGGGCTCGGCATGGGCAAGGAGACCCTCGCCGAGGCGAACGCCCGGATCGACCAGTCCGAGGCCCTCGACCTCTTCGACAGCGACCGGCTCGGCCTCTTCGTGGTCAGCCGCCTCTCCTCCCGCCACGACATCAAGGTCCACCTGCGGACCTCCCCCTACGGCGGGACGACCGCCGTCGTCCTGCTCCCGACCGACCTGCTCCAGGGCGCGCTGCCCCCGGGCCGCGGCACATCGGCGACCGGCGCCGACACACCCCACGCCGGAACCCCGCGCGCGGGGAACCCCGGCACACACGCCTCGGGCGGCCCGGGCGTCGGCGACGGGCGGACAGGTGAACGACGCGACGGTCGGACCGGTGACCGCCGCGACGGGGTGCCGCACGGTGACGACGCGCGCGCCGTCCGAGAGCGTGAGGAGGCCCACCGCGCCGAAGCCCGCCGGTTCGGCCGGCCCCAGGTCCCGCCTGCTGCCCCGCAGGTCGGTCCGCCCGCCCCGGCGAGCCCCGCGTTCCCCGGCAACCCGGCCTCGCGCGTCGCGTCCGGACACCGGGCCGCCCCGCAGCCGACGGAAGGGGCGCGACCCGGAGGCGTGCCCCGGCAGACGGACGGATCGCGGCCCCCGGGCCCGTCGCAGTCCCCGCCTGTCTCCCGCCCGCAGCCGTTGGCACGCCCGACCGCTGTGCCCGCACTCGCGGCACGACCGGAGCCCGGAGCCGTCCCCGGACCCTCCTCCGCGGAGGTCACCGAACTGCGCCGCCGCGGCCCCTCCGTACCGCCGCCACCGGGAGAGCAGCCGTCGGCCGCATCGACCGACCGGGCCGAGGCCGAGGGCGCACTGCCCCGTCGCGTCCGGCAGGCGAGTCTCGTCCCGCAGCTGCGCGAGGCACCGGCCCCGGCGCCGGTGTCCGTACCCGCCGCGCCCGGCACGGACTCACGCACTCCGGAGCAGGTCCGGGACCGCATGACGGCGTACCGGGACGGCTGGCAGCGGGGCGGCGGCGCCGCCCCGGGAACCAGGCGCCCCCTCGGCCCGGGTTTCGGAACCGACACGGGGCACGCCCCCGGCCACGGCACCGCCCCTCTCGACCCTCGCTCCGAAGGAGACGACGCATGATCGACCACGAGCGGATCTCACACCACCGGTCCGGCGAACTGGACTGGCTCCTCGACGACCTCGTCATGCGCGTCCGCGAGGTCCGCCACACCGTGGTGCTGTCGAACGACGGACTCGCCGTGGGCGCCTCCAGCGGGCTCAGCCGTGAGGACGCCGAGCACCTGGCCGCCATCGCCTCCGGCTTCCACAGCCTCGCCAAGGGCGCCGGACGCCAGTTCCACACCGGCGGGGTCCGCCAGACGATGGTCGAGATGGACGACGGCTTCCTCTTCGTCGCCGCGGCGGGAGACGGCTCCTGCCTCGCCGTCCTCAGCTCCGTCAGCGCCGACATCGGCCTCATCGCCTACGAGATGGCCCGCCTCGTGAAGCGGGTCGGCGAGCACCTGCACACCCCGCCGCGGCTCACGGTGACCCCGCCGGCCGTCGGCTGACCCGGAGAAGCCCATGAACGACGACAGCACCGGCGACGGCCCGTCCGTGCCGGGCAGTCAGTGGTACGACGCCGAGGCGGGACCGCTCGTACGCCCGTACGCGATGACCGGAGGACGGACCAAGCCGGGTCCCAGCAACGTACGGTTCGACCTCATCGCCCTCGTCGTCGTGGACGACGAGCCGCCCGGACCGGCGGAGGAGTCCCTCCTCGGCCCCGAGCACCGCTCCCTGCTCACCCTGTGCCGGGCCGAGACCCAGTCGGTGGCCGAACTCGCCGCCGACGCCGACCTGCCCGTCGGCGTCGTCCGGGTCCTCCTCGGCGACCTCCTCGAATCGGGCTTCGTGCGCGTCAGCCGGCCCGTACCGCCCGCACAGCTCCCCGACGAAAGAATCCTGAGGGAAGTAATCGATGGTCTACGAGCGCTCTGACAGCAGCGGCGCGGGCGACGGCGCGGACACCACCGCCCTCGCCCTGAAGATTCTGGTCGCCGGCGGATTCGGCGTGGGCAAGACCACCCTCGTCGGCGCGGTCAGCGAGATCCGGCCCCTGCGCACCGAGGAACAGCTCAGCAGGGCCGGTGAACTGGTCGACGACACCGGGGGCGTCGACCAGAAGACCACCACGACCGTCGCCATGGACTTCGGCCGCATCACGATCCGCTCCGGGCTCTCCCTCTACCTCTTCGGCACGCCCGGCCAGGACCGGTTCTGGTTCCTCTGGGACGAGCTGTCGCAGGGCGCCCTGGGGGCCGTCGTCCTCGCCGACACCCGTCGCCTCGAGGACTGCTTCCCGGCGGTCGACTACTTCGAGCACCGGAAGATCCCGTTCGTGGTCGCGGTCAACTGCTTCACGGGAGCGCGTACCTACGGGGCGCACGACGTGTCCCGGGCGCTCGACCTGGACCGCGGCACGCCCGTCGTGCTGTGCGACGCGCGCGACCGGGATTCGGGGAAGGAGGTGCTGATCCGCCTGGTCGAGTACGCAGGGCGCGTACACACCGCCCGGCTCCTGGACACGGTCGGCTGAGGGAGGGACAGGGGCGGTGGGGCGTGGGGCCGGCCCCGGCCGGCTCAGCGGATGGAGCGGCCGAGCCGGCCCGGGCCATGCGTCACGGCAGGATCTCGACGTACCCGTCGGTGCCGTGCACACGGATCCGCTGCCCGTCCCGGATCAGCCGGGTGGCCCCCTCCACGCCCACGACGGCCGGCAAGCCGTACTCCCGGGCGATCACCGCGCCATGGGTCATCAGGCCGCCCACCTCCGTCACCAGGCCCGCGACGCCGACGAACAACGGCGACCAGCTGGGATCCGTGAACGTCGTGACCAGGATGTCGCCCGCTTCGAGGTCGGCCTCGGCCATGTCGAGGATGACGCGGGCCCTTCCCTCGACCGTCCCGGTGGAAACCGGAAGACCGACCAGGGCACCGGCCGGCACGTCGTCGCGCCGGTACGACCCGGTGACGGCCTCGCCGTCCGACGTGAGGACCCGGGGCGGTGTGAGCGCGTGGTACGAACGGAACGCGTCCTTGCGCTGCCGGACGAGCCGGTCGTCCACCTGGTGCGAGCGCACGACGTCGTCGAACTCCTGGAACGTGAGGTAGAAGACGTCCTCCGCCTCGGCGAGCACCCCGGCCCGCACGAGGCGCTCCGCCTCGCCCAGCAGGGCCTGCTTGTAGACGAAGTACCGGCTGACGATGCCGTACTTCGGGTACTCCCGGTACCCGATGAAGGTGCGGACCCGGTCGATCATCCGCTTGGCCTCGTCGGCCTTCGCGTCCCCGTCCGGCAGGGCCCGCAGGCGTGACAGCACGTCCTGTTCCTTCTTCCGCGCCCTCTGCAGTCCTTCCTCGAAGCGCCGCTCGGCGGCGCCCGGCCCGAAGTTCCTGACGTTGTCGAGGATCACGGGCACGAGCGTGGTGGGGCGCTCGCCCCAACGCGGCCTCGTGATGTCGATCTCGCCGACACAGCGCATGCCGTACCGGTCGAGGTACTCCTGGATGGCGTCGCGCGCCTCGCTCCCGCCCGCGAGCTTCGCAAGCTCGTCCAGGAAGCCCTCGTCCCCGACACCCTGCAGAAACGCCACGAGCTCCGGATACGGGCGGATCACGTCCGCCACGTCGAGCAGCGCCAGTCCCATTTCCGACGTGATGTTGTCGGGGGCGGACAGGGTGAGCGTGTCAGCCGCGTTCTTCTCGCCCAGCCACTCCCACAGCTTGTCGTTGAGCCACCACGTGGCCTCCATGCCCGCCATGATCGCCTGGAAGCTCAACGGATCACTGAGCACGCGCTTGTGCTCCTCGAAGGCCTCCCGAAGGAAGTCGAACAGCTCCGGCCCCGTCTTCGTCCGGACGTCGCGCTCCAGTGCCGCGACGGACTCCTCGCTGCGCTCGATCAGCTCGGTGACGATGGCCGGATCGGTCGCGATCGGGACGGAAGCGCCGCCGGCCGGCGGCTTGCCGGGAGCCGCGTCGGGGAGCGACGGGACGAGATCGCCGCGGTCGATGACGGTCTCCAGCGCGTCCCTGGTCAGCGGATCGCCCTTGCCCATGAGGTCCAGCAGACCGGCGCGGCTCGTGGGCGAGGCCAGACGCCGGGTGACGTCGACGAACAGCCGCCCGCCGGCCTCGTGCATCGGCACCATGGCCGTCAGCTGCCACATGGAGAACCCCAGCGGCCTCATGGGGTCGGTCATCATCTGCTGGTGACCGACGGAGACGTAGACGTGATTCTCCTCGTCGTCGGTCTCGGGGATGGGGAACAGCGTCGTGATCGGCCTGCTCTGCACGATCCGGAACTCGTCGTCGACCAGGCACCATTCGATGTCCTGCGGGCGGCCGAAGTACGTTTCGATCCGCCGCCCGAGCTGTACCAGCCGCACGACCTGCGCATCCGTGAGCGCCGGCTGCTCCTGCCGCCGCGCGTCTACCGCGACTTCCTGCGTGCCGCCGGCGGGCAGGGCGTGAACGGCACGCTGTTTGGCGGCGATCGCCTTGGCGACGACTTCGCCGTCCCGCACCGTGAACACGTCCGGGTTCACCAGGCCGGAGACCAGGGCCTCGCCGAGGCCGAAGCCGGCGTCCACGGTGGCGACCTTCCGGTTGCCCGTGACGGGGTCGGCAGTGAACAGGACGCCGGCCGCATGCGGGAAGACCATCCGCTGCACGACCACGGCCATGTGGACCCTACGGTGGTCGATGCCGTTCCGCCGGCGGTAGGTCACGGCCCGCTCGGTGAACAGCGAGGCCCAGCACCGGCTGATGTGCTGGAGGACCGCCGTCGGACCCATGACGTTCAGGTAGGTGTCCTGCTGGCCGGCGAACGAGGCCGTCGGCAGGTCCTCCGCCGTGGCGCTGGACCGGACGGCGTAGGCCTCCTCGTCGCCGAGCCGGGCGAGCGCGCCGGTGATCGCCGACGCGACATCGTCCGGAACCGCGATTCCCTCGATGGTCCTCCGGATCTCGGCGCTGAGCGTACGGATCGCCTCCCGGTCCTCCGGGTCCAGGCGCGACAGCTGATCGAGCTGATCGTCGATCGACGGCGCTTGTGCGAGGGCGCGCCGGAAGGCGTCCGTCGTCACGCAGAAGCCGGCCGGGACCTGGATGCCTTCGATCCGCGACAGCGCGCCCAGGTGCGCGCCCTTGCCACCGACGACCGCGAGCTGGGATTCGTCGATCTCCTGGAGGTCCAACACGTACGGCTCGATCACTGAGGCACCCCTGAGGCAGTCCTGGTTGTGGCTTCGGCCGATGATTCTGCGACACCACCCGGGCCTTGCCACAAGCCCCCCGGTGCGCTATACGTTGAGAGTGGCAGGGAGAGGTCTCCTTGCCTTTTCTCTTTTGCCGCCGTTCGGCCTCAGTCGGCCACGCCGGATTCGGCGATGACCTTCTCGATGCTCACCCGGACCAGGAGTTCACCGGGGACCGCGTTGCGCTCCCCGAACTCCTCCGCCCGGTCCTCCCCCATGTAGCGGGCGCCGATCCGGGCGGCCCAGTGGCGCAACTCGACCGGGTCCTCACTGAGTTCGGCGTGGCCGCGCAGCGAGACGTAGGCGAAGGGCGGGGTGTCGTCGTCGACGCACAGGGACACCCGGCCGTCCCGGGCGAGGTTGCGGCCCTTCACCGTGTCCTTGCCCGTGTTGAACACCAAGTCGTCCCCGTCGAGCAGGAACCAGACCGGCACGACGTGCGGACTGCCGTCGTCGCGCACGGTCGCCAGCTTGCCCGTACGGGTCCCCTCGGACACGAAGGCCCGCCACTGTTCCTCGCTCATCCTCGTCATGCCCCCATCCTGCGGCACGCGCGGGCGTGGTGCGGTGCTTGCCCTGTCCACGACAGTGCGTAAGGCTTGCGGCGATACGCGGACAACTACGGTGCGGACCACGAGGGCCCAGAGGACCACCAGGTTCCTGGCAGTGGGGGACGCACCTGCTAGGGGGAGGACCACTGATGGCGTTGGACAAGGGACTTGACTGGCTCCTGGACGACCTGACCCAGCGGGTCGGATACATACGGCACGCGCTGGTGCTGTCGAACGACGGTCTGGTGACGGGAGCGAGCAGCGGACTCGTACGGGAGGACGCCGAGCACCTCGCGGCGGTCTCCTCCGGCCTGCACAGCCTGGCACGGGGTTCGGGCCGGCACTTCCGGGCGGGGCGCGCACGACAGACGATGGTGGAGTTCGACGACGCGTTGCTCTTCGTGACGGCGGCGGGCGAAGGCAGCTGCCTGTGTGTCCTGAGCGCGGCGGAGGCGGACGTCGGCCAGGTGGCGTACGAGATGACGCTGCTGGTCAACCGTGTCGGCGAGCACCTCGGGGTGGCGGCGCGACAGCCCGGAATCCCGGGCGGCGGCGTGCTCTGACGCTGCTGCCGGGCGGTCGTCCATGCCGCCGGGCGGTTGTCCACAGGCGGTTGTCCACAGGTCGTGCGACCTTCGTCACTCTGCGTTACGTTTTCTTCGTGGGTCCGCGAGGCCCGCGACCCGGAAGACACGGACACAGGGGGAGGGCCGCCGAATGACGGTGGACGAGGGAGCACGCACGGTGACGCCGGGGCGGGCCGCGCAGGAACTGGAACTGAGGCGCGACGAGTTCAGGCTCGCGGTCCAGTTCGGCCTGGTGAGGACGGTGCCGGCCGGCGAGGGAGAGCGGCGGCGGGTCGAGCGGTGCGAGCTCGACCGCCTCAGGGCCGCCCCGGACTTCCCCGCCGGCCTGCGCGAGCGGGTGCGCGCGGTCAACACCGGGGAGGCGGCCGCGCTCCTCGGGATCACCGCCGACCGGTTCACCAGGCTGGCCCGGACGGGGCACCTGAGTCCCGTGCGGTTCTCGCTGAACCGCTACCGGGCGGTGGTGTGGATGTATCTGGCGCAGGAGGTGCTCGAGTTCGGCCTCACCTGTCCCGCCCTCCTCACCGGGCGGCTGCCGCTGGACCTCCGCGAGCGTCTTGCCGCGCACGAGGACCGGCGGCCCAGGAACTGGCGGGCGCGGCGGCTCGGCCTGCTGCTGCGCGCCACCGAGGACCCATGGAGGCGCGCGGCCGCCATCGCCTCCCTCCTCGACCCGGTCCAGGTGGCCGAGGTCGTCGACGATCCGTACGAGCGCACCCACCTCGACCGGCTGCGACCGCCTGCGCCGGGCGGGATGCCGGTGGCGGCGGTCGCGCGGGAGATCGCCGAACGGCTGACGCGGGCCGACGACCCGGACGAGATCCTCTGGCACCGGCTGAGCCTGGCGCTGGCCCTGGACGAGGCACGCGCGGATCGGCAGGCACCCCATGCCGGCGAGACGAGTCGGGTCGGTGTCGGCGCGCGGGTGCCGACGGTACCGACGGTGCCGGCGAAGCTTTCGATGCCCAGGGCTGTGCCGGCTCGCGCGCTGCCGGTCCGAGGGCTGCCTGCCGGAGGGCTGCCTGTCGGCGGGCTGCCGGTCCGCGCGGTGCCGGCTCCGGTGGCAGCGGCTTCGGCTGTACCGGTTCCCGTGGTGCCAGAGCCCGTTCCGACGGCGGCGGGTCCGGCGGGTCGGCCTGTGGTGACCGGCCGTCCGCCGGGCCGTTCGGTGCGGGGGAGGCTTCTGGAGCGGCTGCGCCGGGGGAGGGCGACGGGTGCGGCGCGGCCCCGGCGGCGGAGGCGGCCGGTGGCCTGGCCCTGACGTGGCGCTCGGACGTGCGGTGAGGGCGGGGTGTGGAGAGGATGGGCGCATGCTGCTGGCGCGTGTCGCGGAAGTGTCCCGGGAGGTCGCCGCCACCTCGGCGCGCTCGCGCAAGATCGCGCTGTTGGCGGAGCTGTTCGCGGAGGCCGGGCCCGAGGAGAGCCCGCTCGTCATCGCCTACCTGTCCGGGCGGCTGCCACAGGGGCGGATCGGGGTCGGGTGGAGCATCCTCAAGGACGTCATCCCGCCGGCCGTACCGCCCGCCGGGCTACCGGACCTCACGCTCGGGCAGGTCGACGAGGCGATGGCGGAGCTCGCCGCCGTGTCCGGCGCCGGAGCCCGTGCCGAGCGGACCCGGCTCGTGCACGCGCTGTTGGCGGCCGCGACCCAGGACGAACAGGAGCTCTTGCTGCGGTTGCTGGCCGGTGAGGTACGGCAGGGGGCTCTCGACGCCGTGGCCCTGGAGGGTGTCGCCCGGGCCGCCGGGGTGCCGGCCGGCGAACTGCGGCGCGCCGTGATGCTCGAAGGCTCGCTGCCCCCGGTCGCCCAGGCCGTCCTGGCCGAGGGAGCCTCCGCGCTGGAGCGGTTCACCCTGCGGGTCGGCATCCCGGTGCAGCCGATGCTGGCGCACACCGCCGCGTCCGTCGCCGAGGCGATCGCCGACCTGGGGTCGTGCGCCGTCGAGGAGAAGCTCGACG
Source organism: Streptomyces sp. R-07 (assembly GCF_049913175.1). NCBI lineage: Bacteria > Bacillati > Actinomycetota > Actinomycetes > Kitasatosporales > Streptomycetaceae > Streptomyces > Streptomyces sp. R-07. Next base: position 7,996,253 of record NZ_CP183978.1, read on the forward strand.
GGATCCGCATCCAGGTGCATCGGCGCGGCGACGACGTCCGGGTGTACACGCGCTCGCTCGACGACATCACCGACCGCCTCCCCGAGGTGGTCGCGACCGCCCGCGCGGTCGCCGCCGACGCGTTCATCCTCGACGGCGAGGTCATCGCCGTCGACCCGGGAACGGGGCGCCCCGTGTCCTTCCAGTCGATCGCCGGCCGGGTCGGCTCCCGCGCCGACGTGGCCGGTGCGCATGCCGCCCTTCCGCTCACGCCCGTCTTCTTCGATGTCCTCGCGGTGGCGGGTGAAGGCCTGATCGACCGGCCGGGCCTGGAGCGTCACGCCGTCCTCGCCCGTCTGCTGCCGGAGTCGCAACGGGTCCGCCGTACGGTCGTCACCGACCCGACCGATCCCGGGCAGACCGAGGCCGCCGAGCGGTTCTACGCGGACACCCTGGCCCGTGGACACGAAGGCGTCCTCGTCAAGGCGTTGGAGGCGGCCTACGTGGCCGGCCGCAGGGGACGCACCTGGCTGAAGGTGAAGCCCGTCCACACCGTCGATCTCGTCGTGCTCGCCGTGGAACGGGGCCACGGCCGACGGACCGGGCTGCTCTCCAACCTCCACCTCGGCGCACGGACCGCCGACGGCGGCTTCGTCATGCTCGGGAAGACCTTCAAGGGACTCACGGACGAGATGCTGCGCTGGCAGACCGAGCGGCTGGGCGAACTCGCCGTGTCGGACGACGGATTCACCGTACGCGTACGGCCCGAGCTCGTGGTGGAGATCGCGTACGACGGACTCCAGGCCTCGACGCGTTATCCGGCGGGAGTCACGCTCCGCTTCGCCCGGGTCGTACGGCACCGCCCGGACAAACGGGCCTCGGAGGCCGACACCGTCGAGCGGATCACCGAAGGGCGCTGAGCACGGGCGACGGGCCTCGCGGGGCGGCCTTCCGAGAGGGATGCTGGAGACGTGGCACGACGAGCGCCCGGTACGAGGAGCGCGTGGCACCACGAGCGGCCGGCGGGCCGCGAGGAGATGAGCGACGTGTACGACTTGCACATCGACACCGACGTCACCGTGCAGCTCAGTGACTGCTGCAAGGAGGACGCCCAGGCCGTGTTCGGCGTCCTCGACCGGTTCTACCAGCTGGAGGACATGGAGACGGTAAGCCCGCAGGCCGCCACAGGACCGGCCCCCACCGTCTGGACCGCCACGTTCGACACGGCCGGCGGACGGCACGAGGACGTGGGCCCCACCCACCTGTCCGCATTGGTGGGAGCGACACTCACCGGTGGCTACCGAGCCGTCGACGAGGTCGAGAAGGTGCTCGCCACCGGCTTCGACATCCAGTCGCTGCAGTCCGTCTCCGGTGACCAGGAGACAGAGGCCCGGTTGTTGCTCGCGTCCCGCTGAGCGGAAGGCCTGGACGCTCCGGGCGGCGCGGACGGGCGCCGCCCGGGGTTCTCGTGTGCCCGTGAACGGTCGAAGGACCCCGCTGACATCCCCGGTATACACCGTATGTAGAGTGCCTTCCGGTCGTGTGCACCGCCCTGACCAGCGGTGACGGCCGTACCGAAGACACCACGGGGAAAGCGGGTCCACCATGTTCCGATCCAGGCCTGGCCGACGCGGGGCGACGACCGCGGCTCTGCTCGTCGCAGCGTCGCTGATGCTGACGCTGGGTGGCTGCGGAGTCGACCCGGTCACCCCGCAGGACGCCCGGGCAGAGGCCGGAACGGACGACAAGGCGGGTGCCGCCGCGCGCCGCGTCGACTGCGCCAAGGTCAAGTGCATCGCCCTGACCTTCGATGCGGGCCCCGGCAAGGACACCCCCCATCTCCTCGACGTCCTCAAGGAGAAGCAGGTCCCCGCCACCTTCTTCCTCCTCGGGAGCAAGCACGTCGACCGCTACCCCCAGGTGGTCAAACGCATCTCCGACGAGGGTCACGAGGTCGCCAATCACACCTGGTCGCACCGGATCCTGACGGACCTCGACGAGTCCGAGGTCCGCGAGGAGCTGTCGCGGACCCAGGACGCCATCGAGAAGATCACCGGTCGGAAGCCCACGCTCATGCGCCCGCCGCAGGGCCGCACCGACGGCACGGTGTCGGACGTCAGCCGCGAGCTCGGACTCGCGCAGGTCCTGTGGAGCATCACGGCCAAGGACTACTCCACCACCGACTCGGCGCTCATACGGCAGCGCGTTCTGGAGAACGCGCACCGCGACGGGATCATCCTGCTCCACGACATCTACGACGGGACGGTCCCGGCCGTGCCGTCGATCATCGACGAGCTCAAGCGGCGGGGGTTCACGTTCGTGACGGTTCCGGAGCTCCTCGCCCCCGGGAAGGCCGAGCCCGGCACCGTCTACCGCCCCGAGAAGGACGACTGAGACCTGCCGAAACCGGGTGAGGTGACTCACATCGCCCACCCGGGATTCCCCGGAACATTCCGGAAAGGTTTACCGTTCATACGTATGTGACTGCGAAGGGGTCCGGTCCCCAAGGTCCCCCCCAGAGGTGACCGCCCTTCGTCCGTCACGGCGATCGGCCCCGGTTGGAATCCCCCGTCCAACCGGGGCTCTGTCGTTCCCCGGGGCGGGTCAGCCCTCGGTGCCGAGCCAGAGGTCGGGACCGAACACCTCGTAGTGGATGTCGGCCGCGGCGGTGCCCCGGCCGATCAGGTCGCCGCGCACCGCGCGCAGGAAGGGTAGCGGCCCGCACAGGTACGCGGTGGTGCCCGCCGGCGGCTCGACGAGCGTGACGTCCGCGAGGCCGGGGCGGGCATCGGAGTCACCCGGCTCCTCGTACCAGAGGTGCAGCGTGCCCTGCGGCAGCGCGTCCACGAGTCGGCGCAGCTCGTCGGCGTGGGCGTGGGACGCGGGGGTGCGGTCGGCGTGCACGACGACGACCGGGCGGGTCGACCCGGTGGCGGCCAGGTGGTTCAGCATCGACAGCATCGGGGTGCTGCCGATCCCGGCGGAAGCGAGCAGCAGGGGGCTCTCGCCCTCGGGCAGGACCAGGTCGCCGAACGGGGCCGAGACCTCCACGGTGTCGCCCGCGGCGGCGTGCGCGTGCAGCCAGGAGGAGACCTCGCCCGCCGGGTCGCCGTCGACCCGCTTCACCGTGACCCGCCACTGCGGGTCTCCGGGGGCGGCGGACAGGCTGTACTGGCGGATCTGCCGGGCTCCGTCGGGCAGGGCGACCCGGACGCTCACGTACTGGCCCGGCCGGAAGGGGGTCGTGGGGGTCCCGTCGGCCGAGCGCAGGACGAAGGACACCGCGTCGGCCGTCTCCTCCCGCCGCTCGGCGATCTCCATCGACCGCCAGACCTCGCCCTCGGCCACCCCCGCCTCCTGGTAGAGGCGGGCTTCCACGGCGATCAGCGCGTTGGCCATCAGCCAGTAGACCTCGTCCCAGGCCTGCGCGACCTCGGGGGTCACCGCGTCGCCGAGGACCTCCACGATCGCGGCGAAGAGGTGCTCGTGCACGGTCTTGTACTGCTCGGAGGTGACGCCGAGCGAGGCGTGCTTGTGCGCGATCCGGGACAGCATGGCGTCGGGGCGGCTGTCGGGGTTCTCCAGGAGCGCGACGGCGAAGGCCGCTATGGAGCCGGCGAGCGCCTTCCGCTGCTCGCCGTTGGCCTGGTTGCCCCGGTTGAACAGGTCGCGCAGGAGCTCGGGGTGGGCGGCGAAGAGGCGCCCGTAGAAGCGCTCGGTGATCTCGTCGAGCGCGCCGCCGACGGCGGGCAGGGTGGCGCGGACGACCGGGACGGCCTGCTCGGACAGCATGGGAACTCGCAATCTGGTAGATGATCTACGTATTTAAAGGTGTGCGGATGCTCCCGGGGGAGCGGGCACGGTCAGGGGGATCCCGCGGGGCGTGGGCTGAGGGTGAGCAGCAGCGGACCGGTCGGCGAGCTCACGAGCTCCGCGACGGTCAGCGGGTCGAGCGCGCGGTAGAAGGCCTCCTGCGCCTCGCGCAGCGCTCCGCGCAGTCGGCACGCGGTGCGCAGCGGGCAGGGCGGATCGCCCTCGCAGGCGACGACCTCCTCCTCGCCCTCGAGGGTCCGGGCCAGCCAGCCCACCGAAGAGCGCCGCCCCAGCTCCGTCAGGGCGAGCCCGCCGCCACGGCCGCGCCGCGCCTCGACCACGCCGAGGTGCTGCAGCCGGGTGACCACCTTCGCCATGTGGGCGTAGGGCACGTCCATCGACTCCGCCACCTCGCGGGTGGTGACGGACTCTTCCGGTGCGGTGACCGCCAGGCGCATCACGGCACGGAGCGCCAGGTCGGTGAACTTCGTCAGCCTCACGTCCCGACCGTATCAAAGAGGTATCTCGCGTACGTATTAAGGGGGTGGTTCTCGTCGCCGGCGCCGCCGCCACAGCCACCAGCCGCCCGTGAACAGGCAGCTGGCGATCAGCACGATCCCGGCGACGGGCCACCGTCCGCCCGCGATCCGGGTGTCCGTGGCGACGACCATGAAGAGGGCGACGGCCGGCAGCAGGACCGATACCAGCGCCCGCAGCCCTGCCACGGCCACGGCCGGGTCGACCCGCACGCCGCGCGGGGAGCGCAGGTCGCGCGTGCCGACGTAGAAGACGGTGGCGCGGTCGGTCAGCCGGTTCGTGGCGCGGTTGTACGCGACGGCCATGTACGGCAGCCAGACGAGCGGGGCCACCAGGCCGACGAGGAAGACCGAGGCCACGAGTGCCCACTGGCCGATCCGGGCCCAACGGCCGAGGCGTGCCTCGGACGGCGTGAGCAGACCGAGCAGCCGGGCCATGCGCAGCACCAGGCCCCGGAGCGCGGCCACGCGCCCGCCTACGTCCCCCGCTCGGGGCCTGTCCGGGGCGGCGGCGAGAGCGGCCCGGGCCGCCGCGGTGTCCTCGTACACCCCTTGCAGGACGAGCAGTTCGGCCGCGCGTTCCGGATCCGTGGTGTCGAGCCCCTCGGTGGCGGCGAGTTCGAGCACGATGCGCACCTGGGAGAGGAGGGCGCCGCAGAACGCGACGGGGATGAGGAGCAGGAACGGACCTCCGACGAAGGAGCCCTCCGCCGTGACCCTCCGCCGCCCGCGGCTGACGACGAGGGCCCGCAGAGCCGTCGCGTCGGCCTCGGGATGCGCCGCACGGAGGCGCTCGACCGCGGGCCCCGCCCCCGGGCCGAGGCGGCGCAGGGCGAAGGAGGCGAGCGCCTCCGGGAGCCTCCCGGGTTCCGCCGCGACCTCTCGCAGCAGGGACCCCGGGAGCCCGGCGTCGCGCCCGCCTCCCTCCGCACGCGCCTGGCGCTGCCGCGCCCGCCGCCTTCGGAGCCTCAGGACAGGACCTTGGCCTTGGCCTTCTCGAACTCCTCGGCCGTGATGGCGCCCTTGTCCTTGAGGTCGGAGAGCCGGGCCAGTTCGTCGGTGGGGCTGCCGCCACCGGCGCCCTGCGTTCCGGCCGTCTTGCGGATGTACTCCTGGAACGCGGCCTCACTCTCCTTGGCCTGCTTGACGTCCCGCTGGCCCATGCTCTTGCCGCGCGCGATGACGTACACCAGCACGCCGATGTACGGGAGCAGGATGCAGAAGATCAGCCAGCCGGCCTTGCCCCAGCCGCTGAGGGAGTGATCCCGGAAGATGTCGGTGATCACCTTGAACAGCAGGAACAGCCACATGATCCAGATGAAGAACCACAGCATGGTCCAGAAGACGTTGAGGAGGGGGTAGTCGTCCATTCCTGCACACTCCGTTCCCACGCAGGCCGGGGGAGGCCTGGCGATGCAGCGAGTCTCGCCCAGCCCCCACGGGTCCGCATGTCGTGACGGCTCCGCGTGCGGGCCGCGCGCGGCCGTGCTCGGATGGAGCCCGCGGACCGTCGCCGGAGCCGGCACCACGCGCCCGAGCGGGGCCGCGCACCGCGAGAGGAACGGAACGGAGCACCATGGGCCCGGTGGAATGTGTCGTGCTCGCCTTCCCGGGAGAGCGGCTGAAAGTAGCGGCGGTGACCGCCATCGCGGAACTGCGCAGGGCCGGACAGGTACGGCTGATCGACTCGCTCGTCGTCGTCAAGTCCGTCACCGGCGAGGTGTCCACCTCCGAACTCGTCGAGTACGAGGAGTACGACGAGGCCACCGCCGAGATCGGACCCGAGGCGAACCTGCTCGGCCCCGAGGACGCGGCCGAGGCTGCCGAGACGCTCGAACCGGGCTCGTGCGCGCTGATGCTGCTCGTCGAGCACGTCTGGGCCGCGCGGGCGGTGGACGCGATCCGTGAGGCCGGCGGCCGGATCGCCGGGAGCGTGCGCGTACCGCCCGACCATGTCGAACAGGCGCGGCACACCTACCGCGAGGCCGCGGCCGCCGTCGCGGTCGGAAGGGGCTGAACGATGTTCCTGCGGCGACGCCCACTCGTACGGCCGGTCGTCCGGCCCGTCGGCGCGCCCCTGCTGCGCGGCGCCCTCGTGGGCGGCGCGGCCCACGCGGAGGGCCGCAGCTCCGCCCGTGCCGCGTGCCGCGAGGAGGACCAGGAGCAGGCCATCGCCGAACTCCAGGCCCAGCACAGCCCCCGGCACCCCCTCCGCCGGCGCCGAGCGCACCACCGGCGGCCGCCGCGCCGCCCGCCTCCGGCGGTGCACCGTCGATCACCGACCAGCCGGCCCGGCTCGGCGAGCTCGCCCAGCAGGGCCTGCTCACGCCCGAGGAGTGCGCGGCGGCCAAGGCCGAACTGCTCGGCGTCTGAACGATTGCCCGGCAGCGCGGCAGGTCCGACCTGGTCAGGCGCGGCGCAGGGCGGCCAGTGCGCGGTCCGCGTGGGCGCTCATCCGCAACTCGCTGCGGACGACCTCCCGGATCCGCCGGTCCTGGCCGATCACGAAGGTGACCCGCTTCGTCGGCGCGAGCGAGAACCCGCGCTTCACGCCGAACCGTTCCCGCACGGCACCGTCCGGGTCGGACAGCAGGGGGTAGCCGAGCGAGTGCCGCTCCGCGAACTCCTGCTGCCGCGCCACGTCGTCGGAGCTGATGCCGACGGGCGTCGCGCCGACGGCGTGGAACTCGGCCGCGAGGTCACGGAAGTGACAGGCCTCGGCCGTGCACCCCGGGGTGAGGGCCGCCGGGTAGAAGAAGAGGACGACCGGCCCTTCGGCGAGCAGGCCGGTCAGCGAGCGCGCGGCGCCCGTCTCGTCCGGAAGGCTGAAGTCCTCGACGAGGTCACCGACGTTCATTGCAGGCCCGTCCCCGATCCGTCCCTGTGGCGCCACCGGTGCCTCCGGTGGCCGGCCGGTGACGTTACCGCAGAGTAGAACCGGCGTCACCCCTGGGGTCGATCAGGCCGGGCTCGCGACGCCGGGTGCTGCCGCGCCCCGTGCGGCGACGCGTCGGTCGAGCACGGCGAGGGCCCGCTCGCCCCAGCGCAGGTTCTCCTCCTCGAAGAACCGGCCGCGCATCAACGTGAGATACGGACCGACCCGCTCCGCCTCGTCCAGGTACGTGTCCTCGTCCCTGCCGCCCAGCATCCGTTCCCGCAGCCGGTCGTAACGCGCCAGCTTCGCCCGGGCCGTCTCCATCCGCTGGGCCACGAACGCGCGGACAGCCGTGGTGTCGCCCTCGTCGCAGGCCTGCACCTGCACCATCAGCTCGTCACGGATGGCACCCAGGCGCGGCGGCGTCGCCGTGTAGGCGACCAGATCCTGCCTGCCCGGCTCCGTGAGGCTGAACATCCGCTTGTTGGGGCGCCGTTCCTGCTCCACCACACGGGCCGTGATCAGACCGGCCCCGGCGAGCCGCTCCAGCTCGCGGTAGAGCTGCTGCGGGGTGGCGGCCCAGAAGTTGGCGACGGACACGTCGAAGATCTTGGCCAGGTCGTATCCGGAGGCCTCGCCCTCCAGGAGAGCTGCGAGGACGGCGTGCTTGAGCGACATACCGGCACGCTAGCAGCACGTTGATTAATTTCCTCCGCACCTATTCAACCGCTCCAGCATCCAGGGACCGGACACCCTCCTTCGGGGGCCGGACGGGGGTACTTCGCTGGCACGTCCGTCCGGCGCCTGCCTAGGCTGGAGAGGGGCAGGCCGCGGGGGAGCAGATCCGAGGGGCAGCGCGATGGACAGCGACACGTTCGTCTACACCACCTACATCCGGACGACCCCCGAGGAGCTCTGGCAGGCGCTCACCGACCCGGAGCTCACCCGCCGCTACTGGGGCGTCGCCTTCGAGACGGAGTGGACCCCGGGCGCGTCGATGGTCTGGGACGAGGGCGGACGGAGGACCGAGGACCCCGAGCAGGTCGTCCTCGCGGCCGAGCCGGGCCGCCTCCTCTCGTACACCTGGCACACCTTCACCCCGGCCTGGGCGGAGGCCGTCCGCCTCGAACAGGAGGTGTACGCGAGCCTCGCCCGCGAGCGCCGGTCCCGGGTGACCTTCGTGATCGAACCGTCCGGCGACATGGTCAAGCTCACGGTCACCCATGGCGACCTGGAGCCCGACGGAACCATCAAGGGACTGATCGGCGAGGGCTGGCCCGCGCTGATCTCCAGCCTCAAGTCCCTTCTGGAGACGGGTGAGGAACTTCCGGAGCCGGCCCGCTGACCCATTCGAGTCGTCTCGCCCCCCAGTCCGCCGCCACGCCCGGCGTCTTGATCATCTTTTTCTCCTCTCATCCGTTTTGATGCTGCGGTCGGCACCGTCCGCCGACGTCACCGCACGGAAGGGGAGGATGTCCGACGTGTCGTCACGCAGATACGCACGGGGATGGGGGGCGCTCTCCCTGGCCGTCGGGGCCGTCCTCGTCAGTACGGCGGCCCAGTCGCCGGACCCGGACCCCGAACGCGAGCGGCGCTCCGCCGCCCGGGACTCCACCACCGTCGTCTCGGTGGACGGCTGTGTCGCCGCCGGAAGCCTCTGCACCGCGCCCCGCCACGCGGTCGCGCTCGGCGGCGACCGCGTCCTCACGGGCCCGCCGTTCGCCCTCGGCCCGAAGGAGTCCGGGCACGTGGAGCTCGCGCTCCGCACCCCCGGGGTACTCGCCGACGTCAACGTCACGGACCAGCGCGGCCGTCGGATCGCCGGAGCACAGAGCGCGGACCACACCCGGTGGACCAGCGCCGCACCCCTGCCGGCCGGCGCCCGGTACGCCGCCCGGCTCGTCGTCGACGGATCGGGGGCGGGCGGCCCGCGCCGCGCCCGCGTCGACTTCCGGACCGCTCCGGCTCCCGCAGGGGACCGGCTCACCGTCGCCTTCGGGCCGGAGGACGGTGGCACGTACGGGGTCGGGATGCCGGTCACCGCCGAGCTCAGCCGTCCCGTACCGGCCGATGATCCAGGCGCCCGCCGCCTCGTGGAACAGGCGCTCGACGTGCGGTCCGAACCCCACGTCGACGGTGCCTGGTACTGGGTCGACTCCTCCACCCTCCACTACCGGCCCCGCACGTACTGGCCGTCCCGCGCCACGGTCCGCGTCCACAGCGGCCTCGACGGGGCCCGTATCGGCGGTGGCCTCCTCGGCGGCCCCTCACGCCCCCTCACCTTCACCACCGGCGACCGGATCGAGGCCGTCACCGACGTCTCCGCCCATGCGATGACCGTGTTCCGTGACGGACAGCTCCTGCGGACCGTCCCGGTCACCACCGGCAAGGCCGGCTACCGCACCAGAGGCGGCATCAAGGTCGTCCTCGGCAAGGAGCCCCTCGTCCGCATGCGCGGCGACTCCATCGGCATCGCCCGCCGCAGCACCGACTTCTACGACCTCAAGGTCCGCTGGGCCACCCGGGTGACCTGGAGCGGCGAATACCTGCACGCCGCGCCGTGGTCGCTCGACTCCCAGGGCAGCGAGGACGTCAGCCACGGCTGTACGGGGATGAGCACCGAGGACGCCGCCTGGTTCTTCGGCACCGTGCGCGAGGGGGACCTCGTACGGGTCGTCAACGGGTACGGCGAGCTCATGACGCCCTTCGGCAACGGCTTCGGCGACTGGAACGTCAGCTGGCCCGAGTGGCTGCGGGGCAGCGCCCTCGCCCCCGAGGCCACCGGCTCCGCGGCCGGGTCCGCGTCCGCCGCAGGCGCGCTGAACCCGACACTCTGAACGGCCCGATCCGGGTCTCCCGCACAGCCTTCGGTGATACTGACGTCCTGCCCGTTCCCGCCGACCGTACGGAGCTTCGATGCCGGACATCACCAAGGTCGAGGTCGGGAACGCGACGCTCTTCGTGGAGGCGCGACACCTCGGGCCCGGCTCGGACCTCGACCGCACCGACTTCGACGGCACCGGCCTCGACCGTGCCGCTCTCGAAGGGCCCGACGCGGAGCTCGAAGGGCTCGGCGGCCGCCTCCCCGACCTCGCCGGCGTCACCGAGGCCCTCACCTCCTTCGCCGGACAGATCGGCGAGGCGCTCCACCGGGCGGACCCGGACCGCGCGACCGTCGAGTTCGGCTGCCAGCTCGGCCTGGACGCGGGCAAGCTCACCGCGCTGGTCGTCCAGGGCAGCGCGAACGCGAGCCTGCGCGTGACCCTCGAATGGGTGAAGTCGCCCCGCTGACCGATCAGCGGCCGGGTCCGGGCTCCGCCGGCTCCGGGCGCGTCCTCCGCCGCGGGCGGCGGCGTCGCGGGGGCGGGTTCGCCGAGACCCAGCCGTGGCCGCCGCTGGAGCCCGGCACCCACGAGCACGCCCAGGGCGATCGACGCCACCGTGATGATCATCGTCACCAGGCTGTCCGGACCGCCGGCCGTGTCGCCCTGCACGATGATCTCCGAGACGCTGGCGAGGCCGACAGCGCCGGGCACGAGAAGCCAGAAGCAGGCAGGAACACCAATTGGTCCGGGGTGTGCGAGCGCCGCTCGACCCAGGTCGCCATCGGGGGCAGGAGCATGCCCGCCGCGAAGGCACCGAAGGTCGGCCCGGCGAACTCCGTCGCCGAGCTCGCACAGCAACGCGGCCAGGTCCCGCAGCCGTTCGCGCCCGGCGCTGTCGGCCTCCGGCACGGTGACCGTGTCTCCGCCGCGCCGCCGTGGCCTCAGCGCGGCGGCCCACCGGGCGAGGGCACGCACGTCAAGACGGGGCAAAGGCGCATTCGGAAAAGCTGGCAGGATGGGGATGGTCCTGCGGTCCTGGCGCCCCTCACACCCGTCCGCCGCCCGGCGTGTCCGAGGAGAGCCGCTGCGCCGCGTAGATCGGCACCACCGACAGCAGCACGAGCGCCGCCGCCACCACGTTCACCACCGGGGCCTGCTGAGGGCGGGTCATGTTGTCGAAGATCCACACCGGCAGGGTCTGCACCCCGGGGCCCGCCGTGAACGTCGTCACCACGATCTCGTCGAAGGACAGCGCGAAGGCGAGCAGCCCGCCCGCGAGCAGCGCCGAGCGCAGCAGCGGGAAGGTGATGTCCCAGAAGACGCGGAACGTGTGCGCCCCCAGGTCCATCGCCGCCTCCTCGTACGAACCGGGCAGCCGTCGCAGCCTCGCCACCACGTTGTTGAAGACGACCACGATGCAGAAGGTCGCGTGGCCCACGACCACGGTGAACATCCCGAGGCCCACGCCGAGCGGTTGCAGGACCGTGCCGAAGGCCGAGTTGAGCGCGATGCCCGTGACGATGCCGGGCAGCGCGATCGGCAGCACGACCGCGAACGAGACGGCCTCCCGCCCGAAGAAGGAGTACCGCTGCACCGCGAAGGCGATGAGCGTGCCGAGCACCAGCGCCACCGCCGTCGCCGCGAGCCCTGCCTGGACCGAGGTCCACAGCGCCGCGCGGGCGCCCTCGTTGTCCCAGGCCGCCGCCCACCAGTCGAGCGTGAGGCCGGGCGGCGGCCAGCTCGCCGAACGGTCCGGGTTGAACGAGCCGAGCAGGACGAGCAGCAGCGGCAGATAGATCGCGGCGAAGCCGAGAGCGGCCGCGGTGCGCAGCGCGATCCGCGCGGGACGGGAGAGGTTCATCGGTCGCGGTCCTTCCGGCCGGTCACAGGCTGCGCAGCGCACCGGAGCGCCGCACCGCGAGCAGGTACACCACGATGACGGCGACCGGTACGGTGCCGAGCGCGGCCGCCAGCGGCAGGTTCAGGGTGACGTTGGAGTAGACGAGGTTGCCGATCAGCTGGGTCTTGCCGCCGACGATCTGCACCGTGATGTAGTCGCCGAGGCTCAGGGAGAAGGTGAAGACGGACCCGGCGGCCACCGCCGGCCACACCAGCGGCAGCACCACCGAGACGAAGGTCCGCCAGGTCCGCGCCCCGAGGTCCGCCGAGGCGTGCAGCAGGCTGTCGGGGAGCTGGGCGAGCGCGGTGTGGATCGGCAGCACCATGTACGGCAGCCAGAGGTACGTCAGGACGAACACCGTCGCCGTGAGTCCGTACCCGGGTCCGCTCAGGCCGAGCGGTCGCAGCGCCCAGTCGAGCGGGCCGCCCTCGGAGAGGATCAGCCGCCATGCGTACACCTTCACGAGATAGCCGGCCCACAGGGGCATGAGCAGCGCCACCACGAAGAGCGGGCGGCGGCGCGGGTGCGCCACGCGCGCCGTGTAGAAGGCGAGCGGGAAGGCGATGACGGCGCAGAGCGCGGTCACGGCGAGCGCGACGCCGACGGTGCGCAGGGCCACCGTCCGGTAGACGGGGGAGCTGACCAGCTCCTCGAAGTTCTGCGAGGTCCAGACCCGGACGACCTCGGAGGTGAAGCTGTCGGTCGACCAGAAGGCGGACAGGAACAGGGCCGCGAGGGAGCCGAGATAGGCGAGGACCAGCCAGAGCAGCGGGGCGGTGAGCAGGGCCGCCAGCCGCAGCCGGGGTCGCCGGTGCAGGGCCCCGGCGAACCGCCGGACGGCGGTGCGGCCGGAGCCGGCGGCTCGCGTCGCGGACTCGGGGGAGAGCCCGGGGGAGAGTGCGGTCATGGCGTCGGGATCAGCCCTTGATCTCGGTCCAGGCCTGGACCCACTTGGCGTACGGCACGCAGTGCGTGTCCGTCCGGCCGTCCAGGCACTGCTCGATGGGAGTGGTCCAGAAGTGGACCTGCTTCCAGTACGCCTCGTCGCTGGCGTGGAACGTGGCGCAGTGCGCCTTGTCGGCGGTCTCGGCGCACGACTTCGCGTTGGCCGGGGCCTCGCCGAAGTACTCGGCGACCTGCGCGTTGGTCTTCGGGGAGATGATCCAGTCGAGCCACTTGTAGGCGCAGGTGGGGTGCTTGGCCCTGGCCGAGACCATCCAGGTGTCGGACCAGCCGGTGGAGCCCTCCTTCGGCAGGACCGCCTCGACCTTCGCGCCTTCGGACTTGGCGAGGTTGGCGATCACCTGCCAGCTGGTGCCGACGACCGAGTCGCCGCTCTTGAAGGCGGAGATCTCCTTGAGGTAGTCGCTCCAGTACTCGCCGATGTGGGCGTTCTGCTCCTTGAGCAGCGCCACGGAGGCGTCGAACTGCTTCTGGTCGAGGGCGTAGGGGTTCTTGATGCCGAGCTCGGGCTTGGTCGCCTTGAGGTAGAGGGCGGCGTCCGCGAGGTAGATGGGGGAGTCGTAGGCCGTGACCTTGCCGTTGTGCGCCGAGGCCTTGTCGAAGACGGCGGACCAGGAGTCGGGGGCCGGCTTCACCTTCTCCGTGTCGTACATGAGGAGGTTGGCGCCGCGGCCGTGCGGGATGCCGTAGGCGACGCCCTTGACGGAGTTCCAGTCCTTGTTCTTGAGCCCGGCGAAGACGTCGGCGTAGTTCGGCACGAGCGCGGTGTTCACGGGGGCGGCGTCGCCGGAGGCGATCAGGCGGAGGGAGGCGTCGCCGGAGGCGGAGACGGCGTCGTACGCGCCGGTCTTCATCAGCGAGACCATCTCGTCGGAGGTCGCGGCGGTCTTCGTGTTGACCTGGCAGCCGGTCTGCTTCTCGAAGGCGCTGACCCAGTCGACCTTGGGGTCGTTGGTGCCGTCCTCGACGTATCCGGCCCAGGCGATCAGGTTGACCTCCCCCTCGGCCTTGCCGAGGGCGGTCGGCGCCTTCAGGTCGGGCGGGTTGAGGCCGCCGGACTTCCCGGAACCCGCCGGGTCGGCCGATCCGCAGGCGGTGAGCAGGAGCAGCCCGGAGACGGCGGCTGCGGTCAGGAGGGAGCGGTGCGGGCGCACGTTGTTCTCCGTTGCGTGAAGGGGACGGGGGGAGTGGTGCGTACGGGGTCGACCCCGCGGTCGCCTACGGGGTTTCAGGTACGCGCACGGCGTGGTCCGGGTGCCACTGGAGGCCGATCCGGGCGCCCCGGAAGGCGGCGAGGTCGGCGGAGGACGTCTCCAGGTTCTGCTGGAGGGCGGTGAGCCGGCCGCCCCCGTCGAGGTCGACCAGGAAGCGGGTGGAGTCGCCGAGGTAGACGACCTCCGCGACGGTGCCGGCGGCGGTGGCGTGCCCGCGGTCGCCGGGTGCCTTGTGGTCGGTGAGGATCCGGATCTTCTCCGGCCGGATGCTGTACGTGCCCGGCGCCCCGACCACCCGTCGGGCGGTGTCGCCGCTCAGCAGGTTCGAGGTGCCGACGAAACCGGCGACGAACGGGGTCGCGGGGCGCTCGTAGATCTCGGCGGGGGCGGCGACCTGTTCGATCCGGCCCTGGTGGAAGACGGCGATCCGGTCGCTCATCGTGAGGGCCTCCTCCTGGTCGTGGGTGACGAACACGAAGGTGATGCCGACCTCCCGCTGGATCTCCTTGAGTTCGACCTGCATCCGCTCGCGGAGCTTGAGGTCGAGCGCGCCGAGGGGTTCGTCGAGCAGCAGGACGCGGGGGCGGCCGACGAGCGCGCGGGCCAGGGCGACGCGCTGGCGCTGGCCGCCGGAGAGCTCCGCGGGCCGGCGCCGGCCGAGACCCTCCAGGCCGACCTGCGCGAGGGCGGCCCGGGCCCGCACCAGGCGCTCGGCGCGGGGCACCCCGCGGACCTTCAGGCCGTAGGCGACGTTCTGCTCGACCGTCATGTGCGGGAAGAGCGCGTAGTCCTGGAAGACGGTGTGCACGTCCCGCTCGAAGGGCGCGAGCCGGGTGACGTCGCGGCCGGCCAGTTCGACGGTGCCGGCGCTCGGCGCCTCGAAGCCGGCGATCATCCGCAGCACGGTCGTCTTCCCGGAACCGGAGGGGCCGAGCATCGAGAAGAACTCGCCGTCCGCGATCTCCAGGTCCACCCCCGCCACGGCCTCGGTCCGGCCGTAGGTCTTGCGCAGTCCCGTCAGCCGGATCGCCATTCCCTCCATGAGCGGGAACCTTTCTGGTGCGGTGGAGCGTTGCTCGGGTGTGCGTAAACATATGAAGTCATAGTTCAAATCTCAAGACCCCTTTAAGGTAAAGCCTGAGTCAACGCTCGACGCGCGAGGTGGTTAACCGTGAGACCGAACGGCAGGCCGGACGACGACGGCGGCGGCGCGGCCGGGCCGGGCGCCGCCCGAAGGGCCGTCTTCACCCCCGTCGACACCCGCGCCCGGGTGGACACCGTCGTCCGCCGCATCGGCGACGCCATCGAACTCGGACTCCTCGCCGACGGGGAGCAGTTGCCCGGCGAGACCGAACTCGCCGGACAGCTCGGCGTCTCCACCGTCACCCTGCGCGAAGCCCTCATGGCCCTGCGGCAGCAAGGCCTCGTCACCACCCGCAGGGGCCGTGGCGGCGGCAGCTTCGTCACCCTGCCCGACGACCCGCCGGAGGAGCGGCTGCGCGCCCGCCTCGACGACTGGTCCACCGAGGAACTGCGCGACCTCGGCGACCACTGGGCCGCCGTCTCCGGTGCCGCCGCCCTGCTCGCCGCCCGCCGCACCCAGCCCGGAGACCTCCGCCCCCTCACCCGTACGGTCGAGGAACTCGCCGCCGCCGGAGACCCGGCGACCCGCAGCAGGCTCTACGGCCGCTTCCACGTCGAACTCGCCGCCGCCGCCCAGTCCGCCCGCCTCACCCGCGAGGAGATCGCCCTCCAGACGGACCTGGGCGCGCTCCTCTGCCTCGTCCTCGACGACCCCGTCCATCTCGGCAATGTGTCGGATCGTCACCGCGCCGTGATCTCCGCCGTGCAGGATGAGGCCGACGAGCGGGCGAGAACGCTCGCCGAGACGTGCGTACGGGAGTCGGTGGGGCGGCTGATCGCGCTGCGCCTCGGCACCCCCGCCGCAACCGAGGCTCGTCCCGAGGAGGACACGCATGGGCAGGAGCACCGGGCTCGCGGGCCCCGCGGGGGCCATCACTGAGACCACGCGCGAGGACGGCGGGGACACCCGGGTCGCACGCGGGCGCGTGGGAGGCGGGAGGACGGCACCGGTCGGCGAGGCCGCGAGCCGCGCGGGAGACCGGGACGCGGACCGCTCGGCCGGTGAGGTCGTCCGCCGCGCGGGTGATCAGGACGCGGACCACCCGGTCGCCGAGATCGCCGGCCGCGCGGGAGACCAGGACACGCACCACCCGGTCCGCGAGGTCGTCCGCCGTGTCCGGGACACCCTCGAAGAGGTCTTCCGTGCCGTCGCCGAGACCTCCGCCGACACCGGCGCCCTGCTCGACGAGGTGTCCGGGCCCGGCCGCGAACCCCTCGCCGCCGACCTGGCGGCCCTGCGCCCCGGACTGCGCGCCCGGCTCGCCGGCCACCCCCTCGTCTCCGGCGTGGGGTTCGTCGCCGCACCCGGCCTCCTCGCCGACGTACCCGGCTGGCTGGAGTGGTGGCAGCGAGGCCCCGACGGAGCCGTCCGGCCGCTGCTGCTCGACCTGGACCCGGAGCACTCCGCGTACTCGGACTACACGCACTGGGACTGGTACACCCTGCCCCGCGAGACCGGGCGCCGGGCCGTCGCCGGGCCCTACGTGGACTACCTGTGCTCCGACGAGTACAGCCTGACGCTCTCCGCGCCGGTCGTCCTCGGCGGCCGGTTCGTGGGCGTGGCCGCCGCCGACGTCTACCTGCGGCACTTCGAGGCGGCCGTGCTGCCGGTGCTCCAGCGGCTGCCCGCACCGGCCCGGCTCGTCAACGCGCGGGGCCGGGTCGCCGCCTCCACCGACCCGGCCCATCTCGCCGGATCGCTCACCAAGGGACCCGACTTCGCCGCCGTCCTCGCCGGCCCGCCGACCGAACACCGCACCGACGGCCTGCGCCTGCTGCCCTGCGGCGGAACCCCGCTCGTCCTGGTCACGGCCGACGCCTGATCGCCGCCGGAGGCCTGGGCGGCCGGGCTGCCGCCTCGCGTCTCGTGCCCGGGCCCGCCCGTCTGACCGTGGTGACGGCCCGCCTGGCCTCCGTACCCGCGAACAGCTGACCGGCCGACCGGAGTTCAGGCCGGGTGTTCAGAGACTCGCCAGGAGGGCGTCCAGCGGCTCCGGCACCTGGTCGGCGGCGAGGGCCTCCACGAGGAGCGTGCCGTAGCGGATCTTGCGGCCCTTCTTCGTGCCGAGGAAGCGCCGCAGCTGCTGATGCCGGGGCCGGCCGTGCTGGGCGGGCTGGTTCAGGAAGGTCTGCCAGGGGCGCAGGTCGCCCTCCGTCCGGATGATCTCCTCGACCCTCGCCGGGCCCAGCGCCCGGATGAACTCGTCCTCCAGGTCCGCCACACAGACGAAGAAGTCCTCCCGGGGCGCTCCGGCCCGCTGCAGGCCGCGCTCGTAGAAGCCGCGCTCGCGTTCGTCGCACAGGCCCGTCAGGCGCAGGTCGAGGCCGGGCGGTCCGAGCAGTTCGGCGTAGCGGGCGATGCTCATCGCCCCGCCCATCGACACCACGCACACGCCGTCCGCGGCCAGGTCCCGGCCGCGCCGAGCGGCCAGCGTCCCGACGGCCGCGAAGTCACTCGGCCCTTCCAGGAGCACAGCCGTCCGCAGCCCCAGGCTCACGGCCAGCTCCCTCGCCGTGTCTCCGCCGGAATCGCCCGCTGCCCAACGGCCCATCTCGTCCTGGAACGCCCTCATGTCTGCCATGGGGGCGAGTCTGCACGCCCACGGACCGGCAGGGCAGCGAATATTCGCCGAGCAGCCGAGCAGCCGAGCAGCCGAGCAGCCGAGCAGCCGGGCAGCCGGGCAGCCGGGCAGCCGGGCAGCTGAGGAGTGGGCCGCCAAGCCCGTCGCTCAGTCGTTCACCGCCGTCAGCAGCACCGCCGCGTCCTCCAGGGCCGTCAGCCCGTGCCGCTCCTTGGGGAGCATCCGCAGCGTGCCCGCCGACAGTTCCTCCGCCCAGCCGGCCGCCGTCAGGTTCACCCGGCCCCGCAGCACCTGGAGGCTCGCGGCCGGGGGCGCGTTGTGCTCGTCCAGGGAGGTGCCCGAGGTCAGGGCGATGACGGTCTGCCGCAGCACCCCGTCGTGCATCACCAGGTGGGCGCTGCGCCCGTGCGGCGCCGTACGGGCCGCGGCCAGGTGCTCGTCGGCGAGGGCGGTGAGGTCCAGCATCATGACTCTCCCTGCGGGATGCGCGGACGGATACCCCCAGCCTCCCGTGTGACGTCCCGGACGCAACTCGGGACCGCCGCTCGCGCCGCGACCGGCACCACGAGCCCGGCGGCGGCGACGCACGCCCCCGCGGCGAGCAGCGCGGCCGCCCAGCCGTGCGCCGCGTACAGCCAGGACCCGGCGAGGGAGCCGAGCGCCCCGCCGCCGAACGTGGCCAGCATGAAGACCGTGTTGACCCGGGCCGCCACCGTCCGGCCGATCCTGAAGATCCGTGCCTGGTTGGCCACCTGGCACGAGCTGACCCCGACCACCAGCAGGTTCGCCCCGGCCACCAGGCCCGCGGGGGAGTACGGGGCGAGCCCCGCGACCGAGAGGCCGAGCCCCGCGCACACCAGACCCCCGGCGTTCACCGCCGAAGCCCCGTACCGGTCGGTGAGCGGCCCGGCGGCCGCCGAGAGCAGCGCCGCGGGCAGGGTCAGCACCCCGAAGAGACCCGCGGCCCCCGGCCCGTACCCGAGCGGCGGGGCCGACAGGTGGAAGGCGAGCACGGCCCAGAAGACGCTGAACGCCGCGAAGGCGCACGCCCCGATCAGCGCCGAGATCCGCAGCTCCCGGTGAACCACGAGGAGCCGGGGAAGCCCGGCCAGGACCCGGGCGTACGAGGCGTCTCCCCGCGAACCCAGCCGTTCGGGCAGTCGGCGGGGCAGGACGAGGAGCAGCGCGGCCGTCGCGGCGGCCGCCACCGCGTAGGCCACCCGCCAGCTGCCGCTCGCGTCGGTCACGGCGCCCGAGACCGTACGGGACAGGGTCGAGCCGAGCGTCAGGCCGAGGCCCACCAGGCCCACGACCCGGCCCTGTCGTCCGGGGCCCGCGAGGACCGCCGCCACGGGGGTGAGGATCTGCGGCAGCACCGTGGTGGTGGAGAGCGCGAGCGTCGCGAGCGTGAGCGTGACGACGTCGGGCGCCGCCGCGGCGACGAGCAGGGCGGTACTGGTCAGGGCGAGCAGCACCGAGGTGAGGCGGCGCAGCCGCGCGGAGTCGGCGAGCGGCACGAGCAGCAGGATGCCGAGCGCGTACCCGATCTGGGCGGCCGAGGCGATCAGCCCCGCCGTCCGCTCCGACACGTCCAGACCGCGTGCCACGGCGGCGAGCAGCGGCTGCGGGAAGTAGATGTTGGCGACGGTGACCGCTCCCGCCACGGCGAGGAGCAGCACGTTCACGGGACGGGCGGGGACGGGGGTGCGTGGGACCACGGAGGCTCTTCCGTACGGGGGAGGGGGACGTCTACAGGCTCCTCGCCGCCACCCCGGCGGATCAAGGTGTCATCATGAAACCGGCGTTGAGTCACACTCAACGATCAGTGGACGTAGAAGGGCGGGTCCCGTGCTCGAACGGTACGAACTGGAGGCGTTCCTCACGCTCGCCGAAGAACTGCACTTCGGGCGCACCGCCGAGCGTCTCGGCGTCTCCACCGGCCGGATCAGCCAGACGGTCAAGAAGCTGGAGCGCCGCGTCGGAACCCCGCTCTTCGCCCGCACCAGCCGCAGCGTCCGGCTCACCCCCGTCGGCCAGGCCCTCCACGACGAACTCCTGCCCGCCTACCGGCAGATCAGCACCGCCCTCGAACGCGCCACCGCCGCCGGGCGCGGCGTCCACGGCAGGCTGCGCGCCGGTTTCGGCACCCCCTGGGGCGGCGAACTGCTCACGGCCGCCGCCGACGCCCTGCTCGCGCTCCACCCAGGCTGTGAGATCACCGTCCGTGAGGTGCCCTTCGACGGGGGAGTCCGCCCCCTCCGGGAGGGGACGCTCGACGTCCAGTGCGTCGCCTTCCCCGTCCGCGAGCCGGACCTCACCACCGGCCCCGTCGTCTTCACCGACGCACGGGTCCTGCTCCTGCCCGCGGCCCACCCGCTGGCCGGCCGCACGTCCCTCGGGATGGAGGACCTCGCGGGCCTCGACCTGATCGCCCCCGGCGGCGACGTCCCCCGCCACTGGGTCGAGCACCACTACCCCCGCGGCACCCCGTCCGGCGCCCCCGTGGGCCGTGGACCGGCCGTCGCCACCTGGCAGGAGGTCCTCTCCCATGTGAGTGCCGGCCGAGGCGCCTCCCCCGGCGCCGCGCTCGGCGCCCGCTACCACCCCCGCCCCGGCATCGCCTATGTCCCGCTGCGCGACGCCCCGCCCCTCGAATACGGCCTCGTGTGGCCGACCGCCGCCGACTCCGCCCTGCTCAGGGCCTTCGTCGCGGCGGCCGTCACCACTCCCTGACGACGGGGCCTCAGCCGCCGTCGGGGCGGTCGGTGTCGCGGGCGACCAGGGCTCCCGTCAGATGGTCGTGGGCCACGTGCGCGTGGAGACGGACACCGGTGACGAGGGTGTCGTCGTCGGCGTAGAAGTGCGGGTTGTGGTTCGTGACCAGACCGCGCCCGCCCTCCACGGGCACCGGCCGGCCGGAGGCGTTCAGCGTCGCGTCCTGGACGCCGAGCATCACGTACAGGCCGCCGAACCGGCTCACGAACTCGGAGACGTCGTCGTACCCGAGCGTCGCGCCCGTCTCCACGACGCGTTCGCGGCCGACCACCCGGCGGAAGGTCGGCAGTCCGGCCTCCACCCACGCCCCGCTGTTGTGCACGGGCGGCACGGACTGCAGGTACTCCACCGAGGCCGTCGCCCCGTACGCCGCCGCGGAGTGCTCGGCCAGCGTCGTCAGGCGCCGCTGGACCTCGGCCATGTCGGACTCCACGGCACAGCGGACCGTGCCCCACAGGGTCACCGTCTGGCCGATGATGTTGAAGCGGCCCACGTCCTCGACGTGCCCGATCGTGACGGTGACCGGGTCGAAGGCCGACACCTGCCGGTACAGCTGGCCGATGCCGGTGAGGACCGCGCCGGCCGCCGGCATCGGGTCGATCCCCTCCCACGGCGTGGAGCCGTGGACCTGTTCGCCGGTGACGACGATACGGACCAGGGTGGACGCGCCGTACTGGTTGCCGATCCGGTAGCCCACGTACCCCTTCGGATACGGCGTCACGTGCATCCCGAAGGCCATCGTCGGCACCGGGTCGCTGAAGGCGCCCGCGTCGACCATCGCTCGCGCCCCGCCGTCCTCCGTGACCGGCGGGCCCTCCTCGGCGGGCTGGAAGACGAACAGCACCGTGCCGGGAAGCCGGTCGCGGACACCCGCCAGGACCGTCGCCGCACCCATCAGCATCGCCGTGTGGCAGTCGTGCCCACAGGCGTGCGAGACGGGGAACGGGCCGCCCGGGTAGTCGGCGTCCACCACCTGGGAGGCGAAGTCCGCCCCGCAGAGGTCCTTCACCGGCAGCGCGTCCATGTCCGCCCGCAGCGCCACGACCCGCTCGCCGCCGCCCGGCGCCGTCCCGCGCAGGACGCCCACGACCCCGTGCCCGGCGATGCCCGTACGGACCTCGTCGAGGCCGAGGGAGCGCAGGTGGTCGGCCACCAGGCGGGCCGTCTCGACCTCCCGGTTGGACAGCTCCGGATACCGGTGCAGATGGCGCCGCCAGGTCACGACCCGTTCGGCTGTCTTGGCCGCCCGCTCGTCCAGTTCGTCGTGGATCGCCTCGCTGCCCAACGCGGACTCCTTCTCGTACCGGCTGACGCCGTGGCCGGGGAACCGTGCACGAGCAGCCTGCCATCCGGGAGGGGACGGGGCACGACACAGGCGCGCCGGGAACGAGAGTGCCCGCGTCAGCCGGCCGGACCACGACCGCCCGGGTCAGCGGCTCAGGCCGGCCGGACCGTCACCGCCCGCGTCAGCCGGTCGGGCCGACCGGGGCGCTGCTGCGCCCGTGGTCCCGGCCGCTGAGCTCGGCGTCGAGCGTCGCCTGGGCCACGCGCATGGTCTCGGCGTACACGGGGTCCTGCAGCCGCCGCCACATCTCGTCCTCGCCGACCTCCTCGACACGGCACGTCACCCACCAGATGTTGCCGAAGGGGTCACGTACCCGACCGCCGCGCTGCCCGAAGGCGTCGTCCGCCAACGGGGTGACGACGTGGGCGCCCGCCGCGACGGACCTGGCGAACGCCTCGTCCGCGTCGGCGACGAACACGCGCAGCAGGCTCGGCAGCACCGGCCAGTCCGCGCGCCGGTCGAAGGCCAGCACGACGGTGTCGCCGACCCGGATCTCCCCGTGCCCGACCGCACCGTCCTCGGTGGTCACCCGGGCGAGCTCCTCGCCGCCGAACGCCTGGGCGACGAAGTCGAGGAAGGCTCCGGTGTCGTCGGTGACGACCCACGGTGCGACGGTCGTGTAGCCCTTCGGGGTGCTGCTCTGCTCGGACATCTCGATCCCTCCGTCGATGTGTCCCTGACTGCCGGACACGAACGACGCTAGCCGCGAAGTAGGCCAGATCCTGTCCGACATGGAGGAACACGGGAGAGGTCGCCGTGGGACCGGTCAGGCCGGCGTGCTCACCGCGTCCGGGCCGCTCCGCGCGATGATCGCCGCCGTGTCCACGCCCGCGGGCAGCGTGCCGAAGGCCAGACCCCGGTCGCCCTCGAGGCGCGAGGCGCAGAACGCGTCGGCGATCGCCGGGTGGCCGTGCCGGACCAACAGCGAACCCTGCAGGACCAGGGCGAGGCGCTCGACCAGCCGTCGTGCCCCGTACGCCACCGCGTCCGGGTCGCCGAGACCCGCGAGGTCCTTGCGGAGGCCCGCGACCGCCGCGTCGAGACGCCGGTCGGCGCCCGCGCCCCGGTCGACCTCCGCGAAGTACGCCTCCACCGCCTCCGGCTGACGGCCCATCGCCCGCAGCACGTCGAGCGCGGCGACGTTCCCGGAACCCTCCCAGATCGACGGCAGCGGCGACTCCCGGTAGAGCCTCGGAAGGCCCGAGTCCTCGACATAGCCGTTGCCGCCGAGGCATTCGAGCGCCTCGGCCGCGTGCGCGGGCGCCCGCTTGCACACCCAGTACTTGGTGACCGCGAGCCCGAGCCGCCGCAGCTGCTCCTCC
The DNA here is from genome assembly GCF_049913175.1 of Streptomyces sp. R-07. Taxonomy (NCBI): domain Bacteria; kingdom Bacillati; phylum Actinomycetota; class Actinomycetes; order Kitasatosporales; family Streptomycetaceae; genus Streptomyces; species Streptomyces sp. R-07. Next base: position 8,019,525 of record NZ_CP183978.1, read on the forward strand.
TCGGCGTCACCGCGCGCCGCCCGGTCCACCGCCCCCGCGAGGCGCAGTGCCGCGACCGTCGCGGCCTCCGCCTCCACGGCCAGGTCGGCCAGGACGTTCCGCATCAACGGCTGGTCCACGAGCCGCGCCCCGAACGCCTCGCGGTGCGTGGCGTGGTGCACGGCCTGCACGAGCCCGAGGCGCATGCCGGAGGCCGAGCTGATCGCGCAGTCGAGCCGCGTCATGTTGACCATCCGGATGATGGTGGCCACCCCGCGCCCCTCCTCGCCGACCAGCCGGCCGAGGGCGCCCTCGTACTCGATCTCGGAGGAGGCGTTCGACCGGTTGCCCAGCTTGTCCTTGAGGCGCTGGAGCCGGATCGCGTTGCGGCTGCCGTCCGGCAGCACCCGGGGCACCAGGAAGCAGGACAGGCCGCCGGGAGCCTGCGCCAGGGTGAGGAAGACGTCCGACATCGGCGCCGAGGTGAACCACTTGTGGCCGGTCAGCGCGTACAGACCGGGCTCACCCGCCGGCACCGCCCGGGTCGTGTTCGCCCGGACGTCCGAGCCGCCCTGCTTCTCGGTCATCGACATCCCGGCGATGATCCCGCGCTTCTCCGTCGGCACCCGCAGCCCGAAGTCGTACGAGGAGGAGGTGAGCAGCGGCTCGTACACCTCGGCGAGCTCCGGCTGGACGCGCAGGGCGGGCACGGCCGCGTACGTCATGGAGACCGGGCACAGGTGTCCCGCGTCGGCCTGCCCCCACACGAACACCTTGGCCGCGCGCGCCACGTGGGCGCCCGGCCGCTCGTCGCGCCAGGGCGCGCCGTGCAGCCCGTGCCGGACGGCCACGTCCATCAGCTCGTGCCAGTACGGGTGGAACTCGACCTCGTCGATCCGGTGCCCGTACCGGTCGTGGGTGTGCAGGACGGGGGAGTGGCGCTCGGCGAGCCGTCCCCACTCCTGGGCCTCCTCGCCACCCGCCCGGGCGCCGAGCTCGCGGACCTCGGCCTCGGCCCAGCCCGCGCCCTCCCGGCGCAGCGCCTCCAGCAGCGCGGGGTCGGCGGAGACGTCGTAACCGGTCAGCGGCGGTGCCTGGTTGGTGACCTCATGCGTGGTCGGCATCGGGAACTCCCAGTGCTCGCAGGGTGAAAGTGACGAGTGCGGGTACGGTCTCGGGCCCGACGGCCCCCTCCGCCAGCGGCCCGACGAGCGCCTCGGCGCCCGCCCCGACCAGCGCCGAGGCCGTCAGGACCGGATCCTGGGGCGGCAGTTCGCCCGAGCGCACGCCTTCCTGTACGCGCGCCGCGAACACGTCCCGGAACGCGCGCCGGAAGACGAGCCGCTCGGCGTCCACGGCCGGGTCGACCGGTTCGGCGAGCAGCGCGTAGGCCAGGCGCGGCGACTTCAGGGCGCGCAGGGCGAAGGTCTCGATCACGGCGACCACCCGCTCGGCCGCCGAACCGTGCCCGGGGTGCCCGGCCGCCTCGGAGACGGCCGAGACCTCCCGGCCCACCACGGTCCTGAACAGCTCGACGGCGAGTTCGGCCTTGCTCGGGAAGTGGCGGTACACGCTGCCCGTGGCGATTCCGGCGCGCGCGGCGACGGCGGCCATCGTGCAGCCCGCGTACCCCTGCTCGGCGAGGAGCCCGAGGGCGGCGTCGACGACCGAGGCGCGCTGGGCGTCCAGCCGGGCCTGGACGGCGGGGGTGCGTCGGTAGGGCATGGAAGGAGTGAAGCAGTGATTCACTGCTTCATCAAGAGGCCGGACGGAGGCGCGCGCCCGGGGATCGCGAGCTTCAGCGGCCGGTCAGGTCGCGGAGCGTGAAGTCGTCCGGCAGCGGGGTGCCGAGCTCGTTGAGGGCCGTGACGAGCTTCTTCTCCTCGTACGTGAAGTGCGACTCCACCAGGGCGATGAGACCGTCCAGCTCGCCGCGCACCCGGCGCATCTCCGCCGGGTCCGGGTCGGTCGCCTGCTCGGCCGGGAGGGTGTCGAGGAGTTCCTGGAGGCGGACCAGGATCTCCTCCACCTGTACGTGGTCGCGGGCCAGTTCGTCGAGCACGGGCCGCAGCGCCGGATGCGCCTCGGCGAGGACGGGGAAGACGCCTCGGTCCTCGGCGGTGTGGTGGCGGGTGAGCGCGGAGCAGAAGGCGAGGCAGTGTGCCCGCAGGTTGCGGGGGCGGGTGCCGCCGCCGGAGAGGAAGGAGTCCAGCTCCTCGCGGAGGCGGGCGAGCTCCTCGCGGAGCCAGAGGTGCACGTCGACGAGTTGGTTCCCGAACGCCGCGAGGCGGTCGGCCGGTTCGGAGGTGGTGGCCATGCGCCGCATGATTCCACCGGTCCCGGGACGGCGCACGCCCCTTCCTGGCCCGGGACGGCGCCGCTCCTTCCCGAGCGGGACGCCGCACGCCCCTTCCTGGCCCGGGGCGGCGCCGCTCCTTCCGGATGGGACGCCGCACGCCCCCTCCCGGAGCGGGAAGGGGCGTGCGTCGCGCCGGGGGCGTGCTCAGCCGGTGAAGACCTCGGTCAGGGACCAGATCGCGAGCCCCGCCATGCAGACGCCGCCGATGCGCTGCACGGTCTTGAGGGGGACGCGCTTGGCGATGAAGCGGCCGGCGAGCAGCGCGAGGGCGGAGACCGTCGTCAGGGCGGCGAAGGAACCGATCGCCGTCGACCAGGTGCCGTTGGTGGCGGCCAGGTTGGCGGTGGTGATCTGGGTCAGGTCGCCCCACTCGCTGATGAAGACGGCCATGAACGCGGTCGAGGAGACGGGCCAGAAGCCGCTGACCGTCCGGCCGCCCTCGTCGGCCGCGTCGTCGTCGCCCCCGCCGCGCAGCAGCATGAACGCGCCGAAGCCGAACATCAGGGCCGACACCAGTTTGACGGTCCAGCCCGGGAGCAGCCCGAGCAGGCTGCCGGCGCCCACGGCGATGGCGACGTGGGCCAGGAAGGCGGTGGACGTGCCGATCCAGACGTACAGCGGACGCATGCGCGTGCCCATGGCGAGGGACGCGAACATCGTCTTGTCGGGAAGTTCGGCGAGGAAGATCAGCCCGAAGGCGGTGAGGATCGCCAAGGGGTCGAGGTGCATACCGGGGCTCTCTGCTGGGTCCGGGCCCCATGGCTCCGCATGACACCTCGGTGGGCGACAGGAGGACCACTCGGCCCGGCATGACGGACCACGCCCACGGGAACGCGGACACGGCTAATGCCTGGCCGAAGGTCTCGCCCGTCCGCGTGATACGCGGACCCGGTCACCGGGAACCCGCGGGTTCCAGTGTGTCGACGACCGGTTCGCGGGGCTACTCCCCTTCGCTGTCGCCCAGTGTAAGGGATCGGGGCGCGAGGGCCGGTGGGCGGTGTCTGTCCGCCGATGAGTAGACACTGTCTACTCACTCTTGGTAGACAGTGTCTATGTCCCTGCACGAGAACGATCACGAGAACGATCACGAGGACGGGCTGCGTGTCCGGCTCGTCCGGGCCGGCGTCGAGCTGGTGAACGCCGAGGGGGCCCAGGCCCTCTCGCTGCGCGAGATCGCCCGCCGGGCCGGCGTCTCCCACGGAGCCCCCCGCCGGTACTTCCCGACGCGCCTGGACCTGCTGTCCGCCATCGCCCGCCAAGGCTTCGCCGAACTGGCCGTCCGCGTGGCCGACGAGGACCCCGAAGGGGCCTCGGCGCGCGAGCGGATCGGGGCGCTCGCCCGCGTCTATCTCGACTACGCCGACACCCGGCGCGGCATGTACGAGCTGATGTTCCGGCACGACCTGCTGGAGAGCGGCCGGCTCGGGCTGCGCGAGACCAGCCTGCCGCTCTTCGCCCACCTGACCGGGCTCGTCGCCCGTGTCCGCCCGGAGGCCGAACCCGCCGTCGTCGCCGGCGCCCTCTGGGCCAACCTGCACGGCATCGCCCAGCTCTGGCACTGGGGCAGCCTCCGCCTCGCCACCGGCGGTGACGACCCGGGCCCGCTGCTGGCCGCGGCACTCGACGCCCACCTCGGGATCGCCGCCCTGTGAACCGCACCCTCGCCTGCAGCGTCGTCGGTGCCGCCGTCGTCGCTCTCGACGGCACCGTCCTGACCGTCGCCCAGCCCGCCCTCCAGCGCGACCTGCATGCCGAGGTCGGCCAGGTGCAGTGGACCAGCACCGGCTACCTCGTCGCCGTCGCGAGCCTCCTCGTCCTCGCGGGCCGCCTCGGCGACCGCTACGGCCACCGCAGGGTGTTCGCCGTCGGCGCCCTCGGCTTCGCCGCCGCCTCCGCCGGAATCGCCCTCGCCCCCGGCATCGGCACCGTGATCGCGCTGCGGGTGCTCCAGGGCGTGTGCGGGGCGCTCCTCCAGCCCGCCACCCTCGGCATGCTGCGCACCGCCTACCCGCCCGAACGGCTCGCGACCCCGATCGCGGTGCGCACCGCCGCCATCGGCCTCGCCGCCGCGGCCGGCCCCGTCGTCGGCGGCGCGCTGGTCTCCTCGTACGGCTGGCGCGCGGTCTTCCTCCTCGGGGTGCCCCCGACCCTCGCGATCGGCCTGCTCGCGCTCGCCCCGCCGAAGCACCCGCGGACGGACCCCGCCGACCGTCCGACGACCGGCCTTACCGCGCTCGCCCCGCCGAAGCACCCGCGGACGGACCCCGCCGACCGCCCTGCGCGCGGCCTCGTCGCGCTCGACCCGTTCGGCGCCCTCCTCCTCGCCGCCACGCTCGGCCTGCTCGTGCACGGGCTCGACGAGGCGTCCCGCCCCGGCGGGACCGGGGCCGCCGTCCTCGCCTGCGGCGCGGCGCTCTGCGCCGGTGTGGCCTTCGCCCTCCACGAGCGGCGGGTCGCGCGTCCCCTCCTGCCTCCGGAACTGGTCCGGAGCGTGCCGGTCGTCGCGGGGCTCGCCGCGCTCCTCGCGGCCTCGGCGGCCCTGTTCGGCTCGCTCTTCGTGGCGACGTACTTCCTCCAGGACGTCCAGGGGCTCGACCCCCTCGACTGCGCGCTGCGCGTCCTGCCCCTCGCCGTCCTCATGGTGCTCGGCGCGCCGTTCTGTCCGCCGCTCCAGCGCCGCTTCGGGCCCCGGCGCACCGCGACGACCGGTGCCGCGCTGCTCACCCTCGGGGTCCTGCTGCTCTCCCGGCTCGACGCCACGGCCGGCGCGGCCCCCGTCGGCGCCGCCGCCGCGCTGCTCGGAGCCGGGTTCGTCACGCTCATGGTCACCGCGACCTCCGTCGTCGTGCACCGCGCCCCCGAGGCGCACGCCGGGGTCGCCGGCGGCCTCCAGCAGACCGTGATGAACGTCGGACCGGCGCTCGGCGTCGCCACCGCGACCCTGCTCGTGGCCCTCGTCCCGGACGGCGGCTTCGTACCGGCCCGGGGCGCCGCCCTCCCCGCCCTGGCGCTGATCGCCGCGCTCGCCGTCCCCGCCGCCCTCGCCCTGCCCGGCCGCGCGGGCCACCGGAGGACACGCCCGGAGCCGGCGGCACCCGAGCCCGGCCGACGGCGCTGCGTACGATCATGAGATGCCCGCCGCCGGTCACCGTCGCCCTCCCGGCACGGCGGCGCGCACCCAGTTCAACCTGGGTCGCGCCCTGCCCTTCCTGGTCCTGGTCCTGACGGTCGTCGCCGACCTGGTCACCCCCGACCGGGAGCGTTTCGACCGTCTCCTGGTCGCCGCGCCCGCGCTCGCCGCCGTCACCTGGAGCGTGCGCGGGACCGTCGGCATCGGGCTCCTCGCCCTGGTCGCCCGCGTGCTCCTCGCCCCCACCCGGGACGTGACGTCCCTCTCCGAGCTCCTCGGCAGCGAGGCCGTCATCGTCGTCGTGACCGCCGTGGCGGCCTGGGTCAGCCACGTCAGGACCCGCTACGAGCGGGACCTGCAGGAGGTCACCGCCGTCGCCGAGGTCGTCCAGCGGGTCGTCCTGCGCCCGCTGCCCGAACGCCTCGGCCGGTTCGACCTGCACCTGCTGTACGTCGCGGCCGCGGCCAAGGCGAGGATCGGCGGCGACTTCTACGAGGCCGTCAGGATCCCCGGCGCGGTGCGCGTCATGCTCGGCGACGTCCAGGGCAAGGGCCTCGGCGCCGTCGAGACCGCCTCCGTCCTGCTCGGCTCCTTCCGCGCCGCCGTCAACGAGGCCCGCGACCTCGCGGACCTCGCGGACCGGCTCGACGAGGGCCTCGCCCGCTACGGCGCCTGGGACCCCGACTCCGATGCCGCCGAACGCTTCGCCACCGTCGTCCTGGTGGAGCTCCCCGACGGCCGTGACGTCGTACGGCTCCTCAGCTGCGGCCACCCCGCCCCGCTGCTCCAGCGCGCGACCGGCGTCGAGCCCGTGCACTTCGCCGACCCCTCGCTGCCCGTCAACCTCGCGGGCCTCGCCGACAGCCACCACCGGATCGAGGAGGTGCCCTTCGGCACGGGCGACCGGCTGCTCCTCTACACCGACGGCGTGAGCGAGACACGCGACCGTGCCGGCACCTTCTACCCACTGGAGCTGCGCCTGCGCGGCTGGGCCCGGGAGCCCGCCGCGGAGCTGCCCGCGCTCCTCCACCGCGACCTCGCCGCCTACGGGGCGGACGGCCTCGACGACGACGTGGCCGCCGTCCTCGTGGTCCGCCCGCCCGAAAGCGCCTGACGAGGCCGCGCCCGCTCAGTCGCGCGAAGGCACCGGCCGGAACGTGCCTCCGTACATCGGCAGTTCGATCCGGTCGCCGTGGCGGGCGAGCTGCGCCCAGGGCCGGTTGATGCCGGCAGAGCCGTACGTACGGACCCGGGTGACGGTGTCGAGGTCGAGGACGTCGACGAGGACCTCCTCGCCGGTGCCCGCCTGCTGCCGGACGATTCCCTCCGGGTCGACGATGGCACTGGCGCCGACACCTGCAGGGTCGGCGGCGTTGACGTTGACGACGTACAGCTGGTTCGTCCAGGCGTTGGCCCGGGCGCAGACCAGTTCCATCTCGCGGTCGCGGGTGGTCGTCAGCGTCGGCTGGAGGACGACCTCGGCGCCCAGCCAGGCCAGCTGGCGCGCCGTCTCCGGGAACGAGCCGTCGTAGCAGATGGCCAGTCCCGCGCGGCCGATGCCGGGCAGGTCGAAGACGACGAACTCGCTGCCGGGCCGCGTCTGCTCGTACGGCTGCCAGGGGAAGACCTTGCGGTAGCGGGCGACGATCTCGCCCGCGGGGGAGACGGCGAGGGCCGTGTTGTAGACGTGGCCGTCGTCGGACTGCTCGTAGACGCTGCCCGGGACGAGCCAGAGGCCGGTCTCGCGGGCCAGGGCGCCGAGCCGGTCGGTCAGCGGCCCGGGGATCCGTACGGCGGCCTCCCGCATCCAGCCCGCGCGGGCCTGGAGCAGCGGTGCCTCCGCGGAGAGCAGCAGCTCCGGGACGACGACGAGCTGGACGTGCGGGAAGGTGTCGCGTACCGCGCGGACCTGGTCGGCGAACCGGTCCCAGCTCGCCTTCGGATCGTGGGCGACGGGGGTGGTCTGGACGGCGGCGATGGCGAGGGTGCGCATGGGTGTCAGTTCTCCGTGACGGACAGGGCGGTGACGGCCGTGCGGCCGTCCTGGAAGAAGCGGCGGTGGCGGGTGCGGACGAGCAGCATCACGACGCCGCCGAGCACGATCGAGCCGACGCCGAGGAGGAAGACTCCGCCGACTCCGCCGATCGACGTGGAGCCGTAGGCGGGGTCGGCCATGTCGTACGCGCTGCGGACGAACGCCGCCAGCATCATCAGTCCGCCGGCCGCCGGGAGGACGCCCTTGGCCAGCAGGTCGCGCGGGGAGTTCCGCAGCTGCCGGCGGAAGTACCAGGCGCAGGCGAAGCCGGTGACGCCGTAGTAGAAGGCGATCAGCAGGCCTATGGACAGGATGGCGTCGCCGAGGAAGTCGGCGGAGACCAGGGTGAGCAGGACCAGGGCGACGGCCGCGACCGCTCCGCAGAACACCGTCCCGAAGGCGGGAGTGCGGAAGCGCGGGTGCATGCGTCCGAAGGCGGCGGGCAGGGCGCCGTGCGCGCTCATCGAGAGCGTGCTCCGCGGGGTGGAGCCCGCGCAGGTCAGGAGGGCGCCCACGGCCGACACGGCGATGGCGAGCGTGACGAGCCGGCTCGCGGCGCCGCCGAGCACGGTGGGGGCGAGGTGGGTGAGGACGTCGGCCGCGTTCTCCTCGTCGCCGAGTCCGAGCCCGCCGGTGCCGGTCCCGGCGAAGGTGATCGCGGCGAACGCGGTGAAGAGGTAGGTGACGAGCAGGATCAGCGTGGAGGCGATCGCCGCCCTGCCGGGGGTGCGGCCGCTGTCGACGGTCTCCTCGTTGAAGGTGATCAGGGCGTCCCAGCCCCAGTAGATGAACAGGCAGAGGAGCACGGCCTCGGCGAAGGAGCCGAAGTCGTCGAAGGCGAAGGGGTCGACCCAGCTCAGGGACGGGGCGGCGGCGCCGTCCCGTGCGAAGGCCGCGACGCCGAAGGCGAGCAGCGCGAGGAGCTGGAGGCCGACCATCGCGTACTGCACGTGGGCGGCGAGCTGGATGCCCCGGTAGGCGACGGTGACGACGAAGGCGATCAGCAGGACGGCGACCGCGGTCACGGCGAAGGTGCTGTCGGCCGCCGCGTCGAGCCCGAGGAAGGCGAGGAGCGCGGAGGCTCCGACCTCGGCGAGCGCCGTCATCGCGAGGACGGTCGCGACCAGGACGGTCCAGCCGCCCGCCACCCAGCCGACGGCCGGGCCGAACGCCCGTGTGTTCCACACGAAGGTCGTGCCGCAGTCCGGCATGCGCCGGTTGAGCTCCCGGAACGCGAAGGCCGTGAGGAGGATCGGCACGAAGCCCAGGAGCAGGGCCGCGGGGGCCTGGTCGCCGACCACGAGGGTCACCAGGCCCAGCGTGATCGCGATGCTGTAGGCGGGGGCGACGGAGGCGAGCCCGAGGGCGGTCGTGGCGAGGAGGCCGACGGAATCGCCCCGGAGCCCCTTTCCGAGGGGTGGTGCCGAAGAGGGTGGCGTGTCGGATGCGCGGGGTGCCGGCGGGCGAGGGCGGTGAGGACCGGGTCGGCGAGGACTGCTCCCTGGGCGAGCGGGCTCCACGCCTCGGTGACGATGCCGTGGACGGCGTGCAGCTCGCGGAGCTCGCGCTGCTGGAGCGCCGGGTGGAGCTCGATCTGGTTGACGGCCGGGACGAGGTCGCTGCTGTCGAGCAGCCGCTCCAGGTGCGCGGGCTGGAAGTTGGAGACACCGGCGGTGCGGACCCGCCCGTCGGTGACCAGCTTCTCGATGGCGCGCCAGGTGTCGACGTACAGGTCACGGGCCGGGGCGGGCCAGTGGATGAGGTACAGGTCGACGTGGTCGAGACCGAGCTTGGCGAGGCTGTCGTCGAAGGCGCGGAGGGTGGAGTCGTACCCCTGGTCGGCGTTCCACAGCTTGGTGGTGACGTAGAGCTCCTCGCGGGCGAGACCGGAGGCGGCGAGCGCCCGGCCGACCCCGGCCTCGTTGCCGTAGATCGCGGCGGTGTCGACGGAGCGGTAGCCGGCTTCGAGGGCGTGGGTGACGGCGGCGGCGGTCTCGTCGTCGGGGACCTGGAAGACGCCGAAGCCGAGCTGGGGGATCGCGGTGCCGTTGCCGAGGGTGACGGTGGGGACGTGGGGGAGGGACATGATGGTGCGGCCTTCTGTCGTGAGGTGCTTGATCAGTGGGGGGTGGCAGCGGCGGTGAGCGGCCGCTCGGCCGGTGCCGGGGCCTCGGGGGAGGTGGACGCGGCGCGGCCGCGCCGGTCGAGGTGGGCGGAGAGGAAGGCCAGGAGGAGGGCGCCGGCGGCGAGGAGGGCTCCGACCCAGTCGGGGGCGGTCCAGCCGAGGCCGGCGGCGATGACGAGGCCGCCGAGCCAGGCGGCGATCGCGTTGCCGAGGTTGAACGCGCCGATGTTGACGGCGGAGGCCAGGGTCGGCGCGCCGTGCGCCTGGTCGAGGACGCGCTTCTGCAGCGGCGGCACGGTGGCGAAGCCGAGGGCCCCGATGAGGAAGATCGCGATCGCGGAGAGGACCTTGTCGTGGGCGGCCACCGTGAACAGCGCGAGGACGACCGCGAGCCCGCCGAGGGTGACGTACAGCAGGGGCATCAGCGCGCGGTCGGCGTACCGGCCGCCCAGGAGGTTGCCGAGGAACATGCCGACGCCGAAGAGGACGAGCAGCCAGGTGACCGCGCCCTCGGAGTAGCCGGCGACGTGGGTCATCATCGGGGCGATGTAGGTGATGGCGGCGAAGACGCCGCCGAAGCCGAGGACGGTCATCGCCATCGCGAGCAGCACCTGCGGGTTGCGGAACGCGGTCAGCTCCCGGCGCAGGCGGGCGCCCTCGGGGCGGGGCATGGCGGGTACGAGCTTCGCGATGCCGAGCAGGCCGATCACACCGAGCGCGGCGACGACGGCGAAGGTGGTGCGCCATCCGACCGTCTGCCCGATGAAGGTGCCGAGCGGCACGCCGACGATGTTGGCGACGGTCAGGCCGGTGAACATGGTGGCGATGGCGCCGGCCTTCTTGTTCGGGGCGACGAGGCCCGCGGCGACGACGGAGCCGATGCCGAAGAACGAACCGTGGGCGAGCGAGGCGATCACGCGTCCGGTCAGCATGATCCCGAAGCTCGGGGCGAGGGCGGACAGGATGTTGCCGAGCACGAACAGGCCCATGAGCACCATGAGCATCTTCTTGCGGCTCACCTTGTTGCCGAGGACGGTCAGCAGCGGCGCGCCGAGGACGACACCGAGCGCGTAGCCGGTGACCAGCAGGCCGGCGGTGGGGATGGAGACGCCGTAGTCGGCGGCGATCCCGGGCAGCAGGCCCATGATGACGAACTCGGTCGTCCCGATGCCAAAGGCACCGACTGCAAGAGCGACTAGCGCGAGCGGCATGTCTCGCCCCTTTCCATGGTTGCTTGAGTGATCCCCTTATCGGCGTCCACAATAATTGCAGGCGCGCTATATGTGCAAATGCGGGTGGTGCTGCGCTCTGGCCGAGCCAGGGGGCGGAGCTCGCCCTTGGGCTCCGGAACGGCGGGGCCTGCTAGGGCGAGGTGCCCGGCGATGCCAGGCACCTCGGTGTGACTGCACGCTGCCGTCAGGTGCTGCTCTCCCTCGGCCGGTGCGGGCGGCCGATCCGGTCGGCGAGGCCGCCACCGGTCCGCCGCGAGCGCGCCGTACTGCCGGCGCACTTCCGCATGGAGTGGAACGCGGCCAAGGCGAGCCGGCCCGGGCCCACGCCGCCCGCCCAGCAGCTGACCCTCACCTGGGAGAGGTCGACCTGGCGCCCCGGAGGGAGCTCCTCGGCCCGGCCGAGGGAGCAGGATGCGCCCGCTCTGAAACTGCGGGCTCTCGCCCACCTGGCGTGGGCCTCAGCCGCGCACAGGGAAGTGACCTACCGCGACGTCGGCTGGCTTTCGCTGCCCACGTGAGGGGACTTCATCGCTGTGGGGACGGCCGTGAAGGTCGTGCAGGGCCTGGCCGACAGCGGCCTGCTCGAAGTCCGAGGAGGAACCGCGGTCCTCCACGCGCCGCCGAGCGTCCGCGTCGCCGGGTGGTAGCCGCGGTCGGCCCGGGCTCAGCAGAGCGAGGGTCCCGGCCGTTCGGTCTTTTGTCCCCGCTGCACGGGACAGATGCGCCGGCGCGCCCGATCCGGGCGCAGCCGAGACGATCCCGTCGAGCCAGGTACGCGGCCCTGGATGGTCGACGCTGCCGGCCCGGACGAAGCCGCCATGGCGTGGCGGAGATCGATGGCGGTGTCGGCCGCCGGACGGAGTCGGCCCGTCGGCGTGAGATCCGCCCACAGAGCCTCAACATCGGGGGGGGAGTGGTGTGACGACCAGTTCGCCTGGCGCGTCGCCGTGCTTCCACCACATGCCCTGGCCGGGCGCCATCACATGCCCGTCCTCGCGCGCCTGCCCATGGCCTCGCGGGACCTAGAACAATCCGGCGTGCCCGGCCGGCGGCGCAATCCGGCCGGCGACGCACTCCACCCGAGCCGTCCAGTGTCCGTGCCGCACCATGATGTTGAGCACCTGGCAGGCCCCGGCGGGGAGTTCGGCGGAGAGGATGAGGTCGCCGGAGAACGCGACCGGGTCGCCTGGGCGTGCGGGCAGCCGCTCGAATGCCCCGTTGCGGGTCGGCAGGACACCGTTGCTCTGGAGCGGCGCCACCGGGTCGGTGGCACGTGCGCGAAGGACGTCGGCCGCGTCCGGCCCTCTCGTATCAGAGCCGGAGCCGGATGCTGTGGGAAGGCGCCGCTTGCCGTGGCAGAGGTGGCGGGGTCTCGGAGGTGCCGGCGGTCAGAGGTGGCCGTCGAGGATCTCCCGGATCTCGGCGGTGGTGGAGGGCCCTGTTCCCTGTGCCACCGGCTCCCCGTCCTTGAGAAGGATGTAGGAGGCGGCTCCAGTGATCCCGTACCGCTCGGTTGCCGCCGGACAGCGTGTGATGTCGGTCCGGACGGCCGTGAGGCGGCCCGTGTACTCGTCGGCGATGCCCCCGATGACGAGGTCCATCGCCCGGCAGGGGTCGATGGCCTTGGGCCATGTCCCGGTGAAGTACGCGAGGACCGGGACCGCGCTCATCCTGAGGATGAAGTCGAACTCCGCGTCCTCACGGGGTTGGTGAACCCGCTTCGCCATGCAAGCTCCTGGCCTGGTGTTCCGTCGTTGCACTCCATCATCCCTCGGGCGTCGTTTATCGGTCGTACTGAACGACGGGTCGGTAAATCTGACGCGTCCTTGCGCAGGCCAGAGGTTGCCGCGGGGCTGGAGCGAGCGGGTGCGGGCCTGTGGCGGAGCGGTCCGGCACCAGGGCTGACCTGCTGGACATTCATTCGATCACCGACATGTGGGGGTGTGTGTCCGGATACTGACCGCGAAGGTGCGGTCGCTCTGTGTGTCAGACACACTCCGAAGCGCAAACGGGGTGGTGATCCGAAGGCAGACACCACCTTGGCTCTTCGAATCGAAAGCGAGTCTCTGTCATGCTTCGTCGTTTCGCCGCGGTTTCCGCGTCCGCTCTCCTCTGTCTCGTCGGGACTGCCGGCGTCGCGGAAGCCCAGGCCGACAGTCTGTACACGCCCTCCGCCGTCGTGCTGAGCATCAGCAAGGGCGCCGACGCGAGTTCGGCCACCGTCCTGCGAGCGGTCACGCTCAGCTGCGCGCCGACCGCCGGCGGCACGCACCCCGCGCCCGAGGCCGCCTGCGCGGAGCTCAAGGCCGGCTCCGAGGGCGGCGCCTTCGAGGGGCTGCTGGCCGCCCCGGACCCGGACCGGATGTGCCCGCAGCACTTCGACCCCGTCACCGTCACCGTGGACGGAGTGTGGGAGGGCTCCCGTACCTCCTGGGCGTACACCTTCGCCAACGCCTGCACCATGGGCGTCAGCCTGAACGCGGGAGCGGCCTTCTCGTTCTGATCGGCCCCCGAGCGGAGCCGCGCCAGGGCCGACGGCTCTCCGGCTGAAGGCCGAGACGTCGTCGCCGGACGAGAAGCGGGCCACCCGATGGGCGCACCCGGCCCCGATGCCGCGCGGCCGCTCCGCCGGCGCCGACGCGGCCTGAGCCCGGCCGCCCCGCGCGTGATTTCCCACGGTCGATCTCTCCTGGCTGCTCGAAGTCGCCCAGTCGGAGATGCCCGGCGACCCGGGGATCTCCGGCTGGGGCTCACTCGAAGCGGCCCGCGCCCGCCACGCCTTCCGCGTCATGGACGTTCCGGTCTACGAGCGCCCGCGCCACCGGGCGGCCGTGCTGCTGGAAACAGCCCGTGCGCGTACCGGCCCTGGAGCACAGACGGGTGATTTTGCGGCTACGTCGGTCGTGTTGGGCGCGGCCCGGCCGAATCCCGTCGGGCGCCGGGGGAGAGCCCCCGTGACCGGAAGGCCGGCATCCGTGCCCCGGAGACTGCCCCTTCAGACCTGGTGAGCCGGAGTCGTGAGCGGGTCTCGTGGGCTTTGTCCGCCCCTCGAAAGGCACTCAGTTGGCACAGCACGCGCACCACCACGACCAGGCCCCCAGCGCCAAGGCCTCCCCATCCCGCACGCCGGCTCCCCTGAACGCGTCCGGAATGCTCGCACTCCAGCGCACCGCGGGCAACGCCGCGGTCCTGCGCATGCTCCAGCTCTCGGGCCATCCCTACGCCCAGCCCCCCGTCCAGGGGAACGAGGGGGAGCTGCACCAGCACGGCGCGAGCTGCGGCCATCGTCAGGCTGAGCGGCCCGCGGTGCAGCGCTCCGCCGTCCACGACGTCCTCGCGGGCCCCGGCCGCCCGCTCGACGTCCCGCTCCGCGAGGAGATGGAGTCCCGCCTCGGCGCGGACTTCTCCGACGTCCGCATCCACGACGGCAGCGCCGCCCGGGCTTCCGCCGCCGAAATCGGCGCCCGCGCCTACACCAGCGGCAACGACATCGCCCTCGGCGAGGGGGGAACCGACAAACACACCCTCGCCCATGAACTCACCCACGTCATCCAACAACGCCAAGGCCCCGTGGCCGGCACCGACAACGGTGCGGGCCTCAGTATCTCCGACCCCTCGGACCGTTACGAACAAGAAGCCGAAGCCAACGCGCAACGGGTCATGTCGCAGACCCCCGTGCAGCAGAAAGAAGAAAGTGCCATCCCCTCCAGTGAGGGAACACCGTCCGTCTCCGCATCCGCCTCGGTGCAACGCATGTTCAACCAACCCAACCAAGGCGGTCAGCCTCTGACCCCCCAACAACAGGCAATGCAGGACTACCAACGGCAGCTGGCATTCATGCAGCAGCAGCAGATGCAGCCCGGCTACACGGCCGGAGTCAACGCCAATTTCGACTTCGGTGCCGGCTACACCAGGATGGGCATACCTGATCCCGCCACAAGGAACATATTCGGCTATCAAACCGGCGGCGCGCCTTCCCCTCGCGCAGGTGTGCGGGCGAGTGAAATCTCGAACATGGGAGGGAACCTCAATCCTTTCGATGTGGCCGGACATCAGAATTTCACCACCACCGGCAACATCGGGGCGGATCCGAACGGTGTTTCGATGTCCCGGAACCACCGACTCTCCGATCACTACGTCGCGAAAGTCCTCAACAAAGTCCTGCAGAATTACAACCACGCGAATCAGCAGCACCAGGCAGGCGTGGTGAACTTCATTCGGTCCTGCGTTCCGAGCTACCGGGTCGAGGACGTCTCGCGCGATTTCCTCACCATCGCCGGGATTCAAGTGAATCAAGGGAACGCGCAGGGAGTGCGGAACGGCTTCCGTCAAATCGTCTCCGACGTTTCGAACAACGAGAGGAATCTTCGCTTCGGCGCCTCCGGTCTGAACAGTGGCATCGGGAAGAAGTTCGATGCGGGCTACTTCGCGAACGAGGGCGGCCTCACGCCCATCTCCTCCGACATCTCCGCGGAGTTGTACGGCCTGGTGGACGCCGGTCTGCTTCCGGGCCACCTTGCCGAGGAGGCGCTGGACGTACGGCTGGGCAAGGAAACGTCATCCGGCCTGATCTGACCCTGTAATCCAAGCTGCGCGCGAACCGCTTTCACGTCGTGCATCCTCCCGACGGGGCCGAGCGCCGAACCGGGGCGGCCGCGCGGTAGCCCGGTAGTCGAGACCGAACCGCTCCCCGCTCGCGCGGGGGCGGTCCCGTCCCGCCCGAGGGCGTCGGGCTACCGGACGGAGCGTCGTACTGCAGGCGATCTCCGCGACCATTGCTTGTCATACGGCCGGGTGTCATCCTGTCCCCTCGTGGGGGAGGCGACAGCACGCGCGCACCAGCCGGTACGGTTTCACTTCTTCACGGGTGTCCTCGCGAGAGAGCGGGAGGCTGTCGAAGCCGCGTTGCGCGCCTCGGGCATCGTCTTCACCTCACTGCAGCCGGAAGCCGACGCGCCTTGCGTCGAGGGGCTGCTCACCGGAACGTCCGAGGGCGCGCTCCTGGCTCGGACGTTGCTCGCCCTGCGCGACGCTCTGCGTCAGGGCCTGCTCGTACGCTCGAGCGGACCGGATGAGCTGGTCATCCGCAACGACGGACAGGTCCCGCAGGGCCTGGTCCTCGTCCGCCTCCGGAGCCGAGCCCTCCGGGCCCGCGACGCCGCGGGACTGCACGGGGCGTTGTCCGACGCACTCGAGGAAGCCGCTCGGACGGCAGTGGTCCGGGAGGGAGCTCCGTACGCGGCGAGTGCGATGTTCGACGGGGCGCAGAACACGGAGCTGGCCGGCCAGGCCGTGCGGCTCATGCGTGTGTTCGCCGATCCCGACTTCGTCGGCAGGGCGGACCCGAACAGCGATCGACTCGCCGACCCGGCCCGGCTCGCCGCGGCGAATTCCGGGCCGCGCGACGTGCTGGACATGCTTCTGCTCGCTCACGGAATGTCACCCGCCGTCGGTATGACGGCGGCCGCGGAGGTGGCTTCGAGGGTGGAGGTCTTCCTCCTGTTGTCCACTGCTGTCGAGAGCAGGAGGCTCACCCTCCCGCTCTCGGGTGGAGACAGGGGCTTCGCCCTCGGGCTCCCGGCCATCACCTCGGAGATGATGGCCAATCTGTCCTGGGTGATCCCCGCACTCATCGGCCTCGCTTCCGGACAGGAGAGCTGGGGTGGACCGCGGGACGGTGCCCGTGGGCCGAGACGGCACGAGATGTGGAGCGAGGTCGACGACTGCCTGGCCTCCTACCTGCGCAACCGGCGGCCGAGACACTCGTCGGAGCCGCTGCCCGCGCCACGCCCCTTGATACCGATGAGCATGGCGGACGGAGAAGCCCCCTACGGCCCGGGCGACCCCTTCGTCGTGTTCAACGCCTGCAACATGTTCCTGCTCGCCCGCGAGCTGGTTCCGTTGCTTCCCGACCGCTCCGAGGGCGGCGTCGGCGCATTCGAGTCGTTCCTCGCGCCGGGTCTGCCGCGAGAGGTCCGACAGGAGGTGTGGACGGACTGCAAGGCGTACATGCTCACGATGAATGCGCTCATACTTCGGAGCGGCGACAGGGAACCGTATATTCCGGACTTCGACAACATCGAACGCCACCTCCAACCCCGCGCAGGTTCCGTGTTCGCGCGGAACCGACGCCTCCACGAACGTGCCCAGCAGGACGCGGACCTGCTCGTCCGGTGCATGCACCGGACCACGGAGGCCCTTCTCTCGTACTACGCGGTCGCGGACATTCTCGCCGCCTCGGCTAGGGCGGACGGCCTGACCGGGCTCGCGCGAGGGCTCGAGGCCGTCGCCGAACGACGGGAGCCCGTATGCGAGTTCGTGCTCGGGATCAAGCGCCGCCACCTCCCACGGGCGTGGGGTTTCAGAACCTGGCACGAAGACGAAGAGGCGCACTGGCAAGCCCTCCAGGAGTACGTGCGCCACGTACAGCTCGACGTCGTTCCGGGCATGGGCCGGAACTGAACCAGTTCCGGCAACTCCCGTTCTGCTCAGGCCATTTACCCTTACCGTGGCCGTATGGACGAGATCACGATCGGAGAAGCGATCGACCATCTGCGGGCGGAGCTCTCCGCCGCTCAGCGCCGCGCCGCGGACGAAGGACTCCGGTTCGAGCTCGGTGACATCTCACTGGAGTTCACCGTGGAACTGCGGCGCGAGAAGGTCGCCAAGGGCGCCATCAAGGCATGGGTCGCCTCCGGCGAGGCGGGAGCCACCCGGGCCGAGACGGCCACCCATCGCATCGCCTTCACCCTGCGCGCCGTGGACGGGGACGGCCAGGGCATCAGGATCGCCAATTCCGCCGCCCCGACCGAGGGTCTGGCAGGCGGCGGCACGCTGACGCGGTAGGGCACGGCACGGTAGGGCACGGCAAGGCACAGGACGACGAGCCGGAATCGGTCGGCCACCAGATGCGCCGCCCGTTCCGCGCGGGGGACGGGGGACGTCATGGAACTGGGCCGGATCGCCGCGATCCTGCTGCCCGGCACGTCCGGGTACCGGGGCAACGGCAGTGGGTACCTGCTGAGCGGAAGACTGGTCCTCACTGCCCGCCACGTGCTGGAAGGTCACCCGTCCTGCGTGGTGCAGGTACCGGGCCGCGCGCCCGTCCGATGCACCACGGTCTGGCAGGGCCGATCCGGCGACGGCGTCGACGTGGACGCCGCGCTGCTCCTCGCCGAGGAGGACGTACGGGAACAGGTGGCACCCGTACGGTGGGGACGGCTCGTGACCGCCCGGCACCAGCCCTGCCAGGTCGCCGGATACCCCGACGCGGGCCGGCGCCCCGATGGGCGCCTGGACCTGCAACAACCCCGCGCCACCCTCTCTCCCGGCACCGCCGCGCTCTCCCACCGGTACACGGTGGAGCTGGCCAGCGCACCACCGCGTGACGGGGCCGGGCCCGCCCCCTCACCTTGGAGCGGGCAGTCCGGCGCCGCGCTGTTCTGCGGAGCCCCCGGAGGGACGGCAGCCCTGCTCACCGGCGTCGTCGTCACCGACGTGACCGGCTGGGGCCTGCCCCGCTGGGAAGCCGTTCCCGTCTACGCGCTGCTCGCCGACGCGGAGTTCACCGACTTGATCACCCGGCACACCGGAGCACCCCCGGTCGGAGAACCGGTCGACCTCCAGGGCCTGATCGCCCCCGCGACCGGATGGCGCGTTCGTTCCCCGGCCACCCTCCTCGACCAACGCGCCGAAACGGTCGGCTTCCACGGACGCGAGGAACTGCTCCGGGAACTCACGGAGGACTGGTGCGCCGGCGACGGGATCCGGCTCGCCGTCATCACCGGTCCGGGCGGCGTGGGGAAGTCCCGTCTCGCACGGGAGCTGTCCGCTCGGCTGCGTGACGGGCCGGGCTGGGTCTGCGGCTGGCTCGACGACCGAGACCCGGACAGTGACCTCAGCGTCCTGGCCGAGGTGGACCGGCCGCTGCTCCTGGTGTCGGACTACGCCGAACTCCGGATTCCGCAGCTGGTCGCCCTCCTCACCCTCATGGACCGACGCCCCCCGGGACGCCCTCCGGTGCGGCTGCTGCTCACCGCGCGGGGGCTGGGCCAGAACACCGGCGGATGGTGGGACCAACTGCGGACCCGCACACGTGAGACACGTGCCCTCACCTACGACACCCTCCACCGGGAACTGCCCCCGCTCAACGGCTCGGCCGACCGGAGCATCCACTTCCGAAACGCCCTCGCCAACCTCGCGGAGCGGCTCCCACAGGCCCTCCCCGCCACCCTGCGCGAGGCGACGGGAGACTGGATGCCGCGCGTCCGGCTCGTGCCGGAGCGAGACGTGAGCGGCCCCCGTTACGGCCTGCCCCTCACCCTCCACATGACGGCGCTCACGGATCTCCTCGCGACGCATCCGGCGACACGTCCCCACGATCCGAACCTCCTCGTCGAGGAACAGCTGCTCCTCCACGAGCGCGCCTACTGGGAGGACGGCACCGCCGGTCGACCGGAACTCGCCGCCACCGGTACCGTCGCCCTGGCCGACGCGGTCGGCATGGCGGTCATCACCGCGGGAGCCGGAACGGCCCTGGCCCGGCCGTTGTTCCGCTCCACCCCGGGCTTCCGGGGCGCCTCGGCCCCCGTCGTCGAACAGGGCACCTCATGGCTCGCGGAGATGTATCCGGCCGTCGGCAGGACCTGTTGGGGCGCCCTTCAGCCGGACCTCCTCGGCGAACACCACGTCGGCGAACGCACCCGCGTCTCCCCGGACCTGGCCACCCTGCCCCTGGTCGTCCTCGCGACCCTGGGAGCCAGGAGAGCACGTGAGGCCACCGACACGAGCGGATCCCTGCTCGCCGCTCTGGTCACCCTGTCACGCGCCGCCTCGCGGCCCCGGCACTGGGAACCCTGCGCACGCGCCCTCGACCGCGCCCTGGCCCTCGCCCCCGCCCTCGCCCCGCACATGGCGCGAGCCGCGACCGTCACAGACAATCCAGAGCCCCTCGTGGAAGCTCTCGACCGGCTCACAGAGGCCCCCTCCACCGCCCCCGAGTTCCTCCTGGAGCTGCTGGACGGGCTGGGAGAAGGGAGGAGCCGCGTGCTGTCCGCATGGGCCGCCCGCACCGCGGCCACCGCCGCACGGGCGCTCCCGTCGACCAGGCGGGCCGCCGCACTCGTGCACGAAGCCGTCTGGCGCCAGTCGGCCGGCGATCCCGCCGCCGCCGTCCGTCGGTGCCGGGAGGCCCTCCGCCTGCTTGAGGAGGCCGATCCGGCCGCGGTGCGCGAAGACCGCATCCGGGCCCTGACGGTCCTGGCCCGAGCGCACCGCTGGGCGGCCTCCTTCGACGAGGCGATCGCGGCCCTGGACGCAGCCGATGCACTGATCCGCGAGCTGCCACCGGTGACCCGCTCCGATGCCGGCGCCCGAACGACCGCAGAAACCCTCGGCGAGCGCGCCCGCGTCCACGCACTGCGGGACGAACACGATGCCGCGCTGCCACTCCAGGAGCGCAGGGTGTCGATCCTTTCGACTCTCGCGGACGCGGGCCGGCCCGGTGCGCTGGAACGTCTCGCCGACGCAGAGGCGGAGCTCGCCCTCAACCACGCGCGGAGGGGACGCTTCAGCGAAGCCGCGAACACGCTCACGGACACGACCGGGCAGGAACTCCTGCGGATCACCGGTGAACACCCCGACGCGCTGGACCACGACGCCCTCGGCGGCCTGGTCGGACGCGCCAATCGCTTGCGCGCCGTCGGTGAACTCGAGGAGGCGGCAGCGCTCCTGGGGGAGGCGCTCCAGGTCGTCGACCGGCCGGAAAGCCTGTCCACCGCCCTCGGCGCGAGAATGCTCGCCACCGTGCTCAACAACCTCGGCGCTGTGCTCACCGGCCTGGGGCGGCCCGAGGAAGGCGCCGACCCGATCCGCAGGGCACTCGACATCCGCCGGCGACTGGCGGCACAGGCCGGACGGCCCACCGAGGAGCTGGCGAGCTCCCTGCGCAACCAGGCACACGTCCTGACCTGGCTGGAACACTTCGGTCCGGCACGGGAGGCGGCCGAGGAATGCCTTGCCGTCTGCTCCGAGCTGGTACGCCTCGGCCTGGCGCCCCCGCTCCTGGAAGCCCGTACGAGCAGCTCGCTGGCCTTGGCGATCATCGCTACCGGCAAAATGACGGGCGCCGTCCCCGCCTCCGAGCTGGGCCGGGCCGAGCAGCTTCTCGGCCGCGCCGTCCCGCTCTACGGAAGGAACCTCAAGGCCCTCCCGGGAGATCATCTGCGCGACTATGCCGACGCTCTGTCCTCCTCCGTGGACGTCGCCCTGCTCATGGGACGCCCACGCGTGGCGAGCGCGCACCGCCGACAGCTGCTGGCGGTACAACGTGTACTGACCCGTCACGACCCGAAACTCCATGTGGACGAGCTGGTGTCGACCCTCGATGAGTGCGCCAAGGCATGCGAAGAGGCAGGACGCAGGTCGAAAGCCCTCTCCCTGCGGGCCGAAGCGGTGGGGGTCCGACGCCACCTGGTACGGATCAGCGGCCGCGGAGCCGACCACCTGCGGCTGGCCTCCGCCCTCGCCGCATACTGCCGGGCCCTCGCCCGGGACGGCCGTCGCCACGAGCTCCTGCCGCACCTGCGGGAGGCCCTCGCCGTCGCGACACAAGCGGCCCCGGACGCGGACCCCGCGGAGTTCGCGCTCGTCATGGCCCGCTGCCACCACAACCTGGCCGACACCCTGGCGAGCAGCGGTGCCTTCGACGAGGCGCTGCACGAGGTCGAGGAGACGCAGCGCTGCCTCACGGCACTGGCGCCGCTGGATCCGCAGCTGTACGAAGCGGAGATGCGGGACTGCGCCACCCTGAGGAAGGCCATCGTCGAGGCGGCAGCCAACGGAACGCCCCCCGCCCGCGACGCCGACCGCGGTGGCCACGACGGTGACCGTCCGTCGTGGAGGCGGCCGGGCAGACGGCGAGACGGGCCGTACGAGGCACCGAGGGCCGGCGGAAGGAGAAGGTCTACGCGCTCACGTCGGCGTCGCCCCACCTGACGGCGGCCGATGTCGGGCTGCGCAGGCCCTCCAGCCCGTACCGCACTGGAGGTCCTTGCGGTGGGTCTCCTCCAGGCCGGCGACCAGCGGCCGGGACAAGCCCCTGGTCCACACCGGCTTTCACTCCAGCTCTCTCGCCCAGGACCGGACGGACTGCTCACCGGCGACATCGCCGTGCAACCGCGCGGCCTGTTCGTCGACCTCCTCACCGGCGAGACCAAGCACTCGAGTGGTGACTGATACCTAGGGGTGAGCCGCGTCGTCGCAGGTCAGAGTGCTTGCGGGAGCGGGGCGCGCCTGATGCTCGCGTACGTGGACGCCAGGAGGCAGAGCCAGGCGGTGGCGAAGAGCCAGCTGCCCAGGACGTCGGTGAACCAGTGCACCCCGAGATAGACCCGGGTGAGACCGACGGCCGCGCCCCAGAGGCCGATCAGCACGACCGCGGTCCCGGGCATGCGGGGGCCTCGCAGGAGCGGTGCTGCGATCACGAGTCCGGCGGTCATCGCGGCGGTGGCGGCGTGGCCCGAGGGGAAGGACCAGCCCGAAGCGCGTGCCGCCCAGTCGCCGATCTCGGGGCGCGGACGTGCGATCGCCGTCATCGTCGCGTACCGCAGCGCCTGGCCCGCCCCGAGGCAGAGCGTCAACGCGGTGACCGTCCAGGCGCGCTGCCGGGCGGTGCGGCCCGCGTACAGGCCCGCCAGGACGAGGAGGGCGTACGGGACGACCCCCGTGCCGGTACCGGTGATCGCGCGCGCCAGCGCCTCGGCGACCGGCGGGCGGTGCTCCACCGACCAGCGGTGCAGGACCTCGTCGGCGGGCAGCAGCCGGCCCGGGGCCCGTACGACCCGGACGGCCAGCAGGGCGAAGAGCGCCGCGGCGGTCAGGGCCGCCCACCCGGCAAGGCGGGCGACCCGGCGTCGGGTCACGTACCGGCCGGGCGGGCGACCCCGGACCGGGTCACGTGCCGGCCAGGAGGGGACGCAGCGGACCCTGCTTCAACCGCCTCGCGAGCGCGTCCTGGTGGCGCCGGACCGCCCAGGCCGAGACGCAGGCCACGACCGTGCCGACGAGGAACCCGGCGAGAGCGTCGTGCGGGTAGTGCACGCCCACCCAGACCCGGGAGCCGGCCATCAGCACCGCCGCGACCAGGGCGAGGGCGCCGAGCCGCCGTGACACGAAGAACAGCGCGACGGCGGCCGCCGCCGCGAGCGCGGCGTGGTTGCTGGGGAAGGACCAGTCGCCGGGCGCGGGACAGGCCTCAAGGGTGGCCACCCGCAGGGTCTGGCACGGCCGGTCCTCGCGCACGCCGAGCTTGACCAGGGCGTCCACGGCGAAGGCCAGCAGTGTGATCAGCGGGACCGTGAGTGCGACGAGCACGCGGGATGTGCCCGAACGCCGGGCGCGCCACCATGCCACCGCCATCAGTACGGCGAACAGGGCGAGGCCGTAGGTCGACCAGGCGGTGATCAGGCTGTCCAGCCAGCTCGGAGTGCGCTGGGCGAGATCGATCACCTCGGTGTAGGCGGAGCCGTCGACGTGCGAACCGTCGTACGCGGGAGGCATCAGACGGAACCCTTCTGGTGCCTGCCGGCCCGCCGCGAGCGGAGCACCTCGATCGCCAGAGGCAGCAGGGACACGGCGACGATCAGGCCGACGATCGGCAGCAGGTAGCGGTCGACGTTCGGGACGGAGGACCCCAGTGCGTATCCCGCAAGGACCAGCCCGACCGTCCAGACCAGACCGCCGACGGCCTGCCAGAGCGTGAAGACGCGCACCGGGACGTCGAGCGCGCCGGCGAGTGGGTTGAGGACGGTGCGGACCACCGGCACGAAGCGCGCCAGCACGATCGCCTTGGCGTGTCCGTACTTCTCCAGCAGCTCCCCCGCGCGCTCGGCGCCCTCGTGGAGGCGCCTGGACCGGCTGCGGGTCAGCAGGGCCCCGCCCGCACGGCGCCCGATCACGTATCCCACCTGCGCCCCGGCCAGCGCCCCGGCCACGGAGGCGACCAGGACCATCGGAAGCGAGAGCGTCGCCCCTTGGTCCGCGCTTCCGGCGCACAGCAGGCCCGCGGTGAACAGGAGTGAGTCGCCGGGCAGGAAGAACCCGATCAGCAGTCCGGTCTCCGCGAACATCACCACCGCTATGCCGAGCACGCCGAACGCGGCCAGGAGGGAGTGGGCGTCGAGCACGTTGACGGCGAGGTCGGTGGCGGCGTTCACGGAAGGGGCCATGCGAGGGGCCTCTCAGGGGAGGGGTGCTGGGCGAAGGCATGTGAACAGCTTGATGACTACAAGGCTGTAGACAGTCTACTTGACTGTAGACGTTGCCGCAGTGGAGACGCCGTCGGGGGCGGGGCTGGGTGCTCGGAGGGCGCGGACCGGCGGTGAGCGCCTATCCTGTCTACAGAACAGTAGTCGGTCTACGCGGCTGTAGACGCAACGTGGTGGACGGGGGTTCCATGACGGATTCCGAGGGTGAGCGCAGGCCCGCCGGCGAGCTGGAGGCCAGCGTGCTGGCGGCACTCTGGGCGGCCGGCGCGCCACAGTCCGCGGCGCAGGTCAGAGCCGCGATACCCCAGGACCTCGCGCGCACGACCGTGGCGACCTTGCTCGCCCGCCTGCACGACAAGGGAGTCATCGGGCGGCGGCCCGGCACGCGCGGATTCGTCTACTTCGCGGTGGAGGACGCGCACGGCCTGACCGCCAGGCGCATGCACCGCGCACTCGACCAGGTCGGCGACGATCGCAGCCTGGTGCTGGCCCGCTTCGTCGAGGGACTGACCCCGCACGACGAGGCCGAGCTGCGCCGTCTGCTGGAGGAAGACCGCGAGTGATCACCCTGCTCCTCATCCCTCTCCTGCTGCCCTGGGCCCTCCCGCCACTGGCGCGGCGGACCGTGGACCGCGTCCGTCCGGACATCGCCCTCGCGGCCGTCACCGCCGCCACGGCCGCCCTGGCCCTCGGCGTGGTCGCCTGTCTCGGCGTACTCCTCCTTCCGCTGGCCCTCCACCTCCCGCTGGTCGCCGGTCTCGCCGAACTGATCCACCCCGTCCAGGCAGGGCCTCCGGCTCTCACGCTCGGCGCCTCCGCGCTGGCAGCCGCCGCGCTCGCCGTGGCCGTGACCGTGGGAGCGAGGGGCGCGGTGGCCGAAGCGGCGCGCCTGCGCCGTGCTCACGCGAGGGTGGCGGGACTGCCGGAGTCCGACGGCCTGTGTGTCCTCGACGACGACCGGCCGGACGCCTTCGCGCTGCCCGGCGGCCCGCGAGGCGCCGACCGGATCGTCGTGACCGCGGGCATGCTCCGCGCGCTCGACGTCCGCGAACGCGAGGCGCTCCTCGGGCACGAACGGGCCCACCTGGCCGCCCGCCACCACCTGTTCCTCGCGGCGGCGCAGCTCGCCGGCTGGTGCCACCCGGCCCTGGCGGCCGTCGTCCCGGACGTCTCCTACGCCGCCGAACGCGCCGCGGACGAGGCCGCCGCCCGAGCCTGCGGAGACCGGCGACTGGCCGCGCGGGCCGTCGGTCGCGCCGCACTCGCGGCCACCTCCCGCGATGCGGGGTCCCGGCGCCCGGCCGTCGCCGCGGGCGGGACGACAGGGCCCGTGCCGGCCCGGGTCAGGGCCCTCCTCGTCCAGTCACCGGTACGGCGAATCGCCCTGCCCCTCCTGGTCATGCTGCTCGTCTGCACGACCGCCGGCGCCTCCTCCCTGGCGGGCGCGGTCTGGTTGCACGGCGAGGTGGAGATCGCGCAAGGAGAACACCCCTGGGACTGAGGCACGGCTCGCCCGTGACGGGCTCCTGGTCAGGCTGGGAGTTGTAGGGGCGCACTTTCATGAACGTGCCCGCCCGTCGCGTCCTTCGGCCTGACCGCGTCCGGGCCGCCGGGGCGTGCGATCAGGGCTGCTCGGCGCCGAACCCGCCGCCCTGCGCGCCGGAACGCTGCCCGACCCGGTCCTGGTCCAGCGGCTCGGCCCCAGGGAGCAGTTGCAGGCGGCGATCGAACGTCTCACACCCCAGCTGCCGCCGCTGTACGACGGAGTTCCGGGCGAGCGGGCGGGCATGGTCGACGCCGCACTCACCGCGCTCCTTCCCCGACAAGCGGCCGGCTGACCATGCAGGCCGTCGGGATCAAGCCCAGCAAGGGGATGACCGGCGAGAGGGTGCTGAAGTACCTGCGGAGGGGCGGGTGAGCTCGCCTGGAAGGGCACCAAGGTGGTCGTCGACTTCGTCGACAGCAAGGCGATCCCGGTCGTGGGCGCCGTGTCCACGGCGAAGGACGTCTACGACGCCGTCCAATGGCTCCGGTCCCACGAGGTGGACGTACGGTACCTGTCCGAACGGCAGTAGCAGCTCGCGGGTGGCTCTACGTCTGGCCCAACGGCGACAGGACCGCCGCCCCACCCCCCTGTCGCCGGCGGCTCATCGGATGGCGTACCCGTCCCACAACGGCCCGCCGGCCCGGTCCAGTACCTCCGACACGGCCGTGGCGAAGGCGCTCGTCCGCCCGGCGACTGCGTGAGTGGCGGCCTCCGTCAGCGCGCCGTGCAGCCCGGGGTCGGCCGCGGCCAGCCGACGCGACAGCCACTTGCCTCCGCCGAGCCAGTGGCCGCCGACCAGGAGGGCGAGCTCAGAGGCGCGTTGCAGCGTGTACGCGACCAGGTGCACCCGCTCGGCAGGGTCCGTGCAGCCGCGGAGGTCGTCGAGCAGGTCGGTCAGGATGTAACGCTGGTAGTCCCGCTCACGGTCCGAGAGCGGCGGCGGGCCCGCAGCCCAGCGCTTTCGCGCCTCGGCCTGGAGGGACGCGCCCAGGCCTTCCGTGTCCACGAGGAGCACGCCGTCGGAACACATCGAAAGCAACGGGGAATTCCGCTTCTCGGTCTCCTGGTCGACGAAGCGACGCCAGACTTCCTCGGTCTGCACGAACAGTTCCACCGGCCAGCCGCGGTACAGCAGGTTCTCCCGGTGGGGCGCCGGCGGCCCGTCCAGGAGCACCACGATGTCCAGATCGGAGGTCGGCGTCCGGCGGTCCGTCAGCACGCTGCCGGCCAGGAAGGCCGCCAGGGCGGCGGGGAACCGTTCCCGCACCAGTTCGCCGGCGGTGAGCAAGGGGTCGTTCATGACCACCAGCGTATGTGCCCGCGTCACGAGGCCGTGCCGGTCGGTTTCCTCGCCCACTGCCACACCGGAGGTCGAGCCGGAACCCGTGTGCTCCTACCGGACGACGACGTTGTGCGCCGGGATGATCGTGGGCTGCACGTCGGCGTGGCCGAGGTCGGCCAGGATCGGGCCGAAGGTCTTCGCGTGGGTTTCGAGGGCCTCCATGCTCTCCCAGACCTCGGTCACGCGGAACACGCCGTCGGCCGACCCGGCCGCGTGAGAGACGAGACCGACGACCGGCAGGTCTGCGAACCGCGTGAAGCCCCGGCCGTCGGTGATGCGGTCGATGACGGCGTCGTAGAGCTCCTGCCCGGCGCCGGGGAAGTCGAACGTGACGATGATGGCCATCGGTATGCCCCTTTCTCGGTCCACCGCATGACTGCGGCAACGCCCGCGATCCTAGCCGTATGTGATCGGGCGAGTTCGCAGAGCGACGATGGCTCGTCCCGTCCGGACTCGGGGGCGGTGGCCCGCCGTGCAACCCCCCGTCCGCACCCGGGGGTTACACTCCACCGCCCTGTTCGATCACGTACTGGAGACTTTCGAGATGGCATCACCCCTGCGCGTTCTGATCCACGGCGGAGGCATCGGCGGCCTCGCGCTCGCCACCGCGCTCGCCCGGCGTGGCCACACCGTGGAGGTGGCCGAGGTCCGGGAGGAGCTCGACGGCCTCGGCGTGGGCATCATCCAGCCGTCCAACGCCCTGCACGTCATGCGGGAGCTCGGAGTCCTCGACGACTGCCTCGCGGCGGGGTTCGAGTGGGAGGCGCTGACCATCGCCGACCCCGCGGGGAACACGCTGGCTCGGATACCCCAGCCGCGCATGGGTGACCTGCCGGCCGCCAACGGCATTCCGCGGCCCGCCCTCGCCCGCGTGCTCGGAGACGCCGCCGTCGCCGCAGGCGCGAAGGTCCGCTTCGCCGTGACCGTCACAGGACTCGACGACGACGGTACGGGTGTCACCGTGACGCTCTCCGACGGATCCACCGACCGCTGGGACCTGGTCGTCGGCTTCGACGGCATCGGCTCCCCGCTGCGTGCCCGCCTCTACGGCGACCGGTACGCGCCCGCGTACACCGGATTCGCCAACTGGCGCGCCACCGTGCCCCGTCACCCCGACGTACGGGGCGTGGTCATGGCCACGGCGGGCAAGGAGGCGAAAGCCCTGCTCACCCCGATCACGGACGAACTCATGTACCTGGGCGCCGTGTTCGCGGAGGCCGAGGACCACCGTCCGGACCCGGCCCGCGCCCACGAGGAGCTCGCCGAGCGGCTCGCCGCGTTCTCCGGCCCCGTCGCCGAGGCACTCGGCGCGGTCACCGACCCGTCGGCCGTGGTGTACTCCCGTATCTCCCAGGTGACGGTCGAGGAGCCGTGGCACGTGGGCCGGGTGGTGCTGGCCGGTGACGCCGCCCACGCCTCCACCCCGCACCTCGCCCAGGGAGCGGCGATGGCCGTCGAGGACGCCCTCGTCCTCGCCGAGTCGCTGGACACGGCGGGCTCCGTTCCCGAGGCCCTGGAGGCCTGGGAGGCGCGGCGCCGGCCCCGTGCCCTGTGGGTGCAGGCCATGTCACGGGCCGTCCTCAAGCAGGAGATGGGCGCACCGACGACCCCCGAGGAGGACGCGCTCCTCGAGATCGGCATCCCCGGCGCCGCCCACGTCCTGGTGAAGCCCTACTAGGGCGTGTCAGGCGACGTTCGCCGCGTCGCCCGATCGGACTCCGCCGCCGCTCCGCGCAGTGAGTTCCTTGGTCATGAAGACGCGGCTGGTGCCCGGCGGATCGCAGGGCACCTCGCCCATGCGCTCCCACCCCTGCTTCCGGTAGAAGCCGGGGGCCTGGAAGCTGATCGTGTAGAGCACGGCCGCGCGGCAGCCGCGGGCGCGGGCCTCGTCCTCGGCCTGTCGCAGCAGCTCCGCGCCCAGCCCGCCGCCGCGCAGCTCGGGCGGCAGGAAGAGGAGGTCGAGGAAGAACAGCCCGAGCGAGGTGCGGCCGGTCAGTCCGCCGATCACCTGCTTCGTCCCGGGATGACGGACGAGGACGGCGAGGGGTCTGCGGTCGTCGACTCCCGTCTTCTCGACGTTGAACCGGTCCAGTGCTCCGGAGATCACCGCGATGTCCGCGGGCGTCGGGGCATCGGTGACCACGAGGTCCGTCCGGGGTCCGGGACGCGGTGGCACGCCGGCCGTGGTGTCGGATGCGGGCATGGTTCCTCCAGGGTGTGAGCGGAGGCGGCGCGCCCCCGGTGCGGTCGCAGGGCGTCCGGGTGTGCCCTGTGCGTCCGGCGACGCTAAGGCGCGGACGCTTCGACGGACGTCGAACCGAGGACGGCGACAATGGGGGACATGGACATCGAGCGCGCAGGTCAGGACGTCGGCGTGGACCTGGCGGCCGTGGCCGGACTGCTGGCCGACGGGACCCGGGCCGCCTTCTGTCTGGCGCTGCTCGACGGCCGGGCGTGGACGGCGAGCGAGCTCGCACGGCATGCCGGGATCGCGCCCTCCACCGCGACATCGCATCTGAACCGCCTCGTCGGCGGCGGACTCCTCGTCGAGGAGCGGCACGGACGCCACCGCTACCTTCGCCTGGCCGACCGCCGCGTGATCGAGCTGATCGAGAGCCTCGCCGAGCTGGCCCCGCGGAACGCCCCCCGACCGCGATCCCTGTCGGCTTCCGGCCGGCAGCAGGCACTCGCACGGGCGCGGCTGTGCTACGACCACCTGGCCGGATCCGTCGCGCTGGCGATCACCGACGCCATGGTCGGACGCGAGCTGCTGGCCTGGGGGACCGAGCCGAGTCTGACCGATCGGGGCACGGCCTGGCTGGCCGAGACCGGTATCACCGTGCCGAACGGCTCGCGCAGGCCGCTGGTGCGCGCGTGCCTGGACTGGACCGAGCGCCGCCCCCACCTGGCCGGCGCCGTGGGCGCCGCCCTGTCCGGCCACGCATTCACCGCCGGCTGGGTCACGCGGATCGGCACGACCCGCGCGCTCGCCGTGACCGCCGCCGGTCGCCGGGCGTTCCAGGACCACCTGGGCCTGTCACCGGCCGATCTCTGACCCTGCCCGGCACGACTTCCCGTCGACTCCCTCCGAGGGCCCGGACACCCGCTCCGGGGCCGACGTGACGCATCGCCAACTGTCCTCGCGCGACGGCGATCCGAGGCGTTGTCAGTGGGCGGGGATACGTTGTCGATGTTCCGCCGCTCCGGCGTGAACATCCCCTTTGACGTGCATGGGAGAAGTGCGTTGTCGGTCTGGGAGAGGTCGAGTTCGGCGCGGGTGGTACCGCCCGCGCGGCCGCGGAAGCTTGCCAAGGTGCCGTTCGTCGAGCTGGCCGACGGACGCCTGCAGGGTGTCGTGTCCAGCGGGTCGGACATCGGGCGCGTGTACGTGTCCTCGATCGCCGCCGGGACGTACGCGTTCGCGTGCAGCACCAACAACAACCGCCCATGCGGCGGCGCGCGCGGCTCGTTCTGCAACCACATCCGCGCCCTCGTCACCGAGGCGGTCCTGCAGTACGGCGCGCAGCGCGTCGCCCGCGCCCTGAAGGTCGACACGC
Organism: Streptomyces sp. R-07; assembly: GCF_049913175.1. Taxonomy (NCBI): domain Bacteria; kingdom Bacillati; phylum Actinomycetota; class Actinomycetes; order Kitasatosporales; family Streptomycetaceae; genus Streptomyces; species Streptomyces sp. R-07. The sequence continues at coordinate 8,050,095 of NZ_CP183978.1, forward strand.
CCGGCGGGGAGCCCGACGCCCACGCGCTCGTCCCGGTGATGACCGCCACGCGCCCGCCGCAGGGCGACACCTCGGCCGCGGCCCCCGTGTTCAGCCGGTTCCTCAGGCACCTCGCCTACCTCGAACTGGAGCCGGTCACCGCGCCGCTGCCCGAGATGCAGTGGTTCCCGCCGACGAGGGCGGCCGCCTGATGCGTACGGACCTGCTCGACGACCCCATCGACGGACTCGACGAGGCGCTGGCCGCCGTGGACGCCTTCGACGACGCCCTCGTCGCCGGGCTGCTCCGTCCGCAGCCCGGGCAGACCGACGGGCTCGCCGCGCTCGCGGACGCCCTCGCCGGCACGCCCCTCGCCTCCCTCGTCGCCGAGGCCGCCGACAAGGTGGCCGCCGGCGCTGCCGGTGAGGACCATTTCGTGGCGCTCGCCGCCGCCCGCACCGCGCTCATGGGCTCCGTCCACGACGCGCTGACGGCCCGCGTCGGGGACGTCACCGGCCGCCCGGCCGCCGAGGAGTCCGAGCGGCCCACCGGTGGCGAGGAACCCGCCGCGAACGTGCTCGCCGCCGCCCGCGCCTGGCTGTGCGACCTCGCCCGTACGGGCTGGCAGGGCATCGACCACGAGCTGGTCGGCGGCGCCGCGCCCGTCGTCTCCGCGATGCTTCCGGATCCGCTGCTGCGCCGGCAGGCGACGCTCCTCGACGGCTTCTCGGCCGAACTCGCCGCGTCCTGCCCGGGGGCGACCCTGGAGCGCGTACCGGTGCGCCGCTGGGCCGACCTGTGGTCGCGCGCCCTGCTGCTGACCCTGCCCGGAGCCGCCCGCACGCCCGCCGTCTCCACCGCGACCGGCCGTCTGCTGCCCCTGGGCGTCGACGTGCAGGAGCACGCGACCGCCGTGCAGGCCCAGGTCCACGCGGTGTTCGAGCCGGCCGACGGCACGCCGCCGCGCCTGGTCCGGGCGGCCGTGTCCGCTCCCAAGCCGGACACCGTCGTCGGCGCCGGGCTCTGGCAGCTGCTCCGGCCGCGCATGTCCCTCCTCGCCGCCGTGAGCGAGGGCCGCGCCATGGAACTCGACGCCATGCCCGTCACCGCCGAAGGCGACCTCGTCTGGGACGACGAGCGCGCCCGCGCGGGGGCGCCCGCCGACCCCTTCGCCACGGCCCGGGTCGTCCTCGCGACCGCGACCGACCCGATCACCGCGCCGCTGGACCGGCACCCCGTCCGGATCGCCGTGCCCGTCCTCCTGGAGGGGTACGCGGCGGAGCGCGAGGACGACGGGCCGCTGACGTTCACGGTCGCGGGCCACCGGCTGGCCGTCGACAGCGACCGCGTGCCCGCCGCCGGCCCGCTCACAGCGGAGGCGATCGCCGCGTCCGGCGCGTGTCTGGGTCTCCTTCGGTGGGACGCCGGAGAGTTCCTCCTCCAGCCGCTCGCCGTCGAGACGACCGTCCGGAAGAAGACCGTCGCCGTCCACGCGGGCGCGTGGGCCGGCGGCACCACCGACAAGGCCGGAGTCCGTGCGGAGAAGGCGGCCACGGACTCGGTCGCCGTCCTGCGCGAGCGAGCCGGAAAGCTGCTGCGCTCATGACCGACCCCACCTTCCCCGTCGGCCCCACCCCGTCCGCGCCGGCCGGGCCCGACCCCGACGACAACCGGCGCCAGGTCCTCTACTGGCGGCTCCTCGCCCGGCTCTTCGACCCCGAGGAGCAGGTCGCCCTGGAAGCGGCGAGCCTCGCCGTCGTCGAGGACATCGGCCTGCCGTCCGCGCTGCTCGACCCGGGCGCCTCCGTGGACTCCGTCGTCCAGCGCCACCCCGACCTGGCCGACGAGTTCGACGGCCTCATGACCCCCGAGCCCGAGCCGGACGGCACGCGCGACCGGGCCGCCGAAGTACGGCGCGCCGCGCTCGCGTCCAAGCTGCTGCTCAACGTCTTCGCCACCGGCTCCGGCACCGTCTCCGCCGGACAACTGGCCCGCTGGCAGTCGGACGCGGGCTGGCTCGAGCGCGCTCACGGCTGCCCGCCCGGCGGACTGCGCGGCGGCAAGACGGCCGGAGCGGCCCTCACCGGCGGAGGTCTCGGAGCCGAACTCGGCGCCATCGAGGCCGACCTCGTCCAGCGCATGCACCTGCGCGAAGTCCTGGCCGATCCCACCCTTGCCGCCCAGCTCACCCCCAGCATGTCCCTGATCGAGCAGCTGCTCCGCGACAAGGGCAACCTCTCCGGCGTGGCACTGGCCAACGCCAAGGCCCTGATCAGGCGGTACGTCGACGAGGTCGCCGAGGTGCTCCGCACCCAGGTCGAGAAGGCCACCGTCGGCGAGCTCGACCGCTCGGTCCCGCCCAAGCGGGTCTTCCGCAACCTCGACCTCGACCGCACCATCTGGAAGAACCTCACCAACTGGAGCCCGGAGGAGGAGCGGCTCTACGTCGACCGCCTCTACTACCGGCACACCGTCCGCAGGACCACACCCCAGCGGCTGATCGTCGTCGTGGACCAGTCCGGCTCCATGGTCGACTCGATGGTCAACTGCACCATCCTCGCCTCGATCTTCGCCGGTCTCCCCAAGGTGGACGTCCACCTCGTCGCGTACGACACGCGTGCGATCGACCTCACCCCGTGGGTGCACGACCCGTTCGACGTGCTGCTGCGCACCAACCTCGGCGGCGGCAACGACGGTCCGGTGGCGATGGCCATGGCCAGACCGAAGATCGCCGAGCCCAAGAACACCGTCATGGTCTGGATCTCCGACTTCTACGAGTTCAGCCGCTCCCAGCCGCTGTTCGAGGGCATCGAGGAGGTCCACCGCTCCGGGGTCCGGTTCATCCCCGTGGGCTCGGTGACCAGCTCCGGACGACAGGAGGTCAACCCCTGGTTCCGGGAGCGGTTCAAGGCGCTCGGCACCCCGGTGGTCTCCGGCCACATCGCCAAGCTCGTGCACGAACTCAAGACCTTCCTCACCTGAGCCCTGAGTCCTGAGATCTCAGACCTCAGACCTCAGACCTCAGTCCCGAGACCGAAAGGCCCCGTCACATGTCCGACCTGCTCCGCGCTCCCGCCGAGATCAAGTACGCCGAGGAACTCGACTGGCTGGAGTCGATCGACGACAACCCCAAGCCCTTCTCCTGGCGCCTGTCCCCGAAGATGGTCCGCCTCTTCATCCTCGGCTCCGAGCGCGCCGACGGTCTGGACCGGGAGGTGGCGCAGAAGTGGTTCGGCGACCGCAGCTTCGTCGAGCGCTCCATCGTCACCCTCGCCTCCGACCGCGGCCTGCTCCTCATCGGCGACCCCGGCACCGGCAAGAGCTGGCTCGCCGAGCTCCTCTCGGCCGCGATCAGCCGCAACTCCACCCAGGTGGTCCAGGGCACGGCCGGCACGACCGAGGACCACATCAAGTACTCCTGGAACGTGTCGATGGTCATCGCCAAGGGCCAGTCCCGCGCGTCGATGATCCCCTCGCCGATCATGACCGCGATGGAGACCGGCACCATCGGCCGCTTCGAGGAGCTGACCCGCTCCACCAGCGACGTCCAGGACGCGCTGATCTCCATCCTCTCCGAGAAGTACATCTCGGTCCCCGAGCTCGACGGCGCCGACGGCGAGAACATCGTCTTCGCCAAGCCCGGCTTCTCGGTCATCGCCACCGCCAACAGCCGCGACCGCGGCGTCAACGACCTCTCCTCCGCGCTCAAGCGCCGCTTCAACTTCGTCCGCATCCCGGTCGTGACGAACAAGAAGAGCGAGGCCGAGATCGTCCGCTTCCGCACCGAGGAGCTGCTGCGCCGCCACGCCATCGAACTGGACGTGCCGCCCACCCTCCTCGACGTCCTCCTCCAGAGCTTCGCCGACCTGCGGGCCTCCGCCGCCGCGGCCGGCAGCGACGACGAGAAGCTGGAGTCCGCCCTCTCGACCGCCGAGCAGATCGGCGTACTGGAGGACTCGATCCTGCACAGCAACTTCTTCGGCGAGCGCACCCTGACCGCCCGCGCCCTCGCCTCCTCACTGGTCGGCACGCTCGCCCGGCGCGAGCCGGAGGACCTCGCCATCCTCAACAAGTACCTGCACGGCGTCGTCGAGCCGCGCGGCAAGGAGGAGGGCGGCTCCTGGCCCGAGTTCCTCGAAGGCGGCCGCGAAGCGATCGCGAAGCTGTCGTGACCGGCACCCCGTTCACCGCCCTGCGCGGTCAACTGCACGAGGCGGCGGCCGAGTTCGCCGGCGGGGCGGACGCCCTGGAAGGCATCCTCCTCGGCCTGGTCGACGACGTCGACCGCGCCGTCGCGGAACCGCTGGAGATCTTCCCCGTCTGCCACCACTCGCCCGCCTCCGCCCTCGCCATGGCCCGCAGGCTGCGCGAGAAGCAGCCCAAGGTCGTCTACCTGGAGCTGTGCGAGGACATGGCGCCGCTCCTCACCGAGCTGCGCAACTGCCGGCTGCCGGTCGCGGTGCAGGCGTTCGCGAGCGACATCGAGGGCTTCCCGCAGGGCTGGGCGCCGCTGTCCGTCGTCGCCCCCCTCACGGAGGCCTCCGCCGAGTACCAGGCCGTCGCGTACGCCCTCGACACCCCCGGTGTGGAACTGGTCCTCGTCGACCGCTCCTCCGACCACGTCTTCCAGTGGGACGCCCGGCACGACCGTGCCGACGACCCGGTCCGAGAGGACGCGACGGAGACCGGGACAGCGACCGGCACCGAGGCCGAGGCCGCGCTCCACGGCGAGGCCGTCGGCGTCGAGATCGGCGACCTGCGGCCGCGCTTCGCCGAACTGGAGGAGCACCTGCTGCGCCACGGCAAGGTGCGGCACTGGTCGGAGTGGTGGCACCAGTACGTCGAGGTTCCGCTCGGCGACAGCGACCACGACACCTACCGCCAGGTCATGTTCCTGATCGGCAGCCTGTTCCGCCGGCTCGCCCCGGGCGACGGGGACCGCGTCCGCGTCGACGAGGACCGCGAGCGCTACATGTGGACCCGGATGCGCGAACACCTGGCCGCGACCGGTACCGACCCGGCGGACTGCCTCTACGTCTGCGGGGCCTTCCACGCGGCCAGCCGCGTCGACGAGTTCGGCGTGCACGGCGGCGACGGCTTCGAGATCTCGCCGCGTACGGCCACGACCTGGCAGTACGGTCTGATCCCCTCCAGCAACACGGCGATCGAGGCACAGTTCGGCCTCGCGTCCGGTTCCGTGTCGATCGCCGCGACGCAGTGGGCGAAGAACCTCAAGCGGACCGGGGTGAAGCCGTACCGCCTGGAAGGACAGGCCGGCACGAAGAAGACGGGCACGAAGGCCACCGCGGCGACCGCGCTCCCCACGGCGACGCCGGCCGAGGACCGCCTCTCCGGCTTCCTCCAGCGGCCGCCCGTCCTCGACACCCTCGACGAGACCGAACTGCTCGGCTGGTCCGTGGACATCGTCCGCGCCGCCCGCCGCAACGGCTACCTGGCCTCCACCGCCGACGCGATCGCGGTCTTCGAGACGTCGATCCTGCTCGCCGGGATGCGGGACCGGGCCAAGCCCACGCCGTACGACTTCCAGGACGCGGCGGTCACCTGCATCGAGAAGGACAGCGTGCCCGGGCGCCGGGACGTGCGCCGCCTCGTCGAGAACATGATGGGCGGCGACCGGATCGGGCAGGTCGGCTACGAAGCGCTGCCGCCCCTCGCCAGGGACGTCCACGACCGGCTGGCACCCCTGGAGCTGAACCTCCAGCAGCGCGGGGTGCGCAGGGCCCTGCTCGACATGACCTCCCGGCCGGAACTGCGGGCCTGCTCGGACGTCCTGTGGATGCTGCGCCGCCTGATGCCGCACGGCGCCGCCCGGCCCGTCATGGGGGAGCGGCGGCTCGGCGAGCGGTCGATCCAGGAGTCCTGGGACCTCGCCCTCGGCACCCACCAGCGCGCGCTCATCGAGCTCGGCTACGAGGGGGTGAGCCTCGAACAGGTCCTGGAGCAGCGCCTGCGCCGCACCGCGTACGGGCCGCGGGCGACGACCGCCGAGGTCCTCGCGGCCGTCGAGGACGCCACGCTGTACCTGGGCGGCCGGCGGCTCGCCGACGAACTCGGCACCCGCGCCCTCGACGTCCTGGCCGGCGAGCGCACGGTCGACGGGGCGCCGGAGGTACTGCGCCGGGTGCGCGGGCTCCTCGCGTACTACCGCACGAGCGAGCCGGTGCTGCCGCCGTGGATCGAGTCCTTCGTCAGAACCGGGTACGCGCACTACTGCACGCTGCTGCCGACCGCGTTCCGGGACGAGGACGCGACGGTGGGCCAGGTGGCGGCGATGCTGGGCTTTCTGTTCAGCATGGAGAGCCTGGCGCTCTCCCTGGGCTGCGACAGGACACAGCTGGAACTGGCGGTCGCCCAGGCGCACCCGAAGGACCCGGCGAAGACGGCCCTGCTGTGGGCGGCGCAGGTGCAGCTGGGCACCCTCTCCCGGGGCGCGCTGCGGGCGCGCTGCGACGCACTCCTCGCCAACCCGCTGGTCGTGCCCTCCTACCCGCGCTACCTCAGCGGCTTCGTCCACGCCCTGGAGCCGGTGCCGGGCCTCGCGGACGTGGTGGTGGAGGCCGTGTCGAACGCCTTCGGCCGCCTGCCGGACGCCGTCCTGCTGCCGTGGCTCCCGGTGCTCATCACGACCCTCCGCTCCCACGCGGCGGAGCTGGCCCCGCTGCTCATCCGCGAGGCGGGACGGATCTTCCCGGCCCGGCTCGAGGCCCTGGACACCTGGGTCCCGCCGTGGCACCGGCAACCGGCCACCCCGCGCGCCGTCACCGCGGCCGCCGCCCCGCGGGGAGCGGCGCTCCTTCCCGCGCACCCGACGACCTGTGACGCCCTCGCGGAGCTCCTGGGCTGCGCGGAGGGCTGGAAAGCGGCGGACGTATCGGCTACGGCCGGACCGCGCGCGGCACTCCTCGCCACTCATCCGGCCACCGTCGACGCACTGGCGTGCGTCCTCACGGCCCGATGACCACGCTGGTCCGGCCGGCGGAACAGGGACGGTTCACGGCCCGCGTGAGCCGTGGCCCGTCCCTGACGGCGGGGACCTGCTACTGGCCGACCCTTCCGTCGACGCACTCGCGCAACAGGTCGGCGTGCCCGCAGTGGCGGGCGTACTCCTCGATCCGGTGCACCATCAGCTCCCGCACCGCGATCCCGTCCTTCGGGAGCCGCTCGCCCAGGTCGGGGTGCCCGGAGAGGGCGGCGTCGGCCGCGGCCTGCTCGCGCTCCAGATCGGCGTACGCGGCGTCGACCACCGCCTGGTCGGCGACGGCTTCGTCGAAGTCCGCGTCACGCCTGCCGTACACCTTCGGCAGCGGTTCACCGGTGATCCAGGTGATCCAGTCCCGTTCCACCTCGGCGAGGTGCCGGATCAGGCCGAGCAGCGACATCGTCGACGGCGGGACCGAACGGCGGGCCAGCTGCTCCGGGTCCAGCCCCTCGCACTTCATCCGCAGGGTCAGACGGTAGCCGGAGAGGAAGTCCTGGAGAGTGGCGAGCTCGCCCTCCGGCCCTTCGCCGTCGTGGTCGCGGGGGTCGTCGGCAGGGTCCGCCCACATGTCGGGGTAGACGGTCGCCCGGCCCCAACGCTCGGGTTGATCATTCATGCGCTCATCCTCATGCACGAGAGCGCGGACTCGCCAGGGGATTCTCCGACCCCTCCGGGCTGTGCGGCGGCCCGGGGACAGGGCCGGCCGCACCCTCGCGCGATCCGGGCCAGGTCGCGCAGAACGGCAGGGTCTGAACGGAGCCGCCCATGGTCTCGTCGTCGCTACCGAGGAGGGCGTCGGCGGAGGGCTACACGACCCGGTCTCACACGGCCGCACCGCCCGTCCACGCACGGCGGCGGTTCACTCGTCACGGTGGACTCGGGCCGAGCCGCCGTCCGTGTCCGCCGAGGCTCGGGCACCGTGACTCCCATGCACGCCCGCCGCACGACGTTCCTCCTGCTCCTCGCGCTCCTCGCCACCGGATGCGTGGCCGTCCCGCACGGCTCCGCGCCGCCCCCACCGGCCCGCCCCGGCGGCCTCGCGCCGGCTGCGGACCGGGCCCCCGCCCCGCTCCCGACCTGGCCCGCGCCGACAGAACCCGCCCCTCGTGAGTCCCTCACGGCCACCGACCCCCGCCCGGCGTCCCCGCCGTCCCGGGCCCCCGGCCGGAAGGCCGCCGACCCGGCCGTCGGGGAACCGGCCGCCCGGAGGCCGCACGCTCGCAGGGCGCCCGCGAACGGTCGCCCGCACACCACGGCGGCCGAGCCCCGGAAGCCCGCGAACAGGAAGCCCACGAACCGCAGGCCGGCCAAGCGGAGCTCGGGTACGAGGAGTACACCTCGCTCCCCGTACAAGAACCGGTCCGTCCCGGCCCGCCCGCACGCGCGGACGGACGCCCGGCCGCCGGAGATGCGCCGCCTCTGCCGCCAGGCCGAGGACATCCAGGCCCCCATGGGCGCGGCCGGCCTCTGCCGCGGTCTGTACGGCCGCTGACCGAGGGGTGTCTTGTCGATCAGGCCGGGCTGGCGGGGGCTGATCCGAAAGGCAGGCCCTCGACCGCCCTCCGGCCGAGCGGAAACTCGCTTGTACCTGCCGGATCGGGCCGGATATAAGGCGATCATGTTCACACCGCGTCCGTTCCGCCCCACCGACATGCCCCGTCTTCAGGAGACCGTGGCGGAGTGGATCGCCACCGCAGGCCGCGACGCCTACGACCACGTCGGCGAGCTGCCGCACCGCGTGTACGACAACCTGCGCGGCGGCCCGCCCGTCGGTGACCTCGTGCACGTCTGGGAGGACGAGGACGACGGCCGGATCGGGGGCGTCACGATCTGCCTGCGGTTCGGCTCGGCCTTCGACGCGTTCTGCGCGCCGGAACTGCGCGGCGGCGACACCGAGCGCACGATGCTGACGTTCGCCGCCGACACCACCACCCGGTACATGGCGGAGGACGAGGAGTACGTCCTCAGCGACCTCTTCGAGACCGACACGACCCGTGGACGTCTGCTGTACGAACTGGGCTTCACCCGCTTCCGGGTCTGGGACGACGTGAACACCCGCGACCTGACCGATCTCCCTCCCGTAGTGGTGCCCGACGGATTCACCGTCCGGGCCGCCACCCTCGACGACGCCGAAGCCCTGGCCGAGGCGCGCAACGCCTCGTTCGGCTCCGACTGGACGGGCACGGCCTATCGGGACGGCATGATGACCCGGCCGGGGTACGACCCGGCGCGCGAGATCGTGGCCGAGGCCCCGGACGGACGCATCGGCGCCTACACCGTCTACTGGGTCGACCGACGCAACGGTCTGGGGCACTTCGAGCCCGTCGGCACCCACGAGGCCTTCCGCCGGCGCGGCCTGGCCCGCGCGGTCATGGCCGAGTCGATGCGGCGCATGGCCGAGCTCGGTCTCCGGCGCGTGACGGTGAACCACGACGCCGAGAACGCCCCGGCCGCGCGGCTGTACGGCTCCCTCGGCTTCACCGTCGAGTGCCGCACCCACGGCTACCGCCGGGCGAAGGCCCACGACTCGATGTCGCGATAACGGATCGGGCCCGGACCGCGGCCGTAGTCGCTGCCGACGAGATGGAGGCGCTCGGCGGCCCACCGGCGGCCCGTGAAGCCGGCGAGCCCGGCGGCCGCCTCAAGGACGGACGTCGGATCGTCGCGGCGGGCCCGGGCGAGCGTCAGGTGGGGGCGCAGCGGCCGGTCCTCGAAGGGGATGCCGCACTCCTTGACGACGGTCCGCACCTCGGTGGCGATCCGGTGCAGTCCGTCGAGGTCGCCGTCGATCCCGCTCCACAGCACCCGGTCGTCGAAGTGCCCGCCACCGCGCAGCGCCAGCTCCACGGGACGTCGCGCCGCCGCGATCTCCGCCAGCGGCGGCCGCAGCAGAGGAACGGTCTCCACCGGGAGTTCCCCGAGGAACGCCAGGGTGATGTGCCAGTCCTCGATCCGGTTCCACCGCATGCGCGGGTACGCCTCGTACGCCGGGCCCAGCTCGCGCGCCAGCTCGTCCTTCGCGTCATCGGGCGGGGCGAGTGCGACGAACACGCGCACGGTCGCGGCTCGTGCCCTGCCGCCGTCACCGGACTCCGTACCCTGCCCGGGCGCCTCAGCCATCTTCCGTTCCCTGCCCACCGTCCGTCCCGCCACCGTCGGAGGCGAGGGTACGCGGTGGGCGCGACGGGACCGGCGCCGGGGATCACCCCGACCCGACCCCGAACCCTTCCTGTCGCCGACTCGGGGGCGCCCCGCAGCCCGCGCGCCCCCACGCGCTCCCCCGCCGGGGTGGTTCCCCGGGGGCCAGTGGGGCGCAGCGCGGCCCGGTCCGCGCGGGCGCGGAGGGCTCCGGGTCGAAGCTGTGGCCCGTTCCCTGTTCACCTGCGAAGACGGAGGTTCCTCCCTCTATGACCCACGCACTTCTCAGACCCGCGGCGCGGCGCCGCAGACCGGGCGGGAGGGCCGGGGTACCGGTCGCGCTCGGTCTCGCGCTCGTTCTCGCCCTGCCCGGTACCGCCTTCGCGGCCCCCGGCGACCTGGACCCGACCTTCGGGCCCGACGGCCGGGTGACGACCCCCATCACCGGGTACGCGGAGGGCCACGACATCGCACGGCAGGCCGACGGGAAGCTGGTCGTGGCGGGGACGAGCGAGGCCGGCTTCACGCTCGCCCGCTACGACACCGGCGGCGGCCTCGACCCCACCTTCGGTGGCGACGGCATCGCGACCAGCGACTTCGGAGGTGGCACCCACTCGGCCAACGCGGTCGCGATCCAGCCCTCGGACGGCAAGATCGTCGTGGCGGGCACCACCGAGGTGATCGCCGAGGAGGGCGGAGGCTGCTGCTTCTTCTCGGTGGCCCGCTACAACACCGACGGCAGCCCGGACACGGGCTTCGGCGACGGCGGCCTCGTGCGGGTCGACGAGTTCGGCGGCTCCGCGGACGGCTCCGACGTCGCCGTGCAGCCCGACGGCCGGATCGTCGCCGCGGGCAAGGGCGCCGGCGGCGGATTCGCGCTGGTCCGCCTCGACACCAACGGGCACCTCGACCCCGGCCTCGGCGGCGACGGGGCCGTCGTCGCGGGCTTCACGCCCACCTCGCCCCAGGACGCCGGCGGCACCGCCCGGGGCATGGCCCTCCAGTCCGACGGCAAGATCGTCTCCGTCGGCTACGTGGGCAACACCGCCTTCGACATCGGCGTGGCCCGCTACAACAGCAACGGCACCCTCGACACCACCTTCAGCGGCGACGGCATGGTCACCGCCGACTTCGGCGGCACCGAGTTCGGCAACGCCGTCGCGGTGCAGCCCGACGGCAAGATCCTCGCCGCGGGCGCCGGCGGCGCCGGATACGCCCTGCTCCGCTACAACGCCGACGGCAGTCCCGACGCCGGTTTCGGCACGGCCGGACGCACCTCGGTCAACTCCCCGGGCGACGGCGGCTTCGCGTACGCCATGGCGCTCCAGCAGAACGGCAAGATCGTGCTCGCCGGCCGGGCCGACGACCCGAACAGCTCCGAGGCCAACGACTTCGGCCTGGTCCGCTTCCAGCCGAACGGCACGGTCGACACCGGCTTCGGCGGGGACGGCTTCGTGGTCACCGGCTTCAACGACTTCGACGAGGCCCGAGGGGTGCTCGTCCAGCCGGACGGCAAGATCGTCGCGGCCGGTTACGGGGCGGGCTTCGCCTTCGCCCTCGCCCGCTACCAGGGCGGCGACGGCACGCTCCCGCCCCCGCCGTACGCCGACCTGTCGGTGACGAAGTCCGGTACGACCACCGTGAGCATCGGCGACCGAGCCACCTACACGGTGACGGTCACCAACGCGGCCTCCTCCACCGCCACCGCGACGGGTGTCACGCTGACGGACACGCTCTCCGGCACCGGTGCGACCCTGATCTCGGCGGTCCCCTCACAGGGCACCTGCACGACCACCGCGACGGGCGCCACCTGCGCCCTCGGCTCCCTCGCCCCGGGCGCCCGCGCGACCGTCACGGTCACGGCCGAACCCCGGGCCACCGGCACGCTCACGAACACGGCCAGTGTCAGCGCCACCCAGCCGGACCCCGTGACCTCCGGCAACACGGCCACCGCGACCACCTCGGTGAACAACGCCCGCGGCTGCACGATCATCGGCACCAGCGGCGCCGACACCCTGAACGGCACCTACTACAACGACGTCATCTGCGGACTCGGCGGCAACGACACCATCCGCGCGAGCTACGGCAACGACACCGTCCACGGCGGCTACGGCGACGACAACATCGACGGCGGTTTCGGCGACGACACCCTCAACGGCGGCCCGGGCAACGACACCCTGACCGGCTACTACGGCAACGACCGCCTCACCACCACCGACGGGATCTCCGGCAACGACACCGCCAACGGCGGCATGGGAACCGACACCTGCACCACCGACCCGGGCGACATCCGCATCAGCTGCCCCTGACCCCGCCCCGCCTCCGAGTGCCGTCGCCGCCCCCGCGCCGACGGCACTCGTCCGTGGCCGGCCGTCCGGGGCTCAGGACACGGACCTGCCGAAGAACTCCAGTTCCGCGACCGCCACCTGCTTGCGCGGGTCGGCGCGCCAGGCCGTGCGCAGGACCAGCTGGACCGACAGGGCGTCCCGGACGCGCAGGTCGACGCGCTGGGTGCCGCCGTCGTTGATGCGGTGGTGCGAGACGTGGAGCTCGCCCGCGGCGTCCTTGACCACGAGGTCGAAGGTCTGCGGGGTCGCCTGGCCGTCCGCCTGAGTGGTGTTCTTCGCGCTGCCGGGGGTGATGAGGAGGCTGAGCAGATCGGTCGGCTCGGCGAAACGTGCCTCCAGGTACTGTCCGGCCGAGTCGCCCGCGTACCCCGTGCCCCACCAGGTGTTGGAGTACCCGTCGCCCGCCAACTTGGGGTCCCGCCCCGGCGCGGAGTGGGAGGCCACCCAGGCCACGGGGTGGACGGGGACGCGCGTGGCGAAGTGGTCCTGCACCGCGCGGGCGGCCGGCGGGCCGCCGAAGACACCGCCGACCACCACGACCACGACCGCCGCGGCGATCAGGGCGCGGACCAGCACACGGCTCCGGTCACGGGCGAGCCCGGGCCGACGCCCCGCGTACGGGCCCTCGGCCGTGGAGAGCCGCTCCGGGGCCATGGGGGTCGCGCAGAAGCGGCAGAAGTGACGGCCCGGCGTGTTGGCGAGCGAGCAGGCCGGGCACGGGGTGCCGCCCTCGACGGGGGCGGGCGCCGCGGCGGCCCGTACCGCCGGACGCGCCGCCTCCGGACGCGCGGGGAGCACGGGAGCGACGACGGCGGGCTCCGCCGGCCGGGATTCGGGGACCGGGACGAGGAGGGAGCGCGCGACCGTCTCCGAGGGCCCGGCGGCGGGGGCGGTCGGGGCCGTCACGGCCGCCGGAGCGGCCGGTTCGACCGGGGCCGTCGTCTCCGTCACGGGCACGGGCGCGGGTGCCTCGGCGGACGAGGGCACGGCGGGCAGCGGGGCGGTGACCTCCTCCGACCCGACAGGGAACCCGGCCTCGGACACGGATCCGGCAGCGGACCCGGTCGCAGGCGCGGACTCGGCAGGGGCCATGACCTCCGGCGCGGCCGAGGCCTCCGGTGCCTCCCCGGTCGGCTCGGGCGGACCCTGCGCGCGGCTCGGCTCAGGCGCGGACCGCCCGGCGGCCGGCGCGGCTCCGGCCGGGGTGTCCCAGCGCAGGAACGCTCCGCAACTGTCGCAGAACGACTGGTCCGTCGTCCGCACCGGGCTCGCGCAGTCCGGGCAGGGACGGGACTGGGGCGCGTCACTCATGGGGGTCAAGCTCCTTCGGATGTACGGGAAGAGGTCACCGCGACCGTGAACGGCAGGTGCGCGGGGCGGGCCGCGGCCACGACCGCGCGCAGCCGGTGCGGATCGACGGCGGCGGGGTCGGCGACCCGGAGGACGACGTGCAGCCCGGCCACGGGCGCCCCGGGGAACGGGCCGAGCGGACGGGCCGACCAGCTCGCGCCGCCGCTCTCGGTGATCTCCGGGGCGACGCCGAACGCGAGCCGTACCGCAGCCGCCAGCCCCTGCCGGGTGCCGCGGACCCGGTGCAGCACCACGGCCGAGGCGACCGCGTGCCGCCGCAGCGGCAGCGGCTCGCTGCCGTCCAGCTCCGCACCCACCCAGGTCGCCAGGTAGTCCACGAAGTCGGCGGGGGCCAGCGCGGGCGAGAAGTACGCCTCCAGCGAGTCCAGGACGTTGAACAGGGGAGCGAGGACGACGTCGAGACCGGACACGAACCGCTGCCCGAAATCGTCCTCGGCGTAGACGGCCGGCAGCGCCGCCCCCAGCGGGTAGGGGGTCGCGAGCCCGGGGACCGTACCCCTCGCGGAGCCGCTCACCGCGCCTCGATCACACGGACACGGTGGTCGAACGGGAACAGCAGCGCGGACGGCGCCAGTTCGATCCGGTCCGTCGTGTCGCCCCGCCGGCCGGTCAGCGGATCGGCCGGGTGCAGCAGGACCTCGTCCACCAGCTCCACACCCGGCACCCGCTGGAGCGCCGCGAACACCTCACCGGCGCGCAGCGGCCGCCCGAACGGCCATCCCTCGCCGTGCGCCCCGCCCGTCAGCGGGTCCAGGTACGCGTAGAGCGTGTTCAGCGCCTCGGCGCGCACCCGCTCCGCCTCGGCCGCCCGGAACGAGTGCAGCGTCGCGACGACCGTCACCCCCTGGTAGAACGGCGGGCCGACGGCCAGCCGGGTGCCGAGGGGACGCCGTTCGTCGAGGAAACCCGTCACCCGGGACAGGAGTTCGTCGCCGGGGACCAGCTGCTCGAACCGCAGCCGCCCGCCCCGGTCCGGCACCGCCTGCGGCACCACGAGGACCCGCACCGCGTTCTCGCCCGCCTCGGTGCCGTCCGCGGCCAGGCAGGCGATCCGCGCGGCCTCGGGCGCGGCCCGCCGGGCCAGCTCCTCGTAGTCGCGGGCGGTGACGGCCCGTTCCTGCGCCCGCAGGGTGACGGGCGCCCGGGACTTCGCCTCCTCGACGGTCTCCCCGTCGACCCCGCCCCGCGCCGCCTCGCGGTTCTCGACCCGCGCGATGTACGGGATGGAGCTGCGCAGGACGGTGATCGTGGACCGGGCCACGTTGCCCGCGCGGCCGCCGCCGGTGCCGTAGCGGACCGCGCGGATCGCCGCGCCCTTCGGCGGCACCGCACCGAACTGCCGCAGGGTGCCGTCCGGCTGGCGTACGGAGGGGCCGAAGGCGATCTCGCCGGTCGTCGCGTCCAGGGTGTAGTGCCGGTCGCCGGGGCGCGAGGAGGCGAAGTCGCGGACGACGGTCCACTCCTGCCAGCCGGCCTCCGGGTCCTCCTCGTCACCGCCGCCGTCCGCCCGCTCGGCGACCTGGAGGAGCAGCGGCGGCCGGTCCACGACGGGCGCGTGCGCGAGCCGAACCCGCTGTCCCGGGACGCCCTCGGACTCGCCGAGGCGCTCGTCCCGCACGGCCTCGGCGTGCGCCGCCCGCACCGTGCCGCCGATGGTGAACGCGCCCGCCGCCCGTACGGTCGGCGACTCGCTGTACGACGGCAGGCCCTCGACCGGGTCCACGACCCGGCAGCGGACCCAGCCCGCCTCGTGCCCGCCGAGCCGAGACACCGCGTGCCCGGACGGCATGTGCAGCACCACCTCGCCCGGCCGGTTGAGTCCGCCCGTGGAGTCCTCGTCCACCTCGCACGCGACCCAGCCCTCGGCCGCCGACCACGCCTCCCACACGAGCGGCGGCCGGCGCGGGTCCACGCCGACGCCGTCGACCCTGCTGTCCAGGTCGAGGACGAGCACACAGTCGGGCACGGCGGCCGAGAGCCCGAGGAGCAGCGCGTCGCCGACGCGCGGCATCGGGGAGAAGGCGGGGACGTCCTCCCCGCCCACGATGTCGTGCGAGCGGTCCTCGGGCGTGCCCCCGGCCTCCTGCCGCAGCAGGCGGGTCAGCTCGCAGGGGACGACGGTCAGATCGGCCGTCGTCGCGAAGACGACCGCCTCCTCCGTCTCCGTACGCCCGGTGGACACCTCCGTGCCGACGGGCAGCAGCACCGGCTCGGGCTGCGGCGCGGAGAGCCGGAAGGTGACGTCGGCGCGGGCGGCGGCGGGCGGGAAGAGCGTCACGCCCAGCAGGTCGAGGAAGGCCAGGTGGTTCTTCTCCGGGACCCGGTTGAGCCGGTAGACCAGCTGGTCCGCCATGTGCGCGACGGCCTCCACCAGGGTGACGCCCGGGTCGGAGACGTTGTGGTCGGTCCACTCGGGGCACGCCTGCTGGATGTAGCGCTTGGCGTCGTCGACGAACTGCTGGAAGCGGCGGTCGTCGAGATGGGGTGCGGGCAGGGCCATGGCGGCTCTTTCAGTCCTCGGAGGGGATGACGTAGAAGGGGAAGACGAGGTTGCGCGGGTTGTTCGCGCCGCGCACCCGGTAACGGACGTCGATGTACAGCGTGGTCGGCTCCCCGGGTGCGGGGGCGACCGTGACCTCCTCCACCTCGATGCGCGGCTCCCAGCGGTCCAGCGAGGACATCACCTCGTACCGGACCCGGCCCATGGTCGCGTCGTTCACCGGGGCGAACACCAACTCGTGGACCGCGCACCCGAATTCGGGCCGCATCGGCCGCTCGCCCGGCGCCGTGGCCAGGACCAGGCGCATCGACTCCTCGATCTCGCGGTCGCGCCGGACCAGGGCGATGGAGCCACTCGGCCCGGTGCGCAGGGGAAAGGCCCAGCCGGCACCGACGAAGTGCTCACTCATCGCTTCCTCCTTCTGCTCGGAACGGCGGGATCAGAACGGCAGGTTCGCCGCGACGGGGTTGGGCATCGGGACGGTCGAGGTGACGAACATCGGCGCGTTCACGACGGCCTGGGTCAGCGCCGACACCTTGAACTTCGCCCCGGCCTTGATGTCCACGCCGAGGCCCGCGCTCAGCCGGATCTTCCCGGCGGCGGAGAGCGTCAGATCCATCCCCGACTCGACCGTGACCCCCCGGGCCCCGGTGATCGTGACCGTGCCGTCGCTGTCGATGGTCAGGGTCGTACGGGCCTCGTTCAGCTCGACGCTCAGCCCGCCCTTCGACGTCCGCAGCCGGATGCCGTGCGAGGCGCGGGTCCGGCCGCCCTCCTCGCGCAGCTCCACGGTGTGCCCGGTGCGCGAGGTCAGGGCACGCCACTGGACACGCCCGCTCGTCGGATCGACGGGCGCCACCCGGTCCGTCGCCGGCGTGTGCCGGTCGACGCCGTTGTACAAACCCGCCAGCACGTAGGGATGTTCGAGCGATCCCCGGTCGAAGGCGCACAGCACCTCGTCGTCCACCTCGGGCAGCACGAGACCGCCCCCGCCGCGCCCGCCGAGCTGGGCGACCCGGCACCAGCCGCTCTCGTACGTCGCCGAGAGCCACGGGAACCGCAGTCTGACGCGGCCCTGCGCGAGCGGGTCCTTGGTGTTCGTGACCAGCGCGACCGCGACACCCGGCATGGGCGGCGCCGGCTCCCCGCCGCCCGAGGCCGTCCCGTACAGCGAACGGAACTGCCGCCCCGACACCGTCAGCCAGGTCGTGAACTGCCGCCCCGACGCGAAGACATGACGCACCCCGGTCGCGGTGTAGCGCCCCTCGAACGGGAAGCCCGCGCCCTTCACGGCCACCGGCTGTCCCGGCTTCAGCGAGGGATTGCCCGTGACGGCGACTTCCACCTCCGCGAACGAGCCGGTGACGTCGTCGGCGAGAGCGGCGGCCGCCTGCGTCACCTCCGACTGCGTCGTGAACGGCGTACCGGTGGCGGCGAGTTCGGCCGCCCCGAAAGGCGCCGACAGCTGCGCCGGGGTGATGTCGGAGACGATGTCCCGACTCGCCACCGTCGGCGTCGGCGAGGACAGCGCCTGCTTCGTACGGGGATCCCAGCCCCGCACGTCGACCTTCCCCACCTGCCCGGCGGCCGTCACCGACACCCGGCTGTGCAGGGTGTTCGCACCGAAGTCCAGCACGTACGGACTGGCCGCCGCCGGCGTGGTGTCGGCCGGCGCGGAGGAGGCGGGCGGCAGCGCGGCGAAGACGAGCCGGCCCGCGGCGTCGACGGAGAGCCGGACGTCGTTCTCCCGCGCGAGCCGGGACAGGAAGTCCCAGTCCGTGATGTTGGGCTGGGTCGCCAGCTCGTAGACGGTGGGCGTCGCCTCGACCTTGCCGAGCGGGATGCGGTTGAGCGCGGCGAGCTTCCGGACGATGTCCGACGCCGTCATGTTCGGATAGCCCTCGACACGCCGGTTGCGCAGCAGGCGGTGGCCGGGGTCGTAACCGCGCAGGATCAGATACCGCCCGTGGCCGGGAGCCGCGTCCACCTCCACGGCGGTGACCTCGCCGGTCAGCATCGGCTCGCCGAGCCGCCCGTCGGTGAACGGGGACAGCACCGCCATGGCCCCGACCTTCAGATAGGGGAACTTCTCGGTGAGCGTCCCGTCCTTGTCGCTGAAGGTCAGCTGGAAGGCGGACGGGACGTTGACACTCGCGTCCACCCAGCCCTCGGTGAGCCGGACCGCCAGCGGGTCCGGGAGGGGCGTGCCGTCGAGCTGCACGTGGAGGACGGTGGTGAAGGTCTTCTCGCTCATGAGGCGCCCTCGGTCTCCGGCATGTCGGTGGTGGACGGGAGCAGCAGTTCCGTGCCCGGGCGCAACCGCATCGGGTCGTCGATGCCGTTCGCCTCGGCGATGACCCGCCAGCGCGTCGCGTCCCCGTACTCCCGCCAGGCGAGCGAGGCGAGGGAGTCCCCGGCGACCGTGCGGTGCGCCTTGCGGGCCGACAGCGCCCCGGACGTCGGGTTCTGCTTCTTGGTCGCGGTGGCGACCTCGGTGAGGGAGAGCGAACACGTGGCGCGGATCGGGATGCCGCTGAGGCTGAAGAGGGTGTACGTCGCGGAGACGGACGTCACGTACGAGACGAACCGGACCGTCGAGAACGAACCCCACGAGAACTCCACCCACGGCGGCGACGGCGCCTTCGCGCTGATGCTCTGCTGGGTCACCTCGCAGCAGGACAGCAGGAGCTCCACCTGCTGCTGCACGTCGTTGGAGGACGGATCGTCGGAACGGTCGAGGAACACCTCCAGCTGGAGCCGGGCGGGCTCGCTGCCGGTGAACTTCGGCGGCGCGCCACGGGTGTACGCGACGGCCGGCTCCGTGTGCCAGTTCGCGGACCGGCTCAGCTGCAGCTGGTCCGGGTTGAACTGGAACCTCACCTCGCCCATCCGGCCGCCCATCGAGCCACCGAGGTCCGTCGGCGGCTGGTGGATGGACAGCGAGGCACGGGACAGTCCGCGGGCCGCGAGCGCGCCCATGATCCCGGCCATCTCAGGCGCCCCCCGCGTCCGTGAAGCCGTGGTGTGCGATCTCCAGGGTCTCGGTGGCGACGGCCGGACTCGCCGGGTCGAGCGTCGGCCCCGTCCACCGCACCGGCAGCACCTCGACGAGACCCCACTGGGCCACCGTCGACCCGTCCGCGCGCAACGCCGCGATCTGCGCCGTCGGGCGCGTGATGCCCGTCGCGAGCGAGGAGATCCAGGCGGCGACCTTCGCCGTGTCGGGGGTGAGGGGGCGGGTCAGGCGGATGGTCGAGAACGTGACGCGGGTGGGGAGCTGCCAGACGAAGCCGTTGTTGCCGCCCTCGCGGCGCTGTTCCACCTCCACCTCGGAGGAGAGGCCGTCGCAGCCGTTGAACAGGCCGAGGTCCTGGCCGTCGATCGTGAGCTTGAAGAAGACGGTGGATGCGGGGTCCAGCTGCGTGGGCATGAGGCGGGTCTCTCGGGTAGGCGGGGTCGGGGTGCGGGTACTGGTCAGTGGCCGTGGTCGCGGAGCCGGCCCACGCGCTCGCGGTCGGCACGCAGCTCGGCGCGCAGGAGACGCGAGAGCGGGGTGACGAGCCGACGGGCCAACTCGTCCAGCTGGGTGGGTGATTCACCGGGGGCGGCGGGGGTCGAGGGGGTGGAGGCCGGTGCGGGCGGCGCTTCGGCACTGCGTTGCACGGGGGGCGAGCCGGGCGTGGTACGGGCGACCGTGGTGGCGCGCGGGGCTCGGGGAGCCGGGCTGGGAGGGGCGGCGGTCGGCTGGATCGGAACGGGGACGACCGGAACGGCCGCGGGGGCGGACACGGGCCCGGGCGCGCTCTGGCGCTGGACGACCACCGGGCGGGCGACGGGCCGCGCGGCGGACGGCTGGGAGAGGGGGACGACGACGGGACGGGCGCCGCCGGCGGGTGCCGGGGCGGTGGAACGCTGGACGGCGGGGGCGGGGTGCGGGGTTGTGCGGGCGGGCGGGACGGCGGCGGTGGGCTGAGGGGCAGGGCGCGAGAGCGGTACCGCCGGGGCGCCGGGCGTGGCGACGGGGACGGTCGCCGGGGCCGGGGCGGAGCCGGTGGACGCACGGGGGCCGGTGGGCTCGCTCGCCGTGCCGGGGAGGCTCGGGGTGAGCGGCCGGGTGGTGGCGAGGGGCAGGGCGGAACGCCGCTGGACGGTGGGCGCGGTGGCGCGGGGGACGTCGGTGACGGTGACCACGGGCAGGGGCGCGGGCGCCTTGAACGATGCCGATGCCGATGCCGATGCCGATGCCGGCGTGGTCGGTGACGTCCCGGGCGCCGGGGGATGGGGGGAGCTCTGAGGGCGCTGCGTCGCCGTGGCGCGTTGTACGGCGGGGCTCGGCTCGGCCCGTACGGGAGAGGGCGACGGGGGCGTCGGCGTCGGTGTCTGCGACGAGGGGGTGACCGGGAGCGGAGCAGCGGCGCGCTGGACCGGCGGGGTGCCCGGATCGGCCGCGCGTGATGCCGGGGTCGATGGCTGGGGCGCCTTCGCCCGCTGCCCCGCGGCTTCGGGCGCCGCGGGGGTGGGCGAAGCGGCGGTGTCCGGGGTGGCGGACGTCCGCGTGATCGGTGCCCCGATCGGGGACCGGCGGGGTGCGGCCTTGGCCGACGGCGCGGGGGAGTCGCCGGTGGAGCGCTGCACGGGCGCGCCGAGTCCCGGCCGGGCCGGGGGTGTTGCGGCGGGAGCCGACGGACTCCCGGCAGGTGCCGGCGGTACGGGGACGGCCGCAGGTCCCGGCTCCGTCCCCGGAGTCGACGCCGTGCGCCAGTCGGCACCCGGGGCGCGCCGTGAACGCCGTACCGAGGGACGGCGCTGCACAGCAGCGTCGCGCGCGCCGACGGGAGTCCCGGGCCCAGCGGGGGAAGCAGGGCCCGGGACGTTCTGGGACCGCCCGGTGGCCGAGGGCTCCGGCGCGGCGGTGTCGGGTGCGGTCGTGGGTGCCGAGGCGGGCGGGGTCGTGGCACCGCTCGCGGTCGTACGCGCGGGGGCTGCCGCCCGTTGGACGGAAGCGGTGCCAGGCGCGGGTGTGCCGTCCGCCCGTGCGGAACCGGCAGGAGCCAGGCGGCGCGGCGCCTGTACGGGCCGGGCCGAGACCAGCGGCGAGCGCCGGGCGGACGCGGGCCGGACCGGGCCGGGGGGTGTCGGACGCGCGGTCGACGTGCCGGCGCGCGGCGTGCCGACGGTCTCGCTCACGGACGGTCCGGAGGGCCGGACCGGAGCGCTCGCGGGCGCGGCGGCGGCACGCTGAACGGGGGCAGGTGTGGAGCGGGGCGCAGCTGCGGGCGGGGTGCTGCTGCCCCGTACCGGCGCGGGCGCGTTGTTCCGCACCGACGCGGACGCGTCAGCCCGTACCGGAGAGGCGTCGCCACCCCGCACCGCCGCGCCGCCCCCTACTGCCGACGGCGCGCTGTCCCGAACCTGCGCGGAGGCGCTGTCCCGTACCGGAGCCGCAGTGCCGGGCCGTACGGAACCGGCCGCGTCGCCCCGTACCGGAGCGGGTGCCTCGCCTCGTTCCGGAGCGGGTGCAGCACTCCGTACCGGAGCCGCCGCGTCACCCCGTACGGCCGCGTGACCGTCCGTCGGCGCCGCGCCGGTCGCCTGCGCCCGTCCCCGGGCAGCCATGTCAGTCCGTACCGGAGCCGCCGCCTCGCTCCGGCCCCGTCGAGCGACCTCCGCGCTCCGTCCGCCGGTCGCCTCCGTCGCGCGCGGAACGCCCGGCGCGTCGGTCGCGCGCGGAGCGCCCGGCGTCTTTGTCCCGCGCTGAACATCGGGGGTCCGCCCCACGCGCTGAACACCAGGCGCCTGCCCCACGCGCGGAACGCCCGGCGTCGCGATCGCACGCTGTACGGGTGACGGCGCCGTGGCGCCTGCGGACTGCCCGGCTGTCGCCTGGCCGTCCGCCGACGTCGTCCCGGCCACCGGCAGCCGCAGGCCCGGAAGTTCCGGTGCCGGCGCGCCCGACGGCTGTCGTACGGGCCGCACCGCGTCGAGCAGTACGCCTCCGGGCGCGTCCGGCACCGCGCCATGGCCGAGGTCGGTCTGGAAGGAGGGGTTCCAGTGGGTCGCGAGCGACGTGGCGAAGCCGTGCTCCGTGATGGTGCGCGGACCACCGTCGAGGACACGCTGCACCGGCGGCAACGCCAGCCACGCGTCCCCGGGCGCGGCGGCCGGGGCGTCGGGCGCCGTGTTCCCCGCGGGCGTGCCGGCGTCCGCTCCGGACGACTTCCGCGCCCGCCACTTCTCGAACATCCCCACCTTCTCCAACCTCCCTTCCCTGTACTGCCGTTACGCCTGAGACCGCTCCACCAGCGAGGCCACCTGTGCCACGTACCTGCGCCGGTCCGCGTGCTCCAGGTCGAGGATGTCGTCCATGCCCCAGTGGAAGTGGTAGGCGAGGTACGCGGTCTCCTCCTCGATCCGGTCGGCCGCGTACGTCACGATTCCCCCAGGCGGCTCCCGGCCAGCTCGACCTCGAAGGACTCCTCGCAGTGGGGGCAGGCGACGGCGGCCCTCGTGTGGCCCTCCGCGTTGATCTGCCGGTAGAAGTCCTGGAGGAACGCCAGGTCGGAGGCGAACATGTTCTCCACCGTCCCGTCGTGGACCGACGGGAGCGTGCCCAGCCGGGTGATCACCCGGCCGAGGAGCACCACCGACAGGTAGGCCGGGTTCTCGCGGACCCGGATGTCCCGCAGCGGGAGCAGCTCGTCCCGGGCCGTGGCCAGCCGCATCGCCCCGCGGCGGTGCACGGTGCCCGCCTCGTCGACGAACCCGCGCGGCAGCTCGAACTCGAACTCCGTGCGCAGCGGCTCCTGTTGGCGGTCCGGCTGCGATCCCGCCGATCCTTCGCGTCGCATCAGCCGAGGGTCAGCTCTTCGAAGGTGATGGTGACCTGCTCGGTCAGGGCGGCGGCGTCACCGGCCTTGGTCGAGCTCAGCTCGACCTTGGTGCACCAGGCGTTGCGGAGGTTGTACCGCTTCACCTCGGTCAGCTGGTAGTCGAGGAAGATGATGGACGCGTCCTTGCGGGCCGAGCCCATGTCGCCGGCGATGGATGCGGAGATCCACTCGGTGAAGGCGGCGGACTGGGTGGCCCCGCGGGTCACCGTGCACTCGCCGGCCTTCTTCACACCGGGCAGCTTCTTGATGATCGGCTTGCCGTCCGCCGAGACCTGCTGGAACTCGATGACGTCCTGCTCCATCGTGAGGCCGCTGATCTCCTGCAGGGTCTCGACCATGACGCCGTCGATCTGCAGGCCGAAATTGTGGGTGGTGAGGGCGTCACCGGTGTCGAGGGACATGCGGTTCACTCCTGTTCATGAGGGGGTCGTGGATCGGGGGAGGGGTCGGGGGCGGCGGCGGAGGACTACTCCTCCAGTTCGCCGCCGCCGCCCTGGAACTGCGCGAGGCGGAAGACCACGAACTCGGCGGGCTTCACGGGGGCGATGCCGATCTCGCAGACCACCCGGCCGAGGTCCACCGACTCCGGCGGGTTGGTCTCCGCGTCGCACTTCACGTAGAAGGCGTCCTCGGCGCGCTGGCCGAACAGGGCACCCTGGCGCCACTCGTTGACCAGGAACGCGGAGATGTTGCGGCGGATGCGGGCCCACAGCGACTGGTCGTTGGGCTCGAAGACCACCCACTGCGTCCCGACGAGGATCGACTCCTCCAGGTAGTTGAAGTAGCGGCGGACGTTCAGGTAGCGCCACGCCGGGTCGGAGGCCAGCGTCCGCGCGCCCCACACCCGGATGCCCCGGCCCGGGAAGGCACGGATGCAGTTCACGCCGATCGGGTTGAGCAGGTCCTGCTCGCCGCGCGTGATCTGGAGCTCCAGGTCGACCGCGCCGCGCACGATCTCGTTGGCGGGGGCCTTGTGGACACCGCGCTCCGAGTCGTTGCGCGCCCAGACGCCGGCCATGTGGCCGGACGGCGGCACCGTGCGGGTCTGGCCGCCGGCCGGGTCGAACGCCTTGATCCACGGGTAGTAGAGCGCCGCGTACCGGGAGTCGTAACCGGCGACGTCCTGGCGCCACTTGCGGATGTCCCGGGCGTTGAGACCGGGCGGCGGGTCGAGGATCGCCATCCGGTCGCCCATGAGCTCGCAGTGCGCGATCAGACCGAGCTGGACGGCCTTGACCTGCTCCAGGTCGATGAGCCCCTGCTGGTAGGCGGCCATCAGGTCCGGCACGGCGACCATGTTGATCTCGTCGAAGGCCTCCAGGCCGCCGAAGCCGGTGCGGTCCGCGGAGTCGCCGATGAACTGCCCGGACTCCATCGCGGCGGACGCGTCGGCCCGCGCCGCGACCGGTGCGGGGAGCTGCGCGGGCGGGGCGAGGGTCACGGTCTGCGCGTCGGGCCTGGCGAGCTGCCCGCCGGCCACGGCCTCTTCGAGCACGATGGTCTTCGAGCGCTGCTTGACCTGCGCGACGACGTAGTTGCGGGCGCTCTTCTTGGCGGAGGCGTCGAAGCTCTCGACGACCTTCTCGCCGTCCTTGACGACCAGCTTGAACCGCTCGGCCTCGCCCTCGACGTCCTGCACCTCCACGGTGAGCGCCCCGCCCGCCTCGGAGCCGGCGGCGATCGCGGCGACACGGAAGGTGCCGAGCGCGACGGCCTCACCGGCGGCGAGCTCCCGCGGCGCGGCGTCGCCGGCCCCGACGGGCTCCGTGGCGCCCTGGGCGTCCCCGCCGCCCACGCGCACCACGTACGCGGCGGTGCCGCCGTTGTTGAAGAAGCCGTACACGGAGTGGGCCAGGTAGTACCCGTCCGTGAAGTCACCGAACGACGCGACGTACTGCGACCAGTTGGTGACGAGCACCGGCTCGTTCAGCGGCCCGGCCGGCGAGAGCCCGACGAAGGCGGCGACGGAGGTGCCGACGCCCTCGATGGGACGGGAGCCGCTGGCGACTTCCTCGACGTAGACGCCGGGGGACAGGTAGGTGGGCATGCGCGGAGTGCTCCTTCGGAGAGGGTGGGTCGTGCGGGGCCGGCGAACCGGTCACGGGGCCGTGTCAGGGGTTCATGAGCTCGTGCGCGAGCGTGTGCCGGTCGCCGCCGCCCCCGCCGACGACCACAGGGGAACCCGAGGTGTACGCACGGGCACCCACCTCGGCCGCCGAGGCCCGGGCCGCGGCCTCCGGTGCCGGGTGCGCCGTCCCGCCGGAGGCGGCGAGCCGTGCCGCGCCCGCCGGCGGGGACTGACGGGCCGGGCGCGGCGCCGGGTGGGCGATCCGGTCCGCTCCCGGGCTGTCGTGGTGCTTCGGCTCCATCGTGCTTGCCCTCCCCTCGGCTCGTGGACAGCGGTCGATCCCGCTTGTGGACAGAGGTCGAACCCGCTGGTGGACAGCGGTCGAACGCTCCGACTCTCGCCGAGCCCCGGCCGTCCCGACCAGGGAAGAAGGGGCGCTCGCGAGGGCAGCCGGGGCTGCCCCAACGGTCACGCTCGCGGGGCCGGTCCAGCCCGCGCCGGTCCGGTCGAGGCTCCCGGGGCCGTACGACGGCGGGGGACCCGCGTACCCCTTGACACGGCGCCCGGGCGTGCGAGGGTAGGGCCGGAGACGTACTCCCGGCCGTGACCGGCCCCGGGGCCCACCGCCCGCCCCGAACGCCTCCCGAGGGGCGCGGGGGCAGGCCGTGTTGCCCCCGCACCGGCACTTTCGGGCAGCCGGAACCCACCCCCGCCGCCTTAGCCTGCGGTCATGACCATGTGGACCTCTCTGGACCCGGCCGATGTGACCATCGAGCCGGGGGCCCGGACCTCCGCCCGGCTGCGGGTGCGCAACACCGGGGACACCGTCGAGGAGTACCGGCTCTCCCTCGTCGGCAAACCCTCGGGCTGGTCCCGGGTGGAGCCGGACGTCCTCCGCCTCTACCCGGGCAGCGAGGGGACCGCCGAGATCACCTTCGCCCCTCCCCGCTCCTCGGACGTGGAGGCCGGACCCCTCGCGTACGGCATCCGGGTCGACCCCCGGGAGAACGCCGCGGCCCGCGACGTGGTGGAGGGCCGGCTGACCGTCACGCCCTTCGCCGAGACCCGGGCCGAGCTGCTGCCGCCCGCGCTCGTCGGACGCTTCCGGGGCCGGGCCCGCGTCGCCGTGGACAACCTCGGCAACACCCCGCTCACGGCGTCCCTGATCGCCCGTGACGAGGCCAACCGGCTCACCTTCGACGTACGCCCGAACGCCGTGCAGATCGCCCCCGGCCGCGCCGCCTTCGGCGAACTCGTCGTACGGCCCCAGGCCGTCCGGTGGACCGGCGCCGAGGAGTCGCACCGGTTCACCGTGGCCGTCCGCCGGGCGGGCGACGACACCGCCCTCGACCTGGAGGGCACGTACGACCAGCGGCCCGTCTTCGGGAACTGGCTGGTCGTGGTGGGCGGACTCCTGGTGACCGCCGCGATCGCCTTCGCCGTGCTCTGGTTCGGCTTCTCCCCGAAGATCGTCAGCGCCGCCAAGGAGATCCAGGCGACCGGCGCGCCCAGGCCCGCGCCGCAGGGCAGCGGAGACGCGCTTCCCGACGCACCGCCCCCGCCCGGCGGGAGCGGCGGACCCACGCCCGGAGGCGACCCGCCGCCCGGCGGGACCCCGCCCCCCGGGAGACGGGGGCGCGCCTCCGCCCGCCGGCGGTGACGGCGGATCGGGCGACCAGCCGGGCGGCGGCGCCGCGACCACGGCCCCGCCCCCCGGCGGCGGGACGGACCCCGGCAACGGAGGGAACCAGCCCGCCCCGCCCCCGCCTCCGCCCGCCGCCCAGAGGACCCTTCCGCCGTGGTACCCCGGCGACCCGAAGGACCTCGTCGTCGAGTTCGCCCAGGAGCGGCTGGCCGCCCTGGACAACAGCTGCGACCTCAAGCCCGGCTGGTCCCGCGGTGTGATCGACGGACCGACCAGGGCCTCCCTCGTCTGCTACCAGCGTGCCGTCGTCGCCGACGGACTCCAGAACGGCAAGAACTCCGCCGCGATCTTCAAGACCGACAAGGAAGGCACCCTCGGCCGGGCCACCCTCACCTCCCTGTGGGCCCAGGGAATCACGCCCGACAAGGTGAAGTCCGGTGCCACCACCTGGGAGACCACCCAGCTGATGGCGGCCTACTGGATGGCGTTCAACCGCAGCTTCGACGACCACGACTTCGACGTGGCCCGCACCAACGCCCAGTACGGCATCGACCACTTCCGCAGCGGGACCCAGAAGACCACCACGTACAGCGGCGGTGTCGCCGACCACATCCGCTCGTACCAGACGGCCGTCGGACTGCGCGCGACCGGCACCGTCGACTGGGAGACGCTCAAGAAGATGATCGGCGGCAGCGTGATGTGACCTGCCGGGCAGGAAACACGAACGGCCGAGGGGGCCACCCGCACGGGTGGCCCCCTCGGCCGTTCACCTGACAGTGACGTCACGGAGCCCAGGGCGCGCCCGCGTCCAGGACCAGGCGTCCCGCCTTCTGGTACTCACGCCGTGCCCCGGCCCGTACGTCCGCGCCGGTCACCGCCGAGCCGCGGGCCGCCGCCAGATAGCCCGCCGTCACCGCCGCCGAGCGGATCGCGCCGCCCGCCAGCTCGAACTCCTGGGCGCATCGCGCGATCTCCCCGTCCAGGCCCTCCGCCTTCGGCGTGCCCGCCAGGCAGGAGTGCCAGAGCGAGACGCGCTGTCCGGGGTCGGGGAACGGGAAGTCCACGACCAGGTCGAGCCGGCGGGTGAACGCCTCGTCGATGTTGGCCCGCAGGTTGGTCGTGAGCACCGCGATCCCGTCGAACGCCTCCAGGCGCTGGAGCAGATAGGCGCTCTCCAGGTTGGCGTACCGGTCGTGCGAGCTCTTGACCTCCGACCGCTTGCCGAAGATCGCGTCGGCCTCGTCGAAGAGGAGCACACAGTCCGTGCGGTCCACCTCGGCGAAGATCCGCTCCAGGTTCTTCTCGGTCTCGCCGACGTACTTGTCGACGACCGACGACAGGTCCACCACGTAGAGGTCCAGGCCCAGTTCGCCCGCGACGACCTCCGCGCCGAGCGTCTTGCCCGTGCCCGACTCCCCGGCGAACAGCGCGACGACACCGCGCCCGCGCCCGCCCCCCGTCCGAAGCCGCCACTCGCCGAGCACCCGGTCCCGGTCGCGGGCCCGGCCGGTCAGCTCGCGCAGCAGCCCCAGCGGCTCCTCGGGAAGCACGAGATCGGCGAACCCGACGGCCGGCCGGATCCGCCGCGCACGGCTGTCGAGGAGTGGGGCCGACACCAGCCGGGCGCCGCGCTGCACCTGCGCGAGGGTCAGCGCCGAGCCCTCGAACGCGGCGAACGCCCGGGCGGAACGCGCCGCCCGGCGCACCTGGTCGCCGTTGAGACGGTACGGGGCGGTGGCCGCGTCCAGGTCGAAGTCGACGTCCGTCCCCTCGAGTTCGCGATGCCAGAGGTCGCCGGGGCCGGCCGCCTCGCCCGGCGCGTCGAGCGCGATCAGTTCCGCGTCCGGCGCCCACCGGGGATCGGGCGCCTCGGTGCCGGCGAGGACCACCGTCGCACCCGACGAGGCGAGGGCACGCACCAGCGGCCCCGGAGCCGAGGGCAGCGGCTCGACGACCACGGCGGCGCCGCGCAGCCGGGCCTCACGCAGCAGCGCCCGGGCCGCCCCCTCGTCCACGCACTCCGGCCGGTACCGCAGCACGGGCCGCCCGGCGCCCCGCAGCGCCGCCACCACTCCGTCGGCGGCGGCCCCGGGGACGCGCTCCCGCAGATGTACGGTGACGGGCCCGGCGGCGACGACCCGCGCACCCAGCGGCGTGGCCGCCGGGTCCGCGTCGGCCGCGTTCGCGTCGGCTGGGTTCGCGTCCACGTCGGCCGGGTCCACGTCGACCGGGTCCGCGGCCCCGTCCGTCGTGTCCGCGCCCGCCCCGCGCGGCGGGAGCAACTCCACGCCCACTCCGAGGAGTCGCGCGTCGAGACGTCCGTCGTCGCCGAGGAGATGCGCCACCACCCGCTCGGGCACGCGCAGCGCCCGCCCGGGCAGCGGACGGTCCTCGTCCTCGACCTCGACGAGGCCGCCGGACCGCAGCGGCGCGGCCGGGTGGAAGCGGTCGCGGGCGGCCGGGTCGAAGGGGCCCGTGCCCGCGAGGTCCAGGGCCAGCGCCACCGTGGCGCGGCGCCGGCCCACGTCGTCGTTGAGGTACCCGTACAGCGCCTCGAAGCCCCGGTCCACATCGGGCGCGAGCGCCGCGACGAGGATGTGCGCGTCGAGCGCCGTGAGCCCGAAGGCCCGCGCCAGGCCGGCGAGCCGGTCCGTTCCGCCGGTGTCCGGGAGCGGGACGCCGTCGTCGTGAGCCGCCGACGGCACCGGCTCCGCCGCGATCCGGCGGGCCGTCTCCCCGGTGACGTACAGACCGCGCAGCGGATCGCCCGCCGTGGGGTCCCCGGCGCTCCGGGCGTCCACGAGCGCGGCGACCCGGACCCGCAGCGCGGAGACCAGGCCGAGCACGCCGCCCGGACCCGTACGGTCCTCGTCCTCGCTCACGCGCCGTCCTCCCGCTTCGCCTCGGACACGCCCCCGACGCGTCGCCGCAGCCGGGGCCTGGAGTCGCCCGGCACGCCGTCGATCCCGCGCACGAGGACCTCCGCCTCGGTGACCGGCGGCGCCACCTCGTACACCGGCGTGACCGGGAACGGTGTGGTGACCACGACGTCGAGCGAGGGCTTGAGCTCGCCGCCGAGCGCCGACCAGATGTCCGCGAGCGAGCGCGACTCGGCGGGCGGCACCGCGACGGAGAGGGGCAGGGTCG
Organism: Streptomyces sp. R-07; assembly: GCF_049913175.1. Lineage (NCBI taxonomy): Bacteria > Bacillati > Actinomycetota > Actinomycetes > Kitasatosporales > Streptomycetaceae > Streptomyces > Streptomyces sp. R-07. The sequence continues at coordinate 8,080,181 of NZ_CP183978.1, forward strand.
CGGCGATCGGCCGCACGGACTCCGGCACCGCGTCGCCGGAGAGCGTCTCGTGCGGCAGGAGCAGCGCCAGCGCGCCCGAGAGGAGCCGGTGCTCGTCCTCGGGCCGGGAGGTCCAGGCGGTCACCAGGTACGAGAGCCGGAACCAGCGCGGCGGCTGTCGCCTCCGCGTCACGATCCCGGCGGCGTCCCGCTCGGCGACGGGGCCGCGCTCGCGCCGGGCGACGTCCTCGCGGATGTCGTACAGGTAGGCGTTCAGGGTGGGGGCGTTGCGGCGGGCCGCCCAGTCGCGGGTCGGCGCGTCGAAGGCGACGTCGCCCGTGACGGCGGGGGAGAGCAGCCGGCGCAGCGCCTCGTCTATCTCGTGGATCATCAGATGTAGCCTTCGCGGAGCGCGTACGCGACGGCATGCGCCCGGTTGGTGAGCTGGAGACGGGTCATGAGCGAGTGCAGGATGTTCTTCACGGTGCGCTCGGAGTAGGCGAGCTTCTCGCTGATCTGCCGGGTGTCCAGACCCTCCGCGAGCAGCCGCAGCACGTCCACCTCGCGCGGCGCCATCCCGAAGAGCGGCACCGCCCCGCCGGTGCCCGTTCCCGCCGCCGTCGCCCGCTGGAGCCGCCCCACCTGGTTCAGGAGGCGGCTCACGAGGTCGGGCGGTAGTTCGCCCTCGCCCCGTGCCGCACTGTGCACGGCGCTCAACAGCCGCTGTTCGGTGGCCTGGTGGCGCCAGATGATGGCCCGTACTCCGTACTCGACGACCGTCAGGAGGTCGGGTTCGCGCAGCTCGCGCGCGACGAGCACGACGCGCTGGTCGCGGCCGCGCAGCAGGCGCCGGAGTTCCGCGGTGGTGGGTTCGTCGATCCGGTCCGCGAGCATCACGGCCACCGCGGGTGCCTCGCGGCCCCCGTCGTCGTGCTCGGGCACGAAGTCGATGCTCGGCTGGTGCCGCAAATGGCTGATGAGCCCGGCCCGGCTGAGCGGATCGGACGCGTGGACGGTCACCGTCACCCGTGTGGTGAGCACTTCCGCTACCTGCTCCTTCTCGCGCGCCTCGACCGTCCGGGCGTGGTCAGGCGCCCGGAAGCGGCCGGCGCGGCGACGGCAGCGGCCTCCCGGCCGGTGCCCGCCACGCACGGTGAGGCTCCCCGTGGTCTGCTGGTCCGTGGCCGGTACACCGGCCACGATGGTCCCCGCCAGCTTCCCGCGCGGTACTCACGTCTCGCTAACGCCCCGCTGCCGCACTTCGGAACCTCGTGCCCGGTCCCGCGACAACTCTCTTCCCGTGTGGCGCCCGCCACTTGGTGCACAGGACGGACGGCCGGGCGGGCCGTCGTCGCAGCTCGGGGCGGGTGCGCGCCTGCTCCCGCACCGCGCGGCGACAGACCGAACTCGGCCCGGAACACCCGGCTGAAGTGACTCGCCTCGCCGAGACCCCTGCGCCCCGCGAGGACGTACGCGGGCAGGCGGGCGAGCGACGGGTCGACGAGGTCCCGGCGGATCCGCTCCAGGCGCCGCCGCCGCACATGATCGCTCACCGTCACGCCCGACTCCCGGAACAGGGCGTGCAGATGCCGTACGGAGATGTGGTGCGCCGCCGTGATCGTCCCCGGCGACGGGTCCTCCGCGAGCCGCTCGTCGACGTACGCGAGGATCCGCTCCAGGGCGCCCGCGGACCCGGCGCCCGGGACCGGTCCCGGGCCGCCCGTCTCGCGCAGCAGCGTCCGCAGGATCGCCGACACGTGCTCGCCCGTGTCCCGGCGCGCCAGCGGACCGAACCCGGTCGCCCGCTCGGCCGGTTCGCCGAGCACCGCGAGGAGCTTCCGCCCGCTCGGTGACCGCGGCAGCTCCGCGTCGGCCGTCACCGCACCGTCCGCCCGCGCCGGCTGCCCGGCCGTACCGGCGTCCAGGGACAGCACGAAGTACCGGTGCGAGGAGCCGAGTTCGAGCCGGAACGGCCGCGCGCCGGTGTAGAGCACGAAGTCGCCGGCGCGAGCACCCGTTCCTCACGCTCCCGCTTCAGGTACAAGAGGGTGTAGTCGACGCCGACGGCGAGCCCGATGAGCAGGATGACGTGGGTGCCGACGCCGGCGTCGGGGAAGACGTGCGAGGCGACCATCGACAGGCCGACGGCGGCGACGATCGAGGAGAGCGCGAGCAGCAGCGGCGCGACGGCCATCACCACGGAGCCGAAGACGATCAGCAGGGTGATCAGGGTGACGGGCAGCGCGATGACTTCCGTACGGGAGAGGTCGTCGCCGCGCAGCTCGTCGACGCCCTTGCCGATGGAGGGACTTCCGACCTCCTCGACCAGCAGCCCCGGGTGCGCGGCCCGGACCTCGGCGGTCTCGGCGAGCAGGGCGTCGACGTGCTTCTTGCCGTCGAACTCGGCGCCTCTCATGGTGACGTCGACGCGCAGGGGCGGTGTACGGCGGATCGGCGACCGGGTCGGAGACGGACAGCACCTCGGGCAACTGCCGCATCCGGGTGCCGATCTCGCGTGCGGCGGCCGCGGCGTCGGCCCGGTCGAGGGGGCCGGTGCCGGGCGCGGCCGTGATGAGGACGCGTTCGAGGGGTTTCTGCTGGAGCCCGCCCTCGGCGGCGAGGGCCTCGGCACGGCCGGCCTCGCCGATGCGGAAGTCCTCCGTGGTCGCGGGGCGGGCGCCGAGGGCGATGCCCGCGCCCAGGCAGAGGGCCACGAAGAGGAGCCGGCCGAGGAGCGCGCGCCAGGGGTGCGGGGCGCTGAGGCGGGCCATGCGTACGGTCGGGTTCGTCATGCGTCCCAGACTCGTCGGCGGAGCGGTCCCGCCGACAGGCTCGGCCGGTTGAACCCGTTGTCCACCGACCGGTGGACAACAGGGCGTTCGGCGCGGCCGGTTTCTCCGTACGCGGGGTCAGGGGCCGTCGCTCTCCATGCGGTACGCGGAGCCCAGCCGCGGTGACTCCGGGGCAGGGCCGATCGGCTGGTCGGGGTCGAGCTTGATGCCGAGGCGCGGGGTGGCGCCCGCGAGGACCCCCCAGAGGGAGTCGCTCAGGAAGTGGGTCAGGTCGTCGAGGGAGCTCCTCGACCCGGGGTGGGCGGCCCACTGGTTCACCACGCCGTCGACCAGGCCGACCATGCCGAAGGCCAGGTTGGAGCTGAAGCCGGTGGGCGCCGGCTCGCCGTCGAGCAGCCGTTCGGCGTACGTGTCCAGGAGTCGGGCCAGGTGGAGGGCGACGGCGGTACGGGTCCCCGCGACGGCGCGTGAGCCGGTGGCGGGCTCTCCCGGCGAGCCGGTGCCGAGGAACCGGTGGAGGTGGGGGTGGAGCGCCACCCAGCCGACGTAGGTGGCCGCGGCGAGCTCGATCGCCTCCCGGATCGTGCCCTTGGGGTCGAGGGCGGGGGACAGGGCGGCCATCAGGTCGTCGGTGATGCGCGCGCGGATCTGCTCGTCGAGGTCCTCGCGGCTGCGGAAGATCCGGTAGACGACGGACCGGGGCATCCCGGCCTCGGCGCCGATCGCCGCCACGCTGACCGCCGTTCCCTCGCGCCCGATGACGGTGAGGGCGGCGGTCAGGACCTGGTCCCGGCGCTCGGCGCGGTGGCCGGTCCAGCGTGTGTCGCGGCCGTCGGGGCGCCCGTCGTTGCGTGTGTGTCTGTCCTCGGCCACGGCGTGGATCGTACCCGGCAGCTGTGACGGGGCGACCGCAAGGGGTGGCGCAGGTCACGTTACCGCCAGTATCTTGGACGCGGTGACACAGGTAAATTCCGGGGCCTGAGGAAGAATGCCCACCGGTACGACCGGTCGCGGAGGGGATGGACATGGAGAACGAGCACGTCGACGTGCTGATCATCGGCGCGGGGCTGTCCGGGATCAGTGCCGCCTGCCACCTGCTCGCCGGGAACCCCGGAACCACGTACGCGATCATCGAGCGGCGCAGCGGGATCGGCGGCACCTGGGACCTGTTCCGCTACCCCGGCATCCGCTCGGACTCCGACATGTACACCTTCGGCTACGGCTTCCGCGCCTGGCACGGCACCAAGGTCCTCGCCGGCGGCACGGACATCCGCCGCTACATCCGCGCCACCGCCGAGGAGCACGGCGTCGCCGACCACATCCGCTTCGGCCGCAGGGCCGTCCGGGCCGACTGGTCGAGCGACGAAGGGCGCTGGACCGTCGAGACCCGCGACGAGGCCACCGGCGAGACCCGCGTCCTCACCGCCCGCTTCCTCGTCGGCGCCACCGGCTACTACGACTACGACGCCGGCCACCGCCCGGAGTTCCCCGGCGAGGAGCGCTTCCGGGGCACCCTCGTGCACCCGCAGCACTGGCCCCAGGACCTCGACCACACGGGCAAGCGCGTCGTCGTCATCGGCAGCGGCGCCACCGCCGTCACCCTGGTCCCCGCGATGGCCCCCGAAGCCGCGCACGTGACGATGCTCCAGCGCTCGCCCACGTACATCCTGGCGCTCCCCGCCGACGACCCCCTCTCCGTCCTCCTGCGCCGCCTGCGCGTCCCGGCCGCGCTCGTCCACCGGGTCGGGCGCGCCCGCAACATCGCGATGCAGCGCGGGCTCTACGCCCTGTGCCGCAAGGCACCCCGCCTCATGCGCAAGGTGCTGCTCGGCTCGGTACGGGCCCGGCTCGGCAAGAGCGTCGACATGCGCCACTTCACCCCCTCGTACAAGCCCTGGGACCAGCGGCTGTGCGTCGTGCCCGGCGGCGACCTCTTCACGACGCTCAGGAGCGGCCGGGCCTCCGTGGTCACCGACCACATCGACACGTTCACCGAGACCGGCGTCAAGGTCGGGTCCGGCGAGGAGATCCCCGCCGACATCGTCGTCACGGCCACCGGCCTGCGCATGCAGCTCGCCGGCGGCATGGAGCTGGCGGTCGACGGGAAGCCCGTCGTCACCCGCGACCACCTGCTCTACAAGGGCGTGATGCTCGACGGCGTCCCCAACCTGGCGATGATCATCGGCTACACCAACGCCTCCTGGACGCTCAAGGCCGACCTCGCCGCCGCCTACGTCAGCCGGCTCATCGCCCACATGGACCGGCACGGTCACACCGCCGTCACCCCCGTCGCCACCGAGGCCGACCGCTCCTCCGTCTCCGTCATGGGCGAGTCGCTGACGTCCGGTTACATCGCGCGCGGCGACGCGATCATGCCCCGCCAGGGCACCCGGGACCCGTGGCGGATCTGGAACAACTACTACCGCGACCGCCGCGCGCTGCGCCGGTCCCCGATCCAGGACCCCGCGCTCCGCTTCGACCGCGCGGCCCCCGACGATCGCCCCGCCGCGCGACAGGACCGGACCCCCGCGGCCTGACGCCCCCGAGAACAGCGCCTCCGGACAGCCGACCGCGAGAGACCGAGGACGACGATGACCAGCGTGCAGAGCTATCACGAGAGGCTCCGGACCCTGTCCGAGGCCTCGGTGCACATCCACTTCGACGCGTTCACCGACATCGACTGGGACCACCCCGACTTCGCCATCGATCCGGCGGACCCCCGCTGGGTGCTCCCCGCGGCCGACCCCCTGGGCGGCCACCCGTGGTACCAGGAGCAGCCCCTCGAGGTCCGGACGCGCATCGGACTGTGGCGGTACGCCAATATCGTCAAGGTGGGCATGCAGTTCGAGAACGTCCTCATCCGCGGGGTGATGGACTACGTCTTCGCCCTGCGCAACCAGAACCCCGAGTTCCGCTACCTCACCCACGAGGTCACGGAGGAGTGCCACCACACCCAGATGTTCCAGGAGTTCGTGAACCGCGCGGGCGCCGACGTGCCCGGCGGCCGGCGCTCCTTCCGCGTGCTCAGCCGCTTCCTGCCGCTGGCCGGCTCACTGATCCCCGAGTCGTTCTTCACCGGCGTCCTCGCCGGTGAGGAGCCCATCGACCACCTCCAGAAGGCGATCCTGCGCGGCGGCGAGGACATCCATCCGCTGATGCGCCGGCTCATGCAGATCCATGTCGCCGAGGAGGCCCGCCACATCTCCTTCGCCCACGAGTTCCTGCGCGTCAAGGTCCCCGGCTACGGCAGGGCGCGCAGGGGCGCGCTGTCGGTCGCCTTCCCGGTGATCATGCGGGTGCTCGGCGACGTCATCATGGTCCCCGACCGGAAGACCGCCGAGACGATAGGCGTGCCCCACTGGGTGATCAAGGACATCTTCTGGAAGTCGCCCGACGGCGAGAAGATGCTCCGCGACCTCTTCTCCGACGTGCGGATGCTCGCCGAGGACATCGGCCTGATGAACAGGACCTCACGGCGGGTGTGGAAGGCCCTGCGCATCGACGGCCGCCCCTCCCGCCACCGCGGCGAACCCGCCCCGCACGCCGCCTGACGGAGCCGACCGAGAGTCCGGCGTCCCACCGGTCCCGCGAACGGAGAAGCCCTCCCCATGACCTACGTCGTCACCCGGTCGTGCTGCGCCGACGCCTCCTGCGTCCTCGCCTGCCCGGTCAACTGCATCCACCCCGCCCCCGGCGAACCGGGCTTCGGGCAGACCGAGATGCTGTACGTCGACCCCCGCACCTGCGTCGACTGCGGCGCCTGCACGACGGCCTGCCCGGTGGACGCGCTCAAGCCGCACACCCGGCTCACCGACGCGGAGCTGCCGTTCCTCGAACTCAACCGCGCCTACTACGAAACCCATCCGCACGAGGACCGCACGCCGATGGCCGTCGTGCCCCCGCAACGCCGCACCTCCGCCACCGAGTTGCGGGTGGCCGTCGTCGGCGCCGGGCCCGCCGGGCTGTTCGCCGCCGACGAGCTGCTCCGGTACCCGGGCGTGACCGTGACCGTCCACGACCGGCTCCCCACCCCGTACGGGCTCGCCCGCGCGGGCGTGGCGCCCGACCACGAGGACACCAAGCAGGTCGCCCGGCTCTTCCGCGCCGTCGAGAGCCAGCCCGGCTTCTCGTACCGGCTGAACACGGAGATCGGCCGCGACCTGCACCACGAGGACCTGCTCCGCGACCACCACGCCGTCATCTACGCCGTGGGCGCGGCCACGGACCGGCGTCTCGGCATCGACGGCGAGGACCTGCCCGGCAGCGCCTCCGCCACCGACTTCGTGGCCTGGTACAACGGCCACCCCGACCACGGCTCCGCCTCCTACGCCCTGGACGGCGAACGGGCCGTCGTCATCGGCAACGGCAACGTGGCCCTGGACGTGGCCCGCGTCCTGACCGCCGACCCCGACACCCTGTCCCGTACCGACATCTCCGACCGGGCGCTCGCCGCGCTGCGGGCGAGCCGCGTGCGCGAGGTCCTCGTCCTCGGGCGCCGTGGACCGGCCGAGGCCGCGTTCACCCTGCCGGAACTGCTCGCGCTCGCCGCCCTCGACGGCGTCGACGTCCTCGTCGAGGGATGGCCGGAGGACGAGCCCGCGGACGCCACCCCCAAGACCCGGGTGCTCGCCGAGCTCGCCGCCCGCACGCCCGTACCGGGGCGCCGCCGCATCGTCCTGCGCTTCCGGACCCGCCCGACACGGATCCTCGGCGACGACCGGGTGACCGGCCTGACGGTCGAGACCGCAGAGACCGCAGAGACCGTCGAGGCGTCACTCGTCCTGCGCGCGATCGGCTACCGCGCCCGGCCCGTCCCGGGCCTCCCCTTCGACGAGACGACCGGTACGGTGCCCCACGACCGGGGCCGGGTCCGGCCGGGCGTGTACGTGGCCGGGTGGATCAAACGCGGCCCCAACGGCTTCATCGGCACCAACAAGTCCTGCGCCCAGGAGACCGTTTCCGTACTCCTCGACGATCTCGAAGCCGGCCTGCTCACCGCCCCCGCCGCCGGCGGTCCGGTGCCGGGCGCGCACCCGGATGCCGTCGGCCTCGACGGCTGGCGGGCGATCGACGAGGCGGAACGTGCCGCGGGCCGACGCCAGGGACGCCCCCGCGTCAAGCTCGTCGACCGGGAGGACCTGCTCGCCGCCGCACGCTCCGCCGCCGGGCGCCGCCCGCTCCGTTCCCCTAACGCCGGGTCGAGGCCCTCGGGTGGAAGCGGGCCCGTGTGAGGCGGGGGGAGTCGGCGGGGCGTCCCGCGATGAGCGACTGGAGGATGTCGAGGAGGGCCGCCGAGCTGTCGACCGGGTTCAGTTCCAGGGCCGAGATGGCGGGGCGGCTGTTCCGGGCGTGCTCGGAGTCGGAGCCGGCGACCACCATCGTCTGACCGGGAACCCGCACGCCACGCGCCATGAGGCCGCGCTGGACGCCGGCCGCGTGCCGTCCGGTGAGGCAGAAGACGGCGTCCGGCAGCCCGTCGTCGGCGAGCCGGCCGGCCAGCGCCACACCGCCCTCGACGCCCGCGCGTTCGGGGAGCTCGTACAGCCGCGGCGTGCTGCCGCGCTCCGCGCACCAGCGGAGGTAGACCTCCTGGTGTTCGAGGTTCCAGGAGTTCGGGTCGGTGCCCCGCACGAGGGCGACGGAGCGGGCCCCGGCGGCCTCCAGGTGGGCCAGGACCAGGCGGGCGGAGGCGCTGTCGTCCTCCGAGGCCCAGTGCGTGAAGTCAGGGCGTCCGGGCGGGCGTCCGTAGGTCACGTAGGGGATGCCGCGCTCCTCCAGGCGGGCGACGACCGGGTCGTCCACGTGCGGGTTGGTGACGATGTAGCCGTCCAGGGAGAAGGCGAGCGGCGGCACCGGCGCCCGTGTCAGGTCCGGCACCAGCATGAGGCTGAGGCCGCGGGCCAGGGCCTGTGAGGCGGCCGCCCCGACGAAGCGCTCGAAGACGTCCACGCCCGCCGGCGCGTAGTCGCCCAGGGCGTCGAGCGAACGCAGCACGAGACCGACCGCCCCCATCGTGGAGCGGCGCAGCCCGCGGGCCAGGGCGTCGGCCTCGTACCCCATCTGGTCGGCGACGCGCCGGATGTGCGCGCGGGTGGCCGTGCTGAGGGTGCCCTTGTCGTTGAGGGCGTGCGAGACGGCGGTGATGGAGACCTCCGCCTTGCGCGCCACGTCCTTGATCGTGATGCCCCGCGTCCGTGCCACCGCGCCGCCCGTCGTGAAAGGAATTCCTCCGCCAAGCGTTGCATAAAACGTTTTACGTTCCTAGCTTGACGTGTGCCGCCGCGTTGGCCCGCGGCCTCACCAGCCCCGAAGGAACACGCGTGGAACTGCACACCCTCACCACCGGGACGACCGACCCCCGCGAGCGCGGAACCCTCCTCGGCACCCGATTCGGCGACCGGGTCCGGCGCGTCGCGGAGCTCTACCGGGAGCACTTCGCCGTCCTCGGCCTGCCCGCGGACCGGGTCCGCGACATCGCCACCCGCAGCCACGAGGCGCTCCGGGCCTGGGCGCCGTCCCTCGCCGAGGAGTCGGACGCCTGCGCCGACGCGGCCGGCGTCGAACGCTGGACCGTCGCCGCCGTCGGCGCCCGGACCGAGATCCTCGCCGGCTGCCCGTCGCCCGGGAAAGGCGAGTGCTCGACCGCCGTGTTCGCGCCCGGGGGAGCGGCGCCGCAGACGGTGCAGACCTGGGACTGGCACGACCTGCTCGTCCCGGACGCGCTGCTGCACGAGCTGACGCCGAGCCAGGGCCGCAAGGTGAAGCTCTTCACCGAGTTCGGCGCCCCCGGCAAGATCGGCGTGAACAGCGCGGGCCTCGGCGTGCACTTCAACATCCTCTTCCACGCGTCGGACTCCGCGAGCGGTGGCGTGCCCGTGCACGCCGTCGCCCGCCGCATCCTCGACGAGGCGGACACCCTCGACCAGGCCGTCGAGATCGCCTCGACGGCACGCGTCAGCGCCTCCACCTCGCTGACCGTGGTCACCGCCGACTCCCGTGCCGCGAGCCTGGAGCTCTCCCCGGCCGGCCTGGCGGTGGTCCCGGCGGCCGAGGACGGCTGGCTGCTGCACACCAACCACTTCCTCGACGCCGGCCTCGCGGCGGCGGACACCGGACCGGCCGACTCGATGACGGCGGAGCGGCTCGCCCACCTGCGCGCGGTCCGCGCCGCGATGCCGGGGCTCAATCCCGCCGAGCGGGCGAAGGCCTTCTGCGGCGAGGGCGGGGCCGAGGCCGTCGTCTGCATGAGGCCCGACGAGCACAAGCCGACGCACGAGCAGTGGGGCACCCTGCTCACCATCGGTCTCGACGTCACCCACTGCGCGATCGACTACCTGGCCGGCGCGCCGCACGAGGCCCCGACGACGGGCCTCGCGCGTTTCTGACCCGCTCCACCTAGGTACGGAGGAAGGCGCGGACCCCCTGGGAGACCGCGTCGTCCCCGAGGAGTGCGTTGTGGTCCAGACAGCCGGCGCCGTTGTTGACGGCGCCGGCCAGCGGCACGCTGCTGTCGGGATCGATGACCTCGTCGCAGTTCGACCACCAGGTGGCGTAGCGCACGGCCCCGGGGGTCTCGTCGCCCTCCGCCAGCTTCTTCTGGACGTAGGAGCCCGGGGTCATGTCGCGGCAGGCCTGGTCCCACAGCGCGCACGCCCAGGCCGTACCGGTGCCGTGGTTGGGGCCGGCGAGGGAGACCCAGTGGGCGACGGAGGACTGGCCGGCGGCGTCGAACTTCACGTACCAGCGGGTGACGAGGCTGCCGAAGGAGTGGGCGACGAGATCGACCCGGCTCGCCCCGGTCTGCCGCTTGACGCCCTCGACGTACGCGGCGAGTTCACCGGAGAGGAACTCGTTGACGGACCGATGGGTGTCGTATCCGAAGGAGAACAGCTCGGCGTCGGTGTATCCGTCGGCCTTGAAGTCCGCCCGCAGGCCGCCCCAGACGCCGGGGTCGGCGTTGTAGCCGTGGACGAACACGACGGGGGTACGGGAGGACGCGCCGAGCGCCGGTGCGTCGGCGTGGCCCGGCACGGCCGGCAGGAGCAGGGACGCGACGACGGCGAGCAGCGGAACGGCGATTCGGCCACGGAGTCTCAACACGCTTCCCCCTAAGGTGAGTTACGCACGAGTAGTCAGGAGCATGGTGGGGGCTGAGGGGGCGGATTTCCAGCCCCCTGCGCGGCTTCGCCGACCCTGGGTCCGTCGGATGACGCTCGGGCGGCCGCCGACCCGGCTGCGGGCGCGGGCGGCGCAGCCAGGCCCTCGCGGGTGCCCTGGACGATGAGTTCGCGGATGAACTCGGGGATGCGGCCGTCAACCCTGACGATCGTCGAGGTCCGGTGTTCTTGCCGTGCGTTGCGCGCAGGCGCCGAACCTGCCACGGAATGCCCCGGGAGCCGGGGACTGGTCATTCCCGAGCAATCACGCCACCCTGGCCGCCGGGCCGGCCGTCGGTCTCGCCGTGCTGCGGCCCCGCCTCGCCGCGATCACGCTGCCGCCGGCCGGGGCCGCTGCGCTACTGCGGGTGCTGGTGGGAGTCCATTACCCGCACGACGTGCTCGCCGGCGCGACGCTCGGCGGCGCTGTCGTGGCTGCCGTGCTGCTCGCGTTCACGCCCCTTGCTCAGTCGGCTGCATCACGGCTGGGAAGGTTGAGGTGGAACGATCCCGGCCTCGTGGGCCACGACCGCGGCAGCGGCCCGGTTGTCCACGCCCAGCCTCGCCAGGATGGAACTCACGTGGGCTTTGACCGTTCCCTCCACCACATGGAGCCGCCGGGCGATCTGCCCGTTGGACAGGCCGCTTCCGAGAAAGGCCAGTACGTCCCTTTCCCGGGCGGTGAGGGCGGCGACCCGTTCGCGGGCGGCGGAGCGCCGACCGGCCAGGGTGCCCGCGCCCGTCGCGGCGAGGTGCGCGATGACCCGGGCCGCGACCTTCGGTGACAGGTAGGCGGCGCCTTCGGCCACCGCTCGGACCCCGGTGATCAGTTCCTCGGGCTCGCCCGACTTGATCAGGAAGCCTGCCGCACCACCGCCGAGCGCCTTGAGGATGTAGTCGTCCTCCCCGAAGGTCGTCAGAATGACGACACTCGTGGTCGGCACTGTGTTGCGGATTTCCGCGGCGGCGTCGATGCCGTTGATTCCCGGCATGCGGATGTCGAGTACGGCCACCGCGGGACGATGGCGCCGGACCAGTTCCACGGCGTCGTGCCCGTCGACGGCTTCGGCGACGACTTCGATGTCCGGATCCGTGGCGAGAACGGCGCGTACCCCTGCGCGGATCATCGGTTCGTCGTCTGCGATCAGCACCCGGATCATCGAACGCTCACGGGGTGATCGTTTCCAGGGACACCAGGGTGTCCTTCCGGAAGCAGAGCTGATAGGCGTCGCCGGACCGGTCGTCGAACCGGTCGGCCGTCATCGCGTAGTACTCGCACGTTATGCCGTCTCCTGTCGGCTCGGCAGCCGGCGGTCGATGGTTCGTCTGCCGGTCCGGCAGGTGACGCTCCACTTCGGAGCGATCTTGCCCCACGTGCAGGCGGGCATAGGCGCGTGGGTCCAGGAGCGACTGTGACGCCGACAGCATCTCCCATCCCATGAGTGCTCCGCTCAGCAAAGCTCCCGTGACGAGGGGCACCATGACCGCGGCGACCAGGGCCCGGCCGACCCGGCGCCGAGCACGGAGATGTTCCTGCGGCAGCTCGTCACCGGGAGAGGGAGAGGGAGAGGCTGAGGGCGCGAGCGACAGTGGTGGCGAGGGTGTGTGCGGGATCCGCGCGACGACTGCGTAGCCTCCGTCGCGCGGGCCGTGGTCGAAAGAGCCGCCGGTCAACCGCATACGTTCTTCGAGACCGACAAGGCCACGCCCTCCACTCCCGAGCCGGGGCCGCTGGTCGGCCGCAGACGAGGGCGGGCCGTTCTCCACCACGACCTGTGTCTCTGCCGCCGTATGCGTCACATGGACCGTCACGGTCGCGCCGGACGCGTGCTTGGCAACGTTGGTCAGAGCTTCCCGCACGACCCGGTGGACCGCCCGTTCGACCACGGGCGGCAGGTCGTCCGCCTCGCCGTCGATGCGCAACTCCACCGTGAGGCCGGCCCCGGAAGCCTCGGAGATCAGACGCGTGAGGCTGGAGTCGTCGGGGTCCATCGGCGTTGTGTCGGTCTCCTCACGCAGAACACCGATCACCTCCCCGAGACGCTCCACCGCGGCCGCGGCTCTGGCTCGGATGTCCCCCACGGCCTCTCGGTGGTGTTCTTCAAGGTCCGGCGCCAGTTTGAGTGCGCCGGCCGACAGGGCGATCAGGCTGAGGTCATGGCCGAGTACGTCATGCATGTCCTGGGCGATACGTGTCCGTTCGCGCAGCCGGGCTTGATCGGCGATCAGCTGCCGCTCCCGCTGCAGCTGATCGGCACGCTCCCACCCGGCCCGGACAAGCTGCTGATACTGGCACCAGAACCGGCCCGCGAACCAGGGCAGCATCGTGGCGGCAACCACCACCGTCACCAACCGGCCGGCCAGAGGGAGCCACGCAGGAACGACGGACAACGCCATCACACCGACCGCGAGAATCCCGACGAGGGCGAGCACTGTCGGCGCCGTCCGCCCGGGCCGTCGCCCTGTCAGGAACGCGGCGATGGCGGTGGGGGCAGCCCACCACAGGTTCATCACGCTCAGACCGGCAGCCACCGCGGTGGCCGCCGTGAGCATGGTCCCAGGATCAAATCCCCGCCGTAACACAGCTGTTCCGGTCGCAGTCTCGCCGTTGGTCATTGTGCTGTCCACGGAGGTGACGGTACGGACATGGGGCGCCCTCCGACACTGCCGAAAGTCCCATTTCTGCGCCGGTGACCGGCGAGCACCGAACCCCGAGGCGGAGCCGTTGCTGTGGGAGGCAGCCGAATCCTGAGGCTTGTGTGACGGATTGGCCCTCTTCGCGGCAGGCCTGCCCGCACCGCCGGGGAAGTGATGCCGTCCCAGGGGTTGTCAGTGCAATTTCACATTACTATGTTACAGCGCACACGGTTCGATGAACCTCCGTCATACGCCGTGCGAACCAGACCAGTTCGCGAACGCATCCCCGCACTTACCCCCCTCACCAGCAGGAGTTCTGTTGTCCCTCCACAGACGTGTGCGCTCGTCCCTGCTCGCCTCCGCCATCGCGGTCACCCTCCTCGGCTCCGCCGGCCAGGCCGGCGCCTCCGCGGCGGGCACGGACGACAAGCCCGCCCCCGCCCCGGCCCCCGCGCTCGGCGCGCCGGCCCCGCGGGCGCAGCCCGGAGCCAACCCCTTCGACGAGGTCGAGCACCGGGCCTCCGCCCCGCGCACCACCTTCGGACCGGCCCCCGCCCCCGGCGGCCACGCCACGGGCCGGGTGCCCGGCCGGGCACCGGCCGCCGCCACCGCGCGGTCGCTCGCCGTGGCCGCCACCGGCACCACCGCGGCCGGCGTCCCCTGCACGCTCGACGGGATCACGGGCCTCGCCCCGGAGCAGTTCGCCGACTTCCTCGCCGACCCGGCGGTCACCGCCGACGGCTGTCTCCGCGGTCTCATCTGGACCTGGGACGCCCGGCTCGCTCCGGTCATGTCCGACGCCCACGTCCAGGCCGTCGCCCGCCGCATATCGAGCCTGTCCGCCGCCCACGACGGACGGAACTCCTCCCACCTGGAGGAGATGTTCACGTACCTGCACGCCGTGGCCTACCACGACTACGCGCGGGACGAGATCGACACCACCGACGCCCCGACCGTGGACGCCGTCCGCCGGGCCGTCGCCGACTTCGGCGCCGCCGCCCACGCCTTCGACGTCACCAAGACCAACGCGAACACCCTGCGCGAAGCGCTCTACGCGGCGAGCGCACCTGGACTGCGCCAGCACCAGCTCGGCCTGATCCAGCGGGTCCTGGCCACCATGGACCCCTCGCACACCGCCACGAACCTCGACCCTGCCTGGGCGGGTGCCGCACTCGCCGGTCTCTCGGTCAACTACCTCGGCGTCTACCCGGGCAACCAGGACAGCGCCTTCCATGCGGCCGTCGCCGCCGACCCGGCCTACCGCGCGACCTTCAAGGCCTTCGCGCGCTACGGCCACCTCAAGGGGACCGCGAACGCCTGGGTCGCCCGTGACGCCGTGAGCGAGTACGGCCGCTTCGGCCAGGTCGAGGGCCTCAAGGACGGCGTCGTCGCCGACCTCGGCGCCATGCTCACCACCGTCGTCGACACCTTCGGCCGCGGCAGCGAGCCGTGGGCGAAGGTCGTCTCCTGGCTCAACACCTACGAGGCCTGCCAGCCGTACGGCGTGTGCAAGGAGGACATCGAGAAGCAGCTCTTCCCGTACACGTACACCTACGACAACGGGGCCATCAAGGTCCGCACCGCGCTCGACCGGGCCACCGTGGACCAGCTCTACTACGCGAGCAAGCAGGTCAAGGCGCAGTACCACCGCGTCCTCGGCACCGAGCAGCCGCTCGCGGGCGACAACAACACCACCCTCAACATCGTGCTCTACGCCTCCCGCGCGGACTACGAGAACTACCACCCCATCCTCACCGGCATGGGCACCAACAACGGCGGCATCTACATCGAGCGCGGCGCCACCTTCTACACGTACCAGCGGCGCGTCCCGCAGGACTCCTCGCTGACGCTCGAAGAGCTCTTCCGCCACGAGTACACCCACTACCTGAACGGCCGCTGGGCCGTCCCCGGCTTCTTCGGCGAGGGCCCCTGGTACCAGGGCGACCGCACCACCGCCATGGACGAGGGCACCGCCGAGTTCTTCGACGGAGCCACCCGCGACAACGGCATCGCCGTCCGCAAGTCCCTCGTCCGCGGCATCATCAACGACACCGCCGGCGGCGGCCCGCGGATGAACCTCAACCAGATCCTCCACGCCACCTACGACGGCGACGGCTTCCGCTTCTACAACTACGCCGGTACGTTCTTCGAGTTCCTCTGGACCGAGAAGCCCTCGCTGCTCCGCGAGATGTACACCCACCTGCGGGCCAACGACGTGGCGGCGTACGACGCCTGGCGCAACCGGATGGGCTCCGACGCCGGCCTCCAGCGCGACTACGACCGCTTCCTCGACACGCAGATCGCCAAGGTCGACCAGCTGTACGTCCCGAACACCACGTTCACGCCCAACGCCCAGCTGCGTGACGCGGACCTCGCGTCCGTGAAGTCCACCTTCGCCACCGCCACCTACAACACCCCCGACTGCGTGGAGAACGGCGAGCCCGGCAAGCGCCGCTTCCTCTGCACCGGGCGGATCACCGCCAACCTGTCCAACTGGGCCAGCGACGACCAGAACTTCAAGGACATGTCCGAGACGGTCGACTACTTCATCCTCGACCGTGCCGGCGCGGCCTCGAACAACCTGGCCGACATGAACTGCAGCTTCGGCGCCGTCGAGATCTGGTCAACCAAGGTCGCGGGCACGTCCAGCTACAGCTGTGAGGGCCCCCTCCGCAGCTGACCCGCCCCACCGACCGGGCCGGTCCCTCCACTGGGGAGGGGCCGGCCCGGCACCGCAGACTCCCCTTCTGGAGGCCGTACTCCGTGAGCACCACCCCGCACCCGGTCCGCACCACCGACTACCACACCGCAGGCGAGCCCTTCAGGATCGTCGACGAGGACCTGCCCCCGATCCCCGGCGACACCGTCGCCGAGCGCCGCGCCCTCGCCCTCCGGCTGGGACCGCTCGACGAGCTGCGCCGCCTGCTGGTCCGGGAACCCCGCGGACACTCCGGCATGTACGGCGGATTCATCGTTCCCCCCGACGACGACGGCGCCCACTTCGGCGTGCTGTTCTGGCACAAGGACGGCTACTCCACCGCCTGCGGCCACGGCACGATGGCGCTCGGCGCCTGGGCCGTCGACACCGGACGCGTCCCGGCGCCCGACGACGGCGACGTCCCCGTCCGCATCGACGTGCCCTCCGGGCGCGTCACCGCCACCGTGCACCGCGCGGGCGGCCGCACCACCGGCGTCACCTTCCGCAACGTCCCGACGCGCGTCCTCGCCCGCAAGGTCCCGGTCACCACCACGTACGGCACCGTCGAGGTCGACCTCGCCGACTCCGGCGCCTGTTACGTCTCCGTCCCCGCACGGGCCCTCGGCCTCGACACCACGCGGGCCTCCCTGCCCGCGCTCGTCCGGGCCGGACGGGAGATCCGCGCCGCGTTCCCGGAGCACGACGTCTACGGCGTGATCCTGTACGAGGAGCTGCCCGACACCCCCACCGGCCCGCACCAGCGCAACGTCACCGTCTTCGCCGACGGGCAGATCGACCGCTCGCCCTGCGGATCGGGCACCTCCGCCCGGCTCGCCCTGCTCGGCGAGGACGGGCTCCTCGCCCCCGGGGACACCCTCACGCACGAGTCCGTGGCCGACACGGTGTTCACCGGCCGGCTGCTGCCCGGCGGCGTCACCGAGGTCACCGGAGCCACGCACCGCACCGGCACCCACACCTTCGTCCTCGACCCCCACGACGAGCTGGGGACAGGATTTCTGCTGTGACTGCTGCGACTTCTGGGACCGCTGTGACTTCTGAGACCGCCATGACTGCCGTGACTCCTGCGACCGCCCTGACTGCTGTGCCCTCTGCGACCACTCTGACGACGACGGCCGCCGTGCCCGATCTGCTCCGGATCGACGCCGCGACCATGACCCGCCTGCTGACCCCGGCGGCGACGGCCGACGTCCTCGCCGACGTCCTGCGCTCCGGATTCGACCCCGAGACCGCCCCGGCCCGCACCGCCGTCCCCGTCCCCGCCGGTGAGCTCCTCCTCATGCCCGCCGCCTTCGGCTCCCACGCCGGAGTGAAGATCGCGGGCGTGGCCCCCGGCAATCCGGCCCTAGGCCTGCCCCGCATCACCGGTTCCTACCTGCTCCTCGACGGCGCGCACCTCCAGCCCCTCGCGCTCCTCGACGGCGCCGCGCTCACGGAGCTGCGCACCCCGGCGGTCTCCGCGCTCGCCGTGCGCCACCTGACGCCGGACGACCGGCCGCTGCGCCTCGTCCTCTTCGGCACCGGGCCCCAGGCGTACGGTCACCTGGAGGCCGTTCTCGCCGCCCGCGAGGTCGCCGAGGCCGTCGTCGTCGGGCGCAACCCCGTCGGCGCGCGGGCCCTCGCCGGATACGCGCGGTCCCTCGACGTGTCCGCCCGCGCCGGTGCGCCCGACGACGTGGCGGGGGCCGACCTCGTCGTCTGCTGCACCACGGCCCGCGAACCGCTCTTCGACGGCACTCTGGTGGCCCCCGGCGCCACCGTCATCGCGGTCGGCTCGCACGAGCCCACGGCGAGGGAGACCGACACCGCTCTCGTGACCCGCGCCGAGGTGTACGTCGAGGCGCGCTCCGCGGCGCTCCGCGAGGCGGGCGACCTGCTGGTTCCGATGGGCGAGGGGGCGGTCGGCGAGGACCCCGTCGCGGGCACCCTCGCCGACCTGGTGAACGGCCGTGCCCCCGGCGGGCGACCGCGGTTCTTCAAGAGCGTGGGCATGGCCTGGGAAGACCTGGCCGTCGCCAGTGCCCTGTACCGGGCGGCCCGCGAGGCCTGAACACGCCGACGCCGGCACCGCTCCTCGCATGCGGTGCCGGCGTCGCCGTGTCCTGAGGGAGCCCGTCACGCCTGCGTGGGCCGCCCGGCCGCCCCTCGGTGCCGGAGGTTGACGGCCGCGGCCCTGGCCACCACCGCGGGGTTCAGGAAGCGCAGCGGACCGATCAGGCGGGACGCGAACATGTGCATGTGCCGGGCCAGGGCCCCGTCGCGCGCCGCCGCCGAGAACATCAGCCGCTCTATCGGGTTGAACGGCCGGCCCTTGGCGAAGTCGGCGGCCAGGTACTGGTGACCGGCGAGCCGGCGCCGGTGCAGGCGCGCGTACACCGCGAGCGAGCGGTCGAGGTCGCCCCGCCCGGCCGCGGCCGGGCCGACCGCCTCCGCCAGCCACCGCGCGGACTGCAGGGCCCACCCGCATCCCACACCCCACAAGGGGTCGCCGGTCAGGGCGGCGTCGCCGATGAGGGCGAGGCCCGGTGCGGTCGCCTTGCGGGTGTGCAGCGGGTAGTCGACCGTTCCGGTGATCTTCGTGACGCGCTCGGCGGTATCGATGTCCGGCGCTTCGGGCAGACCGCGCACGAAGTCGAGGAAGCTGCCCTCCAGGTCTTCCCGGAAGGCCGGCAGCCGCTTCTTGTCCGGGAGCACCGCGACGACCGTCACCCCGTCGTCGTTCGGGAACGCGTAGGCCATGTCGGGTATCAGGAACCACGCGTGACTGATCCCGTCGCGCAGCGGAAGGTTCCGGAAGTGCGCGAGATAGCCGAACCGCGCGTTCTCGTGCTGTCGGGAGGGCACCCCGGCGTACTTGGCCACGGGCGAGTCCTTCCCGTCGGCACCGACCACCAGGCGGGCCCGGATCTCGCGCTCGCCCTCGGGTGTCGACGCGCGCACCCCCACCGTGCGACCGGCCTCCTGGACGAGCCCGGTCACCTGATGCCCGAGGAGCAGATCCACCCCGGGGGTCTCGGCCGCGCGGGACCTGATCAACGGGTCGAGGGTGCTGCGCCGGACGTTGTAGCCGTACGGCAGCTCGGGGCCGGGCGCGGCACTCGGCTCGATCCATCCCCAACGGGTGTACCAGCGGGCCTCGTTGCGGACGGCCCCGGCCTTCTCCAGCGCGGGAAGCAGGCCGAGCTCCGCAAGGACCGGGGTGGCGTTGGCCGTGATCGAGTGGGTGCACAGCGCCTTGTACGCCGCCGGGTCCGAGCGGCGTTCGAGGAGTGCCACGCGGGAGCCGCGCCGGGCGAGCAGGATCGCTGCCGCGCTGCCGGCGAGGCCGGCCCCGCTGATGACGACGTCGTAGTCGAGCCCCGCGCTCTCAGGCTTGGTCATGCGCTGATCGTCCCCCGTGGTGTGGTGCCACTTCTGTCAGGAACATGAGGACGAGGAACATGAGCAGTTGTCAAGACCTCCCGTGCGCCTTCACCTCCCCTGCGGACCCTCGGGGAAGTGACAGGCGACCTGCCGGGCCTCGCCCGGTGCGGCGATCCGCAGCAGCGGCGCCTCGGTGCGGCAGATCTCCTGTGCCTTGGGGCAGCGCGGGTGGAAGGTGCAGCCCGGTGGGGGAGCGGCCGGGCTCGGAGGGTCCCCGAGCAGCGTGATCCGCTCCCGGGCCCGCTCGGCCGCCGGGTCGGGCAGGGGCACGGCGGAGAGCAGCGCCCGGGTGTAGGGATGGGCGGGCGCCGCGTACACCCGCTCCTTCTCGCCGATCTCCACGATCCGGCCGAGATACATCACGGCGATCCGGTCGCAGACCCGCTTCACGACCGAGAGGTCGTGCGCGATGAAGAGGTAGGCGAGGCCGAGTTCGCTCTGGAGTCGTTCCATGAGATTGACGATCTGCGCCTGGACGGAGACGTCGAGGGCGGAGACCGGCTCGTCGGCGACGACGAGCCGGGGGCCGGTGGCCAGCGCGCGGGCGATGCCGATGCGCTGGGCCTGCCCGCCCGAGAACTCGTGCGGATAGCGGTCGATGTGCTCGGGGATGAGTCCGACGAGCTCCATCAGCTCCGCGGCCCGCTTGCGCGCCTCGGAGGCCGGACTCCCCTGGACGAGCAGCGGATCGGAGATGATCCGGGCCACGGTCTGCCGGGGGTTGAGCGAGGAGTGCGGGTCCTGGAAGACCATCTGCAGATCGCGCCGGAGCGGCTTCAGCTCCCGCTGGGACAGGTGGCTGATGTCGCGCCCGTCGTACGAGACGGAGCCGGCGGTCGGTTCCAGGAGCCGCACGATCGTGCGGCCGGTGGTCGACTTGCCGCAGCCTGACTCGCCGACGAGCCCGAGGGTCTCGCCCGCCGCCACGTCGAAGGACACGCCGTCGACCGCCCGGACGGGCGCCGAGCGGGCGCGGCGGCCCGGGAAGGTGACGGTCAGGTCCCGGACGCGGAGCAGGGGCGCAGGTGTGGTGGTCATGAGGCGACGCCTTCGTACGCGGGGAAGTGGCAGGCGGCCGGGTGTCCGTCCGGGCCGCCGAGCAGCGGGCGTTCGCCCGCGCACCGGGCCCGTTCCTCCGCGGAGCCGGCGGCCGCGCGGGGGCACCGGGGAGCGAACGCGCAGCCCGGTGCGGGATCGAGCAGGGACGGCGGGCTGCCCGGGATCGCCCGGAGCGGTGCGTCGTCGGGGTCGTCGAGCCGGGGCAGCGAGTCGAGCAGGCCCCGGGTGTACGGATGGGCCGGGGCCGCGAACAGGCCGTCCACCGGGGCGTGCTCGGCGGCCCGGCCGCCGTACATCACCAGGACGTCGTGGGCCACCCGGGCGACCACCCCCAGATCGTGCGTGATCATGACGACGGAGAGTCCCCGGTCCTGCTGGAGCCGGGCGATCAGCTCCAGGATCTGGGCCTGGACGGTGACGTCGAGGGCCGTCGTCGGCTCGTCGGCGATGAGCAGATCGGGCTCGCAGGCGAGCGCCATCGCGATCATCACGCGCTGGCGCATGCCGCCCGAGAACTGGTGCGGGTACTCGCCGGCCCGGCGGCGGGGTTCGGGGATGCCGACCTCGCCGAGCGCCTCGACGGCCCGCTCGCGGGCGGCCGCCCGACGGGACCCGAAGTGGACCCGGTGGTGCTCGGCGATCTGCTCCCCGACGGTGTAGTACGGGTGCAGGCTGGACAGCGGGTCCTGGAAGATCATGGCCATCCGCCGGCCGCGCAGCCGGTTGAGCTCGCGCTCCGGGAGGCCGATCAGTTCGCGGCCGTCCAGGGCGACGGAGCCGGTGACCTCGGCGCCGGTGTGCAGGCCCATCACGGCGAGCGAGGTGACGGACTTCCCGGAGCCGGACTCGCCGACGATGCCGAGGGTGCGCCCGGGCCGGACGTCGAAGGAGAGGGAGTCGACCGCCCGGACGGGGCCGCGCTTGGTCGGGAAGGTGACCGTGAGGTCCCGTACCGACAGCAGGGGGGCGGAGTCGCCCATCAGTACCTCACTCGCGGGTCGACGACGGCGTAGAGCAGGTCGACGGCCAGGTTGGCGACGACGATGAAGGTGGCGGCGAGGAGGGTCACGCCGAGGATGACGGGCTGGTCGCCGGTGGACAGGGCCCCGTAGAAGAGGCGCCCGATGCCGGGCAGCCCGAAGATGGACTCGGTGATGACCGCGCCCGCGAGGAGACCGCCCAGGTCCATCCCGAAGATGGTCAGGATCGGCGTCATGCCCGCGCGCAGCCCGTGCTTGACGACCACCGTGCGGCGCGGCAGTCCCTTGGCGCGCGCGGTGCGGATGTACGGCTCCGCCATGGACTCGATCATCGAGCTGCGGCTCTGGCGCGCGTACATCGCGGCGTACAGGATCGCGAGCGCGAGCCAGGGGAGCAGCAGGTTGGTGGCCCAGGAGACCGGGTCGGAGCCGAAGGGCACGTACTGCGGGTAGGGGAGGAGTCCGGAGACCCGGATGAGCCCGTAGATCAGCAGCACCGAGGTGAAGTAGACGGGCAGCGAGGCCGCGGCGACCGCGCCGACCATCAGGGCCCGGTCGGTGAGCGTGTCCTTGTGCAGGGCTGCCGTGACCCCCGCGGAGAGCCCGAGGACCAGCCAGATCGCGGCGGCGCCCAGGGCGAGCGAGGCGGAGACCGGCAGCCGGTCGACGAGCAGGTCCCACACGCTCTGGCTGTTCTCGTACGAGTAGCCGAGGCACGGGAAGTCGCAGTGCAGGGCGTACGGGCCGCTGCCCATCGTGCGGCCCGTGAAGATGCCGGTGACGAAGTCGGTGAACTGCCGCCACAGCGGGGCGTCCAGGCCCATGTGGGCGCGGATCGCCTCCAGGCGTTCGGTGCTGCACGACTTGCCGCAGGCCGCGGCGGCCGGGTCGGAGGGCAGGACGTAGAAGATGGTGAAGGTGACGGCGGCGATGGCCAGGAGGACGCCGAGCACGCCCAGGAGCCGGCGCCCGAGGTAGAGGATCACGCGCTGCTCCCCCTCGGGTCGAGGACGTCCCGCAGCGCGTCGCCGAGGAGCGTGAACGCGAGCACGGTGAGGAAGAGGCAGAGGCTCGGGACGACGAAGTACATGGGATCCGTGTCGTAGTAGGCGACGCTCTCGGCGATCATCTGGCCCCAGGACGGGGTCGGCGGGCGGACGCCGACGCCGAGATAGCTGAGGGCGGCCTCGGTGGCGATCATCCCCGGGACGATCAGGGTGGTGTACGCGATGACCGGCCCCGCGACGCCCGGGAGGATGTCGCGGGCGAGGATCCGCCAGGGGCCGGAGCCGCCGACGCGGGCGGCGTCGACGTACTCGCGGTGCTTGAGGGACATGGTCTGGCCGCGGACGACGCGGGCGATGCCGGGCCAGCCGAAGAGGCCGATGACGGCGGTCATGAGGACGATCCGGTTGACGTCCCTCGCCACCGACATCATCGCGATCATGAAGATGAGGGAGGGGAAGGACATGGTGAGGTCCATCAGCCGGGAGAGGACGGTGTCCGTGCGGCCGCCGAAGTAGCCGGCGGCGATGCCGGCCGCCGTCCCGGCGACGACGACGATCGCCGTCGCGGAGAAGGCGATGAGGAGGGAGACCTGGGCGCCGTGCACGACCCGGGCGAACAGGTCGCGGCCGGTGACGGGTTCGACGCCGAGCCAGTGCTGAGCCGAGACGCCGCCGAGCGGCCCGATGGGCTGGCCGCCGAGGTAGGGATCGACGGCGCTCTTGTCGAACTCCTCCGGGCCCCAGCCGCCCAGCGAGCCGATCAGCGGGGCGGCCACGGTGAGGAGGGCGAAGAACGCGACGACGGCGAGCGAGAGTTTCACGGAGGTACGGCGGCGCAGTTCCGCCCGGGCGAGCTGCCAGGGCCCGCTGCCCGCCGTCTCCGGCGGGGCGGTCGGGGTCGTGGTCATGGTCGTCCCGGTCATCGACGCGTGCTCTTCGCGGGGTCCTTGAGGCCGACCGTCGCGAAGTCGATCTGCCCGCCGAAGGAGGTGTGGCCGAAGGCGCCGGCGACGTTGGTGCCGAGCAGCAGGGGCCGGCGCTCGATGACGACCGGCATGGTCGGTGCCTTGGCGAGGATCTGGCCGTCCAGCTCCTGCCAGGCCTTGTTCGCCTGCGTGGCGTCGGTCATCGCGGCGATCGCGTCCATCCGCTTCATGGTGGCGTCGTCGCGGAAGAGGGAGTGGTTGCCGGAGTTGCCCTTCTCCTTGATGTAGCGGCCGTCGAAGACGAAGGGCAGGAAGGTCGAGCCGGAGGGGAAGTCGGGGCACCAGCCGGTGTAGACGAGGTCCGTGCGGTTCTTGGTGTCGCCGATCGTGTCGTAGAAGGCGGAGGGGTCGACGGTCTCGATGGTGACCTTGATCCCGGCGCGGCCCAGGGACTGCTGGATCGCCTCGCCCACGGACTTGTCGCCGTTGGAGACGGTGATGCTCGTCGAGAAGCCGCCGGCCTTCCCGGCCTCCTTCAGCAGCTGCTTCGCCCTCTCCGGGTCACCGGTGAGCGGGATCTTCAGCGTGTCGGGCTGCTTGCCGCCGAAGAGGGAGGCGGGCATCAGGGCGGTGGCGGGGTCGTTGAGCGCGGGGCCGCCGGAGGCGGTGAGGATCGCCTCGCGGTCCAGGGCGTACTGCACCGCACGCCGGACCCTGACGTCGTCGAAGGGTGCCCGGCCCGTGTGCATCTGCACCATCTCGGTGCAGCTGCTGGACTCGGCGAGGAGCCGCCCCCTGACCTCGGGCCTGGTGAGGACCTTGGGGGTGGACTCGGGGCGGAGCTTGTCCCAGGCGACCGCGGAGGCGTCGGCGCCGGCGGCGGCGATGAGCCGGTCGTCGATCTGGTTGGCCTTGAGGCCCATCGTGACGACGATCCGGTCCGGGTAGGCCTTGCGCACGGCGTCGGTCTTCGGGTCCCAGTGGGTGTTGCGGACGAGGACGAGCTGCTTGTCCCTGGCGTACGAGTCGATCTTGTACGGGCCGGAGGAGAAGGGACGGTTGTCGTACTGGGGCCCCTTGTCCTGGGACGCCGGCACGGGCGCGAAGGTGGGCAGCACGGTCGCGTAGGGGAACTCGGCGAAGGGCTTGCGGAGTTCGAAGACGATCGTGCGGGCGTCCGGGGTCTTCACGGAGTCCAGGTGCTTGCCCTTCGCCGGGCCCTGGTAGCCCTCGGCGCCGACGAGGTAGCGGGCCGCGTAGTCGGGGCCGCCCGGCAGGTCGGGGGAGAAGGACCGCTCCACGTTGTACTTGACGTCCTGGGCGGTGATCGGCGACCCGTCCTCGTACTTCAGCCCCGGCTTGAGCCTGAAGGTCCACGTCTTGGCGCCATTGGACGAGGTGCCGAGGTCCTCGGCGAGGTCGGGGGTGAGCTCCCCGCCCTTCGCGCCCGGCTCCGCCTTGTACGCCAGGAGGGTGCGGTAGAGCAGCCGGGTGCCGAAGTCCATGTCGCCCATCACCCAGTTGCGGGCCGGGTCGAGGTGGGTGAAGTCCTGGTTGGACAGGACCGTCAGCGTGCCGCCCTTCTGCGGAGTCCCTCCGACGATCGCGCCGTTGGTGGAGGCCGCGGGGTTCTTGCGGTCCGGGGAGCCGCCGGACTTCCCTCCGCCGGAGCAGCCGGTCACGCCGAGGGCGAGGGTCGTCACCAGGGCGGTGGCCAAGGTGCGGGTGTGCTTGTTCATGGGTGGTCACTCCGGGAGAGCAGCAGTCGGACAGCCGGCGTCGGCTGGAATGTGACCGGTAACATAGTAATGTGAAATTGTACTGACAAGGTGTCGGGCGCTCCGTTACTCATCCGTGTCCATGCGGCGGAGGCGGCGGCCGCGAGGCAACTGAGAAGCTCCCTCCGGGTCTTGGCAACTCCAGTGCCATGTGAAATATTACTGCCGTGCCCACGAGAAACACCTCGGATGTCATCGTCGTCGGCGCCGGCGTCGTCGGCGCGGCCTGCGCCCACTACGCCGCCCGGACCGGCCTCTCCGTCACCGTCGTCGACCGCGGTTCCGTCGCCGGCGGAACCACGGGAGCCGGCGAGGGAAACCTCCTGGTCTCCGACAAGGAACCAGGGCCCGAGCTCGAACTCGCCCTCATCGCCACCGCGTTGTGGCGGGAGCTCGCCGAACTCCTCCCACCGGAGGTCGAGTACGAGGCCAAGGGAGGCCTCGTCGTCGCCTCGGGCGAGCCCGGGATGCGCGCCCTGCGCGACTTCGCGGCCCGCCAGGAGAAGGCGGGCGTCACCAGCCAGGAAGTGCCCGCGGACCGGCTCCACGACCTGGAGCCCCACCTCGCACCCACCCTGGCGGGCGGCTTCCACTACCCCCAGGACGCCCAGGTGATGCCCGCCCACGCAGCGGCCCAGCTGCTGCGCACGGGAGGCGAACGGATCCGGCTGCGCCTCGGCGAGGAGGTCACCGGCCTGCTCACCGGCGGCGCCGGAGAGATCCGCGGCGTGCGGACCACGGCCGGCGAGATCCATGCCCCGTACGTGGTCAACGCCGCCGGCACCTGGGGCGGCGCCCTCGCCGACCTCGCCGGCGCGCACCTGCCCGTACTGCCCCGCCGAGGCTTCGTCCTCGTCACCGAACCACTCCCGCGCGTGGTCCGCCACAAGGTGTACGCCGCCGACTACGTGGCCGACGTCGCCAGCGGTTCCGCCGCACTCCAGACCTCGGCGGTCGTCGAGGGCACCCCGGCGGGCCCGGTCCTGATCGGCGCCAGCCGGGAACGCGTCGGCTTCGACCGGACCCTCTCCACCGAAGTCCTGAGCCGGCTCGCCGCCGGAGCCACCGCGCTGTTCCCCGTCCTCGGCACCGTACGCGCCATCCGCACCTACCTCGGCTTCCGCCCGTACCTGCCGGACCACCTGCCCGCGATCGGACCCGACCCGCGCGTCCCCGGCCTGCTCCACGCCTGCGGCCACGAAGGCGCGGGCATCGGACTCGCCCCCGTGACCGGGCAGATCGTCGCCGCCTGCCTCACCGGCGGCGAACCACCCCTCGACATCCACCCGTTCCGGCCCGAGCGCTTCGGCGACACCGCACCCTGAGGTGCGCGCACCCACCGTCACGAGAGGAGGGCCCGTGGCCCGCACCCCCGCCGACCTCGTCGGCGCACAGCCCGATCCGCCGTTCGAGATCACCTTCGACGGCCGTCGCGTCACCGCCCTGCCGGGCCAGACCGTCGCCGCCGCCCTGTGGGGCGCCGGCATCCTGGCCTGGCGCACCACCCGGGACGGCGGCCGGCCGCGCGGCGCCTTCTGCGGCATCGGCCAGTGCTACGACTGCCTCGCCACCGTCAACGGCGAACCCAACCGGCGCGCCTGCCTGGTCCCGGCCCGCCCCGGCGACGCGATCACCACCCAGGAGGGACACGGCCATGACCGCCTCACCGTCTGAGCCGCAGGCGTGGCGCGGGACCGACTCACCGTCTGAGTCGGAGGCGCGGCCCGAGACCGCCTCACTTTCCGAGCCGCAGGCGTGGCCCGAGCCGTTCGACCTCGCGGTCGTCGGAGCGGGGTCCGCCGGACTCTCCGGCGCCGTCACGGCCGCCGAACTCGGCCTCTCCGTCGCGCTCCTCGACACCTCCACCCAGCCCGGCGGGCAGTTCTACCGGCACCCGGCGCCCGCGCTGGGGGCCGTACGGCCCGAGGCCCTGCACCACGACTGGTCCGCCTTCTCCGACCTGAGGCGACGGCTCGCCACGAGCGACATCGCCCACCTGGCCGGCCACCACGTGTGGTCCACGGTGCGGGAGAGCGACGGGACCTGGACGGTGCACGCCGTCACCGGGGCCGACGGAGCCGACGAGCGTCCCGTCCGCGTCCGGGCCCGGACCCTGCTGCTCGCCACCGGAGCGTACGAGCGTCAACTGCCCTTCCCCGGCTGGACCCTGCCCGGCGTCGTGGGAGCCGGAGGGGCGCAGGCCATGCTCAAGTCCGGCCTCGTGCTGCCGGGTCGCCGCATCGTCGTGGCCGGCAGCGGCCCGCTGCTGCTCGCCGTCGCCACCTCCCTCGCCGCCGCCGGCGCGCGGGTGCCGGCCGTGGTCGAGGCCGCCGGCTACCTGCGGTACGCCCGCAGCCCCCGGGCGCTCGTCGGCAACCCGGGGAAAGCGGCCGAAGCCCTGCTGCACGGAGCCGGACTGCTCCGGCACCGCGTGCGCGTCCAGGCGCGCAGCGCGGTCACCGAGGTGCACGGCACCGACCGGGTGGAGGCGGTCACCGTCACCCGCCTGGACGCCGACTGGCGTCCCGTGCCGGGGACGGGTCGCCGGATCGCGTGCGACGCCCTGGCCGTCGGTCACGGCCTCGTCCCCCAGATCGAACTGGCCACCACGGTCGGCTGCGCCACCCGACGGCTCCCCGACGGCACCCTGGGCCTCGCCTTGGACGACCTCCAGGAGACCTCGGAACCCGGCCTGTGGGCGGCGGGCGAGACCGGCGGCGTAGGAGGCGCCGAACTCGCCCGCACCGAAGGCGAGCTGGCCGCCCGGGCCATCGCCGCACGACTCCTCGGCAGCCGCCCCGGCGAGGCACGCTCCGGCGAGGGCCGCTCCGGCGAGGGCCGGACCGGCGAACTGCGGCGCCGCCGGGACCGGATGCGCGCCTTCGCCGACGTGATGTCCGCGGCCCACGCCCCGGGCCCCGGATGGCAGGACTGGCTCACCGACGAGACGGACGTGTGCCGCTGCGAGGAGGTCGGCGCCGGCCGCGTCCGCGAGGCGGTCGTCGAGCTCGGCGCGCGGGACGCGCGCACCGTCAAGCTCCTCACCCGGGCCGGGATGGGCTGGTGCCAGGGACGGATGTGCGGGACGGCCGTCGCCTGCCTCGCCGCGCGCGGCGGAACCGCCGAACCGCCCGCGGAGCGGCGCCCGTTCGCCGTACCGGTCCGGCTCTCGACGCTGGCCGCGCTCGGCGACGACCCGGCCGGCCCGCCCGATCCGCACCCCGAAGCTTCCTAGAGCCGGGGGAGAGGCCCAGACGGGCCTTTCCTCTTACCCACCTATAAAATGTCACACACTATAGAAAGGTCATCGACATGACCGCCACCACCTGGAACACCGACCGACCCTGGCGCGGCATCATGGTCGCCACCACCCTCCCCTTCCGCGAGGACCTCTCCGTCGACCACGACGCCTACGCCGAGCACGTCGCCTGGCTGATCGCCAACGGCTGCGACGGCGTCGTCCCGAACGGCTCCCTCGGTGAGTACCAGACCCTCACCGACGCGGAGCGCGCCCAGGTCGTCCGTACCGCCGTCGAAGCGGCCGGGGACGGGGCACGGGTCATGCCCGGCGTCGCCGCCTACGGCAGCGCCGAGTCCCGCCGCTGGGCCGAGCAGGCCGCCGAGGCCGGCTGCGGCTCGGTCCTCCTCCTGCCGCCCAACACCTACCGCGCCGACGCGACGGCCGTCCGCGCCCACTACACCGAGGTGGCCGGCGTCGGGATCCCGATCGTCGCGTACAACAACCCCTTCGACACCAAGGTCGACCTCACCCCCGACCTCCTCGCGCGCCTGCACGGCGACGGCAGCATCGTCGCTGTCAAGGAGTTCAGCGGCGACGTCCGCCGGGCGTACGAGATCGCCGAACTCGCCCCGGAACTCGATCTGTTGATCGGAGCCGACGACGTCCTCCTGGAGCTGGCCGTGGCCGGCGCCGTCGGGTGGATCGCCGGTTACCCCAACGCCTTCCCCGCGAGCTGCACCGAGCTGTACCACGCCGCCGTCGCGGGCGACCTGGCCACGGCCCTCCCGCTGTACAAGTCCCTGCACTCCCTGCTGCGCTGGGACTCGAAGACGGAGTTCGTCCAGTCCATCAAGCTCTCCATGGACATCGCCGGCCGCCCCGGAGGCCCCACCCGCCCGCCGCGTCACCCGCTCACCGGCGCGATCGAGGCCGCGGTGCGGACCGCCACGGAGAAGGCCGTCGCCGACGGCCACTGCTGACGCGCGCCGCCCCCTCTCGCCGACCCGGACGATCCTTCCCCCGGACGCTCCTTCCCCTGGACGATCCGTCCCCCCCCGGACGATCCCTTCCCCTGGAGGCCTCCTCCTGTGACCGACGCACTCTCCACCCTCACGTCCCGCAATCCGGCCGACCCGGCCGACGTGCTCCTGCGGATCCCCGCGCCCGGCGCGTTCGCGGTCGTCGACGCCGTCGAACGGGCCCGTGCCGCGCAGCCCGGCTGGCTGCTGGCCGGAGCCGCCGCCCGGTCGGCCGCCCTGGGCGCGATCGCCAACGCCGTCGAGGCCGCGGCCGGCGAACTGGCCGAGCTCGCCGTACGCGAGGTGGGCAAGCCGCTCGCCGAGGCCCGGGCCGAGGTGGCTCGTACCGCCGCGATCTGGCGCTACTACGCCCAGGCCCCGTACGAGCCCACCGGCGCCGTCCACGAGACCGCGGCCGGGGCGGGACTCCTCCTGACCCGGCGCCGCCCGCACGGCGTGGCAGGGCTCATCACGCCCTGGAACTTCCCCTTCGCGATCCCGACCTGGAAGGCCGCCCCGGCGCTCGCGGCCGGCAACACGGTCGTGCTCAAACCCGCCCCCGAGGCCACCGCGTGTGCCCAGCGCCTGGCCGAGATCGTCCGACAGGCCGTCCCGGAAGCGGTGTTCACCGTCCTTCCCGGCGGTGCGACCGAGGGCAACGCACTCGTCTCCGCCGCCGACGTCGTCTCCTTCACCGGCTCCACCCCCGTCGGCCAGGCCGTGGCCAGGGCCGCGACCGCCCGGGGCATCCCGGCGCAGGCCGAGATGGGCGGTCTCAACGCGGCGATCGTCCTGCCCGACGCGGACATCGAGCAGGCGGCGGGCCACCTCGCCGCTTCCATCGCCGGGTACGCGGGCCAGAAGTGCACGGCCACCAGCCGTGTCATCGCCGTCGGCGCGGCCCTCGACCCGCTGCGCGAGGCCCTCTCCGAAGCGCTGAAGGCCATGCCGGTCGGCGACCCCGCCGACCCCGCCACCGTCTGCGGGCCGCTCATCCACGAGAGCGCCCGCGACCGGCTGGTCGACACCTGCCGGGGCCTGTCCACGCTCGCCGGCGGCGCCGCGCTCGACAGGCCCGGCTGGTACGCCGCCCCGACCCTGGTCGAGAAGGTGTCCCCCGGACACCCGTTGCTGCGCGAAGAGGTCTTCGGCCCGGTGGCGTCCCTGCTCGCCGCCGACGATCTCGACCACGCGATCCGGATCACCAACTCCGTCCCGTACGGCCTGGTGACCTCGGTCCACACGGCCGACCTGAACACGGCCCTGCACGGCCTCGACCTGCTCGACACCGGGATGATCCGGATCAACGCCCCTTCCACCGGCGTCGACTTCCACCTGCCGTTCGGCGGCTCCAAGGCCTCCAGCCACGGGCCGCGCGAGCAGGGCAGGGCAGGCCTCGAGTTCTACACGTCGGGCCGGACGTACACCCTGACCCCCGCGGGCCCCGCGGCCTGATTTCGTACGGTGGTGATGCCGGGCCCGACGGGATCACCACCGTACGCACCACGGGCAGCTGTTCTCGCGCCCCATCTCATCGAGGGAACCCATGCATCCCGCGTACGCGACCGTCGACCACACCTTCACCGTCCCCCTGGACCACGGGAACCCCACCGGGCCCACCCTCCAGGTCTTCGCCCGCGAGGTCTCCGACCCGGCCCGCGCGGGCGAGGAACTCCCCTGGCTCCTCTACCTCCAGGGCGGACCCGGCGGTAAGTCGCCCCGTCCGTCCGCCGGTTCGCCCGGCTGGCTGCCCCACGCCCTGAAGACCCACCGGGTGCTGCTCCTCGACCAGCGCGGCACCGGGCGCTCCAGCCCGGTCACCGCGCGCACCGCCGCCCGCTTCGGCTCGCCGGAGCGCCTCGCCGGCCACCTCGCGCACTTCCGGGCGGACGCGATCGTCGCCGACGCCGAACTGATACGGCGCGAACTCTGCGGCGACGTCCCCTGGGAGACCCTGGGGCAGAGCTACGGCGGCTTCCTCACCCTCACCTATCTCTCCCGGGCGCCCGAGGGGCTGCGCGCCTGCTACGTCGCCGGCGGGCTGCCCGGTCTCACCGCCACCGCCGACGACGTGTACGCCCGCACGTATCCCCGCGTCCGCGACCGGGTCCACGACTTCTACGCCCGCTACCGGCAGGACGCTCCCCGGTTGCGAAGGATCGCCGACCTCCTCGCGGCCGACGACGTCCGCCTGCCGGACGGCGACCGGCTCACCCCGCGCCGCCTGCGCATGCTCGGACTCGCGCTCGGCATGGGCGACGGATTCGAGCGCCTCCACTGGCTCCTCGACGAGTCCCTGGACGAATCCTCCGGCTCCAAGGGCGAGTTGAGCGACACCTTCCTCCAGCAGGTGATGTCCCTGACCGGCTTCACCGACAACCCGCTCTTCGCCGTCCTGCAGGAGACCCTGTACGGGCAGGGAGGCGGACCGACCGGCTGGGCCGCCGCCCGCGCCCTGGGTGACTTCCCCGAGTTCACCGAGGACGCCGATCCCCTCCTGCTCACCGGGGAGATGATGTACCCCTGGATGTTCCGCGACATCAGGGGCCTGCGCCCCTTCGCGGACGCCGCGGAGCTGCTCGCCGCCCGCACCGACTGGCCGCCGTTGTACGATCCGCGCCGCCTGGCCGCGAACGACGTGCCGCTCGCCGCGATCGTCTACCACGACGACATGTACGTCGATGCGGGCCTCTCCCTGCGCACGGCCCGCGAGGTCG
This sequence comes from Streptomyces sp. R-07, assembly GCF_049913175.1. Lineage (NCBI taxonomy): Bacteria > Bacillati > Actinomycetota > Actinomycetes > Kitasatosporales > Streptomycetaceae > Streptomyces > Streptomyces sp. R-07. Next base: position 8,112,611 of record NZ_CP183978.1, read on the forward strand.
GCGCCACGCGCGTGTGGGTCACGAACGAGTGGGAGCACGACGGCGTGTCGGCCTCGGGCGGCCGCGTCCTCGCCCGCCTGATGGAGATGGCGGCCGGCAGGGCCTGACCGTTCCCCACGCGACGGTCAGGCCGGGCCCTTCTTCACGCGACGGTCAGTCCGGGCCCTTCTTCACGCGACGGTCAGGTCGGGCCTCTCTACGGAGCGGTCTCCGCGGCCGTGGAGGACCCGCCGCACATCGCCTGCTGGTACAGCGACTTGATGGCGCCGTCGATGGGGTGGGGCTGGGGCTTCCCGGAGGCGTCCGGCTTGTTCCACCTGATGAGGTTGATCGCCACGGACATCTGCCGCTTGCCGTCGGCGCGGGTCAGGGACATCGTTCCTGCTCCCCAGACGGTGCCGTCGTGACCCCAGAAGGTGCCGCAGGGGGTCTCGACCCTGTGCAGTCCGAGACCGTACTGGATCATCGATCCGTCCAGGGCGCGGACCGGGATCGTGCGCTGCATCTCCGCGAGCGAGGACCGGCTGACGATCCGGCCGTCGAGCAGCCGGGCGTAAAAACGGTTGAGGTCCTCCATCGTCGACACCAGCGCGGCGCCCGTCCCCACCCAGGACATGTCGTAGACGCTGTAGTCACGCGGCGGGTCGATCAGACCGTAGAAGGACTCGTACAGCCGCGAGTGCGGCCCCTCGATGCGCGGCCCGGTCGGGAATCCGGTGTGCCGCAGTCCCGCCCGCTCGATCACGTTCCGGGTGATGTACTCCTCGGCCGGCACACCGGTCACCTCCTCCAGGAGCTCGCCGAGGATCAGCCAGTTGGTGTTCGAGTACACCCCGGTGGGCCCGCCGGGTTCGCCGACGGGAGGCGCTGACAGCCCCATCGCGATCAGCTCGCCGGGACGGAACGTCCGGAACCTGTTGTCGTCCAGACTCTCCGTCGAGACGTCCGGCAGAGACGGGAACGCCCGGAGGGACGGGAACGCATAGGGCAGGTAGTCGGGGATGCCGCTCGTGTTGTTGAGCAGCATCCGGACCGTGATCTTCCTGCCCCGCTCGCCCGGCACCAGCTGCGGCAGGTAGTCCGCGATCGGCGCGTCGAGTCCGATCCGCCCCCGCTCGACCTGCTGCATGACGGCGGCGGCGGTGAACGTCTTGGTGACGCTGCCGACACGGTGCCGCATGTCGGACCTGACGGGACGGCCGGTCGTGACATCGGCGACCCCGGAGGCGCCGCGCCAGGTCCGTCCGTCGTCCCGCACCTCGGCGAAGACGCCCGGCACCCCCGCGCCGTGGACACCGTCCAGGGCGGACTTCAGCTCCGCGGGATCGAGCCCGGCGGAGGTACGCGCGCTCCCGGCGGGAACGGGCCCAGCGTCGCCGGGAGAGGCCGCCGCGGTGACCACGCCCGCGCAGACACCGAGCGCGGCCACGCTTCCACACAGCACCAGTCGCAACTTCAAGACAATCAGTCCTTTCACGATCAACGGAGGGAAGGGAGAAGGGATCGGGGAGCAGGGCTCATCCGGCGAGGGCGCGGCGCAGCACGGCGCCGAGTTCGACGTTCTGCCGCTGCGAGACATCGGCGGAGAGGATCGCCTGTGACCCGTGGAACGTGCCGGGCCACTGGTGGAGTTCGACGGACACACCCGCCTGGAGCAGGCGGACGGCGTAGGCGATGTCCTCGTCGCGATTCGGGCAGAACTCGGCGGAGGCGACGTAGGCCGGCGGGAGCCCGGACAGATCGGCGGCCCGCGAGGGAGCGGCGTACGGCGTGGCGGACCGGGAGCCCAGGTAGTGGCCCCACGCGGCGATCGCCTTGCCGCGGTGGAACCAGGGCGTGTCGGTGAAGTTCCGCGCCGACCACGTCTCCAGCCGGTCGTCGAGTCCCGCCTGGTTGAGCAGCTGGAAACAGATCGGCGGCCCCTGCTCGTCACGCGCCCGCAGCGCCACCGCTGCCGCGAGCCCGCCGCCGGAGCTGTGGCCGCCGACCGCGATCCGCGCCGGGTCGACGCCGAGTTCGGCCGCGTGCTCGGCCGTCCAGTTCAGTACGGTGTAAGCGTCGTCCAGGGCCGCAGGGAACGGGTGTTCAGGCGCCAGCCGGTAGCCGACCGAGATCACCACCGCGCCGGAGCTCTCCGCGAGGCGCGTGGCCCACGGGTGCTCGGTGTCGACGTCCCCCATGACGAATCCGCCGCCGTGCAGCCAGACCACGGCTCCCTGTGCCTGGCGCGGCCGGTAGACGCGTACCACCACATCCGGGTCGCCGGGCACCACGCGGTCCTCGACCTCCAACTCGGGGGTGTCCGGCGCCGGCACGGCCGCCGCCAGACCGGCGAAGTACGTGCGGGCGGAGACCGGGTCGGACAGGTCGGTCTTCGGGAAGAACGGGATGAACGCTTCGAGTTCGGGATCCATGACGACCATCCTCCGGGCCCGCCTCCGAGCGGGCATCCGCCATCCGTCGCGCATCCCGCCCCGATCACGCGCCGATCGGCGCGCACCCGTCCTCCTATCCTTCTGGCATGGAGGCATTGGCCGTACGGCTGTCGGGACTCGATCCGTACGTGGACGGGGCGATGCGCATCGTCGCGTTCTACGACACCCTGATGCGCCGCCGGGTGGACCTCCCGGCGCTCGCCCGGGCGTCGGCGGGCCTGGCCGAGTGCGTCGCCGGGATACGGCTCCACGGCACCGGCCGGTCGACCCGCGTCTCGCCCCACGGCACCCAGGCCTCCACCCCGCCGGCGCCCGCGTCCACCGAGGCGCCGGTCACCCTCGACGAGGAGGAGATCGGCACGGTCTGGCTGGAACGCCCCGGCCCGCCCAACCCGCTCGACGAGGTCCTCCTCGACCGGTTCGCCATCGCCGCCGCGGCAGCCGCCGAACGTTACGGCCCCGCCCGCACCACCATGGCCGACCCCGCCCTCGTCGAACTGGCCATCAGCTCCGACAGCGACGACGCCGCCCGGGCCCGGGCGCTGCGCCTCCTGGGCTTCGCCCCCGACCTCCCCGTCCACGTCGTCGCCGTACGCACCCGGCTTCCGCTCGACCGCATCGGCACCCTGGTCTGCCCGGCCCGCCCGGTGAAGGCGGCCCCGCTCGCCGACGTCGGCGTCCTCCTGGCCACCACCCTGGACCGGACCGGCTTCCCCGCGGGTGTACGAGCGGGGATCGGCGCCGGCGAGAGCGCCGACCGCTCCTGGCGCCAGGCCCGCACGGCCCTCCGATTCACCACCGCGCGCGAACCCGTCGTCCGCCACGCCGACCTGGGCGCGCTGGCGCTCCTGGCGGACATCCCCGAGGACGCCGTACGGGACAACCCCGACGTGACCGCGATCGAGCGGCTGTCCCCGGAGGACCTGGAGACGCTGGACACCTACTGCGCCACCGCCTCCGTCCGCCGTGCGGCCGACCTCCTCCACCTCCACCACAGCAGCATCGGCCGCCGCCTCGACCACATCGGCAAGACCCTGGCCCTGGACCTGACCACCCCTACGGGCCTGACCCGCGCGAGACTCGCCCTCACCACATGGAGACTGCTCAATGACTGAGCGACCAGGCGGACACGAGCGCATTGACGCCCCCGTGCGCGGCTGACAGGCTGCCGGCGATCACGAACTGAACGCGCTTCGGGACTCTCGGGGGAGACATGCCCTACTTCAAAGCCGTGCTGCTCGACTGGGTCGGAACACTCGTCGTCCCCAAGTGGGGCCCGGCCCCCGGGCGGCCGAAGGGGGCCCCGTGGATCGAACGGTCCCTGCTCCTGCTCGGCCGCGACACGTCCGAGTCGGAGATACGGCGACTCAGCACGTCCCTGAGCGAGGCCGGCAGCCGGCCGGACGTGGCACGGGGCTGGTCCGACGCGTCGGCCGACGCACACCGCGACGGCTACACCAGGTGGGTGCGGGCCGCGGGGATCGACGCGGCCCTGGCCGACGCGCTGTACGCGACCCTCTCCGACCCCTCCGGCAACCCGTTCGCCACGGACGTGGAACCCACCCTGGCGGCGCTGAAGGGCGCCGGCCTCAAGGTGGCGGTCATCAGCGACATCCACTTCGACGTCCGCCCCGCGTTCGCGCAGGCCGGCCTCGACGCGTACGTCGACGGCTACGCCCTGTCCTTCGAGCACGGCCTGTGCAAGCCCGACCCCGTTTTCTTCGGCGTGGCACTGGACCAGCTCGGGGCGCGCCCCGAGGAGACCCTCATGGTCGGCGACCGCTCCGCCCGCGACGGCGGAGCCGTCGAAGCCGGCCTGACGACCCTCCTCCTCCCACCCCTGACCGGGACCACCGAGCAGCGCCTGCACCTGGTCCTCGGAGCGTGCGGGATCGCTGCCGACAACGGGATCTCCCGATGACCACCCCTCTGACGTACGACACGTTCGTCGAACTCGCCTCCGCCGACACGGCCGTCGTCGGACTCGTCCTCAAGGGGTCCCGGGCGCACGAGGGCATGACCACCGAGCACTCCGACCACGACCTGTACGTCGTCCTCGCCGACGGTGTGCCGACGACCCTCACGAGGTTCGCGGGGCACCGCACGCGAGAACTCGACCTCGTCCTCCTCACCCTGGACGAGTTCCGGGCCGCGGGAATGCCCGGATTCGAGCGGTACGCCCTCGCCCGCGCCCAGGTCGTGCTCGACCGGCTCGACGGGGACATCGCCCGGATCCTTGCGGCCAAGGCACGGCTCACCGCCGACGAGGCCTCTCGTGCCGCCGCCCACTGGCTCGACGCCTACGCCAACTCCCTCTACCGCTCGCTCAAGAACGACAGGGACGGACACGGACTCGCGGCCCGACTCGACGCCGCCGACAGCATCAGCCACCTGCTGGAGCTGCTCTTCTCCCTCGACCGTCGCCCCCGCCCCTACAACAAGTACCTGGAGTGGGAGCTCGCCCGGCACCCGCTGCCCGGCTGGGACACCGACGCGCTGCTCGACGCCGTGGAGCGTGTCTCGGGATCGGGTGATGTCTCGGCTCAGCGGCGACTCTTCGCCCAGGTCGAGGCAGCGGCCCGGCAGCGCGGACACGGTGCGGTGCTCGACGCATGGGGCGAGGACCTGGAGCTGATGCGAGGGCGGTAGAGGTGGGGCGCCGCAGTCGGGGGCGGATGTCGGGGCTGGTCGGAGAGACGGACCGGGACCGGCCGCCGGCCCTCAGAGGCGCTTCGCGCTGCGCAACGTCTTGGCGTAGTAGCCGTTGCCGTCCAGGCGGGAGACACCGCCGATGTCACCGATGGTGGGTCCGTTGACCTCCTCGCGGCTGGAGACGAAGATCAGGTGCCCCTCGGTGTCGTGGCCGAGGACCATGCCGACGTGGTCGAGCCGCTGCCCTGTGCGCGTGTCGAGCTTGAAGAAGACGAGGTCGCCCGGCTGCAGCTGGTCGATGGCGGACGGGCGGTTCTGGGCGGCGATGCCGGTCAGCGGCAGGACGTCCACGCCCCGCTCGGACCGGGCCATGCCGTTGGCCGTGCGCGGCAGGCCGTCGCCGGACTTGTCCGAGGACATCAGCGGGTAGCGCGCGCGGAAGCCCAGGACCATGCGCATGTAGCCGGAGCAGTCGAGGGATCGGGCCCGCAGGGCTTCCGGCGTGCCGACGGCGCCGTCCCGGAAGGGGTACGGGACGCCGAGGTAGTCGTAGAAGTCGGACTGCTCCAGGCGGAGGTCGCCGCCCTCGGCGCCGGTGGTGTTCAGCGGGCCGAAGTTCGCGTCACCCGCGAAGGGCAGGCCCTTCTCGTCCTTGCGCTGCGGCGCACCCGCCACGTACTGGAAGGCGAACGCGAAGATGTCGTCCTCCTTGCTGTCCGCGAACTCGGCGTACCAGTCCTTGAACCACTTCTTCTTCTCCGCGCCCTTGGACCAGGGCTCCGGCATGAGCCGGATCCAGTCGGTCGTGGAGACCTTGGACGCCGTGGCGGTCGGCTCGGCGAAGGTACGGGCCGGTCCCGTGAGCTTCGCGGTCCGGGCGCCGTCGGTGAGGACGGCCTGGACCTGGCCGTCGGCGCCGCGGAGCACGCTGCGGGCGGGGTTCTCCAGGCGGGACCACCGTTCGACGGCCGTGTCCTCGGTCTGCTGCCGGGTGCCGTTGAGCACGCCGACGTTGCGTACCTCGGTGACGCCCTGTTCCTCCTGCTTGCGCAGCTCCAGGGTGAGGTACCCCGAGGTCGCGACGAGCCCGAGCACCGCGAGGCCCGAGAGGAGCGGGCGTGACTTCTTCTTCCCTGCCATGGTTCTTCCTTGGTTCTCAGGCGGCGATTCTCAGGCGGCGGCGGGCATGACGCCGAGCAGCAGGCCGGCGGCGACGACGATGTAGGCCAGGAGCGAGACGGAGGCCGTCGCGAGGAGCGTGGGCCCCTTGGGCTGGCGGACCAGCTGGTAGGCGATGAGGCCGGGCACGATGAACCCGAGGGTCTGGTTGCCGTACATCAGGGGGAACTCGAGCGAGAGGACGATCATCACCGTGGCCTGCAGCAGCACACCGAGGAGGACCACCGCGGCGAACAGCCGCTTGCCGTACAGGATCACCAGCCGCTGCATGACCTTGGTGCCCGCGTAGGTCAGCGCGGTGACGCCCACGACCATGGCCGCGCGCTGCAGGTCCTCGATGAGGGTGAGGGCGAGCCAGCCCGGGGTGATCATCCCGCCGGGGGAGAGGTTGGTGGTGAGGTAGCACAGCAGGGAGAACAACAGACCGATGGCGATGCCCAGGGCGGCCATCTCGGGGGTCAGGGCGGCGGTGGTCAACGGGGGCTCCGGGCGCGGTTACGGGTGGCGAGGCGGGCGGTCGGCGGTCGTGCGTCAGCCGATGTCAGGGGTGCGGATGCGTGCGGTCGTCGCCCTTGTGGGGCGGCTGGCGGAACCAGCCGAACGACTCCTCGGGTCCGGGCACGGTCCACCCGTCGTCGGGGCCGCGACGGGCCGTGAGCACCACCGGACCGGCAGGTTGTTCGGCCGGCTGGAGCGGGATCCGCACCATCGGGATCTCCTGGGTCTGGGCGGTCTGGTACCGCTCCTCCCGGGCCAGGGGGTACGAGGCGTACGGGTCCAGGCGCGGCGGCTGGACGGGCCCCGCCGCGGTCTGCGGACGGGCGTCGTCGGCGCCGGTGTGGGCGCTGTCGTCAGCCGGGAGTTCGGCGAGGTATTCGAGGAGTTCCTCGCCCTGGCCGTGGATGTTGCCGATGGCGACGAGCGAGGATCCGTCGGGCATCCGGCCGAGCAGGGCGGGCATGAACTCCTCGGCGGGGCGCCGGTCGCCGCCGAGGTCGACCGCCCGGTCCCGCCAGGCGGCGGGGATGGCGTCGATGGCGCTCTTGGCGGGGTGACCGATGACGAAGACGTTGTCCGGCCGCAGGTCGGGGATGATCTCGCCCATCTGCCCGTTGCGTTCGACGCGGTCGGGACGGCAGTTGATCACGACGTTCAGGGGGCGGCTGACGGCCCCGAGGTCGAGCAGCTGGTTGACGTTCATCAGGGTGGACTCGGGGTCGTTGGCCGCGAAGACGTTCGCGAAGGCGAGCCGCCGGTTGTCGGGCGTGACGTAGCGCTCCACCGACAGGACACCGGGGTCCGGCGGCGCGTCGTACATGCCCTGCAGCGCGACCTGCCGGTCGATGCCGAGGAGCTCCGCGACGGCCAGCGCGATCGCGACGTTCTCCTTGAAGGTGAACCAGCTGAAGCCGCGCAGTTCGGCGTCGCTGACCGTCTCGGGGTCGGCGTACACGAGCCGGCAGTTCCGGGCGTCCGCCTCCTCCTGCAGGATGGCGAAGCGTTCCTTCTCCGCGGTCACGCAGATGCCGTTCTCCGGCATCGAGCGGCACAGGGAGCGGGCCACGTCGTCCAGCGTGGGGCCCATCTCGGCGAGGTGGTCCTCGCGCACGTTGCAGAGGACACCGATCGTGGAGCGGATCAGCTTGCTCTGGTTGACCTCCTGCAGCGCGGGCATGACGGCCATGCACTCGATGACGAGGGCGTGCGGCCGGTACGTGGCGGCCCGCCGCACGATGCCGATCTGCTCCACCACGTTGGCGATGCCGAACTTCCGGTAGACCGGCTCCTCGGTCGCGTCCGGGTGGATGAAGCGCGCCGCCGTGCCCGTCGTCTTGGCGACGGTGACGAGACCACCGCCGCGCAGGGCCCCCGCGCACAGCCGGGTGATGGAGGACTTGCCCCGGATGCCGTTGACGAGCACTCGGGTCTGGATGGTGTGGAGGGCGGCGTAGTGCCTGCGCTGTTCCACGATGCCCGCGATCAGCAGGAGCACCCCGCTGACCAGCAGCACGAAGTAGAGGTAGAGCATGGCCTTGTCACCTTCCGCCGACGCCGGACCGGGTCTCCGCCGGCCGGCGCGCCTGGTTGTGTCTGTGGGCCTGCGCCTGCTGGCGCAGCAGTTCGAGGCTGCGGACGACGGCGCCCACCTCGTCCTGGTACCGGGGGTACAGCACCGTCTTGAGGTCGCCGTCCACCAGCTGCTCGGCACTGACGGCGAGGGCGCGCAGCGGCCGTACGACCACGAGGTAGATCCAGCCGAGGCAGAAGATGATCGCGGCGAGCCCGAGCATGCCGGCGAGCACGCTGCGGTCCTCGCGCTCGTAGGGGGCGATCTGGAAGCGCGAGGCGTCCTGCCGGCTGACGACGGTCCAGCCGATGTCGGCCGTGACGCCGCCGCCGGAGAACGGGGCCGCCGCGGCGACCGTGACGCCGTTCCCCTCGCGGATCAGCAGACCGTTCTCGACGGGACCCGCGCCGACCCGCATGCCGGCGGCCCGGACGAGGTCGGTGACGGGGCCCTCGGGGAGCTCCTCGAACGCCAGGAAGCCGTTGCCGGCGGCGATGGTCAGGCCCGCGGAGTCCACCACACGGACATCCCCGAGTCCGGGCCGGGCCAGCAGCGAGTCGAGGAACTCCACCCGGATCTCGCCGACCAGGGTGCCGCCCGCGCGCTCCGGCAGCGGAGCGCCGGCCTGGATGATCGGCTCCTTGCCGCCCTTCCCGGACACCCGGACCAGCGGCAGGTCCTCGCCACGGCTCCAGTCGTGCGGATCCGACCCCGCCCGGGCGCTGATGTCACCACCGGCGTCGACGACGTACAGGGCCCGGTAGCGGGGGTGCTTGAGGAGGGTCTCCTCGAGGAGCCGGCCGGTGTCCTCGTGGTCCTCCTCGCCGATCAGCCGGGAGGTGGAGACGAGGTCGGCCTGCGCCTCGTTGAGCGCCCTGCGGAGGCGGTCGGCGATCAGGTCCGTACGGTCGCGCTGGTCGTTGACCATGGTGGTCGGCACGCTGACCGAGTCGTCCGTGCGGTTCAGGAGCAGGCCGACGGGCACGCACCAGAGCAGCAGGAGCGCCGCCGTCACCACGAGCGGACCGCGTCCGCCGACCAGGATCCGCCGGCGCGGGCCGGCGCCGGGGGCCGCACCGTCACCGGCGAGCTGCCGTCGCAGGCGTTCGAGTGCGGCGCCGATGCGGGCGGCCTCGCCCCAGCGGGGCACGGAGACCGGCCGGGTCAGATCGCCGCGGGCGAGCCGGCGCGACTCCAGGAACAGCCGCAGCAGGGGCCGCTGCACGGTCGCCCACAGGACGGTCGCCGCGAGGAGTCCGAGCAGCACGAGCACGCCCGCGGCCGCCAGGCCGAACAGCTCGCGGCCCTGGTCGGAGGTCTGCTGCTGCACCACGGGCAGCAGGGCCACGACCGTGAGCCCGAGACCGGCGGCCTGACTCGGCTTCTCCTCCGGGTCGGCGGAGGCGAGCGAGGCGTACCCCGCCGTGGCGACGCGCCCGTTGTAATCGCCGCCCAGAAGGGTGCCGCTGACGCCGGGGTAGCCCCGCGAGCCGGGCTCCTTCGCGCGGACGGGGTGCTGCTCGGTGCGCACCGCGGCCTGGTCGGCAAGACGGTTCATCTGCTTGTGGAGGAAGGAGAGCTCCTGGCGCTCCTGGTCGGAGTTGAGCGCCTCGGCCTGCTCGAAGCCGGCCGTGCCGAGGACCTCGCCGTTCTCGGCCACCACGGCCATGCTGCGGAAGGGGCCGAGGTTGATGGCGGGCACGGACAGGCTGCTCGACGCGAGCAGCAGCTGCTGCGGCCGGTCGGCCCAGTCCAGTACGGCCATCGTCATCAGGCGTACGTCACCGGTCTTCAGCCGCACCATCCGGGGCGTCAGGGCCTGCTTCCCGGTGAGCACGTCCTTGTCCAGCCAGGAGAGCGGAATCGCCTCGCCCCGCTCGGCGAGCACGTCCCCGCTCTCCAGGTCGACGACGCTGGTGCCGGTCCACTTCTGGTAGGTCCGGCCCAGGTCCGAAAGGATCCGCTCGGGCTTCACCGGCTGCCCGGCGCTGAGCGCCGCGGCGGTCCGCTCCAGGTCGGTGACCCGCTCGTCGATCGAGGCGCGCAGGGCGATGGCGCCGTCCTCGGCGAAGTACTGCTGTGAGGACAGCACCGCCTGCGGCACGACCGTGTCCTTGCTGGGACCGAGCACCTTGGCCGTCAGGCCGGCCAGGGCGAGGATCAGCACGCAGAGGACCGCGATCGGCGGACGGATGCCGCCCAGGAGCGGCATGTCCGCGCGCCGGCGGCTCCGTCGCCGCCCTCCTCGCACGCGGTACGCGGCATTGGTCGATGTCACTGCTGCTCTTTCCTGATTCCTACGGTCGCCGCACACGCGGGCCGCCACTGACGCGGGCCCGGGCGGCCGCGGTCATGAACGCACGGAACGGACGGGGGAACGGCTCAGTCCTTGAGGGAGAGCTCGGCCAGGCCGTCGCCCCCCGGAGCCCCTCGGTTGAAGAGGAAGCCGCGCGTCCGTTCGGCGGCGAGGCGGTAGCGGGAGAGCCGGTCCGAGGTCAGGTCGCCCGGGTCGTCGAGCATCTGCCGGACGTCGACGAGCCGGTGGTCCTCGACGGCGCCCTCGGGGAGCTCCTCACCGGGCTCGGCCTCGGGAGGGACGTCCACCAGGGTGGTGCGGTAGCGGGCGGACACATCCCACCCGGAGGCCGTCTCCCGGAACTCGAACCAGCCGATCGCCCCCTCCTCGGTCAGCCCCGTGGGTGACGAGTGCCGGGCCACCTGGTTGCCCAGGCTGTAGGCGACCCAGGTGCCGTTCAGCTTCTGGATCGGCTGCACCACGTGCGCGTGGTGGCCGATCACGAGATCGATCCCGGTCTCCTTGGTGAGCCGCTCCGCGAGCTGCAGCTGGGGGACGCTCGGCTCGTTGTAGTGCTCCAGGCCCCAGTGGAGCGAGAGGATCACCACCTCGGCGCCCTGCGCCCGGGCCCGCTTCTCGGCCTTCTTGATCTCGTCCGTGCCGATCCGGTTGAACGACCAGCGTTCCTTCTGGGACGTCGGGTTGAGGAACGACTCCCACGAGAAGGCCAGGTGGGCCACCTTGACGCCCTTGACGTCGCGGATGTTGACCTTCTGCGATTCCTCGGGCGTACGGGCCGAGCCGGTGTGTCCGAGCCCGACCCGGTCCATCGCGTCCAGGGTGCTGCGGATGGCCTTCAGGCCGTGGTCGTTGGTGTGGTTCGAGGCCGTCGAGCAGGTGTCGTAGCCCACGTCCTTCAAGGTCGTGAGGATCTGCGGCGGCACCAGGAACTCCGGATACCCCTCCCAGGGCCCCCGGGGGGAGCCCACGGGAGTCTCCAGGTGACAGATGGCCAGATCGGCCTTGCTGATCACCGGCTTCACACCGGCCATCAGCGGGCCGAAATCCAGCCCGGCCTCCCCTTCGCCCGTCTCCTTCGCGTCCCGGGCGGCCTGCTCCACCAGCTCCGGGTGGATGAGAACATCTCCCGCGGCGGCGACGGTGAACGAGCGTCCGCCCGGCTTGCTCTGCGGCTCCGAGGGCGTGGACGCACAGCCGGCGGTGAGTACGGCGAGGGCCGCCGTCACTGCCAGTGCACGACCGATGGGGAGAGAATCGCAGAATGTCACCGGCCGATCTTCACATGAGGACCAAGATCGACTATACTCGGGGCGTCACGAGACCATCACGTTTTCTTTACTCTCTCGCCGTCATCGGAATCGCGCTGTCCCTCTTCGGCTGCCGATCCACGGCGCGCGACGCCACGGAAGCGGGGCGCCCGCCCGCCCGCGAGCTCGTGAACCTCCACGACCGGATCGTCGAGTACGCACAGCGGGCCGGAGCCCGCGCGCCGTACACGCCCCCCAGTGACGCCCAGCGGGAGCGCCTCGCCGAAGGCGTCGGCCACCTCCTTGACGGCGAGCTCCCCGAGGCCGAGAAGCTCCTCGCCGCCGTCGGCTTCCGCGTGACCAGGCTGACGGACTCCGCCTCGGGTCGCCGCTACGACGAGGTCGCCGCGGTCGAGCCGGGGGACGAGGCGCGATGGGGACGGCTGTACGTCGACGCCGACGCCGCCGTCCGCTGGAGCGTGCAGGTGCCCCACCCGGTGGCCGACCGCGGCACCGAAGCCCTCGGCGCCCGGCTGCTGGAGGACGCGCCGGGCGGCACCCTCGTCCTCGCCGGCGCCCACCGCACCGCCGGTCGGGGAGACCGGGCGGACGTCGCCCACCGCACCGACAGCGTTTTCCACGCGATCGTCACGGAACTGCAAAAACGCGGCATTCCGGGCCTTCAGCTGCACGGCTTCGCCAGGACGTCGGACCGCCCCTACGACGCCATCCTCTCCACCGGCGCCGCGCAGACCGCACCCGAAGAGGCCGCGTCCCTGGCGGCCCACATGGAAACGCGCGGCCTCCGCGTCTGCAGGGGCTGGGCCGACCGCTGCCCCCTGGAAGGAACCATGAACGTCCAGGGAAAGACGGCGAAAGGCCACAACACGACCTTCATCCACGCCGAACTGTCTCCGGCGGCGAGGGGAAACGACCGGAAGGCAACCCAGGCACGAACCGCCCTCACCGCCCTCCTCGAAGCCTGGTCGACCGCAGAACGCTGACCCGGGCCGGAGCGCCGGTGACCGGATGCCCGGAAGCCGGGCCGGTGTGCGGGCTACCAAGTGGTCGGCGCGCTGATTTCGGTGACGGGGCGGTGGGCGGCCCGGGGAATGCCGAGCTGTTCGCGGGCCTGATGGACGGCGGCGAGCTGTGCGGCGGCCGACGGCCCCCAGTCGAAGAGCTCCAGCGCCTGCTCCGGCGTGGCCAGCACGCGGGTGTAGGGGCGTCCGATGGCCGGATCGACGCCCGCCGGGCCGACGCTCGTGAGGACGGCGGCGTAGCGGACGCGGGCGCACGGAGGGCCCGGGTCGGAGAGATACCCCAGATACACCGGCTCGCCGAACGCGGCGGCGGCCTCCTCGCGGACTTCGCGGCGCAGGGTGGCCACGGAGTCGCCCTTGTCCTCGGGTTCGGGTGTGCCCCCGGGGAGACACGCCCCGCCGGTGTCCGGATCGAGCACGACGAGAACGCGGCCGTCGGGCGCCAGGAGCCAGCCCCAGGACTGCCGTACGGGGAGGTTCCCGGGGGCCGGGAGGGCATGGAACGGAAGGTGGTGCCGGGGACGGGCCGTGCGCAGGACGCCGGTCCTGTCGAGCACGGTGGGGGTGATCGGGAGGCCGTTCTCCAGGAGCACGGGGCCGGCGGTGTCGATACGGGCGCGGAGCGCGGACAGGGCGCGGCGGGCGTCGCCGGGGGACATCAGGTCGGGCAGGCGGGCGGGCTCGACGAACTCGACGGCCGTGACCTCGCTTTCGGGCAGCCGGATCGCGGCGATCTGCTCCTCGTCCCATGTGCCGCCGTCGTACACGTGCAGGATCTCGCCGTTGAACCGCATCACGGGCGGCGCGTCCACGCTGTCGGCGGAGACCCAGTCGACGGCGAGTCCCCGCGTGACCGCCATCGCGACGCTGAGTTCCTCCCGTACCTCACGGGAGGCGGCCCGGGAGGGCGACTCGCCCTTGTCGACGGCACCGCCCGGCAGGAGGCAGGTGTCGCGGTAGTCGACGTGCTGGATCAGCACCCTTCCGCGCGCGTCGGTGATCAGTACGGAGGTCCCGACCCACAGGGCGGCCGCGGCGCGCACGGCCCCGTACTCCTCGTCACTCATCGATGTGGTGGTCATCTCTCTCCGATCGCGTGATGCCCCAGAGGGACGCTGAAGGAACGAACGAACGAACGCCGGACGGGCGGCGGGTGGTTCGCCGCGCCGGGAGTGCCAACCGGTGTCACCGGCCGCATCCGAGTGTCTCCCGGAGGGCCAGGGGGCGGCCCTGGCGGCCCAGGTCCCGGCAGGAGCTGCGCCAGGAGGCGGCCCACTCCACCTCCAGCGCCGCCTCGTACTCCTTCTCGCCCGGGAAGAACGAGGACTCCGTGGACCGACGGGCTAGGCAGGCGTCTCTTCCTGCGCGCTGTCCGCGGTGGCGCGCTCGGACTGCCCGGGAACGGCGGGCGCCAGGAACTGGCGGGCCTGCAGGTTGTACGCCTCACGGAACGCCCCGGTGCCGGCGGCCGGGTCCATGAGCTGTTCGAACGTGCCGTGCTCGACGACGCGGCCCCGCTCCAGGACGTAGATGAGGTCCGCGTGACGGACGCTGTGGAGCCGGTGGGTGATCAGGACGGTGGTCTGGCCCGTACCGGCGAGCCGGTGGATCTGGTCGAAGACCCGTTGCTCGGCCACCGGATCGAGGGCGCTGGTCGGCTCGTCGACGACCAGGACCTGTCCGTTCCGGTAGCGCGCCCGCGCCAGCCCGACCTTCTGCCACTGCCCGCCGGAGATCTCCTGACCGCCCCGGTAGCCGCGGGCCAACAGCGTGTCCAGGCCGCGGGGCAGCTTCGCCACGACGTCGTCGGCGCCCGCGTAGGCCGCCGCGGCGTCCACGTCGCGGTCGTCGATCGCGCTGCCGGGCCGGCCGATGCCGATGTTCACCCTGGCGGTGAACGGCCAGCGCTGGAAGTTCTGGGCGACCATCGCCACCCGCGAGAAGAGCCGCGCCCGGCAGGCCTCGGCGGCGTCCACCTCGCCCCACATCACCCGGCCGGTCGCGGGCATGTGCAGGCCGCACAGCAGCTTGGACACCGTGGTCTTGCCCGATCCGTTCGCCCCCACGAGGGCCACGGTCCTGCCACGCGGGATGACCAGGTCCACCTCCCGCAGCGACGGCTCCTCGGCTCCCTGATAGGAGAAGGTGACCTTCTCGAAGCGGATCGCGTCGAAGTCCTCCGGCAGTTCAAGGCCCGTCTCCGGGATCGCCCGCCGCTCGGCCTCGGTGCACAGCCGCTCCAGGTCGGCGACGAAGAGGGACTCCTCCTGGATGTCGGCGACCCGCAGCACCAGGTCGGTGATGCTCGCCGACCCCGCTCGGATCGCGAGGACCGCGGTGCCGCCGACCGCGAGTGCCATCTGCCCGTTCCACAGGAGCAGACCGAGCACGGCGTACGCGGTGACCGTGGCCACACCACGGGCACCGTCGGCGAACAGCCCCGTGCGGGCCCCCACCCACGCGAGCCGTGTCTGTTCGCGCTCGCTGGTCTCCGCCATGCCCCGGAAGTGCTCCAGCAGGAACGGCCCCACGTCGTGGACCCGGACCTCGCCCGCCGCCTGCTGATCGATCAGGAGCCGGCTGAGCAGCTGCGCCGCGCGCGCGTGCTGGACGAACCGGTGCCAGCTCTCGTACCGAGCCCGGGCCATCGTCAGGGATCCCCACGCGCTCGGCAGCGCCATCGCGACCAGGAGCGGCAGCAGCGCCAGGTGCAGGACCGTCAGCACGCTCGCGGCGGCGACCAGGGAGATCGCCGAGGCGACCACGGCCGTGCAGTAGCCCACCATCCGCCGGGCCCCGTCGGCGCCCCACTGCGCCGAGTCCATCAACTTGTGGAAGGCGTCGTCCTCGATCGCGTCCATCTCCACCCGGGCGACGAGCCCCAGGTACCGCTCGGTGGCGACCCGTTGGACCTTCGGCTCCAGGATTCCGGTCGAGGCCGTCGACGCGGACTTGAGCAGCGAGGAGACGACCGCCATGACCGACACGAACACCAGCGACGGCAGGGCGGCCCGGAGCCGGTCGACGAGGATGCCCGATGCCAGCAGCTCGGTCAGGAGCGTGTTCACCGCCACCAGGGAGAGCGCCTGCGCCACACCGCGGCCGATCTCGCTGACCGCCACCGTGTACAGGGCACGGCGGTCGGCCTGCCGGGCCAGGCGCACGGCGATCCCGACCTGCCGGGGAAAGCTCACGGCCATGTTCCACATGCCGAGCTTCACCCAGGTCCCGCGGTGCTGGCTCCACCCCTGGTCGTAGGCGAGTTCACCGCCGAACAGCAGCCGCTCGGACGCGGAGACGGTCTCCGCCGGGGCCGTCGACGACGCGTCGTCCGTGGTCGCCGTCATACGGCCCACCTCGCATCCGGACGTACCGAGCGAGACGAACCGGCGCGCCGGCGAAGGGGTGGGCCAAGGGGAGTGTCATTAGGGTCGGGAAGGGGGCTCATGGCGTTCTCCGGGAGCCGGGGGCTGGGCTGTCGGAGAGCTCAACGAGAAGGCCCGGCGGGTCGAACACATGTGTTTCGGACGCCGTGCGAACCCCGAGAAAGAGCGAAAGCGCGTTCGTGCCGGGTGCATCGATCCTTACGCCAGAAGGGTCGTGGCCTCGCGGGGTGTGGCCGAAACGCCGACACCGGGCTTCAGCGGGCCTCAGGGGTCCCGCTTCCGTATCCGGCCCCCACGCGCCTCAGGGTCCGTTCCGTTCCGCTCGGCCACTGCGCTGCTCCCCTGCCCCCTGGCGGTACGGACCTGACCATCCTGCGCCACCGGCACGGACGGAACCGGCACGGTGAGGTCGTGGGCCGCGGGCCGCGGGGGCTCAGGCTCCGGAGAGTTCGGTGTTGGCGCGTTGCGTGATGAGGGTCAGTACGCGGCCCGCGACCGCGAGGTCCTCGGCCGGGATGTCGGCGTACAGCCGGGCGGAGATCTCGGCGGTCTCGGCGGTGGTGGACTCGTACAGTTCCCGTCCGGCCTGAGTGAGCCGCAGTCGGGAGGCCTGTGCCGGGTCCTGTTCCAGCAGCTTCGCCGCCGTCAGCCCGTCGATCACGCCGAGCACGGTCGACTCCCCGGTCTTGAGCGAGCCGATGACGTCGGTGACGAGCGCGTCCCGTTCGACGGAGTCGCCCGCCGACACGACGGCCCGGAGCGTCACGCTCTGCTCGAACGTGGCGCCGTGGCGGGTCAGTACGCCCTCCAGGAGGGCTCGCGCGGCGTAGTGTGCCAGGGCGATGACCCGGCCGTTGGTCGTGGGTGCGGTGGTGGTCATGACTGCTCCTCGTCGTTCTCGGTGTGCGGATCAAGAGGTACGTCGAGCAGGTTCGCCAGCTCGCGGGTGAACTGCCGTGCGCGCGGGCTGTCCTGTCCGCCGAGGGGCTCCAGCATCTGATCCAGGAGGCCCTGGACCACCGTGATGGCGCGGCGGGTGACATCGCGGCCCTGCTCGGTGAGCGACAGCTGCATGGCGCGCGGGTCGTCGGGGTCCCGGGTGCGGGTGACGAGTCCGGCCGCCTCCAGCGCGCGGGCGAGCTTGGAGACGTACAACGGTTCGAGTCCGGTGTGGTCGGCGAGCTGACGCTGGCTCGGTTGCCGTCCCGAGCGCGCCATGCCGTACAGGGACCCCATCAACGCGTACTGGGCGTGGGTCAGTCCCAGTGGTGCGACCGCCCGGTCGACGGCCACGCGCCACTTCATCGACAGGCGCCAGACCAGGAAGCCTGCGGTGGCGCTCTCGTTTGCTGAACTCATGAGAGATACCGTACATGGCTACCATGTACATGGCTACTATTTTCTGGCTCGTACCCGGCGACCGGTAGGCGGCCACCGGGGGCCGGCGGCAGCTGCCGGCCCCCGGTCCCTTCTTCAGCCCTTCTTCGTCTTCGCCGCGGGGCTACCGGGCCCGCAGGACATGCGGGCCGCTTCCGCGCCCGTGTCCTCCGCTCCCGCGTTCTCGATCGGGGTGGAGCACTCCAGGACGCCCGAGCCGTCCGTGGTCCACCCGACCGCACGGCCCGTCGCCCGCTTGCCGTCGCGGCATTCGTACCGGAAGTCCCCGGTGATCTCTCGCACCCAGGCGTAGTCCACGAAGGTTCCGGAGCCCTCGACGGTGGTGGTGCGGGACTGGAGTTTCGGCACGGCCCTCTGGACGTCCGCGAACCCGTAGGCGTCGGCGTCGAGGGCGTCCGTCTCTCCGACGCGGTCGCCGAGCGAGCGGAGTGTCGCCTTCGTGTCGACCCGCGGGCCCTTCTCGAAGGTGACGGCGGTGATCGGGTGGTGGAGCCGTGCCAGCTCGTGCGTCAGCATGCCTCCCCCCTTGCCGAGCTTCTGCTTCTCGGCGACGCCCGTCAGCACCTCCCGCGAGTCGATGTTGAACCACGTGTACGTGCCGTCCGCGCAGGCCGTTCCGGTCGTGGGCGTGGCCCGTGCGGTCGCCGCTCCGCTCCCGGACGTACAGCCGACCGCGCCGGTGAGCAGCGCGGCGACGGCACACGCCGTAAGGCCTGTCTTCATGATCTTCATGCTCGATTCCCCCTGAAAGCTGGGGCCGTTGGTCGACGGCCCGAGCTGACCTTGCCTTCGAGGAGCCCGCCGGAACAAGGGACTTGAGCCACTTCTGAGCTCGGCCCCGAGCTGCCGCCCCGGGGCCGCTCGGAACCCTGGACGGGTCTCTTCCTGGCCGGCCTCGTCAGGACGGGAGGGCGCCGAGCTGACGCAGCTGCGTGAGGACGTCGACGACGCCATGGATCTCGGCGATCCGCCCGTCCACGAAACGGAGGACGAAGATCTCGCTGTAGGTCACGGTCCTCCCGGTGGGCGCCAGGCCCCGGTACTCGCCCCGGTGGGTCCCGGTCACCGTGTTCCTGGAGACGACCCTGTCGCCTTCCGCGACCGTCTCCTCCACGGTGACGCGGATGTCGGGGAAGGCGCGCAGGAGCGCCTCCCACACCCGCTTCAGGGCCTCCGGTCCCGTCGCGCCCATCGGTACCGGCGCGTGGAAGAGCAGGTCCGGCGTGGTGAACTCGTCGACGGCCTTCGCGACGAGAGCCGGGTCGCCGCTGTTCGTGGCGGAGTGGAAGCGGTGGAGCGCCGCGATGTTGCTCGCTGCCTCGGTTGCCGACATGACGGGGTCTCCCTCTGTACGGAGGTGGGCGGTCACGCGGTACGACGGCACGGCGGCCGGGAGCGTGTCATGCCGCGCGCGGCGGCCGGGCTCAGGGGGAGAGGACGATCTTGCCCCGCGTGCGGCCGGCTTCACCGAGGCGGTGGACCTCGGCGAGGTCGGCCAGCGGGCGTGACGCGCTGACGTCGATGCCGAGCACGCCCCCGTCGACGAGCTCCACCAGTGCCGCCAGATCCCCGACGTCGTTGCGGGCGACCATGTGCAGGGCGGTCACCCCCGACTCGGCCGCCGGCTCGATCGGCGTAGCGATCGACACGATCCGCCCGCCGGGCCGCACCAGAGGTGCCAGAGCCGCGGCGTCCGACGGGCTCAGGGGGACCAGGTTGAGCAGGGTGTCCACGGGCGCGTCGAGCGCGGCGCCGACCGGTCCGGCGTTGTAGTCGATCACGCGCCCGGCTCCCTGCCGCAGGACCGCGTCGGCGCTTCGGGCGCTCGCCGTGGCGATCACCACGGCCCCCGCGTGCCTGGCGAGCTGCGTCACGAAGCCCCCGACGCCGCCACCCGCACCATTGACCAGCACGCGCTGTCCCGCGGCCACCTTGCCGTGCTCGAACACCGCCTGCCACGCCGTCAGGCCGGCCACCGGAAGCGCTGCGGCGCTCGCGAGAGGAACGGACGCCGGTGCCGGGACGAGCAGGGCGGCAGGGGCCCGGACGTACTCGGCGGCCGCGCCCCCACTGTCCAGCCGGCCCACGACCCGGTCGCCGACGCAGAGCCCCTCCACCCCCGCACCGACCTCGGCCACCGTGCCGGCGACGTCCCAGCCGAGCGTGTAGGGCAGGTCGACGGGGAGGAAGGCCTGCAGCATTCCGGCGCGCAACGCGGCCTCGGTCGGATTGAACGAGGTGGCCGCGACACGGAGGAGGGCCTCGCCGGCGCCGGGGCGCGGGCGCGGCACGGAGTCGTGGCGGATCACGGAGGCGTCGCCGAACGCGTGGATGCGTGCGGCCGTCATCGTCTTGATCGTCTTCGTCGTCATGCAGCGAATCCAGGACGCCCGAGGAAGACGATCCATGTGCCGGAGAGCCTGTTTCATGCGCATCCGTCTCGCACCCGTACGCTCGGCCCATGGACGTACTCAGCGACGTGATCGCGGTGACGCGGACGGGCCGGCCCCGGTCGGCCCAGGTCCGATGGCACGCGCCGTGGGGGCAGGAGTTCGCCTCCGTACCCGGATCGGCGGGCTTCCAGGTGATCCTGGAGGGTTCCTGCTGGCTCCAGGCCCCGGACACCGAGCCCGTCCGGCTCGGCACGGGCGACGTCGTGTTCCTGCCCCACGGGAGCGGGCACACCCTGGCGGACAGCCCCGAGTGGCTGGTGACGGCCCCCGCCTGCAGCCCCGACGACTCCGGGTCGTACGACGCCTACGCCTCGGACAGCGTCGACAGGAGCGGAAGCGGCGGCCCGGTCACCGTCGTGCTCTGCGGCGCCTACCGACTCGACCCGACCCGCGCCCACCCCCTGCTGCTGACCCTGCCGGACCTGATCCACCTGCCGGCACACCCGGACCGCCGCCCCGAGCTGGACGCGGCCGTCACGCTGCTGACCGCCGAGCTGCAGACTCCCCACCTGGGCACGGACGCGGTCGTCCCCGCCCTCCTGGACACCCTGCTGCTGTACATCCTGCGGATCTGGTTCACCGGCCGCCCCGCCGGAGAGGAGAGCACCGGGTGGGCGGCCGCGCTGAACGACCCGGCGGTCACCGCCGCCCTCCACGCCATCCACCAGGCCCCTGCGGCCCCGTGGACCGTGGCGGCACTCGCCGCCGAGGCCGGGCTCTCCCGGGCCCCCTTCGCCAGACGCTTCGCCCGGTTGATCGGCCAGCCGCCCCTCGGCTATCTGACCTGGTGGCGGATGACCACGGCGGCGCGCCTGCTCCGGGCATCGGACGCACCGCTGCGGACCGTCGCGGCCCAGGTGGGGTACGGCTCCGAGTTCGCCTTCGCGCATGCCTTCAAACGCACCCATGGGACCGCTCCGGGCGCCTATCGGCGCGGGAACTGAGCGGGGCGACCTCCGGCGGCTCGGTGTCGAGACCGGGGGCTCCCTGCCGAGTACCGGCGGGTCGGGAGTTCCCGGTACCGGCGGGTAGGGCGTTCCGGAATGTGGAGCGGCGGTAAAGCGCGGGAAAAGTCCTGGCCCGAGCGCTGCGGTTCCCGCACGGAGCGATTCCGCCGTCTTGGCGCGTTCTTAGCGCCCTGTGGCGCCGCCCGGGCGTGTCGGAACAACGGATTCCGCAGCGGATGGGCCATTGACCTGCGGTTCTGCTCACGCTTCCATTCAGCCGGGAGCTCAAGGAACCACCTGATCACCAGCCGCCTCGGAGGCGATACCGCTCCCGCTCAGAACTACCGCTCGCATCGATCGGAACCGCCTGATGACCGACACCCTCAGCGCGCCGCACGCGTTGGCCCCCCAGACCGAGCCCGTGCCGCAGAAGCTCAAGCGTTCCATCGGTGTCGTGGGCGGCACGCTGCTCACGCTGTCGTGCGTGACGCCCGCCTCCACGCTCTTCGTGGTCGTACCGGACCTGTTCGACGGGGTCGGCACGTACGCGGCCCTGACGATCGCCATCGGTTCGCTGCTGTGTATCGGCGTGGCCTTCTGTTACTCGGAGCTGGGCACCCTGATCCCGAGCGCGGGCGGCGAGTACGCCATCGTCTCCACCCTCTCCGGCCGACTGGCCGGCTGGCTGGTGTTCGTCCTGTCCCTGCTGGTGGTGATGATCGTGCCCCCGGTGATCGCCATGGGGACCGCCGACTACCTCGCGCCGCTCGTGCACATCCCGGCCCCGCTCGCCGGCGCCGGCGTGATGCTCCTCGCGACCCTCGCGGGCCTCCTCGACCTGCGGGCCAACGCCTGGATCACCGGCATCTTCCTCGTACTCGAGGTGATCGCCGCGGGCCTCGTCGCGATCCTGGGCTTCTCGCACTCCGAGCGGGGCGTCGGTTCCCTCATCCACGGCCAGGTCGCCGCCGAGGGCGGCACGCACTCGCTGGTCACCGGCGCCATGGTCGTCTCCGGCCTCGCCATCGCCCTCTTCATCACCCAGGGCTTCTCGACGGCCGTCTACCTCTCCGAGGAGCTGGAGAACCCGCGCCGCAACGTGGCCCGCACCGTGCTCGCCACCCTCGCCATCTCGACCGCCGTCATCCTGGTGCCCGTCGTCGCCATCACCCTCGGTGCCGGAGACCTGGAGACCCTCACCGGCGGCGACATCAGCGGCATGATCGCGGCCTGGTCCAACTCCGCCGTCGGCACCTTCATCAGCCTCTGCGTCGCGCTGGCCATCATCAACGCCGGCATCGTGATGGTCATCCAGAACTCCCGCGTGCTGTTCGCGTCCGCCCGTGACAAGGCCTGGCCGGAGCCCGTCAACAAGGGACTCTCCCGCCTGGGCCGCTTCGGCTCCCCGTGGGTCGCCACCCTGGTCGTCGGCGTGCCGGGCGCGGCCCTGTGCTTCGTCAACCTCGACACCCTCTACGGCGTCACCGGCGTCTCCGTCACCGGCATGTACCTGCTGGTCGCCGTGGCGGCGCTGTTCAGCCGCCGGGGCGCGCACCGCGAGGTCCCGGCGTGGCGGATGCCGCTGTGGCCGGCCGTCCCGGTGGTGCTCATCGGCGTGCTCGCGTACATCCTGTACATGCAGGACGTGGAGTACCTGCTCTGGACCGGCGGCATCACGGCGGTGGCCACCCTCTACTGGGCGCTGTACCTGCGGCCGCGCAAGGACACACGCTGGCTGGTCAGCATCCCCGAGGACGAGCAGCTCTGACCCTGCCGCCAGCATCCCACCCGAGGGCCGGGGCGCGTCTTGCGCCCCGGCCCTCGGGCCGTGCCCGGCCGGCCCCGCCGCGCCCGACGATCACTCCGTACGGGGGTCGGACCGCACGTCCCGCGTGTCGTGACGGGCGCGGTGGGCAGCGGAAACGTATCTGTGCATGCATGACCACTGACATGGAACACCTGTTGAACGCACGTCTGTGCGAGCGCTTCGGTGACGCGGCCGACTGGCCGGAGGTCACGTCCCTGACCGCGTCCCACCTCCGGGTCATCGTCTCGGCGCTGGGCCCCTCGGGTGCCGTCGCCTTCCTGGCCGCCGCGCGTCGCGCCCTCGACGAGGAGGAGTCCCGGGCAGGAACGATTCACCTGGGCTTCGGGGCCCATCTCTGGACGCACCTCGAAGGCGTCTCATGGGGCACGTCACCGCTGGCCAGGACGTCGGCCTGGGAAGCGATGCTGACCATGCACCGCCTCTCCGTCCTCGCTCCCGACCCGGGCCTGGGGGTCCACGTCGACAGCGCGCTGGACGTCTGCCGCACCTGGCTCCTGCCGGCCGCCGCCGGCTGCTGACGGAACGGATCGGGGTACCGGTCTCAGCGCAGCGCCCCGGCTGCCCGCAGCCCTTCGCGGTCGTCTGCGCTGAGGAAGCCGTCGGGCAGGGTCGTGTCGTCCAGGAGGGCACGCAGCGCGGACGCGTGTTCACGGAACGCGGCCCTGCACCGTCCGCGTTCGGGGTGGTCGTCGTCGTGGCCGAGCAACAGCACGCTGCGCTCGTCGTCCGCGTCGACGGGTGCGGACAGATGCGCGGCGAGGGCCAGGAGGTCCACCACGTCGGACCGCGTCGGGATGTCGGGGTCCGCGGCGAGGCCGATCAGGAACGGCAGGGCGGCCGGCATCGCCGCGCTCACGTGGAAGATGTCGTCCATCAGGACGTTGCCGAGTACGGCGACGGCCTCGGGACCGGCGGCCTGATCGGGCAGGCAGTGGAACAGGGCGGGTATCCCGGCCGGACACCCGGCGACTCCGGACCAGACGGCGTCGGTACAGCTCTGAAGTGCGGGATGGGCGGATGCCGGCTTCCCCGCTTCCGGATGCTCGCGAAGGAACCGAGCGACGGCGGCCTCCTTGGCCTCCGCATTCACCACGCACATCCGTCTGTCCCTGTCTCGCTCGACCTCGCCCCGAGGCGGGCGACCGAGGGAACTCTTCCCTGCGTGGGCGTCGCACACAAGCGCGGAGGGCGGCCGACGCTTCGCCGGATCCTGCTGGCCGCCCGTCAGATCGACCAATCGCCCACTCACTGATCGAAACTCGATCAATCGACGAGAACGCATTGACTCGATCACCGCTCGCACCTAGCTTCTGGCCGCACCCGACCGCCAGAAAGGTTGTTGCGTCATGACCATCAGAGCTTTGACGGCACGGCAGTTGACGGGGCGCGGGCTCCTCGCCGTCGCCCTCGCGTTCAGCGGAAGCGCCGTACTCCCCGGCTCACCCGCCGCTGCCGCAGGAAGCGTCACCTATGTGGACTGCTCACGTCCGGCCGCCGGAGACGGCAGTCAGGCGGCGCCGTTCAACAGCATCGGCCAGGCCAACGGGAAGACGTACGGCCCCGGGGACACGCTCGCCTTCGCCTCCGGCACCGCGTGCACCGGCTCCCTCGCCCCGCGGGGCAGCGGCACCGCCGCCGCCCCCATCGTCCTCACCGGTTACGGCACCGGCGCCCTGCCCGTGATCGACGGCGGAGGCGCTCCGGACGCGGTCTCCCTCACCAATCAGGACCACTGGCGGATCAGCAACCTCAAGCTCACCAACCCCGCCTCCTCGCTCGCCCGCCGCACCGGACTCCGGATCTCCGCCACCGACGGAACCGCGCACCGCGGTTTCGACATCGGCGGCCTCGTCATCGACCGGGTGGCCGGCCAGACGAGCAAGAACAGCCCGACCACCGAGGACTACGTCCAGTCCGCCGGCGTCGTCACGGGCGCGAGCGGTACGAACTCCACCCTCGACGACGTCCACGTCCACGACAACCAGATCAGCAACACGGGCGGCGGCGGCCTCAAGATCCGCGTCGGCGCCATGGCCGTCAAGGGCACCGGAGTACTGATCGAGAACAACGTGATCAAGGACGTCGGCGGCGACGGCATCATCGCCAGCTACGCCGACGCGCCCGTGATCCAGTACAACAACGCCTCCGGCATGGGCAACGGCGTCTACCCCTTCTCCGGCGGCAACTTCGCCGGCATCTGGGTGCTCGGCGACCACGATCCGACCATCCAGAAGAACGCCGTGTACGGCATCACACGCATGTCCGTCGCCGACAGCCAGGCGTTCGACTGCGACTGGGGCAACACCGGCACCTGTCTGATCCAGTACAACTTCAGCCGCGACAACATCGGCGGCTTCTTCCTCGACTGCGACGGATGCGGCACCATCGGCGCCGCCCAACAGGTCATCCGCTACAACATCTCCGAGAACGACTGCCGCATGAGCAGCGTCAGCGCCGGACGCTCCGCGCTGCACATGTACAACAACGTCCTCTACTGCACGGACAAGAAGTTCAGCGTCACGCTCCCCGACGAGAGCGTCGTCGAGAACAACATCTGGGTCGGGACCAGCGACTCCCGACTGCCCACCGGGGCCGGGATCTCCTGGCTGTGGAACGTCTTCCAGGGCGTGCCCCGGCCCACCGCCAACGGCATCGCCGGCGACCCGCAGTTCGTGAACCCCGGCACCGGCGGCGACACGATCCACTCCGCCGACGGCTACAAGCTGCGCTCCACGTCCCCCGCCCTGAACAACGGCTCCGTGATCAGCGGCAACGGAGGCCGCGACTACTGGGCGAACCCGGTGAGCGCGACCACGAAGCCGCACCGCGGCGCCTACAACGGCCCGGGGCTCTGAAGCGTGTTGCAGAAGGCTGTGTCCGGGCAGGTCAGGGCCGGTTTCGGGGCTGACCTGCTCACGCGGCCATCGCGAGGTTCTGCATGTGGGCGACGGCCTGGACTGCGTGGTGGAGGCCGTTGCCGTGCTGGCGGCAGTCGCCGAGGATCTTGTAGTGCTTCATGCGGGCGAAGGCGCGCTCGACGCGGGCCCTGACTCTGCGGTGCTCGGCGTTGTCCTCCTCCTCGCCGGGAAGAAGGGCTCGTCCGGGGCGTTTGCGGTGTGGGGCGACGGGCCCGGTGTAGATGTGGGCGCCGTCGGCCAGCACGGTCACGCCGTCGCAGTGCCGGGCGAGGCCGGAGTCCCGCCAGGCCCTCGCGTCCGCGGTGTTGCCGGGCGCCGGGCGGGCCGCAGCAACCACCAGTTTGGTGTCGGCAACGATGATGACCCGCACGTTTGCCGAGAACCGGAAGTCACCGAGGACGCGCCGACCTTCCGGTCACGGACCGGGATCAGCGTGCCGTCCACGATCCACAACCGCTCCACCGCGTCGGACGGGCGGGCGGCCGGCTCGATCGCCGGCAGCGGCCGCAAGCGCTTGATCACCCGGCACCCCACGCAGGCAGGGAAAATGCCCGACGCCGCGACCAGCAGGGCCCGGTCCTCCAGCGGAAGGCTCCACGGCCGGCCCTTGCACACCGGGTCGGTGCCCTCCCGCCGCAGCGCTGTCACGAGCTTCCCGAACTGTCGCGGGCTCAGCCCGGTAGACGGACCTGTCCGGGACGGCTCCGACGCCGTGATCGCACCAGCCACCTCAAGATCGTCTCAACCGTCTTTGCCGGGTGCCGAGCGATCGCGGCCACTGTGCCCGCGGCGAATTCATGCTGTCAGGTCCCGCGTTCGTTCGTTTGCACGGAGCCATCCAGGCTCGGCCGGTCTGGCCGGGGCGCCGGATCCCGGGCCGCCGCCCTGGCGATGGTCTTCAAGCTCGTCGAGTCCGCCCTGGCCCGCTGGCGAGCCGTGAATGCACCCCACCTCGTTGCCCTCGTCCGCGCGGGGGCCCGCTTTGAACGCGGTCAGCTCGTTGAACGGCCGCGGACGACCGCGGCGTGAATAGGGTGGCGGACCTGCCTCGGAGTTCGAGAACATCCGGTCATGTGGGATGGCACGGCAGGACAGGACCTTCCGGTCGGCTTCGGGTTCCTGCCGTATCGCGGCGACGAAGACCACGGCGCCATGGCCGCGGTGCGGCTGGGGTGTGTTGAACGGGACCGGGTCGATGTCCATTCGGTAGTGGAAGGGCTCCCGACAGCGGCCGAGATCGCCGAGGCTTCTGCCAAGTTGGAGGAGCCGTCCAAGAACCAGATCCTGGTGGTGCTCGACGGGAGCGTCGTCGGCTACTCGACGATCCGGTGGTGGCAAGAGCGGGACGATACGTGGCTGTACCTGCACCGCGGCTACCTCTTGCCCGAGCATCGCGGCCAGGGCATCGGCTCAGCCGTGCTGAGCTGGGCTGAAGAGCGGATCCGCCAGCTCGTCAAACAGCATGGAACGGCGCGGACGGCAGTGATCGGTGCGAACGCCATGGTCTCCGAGCAGGATGCCACGGCACTTCTGCGCGCAGCCGGCTACCGACGTGTCTTCAGCCTGGTCGAGCTGGAGCTGGGCGATCTGCAGCAGGTGCCCGAGCCGGGCAGCGAGCTGCCAGCCGGGATACGGACAGGGCCGATCGGGACAAGCCACTACCGTGCAGCCTGGAGGACGGTCGTCGATTCGTACGCGGACCCCGGTTTCACTCAGAGATGGCCTTTCCAGGACTTCGTCGACACCGCCGACCCGGCATGCTGGAGGGCTGCCTGGAACGGGCAGGACATGGTCGGTGTCGCCCTCTGCTCCATCCACCGTCACGACCACACCGTGGGCGAGGTGGAAGAGCTGAGTGTCCGGACGGATCAGCGACGCCTCGGAATCGGCCGGGTCCTGCTGCTGGACGGGCTGCGGAGCCTTCGCGAGCAGGGTGCAACGACCGCTCGGCTGTTCACGGGCACGGCGAATCCGCACCGGTCCTACGACCTTTACGAGAGTGTGGGGTTCCGGCGGCAGAACGAGTACGTCCGTTACCGCAAGCCGCTTGCTTGATCGATCGGCCATTGGGCTGTCGGGTCAGTCCACAGGATTTGACAATTCCTCACCCGTGCCCGGGATGCACCATGGAGGTCGCCGTCAGGCGCGGGCGAAGGCGCGCAGGTCGTCGTTGAGGCGGTCCGCGTGGGTCGCGAACAGCCCGTGACCCGCGTACGCGTACACGTGCAGCTCCGCCCCCGGGATCAGGTCGGCCGCGCGGCGGCCCGTGAGGGCCAGGGGTGCGGAGGCGTCGTCCGATCCGTGGATGACGAGGACCGGGCAGTCGATCTTCACCAGCTCCGGGACGAGGTTCAGGGTGGGGAGGAGGTCCCCCAGGGCGGTGGCGGCGCGCGCCGTCGCCCCGTGACAGCGGTCCACCATGTACGCCACGTACGCGTCCGACACCTGCGGGCCGGGCAGGTGGCGGGCGAAGAACGCGTCGGCGCCGTCGGCGAAGAACTTCGCCCGGTCCTGCCGGAAGGTCTCGTTGAACCCGCGGATCAGCTCCGGGTCCAGTCCCTCCGAGTGGTCCGTGGAGCGGGCCGGCCCCGGGGCGATTCCGGCGACGAGGGCGACGCGCGCCACCCGCTCGGTACCGCGAAGGGTCAGGTACCGGACCACCTCGACCGTGCCGACCGAATGCCCGACCAAGGTGACGTTGCGCAGGTCCAGGTGATCGAGCAGCGAGCCCAGATCCCGGGCGAGGGTGTCGAGGTCGAAGCCGCCCCAGACGTCCTCGGACCTACCGTGTCCCCTGCGGTCGAAGCCCACGCAGCGGAAACCTTCGGCCGCCAGCGGCAGCATCTGGTACTCCCACATCTCGGTACCGAAGTACGAGCTGTTGACGAAGACGATGACGGGGCCGTCCGAGGGGCCGTAGTCGACGAAGTGGAGGCGGGTGCCGTCGGTGGCGGACTCGAAGTACGGCATGGCGGGGGTCCCTTCAGGCAGTGGCTGTCAGCGGCTGTCCGGTACGACAACCATCCTGGCCTCGGGCCCCGCGGCGGTCGATTACCTCCGGGGTCATGCGGCAGGCAGAGCTTTGGCGTTTGCCGGCAGATCAGACGTGCGGCGATTCGTTGGCAGCCGAGCGACGACCCCCGATGGAGGCGACCAACGCGTCTGCCACGATCGCCGCATCCGCCTCTGCAACGTCTGCTGGGTATTCCGGCAGCAGATCGTCCCAGACGGGCATCCATGATCCGTACAGCTGGGTCTGTCCCTCGGGCCGGGCGAAGAACCAGATGTGCAGGTGTGCGCCTCCATCTCCGATGCGGTAGACGTGGGCTCGCGAAATGTGCGGCAGGTCCTGCACGTGGCGGACGATGTGAGTGGACAGGACACCCAACTCGGCTGCCAACTCATCGGGCAGGTCAGCCATGTCATAGTGCTCAAGCGGATGCAGCATGAGCACCAGCGGCACACCCACTCCCGCGATGCGGGTGAGCCGCCAACTGTCGTTGAACCAGATCCCATCGCCTCGGTCACGGCACGCGTCGCAGTTCGACGGGTCCTCGCCGTGTCGTGGAGGCTCGGGCAGAACCGGAGGGCGCAGCGGCGCGACCCGCAATCCGTCCGGTTCGAAGGGGCTGATATCCCACCCTGTCATGCGTGCGAGCGGGAGCCGACGCTCGCCGTCCGCAGCTGCAAGCGTGTGATCGTAGAACTCGTCAGGTCGCAAAGCCATGGCCCGAAGGTTAGTTCGGTCTCGACATCCGGCGAGGACCGGGGGGCTGCTGGCCATCGGCGCACTGATAGTCGCGCTCCAGCCGGTGTCCGGCGGATGGCTCGTCCTCGGGATCGGCGGGCTCGCGCTGGTCGCAGCTCGGCGGAGTGGGGAGAAGGCCCATGTGGCATGAGGTCGTGGGGGCGATCTCCACGGTGGCTCTGGCCGCGATCGGGGTGTTGCACGTGGTCTGGGGGTTCAGCCCCTGGCCGGCACGGGACCGCGACGAACTGGCGAGCTTCGTCTACAGCGGGCCGGGGATGCCGTCCCGAACCCCGTGCCTGGCCGTCGGAGGCGCTCTGCTGATCGCGGCCTACGGCGTCCTCGCCGTCGCCGATATCTGGCCGCAGGTCGGGCCGCACTGGCTCTATCGCGTCGGGATCTGGGTCCTGACCTCGGCACTCCTACTGCGCGGCATCGCTGGTCCGCTCCTCAGCAAGGGCGCGGGCCGCGAGTTCGCCCGGTGGAATCTCATCGCCTACTCGCCGCTGTGCGCGGTCCTGGGACTGTGCGTGCTCGTCGTGGCGCAGTGATGCGACTTTCGCAACACGCTTCACATCAAAGCGTGTTGCAGAAGGCCGTGTCCGGGTAGGTCAGGGTCGGGGCTGTGGCCGTTCTGGTCATGTGGCCAGAGCGAGACCGTGCTTGTGGGTGACGGCTTGCACCGCGTGGTGGAGGCCGTTGCCGCGCTGGCGGCAGTCACGGAGGAACTTGTAGTCCACGATCCACGACCGCTCCACCGCGTCGGCCGGCCGGCTCGATCGCCGGCAGCGGCCGCAATCGCTTGATCACCTGGCACACCGTCGCCGGCGAACAGCCGAACAGCGGCGCGAGCTGCCGCATCGTGTGGTTCGTGCGGTGGTGGACGGCCACCGGCAGCACCCGGTCCGCCGGCGGCAGACACCACGGGCGGCCACCACCAGGACGGTCCCCGCCCCGTTCCCGGACCACCTTCAGCGGCCGATCGAACTGCCACATCCGCAGGCCCGTGAACGTCCCCACCCACAACGGCTCCACCCCTCAACACCCCACGCATCCAGCGAGAATGCCCGCACCGCAGCCTTCTGCAACACGCTTTGGATCCGCGTCAAACAACGTTCGCCTGTGCTCTCCGTGGGATATGGTCCCCGGCCATGGGCGAGTTGATATTGATCAGGCACGGTGAGACCGCGTGGAGCCGGACCGGCCGGCACGCCGGCCGCACCGACCTGCCGCTGACCGAGGCGGGGGAGAAAGCGGCACGTGCGCTCGCGCCTCGGCTGGCCGGACGGGAGTTCGCCGCCGTCTACAGCAGCCCGCTGACCCGGGCCGTTCGGACGGCCGAGCTCGCGGGGCTGAGCGGCGCGGAACCCGACGCCGACCTGATCGAGTGGGACTACGGCCGCTACGAGGGGCTGACCGCCGAGCAGATCCAGGAGCTCAAGCCGGGCTGGGAGTTGTGGCGCGACGGCGTCGACGCAGGCGAGGACCTCGGGCACGTGACCGTGCGGGTCGACGCCTTTCTCGGCCGGGTCCGGCCGGTTCTGGACAAGGGCGACGTGGCCGTTGTCGCGCACGGCCACCTGTCACGCATCCTCACCGCGCGCTGGCTCGGACTCGACGCTTCAGCCGCACGGCAGTTCGGCCACCCGCATCCGGGGACGATCAACACGTTGGGTTACGAGCACACTCTGCCGGTCGTTCTCGCGTGGAACGTGCCGTAGTACGGGGATCGGTGCCGTGGTGTCGTCTGACGCGGCCATAGATCACCCGATGCCCCGTCGAGACATGCGGCCGAGGACGGGTGGGGTCCGTCCTCGGGCGTTCCTCAGGGCGCCACGTGGTAGTACCGGGTACAGGCCAGGACCATGCCGTCGTCGGCGATCGTGAAGAGGTCGACGAACCGCAGGTCCTGCCCGTCGGTGCCCGGGACCACGCGGCGCCCCGTGGCGACCACACTGCGGTCCTGCCCCACCACCCGGTCGATCTCGTAGCGCGCCCTCGGCAGGCTGCGCCCGAAATGGGCGTCCAGCACCGCCGTACGACCGCGGACCGGAGGCAGCCCCGGCAGTTCCAGGACCACGCCGTCGTGCAGCAGGGACGCGCACGAGTCCAGGTCACCGGCGTCGAGGTAGTCGTAGACCAGGCGCACGTGGTCGATTCCTGCGGCGGTGACCAGATCGGCCGGTCCCGGCAGCCCGGTGCTCGTGTCATCTTGGCGGTTCAACGGCTGAGCCCCTTTCACTCTCGGCCAGGATTCTGGGGGGAGCCGCCAACTCCGCGTTATCCCCCCTCTATCTCCGACCGGGATCTTCACGGCATGGACAGGGCGGGGGTGGTTGTGGAGACTGTCCTCACTCGGTCCTGACGTGTCAACTCGTTTCTTTGGTGGGGGAATCGGTGACGGACGACATCGGGGACAGATCCCAGGAACTCCCGGACAAGTCGCCCCTTGCCTTCAGGGTCCTGGGACCCCTGCAGGTCCACGGCCCCGACGGACCCCTGCGGCTCCCTCCCGGGCGCCAGGAGGTGATCCTCGCCGCGCTGCTCCTGGAGACGAACCGGGTGGTCAGCACCCACCACCTGGTGGACCTCATCTGGGAGGACAACCCGCCCGAGACCGCCCGCACCCAGGTGCAGATCTGCGTCTCGCGGCTGCGGAAACTCCTCGCCGGGGCGGACGGCGAGGTCTCCATCACGACCCGGCCGCCGGGATACGTGCTGCACACCGACGCGGCGAACGTGGATGCCGCGCTCTTCACCAACCTCGTCTTACGAGCCCGCCGGCTGCGCGAACTCGGCGAACTCGACAAGGCCGTCACGCTGTTGAGGGACGCGGTGACCCTGTGGCAGGGCGACTGCCTGTCCGGCCTCGACAGCGGCCCGCTCGCGAACAAGGCCCGACAGCTCAACGAGGAACGCCTGACCGCCGTCGAACTCCGCATCCAGCTCGAACTCGAACTCGGACGGT
The DNA here is from genome assembly GCF_049913175.1 of Streptomyces sp. R-07. Classification (NCBI taxonomy): domain Bacteria; kingdom Bacillati; phylum Actinomycetota; class Actinomycetes; order Kitasatosporales; family Streptomycetaceae; genus Streptomyces; species Streptomyces sp. R-07. The sequence goes on from NZ_CP183978.1 coordinate 8,145,198, forward strand.
ACGACGGCCTCGTGGGCGAACTGCAGAGGCTCACCCACGAACACCCGCTGCGGGAGAAGCTGCGCGGCCAGCTGATCCAGGCGCTGTACTGGTCGGGACGGCAGGCCGAAGCCCTGGAGGCCTTCCGCACCGCGCGACGGTTCCTCGCCGAGGAACTCGGTCTGGAACCCAGCCGGGAGCTCAGGGAGCTCGAATCGGCGATCCTCGCCGGCCGCCTCCCGGCGCCCGCCGGTGCCACCCCCGTACCCGTACGCGTACCGAAGGACAAGGCCGAGCAGGAGACGGCGACGGGACGGGCCGAGGACGACGCCGAGCCGCCCGCGCCCACGGCCCCGCCCGCCCCGGAGTCCGTACGGCAGGACGCCGTACCGCACCAGCTTCCCGCCGCCGTCGCCGACTTCGTGTCCGACGCCGGCCAGCTCGCCGCACTGGAAGAGGCGCTGACCGGACGGCCCGGCCGCACCACCGTGGGGCTCGCCGCCATCACGGGCAAGCCCGGCACCGGCAAGTCGACCCTCGCCGTGCACGTCGCCCACATGCTGTCCGAGACCGGCTTCCCCGACGGCCAGCTCTACTGCGACCTGCGCGGGACGACCGGCACCCCGGCCACCCCCGAGGAGGTCCTGGGCCGCTTCCTGCGCGCGCTCGGCATCCCCGGCCAGCTGATCCCGGAATCCCTCGACGAGCGGGCCGAGATGTACCGCACCCGACTCGCCTCCCGCCGGGTCCTGGTCGTCCTCGACGACGCCGCCGGCGAGGGCCAGGTGCTGCCGCTGCTCCCCGGCAGCCGCGGCTGCGCCGTCCTCGTCACCGGCCGGGCCCGCCTCACCGCCCTGCCCGGCGCGCACCGCGTGGAGCTCGACGTGCTCGCCGAGGACCGAGCGCTCGAACTCCTCTCCCGGATCATCGGACGGGAGCGGGTCGCGGGCGAGGCCGCCGCCGCGGAGGCCCTGGTCCGCACGGTCGGACGGCTCCCGCTGGCCCTGCGGATCGTCGCCGCCCGCCTCGCGGCCCGCCCGCACTGGACCCTGGCGTCCATGGTGCAGCGACTGGCCAGCGAACGGCACCGGCTCGACGAACTGACGCACGGCGAGATGACGATGCGCGCCAGCCTGTCGCTGACCTACGAGGGCCTGGCGGCGGAGGACCGCCGGCTGCTGCGGCTCCTGAGCATGGCGCAGGCCCCGACGCTGCCGAGCTGGCTGGCGGGAGCGCTGCTCGACGACCGCCGCCCCTTTCCCTCGGACCTGATGGAACCGCTGGTCGACGTGCAGATGCTGGACGTCGCCGGAGTGGAGCGGACCGGTGGCTTCCGGTATCGCTTCCACGAGATCATCCGGGTCTACGCACGGGAACAGCTCGCGGCCCACCACACACCCGAGGTACGGCAGGAGGCCCTCGCCCGGATGGCGGGCGGCTGGATGCACCTGGCTCAGCAGGCCCACCGCACGGTGTACGGGGGCGACTTCACCGTCCTGCACGGCGACGCGCCCCGCTGGGAACCCCCGGCCTCCTACACGGACCAGGTGCTCGCCGACCCGCTGGCCTGGCTCGACGCGGAACAGGCCTCCCTGTGCGGGATGGTCGAGCACACCGCCGACGCGGGCCTCCACGACCTCAGCTGGGACCTCGCGACCTCGCTCGTCACGCTGTTCGAGGTGCGCGGCCACTACGACCTGTGGGAACAGACCCATCTGAGCGCCCTCGCCGCGGTCCGCAAGGCCGGAAACCTGCGGGGCACCGCCGCCGTACGGGCGTCGCTCGGCTCGCTCTACATGAGCCGCAACCAGTTCGACACGGCCCGGCAGGCACTGAACTCGGCGCTCGACGTCTTCCAGGCGCTCGACGAGCCGATGGGCGAGGCCCTGTGCCGGCGCGACATGGCGCTCATCGCGCGCACGAGCGGCGACGACACCGCGGCGCTCGAGCTGTACCGGAGGTCCCTGGCCGACTTCGACCGGGCGGGCGACGTGGTGGGCCGGGCGATCGTCCTGACGCAGAGCGCGCACATCCGCATGCGGCAGGGCGAGATCGGGGCGGCACAGAGCCAGTTGGACGAGGCGCTCGACATCTACGAAGGCGTCGGCTACACGGGCGGCCGGGCGAGAACACTGCGGCGCGTCGGTCAGCTGCTGCTCGAACAGGGCCGGAGCGACCTCGCGGTCCTGACGTTCACGGAAGTGCTCGAACTGTGCCGGGATTCCGGCGACGTGATCGGGGAGGGGCATCTGCTCCGCGATCTGGGCCACGCGTTCGCCATGATGGGCCGGCCCGACCGGGCCAGGGACTTCTACGACCGTGCGGTGACCGCGCGGGAGGGGGTCATGGATTTTGGCGGTGGCGCGCTGGCGCGCCTTGACCTCGCCCGTCTCCTCGACGCGGAGCCGGGGCGTTCCCGGGAGCTGCTCGTCCCGGCGGTCGAGGTGTTCCGCGAGCGGCGGATGGGGCGGGAACTCGCCGAGGCGGAAAGGCTGCTCGCGACCGGCTGCTGACGGCGCGGACCGGTCGGACCGGCCAGACCGGTCGGATCGGACGAGGCTCAGTCCCAGGGGTTGTTGTCGCTGCTGCACGTGGTGACGGTGCCGGTGGCGGTGACCGTGGTCGTGCAGACCGGGGTGGTGTCCGTCGTCGTGCCCGTGGCATCGTCGGCCCAGCTCGCCTGGACGCCGGCGCCGGTCAGGATCACGATCAGCGCGGCGGTGACGGCGGCGCGGACCGAGTTGCGGACGGAGTTGCGGGCGGCGGCGGTGGTGTACGTCATCGGATTCTGCCTCTCGGTGGTGTGCGGCGTTTCCTTGTGACCACCACGTTAGGAACACGCGGATTCACGGCACCGCTCGCTGCCTTATCACCCCGCTATCACGGAACGACCCCCCGCCCGCACCGCTATCACGGGGCCTCGGGCCGCTATCGCCCGCCATCCCGCCCCGGGCGCCTCCCCGTCCGAAGGGGACGGCAGAGGGTTAGTGCGGGGATGCCCCCTGAATAGTCGCGTCCGGACGATGGATCCCAGCAGACGGAGCGGCGCAGCCCCCGGTCGGCGGCCCGACCGGGCTGGCGGCCGGAGGCCCGCCCCAACTCGACGAGCGGGAGCTTCTCATGACGACCAGTCTCTCCCCGGAGGACACCGTGACGGCCACCGCCGCGATCGGAACCCTCATCCGCGGCCACCGGCTTCGCATCGGCCTGACCCAGCAGGAGCTGGCCGACCTCTCCACCATCAGCGTCCGCGCCATCCGCGACCTGGAGAAGGGGAAGGCGCAGCGGCCGAGACCCGACACGATCCGGCTGATAGCCGACGGCCTGCGCCTGGGCCCCCGGGCCCGTACGGCCCTGGAGGACGCGGTCCGACGCGGACACCGGGGCGGCGTCGGCAGCCGGCACTTCGGCGCCGAGCGGCCGGCCCCACCCGTACCGCTGCACCCCCTGATCGAGAGGGACGCCGAGGCCACCGTCCTCACGGACGAACTGCGCTCCGGAGCCGAACGGCTGATCACCGTCGTGGGGCTCAGCGGCGTCGGCAAGACGAGACTCGCCCTGGAGGCGGCGGCCCGGCTGCACGACGCCGGCTTCCCGGTGCTGTGGCACACCGCCCCCGACGCGGTCGCCGACTGCCTGCCGGCCGGTGACGACCGGCTCGCCGCCCTGACGGCCGACTGCGCCGCCTTCCTCCACGGCGAAGGACCGGCCGACGACCTGGCCCCCGACCTGGCCGGCGCGCTCGGCGACCGCCCCGTGCTCCTCGTCCTCGACGGCGTCGACACCGCAGCGCTCGACTTCCACCGCCTGAGCCGGCTGCTGCGCGAGCTGCCCGGACTCCGCCTGCTCGTCACCGCCGACGAACCCTGGAACGTCCCCGGCGAACGCCTCTTCCTCCTCTCCCCGCTGGAGGCGCCGGACCCGTCCGACGGCATCCGGTCCGACGCGCCCGCCGCCCGGTTCTTCCTCAGCCGACTCCGCCACGTCCGCCCCGACATCGTCCCCGACGACCGCGTCCTCGCGGACATCGCGTGGGTCTGCCACCGGCTCGACGGTCACCCGCTCGCGCTCTCCGCGGCGGCCTCCTGGCTCACCGTCTGCGACCTGCCCACGCTGCGCGGCATCGTCGAGTCCGACCCGGCGCCGCTGCTCGACCACCTGGCCGACGGCCGGTCCGGCTCCCGTCTGCGCGAGCGCGTCGCCCGCACCCTCGCCGCGCTGCCCGAGGGCCACCGGGAGCTGATCGGCGCGCTCCGCGCCGCGAACGAGGACCGGTTCGTCCTGGAGGACGTCGTCCGGCTGACCGGCATGCCCCTGCCGCACTGCGGCCGTCTGGTCCGCGACCTGCTGGTCAGCGGCGTGATCCGGTCCGGCACGGACGGCGGCCGCTCCGCGTTCCGCGTGCTGTGCGTGGTCCGCGCGCTGGCGGCGGACGTGCCCGCGGTGACGACACCGTCCCCTTGATCGGCGGCACCGTACTCCGTGGCGTCGGTACGACTGCCGGAACCGCTGCCGCTGACTGCCTCCCGGCCGCCGAACCGCTGCCGCCCGACTGCCTCCCGGCCGCCGAACCGCTGCCGTACCGCCGGATCAACTGCCGCTCCCGGCCCCGGCCCACGGGTTGTATGGCGACTGCCCCGCCCGCGACCGCCCCACCGCGAACGCGCCACCCGCGCCCCTCTTCCCGTGCCGCCCCTCCTCTGTCGTGACTTCCACAGGAGCCCCTCATGCCGTTCGACACGCCCGTCGCACCCGCTCCGGCTGCCGTCCGGTTGCCGCTCTCGGTGGCCCAGCGTGACATCTGGACGGCCCATGCACTCGACCCCACCGGCGTGAAGTACAACGTCGCCGAATGCCGCGAGATCAACGGCCCGGTGGACCCGGAGCTGATGGCGGCCGCCTGGCGCAGGCTCGTCGAGGAGGCGGACTTCCTCCGCATCCGCCGCTTCGAGGACGACGGCGAGCAGGTGTGGCAGCTGGTCGACACCGACGCCGGCTCGCGCAGCCTGCCGTACACCGACCTGAGCGCCACCGACGACCCGGAGCGCGAGGCCTGGCGGACCGTCGACGCGCTGATCTGCGCCCCCTTCGACCTCACCGACCAGCCGCCGGTCCGCTGCGCGCTGATCAAGCTCGGTGAGGAGCGGTACTTCTACTTCTACGGTTTCCACCACCTGGTCGTCGACGGCGTGGGCGTCTCGATGGCCCTGGCGCGGCTGATCGAGCTGTACGAGCGGGCCGTCGCGGGCGAGCCCTGGGGCCCCACCCCGTTCGGGAGTCTGGCCGAACTGCTCGCCGAGGACGCGGAGTACCGGACGTCCGAGCAGGCCGCCGCCGAGCGCGCCGCCTGGCGGGAGCACCTCGCCGGAGCACCGGACGCCCCCGCGGGTCTCGTCCGGGGCACCGGGCGGGCGCCGGCGGCGCACGGCGGCCTGCCCTTCGCCCGGCGGAGCGTACGGGTGTCCCCGGCGGACGCCGACCGGCTCCGCACGGTCGCACGCGGCGAGCGCGCCTCCTGGTCCGTCCTGCTCGTGGCGCTGTTCAGCGTCTACATGCACCGCGTCACGGGGAGTGCGGAGCTGGTGATCGCCCTGCCGGTGACCGGCCGGACGTCCCGACTGGCGCGGAGCACCCCCGGCATGTCGTCGAACGTCGTCCCGCTGAGGCTCCGGATCCGCCCCGAGGAGTCGCTCGGCGACCTGGTCCGCTCGGTGGGAGCCGAGGTCAAGCACGGTCTGCGCCACCAGATGACCCGGTACGAGGACCTGTGCCGCGACGCCGGTGTCATCGACGGCTCCCGCCGCCTCGCCACACCCGTCCTCAACATCATGGGCTTCCACGCGGAGCTCACCGTGTGCGGCCACCCGACGGTCAACCACAACGTGAGCAACGGCCCGGTCGACGACCTCAGCGTCGCCGTGCTCGACCTGGGCGCCGCGAACGGCCTGCGCATCGACTTCGACACGCCGGTCGAGGGCGTCGACGTGACCGCCGTCGCCGCCCACCAGGACCGGTTCGCCGCCTTCCTCACCACCGTCCTCGCCACCGAGCGACCGGCCGAGCGCAAGGTCGCCGACCTCGACGTGCTGTCGGAGGCGGAGCGCGAGCTGCTGACGGGCCGGTGGGCCGGGCCGGTCGCGGACACGGTGGACACGACGCTCGTGGAGCGGTTCGAGGAGCAGGTGGCACGGTTCCCCGACCGGGTCGCGCTCATCGACGAGGCGGGTGAGGTCACGTACGCCGAACTCAACGCCGCCGCCAACCGGTGGGCCCGCCACCTGCGGTCCCGTGGCCTCGGGCGCGGCGACCTGGCCGGAGTCCTCTTCGAGCGCGGGACCCGCTTCGCCACCGCGCTGCTCGCCGTCCTGAAGACCGGCGCCGCCCACGTCCTCCTCGACCCGGACTTCCCCGACGACCGGCTGCGCTCGGCGGCCACCGACGCCGGCATCAGCCACCTCGTCACCCGTCCGGTCCTCGCCGAGCGCGTCGCCGGGCCCTGGGCGACCCACACCGAGGCCCCGGGCGAACTCCTGTCCCGCCACCCCGGCAACCTCCGCCTGCCGCTCGCCCCGGACGACCCCGCCTGCCTGATGTTCACCTCCGGCTCGACGGGCCGGCCCAAGGCCATCCTGTCCTCCCACCGCAACCTGGTGTCGACCCTGATCGGCCAGCCCTACCTGCCCGCAGGACCGGACCAGGTCTACCTCCAGTGCTCGCCGGTGTCCTGGGACGCGTTCAGCCTGGAGTTCTGGGGCGCGCTCCTGCACGGCGGTACGGCGGTCCTCCAGCCGGGACAGAAGCCCGAACCGGCCCTCGTGACCGAGCTGGCGCGCCGCCACCGCGTCACGACCCTCCTGCTCTCCGCCACCCTCTTCAACTACCTCACCGACGAACACCCCGAGGCCTTCGCGACCGTCACCACCGCCTTCACGGTCGGCGAGGCCGCCTCTCCGGCGCACGTGCACAAGCTCCAGCAGCTGAGGCCCGGCATCACCGTCCTCAACGGCTACGGTCCCGCCGAGGTCATGATCTACGCGACCACCCACACCATCGAGGCCGGGGACGAGCCGCACGCGGTGATCCCGATCGGCACCCCGCTGGTCAACAAGCCGGCCTACGTCCTGGACGCCCGCCTGAACCTGTGCCCGCCCGGGGTGACGGGCGAGCTGTACGTGGCGGGCGAGGGCCTCGCCCACGGCTACCTGGGTCGACCGGACCTGACCGCCACCCGCTTCGTACCGGACCCCTTCGGACCGGCCGGCGGCCGGCTGTACCGGACGGGTGACCTGGCCCGCTTCGACCGGGACGGACGCCTCCTGTACGAGGGCCGGGCGGACGACCAGATCAAGATCCGCGGCTTCCGCATCGAGCCCGGCGAGACCGAGGCCGCCCTCCTCACCCACCCCGCCGTCACCCAGGCCGTCGTCACCGTCCACGAGAAGCGGCTCGCCGCCTACGTCGTCGTGGCGGACGGGGACACGGACCCCGAAGAGATCCGCCGGCACGTCGCCGACCGGCTCCCCGAGCACCTCGTCCCCGCGTACCTGACCGCGCTCGACCGCCTGCCCGTCACGCCCAACGGGAAGATCGACAAGCGGGCGCTGCCGGCGCCGACGACGGTCCTGGGAACGGACCGTGCTCCGCGCGGCGAGACCGAGGAGATCCTGGCCGCACTGTTCGGCCGGACCCTGGAGACGAGCGGCCCGGTCGGCATCGACGACAGCTTCTTCGCCCTCGGAGGCCATTCGCTGCTCGCGGCACGCCTGACGAACCACATCGCCGAGGTGTTCGGCACGCGGCTGACGATTCGGGACGTGTTCGGGCGCCCGACGGTGGCGGGGCTCGCCGAGCTGCTCGGCCGGCACAGTGCCGTACGGGCTGTCCCGCCGCCGGTCGCGGGGGAGGGGGCCGGCGAACTCGTCCCGGCGTCCTACGCCCAGCGGCGGTTGTGGCTGCTGTCGGAGCTGGAGGGGGACAGCGCGGCCTACAACGTGCCGATGGCGGTGCGGCTGGGGAGCGTGCCGGACCGGACGGCGCTGGAGTCCGCGCTGAGTGACGTCGTGGAGCGGCATGCTCCGCTGCGGACGGTGTTCGAGTCGGTGGACGGGGAGCCGCGCCAGCGGGTCCTTCCGCCGGAGCGGGCGCGCGTCTCGGTCGACTGGCGCCGTGTCGACGCCGGTGCGCTGGACGGGGAGTTGGCCGCGGCGGCGGGTCGTGTCTTCGACCTGGCGATGGAACTCCCGCTGCGGACAGCGGTGTTCGAGCTCGGTGACGGCTCGGCTGTGCTGTCGCTTGTGGTGCACCACATCGCGACGGACGGCCTGTCGAACGGTGTGTTCTTCGGTGATCTGCAGCGGGCGTACGCGTCCCGGGTCGCCCGTGCCGAGGGGTCGGTCCTCGAGCCCTTGGCCGTGCAGTACGCGGACTATGCGGCCTGGCAGCGGCGGGTACTGGGTTCGGCGGACGATCCGGAGAGTGTCCTGGGGCGGGAGTTGGGCTTCTGGCGTGGGGCGTTGGAGGGGCTGCCGGAGGAGCACGGGCTGAATCTGGACCGTCCGAGGCCGGCCAGGGCTTCCCACCAGGGCGGTCAGATCGAGGTCGGGTTCGGCGAGGACCTCTTCGCGAAGGTCGCCGCCTTCGCCCGGGCGGAGGGGTGCACGCCGTTCATGGTGGTGCACGCGGCGCTGGTGGCGGCCCTTACGAGGCTCGGTGCGGGGACGGACCTGGCGATCGGTTCGCCGGCGGCGGGTCGCGGTGAGCCGGCACTGCAGGATCTGGTCGGGTTCTTCGTGAACACGCTGGTGCTGCGGACCAGCAGCGCCGGTGACCCGAGCTTCCGTGAGCTGTTGGCGCGGGTGCGTACGACGGACCTGGACGCCTTCGCCCACCAGGAGGCTCCCTTCGACCTCGTTCTCGAAGCGGTCAACCCCACCCGGAGCCTCTCGCGTCACCCCCTCTTCCAGATCAGCCTCGGCCTGGAGACCGACGGCGGCCCCGCCTTCGGGCTCAGCGGAGTCCGGACCGGACCGGTGGAGAAGTTCTCCAGCGGATCCGCCAAGTTCGACCTGGAGTTCTTCCTCCGCTCCGACGACGAGAAGGAGCTGCGAGCGACCGTCCTCTTCGCGGCGGAGCTGTTCGACGACGTCACGGTACGTCGGATGGCCACCGTCCTCGGCGAGGTGCTGGCCCAGGTCCTCGCCGAGCCGGGACTGCGGCTGTCGGCACTGGACGTGCTGTCGGAGGCGGAGCGCGAGCTGCTGACGGGCCGGTGGGCCGGCCCGCTGGCGGACGCGGTGGACACGACGCTCGTGGAGCGGTTCGAGGAGCAGGCCGCACAGTTCCCCGACCGGGTGGCGCTGCTCGGCGAGGGCCGCGAGGTCACGTACGCCGAGCTCAACGCCGCCGCCAACCGCTGGGCCCGCCACCTCCGGTCCCGCGGACTGGGGCGCGGCGACATGGCGGGTGTGCTGCTTGGGCGTGGGGTGGGGTTCGCGGCGGCGGTGATCGCGGTGGTCAAGACGGGGGCGGGTTACACGCTCCTGGACCCGGATTTCCCGGACGAGCGGCTCCGGTCGGCCGCCACGGACGCCGGCATCGGCGTCCTGGTCACCGATCCCGGACTTGCCGCCCGTCTGAACGGGCCCTGGGACACGGCCGCTTGCTCCTCCGAGCAGCTGAGCGAGCTCAGCGGAGAGAACCTCGGGATCGATCTGAGCGCCGACGACGTGGCGTGCCTGATGTTCACGTCGGGTTCGACGGGCCGGCCGAAGGCGATCTTGTCGTCGCATCGGAATCTGGTGTCGACGGTGAGCGGGCAGTTGTACGGGGAGTTCGGTGCGGGTGAGGTGTTCCTGCAGTGCTCGCCGGTGTCGTGGGACGCGTTCAGTCTGGAGTTCTGGGGTGCTCTGCTGCACGGCGGGGTGACGGTGTTGCAGCCGGGGCAGCGGCCCGAGCCGGTGCTGATCAGTGGGCTGTCCCGTCAGCACAAGGTGACGATGCTCCAGCTGTCGGCGAGCCTGTTCAACTTCCTCGTGGATGAGCACCCGGAGGCGTTCGACACGGTGACGTTGGCCTTCACGGGCGGCGAGGCGGCTTCTCCGGCGCACGTGCGCAGGCTTCAGGAGCTCAGGCCCGGGATCAGGGTCGTCAACGGGTACGGGCCGGCGGAATCCATGGGGTTCACGACCACGTACACCGTGGAGTCCGGTGAAGCGCTGATCCCGATCGGCTCGCCCCTGGTGAACAAGGCCGCGTACGTTCTCGACGCGCACTTGAAGCTGTGCGCGCCGGGGGTGACAGGTGAGCTGTACCTGGCGGGTGAGGGTCTCGCCCACGGCTACCTCGGCCGGTCCGATCTGACCGCCACCCGCTTCGTACCGAACCCCTTCGCGACGGCCGGTGATCGGCTGTACCGGACGGGGGACCTGGCGCACTTCGACCGTGAGGGCCGTCTGCACTACGACGGCCGGGCCGACGACCAGATCAAGATCCGTGGCTTCCGCGTGGAGCCCGGTGAGACCGAGGCCGCGCTCCTGACCCATCCCGCCGTCACGCAGGCCGTCGTCACCGTCCACCACGAACAGCTCGCCGCGTACGTCGTCACCCGTCAGCACACCGACCCTGAGGAGGTGCGTCGGTACCTCGCGGACCGACTGCCCGAGCACCTCGTGCCGACCCACGTCATCGTCCTGGAGCGGCTGCCCCTGACGCCCAACGGAAAGGTCGACAAGCGCGCTCTGCCCGAACCGGCCCCGGTCGCCTCCGCCGGTCGTGCCCCGCGCACCCCGCTGGAGGAGACCCTCCTCGCCCTCTTCGCCCGCACCGTCGACACCACCGCCGACCTCACCGTCGACGACGACTTCTTCCACCACGGAGGCCATTCGCTGCTCGCGGCACGCCTGACGAACCACATCGCCGAGGTGCTGGGCACGCGGCTGACGATTCGGGACGTGTTCGCGCGCCCGACGGTTGCGGGGCTCGCGGAGCTGGTGGCCGAGCGGGGTGCGGGAGGGGCCCTCCCGCCGCTGGTCGCGGGGGAGGGGGCCGGCGAACTCGTCCCGGCGTCGTTCGCCCAGCGGCGGTTGTGGCTGCTGGCTCAGCTGGACGGTGACAATGCGGCCTACAACGTGCCGATGGTGGTGCGGTGCGAGGGCGGCCTTGACCTCGGGGCGCTGGAGTCCGCACTGAGCGATGTGGTGGAGCGCCATGCTCCGCTGCGGACGGTGTTCGAGTCGGTCGAGGGCGAACCGCGCCAGCGGGTCCTTCCGCCCGAGCAGGCCCGGGTGTCGGTGGAGCGCCGGCGCGTCGCCGCCCCCGACGTCGCCGCGGAGTTGGCGGAGCCGGCCGGGCGTGTCTTCGATCTGGCGGTGGAGCTTCCGCTGCGGGCGGTGGTGTTCGAGCTGGGTGACGGCTCGGTGGTGCTGTCGCTCGTGGTGCACCACATCGCGATAGACGGCCTGTCGAACGGTGTGTTCTTCGGTGATCTGCAGCGGGCTTATGCGGCCCGGGTGGCCGGCGCCGAGGGGTCGGTCCTCGAGCCCTTGGCCGTGCAGTACGCGGACTATGCGGCCTGGCAGCGGCGGGTGCTGGGTTCGGCGGACGATCCGGAGAGTGTCCTGGGTCGGGAGCTGGGCTTCTGGCGTGGGGCGTTGGAGGGGCTGCCGGAGGAGCACGGGCTGAATCTGGACCGTCCGAGGCCGGCCACGGCTTCGCATCGGGGCGGTCAGGTCGAGCTCGACCTCGGCGCGGATCTGTTCGAGCGCGTCGCCGTGCTCGCCCGCTCGGAGGGGTGCACGCCGTTCATGGTGGTGCACGCCGCCCTGGTCGCGGCCCTGACCCGGCTGGGCGCGGGGGTTGATCTGGCGATCGGTACGCCGGTGGCGGGCCGTGGCGAGCGGTCGTTGCAGGATCTGGTCGGGTTCTTCGTGAACACGCTGGTGCTGCGGACCAGCAGCGCCGGTGACCCGAGCTTCCGCGACCTCCTGCGCAGGGTCCGAACGGCGGACCTGGACGCCTTCGCCCACCAGGAGGCTCCCTTCGACCTCGTCCTCGAAGCGGTCAACCCCACCCGGAGCCTCGCGCGCCACCCCCTCTTCCAGATCTGCCTCGGCCTCGAAGTGGGCGGCGTTCCGCAGCTGACCCTGCCCGGCGTCCGTACCGCCGAGATCTCCGGTCTCACGAACGGGGCGTCGAAGTTCGACCTCGAATTCCTCCTCCGCTCCGACGACAGCCGGCGCCTGCACGGCGCGATCCTCTTCGCGTCCGAGATCTTCGACGAGGACTCGATACGCCGGATGGCGTCGGTGCTCGGCCAGGTGCTGGCTCAGGTGCTCGACGACCCGGCCGTGCCGCTCGCGTCCCTGGAGGTGCTGTCGAGCTCGGAGCGTGAGCTGCTGACCGGACCGTGGGCCGGAACCGTCGCGGAGGTGGGTGACGCCTCTCTCGTCGAGCGCTTCGAGGAGCAGGTCGTCCGCCGGCCGGAGAGCACGGCCCTGCTCGACGGCGACCGCGAGGTGTCGTACGCGGAGCTGAACGCGATGGCCAACCGCTGGGCGCACCACCTGCGGGCGCACGGTCTGGGCCGCGGCGACATGGCGGGTGTGCTGCTTGGGCGCGGGGTGGAGTTCGCGGCGGCGGTGATCGCGGTGGTCAAGACGGGGGCGGGTTACACGCTCCTGGACCCGGACTTCCCGGACGAGCGGCTCCGATCGGCGGCCGCCGACGCCGGAATCAGCCACCTCGTCACCGCGCCGGCCCTCGCAGGGCGCGTCGACGGACCGTGGCAGACCCACACCGAGGCCCCGGGCGAGCTCCTGTCCCGCAGCCCCGGCAACCTTGATGTGCGGCTCAGCCCCGAGGACCCCGCCTGCCTGATGTTCACGTCGGGTTCGACGGGCCGGCCGAAGGCGATCTTGTCGTCGCATCGGAATCTGGTGTCGACGGTGAGCGGGCAGTCGTACGGGGAGTTCGGTGCGGGTGAGGTGTTCCTGCAGTGCTCGCCGGTGTCGTGGGACGCGTTCAGTCTGGAGTTCTGGGGTGCTCTGCTGCACGGCGGGGTGACGGTGTTGCAGCCGGGGCAGCGGCCCGAGCCGGTGCTGATCAGTGGGCTGTCCCGTCAGCACAAGGTGACGATGCTCCAGCTGTCGGCGAGCCTGTTCAACTTCCTGGTCGACGAGCACCCGGAGGCGTTCGACACCGTCACCGTCGCCTTCACAGGCGGCGAAGCGGCCTCCCCGGTACACGTGCGCAGGCTTCAGGAGCTCAGGCCCGGGATCAGGGTCGTCAACGGGTACGGGCCGGCCGAGTCCATGGGGTTCACGACCACGTACACCGTGCATCCAGGTGATGCGGTCATCCCGGTCGGCGCTCCGCTCGTGAACAAGGCGGCCTACGTCCTGGACGCCCACCTGAAGCTGTGCGCGCCGGGGGTGACCGGTGAGCTGTATCTCGCGGGTGAGGGTCTCGCCCACGGCTACCTCGGCCGGTCCGATCTGACCGCCACCCGCTTCGTACCGAACCCCTTCGGTGCGGTGGGCGGGCGTCTCTACCGGACGGGCGACCTGGCCCACTTCGACCGGCGCGGTCAGCTGCACTACGACGGCCGGGCCGACGACCAGATCAAGATCCGTGGCTTCCGCGTGGAGCCCGGTGAGACCGAGGCCGCGCTCCTGACCCATCCCGCCGTCACGCAGGCCGTCGTCACCGTCCACCACGAACAGCTCGCCGCCTACGTCGTCGCCGACGGGGACACGCACCTCGGCGAGATCCGTCGGCACGTGGCCGGCCGGCTGCCCGAGCACCTCGTCCCCACCCACCTCGTGGTCCTGGAACGGCTGCCCCTGACCCCCAACGGGAAGGTCGACAAGCGGGCTCTGCCCGAGCCGGCCCCGGTCGCCTCCGCCGGCCGTGCCCCGCGCACCCCGCTGGAGGAGACCCTCCTCGCCCTCTTCGCCCGCACCCTCGACACCACCGCCGACCTCACCGTCGACGACGACTTCTTCCACCACGGCGGCCACTCCCTCCTGGGCGCCCGCCTCACCAACCACATCGCCGGTGCCCTCGACGTCCGGCTCACCATCCGTGACGTCTTCCAGCACCCCACCCCCGCCCGGCTCGCCGCGCACATCGAATCCCTGAAGGCCACGCCGGCGCGGAAGGCCCGCCCCGCCCTCCGCCGCCGCACCCAGACCGAGGCGGTCACCGAGACCGCCAAGCAGACCGCCACAGCGACAGAACGGATCAGCTCATGAGCCACTCCTCTCCGACCCCCGCCCCCGAGGACGTCGTCTGGGACCTGCCCGGCGACCTGCCGCACCGCCTGTCGCTGCTCGTGCTGCCGCACGCCGGAGGCAACGCGCACGCGTACAGCGCGTGGCGCGAGCACCTGCCCGCCGACGTGCGGCTGCTCATCGGCCAGTACCCCGGCCGGGGCGCCCGTTTCAGCGAGGACCTGCCCGAGTCCGTCGACGACCTGGCGCTGCCCGTGGTCGACGCCCTCCCCGCGGACACCGGCGCCCTGGTGGTGCTCGGGCACAGCATGGGCTCCCTGGTCGCCTTCGAGGTGACCCGCGCCCTGCAGGCCGTCGGCCGCACCCCGCAGGGCCTGATCGCCTCCGCGTGCCGGGCGCCGGTGCTGCCCAACCAGTGCCCGGTGCACCCGGAGCGGCTCGACGACGACGAGCTGGTCGCGGCCATCAAGGAGCGCGGCGGCACCGACGACGGCATCCTCGACGACGAGGAGCTCCGCGAGATCGTCCTGCCGTCCATCCGCGCCGACTTCGCCATCGACGACGCCTATCAGTGCACCGCCCCGGCCGTACGGCTCGACTGCCCGGTCGCGGTCTTCGGCGGGGACGCCGACCCGATCGTCCCGGTCGACCTGCTCGACGGCTGGTCCCTGGTGGCCGGACACCAGATCGTGCCCGAGGTGCTGACCGGCGACCACTTCTACTTCCAGCAGGACCTGCCCGGCTTCTTCGCCCGCCTGAACCCGGTCCTGGACACCCTGCGCGCCTCCGCCCCCAGCAACGCCTGACCGGTCATCAAGTCACTTACCCACCCGAGGGATGACGAGGAACCCATCATGACCACGTACGCCCAGAGCCCGGCCACCGCCGGCATCACCGTCGTCCGGGAGCCCGGCAAGCCGGCTCTCGTCGAGACGCCCGCCTTCGACACCATGGCGGAGGCCACCGCCTGGCTGTCCGCCCAGCTCCCCGCCGTCCAGGCCGAACTGCACCGCTCCGGCGCGGTCATGCTGCGCGGGCTTCCGGTGACGGACGCGGCGACGTTCGCCGAGGCGCGTGACGCGCTCGTCGCCCAGCGCGCCGGATACAAGGAGAAGGCCACTCCCCGCACCGACTTCGGCGAAGGGGTGTTCTCCTCCACCGACCTGCCGGCCGCCCAGCCGATCCGCCTCCACAACGAGAACAGCTACACCCTGGACTTCCCCGGCGTCCTGCTCTTCGGCTGCGTCACCGCCCCCGAGACCGGCGGCGCGACCACCGTCGGCGACATGCGCAAGGCCCTCGCCATGCTGCCGCAGGACCTGGTCGCCCGGTTCGCCGAGGCCGGCTGGCTCCTCGTACGGAACTACTCCGACCTGGCGGGCATGCCCTGGCGCAAGGCGTTCTCGTCGGACGAACCCGCGGGCGCCGAGGAGTACTGCGACGCCCACGCGATCGGCTACGAGTGGCTCGACGAGGACACCCTGCGCACCCGCCAGCGCCGCTCCGCGATCATCACCCACCCGGTGACCGGCGAGCGGTCCTGGTTCAACCACTTCGCCTTCTGGAACGCCCGCAGCCTCGACGAGGACGTCCGCGAGGTCCTCACCGACACGTTCGGCGCGGACGGCCTGCCCTTCGACACCCGCCTGGGCGACGGCACCGCCCTCACCGACGCCGAGGTCGACGCGATCAACGACGTCTACCAGGCGGTCACCCTGCGGGAGACCTGGCAGGCCGGCGACGTGATGCTCGTCGACAACATCCTCTGCGCGCACGGCCGGGAGTCGTACACCGGGGACCGGAAGATCCTCGTCGCCATGGGCGAGCCGGTCCAGCTGTCCGACTGCTCCCCGACCAGCGCCCCCTCCACCACCCTGTACGGAAGGTGAGCCCCGCCATGACCGCCGTCCTCCCCGAGCGCTCCGCCGCCCCGGCCTCCGCCCCCGCCCCGGCCTCCGACCCCGTTTCCTCGCCCGCCTCCGGTCCCTGCTCCCCGGGCACGTGCGTCTGCGGCTCCTGCGTCGCCGCCGATGTCGCTGCTGCCGGTTCCGCCGCCGCCCGTACCGCCGCCGGTACCGGTACGGCAGACCTGCTGGCCCGGCTCGCCACCGCCCCCGGCGGCCGCACCGCCGTCGTCGCCGGCGACGACCGCCTCACCTTCGACGAGCTGCGCTCCGAGGCCGCCGTGATCGCCGCCCGGCTCGGTGCCCTCGGCATCGGCCCGGAGAGCGTCGTCGCGCTCTGCCTGCCCCGCGGCGCCGCCCTGGTCACCGCGATCATCGGGACGCTCACCGCCGGCGCCGCCTATCTGCCGGTCGACCCGTCGCTGCCCGCCGACCGCCGCCGGTACCTCGTCGAGGACTCCGGAGCCGACCTGGTGGTCGTGGACGGCACGGACAGCTCCCCGGTCCCCGGCGCCCGCACCGTGACGGTCACCGAGCTGACGGCCGCCCCGAGCGGTGCCCCGGCCCCGTACACGCCGGTCCCCGTCTCCGCGGACACGCTCGCCTACGTCATCTACACCTCCGGCTCCACCGGCCGCCCGAAGGGCGTCGAGATCGGCCGCGCCGCCGCCTCCCTGCTGCTGAAGGAGCTGGAGGCGGCGGGTGCCGCCACCGGCGAGGGCTGCCGGGTCGGCTGGAACGCCTCCCCGTCGTTCGACGCCTCCGTCCAGCAGTGGACGCGGCTCTGCCGGGGCGACACCCTCGTCGTGATCGACGAGGAGACCCGCCGCGACCCGTCGCTGCTCGCCGCCTTCGTCGACGAACAGGCCCTCACCGACCTGGACATCACCCCCTCGCACGCCGACCCGCTCCTCGACCTGCTGACCGAGGACGGCGGCCCGCGCCCGCTGACCCTCCTCGTCGGTGGCGAGGCGATCAGCCCGGCGCTGTGGGACCGGCTGGTCGCCGCCCACCGGTCGGGCCTGCTCCGCGCGCTCAACGTGTACGGGCCGACCGAGTGCACCGTCGACGCCACCGCCGGCTGGATCGACGGGCCGGGGGAGCCGCACATCGGCGCCGTGCTTCCGGGGCTCCGGATGCGGCTGCTCGACGAGAAGCTCGTTCCGGTCGGACCGGGGGAGTCCGGCGAGCTGTACCTCGCGGGCCCGCGCGTGGGCCGCGGCTACCGGCGCCGGCCCGGCCTCACGGCGGAGCGATTCGTCGCTGACATCGCCGGTGACGTCGACATCGCCGACGGCGCCTCCGGCGGGCGCATGTACCGCACCGGCGACCGCTGCCGGCTCCTGCCCGACGGCCGGCTCGTCTACCTCGGTCGCGCCGACGGCCAGGTCAAACTGCGCGGACACCGCATCGAACTCCCGGAGATCGAGGCCGCCCTCACCCGGGTGGACGGCGTCGCCGAGGCGGCCGTGCTCCTCGGCGAGGACGCCGGCGGCACCGGCTGCCTGATCGCCTACCACCGCGGCGGGGACGCCACCGCCCTGCGTGCCGCGCTGTCGGACACCCTGCCCGCCTACATGGTGCCGAGCGCGTTCGTCGCGGTCGAGCGGTTCGCCACGACGCCCAGCGGCAAGCTCGACCGGTCCGCGCTGCCCACCCGCCTCGAAACCCCGGCGGACGAGGAGCCCCAGGCCGCCGGCACCGACAGCCTCGACGGCCGCGCGGAGGAGCTGATCGCGCGCGTGTGGACCCAGGTCCTCGGTGCCGCGTCGATCGGACCGGACGACAACTTCTTCAAGCTCGGCGGCCACTCCCTCCTCGCCATCAAGCTCGTCTCCCGCGTGCGGATCGAGCTGTCCGTGGCACTCCCGGTCAAGGCCGTGTACACCCACCCGCGGCTGCGTGACCTCGCCGCCCACATCGAGGAGCTGCTGGCCGCGCAGGATGCCTGACCGCAGTTCCCGACGGCAGAACAGTTCCCGTCGGCATAGCGGTCCCTGTCGCCGGTCCACCCGCCCGCCCCCGCCACTCACGAGGAGCAGCAACCGTGATCCCCCTGTCCTATGCCCAGCGTCGGCTGTGGTTCCTGAACCGCCTCGAGGGTTCCTCCTCCGCCTACAACGCGCCCGTGGTGCTCCGGCTGGGACCGACGCCCGACCCGGCGGCCCTCGAAGCGGCGGTACGGGACGTGGTGGAGCGTCACGAGGTGCTCCGGACCGTGTACCCGGCCAGGGACGAGGAGCCGTACCAGAAGATCCTCGACGACGCCGACGTGCGCTTCGACGTGGAGGAGTGCTCCGCGGGCGAGGACGTGGAGACCAGGGCGACGGCGTTCGCCCGGCTCCCCGTGGACGTGACGCGCGAACTCCCCCTCCGTGTAAGGCTGTTCACGACGGCGGACGGGACGGCCGTCCTCGTGCTCCTCGTGCACCACATCGCCACGGACGGCTGGTCGGTGGGGTGCCTGCTCGCCGACCTCGACACCGCCTACCGTGCCCGTGTCGAGGGCCGCACCCCCGGCTGGGAGCCGCTGCCCGTCCAGTACGCGGACTACGCGCTGTGGCAGCGGGACATGCTCGGCGACCCGGCGGACCCCGACAGCGCCGCGTACGAGCAACTCACCCACTGGCGGAAGGCCTTGGACGGCATCCCGGCCGAGACGCGACTGCCGGCCGACCGGCCCCGGCCCACGGAGCCCAGCCACCGGGGCGCGATCGTCTCGGCGAAGCTGGACGCCCGAACCCACCGGGGCCTCGCCGCCGTCGCGCGCGCCCGGCGGGGCACGTTCTTCATGGTGGCCCGGGCCGCACTGGCCCTCGCCCTGCGGGCCGGGGGCGCCGGCGAAGACATCGTGATGGGCACACCCGTGGCGGGCCGCCCCGAGGAGGACCTGCACGACCTCGTCGGGTTCTTCGTGAACACCCTGGCCCTGCGCACGGACCTCTCGGGGGACCCCGGCCTCGGCGCGCTCGTGGACCGCGTCCGCGAGGCGGACCTCGTCGCGTTCGCCCACGAGGACCTGCCCTTCGACCTCCTCGTCGAGGACCTCAACCCCGAACGGTCCCTCGGCCGACACCCGTTCTTCCAGGTCATGCTGAGCGCGCAGACCCGGCAGCAGGACGCGACCGTCCGGCTCGGGACGGTCCCCGCCGTCCTCGACGACGCGGACCTGGCCACTGCCAAGTTCGACCTGAGCTTCCACTGCCAGGAGACGCTGGACGCCGGGGGCGAGCCCGGCGGGGTGCTGCTCGGGCTGCAGTACGCGACCGATCTGTACGACGAGGACACCGCACGACTCCTGCTCTCGCTGTTCCGCCGCGCGCTCACGGCCTTCGCCGAACAGCGGGACACCACTCCGCTCAGCAGGATCGCACTCCTCACCGACGACGAGCGCGACGCCCTCGACCGCCGCCACCGTGCTCTCGCCGAGGCGGCACGGACCCGCACCGCCGACCGGCAGGAGCCGCACGGGAACGAGCGGACCGCGTCCCGGTCCGTGACGGACCCCCGCGAGGAGATCCTGAACGGCCTGTTCGCGGAGATCCTGGACCGCGACGACGTGCGCTCCGGCGACAACTTCTTCAAGCTCGGCGGGCACTCCCTACTCGCCGGCAAGCTCACCAACCGCATCCGCGGAGCCCTCGGCCTCCAGGCCGCGATCCGTGACGTCTTCCTCGCCCCCACCCCCCGGCAGCTCCTGCGCCGCCTCGGCCTGCGGGGCGACGGCCCCCGCCGCCCCGAGCTGCGGCCGGTGCCGGACGAGCGCCGCCCCGACCCGGTCCCCCTGTCGTACGCCCAGCGTCGGCTGTGGTTCCTCAACCGCCTCGAAGGCTCCTCCCCGGCGTACAACGCGCCCATGGTGCTCCACCTCGACGCACAGCCCGACGCGACCGTCCTGGAGGCGGCCGTAAGGGATGTGATGGGCCGTCATGAAGCGCTCCGGACGGTCTGTCCGGTACGGGACGGAGAGCCGTACCAGCGTGTCCTCGACGACCCGGAGGTGCGGGTCGAGGTCGAGATGTGCGCCGCGCGCGAGGAAGCGCGGGCGCGGGCGACCGAATTCGCCAGGATTCCGATCGACGTGACACATGAACTGCCGCTCCGCGTCCGGCTGTTCACGGTCGCGGACGGAACGGCCGTGCTCGTCCTCTCGGTGCATCACATCGCCACGGACGGCTGGTCGGTGGGCTCCCTGCTCGCCGACCTCGACAGCGCCTACCGCGCCCGCGCCGGGGGCCATGCTCCCGACTGGGAGCCGCCGGCCGTCCAGTACACCGACTACACCCTCTGGCAGCGTGAGCTCCTCGACGGCGAACACGGCATCCGCGAAGCCCAGTCGGCCTACTGGCGCAAGGCCCTGGACGGGATCCCGGCCGAGACCCGGCTGCCCGCCGACCGGCCCCGGCTCACGGAACCCAGCCACCGGGGAGCGGTGGTGACGGCCGAGCTGGACGCCGCGGTCCACAAGGCGCTGACCGGTGTCGCCCGCGGCCGCCGGGTCACCTTCTTCATGCTCGTCCGGGCCGCGCTGTCCCTCGCCCTGCGGGCGGCGGGCGCGGGCGAGGACGTGGTCGTGGGCACCGCGGTGGCGGGCCGGCCCGAGGAGGACCTGCACGAGCTCGTCGGGTTCTTCGTCAACACCCTGGCCCTGCGCACCGACCTGTCCGGGGACCCCACCCTCGCCGAACTGGTGCGGCGCGTGCGGGACGGGGACCTGGCGGCCTTCGCCCATGACGACCTGCCCTTCGACCTCCTCGTCGAGGACCTCAACCCCGAACGGTCCCTCGGCAGGCACCCCTTCTTCCAGGTGATGGTCAGCGCGCAGACCGCACAGGACACCGCCGTCCGCCTCGGCGGGATCGCCGGCGTGGCGGAGGGCGCCGACCTCGCCGGAGCCAAGTTCGACCTCGCCTTCAACTGCGTCGAGACGCACGACACCGCCGGCGAGTCCGGGGGAGTGCTGCTCGGGCTCCAGTACGCGACGGACCTGTACGACGAGGACACCGCGCGGCTCCTCCTGGCGCTGTTCCGGCGCGCCCTGACGGCACTCGCCGAGCGCGCCGGCGACACGCCCCTGAGCGAGATCGACCTGCTCAGCGACGAGGAGCGCCGGGGCATCGACCGCCGTCACGACGCGCTCGCGTCGGCTCTCGCCCTCGCCGAAGGAAGGCGCTCCTCAGCCCGGGACGGCCAGGGGGCCGGGGCGCGCTCCGTGGGGGATCCGCGCGAGGAGATCCTCCGTGGCCTCTTCGCCGAGGTCCTCGACCGGGACGAGGTCCTGCCCGGTGACAACTTCTTCAAGCTCGGCGGGCACTCCCTGCTCGCCGGCAAGCTCACCAACCGCATCCGCGGAGCCCTCGGCCTCCAGGCCGCGATCCGTGACGTCTTCCTCGCCCCCACGCCCCGGCAGCTGCTCCGCCGCATCGGCGAACGGGGCGACGGACCCGCCCGCCCCCCGCTGCGTCCGGTCCCCGACGCGCTCCGTCCCGCGCGCGTCCCACTGTCCGCCGCGCAGCTCCGGCTCTGGTTCGTGGGCCGCCTCGAAGGCCCCGGCGCCACGTACAACATCCCCGTGGTGACCCGGCTCCGCCACCCCGTCGAGCCCGCCACCCTGGCCGCCGCCCTCGCGGACGTCGCCGACCGGCACGAGGTGCTGCGCACCGTGTACCGGACGGCGGACGGGGAGCCGTACCAGCAGGTCCTGACCGGCGAGACGCCCGTACTCCAGGAGGTCCGGGCCGACGGCCCGGAGGCAGTGCGCGCCGCCGTCGACGCTGCCGCCGGATACGTCTTCGACCTCGACGCAGAGATCCCGTTCCGGGCCTGGCTGGTGACGGACGGCGACGGTGGCCAGACCATGGTGCTCCTCGTCCACCACATCGCCGGCGACGGATGGTCGACCGGCTGCCTGCTCGCCGACCTGGACACCGCCTACCGCGCCCGCGCCGAGGGCCGTGCACCCGGCTGGGAGCCGCTGCCCGTCCAGTACACCGACTACACCCTCTGGCAGCACGACCTCCTCGACGGCGAACACGGCGTCGCCGGCGAACAACTCGCCCACTGGCGCACCGCCCTCGACGGGCTGCCGCCGCTCCTCGCCCTGCCCACCGACCGGCCGCGCCCCGCACTGAGCGACGGCGCCGGCGCCCTCACCCCCTTCGAGGTGAGCGCCGCCACCCACCGCGCCCTGCTGCGCTGCGCCCGGGGCACGGGCGCCACCCTCTTCATGGTGGTGCAGGCCGCCCTCGCCACCCTCCTCACCCGGCACGGCGCGGGCACCGACATCGCGATCGGCACCACCGTCGCCGGCCGCGCGGACGACGCCCTGCACCCGCTCGTCGGCTTCTTCGTCAACACCCTCGTCCTGCGCACCGACACCTCCGGCGACCCCGCCTTCACCGACCTGGTGCACCGGGTCCGCGAGTCCGGACTCGCCGCCTACAGCCACCAGGACCTCCCCTTCGACCGGCTCGTCGAACACCTCAGCCCGCACCGCTCCGCCGCCCACGCCCCGCTCGTCCAGGTGATGCTCCAGGTCCACGCGGCGGCCACCGGGACCGCGGCCCCGTCCGTACTGGACGGCGAACCGGTCGCGTTCAGCGCGGCGGGCGCCAAGTCCGACCTCACCTTCGCCCTCACCGAACTCGTCGACGCCGACGGGGGACCGGCCGGCCTGCGGGGCGCCCTGGAGTACGCCACCGCGCTCTACGACGCCGACACCGCCGCCCTCCTGGCCCGCCGTCTGACCGAGACCCTCGACGCGTTCGCCGCCGACCCCGGCGCCGCGCTCTCCGGGACGCCGTACGGCGGCGCGGCGGTCCCCGGCGGGCGCGAGCTCGTCGTGGACGAGCGGGGACGACCCGCGCCGGTACGGGTACCCGGCGAGGTCCACGAACGGACCCCCGGCGGCGGCCTGCGCGCCACCGGCCGGAGGGCCTACGCCACGGCCGACGGGGCACTGCGGCTCGTGGCCACCCTCACCGCGGGCGGCTACGCGGTGGAGCCCCGACACGTCGAGGACGTCCTCGGCCGGCATCCCGACGTGACCGGAGCGTCCGTCGCCGTCCGCGACGACCGGCTCCACGCCTACGTCACCCGCGTCCCCGGGGGAGCCGACGAGGCGACGCTGCGCGGCTGGGCCGCCGAGCGGCTGCCCGAGTACCTGGCCCCGGCCCGCGTCGTCGCCGTGCCCCGACTGCCCGCACCCGGCGAACACGCCGATGCCCTTCCCGAGTCGGCGACGCCGGGCGCGGAGGCGGGCCCGGACGGGCGGGAGGAACGCCTCCTCAGGGTCTTCCGGGACGTCCTCGGCGGCCGCCCCGTCGGCCGGGACGACAACTTCTTCAAGTCGGGCGGGCACTCGCTGCTCGCGGTGCGGCTGCTCAACCGGATCCGCGCGGAATTCGGCCAGGACCTCACGCTGCGGGACGTCTTCCGCAACCCGACGGCGGCGGCGCTGGCCCTCCGCCTGGCCGCGGCGGACGCCGACGCGGCCGCTGAGGGGTCCCCTGACGGGTCCGGGTCCGCCGCGGTGCCGGCCCGCCCGCCGGCCGCCCCGGCCCTGCGCCGCCGCACGGCCGCGGGGGCCCGCCGACCCGGCTGACGCCCCCGTTGTGGGCAGGCGTTCCGCCGGGGCGATGGGGGTCCGCCCTGCTCGAGCGGAGCCGAGAGCTTGGGGGAGGGTGGGCACGACGGACGGCGCCCTTGCCGGCGCCAGAAGCTTCCACGACCTGACCCGCACCCCTTGGTGTGCCGCTCTCGTGGTGCGGGTCGGTACGGGGGGGCGGAGGCGCCGCTGAAGGCGCCGTCCCGTGTGCCCACCCGTCCCGCCCTGCGGGACGATTGCCCACACGGCGGGTGGGCGGGGGCACCGCCCAGCCGGGCGCGGGCCAGCCCGCACGGCGAGGCTCCGTCGAGCGTGGCTCGGTCCGGCGCTGGCAGCTCCGTGCGCGGGCGCACGCGGCGAGGCCCCGCCGGGTGCGGGCCCGCGCGGCAGGGTCCGGCCGGGACGGACCGGCAGCTCCGGGTAGGGCGCTTCTGCCGCTCCGAGCTGCCGGGCCGACTGCCCGGGGAGCGGGGGCGGCGCGCCTAGCGTGAAGGGCACGGAGGCGAGAGGAACCGTTCGCCCCGGTCTCTCGGCCCTTTACCGGAGGAACTCAGCATGCCCCCCAGCAGAACGGAAGACCTGCTCGACGGCGGACCCTCTCCCGCCCCCGCGCCGCCCGTGCTCGACCTGATCGCCCACCAGACGCGTACCCGCCCCGACGCCCCCGCCCTGGTCCACGCCGACGCCCGCCTGACCTACGCCGAGCTCGCCGCGGCCGTACGGGAACGGGCCCGGCAGCTCACCGCGCAGGGCGCGGGACCCGGCCGCCTGGTCGCCCTGCACCGGCCCCGCGGCATCGACGCGATCGTCGGCCTCCTCGCGGTCCTCACCACCGGAGCCGCCTACCTGCCCCTCGACGTGCAGGCCCCGGCCGCCCGCAACGAGGCGATCCTCAAGGACGCCTGCGGCGACCTGGCACCGGCCCCCGCGGACGTCGCCCGGCACGGCGAACTCGTTCTCGGCGGTGCCGGCGCCGGAGAGGGCGCGGCCTACGTCATCTACACCTCCGGGTCCACCGGCACCCCCAACGGCGTGGTCGTCGCCCACGACTCCCTGGCCCACTTCATCGCCGGCGCGACCCCCGCCTACGGCATCGGCCCCGACGACGCGGTCCTCCAGTTCAGCCCGCTGCACTTCGACGCCAGCATCCAGGAGATCTTCACGACCCTCGGCGCCGGCGGCACCCTCGTCCTGCGCACCGACGACATGCTCGACGTCGCCGAACTCCTGGCCGGCTGTTCCCGGTACGGCGTGACCTACCTCGACCTGCCCGCCGCCTACTGGCACGAGCTCGTCTACGTCCTCACCACCGGCTCCGTCCGCCTCCCCGACAGCCTGCGCACCGTGATGATCTACGGCGAGGCCGCGCTGCCCGAGCGCGTCGCCCAGTGGCGCGGCCTCGCCGGCGACCGGGTCCGCCTCCTCAACGGCTACGGGCCCACCGAGACCACCGTCGTGGCCACCGTGGCCGACCTCAGCCGGCACGACTCCGGTCCCATCCCCATCGGCCGGCCGCTGCCCGGCGTCCGCGCGGCCGTGGTCGACGGCGAACTCTGGCTCCTCGGCGGCGGCCTGACCCGCGGCTACCTCCACCGCGCCGAGCTGAACGCCCGCCGCTTCACCGAGCTGGACGGCGAACGGGCCTACCGCACCGGCGACCTCGTCACCATCGGTGAGGACCGCCAGATCCTGTACCACGGCCGCCTCGACGACGAGGTGAAGATCGGCGGCCAGCGCATCGACCCCGCCGCCGTCGACTCCGTCCTCGCCGGCCATCCGAAGGTCCGTGAGGCCGCCGTCGTCGCCCAGCAGGACGGCGACGGCGTCAAGCGCCTCGTCGCGTTCGTGGTGACCGAGGGCGGCACGGGCGCGGAGGAGCTCCGCGACCGGGTGCGCGCGCTCATGCCGGCCGCCGCCGTGCCCGCCGTCTCGATCGTCGTCGCCCTGCCCCGTACCAGCTCCGGAAAGATCAACCGCAAGGCGCTGCGCACCGCCGACCCGCGCCTGCCCGTCGTCGACGAGGAACCCCTGCCCGCCGAGGACCGGGTCCCTCTCTCCCACGCGCAGCGCCGGCTGTGGCTGGTCGGCCAGCTCGACGGACCGTCCGCCGCCTACAACATGCCGATCGTCCTCGACCTGGACACGGCCCCCGACCGGGCCGCGCTCGCCGCCGCGGTGGCCGACGTCGTGGAACGGCACGAGGTGCTGCGCACCGTGTTCCCGGCCCCCGAGGACGAGCCGTACCAGCACGTCCTCGCCCCCACCGCCGTCCGGCTGCGCACGGTCGAGTGCCCGGCGGAGGAACTCGCGGCGCGCGTCGCCGCGTTCACCGCCGAGACCTTCGACCTCGCCCGCGAACTCCCCCTGCGCGTCGCCCTGTTCCTGCCGGACGACGGCCCCGGTGCGACCCTCGCCGTGCTCCTCCACCACGTCGCCGGCGACGGCTGGTCCCTCGAACCGCTGATGACCGACCTCGCCCACGCCTACGCGGCCCGCACAGAGGGCCGCGCCCCCGAACGGGAGCCGCT
The DNA here is from genome assembly GCF_049913175.1 of Streptomyces sp. R-07. Classification (NCBI taxonomy): domain Bacteria; kingdom Bacillati; phylum Actinomycetota; class Actinomycetes; order Kitasatosporales; family Streptomycetaceae; genus Streptomyces; species Streptomyces sp. R-07. Next base: position 8,171,443 of record NZ_CP183978.1, read on the forward strand.
GCCCGTCCAGTACGCCGACTACACCCTCTGGCAGAACGACCTCCTCGGCGACAGTGACGACCCCGACTCCGTCGTGGCCCGGGGCCTCGCCCACTGGAGCGCCGCCCTCGACGGCCTGCCGGCCGCGACCGACCTCCCCCTCGACCGCCCCCGGCCCGCCGTACGGGACCACGACGGCGGCCTGGTGACCGCCATCCTCGCACCGGACCTCCACGCGCGGCTCGCCCTCCTCGCGGAGGAGCACGACGCCAGCCTGCTGATGGTGCTGCAGGCCGCGCTCGCCCTCGCCCTGCGCGCGGCCGGAGCCGGTGAGCGCACCGTCCTCGGCACCCCCGTCGCCGGGCGCGACGACGAGGCCCTGGACGACCTCGTCGGCTTCTTCGTCAACACGCTCGTGCTGCCGACCGACACCTCCGGCGACCCCGCCTTCACCGATCTCCTCCGGCGGGTCCGGGACACCGACCTCGCCGCCTTCGCTCACCAGCGGCTGCCCTTCGACCTCCTGGTCGAGCACCTCAACCCGCCCCGCACGCCCGGCGTCCACCCGCTCTTCCAGGTGATGCTCACCCTGCGGACCACGGGCCCCGACGGCGGCCCCTTCCGGTTCGGCCCGATCGAGGGCCGCTTCGCCGGCGAAGGACCGGCCACCACCAAGTTCGACCTCACCGCCGCCTTCGAGGAGCTCCGGGACCCCGACGGCGCCCCCGCCGGACTGCGGTGCGGCCTGGAGTACGCGCGCGACGTCCTCGACGAGGACACCGCCCGTATCCTGCTCGCCGCCCTGGAGCGCGCCCTGCGCGCCGCCGCCGGGCACCCCGAGGCGCGGATCCCGGACACCGGCCTCGTCGACCCCGACGCGCGCCACGCCCTGGACGAACGGCGCGCCCGCACCGCCGCGCGCTCCGCCGAGGCCGCCGACGAGGCGACCGCACGCACCGGCACGGAGCCGCCCGCCGCCCACACCGACACCCTGCGGGAGCTGTTCGCCGAGGTCCTCGGCCTCGACCAGGTCGGCCCCCACGAGGGCTTCTTCACCATCGGCGGCCACTCCATGAGCGGCGTACGCCTCGCCAACCGGATCCGCGCCCGCCTCGGCGCCGACGTCCAGGTCCGCGACCTGCTCCTCGCCCCCACCCCCGATGCCCTCGCCCGCCGCATCGCCGACCGCTCCACCACCCCCGACGCGGACGGCACGCCCGGTGCACCGGAACCCGCGCGCCCGCGGCCCGTCCCCCGTACGGACCGGCCGGAACACATCCCCCTGTCGTACGCCCAGCGCAGGCTGTGGTTCATCGACACCCTCGAAGGCCCCAGCGCCTCCTACAACATCCCGCTCGTCCTCAGGCCGGCACAGCCCCTCGACGCCGCCGCGCTCGCCGAGGCCCTCACCGACCTGTCCGACCGGCACGAGGTGCTGCGCACCCGCTACCGGACCATCGACGGCGAACCCCACCAGGAGATCCTGCGCGCCGTCCGGCCCGCCCTCGACGTACGGTCCGTCCCCGCCGGCCGGCTGCCGGCCGCCGTCGCCGAAGCCGCCGGACACGTCTTCGACCTGGCCGAGGAGACGCCCCTGCGGGCCACCCTCGTCATCCCCGACGACGGGAGCGGACAGGTCCTCGTCCTGCTCGTCCACCACATCGCCGCCGACGGCTGGTCCACCGGACCCCTCCTCGCCGACCTCGCGACCGCCTACGGCGCCCGCGTCGAAGGCCGTGACCCCAGCTGGTACCCGCTGCCCGTCCAGTACGCCGACTACACCCTCTGGCAGCGCGACCTGATCGACGGCCCGGCCGCCGAAGCCCACCTGGACTTCTGGGAGAAGAACCTCGCCGGCGCTCCCGCCGTCCTCGAACTCCCCTCCGCCCGCCCCCGCCCCGCCGAGGCCACCCACCGCGGCGGACGCGCCCCCGTCACCCTCGACGCCGCCACCCACCAGACCCTCGAAGCCCTGGCCCGGCGCAGCGGCGCCACCCTCTTCATGGTCCTCCAGGCCGCCCTGGCCGCCGTCCTCACCCGGCACGGCGCGGGCACCGACCTGCCGCTCGCCACCATGACCGCCGGACGGGACGACGAGACGCTCGGCGACCTGGTCGGCTTCTTCGTCAACACCCTGGTGCTGCGCACCGACACCTCCGGCGACCCCACCTTCGCCGACCTCCTCGAACGGGTCCGGCAGACCGACCTCGCCGCGTACGGGCACCAGGAACTCCCCTTCGACCGGGTCGTCGAGCACCTCAACCCGGTCCGCACCACCGCCCACCACCCGCTGGCCCAGATCGTCGTCCAGCTCCACCACGACTACACGGGCGACGTCCCCGGCTCGGCCGCCGCGAAGAGCCTCTTCCAGGAGGGCGGACCGGCGCTCCTCGACACCGTCTCCACCAAGTTCGACCTGACCTTCGCCCTGGGGGAGCGGCGGGACGCGGAAGGGCGGCCCGCCGGCCTGGCCGGCGGCCTGGAGTACGCCACGGACCTGTTCGACGCCCCCACCGCCGCCCTGCTCGCCGCCCACCTGGAGCAGACCCTGCGGGCCGCGGCCGCCGATCCCGGGGTACGGATCGGGGACGTCGCCCTGTTCACCGCCGCCGACCGGTTCCGGCTGGTCACCGAGTACAACGACACCGCATCCGTGGTCCCCGCCGCCCCGGACACGATCCACGGGCTGATCGCCCGCCGGGCCGCACGCACTCCTGACGCGCCCGCTCTGATCACCGGCGAGGAGACCGTCGGCTACGGAGCACTCGACGCCCGCGCCGGAGCTCTCGCCGCCCGTCTCCGGACCGCCGGGGTGCGCCGCGGCGACACCGTCGGCGTCCTCCTCGAACGCGGCACACCCCTGGTGGTGACCGCACTCGCGGTCCTGAAGTGCGGCGCCGCCTACCTCCCGCTCGACCCGCGGCTGCCGGAGGCCAGGCTCCGCCTGATGGTGGAGGACGCGGGGGTGCGGCTGGTCGCGACGGACTCGGGGCACGCGCCGCACGTCGCCGCCCCGGCCCTGGTGCTCGTGGACGCGCCCGGCGCGGGCGAGCCCCTCGGCGAGGACCCCCGTGCCACCGGTGACGACCTCGTGTACGTGATGTTCACGTCCGGTTCGACGGGCCGGCCGAAGGGCGTCGGCGTCACCCACCGCAATGTGGTGGAGCTCGCCGCCGACCGTGACGTCCGCGCCGGCGGACCGCACCGGATGCTGGTCCACTCGGCGACCGGATTCGACGCCTCCGTCTTCGAGATCTGGGTGCCGCTCCTGAACGGCGGCAGCCTCGTTGTCACCCCCGGCGACGGCACGGACCTGGCCGAGACCGCCCGCGCCGTCCGTGAACACGGCGTCACCGCCGCGTACTTCACCGTCGGACTCTTCCACGTCATGGCCGACGAGGGCCTGGACACCCTGCGGCTGCTCCGCGAGGTGTGGACCGGCGGCGACGTCGCCGCCCCGGCCGCCGTCCAGCGGGTCCTCACCCACTGCCCGGACACCGTCCTCGTCCACTCCTACGGCCCCACCGAGACCACCTTCGCCTCCCACAACCAGTGGTTCGGCACCGGCGAGCGCGCGCTGCGGGGCACCGGGCTCCACCTCGGCCGGCCGATGGACAACACCCGCAGCCACGTCCTCGACGACGCGCTGCGCCCCGTCCCGCCGGGCGTCCCCGGCGAGCTGTACATCGCCGGCTCGCACGTGGCCCGCGGCTACGTCGGCCGGCCCGGTCTGACCGCCGAGCGGTTCGTCCCCGACCCGTTCGAGCGGGACGGCAGCCGCATGTACCGCACGGGCGACCGCGTCCTGTGGACGCCCGCCGGCGAACTCAGGTTCCTCGGACGGGCGGACGGCCAGATCAAGCTGCGTGGCGTACGGATCGAACCCGGCGAGGTCGAGCGGGCCCTCGCCGCGCATCCCTCCGTCGGCCAGGCGCTCGTCGTGGTGCGCGAGGACCGGCCCGGCGAGAAGAGCCTCGTCGGCTACGTCGTCCCCCGCGCCGACGCGGCGGTCACCGAGGCCGGGCTGCTCGCCGAGGCGCGCGCCACGCTCCCCGAGCACCTCGTGCCGTCCGCCGTCGTCGTCCTCGACGCCCTGCCGCTGACCGTCAACGGCAAACCGGACCGCACGGCCCTTCCCGCCCCGCACCGGCCCGCCGCCGAGGGCGGGCGCCGGCCCCGGAACGCCCGCGAGGAGGTGCTGTGCGCGCTGTTCGCCGAGATCCTCGACGTGCCCCGGGTCGGCATCGACGACAACTTCTTCGCCCTGGGCGGCCACTCGCTGCTCGGCGTCCGCCTGGTCAACCGCGTCCGCGGTGTCCTCGGCATCGAGCGCACCGTCCGCGACCTGTTCCGCCTGCCCACCCCCGCCGGACTCCTCGGCCGGTCCGAGGACGACGGCGACGGCGCGGCCGCAGCCCTGGGCGTCCTGCTCCCGCTCAGCACCGGCGGCACCCGCCGCCCGCTGTTCTGCGTCCACCCCGGTACGGGCGTCGGCTGGGCCTACGCCGGCCTCGCCCGTCATCTCGGCGACGACCAGCCGCTGTACGCGCTCCAGGCCCGCGCGCTGAGCGAACCCGACCACCGGCCGCGCAGCGTCGAGGAGATGGCCGACGGCTACCTGGAGCAGATCCGGCGGATCCAGCCCTGGGGCCCCTACCGGCTGCTCGGCTGGTCGTACGGCGGCCTCGTCGCCCACACCATGGCGGTACGGCTCCGCGAGGCCGGCGAGCGCGTCGAACTGCTCGCGCTCCTCGACGTCCACCAGACCGGACCCGGCAGCGTCTCCGTACTCCCGCCCGAGCAGCGGACGGCGGCCGCCGCACCGGCGGATCCCGGCGACCTCGCCACGGCGATGGAGGACATCCGCCGCGAGGACCCCGTCCTCGCCGGATTCTCCGACGCGGAACTCCGCGCGGTGCTCCGCGCCTCCGAGACCCACGCCGCTCTCATGGCACGTCACGTGCCGGGCGTCGCCGACACCGACACGGTGTTCTTCACCGCCCGCAGACCGGGGGAGCGGGAAGGCGCTCTCGCCGCCACCTGGATTCCCTTCACCGACGGAGTCGTCGACAACCACACCGTCGAATGCGGACATCTCCAGATGGCCGAACCGGAACCTCTCGAAAGAATCGGAAGAATAGTCGCGGAGAAACTCTCCGCGCTTCAGAAAGAAGAAACGAGGAGCCAGTCATGAGCGAGTCCGTGAACCCCTTCGACAACGCCGAGGGCACCTTCCACGTCGTCGTGAACGACGAGGGACAGCACTCCCTGTGGCCCGCCTTCGCGGACATCCCCGCGGGCTGGACCAGCGTCTGGGGCGCCGGGAACCGCGGCGACGCCCTGGAGTACATCACCACCAACTGGACGGACATCCGCCCGCGCAGCCTCGTCGCCCAGTACGCCTGACCCACCCCGGCCGAGCGCCGTGCCCCGCAGCCGATGCGGGGCACGGCGCTTTTCCCGTTCCCGCCGGCAAGGTGACGGAGTGGAAATTCCGGAGCGAAAGTGCCGGTCCGTGCTGCCGGTCCTACTTCCCCTTCCGGAATCCCCGGAAATCTATCCTCGACACATGAAGATACTTCTGAGCGGAACCGCATCGGATTCCCACACATGGAATCTCGTGTACCTCCGTCTCTTCCTCGAGGAACAGGGCTACGAGGTCGTCGGGCTCGGTCCCTGCGCCCCGGCCGAGCTGCTCGTCGCCGGCTGCCTGCGGCACGCGCCCGACGCGGTCGTGCTCAGCAGTGTCAACGGGCACGGCTACCGCGACGGACTGGCCGCCGTCCGCGGGCTGCGCGCCGAACCCGCCCTGGCCGGCCTCCCCGTGGTGCTCGGGGGCAAGCTCGGCGTCGTCGGACACCGCCAGGAGGCGGACGTGGCACGGCTGACCGAGGCCGGCTGCGACGCCGTGCTCGGCGAGGACCTGGACGCCCTGCGCGAGTTCCTCGCCGCCCGCGCCCGCAGGGAGGTGCCGGCTTGACCGCCCCGGCCCCCGACTTCGGCGGCTTCGTCGCGGAGTCCAGAGCCGCCGGCCGGCTCGTCGTCCAGCCCCGCATGGGCTTCGGCGACCCCACCCGCATGCGGGCCGGACTCGCGAGCACCAGGGCCGCCACCGCCCACACCGCGGGCACCCTGACCGTCGACAGCTACACCCGCGTCGGCGACCTCGCCGCCGCCCGCGCCGCCGTCGCCGAGGGAAGCCGCCTCAACGGCTACCCGATCGCCGCACACTCCCCGGCCACCACCCGGGCCGTCCTCGACGGACTCCACGACGCCGACTTCCCCGTACAGGTCCGGCATGGCTCCGCCCGCCCCCTCGCCATCGTCCGGGCGCTCACCGAGGCCGGCCTCGACGCCACCGAAGGCGGCCCCGTCTCCTACTGCCTGCCCTACGGCCGCACCCCCCTGCGGGAGTCCGTCGCCGCCTGGGCCCGCGCCTGCGAACTGCTCGCCACCGGCGCGCGCCCCGGCGCCGTACCCCACCTGGAGAGCTTCGGCGGCTGCCTCCTCGGACAGCTCTGCCCGCCCGCCCTGCTGGTCGCCACGAGCCTCCTGGAGTGCCTGTTCTTCGTCCGGTACGGGCTGCGCAGCGTCTCGCTCAGCTACGCCCAGCAGACCCACCCGGCCCAGGACGAGGAGGCCCTGCGCGCCCTGCACCGGCTCGCAGCCGAGTTCCTGCCCGGCGACATCGACCACCACGTCGTCCTCTACACGTACATGGGCGTCTACCCGCGCACCGAGCAGGGCGCCACCCGCCTCCTGGAGGCGTCCGCCCGCCTCGCCGTGCGCTCCGGCGCCGGCCGCCTCATCGTCAAGACCACCGCGGAGGCCCACCGCATCCCCACCGTCGAGGAGAACGTCCGGGCCCTGGAGACCGCCGCCGCGGCCGCCGCGCTCGCCGGGCCCCCGGCACCCGGCCCCACGGACGCCGGGGACGGCGAGGTGTACCAGGAGGCCCGCACCCTCGTCGAGACCGTCCTCGGCCTCCACCCCGACCTGTCCCGGGCCCTGCCCGCCGCCTTCGAACGAGGGCTGCTCGACGTGCCCTTCTGCCTCCACCCCGACAACGCCGGCCGCTCCCTGGGGTTCGTCGACCCCGAGGGCCGCCTCCGCTGGGCCCGCACCGGCGCCATGCCGATCCGCCCGGACACGGCGGCCGACGCGGCCCCCCTCACCTCGGCCGGGCTGCTCGCCGCCCTCCACCACGTCGCCGACCACTACGACAGCCCCCGGCACCGCGACGACGGCGAGGACCACGACCGCCCGCAGGCCACCCCGCTGACCGTCTGAACGCCCGGGACCACCTGCTCGCGGTCTGCACCACCTGCTCGTCGTCCGCACCGCCCGCTCGCGGTCCGCACCACCTGCTCGTCGTCCGCACCGCCCGCTCGTCGTCCGCACCACCCGCTCGCGGTCCGCACCACCTGCTCGTCGTCCGCACCACCTGCTCGTCGTCCGCACCGCCCGCTCGCCGTCCGCACCGCCCGTGACCCACCGAACAGGAGCCCCGCCATGGACCAGCCCCACCTCACCGGCGCACCGGCCACCCCGCCCCCGCTGGGCGAGCACCTCCGCTCGCCCCGGCTGCGCGCCGCCATGCTCGTCCAGCAGGAGGCCCTCCACGCCGCCCGCGCGTTCCTCCGCGGCGAGGGCTTCACCGAGCTGCTGCCCCCGCTCGTCGGCCCCGTCACCGACCCCGGCGGCCGCGGCGCCAAGGCCCTCGACGTCGACTACTACGGTCACCCGTACAAGCTGATGACCAGCGCCATCCTCTACAAGCAGGCGTCCCTCCGCGGCTTCCCCCGGCTCTTCTACGTCGCCCCCAACGTGCGCGTCGAACCCGAGGAGACCGCCACCACCGGCCGTCACCTCGTCGAGTTCCACCAGATCGACGTGGAGATCGCCGACGGGACCCGCGAGGACGCCCAGGAGATCGCCGCCGGCCTGCTCACCCACGTCACCGAGCACGTGTGGACCGCCGTCCCCGAGATCCTCGGTGAACTCGGCCGGATCGAGGGCGACTTCACGGACGTCCGCTCCGGCAAGTACGACGTCTGCACCCACGACGACGCCGTGGCCCGCCTCCTCGCCGCCGGTCACCCGCAGAATCCCGACGGCGAGATCGACTGGGCCGGCGAGCGGCTCCTCTCCCTGGAGAGCGACCGCCCCTTCTTCGTCAACGACTACCCCAAGGGCTCCCGCGGCTTCTACGACCGCGAGGACCCCGACCGCCCCGGCGTCCTGCGCAACTTCGACCTGATCGCCCCGCACGGATACGGCGAACTCGTCTCCGGGAGCGAGCGCGAGGCCGACTACGCCACCATCGTCACCCGCATGCGGGAGAGCGGGGAGAACCCCGCCAAGTACGCCTGGTACCTCAAGGAGGCCCGCGAGGGCATGCCGTCCAGCGCCGGATTCGGCATGGGCCTGCAGCGCCTGGTCCGCTTCCTCACCGGGCTCGACGCCCTGTGGCAGGTCAGCGCCTACCCGAAGCTCCCCGGGGTGGTGGCCCCGTGACCGCCCTCAGCGCCCCCGGCTTCCCGGAGCGCGCGATCCGCGCCCGGGCCCGCAACGGCACCGCCGAGGTCTTCCCCGACTCCGCCACGTACGGCACGAGGCTGTACGGACCGGGCGCCGGCACCGCCACTGCCGACGCCCTCGACCGGGCCGCGGTCCCCGACTCCCTCGACCGGGCCCGCATCGTCCCGCCCGTCTTCATGCCCCAGCGCCTCGAGAAGCTCATCGACCTCGCCCGCGAACCGGAGTTCACCGACGTCGACCTCGGCTCGCGCGTCGGCGGATTCACCGCACGGCTGCCCCTCTACCTGTCCGCCTTCGGCTCCACCCGTGCCGGCAGCGGCGACCTCGCCGTCCACGCGAGCCGCCAGGCCGCGCGCCTCGGCATCCCCATGGTCATCGGGGAGAACATGATCCCCGTCCACGGCTACCGCCGCGCCGGCGACGCCACCCGCTCCGCGCTCCTCGCCCGGGTCGAGGCCTACCTCGACGCCGCACCCGACGGAGCCGGCGGCATCGTCGTCCAGCAGTCCACCGAGGACGCCGACTCCGAGGTCTGGAACCTCCTCTACAGCGACCCCGCCTTCCGGCCCCTCCTGGAGACCGGACGTCTCGCCTTCGAGCTGAAGACCGGTCAGGGCGCCAAACCCGGCCTCGGCGGCATGACCGTCGTCGACCGCGCCGAGGCCGAGCAGCTCGCCCGCCGCTTCACGGTGCGGGAGGTGCTCGACCCTGAGGGCGAACGCCAGCTGCGCTGCGCCACCCCCGGAACCTTCACCGACGAGATCCTCCGCCAGCAGCTGCGCTTCATGCGCAACAACTTCCCCAAGGCCCGCACCTGGGTGAAGTTCCACCCCGGCCGCGACATCGCCCGCGCCGCCCGCACCGCCTGGTCCGCCGGAGCCGACGCCGTCACCGTCGACGGCGCCGAAGGCGGCACCGGCTGGGCCCCCGGTGTCTTCCTCGACCACGTCGGCCTGCCCCTCGCCGAATGCCTGCGCCGCATCGGCCGCCCCGACGGCTGCCTCCTCGCCACCGGCGGCATGTGGGAAGGCGGCCGCGCCCTCCGCGCCCTCGCCCTCGGCGCCACCGCCGTCGGCCTCGGCCGCGCCGCCCTCGTGGCCGTCGACGAGGACCCCGAACACGGCCTGGAGCGCCTCGCCGACAGCATCGCCCTCGAACTGCGGCTGCTCATCAGCGCGTTGGGCAAGTACACCGTCGACGCCCTGGACCCCGAGGACCTGTGGTGGCCCGACGGCCACCCCACCCACGCCGATCGCGCCGTCGACCCGGCGCCCGCGGTCGTCACCGACCCGGCGGGAGCGACGTCATGACCGTGCACCGGCGGCGCGGCCGGAACCGCGCCGTCCACGCCTGCTTCTCCGTCCGGGAGGCCCCGGGCATCACCGTCGCGGTCTCCCACGACGAGACCGCGGGTGGCGCCGTGGCGGTCTCCCACGACGGGACCGGCCTCGTCGCCACGGCCCGGCACACGGCGCAGCGCGCCCTCGCCGAGGCCGGCCGCGGCTACCTCGGCGGCCGCGTCGAGCTGCGTACGCCCCGGCCCCCCGCCCCTCCCACGTCCCGGCCCAGCGCCTTCGGCACGCGCCGGCGACGCGCCGTGCGCCGGGCCGCCGACCGCGCCGTCGCCCTGGCCGTCGCCGCCACCCTCCGGGGCGAGTCCGCCGGCGTCCGGGTCCACGTCCGTCCGCCCCTCTGACCGGGGCAGTCGCCGCACTCCCTCGCCGCCGTCGCCCCGCGACCTCACCCGCCCCCCCCGCACGCCCCTCTGACCGGGGCCGACTCCGCACTCCCTCGACCCCTGCCCCAGCCCGCCCCGCGACCCGGCCCCACCACGCACCCGTCCTGGCTCCGCCTTCCTCGACCACAGAAAGCCGACCCCATGGGAACGACCCCCACGACCAGCGCACCGGCAGGCGAAAAGTCCGCCGTCGACTGGCGCCGCGTCAGCAGTCTCGTCATCGGCCAGGCCGCCGTGCAGGCGGGCAGCTTCGCCCTCCTGATCGCCATGAGCTGGACGGCGGTCCAGCTCGGCGGCCGTGAAGCCGTCACGTACGTCACCCTCGCCGCCACCCTGCCGCGCGCCCTGCTGCTCCTGTTCGGCGGAGCGCTCGCCGACGTGCTCGGCCCCCGGGCCGTCCTGCTCCGCGCGACCAGCGTCCGCGTCCTCGTCCTCGCGGCCGGAACGGTGGTGACCGCCACCACCGAGACCCTCTGGCCGCTGATCGCCGTCGCCCTCGTCGACGGCGTCCTGCTCGGGCTCACCGGCCCCGCCTCGGGGGTCCTGCTGCCCCGCCTCGCCCCCCAGGAACAGCTGGGCCGCGCCAACTCCCTCTTCTCCATGGTGCTGCGCCTCGCCCCCATCGCCGGATCGCCCCTCGGCGCCTGGCTGGTCGTCGTCGGAGGACTGCCCGTGGCCATGACGGCAGCGGCCGCCGGCTGCGCCGTCTGGCTGGCCTGCGCCACCCACGTCACCCACGGCATGGCACGGCCCGAGCGCGTCCCCCAGGGGCCGTCCCTGCTGCGCCGCTCCGGCGACGGCTTCCGCCTCCTCGCCGCGCACCCGCGCCTGCGGTGGATGTTCGTGGCCTGCTTCTGCATGGACCTGGCGTTCCTGTGGCCCGCCGAGGTCGCGCTGCCCCTGCGGGCCGCCGACGAGGGCTGGGGCGTCGGTGCCGTCGCCATGGTCCTGTCCGTCTTCGGCGCCGGCGCGCTGGCCTCCGCCGCCCTGGGCGCGGCCCTCGCCCACCGCATCCCGGCGCACACCAAGCTCGTGGTGACCGGTGTCGGCCTCGCGGCCGGCATGGCCGCCATGGCGCTCGTCCCCTCGCCCGTCGTCCTGGCCGCCACGGCCGGCGCCGTCGGCCTGCTCTCCGGCCTCAACGGACCGGCCCTGGTCACCGCCTACCAACAGGCCGTCCCCGAGGGCCGGATGGGCGCCGCGATGTCCACCTTCGCGCTCTCCGGCATCGGCGCGGCGCCGCTGTCCCTGGCCGTGTTCAGCCCCGTCTCGCTCTACCTCGGGGTGACCGGGACCTGGTTGCTCTGCGCGGGCCTCGCCCTCCTCTCGCCGGTCGCCGCGGCCGTCGCCCTGCGCGGCGGGGCGGCCGGCGCCGCGCCGCGCGCCGACGCCCGTGCCCGTACCGCACCGGAGCCCACCGCCACTTCCGTGTGAGGCAGACATGATCCAGCTGGTTTCCCCGCCACCGCCGGCAGCTCCTCCGGCCGGCCTCCTGATCCCTTCCGCGCTTCCGCCCCTGACCTCGGCCCTGCCGCGGCTGCCCGGGCTCCGTCCCGCCCGGCCGCAGCTGTGGCTGGTGGCCACGGACGTCCACCAGGACACCGTCACCCGGTACGCGCCCCTTGTCCTGGACACGGGCGAACTGGCCCGCGCCGGGGAGTTCCGCCGTTCCGGCGACCGCGCCACCTACCTGTGCGCGCACGTCGGGCTCCGGCGCCTGCTCGGCGCGCACCTGGGCGTCGGGCCCCGCACCGTGTCGGTGGCCCGGGCGCCGTGCCCGTGCTGCGGCGAGCCGCACGGCCGTCCCGTACTGCCCGACGGGCGCCTGCACTTCTCGCTCTCGCACTGCGAGGGGCTGAGCCTGATCGCCGTCGCGTCGACCCCCGTCGGCGTGGACATCGAGCGGGTGCCGGCGCCGCACACGGTCACGGAGGCGTCGGAGGTCCTCCACCCGGCCGAGTCGGCGGAACTCGCCGCGCTCACCCCCGCCCTCCGCCCCGCCGCGTTCGCGCGGGTGTGGACCAGGAAGGAGGCCTACCTGAAGGGGCTCGGCATCGGCCTGGGCGCCGATCCGTCCTCCGAGTACGTGGGCGCGGGACCGCTTCCCGCCGCGCCGCCGGGATGGCTGCTCGCCGATGTCGCCGTCCCGGACGGTCACCACGCGGCCGTGGCGCTCCGGCGGTGAGGGCCCCCGGGGCACTGGACCGGGGGGGGCCGGGCGGTGTGAGCACGTGAGCACGTGAGCACGTGAGCACGTGCGTACGGGCTCACGCCTCCCGGAGCGGGCCCTCGCCGGCGCCGTCGGGCAGATGGATGTCGAGGACGCAGATGTCGTCCCGGTTGCCCGTACCCGTACCCGTACCCGTGCCCGTTCCCGCACCCGTGCCCGTCGCGGCGAGCGTTCGAGCGAGCATCGGGTGGCCGCCTCGCAGGAGACGCAGGGCCTTCACCGCGAGCCGGTCGAGACCCTGGGAGAGGTCCTCGCCCGGCTCCTCCACGAGGCCGTCCGTGTACAGCAGCAGGTGGTCCCCGGGCAGCAGGGCGAGCTCGGACTCCTCGTACCGGGAGCCGTGCGAGGCGCCGAGGAGACACCCCTCGGGCTGGGGCAGGAACCTCGCCTCGCCGTCCCGGATCAGCAGGGGCGGCAGATGCCCGGCCCGGACCCAGGACAGGCGGTGGTCCCAGGGCTGGTAGCGCCCCATCACCATGGTCGCGGTGGTGGCCCGCTCGTCGGCGGCCGTGTGCAGGAGGAGGGCGTTGAGCCTGTCGAGGACGTCGGGGAGCCCGGAGCCCGTGATCGCCATGCCCTTGGCGGTGAACCGGAGCTGGGCCATGGTGCCGACGGCCGCCAGGCCGTGGCCGGCGACGTCGCCGACGACGAACAGCGCGCTCCGGTCGGGCAGTTCGATCGCGGAGTACCAGTCGCCGCCGACATTGAGGCCCCGGTCGGCCGGGAAGTAGGCGACGTCGACGCACAGGTCCGCGAGTTCCAGCGACTGCTCGGGGATCGGCAGCAGGGTGTCCTGGAGGCGGGCGCCGAGCGCCCGTTCGGCCTTGAGCATGCCGCGCTGGACGAGGTTGTGACGTTCGCTGTCGCGCAGGGCGAGTTCGGTGCCCTTCTGCGCGGTGAGGTCCTGGAAGAAGCCGTGCGCCTCGACGGGGGTGCCGTCCGCGTCCCGCTGGGCCTCGGCGACGATCCGCAGGTGTCGCACCCCGTGCGCCGTGGAGATGCGGAAGCTCTCGTCGACGGCCCGGCCCTCGACGAGCAGCCGCCGCACCGCCGTGCCGATCCGCGGCAGGTCCTCGGCGACCAGATGCCGGGGCAGTTCCTCCAAGGGCATCGGCCCCAGGGCCGGTTCGCGGTCGAAGATGACGTATACCTGGTCGGACCAGGTGATGGTGCCCGTGGACAGGTTCCAGCCGGCCCAGCCCAGGTTTCCCAGGCGCTGCATGTCGGCGAGACGGCGGGTCTCACGCGCGGCGGTGTCGTGCCGGATCCAGGAGACCACGAGCCGTCCGCCGAGCCGGGAGGCGCGGACCGAGTACACGGACTTCTGCGGGACGCCCGCGGTCACCTCCTCGTACGTGAAGGGATCGCCCTCGTGGACCGCGCCGGTGACGAGCGTGTCCAGGTATCCCTCCCACAGGGAGGTGCCCGCGATGGTGGGGTACGTCTCCAGGATCCGCCGGCCCACCAGTTCCTTGCCGCGCCGGCCTGCCACGTCGACCGCCTCCGGCGTCGCGGCGTCGATCAGGTAGTCCTCGACGTCCCCGGTCCCGGACCGTAGCGGGGTCAGCAGGACCGCGGGGCCCGTCAGGGCGTCGAAGATCGTCTGGACGGCGGCGACGTCCTCGTCGGACGGGCGGGTCGCGTGCTGCCCCCCGTCCACCCTCAAGGGCCCGCTGCACAGCCTGACGGCCCGGCGCAGCAGGGTCCGGGTCCGCGCGTCGAAGGGACCCGGCAAAGTGCGGAAGAAGCCGACGACCGTCGTCATCGGCAGACTGCCGGGCACCGGGATCCAGGCCCGCGAGGGCCACCGCTCGGGCGGGTCCCCGATCAGGAGGTATCGGGCGGAGTCCCGCTCCGGGTCGTCGAGCCACAGCGCCTCCTGGAGGCCGACGGCCTCCAGCGCGGCGACACCGCTGAGGGGAGGGATGTGGCTCCACTGCTCGGCGAGCGCGTCGCCGACACCGGCGCTGCCGACCAGCTCCAGACTCCCCGCCGTCGCCACGGCGTAGATCATCACCCCGCCCACGGCTGCCGTGGCGCCGAGGGCGGCCCGGAGCAGCTGTGCGACGTCGTCCGGGGTCCGCGCGGCCGTCAGTCCCTTGGCCAGGACGGCCAAGGCCGTCCGGTGCCCGGCCGGCCGGGCACCGCCGACGAAGTAGCGGTCGCTGCGGAAGGGCGACGGGCCGTTCTCCCGAGGAAGGCCGTTCTCCTGCGGGAGGCCGCGCTCCCGAGGAAGGACGTTCTCCCTCGGCAGGCCGGGTGCGTTCGGCGCGGGCCGAGCGCGCCCCGTACCGGCCTCGCCCCGGATCCGTCCCAGGGTGATCCAGCACTCCTCCAGGAGGGTCCGCCGGTGCTGTTCGGCCCGGTCGAGGAGGAGCTCCTGGGCAGCCTCCGCCGCCAGGCCCATCTGAGCCATGACGACGCCCTTGGCCCGTTCGAGGACGGCGGTCATCGAGGCGCCGCTCTCCAGGTCCACGACCTCGGCACGCAGTCTGGCAACGACCTTGGCCAAGGCCAGCACCTCGGGTGCCGCGCCCTCAGCTGCGTCGGGGGCCACGAAATCGCCCTCCATACACCTGAGCATGCCACGCCGGGCCCAGAACGCACCCCGGTGCCCGGACGGGCCCGGACGAGGACAGTCCGCACCTGTCCGTCACGGTGCATGACGACCCGGTTGCCATCCGTCGTCGAGGGGGTGTCCGAGCGTGGGGGACCGGCGCCGTGGGAACGCTGACGGGAGGCCGGGTAGTGCGGAAGCGCGGGGGTGGAGCCGATGAGTCGCCGGAAACTGCCGTACCTCACCCACCACGGCAAGCCGTACCCCAGGCAGGACGAACACACCCGGATCGACCCGGCCGACGGCACGGTCCGTGTCTACGAACACTCCTTCCGCAGGTTGCTCGACGGCGAACGGGCACCTTCCGTCTTCCTCGTGCGGGCCCCGGGTCCCCGGGACGGCTCGGGGTCCCTCGTCGCGTGCACGCCTGAGGAGTGCCGACGCTGGATGCGGGCCGCCGTCGCCTACGTCACCGCCGTGGACGGCGTCACCGCCGAACTCTCGGCGGCCCACCGTCGGGCCGCATCCGTCCCCTGGCGGCGGGAGTTCGCCGCACGCCGCGCCTTCGCCGACTGGGAGGCGACCAGACAGCGCTACGAGGAGGCGATGCGGGAGGCCGCCGAGGCGTACGAGCCCGTCGGCCACGCGATCCGGGAAGCCGTTCGGGCGGCGGAGGAGAGAGCCGCCGCGTCCGCGCGCGAACGGGTCCGGCAGGCGGAGGAGGCCAGGCTGCGGCGCGCGCGGCTCGCAGAGCGGACCGTGTGGGGCTGGTCGGTGGTGACGGAGCCCCGGGGGACGGCCGTGTACGTCTTCCGTCACGACGTCCCTCCCGCGGAGGCGCCCGCCTCGGCCCTCCCGCAGGACAGCCCCGGTGTCGACCTGCCGGGGCCGCGCCGGGCACTCAAGGAGCTCGCACTGCCCGACGTGCTGTGGGACGCGGCCGCGCTCGCCGAGACGGAGCGCGAGCTGGCGGACGTCGGCTTCGGGCGCTGGTGGCGGGACCAGTTCTACGAGGACCACCGCACCTTCACCTAGAGCCTGTCTCTTTGACTGGTGAGTAACTCGTGGTGGGTCTGGTTAGTCTGCTGCGATGACGGACAGCGAGCTGATCATTGACCTGCGCGGTCGGCTGATCGAGACACTCGACGACTTCTGGGACGCGGTGAGCGAGCCGTGCGGATTGCCGGAGTGGTTCGGCCGGAACCTGGACGCGTGGTCGGACACGATTCAGACCCGGGGCATCTCTGAAGTGATCGACATGTACGACATCCTGATCGTGCACGTCGACCAGCTGGGCCTCTTCAACGGGCACCGGCAGGAGGCCAACATCCTGGCTGGCATCTTCGACGGAGAACAGAACCGGCTCGTCGTCCATCGGTCGGCCTGACGAACCCTTCGGACGCCTTGCTCAGCGCCGGGTCCAGATGAGGATCGCGGCAAGGTGCAGTGCGGCCTGGTAAGCAATGGCGAGCTTGTCCGTCCGCATGGCCAGGCCGCGCCACTGCTTGAGCCGGGCGATGCACCGCTCGACGGCATTGCGTTCCTTGTATGTCTCGGCATCGAAGGCGGGCGGGCGGCCTCCGGCGCGGCCTCGCCGCAGACGGTGGCCGATCTGGTCGGAGGGCTGAGGGATGACAGCGCGAATGCCGCGTCGACGCAGGTGGCTCCGGATCGTGCGGGATGAGTATGCGCGGTCTGCCAGGACGGCATCGGGTCGGGTTCTCGGTCGTCCGGGGCCGGTGCGCGGAACACGGATGGCGGCCATGACGGTCTCGAAGGCCGGGGCGTCACCCGCCTGACCCGCGGTGACGCGAAGGGCCAAGGGCCGTGCGTGGCCGTCGCTGGCAAGGTGGACCTTTGTGCTCAGGCCGCCGCGGGAGCGTCCGAGCGCGTGGTCGTCGGGTTCGACCCGGCCTGGAGCCCCTTTTTCCGGGCGCCGGCGGCGTGCTGGTGAGCCCGGCAGACGGTGGAGTCCACCGACACGGTCCAGCCGATGTCGTCAGCCCCCTCGGCCGCTGCCAGCACCGCGGCAAGGATGCGTTCCCAGGTGCCGTCCACGGCCCACCTGATCAGGCGTTTGTGGGCGGTCTGGAACGAGCCGAGCTCGTCCGGCAGATCCCGCCAGGGCGAACAGGTGCGGTACTTCCACGCGATGGCCTCAAGGGTGCGGCGGTGATCGGCCCACCGCCGGCCACGAACCGGATCGGCCGGCATCAGCGGCTCGATCCGGTCCCACATCGCATCAGTGATCACTAACCGGACAGACATATCCGATCAACTGATCAACCCATCAAAGAGACACGCTCTAGCCGCCTCCCGAACGGCGCCCCTCCCGGCGCAACCCCTCCGGTGGCACCGCCACCGGCGGCACGGGCGGCTTCAGCGGCGGGTTCAGCTGTGGCGGCGGTTTCTGACATGGGGACGCCGGCCCCGGGTGACAGGACCCGGGGCCGGCGCGACCGTTCATCTCCGGGTGCTCACCACGTGACCGTGCGGCCGCCGAAGGCCACGACGAGGCGGCCGTCCGAGGCGTAGGACCAGCTGAGAGCCCCGCTGTACGAGGAGCACCGGGAGCCGTTGGAGCCGGACCAGAACTGGTTCGAGGCGTCGACGTCACCGAGGGTCCGGTCGTTCGTCCCGCCGGTGGTGCTGCGGCAGGAGGTGTTGCTCCGGAAGACAGAAGTGCCCGCGTCGAAGGAGAAGTTGCGCTGGGCGTTGTCGATGCTGATGTTGTTCGAGACCGTCATCGAGCCGGGATTGCTGTTGTACGTGAAGCCGTGCTTGCCGTTGTGGAAGGCGATCGTGCGCCGCACCACGTGGTCGACGGCGATGTCCTCACCGCCGAGCTTGAAGCCGTTGCGGTCACCGGCCCCGGCCTGGGACCCGTCGCTGAGGGTGCCGTTGTCGTAGGAGAGGGAGTCCTCGATGGTCACGGGTCCGATGGGGCCGGTGTCGGTCTTGGTGTAGAGGTCCCAGCCGTCGTCGATGTTGTGGTGCGACACGGCGTACCGGAACACGTTGCCCGTGCCGACGGTGAGCTTCGCGGCGAAACCGTCGGCGTCCTCGCCGTCGGAGTCGGCGTTGTCGTGCGATTCCGCGCTCAGGATCAGGTTGTCGGACGGCCACTGGTCGCGGGGCGTGGTGGAGGCGATGCGGCCGAGCTGGAGGCCGGTGTCGCGGTTGAAGCGGGTGACCGTGCGCTCGATGACGTTGTCGCTGCCGCCGACGTAGATGCCGTTGTCGCCGGCGCGCTCGACGACGAGTCCCTTGACGTGCCAGTACGAGCCGTTCAGGGCGAGGCCGCGGTTGGCCGGGTCCTCGGTCATGGCCGAGAAGTTCAGGACCGGGGTCTCGCCGGGGTAGGCGGAGAGGGTCTTCAGGGCGCCCGCCGTGCCGTTGTTGCCGGCCGGGACGGTGATGGTCGTGGAGGGCCGGTACGTGCCGCCGCGCAGGTAGATGGTCCCGCCGGCGGCGACGCGGCTGATGGCCGAGGCGAGCGTCGTGGGGTCGGACTGCGTTCCGGACGCGCCGTCCGTGCCGTTCGGATCGACGTACAGCGCGCCGCCCGTCGGGGGCGGGGCGTCGGCGGCCGTGACGTTCATGGAGTCGATGTTGGGCAGGCCGGCGGCGGTGGTGGGGTCGAGCCGGACGGTGTTGCTGCCCGCCTTGAGTGACACGGTCAGGGCCTTGGTGGTCCAGGCGGACCAGGTGCCCGTGGACTCGAACGACGGCGTCTGCACGGTCGACCCGTTGACGACGAGGCCGGCGGGCCGCGCCGTGGTGGTCCCGTTGGCGAAGCGTACGACCAGCGTCGCCGTTCCGGCGGCGGGGGCGTTCACCGTGAACTGCGCGTAGGCGCCGACGGCGTTGGTGCCGTTGCAGAAGCCGCTGCCGGTGTAGCCGGACCAGTCGGAGTCCACGGTGCCGCTGCAGACGGCGGGCGAGGTCTCGGCCTCGTACAGGGTGGACGCGGCGTGCGCGGTGTTCACGGACAGGGCGACGAGCGTGCCGGCCAGCAGGCTCACGCAGGCCGTGACGGATCGCAGATGCATCTGGGGGCTCCAGGAGGGGGATGGACGGCGTTCCGGGACTGGACGAGAAAGCGCTTTCTCCGGAAGCTAGAGGTGCTGCCGCGGACACGTCAATGGTCATGTACGTGAATGCCGTACGCACTATTGAACATTTACGGGACTGAGGTAGGCATGGAACGGAGATCGGGGCCCCGACGTTCACCCGACAAGTAAGGAGCGAAGGCGATATGACGGCAGTTCTGGTCCTCGTCGGTGCCCTTGCCGGGGTCATGGGCCTCTTCACCTGGCTGGCCGCGCACGTGCGGCGCCGGGGCGGCGCGGGCGCGGGCATCGCGGCGGCACTGGCCGCCCACGACGAGGCGTTCCGCGTGACGGCGTACGAATCCCACTACGAGATCCAGGCACAGGCCTCACGCAAGGCGCCACTCCTCTCCCCGGACGACCGCTGGACCCCCACCCGAGCCGAAGCGGCACGCCGCTCCCCGCCACGCGCCCGGAAGACCCTCCGCCACCGGATCGACGGCCTGCGCGCCAGACGCCGGCGCCCTTGAGCCGGAGCGCCGGGCTCACCAGCATGCCGCCGGAGCGAGCAAGGCCCGCCAGACCGGGCCGGGCCCGACGACCACGGTCGCTCCCGCGGCGACTTGAGCACGAAACCCCACCCGACCGGCGACGGCCACGCACGGCCGATGCCCGTCCGTGTCACCGCAGACCAGGCGGGCGACGCACCAGCCTTCGAGGCCCTCATGGCCGGCACCCGGGTCCCGCGAAGCATGCCGGGAAGACCGAAGAGTCGGCCGGATGCCGTCCTTGCCGACCGCGTGTACTCGTTCCGCGCGATCCGGAGCCACCTTCGCCGACGTGGGATCAGCGCCGTCATTCCTCGGTCCTCCGACCAGGTCGGCCACCGTCTGAGGCGGGGCCGCGCCGGCGCCCGCCCGCCGGCTGCCGACGCCGAGACCTACAGGCAGCGGAACGCGGTCGCACGATGCGTCAACCGGCTCAGGCGGTGGCGCGACCTGGCCGTACGAACGGACAACTCGCCATCGCCCACCAGACCCCACTCCACCTCGCAGCCAACTGCCTTCGAATCAGCGAGCGTCCGTCGAGCAGGTAGTCCCGAGGCGCGCCGACACCTGGCGGGTATTGCCGGACAGGACCTACGAACGGCGGGCCAGTAGATGGGCGTCGAGGAAACCCCGTTCGGAGGCCGGATCGTGGAGCAACCGGGCGAAGGGAACGAGCCCGGCGTCGGTCATCAGTTCGGCGAGTTGGTCCGCCGGCCAGCTGTAGGCAGGTGCCACCTTGTGGTCGAACCGGACCGGCTCTGGTCCGTCGGTCCCGAAGAAGGAGACCAGGAGCAGACCGCCTGGCGCCAGGACGCGTACCTGCTCGGCGAGCAGCTCCGGCAGTTCCCGCGGAGGGGTGTGGATCATCGAGTAGTGGGCGAGTACGCCGCCGAGCGCGCCGTCCTCGATCGGCAGGGACTCCATCCGCGCCTCCTGGAAGCGCAGCGCCGGATGAGCCCGCCGGGCGTGGTCGACCATGCCGGGGGAGAGGTCGAGTCCAAAGGAGTCCAGGCCCAGTTCGTGCAGCATGGCCGTCAGATGTCCGGGCCCACATCCGACGTCCGCTGCCCGCAAGTTTCCCGTCGCGCGAACCAGTTCTGCGAAGGTGCCGATCATGGCCCGGGCGAACGGCTGTGTCTCCAGCCGGTCTGCGAACAGCGATGCGTACAGCTCGACGACTCCGTCATAGGCCGCCTTGGTCTCGTCCTGATGATTCGCCACAGGTAGGACCCTATAGCCGGTCTGATAATTGATCTTGTGACAGGTCGAGGTGAGGTGACGGACGTGGTGTGGGAGCGGATTGAGCCCCTGTTGCCGCAGGCGGACGGGCGTGGCCGTCCGTGGCGTGATCATCGGCAGGGGGGTAATGGTGTGCTGTGGCGGCTGCGGACCGGGGCTCCTCGGCGCGACCTGCCCGAGCGGTACGGGCCGTGGCAGACCGTCTACGAGCGGTTCGCCCGCTGGGAGGCGGACGGCACCTGGGCAAGCTGTTGGAGCACGTCCAAGTCCGCGACGACGCGGTGGGCCGGGTGGAGTGGACCGTCGCGGTCGACTCCACGATCAACCGGGCCCATCAGCACGCTGCCGGTTCCGGCAGAAAGAACGGGGCCGCAGACAGGGACGAGCTGGAGGCCCCGGGAAACTCACAGGAGTGCCAGGCCCTCGGTTCGCTCCCGAGGCGGCCTGACCACCAAGGTCCACCTCGCCGTCGATGGTCGAGGTCTGCCATTGTCGATCGTGCTCACGCCTGGCAACGCCAACGACGCCACCGCGTTCGCCCAGGTTCTCGACGAGATCCGCATCCCGCGCATCGCCACGGGGCCGCCCGGGCACGACGCCGACACGGGTACGGGGCGACAAAGCGAATTCCAGCCGGAGGATCCGCCACCTGCTGCGGCGGCGGGGCATCGCAACGATTCCGAACGCCGGACCAGGTGGCTAACCGCCGTCGACATGGGAACCTCGGCGGCCGCCCACCCGCCTTCGACAAGGAGATCTGCCGCGACCGCAACGTGGTCGAGCGATGCTTCGCCCGTCTCAAGTAGTTCCGTGCGATTGCCACCAGGTTCGACGAACTCGCCACCCGTTACCGGGCCGGAGTCGTACTGGCCTCGCTGATCCTCTGGCTTAAGACGTCGGCCAGCCGGGCACCGGCTCGCCCGGCCAGAGCGAGGCCGACCTCGGTCAGCACCGACCGCATTCGTTCGGTCCGTTGGCTGTGCCGCCGAGTCAGGCCCACGACCTGCTCGACGAACGTCCGCCGTCCGCAGGAGGTGTCTTCGCACGTGAAGCGCCGGACAAGAAGCCGCAGCACCACCCGCGTCCCGACACAGGGAGGTCAGCGGGAAACCGCAGGTAGGAGCCGTGCACCCGCCCCGACCAGCTTCCGCAGTCTGGGCACTGAGCCCCGGCTTTCCTCCATCTGACACCGACTCGGATCACCTCGCCATCGTCCTGCACCGACATCACCCTGATCTCCGGAGCCGCCAGGAAGAGCAGCTCTTCCAGCCGGAGCAGTAACTCGCGCACAGCCCAGAACCATCAGCCCGAACGCAGTCGGCACCGGCAGTTTCCAGACGAATGCGCGAGACCTACCAGCACAACCAACAGTCACAGGGAGTAGGCACACCACAGAAGTTGGACCAGAACCTGATTTCGGGCAGCGATGGGCGTTCACTGGGGCGTTGGATGTTCACGAGTTTTGCTTCTGGCTCCCATTTCCTGAAACCACGCCGACCGGGCTTGCACCCCGCCTCTGGGTAAGTCGCCGACCTGCTGGTTCGCCAGGACCGCCGACCTCAGGGGTGAGGATCGGCTCGACTTCACAGAAGTTGAGCCAGAGCCCGAGAGATAGCATCAGTGCATGGGGACGGCCAGCCGCCCTTCGGGCGGCGGGCCGTCGCGTCAGGCAGCGGAGAGATCAGCCGGCCTCGGCTCCGGCTCGACTGCTGGCGCTGGTGGTCGATGACAACAAGGTCGGCGCCGCCTTGCTGACTCAGATCACGAAGCCTACTTGAGCCAGAACATCTCCATCGGCAGGCCACGACCCGTGGTGCCGATCTCCATGACCAGCCAGTTGTTCACGAAGTAGCTGGGTCCGGACAGCCAGCCGGTGTTCCTGACGTAGGCATTACCGTCCGGCGTGTCCGGGGTCGTGTCGAAGTAGACCCGCATGGCTTCCATCGGGTTGTAGTACCCGGTGGTTCCGGTGGTGCCGATCTCGATCTCGTGGTTGTTACTAGCGCACTCGTAGTGGTCGTCCCAACCGTAGTTGGACCGGTGGGCCTTGGCGCAGACCTTGAAGTAGTCGCTCGGGGAGTTGATGTGGATGCGGACCGCTTCGATGTTCAGTGCGCGCCCTTGGGTGCCCGCCCATTCACCGTCGCACTTCCAGTCCATCCAACCGATGTCCTGCACGTGCGCCTTGTAGCAGATGCCGCCCGTGGGTGAGGACTGCGCGCTGGCCTGAGTGGCTCCGGTGCCGAGGGCGGCAGCCGTCATCGATAGTGCGGCGAGTATGCGTGTGGCGTGCTTGAGCATGGTCATTCTCCCCCGTGCGTGGTGTGTGGCCGGTGCGAATGGATGAGCGCGGCCGGAGCCGTCACGGCTCCTTGCTCACCCTATCGCGCGGCCTGAGAAGGGCGGCCAACTGCCGTTGCCTGTAGTCCGTTTCCGACCCGCCCCGACCGGATCAATCCGACCTATGGGGACGCAGGTAGCGCCTGGCGGTCAACCGGTCTGGGCCTGCTCTTCGGTACGCCCTCAGGTGCTGGCGAGGCGGTAGAAGTCGGGGCCGGTTCCGGGTGGGCAAGGGCAGTTCTGAGCTTCCGGCCGAGGGTGATCACCTGAATCTGATCGGCTGCGTAATGCTGTGTAACGCTCCACGACTCCGATCATGACACTCACCACTGACAACCCTCTCCGCCTATCCCGGAAGGCGGGTTTCGTGACGTAGCGTCACCATTCACAGAAGTTGAACCAGAACCCCGTTCTCGCGAACAGAGCCACCCACCAAAAGGCGAGGCCAACGGCGCCGGCGCCGGTGGCGTAGGCGGCGCCGCGCAGGGCGCTGTAGAGCCAAGCCGGTTCGGAGCTGTCTGCCTCCGAACCCTTCGCCCGAGCTGACCCGCTGGGTTCGACGACGACGCCATCACCGCCACCGGCGCCATCACCTGCCAGGGCGTCTACGAGAACGGCCGGGGCTCCGCCGAGCTGTGCCTCCCCGACGCCGATCCCGAGCAGCGCCGCGCCCTGGAACGATGCTCCCGCTACGGGTTCGACCTCTACCTCGACGGCGGCCTCCTCTACTCCTCGCCGGAGCTGGCCCTGCACTCGGTCAGCAGGACGAAGGACGGCTCCCTGGCGGTACGCGGAGCGCCCGGAGGCGTTCCGGAGCGCCTGGACGTGG
The DNA here is from genome assembly GCF_049913175.1 of Streptomyces sp. R-07. Taxonomy (NCBI): domain Bacteria; kingdom Bacillati; phylum Actinomycetota; class Actinomycetes; order Kitasatosporales; family Streptomycetaceae; genus Streptomyces; species Streptomyces sp. R-07. Next base: position 8,195,496 of record NZ_CP183978.1, read on the forward strand.
GCCCGTAGAAGCACGTCAGCCCCGGTCGGACCTATTGGCTCCAACAGGTCCGACCGGGGCTGATTCGTGTGCTGGCGGTCAGGTGAGGCCGGCGGCGGCGTTGTCGTCCCAGCCGTCGTCGCGCGGCATGTACGGCCTCGGGGAACATCGGTACAGCGGTTATCGGTGAGACCGATCTTGTTCAGGGTGTGAGGGCGCTGACTCTGTTCTCGTACTCGCGGCGGGCCTTGCGCTGGGCCGGGACCGCGGGAAGGCCCTGGCTGCCGTCGAGCGGCTGGCAGCGGGCGAGGAGCCCTCGGTGCACGGCGGGGACGGCGCTGACGCGCAGGGTGTAGCCCTGGCCGCGCCGTACGGTCGTCCCCTGGTCGAGCGCGGCACGCTCGGAGGGCTCCAGCTCGGTGGTGCGGAGGTAGTCGGCGACCTTGCCCGGCATGTCGAGGGTGACCGGCAGCTCCGGGGCGGGGGTGTCCTCCTCGTTGGCGGTGTGGTCGGGCAGGAGGTCGGCGACGGCCGTGCGGAGGGCGCCGCGGCTGACCCGGTGCTCGCGGGCGAGGGCGGCGATGGAGCGGCCTTCCAGGTACGCGGTGCGTACGTCGGCGGTCTTGTCGGCCGGCACGGCGGGGCGGCGGCCGCCCTTGCTGCCCTTGGCCTCTGCTGCCCGCAGCCCGTCGTACGTCAGCTCGCGCTGGAGGTCGCGCTGAAGTTCGCCAGCGGCGGCGAGGGTCTGCACCATGAACTTCACGGTGGACAGCAGCTCGCCGGTGCGCGGGTGGCGGGCGGTGAGGTCCATCGCGGAGAACGCGCCGTCGTGGATGCGCAGCGCCACCTGGTCGCGGTGGAGGACATCGAGCACGTCGAGGATGTGGCCGGTGCCGCGCACGAGGCGGAACATCTCGGAGATGGGCAGGGTGTCGCCCGGCCGCGTGTAGTCGAGGAGCGCGCGGAACCTCGGCCGCTGGAGCGGGTGGAGGCGGCTGGAGGTGCCGGGGTCCTCCTCGAAGACGACCGGGTCCTCGATCCCGGCCTCGTCCAGGACGAGGTTCTGCCGGGCGGTGGACTGCTGGTCGGTCGAGCCCCGCTTGTAGACCAGGTTCGCCACCGAGGGGCCCCTTCCGTACGGAGGATCGGACCCTATCTGTCGTCAAACCCTGTCAGCAATCACCATCGGATCTGTTTGGATTCGCGGCGCCGCGAACCCCCGGATTGCGGGGGTTCATTGGACGTGTCGACCGCCTGTCGTCAAACGATGGCGAGCTCTCGGCGGGGGCGGCGGGCTGGTCTGCTTGCCGGGAATCGGATCGCCATCAACGGGGTTGGTGGGGGAAAAGCCGTTATTGGAGGGCCATGCGAGTGATTCAGGTGTACGAAGTGGGCGGTCCCGAGGTGCTGCAGGAGGCCGAGGTGGACCAGCCGCGGCCGGGTCCGGGCGAGGCGATCGTGGAGGTCGCCGCATCCGGGGTCAACTTCCTCGACGTCTACCACCGCGAAGGCCGGTACAGCCTCCCGCTGCCCTTCACCCCGGGCACTGAGGGCGCCGGCACGGTCGTCGAAGTTGGACCCGGCGTCGCTGACGTCGCAGTCGGGGACCGGGTTGGTTGGGTGGAGATTCCCGGCACGTATGCCGAGCGGGCCGTCGTGGACTCCTCCCGGCTGGTGCCGCTGCCCGACGATATCGGCTTCGAGATAGCCGCCGCCGTGCTCCTCCAAGGCATGACCGCGCACTATCTCGTCAAGGACGCCTACCCGGTTCAGGGGGGCGACACGGTGCTCGTGCATGCGGCTGCTGGTGGCATGGGGCTGCTTTTGACCCAGCTCATCACCCATCTCGGCGGCAGGGTGATCGGCACGACGTCGACCACGGCGAAGGCCGAGCTGGCGAAGCGTGCCGGGGCCGCTGAGGTGATCCTTTCCTCTGCAGTCGACGATCTCGCAGCTGAGGTGAGGCGGCTCAACGGCGGTCAGGGACTGCCGGTTGTCTTCGACGGCGTCGGCGCGCACACCTTCGATGCGAGCCTCGCCAGCCTGCGAACCCGCGGCCATCTCGTGCTCTTCGGCGCGGCAAGTGGTGCCGTGCCTCCGTTTGATCCGATTCGGCTCGCTCACGGCGGTTCGCTGACCCTGATCCGGCCCAGCCTCGGGGACTTCATCGCCGATCGGTCCGAACTGCTCCGACGGGCCGCCGATGTGTTCGAGTGGGTGCGCTCCAAGGCGCTTGAGGTCACCGTAACGGGCCGCTACGCATTGTCCGAGGCCGCCCAGGCCCACAGCGATCTGGAGGCTCGGCGTACCACCGGCAAGCTGCTCGTCGTACCCGATGCGGCCGCTCTTGGACGCCGCGAGGAAACGCAGAGCTGATCGCGGGTGACGAGGTCGGGGATCTTGGAGGCTGGGATGTCGAGGGCATTGCCGACCGTCATCGCCAAGATCCCCGACAGCGTCAGGCACTCAGCAGGCCAAGATCAAGTTCTGGCGGGTTTCTGGCGCATCTTTGTCACGCCCTTTCAAGATCCCTCAGCCGAGACCTGGCTCACCCGTCCACAACCTCCCGGGACAGAACACCTAGTTCACCACAAGACGGAGCCAACGATCGCCACGCAGGTGAAGTACCTGACCACGTTCGCCAAGAAGGTCGGCAAGGAGCGGTTCGACGCCGAGTTCGCCAAGGTGATCAAGGGCAGTGACATCGCCCCGCGCGCTCCCCGGCAGCGGTGCGCGACGGCCGCGAAGCGGCTGACCAAGGCGAGGGCCCGCAAGCTCATCACCGCGCTGGTCGGCCACGACTAGTCCGGCTGGCCCCCGTCGTCGTCCTCGTCCAGCTCCGGCGCGTCCGGGTCGCGCAGTGGGCGCAGGGCGCCAGCGGCCGGGACGCTGGCGGTGAAGCTGTAGCGGCCGAGCAGGTTCAGGTTGCGGTGCTTGAGCGGGGAGAGGCGGGCGATGTCCTCGTCGCGGATGTCGTGGCCCTCGGCGCGGAGCTGGGCGACGGCGGCGTCGATGTACTTCGTGGTCCAGGGCACGATGGCGTTGAGGACCAGGCCGAGCGCGCCGAGCTGGTCCTCCATGCCGTCGCGGTACGCCTGGTGGATGGTGCCGCGCTTGCCGTGGCACACGTCCCTCGCCAGCTTGTGGCGGGATTCCTGCACGGTGAGCTGCCGGTTCATCTGACGGCGGTAGGTGTCGTCGACCGGGTCGACCACTCGCAGCAGGTGCTCGGTCTTGGCGATCCGCCCGTACTCGGCGAACGCCGCCCCAAGCGGGGTCGGGCGGCCGTCGCGTCCGAACATGCGCAGCAGATCGTAGGCGCGGACCTGGTTGGTGACCAGGGAACCGGCGACCTTCAGCGTGTCCGGCCAGTGCGTGATCACCTTGTTCAGATTCACGCGGTTGCGGGCCAGGTCCTCCACCGCGCCGTACGTTCCGGTCTGGACGCCGGGCATCGTGGCCCGCCAGAACCGCTGGTCGTCCAGGTCGCGGAACCGCGGGCTGAAGTTGTAGCCGAGGATCTTGAACAGGCCGAACACCATGTCGGAGTACACTGATCGTTTCAGAATGATCGCGAGAGCCGCCGCAGGCAGATGATTGAGCAGGCGAGTTCGAGGAGCCCCTGGTGAAGGTCTGCCCGGTGCTCGTAGCGGATGCGCAGGCGCTTGAACTGGTGCAGCCAGGCGAACGCGCGTTCCACGCCCCAGCGCACTTTGCCGAGTCCGGAGCCGTGAGCAATGCCGCGTCGGGCGATCATCGGCTTGATGCTGCGCTTCCACAGCTGGCGGCGGTACTTGTCGAAGTCGTAGCCCCGGTCGGCGTACAGTCGCCGGGGCCGGCGGCGCGGCCGCCCTCGCAGACCCCGGATCAATGGGACCGCATCTACCAGCGGCAGGAGCTGGGTGACGTCGTGTCGGTTGCCGCCGGTGAGCGTAACGGCCAGCGGGGTACCGTTGCGGTATCGACGATCAGGTGGTGCTTTGAGCCGGGACGGGCACGGTCGACCGGTGAGGGACCAACATGATCCCCCCTTTCAGGGCTCGGACGTGTGAGCCGTCAACGGCGGAGTCGTCCAGGTCCAGCAGGCTCGCTCGCCGAAGCTCGGTCAGCAGGGCGGCGTGCAGTCGGGGCCACACTCCGGCCTCGGTCCAATCCCGCAGCCTGCGCCATGCCGTGACTCCGGAGCAGCCCACGGTCTCTGCTGGCACGTCGCGCCAGGCAACCCCGGTCCGCAGCACGTACAGCACGCTTGCGAGCGCTATCCGGTCCGGAACGCGCAGACGTCCGGGGTAGCGAAAACGACGCTCGGGAACGGGCGGCAGCAGCGGCGCGACGGGCTCCCACAGGGCATCCGACACAAGGTCAGCATGCACCCGCAACACCCTGCCGATCAAGATCGTCAGACGCAAGATCGCAGACTCGCTGAAGCCATCGATAGGATCGGCCAGTGGCCTTGTTCCGGCCTGATCGACGCACCGCCGATGCCGCTTTCGCCGCGGCTTGCATTGCAATAGGTCACGGCCCCGACGAGCGCCACGAGGAAGCTCGCGGGACAGCCTTCTGGTGGACCACCAGCCGTCCTGCGTGGCCTCACGGGGTGATCGTGTTCTGGCGGCACGGCCGAGACTGGCGGTTCATCCCCCTGGACCGTGATGAGAAACCAGTCCAGGGCGGCACCGAACGACTCCCCTGGCCGGCCGAGCTACCACCAGACGAGGCCGCCCAGCAGGTCGCAGAACTACTCGGAGAAGGACCCCACCTGACGTGAGGCGGCGACCAGCGCAGCAGCCATTCTGAAACGATCAGTAAACCCGTCCCTCGTCGAGGTAGACCTTCCAGGTGTCTCCCACTGTCCGGTGCAGTTCAACCAAGGCCGCGACGGCTGCAATGGCCGCCGGCGCGTCGGACAGCCGCAATGGGGAGTCCGGGACACCGTTGCGGGTGTGGGTCGGCAGCTCGCTGTTGCAGCTGAAGGCGTGTAGCGGCGGGGGGCCATCGCTGAACCATGAGGGGCAGTTCTCCTCTGCCCACGCAGCTGCGGCGTCGACATGATCCACATCCGCCAGCAGGCACTCGGGAGCAGGCCCGCAGCTGAACTGTACGAGGAAGCCCTGAGCATCCGCTGCCCACCAATCCCACATCAATCCAGGTCGACGGTGTCGCAGGATCGTCGTCATGCCGTCACCGTATGCAGGTCGCACAAGACCGGTGAAGATGATCCACGGGTAGGTGGAGCTGGTTGTGAACCCGCCGCGCGGGCGGCCCCGGCCCTCGCCTCCAGCACAACCGCCCGGGACGCACTGCGGGAAGCTCTCCTGTATCTGGGCGCTGCGCCCATCCAGGGCGGTCTGTACGTCGCCGTCAACATTGCTCCCCTCGACGGCGCCGCCGTCACTCCTGTGGGCCCATCCGTCGCGCGGCCTCGAGCGCCGCGGTGCGAACGCCGCCCTGACGGCAGCGTGTTCCATCGCCGACACGGGCGAGTGATCATTCACCGTCATGGCCGCCATGGTGCAAGATCGGCTGTGCGCCGGACCTAGACTCCCCGCACATGTCGCTCTGGCTCCTCAACCACTTCAGCACCTTCACCCTCGCCGCGGTCGTCGTCGGCGGGACCGTCGTGCTCGCCGTCGCCGGCAGCGTGCTGCTCCGCCGCAGATATCCGTCGCTGGCCCGGGGCGAGCACAATGACATGGTCGGGGTGACGCTGGGGATGTTCGGTGCGATCTACGGGATCATCCTGGCCTTCGTCATCGTCACCCTCTGGACCCAGCTGGACGGCACGCAGACGATCGTCGCCAGCGAGGCCACCGACACCGCGCTGATCGCCCGCGACGCCGCCGCCTTCCCGCCCCCGGTCCGCGCCGACCTCGACTCGGCGCTCAGTGGTTACGTCCACGCGGTCGTCGAGGACCAGTGGCCCCGCATGCGCGACGGGCAGCCGAGCTACGGGGCCACGGAGGCGCACCTCGTGAACGCCTTCGAGGTCCTCCAGGCGTACGACCCGAAGTCCCCGCGCGAGGAGGTCTTCTACGAGCAGGCCGTCACCCACCTCAACGGCGTCGCCGCCCAGCGCCGCGCCCGCCTGAACATGGCCGAGCAGGAACTCCCGCCCCTGCTGCAGGTCCTGGCCTTCGGCGGCGCGATCGTCCTCGTCCCGCTCACCTTCCTCTACGGCATGCGCAAGCTCCGGATCCAGCTCCTGTTCGTCGCCTCGGTCGCCGGACTCATCGGCTTCAGTCTCCTGCTCGTGTTCGTCCTCGACCGGCCCTTCGCCGGCGAACTCAGCGTCAGCCCCGCCCCGTACCGGGAGGGGGCGCTCGCCCGGTACTGGAACGGCTGAGCGCCGGGGCGCGGTCACGAGGTCGGGGATGGCGGATGGCGACGGTGCCGTGGTCAGGAGTGCCCGATGACCACCTTGCCGAAGGGGGCGTCGTCGGCGTAGTGGCGATAGGCGTCGACCGCCTCGTCGAACGGGAAGACGCGGTCGACGACGGGCCGGAGTGCGTGCGTCCCGATGAAGGCGTTCATGGCGGTGAACTGGGCGCGGCTGCCGACCGCCACGCTGCGGATCGTGGCTCCGGAGGCGAAGAGGGCGTACGGGTCGAGCGGCGGGGCGGTCCTGCCCGTGAAGCCGACGCACGCGATCGTGCCGGCCAGGGCGACGGCGCGAACGGACTCGTGGAGGAGCCCGGCGACGTCGACGATGCGGTCGGCACCGCGGCCGCCGGTGAGGGCACGGACCTCGCCGGCCCAGTCGGGGGTGACCGAGTAGTCGACGACCGCGTCGGCACCGAGGTCGCGCAGCCGCGCGGCCTTGACGGAGCTGCTGGTCGTGGCGATCACGCGCGCGCCGAGCGCGACGGCGAACTGGAGCGCGAAGAGGGAGACACCGCCGGAGCCCTGCACGACCACGGTGTCGCCCGGGCGGACACCGGCTCCGTCGCCCGTCAGCGCGTTCCACGCCGTGACCGCCACGCAGGGGAGGGTCGCGGCCTCCGCGTACGTCAGATGCGCGGGTACGTTCACGAGCGAGTCCGCGTCGACGAGAGCGAACTCGGTGAGCATGCCGTCCAACGAGCCACCGCGCTGCGGGAGGTGCTCGACGGCGAACGGGCCGTCCTGCCACGACGGGAAGAGCGTGGCGGCGACGCGGTCCCCGACGCGTACCGAGTCGACACCGGGGCCGACCGCGACCACCTCGCCGGCGCCGTCCGAGACGGGGACGACGTCCGGCTTGACCGGGAGGACGTAGGTCCCCTCGAGGACCATGAGTTCACGGAAGCTCAGAGACGTGGCGCGCACGGCCACGAGGGCCTGGCCCGGACCGGGCGTGGGGGTGTCGTGCTCGCGGACGGTGAGACCGGACAGTCCGGCCCCGCTGTGGGAGAGGTGGTAGCTCCGCATCGGTCGTGCCCTTCCTAATACCTGCGTGACCTGAGTGGCATGGGTGACATGGGTGATCTGAGTGGCCCGGGTCGCGGCGATGGGGATGGGGGAGTGGCCCGGCTGCTCCGCGTGGATGCCCGCTCCGGACATCAGGCTTCGTCGGACTCGGCGGCCAGCGGGACTTCTCCCGCGGTCTTGCTGAAGCCGAGCGCCTCGACGATCCGGCCGTCCGTCACCCGCATGACGTTGACGCCCTGCACCCACTGATCGGGGCCGTCCCCGAAGCGGTAGGTCCACACGATCGTCGCGCGGTCGCCCACCACGAGCACCTCCTGCGGCGTGAACTGCGAGGTGACGTCCTCGACGAGGGCCGTCCACCACTCCGTACACGCGTCGCGCCCGGTCACCCGCTCCCCGCGCGGCGCGGGCTGGACGCTCTCCATGACGCAGTCCTCGGCGATCAGGTCGGCCAGCAGGCCGGGCTCGCGGTCGGTGAACGCGCGGTTGAAGCGATCGATGACTTCGGCGGTGGTGCGTACGGACATGACGCCTCCTCGGAAGAGATAGACCATTCGGTCTACTGGCTTTATAGATAGACCGGTTGATCTACCGTGTCAAGTGCTGCAGAATTGCGTCATGACCACATCCGTGAAGCCGGGCCCCCGCGAGCGACTCCTCCTCGCCGCCCAGGAGTTGACTTACGCCCAGGGTGTCGGCGTCGGCGTGGACGCCCTGCTCAAGGAGGCCGGTGTCGCCCGCCGCTCGCTGTACGAGCACTTCGGCGGCAAGGACGGCCTCATCGCCGAGGTGCTGCGCCGCAGCACCGCCGAGGATGTGGAGCGCTACCGCTCCACCATGGACGCCGCGGGAGACGACCCCCGGGCCCGGCTGCTCGCGGTCGTCGACCGGCTGGGCCGCGTCGCCGCCGACCCGGACTTCCACGGGTGCCGGTACCTCGCCGCCGACCTCACGCTCACGGACCCGGAGCACCCCGGCCACGAGGTCACCCGGGAGTACCGGCGGAGCGTCCACGGCCTGTTCGCGGAGGAGTTCGTCGCCCTCGGGCACGCCCGGCCCGGCTTCGCCGCCGACCAGCTGCTCATCCTCGTCGACGGCCTCCTCGCCGCAGGCGCGACCCGCCCCGACATCGAACCCGCCGCCGCGTCCCGCGACCTGGCGGAGCACATCATCGACTCCGGCCTCGGCCTCGCCTAAGGCTTGTCCCGTAAAGATCTTCGAGTCAGTAGGGCCGTGATCGGCTGCTGTCCGCTCGGCTCGCCTAACAGCCGAGTGCGAGGTTGTGCAGGTGGGCGATTCCTCTCATCGCGTGATGGACGCCGTCGCCCTTCAAGCGGCAGTCGCGGAGGATCTTCCAGGTCTTCATGCGGGCGAAGGCGTGCTCGACGCGGGCGCGGACCTGGCGGTGGGAATATTTGTGTTCTTCCTTCCAGGCCGGCAGTTCGCTCTGCCCGCGTTCGCGACGTGCGGGATGATCACGCCGGTGCCTTGGTAGCCACCGTCGGCGATGACGGTGGTGCGGCCGACGGCCTCCTCGGCTCCGGACAGTGCCCATGCCTTGCAGTCGTTGCGGTTGCCGGGCAACGGTTGGCCGACCACGACGACGCGCCGGGTGTCGGCGTCGATGACGACCTGGTGATTGGTGGAGTACCGGTAGTTCTTGGCGCTCGGCCACCGTGTGGTCGCGGGTGGGGACCAGGGTTCCGTCCACGATGAGCACGGTGTCCTTGCGGAACCGTCTGCGGGGCTTAGACGTCGTTTCTTATGGCTGTCAGAGCGGCATGAGAGTCTCCGGTCATGAGCTACGACCTGGCTGTCTGGGAAGGCGAGAGGCCGGCGGATGACAAGACCGCCGGCCAGGTCTTCAGCGACCTGTATGACCGCTACCTCGACGGTGAGGACCTGGAGTCTCCGTCCGAACTCATCGCGGCCTACGTGACCACGCTTCTTGAGCGGTGGTGCGACATCACCGAGGATGAAGAAGGGACCTCGCCCTGGTCAGTCGGGCCGCTGATCAGCGGCGCAAGCGGTCCGCTCATCTACTTCGGGATGGGCTGGAGCAGGGCCGAGGAAGCGTCGGCCTACGCAGCAGTCTTGGCGGACAAGATGGGGCTGATCTGTTTCGACGTGCAGCAGGACCGACTCAGGCCCTGAGCGGCGTGATCAATCGCCGGTAGCCAATCAGGGATGCGGCTATGCCGACGAAGGCCAGGAAGTGCTCCGCCTTGCGTTCGTAGCGGCGGTGCAACCGGCGGCAGCCTGCCAGCCAGGACACGGTTCTCTCAACCACCCAGCGATGCCGGCCCAGCCGCTGTGAGGACTCGACGCCCTTGCGGGCGATGCGGTGGCGGATTCCCCGTCGGCGGAGCCATCGGCGCAGGTGGTCGTAGTCGTAACCCTTGTCGGCATGCAGCTTTGCCGGGCGCCGACGGCGTGGGCCTCGTCGGGAGCGGATCGGTGGGATGCCGCGAACGAGCGGCTCCAGGCCCTGGCTGTCATGCATGTTCGCCCCGGAGATGCCAGCGACAGCGGCACCCCGTTCCTGTCAGTGATGAGGTGAATCTTCGATCCCAGTTTGCCGCGATCGGTCGGATTCGGTCCCGTCAGTGGCCCCCTTTTGCGGCCCGCAGGCTGACCGAGTCGATCGCGCACCGCGACCAGTCCAGCTCGCCTCGCGCTCCGAGTTCGTCGAGGATCACGCGGTAGAGCCGGGCCCAGACCCGGTCCCGGCTCCACTGGGCGAACCGACGGTAGACCGTGGGCCAGGCCGGGCCGAACACCGGCGGCAGCTGCCGCCAGGTGCAGCCCGAGGTCGCCACGAAGATGATCGCGGCCAGTGCCTCGCGGTCACCTGCCCGGCGCCGACCACCGCCCTGCGGACGTATCACCAGCGTGGGCGGTACTACACGCCTGAACAGCACCCACAACTCGTCCGGCACCAGCCGCTCAACGAGATCCGTCATGCACGGTTCAACGAGCGATCACGCCATAAGAAACGACGTCTTAAGCGCGAGCCGGGGGCCGAGGTGGCCGACGATGCGGCCGGCCGCGGACTTCGAGACGCCGAAGAGCGGTGCGAGCTGGCGCAGTGTCAGGTTGGTGCGCCAGTACGCGGCCACCAGGAGCAACCGGTCTTCCAGCGGAATCCCCCACGGCCGGCCGCGCCGAGCGATGTCGGCGCCTTCGCGCCGCAGCGCACGCACCACCCGGTTGAACTGGCGCGGAGCCACACCGGTGAACGGGACTATCCAGGACGGCTCCGAGGCCGTGATCACACCAGGCACGACAGAGATCATTTACATCGGCATCAGCCGGGGGCAATCTCAGCCGAGGAAGTCCTTCCAGAGCGGGACGGATGCCTGCGGATTCCAGGGCGCGTCCTCGTCGATCTCGCCGAACTCGCGGTCGATGTAGTCGGCCAGATCGTGGCCGTAGCAGATGATGTCGGTTCCCCACACCGATAGGACCGGATGTCCCGGAGTGTCACGACCTGCGGGTATGAAGCGGTGCGCGTAGACGGGAACGAGTCGTGGCGCTCGTGCAAGTACCGCTCGGGCCACCTCCAGAGCCTCTTCCTTGGAGGTGGGACGCGCTCCCAGGGCCGGATGCCAGCTGCCATGAGCGACGTCGCCCAGCATTTCTCGTACCGGCCACTCCAGCCGATGGCGCAGGTCGTCTTCATCAGCGTGACGCCAGTCGGGCCAGGGCTGCTGCCACGTCGCGCCTTCCTCGGGAGGTGAAGCGACCGGCAGCCCTGCCGCTAGAAAAGCACGATGCTCCGGGGAGAACTCGAGCTCATAGGTCGCCTCGATCCGGCTGAACTCTTCCTCCGTGAGCCCTGGAGCTATCTCACAGCAGTCCGCCTCCGCCAACCGCCGCGCGGCCTCCGCACCCAACCAAGCGCCATCAAAGTCGATCACTCCGGCACCGTACACACGCTGCGTGCACGGCATCACATCTTTTCGAGCCCTGACTCGAGCCTCCAGGTCATTGCGGGACAGCCCTTAGGCGGTTTCGTTTGGATCAAGGTGGGGGTGAGTGATGGTGGTGGTTCTCGGGTGGCACCCTGGAGCGATGGGATCTGGAACCGACGTCACTGAGAACGACCTGCGGCACCTGCTCAATGAGTGGGATCCGATCGGCGTCGGTGACGACGTGCAGGACGAGTACGACTGCATGCTCGCCCCTTTGCTCCAGCGCCTCCGTGGTGGCGCCGACCAGGCGGAAATCGGGGAGTTCCTGCGGTACGAGCTGGAGGATCACTTCGGTCTCGACCCACTGGGCCTGAGGCCAGACGCAATGGCCGGCCGATTGATCGCCTGGTGGACATCTGTCGGCAGGGCCGATGGCGCCGGCTGTGTGTAGCCGCTTCTTCCAGATCGTCTGATCGTTTGTCCGGGTGTGCCGTTGACTGACGCGCAGTGGGCGCGGATCGAGCCGTTGCTTCCGGACCGGGCGCCGAAGCGGGGTGGCCGGTGGCGGGACCACCGAGAGGTCATCGACGCCATCGCCTGGAAGTTTCAGACCGGGGCACAGTGGATGCGGCTGCCGGAGAAGTACGGCAACTGGCGGGGTGTATACAACCGGCTGCGGATGTGGTCCGTCGACGGTACTTGGGAGCGGGTGTTCACCGCGCTTCTGGCCCAGGCGGACGTCGACGAGGAGCTGAACTGGGTCGTCTCGGTGGAATCCACGATTGTGCGGGCCCACCAGCACGCGGCCGGGGCCCGTAAAAAGGGGCCCCGGTTGGTGAGCCGGACGACCACGCCATCGGGCGATCCCGCGGCGGGCTGACCACGAAGATCCATCTCGTGGCCGACGGCAACTGCCGGCCCCTGGCCTTCCACCTCACTGCCGGACAGGCCGGTGATGCACCTGCCTTCGCTGACGTGATGGCCCGCCTGCGAGTTCCGCGAAGGCGTGGACGACCTCGGACCCGGCCAGTGGCCGGGTTGGCCGGCAAGGCGTATTCGTCACGGGCCATCCGTGAACACCTTCGGCGGCGAGGCATCCGCGCGGTCATCCCCGTTCCAGCCGATCAACGCGGCCACCGTCTGCGACGCGGCAGCAGGGGTGGCAGACCGCCCGCCTTCGACCGCGAGGCATACAAGCAGCGCAACACCGTCGAACGTTGCATCAACCGCTTGAAACAGTGGCGCGGGATCGCCACCCGCTATGAGAAGTCAGCGGCCATCTACCTGGTCGGACTGCACGTCGCGGGCATCTTTCTCTGGTCGGCGAGATGATCCGGAAGGGGCGCCCAGCGGCGATGCGCGATCGCAGTGTCCTGCTCAGTCATCGAACCACACGACGAGGCGCACGTTGCCATCCCCATGCTGTGCTGCGAGTTCCTTCATGGCTTTCCAAACAGGTTGCCACTCGCCGGTTTCGGAGACCGCATCTCTGCGGCGGATGATGACTGATCTGTAGAGCGTGTCCCGAACGAGCCACTCACTTCCTTCGGGCCACTCCCGTACCTCGCCCGCTCTGAGACCGACAGCTTCGGCGAATGCGCGACTCCAGGAGGCTTTGCCTGTCATCCTGAGCCCGCTCGGGGTCTGGCGGTACTCGTGAAGCCGGCTGTCGGGCTTTTCGGCGGGCTCGTCCCAGTCGACGGCCTTCACCTCGGCCCACGTGATCCACGTGGTGCCGTGAAAGCCATCCTCGCCGTACCACTCGGTCAGCTGGGCGAACCGCGCAGTCGCAGCGGCCGAGGCATCGGCGGGCAGACCCCGGTATGCGGCCAAGGGACGGAAGTTCGCGTAGTTGCGGACCCCAAAGAGGCAACCGAAAGCGTCGTAGTCACGGCCCCCGTAAAGGGAGCTGAGGTCGTGTGCGGTGTACCAGGTCGGCTCCTGATTGTCCCGCGGCGCCCGATATTCGAGGAAGCCGCTTATGTCTGTACCCATGCCAGGCATTCTGCCGACGCCGTCAACTGATTTCGTCTGCACCGGATCGACGACCTGCGCACATGTGGGCTGCCTGGCCAGAGGGGCCTGCGGAGAGGAGCGGCGCGCTGCACCCAGACGGGGCCTTCCTGCCAGTGCATGAACCGCGGCTCCGACCGCGGTCCCGGTGTACACGGTTGTGACCGAAGCCGACGGCATGTAATCCGAACGAAACGGCCTAGCGCGGCGCTACGCCTCGTGCGCCCGGGTCAGCCGGTCGAGTCCCGCCGTGACCTCGGCAAGGTCGTCCTCATCCCCCCGAGGCCGGGCATGACGAGGCGTCCCCCCCGCCGTGCAGACCCGCCTCGTCCGCTCCCGATGGCGGGGCGGTACGCGGGTGATGGCGGAGGAGTGCGACTCAGTGGTCGTAGCGGCCCGTGTCTATCTCCCAGCGGTGGTAGCCGGCGATCCAGGCGGCGAGGCCGTCGACGTACCGGCGGGCCGCCTCGCGTCCGGCCGGGGTGAGGCCGAGGACGTCGCAGATCTCCGGGACTTCGGACGACAGCTCCACGAAACGGTCGACCATCATCTGCGCCTCGCGCATCACCTGGACGGCCGCCTCCTCGGGGGTCCCGCCGCGTTCCTCGCGGACGATCATCACCAGGTTGGCGACGTCACCCCGCGCGAGTTCCTGGGCGTACGAGTGCACGTCGTTGGTGAACGAGGGTATATCGGCGGCCAGTTGGCGCATCCGTCGGAAGGCCGGGTGGTGCAGGATCTCCTGCGGCAGTTCGAACCGGTTGAGCCGCTCGACCATGTCGAAGAGCGTCTCCATGGCGGCCGTGCCCCGGCGGAGCGCCAGATAGCCCTCCCGGTCCGGGAGTCGGCCGGAGAGCCGGCCGGCGGCCTCGGCGGGGTGGCACGCGAAGTACCACTCCCAGTTGTAGGCGGACCGGGCGCGCCACCGGGCCGACATGCCGCGGACGCTGCGCTCCCAGAGGTCGGCGAAGGCCTGCTCGACGGGGGTACGGACGTCGGGCGCGGGGCCGTCCCCGTGCAGAAGGCCCGTCAGGCGGGTGCATATCTCGGCCACTTGGGCGGGCGCCCGGCCGAGGTCGGAGTCGAACCGGTCGTCGAAGAGGAAGTAGAAGCTGAGCAGGTCCGCGGCGAGGACGAGGTCGTCCGCGGCGACGTCGGGGCTGGTGAAGGCGGCGAGCCGCGGTACGTCCCACCTGCCGTACGCGGGCAGGTCGATGGTGGCCGCAAGCCCTTCGTGGTGGAGCAACCACCGCTGGTGGCGCGGCCCTATGGACATCTGGTGCGGATTGCTGCGAGGCGGGAACGGTAGATCGAGCAACGCGGCGTTGGACATCAACCCCCCAAGTTCTGATCCGGGGGTGATCACCGAACACCCCCGGCGCGATCGAAGAGTACTTGAATTGATCATCAACTGCCAGGAGCGTCACGCAGATAGCTTTCAAGCCAACGGAGGAATGGCCTCCGGATCGGCTCCCGGGTAACGGGTGCGTGGTGTCGGTCGCATGTTCCCTCGTTCGTCGTCGGGAGTGGTTCGTCCGGTGTCCGCGCAACCGTGGGCGGGGGAGCGCGTTGGGGTTGCCGTGACACCCGGTGCAGTGACGGTTCTGCATTCGGGACCTGCGGGTTCTGCGTCGACCCCCGGTCTTGGTGGGTCGGTGACGAGAGCGAAGATCTGGATGGTGCGCGGTGCCGGAGATGTGGACTCGGGGCGAGGGACACGATGCCCGGTTCGTGGACTGCTTCCGGGACGCTCACGCCCTGGTCGGACGTGACGGGGAGCTCGCCGGGCTTCGGGACGCCGTGTCCCGGCACCGGCTGGTCACCGTCACCGGAGCTGCCGGGACGGGGAAGAGCCGGCTGGCCCTCGCCGCCGTCACGTCACCCCTCGACGGCCCCTGGCAGACGGTGGTCCGGGTGCGGTGGCACGACGGGATTCCCGTGGGGCGCCGGGCGTTGACGGCGCGGGTCGCCCGGGCGCTGAGCAGCGCCGGCCTGCCCTGGGAGCCGGTACGCAGCACGGACCGCGCCGAGCCCGCTCACGCCGGTCCCGTACGTACGGACCGCGCCGAGCCCGCTCACGCCGGTCCCGTACGCACGGACCTCGTCGTGCCCGCTCACCTCGATCCGACACGTACGGACCTCGTCGTGCCCGCTCACCCCGATCCGGCTCGTACGGGTCGCGCCGCGCCCGCTCACGCCGGTCCGGCCGGTGCCATGCTGCTCTTCCTCGACGATGTCGATCCCGTGCACACGGAAAGCATCGGCCTCGTCCAGACGCTGCTGATGGCCCAGCCCGAGGTACGGGTCCTGGTCACCGCGCGGCGGCCCCTCGGGCTGGGCGACGAGAAGGTGATCAGGCTGGAGCCCCTGCCGGTGGAGACGGCACCGGGCCGGGCGGGACCTTCCCCCGCCGCGGAACTCCTGGTCTCCCGCGCCCGGGAGCGCGGATGGAGCGAGGAACACGACCCGGCGGCCGTGGCCCGGGTGTGCCACCTCCTGGAGGGCGTACCCCTGGCCCTCGAACTGGCAGCGGGCCGGCTCGGGGAGTGGACGATGGAGGAGCTGGCCACCCACCTCGAATCCGGTCAGTGCCGGCTGGCCGACCCGGCCCCGCTCCTGCTGCGGCACCGCACCCTGCGCACCTCCATCGGCGCCGTCCACGCCCTGTGCGAACCGGCGCAGCGCAAGGTCTGGCGCCGGCTCAGCGTCTTCGCCGGGCCCTTCACCGAGGCGGCGGCGGTGTTCGTGTGCTCGGGCTCCGACCTCGCACCGCACGAGGTGCCCCCCGCCCTGGCGACGCTGAGCGCCACGGGCGTGCTGCAGACGCCAGGGGACCCGGGCGCGGTGTGCCCGCCCCGTTACCGCATGGCCCGGGCCGCACGCGACTTCGGTACGGAACGGCTCGCGGCGGCGGGCGAGCGGCCGATGACGCGCGACCGGCACGCCGTCCACTTCCGCGGTGTGGCGGCCGTCGCCGAGACCCTGTGGAACACGGGCCTCCAACGACAGGCGCTCCAGACCGTCCAGGACGAGCACGAGGAACTCACCTCGCTCGTGCATCGCGCCGCGGACGGGGCCGGTCACGCCGAGACGGCCCTGGAGATCCTGCTGCACCTCTGGTTCTGGTGGGCGGTTCACGACCACGCCAGAGAAGGCAGCGCCCACTTGCACGTACTGCTGCCCCGACTGCCCGCCGACAGCCCGCTCTTGGCCCGGGCCCGATGGCTCGCGGCCTGGCTCAGCGCGGCGTGGGACCCCCGCGGGGCGCACCACCTGCTGTCCCTCGCCTGGCCGGCGGCCGTGCTCGCCGGCGACGACGCCCTCCTCGGCCGGATCGCCCACGTGCACGGAACCCTGGCGTGGCAGCGGCAGGATCCCGCAGCGGCCGCCGAGCACTACCGGCAGGCGGCGGACACCACGCCCAGCGGCGCGCCCGGAGGCCCGCCGGCGGCCGTGAGCCTGGCCGCCCTGGCCGTCGTCCAGGCCCACCACGCCCCCGGGGCGGCGGCGCGCACCGCCCGCCGGGCGCTCGCGCAGCCGAACTGCGCGAACGACGCCTGGGCCACGGCGCTGGCCCACTACGCCCGCGCCTTCGCCGACCACCGCGCCGGGCGCACCGGCCGCGCGCGGCACCGCGCCCGGCGCGCTCTGGCGGACCTCGACGCCCGGCTGGACGCGCCGCAGGCCCGCCGTGCCCTGCGCCTTCTCCTTGCCGCCCTGGACCTCGAAGCGACGGCGACCGGCGCGTCGATGCGGCACCCCCGCCCGCATGTCCCCGGGCCCCGCGAGGGAGCGCAGACCCCTCCGGCCGCGGCCAGCCTGGCCCAGAGGTGAGCACCTTCGGAGTCAGGACGGCCCCGGCCGGCCACGAAGGCAAGGGCCACGAAGGCAAGGGCCGCCACCGAGGGGGCGTCCCCCCACAGCGGCGACCCTGTCCCGGCCCGGGCCGCCCCGGACGCGGCGTACGCCTCGTTCAGCTCAGCCTGAACGCGGCGGACGCCTGATTCAGTTCGGCCCGGACTCGCCGTACGCCTCGTTCGGCCCAGCCAGCCAGCCAGCCAGCCAGCCAGCCAGCCAGCCAGTCAGCCCAGCCCCGCTCCGTGAGCTGTCTGATTCGGCTCAGCTCAGCTCAGCCCGGCCGCGGCGTACGCCTCGATCGCGTCGCGCTGGTACGCGGCGAGGCCCGGGGCGATCGCCTCGTACGCCGCGCGCCACTGCTCGTTGTCCACGCAGGAGCGCCCGATGGCCCGGTACTCCTCGACGGAGACGGTACGCAGTTCCGTCAGGGCCCGGTACTGGGCGTCCGTCTCGGCCTGTACGGCTTCCGCGTCGGCCGGCAGGCCCGCGGCCATCAGTTCGGCGAGCCGGACCATCCGGGCCGTGCGCTCGCGCTGCCCGGCCTCGACGTCCTGCGGGGTCATCGAGGTCACCCGGCGGGCGACCGCCTCGGCGTGCTCGGGGAAGTCGCGCAGGCTCTCCTCGTACTGGGCGGGCTGCACGCCCTCGAACAGGTTCTCGGGTCGGTTGATCGCGGTCATGGATGTGCCGTCCTTCCTGGACTGCTCCAGTTCGCTGATCGTGCGGGAGACGGTGCCGGCCAGGGCGTCGAGCCGGTCCCGTTCGGCGAGCAGCCGTCGGTGGTGGCCGCGCAGGGCCTCCACCTCGTCGACCTGCTCGGCGAGGATCCGCCCGATCTCGGGCAGTCCCAGGCCCAGGGCTCGCAGAACGAGGACCTGCTGCAACCGCAGGAGCTGCTGCTCCCCGTAGTAGCGGTGGCCGCCGGCGCCGATCCGGGCCGGCGGCAGCAGCCCGATCTCGTCGTAGTGCCGCAGGGTGCGGGCGGTCACGCCCGACATCCGGGCGACCTCCGCGATCGGCCAGTCCATCGCCGCCTCCCACACGAGTGCGTCGCAGGGCCGGTCTCTCCGGCCCTGGTCAGGACGGTAGAAGCTGCCGCAACGGCAACTACAACCCCACGGTCCGGGACGTTACCGGCCCGCGGACAGACGCCGGTGGACCGGTTCCGGCGGGGCTTCCAACCGGCGGAAAACCCTGCGGGAGCGCTCCCAAGCTGGCAGGGTGCGGCGGGTGACGACCGAACCGTTCATCCGCCCGTACCGGCCCTCGGACCGCGCCGCGCTCGGTGACATCTGCGTCAGGACGGCGCACGAGGGCGGCGACTCGTCGTCCCTGTACCCCGACCCGGAGCTGATGCCGACGATCTTCGCGTACCCCTACGTCGAGCTGGAACCCGACCTCGCCTTCGTCCTGGACGACGGCGCCGGCAACGCCGTCGGCTACGTCCTCGGCGCCGCGGACACGGCGGTCTTCGCCGGACGCTTCCGCACCGAGTGGCTGCCCGGCGTGACGGACCGGTATCCGGCGCCCACGGGAGCGGCCCGCACGCCCGCCGAGGAGATGACCGGGCTGCTGCACACGCCGGAACGGATGGTCCGGGACGAACTGACCGGGTTCCCGGCCCACCTCCACATCGACCTGCTGCCCGCGTGGCAGGGCCGGGGGTACGGCCGCGCCCTCGTCCGGACCCTCCTGGAGGCCCTGCGACGGCACGGGGTCCCCGCCGTGCACCTCTGCATGGTGCGCGCGAACACCCCGGCGCGGGCCTTCTACGACCGTCTCGGCTTCCGGCTGCTGCCCGTGGACGACCCCGGCCCCGTCTGGTACCTGGGCAGGCCCACGACGGCACCGTCAGCCGCCTCCGGCGGACGCCCGTAAGAGCCACCGCCGACGTGCGCTCCGGCGCCGAGGAACTCGTACCGAAAAACTTCGGGCGGCGATGTCGAGAACGCGTGGTCCGCTCCGTCCCCGATGTGAGAGCGACCAGAATGGGTCGCACCAGCACCGAGGAGAACACCATGGCGAAGTACCTGCTGCTGAAGCACTACCGCGGCGCCCCGGCACCGGCGAACGACGTCTCCATGGACCAATGGACGCCGGAGGAGATCTCGGCGCACATGCAGTACATGCACGACTTCGCGGCCCGGCTGGAGGAGACCGGCGAGTTCATCGACGGCCAGGCGTTGGCGCCCGAGGGGACGTGGGTCCGGTACGACGGAGAGGGCCGCCCGCCGGTCACCGACGGCCCGTTCGCCGAGACCAAGGACCTCATCGCCGGCTGGATGGTGATCGACGTGGACAGCTACGAGCGCGCCGTCGCGCTGGCCGGGGAACTCTCGGCCGCGCCCGGGGCCGGCGGCAAGCCGATCCACGAGTGGCTGGAGCTGCGCCCGTTCCTGTCCGCGCCGCCCACCATCACGGAGTGACCACCTCCATGGACGAGGCCCTGCTCCGGAGCCTCACCCCGGGCGTGCTCGCCGTCCTCGTCCGCCGCGGAGCCGACTTCGCGGCGGCCGAGGACGCCGTCCAGGACGCCCTGGTGGAGGCGGTCCGCGTCTGGCCGGCCGATCCTCCCCGGGACGCGAAGGGCTGGCTGGTCACGGTGGCCTGGCGCAAGTTCCTGGACGCGACTCGCGCGGACACCGCTCGGCGACGACGCGAGGACCTCGTGGAGGAGGAGCCGGAGCCCGGGCCCGCCCCCGCGGTGGACGACACGCTCCAGCTGTACTTCCTCTGCGCCCACCCGTCACTGACGCCGTCGTCCGCGGTCGCGCTCACCCTGCGCGCCGTCGGCGGGCTGACCACCCGCCAGATCGCCCGGGCGTACCTGGTGCCCGAGGCGACCATGGCGCAGCGCATCAGCCGGGCCAAGCGCACGATCTCCGGTGTCCGGTTCGACCGCCCCGGCGACGTCGCCACCGTGCTGCGCGTCCTCTACCTGGTCTTCAACGAGGGCTACTCCGGTGACGTCGACCTCGCCGCCGAGGCCATTCGGCTCACCCGGCAGCTCGCCGCCGCGATCGACCACCCCGAAGTGGCGGGACTGCTCGCCCTCATGCTGCTCCACCACGCCCGCCGCGCCGCGCGGACCGCGCCCGACGGCAGTCTGGTGCCGCTCGCCGAGCAGGACCGCGGCCGGTGGGACACCGGCGCCATCGCCGAGGGCGTCGAGATCCTGCAGACGGCCCTCGCCCGCGACCGCCTGGGCGAGTTCCAGGCGCAGGCCGCCGTCGCGGCGCTCCACGCCGACGCGCCCACGGCCGAGGAGACCGACTGGGTGCAGATCGTCGAGTGGTACGACGAACTCGCGCGCCTGACGGACAGTCCGGTCGTCCGGCTCAACCGGGCGGTCGCCGTCGGCGAGGCCGACGGACCACGCGCCGGCCTGGCGGCGCTCGCGCAACTGGACGACTCCTTGCCCCGGTACGCGGCTGTGGCGGCGTACCTCCACGAACGCGCCGGCGACCTCACGACGGCGGCGCATCTGTACGCGGAGGCGGCGAAGAAGGCCACCGACATCCTGGAGCGCGACCACCTGACACGTCAGGCCGCGCGGCTCAACACCCGCCTCAACGCCCATCGGGCTCACTGACGGGACACCTTCTCGCTGCCCGGCCCCACCTCACTCGGTTCTCCGGCGAACGTGCCTATTTCACGGAGGAGTTCACGACACGGCGTGTGCACCGTGGAGGCGGTGCGGAGAGCCTATTGAGAAACCTTGTTGAAGAACCCCTTACCCCTGGTTCGCTCTTGATTTGCTCCTGCCAATCCGCACAGGGTTCTCTCGAACGTTTGACGCCCCACACGTCAACACGAGGAGAGAACCACTTTCATGGCAACTCACAAGCGATCCCACGGTCTTCGCAACGCGGTCATAGCCACAGGTGTGGCCGGTGCCGCCACCGCGGCGCTGTTCGCGAGCAATCTCGCCGGGGCAGCCACCCCGGCCGAAGGGACCGTGTACGGACTCGGCGCCCCGGGCGCCGTCAACGGCAGCTTCGTCGTCATCCTCGACGCATCCGCGAACAAGGCGGACCTCGCGAAGAAGTACGGCGGCACCCTCCAGCGCTCGTACGGCTCGAAGGTCAACGGCTTCTCGGCATCGGGACTCACCGTCGAGGAGGCCAAGCGGCTCGCCGCCGACCCGGCCGTCGACACGGTCGTCCAGAACAAGCGCTTCAGCATCAAGGAGACGCAGGAGAAGCCCCCGTCCTGGGGTCTGGACCGGATCGACCAGACCGAGACGGCCGGCGACGACAAGTACACGTATCCCGACGGCGGGGGAGAGGGCGTCACCGCGTACGTCATCGACACCGGCGTCCGGATCTCGCACCAGGACTTCGGCGGCCGGGCCACCCACGGCTTCGACGCCGTCGACAACGACGACTCGGCCGACGACGGCAACGGCCACGGAACCCACGTCGCGGGAACCATCGCCGGCACCTCCCACGGCGTCGCCAAGAAGGCCAAGATCGTCGCCGTGCGGGTGCTCGACGACAACGGCTCCGGCACCACCGAGCAGGTCGTGGCGGGCATCGACTGGGTGACGAAGAACCACTCCGGACCCTCGGTGGCGAACATGAGCCTGGGCGGCGGTGCCGACGAGGCGCTCGACGCCGCGGTCCAGCGCGCCATCGCCTCCGGCGTGACCTTCGCGGTCGCGGCCGGCAACGAGTCCTCCGACGCCGGCCAGGGCTCGCCGGCCCGGGTGCCCGAGGCCCTCACCGTCGCCTCCAGCACCAAGGACGACGAGCAGTCGGACTTCTCCAACTTCGGCGCGGTGGTGGACCTGTACGCCCCCGGCTCGGACATCACGTCCGACTGGAACGACAGCGACACCGGCACCAAGACGATCTCCGGGACGTCCATGGCCACGCCTCACGTGACGGGCGCCGCGGCGCTCTACCTGGCGGCCCACCCGTCGGCGACGCCCGCCGACACGGCCGCCGCACTGACCGGCGCGGCCACGCCGGACGCCATCAAGAACGCCTCCTCCGGCACGGCGAACAAGCTGCTGAAGGTGACGCCGTAACCCGCACCGCCTGAACGCACACCGGATGGCCCTCCACACCGTGGGGGGCCATCCCCTTTCGTACGCGCCCAGCGGCAGCCGTCCGTACAGGTCCGCTGGCTCCCTCCGTACACGCCCACAGGATGCCCCCTGTCGCCGGGAACCGGCCGTGGCGAGAATCTGTCCCTGTGGACGAAGGCTCCCGCGGCGCCGAAGGGGGACGGGCATGAGCGCATGGGTGGTCCCGGGATACACGGAGACCCGCGAGCTGGGCGCGGGCGGCAGCGGACGCGTGGCACTGGCCACCCACGACGCGACCGGCGTGCCGGTCGCCGTGAAGTACCTCAGCGAGCGCCTCCGTTCGGACGAGACGTTCGTCCGCGGATTCCGCTCCGAGGCGCGGCTCCTCGGCACCCTCGACACCCCTCACGTCGTGGGGCTCTACGAGTACGTCGAGGCGCCGCAGGGTGCGGCCATCGTCATGGAGCTGGTCGACGGCGTCGCGTTGCGCGCCCTCCTCGCCCGGGAGGGCTCGACCGGCCCCGAGGCCGCCCTCGCGGTCCTCAAGGGCTCGCTCCTCGGCCTCGCCGCCGCTCACCGGGCGGGCGTCGTCCACCGCGACTACAAGCCGGAGAACGTCCTCGTCGCCGCCGACGGGTCCTCCAAACTGGTCGACTTCGGGATCGCCGCCGGACGCGACAGCCGCCCCGGCATCGCCGGGACACCCGCGTACATGGCACCCGAGCAGTGGAACGGCGCTCCCGCCTCGCCCGCGGCCGACGTCTACGCCGCGACCGCGACCTTCTTCGAGTGCCTGACCGGACACAAGCCCTTCGCGGGCCACAACTTCGCCGAACTCGCCCTCCAGCACCTGGAGGCGCCCGTACCCGACGGACAGGCCCCGGAGCCGCTGCGCCCGCTCATCCGCCGGGGCCTCGCCAAGGCCCCGCACGAGCGGCCGGAGAACGCCGACGCGTTCGTCAGCGAACTGGAGTCGGTCGCCACGGCCGCGTACGGACCGGACTGGGAGGAGCGGGGACGAGGCCGGCTCGCCGCGCTCGCCGCCCTCCTGCCGCTCCTGTTCCCGTCCTCGGGCGGTACGGCCCAGGGCACGACCGCGCTCGCCACGACGACCCTGACCGGACCGCCGCCACGCCTCCGTCGACGCTTCCCCCGCGGGCTGCCCGCGGGAGCGGCCGCACTGCTCCTCGCGCTGCTGCTCGCCCTCGCCGCCCGGGCCGGGGGAGAGGAAGCGGACGGGGACGTGGCGGCCCAGGCCTTCGCGACGACGCACACGTCACCGGGCCCGAGCGCGTCGCCGACGAGTACACCGCCCCCGACACCCACCTCCACACCGACTCCGACAACCGAGGAGCCCCCGACTCCGTCGGACACCCCCGAGGCCTCCCCGACGTACGGGACGACGACCGAGCCCGTGCCCACGACCACCGATCCGACGCCCCCGCCCACCACCACACCCGCCACCACCCCACCCACCACGCCACCGACGACCCCGCCCACCACGGCCCCGACGCGGCCGCCCGCCTCGGTCACGGACGTCTCCGTCACGAGCCTGCGCCAGACCGGGCCGACGGCAGCCGAGGCCACCATCGACATCACGACGGACGGAACGGGGCCGGTGACACTCCTCGTCGAGTGGTTCACCGGCGACGAGAAGGGCGCGCCGGGCACGCCGGACGGTTCCGAGACCCTCCGGCGCGAGGGGGCCGGCCGGTACACCCTGACGCTTCCGCACGTGGTCGGGGGCGCCGGCTGCTACTGGGGCGTGCGCGCGACCACGGACCCCGCCGCCGCGAACGGCGGCTCCCTGCAACAGATCTTCATCAGGCGGTGTGTGATCACATGAACGACGACGCCTACAGCGCCACCGAACTCGGCAGCCACTGGTTCGAGGGCCCGACACCGGAGCCGACGCCCGACCGGGTGGAGGGCGAAGTGCTGCGCTTCGGCCCGGGGGTGACCGCGGCCGCCGCGCGACGCGCCGAGAACACCCCCACCGCGGCACAGATCTGGCACGGCACCCTGCCCGGCACCCCGCCACCCCGCCGGCCCCGCTCGCGGTGGCCGCTGCGGTACGCGCCCGCGGCCGTGGTGCTGCTCGCCGTCCTGGCCTTCCTCGCCTGGCGCGAGTACGGCCCCCGGGTCTCGGTCCGGGACGTCGCGGTCACCGCCCCCGAGGGGACGCTCGGCTGCGACGGCACGGCGAACGTGGTGGGCGTCGTACGCACCGACGGCCGCCCGGGCACCCTCACGTACCACTGGGAACGCAGCGACGGCACCCACTCCGCCCCCCTGCGCGAGACGCTGTCGGCCGGCCAGAAGGAGGCCCGGCTCCACCTCCTGTGGACCTTCCAGGGCCCCGGCGCCCACCGCGCCGTGGCTCGCCTGGTACTCACGTCCCCCACCCCCCACACAGCCGAGGGCACCTTCACGTACCGCTGCGGGTGAGAAGACGGCAGGACAGGACACGTTCCCTGACGTCGCGGCCCGGCCCCGCCTCCACGCGGTACAGCCGGGCCTCCGGGACGCGGCTCACGGCGTCCGACAGCACACCGCCCGTGAACAGGGCACCGACCCCGTCCTCCACCGCCCACCCGGCGGGAAGCGCACCCGTCGCCACGGCCGCCCGGTAGGAAGCGCGCCGCCCCGGCTCACTGTCGTAGTGGGGGCAGACCGAGCCGTGCAGCAGGCCCAGTCCGTCGGACAGATGCGTCAGCGGCCCGAAGGAGTCGGTGTGCGAGCCGTCGGCCCAGCAGTTGGCGCCGGCGCTGATCCCGCAGAGCAGGGTCCCTCGGTCGTACGCCTCGCACAGCAGGCGGTCCACACCATGCGCCCGCCACACCGCGAGCAGGTTCGCGGTGTTGCCCCCACCCACGTACACGACGTCCTGCGAGAGCAGGAACGTTCGCAGGGCGTCGTCGTCGAGTTCGCGGCGGAAGAGGGAGAGGACGCTGGGCTCACAGCTGCGCGACCGATACGCCGCGAGAAACCGCTCGACGTAGGCGGGGGCGTCACCACTCGCCGTGGGGACGAAACAGACCCTGGGCCGAGCGGTGCGCACCTGATCGAGTACCCAATCGTCCAGCAGACCGTCGTCGTCGGTGGAGAAACCGCCACCGAGAAGAGCCAGCCGACGCTCGGGAACGGCAGCCACGGGGTGCCTCCTCACACAACTCCGACACGATGCGACGGGTTGATCCTTTCGCCGGACGGACCGCCGGCGCAAGAGCTGTGCCGGAGCCGGGAGGGCTCCGGCGCTCAT
The DNA here is from genome assembly GCF_049913175.1 of Streptomyces sp. R-07. Taxonomy (NCBI): domain Bacteria; kingdom Bacillati; phylum Actinomycetota; class Actinomycetes; order Kitasatosporales; family Streptomycetaceae; genus Streptomyces; species Streptomyces sp. R-07. The sequence continues at coordinate 8,220,961 of NZ_CP183978.1, forward strand.
CGCTTTCCCCGTGCGGGCCGCGACCCTCCCGCCGTCAGGACACCACGCGCAGGTGGGTCGGCCAGCCGAAGCCGTCGCGGTTGAAGAGGCGGAACATCTTCTTGATGTCGTCCGGGCTCAGCTTCACGCAGCCGTTGGACTTGTAGTCGCGGGCGCCGTCCCAGCGGCGGGCCTCGGTGCTGCCCTGGCTGCCGTCGCGGTTCATCTCGGAGTGGATGAGCATCTCCGTCCGCGTGAGGGTGCCCTTGGAGCACTTCATGTCCTGGAGGTAGACGGCGTAGCCCTTGACGAGGTTGCCGTTGTACGTGGTGGACTTGAGCCTGATCTTCCAATTGCCGTTCGGCAGCCAGCCCTTGGCCCGCTTGCAGTCGTCCGTGAAGCCGAGGCCCGATCCGGCTCGGTAGACGGCCCACGGCTTGTCGGTCCTGCCCTTGTAGACCAGGAGCCGCGAGTCGGTGGGGTCCTCCGGGTTCTTGTCGAAGACCAGCGTCGTCGGACCGGTCGGCGTCGGTACCGGGGCGGGCCCCTGTGCGGCGGCGCCCGGCGCCAGGGCCAGGACGGTCGCCAAGGCCCCGGCGATCAGGGTCCCGCGCAGGTGACGTCCGTTGCTGTTCATGTGCTTCCCTCGTGCTCTCCGCACGGCCCGGTGCCCAGGCCGCGCATGTCTGGGGGTGACGCTGGGCGGGGCGGGCCGTGCGGCCCGCCCCCGGTGCGCGGTCAGGCGACGGCCAGGCGTACCTCCGCCTTCTTCTCTCCGCCGAACCCGCCCCTGAACGTGAAGGAGAACTGCTCCCGGACCCCGGTGCCGCACGCGCTCTTCCGCCGAGAAACGCCGTTGCTCGCGTTGATACGGACCAGGGCGCACTTCCCGTCGGCGCGGGTGTCCTGGAGCCAGCCGGACACCGTCAGCTGGTCGCCCGTGCAGCGGATGGACCAGCCGGCCGACGCCCCGCCGATCACCGGGGACGCGGAGGTCGAACAGGCGGCCGCGCTCGCCGGGCCGGCGGTGCCGAGCGCCAGCCCACCGGCGAGGACGGAGGCCGAGACGACGGAGGTGATGGTCTTGAGGACAGCGGACATGGGGGACCCCTTCGGGCAGCGTGCTGACAGGAAGCGGACCGGAATGCGGACCCGGACGAGTCGCCCGCCGAAGGGGCGGACCGTCCGGGAGTGCCGGCCGCCGAACCAGCATCGCCGGGGCGGCCGGGTGCGGGAAGACGATCCCGTCCGCTTGCCGAGGCGCATCGATGCAGCCTGCATGGCAGGGCTCTGACCTGGTGTCATGTCCCGGTGCATGACGGCTGCCCGAGGCTCACCGCATGCTCGGGCGGCGCGCTCTCCGCCCCTCCCTCACACCGAGGCGGAGGGCAGCGGGCTCGCGCCCCTCTGATAGGCGGGTGCCCTGACGGGAGGGCGCTGTTCCACCAGAAGGGCCAGCCAGGTGTCCACGTCGACCCGGCCGGTCTCGGCGAGGCGGTGCGTGCGCTGGAAGAACCTCAGGTCCTGGACGGTGGCCGCGGTGAACCTCCCCGACACCGCCGTACCGCCCTGGCCCACGTTGTTCAGGAGTTCCTGCGCGGCGCGCACCTCGGAGGTCCCTGACTCGTGGCCGATCACCTTCACCAGCTCCGGCCAGGTCAGCGCGCCCACCTTGCCGTCGACCGGCAGGTCGTGCCGCTGCTGGAAGTCCATCACGGCTTCCCGGGTGTCCTCCCGGAAGAACCCGTCGGCCCGCACCTTGTAGCCGTGCGCGTTGAGCAGGTGCTGCAGGGCGCGGGCGCGGGTGAACTGGTCCTCCTCGCCCATGACCAGCAAGGGCCACTGGTAGGGCGCCTCGCTCGCGGAGACGGCACCGGCCGTACCGCCGGTCGTGGCCTCGCGGTCCCGGGCGGAGAGCCGTTCGTTGACGACGACACCCGCGGTGAACGCCAGCACCATGGCCGCCGTGACCAGGACCGGCCGCAGCCACGGAGAACGCTGCCGGCCGGTGGCGCCTGGGCCGTGCGGGCCGGCTCGGCCAGGTGAGTGTTCCCCGTCGAGCTCGTCGGGTACGTCGGGTACATCGAGCGCGTCGGGTACGGGAGGGTCGTCGCCTGCCGCAGAGGCGGTTGCGGAGGGAGCATGGCCGCCGTCGGCGGACCGCTGGCGGCCGTTCTCCCGCAGGGCGGCCCGGAACAGCGCCCGCGCCTCCTCGAGTTCCGCCGCCGGAGCACGTAACTGGGTGTGCAGTGTCTCCACCACCCTCAGGGGAGCGGTCGAGAGGTGCTTCGGGTTGAGGTAGCGCGACAGTGTCGTCTGATCGACGCCCAACCGTGCGGCCAGGGCCTGTTGTGTGGGCCGGGTGCCACCGGTCGGGCTCCCGGCCTCCTCCCACCAGCGGCGCAACAGCCGCGCCAGCTGCGCCGAGGCGCTCTGTGCCTGCTCCATGTACGTGTCCTCCCTGTCGTCACGCGGAACAGCCGGCCTCCGCACCGCCTGCATGGCGGCATAACAGCAGGTCAGGTCTGTGCATGACGGCAGGCGCCGATGCATCGGCGGCAGCGGCGCTGATCGTAACGAGGCCGTCCGGCCCTCCCGTACGGTCACATGCCGCCCGCCCGAAGCCCCGGCAGGGTCCTCGACCGCGAGGCCACGCCCGCCCCCGCACTCGGGGACGGCTGGAGCGGCGACCCTGGTGGACGACCCGGGTTCACCCGTACGAGTGCCCGGACGGCGGGGCACTGAAGGACCGACTCACCCGGAGGAAGGACCCGGCGGCATCACGAGGCCGGCGGCTCGCCTCTCACCGTGCGTGCGTGGCGATCCGTTCCATCAGCGGCGTCGGCAGCCCCGGGTTCTCCGCGGCGGCGCCGGCGAGCGTCTCGTCGGGGCCGGCGATCAGCGACTCCAGGACCGGGACCGGGAGAGCAGGGTGGGCGGCCGCGTACCGTCGTACGTCCGGGTCTTCGGCGGCCAGGCAGAGCAGCAGCGTCTCGGGGCGTGCGGCCGGGTGGCGGGCGATCTGCCGCCGTACGCGACAGCCGGTGGCCGGGTTCGTCACCATGCGGTGCAACAGGGCGGCGGGGCAGTCGGGGTGAGCGACGACAGAGCTGAAGACGTGCGGACCGTGCCGGTCCACCAGTTCGGCGAGCTGATCGGGCGCCAGTTCCGGGCGCGCGGCGATCCGTCGGGCCACCCCGGGGTCCGGGTCGGCGACGAGTCGCTCGACGAGGTCGCCCGGCAGTTGGGTTCGGTCGGCGACGAGCGCCCTGACCTGGGCCACCCGGCTGGAGGCCAGGGTGCGGAGTTCGAGCTCCGTGGCGGATTCGACGCGGGGCGCCGGCTCGCCGGGCAGCCGTTCGTGGGTGGCGACGGTGACGAGCAGGTCGAGCGGGACGGCAGGGTTCTCGGTGATCGCACGGCGGACTTCAGGAGCGGGGTCGGAGGCGAGGGTACGCAGCAGGGCTTCGGGGACGGCGGAGTTGGCGGCGATCACGGCGCGGACGTCGGCGGTGGGGTGTGCGGCGAGCCGGTCGAGGAATTCGGTCGGCAGGTCCGTGCGGGCCGCGAACGTCGTGACCGTCCAGACCTCGGGAGCGTCCAGGAACGCGGCGAGTCCCGCGGGCGGCACGGCAGGGTGACCGGCCGCCGCCAGCCGGACGCGCCGGACGCCGGGAGCGTGGTCGGGGCAGGCCGCTTCGCGCCGGTGGCAGGCGCCGCAGCGGGTCGGTGCCGGGTGACCGCCGTCGGCGAGAAGGGCGGAGAGCAGGGCGGCGGGCGCGTTCTCGTTGCCGGCGACGGCCTCTCGTACGACGGTGCTGGGGTGGCGGGCGAGTCGGGGAAGCAGCACGGGAGGGAGGCGGGGGTTCCCGGCGGCGCTCGCCACGACCCGCGGGTCCGGGTCGTGGGCGAGGGTGGCGATGACGTCGGCGGGCGCGTCGAGGTCTTCGCAGCCGACCTCCTGGCGGGTTTCCGGATCGGGATCGCGGGCGGCTTCCCACCAGACGGCGCCCGGCGCCACCCCGCCGAGTACTGCGTCGAGTGTCCGTCCCGGATGGTCTTCGGGAACGTCGGGCCACGGCACCGGCCCGCTCCGCACCAGATGCCTGGTGAGCGGGGTATCGCCGAGGGCGAGCAGTGCGTCGACCTGCGAGGGCGTCAGGCGCTCGCGCGTGGCCGGCGCGTACAGAACGTCCTCGTCGCCGCATGCCACGAGCCGGGCGAACAGGTCGCCGCTCAGAGCCGGGTTCTCGGCCAGCCCCAGCAGTGCGTCCCGCACACGGTCCTCCCCGGCGGAATACGGTGTCGATCCCGGCGCCACCGCTCGTGGGTGCCGACCACGGGACGATGCAACAGCAAGGCCGGCCGGTGAGTCCACCTCATATCGTCAGCGTACGAGTGTGGCCCGTGTTGTTCGCGTGTGCCGGGAGCGACCGCTCCGCGTACAGGAGGATCGCCGCGCCCGTCAGTACCAGCAGCGCGAGCACCGTCCACAGGTGCCACGGTCCCGCGTCGAGAAGGAATCCCAGGAGCATGGGCGCGATGGTGCGGCAGACCGACCAGGACAGCTGGTAGACCGACAGGTACCGGCCCCGCAGGTGGTCGGGGGCCGCTTGGACGGACAGGCTCTGCGAGGGTGCGGAGTGGACGAGTTCGCCGGCGGTGTAGAGCGCGGCGACCGCCAGGACGGCGATGAGGGCGTCCGCGCCGCGCACGAGCTGGGGGAGGACGGCGAAGGCGGCGAACGAGAGTGCGAAGGTGGCCGCACCGAGCGCCGCCGTACGGGTGCGTCTGCCGCGCGAGGTCAGGCGGGCGGCGAGGACGCCGAGTGCGGCGATCAGTACGGTGTTGACCGCGAAGACGGCCCCGGCCAGGGCGTCGGGCATGGCGAGGTCGCGGGTGAGGAAGACCGGCAGGGCCATGGCCTGGGTGGTGTAGCCGAAGGCGATGAGGAAGTTGGCCGTGGTGATGAGCAGATACGGCCGGTCGGCGAGCACCTGCTTGTACCCGCCGCGCGTGTCCGGCCGCTCGGCGACGCCGCGGACGTGGGGGATCCGGGCGACGAGTACCGCGGCGACGGCGAAGACCGCCGCCAGAGCCTCGGCGGCGACGATGAAGCCCGCGGTTCCGTTCCAGGCGAGCATGCCGGCCGCGGCGAGGCTGCCGAAGCCCATTCCGGCGTTGCGCAGGCTGCGGTCCCACGCCAGGAGCCGGTCGCGCTCGGCGCCTTGGGCGATGTCCCCGATGAGTGACTGCTGGCTGGGGGACGAGGCCCACATCCCCACCGCCACCACCAGGGCGATCGTCAGGAAGGCGGGGTAGGAGTCGGCGAACGGGTAGGCGGCGAAGCCGATCGCGCGCAGGGCGAGCACGCCGATGAGTACGCGGCGGCCGCCGAAACGGTCGATGAGGATGCCCGCGGCAGGCATGAAGGCAAGGGCGCTGAGCCCGGCGACCGTGAGTCCCGTGCCGATCGACGTGAGGGACAGGCCGGTGAGTCCATGGATGAACAGCATGGTCAGGGGCACGTAGATGCCGTCGCCGATCGACGTGGCGAGGCTGGAGGCGATGAGACGGCGGCGCGCGGGGACGCCGGTGCCGGAGGGGTGCGCGGTCTGGGGGGCGACCTGAACAACGCGAGTATCTTCCACGGAAGATAATTTATCATCCGTGGAAGATAGAGTGAAGGGATGCAGCCCGACGCCATCGCAGTCATCGTCGATCAGTGGAAGGGCGAGCGCCCCGATCTGGACGCGTCGCCGATGCTCGTCATCGGCCGGCTCTTCCGGCTCACCCACACGCTCGACCAGCGCCTGCGACCGCCGTTCGCCGCCGCCGGCCTGGGCAGCGGCGACTTCGACCTGCTCGCCGCGCTGCGCCGGGCCGGCGAGCCGTACGCCCTGTCCGCGGGCGAACTCAGCCGTACCGCCCTCGTCACCACCGGCGCGATCACCAAGCGCGTCGACCGGCTCGAAGCCCGCGGCCTGGTCGCCAGGACCGTCGACGAGGCCGACTCGCGCGGCCGCCTCATCACCCTCACCGACGAAGGCGTCGCCCTGACCGACGAACTCATCGCCGTCCACCTGGACAACCAGCGCCGGCTCCTCGACGGGCTCGACGGGGACGAGCAGGCGCAGCTGGCGCACCTGCTGGAACGGCTCGCCCGCACGCTGCCGACGGGCGACGACTGAGGCTCCGGAGCGGTGAGCACCGTCTGCACGTCTGCACGTCTGCACGTCTGCACGTCAGCGTGTCAGCCGTTCAGCCCGTCGGCCCGTCAACCCGTCAGTCGGGCTGCGCGTCGGCGATCCGGTAGCCCACGCCGGTCGTCGTCGTGATGACCGGCGGGCTGCCCAGCTTGCGGCGCAGTCGCCCGACGGTGACCGTCACGGTGTTCGTGAACGGATCGGCGTGCTCGTCCCACACCTGCTCCAGCAGGTCCTCGGCGCTCAGGAACCCCGGACTGGCGCGCAGGAGCGCCTCCAGGACGGCGAACTCCTTGACGGACAGCGCGAGTGGGCGGCCGTCCCGGAGCGCGGTGCGGCGTACCGGGTCGAGTTCGAGACCGGCGGCGCGCAGCGTACGGGGCCGGGCGGCCGGTCTGCGGCGGGCCAGGGCCCTGACGCGCAGGACCAGCTCGGGGAAGTGGAAGGGCTTGGCGAGGTAGTCGTCGGCTCCGAGGGTGAGACCACTGACCCGGTCGCCGGGCGTCCCGGCCGCCGTCAGCATCAGTACCATCGGGCGGTCGTCCCGCCCGGTCACCATCTGGCAGAGCACGTCCCCGTGGATGCCGGGCAGATCGCGGTCCAGGAGCACCACGTCGTACGCGTTCACGTCGAGCTTGGCGGCGGCCGTCAGACCGTCGTGCGCGAGGTCGACGGCCATCCCCTGATCCCGCAGTCCCTCGGCGACGACCTCGGCGAGCGACCGCGCGTCCTCCACGACAAGAATCCTCACGCCACCATCCCCGCCCTCATCGCGTCACCTTCCGGCGCCGCCGCCGGCAGCGTCACGGTGACGCGCAGGCCCCCCTCGGGGCGTGCCAGGAGTGCGAGGCGGCCGCCGTGCGCGGCGGCGATCGCCGCCACGATCGACAACCCGAGGCCCGAACTCCCCTCCGGCCCCGTACGGGCGACCCCGAGCCGCTCGAACGGCTGCCCGAGCCGGTCCACCTGGCCCTGGTCCAGGACGCGCCCGCCGGTCTCGACGACGAGGCGCGCCTCGGAGCCGTCGCCGTCGGTGGTGACCCGGATCCAACCACTCTCCTGGTTGTGCACGATCGCGTTGTCGAGCACGTTCTGCACCATCCGGGACAGCAGCACCGCACTGCCCCGCGTCCAGGCCGCCGGCCGCACCTCGGTGTCGAGGACCAGGGCCTTCGCCGCGAAGTCGGTGGCCCTGTGGCCCAGCGCTTCCCGCGTCAGCTCGCCCAGCGACACCAGGGTCCGGTCGGTGAAGGCGCCGTGCTGCGCGCGGGCGAGGACGAGGAAGCCGTCGAGCAGGTGGTCCACACGGTCCAGCTCGGTCCGCAGCCGACCGGCCAACGCCACGGTCTGCGCGGCGGGTTCCGGCTTGGCGACGGCCACGTCCAGCGACGCCCGGATCGTCGCCAGCGGCGTACGCAGTTCGTGAGAGGCGTTGCCGACGAAGCGGCGCTGCGCGGCGAAGGAGGCTTCGAGGCGTTCGAGGAGGCCGTCGACCGTGTCGGCGAGCTCCTTGACCTCGTCGGCGGGGCCGGTGACCGCGAGCCGCTCGTGCAGGTTCTCCGCTGAGATCCGCCGTGTCGCCGCGGTGATGAGCCGCAGCGGGCGCAGGACCCGGACGGCGAGGGCGCGGCCGAGCAGGAGCGAGAGGCCCGCCGTCACCGCCAGCGCGATGAGGGAGGCGACGAGCAACCGCTGCTCCTGCTGCCCGTGCGCGTCCGAGAGCCGGCTCTGCAGATCCCGGATCTGCTGCTCGGCGGCGGCGAGACCGGACGGACCGCCCGGGACGTGCGCGGGGAGGTCCTCGGGGGCGCGTGTGGACAGCCGGACACCGGACATCAGGTAGGTCAGGGAGAGCAGTACGATCCCGGACCCGAGGAACCCCGCGGCGTACAAGATCGTGAAGCGCCGTCCGACAGTCCCGCCCCGCAGCATGCCCATGCTCCTCTTCCCGCTCGTGTCCGGCCGGACCCAGCATGCCCCGCCGCACCTAACAACGAGGTGACAGGCGCGGTTCGGCCCCTGTCACGGCGACGTCCGTAGAACCGTGGTCATGACTTCGACCCACGACATGCTCCCCGCGGTCCGCCGGGAGTGGACCGCGTTCCGGCGTCCGGGCCGGCTGATCGCCATCGCGGCCGCGGCGCTGGCCGTCCTCGCCCTCGGCCTGCTCTACGCGTTCGGCAACCACGCCTCCTGCGACGGCCTGTGCGCCGCCGAGCCGACCGGACCGGACGGCTCCCTCGTCCACGACCAGTTCGCCTTCCTGCACCAGGACCTCGGCGGGAACGGCAGCATCACCGTCAGGATGACGTCCATGGCGGGCACGATCACCTACCCGCCGCCGCACCACGACCAGATCGTCCCGGGCCTCGTGCCGTGGGCCAAGGCCGGGATCATCATCAAGGACGGGGTCCGCCAGGGATCCACGTACGCGGCGCTGATGGTCACCGGCAGCCATGGCGTGCGCATGCAGTACGACTACCGCCATGACATCGCGGGCAGCGGCGGCGGGGCCTCGGCCCGGACCCCGCGCTGGCTGCGGCTCACCCGCTCGGGCGACACCATCACCGGCCACGAGTCCGCCGACGGCGAGCGGTGGGCCGTGGTCGGAGCCGTACGACTGCCGAAACTGCCCGAGAACGTGCAGGTCGGGCTGTTCGCCACCTCTCCCGGCGACCTGACACTGCGGCCCGTCGGCCTCGGCGGCGTCACGGAGCAGGTGCGCTGGACCCAGGCCGGTGGTGTCTTCGACCACGTCGGCCTCAAGGGCACGGCCGGGGCCGCGGCCTGGAGGAGCGATGTGGTCGGCGAGATGAACCGGACCGACTGGGAGAAGTACCACCAGGCATCCGGCGCCGTGGAGAGGAACGGCACGATCACGGTCACCGGAGCGGGTGACATCGGTCCGGCGGGTGCCGAGGACGGCGCCCGACCGGTGGAGAGCACCCTCGGCGGCCTGGCCCTCGGGCTGTTGTTCGTGCTGGTGGTCGCGGTGCGGCTCGGCACCTCCGCGTACCGCCGCGCGGCCACGGGCGGCACGCCGGTCACCCGCACGGAACTCGCGGCGAAGTCGGGCGTCGTCGCGGCCGTCGCGTTCGCGACCGGTCTGCTCGCCGTCGGCATCGTGGTGCCCGTCGGAGCGGCGGTCCTGAAGGGCAACGGCATTCCCGTCATCGGGGTGTCCGCGGTCACCGAAGTGCGCGTCGTCGTCGGCACGGCCGCCGTGCTCGCCCTCGCCGCTGTGCTCGCCCTCGCACTCGGTGCCCTGCTGCGCCGCGCCTGGGCAGCGATCGCCGTCGCGGTCCTGACCGTTGTCGTCCCGTACGCCGCGACCTCCGTCCCGCTGCTCGCCGACGGCCCGTCACAGTGGCTGCTGCGCCTCACCCCGGCCGCCGGCTTCGCCACCCAGCAGACCCTCGTCGAGTATCCGCAGGTGATCGCGCACTACGCTCCTTCCACCGGCTACTTCCCGCTTCCCTGGTGGGCCGGAGTCGGCGTACTGGGCGCGTACACGGCGATTCTCCTGGGCCTGGCGCTGCGCCGGCTGCCGAAGAGCGACGCCTGGAGGCCCGACCCGCGATAATCGCTGGTACGCGGGCCGGTGTGGCTTGTACGTTGGCGTCGCGACCGCGCCTCCGATGCGCTCGGCTGCGGCTACTTCCTTCTGAAACCAAGTGCCGCCGCCCTTTTCGATCTCGGAAGGCGCGGGCGCTTCGCCCCGCCGGACGTCGTGGCCGGGGCCGTCCGATCCTTTGAATCCGGGGGGATTCACTGCCTCGTCACACCCCACGCGTCTCCAAGATGTGGTCCGAGATGCTCGTGGCCCCGCACATCTCGGCGGCCGCCCGCGCGATGCCCCCATCGGCACCACGGCACCACCCCAGGCCCGGCGGGCCGGACCCCCGTACCTACGCGGGCGGTCCGGCCTTCGTCCGGGAACCGCGCGACGAACTCCTCCTCCTCGCGGTCGGCAACTTCGTCTCCCAGCAGACGTTCTACGAGAGCGGCGAGCAACGGGACGCCCGCTACACCCGTCTCGTCGGCGAACTCGCCGTCCAGGACCCCGAGTGGACGGCCGGCCTGCTGCGCCGGCTGCGCGGCGAGGGCAACATGCGGACGGCGTCCCTGGTGGGCGCCGCCGCGTACGTGCGGGCCCGGCTCACGGCCGGGGCGACCGGAGGCCCGTCCAACCGCTCCGTGATCGACTCGGTGCTCCAGCGTGCCGACGAGCCCGGCGAGCTGCTCGCCCACTGGATCACGGCGTACGGGCGCAACGTGCCGCAGCCCGTGAAACGGGGCATCGCCGACGCTGTACGCCGGCTGTACACGTCCCGGTCCCTGCTCAAGTACGACACCGCGTCCAAGGGCTTCCGCTTCGGCGACGTGCTCAACCTGGTGCACGCCTCGCCCGACCCGGACAAGCCCTGGCAGGGCGCGCTCTTCCGGCACGCCCTGGACCGCCGCCACCACCCGGAGCAAGCGGTGCCGCCGGCCTCCGACCAGCTGCTGACCGCCCACCGTGCGCTGATGGAGTCGCCGCCGGAGGAGCGGCGCGCGATGGTGACCGGGCCGGGCGGCTCCGAGCGGCTGGCCGCGGCGGGCATGACGTGGGAGGCCCTCGCGGGCTGGCTCCACGGACCGATGGATGCCGCCGTCTGGGAGGCCGTGATTCCCACGATGGGGCCGATGGCGCTCCTGCGGAACCTGCGGAACTTCGACCGGGCGGGCGTCTCGGACGAGGTCGCGAGCCAGGTCGCCGCACGTCTCTCGGACGCCTCCGAGGTCGCGCGGTCCCGGCAGTTCCCCTTCCGCTACCTGGCCGCCCACCAGCACGCGCCGTCGCCGCGCTGGGCCGCGGCGCTGGAGCGGGCCCTGGGCCACTCGCTGGCCAACGTACCGGCGCTGCCCGGCCGGACGCTGGTCCTGGTGGACCGGTCCGACTCCATGTTCTGGGACACCGTCTCCGAGCGGTCGGAGCTGACCAGGGCGGACGCGGCGGCCGTGTTCGGCACCGCGCTGGCCATGCGCGCCGAGCAGGCGGACCTGGTGGAATTCGGCTGGGGCAGCGCGGCGGTGCCGTTCGCGCCGGGCGAGCCGGTGCTCGAGGTACTGAAACGCTTCCGCAGCCTCGGGGGCACCTACACCGCGAAGGCGGTGCGGAAGCACTACCGGGAGCACGACCGGGTCCTGATCGTCACCGACGAGCAGGTCGCCCCCTACGAGCCCGTCGGACCGACCGAAGCGGTCCCGGCCGACATCCCGGTCTACACATGGAACCTGGCGGGGTACCGGCCCGCCCACGGCCCCACGGGCCCCCACCGCCACACCTTCGGCGGCCTCACGGACGCCGCGTTCCGGATGGTCGCCCTGATCGAGGCCGGCCGCGAGGCCGCCTGGCCGTGGACGCCGTGAACGGCCCGCCCCCGAACGGGCCGTGGCTCAGGCGAGGTGCCGCTCGAAGAAGGCGACGGGCTCCCTGCCCACCCGCTGGCAGCCGGCGGAGGCGGCGGGTTCCGGCATGAAGAAGTCATCGTGGCGCACGCCGGGCCCGGCCGAGCAGCCGCTTACGTCTGACGTGTTCGCGTGTGCCGGGTGCGGCAGGGAGCTGACGGCGATGGTGTCCCGGGTCGCCCTGCCCGTCCACGCCCACCACGGGAGGTGGGAGGAACTCCATCCTCCGCTGATGAAGCCCGCGACGTACGCTGTCGACCCCCGGCCCACCGGACCGCCCTGGCGGTCGTGGGAGGAGATCGGCGAGGACGCGGCTGCCCGGCAGGGCGTGTACGCGCCGGTGCACTCCGTCTCCTTCGGCGCGCGGGACAGGATCGTCATCGCCCCCGGCGACTCCCGGTCCCTGACCCTGATCCCCGAGAAGTGCGAGGGCTACTGTCGGGGTGTGGACGGTCGGGCCGGCCCCAACCTCGCGTGCGAGGGCTGCGGTCGGGCCGTGGCGACCCGCATGGACGACTGCGGCCAGTGGCAGGCGGTGTGGCTGGAGCCCGACGCGGTCGTTCGCCGCCCCTCAGGGTCCCCGGCCGGTCGTTCTCCCGACTGGGACGAACTGACGCGCCCCGAGCACCGCGTCCCACCCGTCGAACCCGACGGGTCGTGGAGCCGCCGCTGGGAGGCGGCGGTCGGCGTCGCGCTGGCCCACCTCGTGGCGGCCACCGAGGGCCACCCGGCGACCCTCCCAGCGGGCCCTGTCGCCGAACTGCTCGGCCACGCCGTCGGCCGGTACCTCCCTGCCGGACCCGGGGGCCGGTCCGTGGGACTCGCCGGCCCGACGATCCCCACGCCACGGCCCCGCCGTGACGTCCTCCTCGTCCCCCGCCACCCCGTCACGGGCGTGCCGTGGCGCCCGCCCGGCGACGAGGGGGCTGTGGTGCCGCTGGACAGCGGGGTCTGGGCGTACCTCGCCCACCCCGCCGAGACCTCGCCGATGCCCGCGACCGGAGTGCTCCCGGAGGGCGTCCTGCGCGACGACTACCCCCTGCCGCCGCACCCCTGGTGCCCACTGACGCCCCACCACGGTGCCTTCGAGTACACCCTGGCCGGGCTGCCCGCCGTACGCACCCCACGGCTGCGCACGTACCGCGACACCCCACAAGGAAAGACCAGTTGACTCCGCATTCCCTCGCGTTCTACATCGACGTCATCACGACCGGAACGGTGCTCGGCGCCAAGCCGACGGACGGTCCCGACCAGGTCAGCGCCATCCTGGGTACCGACTTCGCCGAGAACTCCTTCGACGACCAGAGCATGTGGCGCGACTACGGAATCGCCGAGTTCTTCTGGAGCCGGGAATCGCGCGACCACCCGTGGGTGGGACACCACTTCACCCTGCAGGTGCATCGGCTCTCGTCCGTGGGCGGCAGCTTCGTCAACGCGGCGATTCGCGAACGGTACGGCCGCTTCGACCGCCGTCTTCCGTTCGACCGACTCGGGCGGCTGCTGGCCAGGCGCGGAGTGAGCCTGGAGGACGTCCCGGATTCCAACGCCCCGGCCTACACCCTGCACTGGCAACCCGTCTCTCACGTGTCCGTCCTGGTGTGCCGCGCTCATGAGAGGGGGAGGCGTCGGCGTGGCGGCAAACGTCTCGGTGATGTCTACGCCATCACTTCATCGATGAGCGCCGAGCAGGTGGCCTGGCACCGGGCACGCTACGGTCGCAGGAACGACGGGGGCTCTCCGGTGGATCACCGAGAGAGCTCCCGTCGTTGACGAGGGTGGGTCATCCCCGCGCCGTCATGTGCCGCCGGTACGCGTGAACGTGCCGAGACCCTCGTGGTTCAGGTACTCGACAGTGAAGGAGTTCCCGTCCGGGGTGAAGGTGACCCCCGTCGGGCCCACGGCGTTCTCGCCGGCGGTCGGGAAGCTGAACGTGTTGCCCTCGTAGTGCGTGAGCCGGTACATCTGGGGCTTCGGGCCCAGCTGGAGCGTCAGGGTGCCGTCCGTGCCCGCGACGACCTTCGCGCGTCCGTAGTAGGAGTTCTCGAACGTGCCCGCGTACGTGTCGGCGGCCTGCGCGGGCGCGGCACCGGACGGCGGGTTGGCGTAGTCGGTCTTCGACCGGAGCGCGTCCGTCTGCTGCTGGTACACCGCGTCCACGAGGGGGATCCAGTCACGGCTGACCTTGCCGGTCTGCGCGATGTCGAAGAAGTCGAGCGCGACGGCGTCGGCGACGCCGACCGGTGAGGCGTTGGTCAGGACGACGATGCCGAGCTGCTCGCCGGGCAGCATCGTCACGTTGGTGTGCGCGCCCAGCTCGAACCCTCCCGTGTGCGAGAGCCTGAGCCGGCCCTCGTCGTCGTAACTCACGTTCCAGCCAAGGCCGTAGAAACCGGTCCGGCCGGCCGCGGCGTGCGGCGGGTTGGAGACCGCCTCGGGCCAGTGGGTGCGCTCCAGGGCGTCGGCGGCGATGATCTGCTTGCCGTCGAGCTTGCCGTTGCCGAGCTGGAGCTTCAGCCAGGTGGTCATGTCACGGGCGCTGGAGCTGACTCCGCCGGCGGGGGACTGGGCATCCGGATTCCGTACGAACTCGGCCTTCCAGGCGCCGTCGACCTTGGCGTGGCCCCAGGCCCGGTCGGTGGCCTTCGCGAAGTCGTCGAAGCGGGAACTGGTCGAGTTCATGCCGGCCGGCTTGTAGAGCGTGTCGGCGGAGAGTTTCTCCCAGGACACACCCTTCTCGTTGGCGACCGCCTGGGCGGCTGCTGTGAGGCCGAAGTTGGTGTACGCGTAGCTGGCACGGAAGGGGGTGAGGGGCTCGTATCGCAGATGCGACAGGACGTACGCGCGGTCGTAGCCGAGGTCTTCGAGGAGGTCGCCCGCGTGGTCGGGGAGACCGCTGCGGTGCGCGAACAGGTCGGCGGCCGTCACGTGGGAGGTGACCCACGGGTCCTTGAGCGCGAAGTCCGGCAGGTTCGGGGCGACCGGCTTGGCCCAGCCGTCGACGCCCACGGCTCCGGCCATGACGGTGGAGGCCACCGGCTTGGACACGGAGGCCAGTTGGAACACGGTGTCGGCGTCGACGGCTGCACTCTCGCCGACCTTCCGTACGCCGTACCCCTGCAGGTAGATCACCTTGCCGTCGTGGACGACGCCGACGGCAACGCCCGGCACTCCGGTGCGTTTCATGGCGTCCTTGACCACTCCGTCGAGCTGGTCGACGGCGCGCTGCACATCGGCGTCGTCGAGCTGGGGCGGGGGTTGCGGGGGAGGCGGCGTGGGGCTGGGAGCTGCGGCGCCGATAAGCGCCGCCGCCAGTCCTGCCGCGGCAAGCCATCGAACGGTGCTCATATCTCCATTCAAAGGCCTGCCCCGACGTCTGTCGCGCGCTGCCGGAGCCGCCCGCGTCTCCGCCTGCCACGTCCGGTGCGAAACCCGCGAGGCCGACCATCGCGAGGTGGGGCTTGCCCGGCGGGCGGGTTGCGAGGTGGGGCTTGCCCGGCGGGCGGTCGCGACCCCGTAGCGTCGGAGCATGACTCCGATCTCTGCCGAACCCCGCCGCACCGTGACCGTCGCCGTCGCCCAGGCCGCCGCTCCGCTCTTCGACACCCCGGCGGCCGTGGCCCGCGCCGAGGAACTCGTCCGCGAGGCCGCCGCCCGGGGCGCCGAGGTCGTCGTCCTCCCCGAGGCGTTCATCGGCGGCTACCCCAAGGGGCTGGACTTCGGCATCACCGTCGGCAGCCGCACTCCGGCGGGACGCGACCTCTTCCGCCGCTACCGTGCCGCCGCCGTCGAGGTCCCCGGCCCCGAGACCGAGACGCTCGCCGCCGTGACCCGGGAACTCGGCTGCCACGCCGTGATCGGCGCGGTCGAACGCCAGGGCGGCACCTTGTACTGCGTCGCTCTCTTCTTCGGTCCCGACGGCTACCTGGGCCTCCACCGCAAGCTCATGCCCACCGCCGCCGAGCGCTACCTGTGGGGCCAGGGCGACGGATCCACCCTGCCCGTCGTGGACACCGGTGCCGGGCGCATCGGCGCGGCCATCTGCTGGGAGAACTACATGCCGCTCCTGCGCACCGCGATGTACGCCAAGGGCGTGGACCTGTGGTGCGCGCCGACCGTCGACGACCGCGACGCCTGGCAGGCCACCATGCGGCACATCGCCCTGGAGGGCCGCTGCTTCGTCCTCAGCGCCTGCCAGTACCTGCGCCGCGACGCCCTCCCGGCCGACCTCCACCCCGTCCAGGGCGACGCGCCCGAGACCGTACTGATCGGTGGCGGCTCCGTCATCGTCTCCCCGCTGGGCGAGGTCCTCGCCGGGCCGCTGCGCGACGGCGAGGGCATCCTGACCGCCGAGCTCGACCTCGACGAGCTGGACCGCGCCCGCTTCGACCTCGACGTCACCGGCCACTACGCCCGCCCCGACGTCTTCACCCTCCACGTCGACGAGACCGCCCGCACCACCGTGACCAGCGGGTGAAGGCCGCGGCGCCCCACCCGCCCACGTCGAGGTCGCTGCGTGGCCGGCGGTAGACTCGGCGACCGTGGCGGATACCCAGTACGAAGACTTGTTGAAAATGGTGCTCACCTCGGGGACGGCCAAGGCCGACCGGACGGGCACAGGCACCCGGAGTGTCTTCGGGCACCAGCTCCGCTACGACCTCTCGCAGGGCTTCCCGCTGGTCACCACCAAGAAGGTGCACCTCAAGTCCATCGTGTACGAGCTGCTGTGGTTCCTCCGCGGCGACTCGAACGTCGGCTGGCTCCAGGAGAACGGCGTCTCCATCTGGGACGAGTGGGCCGACGAGAAGGGCGAGCTCGGCCCCGTCTACGGCGTGCAGTGGCGCTCCTGGCCCACGCCCGACGGCAGCCACATCGACCAGATCAGCCAGATCCTCGACACGCTGCGCCGCGACCCGGACTCCCGCCGGATGATCGTGTCCGCCTGGAACGTCGCCGAGCTGGACCGGATGGCGCTCGCCCCGTGCCACGCCTTCTTCCAGTTCTACGTCGCCGACGGCAAGCTCTCCTGCCAGCTGTACCAGCGCAGCGCGGACCTGTTCCTCGGCGTCCCGTTCAACATCGCCAGCTACGCCCTGCTCACCCACATGGTGGCGCAGCAGACCGGCCTCGAACCGGGCGACTTCATCTGGACCGGCGGCGACTGCCACATCTACGACAACCACGTCGAGCAGGTGACCGAGCAGCTCACCCGCACCCCGTACGACTTCCCCGAGCTGCGCCTCCGCAAGGCCGAGTCGCTGTTCGACTACGCGTACTCCGACGTGGAGGTCGTGGGCTACCAGCACCACCCGGCCATCAAGGCTCCGGTCGCCGTATGAGCAACCGTACGAACATCGGTCTCATCTGGGCGCAGACCACGGACGGCGTGATCGGCGCCGACAACGCGATCCCGTGGCGCCTTCCCGAGGACATGGCCCACTTCAAGGCGACCACCCTCGGCCGCCCCGTGATCATGGGCCGCAAGACCTGGGACTCGCTGCCCGCCCGCTTCCGTCCCCTGCCGGGCCGCCGCAACATCGTGGTCACCCGGGACGCGGAGTGGACGGCCGAGGGCGCGGAGCGCGCGGGATCCATCGACGCGGCGCTGGAGCTGGCGGCCGGATCGCCGGAGCCGTCCGACGAGGCCGCCGCCTGGGTGATGGGCGGTGGCGAGATCTACCGGGCCACCCTGTCCCACGCCACGACGCTGTCGGTGACGGAGGTCGACACCCCGGTGGTGGGCGACACCTACGCCCCGTCCGTCGATCCTGACTGGCAGGTCTCGGAGGACACCGGCTGGCGGGACTCCACGACCGGCCTGCGCTACCGCATCCGCCGCTACACCCGGCCGTAGACGACCGACTCCGAACAGCCCTCGGGCGTCGCCCCCGGCCGTGCCGGGGCGACGTCCTTCAGCGCACCTCGCGCATCCCCAGGATGTACGTCGCGGTCAGCGCCACGCCACGGTCCTCGTCCCGGGACAGCTTCGCGAGGGCGCGTGACGCCGCGTGTCCCGGGATGTCCGCGAGGGCCTGTGCGAGCCGTCGACGCGCGGACGGCGGGGTTGTGCCGTGGGCGAGGCGGTCGACGAGCAGGCCGGTGATGCGGTCCGCAGCGGTGGCACGAGCGGTGTTCCGGTCCTCCGACGTGGGACGGCCGGTGATGCGGTCCTCCGACGTGGGACGGCCGGTGATGCGGTCCTCCGACGTGGGACGGCCGGTGATGCGGTCCTCCGACGTGGGACGGCCGGTGATGCGGTCCTCCGACGTGGGACGGCCGGTGATGCGGTCCTCCGACGTGGGACGGCCGGTGACGGGGTCCTCCGACGTGGGACGACCGGTGATGCGGTCCTCCGACGACGGACGACCGGTGACGCGGTCCGCCGGTGCGGGACCGCTCGCAAGGGTGCTGAGCGCATCCGCCGCGGCGACGTCGTTCGCCTCCTCGACGATCATGTCGATGAGCGTAGGGACCGCGTCGGCAGAACCACGCGCCCCCAGCTCCAGGGCCGCGTACCGGCGGACCGCGACGTCGGGGTCCGCGAGGGCCTCCCGCAGCAAGGCGGTCGCCTGGCCGCCCGGGATCTCGGCGACGGCCTGGACGGCACGATTCCGCACCTCGGCCACCGGCGAGCCGAGCCCCCGAGCGAGGAGCGGCAGTCCCCCCTCGCCCGAGCGCGCCAGCGCCCAGCGGAGGGCTCCCGCGACGTTCGGGTCCGTCTCGCTCAGCACCGCCTCCACCAGCGCCTCCACCGGCACCGGGGCCTCGTCCGCCGAGGACAGGGCAGCGCGCTGGCGCGTCCCGGGGCTCGTCGACCCCAGCGCCTGGAGGAGCGCGACGATCTGGAGGACGTCCTGCCAGCCGGCGGGCTCGGCGGAACCGATCCGGCGCAGCCGGGTGAGCAGCTCCGTCTCGGCCGCGATGCGTTCCCGTGTCTGGCGGATGAGGCCGTCGACGAGCTCCGAGGGCGCGAAGCCGGGATCGTCGAGCGCGCGTCCGACCTCGCGCAGCGAAAGGCCCAGGGACCGCAGGCTCTCGATGTGGAAGATCCGCCGGATGTCCTCCTCGGAGTACTCCCGGTAGCCGCCGCCGGTACGACCCGTCGGCCGCACCAGGCCGAGCGAGTCGTAGTGCCGGAGCATGCGGGCACTGACCCCGGAGTGCCGCGCCACGTCACCGATCAACACTGCCTGTCACTCCTCCTGGCCGGTCGTGCCGAGGGCCACGATCCGCTTCGCCTCCTCGACGGCGAAGTCGAACCCGGCGTCCGGGTCGCGCGACAGCCGCTCCGTGGCGATCGCGTGCTGACGTACGTGAGGGCGGGCATCGGACATCGCGGTGCGCAGGGCCGGCGTCAGGACCTCGCCGAGCGCGATCAGGGCCCGGCTGAGGCTCAACCGCGTCTCACGCCCACCCCGCCCGAGCTGGGTCGCGAGGGCTCCGGCCAGCTCGGACTCCTCGCCTTCCGGTACGAGCACGACCGCCGCTCGCCAGGCGCTGCGGGCCACCTCGTCGTCGGCGTCCGTCAGGAGCTCCCGCGTGATCGCCGGCCAGGCACGCCCGTCCCCGATCTTGGACAGGGTGTGCAGGGCCTGGCTCCGTGCCTGGGCCCGCTCCGAGCGGAGCTCATCGACGAGCCGGGGGAGCGTCAGCGCCGGGGAGTGGCGGGTGAGTGCCCACGTGAGCATCTCCCGCACCTGGAAATCGGGCTCGACCGCGCACCGTCCGACGAGCTCGTCGACGCGGTGCGGGTCGGGTTCCGTTCCCACCGCCAGCGCCGCCCGCAGCCGGACCGACGCGTTGTCGCTCTCGAGCCCCCGCAGAGCCCGCATCGCCTTCGTGTCCTCGTTCGCCATGGTCATCGGGACCACCTCCTCGGCGACAGTGAAGACCTTGTCACCGTGTCAAGGTCAACCGGAGCCGGGCGGCACCGCGGGGGAGCGAGGTTCAGTAGGCGTGTCCGACGTGGGCGAGGGCCTGCCTGAGGAGCGTTCCCTGACCCCCGGGCATCTCGTTCTGCACGGCCGGGGAGGCCGCTTCCTGCGGGCTGAACCACACGAGGTCGAGGGCGTCCTGCCGCGGCCGGCAGTCGCCGGTGACCGGGACGATGTACGCGAGGGAGACGGCGTGCTGACGCGGGTCGTGGAAGGGCGTGATGCCGGCCGTGGGGAAGTACTCGGCGACGGTGAAGGGCTGCAGGGAGGCGGGGACGCGGGGCAGGGCCACGGGCCCGAGGTCCTTCTCCAGGTGGCGCAGCAGCGCGTCACGGACCCGTTCGTGGTGCATGACGCGGCCGGACACCAGGGTGCGGCTGATCATTCCCTCCGCTCCGATCCGCAGGAGCAGTCCGATGCTGGTGACTTCGCCGCTGGCGTCCACGCGCACGGGGACGGCCTCGACGTAGAGGATCGGCATCCGGGCCCTGGCCGTGTCCAGTTCGTCGGTGGTCAGCCAGCCGGGCGTGGTCTCGGTCATGTCAGACATCGCTTGATCATACTTTCCGGTCTGCGCTTCGGCCCAGGCCGCGTGTCTGCCAGCCGGGTGGGAGTTCGGTGCGGTCTCCGCGAGAGGGGAGGTGGGTCAGAGGGGCTGGATCCGGGTCCGCAGGAGGCAGAACTCGTTGCCTTCCGGGTCGGCCAGGACGTGCCAGGTCACGGTCGGGTCCTGGCCGACGTCGGCGGGCTTGGCGCCGAGGGCGAGCAGTCGCTCCAGCTCCGCGTCCTGGTCGCGGTCGGTGGGGTTGACGTCGATGTGCAGGGGTAGCTTCCCGGCCCGCGGGTCGCTGCTGAAGCTGAGGAGCAGGGTGGGCTGCGGTCCGCCCCAGGCGGCGCCGGGCGGCCCGATCTGGATGCTGCCGTCGTCCTCCCGGCCGATCTCGACGTACCCGAGGACCTCGCTCCAGAACGCGGCGAGCCGCTCGGGGTCGGCGCAGTCGAGGATCAGTTCGCTGATGCGGCATGCCATGCCCGTCAGTGTACGTGGGGACGGATGATCACACACCGTCAGATACGTATCCGGGGGCCCGTGTTGGCCCTCACATCAGCAGCGAGCCGGGGTCCCGTACCAGGGGGGCCGTGCCCACCGAGTTGCTCACGTTGAACGTGACGCTCCCCGCTCGGTAGCGGTCCTCCGTCCATTCGATCGGGCGGCCGTCCTGGTTGCTGGTGAGATGCCGCTGGCGCAGGAGGGGGCTGCCGCGGCGGACGCGGAGCAGGCGCGCGTCGTCGCTCCCGGCGGGGACGGCGTCGATGAGGTGTTCGCCGTAGTGGGCGACGATCCCCGCGTCCTCGGCCATGCTGTCCATGATCGAGGCGCAGTCGACCGGCAGGGACTCGACGGTGGGTGCGACCCACTCCGCGTACGCCGTCCGCTCCACCATCACCGGCTCGTCGTCCAGGCAGCGCAGGCGCAGGACGTCCAGGACCACGGCTCCCTCCGGCAGGGCGAGGCGCCGCGCCTCGTCGGTGGTGGCCCGGCGGCGTTCGCGCCGCAGGAACCGGCTCGCCGACCGGTAGCCCATGGTCCGCGCCCACTGGGCGAAGCTGTGCAGCTCGGCGAAGCTGTGCCGGCGCTCCCTGCGGAGCACGATGCGGCGGGCGCCCTGGCGCGAGCCGATGATGCCCTCCGAGGTGAGCAGGGCCACGGCCTGGCGCACCGTGCCGCGTGAGGCGGACCAGCGGTCGGCGAGGTCGCTCTCGGACGGCAGACGGGCACCGACGGCGTACTCGCCGCTGAGGATCGAGCGGCGGAGTGCCTCCGCGATCTCCACGTAGAGCGCCGTCACAATGCCCCCATCTGGTACTTGGCTGTGCGCACCCGGTCACGGGGTGTGCTTCCCGACGCCCCACCCTAACCCGCCGATCCGACGCCGTACGGCCCCGCCGGTTCACCTCAAGTCCAGGGACGTCACCTGAGGTTCACCGCACCCGGCTCTTCCGGGAGGCGCCCGAATCTCGCCATGTGCCGTTCATTTTCCGGACAGGAAGCGCGGGCGAACTAGGGGCGGCTTGTTCAGACAAGTTCCGTCACTCGCTTCTGGGAGAACCCGTGCGCAGAACCCCCGTCCGCGGCGCCGCCATCCTGCTCGGCGCCGTCGTCCTGACCACCGTCACCGCCTGTGGTGCCGCTCCCGAGGGTGCGACCGGTGCCGAGGGCGCGAAGTCGGCCACCGCGGCGTCGGCCAAGGACTTCGGCGGCATGGACGCCCTCGTCAAGGCGGCCAAGCAGGAGGGCGCGCTGCACGTCATCGCTCTGCCGCCGGACTGGGCCAACTACGGTGAGCTGATCAAGGCGTTCGAGACGAAGTACGGGATCAAGGTCGAGAGCGAGAACCCGGACGCCGCCAGCGCCGACGAGATCGCCGCCGTCAAGTCCCGCACGGGCCAGAAGCGCGCGCCCGACGTCCTCGACCTGGGCATCGCCTTCGCCCGCAGCGGCGCCGAGGAGGGCCTGTTCGCCCCCTACAAGGTCGAGGCCTGGGACAAGATCCCCGGCGCCCAGAAGGACGAGGCCGGCCGCTGGTACAACGACTACGGCGGCTACGTCTCCATCGGCTGCGACGCCAAGCGCATCCCGAACTGCCCGAAGACCTTCGCGGACCTCCTCAAGCCCGAGTACAAGGGCAAGGTCGCCCTCAACGGCAACCCGACCAAGTCCGGTTCCGCCTTCGGCGGCGTCTACGCGGCCGCCCTCGCCAACAAGGGCTCCTTCGCCGACATCCAGCCCGGCATCGACTTCTTCGGCACCCTGAAGAAGAGCGGCAACTTCATCCCCGTCGAGTCCACCCCGGCCACCGTCGAGAAGGGCGAGACGCCCATCAGCATCGACTGGGACTACCTCAACGCCGGCTACGCCGACCAGTTCAAGGGCAAGGGCGTCGACTGGCAGGTGGCCGTCCCCACCGACGGCGTGTACGCGCAGTTCTACTCCCAGGCCCTCAACAAGGACGCCCCGCACCCCGCGGCCGCGCGCCTGTGGATGGAGTTCCTCTACAGCACCGAGGGACAGAACCTCTGGCTCAAGGGCTACGCCCGGCCCGTCCTGCTGCCGGCCATGACCACCGACGGCAGCGCCGACAAGACCTTCGTGGCCAAGCTCCCCAAGGTCGAGGGCACCCCCGCCTTCCCGGCCTCCGCCGAGCTCGACAAGGCCAAGGCCACCCTCGCCGAGAAGTGGGACAAGGCCCTCTCCTGATGTCCTCAGCCACCCCCACCCAGGGAACCGCCGGCGGCAGCAGCCGCCGGCGGCGCGGCCCGCGCACCTGGCTCGCCGCCCTCCCGCTGATCGCCTTCACCGGCCTCGCCTTCGGACTGCCCCTCGGCGCCCTCCTGTTCGGCGCCGTGACCCACACCGACCCGGCCACCGGCGCCACCGCCCTCACCGGCGAGCACCTGAGCCGCTCGCTCCAGGGCCCCTACCTCGGCTCGCTCCTCGGCAGCGTGCAGCTCTCCGCGCTCACCGCCCTGATCGGCTCGGTCCTCGGCGTCCTCATCGCCCAGGCCGTCGTCACCTCCCGGTCCCAGGCCCTGCGCAGCGCCGTCCTCACCGCCTCCGGCGTGCTCGCCAACTTCGGCGGCGTCCCCCTCGCGTTCGCGTTCATCGCGACCGTCGGCATCTCCGGCGTGGTCACCCAGCTCGCCGACCTGACCAGCCTCGGCTGGAACCTGTACTCCTTCGGCGGCCTCGCCGTCGTCTACCTGTACTTCCTCATCCCCCTCATGGTCCTGGTCATCCTGCCCGCCCTCGACGGCCTGCGCCCCCAGTGGCGGGAGGCCGCGCAGAACGCGGGCGCCGGCGGATGGCAGTACTGGCGCCACGTCGGCATCCCGGTCCTCGCGCCCTCGCTGCTCGGCGGGTTCGTGCTGCTCTTCGGCAGCGCCTTCGCCGCCCACGCGACCGCCGCGGCGCTCGTCGGCGGCTCCGTACCCCTGGTCACCCTCAAGATCGCGGACGCGCTCTCCGGCAACGTCATGGTCGGCCAGGAGAACGTGGCGCTCGCCCTCGGCCTCGACATGATCCTGATCGCCGGCCTGGTCATGGCGGTCTACCTCCCCCTCCAGCGCAGGAGCGCCCGATGGCTGCGATGACCCCCACCGCCCCGGACGTCACCCCGGAGTCCGGGGCACGCGCGGCGGCCGCGCCCACCACCCCCGTACGGACCCGGCGCCGGCCCTGCCTGTGGCGCGGTCTCGTCCTCGGCCTCGGCGGCGCGTACTTCCTCGTCCCGCTCGTCGCCTCGTTCGTGTTCACCGTGCACACCCCCGGCCAGGGCCTCTCCTTCGAGGCGTACACCGCGCTGCTCTCCGCCGACGGCTTCACCGAGAGTCTGCTGCTGTCCCTCGGGCTCGCCGCCGCCACCATCGCGCTCTCCCTGCTGCTCGCCGTGCCCGCCCTGGTCGCGGTCCGGCTCGGCGCACCGCGCCTGCGGCCGGTCGTCGAGGTGATGTGCATGCTGCCGCTGGTGGTGCCGCCCATCGCGCTCGTCACCGGGATCAGCACCGTACTGCGCTGGGGCCCGGACCACCTGTCGCGGACCCCGCTCTACCAGACGTTCCTCGCCGTCCAGAACGAGGACTTCCCCGTCGTCCTGGTCCTCGCGTACACCGTCATGGCCCTGCCGTTCGTCCACCGCTCCCTCGACGCGGGCTTGCGCGCCGTCGACGTGCCCACGCTCGTCGAGGCCGCCCGCAACTGCGGGGCTTCCTGGCCGTACGTCATGCTCCGGGTGATCCTGCCCAACCTGCGCTCCTCGCTCGCCGGCGCAGCCTTCCTCACCCTGGCCCTGGTCCTCGGCGAGTTCAGCATCGCCTCCGTCCTCGGCTTCCGGCCGTTCGCCGTGTGGATCGTCTCCATCTCCGGCGCCCAGGCCCGCATGTCGGTGGCCGTCTCCCTCCTGAGCCTCCTCATCACCTGGCTGCTGCTGCTCGTCCTGTCCCGGGCCGGAACGGCGTCGGCCGGCACGCCCGGAGCCCCCCGCACCTCCCGCAAGGAGTCCTGACCCATGACCTCTGCAACAGCGGAACGGACAGAGCCCACCGCCGCCACCGGCGCCCGCGTCGAATTCCGCGGCCTGCGCCGCGCGTTCGGCACCACCGTGGCGCTCGACGGACTCGACCTCACCGTCGAGCCGGGTGAACTCCTCGCGCTCCTCGGCCCGTCGGGCTGCGGCAAGACCACCGCCCTGCGCGTCCTCGCCGGCTTCGAACGCCCCGACGCCGGCGAGGTCCTCGTGGACGGGGCGGACATCACCCGCGTCCCGGCCAACCGCCGCGACGCCGGCATGGTCTTCCAGTCGTACAGCCTCTTCCCCAACCTCACCGCCCGCGACAACGTCGCCTTCGGCCTCCGCGTACGCAAGGCCAAGGCGGCCGAGCGCCACGCCCGCGCCGCCGAACTCCTCGACCTGGTCGGCCTGCCCGAGCACGGCGACCGCTACCCGCACCAGATGTCCGGCGGCCAGCAGCAGCGCGTGGCCCTGGCACGGGCCCTCGCCCTGCGGCCCCGCGTCCTGCTCCTGGACGAACCCCTGTCCGCGCTCGACGCCAAGGTCCGGCTCAGCCTCCGCGAGGAGATCCGACGGCTCCAGCTCTCCCTCGGCATCACCACCGTGTTCGTCACCCACGACCAGGAGGAGGCGCTGTCCATGGCGGACCGCGTCGCCGTCCTCAACGCCGGGAAGCTGGAGCAGTGCGCGGCCCCCGCCGAGCTGTACCGCCGGCCGGCGACCGCCTTCGTCGCCGAGTTCGTCGGCACCATGAACCGGCTGCCCGGCCACCTCACGGACTCCGGACTCGTGGAGGCGGCGGGCAGCCGGCTCCCCGTCGACGGAGACGTCCCCGACACCCGCGAGGTCGACGTACTCGTCCGCCCCGAGAACGTCACCGTGACCGCCGACGCCGACGGCGACGCCGTGATCGTCTCCACCTCGTTCTTCGGCTCCGTCACCCGCGTCCACCTCGATCACCGCGGTACGACGGTCAAGGCCGACCTCCCGTCCCGCGACGCCGGCGAACTGACCCCGGGCTCCCGCGCCACCCTCGGCCTCGCCCCGCACCCCGCCCTCGTCGTACCGAGGACGGAGCGGTGAGCGGACTCGCCGCCGTCCTCTTCGACATGGACGGCACCCTCGTCGACACCGAGGTCCTCTGGTGGGAGGCCACGGAGGAGGTCGCCGCCCGCCTCGGCCACCGGCTCTCGGACGCCGACGCGCCCGAGGTCGTCGGACGAGCCGTCGAGGACACCGCCGCCCACCTCGTACGAGCCACCGGCGCCCCCGACACGGACGGCGTCGCGACGGCACTGACCACCGCCTTCCAGAGGCGCGTCGACGAGGGGGCGCCGATGCGCCCGGGAGCCGATCGGCTGCTGGCCGAACTGGAGCGGGCAGGGCTGCCGTTCGCCCTGGTCAGTGCGTCACCCCGATCGGTGGTCGACTCGGTGATCGGCGGCGCGCTCGCGCACGTCCCCTTCGCCCTCACCCTCTCCGCCGACGACACCCCCCGGACCAAACCGCACCCCGACCCGTACCGCACGGCCGCCCAGCGCCTCGGGGTCGCGACCGCGGCGTGCGTGGCCGTCGAGGACTCGCCGGACGGAGCCGCCTCGGCCGACGCCGCGGGGTGCACCGTCCTCGTCGTCCCCTCCCTCCTCCCGGTGCCACCGGGCCCGGACCGCGTCTTCGCGGACAGCCTGGAGGACGTGACCCTCGACGGCCTGCGCCGCCACGTCCGCGCCAGGGGGGCCGGCGCCTGACACGCAGCCGGGCGGAGGACACGGAACCTCCACGCGCCCCGCGCGCAGCGGGCCCGCCCCGGGATCGAACGATCCAGGGACGGGCCCGCACCTCGTCAGCCGGTCAGCCGGTCAGCCGGTTCGTCGGTCAGCCGGCCGTACGGGCGAACAGCCCGGGCTCGTACGAGCCGCCCGGGTTGCGCACGATCACGGCCATCCGGGTGGCCGCGTTGATGAGGGCGACCACACAGACCAGCGCACCGACCTGGTCGTCGTCGTAGTGCTTGCGCACCTCGGCCCAGGTCTCGTCGGACACGCCGTGGTCGCCGAGCCGCGTGCCCTCCTCGGCGAGCGCCAGCGCGGCGCGCTCGGCCTCGGTGAAGACGGTGCTGTGCCGCCAGGCGGCGACCAGGCTCAGCCGGACCGCGGACTCACCCTCGGCCGCGGCCTCCTTGGCGTGGGCGTCCACGCAGAATCCGCAGCCGTTGATCTGGCCGACCCGCAGCTGCACCAGCTCCCGCAGGGACCTCGGCAGAGTCGACTCCTCAAGCACCAGGGAGGTGTTGTAGAAGCGCTTGGCCACCTTCGCGGCGGTCGGGCTGTCGAACAGGTCGAAACGGTGTTCCATGACGTCGTCCTCACTCGTGATGTCGTGTGCTCCTGCACGGGGCGAACACAAGACACCGGCGGCCCGGTCCGTGTGACGGCGGGGCGCTGTGGCGTGAGTCACCGGTCACGCGTGTCACAGAACGGCGGCGGCCGGCGTCTGGTGCAGGGCGCACTCGAGCGCGACGGGCAGGAGCCGGAGATGACCGACCGAACGAGGAACGACGCGATGCGTGACATCACCGAGGCGTTCGTCGCCCACCGCAGACTGCTCTTCACCGTCGCGTACGAGATGCTCGGCTCGGCCGCCGACGCCGAGGACGTCCTGCAGGAGACCTGGCTGCGATGGGTGGGCGTCCAACCCGGCACCGTACGGGACCAGCGCGCGTACCTGGTCCGGATCACCACGCGCCAGGCACTGACCCACCTGCGCACGCTCGGCCGCCGCAGGGAGTCCTACCTCGGCCCCTGGCTGCCCGAGCCGCTGCTGACCACGCCCGACGTGGCCGAGGACGCCGAGCTGGCCGACAGCGTCTCGATGGCGATGCTCCTCGTCCTGGAGACCCTCACCCCGACGGAGCGGGCGGTGTTCGTCCTGCGCGAGGTGTTCGACCTGGCGTACGACGAGATCGCCCAAGCCGTCGACAAGACCCCGGCCGCGGTCCGCCAGATCGCACACCGGGCACGGGCCCACGTCGCCGCGCGCCGACCGCGTGCGGTCGCTTCCCACGCGGAGACCCGCCGTACCGTCGAGGCGTTCCGGCGAGCGGTCGAAACGGGCGACCTGCAACGCCTGCTCGACGTCCTCGCGCCGGACGTCGTCCTGCTGACCGACGGCGGGGGAGTCGTACAAGCCGCACTGACACCCGTCGTCGGCGCCGACCAGGTGGCGGGGCTCCTGGGCAGGATCGCCCCCACGACGGCGCTGGAGCCCGCGCGGATCAACGGCGATCCGGCGCTGATCGTCCGGCTGGACGGAGCGATCGACACCGTCCTCGCGATGCGCATCGAGGACGGCCTCATCACCGGTCTCTACGCCGTGCGCAACCCCGAGAAGCTGTCGCACCTGGACCGCGAGACCAGCCTGCGCCGCTGAGCCCGGCCCCCGCCGAACGCCCCGACTGTCCCCCCACCGCCCTCCTTCCTATGCTGGAGAAGGAGAGGTGAGGAGGGCCGCGATGGCCACCGTCGCCGTGCACAGCGCCGACCTGGGGGAGGGGCGCCCGACGCTCCCGTACGCGGAGTCGGGCCGTCCAGGGGGCACACCGCTCGTCCTGGTGCACGGCTACCTGGACTCCTGGTGGACGTTCGAGCCGATGCTGCGCGGCATGCCCCCGGGTCTGCACGCGTACGCTCCCACGCAGCGCGGCCACGGCGACGCCGACAAGCCGCCCGACGGGTATCTGCCGGAGGACTTCGCCGACGACCTGATCGCGTTCATGGACAGCGTGGGCATGGAGCGGGCGGTACTGGTCGGCGGATCGAGCGGCGGAGTGCAGGCCCGCATCGTCGCGGGCCGTCGACCGGACCGGGTGGCCGGGCTCGTCCTCCTGGGCGTCCCGGCGTCCCTCTCCGACAAACCACAGGCCGCCGAATTCTGGGACTTGGTAAGGGAGTTGCGGGACCCCGTGGACCGTGCGCTCGCCGAGGACCTCGCCGTCGGTCTGACGGCGACGCCCGTGGGGCGCGGCTTCCTGAAGACGATCGTCGACGAGAACCTCAAGGCCCCGGCCCATGTCTGGCGGGAAACCCTGCGCGGCCTGCTGGAAACCGACCTCCGGGCCACCCTGTCGGGCATCCTCGTCCCCACCCTCGTCGTCTGGGGCGACCGGGACCCCGTCCTGACCCGCGAGGACCAGCAGACGATCCTCGACGCGATCCCGGACTCCCGGCTCCTCGTCTACGAGGGCGTGGGGCACGTCGCGTACTGGGAGGACCCGGACCGCGTACTCCGCGACCTGACCGCCTTCATGGCCGACCGCACATGAGTCCCCCGGGGGCAGGTCAGTGCTCGTCCGCTCTGGACAGGGCGTTGGTGACCAGGCGGGTGGCGAAGTCGTGGTCGTCGGTGATCCGGTTGATGACCTCCGCGAGGAGGAAGGCGGTGGCGTCCAGCGGGTTCATCTTCTCCCGGGTCCAGTCCCCGTACTGCTGACGCCACAGGCCGGTGCCGAGGCCGGTGCCGGCCGCGATGAGCAGCCCGGCCATGGTGGGGATGGCCTCGGGGCGGATGCTCCTGGGCATCTGGCGCATGGCGGTCACGAGGTTGGGGACCACGTACTCGATCACGTCCTTGTCGTGGCCGGCGACACGAGCGGTCTGATCACGATGCACGCGGAGAACGGCATCGCGATCGGCGTCCTCGTCGAGCAGGCTCTCGCCCGGGGCGAGACCGATCCGCGCTATCACGGGGAGGTCCGCAAGGCGCTGTTGGTGGCGGAGGCCGCGCACCGGGCGATCCAGCTCGCCCGGGTGGCCGGTGCGCCGCTCTATGTCGTCGTCGTCCACGTCTCGGACGAGGAGGCCGTGGCGGAACTGGCGGTGGCCCGGGACACGGGCCTGCCTGTCTTCGGCGAGACCTGTCCGCAGTACCTTTACCTGCCGACGGACGACCTGGCCGAGCCGGACTTCGAGGGCGCGCCAAGTACGTCTGCGCTCGACCCCGCTGAGCCGAAGGAGCACCAGGCGGCGCTGTGGCGGGGCGTGCGGACGAACGACCTCCAGATGGTGTCCACCGACCACTGCCCGTTCTGTTTCGCCGCTGCTCAATCGACCGGCCACGTGTGCGCCGGAGCGTTCATGTGCATGTAGTCGAGGTACTGCTGCGTCATCCGCCGCAGCGCCTGATGCCGGTCCACGTGGTCGATGTCCTGGATGTGGTGGAACATCTCCGACTGCCATACCGCGCCGTTCCGACCGCTGACGCACCGCTGCTCGATGATCCCCAGCAGCGGCTCCCGCCAGGTACTGTCCATACCCCACCGCTCCAGACCACGTTCTGCAAGCGGCAGCAGGCGGCGCAGGACCAGTTCGGTCGCGGGGACCTCACCCATCCCGGGCCAGTACAGCTGTGCATCGATTCCATGCCGGGCTGCCGCATACAGATTGTCCTCGGCCGCCGAGAACGACATCCGCGACCAGACCGGTCGGTCCTCGTCGACCAGAGCGCGGACCAGGCCGTAGTAGAAGGCGCCGTTCGACAGAACGTCGGCCACCGTGGGACCTGCGGGCAGTACGCGGTTCTCCACCCGCAGGTGCGGTACGCCGTCGACGACGGCATAGACGGGGCGGTTCCACCGGTAGACCGTCCCGTTGTGCAGGGTGAGCTCGGCAAGATCGGGGATCCCTCCGCGGTCGAGAGTCTCCTGGGGGTCCTCGTCCTCACAGAGTGGCAGCAACGCCGGGAAGTACCGCGCATTCTCTTCGAAGAGATCGAAGACGCTGGTGATCCACCTCTCGCCGAACCACACCCGGGGGCGGACTCCCTGCACCTTGATCTCTTCCGGCCGGGTGTCGGTGGCCTGCTCGAAAAGCGGAATGCGCGTCTCGCGCCACAGCTCCTTGGCGAAGAGGAACGGAGAGTTCGCGGCCAGGGCCACCTGTACCCCGGCGACGGCCTGCGCGGCGTTCCAGTAGTCCGCGAACTCGTCCGGCGACACCTGCAGGTGGAACTGAGTGCTGGTACAGGCCGCCTCCGGCGTGATCGTGTCCGCGTAGGTGCGCAACCTCTCCACCCCGTCCACCGAGATCAACAGGTCCTCGCCCCGCGCGGCGAAGATCTGCTCATTCAGCAGGTGGTACCGCGGGTTCTCGGAAAGCGACGCAGCACCCACGTCCTTCAGATCCAGCGTCGGCAGAATTCCGATCATGACCAGGTGCGCCCCGATCGCCGCAGCTTTCTCCTCGGCGTGGTTGAGCGCGTCCCGGATCTCCTGTTCCCACGATCCGGGGCCGCCCGCGGTGAGCTGCCGCGGATCGATGTTGATCTCCAGATTGAACCGCCCCAGCTCGGTCGACCAGGACGGGTCGGCCAGCTCCTCGAGGACGTCCGAGCTGCGCATGGCGGGCTCCGCCGCTTCGTCCACGAGGTTCAGTTCGATCTCCAACCCGACCTGCGGTCGCTCGAAGTCGAACCGTGACTCCCTCAGCATCTGAGCGAACACGTCGAGGCACGTGTGCATCTTGTTCCGGAACCGGCGACGGTCGTCACGGGTGAACTCCAGCGCCGGGACGTCGCGTCCCATTCGGTCCTCCCGGGACTCGTCGGCAGACCCTTCTCTTCAGCGTCCCACTTCAGGGACGACCCAACCACCGAGCCGGCCACCCCCACCAGGCGCCCTGGTCGGCGACCATGTCACCGGTGGTGGCAGTCCCAGTGCCCCTTCACCCAGACGTGGTCCCAGTGCCCGGGAACGTAGACCCACTTGTAGGACTTGGTGTGCTCCCAGTGGCCGTGGTGCGACGTACCGTGGTCGCCGTGCCGGCCCTGGTGCCAGGTGTCGTGCCTGACCCGCTTCTTCTCCCAGTGACCCTTGACCCACGTCTTCTCCCAGTGGCCCTTCTTCCACTCGCACCGGTCGTGATGGTCGTGCCGGTCGCCGTGGTCACTGGTCACGACAGTCGTGGCGACGGACGTCGGGGCGGGGGCAGCCGCCGCCGAGCCGGACATCCCGAGTGCGGCACCGCCCGCCAGCAGGCCGGACGCGGCGGCACCCGCCACCAGTCGGCGGACTCGCATGGTCCTGGACATGGAACGCACCTCCTTCGAGCGAGCCGGAAGGGGAATGCGGGGGCGACAGCCGACGTGGGAGGAGGAGACGTTCCGACTCGCGCGGCGATTTGCGGGAAGCAGTGAGCGACGCAGTGCACTTCGTCGGGGGTGCGAAGCAGCGGCGGCTTGGACGAAACAGTACCCGGATCACTGAAATGGCCGTGTGCCACACCTTTTTCCCAGTGTGGCATGTTCGTCTGCCATCCGCTGTCGGTGCGGGTTCGAGTACCCAGGAGAGGCGCAGGTCCGAGTTGGTTCGGCTCGCGAGCCTGATGGCGGCGGCGACGCCGTGATGCGGTCGCCTTCCCCCCCCACATGCAGGGCACTCCCCGCCCAAGGGGCAACACGACGCGTACGGCTTCAGTCCGTCGGTCTGGCCCGCGAGGACCGTCGCCGCCCACTCCGGGTCCTGGAGCAGCGCGCCGCCGACGGCGACCATGTCGAACTCGTCGCGCTCCAGGCGGTCGAGGAGGCTGTCGATGCCCTGAACCGGCGCGCCCTCGCCCGCGAAGGCGTGGATGAAGTCGCCGTCGAGACCGACCGAACCGTGGGGGAGGGCTGATGGGCGACTGTCGGGGTGCTGTCCATAGGTCCAGGATGCATCGTGTCGGTCGAGGGCGCCGAGGTCCGCGCCCGGCGGGCGCGCGCCCGCCGCCGTCCCTGACGTCGGGGACCAGCTCACCGCCGCCCCTTCGCGGGGCACCCGGGCGCCGATGCACCGACCCGTGACACGCCCCCCGCGGACCGGGGACTCCGCGTCCCGTCCGGGCCGCGCGGCAGGATGGAAGCATGAGCATGCCCGAGAAGCCGGGCCACGGCCTGCGTGAGCGGGTCGGCTCCAGCCTGTTCAGCCACGTCGCCGGGCCCGCGGGAGCGCAGAACCGGGCCCGTATCCACGGCGCCCCCGGCCCTCGATGGTTCGGCCCCGAGCGGCCGATCCGGACCGTCCACGGGGACGCGTCGATGTTCATCGGCGGCCTGAGCGCGCTCCTCCTGCAGTCCTTGCACCCGCGCGCGATGGCCGCGGTCGCCGCGCACTCCGGTTTCCGGGGCGATCCCTGGGGCCGCCTGCAGCGCACCAGTACCTTCCTCGCCTTCACCACCTACGGCACCGCCGAGGACGCCCAGCGCGCCGTGGACCACGTCCGCGAGGTGCACGAGCGGATCAGGGGGACCACCCCCGCCGGGGATCCCTACCATGCCGCCGACCCGGACCTGCTGTGCTGGGTGCACGTGGCGGAGGTCGACAGCTTCCTGCGCGCACACCAGCGCTTCGGGGCCCGCCCCCTGGACGGCGCGGGCTGCGACGCGTACATCGCCGACACGGCTCTGGTCGCCTGCGCCCTGGGCGTTCCCGATCCGCCCCGCGACCGCGAGGCCCTTGCGGCCCGGCTGGCCCGCTACCGGCCCGAACTGCGTGCCACACCCCAGGCCCGGGACGCGGCCCGCTTCGTACTCCGCGAGCCCCCGCTTCCCTGGGTCGCCCGTGGGCCCTACGCCGTACTCGCCTCGAACGCGGTCCGTCTGCTGCCGCCGTGGGCCCGCTCGCTGCTGGGCCTGCACGTGGCGCCGTACCTCCCGGAGGGTCTCGTACGCCTGTCCGGGCAGGCCCTGACGGGGACGATCCGCTGGGCGATGGGTGCCCTTCCCTCCCGCGAGGAGCTCACCGCGCCGCCCTGACCGCTCTCCGACCGGACCGCCCGGTACGGCGCAACGCGAGGCCCGTCAAGGGGCGCCGTGCCGCACGAAGGCCAGATCCTCCGGCTGCACCCCCTCGTGCGGCCCCGCCGCCCGCAGCACCACGTCCAGCACGCGCGCCGGCTCAGCGGCGTATGCGTGGGAGAACCACGCCATGTTGGCCTCCACCACGGCCCACCGGTGGCCCGGACGGTACGGGTCGACCAGCTGTCCGACGTCCACGACGACGGCGCTGGGCAGGGCGGGCCCGGCCCCGGCGAGCAGATGGTCGACGAACTCGGCGAGCTCCCCTGCGACCGCCCCGTGCCCGTCGAGCGGGCGGGGGTCAAGCCGGCCGAACACCGCGTACCGACTGCCCGCGGCGATCCGCCCGTCCAGCAGGAACAGTCGGTACTCGGCAGCGAACGTCACCACCTCGGAGAGCAGCACCGGCGTCGCCGGGTCCAGATCCGTGGGCAACCGTGAGCCATCGTCGTAGACGTCCGCCGCGAAGGACTTGTCCCGCGGCGGCTTGACGAACGTCGGCCGGTCGACCGCCCACGCGTCCGCGAGGGTTGCCGCACGGACCTTGCGCCCGGTGAACTCCTCCGGCAGCCGGGGGAGCCAGTCGTCCGCAGGTTCGAGCAACGCGAACCCGAGCCGTCCGGCCAATCGCGCCCCCGCGACCGGACCGCCGTACCAGTACGCCGGTCCCACCGCTTCACCGGTCTCCTCCGCCGCCAGGACCACCATCCCCCGCTGCGCCGCCTCACCGGCCAACAGTTCCATCGTCGACGTCCGCCGACCGGGCATGACGAGCACCGCACCCCCCTTGTCCACGATGTACGAGGCCGCCACGCCAGCTCCACCCCGGTCCCCGTCACACCCGAGTTCTGGTCAGCCGGTGATGCTCTCGCTCGCCAGGCCGGAGCGAACGAGGGAGCGGGCCACGGCGGACGGGTCCGGCTCGTCGTCGTCCGGGTCGCGCACCCGCGCCAGCAGCGCGTCCACGTCCCGGAGCCGGCCGGCCTCCGCCTGGGCGAGGAAAGTGTCGGCGTCGGGCCCGCCGTCCACCGGCGCGAGGCGCTCGGCCAGCAGCTCCACCGCCTCCGCACGGTCGGCCAGCGTGCCCATTCCACAATCCAGGCCGTCGTCGTCGAGGGTGTCCGGGTAGGGCGCGCGGGCCCAGACCCCGTTCTCGTACCAGTAGACGCAGCCGAGCTCGTAGCCGGACAAGCGGTCGCGCAGCTCGTCCCATGGCAGCCACGCCGGGCCACCGGCGAGCATGTCGACCGGCGGCTCGTGCCATTTCACGCCGCTCGACTCGTCCTCGCCGTACAGCACGTAACGGCCTTCGCCCATGCTCGACATCACCCACCAGGTGCAGCCGGCGTCGTCCCAGTGGAGCCCGTCGTCGTCGATCCAGCGACCGGTGCGGTGCGCGCTGGGGCGGCGTTCGTCGTCGGCGGTCGCCCCGAGCGCGGCGAGCAGGGCCCAGCGGGCCCACAGCCTCTCGGCGGGCGGAAGGTCCTCCGGCAGTCCCGGACGGTTGATCGTCATGACGGCCACCGTACGGACGCGGGAACCCTCTCCCCACACCGGGTGTCTGTCACGGGCTCGTGGCTCCGACGGTTCCGCAGGTGCTCAGCAGCGCCGGTCATCCTGGGGAAGCCATCCATCGCTGATCGTGCGACCCGGGTAGTAAGCCCGTGGGCCGATGCCCGTCTTGACGGTGTAGCCGCTGGGCTGATGCCGCAGGGGAGGGGCTGGTGGCACCGTTCTGGTGCATTCACGGACTGGTCGTCACAACGCGGTTGACGATCCGTTGAGCCAGGGAGGGCCATGACCATCACACCGTTCATCAGCCGGAGGGGTATGACGCGCCGTCGCATGCTGGGGGCTGCGCTGGCCGCCGGGGCCGCCGTGCCACTCGCCACTGTGGCCGGCCCCGCCTGGGCCGACCCGGCCGCGGACGCCGCCCCGACGCGGCTCGTGCTGCCCTCGCCGACCGGGCCGTACCCGGTGGGCAGAGTCGAACTGCGCCTCGTCGACAGGGCACGGCCGGACGACATCGCGGGCCCCGGCCGCTTCCGCGAGCTGATGGCCACTGTCTGGTACCCCGCCCGGGACGTCGAGCGATTCCCGGTGGCGCCCTGGATGCCGGCCGGTGCCCTCCAGGCGTTCCTCGCCGACGTGGGGTTCAGCGCCCTGGCCCCTCTGGCGCCGTCCACCTCCGGCCACGTGGGCGCACCGGTGCGGCGGTCGAACCGGCGGCTTCCCGTCGTCGTGTTCTCGCACGGTGCGCACAGCCACCAGGGCGACCACACCATCGTGGTCCAGGAGCTCGCCAGCCATGGATACGCGGTGGTGACGGTCGCTCACCCGTACGACACCTACACCGTTTTCCCGGACGGCCGGGTCACCGTCCCGCTCTACGACCGGAAGGCACCGACTCTGCCCGGAGACTTCGCGGCGGACTTGCGCTTCGTTCTCGACTGCGTCGAACAGCTCGCCGCCGGATGCAATCCGGACGTCGACCGGCGGGCACTGCCGGCCGGGTTGCTCGGCTCCCTCGACCCGCGGCGCATGGGTGCGTTCGGCTGGTCGAAGGGCGGGACGGCCACCGCCTGCGCCACGCTCGCCGACGAGCGCATCCGGGCCGGGCTGAGCCTCGACGGGCCGATGCAGATGAACCCGCCGCTGACCGGCGACTTGGAAAGGCCGTTCATGATGATGTCCGCCGAGTTCACCCGCACCACCGATCCGCAGGTCGCCGCGTTCTGGTCGCACTTGCGGGGCTGGCGCCTCAACCTTCAGGCCCAAGGCGCCGCCCACATCTCCTACGGCGACAACGAGGCGCTGTTTCCACAGGTGGCGAAGCTGTTCGGCTGGAGTGGCCGGCAGCTCCAGGACGTGATCGGCACCCTCGATCCGGACCAGGCGGTGAAGATCCAGCAGGCCTACCCACTCGCCTTCTTCGACGAGCACCTGCGCCACCGTCACAGGCACCTGCTCGACGGTCCGTCCCCGGCCTTCCCGGCAGTCACCTTCCTCCCGTGAGGACCTGAGCCCGTGACGTGACGCCGAGGTCTGTCGTGCGGAGCGCATCCGCCGCGGCCGATGCCCTGCACATCCAGCCCCGGCCCGGGCGGCCCCGGGGGGCGTGGTGGATCGGTTCGAGCAGGCGGCGGAACGTGACGGCCTGGTGCTGGACGCCGGACAGCGTTCGGTCGCCGCACGCCTCGCCGAGCTGGGCGAGGCGCTGGAGCGTGGCGGACGACGGCGCCGGTTCGGCCGGGCCGCGGCCGAGCCGGTGCGCGGGGTGTACCTGTGGGATCGGTCGGCCGCGGCAAGAGCCGGCTGTCCGACACGCTGTTCGAGACCGTCCGCGTCGAGGAGAAGAAACGGCCGCACTTCCACGAGTTCTTCCGTCAGTTCCACGCCGCCTACGCCCGGCATCGCGACGAGTGGGCGGGCGAGCTCGCGGTGGCCGAACTGCTCGGGGACGGGAGCGCACCGGATTCGCCGTGGGCCGGTACCTCCGGCGCAGCGGTGACCTCAACGCGCGCGGCGCGGCCCCGGTGCCGTCGCCGGCGCCGGCACCGCCGCGGCCGGAGGAGCGGCGGCCGGTGCCGATCAGCCATGGGACCGTCGAGGCCCTCGCCGTACGGGACGACTTGGTCCGGTTCGACTTCACCGACCTGTGTGACCGGCCGAACTCGACCATCGACCACCTCGCGCTGGCGGAGGCCCATCCGCGCCGGGTGCTCTCAGGGTTGCCCCGCCTCGCCGAGGCCGGCCGTGACGCCGCCCAGCGCTTCGCCAACCTCGTCGACGTGTTGTGCGACCGCGATGTCCACCTCACGCTGATCGGCCGCACGTCGCCGGCCGAGGCCCTCACCGGCGACGGCCTTCCCACCGACGTCGACCGCACAGCGAGCCGGCTCGCACTGCTGACCGAGGAGTCCGAACCGGCGGCGCACTGAGGGCGGCGGCGCGATGAGCCTCCGACGCCCCGGCCTGCCCGTCCGGCACCCCCAGGCCCTCCCGGGTGCGGACCGCCCGCCCCGGCAGCGACCGCGAGCATCTGGTGCCGGGGCGGACGCCACCGGATCCCCCATCCGGCTCTACCGGTTCGGGCGCCGGAAGACGTTGAGTGTCTTCGTGAGGGCCTTCATGGGGGAGGCGTCCTGCTGGGCCGCCGTCGGCGTGGGGCTCCGGGGCGGCTGGGCGCCGCCGGTTGTTTCGGCCAGCGCGGCGAGCGCCGCCTCGGCCGCCTCCTGATACAGGTTGCAGGACTCCGTCATGGCTTCAAGCGCCTTGGCGTACTTGGTGACCATGGCCCGCGCGTGGACCAGCTCCTCGTCCGGGGTGAGCAGGTGCCAGCCTTGGCGCAGCCGTGTCAGGGCCTGCTCGGCGTCGGCCGGCAGCTGCCGTGGCAGAGAGGCGAACTCCTTGATCTTTGCGAGGAGTTTGGTCGGTTCCGTGCCGTCCAGGAAGACATCGCGAACTGCGAAGTGCTCCGCGTCGTAGTCCGGCGCCTGTGGCAGTGGGGGCAGGATGACGGCGCCGCCGCGCGGTAGCCCCACACCCAGCTCACGCTTCATCGCGAAGTCGGCGATCAGTGCCTGATCCGGCGTCGCCCGGTGCTCGACGACCCGGTGCTTGAGGCTCGGTGGCAGAAACGACGTGACCGGTCGCCTCCCCGGCGCGTCCGGCGTCATCGCCTCGTGCACCACGACGTGGATCAACCAGCTCTGCTGGGTGCACTCCCGCAGCAGGCGGCGTAGCTCGCCGTCGTCCTTGGGCAGGTGGTTCGTCGTCCGCAGACGCACGCCCGGCACCTTCGCGTGGTCCCAGGCGATCTGGTCGCTGTCGGGCCAGAACATGGTGGCGGGGGAGGGCCAGTCCGCTTCCCACGCCTGCTCCGCCTCGGCGGCGAGGACCCACGTGGTGCCCTCGCCCTTGGTACGACGGGACTCGGGCTCGTACGTGGTCAACTGAGCGCGTACGGTGACACCCTCGGCCACGCGCCAGCGGGCCTCGAAGAGGCGGCGGGCCGACGGACCGGGGTCGGCGGACTCGTCCCGAGGGAACAGATCGGTGGAGCGGGCCGCCTCGACGGGGTCGAGGTCCAGGAAGTCGTCGATGACACGGGCCGTCTTGAGCGCGATCAGGTTACGCCGGACGTCCCGCTCCGCCTCGGGCCCGAGATGACGTCCACGCCCGAGCCACGCGGTGGCGGGGGCCGTGGTCGATGGAATGCTGTTCTTGGCCATGGAACCGTTCATTGGGGTGATCAGGGCACGCCCAGTATGGTCCGCGGGTGGGCGGGTCCACCAGGCCGCACCGGCCCGGCGGCGCACTCGTCCGCCGAGACCGCGGGACGACCGCACGACGACCGCGCGGAAATCCGAGTCGGCCGACTTCACACAGCAGCGGATCATGTCCGGGCGCCGCCCCCGCCCGCGGGCGGGGAACGGTGCCTCTCACGCGGAGGAGCAAGGGCCGTGGGCGTGCCGGCAGCGGCCGACGTGGACCTGGACAGTGCCGTCGCGCTCGACGAGCCCAGCAGACCGTCGCTCACGCCAGTGCGGAGCCACAAAAAAAGGGA
This sequence comes from Streptomyces sp. R-07, assembly GCF_049913175.1. Taxonomy (NCBI): domain Bacteria; kingdom Bacillati; phylum Actinomycetota; class Actinomycetes; order Kitasatosporales; family Streptomycetaceae; genus Streptomyces; species Streptomyces sp. R-07. The sequence goes on from NZ_CP183978.1 coordinate 8,259,992, forward strand.
CCGTACTGGCCGCCGCGACCGTGGTCACGGAACGCCGCCGCTGGATGTGGCTGCTCGCCGCGAACCGAAGCGCCGGCTGACGAGCTCGCCCGCTCGACCCAGGCGCTCGTGCGGCGGCGCCGTGGACGGGGGCGGGCGACGCGGGCACCAGGACGCGGAGCGCGTCGCGCAGGCGCGGAGAAGGCCGCGCGCTAGCTTCGGGCCATGACGGAACCCCTCTTCTACGTCGACCGCTCTTCGATCCTGGAAGGCAGGATCGAAGAGGCCAGGGCCGGCATGCTGGACCTGGCCGCGTTCGTGGCGGAGCGCGAGCCGCAACTCATGGCGTACCACTGCTATCTCGACGAGGCCGAGTCCACGATGAGTGTCGTCGCCGTGCATCCCGACTCCGCGTCGATGGAGCGACACCTGGAGCTCGGTGGGCCGAAGTTCCGCGCGTTCGGCGCGCTGATCCGTATGCGCTCCATCGACGTGTACGGACAGCCGAGCCCAGCGGTCGTCGACCGGCTCCGCCAGAAGGCCGAGTACCTCGGCGGCGCGTCCGTCACCGTCCATACCCTTCAGGCGGGCTTCAGCCGACTGGATCGCCCTTAGGTGATTTCTGCGCGGGCGAGACCGTGTGAGTGGTCGGACGGCTTCCTGGGCCCCGACCTACCCTCCGCCCTGCGGGTGCGTTGCCGGAGCTGCTCCGGCGGTAGCCGCCGTCTGCGCTGTCGCTCGTGCATGGGTACGAGACGAGGATCCGCACGACCAGGTCGAAGGTGACGAAGCCGAGGAGCCGCTCGGAGAGAGGCGTCGAAGGGCACCGTGATCTGGCCGGATGGCAGGAACCACAGGGGTGGCACGCCCAGTTCGCTGACGAATCGGCCGCCGGGTACGAGGTGACGCGCCGCTTCGGGGGTGGTCCGCGATGCGGGTCGCTGTCACCCGTTTGCGCCTGCTGCTCATGACTCGGGCTCGTGGGGGCCGGGCGCGGGTGAACTATCTTGGGCGGCAGCGATACGAGAAGGAGATACCCGTGGCATCCGGGCAGCAGGCGCGTGCACAGGCAGCTGCGATCACGCCGGGCAGGAGCTCGTCCGAGGCGGAGGCGGTGGCCGAGGCGGTGGCGGCTTCTCCTGCCGACCGGGTGCGGGCGCTGTTCGGAGGGCACCGGCTGTCTCCCGCGCAGCGGCGTATCGCCCAGTTCCTGACCGATCACCTCACCGAGGCCGCGTTCCTGTCCATCACCGAGCTCGCGGAGCGCGTGGGGGTCAGCCAGCCGTCCGTGACCCGGTTCGCCTCCTCGTTGGGATTCAGCGGCTACCCCGCGCTCCGGGAGGCGCTCCAGCCCATCGCGCTCAGCGCGGTCGCCGGCGCGCCTGGCGAGGGGGAGGAGCGGCACCGCAACGAGCTCCAGTCGGCGATCGACGCCGAGATCGAGAACCTGACGTCCCTGCGTCGCGCCCTCGCCGACCCTGACCGGATCGTCGGCATCGGCCGCGAGCTGGCCCGTTCGGTCCCCCTGACGGTCGTCGGCCTGCGGATCTCGGTCTCCCTTGCCGAGTACTTCGCGTACGCCGCGCGGCGCATCCACCCCGATGTCCGGGTGGTGACGCGCGGTGGCAGCGTTGCCTACGACGGGCTGCTGCAGGCGCGCGAGGCGGGCGGCACGTGGGTGCTGGCCTTCGCGATGCCTCGGCACGCCAAGGAGACCCTCGCCGTCGTGCGTGCCGCCCGCGGTGTCGGGCTGCGTGTCGCGCTGATCACGGACCTCGCGCTCGGGCCGCTGGCCGACGAGGCCGATGAGGTGTTCACCGCGGGCACAGGCTCGCGGCTCGTCTTCGACTCGTACGCGGCGCCGGGGGTGCTGTCCGCGGGCATTCTGCAGGCCATGGCGGACGCGGACCCGGAGCGTACGCAGGGTCGGCTCGAGAAGTACGAGCACGCGGCGGAACAGCACGATTTCTTCCTGGACGACTGAGACCGACTAACCGGCTGAACCGGACAAATCGCTCGAAACCGACTGACCGGCTGAAGCCGACCGAGGCGGCCGGGCCGGGTTCTGGCCTCTCCGCGTGATCGTTTGGAATGAAAATTTTCATGCCCTTGCCTACTTGACGGTATATATATTTACTAAAGGAGCCCCCACGGGCCCGAACGGAACATCGAAGGTCGCCCCCTCCTCCTCAGACGGCCCCGATGTTCTCGGCGGTCCGCGCCGCGTTTTCGCGGACGCTCTGTGGCGGCTCCGATCAACCCCTGGGTCGGAGCCGCCGCACAGAGCACAGCCGGACAGCCCAGCTCTCGTGATGGGCGGTGCACTGCTGCCGGAGACTCGAAAGGCAGCGGAATCTCGAAGGCACCGGACGGTCGAAAGGCACATGCCCACGACGACCGGGCGGGATGGATCACGACCGCCATCCGGCGTTGTCCGCCCATCTCCGACCACGGAATGGCTGGAGACCTCCAGACCACTAGCCTGATCCCCTCCGAACGTCGTCGACCAGTTCCGCATCAGCCAACGTTCGCCCTGTGCGTCGCGTCGATGACGACGGGGTGAAGGATGGCCCCGTGAGTTTCGATCTTGCGGTTCTTGCGATGGACGAATCGGCCGACGCTGCGACGGCGCGCGCGATGTTCGAGCGGTGCACCTCTGGCCGGCACGGCGAGGGGGAGCTGGATGAGCGGGTGGTCGGGTTCCATGAACGGCTGCGTGATCAGTTCCCGGACCGCCCTCCTTACTCCACGGAGTCGCCAGGGACATCGACGCCGCTGGCGATCGGGATCGATCACGTAGTCATGAACCTGAGCTTTTCCTCGCGGAGCGACGCGGCACTCAAGGTCATTGAGGAGCTCGCATCGGAGTTCCGCCTGGTCATCTGGGACCCTCAGTCCCAGGACGCATATCTTCCAGGAGCGTGAGCGAGCGGTCGCCCCGCTGTTCCCGCGTGACAGGGAGCCGCCGGACTGGCCGCCTCGTGGGCCGTGGAGGCGGCCGCCGGCCGGGTCGCTGCGAGCTCTAGCTCCGAGAGTTGCGCACGGACTGCCACGCGTTCGGCAAGAAGTCGGTGCTCTCGCCGTCTGCGCACACGGCCTGACCTGCGTGGTCGACTTCTCCGACGGCCCCGCCGCCTTCCCTGCCCACGACGAACTCCTCCTCGCCAGCGGCCCCCCTCGACCCCGCCGGCACCCTCCCCTCGGACACCGCCGCCTTGCTGCGCACCTGAGCCGCACCCGCGACCCCGAGAGGCACCGGGGACGGCCGAGCGGCTCGTCGAGGAAGTCTTCGCCGTCCTGGACGAGCAGACCACCCATCGGCTTCCTGCCCACTGGTTTCGTGTGTCTGGCCAGGGTCGGCTCCGATGGTTGGGGCACTCTGATGCGGGGCCGGACGCGGGATTTCGGAACTCGGTCCACTCACCGGTGTCGAGAAGGGGCCGCCGGCTCCGTCCCCGGTATACCGGTGGCCTCACGGGGCCGCGCAACACACAGGGAGAACCGTCATGACGCTTCAGCGGATGGACAACGTCGGCATCGTCGTCGAGGACCTGGACGCCGCCGTGGCCTTCTTCACCGAACTGGGCATGGAGGTCGAGGGCAAGGCACAGATCGAAGGCCTTTTCGCGGATCAGGCCGTCGGACTCGACGGGGTACGCAGCGACATGGCGATGATGCGGACCCCCGACGGCCACAGCAAACTGGAACTCGCGCAGTACCAGGCGCCGGCCGCCGTGCGCGACGGATCGCGCAACCCACAGCCGAACACGCTCGGCCTGCACCGCGTCATGTTCGCCGTCGACGACCTCGACGACACCCTCGCCCGCCTGCGCCCTCACGGCGCCGAACTGATCGGCGAGGTGGCGCAGTACAAAGACATCTACCGACTCTGCTACCTCCGCGGCCCCTCGGGCATCATCGTCGCCCTGGCCGAACAGATCGGTTGAGATCCCGCAGGGCCGCTGTCACGTCGGACGGGTGTCAGGGCTGTGGGGTGTCGGCCGCCCGGGCGGTGACGATGCGGGGGAGCGCGCCAGGGTACTCCCTGACGAGCCAGTCGACGAGTTCCTCCCGAACAGCGCAGCGGGTCGTCCACAGATCGTCGGGGTCCTTGGCAGTCATGAGGGCGCGGACGGTGATGCCGGTCGGTGAAGTGTCGGTGACGGCGAGGTCCCACGCCCGGCCGTCCCAACCGGGGCACGTGCCGAGGAACTTGCGCAGGTGGGTGCGCATCAGATCGACGGGCGCGGAGTGGTCGCAGTGGAGGAAGACCGTTCCCGTCAGCTCGGTGCCGCCGCGCGACCAGTTCTCGAAGGGCCGGGACGTGAAGTAGGAGACCGGCAGGGTGACGCGGCGTTCGTCCCACGTCCGGACGGTGAGGAAGGTGAGCGTCACCTCCTCCACGGTGCCCCACTGTTCGTCGACGACCACCGTGTCCCCGATGCGGACCATGTCGCCGAAGGCGATCTGGAAACCCGCGAAGAGGTTGCCGAGCGTCGACTGCGCCGCGACGCCCGCCACGATGCCGATGATGCCGGCGGAGGCGAGCAGCGACGTGCCGAGCCCGCGGAACGTGGGGAACGTGACGAGTGCGAAGGCGGCGGCGATCACCCCCACGGCCACCGACACGACCCGGCTGAGCAGCGTGACCTGCGTCCGGACGCGGCGCAGCCGGGCGGTGTCGCGCGTACGACCCGCGTACCGCGCGTACGCGGACTCGACGACGGCCGAGACCACGCAGACGGTCAGCCAGGCGCCGCCCCCGATCAGGCACAGCAGGAGGGCGTGGTCCAGGACTGCGGCACGATCCAGCAGCGGTGGCCAATCGGTCACGCGGTAGGACCACCGGAACACGGCGCACAGCAGGACGGTGTAGAGCGGGGTACGACAGCGCCTCAGCAACCCCCAGAGCGGAGTGTCGGGGTGGCGCGCGTCCGCGTACCGCGCGAAGAGCTCCGCCGCCCTGCCGACGGCCAGTGCTACCAGCACCGAGCAGCCGAGGACGATCGCCAGTCGAACAACGCTTTCCATGACTCCCCACTCGACGAAGGAAACGTGGTCGTCCCTCTCGCCTCACCACGAGGGCGGTCGGCAAACACAGGGTGGTCATGCCCGGGAGGCCGCCCCGGGCCGTGGCACGGGAGCGAGCCCGTGCGCCGACGGTGTCATCGGCCCGGAGGATGGTGGCGTCGTCATGCAGACGGCGGTCCTGGTGAACGAGGATCCGGTGGATCAGGCGGCGCTGGGCTTCGGGCGCAGGGAGGCCCTCGGCGAGTGCACGGACGAGGGGCTCTGTGAGGCCGCGCACCGATCTGGACCCTGGACGCCGGATCCCGACCCGTCGACCCCCAGACCGATCAGTCCCCGACCCGCCTACCAGCCCCGAGACCGGAAGACGCCCTATGACGGGGCTCAGGTGGCCGCATGGGTGCCGGTCACTCCGTAGGCGGAACACGTGCTCGGCCGGTGGGCCGACCAGGAGCGCCGGACCCGCCGCGAGCGCCTGGGTCAGATACAGGTTCGACAGGTGCGCCTCGAACGAGCGCGGTCCTCCCCTCCTCGAACAGCAGCCACGCGGATCCCGGCCCGGCCTGAGCAGCCGTCAGCGATGGTTGCCGCGCAGCTTGCCGAGGAGGCGCTGGGCTTGGGCGCGCCTTCGGGGGTCGGCGGCAGCCCGACGGAGGGACGCCGCCGCGTTGCGGCCCTGAGGGCTTCGGGTGAATCGCTTGATGCGGGCCAGCAGTGCGGTCATGGGATTCTCCTTCGACCGGAGGTATGGAACGTCGTTCCATGGGGCGAGCAGTGCCACTGGGCGTTGTGCCCTGCCATTTCCGTGTTGCCCGTCGAGGCCGTCCCACACCACCCAGAAGCTCCTCGGCATGTGTCGAACGGCGCCAGGGTGAGGCGGCGTGATCCCCGGGGACCCGGGTAGGCGGACGGTGCAACCCCGCTCTGGAGGGAGCAACCATGCGTCTGGGACTGTTCATCATGATGATCGCTGTCGGTGCCATTCTCACGTTCGCGACCGACTGGGAACTCGAATCGGTCGACCTCGATCTGGTCGGACTGATCCTGATGGCCGTCGGTTTCCTCGGCACCGCCGTCTACACGAGCGTTCTCCGGCGTCGCCGGGTGGTGGTCCCGCCAGTGGACCCGACGGTCACCGACGACCGGCGCGGCCTGCTCTGACTCGGCCGGCACGTTCGGTCGCAGGCTCCGATGCGGGCCGGCGGCCATGCGACAGCCCCGCACCGTGGTTCCTCCGGTGCGGGGCTGTCGGCTGTTCGCGAGGTACTGGCCCCGGAGCCTGCGAAGGTGCTACTTCGACTCGATCTCGACGAAAGCCAGCGGGGCGGTGCCGGCGTTGACGACCTCGTGCTCGCCGCCGGCCGGACGAGCGTAGGACTCACCCGCCCTGAGCTCGGAGACGGTGACGTTGCCGTCGGGGGTGATCACGTGGGTCCGCCCGTCAGTGACGGGGACGACGACGTAGTCGTATGCGTGAACGTGACGGCCGGTGGACTGACCCGGCTCGAAGTCCCAGCGGGTGACCCGGACCCGGTCGTCCTCGTACTGCTTCGTCGCGCGGGCCGTGGTGGGCATGGTCGCTCTCTTCGCCTTCGTCGGTTCCGGGCGCCGCGTCAGGCCGACGCCCTGATCTGCAGGTTAGCCGCTCGCCTCGCTCGCCATGAGGGGGACCCGCCCCCCCTGAACCAGGGTTCATGGCCCACCCTGAGGCGTCGACGGGTTCGACGGAGGCGCAGGAGCATGCTGGGTTCGAGTCCGCTCGGGTCGTCGACACCATGGGGCCGTGCTCTGCAGCAGGCCACTGGTGGTACTTGGCGCGCAGCAGGCTGGTCATGACGGCGGTGCGTACGTGATCCCAGCCGTCGCGGAGAGGTGCACCGGCCGCGAGTTCGCGTGCTGAGGCAAGGGTCGCTCGGCAGATAGGTCCGGCCTCCGGGGGCCACCAGGACGCGTAGCGGCCAGTCCTTGCTGTCCATGTCGACCAGCGAGTACGGCGCCTGGAGGGCCGGGGTGGCCAGGAACGCGGCACGGGGCGCAGCTTGGTCGATGGTGTCGCGGACTTCGGCGATCAGCTGGTGAGCAGTGAGCTGACTCCGCACCTCGCTGAACTTCCAGCGCACCAAGCCGTGCACGGACGCCTGTGCCCCGCCGGGGATGAACAGCTCGGTGAGGAAGTAACGGCCGTTCCGGATAAAAGTGGGCCACCAGGTCCGGGGTATACGGACGCCGTCCGTGGTGCGTCGAGTCGACCTTGATTCTCTGCGGGACGGATCGCCGAACGGCGCCCGCGTCGGTTCCAGCCGGCCGGCACAAGGCCGGATGTCACAGCTGCTCGAAATGGAAGGAACGGATGAAGCAGTCCCTCGGCTGGCCGATCGCGAACAGGGCGCAGTCGATGACGGACTGGGCGGTCAACGGATCGTCGGCGGTCCGGGGAGCATCGTCCCAGGACGAGGCCAGCGGGTCGCCGTCGCTGAAGTCGGGAGGGTAGAGGGAGATGACGCGAATGCCTTCGGGGCGCAGCCGCTGCGAAACGATGTCGGCGAATCCTGCCTGGGCCGCTTTTGCAGCGTAGAACGCGGGGTGCGCCTGAGAGCGGTGATCGCGGGGCTCTGCGGCCGAGGACACCAGGTTGACCACGTCCGCGCCGGCGGAGGCACGCAGCAGCGGCAGGAAGTGCTTGCTCGTCAGCAGTGTGCCGGTGACTCCCGAGGCGACGGTGTCGCCGATCGCGTCGTCGTCGGCGTCCAAGAGGTCGGGACCGTCAAGGTAGCGGGCGCCGTTGTTGACCAGTACGTCCACCCGGTCGGTGTGGCCCGCCACACCTCGGGCGAAGCCCTGGATCGAGGCAGGGTCCGCCAGATCGCAGACGAACGGGTGAGCAGGCGCACCGCTGTCCCCCGCCACCTCGTCGGCCACTTTCCGGGCGGTCTCCAGCGAGCGCGCGGACACGAACACCTGCGCGCCCAGCCGCCCGGCCCGCAACGCCAACGCGCGCCCGAACCCGCGTCCCGCCCCGGTGATGACCATTCTCCGCCCGGTGAGATCCATGGTGTACCCCCTCCACTCCACGATGAGCAACACGACCCTAGCCCCGTGGCGCGCCGACTTCTGGTCTCGCCCTGACGGAGCGGTCCCATGGGAGGACGAGTGAGCAGGCGGGAGGCCACCTCCGAGTACGAGCCGAACGCCTCCCGGACTCCTCCGAGTGCGAGCCGAACGCCTCCCGAACTCCTCAGGAGGAGATGGCGGTCGATCGCCGTCGCACGCTGGGGCTCGGGTCAGCGAGGCATGCGCCGTGCCAGCTCCCGGGCCCTCGCGCGCAGGCCCGCGGCCCAGGCTTCGGCGTCCGCGGGGACGGACATCCCGGTGAGGGCGGAGACCTGCACGTCCTCGAACGGTGTTTCCGGGGCGGCTCCATGCCGTGCCCAGTCCACCGTGATCCCGGCGCGCTCTGCAAGAACCAGAACTGTGGCAGTGAAGCCGTCGGAGAGCGCGAGCCAGATGGTGTGGCTCGTTGTCCGGTGCTTCGCGAGGAGGGCGTTCACGAAGGTCTCGAACGAGTCGAGGCTGATCTGGCACTCGTCGTTCTCCATCGGCCCGATGCCCGACGAGAGGTCCAGCTCCGCCTCGAAGACCGCTACCTGGCGCTGGAACAAGCGCGACGCGCCGTTGGACGGGTTCCACAACGTCTCGTCGCCCAGGTCGAAGTACTGGCTCATCGCGGCCCTTTCAACTGGTCATGACAGACCAGCGTATCCGGCCGAGCCGATGCCGTCGTCAGCCGTACGCGCGTGCCACGGACGAAGCGCACAGACTTCCGACCTGCGGTCCATGTCGCGCTGCGGCGCGGAGGGCTGCGCCACTACGCGTTCTCGACGGAGAACCGCGCCGTGGAGGCGTCCAGGCACGCTACCCGCCGGGGTGCGTACGCCTTCGCGGTTGGAGACCTGGTCAAGGACGTTCGTACTGCTGGAGGATGCCGCCCGCGGAGAAGCAGAGGGCGCCCGTCAGAGTGCCCCAGTTGGCGATGTCCGCGTTGATCAGGCTGCCGGTGGCGGGGCGGGTGTAGGCGGCGAGGGCCGAGACCATGAAGAGGACGGAGCCCAGTTGGTTCACCGCGACGATCCACCATCCGAGGTTGCGCCGGAGGACGCAGCGCCGGCCATGGCAGAGCTCGGCGAACGCGAGATGCCCGGAGATCAGGAAGAGCGCACAACCGATCACGTCGGGTGCCCAGACGAGCCGGTTGGTCTGCTGGACGGTCAGACCTTGCAGGAAGGAGTCGAACAGATCGACCGCGAACACCAGGGTGCCGGCGAAGAGGACAAAGGCGCTCAGCCAGTCGACCCGCATCGGCTCGTAGCTCCACCACCGCCACCGTCGGGTGACGAGGGCAGCGTCTCCACCGGGTACGTGGCGCGGCGCGTTGACGACCTGGAGCAGGGACACGTAGCCGCCCGTGTTGAAGAACAGCCCACCGGCGAAGTAGATCGAGGCGCATGTGGTGGCGTCGCCTGAGCCGAACTGAGCCACGGCGGCACCGGCCGCGAAGAGTGCTCCGCCGATGATGAAGGCGGTGGCCGCCAACGCGTTGAGCCTGCGCAGCCGAGCGAGGGCGGTGTCGTCGGCGCTGGCGTGACGGGAGCCGGCCGCGCCGGGCGGGTGGACGGCGAGGAGACCTCGGCGCCGGGCGGGTCGGGATTCCCAGACGGCGGTGCCGCCGCCGGGCGGCTGCCAGGTGAGGCGGGTGGTGAACGGTCCGGCGCCTTCGGCACGCTGGTAGGGCTGCTCCACAGGCCGGAGACTAGACGTCCCGCCGAACGCCGCCCGAGTGCAACGCCGCCGGGACGACGAAAGCGTCCTCGGCGTCGGCGCCGTCGCAGGTCTCCTACCAGGACTGCTGACATCAAGCTGCCGCGTCCGGGCTGGACCTCCTCATGGCGTGACTCTGATCGCGTCGCCGATCTCCGTACGGCTGTTGAGCACCCTGTCTTTGTGGATGATGCCTCCCGCGACCCGGTATCTGCCCTCTCTGCGGGACGGGAAGCGGTCCGAGGCGACGTTGATCGGGGCCGGCCACTGCGTGCCCGGGGGTTGGCAGATCGCGTGCGAGGCCCTTGGGCGGAAGGCCGTGGGAGACCTGCGGTGCGGCCGCAGCGGAGCGAAGGACGCACGGCCTTCGCCGTCGGCCTGCGACCGAGCAGGGCCGTTGCCCAAGGTCAGCGAGGGGTGAGGAGGCAGAACTCGTTGCCTTCGGGATCGGTAAGTACCGTCCAGGAGAGCACGGACTGGTCGATCCCGGGGTCGGTGGCGCCCAGGGAGCGCAGCCGGGCTTCCTCCGCGGCCATGTCGTCACCGGGGTAGGGGCGGACGTCGAGGTGGACGCGGTTCCACACGTGCTTGGTGTCGGGAGTGCGGAGGAACTCCAGGTAGGGGCCGACACCCTTGGAGGAACGCATGGTCGCGTGGCCGTCGGTGACCTCGTGCACCGTCCAGTCCATGGCCTCTCCCCAGAATCGGGCCATCGCTCGTGGGTCGGTGCAGTCGACCACGACAGCGGCGATCGGTCCGGTGCCGCGGTAGACCGGACGCGGCTCCAGGACACAGAACTCGTTGCCCTCCGGGTCGGCCATGACCGTCCACGGGACGTCACCCTGCCCCACGTCGGCGAGCGTCGCGCCGAGATCCTGCAGGCGAGCGACCAACTCCGCGTGATGAGAGGCCGAGTCAGTGGCCAGATCAAGGTGCACCCGGTTCTTCACCGTTTTGGGTTCCGGGCTGTGCACGATGTCGACGCAGACGGCCACGGGGTCGGGGTAGGTGAAGCCCACGGGTTCGAGGTTGGTCACACCGGGGGCCTCGCTGCCGACCTCCCAGCCGAGTGCCTCCGCCCAGAACCGACCGAGCAGCGCGTCGTCCTGGGCTTTCATGGTGATCTGCACGAGTCGTGTCGCCATGCGCAGATCTTAGAATCTGCCGCGGATCGGCGTTCAGGCGAGAGGGCGACCTGACCGTTCCCCGGACCGCGCTCGCCGGCATAGCCTCGGACGGCATGACGGTACTGATTGTCGGCGGCAGCGGCTACCTCGGCACCGAGCTGGCCCACCAGGGGAGTTCAGCGGGTGGGGATGTGGCCGCAACCTTCCGCTCTCATCCCGGTGAAGCCGCCGGTGCGTCGTGGCACCGCCTCGATCTGCGTGACCCCGCCCGCCTGCGAGAGGTCCTGGATGCCGTGGATCCGAGCGCGGTGATCAACGCGAGCAGCGGCGGGGCCGACTGGGCGGTCACCGCCGAAGGCGGCATGCGGCTGGCCCAGGCCGCGGCGCAGCGCGGCGTCCGGCTGGTTCACGTCTCCACCGACGCCGTGTTCTCGGGGCGCCGCGACCTGTACGACGAAACGTGCCTCCCCGACCCGGTCAGCCCGTACGGGGCGGCGAAGGCGACGGTCGAGACCGCCGTACGGCTGTGGTGCGCGGACGCGGTCGTCGCGCGGACCTCGCTGATCATCGGTGACGGCCGGTCCGAGCACGAGCGCCGGGTGCACGAGCTCGCGGCAGGCACGCGGCGCGGTGTCCTGTTCACCGATGACGTCCGCTGTCCCGTCCACGTGCGCGACCTGGCCGCCGCGCTCTGGGAACTCACCCGGTCCGACACGGTCGGCGTCTTCCACCTCGCCGGGCCGGAGGCCGTCACCCGCCACGAACTCGGCACGCTCATCGCGCAGCGCGACGGCCTCGACGCCTCCCGTCTGGTGACCGGGCGCCGCGCCGACACCGACCTGTCCGGGGGACTCCGAGTAGTCCTCGACGGCCGCAAGACCCAGCGCCAATTGGCCACCCTGCTCCGGGGAGTCAGGGAATTCCTCCGCCCCGAAGCCGCCGACGACTGATGTTGTCGGTGGAACTGCCGGGAGGTTGCCGCCGTCGAGTGCCGTTCGCGGGTGTTCGGCCTACCTACGCTCCTGACTCCCAACCACCGCGAGACAGGAGTACGTCATGGAGAGTCCGACGCGTAGGGCGGCTGCGGCCGGGGCTGCCGCGTTGCTGGCCGCCGGCCTTGTGGCCGTGGTGGCCGGCGCGGAGAGCGAGTCGGCGCCGGCCAGGTCCGATCGGATCACGACGGTCGCCCAGCTCAAGGAGAGCATCGGCGTCGCCGCCGAGCTGGAGCGGCAGGACGGGGCCGCCGAGATCGGCGGCAACACCGGCGGCCAGGCGACGCGGCTCCCGAACCGCGCTGCCTGCTGAGGCGGGGAGGTGACCACCGTGGGCGGGAGCGAGCCGATGCAGACGTGGTGTCCCAGCGGAGACGCGCACACGCCGGAGTCCGTCGTCCTGGGCGTACGGTCCGGGCAGGACGGAGGCGTGGTCTACCTGGCCGATCCGGTGCCGGCGTCCGAGGTGCTCGGCGAGGTGCCCGAGGGCATCGAACCGCGCCGCATCCTGCGTTTCGCCTCGCACTGCGTGAGCGACTGCGTGAACCGCAGGGGCGCCGACTGCACGCTGGTCGAGCGCGTACTGTCGCGGCCGGTCGCGCGCGAGGACGGTTCCGTCCCACGGTGTCACCTGCGGACCCGGTGCCAGTGGTGGACCCAGACCGGCATCGCCGCCTGCCTGCGCTGCCCGGCGGTCTCGACCCGCCATCGCGCCGACGACACCCTGGCCGAACTGGTGGCCGACCCGGCCACGACGCAGGAACAGCTCGACGCCTGGATCGCGGCGTCTCCCTGAGCGCCGACCGGCCAGAGGAGAAGGCCCCCGGACCGAGGATCCGGTGGCCCCTGCGCGGCCGGCGGACATTCAGTCCAGTCGTGCCCCGTCGTCGGCCGGGACGCCCAGCCGCTCGGCGAGGGCCGTGAGGGCTGTGCCGAGAGGGAGCGCGATGCGGGTGAGGGCGTGCCGGTCGCCGCGGGTCGGGTCCCGGTTGATGATCAGTACCGGTGTCCCGGCCTGGGCGGCCTGGCGGACGAACCGGAGCCCTGACATCACCGTGAGCGAGGAGCCGAGAACCAGTAGTGAGGCCGCCTCACTGACCAGTGCACGGCAGTGCTCGACCCTCTCGGGCGGGACGGATTCGCCGAAGAAGACCACGTCGGGCTTGAGGACGCCGCCGCAGTTCGCGCAGGGCATCACCCGGAAATCTCCGACCTGCTCGTCGGTCAGGTCGGCGTCACCGTCGGGGTTGATCCCGGCCGCCACCGGCTCGAAGCCGGCATTGGCCTCCTCCAGCCGCCGGGCGAGTTCGGAGCGGTGACTGTACGTGCCGCAGGCGAGGCAGACGACCCGCGCCAGGCTGCCGTGGAGCTCCACGACCCCTCCGCTGCCGGCTGCCTGGTGCAGGCCGTCGACGTTCTGCGTGATCACGCCCGAGAGGAGGCCGCGCCGGGCGAAGGCGGCCACGGCCCGGTGTCCGTCGTTGGGCCTGGCGCGGCCGAAGGTGCGCCAGCCGAGGTGGCTGCGCGCCCAGTACCGGCGCCGGGCCTGAGTGCTCCCGGTGAAGTCCTGGTACGTCATCGGGGTGTGCCGGCTCAGGCTCCCGCCCCGGCCCCGGTAGTCGGGGATGCCCGACTCCGTGGAGATGCCGGCGCCACTGAGCACCAGCGCACCGCCGGCGCCCAGGGCGTCGGCGACCGGCCCCAGGTCCGTCGTACCCGGTGGCAGGTCCTCGTCGGGGGTCCAGGTCAGAGTGGGCCGCATACGCATGCCGCCAGGGTACGGAACACCCGCCGAGAACCGCCTCCCAGCAAGCCCCCGGCGGGGCCGCCCCGCAGCGGGCGAGCGGTCGTCCTGCCGGGCCCCGGCTTCTCCGGCGGGAGGCGCTGCGAGCGCCGGCCCTGACCGCTTGGCGCCGGTGTCTGGGGTCACCTGCTGGAACGGTTCTCCTCGGCGTCGAGCAGCGGGGCTTCGCTCGACCCGCCATGTGCAGCGCAGGCAGGATCCTGGCCCGCGGGACGGGTGCGCTCCGCCCACGCGGCGACCAGCGGGCCTCCCGCCCCAGAGCCGCGAAGAACGCGCCCAGCAGCAGCCGGCCTGTGTGCCCGAGCCCGAGGACCACCGCCGTGAGGATCACCGGGGCCAAGGCCTGAGCTGCGTCGAAGCCGATGCCGAAGAGGCCCTGGTACTGCCCCTGGGCGTGGTCGGGGGCGAGACCGAAGCCGAGCGCGAAGCCGGCCGAGGACTCCCACACCTCTCCGAGGCTGTGCACGCAGACGGCGAGGATGGCGAGCCCCCGGCGCGACCCAGGACGGAACGTCCGCGGTCAGCGCCATCAAGGGGCAGCTGACCAGGAAGAGCAGCCCGGCGACGCGGAAGGCCCGGCCGCCCTGGCGCGGCGTTTCCACCCGGGAGCCGATCCTGCTCTGGAGCAGCACGCACACCCCGCTGTTGACCGCGTAGACGGCCGCCACGGTCCAGCGGGGCGCGTCGGTGTGAGCGGAGAGCCAGAGCGGCAGGAGCAGGGAGACGGTCTGGTACTGCAGGCCCATGGCGCCGTAGAGCGCGACGAACGACACATACGGCCGGTCGGCCAGGACGGCCCAGCTGCGGTGCTCCTTGGGACGGTGCAGGGGCCGGTAGTTCGGGACGCCGATCAGGGCGATCAGTCCGGCGCAGGCGAAGCTGACGGCATTGGCGAGGATGAGCGCGGTGTAGGCAGGGCGGGTGTTGACGGAGACGGCGAAGGCGGCGCCGAGCGTGCCCAGGACCACGCCGAGGTTGACGAAGGTACGGAGTCTCGCCCTGAACGCGGCCGGGCGTTCGCCACCGGCACGGGCGATGAGCGCACCGCCTGCGGCGCCGCCCACCGTTGCCGCCAACCGGTCAAGGGTGGCGATGAGCGTGAACGTGGCCCAGCTGTCGATGAAGACGAAGGCGGCCATCGTCGCGACCTGCATCGCGAGAGAGGCGAGCCAGACCGTGCGCGGCCCGTATCGGTCGGCCAGGTTCCCTGCCGGGATACCGGCCAGCAACCCGGTCACCGCGGCGATCGTGAGGCCGACACCGACCTGCGCGGCGGGCAGGTGCACCACCAGCGTGAAGCAGAGCACCGCGGCGGTGTTGAACAGCCCGTTGCCCACCCGACTGACGAAGCTCGCGATGATCAGAGCACGCTGCGGACCGTACGGCGCCACTGCCCTGGATGTCCGCTGCTTGGAGCCCGTCCCGATCACGGGGTGCAGGCTGGCAGCGCCCCTTTCAGGACCCTCCGAGCGGTGTGGACCATTTCCCGATTCGTGAGCCGCGGTCCGGAGTCATCCGGCTTTGTCGGGCCGGGCCGTCGGATTGCGACAGGGCTGTCACAGGCTTCGAAGATCGCTTGACCACGCCCCGGAGGGAGAGATGACAGTGTCCCTGCCGATCATGCGAGCCGGCAGGGTGCTCGCAGATCGGGTCAGGACGAAGAGGGGGAGTTCGCGTGACCGCGACCTGCGTCATTCTCGACATCGGCGGCGTGCTGGAGATGACGCCGGAAACGGGATGGGTGCAACGGTGGGAAGAGCGACTCTCCCTGCCACGCGGCACCGTGAACGAGCGGATGCGCGATGTGTGGCAGGCCGGCAGTGTCGGGAACATCAGTGAGCAAGAGGTGCACGCGCAGGTGGCGGCCCGTCTGGGTCTTTCCGGCCCCCAAATCGACGCTTTCATGGACGATCTCTGGACGGAGTATCTCGGGACCCCGAACGAAGAGCTCATCGACTATGTGCGAGGACTGCACGGTAGGTGCAGGCTGGGCATCCTGAGCAACAGTTTCGTCGGCGCCCGGGAACGGGAGACGGGGCTCTATCGATTCGACGAGCTCGTGGAGCAGATCGTCTACTCGCATGAAATAGGCATCGAGAAGCCCGACCTGCTTGCCTTCGAGGCCGCATGGACCACCTTGGACGTCCGTCCGGAGAACTGCCTCTTCATCGATGACGCGGCGGTCCACGTCGCGGCGGCACGGGCGGCGGGCATGCAGGCGCACCTTTTCGAGGACAATGCCCGCACCATCGCACGTATCGCTGCCCATCTCGACAGCCGCCCTTGAGCCGAGCGCCGACCCCCGCATTCCAGGTGGTCGGCGCTCGTCCGAATTCCGTGGCTGGGCGGGTTTCGTGTCAGACCATGAGGAGAAGCCGCGTCTGGGGGACGAGCTTCCGGTTGACGCTGGTGCTCTGCACGAAGATGGTGAAGTCGTCGTTGTGGTCGGGCTTCACTCGCGTCTCCACGTCCGGCAGGCCCAGCAGGGCCCGGGCCTGCGGCCCCGTGAACACCCGGTCCGTCTTCTTCTCCAGTACCGCGATCTGCTTCCGCGCCTGGATCTTCTCCGGCTTGCTCAGCTGGTAGAACGCGCAACCCGTGCGGTACGTGTGCCCGGATTCGACGACCCATTCGCGGATCGCCGCGTCACGGGCCACCGGAATCAACTGGTACTCCGACGGCTTCGCCGGCGTGAGACCGGCCGCCTTGATGGTGTCCTTGTTGACCGCCTCCGCCCCCGTGGAGAACACCGCCCGCGATCCACGGATCCCCTGGGTGCGGCCCACCATGAACTTCTCGGTGGCCTCCCGGATGACCTGCCCGGCCTCCTCGAGACCCTGGGTGCTCGTGGCGTCCCAGATGGCGATGTTCTCCTTCGGGAAACCGCAGTTCATCGCCTCGCGCTTGCCCATCTGGTCCGGCACGAGGACAGCCAGCGTCCAGTTGTCCTGCTGCGCCGCGATCATGTCGGCCACGGCCTTCACCAGTTCACTCGGCTTTCCGGCCGGGGCGTCCGGGCAACGGTGACTGGCGTTCTCCTGTCCGTCGGTCAGTACGAACGTCAGGAAGCTGTGGTCCCCGTACAGTTGGGCCGTCTGCGCCAGCTCGCCCTGCGACTTCAGCGCGGCCGCCAGCAGAGCCGTCATTCCACCGGCCCGGTACAACTGCTTCAACGACGGCATTCGCAGCACGTCCTTGTCGTAGATGACGCACTCCACCTTGTCCGCGAAGACGTACACCGTGACGCGGGTTTCCTGGTCCAGTTCCCTCGACCGGCGGGCGAGATAGGCGATCTGCTGGTCGGCGACTTCGACGACCTTGCGGCTCAGGTGCGACATGGACGAACTGGCGTCCAGTACAAGGGCGACGTGATTGATGTAGTTCTGCGCTCCGGACAAGACAGCTTCCCCCTCTTTCCGACGTGATGCTCCTACCGTCTCACCCACCACTGACAATCGACCTCGGCCGCCGGTGGGCGGCCACGAAGGCGCGGTTCTCCGCCCTAGCCTGGCGACTCGTCAGGTCATCTGTCTTGTGACGAGATGGCGTAGGGGACAACCGGGTGGATGTGCTCCCGTGCCGCAACTGTTCCCGGCCACACTGCCGTCGTCCTGTTCAGGTTGCACGACGACTGAGGAGGCATTCATGACCGTGTTCCAGGCTGTCACCGCGACTCCGGCGGCATTGGTGGACCTCGACCCGTACCGATTCCCCGCCGTGTACATCGACGATCGGCAGGAGGAGCCGCCTACGGTCCGCGAGGCCGTCGCCCGCCGTGTCGACGCGCCGCCGGTGACCGCGCTTTCCAGCCACCCGGCCGTTCACCTGGCGCCGGCCGACCGCCGCCGGCTGGAGCTTCACGCCGCTCTCACCACGGCGGGCATCGCGCCCCTGCCGGGCGACCGCGACGCCGTCGAAGCCCTGTGCACGCTGGACGACACCACACACCAGGTGCTCCGGCGGTGGCTCAGCAGGTTCGACCGCCTCTGACGCGTCTCAGGGGGTCATTCTGGGTGGCCGAAGCGATGCGCGGCCCACAGCAGGGCGATGGTGCCGCTCGTCAGGAGCAGGACGGCTTCGAGGAGGAGGGGTGGTTGCCGGCCGGCCCATTCGAGGCCGGCGGCGGCCGCCTGGTCCGGTACCCGGAGGGCGATGGTGCGGCGCAGCAGGTCCACCGCGTACGCGAGGGGGTTGACGTCGGACAGCGTGCGGGCCCAGCCGGGCAGGGCCGTGAGGGGGAAGAACCCGCCCGAGAGGAACAGCAGCGGCATCATCACCAGGCCGAGCAGGGTGTGGAACGTCTCGGCTCGGCGCAGGCCCACGGCCAGGGCCAGGGCGAGGGCGGTGATGGTGAAGGATGCCAGGATCATGCCGCCGAGAAGCAGCACGAGGAGGAGCGGGTCGTAGGGCAGACCGACCACGCCGGCCAGGCTGAGCAGGACGGAGCCTTGGACGGCGGCGGTCAGGGTGCCGCCCGCGCAGTTCCCCAGGAGCAGGGTGGACCGGTGGACCGGGGCCATCAGGAGCTCTCGCAGGTAGCCGCTCTCCCGGTCGGTGATCAGCCGGATGCCGACCATGATGGCGGGGGTCTGCACCGTCATCATCAGCATGCCCGGGAAGAGGTACGTCTGATAGCCGACACCCAGGGAGGAGCGGGGGATGAGGGCGGCCAGTCCGCCTCCGAGGATGAAGAGGTAGAGCACGGGGTGGAGCAGCATCAGCGCGGTGTGGGTGCGCTGGCCCGCCAGGCGCAGCAGATCGCGGTGGATCAGCGCGTGGACCGCGCGCAGCTCGTGCCGCAGGCGGGTGGCCCGTTCGGGGCGGGGCGTGACCGAGGACGTCCCGGTGAGGCTGGTCATCGGCCGCCGCCGGTCTCTGCCGCGGCCCGAGACGCAGACGCAGGCGTAGCTGTGGGCGCAGGCGTGACGCGCGTCCGGTCCGGTTCCGTCGCGTCGAGGCTGCGGCCGGTGTGGTGGAAGAAGACGTCGTCGAGCGTGGGCGGGGTCGCGGAAGCCGCGCGCACCGCGATGCCGTGTGCCTCCAGCGCCGCGCACAGGCGGGGGATCCAGGCACTGCCGCCCGGAACCCGCAGCCAGATGCCGTCCGCCTCGACGGTGACGGCCCTGTCGGCCGGCGCGACGCGGCGTACGACCTCCTGTGCCGCCGCGTCGTCGCCGGTGCGCAGCACGACCCGGTCGTCTCCGATCGCGGCCTTCAGCGCACGAGGCGTGCCCTGTGCCACCAGCCGGCCGCGGTCGATGATGGCGATGCGATCGCAGTTCTCCGCCTCCTCCAGGTAGTGGGTGGTGACGAACAGCGTGCTGCCGTGCCGCTCCCGCAGGGCGCGCAGGTGCTCCCAGACCTGGGCGCGGGCATGGGGGTCGAGCCCGGTGGTCGGCTCGTCCAGGAACAGCACGCCGGGTGCGTGCAGCAGCTGGCGGGCGATCTCCAGACGCCGCCGCATGCCACCGGACAGGGTGCGTACGGGGGAGCGGCGCCGGTCGGTCAGCCCGGCCGTCTCCAGTACCTCGGCGGCGCGCCGGCGGGCGTGACGGCGGGACAGACCATAGAGACGCGCGTGGATGTAGAGGTTCTGTTCGGCCGTCAGATCCGGGTCCACGGCGCTGTGCTGGAAGAGCATGCCGACCCGTCGACGCACCTCGTGGGGCTGGGTGACGACGTCGGCACCGGCCACGGTGGCGTGACCGGCGTTGGGGCGGGCCAGGGCGCACAGCAGGGCGATCGTGGTGGACTTCCCCGCGCCGTTGGGGCCGAGGAAGGCGAACGTCTCGCCCTGTCGCACCTCCAGGTCCAGGCCGCGTACGGCGTGGGTGACGGTGCCCTCCGGCCCCGGGTAGCTCTTGACCAGACCTCGCGTACGCACGGCGTACGCGGGCTCCGGAGAGGACTGTGCGGCGTGCGGACGCGCGGGGGCGGCCGCTCTCGGGGCCGGTGGGGCGAGATCGTCGTCATCGGCGTGTCGTTGCATGTGCTCTGGTCCTCGTCTCCGGGTCCGCCGACCCGCGTCCACGTTGCGGAGCAGGCGGCCGTTCCCCTGGTGGTACCGGCCGGCGGCTGCCCGGGACAGCCGCCGGCCGGATGGTGTGCTGCCGCCTGTCCTAGGCGCAGCTGATGCCGACGCAGACGGTGTTGAGGAGGGTCAGCAGGCCGACGCACTCGCACGTCGCGGCGAACGGCACTCCGTCGACGCCGACGGGGTCGGTCTCGGGAAGGGCGTGGAGGCGGGCCAGCAGTTCGAGGTCCTGGTTCTCCATGGGATTCTCCTTCTACTGTGAGGTGGCGGCAGCACTCTTCTGCCGCTCGGCCCGGCATCTGGACCGTCCAGCGCCGGGAGTCTGTGGGACGGGTCCGCGGGAGGCGGGCCGAGGGGACGACGCAGGACGCGTCGTGCCGGCCGGTCGAGGCCTCCGGCGTACTCCTGGGGAAGGGCGTGTGACCGTGCCCGCGTGCCTCCGTGGCTCAGACCGCCGGATCGACCGTCCAGTGCCGGGGGCTGTCGTGACGGATCCGCAGGAGGAAGGCGAGGATCCCGGCGGACCCGTCGCTCCAGCTGGTCGAGACGTCCCCGTACTCGGTGGGGAAGACCACCTGGCCGTGGCGATGGGCCCTTTCGGCCAGGACGAGGCGGGCCAGTTCCTCGGCCCTCGTCCGGTAGACCGGATCGCCCGTGGCGTCGGCCATGTCGAGGAGGAAGTCGCCGTTGCCCGCCAGTCCGTGGCACTGGCCGAGCGCGGCGCGGGAGGCGCGTTCCGTGACGGCGTGCGTACTGCGGCGGGCGAGGTCGCCGAACCTGTCGTCCCCGGTGACCTGCCACAGCCGGACGAGGAAGGTACCGATGCCCGCCGCGCCGTGGCACCAGTACGGGGCCGTGGGCACGTCACCGGCCTGGGCGGGCCACTGGGCCGCTTCGCCGACGCGTACGGCGTCGGCCAGCAGCTGCTCGCCGGCCTCCATGGCCGGCGCCAGGTGAGCGGGGTGCCGCGAGAGGTCCGCGGCGGCGAGGAGGAAGAAGCCGATGCCCGCCGCGCCGTGGGCGAAGCCGAGGTAGCGTTTGCCGCCCTCCGGGGAATCGGCTTCGGCGGGAACCGGCCAGCCCACCCCGGCCGCATCGCGCCGGGCGGCGGCGGTCAGCCGGTCGGCCGCTTCGACGGCCAGTTCCGCGAAGCGCGTATCACCGGTGCGTTGCCACAGGTGGAGGGCGGCGAGCCCGCTGCCCGCGCTGCCGTGGGTGATGTCGTGATGGAGCGTCACCTGCTGCGGTGCCAGCGCCAGAGCCAGCGCGTGGTCGGTGAGCCGCCGGTCGTCGATGGCGCATCCGGCGTCGTGGAGCGCCCAGGCGGTCCCGCGGCCGCCGAAGTGAAGGCCGGGGCGGGTGGACCGGATGTCGGTGCGGTCCGCGATCCAGTGGCCCGCCGTGGAGAGCAGCCCGGGGAGTCGCGGGTCGCCGGTGAGCTCGAAGTACCGCGTGAGTACGGCCAGGACACCGGCCGCGCCCTGCTGCACGGTGCAGGGGCCGCTCTCGCCGGCCAGGGTGGAGACGGGCCACAGCCGCCGGTCGTCCGACGGAGTCATCGAGCCGATGAGGTGGTCCACGAACCGGGCCACCAGGTCATCCTGCGCCCCGCTGTCCCGTACGGGGTGGGCGACGGTCGAGGCCCCGGGCCGTACGGCAGCCTCCGCCGTGCTCCTGGCGCCAGGCTGTACGGCGGCCCCCGCCGCGCTGTCGGGCCCCGGCGTCACGGCGGCCTCCTCCGTGCCCTCGCCTCCCGATCGCACCGCGGACCTCGCCGCGTCTCCTGGCCGCGCCGCCGGTTCCGCCTTCCGCAGGGCCTCGCGGGCCCTGAGCGGGTCCCACCGCTCCGCGGGATCGTCCCGCATCAGCCCGAGGATCATGTCCACGATGCCGTCCGGCAGCCCGAGCGGCCCGCTGCAGGCGGACAGCCACGTCGCGAGCCGCTGCTCGGCCGCCCGGCCGGCAGGCTCCTCGGGCAGCAGGTTCGGCACCTTCCCGGCCAGGACGAAGCAGGCGGTGGCGCCGAGGCTGTAGTAGTCGGCCGTCGGACAGACCGGCGCGTCGGACAGCCGCTCGGGTGCACTGAACCCGGGCGTCCCCACACGTGTGGGCAGCGCGGGCTCATCCGTGTGCACGGCGAGCTCCAGGTCGATGAGGCACAGTTCGCCGTCCGGGCGGACCATGACATTGCCCGGCGTGAAGTCCCGCAGGACCAGACCGCGGGCGTGTGCCGCCGCGACCAGGTCCACCAGGCGCGCGACCTGGGCCGGCGCGTCGGCGCGGTAGCGCTCGCCTCCCACGTCACGGAAGTGCTCGGCCACCCAGGTACGCAACGTCACGCCCGGCACCTCGTCCTGGGCCAGGAACAGGTGCCCGCCGTGCTCGAACAGGGCCACCGCTGCCGGAGCCAGCCCCGTGCCCTTGAGCCTCTCCAGCGTCCGGGCCTCCGCGCGCAGCCAGTCCCGGACATCGCCGCCGGAGGCGTCGCCCTCCACATGTGGCCGGGCCTCCTTGATCACGACGCCCGCACCCGTACGGGCATCGCCGCCCCGGTACACGCCGCCCTTGTTCGTCTGCCGGATCGCCTCCCGTACCGCGAAGCGACCACCGAGCACCACCGGACGACTCGTCGCGTCCCCACCGTTCCCCGCCACCGCCACAGGCACCGCGGCGGGGAACGGACAGACCGCCCACGGCGGCGGGGAGTACCGGCCGGTGCGCTTGTCCTCCACGGGATTGCCGTCGGGGTCCTCGATGAACCACACCAGCAGACCGTCGTCCGACAGCCGCCGCCGGCCGACGAAGGACCCGTAGCGGTAGTGCACCAGGCTGCGCACGGCGTAGGGCTGATCGGACAGGATGCGGGGCCCGGCAAGCCCCGCCGTCGCCCCGTGCAGCTCACGCGCGAGCCCGGCCGCCTCGGCGTCGGAGCGCGGGTAGACGGTGATGAACTTGCCCGAGCTTCCGCGCGGCGTCGCACGGGAGTTGAGCGCACTCACCTGCTCCAGGGACCGGGCGAACTTGAACCCCGATCCCTCCCGCAGCAGCACGCCCAGGGCCTTCGTGAGGACGGCCGGTGCGGAGGCGGCCGTCGCCGACAGGTGCAGCTTCCACCCCTGCTCACGCCGCGTCCCGGAGCGCGGAGCGACCCGGCACCACATCTCGTCCGCCTCGACCGCCCAGCGCGCACCCGTACCCGTGGCGTGCAGCGCCTCGCGGAGGAGGCCTTCCAACTCGACTTCGGTAGCGTGGCTCGTCATTGCGTGTCCCTCTCAACGGTGAGAACCGCTGGCGGGAACGTGCCCGGTGACATAAGCGGACCAACACACACCCCTCCGGATTCACTTCATCCAGCGAGCGCGCGACGCGGTACCTCTCCCGAGAGGCGCGCCCGGCGCAGCGGGCGGCGCACACTCGTGTCCGTCGCTCGTGTCCGTTCAGCCCGCCCGTACGCCGCCGACGTCGGCCGCTACGGCCAGGTCCGCGGCCGTGGCGGCCCGGACCTCCTCCACGGTGACGCCCGGAGCGAGTTCGGCGAGGACGAAGCCGCCCGGGGTGATGTCGATGACGGCGAGGTCGGTGATGACGCGGTGGACGACGGCCCGGCCCGTCAGCGGCAGGGAGCAGGCATCCACGAGTTTGGCGGTGCCGTCCTTCGCGGTGTGTTCCATCAGGACGATGACCCGGCCGGCGCCGTGGACGAGGTCCATCGCCCCGCCCATGCCTTTGACCATCTTGCCGGGGATCATCCAGTTGGCGAGGTCGCCGCCGGAGGAGACCTGCATGGCGCCGAGGATCGCGGTGTCGATGTGGCCGCCCCGGATCATGCCGAACGACAGGGCGGAGTCGAAGAACGAGGCACCGCGCCGGGTGGTGACGGTCTCCTTGCCGGCGTTGATGAGGTCGGCGTCGAGCTCGTCCTCCGCCGGGTAGGGGCCGACGCCCAGGATGCCGTTCTCGGACTGCAGGACCACCTCGATCCCGGGCGGCAGATGGTTGGGGACGAGGGTGGGCAGCCCGATGCCGAGGTTGACGTACGAACCGTCCCTCAGTTCGCGGGCGGCGCGGGCCGCCATCTGCACACGGGTGAGAGCCATCAGACGTCGCCTTCCTGTCGGACGGTACGGCGCTCGATGCGCCGCTCGGCGGCGGGATCGCCGGGCGTGATCCGGACGATGCGCTGGACGAAGACCCCGGGGAGGTGGACCTCGTCGGGGTCGAGTTCGCCCGGTTCGACGAGGTGGTCCACCTCGGCGATGGTGATGCGGCCGGCCATGGCGGCCGGCGGGTTGAAGTTGCGGGCGGAGGAGCGGAAGACGAGGTTGCCGTGCCGGTCGCCGATGGTCGCGCGGACCAGCGCGAAGTCGGTGGTGATGCCGTGTTCGAGCAGGTACGGGCGACCGTCGAACTCCCGTGTCTCCTTGGGCGGTGAGGCCACCGCGACCGACCCTCCCCCAGACTCCGTCCGGGAGGTGCCCCCAGTGTCGTACCGCCAGGGCAGTCCGCCCTCGCCGACCTGGGTGCCCGTTCCGGCGGGGGTGTAGAAGGCGGGGATCCCGGCGCCGCCGGCCCGCAGCCGCTCCGCCAGGGTGCCCTGCGGCACGAGCTCGACCTCGAGCTCTCCGCTCAGGTACTGGCGGGCGAACTCCTTGTTCTCGCCCACGTACGAACTCGTCATGCGGGAGATCTGCCCGGCCGCGAGCAGGAGCCCGAGGCCCCAGTCGTCGACGCCGCAGTTGTTCGACACGATCCTGAGGTCCCGCACCTGACGCTGCCACAGAGCGTCGATGAGCGAGCCGGGTATGCCGCACAGCCCGAAGCCGCCCACCGCGAGCGAGGCGCCGTCGGGGATGTCGGCCACCGCCTCCGCGGTGCTCGCGACTGTCTTGTCCAGACCCATTCAGGTCCCTTTCCCTCGGGCAGCCGGGCCGACCGTGCTGGTCAGGGCCGGTGCCACCACAACCGACGGGCAGCGAGCCTAGGCAGGCGCCGGAGGCGGGACCATGGCTGCCATCCACACATCACCCCCGGTGGAGGTGGTGACCACCACCTCCACCGGGGGGCGTGAGGTCAGGCCGGGCAGCCCGAATCCGCCACGACGTAGAAGCCGGGCGCGGTCTGCTCGAGGGTGTGCGTGGTGAACGTGTTCCACAGCCCCATGGCCTGACCGGAGCCCGTGGCGTAGGTGTTGCCGCCGCTCTGGTAGGCGCGTCCGGCGACCGTGTGGTCGTAGTTGGTGGCCGTGTGACACGTCGGCGTGAAACCGGTGGTGGTCGCGGTCACGGCCGCCGAGACCGGGCCCGCCGCGCCCGAGGCGCCGACGGCCGCGACGGTGTAGCCGTACGCCGTCCCGGTGGCCAGGCCGGTGTCGGTGTAGCCGGTCGAGGTGGTGGTGCCCGTCTTCGTACCGCCGCGGTAGACCTGGTACGAGGCCGCGCCGGCCACCGAATTCCAGCTCAGGGACGCGGTCGTGTCGGTGACCGCGGCGACCGCGAGACCGGTGGGGGCGGGCAGGGAACCGGGGCCCGGCTCCTGGCCGGCGCCGTCGAGCCCCCAGAAGCGGGCGGTGTGGTAGCTGGAGCAGATGGTGTCGAGGTAGTACGTGCCGGTGCTGCCGCACTGATCCGGGCCGCTGCCCGGGTCGACCGCGAGGCCGTGCGCCATGCCGGAGACGGAGTAGACCTGGACGGCCGGCGCGCCGGAGGCGTCGTCGTACTCGCTCAGCGTGGTGCCCCCGGCGAGACTCTCGGTGCGGGAGGGCGTCTGGCCGATGCCCCAGACGTCGGTCCACTGGTCACGCAGCTCGGTGGCGTTGGCGGGCTTGACGGTGGTGTCTGCGGTGCCCTGCCAGACCGCGACCCGGGGCCAGGACGTGGTGCCGGCGGGGGCGGCCGAGCGCACCAGGGCACCCCATTGCGCCGGGCTCTTGTCCGGCGGGCTGTACATGCAGGTGTACGCCGTGGACACGCTGTTCGCGCAGAACGCGGGCAGCCCGGAGTCGATGGAACCGCCCGCGAAGACGTCGGGGTAGGCGGCGAGCATGTTCGCGGTCATGCCGGCGCCGGCGGAGAGACCGGTGATGTACACCCGCCGGGTGTCGCTGCCGTACTGGGCGACGGCCTTGTCGACCATCTGCTTGATCGACAGCGCCTCGCCCTGACCGCGCGCGCTGTCGCCCGGCTCGAACCAGTTGAAGCAGGAGTTGGAGTTGTTGCCGCTGCTCGTCTGCGGGAGGACCAGCGCGAAGCCGTAGCGGTCGGCGAACGTCGGCCAGCCCGAGTGCGCGTAGTAGTCGCTCGCGCTCTGCGTGCAGCCGTGCAGGGCGACCACGAGCGGAGCGCCGGACGGCAACCCGTCGGGCGCGTAGGCGTACATGGACAGGTTGCCCGGGTTGGAGCCGAAGCCGGAGACCTGGGTCAGACCGGCGGCGGACGCCTGCGGGCCGACGGCGACCAGGCCGCCGGTCAGGGCCAGCGCCCCCGCGGCGGCGGTGACCCAGCGGCGGATGCCGCTGACGAGGCGGCGGCTCTTCGTGAAGCGGAACGGAGGGTGCGGCTGTCCCATGACGACTGCCTCCTGTGGTGGTGGACACGGGGTGCACCGATGTCGGCCTGCGACCGTGCGGTCGGTGTGGCGGTCGGTGTGGCGTGAATCATCGGGGCGCCCGCGCCGACGCTGACATGGGCGGGGCAAACAGGCTTGGCGGCGGCCCTGTGTGACAGCGATCCATGGCCGCCCCGGAGACGACCCGGGTACCGCGAGCGCCCGCCCCACCCGGTCCCATGGCTTGGGCCATGACATGGTTCATGGCGGGTCCGATCGCGGGTCCGATCGCGGGTCCGATCGCGTGTCCCATCGCAGGGCTCATGGCGCGGCTCATGGCTGAAACCACCACCCCTGGGCAGTGGTTTATGGCGGCTGATGACATGGGACGAGCCGGGGGCTCTCCCTACTGTTTCCGGCCATGACGAACACATTTCCCACGCCGATTCCGCTGCCGCCACCTGCCGCGGCGCTCGATCTGAGCGGTCGTACGGCCCTGGTGACCGGCGGCGGCAGCGGCATCGGCCGGGCCAGTGTGCTCGCCCTGGCACAGGCGGGAGCCGCCGTCCACGTGGTCGACCGGGACGCCGGGGCGGCCAAGGCGGTCGCGGAGATCGCCGGCGGCCAGGCCCATGTGGCCGATCTCGCGGACGCGGCCGCCATCGACCTCCTGCCGACCGAGGTCGACATCCTGGTCAACAACGCCGGCCTGCAGCACGTGGCCCCGCTCACGGAGTTCCCCACGGAGCGTTTCGAACTGATCCAGAAGGTGATGGTCACCGCTCCGTTCCTGCTGATGCGCCGCGTCCTGCCGCACATGTACGACCGGGGCTGGGGCCGGCTCGTCAACGTCTCAAGCGTCCACGGGCTGCGGGCCAGCGCCTACAAGTCCGCCTACGTCGCCGCCAAGCACGCCCTGGAGGGGCTGAGCAAGGTCGCCGCGATCGAAGGCGCCCCGCACGGCGTGACCAGCAACTGCGTCAACCCCGGATATGTCCGTACCCCCCTCGTCGAGGGCCAGGTACGGGACCAGGCCGCCGCCCACGGCATCAGCGAGGGCGACGTGCTCTCCGACGTGATGCTGGCGCGCTCACCCGTCAAGCGGCTCCTGGAGACCGAAGAAGTCGCCGCCGCCGTCCTGTGGCTGTGCGGCCCGCACTCCGGCTACCTCACCGGAACCTCCCTGCCGCTCGACGGCGGCTGGACCGCAGGCTGACCCACCGCGGTCGCCACGCACCGACCCGCACCACGCCCGTACCCCGGTGCACCCCTGAACCACCCCCTTCCTCCGCCCCGTCCCGTTCGTGAAACCCGGTGAACCCATGTCTGACACCACCACGCCGAGAGGCGGCATCGGCCGCATCGTCGCCGCCAGCCTGATCGGCACGACCATCGAGTGGTACGACTTCTTCCTGTACGGCTCGGCCGCCGCCCTCGTGTTCAACACCCTGTTCTTCCCCAGCGCCGACCCGCTGGTGGGCACGCTGATCGCGTTCATCACGTATGCCATCGGCTTCGCCGCCCGACCGCTGGGCGGGATCGTCTTCGGCCACTTCGGCGACAAGATCGGGCGCAAGAAGCTGCTGGTGGTCAGCCTGCTGATGATGGGCGGCGCGACCTTCGCGATGGGCCTGCTGCCCACCTACGAGACCCTCGGCGCCGGAGCCCCGATCCTGCTGACCGTGCTGCGCCTCGTCCAGGGCTTCGCACTGGGCGGCGAGTGGGGCGGCGCCGTCCTGATCGTCTCCGAACACGGCGGCGACAAGAACCGCGGCTTCTGGGCCTCCTGGCCGCAGGCCGGCGCCCCGGGCGGCAACCTGCTCGCCACCGGCGTACTGGCGCTGCTCGCCGCGTTCCAGTCGGAGGAGGCCTTCCAGGCCTGGGGCTGGCGCATCCCCTTCCTGCTGTCCGGCGTCCTCGTCCTGATCGGACTGTGGATCCGCGTGTCGGTGTCCGAGTCCCCGGTCTTCCTCGCCGCCCAGGCCCAGGCCGAGGCCGCTGCCGCCCAGGGCGTGAAGGAGAAGGCCCCGGTCGTCGAGGTGTTCCGGCGCAGCTGGCGCGAGGTGCTGTCGGCCATCGGCACCCGCTTCGGCGAGAACATCTCGTACTACATCCTGACCTCCTTCCTCCTCGTGTACGTCACCGTCCACCTGGAACTGCCCAAGAGCACCGCCCTGAACGCCGTCCTCATCGGCTCCGCCGTCCACTTCGTCACCATCCCCCTGTGGGGCGCGCTGTCCGACCGCGTCGGACGGCGGCCGGTCACCCTGATCGGATCCGTGGGCATGGCCGCCTGGGCGTTCGTGTTCTTCGGACTGCTCGACTCCAAGTCGTTCCCCGTGATCGCCCTGGCCGTCACCGCGGGGCTGCTGCTGCACGGCGCGATGTACGGGCCGCAGGCCGCGTTCATCTCCGAGATGTTCGACACCAAGGTCCGCTACTCCGGCGCCTCGATGGGCTCCCAGCTCGCCTCGATCGTCGCCGGCGCCCTCGCCCCGATCATCGCCGTGGAACTCCTCAAGGACTACGACTCCTCGACCCCCATCAGCGTCTACCTCTGCGTGGCCGCCGTGATCACCACCATCACCGTGGCGGTCACCCGGGAGACCCGGGGCCGTGATCTCCGCAGCTCGCGGGACGAGGAGCCGGCGGGCGCGCCCGCGGTCCCCGCGGGGGACCGCGCATAGCACCGCAGCAACCGTGAGCAGCCCGGTCCGCCGCCCTGACGGGCATGAACGCGGCGGACCGGGCCAAGCGGTGGACCACCGCCTTCCCCCGTACACGGCCGCGAGGAGGCCCCATGACCGCCGGCCACCGAGCCGACGCCCAGACGTCCACATCAGCCGAGTCGGCACGTCAGACGTCCGTACCTGCCGAGGCGGAAGGCCAGGGGTCCGTACGCACCGGCAGGGCCGCCCGGTCACCTGCCCTTGTCGACGCGGAGGTCCGGACGTCCGTACCGGCGGTTGTTCGGACGTCTGCCCCCGCCGAGGGGGCCGCCCGCCGTCTGCTCGACCTCCTCGCCGCCGACGCGCCCGCCGAGGAACTCGCCTCCCAAGCCGCCCGCTCACGCGCGGCCGGCGTCACCGCGCCGGACATCCCGTGGATCGAGGAGACCACCGACACCGCCCTCGCCGTCCGGCGCGTACTCGACCAGTACCGCCGCCGGGAGGCGGAGCTCGTGGCACTGTTCGACACCGCGGGCGACCTGGCCGGGCTGCGGGACCTCGATGCCGTGCTCCGGGCCATCGTCCGCCGGGCGAGAACCCTGCTGGGCTCCGACATCGCCTACCTCACCCTCAACGACCCGCTCGCCCACGACACGTTCATGCGCGTCACCGACGGATCCGTGTCCGCGGCGTTCCAGCAGCTCCGCCTGGGCATGGGAGAAGGCCTGGGCGGACTGGTCGCGCAGACCGCGCGCCCGTACGCCAGCACGGACTACCGCACCGACCACCGCTACCGCCACACCGGAACCATCGACGACGGCGTCGCCGAAGAAGGCCTCCGCGGCATCCTGGGAGTCCCCCTGAGGCTGGGGGAGGAGATCATCGGCGTCCTCTTCGCCGCGGACCGCACCCCGCGCGAGTTCACCCCCGACGCCATCGCCCTCCTCGGCTCGCTCGCCGACCACGCCGCCGTCGCGATCGACAGCGCCCGCCGTCTCGAGGAGACCCGCAACGCCCTCACACGGCTCGAAGCCGCCAACGCGACGGCCCGCGCCCACGGCGAGGCGCTGCACCTGGCCTCCGACGCCCACGACCGCCTCACCAGACTCGTCCTGCGCGGCGCGGGCATCGACGACGTGGCGGCGGAGATCGCGGCGCTGCTCCGCGGGGGAGTGGCCGTCCACGACACCGACGGCAGCGAGCTGGCCCGGTCCGGCACCGGACCGGTCACGCCCTCCGCCGAGACCCTGGCGGCGTCGCGCACCGACGGCCGCGCGATCCACGCCGAAGGCGTCTGGACCTGCGCCGTGCTGGCCGGTACGGAATCACTGGGGAGCATCGTCCTGACCGGCCGGGCCGACCTCCCCGAGGCCGACCGGCGCCTGTACGAACGCGCCGCACTGGTCACCGCGATGCTGCTCCTCATGCGGCGGTCCGTCGCCGAGACCGAGGACCGGGTACGCGGCGAACTGCTCGACGACCTCCTCGCCGACCCCACCGCCTCGCCGCGCTGGGACGGCGGAAACCTCGCGCTGCGTGCCCGTCGCCTCGGAGTCGACCTGACGCACCCGCACGCCGTCGCCGTCCTCGACAGCGAGCCGGCCCTCCGCCCGCGGCTCGCCGCCGAGACCGCCCGCACAGCCCGCCGGCTCGGCGGTCTGGCGGGCATCCGGCACGGCCACGTCGTGCGCTCGTCCCAGCGCAGACGGCTGAGGACGATACGGTAGAGAGCGGCGTTCGCCTGGCCGTCGCCGCCTCGATTCAGCCTGCGTCGCTGTGTCTTCCCGGAGGACGCCTGGCTGACGAGTCGCTCAGGGTTGTCGCCAGTCGAGATGAGCAGGGCAGCGGCGCTGTCCGGCCGACGCCGCGGACTTCCAGCAGACCTGGCGTACTGGTTTCGACGGCCTCGGCTATCCGCTTGTTGAGGTCGTCGATCTCCTCGGCCAGGTGCTGGATGCGGCGGGCCAGCAGCCTCAAGGTGTAACGGGCGGCCCCGGCCGGCCCTCTCGCGTGCTGGGGGTCCAGGTCGGCGCACCGCTTGAACAGGTGCGGGTTACTCAGCCCGGCCAGCGACTCGCGGAGAGCGGAGTCAGCTGAGACCAGGACGCTTTTGCGCTGGTTGATCGCCTGGGTCCTGGACTTGATCGCGGACCCCTTCGCCAGCTTGAACAGCCGGAGCATCTCGACTGGTCCGTCGCCGGTCTTCGCCGCGGCGGTGGCGCGTCCGGTCAGCACTGCGCGGGCGGCGGCCTCAGCGTCGATGGCGTCGGTCTTGCCGTGACGGCGTCGGGCGGCCTTGTCAGGCTGGTTGACCTCGGTCACCTCGATGCCCTCGGCCCGCAGGTGACGGGTCAGAGCGGCCCCACCCACCTGCGGCGTCCGCCTTTCTTGGCCTCGCCGCCGCACTCTGCTGCTACAAACGGCTCCTCAAACTGACCATGTAGGACCCGGTCTTAGCGGCCGGCGCGGGCACCGCGCTCGACGGCGAGCTGGAACACCCGAACGGCATCCGTGTGGTGAACGGCCGGCAGCCGGTTCCGTGAGCACTGCACGCCGCACTCTCGGAATGCCCGCAGGCCCCTGGCAGGCGTGCCCCCAGGTCGAAGACGACGGAGGTGGCGGCGGGGAAGAACCAGCAGGTGCCGACGTTCGAGATGTGCCCGTCCAGCTCGACCTTGTTCAGCGGTCTCCTGCGCGCCGAGCAACTGCTCGGTGACCAGTTGCCCGTCGGCGACGAGCCAGGTGTGGGACTCCAGGCGGAAGAAGTACTCCGCCGGGTCGATGGTCAGCCGGGTGCCGTCGGGCGGCCGAAGGGCGCATCCAGGCGCCCGTCCTGCGCCAGCCGCAGGGCAGGGTGCGCACCGCTGTGGAACCGGGGATGAAGGTGTGCCGAAGGCGCGGACCGAGTGACCGGTCCGCGCCTTCGGCATAGCCGCGACCCGGCGGCGTTCGAGGGGCTGCCTATCCGTCAGGCTCGGCAGTCAGAACAGCCGAAGCCAAGCGGCAGTGGACGCCACATCTGCGTGGGCGATTTACTCGTAGATTTTCTGCCAGGCGGAGCACTTGAGCGGAGTCGTGTCCGAGGCGCCATCCACCGTGCACACCTTCATCCTGTAAACGTCGATGGAGTACAGGTTTCCGTCGGTCTTGTAGACGCCACCGGCGTCTGCTCCCTTGCCGTTGTAGAAGCTGCCCCACTCATACCAATGTTCAGTGCCCGCGCTCACCTCGATGTAGGCACGCACGCCGTGACCGTCGGCAAGGTAATCAAAGAGGCCGAAGTCATCGCCGTCGTCGTAGAAGTGCAGAGCTCCGGCGAGCTTGCCGTCACTGTAGAGGTATACGGCCTGGTCCGTAGCGGAGGCCGGAGTGGCGATGCCCACCAGGAGGGCGGGTATGGCCAGGAGAGTAAGCCATTTCTTGGACATGGAGACATCCTTGATTCGTTTCAGTGGACAGATCGCACTGCACGGCAAGCGTTCCATATGGGACATGGTGGAAGGTCGCAACTGACAGCCACTTCAAGGGAGTGCGGAAATAGCCGACTCCCAGAAATATCTGTGCGAGCCGTTGCTCTCGCCGACAGGCCAAGAACGTACACCGACCCGAACCCTCGCGCTACGGGTTTGCACCCAGGAATCGGCAATGATCATTTTCATGTTTTCCGGGAAATTTCGGACTTCCCTTCACTGTCAGCCCGCCAAAGCTCAAGAAAACCTCAATAAATCACGCAACAGGACTGGTTGATCGCCAGGCTCTGCAAGTGTTGGGGATGTTGCGGGCGTCCGCGAGCCAACGCCGTGGCGCCGCCGCGGATGACGGCCATCTCCTTTGCGTGGGCATGGACTTCGGCACTGGGTGGCTGGCGGCCGTGTACTCGAGCACCGTGCGCGGACCCTGCTATGGGTGGGTGGTTCGCGTGAACTACCGCCGGATACAGGCGACTTGAACCGCATGGGCCGTCAATTCCCCGAGGAGGGAGGTACGCTCGGTGCGCCACGGTCGGCGCAGGGTCCGGTCCGCACCCCCGCTTGAACTCCCACGATAGGGCGGTGAATAGTTGTCTGAAATTGCACGGAAAACATGAAAATGATCATTGCCGATTCCTGGGTGCAAACCCGTAGCGCGAGGGTTCGGGTCGGTGTACGTTCTTGGCCTGTCGGCGAGAGCAACGGCTCGCACAGATATTTCGGGGGGTCGGCTATTTCCGCACTCCCTTGAAGTGGCTGTCAGTTGCGACCTTCCACCATGTCCCATATGGAACGCTTGCCGTGCAGTGCGATCTGTCCACTGAAACGAATCAAGGATGTCTCCATGTCCAAGAAATGGCTTACTCTCCTGGCCGTACCCGCCCTCCTGGTGGGCATCGCCACTCCGGCCTCCGCTACGGACCAGGCCGTATACCTCTACAGTGGCGGCAAGCTCGCCGGAGCTCTGCACTTCTACGACGACGGCGATGACTTCGGCCTCTTTGATTACCTTGCCGACGGTCACGGCGTGCGTTCCTATGTAGAAAAGAGCGAGTCGCCGTGGGCCTCCTGGTATAACGGCAAGGGGGCTGACGCCGGCGGCGTCTACAAGACCGACGGAAACCTCTACAGCATCTACACCTACAAGATGCGGGTGTGCACGGTGGATGGCGCCTCGGACACGACTCCGGTTGCCTGCTCCGAATGGGAGTACATTTACGAATAGTCCCTGATCTCGGTATCGTCGATTTCGTACCCAGGCCCGCAACGCCGTCTGGGGGTCGGCCCGGTGGGGGCGCAGGCTCCCGGGCCCCTGGGTACGGATCGTGCTGGGCTTGGCCCCTCTGCGTGGACATCTGCGAACGTGGCAGGCCGGTTATCGTGCGGCGGCAGATACGCCGTCAGGCCCGTGCCCGCCAGGTGGTGGGCCCGCCGGCCAGGGGCGTACGGCGGGGCGGGTGGCGGGTGGCCCGCGTACCGGCACATCGACTCCGTCCGCCTCGCCTCCCGCGTCGCGAACCCGAAGGTGATCGACGCCCGCGGCACCCTCATCGCCGACGACTGGCGCGACGCCGGGTGGATCTACCGGGCCCTCGGGCGGCCCTGGCGGCCCAAGGTCGGCACCAGTGGTGAACTGGCCTTCTACCTGCTGGTCCCTCACCACGGTCACCCTCGCGGAACTGGTCCGCGTCGCAGGGGTCCGCTGGAGCGTCGGGAAATGCTTCCAGCCGCTAAGGTCAGGGTGGACTCGACCACTAACAGGTCCGCAACTGGACCTCATGGCGCCGGCACATCACCCTCGCCGTGCTCGCCCTGGCCTTCTGACCGCCATCGCCACCGACGCGGCACCGAAACGGCCCACTGATCCACACCGCCCAGCCCGCAGCAGCGAACCGATCCCCTTGACCGTCCCGGAGATCTGCCACCTACTCGCCGCCGCCTTCGACCCACCAGCCCTGACCGCGGCCAGACTGCTGCACTGGTCAACCTGGCGCCGACAACACCAGGCAACAGCCCGACACAGGCACAGTGCCGCATCACCGCCGTCAGCATCGCGGTGCGCTTCGGCCCGGCCGGCTTCGAGCCGAGCCCGTACCGCGCCAGCGCCGCCAGCCGGTTCGGCGGGATCTTGTTCAGCTTCACCCGGCCCAAGCCGAACGCACCGATCTCGTCCACCCGCTCCAGCGCGCGGGCGAACGCCGTGCCCGTCGTTTGCGTCGGCGGACGGCGCAGCCGCTACAGCTCCGAGAACCGCTTCCCCTTCGGCACCGCAAGCGTGGCCACCAGCTGTTCCGGGAGCTCCCGGTCCGCGCGGGCCGCGGCCCGCGCGACAGTGGGTTCGCGGCCGGTGGTACACGAGCAATCTCAAGGGGAGACGCCGATACAACCCCTCGGGTGCCCGACCGGCATTTACCGGGGACGGCCGACTGGCTGGCCGTCCGGGACACCGTGGGGGTGATCGTCGGCGGCTTGGACGTCGCCATGCCGGGACTGGTGACCGTCTTCGGCCCGGTGTTCGCCGACGCCGTACGGCAGGCCACGTCCCCGAGACCATGGTGGACGACGCCGTACGGCGGGTGCTGCGGCTCGCGGCGCGCGCCGGCTTGCTGGGCGGTGCTGAACCCGCCGTGCCCGCCGACGCGTTGCCCGCCCCCGTCGATGGCGGGCGGCTGGCGAAGGAGATCGCCGCCCGCTCGTTCGTCCTGCTGCGCAACCCGGACAGTGTGCTGCCGCTCGCCCCGGCGGCCGGCGGCCGGCGGCCGGATCGCGCTCATCGGCGGTGCGGTCAGGGATGCGCGGATCCAGGTCGGCGGCTCGGCCACCGTCCTCTCCGGCCGTGTCGTCAGCCTCGTCGACGCTCTCGCCACCGCACTGCCCGACGGGAAGGTGCTGACGTACGCGGTCGGCGCGGAACCCCACGAGGGCCTGACGCTCGCCGACGACGGCTTCGAGCTGCGCGCCGTGCTGCGTGCCGTGGCCAACCGTCCTGTACTTCATCCACGGCGGGGGGCTGATCGCCGGGAGCAACCGGTCGTCCATGAGGGCCGTGCTCGACATCGCCCAGGAGGCCGGCCTGGTGGTGACGTCCGTCGAGTACCGGCTCGCACCCGAGCATCCCTATCCGGCGGCGGTGGACGACTGCTTCGCCGGCCTGGAGTGGACCGCGGCCCACGCGGCGGAACTCGGCAGCGACTCCGGGAGGGTTCTCCTGTGTGGCGCGAGCGCCGGCGGCGGACTGGCGGCCGCGGCCGCCCTGCTGGCCCGCGACCGACAAGGCCCCGCCATCACGGCGCAAATGCTGATCTGCCCCATGCCGGACCACCGCAACAGCACCTCCTCCAGCCACCAGATGGCGGGCCAGAGCTTCCGGAACCGCCATGCCAACGACACCGGCTGGGCCGCGTACCTGCCCGGGCGCGACCATGGTGTGGGCGTCTCCCCGTACGCCTCCCCGGCCTTGGCCGGCGACCTCTCCGGCCTCCCACCGGCCTACCTCGACGTCGGCTCCGTCGACACCTTCGCGACGAGGTCGTCGCGTACGCTGACGGACTCTGGCGGGCGGGCGGTGACGCCGAACTGCACGTGTGGTCCGGCGGTTTCCACGGCTTCGAGCAGCTGCTGCCCCAGTCGGTACTCGCACCCGAGGCCCGGACGGCCGGCGTCAACTGGCCGTGCAGGCAGCTGACCTCTGCGACGCAATCCACGTAAGGCCCGGTGCCCGGTGCCCGGTACTCGGTGCCGAAGCCGTCGTGTCCCACGCGTCTTCGACCCGCCCGGACTCAGGCGTCGTCGTCCGTCGGTGTCGAGGCCGGCGGATGGCGATGCTCAGTGACCTGGGCGAGGAGGAGCACGGTGTCGTCGGTCGGGCCGGTCGGTAGCAGGTGTGTGAGGATGCTGTCCGCCATCTCTTCCAACGTACCCGTAACACCGGCCAGTTGGGTGCGGAGTGCTTCGATGCCCTCGTCGATGTCCTTGCCGCGCGCCTCGATGAGGCCGTCGGTGCAGAGGGCCAGGACGTCTCCCTCGTGGAGTGCGATCTCGATCGTGCCGAAGGGGAAGCCGCCGACACCGAGGGGAACTCCCGGCACGTTGTCGATGATCCTCACCGTGCCGTTCGGTTCGCGTACGAGGGGTGGGGGGTGGCCGGCGTTCGCGATGTGGGCGCGGCCCGTCGCGGGGTCGTAGTGGATGTAGAGGCAGGTTGCCAGCTCGATGCCCGCTTCCTGGACGCAGGCGTCGAGTTCCATGAGGAGGTCGTCGGGTTCGAGGTTCTGGCGAGCCAGTGCCTTGGCGGTGATCCGTAGCCTTCCCATCGCCGCGGCCGCCGGTACGCCGTGTCCCATGACGTCGCCGACCACGAGGGCCACCCGGCCGCCGGGCAGGTCGATCACGTCGTACCAGTCGCCCCCGACCTCCGTGACGTGGCTGCCGGGGAGGTAGCGGTGAGCGATGCGCAGCGACGGGCTGGTCGCCAGGGCGGTGGGGAGCAGCGCGCGCTGGAGGGTGAGCGCGATCTCCTGGACCTGGCTGTAGAGGCGGGCGTTGTCCAGGCACAGGGCGGCGCGCGAGGCGAGTTCGCCGGCCAGGCTGAGGTCCTGCTCGGTGAAGACGGGGCGGGCGGCGGAGCGGCCGAACATGGTGATTCCCTGGACCGTGCCCCGGGCGATGAGGGGAGCGATGAGGAGGCAGGTCAGGCCGCTGTCGATCAGCAACCGACTCCGGGCCTGGTGGATCACGGTCCGTGTCATGAACTCCTCGTTCACGGGGACGCAGACGGGCAGCCCCGTTCTCAGTGTCTCGTGGATCGTGGAGCCCGGTGGGTACGTCACGCGTTCCAGTCCGCCGACGAGTTCGGGGGCCGGAGGCGGCAGACTGGTACCGGATGCGATCCGTCGCGTGACCAGGGGCATGTCGGGGTCGAACACCTCGGGTTCGTCCATCCACTCCACGACTTCCACGACGGAGGCGTCGGCGAACTCCGGAACAGCTGCTTCGACCAGCTCACGGGCGGTGACGTCCACGTCCAGAGTGGTGCCGATCCGGGCCGCGGCCCGGTCCAGCAGAGCCAGCCGCTGCCGTCCGGCCGCCGCTTCCACGATGGCCTGCTCGCGGTCGGTCACGTCCACGAGGAGACCGCCCAGCCCCGGCCGCGTATCGCCCGCCTGGCTCAACGGGAAGAAGCTCACCGACCGCACCTGGTCCCGGTCGGGACGGCCCGGCGTGCGAAGGACGACCAGCGCGCTCACCACGGGCTGCCCCCCGTCGGCGACGGCGTGCAGCATGCGCTGGTACTCGCCGCCGTCGGACGTGATCATGAAATCTTCCATGCGTCTCCCGATGTGGTCCTCGATCGGGATGCCGTCCATGTCGGCGAGGGCCTGGTTGAGGTGGACGTACCGCAGCTCCTCGTCGAGCATGACGAGGCCGATCGGGCACGTCTCGAAAAGCGCGTCGAGGAAGGTGAGGTTGGTCTTCACCCGGTCGAGTTCGTCGCCCCTGCTGGCCAGGCCGACGATGACGGTGCGGCCTTGGTCGCCCGTCACCGGAAAGACCCGAAACCCGCAGTCGAAGACCTTTCCGTCCTGGTGCAGGGCGGGCATTCTTACCCGCCAGTAACCCAAGGTGCGGCCGCGTTCCGCGAGCCGTTCTGCCGCACTGGTCCCGTCCACGGGGGCGGCGGGGAAGAGCGTTGCGGCGGGCTTGGACAGGACGTCCCCGGCCTCGTATCCGAAAAGTCTCTGCGCACCGGGTCCCCAGTAGCAGATCCGGTCCTCGTCATCCATCCCGAGCACGGCGACGGCCACGTGCTCCAGCAAGGTTCCCGGCTCCGACCAGAGCGGCCCGGGAGCCTGCACTTCCCCCCTTGGATTCGATGACACCAGGTGCCCTTTCAGGCGCACACGCGGAAGCCGAGTGCGCCACTCGTCGCGGTCGGGGACCTCACGTCAATTCTGCCCGCCGTCCGGGGTTCGGACATCACGACGGCAGCTGGCGGGTTGTGCGCTGTGCGTGGGGTGATACGGGCTGCGAAGGGCGAGACCGGTGTCGAAGAGGGTGCTGCACGGCCGGCTGAGTCGGACCAGTTCGGAAGCGGCCACTGCCGTCGTGCTGCCGGATCCTTCACCGCCGGGGAGGAGATCAGGGGCTCTGTGTCCCAGGAGGGGCGTGACGCCTGGCCGGGCCTCACGGGCTTGAGCGGACTCGTGCTACGACGCGACCGCCGGCAACCCGCTGCCCCGCGGGAATTCACCTGGACCGTATCCGCGCAGCGACTGGAGGCGACCGCCGCCAACGCCGGGCTGGTCCCCGAGCTGGGACCACAAGTCGTGTTCCGGATCGTCACTCTGCTCATGACACGACCGCCAGCCACCGCTCTGCCACTCGCCCGCGCCGTCGTGGTCCTGGGCCTCACCGCGCCGCCTGCCACGGCCTCCGCACTCGCCGACCAGGACCCGTGGCCGCGTTCGACGACGCCGTCGCCCTGGAAGCGGTCGGTGTCCTGCGCCTCGAGGAGGACGAGCACGGTGTACACCGACACGCACGGCGCCTCCATCGCCGGGTTCGCCTTCGCCCGCATGCCCGGCTTCAACGTCGATCTCGAAACCGGTCATGCCCTACAGCACGCTCAGGGCGGGACCGGCGGAGTCGAAGATCGGGTACGGCGCCTCCGACAGGGGGGCGACAGGCACGGGACGGCTCCCCTGAACGCGCCGCAGAAGTTCCATTGTGCGAGCGGTCGGTAACCGTTCCGCGGATCGTCCGCAACCGCCGGAAGCGCGTAGCAGGGCTGTCCGTTCGTTTGCGGGACGAGCCTTAGGGCCTGTCCGATGGGTCCGAAACCGATTCAGTGCCTGTTTCGCATTTCCTGACCCGTGCCAGTGGCTCGCGCTCCGCAACGCGGTCGGGGCTGCTGGACCGCTGACGTCACAAAGCCGGCGAGGATTGCGGCCAAAGCCGGGTCACGAGCTGGACGCCGATCCGTCCGCTCCGTACCGGAGGCCGTCGAGGAGCAGGTCGAGGAGGCGTCCGGCCCGTTCGCGCTGGTCGGGAGCGCTGGTCATCAGCCCGATGCCGGCCAGGCTGAAGCCGACATCGAAGGGGTCGATGCCCGGGCGCAGGAGACCGGCGTCGGCGCCGGCGTGCAGCAGGGTGCCCAGCGCGGTGGCGAGCTTGTCGAGGGTCTCGGCGAAGGGGTCCGCACCGGATGCGACCGCGGCTCGCAGCGCGTCCGCCATGCCCTGCTTGGCAGCCAGGTAGTCGATGAAGTCGTCCATCCACAGGCGGATCGCCCGGTCGGGCGGGTTGTCGGCCAGCAGCTTCGCGGCGTTGTCGCAGACGCGGGCCAGCTCGTTGCGGTAGGCCGCCTCGACAAGCGCCTCGCGCGTGGGGAAGTGGCGGTAGAGCGTGGCCGAGCCGACGCCCGCGGCCTTAGCGATCGTGTCGATCGCGACGTCCGGGCCCTTCTCGGAGAAGGCGCGTACGGCCGCTTCGAGGATGCGCTCCCGGTTGCGGCGGGCATCGGCGCGCAACACGCTCGGCTTGGTGGTCAAGGCTGGTCCCTTCATCGAGGGACCATTCTAACTGGACAACCGGGGAGTTCCCCGCTTACCGTCACGACCAACCGGGGAACTCCCCGGTTACGGCGTTGACCGTGACGCTCCACGCGCAAGGAATGGCGATCGTGACAGCACAGCAGCCCATCGGTTCCGGCTTCGGGGCCCGCAGCCCCACGGCCGACGTCCTGGCCGGCCTCGACCTCACCGGAAAGCTCGCAGTCGTGACCGGCGGTAGTTCCGGACTGGGGCTGGAGACCACACGCGCCCTGCGGGGCGCTGGCGCGACTGTCGTCGCAGCCGTCCGCCGCCCGGAAGCGGCCGCGGAAGCCTTCACCGCAGTGGACGGGGTCGAGGTGCGCCGTCTCGACCTGGGCGACCAGGCCAGCGTGCACACCTTCGCGGACGAGTTCCTGGCAAGCGGCCGCAGCATCGACATCCTTATCAACAACGCCGGCGTGATGGCCCTGCCCGAGACCCGCCTCGGACCCGGCTGGGAGGCGCAGTTCGCCACCAACCACCTGGGCCACTACACACTCACGAACCGGCTGTGGCCCGCCCTGGCAGCCGACGGCGGCGCGCGCGTGGTCGCGCTCAGCTCTGCCGGACACCGCTACTCGCCGATCCGCTGGGACGACGTCATGTTCGCAAACGACTATGACAAGGCCGTCGCCTACGGACAGTCCAAAACCGCGATCGCGCTGTTCGCCGTCCACCTCGACGCCCTCGGCCGCGAGCACCAGGTGCGGGCCTTCGCCGTCGCCCCCGGTGCCGTCATGACCCCGC
The DNA here is from genome assembly GCF_049913175.1 of Streptomyces sp. R-07. Lineage (NCBI taxonomy): Bacteria > Bacillati > Actinomycetota > Actinomycetes > Kitasatosporales > Streptomycetaceae > Streptomyces > Streptomyces sp. R-07. The sequence continues at coordinate 8,300,792 of NZ_CP183978.1, forward strand.
TCCAGCGGCACATGACCCGCGAGGAGATGATCGCCTTCGGCTGGATCGACGACCAGGGCAACACGGCCCCCAGTTTCAAGACCCCCGAACAGGGTGCCGCTACCCAGGTCTGGGCGGCCGCCTCCCCGCAGCTGGCCCACACCGGCGGCGTCTACCTGAACGACTGCGACATCGCCCCGCTCTCCCAGGACGACGCACCCGGAGTACGGCCCTACGCGGTCGACCCCGAACAGGCCGCACGCCTGTGGACCCTGTCCGCCCAGCTGACCGGCACCAACGCGTTCGCGAACCGGTGACACGACGGCATAGCGCACTCCCCTCCAAGAAGCCCGCACCTGAAATCTCTGCAAGAAGGGTCACGAAATCATGACGCACACCGATCTGGCCGCCGTCGCGAACGAAGCACAGGCATGGTTCGACAGCTACGTCGAGACGTTCATCGGACTGGCAGCAAAGGGGAGCACCGATCCCGCGCCGCTCCTCGGCTACTTCTCGGTGCCGATCAGCATGACCACGGGCACGGCCCACACCGCTCTCACCTCCGCCGAGGCGCTCTCCCAGGGACTCGCACACGAGCTGCGCGCACTGCGCGACGCCGACTACGGGGGCAGCAAGGCCCTCGACCCGGTGGTACGCGTGCTCAACGAGCGGGCCGCGCAATTCGAGGTGACCTGGGCGCGCCAGGACAGCCAGGGGCGGGAGTTCCAGCGTGTCCGTGTGCTCTACCTGGCCGCCCGTACCGACGCGGGATGGCGGACGGTCGCCTCCGTGATCCTGGCCAGCTGACGAAGCACATTGCCCGCGCGGTCGCCCGCGGTGCGCTCGCCAGTCAGCGAGGCGACAGGACCCCGCCACAAGATCGCCAACGTGACAGTACGTGCTGATCGATGTTTCGTCGATGCTCGTCCCCACGGCTTACTAATCGTTTCAGAATGATCTACGGAGGCGTCGGAGGCAGATGATGCTGCAGGCGAGGTCGAGCAGGCCCTGATGGAGGTCGGCTCGGCGTTCGTAGCGGACTCGAAGACGCTTGAACTGGTGCAGCCAGGCGAAGGCACGCTCGACCACCCAGCGCACCTTGCCGAGACCGGAGCCGTGTGCGACACCGCGGCGGGCGATGATCGGCTTGATGCCGCGTTTCCAGAGCAGGCGACGGTACCTGTCGAAGTCGTAGCCCCTATCGGCGTACACCCGCCGCGGCTTTCTGCGGGGACGTCCCCGCAGTCCGCGGATCGGAGGGATCGCGTCCAACAAGGGCAGGAGTTGCGTGACGTCGTGGCGGTTCCCGCCGGTGAGCGTGACAGCGACCGGGGTTCCATGACGGTCGACGATCAGGTGGTGCTTGGACCCGGGACGGGCGCGGGCGTACTCCCGTCGGTGGGTGTCAGGAATGGGTGGGACGAGGGAGGAGGGCAAGGTCGGCGAGGGCGGCCGACGGGGCGGAGCCGTCGAACGCGTGCAACCCGTGGCTCCTCGGTTCTTCGGCCTGCAGTTCGGTGGCCAGAGCCCTCATGTGGGCGTGCATGCCGTTGTGAAGGTTGACCTGGGGCTGCCAGCCCAGGACTTCTTGGGCGCGGCCCCGGTTGGCACGGGTGGTGAGGACGTCGCCGCTGCACGGGTGCTCCTGGTGAACCTGGACCTCGTGCCCGGTGAGGCTGCGCGCGATGTTGATCACTTCGAGAAGGGAGGCACCCGAACCGCCGCCCACGTTGATCACGCCCTGCGCCGTCGGGCCGGTGGCTGCTGCGATGGTGGCCGAGACTGCGTCGTCGATGTACGTGAAGTGCCGGCGCTGGTGACCGTCACCGTACAGACGGAGCGGTTGACCGGTCAGGGCTGCCGTGAGGGCACGGTGTGCGCGGGCCGCCGGCCAGGACGTCGACGTTGCACTGAGCCTCGCCGTGGCGGACGAAGACGAGTTCTGTGGTGATCATGCGGAACCTCGGGGGCAGGGTCGGACTGTCCAGCAGTCGCGATAGCCGTTGCGCCCGGCATACGGAGCAGTGAGGACGGCGTGCAGGGCCAGGAAGTCGTCGAGCCGCTCGCGATCCGTGGCATCGAGCGACGCGGTGGCCAGGTCGGCGAGATTGCCGCTGTGCGCCGAGATGTACAGGCTCTCGTGCTGTTCGGCTCGCGGGTCGAGGCCGGCGGCGGCAACCAGCTGGTCCATCTCCCGATAGCTGTCGAGCCCTTTCGTGACGAGCACGGCCAGACCGCCAGGAGCCAGCGCGCGACCGATCTCCGCGACTACGGTCAGCGGATTGGATGAGTGGTACAGGCAGAACGCGGCGACGACGACATCGCACGACCCGGCGGTCACGGGGAGACGGTGGAAGTCGCCCTGGTGGAAGGTCACCGGGAGGTCGGGCAGCCGCCGGGTGCGCCGGCGGGCCTGTTCGATCAGGGCGGGGGAGGCATCGAGACCGACGACGCGCCGGGGCCGGAGTCCCTCCGCGAGGGTCAGGCTGCTCGTGCCGCGACCGCAGCCGAGGTCCAGAGCCAGGCCGAGACGGTCCGGCCGCTCGTGATGGGCACGCACCAGCCCGACGAACGCCTCCGGTACGGGGCGTCCGGCGGTCTTCGCTCGCATCAAGGCGTTGGAGCGCCCGGCCAGTCGAGAGGCGTGCCCGTACAGCTCCGCCTGGCGCGTCGGGTCGAGGAAGGGGTTGGTGCCGCTCACGCCGCGCCCTCCTCTCGGGGGCAAGGGACGATCAGCGGCGCTCGGCGGCAACCCTTTGCAGCCAGCGGCGCGTCTGCCGTCGGCTGGGCAGCAGCACCACCTCGGCACGACCTGAGGCGAATTGCTCGATCTTGGCCATGACCCGCGGGCGCATCTTGCGGCGGTACGTCGCTACGTACTTGACCACGCCCCAGTGGATGCGGTTGTGCACCCCGTTGCCCTTGTGCCCGGCCCCGTGCCGGATCTGCCGGGAGAAGATCCCGTACAGTGCGGCCACGGTCGAGACGTCCATCAGGACCACGGTGTCGCAGGCTTCGAGTCGGGTCTGCAGGGTCGAGTTGTAGTTCCCGTCGATCACCCACCTCGGCTGTGCGACCAGCTCCCGCTGCAGGTCGGCGAACTTCTCGATGGGCAGCTCGTTCCACTCGTCGTCGTAGAACGCGGCGTCCAGGTGCGTCACCGGGGCGTCGAGAATCCTGCCCAACTCCCGCGCCAGGTACGATTTGCCGCTGCCTCCGCAGCCGACGATGGCGACCTTCTTCATGATGCTCCAGCGTAGAGGTGCTCGGATGCCGGGTCGGACCGGACACCTGGGCACGTTCGGATGATCCAGACACGGTGGCCTGGCTGCTCAGCTGCATCAGGCCGCCCCGCGTTCGATCGCGAGGGGGCCGGCGGCCGTGTCCAGGACGGCTTCCAGCACGTTGACCTGTCGGCTCAGCCGGAACAGGTCCAGGCGGTCCAGACAGGACGCGATCAAGTCCGCGTGCTGCTGGGTGCCGGAGATCCGCTGGAGATGGGCCAGGCGCTCGATCACCTCGCTCCCGGAGCTGACGATCAGCTCCTTGGGCACGAAGCGGTCGGCGTGCACGATGTCGGCAGGTGCGAGCGGGAGGCAGCCTGCGAGCACGGCCTCGAAGATCCGCTGCGTCATCTGCCCGACGGCCGCGTACGTCTCGGGGACCATGAGGATCGTCGCCAACGACCTGCCGTGCACGCCATGGACCGCCTCGAAGGGGAGCCTGCCGAGGAACCGGACATGCGGCCAGCGGCCGGTCTTGGTCCACTTGCCCCCGACCAGGTGATCGAAGCACGCTGCGGCCGGTGCGAAGAAGCGGTCGAAGTGCTCGTCGCGGTCGTACTGGTTGCCGACGTACCCGAGGACGAGGTCACGAGGCCTCTTGGCGAGCGCGACCGGATCCGCCTCGGCGAGCAGACGGTCGTCGACTGGGAAGAGCAGGCGCTGCGCTCCAGGCGTCGGTTCGAGGGCGGCCTCGTAGACGGTGGCATGGGGGACGCGCCGCCACACGCTTTCGCCCCCCCGGAGCTTGCGGTCCTTGTCCCAGATCACGGTCGGCGTCTTCCTGCGCACGGTGTACCGGGTGACCAGTTCGGCCTGGCGATGCAGGTCGCACATGTGCCCTTCGGCGCCGCACGGTGTGGTGTTGCGTCCGTGGATCGCCCAGCGCCACTCCAGGAACAGGGCGTCGATGTCCGGGCTGCCGCTGTGGAAGGTGTAGACATTGCCCAGGCCGTCTCCGGCCTCGATCAGGTCGCGGTTGGCCTGGAGGAAGACGATCTCGTGGCCCCGGTCGAGGAGGGCGTCGATCAGGGGGCGGCGGTGGCTGCGGCCCCCGTCCGGTGTGTCGGTGATTCCGTTGCCCAGGAAACCCCAGAAGCTGTATCCGATCCTCACTTGGTGATCCACCGCCCTTCCAGCAGCAGGGCGTCCAACCCCGAGTTGACCAGACAATCGAGGGCCATCTCCGGTGTCCCGCAGATCGGTTCGCCCTTGACGTTGAGGGAGGTGTTGATCAACACCGGCACGCCCGTGCGCCGGGCGAAGGCGCGGAGGACCTCGTGCACGAACGGGTTCTGCGAGCGCGTGACGGTCTGCAGGCGGGAGGTGCCGTTCGCGTGCACGATGACCGGCACCAGCTCGCGCGCCTTGTCGGTCACACCGGACGCCATCGACATGTACGGCGCCTCCTGGCCGAGGGTGAAGAACTCCGAAGCCCGCTCGGCCAGCACCATGGGGGCGAAGGGACGGAACGGACTCGCGGCCCATGGCGCCCGGAGCGGGCCGGTTCCGGCAGGCACGCGGTGCTGCATGATCGAGCGGTGCTGATCGAACTCGTGAAGGTTGCAAAGGATTCCGGACATCTGTGCCTTGCAGAGGTCCGAACCCCGCTCGGCCGCATATTGGTCCGATGGTGCGGGGATCGTGCGGCGGAGCCCGGTGAGTACCGCGTCGAGTGGACGATCGACGAGGACATCGTCTGGGGTCAGAACGCCAAGCCGGCTGCCGGCATCGGTCCTGGACTTCGGACCGACGGGCACGACGTGGTTCTGCGGGGACGATTGAGCCTCACCGAGGATGGGGCCGCCGTGCTCGGCCTCGACGGCACGAACATCCTGCTGGACCTTGCTGATCCGCTCCCTGAAGATGTCGCCGATCGATGGGTGGAAATCTTCATCGATCGCGAGAGGACCATGCTTTACCCATACACACTCTGACCAGGGACCAGCTCCGCTCGGACCCTGGACGGCGCGGGGGCCTGGGCGCGAGACGGGAGCGCCGCCGCCGCGCACGTACCGCGGTTCGGCGTTATGGGGGGACCCGGTCCCGACTTTGTCGAGCCCGTTGTCGCAGGACTCCTGTGGCGAACCGTGGTGAATTCGGAAAGAGGCCGTCACAGAACCGTGAAGCACGCGCGCGAACCTGGTGGTCACCACAGCGCAGTGAGTGCGTTGTCATCGGGGGGAGTACCGCCATGAGTACCGTTCGCAGAGTCGCCGTCGTCCTCGTCGCCGTGTCCGCGCTGGGCTTGACCGCCTGCGGGCCTTCCGAGGACGGAGCCGCCGGAGGTGTCGACGTGCCGACCACGACTCCCCCCGCCTCCACCTCCCCGACCGCGCCGGTCAAGCCTTCGACGCCCGCCGCCGAGCCGACGGAGTCCGCCAAGCCCTCGAAGCCGGTCAAGCCGCCGACGCCCGCGAAGACCGCCTCGCCGTCGACCGACCCGGACTACGACGTCTTCCCCTGCAGCACCTATGACCTGACGTTCACCGCGAGCCTGGCCGAGCCCACGACCAGCAGCTACCTGTTGAAGGTCACCAACAAGACCGGCAAGCCGTGTCGTGTGCTCGGCCACCCCATCGTGACCTTCGGCGACCTGGACGGTCACGCGACGGAGCGCGGCGCCGCCCCCGGCATCGAGGAGGCCATCCGGCTCGCCCCGGGCCAGACCGCCTACGCGGGGCTCATGGGCGGCCTGAAGGACGCCAAGAGCAAGACGGTCTCCTCGATCGCGATGACCATGGACACCGAGTCCGACCTGACGCAGGTGCCGCTCAAGGCCTCGACGCCCGGCCTGAACGTCTCCACCGAGAACTCCGTCACCGCGTGGATGGACAACGCCGAGGACGCGCTCAGCCTGTAGCCAGGCCCCGGCCGGTGAGCGTCCCGCGTCGATCCCGTTCCGATCGTCGTGGGTTCAGCTTTCGCCCAGGACCGTGTCGTACGCCGTCTCCCGGACCTCCCGCTCCGGGTGGCGGCGCAGTTCCACAACGGCTGCGCGGCAGGTCTCCGGCCAGCTCAGCCGGGCTCCGAGGGTCGTGGCGAGGCCGACGGCGAGGAGGCCTTCCACGAGACCGCCGTCGCTGTTCAGGACACGGAGCGCGGCCAGCGCGGCGGCGGGGTCGGCGAGCGGTCTGCCGTACCGGTGCGCTTCCTCCAGATCCTCGGCCACCCGGGCCGCGAGGACGGGTCGGCCCTCGATCGCGGCGGTCAACTCGCCCAGCGAGTGAAGTAGTTCGGGCTCTGCCGCCTCCAGGTCGATCGCCCGTACGAGGAGGGCGGTACGGGTGGCGGTGAGGTCCGGCTCGGCCTTCAGCCGCCGGGCCAGGACGGCGCACATCCGGTGGTCCCGGAGCGACGAGCTGAGGAGGGAGTGCAGGCGACGTCGGGCCGGCAGATCCCCACCGTGCCCACCGCCTTCCGGTTCCCCGGCCGCGATGAGCGCCACAAGCCGGTCCACGACGTCGTGCAGCAGGCTGCCGGGCTCGACGCCGCCGAGCGGGTGGGCGAGCTCGGACTGGGCGAGCTCGGTCAGGGCGTGGCTCGCCGTCCAGGGCCTCAGCGGCGAGGAGACGTCCGTGTAGACACGGGCCAGCGCGGTGCCCGCCGCGGGCGTGTACTGCGCCCAGTCGCGCAGGCTGAACAGGGCCTGGTTCGCCACCTGTTCCTCGGCGACGAAGACCAATCGCGCGACGAGCTCCCCGTACCGCGACCGGTGCGCCGGGGCCAGGTCCGCCGGGTTCAGGTCCAGGAGCGTGCGCCGCGCGGCCTCGGGTCCTTCGGTGGTCGCCGACTCGAGGAGGGTCCACATCTCCTCGGCCGGCAGCAGCGTCGTGGCCAGACCGACGACGGTGGCGTGCACGTCCGGATGGACGCCCGGGGTGCGGCCGACGGCGGACAGCAGCGCGGTGGCGGCCCCCGGGGGCAGACGGCGGGCGGCGAGCCGGGCGGCCGCCTTCCTCACGGTGACCTTCACCCCGGTCTCGCGGGTCAGGACGTCATGGAGCAGGGCGGCGACCTGGGTGGGCCGGGCGTGGGAGGCGGCGCGGGCAGCGGCGGACCAGGCGGCTGCGGCCCGGTCGTCGCCCGCATGGTCGAGCAGGGCACCGAGGGCCGAGGCCGGGTCGTCGGTGTGGGCGGCCGCGTCCAGAGCAGCGGCCGTCAGCGCGGACTCGGCGTGGTCGGCGGAGGTCCCCGCTGTCACCTCGGGGCCGGTGCGGTCGGCAGAGGGCTCCGTAGTCTCCTCAGTCCCCACACGGTCGACGGAGGTCCTCGGCGCGTCCTCTGTTCCGGCACCGGTCGGCGCCGCGGCGGTGTAGCGCTGGAGCAGGGCCCTCCCGTGCTCCGGCACCGGCGCCACCGCACGGAGCAGGGCGGCACGTTCGTCGAGACCCCGGCCGGCGTCGGCGACGGCGGCCGCGGCCAGCCGGACCGCGGCCTCCTGCTGCCGGGGCAGCCACCGGTCGGCGTACCGGAACGGCGGCAACGGCCGGGGTGCGCCGGCCGTGGGGAACCGGCCACCCGGGACCGGGATCTCGGCCAGGGCGCTGTCCAGCAGGTCCGTGCGCTCCGCGGCGAGTACGGCGAGCACCTGAGGGACGAAGGCCGCGGACGGCTCCCTTGCCAGCAACTCGGCCGCGCGGTCGCCCCGGGTCGCGGGGTCGGCCAGCCAGGCCGCGGCGACCTCGCCGAAGACCCCGTCCGGGCAGGTCCGCAGGGCCTGTTCGAGACGGTCCTTGAGTTCCGGGATCCCGTACGCGCGACTTCCGCCGGACCGTACCAGCGCGAGCAGGGGCCCGACGTCGCCGCCGCCGGTGGCACGGTCCAGCCACGGTCCGAGTGCCTCGAGCCAGGCGCCTGCCCCGCGGCCGCGCGGCAGGTCGCCCAGGCGGCCGAGTTCCATCGTTCCGGTGTGAGCGGTCAGCGCTTCGACGAGGCGTACGGCCGTCCGCAGGGCGGTGGAACCGACGTCGTCGCCGACGGGTGCGGCTGTGGCGGTCGCATCGCCCGTTGCGTCCTCCTGCCCGGCGGTGGAGAGCAGGTTCACGGCCAGGTCACGGATCGTGTCCCGGGTCCCGGGCGAGCAGTCCCGGGCCCTCAGCGCGTCCAGGCACAGCCGCTCCAGAGAGTCGGCTCCCGTACGGCCTACGGCGGGTGCGTCCGTCCCGCCGACCGCGGAGCCGGACCCGGATCCGGCACGCCCCCCGGCGGACGCGCGCGCCCCGAGGGCTGCCGCGAGCAAGGGCGCCGGCAGCTCGGTGAAGGCGGACAGGGCCTCCCCGCGTACGGGGTCGCGCTCGTTGGTCAGTCGGCCGGCCGCCAGCGCGAGGACCTCGGCGACCTGCTCCGGATCACGGGCCAGGCCGGCGTTGGCGACCAGCCGGTCCCACAGGGTGCCGCGCTCCTCGGCGTCACCAGTGGCGAGGGCGGTCAGCAGGTGTGGGCGGGCCTCGGAGGGCGGCAGCAGGGCGAGGAGATTCCAGAGGTCCCAGGCCGAGTGGCGCTCGGCGCGACCCGCCTCGATCGCGGTGCGGGCCCGCGCGTGCCGCTCGCCGGCCGGCAGCAGGGCGAGCACCCCTTCATGCGCACGGACATTCCTGTGCGGATGTCCCGCGGCGACGACGGCGTCCACGAAGTCGGACCGGCGCGCCGGTGGCATCGACCGCAGCAGAACCCCGAAGGCCGCCCTGTGGAACCACCGGGCCCCGAGCCTGGGCAGGGACGGCGGATCCGCCGCGACCAGTTGCCGCACGACCGCCCTGCCGGGGGTCCGTTCCCATCGTGCGGCCGCCCGGCCGGGGTCGGCGATCCAGCGCGTCACGCGCTCGGCGTCGACCGCGACGAGCTCGGCAAGCCGGTCGGACACCGGGCCGGGCAGGTTGTCGGGGCCGTACCGCTCCAGCAGATCCAGCACGCGGCCCGGCGCGGCGGGCAGGGCGGCGGCGATTCCGGTGGCGTGCCGCCTCCACCAGAGCTCGCGCAACCGCTCGGGGAGGGCCGTGAGTTCCCGTTCCACGTGGTCGAGGACGGCGACGGGATGGCGCACGGCCAGCGTGCTCCAGTCCTCGAACGCGAGCGCCCCCGCGAGTTCGGGCAGCAGCCGCGCGGTGAACTCCGTCGAGCAACCCGGCAGCAGGCGGGCCGCGTCCTCCTCGCCGTACTCGGTGCGTACCCGCAGCACCAGCCGCTCGGCGAGTGCGGGCCGCCGTCCGTCACGCAGCAGCCGTGCGAGGTCGGCGCGGACCACGGCGGGCGCGTCGTCGTAGGCGGCCTCGACGGCGGCGTCCGCGAGGGGCAGGCGCCGGGCGCCGCGCAGCGCGTAGCGGCGGACCACCGGGTCGGGATCGCCGAGCCGGCTTCCCAGGTGGTCCGACTCCCCGGCGGTCAGGGCCGCCAGCGCCGCGAGCCGGCGCTCGTACGGGCCGAGCGCGTCCAGAGCGGTGAGGAGGGGGCGGAGTCCGCCTGCGGCGGCGAGCCGATGAGCGGTGACGGCGGTGAACCGGAGCCGGGCGGCGTGCGGCAGGGCTTCGAGGGCGGCGAGCAGCTGTTCGGCAGTGGAGATCATCGCGGGCATTGTGCCTGACGTCCCGGCCTCACCCCCAGAGAATTTCGGACCGGTCGCACGGCCGACACTCCGCCCCACCGACGCTCCGCTCCAGTGACGCTCAGGTCCCACCGGCCGTGAGACCTCACGGATCATGCTGGGAAGGCCCGCATGGGCCCGACCACCGCTACTGAGTCGGCCGCACCGCAGATCCTCTCCGCGTCTCAAACGTCCCTGTCCGGCCGCACGCGAGCGCTGCCGACCGGACGGGGGCCGGGGTGAGGGTCAGGCGAGGGCGAGGAAGAGTTTCTCCAGCTCCTCCTGCGTCATGGGCGGGGTGTCGGAGTCGTCGGTGAGGCACTGCCGCATCCCGCTCGCCACGATCTTGAATCCGGCCCGGTCCAGGGCGCGGGAGACGGCTGCCAGCTGGGTCACGACGTCCTTGCAGTCGCGGCCCGACTCGACCATCGTGATCACGGCTGCCAGCTGTCCCTGAGCCCGCCGCAGGCGGTTCAGGACGGGCCGCATCGATTCTTCGTCCACTTGCACGGAAACCTCCTTCACCCCCTGCTGGCAAGAATACCCCGTGGGGTATAAATCAGGACGTCACGGTGTGCCCCTCATGTCCCTCCACGGGCGCGGAGCCCCGCGACCGGCTCGTCGCGGATGGGCCCGCGGCGCCCTCGACGTCCGCCACAGCCGGACGGTGGCCGCGCCGGTCAGTGCGGTCCCGAGTACCGCCCATGTCGCGGGATGGGTCCACACGGCGCTGTCGAGCTGCTGCGCGAGTACGAGGACGCCCATGACGACGACGAACCAGCCGAACGCCGTGCGCAGCGCGTCCTGCGGGATGCGGCCCGCGAGCCGGCCGCCCACGAGACTCCCGACCACCGCCGCGGCGGTCACGGTCAGGGCCAGGCTCCAGTCGATCTGGACGCCCGACAGGTGCCCGGCGAGCCCGGCGAAGGAGTTCATCCCGATGACCAGGAGCGAGGTGCCGACCGCGATGCCCATCGGCAGCCCGCCGAGGATGGCGAGCGCCGGGACGACGAGGAACCCGCCGCCCGAGCCGACCAGGCCCGTCACCGCACCGATGACGAGACCCTCCACGGCGATGTGCTTCACGGGGAGGTCGGCATGGACCCGGCGCGCCTTCTCCCGGCCGTGCCGTGGCTTGCGGAGCATCGCGACCGCCGTGGCCAGCATCACCAGGGCGAAGGCGACGAGCAGCGCCGTGCCCGGAATGTACTCGGCGAGGCGTCCGCCGCCGTATGCGCCGGCCATGCTGAACCCGCCGAAGAGCAGGCCGGTCCGCCAGCGGACCCGGCGGGCCCGGGCGTAGGGGACCAGCGTGGCGAGGCTGGTGACGCCGACCACGAACAGGGAGGTGGCGATCGCCTCCTTGGTGTCCTGTCCGGCCAGGTAGACCAGGATCGGCACCGTCAGGATCGAGCCGCCGCCCCCGAGGGCGCCGAGGCTGACGCCGACGAGCAGGGATGCCGCGACGATCAGGGCGGTCACGAGGCGCTCCGCAGCTCCGCGATCACCGTGCGGACGTCGGGGCGGGGCCCGCGGTTGTACGGCAGCTTCGACAGCAGTACGCCCATGGCACAGGAGTTGCTGAGGGCCGCGTAGGTCAGGCCGGCCCCGACCGCGGTGCCGATCAGATGGGCGCCGGGAACGAGCACCCCGACGAGGCCGGTGGCCAGGACGATCGAGCCGGCCACGAGCCGGACCTGGCGCTCCATGTCCCATCGCTCCGGTCCCCGGTCGACGGGCGAGCCGGCCGTCTCCCAGGCGACGATGCCGCCCTCCAGCACGCGGAGGTTCGGCAGCCCGGCCTCGGCCAGGACCTTCTCGGCCTGGGAGGCGCGGGCCCCGGAGCGGCACACGAGCACGACGTCCTCGTCGAGGTGGGTCAGCAGCTCGGCGCGGTGCTCGCGCAGGGTGTCCAGGGGCACGTTGTACGAGCCCGGGATGTGCGCCGTACGGAACTCACCCGGCGTCCGCACGTCGAGCAGGCGCGGCGCGCGCCCTTCCTGGACGAGCCTGTGCAGCGCGGCCGGGGTGAGGGAGGTGGCAGGGGAGGGGGTGGGGCTCATGGGATTCCACTTCGAGTCGGGTGGGCAGATACCGGGGGGGGATATGCGAGAGGGTGAGGGGCCCAGGTCGGCCGCGGGCCCGGGGGAGGGGCGCGGTGGCGGTCAGGCGCCGACGGCCCCGGCCGCCGACTCCATCAGCGCCCAGGCGGCGTATCCGCCGAGGATGTCGGAGACGTCCTGGAAGCCGCGCTGCCGCAGCAGGCTCGCGGCGATGGAGGAGCGGTGGCCGCCGGCGCAGTGCAGGACCAGGGGCCGGTCGCCGGGCAACTCGTCCGCGCGGTCCGGGAGTTCACTGAGCGGGATGTGCAGGGCGGACCCGATGAAGCCGTTCGCCTCGCGCTCGCCACAGGTGCGCACGTCCACGACGACCGGCGGCTGCTCGCCCGCGAGGGCGGTGCGCAGGTGCGCGGCGGTGACCCGGCTCGCCGGGGCGACCTCGTCGGCCAGCGCCTCCAGGGCGTCCTCGGGGTTGCGCACGTAGCCGACGACCCGGTCGAAGCCGATCCGGGCGAGGCGCGTGACGACCTCCTCCTCCCGGTTCTGCGGCGCCATGACGACCAGCTCGGCGGTCGGGCGGAGCACGGTGCCGGCCTGCTCGGCGAAGCGGCCGTCGGCGGGCACGTTCACCGCGCCGCGCAGATGCCCGGCCGCGAACTCCTGCGGGTCCCGTGCGTCCACGACGATCGCGCCGCCGGCCCGCAGTCCGGTGAACTCGGCTAGCGGCAGCGGACGGGGGGCCGATCCGTCGTAGCGGGCCCGGTCCTTGCGGTTGAGCTCGGCGTCGTACGCGAAGTAGCCGGGCGCGGCCGGCCGGCCGGCGGTGACGAGCGCGACGAACTCCTCGCGGTCCATCGGGGCGCAGGCGTAGTTGGTCGCCCGCTGTTCGCCGACGGTCGACTGCTTCTCCGTCGACAGGTTCTTCCCGCAGGCCGATCCGGCGCCGTGCGCGGGGAAGACACGTACCTCGTCCGGCAGCCCCATGAGCTTGTGCTGCACGCTGTCGTACAGCATCGCGCCGAGCTCCTCGGCGGTCACGCCCACCGAGGCGAGCAGGTCGGGACGGCCGACGTCGCCGATGAACAGCGCGTCGCCGGTCAGGACCCCGTACGGCACCTCGTCCTCGGCCCGCTCGTACACGAGGACGCTGATCGACTCCGGTGTGTGTCCGGGGGTCTCCACGATCTCCAGGGTGACGTCACCGAGGGAGATCCGCTCGCCCTCGGCGAGCTTCCGGATGGGGTACTCGGTCTCGGCGCGCCGGCCGTAGCCGATCCAGGCACCGGTCTCGTCCGCCATCTCCAGGTGGCCGGCGACGAAGTCGGCGTGGAAGTGGGTGTTGATGACGCCGACGACGGTGAACCCGTGCGCGGTGGTGTCGGCCAGGTACTCGGAGACGTCGCGGCGCGGGTCGACGACCACGGCCTGACCGGTGGTCTCGTCGGCGATCATGTACGACGCCTGGGAGAGGCAGTCGAGGTAGTACTGGGCGAAGAACACGGCAGTCCCTTCATCAGGAGCGCGCACCGGGTGGGTGCGGAGGTGCTGGGGCGCGGGGCGGTCGCGCGCCGGGTGTGACAGGTGTGAGGGGTGTGACGGGCCGAGGTCCGGTGGCCCCGGATGCTCGGGCGGCGCGGGCGGCCGGACCGTGTGCGAGCGGGTGGTGCCGGCCCCGGTGGAGGCGGCGTCCGGGTTGAGGACCGCGAGATGTTCGGTGGCCTGCTCCGGTCGTCATGGGTGCCTCTCGAATACCCCCACCGGTATTTACGTACTCGACCGTAAGGTGGCGTCGCCGGGAAAGTCAAATACCCCCCAGGGTATTGTGGATCCCAGGTGGAAGCGTGCTCGGCGGTGCGAGAGAGGTACCCCGTGGGGTATTTCGACCTGGGAGTACATGCTTCACTGGCGCGGAGGCGACCGCTCGTGGACGTCACGCCCACTGTCACCACGCCGGGGCCGAGGCCGCCGGATACACCGCGTTCGGCGCCAACGCCCTGCTCGTCGGCTACCTGGCCGCCAGCTACGGCCTGCGCCCCGTCCCGGAGCTCATCGGCGTCGCTTCGTCGCGGCAGTCCTCGCGTGGGAGCTCTCGCACCGCGACATCGTGGGTGGCCCCGTTCGGCGGGGTCCAGGGCAGTTCGCGCACGGCCCGCCCGTGCCGGGCGCCGAAGAAGCGCGACTGCAGCGGGCGGGGGAGCGGCAGTCCGCCCGCCGGGCGTCGAGACAGACCGGCGCGTCCTCCGCTCGCCGGCGCGCCGCCCGTCCGATCCGCCCCCCGAGCGGCTGCCGCCGGCCGTACGACCACCCCCTCCGGGGTGTGGTTCTACCGATCAGCCGCCGGAGCTTGCGTCCCGTACGGCCCCTCGGTCGAACTCCTCCGCCAGCAGCGCGGCCGTCCCGGCCACCAGCGCGTTGTCCGTAGGGGCGTCCTCCTCGGGCTGGGTGGTGAGGACGGCCAGGACGATCGGCGTGCCGTCCGGTCGCCAGGCGATGCCCACGTCGTTGGCGCCCCCGTGGCGCGGGGAGCCGGTCTTGTCGGCGAGGAGCCAGTCGGCGGGCAGGCCGCGGCGGAACTTCTCGGTGCTGGTGGTGTTGCGGAGCAGCCAGTCGGTGAGCCGCTCGCGGTCGCGGGGCTCCAGCGCGTCGCCGAGCACGAGACGGGCGTAGCCCAGGCCGATGGCGTGCGGGGTGGTGGTGTCGGTGACCCGCCAGGGCTCTGCCGAGTTGAGCTCGGGCTCCCACCGGTCGAGCCGGGTGACGCGGTCGCCGATCGAGCGGGAGAAGCGGGTGACGGCGGTGGGGCCGCCCAGCTCCTTGAGGAGCAGGTTGGCGGCGGTGTTGTCGCTGAAGCGGATGGCGGCGTCGCAGAGGTCGGACACGGTCATGCCGCCGGAGATGTTCTCGGCGAGACCCGTGATCGGTGAGGCGCCCGACCTGGCGACGTACGCCTCCGTGTAGTGGATGCGCCGGGCGAGGACCTCCCCGTCGTGGTCCAGGTCGCGCAGCACGGCCGCGACGGCGAGCGTCTTGAACACGGAGGCCATCGGGAAGCGCTCGTGCGCCCGGTGGGCCACGGTCCTGCCCGTGCGCATGTCACGGGCGAACACGCCCAGTCGCGCGGTGTGTTCGCGCTCCAGGTGCCTGAGCCGGGCGACGATGCCCCCCGCCTCGGGTAAGGCCTGTGCGGTTCCGCCGCTCGCGGCGAGCGCGGCCGTGAGTGCCGTGCCGACGCCCAGGGCCAGGGCGGTACGGCGGGACGGATCTGATCCGGGGGAGTGCAAGGTGTTTCCTTCCGCAGCGATCACTGTCGTACGTGTACACCCCCACGACCATCCGTCCGGTTCCGCCACGCGCGCCTCGGGCCACCTCAGCCCAGCTGGCGCCGGACCAGCTCGTGGAAGAGCCCGGTCGTGTCGGCGAGGAGTTCGGCGGGGGTGCCCTCCTGGACGACCCGGCCGTCCGCCAGGGCGATCACCCGGTCCGCGTCCATGATGGTGGACAGACGGTGCGCGATCACGATCCGCGTCGCGTTCAGTGCGCGGGTCGACTCGATGACGGTCCGCTGCGCCTCGTTGTCGAGGGCGCTGGTCGCCTCGTCGAAGAAGAGGACGCGGGGTCTGCGGATGAGCGCCTGAGCGATCATCAGCCGCTGGCGCTGACCGCCCGAGACGGTGCCTCCGCCGTCGGACAGCATCGTGTGCATGCCCATCGGCATGGCCTTGATGTCCTCCGCCAGGCCTGCCATCGCGGCGGCCGCCCACGCGTCCTCCAGCGGGTACGTCCCGGCGCCGCGGATGCAGTCGAGGACGGAGCCGGAGAACGGCTGCGCGTTCTGAAGGACGACGCCGCACTGGCGGCGCACGGCCGCCTGGTCGAGCGCCGCGAGGTCCTGACCGTCGTACCGCACGGTGCCGGAGGCCGGCCGGTCGAAGCCGATGAGCAGCCGCAGGAGTGTCGACTTGCCACAGCCGCTGGCCCCGACGATCGCGACGAACTCGCCCGGACGCACCCGGAGACTCACCCCGTCGAGGACCAGCGGACCGTCCTCCGCATAGCGGTAGGACAGGTTCTCGGCCTCGATCGCCCCGGTCAGTTCGCCGGGCCGGGCGCTGGAGCCGCGCACCTCGGGCGTCTCCCGGAACACCGGCCTGATCTGCTCGAACATGGGCTGTACGGCGGCGGCCGAGAGAAGCGCGCCGGTCAGCTGCGTGACCGAGGACAGCATCATGGTGACGGCGGTGCTGAAGGTGAGGAACTCGCTCGCGGACAGGGTGCCGCGGGCCGGACCGGCCAGGAGCGCGAACATCACGAGCGTGCACAGCGGCAGACAGACCGCGCCGAGGACCGCGAGGATGTTCTTGATCCGCCCGACGCGCCGGTGCAGCTCGCGGGTGCGGGCGAACTGTCCCGCCCAGGCGGCGTACGCGAAGCTCTCGGCCGCCGCGACGCGCAGCTTGGGCAGGCCGCGCAGGGTCTGGAAGGCCTGGTTGTCGAGCTTGTTGCCGAGCCGGATCAGTTGTCGCTGGTACCTCAGCTGCCAGAGCCCGAGGCCCAGGAAGACCACGGCCGTGGCGAGCAGCAGGGCGAGGGCGACGAGGGCCAGGGGCACGCTGTAGACGAGGAGCAGCACCAGGTTGACCGTGCCGACGGTGCCCGCCTGGACGACGACCGGGCCGATGCCGGACAGGACCCGGCGGATGGAGCTGATGCCCATGGCGGCAGCGGCCAGTTCGCCCGTCGACCGCCCGGCGAAGAACGTCGTCGGCAGGCGAAGGAGGCGGTCCCAGACGGCCGGCTGGAGGGTGGCCTCGATACGACCCTCCATGCGGAGGATCGCGGTGTTCTGAAGCAGCATGAACGCGGCCGACACGACGCTGGTGGCGATGATCGCGAAGCCGGCCTGGACGATGAGTCCGGTCTCGCCCGCCGGTACGTACGTGCCGAGCACCTTGCCGGTGGCGACGGGCACGAGGGCGCCGAGGGCGACCGCGACGAGCCCGCCGAGCAGCAGGTCACGGAGCTCAGCGCGCGTTCCCCGGGCGCTGAACCGGAGCAGCCGCAGCAGGCCGAGGGACCGGTCGGGCAGCGGCCGGTAGAACATGACGGCGCGCGGCGCGAAGGCAGCGGCGCCGGTCCGACCGAGGGGCTCCCGCTCGCCGGTGGCGGGGTCGAACGCCACGTACCGGCCGCGCCGCCACAGCAGGGCGACGGGCGTCCCGTCCGCCGCGCGATGGCCGACGAGGGGTCCGCTGTCCTCGCGCCACCAGCGGTCGCCGAGCCGGACGCCGCGGGTGCGGATCCGGGAGGCGAGCGCGATGCGTTCGACGGGGTCGAGGTGGCCGGGGTCCGCGCCGGTGTCGGCGGGCTCCGCGAGGATGATGCGCGCCTCGTCGGCGACGGCCCGGCACACGGCGTAGACCGCGTCGTCGGTGCGGTCCCGCGAGGAGCCGCCGGCACGGTCGCCGGAGCGGCCGATGGAGGCGAGCAGGGTGCGGTCGGCCCGCGTACTGGCAGCCCGTCCGGCCTCGATCCCGGCGGCCGCGCGGTCCTCGTGATCGCGTTCGAGCTGCTCGATCCAGCCGTCCAGGGCGTACAGCAGCCGGTACTGCTGGTCGACCATGCCCTGCCAGGTCGCGGGGTCGACGAGGAGGGTGCCGGACCCGTCGCCCTGGTACGCCCCGTGACCCTGATGGCCCGTGGCGTAGGCGGCTCCGTACGCGATGCTGCCGGGGGTGATCCGCATCCAGAGGACGTCGTCGTCGGCCGCGCCGGAGGCTCCGCCAGGGCTGTCGTCGACGGCGGCCTGGTACAGGACGCGCAGCCCGCGCCCGATGCCGAGCGCGAAGGCGTGTTCCAGGGGGCTGAGCGGGGGTTCGGCCGGCATGCCGTACGTGCTCTGGTCCTCGTACCACTGGCCCTCGTACCACCGGCCGCCGTACCCCTGCTCCCCGTACCCGTGCGTCCCGTACTCCTCGACGGCCACGTACGGCAGTTCGCGCAGCTCGACGCGGCGCAGCCGGCATCCCTGCGCGGGCCGGCCGATCAGGGTGTGCGCGGGGCCGTCCACCGGGCCGAGCAGCAGCGTGCCCGTTTCGAGGCGGCCCAGGAAGTGCCAGGGGCCGAGCCGCGCCGCGTCGACGGCGAAGAGGTCCATGGCGCCGTCGACGACGAGCCAGAGGACGTGCGGTCCTTCGAGGGCGAGGCTGCCCAGGCCGGCGCAGTCGACCGCCGTGCCCAGGGCGCCCAGGGCCGCGACGACCGGGTCCGGGGCGCCGCCGCCGTGCCGTGCGCCGGCGAACTCGGCGGACGGGTGGGGGAAGTTCACCTCAGTGCTCCTTGACCAGGCCGGCGTAGTGGCCCTGTGCCGCGACGAGCTGCTCGTGGCGCCCCCGCTCCACGACCGTGCCCCGGTCGAGGACGACGATCTCGTCGCTGTCGCGCACGGTGCTCAGCCGGTGGGCGATGACCACGCAGGCACAGCCCCGCCTGCGCAGGTTGTCGATGACGATCTGTTCCGTCGCCGCGTCGAGGGCGCTGGTCACCTCGTCGAGGATCAGGACGCTGGGGCGGCGCACCAGGGCACGGGCGATCTCCAGCCGCTGGCGCTGGCCGCCGGAGAAGTTGCGGCCGTCCTGCTCGACGCGGCTGCGGATGCCGCCGGGACGGCGGGCGACCTCCTCGTACACGGCGGCGTCCTGGAGGGCGGCGACGACGGCCTCGTCGGGGATGGACGGGTCCCAGAGCGCCACGTTGTCGCGGACGGTGCCCTCGAAGAGGAAGACGTCCTGGTCGACGAAGGAGACGGAGGCCGCGAGGGCGCTGCGCGGGATGTCCTCCAGACGCATCCCGTCGATGCGGATGGCGCCCTCCCACGGGGTGTAGAGGCCGGACATCAGCCGCGAGACGGTGGACTTGCCGCTGCCGGAGCCGCCGACCAGGGCGACCTGCTGCCCGGGGCCGACGGAAAGCCAGAAGTCCTTCAGCAGCGGGGCGTCGAGCGGGCTGTAGCCGAAGGTGACGCCCTCCAGCTCGACGTGACCGGTGAGCCGGCGGGCGGCGGCTTGCGGGGCGCGCCGGGTGTGGACCGGGTCGACGGGGAAGTTCTCGACGTCCCTGAGACGGGCGATGTCGGCGGCGAAGTCCTGGATGCGGCCGGCCACTCCGTTGAGCCGGGTGATCGGCGCGGTGAAGCCGGTCACGAGCGCCTGGAAGGCGACGAGCAGGCCGACGGTGAGGTGCCCCTCGACGGCCCGCAACCCGCCGATCATGAGGATCAGCGCGCTGTTGAGCGCGGCGAGGGTGGGCGCGACGACCGCGAGCCAGGCGCTGGGCACGCCGAGCCGCTGCTGCACGTCGAGGGTGGTGGCGTGCTGTCCGGCCCAGCGGCGGAAGAATCCGTCCTCGCCGCCGGTGGCCTTCATCGTCTCGATGAGCTGGAGCCCGCTGTACGCGGTGTTGGTCAGCCGGGCGCTCTCGGCGCGCAGTTTCTGCGTGCCCGTGGCCCGTACGTGGACGACGATGCGCAGGGCGAGGACGTTGAGCAGGGCGATCAGTACGCCGACGACGGTGAGCTGCGGGTCGTACGTCCAGAGCAGCACCGCGTAGAGCAGCACGACGACGGCGTCGACGGCCGCGGCGGCCAGGTCGCGGGCGAGGGTCTCGGCGACGGCGTCGTTCGTCTGGAGGCGCTGGACGAGGTCCGCCGGGTTCCGCTGGGCGTAGAAGGCGAGCGGGAGCCGGAGCAGGTGCCGCAGGAAGCGGGCGCTGCCCAGGGTGGAGGCGATGAGGCGGCCGCGCAGCAGATTGGCCTGTTGGAGAGCGGTGAGCGTCGCCGTGAGGACGAGGGCGGTCGCCATCGCCGCGAAGACCACACCGAGCAGGGACGTCTGGTTCCCGATGAGGAACATGTCGATGTACGTACGGCTCAGGGCCGGCACCCACGCGCCGACGGCCACCAGGAGCAGGCTCGCGACGACCGCGGCGGCCATCGTCCCGGAGGTGCCGCGCAGCCGGGAGGGGAGGGCGGCGAGGACACCGGGCCGGCTGCCGCCGCCGCGGAACCCGGGGCCCGGTTCGAAGGTGAGCACGATGCCGGTGAAACTGGTGTCGAACTGGTCCATGGGGACGAACCGGCGTCCGCTGCCGGGGTCGTTGACGTACACACCGGGCCGGCCGAGACGGCGGCCCGTGCCCTCGTAGACGACGTAGTGGTTGAACTCCCAGAACAGGACTGCAGGAGCGGCCACCTCGGAGAGCGCGGCCAGGTCCATCTGCATGCCCTTGGCCTGGAGACCGTAACCGCGGGCCGCCTTGAGGAGGTTGCCGGCCCGGGATCCGTCGCGGGAGACGCCGCAGGCGATGCGGAGCTCTTCCAGCGGGACGAAGCGGCCGTGATGACCGAGCACCATCGCGAGGGCGGCGGCGCCGCACTCGACCGCCTCCATCTGGAGCACGGTGGGAGTGCGGACGGTCCTCGGCCGTCGGCCCTTGGCGGCGGGCGTACGGCGTCGGGGCCCGTCGGCGGGCGGGAGCCCGCGGGACGTGTTCCGCGACCTGCCGCCGGAACGGGCCCGGGACGGGGCGGCCGCCCTCGACGCGCTCACGGCAGCAGCCAGTCGACGGGGCGCTGCGCGGTGAGATGGACGGCGCCGCTGACGGGCGTGCCGGAGGCGGGGGCGTGCGGGGGACCGTCCGTGGAGGACCAGGCGTATCCGGAGGCGGTCGCGCGGGAGCGGTCCAGGGTCACGAGCACCGCGACCGGATCGCCCTCGCGGGAGAACCGTGCGGCGAGCCCCGCGTCGCCGAGGAAGGAACCGAGCTGCGCCTGTGTCTGGGGGGTGCGGCCGACGGCGGCGACACGGCCGCGCAGCACGCCGAAGCGGTCGCGCGGCACGGACTGGACACCGAGGTCCACCGGGGCGCCCACACGGATCGTGGCGGCGGTGTCGCCCGGCAGGTACAGGACGGCCCTCAGCGGGGCGTCGGGGTCGGTCACGCGCTCGACGGTCGCCACGTCGGCACCGGTGGTGACGACCGAACCCAGCCTGGCGTACAGCGTGGTGACGCGACCTCCGGCGACGGCGCGGACGGGCCGGTCTCCCCGGTCCGTGCGGACGGTCACCAGGGGCGCGCCGGCGGCGACCGGACGGCCTTCCTCGACGAGGACATCCGTGACCTGTCCGGCGACGGGGCTCTGCAGCAGGTAGGTGCCCTCGGCGTGGGTGAGCAGGCCGGGGGCGTTCACCTTGGACGTCACGGTGCCGGTGAGGGCCCAGAAGCCCGCGGCGGCCATGACGACGACGGTGACGGCGAGCACGAGGCGGCCCTGGGGGCGCGCGAAACGCACGGGCACGTCGAGTTCTTCGGGTGATTGCAGCTTGGAAAGCGCATTGCGGCGGAACTGCACGGACTATTCCCTCGGCTGCATTCTCTCGCATTTCCGCGGTCGGGTTTTCCGCGGCCGGTCTCAAGGGTGGCCGTGAACCCCGGAACCGGGATGGTTCCGGGGTTCACGGCCGATGCACGGCTCAGATGCCGGCGATGCCCGCGTTCACGTGGACGCCGGTGATGCCGGAGGCCAGGCCCGGGACGCCGCCGACGAGGCCCTCGACGCCCTGGACCGTCTGCAGGGAGCCGACGGTGCCGAGGATGGTGGTGACGTCGCCGGTCACAGCGCCGACGAGGCCGCCCGAGACGGTGACGAGACCGCCGGAAACGGCGTCGAGGTCGGCGTCGGAGATCTCAACGGTCTCAAGGTCGTGACGCATGATGCGCACCCTTCGTTCATGGGGGGGGGAATCCGTCTTCTGCGGCCGCAGCGAGATTGATCCAATCACGCGAACGGCCGACCGGAGAAACTCGGTTGACGCCCGGGAGCGGGTGTCTCTGCACGCCGGGAAGCGGCCGTGCATTCAATTTCACCGAACGCCGACACCTTCTCCTCGGATCCGAGTAACAGATTCGGCCGCCCCGCCTCGCGCGGGGAACTTAAAGGGGCAGAAGGGTGCTGTCCGGGCGGCCCGGGCCCCCGTGGTGTCGGGAAACGGTGAAGGCGCCGCCCCTCCACACGCTCACGTTGTGCAGGTTTCCGGAAGGTGCGCTTCCGACCGGGGCGGGTCAGGCGCCGACGCCCGGCGCGCGCCCGCGTGGCCCCCGCCCGGCGCGCCATCGCGCGGCCGTCGTGGCGTCCGTGTGGTGCGGAAAGGTGCGTGTCGCCGGTGCCGGGCTGCCTCCCGTCGAACGGGAGGCAGCCGGTGACGGCCGGCGCGGTGGAGCGCCGGCCGCCGGTGGTCGTTCCTCTGCCTCTACCCCTACCTCGCGAAGCCGTAGTCCAGCAGCTTCTTGACGTCGGCAGCCCTGTTCGTCTCGGACGGCGAGGCGAGCACCGCGCCGATGACCGTCTTGCTGCCGCGGGTCGCCGCGAAGACGAGGCAGTACTTGGCCTGCGGACCCGAACCGGTCTTCACGCCGATCGCACCGCTGTACGTGCTCAGCAGCTTGTTCGTGTTCGTCCACGACATGTACCGGTAACCGCCGGTCTTCGTGGTCACCTTCTGCTGCGTGGACTTCGTCTTGACGACGGTGCGGAACGTGGAGTTCTTCATCGCGCTGCTCGCGATCTTCGTCAGATCGCGCGGAGTCGAGTAGTTCTGCCCGCTCCCTATCCCGTCGAACGAGTCGAAGTGGGTGTTGCGCAGGCCGAGCCGCCTCGCCTCGTCGTTCATCTTCCCGATGAACGACTTGACCCGGGCCGCCCGCGTCGTGCCGGTGCCGAACTTGTCGGCCAGCGCGTAGGCGGCATCGCACCCCGACGGCAGCATGAGGCCGTAGAGGAGCTGCCGGACGGTCACCTTGTCCCCGACGATGAGCCGGGCCGAGGAGGCGTTCTTGGAGACGATGTAGTCGCTGTAGGCCTTCTGGACCGTGACCTTGGCGTCCAGGTTGAGGTTCGGCTGGGACAGCACCACCTTCGCGGTCATGATCTTCGTGGTGGACCCGGTCGACCGGCGGGTGTCCGCGGCCTTCCCGAACAGCGTCGTACCCGTCCCGTTGTTCATGACGAAGCCGCCCGGGGCGGTGATCGACGGGGTGGGCGGCGCGGCGGCGTGCGCCTGGCCGGCGAAGAGGCCGCCGGCCAGTACGGCCGAGGCCGTGAGCGAGACGGTCACGGCACTGCGCAGGCCGAGTGTCGGAGTCAGCAAAGTCTTCTGCCCTTGGTAGAGATCGATGTCTTCCGGGTCCGCAGGGGCCCGACACGGGTCGCGCGGGAGAGCCGGCCCAGGTGCAGCAGGGTCCTGCGACGGCGCCGGACACGGACCCGGCGCATGGAAGACGTACGAAAGGGCTCAAGGGATGCGCGGTGAGGGCTGTTTCCTTCCACACGTTTCGGCGGCGCTCCGAGGGGCCGGCCGGAGGACCGCAACTTCGGGGTGACCGCCGGACGTTCGTTCCGTACCGCGCCTTGAGCGAACGACGACCGTGAGCGCGTCAACCCGACCCAGCAATGTTGTGCGTCTACGGCGAGATGTAGTACTTCTTATACATGAGCGAGCAGGTGCACAACAGGCTGGCCGTTGTCAGGGCAGAGCGGAAAGTGTCGCGCCAGGCACTGGCCGAGGCAGTGGGAGTCCACTACCAGACCATCGGCTACATCGAGCGCGGCCAGTACAACCCCAGCCTCGACCTGGCCCTGAAGGTGGCCCGGTTCTTCGGGCTGCCGGTGGAGGCGCTGTTCTCCCTGGAGCCGTTCCAGCCGCTCACCGACGAGGTCTACGGGAGGAAGCAGTGATGACCGCGACGCGCTACGACCGGCGGATGTACGCCGTGATGAACGACCGCCGGGCGGCAGCCGCCTACGCCACCGTGACCCGGCGCCGGCTCCTCGTGGGGGCGCACGTCGCCCTCACCGTCACCGGAGTGGGCGCCTGGATCGCCACGGTCTTCGGGCCCGGATACGGACCCGCCGTCGTGGTTGCCGTGGTGTTGCTCCCCTGGATCCTGCTCACCGGCATGCTCAACGGCTCCACACGCGGACTCCTCGAACTGCGTGGCCGGATGCTCGACGAGCGCCAGCTGGTCGAACGCGACCGGGTCCGCGCCCTGGCCCACCGCATCACCCTGTGGCTGCTCCTGGCCGTCGCGTTCGGCACCGGCGCCTACGGCGTCCTGGTGGACGCACCCCTCCGGGCGGCCGCGACCCCGGTCCTCGTCGGCGTGATCGCCGTGCACTGGATCATGCCGCTGTGGGTGGCGGGGCTGCGGGTCCAGGACGACCTGGGCGACGACGTCGGCGACGAGTCCTGAAGCCCGGGCGCGGCCGTCGACCGGCCGCGCCCGGCCGGGATCAGGCCTCCTGCGGGGCGGCGGCCCGCTTCGCGGCGGTGACGAAGGCACGGACCAGCTCGTGGTCCTTGACGCCCGGGGCGGACTCGACGCCGCTGGACACATCGACCCCCCAGGGACGCGCCCGGCCGATCGCCTCGCCGACGTTGTGCGGTGAGAGTCCGCCGGCGAGCAGCCAGGTGCCCTCGGGGCGGGCCGCCTCGAGCAGGGACAGGTCCCACGGCTCACCCGAACCCGCCCGGGGCGAATCGAGGAGGAGGACCTCCTCGCCGTAGGCGCCGACGCGCGTGTCGGGCCGGTCGCTCAAGGACGTGGCCCGCCACAGGCGCGGGAAGATCTCCGCGGCGGCCGTGAAGTCCTCCGCGTGATACGCGGTGCCGTGCAACTGCAGCGCACCGACACCGAGTTCACGGGCGATGCGGGCGGCGTCGGCGGCCGGGGTGTCGTTGACCACGAGAACGGACAGGACACCCGGCGGCACGTGTGCGGCGAGCCGCACGGCCCGGTCCCGGTCGAGGCCCCGCACACTGGTGCCGCTGATCACCAGACCGACGGCGTCCGCGCCGGCCGCGACCGACACATCGATGTCGGCGACCGTCCCGAGCCCACACACCTTCACGAACACGTGCTTCTCCTCCACTGAACCCGGCACGTCAGCCCCGAGCCTACCCACCCCGGGACCAACCGCGACGGGGACCAGGGGCGCTGTGGCCGCGGTGTTCTGAGGCGTACGACGAGTCCTGCCGGTCCTGCACATGTCGGCACCGGCTCCCAGTGGGCCCCGGTGCCGAAGGGTCCGCTTCTGGTGTCCGACGTCGCCTCAGCCCCGCGCCTCACTCGTGGACCTGGTCCCTGGCCCTCCGCCGGGCGTCTCCGCTCTTCTGGTCCAGGCTCGCGAGCAGTCGTAGTCCGTCCTCGGCCGGGCTGTCGGGGGCCGCGGACAGGACCAGCAGCTCCATGCCCGATTCCTCGGGCAGCGCGAAGTTCTCATGGTGCAGTTCAAGACGGCCCACCAGCGGGTGCCGGTACGTCTTGCGTCCATGCGTGCGGGCGCGCACGTCCGCGCGTGCCCAGAGCCGGCGGAAGCGTTCGCTGCCCATCGCGAGTTCGCCGATGAGTGAGGCCAGGCGGGGGTCGTCGGGGTGCTTGCCGGCGGCCAGGCGCAGATGCCCGACGACGTCGAGGGTGCAGTTCTCCCAGTCCGCGTAGAGGCCCCGCTCGGCCTCCTCGAGGAAGATGTGCCGGGCGGTGTTCAGGCCGGGTATCGGCCGGCCGTAGAGGAGTCGGGCGAGACGGTTCCCGGCGAGGACGTCCAGACGGTGGTTCATGATCAGCGCGGGTGCGTCGGCGACCAGGTCGAGGACGCGCAGCGCCTCCGGCCGGAGGCGCCCGCCTGGCGTCTTCACGGGGCGACGGCGCTGCCGCGCGAGCCGGTAGAGGTGCCCGCGTTCGGTCTCGTCGAGGCCGAGGACGTGGGCGAGCGCGTCGAGGACCTGCTCGGACGGCTGCGTCGCGCGGCCCTGTTCCAGCCGTACGTAGTAGTCGACGCTCACTCCGGACAGGTGCGCGACCTCTTCGCGGCGCAGCCCTTCGACACGGCGGCGGCTGTCGGTCGGGATACCGACGGCCGCCGGGTCGATGCGGGAACGCCGGGTCCGCAGGAAGCCCGCAAGATCGTCCATGCCCCCCAGTATGGCCTCGGCGGCACCCCGCGAGGGTGGCCCTGCGGATACCAGGAAGCCCGGTCCGACGGAAGACGCGCCCCTGAACACCGGGCGCCGTGGCGCCCAGGATCGAAGGCATCCGACCTGAAGGAGTCCCCATGAAGACGCTGATCGTCCACGCCCACCCGGAGCCGCAGTCGCTCAACAACTCCCTGAAGGACCTCGCCGTGTCCACACTGGAGTCCGCCGGGCACGAGGTACGGGTGAGCGATCTGTACGCGATGAACTGGAAGGCGGTCGTGGACGCCGCCGACTACGGCCCCGCGGTCGAAGGCCGGCTGAAGGTCGCCCTGGACTCGGGCCGGGCCTTCGACGCCGGGACGCTCACCGAGGACGTCCGCGCCGAGCAGGAGAAGCTGCTGTGGGCCGACACCGTCATCTTCCAGTTCCCGCTGTGGTGGTACACGATGCCCGCGATCCTCAAGGGCTGGGTGGACCGGGTGTTCACGTACCGCTTCGCGTACGGCGTCGGGGAGCACAGTGACACCAAGTACGGCGAGCGCTTCGGCGAAGGCACCCTCGCGGGCCGGAAGGCGCTCCTGTCGGTGACCGTCGGCGGCCCGGAGTCGCACTACTCCGCCCGCGGGATCAACGGCCCCATCGACGACCTGCTGTTCCCGATCCACCACGGCATCCTCTACTACCCGGGCATCGAGGTGCTTCCGCCGTTCGTGCTGTACGGCACCGACCGGATCAGCGACGAGGACTACGGCGACGTCGCCAAGGCCTGGGAACAGCGCCTGCTCACCCTGGAGTCGACCGAGCCGATCGCCTTCCGGAAGCAGAACTTCGGCGACTACGAGATCCCCTCGCTGCACCTGAAGGAGGGCCTGGAGCCGGCGGGCCGCACCGGATTCGGGCTGCACGTGGACGGCTGACCGCCGCCCGACCACACGCCGAGTTCCCGCCCCGGCCGGAACCAGGCCGACCGCGAGCCGCTCCCTTCCAACTCCCGGAGATGTACGGCTGCTTCCGCGGCCGTATCCTCTGTGCGATGAAACGGGGGAAACGGCGGCTCGCCGTGTGGGGTCTGACCGCGCTCGCCGCACTGGCGGGCGCGACCTGGGGGATATGGCTGGTACAGCACCGGCTCTTCCGGTTCGGCCCGCACGACCAGCCGGTGTACGACGCCGAACGCAACGCGCTCTACGAACCGGGGTCGGGCGCGTGGCGCGATCTCGACTCGTACCGACTGCAGTGGTACACGCCCGACCCACCTCAGATGCCGTACGTCGTGCCGCTCGTGGGCGCGGGCTGCTTCGCGCTCACCGTGGTCGCGGTGAGCTGGACCGTCAAGCACCGCCGGATGGTGGGGGAGTCCTGGCTCGCCTTCGTGCGGCGGCCCCTTGCGATGCTGCTCCGGTACCTCCTGTTCCTGGGCCTGACCTGGATCGCGTTGGCCTTGCCCTTCCTGGGCAAGGGCGAGGAGCTGGACGACCTCCTGGCCGACCGGCCCACCGCGATCTTCGTCGCCGTCTGCGTCGGCCAGATGGCGGTCCCGCTCCTGCTGGTGTACGCCCCGTGGGCGGCGCACCGGCTGTTCGGACTGGTGGAGGTCGTCTTGGCCATCCAGGCCGCACGCTCAGACCGCGTCGCCGCCGGTACCGCCAGACAGGAAGCCCTTCGGGGAGTGGCGCAGCAGGCCGACCGGTTCCGGCTGTCCGCTTCCCACGACCTCTCCTCGCTGGCCTGGGCATGGCGGACCGAGGCGCTGATCGACCTGATGGCCGAGCGGGGAAACGACACCGACGTCCTCGACCGCCTGCTGGGGGACGGCCCTTCGGCGCTGGGTGCTCCGCAACACACCTTCGAGCGGATCCTCGCCACGATCGGCCGACCGGGAATCCAGCACACCGTGGCGCGGGCGTTCATCCTCCGCTACGAATGGACCGGGGCGGTGGTCGATCTCGAACGAGCGATCACCCTCCTCACCCCCCTCGCGGCCCGACCCCGCCCCTGGTTCTGGTTCACCCTGGCCCAATGGCACTCCGTCTGCCGCACCACGGCCCGCGCCTTGACGGCCCGGTACGAGTTGCGCGGGGACCCCGCCGACCTCGACCGAGCCCTCGCCCTCGTACGAAAAGTCAGGCGGCGGTACCCGTCCACGGCGGCCAACCACCTTCTTGAGCTCCATCTCCTGCACTACCGGGAAACAGGGGACCCGGCAGCACTGACCGAAGCCGTCCGAACGGGACGGCGCGCCGAACCCGACCCCCACATGGTCCGAGCCCTCCTCGAACGGTTCACGGCCCACGGCGACCACGACGACCTCGTCCAGGCACAGGACCTGGCCCGGCGCCTCGTACGGGAGAACGGACTCGGCAGCCCGGGGCACGCCGTCTGCCTGACGGTCCACGCCCAGGCGCTCGCCGCGTCAGGCGCCACCGAGGAGGCCGCTCGCTGCCTGCGGGAGGCGGCCGACAGCCCTTCCTCCCCCCTGCAGGAGAGGCTGGCCGCCGCGATGAGCCTCGGTGAACTCGGCGCCGGAGGACCCCTGTCCGCCGAGGGCTACGGGACAGCGGTCGAGCTCCTGCCCCAGCTGGCCTGGGTCGGGCTGCGCCGCGACGACCAACGGTGGCTGCTCAGCCGCTGGCAGGGCGCGTCCACAGCCGCCGCCGCGGCCGCGATCACCGCCGGCCACGTGGAAGAGGCGGTCGAGATCCTGGAACACGGGCGCGCCGTGATGTGGGGGCAGCTCGCCCGACTGCGAGGCGGCGTCGAGGCCACCCGGGCCTCCGATCCCGAACTGGCCCGCCGCCTCGACGAGATCCGAGCCGAACTCGACGTACCCGACGAGCCGGGGTGGCGATTCAACCAGGCGGGCGCCGACGTGGAGCGACGCATCCGCCTGGGCCGGGAGTGGAACGAACTGTCCGCGTCCCTCGGCATGAGCAGACGGCGCGACTACCGGGAACTCTCCGCAGCAGCGGCCGACGGGCCCGTCGTGGTGATCAACGTCAGCCCGTCACGGTGCGACGCGATCGTCCTCCTCCCGGACGCCAAGCCCGTGCTCGTACCCCTCGACAGGCTCGACCACGCCGAACTCGTCGCATGGGCCCAGCAGTCGGTCGACCCCGACGGCCGGCATCAGGCCATGCTCAACGTGATCGCTCCACGCCTCTGGGACGACCTCGCGGTTCCCGTCCTGCGTGTCGTCGCCCCCCACCTGGGGGACGAGCGACGCATCCGCTGGTGCCCGACCGGACCGCTGGCCGCACTGCCCCTCCACGCCGCCGGACACCACACCCGGCCCGACGGGCCCGCCCTGCTGGACGAGGTCGTCTCCTCCTACACCCCCACGATCAGCGCCCTCCTGCGATCCGGCGAGCGTGTGGTGGAGCCCCGGGGAAGCCTCGCCGTCGCCGCACGCCACACTCCCGGCAGGCCCGACCTGCCTGCCGTGGACGAGGAGGCCGGGGAGTTCCTGCGGCACTTCCCCGACGCCGTGCCGCTCAACCCCGCACACGTCGCCGACGTCCTCGCACAGCTGCGCGGCGCCCACTGGGTCCACTTCGCCTGCCACGCCGACGCCTCCGGACTCGCCGTCACCGACGGCGTGGTCACCCTCGACCAGCTGGCCGACCTCCGCCTGGCGGACGCCGAGTTCTGCTACCTGTCGGCCTGCAGCACCGCCGCCCCCGACCCACGCGCCTACGACGAATCCGTGCACCTGGCCGCACTGCTCCACCTGCAGTCGTTCGTCCACGTGGTGGGCACCCTGTGGGAGGTCGACAGCGACAAGGCCCGGCACGCGGCCCGGGAGGTGTACCGGACGCTCACCGAGCAGGGCGCACCCGACAGCACGCGCGCCGCACAGGCCGTCCACAACGCCGCACAGTCGCTGCGTCGCGCGGCCCCGCGCGACGTCGACGTCTGGTCTTCCCTCCTGCACATCGGACCGTAGAGGAGTGCATCACGTGCCCAGCCCCGCACGACGCTGGCCCTGGCAGCGACGGCCGCGCCGAACGGCCCCGGACACCGAAGACCGGCGAGCCGCCGAGGTCACCGAGGAACAGGCCGCCCTGGGCTGGCTCTGTGTCAACCTTCCCGACCTCAGGCAGAAGGCCGACAGGTTCGGATGGCGGGCGGACCTCGACCGGGAACTGTCCGAGGTCCGCGCGGGCAAGGCCGCCACCGAAGCCCTGCGCGAACTCCGACTTCGGCGCGAGGGATCCCGCGCCTCCGGGCTCCCGGCCGAGGAGACCTGGCAGGAGCGGCCCGTCATCGAGCGGTTCCGCTGCCCGCACGGCCGCTGCCCCGCACGGGGGCGCAACGCCGACGCCACCGAACCGCGCTGCCACCTCGACGGGACCCCGATGCTCGCCGAGGACGGTGGCTGATGGACGGCATCCTCTCCGACCTCGGCAAGCGCATCGCCGACCGCTGGTTCGCCTTCCTGATCCTGCCCGGCGTGCCCTTCGCCGCAGCCGTGATCGTCGCGTGGGCGATGGCCCCCTCCGGCCCCGCCCACGCACTCGACCTCGACGTCCTGGTCCGGCGCCTGGACACCCTCGCCGCCACCGCCCGGACCACGAAGGGCATCGTCATCGGCTGCCTGCTCGTCGCCGCCGTCACCGTGGTCGCCGTCCTCGTCAGGGAACTGAGCCTGGTCGTGAACCGGCTCTGGCTGGGCAGGTCCGCCGCCCTCTGCCGGCTCATGCGCGCCGGCATCCGGCGGCGCCGCCGACTCGCCCTCGACACCGCCCGCCGCGGCGGCTACGCCGTGCCCGAGCGCTATCTGCCCCACCGCGCCACCTGGATCGGCGACCGCTTCGCGCTCGTGGACGAGCGGGTCGCCGCCCAGTACGGCGTGTCCCTCGCCCGGGTGTGGCCCCGCCTCTGGCAACTCCGCGACGACCGCACCCCCAAGGTCGTCTCCGCCGCCTGGGACGACTACGCCGCCGCCACCGTCCGTGTCGCCTGGGCCGTGCCCTACCTGCTCGTCTCCCTCTTCTGGTGGCCCGCCGCCCCCCTCGCCCTCGGACTGGTGCTCCTCGGCTGGTCCCAGGGGCGCCGCGGCGCCGACGACTTCTGCGTCAGCTGCGAGGCCGCCATCGACGTCCAACTCCGGCGCCTGGCCCACATCGTGGGGGTCCCGCTGCCCCACCAGCGCGTGACCACGGCCGAAGGCCGGCAGATCGACGGCATCCTCGCCAAAGGCGCCTACATGCCCCGCCCGGACGAAGGCACACCGCCGCCACCCTGACGTACGGGCACGGGTTACGACGCGGCGGTGTCCGCCGGGGTCAGGGGCCGGGCCTGGGCGATGAGGAGGGCGACGTCGTCGTGGTCGTCCGGGTGCCGCAGGGCCTCCAGGAGCCACCGGCAGAGGTCCTGCAAGGGACGATGCGGTCCGCCGAGGCTTTCCAGCAGGGTGTCCAGACGCTCGTCGATCGGGTGGAAGCGGGTCTCGACGAGACCGTCGGTGTACAGCACGAGCCGGTCGCCGGGACCCAGATCGAAGGCGGTGGTGACGAATGGCACCCCGCCGACACCCAGGGGCGCGCCCGTGGGCAGGTCGAGGAGTTCGGGGGGCCGCCCCGCACGGACCACGGCCGGCGGGAGGTGTCCGGCATTGGCGATGTCGCACCGGCGCCGGTGCGGATCGTAGACGGCGTAGAGGCACGTGGCGATGTAGTGCTCGAGCCCGCTGGTGATCTTGTCGAGATGGTGCAGGACCTGGTCCGGAGCGAGGTCGAGGTCGGCGTACGCGCAGGTGGCGGTCCGCAGCCGCCCCATGGCCGCGGCCGCGTCGATGCCGCTGCCCATCACGTCGCCGACCACCAGGGCCGTACGGTCGCCGGTCAGCGGGATGACGTCGTACCAGTCGCCTCCCACCTCGCTGGAGGCCTGGGCCGGCTGGTAGTGCGAGGCCACGTCCAGGCCGGCGAGACGGGGGTGCCGGCCGGGCAGCAGGCTGCGTTGCAGGGTCTCGGCGGAGTTGCGCACGCTCTGGTACCAGCGCGCGTTGTCGATCGCGACCGCGGCACGGGCGGCCAGTTCCCCGGCGAGGATCACATCGTCGTCGTCGAAGGGCAGGGGATTGCGGGTGCGCATCAGGTCGAAGGCGCCGAGAACCTCGTGGTGGGCGATCAGCGGCACCGCGAGGTAGGAGTGCACGCCGGCCCGGGCGAAGGCGTTGGCGGCGTCCGGGTCGCGGGCGATGCGCAGCAGGTCGTCCGGTCCCGTGTGGGCGACGACGACGGGCCGGCCGGTGTGGACGCACTGGGTGATGAGCCGGTCGGCCCCGTAGGCGGCGAGATCCCCCACCGCGTCCGCCGCGGCGAGGGCCTCGGTGGGGTGGGCGGAGGCGACGGCGAGCGCCCGGAACAGCTCCGTCCCGTCATGCGGGCCGTTGGTGCGGCGGAAGGCGAGGACGGCGTCGAGGACGTCGACCGCCGCGAGGTCGGCCAGGTCCGGTACGGCGACCTGGGCCAGCTCCTGAGCAGTCCTGTCCACCTCCAGAGTGGTCCCTACGCGGGCGGAGGCCTCGGCGATCAGCGACAGACGGCGCCGGGCCCGGTCCGCCTCGATGGTGACCCGGTGGCGCTCGCTGACGTCGACCACCGAGTTCGCCACACCGAGCACCCGCCCGTTGGCTCCTTCCAGCCGGTAGTACGACACCGACCAGGCGTGATCGCGGTCCGGATCGGCCAGGGTGCGGCCGACGACGTACTGGTCGATCAGCGGAGTGCCGGTGAGCAGGACCTGCCGCAGCGCGGACTCGACCGTGTCGATGCCGGAGAACGGATGGATGTCCCTGGGGCGGCGGCCGATGTGATCGGCGGCGGGAACGCCGTTGATGCGCTCGAGGGCCGGGTTCACCATCGAATAGCGCAGGTCGGTGTCCAGGAAGGCGACACCGATGGGCGACTGGGACACCAGCCGGTCCGAGAGCGCGAGCCGGGCCTCGATCCCCTCCAGAGCGACCTGATCAGCGGCGATGCCCAGGGCGTAGACATCACCGAGATCGTCCGTCAGCCGCATGTTGCGGAACTCCACGAGCCGCGTGCTGCCGTCCTTGTGCCGTACGGGGAACGCCCCCGCCCAGCTCGCCCCGGTGGCCATGACCTCGGCGAACAGCCGGCTGACCAGATCGCTGTGCTCCTCGTGGACCAGCAAACGGGCCGCGTGCCGGCCCAGCGCCTCCTCGGCGGTGTAGCCGAAGACGTCGTTGGCCTGCGGGCTCCAGAACACGATCCGTCCGCCGCTGTCCAGGACCACCGCGGACACGCTCAGCAGATCGAGGAGCCCGCCCGGTGGGAGGGGCCCGGTCTCACGGGCCTGCACGTCGGCCCCGTCGGATCCATCCAGCTCCATCTCCCGGCTCCCTCCATGGCGGCGCCCGAGGACCGGCCACCCTCCATGGTGCCCTCTCCACCGTGCACCTCACGAGCGGAGGACTCCGTCGCGTGGCCGCGACCGGGGCTCGTCCGGCTGGGTCGACGGGCCCCGGAAGGCGGGCGCGGCCGGGCGGGCCGTACGGACATGCCTCAGTCTCCTCAGGTGCCTGTCCCAGGCGCCTGATCCTCAGGTCCCACATGTGTTCCGGCTCGGCCGCCCGGCATGACGGCACGTACGAGTGTGCCCGCACCCGTGTCGACCAGCTCGAACGCGCCGCGAGATCCTCGGCCCGCTCCGCCGTCGAGCGGAGCCCGACGCCCTTGCCGCGCTCCGCCGGGACGGCGTCCGCGCTGTCGCGGATCTCGACGGTGACCGCGTCACCGGCCAGGATCACCGCGGCCTCGGCCCGGTCCGCGTGCGCGTGCCGGACCGTGTTGTTCAGCGCCTCGGAAAGGGGGGATCTCAGTAGCGGAGGAGCCCCGCGTCGATGCGTTCCCAGGCGGCCCGCAGCCCGTCGAGCCGCGCCTGCTCGTACGGCGCCCGGTCCGCCTGCTCGCGGGAGTCCTCGGACAGGTGGAAGAGCTGGTCGCGGCCGGACTTGCCCCGGTAGTACTTCCAGTCGCCGCGGCGCAGCGCCCGCTCGCCCCGCACCCGCCAGAAGAGGTCCCGCTCGGGGACCTCGGCACCGCGCAGCAGGTGCCCGGCGAGGCTGGTGCCGTCGAGGGGGTAAGCGGGGTGGGGGCGGGCCCCGGCCAGGTCGAGCAGGGTCGCCGTCCAGTCGGGCGTGAACACCGGCAGGTCGCTCACCTGGCCGCCGTCGATCCGGGCGGGCCACCGCAGGATCGAGGGGACGCGGATGCCGCCCTCCTGGAGCGAGCCCTTGTTCCCGGCGAGCGGCCAGTTGTAGGAGAAGCGCTCGCCGCCGTTGTCGCTGGCGAAGAAGACGAGGGTGTCCTGCTCCTGGCCCGAGCGCCTGAGCGCCTTGAGGACCTGCCCGATCGAGCGGTCGAGGTCCTCGACCATCTCCTTGTACTTCTCGACGGAGCCGCCGTCCTGGTGCCAGAGGGCGGAGCGGTCGCCGGCCTTGATGCGGCGCACGATCTCGTCGCTCGTCTCCTTGTCGCCGTCGGCGATCCAGGGCCAGTGCGGGGTGGTGAAGTTCAGGTTGAGCAGCCACGGCTTCTCGTGCTCGCGGCTGACGTACTCCTCCGCGCGCTCGGTGATGATCCGCGTGTAGTAGCGGAGGTCCTTGTACTCGGCGTCGCCCTCGTAGAGGTCGTACTCGCCGCCCAGACCGAGCTTGGAGTAGTACTCCAGGGCCCCGCCGAAGTTGCCGAAGAACTCGTCCCAGCCGGAACGGGTGGGGGAGTAGTCGGGCAGGTAGCCGCAGTGCCACTTGCCGATGAGGGCGGTGGCGTAGCCGGAGTCCCGGAGCAGCGAGGCGAGCGTGGGATGGGTGGGCTCGAGGCCGGCGGACCTGTCGGCGATCGGCTCGGCGAGACCGCCCTTCGTACGGCCCGGGTAGCGGCCGGTGTAGAGGCTGAAGCGGGTGGGGGAGCAGGTCGCGGAACCGGAGTAGGCGTCGGTGAAGCGGACGCCCTCGCGGGCGAGACGGTCCAGGTGGGGGGTGCGGATGTGCGGGGAGCCGTAGGAGGAGAGGTCGGCCCAGCCGAGGTCGTCGCCCAGGATGAAGAGGATGTTGGGGCGCCGCGAGTGGCGGCGCGGGTGCGCGGCCCGGAAGGGACGCTCCTGCGGGTGGGTCGAGGGCGTCGCCTGTGCGGCGGGCGCGCTGGCGCCGAGGGCGGCCGCGGCGGCGGCACCGGCGGCGGCCCCGCCGAGGGCGCGGCGGGACAGGGGCGTGGACATACGGATCTCCAGAAGGGCGTGCGGACGTACGGGCGTGCCTCCGGGGCCCGGCGGGCGGGGGACGGCGCCGCGGGCGGGGCGGGCGGAGGACCGTGAGGGTGCGGCGCGGTGAGCGGGAGCCGAGCCGTCAGGCGCAGCGACAGACCGCGCTCGCGACACGGACGAGGTCCACGTGCCGGCGCTGGACGAGGGTGACCGAGCGGTCACGCGGGGGCTGCATGAGGCAGGAGTCTCGTCGGGGCGGACGGGGGCGTCAACGGCGTACGGGCTGGTCGACGCGCGTAGTTCGCATGATCGAAACGCCCTCGCAAACCCGGGGAGCAGCGTGGGGCGACATCGCTCCCGACGGTCCGCGGCCCCGTCGGCGACCAGGGCGCGGACGGGGCCGTTCGGTGTGCAGGGAGGGCAGAGAGCGGAGAGTGCAGGGAGTGCCGAGGCGGGCGGGCGGCGACGATACGACAGGTATGGGGCGTCGGCGCGCGGCCGTCGGCTCAGCGGCGGAAGACGGTGACCCCCTCGACGATCGTCTCGTCGACCGACGCTTCCTTGATCTCCTCCGTGGGGACGGCGAACAGGTCCCGGTCGATCACGACCAGATCCGCGTACTTGCCGACGGCCACCGAACCGCGGTCCCCGTCCACGAAGTTGGCGTAGGCGCTGCCCATCGTGTACGCCTCGATCGCTGCGGCCAGGTCGATCGTCTGGCCGGGCACCCACGCGTCCCCGCCGTCGGGGGCGCGGCGGGTGACGGCGGTGTAGAGGTGGGCGAGCGGGTTCATCTCGGCGACGTTCCAGTCGCTGGAGAAGGCGAGCCGCGTGCCCGCCTCACGCAGACTGCGGAACGCCCAGGCATGCGGCCAGCGGTGTTCGCCGACGCCCTCGGCCCAGTCCTTGCCGGGGCCGGCGACGTCCGGGGCGCAGTGCCGAGGCTGCATGCAGGCCACGACGTCGAGGGCCGCGAACCGGCCGACGTCCTGGGGGTGCAGGCACTCGACGTGGACGAGCTGGTGGCGGGCGTCGCGGGGCCCGTTGGCGGCGCGTGCGGCCTCGTGGGCGTCGAGGGCGGTGCGGATGCCACGGTCACCGGTGGCGTGCGTGAACGTCTGGAACCCGCGCCGGTCCAGCTCGGTCAGGACGTCCGCGAACTCCCCGGGCTCGTAGAACGTACGGCCCCGGTTGCCGGGCTCGTTGGCGTACGGCTCGAACAGCGCGGCCGTGTGGGGCTCGATGACGTCGTCGATGTAGAGCTTGAGCGGACCGACACGGAACCGGTCGTCGTCGAACCGCTTGGCGCACCCCTGGAACTCGTCGAGCTCTTCGGCGGTGGTCCCGTGCGGATGGAACAGCGCGGCGATGATCCGCGAACGCAGCCGTCCCTCGCTCCTGGCCCGTTCGAAGAGGAAGAGGTCGTCGGGGGAGTTCTGCGGTTCGACGACGGTGGTCAGACCGTTCTCCGCGGCCATGTCGAGCGAGGCGCACAGGCGCTTGTAGCGGCGCTCCTCGCTCGCCCAGGGCAGGAACTCGGCCAGCGCGCGCTGGCCGCGGCGGGCGAGACCGAGGACGGCGAACCCGGTGACGAAGCCGGTCGGCTCGCCGGTGGCGGGATCCTTCTGGACGACTCCCCACGGCAGCCGGCCGGTGTCCCGGGTGATGCCGAGGCGCCGGAGAGCGGCGGTGTTGAGCCAGACGCTGTGGACGTCGTACGTGAAGACGAACGCGGGCCGGTCGCCGGTGACCGGGTCCAGGTCGGCGGCGGTGGGCATGCGGCCGCCGGGGATCGCCCCGTAGTCGAAGGCCTCCGCCTCGATCCACTCTGCGTCGGGGTGCGCGGCCGCCCATGCCCCGATGCGGGCGTGCACCTCCTCCAGGGTGTGGGCTCCGGCGAGCTGCACGGAGTCGGAGTCGGAGCCGAGGCGCACGTGGTTGTGCGCGTCGACGAAGCCCGGGAGCAGCATGCGCCCGCCGAGGTCGCGTACCTCCGTCGCCGGTCCGGCGAGCGCGCAGACCTCGGCGTGCGTGCCGACGGCGCTGATCCGGCCGTCGGTCACGGCAACGGCCTCGGCGCGCGGGAGGTCGGGGTCGACGGTGTGGACGCGGGCCCGGGTCAGGATGAGATCGGGTGCGGGGCTCACGGAGGCTCCTTCGGATCAGCGGGTGAGGGTCGGGGAGAAGCGGGGGCGGAGGGTGTGCGCCCGTCAGGTGCGGGTGACGCCCACGGCATCGGCCGAACCGCCGGAGAGCGCGTCTTCCGCGGTCGTGGCGGTCGTGGCGGTCGCGTCGGGGGACGGCCCCGCGTCCGGTGCCGGGCGGCATGCCATCAGGCACACGGCGCTGACGGCCGCCATGCCCGCGAAGGCGAGCGCGACGGGAACCCAGGAGTCGCCGAAGGCGGAGTACAGCCAGGTCGTCGCCGCGGGGGCCAGGGTGCCGAGCAGGCCCGCGGTCTGGAAGCTCATGGACAGGCCCGTGTAGCGGACTCGCGGCGCGAACCAGCCCGCGGCGAGGGTGCCCAGGGAGGCGTACGCGATCGTGCTGGCGAGCATGGGCAGGCACATGGCGAGCCACAGGCCGGCGATCGAGCGGGTGTCGGCGAGCCAGAACATCGGGAAGGCCGCGACCAGGTGCAGCAGGACGCCGATGAGCGTGACGCGCCGCAGGCCGTACCGGTCGGCGAGCAGCGCGCTGAGCGGGGTGCACACGATGACGACGACGGAGGCGGCGGTTCCGGCCCCGGCCGCCTGGGCGTCGGTGAAGCCGAGCTCCGTGACGGCGTAGGTCGACATGAAGGTGACGACGACGTAGTAGCCGCCGACGGTGATCAGGAACGCGCCCGTGGCCAGCAGCCACGTCTTCCAGGCGTGCCGCAGTACGCCGACCACGGGGGCGCTCTCCTTGTCCCGGCCGCCGGGGCCCGCGGCCGCCTGGGCACGCCGGGCTGCCTCGAACTCGGGCGACTCGTCCATGGAGCGGCGGATGACGAGACCGACCACGACGAGCACCGCGGACAGCAGGAATGGAAGGCGCCACGCCCAGTCGGCCAGGGCGTCGTGCCCGAGCAGTGCGATGAGGGCGAAGACACCGGTCGACATGAAGTAGCCGACACCATCGCCCACCTGCGGAAAGGATCCGAAGAAGGCCTTGCGGCGCGGCGGCGCGTGCTCGACCGCGAACAGAACCGCTCCGCCCCACTCGCCTCCCACGGCCAGTGACTGGATCATGCGGATCAGCACGAGGAGGAGGGGTGCGAGGACACCGGCCTGGTGGTACGTGGGCAGCAGGCCGATGCACACGGTGGCGGCGCCCATGAGCGTCATCGACCAGATGAGCGCCTTCTTGCGGCCGTGCCGGTCGCCGATGTGACCGAAGAGGACGGCGCCCAGCGGGCGGCCGAGGGCCCCCACGAACAGGGTCGCGAAGGACATCACGGTGCCCAGCGCCCGGTTCATCTCGGGGAAGAAGAGCTCGGGGAACACGAGTGCGGCGGCGGTGGCGTAGATGCCGAAGTCATACCACTCGACGGTCGTGCCGATCATCGAGGCCGTGGCGATCTTCCAGGGCCCGGAGCGGCGTGGCGCCGCGGCGGCGGGGGCTGCGGCGCCCGTGGACTGACTCATACGTGGCTCCTTGGGGGACATCGATTGGGTTCCGTGTGGACCCAAAAACGATGGGGCGACGCTAGGTCCCTCCCAGTGGGCTGTCAATAGGGTTCGGTCCGATCCCAATAGACTGACCGGGCGGAGCGGAACGGAATCGAGAGTCGAGGGGCAGGCCATGGGCGGCACGAGCGTGAGCCGGAACGACGGCGCGGGCAAGCGGAACGAGGGCCCGGGCAAGCAGGGGGACGGGGCAGGGGAGCGGGGTGCGGCGGGAGCGAACGGCGCCGCAGGGACGAACGGCGCCGCAGGGGTGAGCGGCGCCGCGGCCAGGCAGGCGCCCTCGCACGCCGTCGTGGCCGAGGCGCTGCGCCAGCGGATCGCGCTCGGCGGATTCGGCCCCGGGGACAAGCTGCCGACCGAGCGGCACCTCGCGACGGTCTTCGGGGTCGGTCGCAACACGGTCCGCCAGGCCGTACGGGAACTGGCCGAGGAGGGACTCGTCGTCACCACCCTGGGCCGCTCCGGCGGTACGCGGGTCGCCCCGGCACCCCCGGGCGGCCGCCACGGCCGGGCGGTGATCGCTGCCGGCATCCGGGCCTCGCTGCGTGACTACATGGAGTACCGCCAGGCCATCGAGCCGTTCGCGGCCCGTCTCGCGGCCGAGCGCGGCGCGGCGTCGGGCCGGCGGGGGCTGGTCGACATGCTGGACGCGAAGGTCGCCGACCTCGGCGAGTACCACCGCGCGGACACCCGCTTCCACCTCGGCGTCGCCGAGGCCGGCGGCAACGAGGTGCTCGCGGAGGCCGTCACGCGGGCGCGTACCGAGATGTTCGTGGCGGGCAACGCGCTCTGGCTGGGTTCCGACTGGACGCCGGTCTATCCGACCGACCGGGACTTCGGGCGCGCCTTCCGGGAGGAGCACGAGGCGATCGCCCTGGCGGTCCTGTCGGGCGACGGGGAGACCGCCGAGCGCCGGATGCGCGAGCACCTCCAGGAGTCCCACCGGCAGTTCCTCGCCCTCCTGGACCAGTTCGCCTCGGCCTCCGACTGACGGGCGTCCCGGGCGCGGCGGCGGTATCTGGTTCCGGGGGCACCGCCCGCCTCGCGATCGGCTGCGACGGGCGAAGCGGTTGACGAGCGCGGGGGCGGACGCCTAGGGTCCGAATTGGGTTTGCTACAGACCCATTAATTCGCTCGTTCCGACAGGAGCCCTCCGTGCACGCTTACGACGAGGACCTCACCCAGCAGGTCATGGGCCATCTCCTTGACCGGCTCCGCCTCGACCCTCCGCCGCTGGGCCGGCTCGGCGAGCACGAGGAGCTCGCCCTGGCGCTGAAGGATGCCATCGGCAGCGGGCCGCGCCGACCGGCCGAGGTGCTGCGGACCTACACGGACGCGCTGGAGCCGACGGTCGTCTCCTGCGATCACCCCGCCTTCCTCGCGTTCATCCCCGGGGCACCGACGAAGGCCGCCGCCCTGTTCGACATGGTCCTCTCCGCCTCCTCGCTCCACGGCGTGTCCTGGCTGGAGGCCTCGGGCGCCGTCGCCGCGGAGAACCAGGTCCTGCGGCTCTTCGCCGACCTGGCCGGAATGCCCCAGAGCGCGGGTGGGTGCTTCGTCAGCGGTGGTTCGGCCGGCAACCTCTCCGCGCTGGTCGTGGCGCGGGACACCGGCAGGCGCCGGCTGGGCCTGGCCGCGACGGCTCCCGTCAGGATCGCGGTGAGCGACCAGGTCCATTCCTCCGTCGGCAACACGCTGCGGATCATCGGCGTCGAACCGCTGGTCGTTCCGACCGCCGACCACCGGCTCACGGGCGCAGCCCTCGCGGAGGCGCTCGACACGGCGGCGTCCGACGGCGGCGCGCCGGTCGTGGCCGTCGTCGCCACCGCCGGCACCACGAACGCCGGCATCATCGACGACCTCGCCGGCACAGCCGAACAGGCCCGG
This sequence comes from Streptomyces sp. R-07, assembly GCF_049913175.1. Classification (NCBI taxonomy): domain Bacteria; kingdom Bacillati; phylum Actinomycetota; class Actinomycetes; order Kitasatosporales; family Streptomycetaceae; genus Streptomyces; species Streptomyces sp. R-07. The sequence continues at coordinate 8,341,514 of NZ_CP183978.1, forward strand.
ACCCGTGACCTGTGGCTGCACGTCGACGCCGCCTACGGCGGTGCGGCCCTGTTCGTACCGGAGCTCCGCGCGCGCCTGCGCGGCATCGAACACGCGGACTCCCTCGTCGTCGACCCGCACAAGTGGATGTTCGCGCCGTTCGACTGCGGGGCCCTCCTCTACCGCGAACCGCGCCTCGCCCGCGCCGTGCACACCCAGGACGCGTCCTACCTCGACGCCATCCACGGAGCGGACGGAGAGGACCACGAAGCGGACTGGAACCCCAGCGACTACGCCTACCACCTGACCCGCCGCCCGCGCGGCCTGCCCCTGTGGTTCTCCCTCGCCGTCCACGGCACCGACGCCTACCGCGACGCCGTGGCCCGAGGCGCCGAGATCGCCCAGCACACGGCCCGCCTCGTCGAAGCGAACGAAGGCCTCGAACTGCTCCGGGAGCCGGAGCTGACGGTCGTCCTGATCCGCCGCGCCGGCTGGAACCCGGAGGACTACTACGCCTGGTCGAAGCAGCTCCTCGCCTCCGGACTCGCCTTCGTCACCCCGAGCGTCTGGGAAGGGGAGACGGTCGCCCGCCTGGCCTTCCTCCACCCCGGCATCACGGAGGAGACGGTCGAGTCGATCATCAACTCCCTGACCCAGGGCGCCTGACGACCTCGGCGACCGGACCGGGGACTCTTCGGCCGTCCCGGCGAGGGCCTGCGCCGACCACCGGTGGTCGATTCGCCGAGTTCGCCGGCGACCCGGTGACCGCCGAACGGGTCCTGGGGGGTGCCGTGTCGATCAGGCCGGTGCCCCGCTGGACCTGGAGGTCACCGGAGAGCCCCCTACCCGCTGCCGTCCAGCAGCCACCGCTGCCGAGCCGTTCGTGGCGGATACTGCCTGCATGGGGGATCACGACACCGTCAAGGAACGTCTCCGCGCCGCCCTGTGCGCCGACGACCCGTGGACCGCGCTGTTCGCGCCGAACGCCGACCGACCCGGCGGTCTCGCCGAGGCGGTCGAGGAGCTGTACCGGTCGGACACGGACCGGGCCTCCCGCCCGTACCTCACCTGGCTCCTTCGGACCCTCGGCGAGCCCGGCGACGCGGTGCTGCTGCGGCTGTTCGCCGAGCCCGAGTTCCCCGCCGACGACCGCCGGGACCTGCTGACGACCGCCGTCTCGCGCGGCCTGCGGCTGCCCGCCGAACTGCTGCACGCGTACGCGGGGCAGGCCCCGGCCTCCGGTGGGGAGGGCGCTCGGGCCGGCGTCGCGCCCGCCCCCGAGCTCGTCGACGCCATGGGCCTTTCCGGCGATCCGTCCTTCCTGCCGCGCCTCGGCGCCCTCCTCGGGGACCCCGCCGCGCCGCGCGACCGGGCCGCGCTCGCGCTGGGCCGCCTCGGTGCCCGCGAGTGGACGGAGCAGATCGCCGGGCGGCTGTCCGAGGTGACCGGGCTCGGCCACACCGCGTTCGTCGTCGCCCTGGAGCTGATGGATGATCCCGCCGCCGTACCGCACCTGCTGCGATGGCTGGCCGAGAGCGGCGAGGAGCGGGTGTACGACGTCCACCACGCGCTCGTACGGCTCACCGGACGCGACCCGCTCCTGCCGGAGGGGGCGAACCGGGCGGCGTACGCGGCAGCCGTACGCGCCGCCTGGGCCGACGGCCGCACCGAGCGCGCGCCCGCGACGGTGCGCAACCTCGTCGTCGAGTCCGCCGCTCTGGCCCGGTTCTCCGTCGACGGGGGCGCCGGCCGGATCCGGGGCGACTTCGACCCGCCGTCGCCCGGCGGCGCCTGGCCACGCTGGGACCGGTCCCTGACGTTCGACGGGAAGCCGCTGTACGGGGTCGGCTCGTTGTGCGACACGTGCGAGCTGGGTCTGACACTGCTGGACTGGCCGGACGACGAGGCGGCCCGGATCGCCGCCCGCATGCGCGGGCGGCTGGCTCGCCTGGACCGGATCGACGCCGCGCTGCTCGCCGAATTCAGCCCCGTGCTCGGCGAGCTGGAGACCGGTCACTACCGCGCTCTGCTGCTCGACCTCCCGCTGGAGCGGGTGACCGAGCCGGCCCGGTCGTGGTGGTTCCGGCGTGTGGCGGCCGGGGCGGAGGAGGACGACGTCTCCGAGTACGCCGAGGACAGCCCCGAGGATCACTGGCCCGGCGTCGCGCACTTCCAGCTCGCCGCGCCCGTCCCCGGCGGCCGGGTGCCCCACACATACGGCGCCGTTCTGCCCTCGCAGCCGCCGGAGGCGCTCGATGCGGCGACCGTCGCCCGGCACGCGGCCGCGATCGCGGCGGGGGAGCGGCCCGCCGCCGTGGCCCTCGGCTGGATCGACGACCGGTACGTGGAGGCCCGGCACGAGGAGCGGTGGCTGATCGGCGTGGTGCTGGACGGCCACCACCGGCTCGCCGCCTACGCGGCCGCAGGCGTGCCGGCCCGGGTGCTCCTGCTCGCCCGCGTGGGCATGGGCGGCGGCGCTGACGGCGGTCTGGAAGGACTGGCGGAGGTGTCCGCGGCGTATGGCTGCCGGGGCTGACGGCAGCGCCGCGGACGGTCGACCGGTGCCGCTCGCCGTCGTGCGCAACGCCGTAGGCATCGCGGGGCCCCCGACGCGCACGGGCGGGTCGAGTAGCGTCCTACCCGTGACCGCCTTCGATGCCCTCGTCCGTCTCTGCCCGCCGCCCGCCGATCCGTCGCCGGTGGACTGGGCGCAGGCCGAGCGGGCCCTGGGTTCGCCTCTGCCGACCGACTACAAGCGGCTCGTCGACGCATACGGCGACGGAATCTTCGACGACACGATCTGGCTGCTCGTCCCCGACTCCGCCTACAGCGAATGCGACCTGCAGACGCAGGTGAGGGAACGGGACGAGGAGTTGGCCGACCTGTGGGAGTTCGAGGCGAAGCCCGCCGGCCTGCTGGAGGCGGGGGCCAGGGTCCTGCCGTGGGCGTTCGAGGAGGGCACAGGGGCGTTCCTGTACTGGCTCGCACGGCCCCATCAGCAGCCCGACGAGTGGACCGTGCTCTACAACGAGGGGCGCGGCCCGCTGTGGGAGCACCACGACATGGGGTGCCTGGCCTTCCTGCAGGCGGTGCTCACCGGAACTGCGGATACGGCGTACTTCGGCTACCTCTACGAAGTACTGAAGCCGACGGAGCACCGGTTCTCGTCGGCCGACCAGACCCTTGGAGCGTCCCGGCGCTGACACCGGCGCGCCCCACGGGGCCGACAGCTCACATCCGAACCGCCCCTGGAGGAGCCGCGGATGACCCGCACCACGCCCCCGCGCCCCGTCGACATCGAGGCGGTGTTCCCCGCCCTCGCCCGGCACCGGCGGACGACGACGCGGCTGCACCCCCGGCAGGGCACGGCGAAGCCGGAGGACAGCTCGGTGGCGGGGCCGCTGCTGTGGCCCGCCGACGAGCCGTGGCCGGTGTGCACCTCCGTACACCCCAAGGCCAAGGGGCACCTCCTGTCCGACGTGCGGCTCCGCAGACGCGTCCAGGACGAGGCCCGGGGGCGGGACTTCACCGACGAGGAGAGGCGGCTCCTCGACGGAATGACACGGAGGAGGCACGTCCCGGGGCTCTGCGACGAGGACCCGCTGCCGATGCTGGCCGTCGCCCAGCTCTACGTCCGGGACGTGCCGGACCTCGTCGGCCCCGAGGGCCCCGACCTGCTCCAGGTGTTCTGGTGCCCCTTCGAGGTCCACGGCCCGGAGCGGTCCATCGACGTGGAACTGCGGTGGCGCCGCGCGGCCGATGTCGGCGCGGTACTGGCCCCGCAGCCCGAACCACCTGTCGCGGGCCGTGAGGAGTGCGTCCCCACGTCCTGTGTCCTCCACCCGGAGCAGGTCGTCGAGCACGAGTACCTCGGGCTGCTGGGGGAGGACCTCCAGGACGAGATCGCCGAGTGGGAGGAAGACCTCCTCGACGAGGTCGACGACGAAGGCGCGTACGACTCGTCCCCGCCCGCGAACCACGCGACGTACGAGGAGTACGAGGCCGCCATGGCCGCCGCCCGCGCGCAGGAGCCCGAAGAGATCGACTACATGAGCGACCTCTCGATCGCCCCGGGCTGGAAGGCCGGCGGCTTCGCCTCCTGGCACCTGACCGACCCCAGGCCGATGGGCTGCCCCGCGTGCGGGACGCCGATGCCGCCCCTGCTCACGGTCGCCACGGTGGAATGCGACGGCGCCTCGCGGAGCTGGCTGCCGGTCGAGGACCGCGACGCGGCGGACGACCCGCGGGTGATCGACCCGGTCGGCGTCTACCTGGGCCGCGGCCTCATGCGCATCCACACCTGCCCGACCGACCCGACCCACCCGCACAGGCTCAGCTTCCAGTGACCCGACCGGCCTCCGGGCCGCCCCTGCGCCGTGCTTCACAGCCGCCCGAGTCGTCGAGAAGCCTGCCGTCCGCCGCGCGCACGTCCGCTCGGGCCGGAAACCCGGATGAGCCCCCGCCGTCCTGTCTGCCAGAATCGCTGCGGTGTACGAGGGGTTCGAGATGTACGAGGTCGACGACGTCTACGAGACGCATGTGACGGTCCGTTGCCGGACCGAGGGGGAGCGGGCCCGACTCGGCGAGTGGGCGGCGGACCGGGGTCTGAAGGCCACCACGATCGTCCTCGCCCGGGGCCGGACGCCGGTCCAGCCTATGCTGACCCTGCCCGATCGGACCGGTCACCCGGCGGTCGTGGCCGGGCTGCGGGCGGCCGGTTTCGAGCCGGTGCGGGTCAAGGTCGAGACGGTGCCGTGGAGCAGGGAGCCCGCAGGTCCCGGCGGGGGCTACTACGAGCACCACCTCAAGCTGGGGCTGCCCGCCGCGTACGACCGGGCCGCGCTGGAGGTCCTCGTGATGCCGCACGGTGCCCACGTCTCGTGGAACGCCCGCAGGGTTCTGCCCGGTCCGGGCGGGCGGCACGAGCGTTTCGTGACCCAGCGGCACCCGGGGCCCGCGGACGCGGCTGGACGCGCCTGCGACGCGCTCGTCGCAGAGCTGGTCGCCGCCGGACACGATCTGCTCGCGCAGGAACGGGAGTTCGTCCTCTCCGACAGCGACCTGTCGTGGGACGAGGGCTGGCTGGAGGAGGCCGTATGAACGAGAAGCCGTGGACGCCGTCGATCCCGGACGGGCCGGGCACCGGCGCGGAGCCCCGCGCCGACCACGTGCGCCGCAAGGACGGGCACCCGCAGACCCTGACCGCCGGCATCGGCGACGCGGCCGTCCGGCACCTGGTCTTCGACCCGGCCCTCAAGCACTTCGACGAGGCCTACCGGCCCGGTGACGGCGTCGTCGAGGACCCGGAGCTGCGGGCACGGTGGCGGGTGGCCCGGCGTGCGGCCCTGGAGCTCGTTCTCGCGGCCGTCGCCGGCTCGCCGTGGGCCGACTCCCTCGTACTGCGTGGCAGCATGCTGATGTCCGCCTGGTTCGGCGAGGCCGCCCGCGCCCCCAAGGACATCGACTTCGTCGTCGTCCCGGGGACCTGGCGCATCGAGGAGCCGCGCACCCGCGCCATGCTCGACGGCATCGCCGAGGCGGCGGAGCGCCTTGCCGAGGTCAGCGGTTCGGACCTGTCGATCTCGGCGGCCGGCGCCGTCTCCGAGTACATCTGGACGTACGAGCGGGTGCCCGGTCACCGTCTGGTCCTGCCGTGGACGGCCCCCGGGCTGCCCGGCGGTCAGGTCCAGCTCGACTTCGTCTTCCAGGAGAACCTCCCGACCCCGCCCCGGCCGACCGAGGTCGCCGGCGTCCGCGTGCCGGCCGCGGACCGGGAGCTGTCCTTGGCCTGGAAGCTCATGTGGCTGAGCTGCGACATGTATCCGCAGGCCAAGGACCTGTACGACGCGGTCCTCCTCGCCGAGAGCTGCGTCCTGCCCCTCGCCCTCCTGGAGACGGTGCTGAGCGAGGCGGACGAGTGGCCGGGCCACCTGAACGAGCCGCTGAACCTCGGGATGTTCGAGAACGCCGTCCGCGAGGTCGACTGGACAGGCTTCGACGACACCCACCCGGACACGCTGGCCGCGCGGCGGGACCTCGGCGCCCGTCTGCTGGCGGCCCTCGCTCCGGTGCTCGGGACGCCCTGAGGGCTGTCCCGTGCCCCTGGCCGCGACCGGTGACGGGCCGGCATGCGGGCACGTTCTGAGCGGTGGCCCTCGATGGCGGTCGCGCAGGGGGGCGCACATCGGCGCGTTCCCGTGTGCCGCGCACGCCGCCCAGGGGAGCGCATCTCTCGGCGGCTCGGTCACTCGACGCGCCCCCGTAACCGGCGAGGATTACCGTGGCTACGTTAAGCGACATCCGATCACTCTCTGGAGTCGACATGGCCGACCGTGCCGCCGCCCCTTCCTCGTTCTGTGCCGTCGCCCCCAGCCCGGAACTACGCCGCCGCATGCTGGAGGAACTCGACCAGGTGCGCGGTGGTCCCGGCGAGCTCACGAACCTCCTCGGCTTCACGAGCACGCCCACGCCTCTGGGCTTCGACGACGGAACGATCTTCCCGCCGGAGGAGTTTCCGCCGGGGACCCCTCGCGCCGCCATCAGCGCGGCGGCAGCCGACCGGGCGCCGCTGCGCGGCACCATCCGGGCGGTCGTCGTCCTGGTCGACTTCTCCGACAAGCCGATGACGAAGACGGCGGCGGACCTCGACAAGCTGTTCTTCTCGCTCGGCGCGATGCCGCATGGCAGCGTGCGCGAGTACTACCGCGAGGTCACGAACGGCCTGGTCGACCTCGTCGGCGAGGTCCACGGCCCGTACCGCATGCCCGAGACCATGGACTGGTACGCGGCCGGCAACTTCGGCATCGGCAGGCCCAGCGGGCCGTTCAGGTCACCGGAGATGGCGAAGTCCGCCGTGGAGGCCGCGGACCCGAGTGTGAACTTCGCGCCGTTCGACAACGACGGGAACGGCTACGTCGACGCCTTCATCGTGGTGCACGCCGGGCCCGCCGCCGACGAGACCGGAAAGCCCTTCCACATCTGGTCGCACAAGTCGACCCTGCCCGAAGTGCACCAGAGCGACGGCACCAACGTCTACGGCTATCTGACCATCTCCGAGAACGCGCGGATCGGCGTCTGCGCACACGAACTCGGACATCTGCTCTTCGGCTTCCCCGACCTCTACGACACGGACGACAGCTCTGAGGGTGTCGGCTCGTGGTGCCTGATGGGAGCCGGCTCCTGGGGCGGCGGCGGAGACATCCCCACGCACCCGTCCGCCTGGTGCAAGGTCAATCAGGGCTGGGCCACGACCAAGGTCATCACCACCAGCGGCAGCGAGTCCTTCCCGGACGTCAAATCCAGCCACACCGTCCACCGGCTCTGGAAGAACGGCGCGGGCGGCAGCGAGTACTTCCTCCTCGAGAACCGCCAGCGGACCGGGTACGACTCCTCGCTGCCGGGAGACGGGCTGCTGATCTGGCACATCGACGAGAACCAGCCGAACAACCGGGACGAGAACCACTACAAGGTCGGCCTGGTGCAGGCCGACAACCACCGCAACCTCGAACTGAACCAGAACCGCGGCGACGACGGTGATCCGTACCCCGGAAGCAGCGGCAACACCACCTTCACCTCCACCAGCGCACCCGACTCCAAGTCCTACGCGGGCGCCAGTTCCTGTGTCTCCGTCACCCGGATCTCGCCGTCGGCGGCCACCATGACGGCCTCCGTGGCGGTCTCCTGCGGAAAGGCCCCCATCAAGGAGATCAAGGAGCACAAGGAGATCAAGGAACCGTTCAAGGAGGCGAAGGAACCGTCCAAGGAGGTCAAGGACTTCAAGGACCGCAAGGACGGAGAGGTGAAGACCAAGGAACCGTTCAAGGAGCACAAGGACCTGAAGGACCGCAGGGAGGGCAAGCCGCCGTTCAAGGAGATCAAGGACGACTTCGACAACCCTCCGAGCGGGACGGCGCGACCGACGGGCGGGGAGGGCGACGCCACCGCCGCCGCCATCGTGGACCTGCAGACCCGGCTCGCCGCGCTGGAGCAGACAGTGGGCGGCGCCGGCGGCTCCGACGACCCCGGCGAGCCGTTCATCGGCGCCGAACTGCGACCCGACCTGATCGGCGGACCGCAGTACGGACAGGGCACCGACGCGCTGCGGGAAGCCGTCGAGGCAGGCGACGCACAGGCCAAGCGCTCGTACGACAGCCTCCCCCCGCAGTGAGCGGAACCCTGCTGCTCCTGGCCGCACCCGGCGACGGCGGCGCGGCGGCGGTGGCCCGCGCGCTGTCGGCCAGGGGCGGCCACGGAGGCGTCCTGACCCTCACGCCCGCCGACCTCGCCCGCGCCCGGTGGAGCCACCGGGTGACCGGCGGGGGAGAGGCGTCCACCCGGATCACCCTGCCCTCCGGTCAGGTGCTCGACGACCGGACCATCGGCGCGGTGCTGCACCGCCTGCCGGGCATGCCGCTCGCCGCAGACGCCGCGAACGGCCCCCGCGCCAAGGACGCCCTGTACAGGCACAGCGAGCGGCAGGCGCTCGTCGCCAGCTGGCTGCTGTCCCTCGCGCCCCGGGTGATCGGCCTGATCAGCGCGTACGGAACCGCCAACGGGACCGTCTCCCCGACGACGGCCCTCGTCCACGCCGAACAGTGCGGCCTGCCGGTCGCCCGGCGGGGCGGGGCGACGCGCGGCGGCCTGGTGGGCCCGCCCGCACCCGGGGAACGGCACGTGCCGCGGCTCGCGTGGCCGGGCGGCCCCGCATCGCCGGTCCCCGTCGACGTGCTGCCGACGGCGCCGGCGGCGTACCGCGACACTCTGCTCGTCGCCGGGGACCGCGTGATCGGCCCCCGTGCAGACGACCACGGCGAGCGCTGCCGACGCCTCGCCGACGCGCTCGGCACACGGCACTTCGAGCTCCGGTTCGCGCCCCGCGCGACCGGCGCCGTCGTGACGGACGTGCGGTTGTGCCCGCGCCTGGACGATCCGCTGCACGTCGCGGCCACGGCCTCCTTCATGGTGGCCGTCGCCGAAGGTCCCACGAGGAGGCCCGAGTGATCCTGTTCTTCGGCCGTACGGACGACCCGCCCCTCACCCGCGCGATCAGCGCCGCACGGGACGCCGGCCTGCGGCACCTGGTGATCGACCAGGCACACATCGCCCGGTACGACCTCGTCGTCGGAACGGACGCGCTGGACGCCCGGCTGACCGTCGAGGGGATGCGGGTCCCGCTCGGCGACGTGTCGGCCGTGTACGCCCGCCCGCTGGAGCCGCCCGCCGACGGGGACCCGGCCGCCCGGGCGCGGGCGGCGGCGTTCCAGGAGTGGTTCGTCGGCTGGCTCGACACGGCCCCGGCCGTCGTGGTCAGCCGGCCCCGCGCCATGGAGTCCAACTCCTCCAAGCCGTACCAGGCCCAGCTCATCGGACGCTCCGGCTTCGCCGTACCGGAGACCCTGGTCAGCGACGACCCCGACGAGATCCTCGCCTTCCGCGCCGGGCACGGCCGGATCGTCTACAAGTCGGTCAGCGGCATCCGCTCCATCGTCAGGGAGTTCACCGACGCCGACGAGAGCCGTCTCGCCCTCGTCCGTGGGCTCCCGACGCAGTTCCAGGCCTACGTCCCGGGTCAGGACGTGCGCGTCCACGTCGTCGGCGAGGACACCTACGCCGCCGCCGTCGACAGCGACGCGATCGACTACCGCTACGCCGACCAGGACGGGAGGTCCGCCCGGCTCGCCCCGTACGACCTGCCCCCGGACACGGCCCGGCGCTGCGTCGACCTCGCGGCCTCGCTCGGCCTGCCGCTCGCGGGCATCGACCTGCGCCGCACTCCCGACGGCGCGTGGGTGTGCTTCGAGGTCAATCCCATGCCGGCCTACAGCTACTACGAGGCACACACCGGCCTGCCCATCTCCTCGGCGCTCGTCGCGTACCTCGACGGCCGCCAGGCCGCGGTTCCCGCGGGGGTGTGAACACGTGGTCCAGGCCGTCGAGAACCTCACGGCGCTCACCCTCCGGCTCCTGGCCCGGACAGCCCACCCACGGCTCGACGACTGGGACCTCGCCACCTGCCAGGTACTCGCCTCCGTCCCCGTACCGGGCATGGCCGACCTGATCTCCCCCAACCTCACGGGCTCCCGGCTGAGTCTCGGCATCCGGCGCGAGCTCCTCCAGGACGTCGTACTCGGGGCGACACTCCACCTCCGGGCCAGACTCGGCTCCTCGGGCGACATCCTGGCGGAACCCCACCCGGCCACCGGCGACTTCCGCGTCGAGCGGCCCTCATGACGAACCCGGCCGTACGCACGGCGCGTCACAGGACCGCTTCCCGGCACGCGATCACCGGTCGGCGGTGCCCGGTTGACTTGGAGTGTGCTCCAACACCTAGCGTCCTGAGTGATGACGACGAGCTCAGGAGGCAACAGCATGACCGACCTTCCCACCCGCCATCTGGGCGCCCTGGCGGTCTCCGCGCAGGGCCTGGGGTGCATGGGCATGAGCCACGGGTACGGCGCCTCGGACGACGCGCAGTCCCTCGCGACCCTGCGCCATGCTCTCGATCTCGGCGTGACGCTCCTCGACACCGCGGACTTCTACGGCGCCGGGCACAACGAGGAGCTGATCGGCCGGGCCGTCGCCGGGCGCCGCGACGAGGTGGTGCTGGCCACGAAGTTCGGCTTCGCCAACCGGCTGGGCGAGCCGACCGAGGTCCGCGGCGACGCCGCCTATGTGCGTCAGGCGTGCGAGGCGTCGCTGCGGCGGCTCGGGGTCGACCACATCGACCTCTACTACCAGCACCGGGTCGATCCTCGGGTGCCGATCGAGGAGACCGTCGGGGCGATGGCCGAACTCGTACAGGCCGGGAAGGTCCGCCATCTCGGGCTCTCCGAGGCCGGCCCGGACACCGTCCGGCGGGCGCACGCGGTGCACCCGATCGCCGCGCTGCAGAGCGAGTGGTCACTGTGGACCCGCGACCTGGAGGCGGAGATCGCCCCGGTCTGCCGCGAGCTCGGCATCGGCCTCGTCCCCTTCTCCCCGCTCGGGCGCGGCTTCCTGACCGGCAGGTACAACTCGGTCGAAGGTCTGGCCGAGACCGACGTGCGGCGCAGCCAGCCGCGTTTCGCCGACGGCAACCTCGAACGCAACCTGGCGATCGTCGCGAAGCTGGACGAGCTCGCCGAGGCGAAGGGAATCACCACCGGACAGCTCGCCCTGGCCTGGGTGCAGCACCGGGGCGACGACGTGGTGCCGATCCCGGGCACCCGGCGGCAGAGTTACCTGGAGGAGAACCTCGCGGCCCTGGCCGTGGATCTGTCGGCCGAGGACCTCGCCGCCATCGAGGTAGCCGCCCCGCCGGAGCAGATCGCGGGCACCCGATACGACGCGACCAGCCTCACCTTCGTCGACGGCTGAGCCTGGCGCGGCTCACCACCCGGGCTTGCGAGGTCGGCCCCCTGCATCGCGGGACGGGCCAAGCGCTGAAGGCCCTTTCCGGCCTCTGGCGCCGGCCAGGCGGGTCCTGCAGTCGTGGCGAAGGTGCCGCTGCTCAGCTCCCGTCGACGAGGTGCTGGATGCCGGGGGCGTAGAGGTCCGCGAGTCGTTCGGCGGTCGTGCCGGCGGTGGCGCCGTCGGGGCGATGAAGGCTCAGGGTGGCGCCCAGGCCCAGGAGTTGGCCGGCGATGAGTTCGGCGCGCAGCCGGGCGTCGGGGCCGTCGAGGACGTCGGTGAGGTGATCGGTGATCTGCTCGCGGAAGCGGGCGCGCAGCAGGGTGCGTTCGTCCTCGATGCCGAGGGAGAAGACCACGCGCAGGAGCGGGTCGCCGCGGAGCCGGTCGCGGAGGTCGACCATGGTCAGGACGAGGTGTCGGCCGAGCTCGGCCGGCGGGGCGCCGAAGAGTTCGGCGGCGGCCGGGCGGAAGTCGAGGACCGTGTTGAACAGGGCTTCCTTGGTGCCGAAGCGTTTGACGATCAAGGACGGGCTCACCCCGGCCGCCGCGGCGATGCCGCGCATGGTGACCTCGGCGTACGGCTTGAGCGTGAACGCCCGCCGCGCGGCGCGGATGATGGCCTCGCGCCCGGTCTCCGGGCCCGTTTCCCCTCCGTCCGCGGGGGAGCCCTCCGCTTCCCCACGGACGGTTCGATCCGCGTCGGCCGTGGTCAGGGAGGTGGGTTCTTCGGCGGTGCTCATGCGTTCCCTCGGGCGGCGCTGGTGGGTGGTGACGCAGCGACCGTACCGCCCCGCCGGTCGCCGTCGCGCGGGGTGTCCCGGCCCGGCCGGTCGGACGGCAGGAGGAGGGTGGCGACGAGGGCGGCGAGGGCCGCGCCGGCGGCGATCAGGAAGATCAGCAGGTAGGCGTGGAGCGTCGGTGCGGTGTGGCCGTGGGCCACGAAGGTCACCCGGGCCAGCACTGCGGTGACCACGGCGCTGCAGCAGGCCTGGCCCACCGACCGCATCAGGGTGTTGAGCCCGTTGGCCGACGCGGTCTCGCTCACCGGAACGGCCCTCATGACGAGGGCGGGCAACGCGGAGTACGCGACGGCCGTGCCGCAGGCGACCACGGTGGCGCCGGCGACGATCAGCCAGAGACTGTGGCTGGTGAAGAAGCGCACCACGTAGCCCAGGGTCATGACGACAGCCGCGACGGCGAGCGCGGTGCGGGGCCCGTACGTGGCGGAGATCCGCGCCGAGAGCGGAGACAGGGCCACCATCGCGACTCCGCCGGGCAGCAGGCAGAGTCCGCTGACGACGATGGAGGCGCCGAGGCCGTAGCCGGTGCTCGTGGGCTCCTGTACGAGCTGGGCGGTGACCAGGGAGTTGGCGTAGAAGGCGAAGCCGATGAGCAGAGCCGCGACATTGGTCAGCAGCACGGCGGGCCGGGCGGACACCCTCAGGTCCGTGATCGGGGACGGGGTTCGCAGTTCGTACCAGCCCCAGAGCAGACCCACGGCCACCGAGGCGCCGAGCAGGCCGAGCGTCAGTGCGGAGGCCCAGCCCCAGACGGAGCCCTGGGTGATCGCCAGAAGCACACCGCCCAGCAGGACGGCGAGGCCCAGCGTGCCCGGCACGTCGAAGCGTCCCCGGGAGCGCACGGCCGACTCCGGCACGATCCACAGCACGAGCAGGAGGTCGAGCATGCCGAGTGCGGCGGATGCCCAGAACATGGTGTGCCAGTCGAAGTTCTCCGTCACGACGGCGGCCAGGGGCAGTCCGATCGCCGCGCCGATGCCGAGGGAGGAGCTCATGAGCGCGATCGACGGCAGTACGCGCTCGGCGGGGAGCTCGTCGCGGATGATGCTGATACCGAGCGGGATCACCGCGAGAGCCGCGCCCTGGAGGGCCCGGCCGGTGATCAGTACGCCGATGTCGGAGCTGACCGCACAGAGTACGGAACCGACGGTGAGCACCCCGAGCGACGCGAGGAGGACCCGCCGCTTGCCGTACATGTCGCCGACCCGGCCGAGCACCGGAGTGAACACCGCGCCGGTGAGGAGGGTGACGGTCACGAGCCAGCCCGCTGCGCCCGCGCTCGCCCCGGTCAGCTCGGGCACGTGCGGCAGCAGCGGCACGACGAGCGTCTGCATGACGGCGACGACTGTGCCGCAGAAGGCGAGGACCGGGACGACCAGCCGGGAGCGGGCGGGTCCGGATGTCGTGCCGGGCGCGGATATCGCGGAGGTCATCGTGCTCCAGAGGCGGTGCGAGAGCGGGGAAGAGGCAGGGGTGTACGCATGTTCACCCCCAGGGTAAACATGCGTACACCCCCTGCCAAGACCGGTGGCCCCTGCACTCGCCAAGCGCTGCACCGCCGGCCGTGGCTGTGACGGTGGCCGTGGCCGACGAGCGATACCGGGGAGACGGCATCTTCGGAACCGTGGTGTCCGTCCCGGGACGGACAGCTGCCGGGCCGTGCATCCGCACACCTCCCGTCGTGCCGGGTGCGGCGGGGCGGGTGATGCTGGGGGCATGGGTGGCCCGTACCTGCGACGGCCGCCGCCCGCCTACCGGGCGGCGGCGCGGCGGGCTCTGCGCGTCACGATCGCCGCCTCGGCCGGGTTCTACGTGCTTCTCTACGGCTTCGGCTCGGCGGTCGGCGCGACGTACGCACTGTTCGGCGCGATCGCCATGGCCGGGCTGTCGCACCTCCCCGGCTCCGGGCTTCAGCGGGCCCTGCTGCTGGTGGGCGCGGTGCCGGTGTGCTGGGTCCTCATCACCCTCGGCACATACCTGTCCGTGCGGACGTGGAGTGCCGTTGTCGGCATGCTGGTCGTCGGGTTCGCGCTGGCGTTCACGGCCGTCGGAGGACCACGATTCGCGGGCGCGGCCACGGGGTTGCAGCTGATGTACATCCTGCCGTCGTTCCCGCCCTACGACCCCGGGTCGCTGGGCGAACGGCTCGCGGGGGCGACCTTCGGGCTCGTCCTGCTGATCACCGCGGAGATGACGCTGCTGCCCGAGCCGGCGGCCCTGCCCTACCGGGAACGGGCAGCCCGGGCCGCCGACGGTGCGGCACTCTGCGCGGACCGGCTGCGTTCCGCCCCGTACACGCTGACGGAGGCCACGCTGCGCACCGCCCGCGCATGGAGCACGGGGCTTCGTTCCTCCCAGGTCCCGGAGGCGGAACGGCCGGCCGGAGCGGGTCTACGGCCGAGGGCGCTGGCGCACACGGGCCTGGCGACACGCACCCTGCTCGGCCGGCTGACGGTGCTGCCGCCACCTCCCCTTGGCGCGGTCGGGCCCCGGGCGGCCGGAGCCGGGGCGGGCGCGGCAGGGGGAACGGGGGCAGCAGCAACTGCGGCAGGGGGAGGTGCGGGCCGGGACGGCCAGGCCGGGGCGGCCGAGGTGTCGGAGACAGGGGGCCCGGACCCGCTGCGGACGGTCGCGGATGTCGCGAGGGAGACCGCTGCCCGGCTACGGGGCGGAATCCCCGACGGCCGGGCGCATGCCCGTCTGCGGCAGGTCCGGCAGGCGCTGACGGCGGCCGAGGACGGCTCTCCCGCGGTGCTGCGCCGCAATGCGGCGCTCCTGGAGGTGGCGGACGCTGCACTCGCGATGTCCACCGCGGCCGACATCGCGGTACGGGGCAGAGCGGCCGACGCACCGGCGCCGGGCCGGTTCTGGTACGCGCGGATGCGGGCACCAGGGCTGTGGTGGCGGCGCCTGTCGGGCCACGTCGGCGGCAGGTCGGTGTTCTTCCAGAACGCCGTACGGATCAGTCTGGCCTTGGCGGCGGCCCGGTTGATCGCGGGCCTCGACACGCTCCCGCACGGCTTCTGGGTGCTGCTTGCCACCCTGACGCTGACGCGCACGACGGTACGGGAGACCCGGACGACGGAGCGGATGGCGCTGACCGGCACTCTTGTCGGTGCGTTGGTCGCGGCGGCGTTGCTGGCGCTGGTCGGGACCGACATCGAGGTCTACGCGGTGGCACTGCCGCCGCTGATGCTGGTCACCTTCACGCTGGGGCCATTGAAGGGCGTCGGGTGGGCGCAGGCGCTGTTCACGGTGGTGGTCGCCCTGGTCTTCGCCCAGCTGGCGCCGGCCACCTGGCAGCTCGCCGAGTTCCGGCTCCTCGACGTACTGGCGGGAAGCGCGATCGGCGCTGTGTTCGGTCTGCTGGCCTGGCCGCGGGGCGCCCATGACGAGCTGCGGCGGTCGGTGGCGGTGCTGCTGCGGAACGCCGCGGAGATCGTCGTGGCCACGACGGCGCAGATCACGGCGGGCGGGCGGCGGGTGCCGGTGGCCACCGCACCGGGGCACCGTTCGCTGCAGCACGCCCTGGTCATGGCGGAGTCGGCGTACGCGCAGTACCAGAGCGAACCCACGGGGCCCACCCCGCCACCGGTCGGGCAGGACTGGCAGGCCGCGCTGATCGCCGGGCACCACACGCTGTGGGGCGCCGACCGGCTTCTCGTGCCTCCCGAGCCGGTCGTGGTTCCACCGCTGGGGAGAGAAGCCGCGGAGTCCGTCATCCGCACGGGAGACCGGGTCGCGGCGGGCATGCTGCTGACCTCCGCCCGCCTGGACCCCGCCGGGGACACGGTGGAGACGACGGTCCCGCGCCACGCCCCGACGGCCTCCACCACCATGGCCGACGACCCGCCGGGCGCACCGCGCGTGTACTACGCGACGGTGTCCTGGCTGGCCTCACTGACGACGGACCTGGTACGGCTCACAGGCGACACGGGCATCGACACCGGCGCCGGCACAGCGCACGACCCCGAAACCGGCACCGGCACCGGCACAGTCCCCGGCACCGGCACAGTCCCCGGCACCGGCACAGTCCCCGACCCCGGCACCGATGCCCCCGACACCAGTGCCAACGCGCCTCCTGGCGTGCGGCGTTCGCGCCGCACGCGCAGCATCTTCCGGTCGCCACCGGGTTCCACGGCCGAAAGCCGGAAGAGGCGGGACTCGCGTGCCGCCGGGGCCTAACCGACGCGATAGATCCGCTCGCGGAGTTCCGTCTCGGCCTGGTCCAGGTCGACTCGTAGGTCGAGCCAGACCTGGTCCTTGCGTTCGCCGGGCTGGTCGAGGCCGACGGCGACCCAGGAGAACGCGCCCTGCAGGGTCTCTCGGCTGCGTCCGGGGCTGGTGACGGAGAGCGCGAAGGACAAGGCGATGCCGGCCCGGGTGACGATCAGGTGGCTCGCGTCGTTCGGGTCGGGGCGGCCTCCGGTGAGGTAGCGCGGAGTGGCGAGGATCTTGATCCACTCCAGAACCGCTCCCGGGACCTGTTCGTCCAGGATCCCCACGATCGAGTCGCGGACCGCCACGCTGGGCTGTTCACCGAGCCAGTCCAGCCAGTGCTCGGAATCGGCGAGCTTGGCGAAGTCGTCCTGAGGCGGACCGTAGTTCGGATTCTCCACGAACTCGCCGGTCAGCTTTCCGTCCTTATCGACTACCCAGACACCCTGGACGGCTTCTCCCGGGACGTAGCCGTCGGGGTCTCCGATGAGGTCGGGATCGATCGCCGCCACCGACCCGCCCGGATTCGCAGCAGCTTCCGCGACGAGCGCGGGTGGAGGTGACTGCAGGATGCGACGCCGCTCGGCTGATATGTCCCCCATGTGAGAACCCTTCCCTGGTTCGTCCGGGGTGGTCGGCACCCCTCCGTCAGGGGCATATTTCCATGAGAGCTGTCGGCCGACGGGTTCTTCTCGCCGAGCTCGTCGGTCAGGTCGTGGTTGTGCCCCGGGCGGCCGACATACGGCCCGCTGCGCGTGCCGGGGAGGCGCGTTGCGGATAGCGTCGGTCTGGACCACGGTCGCCGCTCCCGACGAGACGAAAGAAGGCGGTCGCAGTGTCCCGCAATCGCCGCTTGATCCTGAGCCCGCCATCCAGAGTGTGGAGCCTGCTGTCCGAGGGCCATCGCTACGGGGAGTGGGTCTCGGGAACCCAACAGGTCATCACCACCGACCCGCACTGGCCCCAGGTGGGCGCCCGGCTCCGTGTCCGGGTGGGCGTCGGTCCCCTCACCCTCGACGACACCTGCGTCGTCCGCATCTGCGAGCCCGAGCGCCGTCTGGAACTGGAGGCCAAGGCAGAGCCCTTCGGTGCTGCCCGCATTGCCATGAACCTCATTCCCTGGGGTGAGAACACACTCTTCCTTCTCGAGTGGCATCCCTTGCGGGGCCCAGGCACCCGCATGCACGGGCTCCCCGTCGACTACATCGTCTCCATCCGCAACGGCATGATGCTGACGAAACTCGCAAGGATCGCCGTTCAGGAGCAGCACCGCAGCACTGCTGAAGTCCCGTCATAGACCTTCGGCCGGTGATGCATCGCGCATCTCGCGTTTCGGCCCGATCCTTGGCCGGCCCGTCGCGCGTCGGTCCCGATCAACCTGCCCCGGTGCGGCGCACGGGACAGGGAGGGGACGGGGCAGGGCTGCGGCGCGAGTCGAAATACGCGGACACTGCGCAAGGACTTCGGCTCGGCGGACCTCCTGCTGCGGCTCGCTCACCTCAGCCCCCGCCTGCCCACGACCGGCCGGCGCGCGGTCGAGCTGCACCTGTGCTACCTGGACCTCGCCCTGATCGGCCTTCAGAACCCCTCAACGCCGAACGATCAGCCCGTCAGCCCACCCGACTGGACCGAACTGAACGAGCTGTGGAACAGCCCGTGACCGCGCCCGCCCGCCGCTCGCTGATGCATGCGGGCGACGCCGGAGCCCGACGCGAAGGTCCCGGGTGATCAGGTCGGCCGCTCGCGTCGGCCTGTACCCGGAGTCCGTCGGATGCCCTCCCGCCGCGGTCGCCGGGATCCGACGGGCGCGGCCGTCACAGGAGCCGCCCGTGACTCTCTGCTGCGACGGTGTACACCAGCGCCGCGCCGATTCCTGACGTCTGCGGCGGTTGCCCGCGTCACGGCGTCCGGGAGACCTCGGTCATGTGAGTTCCTCGGCGAGCAGGTCCATGAGCAGGCCGTCGTGCCAGGTTCCGTCGGCGCCTCGTTCGTATTTCCGCATGATGCCGACGGGCCGGAAACCGACCTTCGCGTAGCAGCGGATGGCGGCGGCGTTGTCGGCGGCCGGGTCGATGACGAGCCGGTGGAAACCGGCCTCGTGGACGAGGTGCCGGGCGAGGGTTCTCACGGCGTCGGTGCCCAGGCCCCGGCCGTGTACCGCAGGGTCCAGGAAGAGGTCGATGCCGGCGTGCCGGTAGTCGGGCTCTTCCTCGGCGTGCCACTGGATCATGCCGATGATCCGGTCCTGCTGGTAGATCGTCAGGCAGTGGGTGCCGGGATCGGCCAGCTCCTCTGCGACCTCGGCTTCAAGGTCGGGGCCGCCGCGCCAGCGGGCCCGTACCTCGGGGGTGGCGCGAATCGCGGCCAGCCCGGGGACGTCGTGGGTCTCGGAAGGTCGGAGTTCGAGGGCGTTGCCGCACAGCACTGTCATGTCCGGAGCCTACGGTTCCCGGGATGCCGTGACGTGAGGACCCCGGGCCGCCGCGGCGAGCGGCAGGCCAAGGCCGGCGGCGAGGGTCCGCACGACACGGGCCCCGAGGGGCCCAGCCGAGCTCCCAGCGGGACCAGGGACGCGACCCCTGGCACCGGCGTCGCCCCCCAGGCCCCTCCCATGGCGGCAAAGCGCACTGGCCATGCAGGCGCGGCAGCGGCGCGAGCCTTCGGACGGCGCCCGGCCGGCCGTCCCGGCCGTGCGGGAGGACGCGTGGCCGGTCGGTTGTAGGTGGCCGGTGGCCGGTGGCCTGGGCCGTGACGGTCGGTCAGGCCCGCGGGGTGCGTGGCTCCAGCCGGAACTCGAAGCCGAGGATGCCCGGGTCGAGTGCGGTCGCGCCGCCGTCGACGGTGAGCACCGCACCGTTCACGGACGAGGCGGCGGGCGACAGCAGCCAGGCGATGGCCTCCGCGACCTCGTGCGGCTGGCCGGGCCGCCCGGCGGGCAGGGCCCGGGTCACCTCCTCGTACGCCGCCTCCAGACCGTCCCCGTCCAGGCCCGCCTCGTCGGCGAACCGGTTCATCCGGCGGTCCGCCATATCGAACCACACGGCAGGGCGCATCGGTCGGGGGAGCGGAGCCGAGGGCGGGGTCTGGCGCCGGGCACGCGGTCGAGCACTCAGCCGGGGAGGAGAACGGTCCCACGGCCCGCTCGGGGTCCCCACCGGCGGCGAGGCTTCGACGGCAGGGACATCTCGGGGGCCGCGACGAGCCCGCGGCTGCGCCGAGAGCTGAGCCGGGACGTCCAGCTGGTCTGCCAGGACCCCTACGCGCCGCTCAACCCGCGCCGCACGGTGGAGCAGACCCTCGCCGTCTTCGACGCGCCGACCGCGCCCTGCACCAGGGAGCTGCTGGCCGCGTTCCCCCAGCAACTCCCGCCCACGGGCGGCCCCGCCCGGGGCTGGACGACACGAGCGCCGCACCGGTGGGCGACCGGTGCGGCGCTGTGGCGTGTGCGGCCGGAACGCGGACCGCCCCGACGGCTACTTCTGCCAGCCCACGGTCTCCGGCAGCGGGGTGCCGAAGATGGTGGCGCCGACGTTGGCCAGACCGTTCTTGACGCCGTAGATGGACGGTCCGCTGAACAGCGGCAGGTAGCCGTACTGCGCCAGTGCCTTGCGCTCGACGGCGTTGGCCCGGTCGGTCTGCTGGGCCGGGTCGGAGATCGCGGAGACGGCGCGGATCTCCTTGTCGAGTGCGGGGCTGCCGATACTCACGATGTTGGAGCCGCTGTCGGTGCAGTAGAACTCGCACAGGTAGCGGGCACCGAACGGGTCGGGGGAGCGGTTGCCGACGAGGAAGATGTCGAAGCTGCGCTCCGTGAGGATCTTGGCGAAGTCGGCGTCGGTGGAGGTCTTGAGCTCCACCTGGATGCCGACCGGCTTGAGCATCTGCACGAGGGCGCCGGCGGTGGCCTTCTCCAGCGGGTCGCCGCCGCGCAGTGTGTAGGTGACGGTGAGCTTCTTGCCGTCCTTCTCGCGGATGCCGTCACCGCCCGGCTTCCAGCCGGCCGCGTCCAGGGTCTTCCTGGCGCTCTCCGGGTCGTGCTTGATCACGGCGCCGACGTTGTCGGAGTAGCCCTTCTGGAAGCTGAAGAGCAGCAGGGAGCCGGGCAGCGGCTCGCTGTAGTCGCCCAGGCCCTGGAACTGGATCTTGGCGATCTGGGTCCGGTCGATGCTCTCCAGGAGCGCCTTGCGCACCTGGATGTCCTGCAGGTTGGGGGACTTGGCGTTGACGTAGAAGGAGTACGCGAAGGGGCTGCCGCCCTGGCGTATCTCGGTGCCCTGGACGCCGGAGAGGCGCTTCAGGCCCTCCGCGTCGCCGGCCGAGGTGTAGTCGATCTGGCCGTTCTTGAAGGCGTTGGCCGCGGCGTCCGACTCCAGGTTGACGTAGACGCGCTTGTCCAGCTTGCCCTTCTTGCCCCACCACTTGGGGTTGCGCACGAAGGTGAGGTCGCCGCCCTTGGCGTCGAACGCGCCGACGGTGTACGGCCCGGCACCCCACTCGGGGTGGACCTTCTTGACGTAGGCGTCGTTGTAGCCGGCGACGGTGGCGGCCTTGGGGTGCAGGAACGTGGTGAACAGGCTCGACCACCAGGGCGCGGCGCCCTTGAAGTCGATGACGGCCTGCTTGTCGTCCGCGCCGCGCGTGACCGAGGTGATGTGGCTGAAGCCCTCGGTGTCGCTCGCGTTGTACTTCTTGTCCGTGCCGTTGTTCGCCTGCCAGGTCGCCTTGACGGCCGTCCAGTCGATCGGGGTGCCGTCGTTGTACGTGGCCTTGGGGTTGAGGGTGAGGACCACGCGCTGGTTCCCGCCGGTGACGCTCACCTTCACGTCGCTCAGGTAGTCCGGGTTGTACTGCGCCTCACCGGTGGGGGAGTACGTGATGACATCCGGGTTGTACCAGAACCAGACGCGCTTGGCGGTGAGCGTGGCGTTGGCGTTGAACGGGTTGCCCTGGTCGTCGATGGTGCCCGCGGTGGTGTAGGTGCCGCCGTCCTTGACGTTGTCGTAGGGCTGCGGGTTGTAGTCGACCTTCGCCGAGGCCGCGGCGGGGGTCGCCCCCTTCCCGGGGGCCTTGCCGGAGTCCGTGGTGCCGGAGCCGGAGGCGCTGCACGCCGAGACGGCGAGCGCGAGGGCCGCGGTGAGCGCGGCGGTGGGGACGGCGATTCTCGATCGCATGGCGGGGTGGATCCTCATTCCTTCATGGGGTGCGGCGGCACCATGGGGTGCGGTGCCGCCGGGTTGGGGCCCGATGTCAGCGGGCGTGGCAGGCGTGCCGGTGTCCGGAGCCGGGCGTCACCGGGCCGAGGGTGGGCCGTTCCGTACGGCAGCGCTCCCGAGCCGTGTCGTCGAGCAGCCGGTACAGCGGGCAGCGGGCGACGAAGACACAGCCCTGAGGGAGGTTCGACGCGCTCGGCTGCTCGCCTTGGAGCACGATCCGCTCGCGGGAGCGCTCGAGCCGCGGGTCGGGCACCGGGATCGCCGAGAGCAGGGCTTCGGTGTACGGGTGCCGGGGGTTCTCGAAGAGTGCCTCGGTGCTGCCGGTCTCGACGATGTGCCCGAGGTACATGACGGCGATGCGGTCGGCGAAGTGCCGCATCACGGCCAGGTCGTGCGCGACGACCAGGTACGCCAGGCCGAGCTCGCGCTTGAGCCGGGCGAGCAGGTTGACGACGCCCGCCTGTACGGACACGTCCAGGGCCGACACCGGCTCGTCCAGGACCACGATCCGCGGCTGGGTCGCCAGGGCGCGGGCGATCCCGACACGCTGGCGCTGCCCGCCGGAGAGGGCGCCCGGGAAACGGTCCGCGAGCGAGGCGTCGAGGCCCACCAGGCCCAGGAGCTCGGACACCCGGGCCCGGATCGCCGGCCGGTCGACCCCCACGGCCTGCAGCGGCTCGGCGAGCAGCTGGAAGACCGGGAGCCGCGGGTCGAGGGAGCTCATGGGGTCCTGCATGACGATCTGCACCGCGCCGCGGAGCTCCCGCAGCCGCTCGGCGGAGCCGGGGTCGGCGACGTCCGTGCCGGCGACCTCGATCCGGCCGCCCTCCGGCGGCCTGAGCCGCAGGATCTCCAGGAGCGTCGTGGTCTTGCCGCTGCCGGACTCGCCCACCAGACCAAGAGTCTCACCGGCCCGCAGCTCGAACCCGACGTCGCTGACCGCGTGGAGCGTGCCGACGCGGCGCTTGAGGAACGCGCCCTTCGTGACGGGGAAGGTCTTGGTCAGGCCCGACACCTTGAGCACCGTCTCGCCCGGCGCACCGCTTCCGTGCGCGCCGCCCTCGGCGGCGGTGTCGTCCGGAGCCGGGAAGAGCGTGCTCGCCTCCAGTCGGCCGTCGGCGATCTCGTCGGCGCGCAGGCAGGCGACGTGCCCGTGCCCGGCGACGGGAGTCTCGGCGGGCTCGTGCGTCCGGCAACGGTCGAGCACGGCGGGGCACCGGTCGGCGAAGGCGCATCCGGCCGGAAGCGCCACCAGTGACGGGGGTTCGCCCCCGATCGGCACCAGCGGGCGGTCCTTCGGGGCGTCGGGGCGGGGCACCGCGCCCAGCAGACCGATCGTGTACGGCATGGTGGGGCGCCGGAACAGCGCGTCGGCTCCGGCCCGTTCCACGATCCGCCCGGCGTACATCACGGCGACGTCGTCGGCGTACCCGGCGACGACACCGAGGTCGTGCGTGATCAGCACGACCCCCGCGCCGGTCTCGGCCTGCGCGGTCCGCAGCACGTCCAGGATCTGCGCCTGCACGGTGACGTCGAGGGCGGTGGTGGGCTCGTCGGCCACGATGACGGACGGGGCGTTGGCCATGGCCAGGGCGATGACGACGCGCTGGCGCATCCCTCCGGAGAACTCGTGCGGGAACGAACGTGCCCTGCGCTGCGGTTCGGGGATGCCGACCAGGTCGAGGAGTTCCACCGCGCGCTTCCACGCGGCCTGCTTCGTCAGGTCCTGGTGGACGCGCAGCGCGTCGGACAGCAGACGGCCCACCGAGAAGATCGGGGTCAGTGCGGACAGCGGGTCCTGGAAGACCATGCCGATGTACTTGCCGCGCACCCGGGACAGCTGGGCGTCGTTCAGACCGACCAGGTCGCGTCCGCCGAGCAGCACCTCGCCCGACACCCGGGCGGTCGGCGGCAGCAGCCCCATGACGCCCATCGCCGTCGCCGACTTGCCCGACCCGGACTCGCCGACGATGCCCAGCGTCCGGCCGGGCAGCAGGTCGAAGTCGATGCCGCGCACGGCCTCGACGGCACCCGCCTCGGACGGGAAGGAGATCCGCAGGTCCCGCACCGACAGGACCGGGGAGGGCCCGGTGCCGTGCGACGGCGACTCGGGGGCGGGCAGGAGGGTGAACGTCATCGCGCGCCTCCCGAGGCCGCCGATACGGAGGTGGGGTCGAGGGCGTCGCGCAGCCCGTCGCCGACGAGCGTCATCGACACCGTGAGCAGCACGACGAGGCCGGCGGGGAACGCGAACAGCCACGGGGCGCTGGTGATGCTGCCGGAGCCGTCGGCGAGCATGGTGCCCAGCGACACGTCCGGGGTCTGGACCCCGAAACCGAGGAACGAGAGGGCCGTCTCGCTGAGCACGGTGGCGACGACCCCGAGGGTCAGGTTGACCACGAGCAGGGACCCCAGGTTCGGGATGATGTGCCGCAGCACGATGTGCCACGGCCGCACCCCCATGAACTCGGCGGCCAGCACATAGTCGCGCTCGCGCAGCGAGGTGGACAGCGACCAGACGACGCGGGCCGTGGTCATCCAGCCGAAGACGGTGAGCACGAGGATCAGCACCCGCCAGTCGCCCGCGAGGCGGTGCGATACCAGCGCGAGGATCAGGAACGACGGGACCACCAGCAGGAAGTGGATGACCACCAGGGTCAGCTTCTCCACCCGGCCGCCGAGGTACGCGGCGCCCGCGCCGATCACCGCGGCCAGCACCATCGTCAGCACCGACACGCTCACCGCGATCACCAGCGAACGCTGCAGACCGTGCACCGCCTCGGCGTACACGTCGTTCCCGCCCTGGTTGGTGCCGAAGTAGTGGGCCGCGCTCGGCGGCTGGGTGAGCGCGGTGAAGTCCGCGTCGGTGTACGCGAACGGGGTGAGGAGACCGCCGAGCACGCTGAACAGCACCAGGAGCACGAAGAGCGCCACACCGAGCAGGGCCGCGCGATTGCGGGCGAACCGGCGCAGGTACAGCCGCCCGGCGCCGGGGGCACGGGGCTCGGGCGGGGAGGTCACGAGGGCGGTCATGTCAGCTCACCCGCACCCGGGGGTCGAGGAGGACGACGGCGATGTCGGCGAGGATCGCGCCGACCGCGGTCATGGCCGCGCCGAACGCCGCCACCGCGACGGCGCCGTGCACGTCGTTCTTGCCGATGGTCTGGATGAAGTACTGGCCCATGCCGTTCCAGCCGAAGACGGTCTCGGTGATGACCGCGCCCGTGAAGATGGCGGGGATGCCGAACGCCACGGAGGTGGCGGTCGGGATCAGCGAGGCGCGCAGCGCGTGCCGTCGGATCGCCTGGGAGCGGGTCAGCCCGGTGGCGCGCGCGGTGCGCACGAAGTCCGAGCCGATGGCGTCGAGCAGCAGCGTGCGCTGTGTCAGGTGATAGCCCACGTACCCCAGCAGGGTCAGGCTCAGCGTCGGCAGGACGAGGTGCTGCACCCGGTCGACCACCGTCGGCAGCAGGCCCTCGACGGTCGGGGACTGCTCCCCGGCCACGTACAGGAAGCGCAGCCCGAGGCTCTGGTTGAGCCAGATCCCGACGAGGACCACGCCCAACGCGGCGACGGCGGTGGGGATGTTGAACAGGAACACCGACACCAGCTGCGTGATCCGGTCCCACCAGCCGTACTGCCGCGACGCCGTGGACACGCTCAGACCGACCCCGATCAGCACCGAGAGGAGCGTGGCGGCGGTGACCAGCTGCCCGCTCACCAGCACCCGGAACCCGATCTCGGAGTTCACCGGCGCCCCGACCGGGGACTTCCCCCAGTCGAAGTGCAGCACGACGTCACCGAACCACTGCCACCACCGCTCCACCAGGGGCACCCGCGGGTCCAGGTTGTAGGGCGCCAGCGCCTGGTCGATCTCCGCCTCGGAGCGCACCGGGCGCGTGTCCTTGTAGTTGGACCTCGGGTCGAGGAACCAGGCGGCGAGTACGTACGTGACGTTGGTGGCGACCACGATCATGGCCAGCCAGCCGGCCGTCCTGCGCATCACGTGGCGGAGCATGACCCCGCCTTCCCGCGCGCCGCGGTGACGGAGGCGTGACGAGGTGCGGCGGGGGAGGCCGTTCGGGGGGCCGGCGGGTGTGTGCCGGTTCTGCGCATGCTCGACGTGGCTTTCTGAGGGGCGGACACGCGCGGCCGATCGGGCGGCGCGGTGCGGACGACGTGACGCCGGACCCCGGTTCCCCTCTGAATCGGAGGGGAACGAGACCCGGTTTCGCATCATCTTGTGCCGCGATCCGCTCCCCTGGAAGCAATCACAGGTGGCTGACATGCGATTGAAAGGCGCACGTCACAATCGCCCGCTCGCGCTCCTACTGGGCCGTCCCTACCACCTCCGTCCCGCCCAGCACGATCGGTACCGGGCCCGGCCGTCAGAAGGCGGTTCGGGGTGCCCGTGCCGTCGGCGGGGGTCGTGTAGAGGCCGGCGCCGTAGCCGCCCGGGAGCGAGTGGGCGACCGGGTGGCCGTCCAGCCAGACCGCCTGGTCGCCGACGCTGCGACGGTCGGCGAGCGGGGTCTCGCGCAGCGTGGCCAGGTCCAGGGGGGGACAGCCGCCGGGGCGCGTCGGCGGGTGCGCCCGGGACGCGCTTCTTGTAGACGCTCCGGGTCTCGTCGGGGGAGAGCGACGGGCACTCGACGTTCTGGTGGAGGCAGTGACGGTGCGCGCGCCGAGGTCTCCCCGCGCGAGGTAGGTCTGATGACCCGTGGAAGCGCACAGCCCCACTGCCGCCATCGCAGCCCGAGCGAAGTCGCCGGACCCAGGCCGGCTTCGGGTGCCTGACCAGGTTGCACTGGCGGGCATGGTTTACGTGCTGCGCAGGGGTGTGGCCTGGCGGGATGGACCCGCACCGGGGGTGGGCTGTTCCGGCGTGACCGCCTGGCGCCGCCTGCGGGACTGGACCGACGCCGGTGTCTGGCCCCGGATGCACACCGAACTCCTCGTCGAACTACGCAAGGCGGGCCTGCTGAAGATGGACGACTGCAACGTCGGCGGCGGCTCCCATGTCAGGGCCCTCAAGGGGGGGAACATGTCGGGCCATCGCCGGTCGACCGCGGTCGCCCCGGCTCCAGACATCACCTGATCGTCGACCGGCACGGAACCCGCTTGTCGTGTCCGTGACGGGCGGACCGGAGTTCCGCGGCGGGGCGGGCGGCGTGTTCACCGAGCCCGGTGACCACGCGCCGGGACGCTCGCGAGGCGGGTTCACCGCCAAGCTGCACCTGGCCGTCTTCACCTGCCGGCGGCATGGCGGCTCCGATGAGAGCAAGAATCTTCGGCTCGTCCACTCGGAATGCCATCGCCGGCACCACTCAGGCGATGGCGACCGGAAAAGCGCAGGACCTGTGGAGTCTTCGGGCTTGCTTGAGCCGTGATGCCCGGAAACAGGCACGTCCGGTTCCGAGGGGGCCGGGTCACGGCGACGTGACCCGGCTACCCGACCGCCACCGGGCTGCGGCTACCCGCTACGACAAGCTCGCGGTCCGCTACGAGGCGACCCTCCTCATCGCAGCCGTCGAGGTGTTCGGGCCACGCCGAATCGTCTCGATCGGCCGGCTCGGCCCGGCCAGCCTGGAACGCAGCGACGCTGCCCGCGCCTTTCGAAGCGGACAGCACGGCAGACAAGGAGCACATCGTGAAGCGCATGCTCACCGCACTGGCAGGAACGGTCCTTCTGGGAGCCGGTCTCTTCGGGGCGCCGGGCGCCGCAGCGGCCGAGACGACCGCAGGAGCCACCGCGGCGAACACCTGCGACCCGGGCTACTACTGCGTGTACTGGGACGCCAACTACGAGGGCCGGGAGTACCTGTTCGGCGGGAACAACTCCAGCTGGGCCAGCTGGGCGATCTTCAACGACGACTCGTCGTCCTGGAACGGCGGTACGTCGGGCATGGGCGTCATCCTTTACGGCGACGAGGGCTACAGCCGCCCCCTGGGATGCCTGCCGGCCGGCCGGGGCTGGACCCAGCACCGCCCCAACGACGACGGTGAAGGCAACAAGTGGACCTGGAGCTGCTGACACCGCTCCCCTGCCCCACCCTGACGGTCCCCGAGCGGCCCACGCCGCTCGGGGACCGTCCTCGAGCCGACGACGAGGTGCCCCGCATGTTCCGGTCCCGCCTGCCGCGCCGTACGGCCCTCCTGCTCGGAGGGACGACCGTGCTGCTTCTCCTGGCCTCCTGCACGCCGTCCGACGACCGCCCGGCCCCTGGGGCGTCGTCACGAGCGACGAGATCAACGGTGACCTCACCGGTGTACGGTTCCGCACCCGACCCCCGGAGCGACCCCAAAGGCGACCCGGCGGAACAGCGGCTCCTGTTCGAGGCCCAGGAACGCCTGGTCGCCGCCTGCATGCGCGGTCGCGGCCGGCCGTACCAACCCCTGGCCTGGCACGCGCCAGAGCCGGGCGACGGCGACGACACCCAGGGGGACGATGTCGCGGCGCGCCGGCGCGAGGGGTACGGCGGCCCCTCGGTGATCAGGCCGGCACGGGCCGCGGACCCCAACGGCGACTACGTGCGGACACTGCCCCCGGACGAGGCGAAGGCCTACGGCGCGGCACTGTTCGGGACACCATCCCACCGGATCGAGGTGAACCTCGCCGACGGCGTGGCCTTCATGAACGCGGACGGCTGCGTCGCGCACGCCGAGCGGCAGCTGTACGGCGACCTGACCCTGTGGCTGAAGGCCCAGATGACCGTGATGAACCTGGCCGGCGAGGTCAGCCGCAAGGCGGCCGACGACAACCGTGCCGCGCGGACCCTGCCCCTGTGGCGCGACTGCATGAAGGCCCGTGGATTCCCCTACAGGGACCCGGCGGAATCACGAGCGGCGGTGTTCTCCGCGTACGAGGCCGTCACCGGCGGGCCCGGCGCTCGGCCTGAGGACCTTGACCGGCTCAGGCGCCGGGAGATCGCCGTCGCCGTCGCCGACGCAACATGCGACGCCCGCGCCGGCCGTGCGCGTACCCTGCGCGGCCTCGAAGCCCAGTACCGACGCCAGGTCACCCAGGAACACGCCGAGCAGATCGCGAGCTACCGCACACTGCGTGAGCAGGCCGCAGCCCGACTGGCAGGGCGCTGAGCCTTCCGCGCCCGTCGTCAGCTCGTCGTCATCGGCGGCACGTAGCCCCTTCGGCTCTTCCCCGCAGAGCCGACCGCCCCTTCGGCCGTCGGCTCGATCCCTACTGGCCCGCGCGCCCACTCTCGACGAGGATGGCCGTCGAGCGCAGGACGACGGCAGCACCGGCAGAGGCCGGTCGGGCTTCGGGAGATGGCGACGACGTGCCGTTACGCATTCACTTCACCGTGGGGGATCTCGCGCGCACCCGCATCGCCGACGGGCCTGCACCCTGCATCGAGCTGAGCACCGCGGCACGGCAACTGCAGGAACGCACGCATCTGGTACGGCTCGGGGCCTGGCGCCACCGCACCCTGTCAGCCCTGCATCCCGCCTCGCGCATGGTCTTCGCGCTCATGCCAAGTCGCGGGCGGACAACGGACTTCCTGAGCGGCGCGAACGGCGCGACACCCACCGAGCTGCTCGAACAGATCCGTTCCACGCCCCGCAGCCGCTTACGGGCCAGCCTGGAGCACACGGCTCAGCACCAGCCCCTGCCCTCATGGGCCCACCGGCTGCCCGACGACCCGCTGCTACTGGAGCAGTTGTGCGACAGCCTGGAGCACGTGGCCGGCCACGCCCTCAACCCTCATTGGCAGGAGATCCAAGCCATGACGGCGGCCGACGCCGCGATGCGTTCCCGCCAGATGCTCAGCGGCGGCGTCGAGACCCTTCTCGCCCGCATCAACCCGCGGCGGGTCCGCTGGCGGGCGCCCGTGCTGGAGATCGCGATGGTCTCCGGTCTGGACGCCGACGTGCACCTGGCCGGACAGGGGATGCTGCTCCAGCCGTCGGTGTTCGCCGTCGAGGCCCCGATCGTCGACCTCGACGCGGTGCCGCAACCCGTCCTCACCTATCCGGTGGCTCAGCTCCAGGAGGGCACGCCCACGCCGCTGTTCGCGGCTTTCCCGTCCGGCGGTGGCCGGGCGGCGCCGGCGGTCGACGTGGTCGGATCCATGCTGGGCCACACCCGGGCTGCGGTGCTCAGCACCATCGCCCGTCATCCGGGCTGCTCGACCCAGCAACTCGCCGCGCTCGTCGGCATCGCCAAGGCCAGCGCCAGCGAGCACGCCACGACACTGCGCAACGCGGGCCTGATCGACACCCACCGGGACCGTCGGACGACCGCCCATGTCGCC
Organism: Streptomyces sp. R-07; assembly: GCF_049913175.1. Classification (NCBI taxonomy): domain Bacteria; kingdom Bacillati; phylum Actinomycetota; class Actinomycetes; order Kitasatosporales; family Streptomycetaceae; genus Streptomyces; species Streptomyces sp. R-07. The sequence goes on from NZ_CP183978.1 coordinate 8,371,387, forward strand.
ACCCCCACGGGCATCGCGGTGCTTAACGCGCCCTCCGGACGGCCCTGACCTGCCTGGCTAAGGGCTGTCCTGTAGATGATCTCCGAGTTCGTCGCTGAGGTGGCTGGGGAGCCGGAGGGCCTGCTGATCGGGTACGACTCGGTACGCAGCTGCTCTGCGACGTCCGGGTCGGTGCCCAGTTCGGCCGCGGCGTCGGGGAGTGCCGTCAGGGCCGCTTCGGTGGCGGTGGTCTGGGCCAGGTGAAGTTCTCGGTCTCCGTCCGTGTCATCTGGGAGCCGTGCCCAGCGTGCCACCCCGGGCAGGACGAGTCCCTGGACCACCAGGGTGACAACCACGACGCCGGCGGTGACGAAGACGATCGTGTCACGATCAGGAAAGGGCGCACCCGAGTCGACCGTGTACGGCACGGAGAGGCAAGGGCCGGAGAGACCGCGCCCCGGAAGCCCGCGAGGGCGCTGACGACGCGTACGCGGGGTCCCATGCGACGTTCGCGCTGTTGCGGTCCCCGGTCCCCGATGCGGATCGTGTACACCGAGACGACGAGGAACGCGTAGCGGACGACGACCAGCGCCACGACGACCGCCGCCACCAGGACGAGAGCGCTGCCCAGGCCCGCGGCGGACAGGCCACGTACGGCCGCCTGTGCCTCCAGGCCGACGAGGACGAACAGGGCGCCGTTGAGCAGGTACATCGCGAGCGACCCAGAACGCCTGGGTCTGGAGGCGGGCGTCCGCCTGGCCCAGGCTCGGTCCGGCCTGGCTCATGATCAGCCCGCACACCACCACGGCGAGCACCCCGGATGCGTCGACGAGTTCGGCGAGCAGGTAGGCGGCGAAGGGCAGCAGGGTGATCGCGAGGTTGCCGAGGAGGGCGTCGTCCAGGTGACGGAGCCGACGGCGGAGTTGGATGCCCAGCCACGCCGTGACGACTCCGGCCGCGATGCTTCCCCCCGTACGAGAGCAGCAGCTTGCCCCCGACGTGCGGGACGCTGAGGTGTTCGGCGGTGACGGTGACACCGACGGCCAGGCTGTAGATGACGAGGGCCGTGCCGTCGTTGATCAGGCTCTCGGCGCGCAGCAGAGTGACGTTGCGGCGCGGCAGGAGTCGTGCGACCACTCCGACGGCGGTGGCGTCTGTCGGGGCGACGGCCGCCCCAAGGACCCGGGCCGGGCCCCACGGTAGTCCGAGGGCGTGGGCGACGGCCGCCACCGCCCACGCGGTGACGGCGACGAGCACTGTGCCGGTGAGCACGATGCCGCGCAGGTCCCGGCGGATCGCCCGCAGCGAGGTCGTCACGCTCTCCCAGTACAGGAGCACCGGGAGGAAGACGAGCAGCAGGACGTCGGGCGGCAGCTCCGTCTCCCGTGGCCAGGGCACGAATCCCAGCAGCACGCCCCCCGCCGGCTGGAGCACCGGGGTCGACCCTCTCCTCGGCGGTCCCGCTCTATAGCTCCGCGGAAGGTTTGTGGGGTGCCCCGTGACAGCGCAGCCCGTCCTGCCACGGCACGGCCCGTCCTTCCCCGCACTCGCGGCCTGCCACACGCTGCTCATGAACGTTTTCTCGCCTCCGGCACCCGAGGTGGAAGAACCCGTCATGAGCAGACTCTCCGGTTGTCCCGGCCTCCGCGCTCGGCGCCGACGGACGGCCTTCGCGCCCAGGGACGCCCAGAGGCCCGCCCGTGAAGCGGCGGTCCAAAGCGCGTCCCGGACAACGGTCCGGAAGGAAGAGGGGGGTGTGGTCTCTCGGCCGGGCTCAGTCCAACTCGCGCCCCTCCGTCTCCGGCAGCGGGATCGCGACCAGGAGCGTCACCACCAGGAAAGCAGTGATGAAGAGCACCGTGCTGGAGAAGCCGGTGGCACGCGCGAGCAGGAAGCCGACAACCGAGGGGGCGAACGTGGTCGCGGCGAGTTGGGCGGCGGTCGCCCACGAGTAGCCGGTGCCGCGCAGCGCGGTCGGGTAGAACTCGCCGTTCCAGGTGTTCCAGACGCCCCACGCGCCCAGGCTGAAGAAGGCGAGAGCGAAGTTCGCGATGTAGAGCTCGGTCAGCGTGCCCGAGTAGGCGAAGGCGACGCCCGCGACGGCAGCGGCCGCGACGTAGGGCAGGAAGACCTTCTTACGTCCGAAGCGCGCGGTCAGCAGCGAGGCCGACACGTACCCGGGGATCATGAACAGGGCGCTCAGGGCCACGAACCCCAGGCTGCTGGACAGGCTGAGACCCTTCTCCTGAAGCAGCGTCGGCAGCCAGGTCTGCAGGCCCCAGTAGCCCCAGTTGAACGCGAAGTTCAGCACCAGCATCAGCACGGTGATGCGGGCCAGTCCACCGCGGAAGAGCTCCAGCGGCTTGCCGGCCTTCTCCTCGTGCTCGGAGTGGGCGAACCTCGTTCCGTCGGGCACCTGTGCCCCCAGTCGCAGCAGCACGCGACGGGCGTCGTCGTGCCGGCCCTGCGCCACGAGCCAGTAGGGGGACTCGGGCACCCAGGCGCGGATCGCGAGGACCCAGAGGCACGCGAGCCCGCTCGCGATCACCACGACACGCCAGCCGAGCCCGTGCAGCGCCTGCGTCGCACCCACGGCCGCGAGCACACCGATCGGCCAGCCGATCGAGAGATAGACGGCGGCCTTGCCGCGCAGTCGCGTCGGCATCAGTTCCAGGAAGTAGGGGAACGTCATCGTGTACACCCCGGCGAGCGCCAGGCCGGAGAGGACACGTCCTGCCATCAGCACGCCGAAGTTCGGCGCGAACGCCGTGAGCATGGCTGCCACGCCGTAGCCGGCAAGGCTCCAGACGCACACTCCCCGGCGGCCCACCCGGTCCGAGACCGGGCCCCAGACCAGTGCGCCGGGGATCATGCCGAGCGCGACGGCCGACAGCGCCCAGCCGATCCGGCCGCTGTCGACGTGGAACGCGGTGCCGAGGTCGTCGGAGATGTAGACGAGAGCCAGCTGCTCCCAGGACTCGATCACGAAGGCGATGAACAGCGCTGCGATGATCCCGACGTGCACACGGCCGAAGGCCATCCGCTCGAAGAACGCACCGACCTGCTGCGGAGCGTCGACCGGACGGACATCGTCGGTCTCCGCACCCGGGCCACCTGCTCTGGCGGACACTGCGTCCATGAATACCTCGTCTCCCAATGGGCGATCACGCCGAACCGGCTCGGCGATTGACCGGCACAGTAGACAGACCCGCTCGTCGGCAACCTGTGCCGATCGCACAGTCGGCTCGGTCGTGACCGTGCGGAGAGACCAGGCACTGACAAGAACGTCCCGCGCTTCGAACGGCTGCCCCGGTATCTCGGTGCCGAGGTCGACAGCCGTGGGACCGAGGCGACCTCGGGGGCGGGCGGTTGCCTCTGCCCGCAGGAGGTGTCCGAGCCGGGCCACCAAGAGAAGACCGTCACCGCCTTCGTCAGCGATTGCAGGGTAACCCGGACAGGGTGCGGTGCCGGTGCCGTCACAGACCTCCCCAGAACACCGTGTGCCAGGAAGCTGCTCCGGACGCCCCGCGCGACGCGCAGTGCCGGCGGCACTGCCGGGTCCTGGCGGGGCGTGCGTCGCGCACGACCCCGCCGGACATCGGATCCCTAGCATGGGCCCGATCTCCCGCCCCGGTCGCCGCCGAGCAGGGAGGGCCGGGTGACGCCGGGGCTCCGCACGGCGGCGGGGCCGTCGGAGCGGGGTGGCACGGCGCGGGCGGAGGGACCAGCATGAAGTGCGTGAGGCTTGGAGTCGACGTCGGCCGGTGTACGACCGTGGCGGTCCTCGTCCGATCCGACGGCACGATCGCGGATCATGCTGTCGTCGCCACCAGGGCCGCCTACGCCAGCAGCCTGGACGCGGTGCTCGTCGGCCTGCCGCGCCCGCTGCTGGGCTCGGTGGCCGCCGTGGGCGTGACGACGGCGGAGCTGTCCGCGCGCCCGACCGGTCTGGCCGGTGTGGCGGCCCTGCGGATCTCCCCTCCGTGCCATCCCGCGTTGGCGCCCTTGGCGGGCTGGCCCGAGGCCCTGGCCGCCGCCGTGGGGTCGGTGGTCGCGATCGTCGACGGAGGTGCTTCGCTGACCGGGCTGCACCTGGAGCCCCTGGCACGTGACGATGTCGCTCGTTTCGCCGCGCGAGCCGCTGAGCAGGGCGTCACCGCGTTCGCGGTGACGGCGGCCGGGGCGGTCACCCGTCCCGAGATCGAAGCGGCCGCGGCGGAGATCATCGTCGAGACGGTCCCAGGTGCCCGTATCAGTCTCTCCCGGGACATCGGCCGTATCGGGCTGCGGGAACGCGAGAACGCGACGGTCGTCAACGCGGCCCTTCGGGACGAAGCCACGCGCGTCGTGGACGAGACCCGCCGCTCCCTGGCCGCCGTGGGGGTCGCGGCCCCACTGTTCTTCGGCCGTGACACCGGCGGTCGGGTGTCGGCCGAGTACTTCCGCCGCTTCCCGGTCATCGCGAGCGACTCCACGACCGCCGCCGTCCTGCGCGGCGCCGCCCGCTACGCCGCGGCGCAGCGCGCCGTCGTCCTCGACATGGCGGCGGAACACGTCAGGTGCGGGACCGTCGACGACTCCGAGATCACGGTCCGCGACAGCCGTTCGGGACCGGGTGGCATCCGGCTGGGAGTGGACGCCCCGGAGATCGAGACGCTGTCCTTCGACAGCCGCGGCGGCTCCGCGGCCGCGGTTCCTGCGGAGCTGCTGCGACAGGCACGCGAAGACATCGGCCGCCTGGTCGCTCGCGTCAGGGAGCGGACTCCCGGCGCCCCCGTGATCGCCGCCGGCGGTGCCGCCTGGATGCTGCCGGAGACGACCTTGGAACCCTGGCAGCAGCAGACCGCCGCGGCGTACGAGGCGGCGGCCTCCGACATCGCCGCCGAGGTGGCGCAGGTCGCCGTGGCCGCAGGCAGGACAGAGCTGGAGCGCGTTGTGGAATCCGTGAGCGGCAGAGCTCTGGCGGCAGTGATCGCGGCCGGGGCGAAGCCCGTCAGCGCCCGTATCGGCAGCGTCGCCCACGCGCCGGTGTCGTATCTGCCCGGTGGCGTCCACCGCATCCGTGTCCGCGCGGTCGGCACCGCCGGCGAGGAGGCGGAATGACACCGCAGACGCCGGGCGACGCGTACCTGGACGCCGAAGACGTCGACGCGCTGGCCGAGGGATCGACCGTCCTGGCCGAAGGATCGGAGGAGTCGGCCCTTGCCGTCGCCCGTGACTGGGCCCGGGCAGCGGTCCGGGAACGGGGACGCGTCCCTCTCCTCGCACCGTCCCGGCTGCCGGCGGATCTGGCGTGTGCCACCGTGACGCTCGTCGGGTCCTCGGCTGCCCTGGCCGAACAGCTCCCGTCCGGACGGGAGGCCGCGAGCGCCCTCGAGGCCCTTACCCGCTGCACCGGGCGACGGCCCGACGCCCTCGTCGCTCTGAACAGTGCGGCCGAGAACGCGATGCTCGCGGCGGCAGCGGCGGCCGACTCGGGTACCTCCCTCGTGGACGGCGATGCCTGTGGCCGGGTGTTTCCCCTGCTTGAGCAGACCACGTTCACGCTGGACGGCCATGCGCCGCTGCCGTTGGCCATGACGACCTCCACCGGTGACGTCGTCGTCATCGAGCACGCGGGCACCCGCATCGAGAATCTCGTGCGGCCGCTCGTCATGGCGGCCGGAGGGTGGGCGCTGGTGGTCTGCTACCCCATGCCGGGTGACGCGGTGGCGCGGGGCGCGGTGCCCGGTTCGTTCACCCGATTGCTGGCCGCGGGACGCGCCACCGGAGCGGCCCGCTTCGCCCCCTGGCGACCGCGCGCCCTGTGCCGGGGACGGATCGCCGCCGTCGAACACCCCGAGCATGCGCTTGCCAGAGGCCCGGCCGGGTTCACCGGCCGCCAGGGCGCCCTGCCCTCACGCCGGACCAGCGTCGTCGTCACCGAGACCGAAGGACTGCGCCGTCATGTCCGGCTGGAGGCCCAGAACGAGATCCTGCTGGTCCTGGCCGACGGCGCCGTCATCGCCGAGTCTCCCGACCAGATCCTCACCCTGTCAGCCGCCGACCGGCGAGTGCTGGGAGTCGAGCATCTCGCCCCCGGCGTTCAGGTCGAGGTCGTCGCCATCGACGCCCACCCCGCCTGGCACACCCCGGAAGGCCTCGCTCTCGCGGCCGAGGGAGTAGTGCCGGCACCGATGAGTCCGGCTCGTTCAGCCGGCCCCACGAGAGGTACCCGAAGGTGAACCGCCCCGCTTCCGCCGCCCTGACCGTGGCCGAGCTGGCGCACGGGCCGCTGCCCGGCGTGCGCATCATCGGAGCCGCAGGCACGGGCGGCGAGGTTCACGACGTCCGCATCGTCGACCAGCTCGACGCCCTCGACACCCTGCGCCCGCACACCGCCGTCGTGCTCGCCGGGACCGTCGCCCGTACGGGCTGGACGGTGGAGATGGCGCTCCGCAAGGCGTGGGAACACGCGGCCGCCTGTGTCGTCGTGCCGGACCTCGCGACCGACGAGGAGTCGGTGGGAACGCTCGCCGAACGGCTGGCCGTCCCTCTGCTCCTGACCTCCGAGGACACGCTGGCCGCCGCCGTACGGATCGCTTCCGCCGTCGCGCGCCCGGAAGCCGGTCGTACGGCGCTGCTGGCTCGTGCCGCGCAGGAACTGGCCGACGCGGGCCCGCGCGCGGACGCCGTGCTCTCCACGCTCCACGCGGTGCTCTCCGCCACCACCGTGGCGCTGACCGACGGCGCGGGCAACCTGCTCGCCGGCCGCCGTGCGGCACTCGACGCCTCGAAGGACCGTTCCTCACCGCCCCCGGTGACCAGGGTGACCGTCGAGGTCCCCGGCCCGGACCGCCGTGTCCTGGGACGCCTGGTGGCGACCGTGCGAGGGGACGCACCGGGCTGGCCAGGGACCGTCGAGGACGTCCTGAGGCTCGCCGTGGCCCCTCTGACCGCCTGGGCGGCCGAGCGACGCCTGTTGGCGGACCGCGACAGCCGCTTCGCCGGAGCACTGCTGCGCCGCCTTCTCGCCGACGGCGCACCGGACCCCGCCCTGCGCGCCGAAGCGGTCGCCCTGGGGTGGCCGGTCTCCGGTCCGCTCGTCGCCTTCGCGATCCGGCAGGCCGGTGAATCCGACACCGACCGCAGCGACATCGACGCGGCACTGCGCGCCGTGTGGCCGTCGCGCGGCCACGGGCCGCTCGTCGTCCACGACGACACGTGGGTGGCGTGGCAGGGGCCCCGTACCCCGGCCCGGCAGCCCGGGGACGAGGGGACCGAGGGCGAGGAGACCAGGGCGGAGGAGGAATCACGCCTGCGCCAGGCGGTCAAGGACGTGCGGAAGGTCGTGACGGTGCTGGCCGGCTACGCGCCGCTGGCCGCGGCCGTCGCCGGTCCGGGAGGGGACCTCGCCGAGCTGACGCCGTTGCTGGAATCGGCGGACGCCGCCGCGCAGGTCGCGGCGGCGGCAGGCGCGGGCACCGTCGTCCGGGCCGATCAGCTGGGTCCCGCGCAGATGCTGGCCGCGGTACCGGCCGCGCAACTGCGCGGCACCGCCGAGGCGGTCATGGCACGGCTGCTCGCCGTCGATCCCGACGGGAGCCTGCGGCAGACGCTCACGGCCGTCCTGGACACCGGAGCGGCGCCGTCCGCCGCGGCGGTGCGCCTGGGTGTGCACCGCAACACGGTCGCGGCCCGCATGGACAGGATCCGCGCGCTGGGCTACGACATCGACGATCCGCAGCAGCGCCTCGCACTGCATCTGGCCTGCCACGTGCTCGGCACGCCCCCGCACTGAGCGCAAGGCCCGCTCCCCTCGTGGGCGCGGGGGAGCGGCCTCCTGCGGGCGAGGTCAGACGAGGCCGTACGCGGTGCGCGCCCAGTCGTCGCTGACCAGGCCCTCGCGGACGTCCTCGACGACCGCCGCGCGCGGACGCTCGGCCGCGGGACCGAAGCCGCCGCCCCCGCCGCTCTCGCAGCGCAGGACGTCCCCTGCCCGTACGTCGACCGCGTTGGCCTTCAGCAGGGTGCGCTGGCGCGGCGTTCCGGGGTTGAGCCGTACGAGCGGAGGAGCGCCGTCGGCGCCGTCGAACAGACCCCAGGCCGGGGTGGTGGAGCGTTCCCACCACAGCGAGAGCTTCTGATCGGCCTCGAAGCGGTATTCGCGGATGACGCCGTTGCCGCCCCGGGTGCGGCCCGGGCCCCCGGAGTCGGGCCGGATGGCGTACTGGGTGACGCGGACGGGGAAGAGCGTCTCCAGGACTTCGACGGGCATGTCCCGCAGCGATCCGTTGACGTTGTTGATCAGGCAGCTCTCGCCGTCGTCGGTGCGCCAAGCCCCCCATCCGCCGACCGTGGCCTCCTGGGAGACGAACGGGCGGCCGCTTCGCGGGTCTGTCCCGGTGAACTGAACGATCATGGAATCGCCGTAGCTCGCGGCCGCCGCCTTGTCGGGCAGCGCGGCAGCGAGGGCCTTGACGACGAGATCGATGATCAGACCGAGATGGGAGTAGTAGTACTGGCAGGCAGCGGGTTCGACCGCAGCCACCATGGTTCCGGGCCTGGTGACGACGTCCAGCGGCTTGAACGAGCCGCCGTTCAGCGGGACGTCGCCGCTGACCAGCAGTTTGTACGCGACGCGGCAGGCCGCCACGGTCTGCGCCGCGCCGCAGTTGACCGGGCCGGTGGCCTGTTCGGCGCAGTCGGTCAGGTCGACGGCCATGCGATCACCGGAGACGGTCACCCGCACGGTCACCGGCAGCGGGGTGCTCAGGTCGATCCCGTCGTTGTCGAGACAGCCACTCGCCTCGTAGACACCGTCCGGCAGGACCGCGATCCGTTGCCGCTCCATCTGCTCGGTCTGGGCGAACACGGCGTCCCGTGCCGCCAGCACGGTCTCCAGGCCCCAGCGTCCGACGATCTCGGTCAGTCGCTGTGCGCCGGTACGAGCACATGCGACCTGGGCACGCATGTCGCCCAGCGTCGGTTCGGGGAACCGCACATTGCGCGCGATCAGGGAGTGCACCTGATCGCAGGGCTCACCGTCCTCGTAGATCTTGATCGGTCCCAGACGCAGGCCCTCCTGGTAGATGGAGGTGGAGTCCATCGACCCGCCCGGGTCCTTGGAGCCCATGTCGATCCAGTGCGCCCGGGAGGCGGCGAACCCGATCAGCGCGGGTGCCTCGTCGGGCTCCGCGGGCTCGGAGAAGATCGGCGCGTACACGGTGACGTCGTTGAGGTGGGTGCCACCGATGTAGGAGTCGTTGAGGACCCATACGTCGCCCGGCTGCCACACGTCACGGCCGTGGACGCGCTCGGTGGCCCGAGTGCACTCCTCCAGATTGCCCAGGAAGATCGGCAGGCCGGAGGACTGACCCAGGACGTTGTGCTCGTGGTCGAGCAGGGCGACCGCGCAGTCCTTGGCCTCGTAGATCGTCGGTGTGTAGGACGAGCGGATCAGGGTGGTGTTCATGTCCTCGGCGGCCTGCAGCAGGGCGCAGCGGATGATTTCCGTGGTGACCGGGTCGATGGCGCTCATGCCGATGCTCCAACCGTGATGACGAGGAATCCGTTCGCGTCCACCAGTGCGGAGGAGCCGGGGGGCAGGACCGTGGTGGAGGTGTCCTCCACCACGACGGCGGGTCCGGCGAGCCGGTGGCCGGCGGGAAGGTGCTCACGGCGCAGGATGGCCGTCTCATGCACCTGGCCGTCGAAGACGACCTGGCGGATCGAGGCGTCCCGGGAGGGGGCCGCCTCGGTCGGGTACGGGCCGGGCGCGATCCGGGACAGCCCACCCAGCCCCGTGGTGCGCAGCGTCACGAACTCCACGGGCGCGTGCGGAGTGGCGTGGCCGTAGCGGGCCTCGTGCAGCTGCGCGAAACGCTCGGCGATCTCGGCGGCGAATCCCTCGCCGAGCGGCTCGTCCGATCCGGACAGAGGCACGGGCAGCGTGTAGTCCTGGCCCTCGTAGCGCATGTCGACGCTGTGCTCGACACGGCAGTCCGCGGCCGGAACGCCCTGGTCGGCGAGCTCCGCCAGTGCCTCCCGCGCCAGCTCGGCCAGCGCACCGGACATCGCCGCACCGTCGAGCGCCGCGCCGGAGACGAAGAACTGGCGCGACAGATCGCGACGCACGTCGGTGCCGAGCATCCCCCAGGCGGAGAAGGCACCGGGCATACGGGGAATGACCACTTCGCCGATCCCCAGTTCGCGGGCGATGGCCACGGCGTGCAGGGGACCGGCACCACCGAAGGCGAGCATGGTGAACTCACGCGGTTCGAGACCGTGCTCGACGGTGAGCGTACGGATCGCCTGCGCCATTTTGGCGTTGGCGACGTCGCAGATCCCGTCGGCGAGTTCGGTCGCGCTCATGGCCAGCTCGTCAGCGAGCTTGCCCACCGCGCGCCGCGCCGCGTCGACGTCGAGCGTCATCCGGCCGCCCGCGAACCACTCGGGGTCGACCCGCCCCAGGACGGCGTTGGCGTCCGTCACGGTCGGCTGCGTACCGCCGCGTCCGTAGCAGGCCGGGCCGGGCGTGGCGCCCGCCGACTCCGGACCGACCCGAAGGCCGCCGGCCTCCGAGTACGCGATGGAGCCGCCGCCCGCGCCGATGGTGTGCAGGTTGACCAGGGGCATCAGGACGGGGAAACCGTCGGCCGTGCCCTCGCTGGAGATGTCCGGGCGTCCGTCGAGGACGAGGGACACGTCGAACGACGTGCCGCCCATGTCGACGCACACCGCGTTGCGACGCCCCAGCGTCGCGGTCACGGCGGCCGCGCCCATCGTGCCGCCGACCGGTCCGGACAGCAGCGTGTGCAGGGGACTGCGCCGGGCGAAGGCGGCGTTGACGATGCCGCCCGAGGACTGCATGACCTGTACGGGGACGGTCAGGCCCCGTTCGGCGAACCGCTCCTCGATGTGGCTCAGGTAGCGGCGTACGACCGGGCCGGTGTAGGCCTCCAGCACCGTGGTGGACGTGCGCTCGTACTCGCGCCATTCCCGGGCGACCTGGTGGGAGAGGACCACCATGGTGTTCTCTCCGAGCTCCTCGGCCAGGATGGCGCCCGACCGCAGTTCGTGTTCCGGGTTGACGTGGGCGAACAGGAAGCAGACCGCGACGACGTCGTAGCCCTCGGCACGCGCCTTCCGGGCGGCCTGCCGCACGGCGTCCTCGTCCAGCGGCTCGACCTCGGTGCCGCGCCAGTCCAGGCGGCCGGCCGCTTCCACGGTCGCGGACCGGTCCACGAGCGGCGTGGGCTTGCGGTAGTGCAACTCGAACATGTCGTTCCGGTTGCCGCGGGCGATGTGCAGGACGTCGCGCATACCGGCGGTCGTCAGGAGCAGCACCTTCGCACCCTTGCGCTCAAGGAGCGCATTGAGTCCCTGGGTCGTGCCGTGCACGAAGAAGGAGATGCGCTGCGGGGAATCGACCTCAAGCGAAAGCGCGGAGAACACGCCCTCTGCCAGATCACCTGGTGTGGTCGGTGCCTTCGAGGCATGGAAAGTGCCGCGGTCTTCGTCATAGGCGACGACATCGGTGAACGTTCCACCGATGTCCATGGCCACTCGAAAAGTCATTGTGCCTCCCGGCTTCTCACAGGAACTGGCAGGGACGCTAGCCACGCGGCGTCGACGCGTCGTGTGCGTCTCGCACCCTCCCGGCGCGTGCGGCAGTGCACGGCGCACAGCCGGCTCCGCGGGTGCATGCCGATCATTCGAGACATGAGCGAACCCAACGAAACGGCCTTCGGGAGCGACGTGTACGCGGCACGCATGGCGAGGGCGACCGCGGCGGCGGAGGCGGCGGGGCTCTCCGGGCTCGTCGTACTGCCCGGCCCCGATCTCACCTGGCTGACGGGATACCTCCCGCCGCCGACCGAGCGTCTGACGACGCTCGCCCTGAGCACCGGGGAGACGCCCCGACTGCTGGTCCCCCTCCTGGAACGGGCCGACGCGGAGGCCGCCCCGGCGGCGGCCGCAGTGCGCATGGTGGCCTGGCAGGACGGCGAGAACCCCCACGAGGCCGCCGCCGGTCTGCTGAGGCCGGGGCGGTACGCCGTGTCCGACGAGGCCTGGGCCCTGCACGTACTGGGACTCCAAGGCGCGGCGACGGGCGTCCGGCTCGTGGCGACGGGTGACGTCCTTCCCATGCTCCGAGCGGTCAAGGAGGAGCACGAGACGGGACGGCTCGCGGCTGCCGGAGCCGCCGCCGACGCGGCCTACACCGACATCCTCCAGGTGCGGTTCGCCGGCCGACGGGAGTCGGACGTGGCGGAGGATCTCGCCCGGCTGCTGACCCGGCACGGACACGGCCGGGTCGACTTCACCCTCGTCGGCTCGGGACCCAACGGGGCGAACCCCCACCACGAGGCGGGCGAGCGTCTCATACGGACCGGTGACACCGTGGTGCTCGACTTCGGCGGGCTCGTCGCCGGATACGGCTCGGACATCAGCCGCACCGTGCACGTGGGAGAACCGGGCGCCCTCGAAAAAGAGGTGCACGCCGTGGTGCTGGCCGCGCAGCAGGCCGCATTCGAGGCGGTGAACCCCGGTGTGACGTGCGAGGCCGTCGACCGGGCGGCGCGCACCGTCATCGAGGAGGCCGGCTGGGGGCAGTACTTCATCCACCGCACCGGGCACGGCATCGGCGTCACCACGCACGAACCGCCGTACCTCGTGGCGGGTGAGAAGCAGCCGTTGGAGCCGGGAATGTGCTTCTCGATCGAACCCGGAATCTACCTGCCGGGCCGATTCGGCGTACGGATCGAGGACATCGTCGTCTGCACCGAGGACGGCGCACGACGCCTGAACCACAGCCCGCGCGACCTGGCGGTGGTCCGATGACCGCGGCGTCGCACGAGCGCGACGAGCTCTGGGCCTGCCTCACCGGCATGTACGACGCCTACATGGCAGGACAACCGGAGGCCGTCGACACGTTCCTCGACCCCGCTGCCACCATTTTCGACTCCGCCCGGCCGGACCTGATCCGAGGGAAGGCGGAACTGGACGAGGTCCGCCGTGCCCGCCCGGCTCCAGGAGAAGGCCCGGTGGAGGAATCGGTGGAAGCCGTCCGCCCGGTCATCGACGTCTTCGGTGAGCTCGCCCTCGTCCGGTACTGGCTGATCGTGACGTTCCGCCCCGACAGTCAAGGGCGGTCGCTCGTGCCGGAAACGGTGCGGAACACTGCCGTACTGATCCGCGCCTCGGGGCGCTGGCGCATCCTCCACCTCCACGAGGACGTCGTGCAGACCGGCGGGCACGCCGGCTGACACCCGAACCGGCCTCGCCCCCACAGCCGGATCCAGGAACTCTGGGGCGCACGCACATCCCCAATGAGCCACACACCACCACGACCCAGCCCCTGTCCGGAGGCGCAGCCATGCCCCCCACACGGCCACCCGTCCCGACCGAATTCACCTGCGACGCCGAAAGCCTCGTACCTTCGTGGCGGCCGCGGACGGCCGGCTCGTATGGTCGGTGACCGGCGGACCGGAGCACCTCCCCCGCCTGCGCTCGCATCCGCGCGCTGCTGGTGGAGCGGCATGTGCCGCAGGACTCCGTCGACGACATCCTCCCGGTGGTCTCCGAGCTGGTCACCAACGCGATGGTGCACGCGCTTCCCCTCGCCGTGGCACTGGAACTGTCCTTCGCCCCACGAGGAGGCAGTCTCAGGGGCGCCGTGGCTGACAGCGGCCCCGGCCCCGGCCGACCGGAGACACCCTCTCGGACGAGCGCGGAAGAGGGCTCGACATCGTGAGCGCCCTGACAGCCCGCAACGGCAAAACGGCTCGGTCCGGCGGGGGCACGTACTGGCAGAGGCGACCTGGGCGTAAGCGGCCGGCCCCACCGGTCGACGGACAAAGCGGACCTGACGCCGCCTCCCTGCTGGCCTGGGCCCCGGCAGTAGCCCTGGCGAAGAGCCGGTGAGCGGGATGCCGGCGCGCGAGACGATGCCGAACACTGTCGGATCCAGACCGGGGGAGCCCTTGGTCGGGTGCTGGTCCACGAAGGCGCCCCTGCCGTGAACCGCGCGGCGACGAACGCCCCCTCGTAGAGGAGCGCGGCGGTTGGTTTCCCGGCGGCGCAGGGAGGCGGCGCTGACGTCACTCACCTTGAGCCTTCTCCAAAGCCTGCGGCGACCCGGGCCCAGGGGCCGAACCCGCAGGACCTCTCGGCAGGCGAACGGAGCGGGTCGGAACCGGTGGCAGGACCACCGGTTCCGGCCCTCGTGGGTACCGGCTTGCTACATCGGCTCGGGGAAGATGTCGGTGATGCTCCAGGCGACGCTGAAGCAGGGGGGGAGGAAGGCGTCGGCCTCCTGCTCGGTGTCCAGGGCCTGGAGTGCGAGGATCTGGCTCATGGTGATCTCCTCTTTCCGGTCAGGGTTGTATCGGTTGGTCACTGCATACCTCGGCACGGGGGTGTTCGCTGCCGTGCCGAGGGGTTCATGGGAGGCCCGTCCGGTGGCGTCAGGCGGCTGCCGGGAGCCGGGGACGCGCGTGGTGGGGCTCCGTCAGGAGCGGTCCGGCCAGCAGGCGGTGCAGGGCCAGCAGGACACCGGCCCCGCCACTGGACAGGTCGGCGGTGAACCGCTGCGAACCCGCTCCGAGGAAGCGGACACCGCGCCGGTACGGGACGGCGTACTTCAGTAGGCCGGTTGCGGCGCGCACGGCGTCCTTGCGGGCGGCGTCCGTGTCGGTGAGCTCGGCGTGCTCGGTCAGAGACCAGGTCAGTCCGGCCAGCCCCCGGTACAGGCCCGCCTCCTTCGTGGCGCAGGAGACCCGGATGCCGGCGACCAGCCGCGGCAGTGCCGCGGCGCAGCGCTCGTCCGGCGCGGTGGCCACGTAGCGGGTGAGCACCGCCGCGAGACCGGCCGCGCCCGTGGCCAGGTACGGCATGGCACGGGTGAGCTGTGCGTTGTCGGAGATGGACAGCGCGCCGTCGTCCAGCGGAAAGGTCCGGTCCAGCTCCTGGTGGAGCAGCAGGCGGCCCGCCTCCAGGAAGCGGGCATCGCCGGTGTCGCGGGCAAGCCGGTGGAGGTAGAGGGCGACCCCCGAGCGGCCGTGCAGCAGGCCGCGGGCGTCGTGCTCGCCCAGGACGGCCGGCAGGTCGGGGGTGCGCAGCAGGGCTTCCCCCGCCGCGGCGGCTCGCTCCAGGTGGCCGGCCTCGCCGGTCAGCCGGTGCAGGGCGAGCCAGCCCAGGCCGACCCCGGCCCGTCCGCCGGCCAGCGTGCCGCAGGATGCGGTGAGCGGGTGGCCGTCGGCGTCCCGCAGCAGGTCGAAGGCCTCGTCCAGCCGGCCGAGGCCTGCCAGCACCTGGGCGATGCCTGCGGAGCCGACGAGCAGTCCGGGGGGCAGTGAGTCGCGCAGCGTCAGCGTGTCGTGGCGCAGCCGTTCGCGGATCTCCTCCGGCACCGCAGCCCCGGCGCGGTGCAGGGCGTGCACCACCCCGGCTGTGCCGTAGGCCAGGCACACGTTGTTGGTCCGGAACGCCTCGGGCGAGGGCGGGAAGGCCCAGTCCGGCCGGTCGGCGTCAGCCATCTCCAGCAGCCCCGCGGCCACCTTCTCGGCCAGCCGGGTGAGGCAGCCGCGCGGATCGGTGTCCAGCTCGACGGGGGAGGGCGGGCGGTAGGAGCCGTCGTGCTCCTGCGCCCTGTTCTCCGTCAGGTGGAAGGCGGTCGCCCGCTGCCACAGGTCCTGCGGCGGAGCCACGTCCGCCAGATCGCGGCGCAGCAGTGCGAGATTGGCGGGCGCGTGCTCGGCGATCTCGTTGAAAGGCGCCAGGAAGGCGAGCGCGACTGCCGATGTGCCGTACCGGTCCTGCAGGAGCGGATCGGTGTCGGCCCGGCGCAGGCCGGGCGGCGGCGTGAACCCCGGAGTGCCCATCCCGGACGGGGCCGCGGACAGCGCCGAGGCCGCCTCGAAGTCCACAAGACGGACCCCGCCCGACGGCGTGACCAGGACATTGCCCAGGCTGAGGTCACCGAACCGGTAGCCGGCGGCGTGCAGGCGCTCGAGCGAGACGTCCAGCGCAGCCAGCAGCCGCCGGCCCGCCTCGTAGTACGCGGCGACGGAGTCGGCCGTGCGGTCGGCGCGGGCCAGCGGGGAGGACCGGCTCAGCCAGCCCACCAGCGACTGCCCCGCGACGTACTCGGTGACGAGGAAGTCGTGCTCCCACTCCGTGAAGTGGTCCAGCGGCTCTGGACCCACCCCTGGGGCCGCCGCGTGCAGCTCGCGCAGCACGTCGTACTCGTGCCGAAGCCGATGCTGAGCGTCGGTCCCGTCGAAGACCAGGCCGTTGTGGGCGCGGGCCTCCTTGAGGAAGACGGTGCGGCCGGTCCGCCGGTCGCGGGCCTGGTAGGCGCCGCCCGCGTTGCTCAGGCACACCGCGCGGGTCACCTCGTAGTCGCGGATCAGGATCGGGCCCGCGTGCGGCTGCTCCTCCTGCTCGACGAAGGGGTCCGTGATCCCCGCGGGCAAATGGAAGGTGGGCAGCCGCGAGTCCACGACCTCGCGGCCGGAGCCGTCGCGGATCATCCCCTCCCGGGTGCCGTCGGCCCGGAGCCGGCTGCGGGCGCCGTCGAAGGAGCCGTAGCGGTAGTGGACCGTCCGCGAGTCGCGAAAGCGCCGGTCTGTGAGGACGTACGGCCCCTCCTCCCCGTCGAGTGCGTCGCGCAGGCGTTCCATGAGCCGGCGGGCGGTCGCCGTGTCCGGTGGGTAGACGGCGCAGAACTTGCCCGACTGGGCCCGCCCGGCGTGCTTGTGATGGAGGAACAGGAAGAAGAGCCGGGCGCTCAGGTGTTTGAACGGCACGCCTTCGGAGAAGCAGATCCCGGCGACCGTGTCGAGCACGTGCTGCGCCCGGTCCAGCCGTGCCGACACGTGGATCTTCCAGCCCTGCTCGGCGAGCCCGGTCCGCGGACTGCCCCAGACCGTCCAGATGCCTTGGGCGGAGCCGCGCAGGCCCGGCGGCACCTCGCCAGGAGCGAAGCGCGGCCCGGCGTCGGCCACGCTGGGCAGCGGCAGGTAGTACTCCCGGTCCGCGAGCGCCTCGCCGAAGCCTTCGAGCACGGGATCTCCTCACAGGGTGGTAGTGGGCCGCCACAAGGGTCTCGCGCGCCGGACGCCAGAACCGGCAGGTAGGGCGGCGGTTCGGACGGCGGTGTGCGACCAGCATCGGGCGAGAGCACCTCCGGGGCAACCCACAAGATCTTGTGGGCCGTCGCACGTCCGGCGAGCCGGTCGACGTCCTCGCCGTGTTCGCCGATGAGAGAGAAGGCCTTCCTCGGGTACGAGGGCGGGGAGCCACCCTCCGCACCAGGATCTGGCGTGCCGCGGAGGGGTGATGGTGGCTGACTGGGGAGGGGCAGTGAGTGAACGGGCTCCGGCCGGCAGCCGACGGGGAAGGACTGTCGCCGGATGCCCTTGTGAGCTGGTGTGATCCCCGTCGGTTGCTGGCCATTCGCGGCCACACCGCACGTGGGGGCACGCCCGACCGGGCGGCGGGCGGACGCTCAAACCGGTCGCCGCGGAGGAGGACTCGGCATGAGCCTGTTGGACCGGCTGTCCGCTTCCGAGCGGGAACAGCTGCGAACGGCGGAGCCCAAGGCCTGTGAACAGCCGATGCTCGCCGTGCCGTCGACGCCGAGGCGCTTCAGTTCGCGGGCGGGTTCCCGGTCGGGGTGGCGGGTGACGGGCGTACCGTGAATTCACTCGCGCGGTCGGCGGACGCTCAACGCGTCAACATGGACGTCCAGGTTGGCGATCCGCTTCGTCATCCTGTTCGTGGCCTGCTGGTCCTTCATGACGTTGCTGCCGAGCCCGTCGATGTGCTCTGAAGACGCCCATGCCGGACCATGCCTACAACCCTGATCCGCATGTGTGCAGCTCAGATGGCGCGTCGCGCCAACGGCGCCTGAGTGCTGCCGCGGTGAGCCCGTCAGCGATCGTGGGAACGGCGGCGTCTCTTGTCGTGCTTCTAGAAGAACCCGAGGTTCTTCGGCGAGTAGCTGACCAGTAGATTCTTCGTCTGCTGGTGGCACAGGGCAGGCATCCGCCTGACCAGCGGGAATGATGGTCTGTCGCGTCATTGTTGGGGCGCTGGACCGCGTATGGTCCGAATCTTCGTGAGGGGCAGCACGCTCCCTCCTTGCGTACCTGGACGGATTCGGCGATGTGACATGGACCGCTGAGGCGCTCAACGTCCACCCGAACACTCCGCGCTACCGGGTCCGCAAGGCGGTCGCCCTGAGTGGGATCAGCATCGACGACCCCGATCAGCGGCTCGTCTCCATGCTTCAGCTGCGCTTGGCCGTGAACGGCGAGCCCATCGCGAAGGCCCCCTTCCCGGCCGGCATTCCGTTGCCCCGGCCCGGTGGACCGGTCGGTTCACAGGCGCTGCCCATGACGGGGCCGACAACGACGACGGCCGACCCCGCGGTCGGTCGCGCCGCCACAGTCCGGCGCCGGCCGGTTCGTTCAGGAGCTGGGTACGGAGTCCTCGAAGACGGTCCCGGACGTGCGGAAGCCGGCGACCTTCGCGGCCACCTGGGCCGGGGTGAGGACCTCGTCCTTCACGTGGAGCATGTAGTCGACCCGCTCCTCGTAGGCGCGGGTGGCGGTGGAGCTCAGTCCGGCGAAGTCGATCAGCCACTGGTTGAAGTGGATCGACATGGGTCGCTCGGGCAGGTAGCGGGTGTCGTGCCGGGCGAACTCCTTGCCGTCGATGTAGTAGACGAGTGCCGTGTCGTCGATGGTCAGGACGAGGTCGTGCCAGCCGGCCTGGCTCGTGCGTGCCTCGGTGTGCTGGTTGACCGCCTCCCAGGGGGCGGGGCGGAAGGTCTCCCAGGAGGTCGTGTAGAGGACGTTCGCCGTCTCGCCCCAGCCGCCGTTGGGGAGGTACTCGAAGTCGTACTCGGCGTAGTCGTCCGCCATCGGTGCGGTGAGGTCGTTGATGCTGAAGAAGCTCTGGACCAGGTGGTCGCCGTCCGGGCCGCTGGTCGGGGTGTCCGCGAAGCGAACCCTGGCGGCGTAGGTGCCGTTCTCGAACTTCCGTGCGGCGGTGTGGACTTCGGTCTGCCGGGTCGACGCGCCGGTGCCGGCGGTCGACATGCGCAGCGTCATGAAGGAGTTCGTGCCTTCCTTGGCGAAGGTCACGTTCTCGGGCGCCCAGGTCGCGTCGCCGACGCCGGGGCCGCCTCCGCCGGAACGGATGGTCCAGCCGTGTGCGGTGATCGCAGGGTCGGTGTGGCCGGTGTAGTCGAAGTCGTCGAAGAGGACACCCTGTTCGGCCGGGGGAGTGGTCGGGGCCGTGGGGGAGGGATCAGTAGGTGTCGCGGTCGGGGTCGGGGTCGGAGTCGGGGTCGCCTCGTTGCCGGCCGGGGCGGTGCCCCAGACCTGGACTCCACCGATGGTGGCGGTGACCTTGGCCCAGTTCCCGTACGTGGTCTGCGCGGGTCCGAACGAGTAGTCATCGGACTGGTCGAGCGGCTGCCAGTCGGAACGGTGGAAGCGCAGCTGTACGTCCCCGGTGTCGGCGCCCGGCGCCAGGGAGCCTGCCCCCGTCGTGAACCCGACCTCCAGGTACCGGTCCGCTGTGGCGGTGGGGGCGGTCGGTGTGCCGAACGTGCCCGTGAGGTGCGTACAGCCCTTGACGGCCCAGTCGCACGCGTAGGTGTACGAGGCGCCGGGGTCGGACTTGAAGTAGTAGCGCAGCTTGACCTGGCTCAACGGGACGCTTGTCGTCCCGGTGTTGACCACGGTGAACCAGGGCGCCGCCTGGTCGCTGCCCGTGCCGCCGTGCCGGTACTGGACGGCGATGCTCTCGTCCGCGGCGGCGGCCGGGAGGGCGGTCGGCGCGGTGGCGCCGAGACCGATCACGGCGGCGGCGAGCGCGGTGCGCATGCCGGGCTTCCGGCGGTTCGTTCCGTTGCGCATGGGGTTCCTCTCGGGGAGGTGATGGGGGAAGGCAGCACGGCGCCGCGGGCGAAGTCCGATGTTTCAACACCCTTGTGGGGAAAGGCTGATCATGCGCCGAGGAGAAGTTGGCATAGACCAATGGTGGCGTCAACCCCCGGCCCGGCGACCGGAAGACGTGACCCATGGACAGCGATGGACGACGACGTGCCCGATCATCCGGCGCAGCTGCGGAACCCCGATGGATGCGCCGCGCATACCGATCTGTCCGGACGGCCGTTGACGGTGTGCGTCAGCTCCGCAGGGCGGTGCAGAGGGCGGCGCGGGCCGCTCTGCCTTCGGGGATCGGCAGGAGGGGGTAGACGTGCAGCATCTCCGGCGCCTCGTGGAAGTCCAGCTCGACGCCCGCGGCCGTGGCGCGGGCGGCCAGCCGTCGGGCGTCGGCGTTGACGATGTCGCGGGTTCCGCTGAACAGCGTGATCGGGTTCAACCCCGTCAAGTCGGCGAGGAGGGGGCTGACATGAGGGTGGTCGGCGGGGAGTGCGCCGCGGTAGAGGTCCCCGGCGTAGCGCGCGCCGGGGACGGCGAGCCAGGGGTCGCGGTCCTCGAGCAGTGCGATGCGCGGGTCGGTCAGGCTGATGTCCAGCCACGGGGAGACGAGGATGGTGCGGGCGGGTGCGGGCAGTCCTCGGTCCCGCAGGTGGACGGAGACGGCGAGGGCCATCCCGCCGCCGGCGGAGTCTCCGATGAGAGTGACGGTTGTGTTGGCCGCGTCGTCGAGGAGCTGGGCGGCCAGGTCGGTGACGGCCGGTACCACTTCGGCTGCGGTCGCCAGGGGAGCGAGGGGGTAGATCGGCACCGTGACCTGGGTGCCGGTCTCGGCGGCCACGTGGGCGATCAGCTTCCAGTGCTGGGGCGCTATCTCGTTGATGTACGCGCCGCCGTGCAGATAGACGGCCCGCCGTCGGGGGTCGGGAGTGCCGCGCGGGGTGACCTCGTAGACGGGCCATCCGGCCACCCGGCGTACGGCGAGGTCGACCGTGCGCCCCAGTCCGGCCGGCGGCGCGTACCCGGTCGGCCGCAGGGAACGGGCGAGGACCTGTTCCCTGACGGCTTCCGCCGAGCTGAACACCTTCTTGGCCCCGCGGAGCCGCACGACGGCCGGCATCGCTCTGCTGGTCAGGCTCGGCACGGTACGGCTCCGTTCCCACAGTCCGTGTTCTTCGGTGTCACGTCAGGTCGGTGTTCTTCGTCTCGGGCATCCGGTGCACCACGGCCAGAGCGAGGAGCAGCAGGACCACCGTGTAGCCGAGGAAGAGGTCGCCCTTCCCGTTGCTGGTGAGCCACGTCTGAAGGTACGGGGCGCTGCCGCCGCAGACGGCCACGGCGATCGCGTAGGGGAAGCCCACACCCGTCGTGCGCAGCCGGGTGGGGAACATCTCCGCGAACACCGCAGGGGTGATCGCCGCGCCGGCGGACATGAAGAGCATGGCCGTCGTCATCGACACGGCCAGCTGCCACACCTGGTCCTGGATGAACCAGTTCAGGGGGAAGGCCAGGACGGCTCCGCCGATGTACGAGCCGTACAGGACGGGCTTGCGTCCGACGCGGTCGGACAGGGTGCCGAACAGGGGCAGCGTCACGAGGAAGACGAGGCTTCCTGAAGTGAGTTCCTCGGCGACCAGGCGCAGCCGGCCGAGCGGGATCATTCCGCCCGACATCGCGGCGATGTCGATGAGCGGGGTCGGCCCCAGGAACTGCAGGAGTTCCGAGTCGGTGATCCCGGGCAGGTGCCGCTTGAGGATCTCCACCGCCACCGGATCGCCGATCAGCGTCGCGACCGGCGTACGCAGGGACAGCCGTCCTTCCGGATAGTCCTCGGCGCGCGGCAGCGGCAGCGCGGCCCGCCGTGCCTGCTCGCGCTGCGGCCGGACGAGAAGGTGCGTGTCAGTCACCGGGCCTTCGGCGGGTAGTCCGAGGCGTTCGTACTGGCTGGGTGGGGCCTCGGTGCGTCGCATCAGCTCCCCGAGGAGCGTCGCCAGGCGCAGTTCCGTGGCGTCGTCGACGAGCGGGTTCAGCTGCGCGGGGTCGTTCTCCAGGTCGAAGAGCAGGCTGCCGTGGTGGTACGGGTTGACGAAGGTGCGGCCGGCCGTCCGCAAGGTGCGGACGCCCTTGGTGAAGCCGAACGGCTCGGCCAGTTCCACGTCGGCGAGTTCGGCGGGGGTGAAGCGGCCGCGCATGTGCGTCGGCATCAGCGTGTACTCCTCCAGTGGGGTGTTGGAGGCGGCGACGGGCGCGCGCATGTAGACGTACCGGCCGTCGGTGACGTTCACGTGCCCGCCGTGGACACCGAACAGGCCGGCCTCGCGCAGCGGCGTGTCCCGGGCGGTGGGCAGCGGCGCGCCCTGCATGTCGGCCGGGCGCTCGACGCCGAAGTACTCCAGGAGTGTGGGCGCCAGGTCGATGGTCTGTACGAGGGTGTCGCGCCGCTCGCCCGCGCCGCCGGACCGCGGGTCCCATACGAACAGCGGCACATGGACGAGCTCGTTGTACCAGGGCTGGACGGACTTGCCCCACCAGCCCCTCTCGCCCAGGAGCAGGCCGTGGTCGGTGTTGACGATCAGGAGCGTGTCGTCCCACAGCCCGTACTCGTCCATGGCGTCGAGGACCCGGCCCAGCGAGTGGTCGCACATGGACAGCAGGGCGGCGTACTCGTAGCCGGCGTGCGCGACCTGCTCGTCCGTCTCCACCACCTGCTGTAGTCGGGCCAGTCGAAGTGCGGCCCGTCGTACGCGTGCGGGTAGAGGTCCTTGTACCGCTGGTGGCTGAAGAACGGCTCGTGCGGGTCGAAGGTCTCGATCTGCACGAACCAGCGGTCCTCGGCGTGGTTGGTGCGGATGAACTCCAGGCCGGCGTCGAAGGTGAGAGTCTGCGGATGCCGGTCCTCGGTCGCCATGTGGGGGCGGTTCACCCAGTCCTGCCGGTACGCGGCGGAGCGCATCCCCTTCAGGTCCTCGGGCATCTCCGGGTCGGCCACCTGCCCCTTCCACGGGTCGCCCTCCTGGCCGCGGAAGAACTCCCAGGAGTTGTACCGGCCGTGGTAGGTGGCGCCGCCGTCCTCCCAGTAATGGGGATGGTCACTGGCGAGATGCGTGTACACGCCGTTCTGCTTGAGCAGTTCGGGCATCGAGTCGTCGAACGGCTCCAGCGGTCCCCAGCTGCGGTGCAGGAAGTTGTAGCGCCCCGTGTGCAGTTCGCGGCGGGCCGGCATGCACGGCATCGACCCCGCGTACGCCCTGTCGAAGGTCACCGTGCGCTCGGCGAGCCGCGCGAAGTTCGGGGCGTGCGTCCAGTCTCCTCCGTACGGCGGCAGCATGCGCCGGTTGAGACTGTCGAACATCACCATGATCGCCCTCATCGGACGGACTTCCCTTCCGTAGCCTTCTTGGTGGCGCGTTCCTGGAAGATCTCCATCCACCGCCCGAAGAGCTCCGCGGAACGCGGTGGTGCCGGTGCGTGCCAGGGGACCGGCACCGAGGCGCGGGGTACGGCCAGACGCTGCTCCAGGTCCTCGGCCAGGTGGGCCCGGCCGGTGTCGCGCAGATGCCGGGCGTACCGGGTGGGACCGGCGTAGTAGACGGGGCCGGCCTGGAGATTGCTCAGCATCGGATCGGGCAGACAGCCGGGGTGGCCGGCGTGCTCGTGCACCACTCGGCCAGGTGGGAGCGCATCGTCCCGGCGAGAGCGGGCTCCTCGCCCAGGAGGTCGTGGGTCAGGTACGGGTCGTCGGTGACGTCGTACAGCTGCTCCCAGGCCGTCTTGAAGCACCCGGGGTGATAGGTGCGGATGTAGAGGTGGTCGCGGGTGCGGACGGCACGCTGATAGGTGTGCGCGCCGTGGCCGAGGACCAGGTACGGTCGCGAGCCGGTCTCCTCGCCGCGCACCGCGTCCGCGAAGGAGGCGCCCTGCCAGCCCTCGGGCGCGTCGAGGCCGAGCAGGTCGCACAGGGTGGGCGCCAGGTCGATGTTGTACAGCAGGGCGTCGTTGCGGCGGGCGTCGTCGGGAAGTGTGTCGGTGAGCCCGGGCCAGTACACGACGAGGGGGATCCGCTGGACGGATTCGGTGGCCAGTCCGTGTTCCGCGTAAATGCCGTGTTCGCCGAACGCCTCGCCGTGGTCGGCGCTGACGACGATCGCCGTCTCGCCCGCGATGCCCAGCTCCTCCAAGGTGGCCAGGAGCCGGCCGAAGTGGTGGTCCCAGTAGGCGATGGCACCGTCGAAGCCGTTGATCAGGTGCTCGAAGTCGGCGCGGGAGCGGATCGCGTCGGGCATGTTGTGTGGCACGGGCGAGGTGCCGCCGCCGCTGGTGAGCGAGTAGTGCAGGTCCAGGGCGCTGCGCGGGCCGTAGATCTCGGCATGCTCCTGGATCGTCTCCTCGTCCGGCCAGGACTGCACGGGGGCGGAGGCCGCCATGCGTTCGGTCCACTCGGCGGGCTGGGTGTAGTCGGTGTGCGGGTCCCAGTAGGTGAGGTGGAGGTACCAGTTGTCGTCCTCGGCGTGCCTGCGGATCCAGTCGAGGGCGGCGCGGTTGACGTCGGCGGCGTCCTCGTCGCCCCAGTTCCCGGTGGCGCGCACGGACTCGCGGAAGTTGCCGTGGAACCAGTACGCGCGGTGGCGCTCGGCGAAGACGGAGACGGCCGCAGTGTAGTAGCCGTCGAGCTGGAGCCGCTGGCCGAGGAGCGGCCGGTCGGGCTCGGGGCCGTGGCCGGAGTCGAGCCGGAACTGCGCGTCCGCGCCGTAGTGGCCGATGACGCCGTTGGTGATCCCGAACTGTCCGCTGGTCAGGGCGGTCCGGGACGGCAAGCAGGGCGAGTCGGAGCAGTAGTAGCGGTCGAAGACGACCGACTTGTCGGCGAGCTTCTGGAGGTGGGGCGTTGAACGGACAATGGACGTCGGCAGCTATCGGCCGAGGCTCACCGTCCCTCACCTCCGAGGAGTACCGCACATCGTCGAGCCGCGCATGCGGGCGGCGCGGAGACCCGGCTCGGAAGCGGGGTGAGCCTGGTCCCGGGCGTTGCGCGTGTGCGGCGACCGTTCCCGCTGTCCGATATGGGGCACGGCTTTCGACCGGCAGGCCATCCCGATCGAGGCGACGAGCGGGGACGGGAAGCACGTGCCGAAGCCGAGCTGCCTGGCATGGAGCACTTCGGCTCGTGGAAAGGCGCCCAAAACCGCCTGCGGAGTGAGCCGCCGACGGCACCTCGGAGAAAGCCTTCACCGCCCTGCTCGCCCAGGCCGACGCCGAAGGCGATCTCGACCGGGTCGTCGCGGTCGACTCCACGATCGTCCGGGCTCATCGGCACACCGCCGGGCCCGTCGAAAGCCGGAGGCGGTGACTTGGCCTCCTGCGACGTTGAGGCTGCCAGCGCGTTCGAGGTTGGCGCGCAGGGCTTCCGTGAGGTTGGCGATGCCGGCCGGCTTGGCAGCGGGCCCGGTCCGTACAGGCTTCGGCTTCTACGCGAGGGGCGTAGTCGCTTCGGGCCAGTGCCTGCGTTCGGGAATCAACCGGCGCAGGATCCACAAGCCGGCGCGCAGTTTCCAGTCGCCGGGGGAGCGGATTTCGGAGATGAGCGCGCCGGTGCTCCTGCCGATCGACCGCGACGCTTCCTTGGTCGCATCCGGGTCCAGAAGTCTGTCGCAGTTGTACCAGGCCAAGCCCCGTGCGACCCGGATCCCGTAATTGGTCAACAGTTCGTCACTACGGGTGAACAGCCTGTCCAAAGAGCTGAGCCCGTGAATGTACCTGGACGAAAGGTCGTCCTGGACCCTGTCGATACAGGACCCCAGCACGTCGTTCATGCGGTGGAAGTCCGCGATGTGGCTGCGGTCGTCCATGGATGTCGCCATGCGCCGCAATGCCTCCGGCAAGTCGTATGACATGTGCGCCATCATGGAGAAGAGAACGTCTTCCAGCGTGTAGGAGCGCCGGACACTCGAAGCGGCGAAGACATCTCGCCATGGTTGGGGGATGGAGTCCGGCAGATCACTGGGCTGAACTTCGTCTGCGGAGCCACCGGGTCGTCCTGCCAGCCATTCGTCGATGCTGTCCATCGCGGTGAAGTAGGCCGAGGCGAGCGTCTCACACAGCTCGGCGACCCACGGCGGGTCGTTGAACGCGGGGGTGACCGTATCCAGGGCTGTGGCGAGCGTCGTCGTGAGGCGGTAGTAGGTGTAGGCGAACGCGGCCCGGCGATCGTGTGTGGTGTCGTACTGCCTGACCCGGTCGGCAAGCAATCCGGCGACCAGGGTGACCTTTTCGGCGGGGAGTGTGGGCTCGGCGGTCATCGGGAGTATGTTCCTGCCGCCCGCTAAGCCGGCGCGCTGATTCGGCGGGTTTCCTCGGTCGCCCTGCCCCAGTCGCACACCAATTCCGCGAAGAGGCTCTGGCGGTCGGGTGCGACCTGATAGTCCGCCGTCCAAGGGGTTTCGAGCAACGGCATGTGGTAGGTCGCGGCCATGCCTTCGTCGCGAATTTCCGCAGAGTAGGTGAAGGTCCGCGTGAGCAGGCCCGGCACGGGGCCGAGCCTCTCGTTCGCGTGGACAGTGACTCCGGTTCCGTTGCTGTCCAGTACGTACTGCTCTTCCAAGAGGTACAGGGTCACGCCGAACTTGGACATCCTGACCACATTGTCGGCCTGGCCGAACTCGCCCTCGTCCGGCTTCGCCACGATCGTCGAACTCTGCCGTGGCGCACCGGTGAGCAGCTCGATGGTGTGCATGGTGGTCGCGAGCAGCTTGTTCGCCAATCCGATGCGGCTGCGCATGAGACGACGCCAGGAAGTGACGCGGAAGGTGGCTTTTCCATGCCAGGTGCCGGTCCCGATGTCGAAGTAATAGACGCGGTTGGGCGCGGTCGTGTGGTGTCGAGGGATGCCCTCGGGCTCCATTGTCACAGTGTGTAGCATATCATCACGCACTGTGAATGATGGCCCTGGGCGGCTCAGCCACTTACTGATCGTTTCAGAATGAGGTTCTTACGGCGTTCCTTATGGCGCGATCGGTCATTGAGCTGTGCATGGCTGATCTCATTGAGCGGCTGGTGCCGGACGAGTTGTGGGTGTTGTTCAGGCGGGTGGTGCCGCGCCGACGGTGGTCACGCGTCCGCAGGGCGGGGGCCGGCGTCGGGCGGGCGACCAAGAGGCCCTGGCCGCGATCATCTTCGTGGCGACGTCGGGCTGCACGTGGCGGCAGATTCTGCCGGTGTTCGGCCCGGCCTGCCCACGTTCTACCGCCGGTTCGCCCGGTGGGGCCGGAGCCGTCCGGGGCCTCGACGCGCCCGGTATAACCCTCGCTGACCGTTGCCGTTAGAGCTACGGATCAGAAGGTTGCAGGTTCGAGTCCTGCCGAGGGCGCACAATCGGAGGCCACGGAGAGATCCGGGGCCTCCTGCACTTCCGAGGTATGCGGCTCCCAGTTGGAGCCACTGTGCCTCCCGCTCTGTAAGGTGCGGCACAGATTTGGGTGAGGTGGCTACTGGGGGCGAGGCGCTGTGAGCGACATCAAGGCTGATCAGCACGCTGCCATGCAACCGTGGCACGCCATGACGTTCGGCTCGGCGCTGGGGTTGGTCGCGCTCTTCGAGCGGGTGCAGGGCTTCCGGTCGGGCCGCCAATACGTGCTGTGCCACGAGTCGCCGGATCTGAACCACCTCACACTCGTGGCTCTCGTACTGGTAGCAGGCGCATTCCTTGCGGCCGTCGTCGGCGCGGCGACAGCGACAATGAGGAGCAAGCCTTCCCGCCCTCCGTTCCTCATTGCCTGCATGGTGGCCGCCCTGGCCCTCGTGGTGGCAGCCGACAAGGTGGACGCCAGCGGCGAACGGCTGGCAGCGACGATGGCCGCCGAACCCTTCAACGAGCGCACCTGTGACTACACGCCGCAGGTCTACTCGGCCACTCCCGGTTGGTTCTCCTGGTGATCAGCCGGGAACCGGGTGATGAGGGGACGGGTCTGGCACTCAACTCCCATGGCTGCATAAGTCGGAACCGGGATCTGGCGCAGATCTTGGGGAGCGGTCTCGGAGCGTCACCTTGGTGTTCGATTGTGAGGGGCTGGGTCGCGTGAGACCGCGTACGCCTGGATGCCCGGCAGCCGAAAGTGACGCTCCATCAACTCCCTGATGGTCCCTGCCGTGGTCGGCCGTGGGCGGTGATCGTGCCGGTCATGCAGACCAACGCATCGTTCTGGGACTCACTCGTGTTCGACGGGATCCACGACGTGGGCGTCGAGGCGGTGACCGCCTTGTTCGGTACGGTCGAGGTGGTGGCGCGGGGCCGGGTGGCCGGGGCGGAGTGTCCGGACTGCGGCCGCTTCTCGGACCGGGTGCACGACCGCTATCGCCGCAGGTTGAAAGTTCTTCCGCTGGCTGAGCAGGGCTTAGTGATCCGGTTGGTGGTCCGGCGTTCCATCTGTGGCTCGGCGGACTGTCCGCGTCGGACGTTTGCTGAGCGGTTCTCGCCGCTGGCTGCCCCGTACCCCGCGGCGCCTGCTGGATCCGCGCCGAGGTCCATGCCCTGTGGCTCGCTCCCGAGCGTGCCGACGCCGTCGCGGCGACGGCGTCGAGGGGCGCGGCAGTTGTTCGGTTCGTGGTGGAGGCCGACCCGCACGGTGTCATGGGCGTGGCCGAACGCATGGTGACCTGTCTCCAGTCGCTCTGGCCGCTGATCGTGGTCGTCTGGTGCCTCCGTCACCAGCGGCGCGAGCCTTCGGACGGCGCCCGGCTGGCCGTCCCGACAGTGCGGGATGACCGCGACTGCCCCCGGCCGTGCGGGAGGACGCGTGGCCGGGTCGGTTGTAGGTGGCCGGTGGCCTGGGCCGTGGCGGTCGGTCAGGCCCGCGGGGTGCGTGGCTCCAGCCGGAACTCGAAGCCGAGGGTGCCCGGGTCGAGTGCGGTCGCGCCGCCGTCGACGGTGAGCACCGCACCGTTCACGAACGAGGCGGCGGGCGACAGCAGCCAGGCGATGGCCTCCGCGACCTCGTGCGGCTCGCCGGGCCGCCCGGCGGGCAGGACCCGGGTCACCTCCTCGTACGCCGCCTCCAGACCGTCCCCGCCCAGGCCCGCCTCGTCGGCGAACCGGTTCATCCGGCGGTCCGCCATGTCGGTGCGCACCCAGCTCGGGCACACGGTGTTGGCGCGCAGCCCCGCGCCCCCGTAGTCGACCGCGAGTGAGCGGCACAGCTGGAGCAGAGCCGCTTTGGAGGTGGCGTAGGCAGCGTTTCCGACGCCGTTGCGCAGGGCGGACACCGAGGCCACGGCGACCACGGCGCCGCGGGCGTCGAGGAGGTGCGGGAGGGCGGCGCGCAGCAGCAGGAACGGACCGGTGAGGTTCGTCCGCATGACCTCGTCCCAGTCCTCCAGGGTCACCTCGCCCACCCCGCCGCCCCGCCCGATGCCGGCGTTGAGCACCAGACCGTCGAGCCGCCCGTACGTGCCGAGCACCGTCTCGACGAGCGAGGCCACCGCGGCGGGGTCCCCGATGTCCGACGGTACGGGCAGGGCGCCGGTCTCCTCGGCGACCAGCCGCAGCGGCTCGGGGCGGCGCCCGGACACCGCCACCTTGTGCCCCGCCCGGGCCAGTGACTGCGCGGTCGCGGCCCCGATCCCCGTTCCGCCGCCGGTCACCAGGTACACGCGCTCGTCCGTCATGTCCGCCGCCTCTCCTGTTTCTCGTCCGCCGCCCCCCGTCCCGGCGATCTTAGGCGGTGCCGTTCCTTGGAGGGAGCTGGTCCGGGAATGGTCCGGATCTTGGCGCGCCCGATGCCGATGGCCGGGACGACAAGGGTCGGCGACCGTAGGCCGCGTCGAAGGGCGACTGTCGTACGGGGACTGCGGTGCTCCCGCTCCCGGCGGCGCCGGCTGGGGAGTGCGCGGAGCGCTCCGGCATAGGAGCCTGGTGGTGTGGTGAAGCCAAGGAAGTCGGCGACCGGCGCGTACCGGCGGAGCTGGCTGCGTGGGGCCCCGCCGCCCTGGTGGGTGCGGGTCCTGCCCGTGCTGCTGCTCGTCGGGGTCGGAGCGGCCTCCCTCACCGACTCCGCTCCGTCGGACATCGGCTTTCTGCTCGGCGCGGTGCCTCCGCTGGCCGTCCTGGCCTACGGACCGTTGGCCACGGCCTTCCTCGGCGCCGCGACGATCGTGCTGCTGACCGTTCCCTTCTTCCATCTGAACCAGCCCGGCAACACCGACCTCTTCACCCTCGGCTTCGTCGCGACCCTGAGCGTCTTCGTCTCCTTCGTCCGCGGGCGCCGGGACGAGCAGCTCGACCTGGAACGTACGGTCGCCGAGACGGCCCAGCGGGCCATCGTCCCGGACGTACGGCGGCGGGTCGGACCGGTGCGCTGCGCGAGCCTGTACCGGGCCGCCGAGCGCGGCACGCTGGTGGGAGGCGACTTCTTCGACGTCCGGCCCGGCCCCCACGGGGTGCGGGCAGTCCTCGGCGACGTGCAGGGGCACGGTCTGTCCGCCGTCGCGACGGTCGCCTCCGTCCTGGGGGCGTTCCGCGAGGCCGTGCTGGACGACGTGGACGCGGAGGCGATCGCGGCGCGGCTGGACCGCAGGCTCGTGGTCGATTCGGCAGGGGCGGAGCACGCGGAACTCTTCGCCACGGCCGTCCTCCTGGACTTCGCGCCGCACGGGCGGGAGGTCCGCGTCCTGACCTGCGGCCACCCGCCGCCGGTCCTGCTGCGCGGCGGAGCCGTGAGCACCCTGGAACTCGACCCCGGACCGCCCCTGGGGCTGGGCCTCGCCGACGCCATGCCCGGAACCGCGGCCACGGCGCAGCTGCTGCCCGGGGACCGGCTGCTCCTGGCGTCCGACGGTGTCATGGAGGCGCGGGACGGCTCTGGCGCCTTCTATCCCTTCGTCGAGCGTCTGGCCCGCATGGCCGATGTCGGCCTGGACCAGCTGCCCGACGAGATCTGGGCCGACCTGAGCCGCTTCGCCCCCAAGATCCAGGACGACGTCACCCTCCTGATCCTCACCTTGGACGCCTCCGGGCCGGGCTGACGGGACAGAGCCCCGGCGCCGCGTCCGACCGGCAGGGAGCCCCGGCACCGGGCCGCGTCACCGCGCGGAGGCACTGGCCCGGGCCTCGGCCACGTGCGTGAGGTCGCGCCATCACGCCTCCAGGCCCCCGCGCGGGAGCGGGGTCGCGACGGGGACGTCCGCCTCGGCCCAGGCGCCGGTGCGGGTCTCCGCGGCCCGGGGTGTGGCGGGCTCCTGTGTGAGGAGGGCGAGGCGGCTGGCGGTGCGGTTGATGTCGGGTGGCAGGCCGGTGCCGCTCAGGGTGTCGGCCAGGGTGGACCGGCCCATGAGGGTGAGGTGGACGTCGCGGTCGCACAGGACGTCGACG
Organism: Streptomyces sp. R-07; assembly: GCF_049913175.1. Lineage (NCBI taxonomy): Bacteria > Bacillati > Actinomycetota > Actinomycetes > Kitasatosporales > Streptomycetaceae > Streptomyces > Streptomyces sp. R-07. The sequence continues at coordinate 8,402,668 of NZ_CP183978.1, forward strand.
AGGTTGGCGAAGCGCTGGGCCGCGTCGGGACCGGCTTCGGTGAGGCGGGGCAGTCCGGAGACCACCCAGCGGGGGTGGGCGTCGGCGAGGGTGAGGTAGTCGATGGTCGAGCGGGGACGGTCGCACAGGTCGGCGAAGTCGAACCAGACGAGGTCGTCACGTACGGCGAGGGCCCTGACCTGCCCGCTGCCCACCGGCACCGCCTGTTCCTCGCCGGGGGCCGGCGGGACCGGGGCGGACGGCGCCCCGGGCCGCAGGTAGCGGCCGGCGGAGAAACCGGACCGGCGCCGGGAAGCCGTACCGGACGTACGGTAGTCCGGGCCGGCCGGGATCTCGACGATGTCCAGGGAGCGTTCGAGCAGCGCGATCGTCGGCTGGAACATCTCGTGGAACACCGGGTTGGGCAGCAGCCTGGACGGCGGGTAGTTCGAGGTGGCCAACAGGGTCGTGCCGCGCTCGAACAGCCCGCTGACCGCCCGCCCCATCAGCATCGCGTCGCCCGCGTCGTGCACATGGAACTCGTCGAAGAAGAGGAACCGGCACTCCCCGAGGAGTTCCGCCACGGCGTGCTCCACGGCCCCGGGCCGCTGCCGGTGACGGGCGTAGGCGGCGTGGAACTGGCGGAAGAACTCGTGGAAGTGCACCCGCTGCTTCTCCACCCGGACCAGGTCGTACAGCGTGTCGGACAGCCAGCTCTTGCCGCGGCCCACCGACCCCCACAGATACACACCGCGCGCGGGCTCGGGCGCTGACCGCCGGAACCAGCGCCGGGGCCCCTCCCGTTCCACCGCCTGGCCGAGTTTCGCCAGCCGGGCGGCGACCGCCAGTTGGGCACTGTCCAGCACCAATCCGTCGCGTTCCGCCGCCCGTTCGAAGTCGCCCAGCATCGTGCCCCCCGTGTATGGAGGATGATCATCTCTCAGGGTGCCCATCACGTCACCAGCGGGGCGCGGTAGACGGGCAGCTGTTCCCGGCCCGGAGTCTTCCGGCCTGGGGTCAGGCCGCGTGTTCGTGCGCGCAGGCGTCCTCGATGCCGTACGTCTCCCAGGCGGGGAAGTCGTCGTCGGCGGGGACCGGCTCGTCCGGGGCCGGCAGGCAGGAGTTCAGGGCCGCGCGCAGTGCTTCGGTGCGCAGGCCCGTGCCGATGAAGACCAGTTCCTGTCCCTGCGCGGTCTCCGGGCCGCGGGCGCCCGAGGGTTCGAACCGGGCCACCGCGCCCGCCTGCGACCACTGGCCGGTCACCCGGGGCCGGCTGGCGAGCCAGAAGAACCCCTTGGAGCGCAGGACGCGCCCGAACGTGCCGCGGGGGTGGTCTTCCCCGCGCCGAGGAAGCCGGAGAGAACGGTCACCGGCAGGCGGTCGTACGACGTCACGGTCAGCCTTCGGGGTGGATGAGGCCGCGCTCGTACGCCTTCACCAGACGCTGAGGCACGAGGTGCACCGAGCCGTCCACGGTCACGGGGACGAGCTGTGTCGTGGTCGCCTTCCACTGGGCGCGGCGGTGGCGGGTGTTGCTGCGGGACATCTTCCGTTTGGGTACGGCCATGGGGAGCTCCTCGGTCTCGCGGGATGACGCCCTGAGGCTATATGAAAATGGGTGTCATTATCAATTCGATCCGATCCGTAGAGGGGGTCCGGGTGCCGGTGCTTCTCCATGTGGCTGAGGAGAGGGTCGGCCCGGGTGATCCAGCCGGCAGCTTGTCGGTGCGGGCCCGGGTCGCCTCCCTGACAAGTCGGGGCCAGGGCCCCTGTCATGGCGGAGGGACACCGCCGGCAGCAGCCGCTGTCAAGCAGGCGAGGAGCCGGCATGGGGAACGTGCGGCGGTGATGCCACGGCGGCTCGGGCCCGGGTGGAATCGTCCGCCCGGGCCCGGCCCGCAGTGGATCAGGCGCACGCGCTCCCGTTGAGCGTGAAGGCCGTGGGGGAGGGGTTGGTTCCGCTGTACGTCCCCTGGACTCCGAAGCTCGCGGTCGCACCCGGGGCGATCGTCCGGTTCCAGTCGGCGTTGCGGGCGACGGCGGTGGTGCCGTTCTGGGTGACGGTCGCGTTCCAGGCGCTCGTGACGCGTTGGCCGGCCGGGTAGGTCCAGGCCAGCTGCCAGCCGTCCACGGCGGTCGGACCGGTGTTCTTGACGGTGACGGTCGCGGTGAAGCCGGTGCTCCAGACGGCACTCGTGGTGTACGTCACCGCGCAGGCCGCCGTGGGTGGCCCGTCGGTGGAAGTCCGCTCGGCGGCGTAGGCGGAGAGCCAGGCCAGCGGGGCGTTCCAGTTGATCGCCACCTCGTTGGTGGAGTACGAGCCGATGTCGTCGACGTAGCAGGCGGCGGGGGCGCAGCCGGGCAGCTTCTCCTCCGCCACGGGGTCCTGGAGGCCGCTGTTCGGGCCGCCCGCGAGCGAACCGGCCGGCGGATTCGGCAGCGAGGCGTCGTACTGGTGGGCCCAGAAACGGTGGTGCTGGTTGTGCGAGGACGTCTCGCCGTAGCCGGTCACGTAGGACTGGCCGAGGGCGTTGCGGCCGAGCAGGTAGTCCAGTGTCTCCAGCGCTCCGGTGCGGTAGCGGCTGTCGCCGGTCAGCTCACCGGCGACGGCCATGACGATCGCGTCGTTGGCGACCTCGCCGTTCGATCCCCAGAAGTAGCCGTCCGCCGGCACGGGTACCGCGTAGCCCTGGGCGGCCATCCTGGACAGGTGGCCGTCGGCGGCCGCGGTCACCGAGGAGCGGATACGGGTCAGTTCGGCGGTCGGCAGCCCGTTGGGGACCGTGGCGAGGGTGAGCCGGCCGAGCGCGGCCGTGTCCGCCCAGCCGAAGCCGTACGGGGTGAAGGCGTCGGCGGAGGTGTGCCAGGACGAGGAGGTGACCGCGTCCCGGTAGGTGCTTTCGCCGGTCGTCACGTACAGCTCGGCAGCCGCCCAGTAGAACTCGTCGGTGACCTGCGAGTCGCCGTATGCCCCGCCTCCTGTGCTGTCCGAATCCGGCGCGTACAGGGTCGGGTTGGCCAGGGCCGCCGCCCAGGCCCGGCGGGCGGCGGACAGGCAGCGGTCGGCGTACCCGGAGTCGTACGGACGGAAGACCCGGGCGCACTGGGCCGCGGCCGCCGCGAGGTTGAGCGTCGCCGCCGTGGACGGGCGGTGCAGCTCGCGGGGTTGGGTGTCCTGGTCGGGGCGCATGGGCATGCCGGTCCAGGCCGCGTCATGGACCTTGTGGAAGGCCATGCCGGCGTACGGCTTGCCCGCGGGCACCTGCATCCGCATCAGGAAGTCGAGCTCCCAGCGCGCCTCGTCCAGGACGTCCGGCGTTCCGTTGCCGCGCTCGGGGATCCGCAGGGTCGAGTCGCCGAGCGCCGCGTCCTTGCCCGCCTGCTTGGCCCGCTCGAAGGAGTTGACGACCAGCCAGGTGGAGATGCCGCCGTTCACCACGTACTTGCCGTGGTCGCCCGCGTCGTACCACCCGCCCCTGACGTCCTGGGTGTAGTCGCACACGGTGGCCTGGCAGGGGACGGAGATGTCGCCCTGGTTGGGCGCGACGCCGAGGTGGCCCGCCGGGCGCGCGTACGCGGTGCCCACGAGGGAGGCGTCGATGGCGATGCCGCTGCGCTGGTGGTGGAAGAACGCCATGCTGTCGGAGCGCAGCGCGTCGTAGAGGTCCGCGCGGATGTCGAAGGGTGCGCTGCTGCTGCCGTCCACCGCCAGGACGTATCCCGAGCCCGTGGTCTGGTACGAGGAGAAGTCGGCCGTCTGGACGGACTCTCCGGAGGGGGTGTCGGCGCCGTGAGGGACGGTCGAGCCGGAGGCGACCACCGTCCCGGCCGCGTTCCGCAGCTGCCAGGTGAGCGACTGCGTCGCCGTGGTGACGACGGTGGCGCGCTTGGGGCCGTCAGGCAGGTAGCCGACCTGGTTGACGCGGACGGCCGTAGTCGCCGCCGCGGCGGCGGGCGCGGTGGCAGGGACGCCCGCGGCGGCCGGTGCGAGCGTGAGGCCGCCGAGGAGGAGGGCCGCCGTCAGCAGGGCGGTGGAGAGGCGTAACGACCGAGAGGATGGCATGAGCGGCTCCTGTGTGTCGGTGGGGGATCAGCAGGGGGAGTCGGTCTGGGCGAGCAGGTCCATCCGCCGGGCAGGCGGAGGTGGTCGCCTTCGGCGGTGGGGTCCATGTCCTGGTACTCGTACGGGAGGCGGCATGGATCGATGGTCAGGGTCTGGTCGTTTCCGGCGCGGACGAGTGCGCCGTGGCTGATGTCCTGCGTCCAGGCGCCACCGGGGAAAGTGACGTCGGCGCGGCCGGCGAAGGGCTCGTCCGCCGGACACCCCCTAGAGGCGCCCAGCTGGCCTTGGCGCCGTCTGCGGTGGAGCCGCCCTGGACCTCGACGGCTTTTCCGCTGTCGCGGTCGACCAGGGCGTGCCGGGCGTTCGTGTCGACGGTGGCCGCCCGAGCCGTGCCCGTGACTCCGCGTCCGCCGTGAAGTGCGGCCGGCAGGGCGGCCGTCGTGGCGAGCGCCGCAGTCCGCCTGTCGGGCTGCCACCGGGCACTCATGGATGTAGTGCGCATGCCAATCCCGTCTTCTCCTTCGTCGATCGTGACCGTGCATGGGAGCGCTCCCAAACGGCGAAGTGTCGAACCTGGTCGATAGGTCGGGAGATCTGGAGCGCACAGTAATCACGCCTGCCGCCACCGTCAACGGGCTCCACCACACGACGGGACGTCGGCCTCCGGTCAATGCGCGGGGGGCGATTCACGAGGAGGTAGCGTTCGGCGTGATGATGCGGGCGGCCTGTCCGCCGCCACGGAAGGACCGGATCCTGAACCCCCAGCTCGCGGAGACGTTGTCCGTGGCTCTGCTCGTCCTCGTGCTGGCCTGTGCGGTCATCCGCCCCTTCGGATGGCCGGAGGCGGTCGTGGCCGTTCCGGCTGCGGCACTGGTGATCGCCACCGGGGCCCTCTCCTTCGACGACGCGCTGGCCGAGGCGGAACGACTCGGTCCGGTGATCGGTTTCCTGGCAGCCGTACTGGTGCTGGCTCAGCTCTGCGACGACGAAGGGCTGTTCCAGGCGTGCGGGGCGTGGATGGGGCGTACGGCGGCGGGCCGGCCACGTCGTCTCCTCGTCCAGGTGTTCCTGGCCGCGTCGGTGATCACGGCCGTGCTCAGCCTGGACGCCACGGTGGTGCTGCTCACCCCGGTGGTGTTCGCCACCGCGGCCCGGATCGGCGCCCGCCCCAAACCACACGTGTACGCCTGCACCCACCTGTCGAACACGGCCTCCCTGCTGCTGCCCGTCTCCAACCTCACCAACCTGCTGGCCTTCACGGCGAGCGGGTTGAGCTTCACCCGGTTCGCCGCGCTGATGGCCCTGCCCTGGGCGGCGGCGATCGGCGTCGAGTACCTGGTCTTCCGGCGCTTCTTCGCCACCGACCTGGACGCCGGCGCGCAGGCCCCCGCCGCCGTCGAACCCCCGCCGCTGCCGCTGTTCGCCCTGGTGACCGTGGGATGCACGCTCGTCGGCTTCGTGCTGACCTCGGCGGTCGGCATCGACCCGGCGTGGGCCGCCCTGGCAGGGGCACTGGCCCTCGCCGTACGGGCTCTCATCCGGCGCCGCACCACGCCCCTGGCGCTGGTCCGCGCCGCCTCCGTGCCCTTCCTCGCCTTCGTCCTGGCCCTCGGGATCGTGGTCCTGGCGGTGGTGGACAACGGTCTCGACGACGCGCTGGGACACCTGATCCCCGAGGGCGCGGGACTGGCGGAACTGCTCGCTCTCGCCGGACTGGCCGCCGTCCTCGCGAACGTCATCAACAACCTGCCCGCGGTCCTGGTACTCCTGCCGCTGACCGCTCCGTCGGGGCCCGGCGCGGTCCTCGCCGTGCTGATCGGGGTCAACATCGGACCCAACCTCACCTACGCCGGCTCGCTGGCCACCCTGCTGTGGCGACGCATCGTCCACGCCCACGACGGCGAGGTGGAGCTCAAGGAGTTCACCCGGCTCGGCGTGTACGCGGTTCCCGCGAGCCTGGCCGTCGCCGTACTGGCACTGTGGCTTTCCCTGACCGTCATCGGAGGAGGCTGACCCATGGCCGTGGTCGTCTGGATCGTCGAGGGCACATGGCACGCCTGCGTGGACGCCGCCCGCGCGCACACCCCGGCGGACGCCGACATCGTCCTCCTGCACGTCACCCCGGCAGACGTCCCGGGCGCGGCACACGGCGCCTTCGCCGGTCTCCTCGGCCGCGGCCACCCCGCGGGGCACCGCCCGGCCGAAGGCTGGGGGAGGGACCCCGGCACGCGCCTGGAACACTTTGCCGCCGCCTCCGCACAGCAGCTGCTCCAGGACGCCGCCGACCGCCTGGACCGACCCTGTGCCCGCAACGAGCGCACCGGACGCGTAGAACGCGAGGTCGTCGCCGCGGCCGAAGGCTGCGACCTGCTGATCCTGGCCCGCGACGGCGACCGCACCCACCTCGGACCGCACAGCCTCGGCCCGGCCGCACGCTTCGTCGTGGACCACGCTCCCTGTCCGGTGCTGTTGGTCTGGCCCGAACCGCCGCCGGGGCTGCCCACCATGCCGGCGCCTCCCCCTCATCACACCACCTGACGGGCGACGAAGCCCCACGCGCCCCAGGCGCCGAGGTCCGCCGGCCCCCCGGCGGGGGCCGTGCGGCGCCGGGACGTCGACGGACCGCCGGATCTCGCGGCGCCCGGGAGACTCGCGGTCGTGCGATCGGGCACGGAGTTCTACGGGTGCAGCAGAACCTTCCCGACGCGGGGATCGCCGCCGCCCATGAGTTCCACGGCCCGCTCGAATTCGTCGATGCCCAGCTGGTGCGTCAGGAGTTCGAGTGGCGTCAGCCGTGCCGCGGAGAAGGCGCGTACGGCGTAGGGGCTTGTCGCGGGCGGCATCCGGCGGTGGTCTCAGGAACGAATTCGGTGCCGGGGCCGCGTCGGTGGGAAGCGAACAAGCGGTCGGGGTCGGCCTCGGCTTCGGGCGGCGACGGCAAGGTCGGAGCCGGGCTCGGAGAGCCGCCGGCCTTGTTCCGGTCGGCCGCCTCGTCGTCGGGTCCCCTCGCATGGGTGCTGAACCGAGTGGAACCCATGGGAAGACTCCCGCTGTTCGACATCTCGGACGATGTTCGAGATTGTGTCGCGACGATATGAAGTGTGGTGTGAACGTGTCAACGGTCCTCACTCCGGCGGGTTTTGAGTAGCTCGTGGCGATCCCCCGGCGACCGTTCGGCCGGTGGCACGCGCGCGAGCGGCACGCATGTCGACGGCTCCTCCGGCTTGCGTGCACGGAAGGGGTGACCATGAGTGTTAACGCTCACAACTCTGGGTCGATTTCCCATGTCAGGTCGCTGCATCGGGTCTGTAGGCGGCGGAGGAGGCGTCTCGATCCGAGGGGGATCGTACGGGCCCACTCGGAGGGCCAAGGTGCCCTCGCTGACTGCGTGCTCCTCCTGGCTTGCGGGTCTTCCCGTACTCCATCGCCGACTCGCTCCTGCGTATCAAGAACGGGTAACGGCCGCACGAGCCCTTGAGTTACAACTCTGTTAGCGCTCACAATGTGACGCATTCGCCAGCGCCGATCGTCGAGGCAGACGCTTCGTTCTGCCTCCGCCCGGCTCAACCACCCCTGCGCAGCCACGCCTTCACCGGGCCCATCTCCTTCAGGGCTCCGCCTGGTCCGACGCACGTCCCGAGAGGAACCACGACATGGCCCACAGAGCCCTCCGCGTCATCGCCGCCGCCGCCCTGGCCGGCAGTGTGCTGACCGCCTGCACCACCGAGCCCGCGACGACCGGCAGCACCGGCGGCACCGGCAAGGGCTCCTCCGACGGCAAGCTGGTGCTCGGGTTCGCCCAGGTAGGAGCCGAGAGCGGCTGGCGCACCGCCAACACCAAGTCCGTACGCGAGGCGGCCGAGAAGGCCGGTGTCACGCTGAAGTTCTCCGACGCGCAGCAGAAGCAGGAGAACCAGATCAAGGCGATCCGCACCTTCATCCAGCAGAAGGTGGACGTCATCGCCTTCTCGCCGGTGGTGGAGTCCGGCTGGGACACCGTCCTGAAGGAGGCCAAGAACGCCGGCATCCCGGTGATCCTCACCGACCGTGCGGTCGACTCGCAGGACACCTCCCTCTACCGGACGTTCCTCGGCTCCGACTTCGTCAAGGAGGGACAGGAGGCCGGCAAGTGGCTGGTCAAGGAGTACGAGGGCACCTCCGCGCCGGTCAACCTCGTCGAACTCCAGGGCACCACCGGTTCCGCACCCGCCAACGACCGCAAGGCGGGCTTCGCCGACGTCATCAAGGGCGACCCCAAGTTCAAGGTCGTCGCCTCCCAGACCGGGGACTTCACCCGAGCCAAGGGCAAGGAGGTCATGCAGGCCTTCCTCAAGTCCCACGAGGACATCGACGTCCTGTACGCCCACAACGACGACATGGCCCTCGGCGCCATCCAGGCCATCGAGGAGGCGGGCAAGAAGCCGGGCGTCGACATCAAGGTGATCTCCGTCGACGGCATCAAGGACGCCTTCGTCGCCATGCAGGAGAAGAAGATCAACGTGGTCGTCGAGTGCAACCCGCTCCTCGGCGACCAGCTCATGGAACTCGCCAAGAAGGTCGCGGCGGGGGAGAGCGTCCCGCGACGGGTCGAGGTCAAGGAGGGCGTCTTCACCCAGGACCAGGCCGCGGCCGCCCTGCCCGGCCGCCAGTACTGACCCACCGCCCGCAGCAGACCGGGGGCGGCCTCGCGCCGCCCCCGATCCCTCAGGAGAGGAGGGCGGATGGCAGCCCCACCCACCCCCCGCACACCCACACGCACCGACCGGCCGGTCCTGGAGGCCCACGGCATCCGCAAGGCCTTCCCCGGCGTCCTCGCCCTCGACGGCGTGGACCTGCGCCTCTTCCCGGGCGAGGTCCATGCGCTGATGGGCGAGAACGGCGCCGGCAAGTCGACCCTCATCAAGGTACTCACCGGGGTCCACCCGCCCGACGCGGGAACGGTCTCCGTCGACGGCACCCCCCAGCGGTTCGCCGAACCACTGGAAGCACAGCACGCCGGAATCAGCACGGTCTACCAGGAGGTGAACCTGTGCCCCAACCTCTCCGTCGCCGAGAACATCCTCATCGGCCGTGAACCCCGGCGACTGGGACTCGTCCACTGGTCGGCTCTCCACCGGCGCGCGGCACAGCTCATCACCGAGCTGGAACTCGACCTCGACGTCCGCCTGCCGCTGAGCGCGCATTCCCTCGCCGTCCAGCAACTCGTCGCGATCGTACGTGCCGTGGACATCGAGGCGAAGGTGCTCGTCCTCGACGAGCCCACCTCCAGCCTCGACCGGGACGAAGTCGCCCAACTGTTCGCACTGGTACGCCGACTCCGTGACCGGGGCGTCGCGATCCTCTTCGTCACTCACTTCCTCGACCAGGTCTTCGACCTGTGCGACCGCGTGACCGTCCTGCGCAACGGCCGCCTCGAAGGCGAGTACCGCATCGACGAGCTGACACCCGTCACCCTCGTCCACCGCATGGTCGGCAGCGAACTGCGCACCCTGGACGAACTGGCCGAGACGTCCCACACCGGCACCGTCGACGTCCCCGACTCCACGGACGCCCCCTTCCTGAGCGCCCGCGGACTCGCCCGGGCCGGTTCCATCGAGCCGTACGACCTGGACATCCACCGCGGCGAGGTCATCGGCCTGGCCGGACTCCTCGGATCCGGACGTACCGAGGCGGCCCGGCTGCTCTTCGGCGCCGACCACGCCGACGGAGGCGAACTGCGGATCGACGGCCGGCGCGCCGTCCTGCGCTCGCCGCGCGCCGCGATCGCCCACAAGATCGCCTTCTGCTCGGAGAACCGCAAGGCGGAGGGCCTGATCGGCGAACTCACGGTCCGCGAGAACATCGTGCTGGCCCTGCAAGCCGCACGCGGCTGGACCAGACCCCTCTCCCGCACCCGACAGGACGAGATCGCCGCCCGGTGGATCGAGGTCCTGGACATCCGTCCGGCCAACCCCGAGGCCCAGGTCCGCAATCTCAGCGGAGGCAACCAGCAGAAGGTGCTGCTCGCCCGATGGCTGCTCACCGACCCCGAGCTGCTGATCCTTGACGAGCCCACCCGGGGCATCGACATCGGCGCCAAGACGGAGATCCAGAAGCTGGTCACCCGCCTGGCCGCGGAGGGCACCGCAGTCCTCTTCATCTCCGCCGAACTGGAGGAGGTGCTGCGGCTGAGCCACCGGGTCGGCGTGCTGCGCGACCACCGGCTCGTCGCCACCCTCTCCAACGACACGACCCTGACGCCCGACCGGATCCTGGGCGCCATCGCCACCGGAGCCACCTCATGACACCACCTGACGACACCGGCGCCGGGGTGCGTCCGGCCCGGGCGCCCGGCGGCCGGCGGCTCACCGAGCACCGCCTGTTCTGGCCCGCCGCCGTCCTGGCCGCCCTGTTGCTGGGGAACGTCGCGCTCACCCATGACTTCTTCGCCGTCCGCGTCCAGAACGGGCACCTGTACGGCAGCCTGATCGACATCCTCCAGTTCGGCGCCCCCCTGATCCTGGTGTCGCTCGGCATGACGCTGGTCATCGCGACCCGGGGCATCGACCTCTCGGTCGGCTCGACGGTCGCCATCGCCGGCGCCCTCGCGTGCGAGCACATCGCCACCGCGAAGGACCCCGGAAGTCTGCCCACCGTCATCTCGGCGATCGCGGTGGCGGTCGGCGTGGCCGCCGCGATCGGACTGCTGAACGGCTTCCTCGTCGCCCGGCTCGGCGTCCAGCCCATCGTCGCCACGCTGGTCCTCATGGTCGCAGGGCGCGGTGTGGCCCAGCTGATCACCGACGGCCAGATCATCAGCGTGTCCAGCAGCGCCTACAAGATGATCGGCGGCGGCTACTGGCTCACCCTCCCCTTCGCCGTCCTGCTTGCCGCTGCCCTCGTCGCGGTGACCTCCCTCGTCACCCGGCGGACCGCGCTCGGCATGCTCATCGAATCGGTGGGCGGCAACCCGGTCGCGAGCCGACTCGTCGGCATCCGGGCGGCCGGGCTCCTGGTCATGGTCTACGTCGTGAGCGCCGTGTGCGCCGCGGTGGCCGGCCTGATGATCAGCTCCAACGTGTCCAGCGCCGACGGCAACAACGCGGGCCTGTGGATCGAGCTGGACGCGATCCTCGCCGTGGTCATCGGCGGCACCGCTCTCACGGGCGGCCGTTTCTCCCTCGGCGGGACGGTCCTGGGCGCGCTGGTCATCCAGACCCTCTCGACCACGATCTACACCCTCGGCGTCCCGCCGGAGACCACCCTCGTCTTCAAGGCCCTGGTCGTCATCGTCGTGTGTCTCGTCCAGTCGCCCGCGTTCCGCGCGCGACTCCCACGCCGTCGCCGACCGGCCGCCCCGGACCCGGCCCCCGCGGCCGGCGACGTGGGAGCCCGCCAGCAGGAGGTCCACCCGTGAGTACCCCCCTCAGCTCCCTCACCAGGCCGCTCCAGCGGTTCTCGGTACGGCATGCCACCCGCTTGCCGCTCATGGTGACGGCCACTCTGCTGATCGCGATGTTCTCGCTCGGCTCCCTGCAGTACGAAGGCTTCTTCTCCGCGCAGGTCCTGCTCAACGTCCTGATCGACAACGGCTTCCTGCTCGTCGTGGCGATCGGCATGACGTTCGTCATCCTCACCGGTGGAATCGACCTGTCCGTCGGCTCCATGGTGGCCTTGTCGACCATGCTGACGGCCTGGCTCGTCGAACAGAACGGCGTGCCGCTCGCCCTGGCGGTGCCGCTGGTCCTGCTGGTCGGAGCAGGGGGCGGCGCCCTCATGGGCTGGGTGATCCACGCCTTCGAGATCCAGCCCTTCATCGTCACCCTCGCGGGCATGTTCCTCGCCCGCGGCCTCTGCTACATGATCAGCACGGAGTCCATCTCCCTCACCGACCCGACGACCACGCGGATCGCCCAGACACGGGTGCTCCTGCCCGGGGGACTGTTCGTCTCACCCGCCGTGGTCATCGCCCTGGTCGTACTGGCGCTCGCCTTCGTCGTCCTCCACCACACCCGCTTCGGCCGCAGCGTCTACGCCCTGGGCGGCAACGAGTCCTCGGCCCGTCTCATGGGCCTGCCCGTGGGACGCACCAAGGTCGCGGTGTATGCCGTGAGCGGTCTGTGCTCCGCCCTCGGCGGTCTGCTGCTGACCTTCTACATGCTGTCCGGCTACGCCTTGCACGCCGTCGGCATGGAACTCGACGCCATCGCGGCCGCCGTCATCGGAGGGACACTGCTGACCGGGGGCTCCGGTTTCGTCCTGGGCACCGCGCTGGGCGTGACGGTCCTCGGCCTGATCCAGACCATCATCAGCTTCCAGGGCACGCTCAGCTCGTGGTGGACGCGCATCGTCATCGGCGGTCTGCTGTTCGTCTTCATCCTCCTCCAACGCCTCTTCGGAGGGTCCCGCCCGACGGAATGACCTCCCGGCCGAGCCCGGATCCCGAGCGGACAGACCACTGACCACCGACCCTCACGACAGCGGCCGGGAACGCGGGGCGTTGAGCCCCCTTTCCCGGCCGTGCCGCACTCCGAACAAGGAACTCCCATGACCCCTTCCCCTTTCACCGGAGGCCCACCGGTCTGCCACCCCGGCACGGATGCCGGGCAACGCTGGACCTTCGGCTTTCCCGGCGGACTCACGGCGGAGGTCCACACCCGCGGTGCCCGACTCCACGGGCTGTGGGTGCCGGACCGGCACGGCACCCCGGCAGACATCGTCCTCGCTCCCCGCGACCCGGCCCGGACGGCCGCCGCCCGATACTTCGGCGCCACCGTCGGCCGCTACGCCAACCGCATCGCACAAGGCCGGTTCTCCCTGGACGGGAAGCCGTACCAGCTGACCACGCAGGAGGACGGCCACTGCCTGCACGGCGGAACGGACGGCTTCGACACCCGGCTCTGGGAAGCCGAAAGCGTGCACACCCCGGAGTGGACCGGTGTACTTCTGCACCTCCGCAGCCCCGACGGCGACCAGGGATTTCCGGGAAACCTGGACGTCACGGTCAGCTGTCTCATCGGCCGCGGCAACGAACTCTCCTTCTCGTACGCCGCGGTCACCGATGCGCCCACCCCGGTCAACCTGACCAACCACGCCTACTTCAACCTCGAAGGCGAGGGCGCCGGCGACATCCTCGACCACGAACTGGCCGTCGACGCCGCCCACTACACACCGGTCGATGGGGATCTCATCCCCCACGGGGACCACCGCCCCGTGTCCGGCACCGCGTTCGACCTCCGCCGGCCGCTCAGGATCGGTGAGGCCCTGGCCCGCCCCGACGCGGGCGGCGGCTACGACCACAACTTCGTCCTGAGTGCGCACGGCAACGAAACACTGCACCGCGCCGCCTTCCTCCACGCGCCGGCAACGGGCCGCTGCATGGAGGTGCTGACCACGGAGCCCGGCCTCCAGGTCTACACCGCGGGGCAATTCGACGGATCGGTCCTCGGCAAGAGCGGTACGCCCTACCGGGCGGGCGCCGGCATCGCGCTGGAGACCCAGCACTTCCCCGACTCCCCGAACCGCCCCGGTGACCCGTCCCCGGTGCTGCGCCCCGGCGACGAGTACCGGTCGAGGACGGTCCTGCGGTTCGGTACCCGCGGCTGACCGCGTACGAACACGTCGACACGGCTGTGCCCGCCGGTGGAGGAACCGGCGGGCACAGCCGTGTCCGGAGCGGTGTCAGGCGCCCGCCCGTCGCTTGTTCCACACGTCGAAGCCGACCGCCGCGAGGAGCACGAGGCCCTTGATGACCTGCTGCCAGTCGGTGCCCACCCCCACCAGGTTCATGCCGTTGTTGAGCACGCCGAGGACCAGGCCGCCGATGATGGCTCCCAGTACGGTCCCGACGCCGCCGCTCATGGACGCCCCGCCGATGAACGCGGCGGCGATGGCCTCGAGTTCGAAGTTCACGCCGGCCTTCGGCGAGGCCGCGTTGAAGCGCGCCGCGAAGACGAGTCCGGCGAGCGCCGCGAGCATTCCCATGTTGAGGAACACCGCGAAGGTCACCTTCTTGTCCTTGACCCCGGACAGCTTCGCGGCGGGCAGGTTCCCGCCGATCGCGTACACGTGGCGGCCGATCACCGCGTTGCGCATCACGTAGCCGAAGCCGACCAGCAGCGCGGCCAGGATCAGGAGGACCACGGGGGCGCCCTTGTAGCTGGCGAGCAGCAGGGTCGTGACCAGGACCGCGGCGACCAGTGCCGTCACCTTCAGCGCGAACAGGCCGGTGGGGATCGTCTCCAGGGAGAACTCCCGCTGACGGCGACGGTCCCGCACCTCCTGGAAGACCACGTAGGCGATCAGTCCCACGCCGAGGAGCAGGGTCAGGTTGTGGTAGTTGGTCTGCGGCCCCGCCTTCGGCAGGAAGCCGTTGGCGACCTTCTGCAGTCCGTCCGGGAACGGGCCGAGCGTCTGCCCCTTGAGGAAGATCTCCGTGAGCCCGCGGAACAGCAGCATGCCGGCGAGGGTCACGATGAACGACGGTATGCCGACGTACGCGATGAAGAATCCCTGCAGTGCGCCGGCGACGGCTCCGAGGAGCAGGGTGAGGAGCACCGCTACCGGCCAGGAGACATGGTGCTCGACCATGAGCACCGCCCCGATGCCGCCGACCAGGGCCATCAGAGAACCCACCGACAGGTCGATGTGCCCGGAGATGATGACGATCATCATGCCGATGGCCAGGATGAGGATGTAGCTGTTCTGCAGCACCAGGTTGGAGACGTTGCGCGGCAGCAGGAGGTCGCCGCCGGTCCAGATCTGGAACAGGAGCACGATCAGGCCGAGTGCGAAGAGCATTCCGTACTGGCGCATGTTCCGCCGGACGCCGTCCAGGAGCACCCGGGCCATCGAGTTCCCGGTGGCAGGGAACCCGTTGCCCGGGGGCGCCGGGGTGGTCGTCTTCGTGCTGACGTCGGTGCTCATGCCTGGTGTCCTTCGCTGGAGGCGGCGCCTGCGGTGACCGCCGGTGGTGCGGGGGAGTCCTGCGTCATGTGCCGCATCAGCACTTCCTGCGTGGCGTCCTCACGGGTGACCTCGCCGGTCAGCCGTCCGGCGGCCATGGTGTAGATGCGGTCGCACATGCCGAGCAGTTCGGGCAGCTCGGAGGAGATGAAGAGAATCGCCTTGCCCTCGGCGGCGAGCCGGTCGATCACGGTGTAGATCTCGAACTTGGCTCCCACGTCGACTCCGCGCGTGGGCTCGTCGAGGATGAGGACGTCCGGTCCGGCGAGGATCCACTTGCTGAGAACGACCTTCTGCTGGTTGCCGCCGGAAAGGCGGCCGACCGGTTCGAGGACGTTCGGAGCCTTGATGTTCATGGTCCGCCGGTACCGTTCGGCCACCTTGCGCTCCTCGTGCCCGTCGACGATTCCGCGACGGGCGAGGGTGCCGAGGGACGCGAGCGAGATGTTCCGGCTCACGGAGTCCCCGAGGTCGAGCCCGTAGTGCTTGCGGTCCTCGGTGACGTACGCGATGCCGTGGGCGACAGCGTCGGGAACCGTACGTGTGCGGACCTCGCGGCCGTCCTTGAACACGGCGCCCCGCTCGTAGTGACCGTAGGAACGGCCGAAGACACTCATGGCGAGTTCGGTCCGGCCGGCCCCCATGAGTCCCGCGACGCCGACGATCTCCCCGCGGCGGACCCGGAGCGAGACCCCGTCGACGACCTTGCGGCCGCGGTCGAGCGGATGGCGCACGGTCCAGTCCCGGATCTCCAGGACAGGGTCGGCGTCGGCCGGGCCCTCGTACGGCGTGCGGTCGGGGAAACGGCTGTCGAGGTCCCGCCCCACCATGCCGCGGATGATGCGTTCCTCGGTGGTGGCCGGGTCCCTGACATCGAGGGTCTCGATGGAGCGACCGTCGCGCAGGATGGTGACGGAGTCGGCGATCCGGGCGATCTCGTTCAGCTTGTGCGAGATGATGATCGAGGTGATGCCCTGGCTCTTCAGCTCCCGCATCAGCCGCAGCAGCTTCGCACTGTCCTCGTCGTTGAGCGCCGCGGTGGGCTCGTCCAGGATCAGCAGCCGGACGTCCTTCGCCAGCGCCTTCGCGATCTCCACGAGCTGCTGCTTGCCGACACCGATGTCGGCGACTCGGGTCTCCGGGTGTTCGTCGAGACCGACCCGCCTGAGCAGTTCGGACGCCCGGCGCAGCGCCTCGCGCCAGTCGATGATCCCCCGCCGTGACGGCTCGTTGCCGAGGAAGATGTTCTCGGCGATCGACAGGTAGGGAACGAGTGCGAGCTCCTGATGGATGATGACGATGCCGTGCTGCTCACTCGCCCTGATGTCCTTGAAACGGCACGGCTCGCCGTCGAAGAGGATCTCGCCTTCGTAGGTCCCGTGCGGGTGGACGCCGGACAGGACCTTCATGAGGGTCGACTTGCCTGCACCGTTCTCTCCGCACAGGGCGTGCACCTCGCCGCGCTCCACGGACAGGGTCACCTCGGACAGCGCCCTGACTCCGGGGAAGGTCTTGACGATGGACCGCATTTCGAGGACGGGGCCGGCCGGGGGCGAGACCGGGGCGGGAGCGTCGGGGGAGTGGGCCGCGGCGGGGGTCACCGCAGCTCCCCGGCGTCGATGTAGCCGGAGTCGACCAGGACCTTCCGGTAGTTCGACTTGTCGACGCTCACCGGGTCGAGCAGGAAGGCCGGGACCACCTTCTTGCCGTTGTCGTAGGTGGTGTCGTCGTTGATCTCGGGCTTCTTGCCGGCGAGGACGGCGGTCACCATGTCCGCGGCGACCTGCGCGAGTGCACGGGTGTCCTTGTAGACGGTCTCCGTCTGCTCGCCCGCGATGATCGACTTCACGGAGGCGACCTCCGCGTCCTGGCCGGTGACGACCGGCAGCGGCTTGGCGGCGCTGCCGTAGTCGTCGGACTTCAGGGCGGAGAGGATGCCGATGGAGATGCCGTCGTAGGGGGAGAGGACGGCATCGACCCGGGCCGTGGAGTACGAGGAGGTCAGCAGGTCGTCCATGCGCTTCTGCGCCGTCCCTCCGTCCCAGCGCAGCGTGGTGACCTGGTTGAGCCGGGTCTGCTGGGAGCGCACGACCAGCTGCTTCTTGTCGAGGAAGGGCTTCAGCACCTTCATGGCGCCGTTGAAGAAGTACTTGGTGTTGTTGTCGTCGTTGGACCCGGCGAACAGCTCGATGTTGAAGGGGCCCTTCTTCGCGCCGGCCTTGAGTCCCAGCTTCTCGACGATGTACGTGGCCTGGAGCTCGCCGACCTTCTCGTTGTCGAAGGAGGCGTAGTAGTCGACGTGGGAGGAGCCCAGGATGAGCCGGTCGTAGGAGATGACCGGGATGTGGGCGTCCGCCGCCTGCTGCAGGACGTTGGACAGGGCCTCGCCGTTGATGGCGGCCACGACCAGGGCGTCGACGCCCTGGGTGATCATGTTCTCGATCTGGGCGACCTGCTGGTCGGGGTCGTCCTCCCCGTACTGCAGGGTCGTGGAGAAGCCGGCCTTCTTCAGGCTCGCGGTCATGTTCCGGCCGTCGGCGATCCACCTCTCGGAGGACTTGGTGGGCATGGCGATGCCGATGGTGAGGTCCTTCTTGTCCTTCGATTCCTGGCTGCCCCCCTCGCTGTTCTGCCCGCAGGCGGTCAGGAGCAGGGCGCAGCCGGTGGTCACGGCCAGGAGGGCGGATACGGATCGGAACTTCTTCATGGGCGTTACCTGGCAATCCCGTCGTCGAGAGCGGCTCCGACCGGGGACGGGCTCGATGGCAGCGCGTGTCCTCGCACCACCGGGACGGCGCCGTTCCGGCTGGGTGGCCAGGGGCGTCGGCGCCCCGGTCGAGGTAGATTGTTAGCGCTCACAACGGCGTGATACAAGAGGCGCTAAGGTTTTTCTCGCATCGATACACAGCCGTAAGCAGGGAGAAGGGAGGCGAACGTGGCGCATCCTGCGGAAGACGTCCGCCCGCCGACGATGGCCGACGTCGCACGAGAGGCGGGGGTCTCCCACCAGACCGTCTCCCGGGTGCTGAGCGGTCACCCCAACGTGCGCGCGGCCACCCGGGAACAGGTCACCGTGGCCATCGAGCGGCTGGGCTACCGCCGCAACTCCGCCGCACGCGCCCTGGTGACGCGCCGTACGAGGACGCTGGGTGTCATCGCCGTCAACACAGCCCTGTACGGCCCTGCCAGCACCCTGACCGGCCTGGAGGAGGCGGCCCGGGAAGAGGGCTACCTCGTCTCGACCGTCAATCTGCGCACCGGAGAGGGACAGGGGCTCAAGGACGCCATCGACCACCTGGCGTCCTGGGGCGTGGAGGGTGTCGTCGCCATCACCCCGCAACGCTCGCACGTGCAGGCGCTCGCCGAGCTGGACGCGCCCTTCCCCGTGGTCACCGTGGAGGGGGGTCATCAGCTCGACCTGCCCGGCGTCTCCCTCGACCAGGAGCTCGGCGCCCGCATGGTCACGGAGCACCTGCTCGCCGCCGGGCACAGCACCGTCTGGCACGTGGCGGGCCCCGAGGACTGGCTGGAGAGCGAGGCCCGCACCGCGGGCTGGCGCGCCGTCCTGGAGGAGAGCGGCATCCGGCCTCCCCGCGTACTGACGGGGGACTGGAGCCCGCTGTCCGGGTACCGGGCGGGACAGGAACTCGCGGGACTCGCCCTGGCCCGCCGCGGGGCGACACCGGTCACGGCCGTCTTCGTCGCCAACGACCAGATGGCGCTCGGCGTCCTGCGGGCGCTGCGCGAGGGCGGGATCCGCACCCCCGGACAGGTGGCCGTCGCCGGCTTCGACGACATCCCGGAGGCCGAGTACTTCCCTCCGCCGCTGACGACGGTCCGCCAGGACTTCGCCGCCATCGGGCGGCGGAGCATCGGGCTCCTGGTGGACCACATCGAGGGTCGCGCCCGGAAGGCCGAGCATCTCCTGGTGGAACCGCAGCTCATCATGCGGGCGAGCACGCGCCCTTCGGACGAGGGCTGACGCGGCGGGCGGCTCTCGCCGCCGCCTGCCGGCCGCCGGTGACAGGCCTCCCGCTGGTCGCCTTCCCCGCCGGTGGCCTCCCGTCGGTCGTAGGTCGTCGGTCGTCTTCTGTCGGTGGCCTCCCGCCTTCTGTCGGTGGCCTCCCGCCTTCTGTCGGTGGCCTCCCGCCTTCTGTCGGTGGCCTCTCGCCTCCCGCCTTCCGTCGGTGCCCTCCCGCCTACCGTCGGGCGCCGGTCGTCAGCCGTGCGGCGTCCGGCGGCGCACGCGCGTCGGTCCGCCTGCGCAGGGCCCCCGCCGCCCCCTACCGGCCGCTCTCCCTCCACCAGCCGCCCGGCTCCTCCCTGCCCGACCGCCCCACCTCCTGCCGGACCGGTCGCGGCGCCGTGGGACACCTCTGACGCAGAAGTGAGCGCTCACTTCAGAGGCCTCATTTCTTGCCGAATGTTCGACAGAACTGCACCCAGCTCTTGTCCAACACAATTGTGAGCGTTAACAATCAGGATGCTCCTCCGACCCCTGCTCATGACGAGAGAGACCGCATCGTGACCACACACGCCCTTTCCGACCCCGCAGTCCGTCACCATCCCGAGGCCTGCACGATCGGAGTCGACTTCGGCACCCTCTCCGGGCGCGCCGTCGTGGTCAGGGTCCGGGACGGCGCCGAACTCGGTTCGTCGGTCCACGAGTACCGCCACGCAGTCATCGAGGAACGCCTTCCCTCCACCGGCGCCCCCCTGCCCCCCGACTGGGCGCTGCAGCACCCCGAGGACTGGCGCGACGTCCTGCGTACCGCCGTTCCGGCGGCGCTCGCAGACGCCGGAGTCGACCCGGCCCGCGTCATCGGCGTCGCCACCGACTTCACCGCCTGCACGGTCCTGCCGACGACCCCGGACGGCACCCCGCTCGCCCTGACGCCCGAGTGGGCCGACCGCCCGCACGCCTGGCCCAAACTGTGGAAGCACCACGCGGCCCAGGGGCAGGCCGACCGGATCAACGCGCTCGCTCACGCCCACGGCGAGAAGTGGATCGCACGGTACGGCGGCAAGATCTCCTCCGAGTGGCAGTACGCGAAGGCCCTGCAGGTCCTGGAAGAGGACCCGGCCGTCTACGCCGCCTGCGCCCGCTGGATCGAGGCCGCCGACTGGATCGTCTGGCAGCTGACCGGCACCGAGTCCCGCAACACCTGCACCGCCGGCTACAAGGGCATCCACCAGGACGGCGCCTACCCCTCGCCCGGCTTCCTCGCCCGACTCCACCCGGAATTCGCCGACTTCCCCGCCACACGCCTGGAGCACCCGCTGTCAGCCCTGGGCTCCCGTGCCGGCGGACTGAGCGGCCGGGCCGCGCACTGGACCGGCCTCCCCGAGGGCATCGCCGTCGCCGTCGGCAACGTCGACGCCCACGTGGCCGCGCCCGCGGCGGGCGCCGTCGAGAACGGCCGGATGCTCGCCATCATGGGCACCTCCACCTGCCACGTCCTCAACGGCGCCGCCCTCGCCGAGGTCCCCGGCATCTGCGGGGTCGTCGACGGAGGCATCGTCGAGGGTGCCTACGGCTACGAGGCCGGCCAGAGCGCGGTCGGTGACATCTTCGCCTGGTGGCTCCGCCAGGGCGTCCCGGACCACTACCGCGCCGAGGCAGAGGCATCGGGGGAGGACCTGCACCAACTCCTGACCCGCAAGGCCGCCGATCAGCCGGTCGGCGCGCACGGTCTGGTCGCCCTGGACTGGATGAACGGCAACCGTTCCCCCCTGGTCGACCACCACCTCTCCGGAGTCATCGCCGGCCTCACCCTCGACACCCGCCCCGAAGACGTCTACCGGGCCCTGCTCGAATCCACCGCCTACGGCACCCGGATGATCGTCGAGACCTTCGAGGACGGCGGGATCCCCGTCGAGGAGTTCATCGTCACCGGGGGCCTGAAGAAGAACGCGCTGCTCATGCAGATATACGCCGACGTGCTCCGCCGCCCCGTCTCCCTCGGGACCTCCGAACAGGGGCCGGCGCTCGGCTCGGCCATCCACGCCGCCGTCGCCGCGGGCGCCTACCCCGACGTCCGCTCCGCCGCGTCCGTCATGGGAAGCGTCCAGCGCCACGCGTACCTGCCCGACCCCGCACGGGCGGACGCCTACGACGCGCTGTTCGGCGAGTACCGCGCCCTCCACGAGCACTTCGGCACCGGCGCGGACCTCCTCCTGCACCGCCTGCGACGGATGCGCAACACCGCACGCGTCACCACCACCGGCTGACCGGACCATCTCCCCCCGCAGCCTCCATCGGCCCGACCTCTCCGCCCCAGCACCTCCGAGGAGCACACCCGACATGACGCTCGCCCAGCCCGACCGCGAGATCTGGTTTCTCACCGGCAGCCAGGCCCTCTACGGCGACGACACCCTGGCCCAGGTCGCCGACCAGTCCCGCGTCATCCGCGACACCCTCGCCGACCAGCCCCAGATGACCGTCCGCCTCGTGTGGAAACCGGTCCTCACCGACGCGGCCGCCATCCGCGCGGTCTGCCTGGAGGCCAACGCCGACGACCGCTGCATCGGCCTGATCGCCTGGATGCACACCTTCTCCCCGGCCAAGATGTGGATTGCCGGCCTCGACGCCCTGAGCAAGCCCTTGCTGCACCTGCACACCCAGTCCAACCGCCGACTGCCCTGGTCCACCATCGACATGGACTTCATGAACCTGAACCAGGCCGCCCACGGCGACCGGGAGTTCGGCTTCGTCCAGACCCGCCTCGGTGTCCCGCGCAAGACCGTGGCCGGCCACGTCTCCACCCCGGACGTCGTCGACCGCATCGCCGGATGGGCCCGCGCCGCCGTCGGCCGATCCGAACTCACCACCCTCAAACTCGCCCGGTTCGGCGACAACATGCGCGACGTCGCCGTCACCGAAGGCGACAAGGTCGAGGCACAGCTCCGGTTCGGGGTTTCGGTCAACACCTACGGCGTCAACGACCTCGTCGCCGCGGTCGACGCCACCCCCGACGACACCGTCACCGCCCTCGTCAAGGAGTACCAGGACCTCTACGCCCTCGCGCCCGAGCTGCGGCCCGGCGGCGAGCGCCACGACTCCCTGCGCTACGCCGCTCGCATCGAAGCCGGCCTGCGCACCTTCCTCACGGAAGGCGGGTTCCGCGCCTTCACCACCAACTTCGAGGACCTCGGCGGCCTGCGCCAGCTGCCCGGCCTCGCCGTGCAGCGCCTGATGGCGGACGGCTACGGCTTCGGCGGCGAAGGAGACTGGAAGACCTCCACCCTGCTGCGCACGCTGAAGGCGATGGCCCACGGGCTGCCCGGCGGCACCTCCTTCATGGAGGACTACACCTACGACCTCACGCCCGGCCAGGAGCTCATCCTCGGTGCCCACATGCTCGAGGTCTGCCCCTCCCTCACGACGGCCACGCCCACCTGCGAGATCCATCCGCTCGGCATCGGCGGACGCGAGGACCCGGTCCGCCTCGTCTTCGACGCGGCCCCCGGTCCGGCCGTCGTCGTCGGTCTCGCCGACATGGGCGACCGGTTCCGCCTCGTCGCCAACCACATCGACGTCGTCGCCCCGCCCGAGCCGCTTCCCCGGCTTCCCGTCGCCCGCGCCGTCTGGCGACCCCGCCCCGACCTCCGTACCTCCACCGAGGCCTGGCTGACGGCCGGAGCACCGCACCACACCGTCCTGACCACCGCTCTCGGCGGCGAGGAGCTCGAGGACCTCGCCGAGATGCTGCGGACCGAACTCGCCGTCATCGACGAAGACACCACCATCCGGCGCTTCACGCGTGAGCTGCGCTGGAACCAGGCGTACCACCGTCTGGCCCAGAGCCTGTGAACACCCCCACCAGGACGGAGTCCTCCGTGATCACCACCGTTTCCAAGGAGCTGCGCCGAGAGGTCCTGGAGGCCAACCTCCGCATCCCCCGAGCCGGGCTCGCCACCCTCACCTGGGGCAACGTGAGCGGTGTGGACCGACAAGCCGGAGTCTTCGTCATCAAGCCCTCAGGTGTGGCCTACGACGTCCTGAGGGAGGAGGACCTGGTCGTCGTCTCCCTGTCCGACGGGAGCGTCGTGGACGGCCACCTGCGCCCGTCCACCGACACGGAGACGCACCGCAGTCTCTACCTGGCCTTCCCCTCCATAGGAGGCGTGACGCACACGCATTCCACCCACGCCGTCGCCTTCGCCCAGGCCCGGCGTCCGATACCGGTGCTCGGTACGACGCACGCGGACACCTTCAACGGCCCCGTCCCCGTCACCGCGGCCCTCACCCCCCAGCAGTGCGCCACGGACTACGAGTACAACACCGGCCAGGTCATCGTGGACCTGCTGGGCCGTGACGACACCCGAGCCAGGGAAGTGCCCGGCGCCCTGGTCGCCCACCACGGCCCCTTCACCTGGGGCATCGACGCCACCACGTCCCTGGAGCACGCCATCATCTGCGAGGCGGTGGCCGAGATGGCTCTCCACACCATCGCCCTGGGCTCGGTCGAACCCCCGCAGCACGTCCTGGACCGCCACTTCACACGGAAGCACGGCCCGGACGCCTACTACGGCAACCCTCCCTCTGCCTGACCACACCTAGGGGAGCCAGGATCATCCTGGCTCCCCTCCATGGTGCGCCGCAGTGGGTCAGCTGCGGGTCCAGTGCTGGTTGCCGCCGTTCCAGCAGGAGTAGAGCTGGATCAGGGTGCCGTTGGCGGTGCCGTTGGCGGCGGCGTCGAGGCAGAGGCCGGACTGCACGCCGACGATGGATCCGTCGGAGTCGAGGCGCCACTTCTGGTTGTCGCCTCCCCAGCAGCTGTAGATCTGGACCTTGGCGCCGTTGGCGGCTCCGGCGGCGTCCAGGCACTTGTCGCCGTAGACCCTGAGCTCACCGGCGGCGGTGTAGGTCCACTGCTGGTTGGTGCGGCTGTTGCAGTCCCACAGCTGGAGCTGGGTGCCGTCGGTGGTGACGGCTCCGGGCACGTCCAGGCAGCGGCCCGAGGCGACTCCCCTGATCGGTCCGGAGCCGGAGCCGGGGGAGGGGGTCGGAGTGGGGGTGGGGGAGACGGCGTTGAGCGCGTTGAGTACGGAGGTGTAGGCCGGCTTCTTGCTGCCGTCGCCGTTGAACAGCAGCGGCGTGTGCTCCGCTCGCCACGAGTCGGTGTCGCGCACACCCCACACGGTGATGCCGAGGCAGCGCGGGACCGCCAGGCAGTCGTTGGTCACGTTGGCGTAGGTCGTGGGCGAGGCGCCCTGGATGTCGAGTTCGGTGACGGCCACGTCGACGCCGAGGGCGGCGAAGCTCTGCAGGGTGGTGCGGAAGTTGCTGTTGTAGGGGCTGTCACTGTTGAAGTGGGACTGGAAGCCGACGCAGTCGATGGGCACGCCGCGCTGCTTGAAGTCCCGGACCATGGCGTACACGGCCTGGGTCTTGGCCCAGGTCCAGTTCTCGATGTTGTAGTCGTTGTAGCAGAGCTTGGCGGCCGGGTCGGCGGCGCGTGCGGTGCGGAAGGCGACCTCGATCCAGTCGTTGCCGGTGCGCTGCAGGTTGGAGTCGCGCCGGGCTCCCGAACTGCCGTCGGCGAAGGCCTCGTTCACGACGTCCCACTGGCCGATCCTGCCCTTGTAGTGGGCCATCACGCCGTTGATGTGGCTGGTCATCGCCTGGCGCAGCGTGCTGCCGCTGAGGCTCTGCATCCAGCCGGGCTGCTGGGAGTGCCAGGCCAGGGTGTGGCCGCGCACCTGCTTGCCGTTCTGCACGGCCCAGTTGTAGACGCGGTCGCCGGCGGTGAAGTCGAACCGGCCCTGCTGGGGCTCGGTGGCGTCGATCTTCATCTCGTTCTCGGGCGTCACCGAGTTGAACTCGCGGGACGCGATCGTCGTGTACGTCGAGTCGCCGAGCCTGCCCGAGGCGATGGCGGTGCCGAAGTACCGTCCGCTCTGCGCCGCCGCGCTGCCGAGCGTGCTCTCGGCGGCGTGTGAGGTCGGCTGCGCCACCAGCACGGTGGCGCAGCCGAGGACGCCGACGATCAGCGCCGCGCACAGGCCGCCTGTTTTCCGGCGGACCGTGGACGGGGGAATGGCGGATGAGCGCATGACTGAACCTCCAGGATGGAAATCGCGGAAGGAAGTGAGGGCGGCAGAACGAATCCGCGTCGGTGACGTATCTGTCGATTCGACAAATGACGTGCGCCATCAGGGCTTACCGGAATGGGGAGACGCCGCCTCAGGATTCAGTGTGGAAACTCGGCGGATACATGTCAAGAGTTTCGAAACGATTTCGAGAGCGCGCTCCGCATCGAAATTCTTTCGATGCGGAGCGCCCTTGATCTGCGCCTATCGATGAGCCTCGCTGCGAAAGCCGCCACTCACAGCGAGAAATCCGGGCCTGACGCGGATGTACGCGGATATGCGAGGTCGAACCACGTGAAAAGCGCCTGGCTGGTGGACGGGCGGCCGTTGGAGGTGGCGTAGAGACCGATATGCACGCTGGTGAACAGCGGAGCGAGAAAGGTCGCTTCGACGGTGGCCAGGTCCTGCCAGGCGCCGTCGGGCGCCGCATGGGCGAAGGTGTGGCGGAAACCGCGGATACGGACCCCCAAGCGGATGGGGCCCGGGGGCACGGGTACACCGGTCAGGACCTCGGTCCCGTGGCGGAGGGTGAGCCCTTCCGCGGTGCGAAGGAAGACGAGGTGTCTGTCGTCGTCGAGGACTACGGCGAGGCCCGCCTCCTCACCCGGCGCCCCCGGGGTGAAGTGCAGCTCCGTGGAGACGTCGCAGTCGGGCTCTTCCTGGGGGCGGGCCAGGAGAGACGGGGTGGTGCGTTCGCCGAGGCGTTCGGGGCGGAGCTGGAGGCGGAGCCCGTCGCCGGTGGTCCAGAACCGCGCGGTCGGGGTGCGGAGCGTGCTCCAGTCGGCGGAGAGGGTGGCGAAGTCGTCGTGGAGGGGGCGGCGACGGCCGGTGTGGACGACGGGGGTGAAGACCGGCCGGCCGTCGTCCCAGGTGATCCGGCTGAGGAACGTCTCGCGGCCGATGGCGGAGCCCGGGCGGACGCCCAGGAGCACGGCCCGCCAGTCGCCGCACGGGGTCTGGACGAGGTCGGCGTGCCCGGTGCAGGTGACCGGGCCCTCGGAGGGTGGTAGCACCGGGTTGCCGGCGGTGCCCTTGTAGGGGCCGGTCACGTGGTCGGCGCGGGCGGCGACCACGCTGTGGTCCACATCGGTGCCGCCCTCGGCCGTGAGCAGAAGATAGGTGCCGTCGACCCTGTAGAGGTGCGGAGCCTCCGACCATCGGGCGCCCGGATGGCTTCCCGACCACAGGACGTGCTCGGGTCCTGTGAGTCGTCGTTCGCGGGGAAGGTACTCACGCATCCAGATCTCGGTGCGACCGGCGGCCTCGTCCAGTACGCGGGCGGCGGTGAACCAGGCCCGGCCGTCGCCGCCGTCCGGCCCGTCGTCGAAGAACAGCGACGGGTCGAAGCCCTCGCCGTCCAGCCAGTGCGGTTCCGACCACGGCCCCGCCGGGTCGGTCGCCGTGACGACGAAATGGCCGGGGCCGTCCATCAGCGTGCAGACGAGATGGAAGACCCCGTCATGGTGCCGGATCGTCGGTGCGAACAGGCCCCGTGAGGGCCCGCACCCGTCGAGGTCGAGCTGAGACGCCCGGTCGAGCGCGGAGCCGAGGCGCCGCCAGTTCACCAGATCGCGGCTGTGGAACACGGGAAGGCCCGGGAACCATTCGAAGCTGGACGTCACCAGGTAGTAGTCCGCTCCCACTCGGCAGACGGACGGGTCGGGGCGGAACCCCGGCAGCACGGGATCCCCGAACGACGTGGTCATGGAACGCGGACGATCTCGACCGGCACGGACAGCACCCGGTCGGCCCCCGGGTGACGTACGGGGCCGTGCAGAGTGAAGGAGCCCCGGAGCGGAAGATCGCCGCTGGACCGTCCGACGGCCACACCGATCTCCCCGGGCTCCACCCTCCTCCGCAGGTCGATCCCGGTGAAAGAGGTCCGGTCGGCATGGACGGAGAAGGTGATCCGGGCGGCCGCGCCCGGCTGCAGCTCGACCCTGCCGAATCCGGCGAGCCACCGCTGTGGCCGGACGACGGACGCCTCGGGGTCCGAGAGGTACAGCTGCACCACCTCCGTCCCGGCCACCTCGCCGACGTTGCGTACGGTGACCGAGACGGAGACGGTTCCGTCCGTCGCGGCGACGGGATCCACCGCGAGCTCCGAGCAGGTGAAGCTGGTCCAGCTCAGCCCGTGTCCGAAGGGGAACAACGGGGTCGGGTCCACCGAGCTCCAGTCGGTGTGCCCGCCGAGCCTGGAGCGCAGGTAGGTGCCGGGCTGGCCGCCGACCTGGCGGGGAATGGAGACGGGCAGCCGCCCGGACGGTTCCGCGGCCCCGCTGATGATCCGGGCGAGCGCCGTCCCGCCCTCCTCGCCGGGGAAGAAGGCCTGCACCACGGCCGATGCGCGCTCCGCCAGCGTGCCGAGCGCGTACGGCCGTCCGGAGACGAGGACCAGGACGGTCGGCGCCCCGGAGTCCAGCACGGCGGAGGCGAGCGCGGCCTGGTCGCCGGGCAGGTCGAGGGTCTCGGCGTCGCAGCCCTCTCCGGAGGTGCCCCGGCCGAACATGCCGGCCCGGTCTCCGAGGACCAGCACGTTCACGTCCGGATCGTCCGCCGTGACCGTGAACCCGGCAGCGGTGAGCGCCTCGCCGAGCGTCGGGATCTCAAGGCCGAGGTCGCCGGGCAGTGCGACGTGGTTGGGGAAGGAGTAGCAGCCGAGGAAGGACTGGGGGTCGTCGGCGTACGGCCCGCTGATCGCGACCCGGCACGGCCGCAGCGGCAGGGTGCCGTCGTTGGCGAGCAGCACGGTGGACCGTTCGGCCAGGAGCCTGGCCAGTGCACGGTTCTCCGGCGGGTCGAGTTCGACCGGCTCGGGTTTGACGGGTTCCCAGCCGGGGTCGAGCAGGCCGAGCTCGGCCTTCTGGAGGAGGACCCGTTCCGCGGCCCGGTCGATGAGCTCCTCGGGTACGGCTCCTGCCCGTACGAGTTCGGTCAGCGGCTCGCCGTAGCAGCGGGCCGTGGGCAGCTCGACGTCGATCCCGGCGGTCAGCGCCAGCGCGCCGGCCGCGCCGCGCGATCCGCTGACGCCGTGCCGGGTCTCCAGGAAGGAGACGGCATAGTAGTCGGCGACGACCACACCGCTGAAACCGAGCTCACCTCTGAGCAGTTCGGTCAGCAGCCGTTCGTCGGCGGCCACCGGGACACCGTCCACGTCGGTGTAACTGTTCATCACCGACCGGGCGCCCCCCTCGCGCAACGCCCGTACGAAAGGCTCGACGAGCACGTCGGCGAACTCGCGCGGCCCCGAGGAGACGGGTGCCATGTTCCGGCCGCCGCGCGAGGCCGAGTACCCGGCGAAGTGCTTGAGCGTCGCCACGATCCCGGCGCCCTCCAAGCCCTGCACATAGGCGGTGCCGATCGCTCCGACGAGGTAGGGATCCTCGCCGATGCACTCCTCGGTCCTGCCCCACCGGTAGTCGCGGACCACGTCGAGCACCGGAGCCAGCCCCTGGTGGACGCCGACCCGCCGCATCCCCGCGCCGATGGCGGCGGCCATCCGGCGCACGAGCCCGGGATCGAAGGACGCACCCCAGGCCAGCGGCCCGGGGAACACCGTCGCCCCGAACGTCATGAACCCGGTCAGGCACTCCTCGTGAGCGACCGCAGGGATCCCGAACCGGCCGGATCCGGTCACCTGCCGCTGGAGCGAGGCGAGCCGCTCCATCCCGGCTTCCGCGGTGATCGGCGCGGTGCCGTACACACGGGTGAGCTGGCCCAGGCCGTGGGCGACGAGGTCGTCGAAGCCGGGCGCGGACTCGCCGGAATCGTCCTCCATCGGCGCGACGGGTGCTCCCGGATTCGAGGGCAACGCCCAGAAGCCGGCGAGTTGCCCCGCCTTCTCCTCCATCGTCATCCGTTTCAGCAGATCGGCGACTCGCACGGACGCGGGCAGGAGGGGGTCACGCCAGGGCTCGGTCAAGGGGTTCTCCTAGTGACGGGGCGGGGCGGTGGAGAGCCGGACCTTGAGCTCGGTCGAGAGCTCCATCCGGGGGCTGACCAGGGGCTGGTCCTCCAGAAGCTGGAACAGTGTGCGGGCGGCGAGCCGGCCCATCTCCTCTAGCGGCTGACGGACCGTCGTCAGCGGCGGTGACAGCCATTCGCACATCGGCAGGTCGTCGAAGCCGACCACGCTGAGGTCCTCCGGGATGCTCAACCCGGCCTGCCGGGCGGCTTCGTAGACGCCCATCGCCTGCTGGTCGCTGCCGGCGAAGATGGCGGTCGGCGGGTCGGGGAGGGCGAGCAGTTCCTGGGCGCGCCGGAAGCCGCCCTCGTGCTGGAAGTCGCCGAACCGGATCAGGTCGCGGTCGACCTCGACCCCGGCCCGCTCCAGCGCCGCCCGGTACCCGTCGATGCGGGCCTGGCTGCAGAGCATCTCCCTGCGCCCGCCGATCGCGGCGATCCGGCGGTGCCCCCTCTCCAGCAGGTGTTCGGTGGCGGCGAGGCCGCCGGCCCAGTTGGTCGCGCCGATGCTCGGCACACCGTTGCCCGGCAGGTCGATCGGGTCGATGACGACCAGCGCCACCCCGGCCCGTTCGACCTGGGCGCGCTGGGCCTGGGTGACCGAGGCGGTGACGAGGATGACGCCGTCGCTGTGGTGCAGGACCGGCAGTGCGGCCCAGCTCGACGGCGTGGCCTCGCCCGGCGGGACGAGCGACACGACGGTGCCGACGCTCCGCTGGGCGCACTCGGCCTCGACGCCGCGCAGTATCTCCACCGCCCACGCGCTGTCCAGACCGCCGATGATCAAGTCGACCAGGCCCGACCTGCGGGCCCTGCCCTGCCGGCCGGGGGGCAGGTAGTTGTGGGACCGCAGCAGCGTCTCGATCCGTTCGCGTGTCGAGGGTGCGACATCGGAGCGGCCGTTGATCACCTTGGACACGGTGGCCTGGGAGACCCCTGCCTCCGCGGCGATGACGGCCAGGGTCGGGCGCTGCTCGCTCAACTTCTCTCCTCTGTGCGAACGCCTTGGGTCGGCGACAGATACCGCAAACGTTTCGAAGAGTTTCGGATCGGCGTGACCTGCCTGTCAACCCTGGAAGGGCCGGTTGTTTAAGGAGAGTTCGGCACGAGGTCTTGACCGAGAAGCCTCATGTTCCTAGTTTGTGGCAGCACAGAATTCGAGAGTATTACGAAAACTTTTCGGGCTCGAATCGGCATTCCCCACCCCGGAGGTCCCATGGCCAGCATCCCCCCGAGCCGACGAAGCTTCCTTGCGCTCTCGGGCCTGACCGCACTGTCCGTCTCGCTGACCGCGGCCTGCGGCGGCGGCGACTCCGACGGCAGGCCGGCGGCCGACGGCAAGGTGACCTTCTCGTGGTGGAACATCGCCACGACGGAACCGGGCAAGTCCCTCTTCCCCCAGATCGCCTCGGCGTTCACGGCCGCTCACCCGAACATCGGGATCGAGACGACCTCGTTGGAGAACGAGGCGTTCAAGTCCAAGCTGACCGCCACCACCTCGTCCGGCAGGCTCCCCGACGTCTTCCAGACCTGGGGCGGCGGAGTGCTGCAGCAGCAGGTGGACGCGGGGCTGGTCGAGGACCTCACCGACGCGTTCGGCTGGTCGTCCGAACTCACCCCGGTGTCGCTGCAGGCCTATCAGATCGAGGGCCGGACCTACGGGGTTCCCTACGACATCGGCATGGTCGGCTTCTGGTACAACAAGAAGCTCTTCGCCAAGGCCGGGATCACCGCGCCGCCGGCCACCTGGGCCGAGTTCCTCGACGTCGTCAGGAAGCTCAAGGCGGCGGGCGTCACCCCGATCGCCCTCGCGGGCAAGGAGAAATGGCCGGGCCACTACTACTGGGCCTACCTCGCGATGCGCGTCGCGGGCCTTCCCGCACTGCAACAGGCCGCGACCGCCAAGGACTTCACCGGCGCCGGCTTCGTCCAGGCCGGTGCCCACCTCAAGGAGCTGGTCGACCTCCAGCCCTTCCAGGCGGCCTTCCTCGGCGCCGGCTACGCCACCCCGGGCGGCCAGGCCGCGACCATGGGCAACGGCAAGGCCGCCATGGAGCTGATGGGGCAGTGGGCACCGTCGGTGCAGAAGGACGCGGGCGCCGACCTCGGAGCGGACCTCGGCTTCTTCCCCTTCCCGACCGTCGACGGCGGAGTCGGCAAGGCCGGCGAGGTGTTCGGCGGAGGCGGCGGTTTCGCGCTGCGCAAGGGCGCCCCGAAGGAGGCGCTGGACTTCCTGAAGTTCTTCGTTCTGGAGAACGAGTCCAAGCTGCTGGCCTCCAACGGCTACCTGCCGGTGGTCAAGGGCGCGGAGAGCCAGCTCACCGACGCGAACAAGAAGGTGGTGGCCGACAGCCTGGTCAAGGCGACGGGCTTCCAGCTCTTCCTCGACCAGGCCTACCCGCCGGCGGTCGGCCAGGAGGTCAACGACAGCG
This sequence comes from Streptomyces sp. R-07, assembly GCF_049913175.1. Lineage (NCBI taxonomy): Bacteria > Bacillati > Actinomycetota > Actinomycetes > Kitasatosporales > Streptomycetaceae > Streptomyces > Streptomyces sp. R-07. The sequence goes on from NZ_CP183978.1 coordinate 8,434,144, forward strand.
TCGCCGACCTCATCGCGGGCAAGAAGACGCCCGAGCAGGTCACCCAGTCGATCACCGAGGCTGCGAAGAGTGCCTAGCTCCGTGGCCACCCCGACCAAGGACCCGGGCAAGGACCCGACCAAGGACCCGGACAAGGACCCGGACAAGGACCCGACCAAAGACTCGGGGAAAGGCTCGACCAAGGACCCGGGCAAGGGTCCGACCGACGAGCCGGACGACGAGCGGCCGCAGGACGCCGTACGGGCGCGCCCGCCGGCCCCGGCCCGGTCCCTCCCGCGCGAGCTGGGCAGCTGGGCGTCGATCGCCTGGTTCCTCGTCCCGGCTCTGGTCCTCTTCCTCGTCTTCGTCCTCGCCCCGATCGTCGTCGCCGTCCACACGAGCTTCTTCAAGTGGGGCGGGATCGGCCCCATGGACGACTTCGTCGGCTTCGAGAACTACGCCAGGCTGTTCGCCGATCAGGTCTTCCTCGGCGACATGGGGCGCGGGCTGTACCTGATCATCCTGTCGATCACGGTGCAGTTGCCCTTCGCGCTGTTCACCGCCGTCCTGCTCAACCAGAAGCTGCGCGGCCGGGCCGTCTACCGGATGCTGTTCTTCGCGCCGTACATCCTGTCCGAAGTGGTCACGGCGGTCCTCTTCGCCATGATCTTCCTGCCCGGCGACGGCATGGCCGACCATCTCGCCGGCGCCCTCGGTCTGGAGGGGCTGCAGGGCAAGTGGCTCGCCGACCCCTCGACGGTCATGCCGACCCTGTTCGTGGTCATGACCTGGAAGTACTTCGGCTTCCACATGATGCTCTTCCTCGCCGGGCTGCAGAGCATCCCGCGCGAGATCCTCGATGCCGCCTCCATCGACGGCGCCGGCGCCTGGCAGCGCTTCCGGTACGTGACGCTGCCGCTGCTGGGCCCGACGATCCGGATCAGCGTCTTCCTTTCGGTCATCGGGGCCGTCCAGCTCTTCGACCTCGTCTGGGTCATGACCGCGGGCGGTCCCAACCACTCCTCCGAGACGATGGCGATCTCGATGTTCCAGTTCGGGTTCAAGCGCTACCAGGTCGGCTACGCCAGTGCGATCAGCGTGGTGTTGTTCATGATCAGTCTGGTCTTCTCCCTCTTCTACCAGCGTTACGTGCTCCGCCGTGACCTGAGCGGGGCCGTCACCACGGGAGGTGGCCGATGAACGCCCGCAGGGCGGCACGCGGTCTGTCGCTGCACGCCGTGGTCTGGCTGATCGGCGCGTTCGTCGTCGTACCGCTGATCTACGCGGTGATCTCCGGGTTCAAGAGCACCGGCGAGCTGACGACCAATCCGTTCGGGCTGCCGGAGCATTGGAAGACCGGCAACTACACCGGCATCCTCGGCGACGGAACGTTCTGGCGGCAGATCGCCAACAGCGCCGGCATCGCGATCGGCACGACATTCTGCACGGTGGCCGCCTCCGCCATGGCGGCGTTCGTGCTGGCCCGCTATGCCTTCCGGGGCAGGGAACTGTTCTACATGCTCTTCACGATCGGGCTGATGTTCCCGTTCGCGGTGGCGGTCCTGCCGCTGTTCCTGCTGCTGCGCACCTTCGGCCTGCTCGACAACCCGCTCGGAGTGATCCTCCCGCAGGCAGCCTTCGGGCTCCCCATGACGATCATCATTCTTCGTGGCTTCTTCCGGACGATCCCGGCGGAGGTCGAGGAGGCGGCCATCATGGACGGCTGCGGCAAGTTCCGCTTCTTCTGGAAGATCCTGCTGCCGATGGCACGTCCGGCGCTCGGCACGGTCTCGGTGCTGGCGATCGTCGCGAGCTGGAACAACTTCTTCCTGCCGCTGCTGGTGTTCAACGACCCGAAATGGCAGACGATCCCGGTCGGCGTCCAGCAGTTCCAGGGCCAGTACTCGACCGATTACGCGCTCGTCCTCGCCTACATCGTGCTCGCCATGGTCCCGGCCCTGGCCTTCTACGCCGTCGCCGAGCGCCAGCTGATCGGCGGCCTCACCGCGGGCGCCACCAAGGGCTGACCCGCCCCGCGTCAGCTCCACCCCGAGGAGACCTTGTGAAACGCCTTACCGCACTGACGGCCGTCATGATGTTAGCGCTCACATCACAGGCGGCGGCCGATCCCGTGCAACCCGCGGCCGGCCCGGCCCGGCCCGTCGCCGACCCCGCCCGACCCGCCATCGACTTCCGCACCGCACTCCAGCCCATCGACGGATTCGGATTCTCGATGGCCTTCCAGCGGGCCGACCTGCTGCACGGCGCGCGTGGCCTCAGCCCGGCCAAGCGACGCGAGGTGCTCGACCTGCTGCTCAGCAAGGAAAGGGGTGCGGGCCTTTCGATCCTGCGCCTGGGCATCGGATCGTCGACCGACAGGGCCTACGACCACATGCCGACGATCCTGCCGGCCGATCCCGGCGGGCCGGACGCCACGCCGAAGTACGTCTGGGACGGCTGGGACGGCGGCCAGGTCTGGCTCGCCAAGGAGGCCAAGGCCTACGGCGTGAAACGGTTCTTCGCCGACGCGTGGAGCGCCCCGGCCTTCATGAAGACCAACGGAAGCGAGAACGACGGCGGCGAGCTGCGGCCCGAATGGCGTCAGGCCTACGCGAACTACCTCGTCCAGTACGCGAAGTTCTACCGCCAGGAAGGCATCGGGATCACCGACCTGGGGTTCACCAACGAACCCGACTGGACGGCGACCTACGCCTCGATGCGCTTCACCCCGCGGCAGGCCGTCGACTTCCTCAAGGTGCTCGGGCCGACCGTCCGCGCATCCGGACTGAAGACCCAGCTGGTCTGCTGCGACGTCGCCGGCTGGGACCGCCAGGTCGCCTACACGCAGGCCGTCGAGGCGGACCCCGCGGCCGACAAGGCCGTACGGACCATCACCGGCCACCGCTACAGCGGTCCGACCGACGTCCCCCAGCCGACCGACAAGCGCGTGTGGATGTCGGAATGGTCGCCGGACGGCTCCACCTGGAACGAGAACTGGGACGACGGCAGCGGCTACGACGGTCTCACCGTCGCGGCCGACATCCAGAACACCCTGACCGTCGGCAACGCCAACGCCTACGTCTACTGGACCGGCGCGTCCCTCGGCGCGACCCGAGGACTCATCCAGCTCGCCAACCCCGGCGACGACTACCGGGTGTCCAAGCGGTACTGGGCGCTGGCCGCCTTCAGCCGGTTCATCCGCCCCGGCGCCGTCCGCGTACCCGTCACGAACGCCGACCCGGCACTGCGGATCACGGCCTTCCGCAACACCGACGGCAGCCGCGTGATCGAGATCCTCAACACCGCGTCCACCGAGAACTCCGCCGACTTCTCTCTGCACAGCGGCCACGACGGGCACCCCGACGCCTACGTCACCGACGAGACCCGCTCGATCACCCCGGCCGACATCGTCTCCACCCACGGCACGACCCTCACGGCCGAGCTCGCCCCGCGCGCGCTCACCACGATCGTCCTCGACTGAACCGCCCACCCCACGAGGAGACCGCCATGCCCAAGTCCCGGATTCTCACCGCGTCCCGGATGCTCACCGCCCTGTCCGCCGCCGCCTGCCTCGCGGCCGGCCTCGCCGCCGTGCCCGCAGCCGCCGATCCCCGTCCCGCGACGCTCGGCGAACTGGCCAAGAAGCACCACAAGTACTTCGGATCCGCCACCGACAACCCCGAATTCACCGACGCCGCCTATCTGAAGCTCCTCGGCAGCGAGTTCGGGCAGACCACCCCCGGCAACGCCATGAAGTGGTACGCCACCGAGCCCGAGCGCGGCGTCTTCGACTTCACCGCCGCCGACCAGGTCGTCGCCTTCGCCAAGGCCCACCACCAGAAGGTCCGCGGCCACACGCTCCTCTGGCACAACCAGCTCCCCGCCTGGCTCACCGAGGGCACCTGGACCGCCGACGAGCTGCGCGCCGTCCTCAAGAACCACATCCAGACGGTGGTCCGGCACTTCAAGGGCCAGGTGATCCACTGGGACGTCGTCAACGAGGCCTTCAACGAGGACGGTACCTACCGCGAGTCCCTCTTCTACAAGACGCTCGGCCCCGGCTACATCGCCGACGCCCTGCGCTGGGCCCACGAAGCCGACCACCACGCCAAGCTGTACCTCAACGACTACAACGTCGACGGCATCGGCCCCAAGAGCGACGCCTACTACACCCTGATCAAGCAGCTGAAGGCCGACGGCGTCCCGGTGGAGGGCCTCGGCATCCAGGGCCATCTGGCGCTCCAGTACGGCTTCCCCGCCGACGTCCAGCAGAACATGCAGCGCTTCGCCGACCTCGGTGTCGAGGTCGCGGTCACCGAGCTCGACATCCGGATGGCCCTCCCCGCGACCCCGGAGCAGCTCGCCACCCAGGCCACCTGGTACGCGGACTACGTCAAGGCCTGCCTGGCGGTCGAGAAGTGCGTCGGCATCACCATCTGGGACTACACGGACAAGTACTCGTGGATCCCCTCCGTCTTCCCCGGTGAGGGCGCGGCCCTGCCCTACGACGAGAACCTGCGGCCCAAGCCCGCCTATCAGGCGATCAGGGAGGTGCTGGGCGGATGATCCGAACGGCGATCGTCGGTACGGGCGGGATCGCGGGCATCTGCCACGTTCCCGCCCTCCGGGCCCAGGCACACCGGGCCGAGATCGTGGCGGCCGTCGACGTGGACGCCACGCGCGCCCAGACGTTCGCGGCCGAACACGGCATTCCCGCGGTCTACACCGACCTCTCCACGATGCTCCAGGAGCAGCAGCCGGACCTCGTCCACCTCTGCACGCCCCCGTTCCTCCATGCCGACCAGGCGGTGGCCTGCCTGGAGGCGGGGGCATGGGTGTGGTGCGAGAAGCCGGTGGCGCTGTCCCTTGCCGAGCTCGACCGGATCCGTGCCGCCGAGGGGCCCGCCGTCGCGGGCGCGGTGTTCCAGCACAGGTACGGCACGGGGGCCCGGTACCTGAGCGACCGGATCGCCGCCGGGACGCTGGGCCGCCCGCTGGTCGCGCAGTGCGTCACGGCGTGGTACCGCGACGACGCCTACTACGACGTGCCCTGGCGCGGCACATGGGAGAGCGAGGGAGGTGGCCCGACACTGGGCCACGGCATCCATCAGATGGACCTGATGCTCGCGGTGCTCGGCGAATGGGCCGAGGTACGCGCGATGGCCGGCCGCCTGGAGCGCGACGTCCAGACCGAGGACGTGTCCACGGCCCTGGTCCGGTTCGAGAACGGCGCCATCGCGACGGTCGTCAACAGCGTCCTCTCCCCACGTGAGGAGAGCTACCTGCGGTTCGACCTCACCGAGGCCACGGTCGAGCTGCGTCATCTGTACGGCTACTCCAACGCGGACTGGACGTTCACCGCCAGGTCGTCCGGCGTGAAGTGGGACCCGCCGGGGGACCTGCCCAGCTCGCACACCGCCCAGCTCGCGGACTTCCTGGACGGCTACGAGGCGGGCAACCGGCCCGACCTCGGCAGGCCCACCATGGAACTGGTGACCGCCCTGTACAAGGCCGCGATCACCGGACTGCCGGTCCGGCGCGGCGAGATCGACGCGGCCGACCCGTTCTACGGCTCGCTCAACGGAGGGCTCCCGGGGGTGTTCCGATGACCTTCGGACTCATCGAGAACGAGGACTCGCTCATCGTCCGAGCGCGCGGCGTCGACCTCTTCCGGTATGTGCACCGGCCGGTCATGGACCCCTTCGAGGCGCCGAAGCCCTATCTGCATCCGGTGCGCACGCTCGCCGGCGACGTGGTCACCGGGTACCGGCCGCACGACCACCGCTGGCACAAGGGGCTCCAGATCACGGCGTCGTGGGTGTCGGGGCAGAACTTCTGGGGCGGCGGCACCTACCTGCGCGGCCAGGGCTACGTGGACCTGCCGAACCTCGGCACGATGCGCAGCCTCACCGTATCCGCCGAAGCGGGCCACGACCGCGCCGTCATCACCGAGGACCTGGCCTGGCACACGATGGCGGGGGAGCACTGGATCGACGAGCGCCGCACCCTCACCGCCCACGACGTCGAGGCCGACTCCTGGACCCTGGACGTCACCACCGCGCTGACCAACGTCCACGACGCCGCCCTGATGTTCGGCAGCCCCGGCACCCAGGGCAGGGAGCTCGCCGGATACTCCGGTCTGTTCTGGCGCGGTCCGCGCGACTTCACCGGCGGCGACGTGATCGGCCCCGCGATGGGCGAGAAGGGCGACTGGCTGGCCTTCATCGGCACGCATGACGAGGTCGACCGCTCCTCCACGCTCCTGTTCCTGGACGATCCGGACGCCCCCTGCCAGTGGTTCGTCCGCAGGGAGCCCATCCCCGCCGTCAACCCGTCCCTGGCGTTCGACAGGGAACTGCCGCTCGCCCCGGGCGACACGCTGTCGCGCCGCTACCGGATCGTCGTGGCCGACGGCGCCTGGACCCCCGCGCGCCTGTCCCGCCACGTCGAGGAACACTCGTGGTGACCCCGCTCCCCGGCGGCGTGGGCATCTCCGGGTTGACCGTGTACGACTGGGAGGCCGCCGACGGGCTGTGCGGGGGCACGCCCCACATGCACCTCGTCTGCTCCGAAGCCTACGTCGTCACAGGCGGCGCGGGCAGCGTCCAGACCCTCACCACCACCGGCTTCGCCGACACCCCGCTGCACCCCGGCGACGTCGTCTGGTTCACCCCCGGAACGATCCACCGCCTCGTCAACGCCGGCGGCCTGCGCCTCGTGGTGCTCATGCAGAACAGCGGACTCCCCGAGGCAGGCGACGCCGTCTTCACCTTCCCCGCTCCCGTGCTGGCCGACCCCCACGCCTACCATGCGGCGGCCGCCCTGACCGGCGACCACGCCGCGGCGGCGCGCCGCCGCCGCGACCTCGCACTCGAGGGATTCCAGGCCTTGCGCGAAGGCGGACTGCAGGAGTTCCACATCGCGGCCCACCGCCTGAAGAGTGAGCTCCTCGACGACTGGCGGATCCGCTGGCGTGACGGCGCCCTGGCCGCGGCCGTCACGACCGGCCGTCAGCTGGAACGGCTGAAGGCCGGCGACCTCTCCCACCTCGGTCACGGCGAAGTGTCGCGACTCGAGCGCCCGGAGCACCCCCTCTTCGGCATGTGCGGCCTGCTTCACCCCTATCCCGTCCCCGCCCTCCCGACGCGGCCGCCCCGCGGTTCGTCGGGGGCACCTCACCTCCGTCCCCCTAAGGAGCTCCTCTGATGCGGTTTCGCCATCCATCCCTGGTCGTGAGTCTCGTACTCGCGGTCCTGTCGTCCTTGCTGCTCGGGGCCGCTCTCCTCGGTGCCCCGCCCGCCGCCGCGGCCACCGTCGAGCCCGACGCCGCGTACGTACTGGTCAACCGCAACAGCGGCAAGGCCCTGGACGTCTACAACCTGGCGACCACCGACGGCGCCCGGATCACCCAGTGGACCAGGAACGACCAGAACCAGCAGCAGTGGCAGTTCGTCGACTCCGGCGGCGGCTACTACCGGATCAAGTCCCGCCACTCCGGCAAGGTGCTGGACGTCCAGAACCGGTCCACCGCCAACGGCGGTCCGATCGTCCAGTGGACCGACCTGAACGCTGACAACCAGCAGTGGCGGCTGGCCGACAGCTCGGACGGCTACGTGAGGCTGATCGCGCGCCACAGCGGCAAGGCCCTCGAAGTGCAGGGCGCTTCCACGGCCGACGGCGCGAACATCGTCCAGTACGACGACTGGGGTGGTGCCAACCAGCAGTGGCAGCTCGTCAAGGTCGGCGGCGGCACCCCCGGCGCGTGCGCCCTTCCGGCGACATACCGCTGGACGTCGACGGGCGCGCTGGCGCAGCCCAAGGCGGGATGGGCCTCGCTCAAGGACTTCACCGTCGCCCCCTACAACGGCAAGCAACTCGTCTACGCGACGACGCACGGCGCCGCGGGAACGGGCTGGGGTTCGATGAACTTCACCCCGTTCACCGACTGGTCGGAGATGGCCTCGGCCGGCCAGAACACGATGTCGAGTTCCGCCGTCGCACCCACGCTCTTCTACTTCGCGCCGAAGAACATCTGGGTGCTCGCCTACCAGTGGGGTGGGAGCGCCTTCTCCTACCGGACGTCGAGCGACCCCACCAACCCGAATGGCTGGTCGTCACCGAAGGAACTCTTCTCCGGAACCATCGCCGACTCCGGGACGGGCCCCATCGACCAGACCCTCATCGGTGACGGGACGAACATGTACCTGTTCTTCGCCGGTGACAACGGCAAGATCTATCGGGCCAGTATGCCGATCGGGAACTTCCCGGGCAGCTTCGGCACGACCTCGACCGTCGTCATGAGCGACACGACGAACAACCTGTTCGAAGCCCCGCAGGTCTACAAGCTCCAGGGCCAGGACCGCTACCTCATGATCGTCGAGGCGATCGGCTCACAGGGCCGGTACTTCCGCTCGTTCACGGCCACCAGCCTGAACGGCTCATGGACACCCCAGGCCGCGACCGAGAGCAACCCCTTCGCCGGCAAGGCCAACAGCGGCGCCACCTGGACCAACGACATCAGCCATGGCGAACTGATCCGCACCAGCCCCGATCAGACCATGACCGTCGATCCCTGCAGCCTCCGGTTCCTCTACCAGGGACGCGATCCCAGCTCCGGCGGCGACTACGGCCAGTGGCCCTACCGGCCAGGCCTGCTGACGCTGCAGCGCTGACGACGTGCCGCCGGCCCGGCTCCGGTGTGGAGCCGGGCCGGCGGGCTCGTCGGCGGCCGAGCCCGCCACACCCCGCTCTTCGTCTGGAACCCGCGCAGCCGCGTCCGGGCCGAGCGCCGCGCCGCCCTCGTCCAGACCATCGACCTCAGGAGCTGCCGCTCCGACGCCCCCGGAATTCGCGAGGCATACGGCCGGCTCCTTCGGGGCGATGGATGTCCGCCTCCGGCGTCTCCCCGACCGTCACTTGGACGACGTACGTGGGCGCGCGCATGGCGCTCCGCCGGCGGCGGTGATGACGCCGACCGAGCCGATCGCCCCGGCGAGACAGCCGGCGGCCAGGCCCGGGCGGCGGCCTCTGGCCTCTTCCGGGACCGCGGTGTCGGGATGGGGAAAGAAGCCGGGCACGGCTGAGGAGCGCGGTGCTGCATGCGGTGAGCCGTACGGAACCCGCGCGCCGATCCACGGCCGCTTCGGGCGTCGGGCCGGTGGCCTACCTGCTGGGGGCGGTGGCGCCCAGAGCGGTGTCGTTCGCGTCGGCGGGCGCTGCGAGGACGGCCCGCGCCGCGCGTTCTCCGGCGGCGAGAGCACCTTCGATGTGTCCGGCGTACTCGGTCGCCGTCTCGGTCGACGCCCAGTGCAGGCGGCCGTGGAGGGTCGGCCGCTGGTAGAGACGGTGGCCGAAGAGCGATCCTCGGCATCGACCCCACCATCCGCCCCGGTCTGCAGCAGGTCCGCGTCCGCCTCCACGTCGACGCGCCGGACATCCCGCGCGAGCAGATCGAGGAACTCGTCGCCCTCGTCGAGAACCGCTCGCCCATCCGCGACACCCTGATCAGCCCCGTCGACGTCGTCACGACGCTCGCCTGATCGTCGGCAAACGACCGGTATCGCACCTCCGCCCCGCCGTGCGTCGCCAGCACGGCGGGGCTGTCGCGAAGAGCAGGACCTCGAACCCGTATCCCGGAGCTGGGGCACCGACGTCCGCGCGGTAGCCCCTGGTGATCCCGGCCGTCTCCAGTTCACGCACGCGACGAGGCCGGCTTGATCGCCGCGATCCGCGCTCCGTCCGTCTCGCACGCCCCCCTGGTGGAGCAACTGTCAAGAGCTGTGGATTGAGCGGCTGCCAGGCTGACGGGGTGACGTGTTGCTCGACGCGCCGCGCATCGGGAACTCCGCGTGGCGCCTCCAGCTGTGACCGTCACTCACGAACAGGCCGACCGACGAGATCGTCGCGAGGACGGGAAGTCGGGTGGCCAGCGCGGCCTCCACCTCGTCGAGGACTCGGGGTGGCTGCTCGTGGGCGACGGTCAGGTGCGGGATGATCTCGGCGAACTGTCCCCCGTAGGGCGGCGCCTCCTGCCATCGCGCGGCGATGGACTCGGTCAGCGCGCGAAACGGCTGGTCTGGGGTCGGCGCCAGGTAAAGCACGTCGGGGAAGCGTCCGCACTCGTCGAACCGGACCGTGAAAGGGCCGTGCCCGGCGATCAGGGCCGTGAGATCGCCGATGACCTCGGCACTGATGAGATCAATGTCGAGGAACGGGAAGAGCACCGTCACGTGGGCGGGAATCCCGGCCGCCGCGGAGGCGTCGAATCGCCGACGCCAGTGCTCGACCAGCGGTTCGGCTTCTGCCACGGGGGCGAGCAAAGCGGTCTGCCCTGCTCGGTAACGTCCTGACTCGTCTTGGGACACGGCTGCATGATCTCGGACGGCTTCCGTTTGCGACACCGGTTTCAGGGAGCGGTCGGACCTCATGCGATCCGGAGCTCAACGGAGTGGGAGGGTTCAACGAGCGCCGCTCGAGGTGTTGACGGGGCCGCCCGCTCGTGGAGCGTGAGGCCGTGGTGGTTCCACACGCTCTCCGGGGGCTTTGGGAGACGCCTTCCCCTGCGCGCTTGCCGCTTCGCGCTGATGCCCGCTTCCTTGCAGCCGCACGTGCCGGCCCGCGAAGAGTGCTGACGCAGGTCAGCTGGACTCGCGTCGCTGGGCCGCGCGCCACGCCGTGGGGCTGGCGCCGAACTCTTCGCGGAACCAGCGGGAGAAGGACGACGCGCAGCTCTTCGTGGCCCGGGGCCCGCTCGGGGTGGGCGAATCCGGTTCGCACCGGCCGGCGGCGCTCTGGTGTCCAGCTACTTCCCTCAGAGGCTGCGGGCGACGGTGCTCAGCCTGGTGATGGCGGCCGGTCCGCTGGGATCAGTACTGGGAGTGGTCGTCGGTGGCGCGATGGCCGAGCGATGGGGCTGGCGGGTGACCCCGGGCGCCTTCGGTGTGCCCGGGTTGCTGCCGGCACTGCTTTTCCTGGTGGTTCGCGACTACCGCATGCCCGCAGCGGCGGACCGGAGCGAAGCGGCTCCTGCGGCCTCCGCTCCGGCCGCGCCCCTCGGACTGCGCGCGACCTTCGGTGAGCTGTTCCGGTCCCGGACCGCCGCCTGGTGCTACCTGGGCGGGGCGCTCAACCTGATCGTGCTGTCCGCCCTGTACTCCTGGCTTCCCGGCTACCTGGGCCGCGCCTACGGCCTGTCCACGGCGGAGTCAGGCGCGAAGGCCGCTCGGGTGATCCTCGCCGGCATCGTCGGGGCCGTCGCCTTCGGCAACCTGGCGGACCGGTGCGGCAGGACACGTCCGCGCCGTCGGCTGATGGTCCCCGCGGTGGCGGCCGTGGTCACCTGCGGCCTGTTGACCGCCGGCATGGACTCGGACAGGCGCGCCGCCTGATCCGCTCGTCCTGTGTCGGGACCCGGGCCGCCAGCGGCGCCGACGAGTCACGCACGATCGCCGAAGCGATGGCGACCGCGGAAGCAGAGACCGCGACTGCCCGGTTCCTGAGGTAGCCGGCCCAATTTCACCCGCGGCTGAGAGGGCTCGATGGGTGAAGAGGACAGCCCGGAAGTCCTGCGCCTGCTGCCGACCATCTGCAGGAGGTGAGCCGTCGCCTGTGCAGGGGGCTGCCGGTGCGCACCCCTGCAGGGATCCAGCCTGGGATACGGCACGATGGCCCGATGAACGCACAACAGGGAAGCACGGCACAGGAATCCATCGGGGAGCTCGCCCGGCGACTCGTCGCGGCAGACACCGGCGGCTGGACGCCGGAGGGCGTGAGGGTTCTTGCGGCCGAGCTGGGGTGGGCTTGGGGCGGCACGTCGGACGCTCCTGTGTTGATCACTGGTCGGCCCTCGGGCGATGCTCGCCTGCGCCCGGTCGGCGATTACGAGAAGCGTTACGTCGACGGCGAGTCGTACGTGGAGCTCGCGGTCCCCGTAGCGGATCCCGCACCGGACGCCGCAGCGCAGGCGGCGGCCTTCCGCGCTGCGAAGGAAGAAGTGACCGCCGCACTGGGCAAGCCGTCCATCATGGGCTCGCACGGTGACATGGGCCCGTTCTACGACAGCGAGCCGCTCTGGGGCGCTCCCTTCCTGCGCTGGCGCGGCAGGCCGGACACGCTGGAACTGCGTGCCGGGAAGTCGGGGCCGGAGCTGGTCCTGCAGCCCACCGACCCCGCGGAGAACTGGTTCTGGCGCCAAGGCGTTGGCGAGGAGCACGCGATCAGCGGCTTTTTCGGCAGCAACCGTGATCGGGCCAACGTCGGCCTCGGATTCCCGGGCGGGTGGACCGCCCGTAGCTGGGAAACCGTCACCCGGTCGCTGGGAGGGTTCCTGGGAGCGCTGCCTGCCGAGACCACCGCCCTGGGGGTCCGGATCGGGATGCCGTTCTACGGGCGCAACGGCCGAAGTGCGCCCCTTCTTTTCGACGTGGTGTGCGGCGACCGGCTCTCGATCGCCTGCTTCGCCCCGGACGACGTCGATCCGGCCGCACTCGGCTGGGGCACGGTCGCCGAATTCCCGCACACGGCGTCGGTCTTCGGCGACGACGATCCGGTCTGGCGTGTGGACGCGGGCGGCCCCGGCGAGCCGAAGGGCCACGCCCTCGCCGAGATGCTCGTGGCCACGGCCAGGGCGGCGGGCGCGAGCGATCCCACCGACTTGATCGTCGGCGGCGAAGCGGGGTACGTGGACGGCTACGACGTCACCTACTACGGGCTGGGCCTGCCGACCGGCTGACCGCCTCCCTGGCGCCCCGTCGGGTCTCCGCAGTCCGTCGCCGCCTCGGCGAGTGCGCGTACCAGTGGGGTCGCGCGGTCGGTGCGCCAGATGAGGGCCCACTGGACGGGCGGGGCATCGTGGAGGGGGAGGAAGGCGACGTCGGGTTGCGCGTGGTAGCGCCGTCCCTCGTCGGGGACGGTGCACACCGCGTCGCCTGCCGCGACGAGGGCGAGGATCTCGTAGAAGGTGGAGGCGGCCGGGCCGCGGCGGACGGGGCGGCCAGCCGGTGTGCGGGCCGGCAGGACGGCGCTTTCCCAGTAGGCGGGAAGAGGGCCGGCCAGTCGCGGTACGACGTGGTCGCCGAGCACCTCCATGCTCACCGACTTCCGCCGGGCGAGCGGGTGGTCCCCGGCCACCATCAGGTGGAGCGGTTCCTCGCGCAGCACCACGCCGACGGTCAGGTCCGGCTCGCGAACCGGCAGCCAGGTGGTGACCGCATCGACCTCACCGGCCCGCAGGGCTCCGAACGGATCGCTGAAGAACACTTCCTTGAAGCGGAGTTCGACGGACGGGTGCCGGGCGCGGAAGTGGCTCAGAACCGGGCGCATGTCGTGCATCTGTGCCCCCATGACCCCCAGCGTCAGTGTGCCGGCCGAGTGGCGGGCGATGGTGGTCACCTCGGCGATGGCTTCCTGGATGCCCTCGTATGCCGGCTTCAGCCGCCGGAGCAGCACCTCTCCGACGGGGGTCATCCGCACGTGGCGGCTGGTCCGCTCGAAGAGCTGAGCGCCGATGACGCGTTCCTGCTTCTTGATCGCCTGGCTGACACGGGCTGGGGAGACATGCAGGCGTTCGGCGCTGCGGCCGAAGTGGAGCTCCTCCGCGAGCGTCAGGAAGATCTCTATGTCCCGCAGTTCCATCCCGTCCCGGTCCCCTCGTGGCCCTTGAATTCGTGAACCTCTGGGTTAACGACCCTAACAAGATCGGCCGTTGTTCCCGTGCTGCTCGCTGCGCATGCTGGTTACCGAACACGGAGCCGCCTTCCGCAGGTGGGCGACATGAACCGTACGAGACTGCTGAATCGACCCGCTCGATTCAGCTGACGGCCCGAAAGACACGGACCGCGCGGGAGGCGCTTGCCTCATCGGCCCGGATCCTCGCCACCCAGGGCTCTGCCCGCCGCGCACGAACCCCCACGGAGTGATTCCCGCATGACATCTGTCCCGAGCGCCGGCCGGACACCTGACCCGGCCACCCTCCATCCGCTGCCTGCCCACGAACGAGTCGTCTTCCTCAAGCCACTGGTCGCCGGGACCAACGTCGTGGCAGGTGACTTCACCTATTACGACGACCCGGACGGCGCGACCGACTTCGTGCAGCGCAGTGTGCTGTACGCCTATGGCCCGGAACGGCTGATCATCGGCAAGTACTGCGCGATCGCCACGGGCACCAGGTTCTTGATGGCGGGCGCCGACCACCCTTCGATGGGAGTGTCCACCTTCCCCTTCACCATGTTCGGTGGCCAGTGGGCCGAGCAGACTCTCGACATCGTCACCGGCATGTCCAGCCGCGGGGACACCGTGGTCGGCAACGACGTGTGGTTCGGATACGGAGCCACCGTGATGCCGGGAGTACGGATCGGCGACGGCGCGGTGATCGCGGCCGGTGCGGTGGTCACCGCCGACGTCCCGCCGTACACCGTCGTGGGCGGGAACCCGGCCAGAACGATCAGGCAGCGCTTCGACGACGTCGACATCGAACGGCTCGTGCGCGCCGCCTGGTGGGACTGGCCCGTCGAGCTGGTGACGGCGCACGCCCGCGTCATCATGTCCGGTTCCCCGCAGGACATCGCGCGCATCGCCGCCGCCGAAGGTCTGGAGCAGCGGTGACGCCCCGGGCCGTCGAGGAGCACGCGGTGTCCGGTCGCGACAGCGGCCCGTACGCGCTCACCACGGGACCGGACGGTGCGTTGTGGTTCACCATGGTGCACAGCGGCCAGATCGGCCGGCTCGTCCCCGGGCAGGAGCCGACCAGTCATCAGCTCGCCCCGGACAGCGGCCCGACGGTCATCAGCAACGGGCCGGACGGTGCCCTGTGGTTCACCGAGTACCGGGCGCACCGGATCGGCCGGATCACGACGGCCGGCGAGGTGACGGAGTTCGCGCTGCCGACCGCGCGGTGCGGTCCCTTCGGTATCGCCGCGGGGCCGGACGGCGCGCTGTGGTTCACCGAGACCGCCGCCGACCGCATCGGCCGTCTCTCCACCGACGGGTCGGTCACGGAGTACCCGCTGCCGTGCACCGGCGCGTTCCCCTCGGCGATCGCCGCGGCCGAGGACGCGATGTGGTTCACGTTGAACCAGGCCAACGCCATCGGCCGCATCGGCATGGACGGCTGCATCACGATCCACGCGCTGCCCACCGAGGCGGCCGCGCCGGTGGGTATCGCCGCGGGGCCGGACGGCGGCGTCTGGTTCACCGAGATCGCGGCCGGCCAGATCGGCCGCCGAGCACCCGACGGCCGGATCACCGAGTACCCGCTGCCCGACCGCACGGCCAGGCCGCACGCCGTCACCACCGACGCCGACGGCACCGCGTGGTTCACCGAGTGGGGCGGCAACCGCGTCGGCTCGATCACCTCCGACGGCACGATCACCGTCCACGACCTGCCCACCCCGGCCTCCGAGCCGCACGGGATCACGGTGGGCCCGGACGGCGCCCTGTGGGCGGCCCTGGAGACAGGCGCACTGGCCCGCATCGAACCGACCTCCACCAGAACCGGCAGCACCATCAGGAACACCGAACAGAGGAACACCTCATGAAATACGCCCTCGTGATCTTCGAGACGCACGCGTCACGCGCCCGGATCCAGGCCGACCGCGACGCCTACCGAAAGGCGTACGAGACATGGATCGGCGAGCTCGCGGCAGCGGGCAAGCTGGCCGGCGGCGACGCCCTCGACACCGAGCACCAGGGCCCTGTCACCGTGCGCAAGACGGCGGACGGATCCGTGGCGGTGACCGAAGGGCCCGTGCACAGCGGCGAGGAGACCCTCGGCGGCTGGTTCGTGCTGGAGGTGGCCGACCACGCCGAGGCGATCGAGCTGGCCCGCGGCTTCCCCACCCCGGAGGCGCTCGAAATCCGCCCGGTCCTCGAGTCGGCCTGAACGGCGGGTGGCCCTCGCCATCCTCTGCCCTGACGCCCCGAGTGCCTGAGCAGCACGGACCTGAGGGGCTCCAACGCACCACCCTTTCCCAGGAGTTGACTTGATACCGACATCGATGAGCTATCGACCTCTGACCGGCCCGGAGGAGATCGACCTCTTCTGCCGGCTCTCCTACGTCCTCGACCACGAACTGCCCGAAGACTTCGCCAACGGATGCCGCCGCCCCGAGTGGACCTGGGTGGCCCTGGACGGCGACCGTCTCCTCGCCCGGCTCGCCTGGTGGACGACCCCGGGCGGTGACATGCCGCTGCAGTTCGACTTCTTCGACATCGACGACACGCTGTCCAGGGCCGACCGCGACGAGATCGGCCTGCGGCTGTTCAAGACGGCGACGGCGGCCGTCTTCCCGGCGGGCGCGAAGCTGCCGGAGTACGGCCGCTTCGTCCCGCCCAACTGGCATGAGGACCCCGCAGCCCGCGAGGTGGTGGAATCCCGCACGCGCGTGCTGGAGAGCACGGGCGCACGGCTCCTGGTCGAGCGACTGCGGCTGCAGTGGACCCCCTCGTCCCAGCTCCCGGAACTCAGGGAACGTCTCGTCTTCCGCCCGGTGGTCGACCGCGAGGACCTCCTCGCCCTGATGGCCCCGGTCATGGAGGGCACCCTCGACGCCCACGGTCAGGCTGACCTGACATCCGGTCTGACCCCGCGCGAGGCGGCCGAACGGCACTACGACGGCGAGTTCGCCAACTTCAAGAGCCCGCACAAGTGGTGGCGCATCGCCGAACTGGCCGACGGTGGCGATCCGGTGGGCTTCGTAGTCCCGGCCCGCAACACTTACCACCCGATCATCGCGTACATCGGTGTCCTGCCCGCACACCGCGGCAACGGCTACATCGACGAGATCCTCGCCGAGGGCACCCGCATCCTGGCCGCCGAGGGCGTCGACCGGATCAGGGCATCGACGGACCTCGGCAATGTCCCCATGGCACAAGCCTTCTCCCGCGCCGGATACGCCGACTTCGAGCGCTCCCTCAATCTGGTCTGGGACTGACCGTCCCAGCTCCTCCGCCGCGATTCCGGCCCCCAACGGCCGTCGCCCCGCGCGACTTTCACGTAAGCGTCAGCCGAATCCCGTGACCAGGCTATGGGTGAGCTTGAGCCTATGATTCAGGCAGCATTGAGCAATCGAGGCGTGGGGGAATCTGATGACTGGTCAGTGGGAGACGCTCGGCGAACCGGGCGGCATCGAGGCGTACGTACACCGTCCGGTGGGTGAGGTCCGGGGTGCGGTGGTGGTCTGCTCCGAGCTGTACGGAGTCAACGCCTACGCCCGCGACACCTGCGCGGAATTGGCGGCGGCCGGTTACGTCGCGCTGGCCCCCGACTACTACTGGCGCAGCGCGCGCCGCACCGAGCTCGGGTACTCGGCCGAGGAGCGCGAAGACGGCCTGGTGCTGATGCGTGCGCTGGACCGCGACGAGTTGGTGGCCGACGCCACGGCGGCACTGGCGGCGGCGCGTGCCGAAGCAGGGGAGCGGGGCGTGGCCTTCCTCGGGCTGAGCATGGGGGGCCACATCGCGGTGCGGGCGGCGACCGAGCTGCGCTTCGAGCTGGCCGCGGTGTTCTACCCGGGTTGGCTGCTGAACAGCGGCTTCCCGCTGGTCGGCCCCGTGCCCCCGCTGGAGACCAGCGAGCGGATCGCCGAGGGCGGCGCCTTCCTGCTGGGCTTCCGGGGCGAGCTGGACCACATCATCCCGGCCGAGGAATGGGAGCAGGCCGAGCAGCGGCTGACCGAGGCCAAGGTGCCGCACGAACTGGTGAGCTACCCGGGCGCCGTCCATGGCTTCGCCTGCGCGGACCGCCCGGCCGACTATGACCCCCAGGCGGGCGCGGACGCCTGGCGGAAGGTCTACGCCGCCCTGGACGCGCACCTCTAACCGTCCTGAACGCGCACGGGGCTGTCAGGCCAAGAGCCGCCGGGCAGCCCTATGTCCGTGACGTCGTGGGAGTGTTCTGCTCGCTCGACGACCTCAAGACGGCACGAGAACTGGATCGAGGTCTGGAACGACGACGCCCGGCCCTTCAAGGGGACCGAGACCGCGGACTGACTGCGGTCCGTGCGCACACGAACGGCTGCGCACGGACCGTCCCGTCATTCCCGCGCCCCCGGGCGCGCCCTCATTCGCGCGCGCCGGGCACCGGCACCGGGATACGGACGCCCTCCGCCTCCGCGGCCTCCCGTACGACGGCGCCCCACGCCCCGGCCATCGCGCCCCAGACCGCGCGCAGCCCGGGCTCCGCCTCCCGTACGGAGGTGACGGCACCGTCCGGGTCGCCGCCGGCCGCCCGTACGGCCGGCCCGTCCGATTCCGCCCAGTCGGCGATCACGTCCGCGAGGACCTCCGGGTGGAACTGCACGCCCCACGCCCGGGGCCCGACCCGGAAGGCCTGGTAGGGGCAGTCGTCCCCGGTCAGCAGTGGCACCGCGCCGACGGGCAGCGTCTCGGCCTCGTCCCAGTGCCACTGGGCCGCGAGCGCCCCCTCGGGCACCTCGCCGAGCACCGGATCGGCGTCGGCGGCGGGCAGCCGGCGCAGCGGTACGGCCCCGACCTCGGGGCCCTGCGGGCGCCGGACGACCCGGCCGCCGAGGGCATGTGCCAGGATCTGGCCGCCGAGGCAGATGCCGAGGACCGGGAGGCGGGCGTCGACGGCCTCCCTCATCAGCTCCCTGAGGCGCGGCAGCCAGGGTGCGGCCGTGTCGTCCTCGCAGTTGGGCGCGCCGCCGAGGACGAGCATGCCCGCCCAGCCGGACAGGTCGGCGGGCAACTCCTCGCCACGCCACGGGTGGTGGACCCGCAGATCGAGCCCGGCCTCGCGGAGCCGCTCGCCGACCAGGCCGGGACCGGTGTCGGCCTCGTGCTGGACCACCAGGACAGGGTGTGCGGACAGGTGCGTCACAGTCGTCCCGCCTCCACGATGCGTCGCAGGAACGCCTTGGTGCGCTCTTCCCGGGGGTCGCCGAAGATCTGTTCCGGTGGGCCCTGTTCGAGGACGGTGCCCTGGTGGAGGAAGCACACCTGGTGCGCCACCTCCTTCGCGAAGCCCATCTCGTGGGTGGCGAGGAGCATCGTCATGCCGTCCTCGGCGAGGTCGCGCACGATGTTCAGGACCTCGGCGACCAGCTCGGGGTCGAGCGCCGAGGTGATCTCGTCCAGGAGCAGCAGCCGGGGCCGCATCGCGAGCGCCCGGACGATCGCGACACGCTGCTGCTGTCCACCCGACAGCCGGTCGGGCAGCGCCTTCGCCTTGTCGGCGAGGCCGATCCGGCGCAGCAGCTCCATCGCCCGTTCCTCGGCCTCCTCCTCGCCCAGGACGCCGAGCACGGTCGGCGCGAGGGTGATGTTGTGGAGGACGTCCATGTGCGGGAAGAGGTTGTAGTGCTGGAAGACGATGCCGACGTCCCGGCGCAGCCCGTCCACGTCGACGCCGCGGCCGGACACCGGGTCCCCGTCGAGGACGATCCGTCCGGCGTCGATGGTCTCCAGGGCGTTGACGCAGCGCAGCAGGGTGGACTTGCCGCAGCCGGAAGCCCCGATGAGGGTGACCACCTGGTGCTGATTTATCGTCAGATCCAGGCCCCGCAGCACCTCGTGGGCGCCGTAGGACTTCCGTATGCCTTCGATCTCGAGAAATGCCATGGGGTCTCAGTCGCCCTTCGAAGCCGTGCCGGACCGGGCGAGCAGCCGGTCGGCGAGCCGGGTCTGCGGGATCGTGATCACGACGAAGAGCGCGGCCACGACGGTCACGGAGGAGAGGTTGAAGTCGTTGGAGGCGTAGATCCGCGCCTGGTTGAAGGCGTCGATGGTGCCGATGACGGTGACCAGGGCGGTGTCCTTCTGCAGCCCGATGAAGTCGTTGAGCAGCGGCGGCACGACCCGGCGCACCGCCTGCGGGACGACGACGTGCCGCAGCGTGCGGGAGTGGGACAGACCGAGCGAGCGGGCGGCCGCGGTCTGGCTCCAGTGGATGGAGTCGATGCCGGACCGGTACACCTCGGCGACGTACGCGCCGTAGGTGAGTGTGAGCGCGAGGATCGCCGCCCAGGTGGGGGTGAGGGCACTCAGTCCGGGGATCTCGGCGAGCGGCAGGCCGAAGCCGATGAGGTAGATGACGACGATGCTCGGCACGGCGCGGAAGACATCGATGTACGCGGTGGCCAGCAGCCGCAGCGGGCGCCCGGCGCGGCCGGGGGCCAGCTTGGCGACGGCGAGCAGCAGACCCCAGGCGAGTACCAGGACCTCGGCGGCCACGGCGATGAACACATTGGTGCCGAAGGCGCGGGCGACGTCGGCGGCGCTCGACGCGATCGCCTCGGGGCTGAAGAACGTGGCCTGGACGGCGTGGTCGTTGGCGAGCAGGAAGAGCGTGAGCGAGGTCAGCAGGAGCACGGCTGCCGACGCCCCCACCGTGACCCAGGCCGACTCGCGGGCGTCGGCCGCCTCGGCGCGCGCCTCGGCGAGCCGTGCGCGGTCGACGGCCGCCTTGCGGGCCCTGTTGGCCGCACGCACCGCCTGACCGGCCGGCTTCAGCACCGCCAGCGCGCCGAGCCCGCCGGCGACGGCCACGGCGCGCAGCGTCCAGGACCAGGCGCCGTCGGCGGGCGCGGCCTGCCACAGGACCGCGGCGGTCCAGGCGGCGCCCAGGCACACGAGCACGGCGACGGCGAGCGCGGCCGGCGGCAGGGTGCGCGGGAGCCGGACGGAGGGCGGGGGAGCGGTGACGGGGGGCTTGGCGGTGGTGGTGGCGGCGCTCATCACAGGCTCCAGACGGGGATGGTGGCCGGGTCGCCGCCGAACGCCTTCGCGAGGTGCTCGCGGGAGAGGCGGTCGAGCGTGCCGTCGCGCTTCAGGGCGGCGAGGAGGTCGTCGAGGGCGGCGGTGTCGGGGCCGTTCTTGGGCAGGATCGCGCCGTACGACTCGCCGGTCGCGTACTGGCCGACGACGGAGAACGCGCCCTTGGACTTCGCCGCCTGCCCGAGCAGGATCGCGGTGTCCGTCAGAACTGCGTCGATGCGCCCGGACTGGAGCGCGGCGAGCATCTCGGGGTCGCCGGGGAACACGGACACCGGCTTCTCGGGCTTGAGTTCGTCCTTGACGAAGGCCGCGCCGGAGGTGGCCTGCTTGACGCCGAGACGCAACCCGCGGATGTTCGCGGACGTGACGGAGCCCGGCTTGGCGAGGACGCCGATGTTGGAGTCGAAGTACGGGGTGGAGAAGTCGACCACCTTGCGCCGTGCGTCGGTGATGGACACCTCGGCGAGCGCGAGGTCGTAGCCCTGTGCCTTGCCGGCGACCATCGCGTCGAAGGAGACGTTGCGGATGGTGAGGGTGTCGAGACCGGCGCGGTGGGCGATCTCGGCGGCGAGGCAGTACTCGAAGCCGCTCTTGATGTCGGCGACGGTGTTGCCGTTCCACCATCCGGCGGAGGGCAGATCGCCGGCGACGGTGAGGGCGCCGGGGGTGACGGTCTTCAGCTTCAGCTCGCCCCGCTTGCCGCTGACCGTGCAGTCGCCGTAACGGTTGCCCTGCGCCTTGGTGTCGGCACTGGTGGCGTCACCGCCGGGGCCGGAGGAACAGGCGGTGAGGGTGAGGGCTGCGGCCGCGAGCAGGGCGGCGGCGCGGGCGGGGGATCGGAGCAGGGCGGGAAGGGGACGGCGCACGGGGGCTCCCGGGGTCGGAGAAGGGAGGAAGAAGGGGGCTAGGCGGGGAGGGGAGGGGATTCCCAAAACCTTTTGGGTGGCGGAATGTCGAGTATGCTGACCCAAAAGGTTTTGGGAGTCAAGGGTGAGGAGGTCCCGGCGATGGGCGGGCGCAAGGACACCGGCCGGACGGCCGGGGCGGGGCGGGGTGTCGAAGGCGGACGCACCGTCGGCATCAAGGACGTGGCCCGGGCGGCCGGTCTGTCCATCACCACGGTCTCGCACGCCCTCAACGGCAAGGGCCAGGTCAGCACCCGTACCCGCGAGCGGGTCCAGCAGGTCGCCGAGGAGCTCGGCTACCGCCCCAACCCCGCCGCCCAGGTCCTGCTCTCCGGCCGCACGGGAGTGATCGGCCTCGCCGCCGGACACCAGAGCTCCGAACCCTGGGAGCGCACCTACCGGCCCTACTACGCGGCGTTCACCGCCGGCGCCATGGTCGAGGCCGTCGACCGCGACTACGCCCTGGTCGTCGTGCCCGTCGGCCCCGGTACGGACCTGTGGACCCGCATCCCGATGGACGGCCTGATCGTCGTCGACCCCATCGCCGGTGACCCCGTCATCGACGAGGCCCTGCGCCGCGGCCTCGCCGTCGTCACCGACGGCCGCCCGATCGACCCGTCGCACGCCGAACTCCCGTACGTACAGAGCGACATCGTCACGGGCATCGGGCTGGTGATGGACCATCTGCACGACGCGGGCGCCCGGCGGATCGGGCTGCTCAGCGGATCCGAGCTCGACTCGTTCACCCTCGACAGCGAGCAGACCTACGCGGAGTGGTGCACCGCCCGGCACCTCCCGGCCGCCGTCGAGCGCACCGCCCCCGGCGAGCCCGCCCGCGACGCCGCCCGCCGGCTTCTCGCCACCCGCCCCGACGCCGTCCACGCCCTCAACCGCACGTACGGCGAAGCGGTGTTGGCCGCGGCCCGGGAGCTTGGCCTCTCGATCCCGGGGGACCTCATGGTCACCGTCATGGACGAGGCCGAACCGGGCACCCGGCCGGCCCTCACCACCCTCAGCCTGGACCCCCGGCGGGTCGGCTCGGTCTGCGCGGCGGCCCTCATCGACCGCCTGACAGGCACCGAACCCGAACCGATCACGGTGCCGTGCCGACTCGTCCCGGGGGAGTCGACGCAGCGGGGCTGAGCGGTAAGCGCGCCGTGTGCCGTGTGCCGTGTGCCGTGTGCCGTCCGAGGATGCCTAGCCCGTGCCCGTCCGCCGGGGAGAGGATCCTCCCGTGAGCCATGGCCTGTCGCAGTTGCCGCCGCCCGAGTCCGTCCGGCCGGCCGCGTCAGTGCCGGCGGCGGGGGTACGGGCACGGACGGCGGGTTCGCGGGTGATTCGCGCGGCGTGGCGGGTCGCCGCGTCGATGAGGCCCGGGGCGGGTTGGTCGTCGATCACCTCGGGGACGGTCGGCACACCCGCACGATCGGCCTCGGTGACCGCGTGCTCCAGACCGGCGCGGCCGGCCTGACGGACGGCCTGGTAGGGGGACGCCCACTCCTCACCGACCGGGCCGGGGGCCGCTGCCCCGTCGACGAGCACGAGCCGCTCGTCGAAGGCCGCCGCCACCTCGACCGCGATGCGCGGTGCCCGGGCGGCGCCGGGGGATTCGTCGCAGCCCAGGACGACCGACATCTCAGGACTCCTCGCGCGCGCCGTGGGAGTGGACCAGGGCGGGGTCGGCCACGCTCGGGCGCTCCCGCCAGAACGCGGGAGCCCGCAGACGCCACGCGATCATGATGATCACTCCGGTGAGGGCGATGCCGAGACCGATGACGAGCGGGGGGCCGAGGCCGAACCACGAGATTCCGCTGTACGAGTTGGCGGGATCGGCCATGTCGGTGACCGACCGCACCAGGAGCCACGCGAGCAGTCCGGATCCGACCAGCGGGCCCAGCCCGATGAACAGGAGGTTGTGGACGCTCGCGAAGAGGTGGCGACGGTAGAAGACGACGCAGGCGACTCCCGTGAGTGCGTAGTAGAACGCGATGAGCAGAGAGAGCGCGGTGAGCGAGTCGAAGAGGGCGTTGGAGCTGATCTGGCTCACCGCGAGGTACCAGGCGATGGCGATGCCGGCGACCCACCACGTACTCACGTCGGGGGTGCGGAAGCGCGGGCTGATGTGGCCGTACGGGGAGGGCAGCGCCCGGCGGCGGGCCATGGACAGCGCCGTACGCGAGGCCGGGATGATCGTCGTCTGGGTGGAGGCGATGGCGGAGGTGGAGACGGCCAGGAGAAGGATCCAGTCCCAGCCGCCGAGGACGTCCGTGGCGAGGCGGGCGAAGACGAACTCCTCGTCGTCCGCGTTCTCGGCCAGGAACGTGGGACCGGCGTACGCCACGACGGCGAATCCCACGGACACGTAGGTCACCAGCAGGATGACGGTCGACCAGAGCCCGGCCTTGCCGGGGGCGGTCGCGGAGTCCTCGATCTCTTCGGTGAGATTGACCGCCGATTCCCAGCCCCAGTAGATGAAGACGCCGAGAAGCAGCCCGCTTGTGAGCGCCGCACCACCGGCGCCGAACGGATTCAGCCAGCTGAGGGCAGGCTCCACAGCGGCGTACTTGCTCGTGCCACCGTAGACGCTGTGGAGCGCCACGCCCACGAAGATCAGCAAGCAGGCGACCTGGGCCAGGATGAGGACGTTCTGCACCTTGGCCGACAGCTCGGTGCCGATGACGCACACGGCCGTCATGACGAGGATGAGCAGTACGGTGAGCAGCTGGCGGACGAAGGTGTTGTCCACCCAGCCGTCCAGGCCGAAGGCGAGCAGGGCGAAACTGACGGCCACGTCGGCGAGCGAGCCGACGACCAGGACTCCGGTCATCGTGATGGCCCATCCGCCGAGCCAGCCGGCCCACGGGCCCATGGCGCGCGTCACCCAGGAGAAGGTGGTGCCGCAGTCCTGGTCGACCTTGTTCAGGTAGTAGAACGCAGACGCGATGAGCAGCATCGGGACGAAGGACGCGACCATGACGCCGGGTGCGTAGATCCCGACCAAGGCGACGACGGGGCCGATCACGGCCGCGAGGGAGTAGGCCGGAGAGGTGGCGTTGAGCCCGATGACGAGGGCATCGACGAAACCAATGGCGTTGGCCTTCAAACCCACGGGTCGTCCGGCGGGCGCCGAGTCCTCTGTGGCCATGTTCTCTCGCTCCCGTCGAGCCGGACAGAACAGCGAGACCTATGCCTTCAGCGTAGGGAGGCTGGATCAGGCGTGCATGCGCAGGAGCGGGCGGCGCCCCACTCACGTTGTCACCGACGAGCTGACGAACCTGTCCATGCACGACCGAGGGCCGTACGCGGCGCCCTCGCCGGCGCGGGGAACGGCTGTCCACTCCGGGCACTGCTTGTCGTCCTCTGTCAGGCCCCGGCGTGGAGGTGGGGCGGCCCACAGGACGCGCGCAGCAGTACGGTGCGGGGCAGATGACGCCACACCATCTCGCCCTCGGAACTGACGTGGTACAGCCGGCCGTGCGAGGGAGGCCGGGGACGGTGGGCATCGCGACGATCCCCCTGGGTGATCGTGTCCGGGTGCTGGTTGTGTTCCCGGGTGTGCCGGCGGACGTAACGCACGGCGCGGACGGTGGAGGCGTGGGAGGAGATGACCCGGTCCATGATGGGGCGCCGGTGGGGGCGCCGGCGGGTCGGCACGGTAGGCGGCAGCGTGGAGGGGCAGCAGCCCCAGCAGTCCACCTGGTGCCCACCACACCTGCGGCCAGTCGGCGCCTGCCGGGGGCGGCCCGAGATGGCCCGGCGCGTCCAGGACCGGCCCGGCGGGGGTGTCCCACAGCCGTTGCAGGTCCTCGGTCATGGTGTCCTGTGCCTGCCGCCGCTGGGATGCGGCCGTCGTCAGGCGGCTCGTAGCAGACCATCGTGGCCTCGGTGCCGGCGCACGGCCTCCGCCGCGCCGGTATGGCCCCACCGACAGCGTCGCGGCGTCACCTCCATTTGCGGCGGAACAGCTCCGTGGCCCTGCTCCTGAAGAACGTGCTGGCCGAACGCCCGGGCTCCGGCGGCGGAGTCCTCGACACCGCCCGCCAGACCGGCGGCAAGCACCGCAACCTGAACCTGCTCGGCCCCTACAGCTTTACCGTCTCGACCCCGGCCGCCGGCGCGCTGCGCCCGCCGCGCGACCCGGACGCGCCCGAGCTGGACGAGGTCCGACGAAGGCGTGGACCGAACGCCCACATCGGGTGACGCGGGCATAGCGGGTGGCCGGGGTGCTCGGAAATCGCAAGCGCCGGAAGGGGAGCTGATGTCAGGCTGCTTGGTATGTCGAACTAAGCCTTGATCGATGCGGCCGTCCTGGCGGCCTGCTCGATCTTCGCGCGGTGAGCTGCGCGGGCTTCCTCGTCGATCTGCTTCTCGTGTTCGGCGCGCAGCCCGGTCCGGCCGTCGAGGCCCTCGCGCAGGATGTCGGCGTGCCCGGCATGCCGGATGGTCTCGCCGAGGACATGGACCATGATGGCGAACAGGTTCGTGTCGGGATAAGGCTCCGGCCACCACGGCACGTGGCCGGGGGCGTCGAGGGGAAGCTCGTTGATCGTCGCGTCCGAGTGTTCCCATGTGCGCCGGTAGAACCCGATGATTTGATCGCGGGTCTCGTCCTCGGCCGCCCACTGATCGCTGCCGTCGGAGTCCTGCCACCGGGGCAGCGGTTCCGGGGAAGGGCGGTCGAAGACCTCGCCGAAGTACCTGGCCTCGACGGTGGCCACGTGTTTGACCAGGCCGAGGAGGTTGGTCCCGGTCGCTGTCAAAGGTCGGCGGGCGTCGTATTCGGACAAGCCGTCGAGTTTCCAGAGCAGCGCCTCACGGTCCCGCCGCAGTCTCCCGTGCAGGGTGTCTTTCGCGAATTCATCGATCATGAGGCATGAGCCTGCCATGGGATGATCGTGTTCTCAAGATCCCGTAGGTGCTCCGCAACGACCGCCAGAGCCGAGGACTGGCCATGGGACCCGCCCTGACCTGCTGTAAGAATCTCGCGAAACGTGCCAGGTGAAACAACCTCTCAGGTCGTCCCTCTCTTTAGGACTCCTCACACCATGAGCTCCTGGGAATGACTATCTGTCAGCTTGCGATCTCCTCGTATCGATATCGGCGGGGTGTGGGGGTGTGCGACAGATTTCCGGGGCGATGAAGCACAAGCCGTGGGAGGTCGAGGACGGGCTGTGGGGGCGAGTTGAACCGCTGCTGCCGGTAGTGAAGCGGCGCTATCGCTATCCCGGAGGTAAACGGCTTGACCAGCGCAGAGCCATGTGCGGGATCGTGTTTCATCGCTCGGCCCGGCACCGAGCATGGAAGCGGCCTGGGCAAGAACCGCTGGGTCGTCGAAGCGGCCTTCGTGATTCCGCGCTGCTTCCGCCGACTGCGCATCCGCTGGGAAATCCGCGCTGACATCCACCAGACCATCCTCACCCTCGGCTGCGCAATCATCGGCTGGCGGCGCCTCAAGAAGCAGTGCCCCCATGTGATCGCACCCTCAGCGTCGGCCAGGGA
This sequence comes from Streptomyces sp. R-07, assembly GCF_049913175.1. Classification (NCBI taxonomy): domain Bacteria; kingdom Bacillati; phylum Actinomycetota; class Actinomycetes; order Kitasatosporales; family Streptomycetaceae; genus Streptomyces; species Streptomyces sp. R-07. The sequence goes on from NZ_CP183978.1 coordinate 8,461,257, forward strand.
CTGGAGCTGGGTGAGGATCCTCTGCCAGGTGCCGTTCCGCTGCCATCGACGGAGCAGGTCGTAGACCCGGCTCCACGGTCCGTCGGCACCGAGCTGTAGTCGACACGGGAGAAGTACGAGGATCTGCTGCGGGGCCTGGAGCCAGCCCCGGCGCTCCGCCTCCACCGCATGGTCCTCGCCGCGGTTGCGCCACTGTGGCAGGCCCGCGTCTTCCCGCCGCCCCGAGGTGGTCTGGTGCCACCTCCGCGGCCTCCCGCCCCGGTGCCCGGCGGATGCCACACGGCTTCCGGTGTCGAGGACACGGCGTGCCCCGGGTTGCCGCTCGCTTCAGCGATGGCGCCACACACCTGTTGCACGACAAGAAGTCGAAGACACCGGCGCTGACCTGGGCAGACGCCTCTACCGACGTCCCGCACTACATCTGGCGCCCCAGAGAACCCCCTGTGCGCGCCGTGCTGCCAGGTGGTCCAGGGCAGGCAGAGGGAGTCGGCGCCCGGATGATCAACGCCCGGGTGGAGACCGTGCACGAGAAGCCCGCGTACCGGCGTGCCTTCGCCAAGCGCCGCTGCCTGCTGCCGGCCGACGGGTTCTATGAATTGGGAACCGGTGAAGGACGAGGCGACGGGCAAGACCCGCAAGCAGCCCTACGTCATCCATCCTTCCGACGGTCAGGTGATGGCCATGGCGGGTCTGTACGAGTACTGGCGCAACCCCGACGTCACGAGCGACGACGACCCCGACGCCTGGCTGACAACCTGCACGATCATCACCACCGAGGCCACCGACGAAGCCGGCCGCGTACACCCCCGCATGCCACTCGCCCTCACCCCGGACCACTACGACACCTGGCTCGACCCCCACCACCACGACACCGACGACCTCCACGCCCTGCTCACCCGGCCCGCAGACGGCAGGCTCAACGCCCGGCCCGTCTCCACAGCCGTCAACAACGTCCGCAACAACGGAGCCCACCTCCTCGACGCTGCGACCTGACCGGCCACCCCGCACCTTGCGGGGGGGACCACGTGGCGAGCCGCCTCTTCTGCTTGGCAGCCCCGCACCGGTGCGCTCCTTCGCTGGCTTCCTCTGCCAGGACCTCGCTGCCGGCACCGCCGGCCTCACCCTGGAACGGAGCTTCGGGAAGGTCGAGGGCAACGTCAACCACATCAAAACGGGCAAGAGAGCCATGTGTGGCCAAGTGTCATTTCGGCTCCTCCGGATACGCGTCCTTACCCGGTCGTGATCTCCGTCATCAGAGCACCGCTTTCAGGCTCCATCCGCGAAACTGTGGCAGTGGACGCGACCGAAGAGACCTCCAGCCGACACCTACCGCTGCCTCCAAGACCTGTTCTGCCGGACATGGCCGCAGCACGCAGTCGCGGGCTGACTGAGGCAGTCGAGGCCCGCTGGGAGTCCCTACGACTCAGCTGGCGGTGGATGCAGGCAGTACATCAGGTTCGTTCGCCCGGGTGCCCGTATCCGGGCGTCGTCCCACTGATGGAGGCTGCTGCCGCCCAACCACGACTCCGGCGGCTGTACCCGTTCACCAGCCACTTCACCCTGCTCTTCAGCAGCTCCATCAGCTACCCCTGGAGCATGCAGGCCGGATCGATCGAGCCCCTGCACAACGGACGCTTCAAGGTTCGCCGACGCTCTCCCTCCGCCGTGATCGGCGAGGTCGACACCGCCGAGGAAGCCGTGACCCTAGTGCTTGAACTCCTGCCCGACGACTCCGATCCAGCCGTCACTGCATCCGCAGACGAACACGCGTGACGACGCGCGACGACAGCCATCGACACCAGCGCCCGAGGTCGTTCACGGAACCACGGTCAGAGCCTTGAATTTCCCCACCTGGTTTTGTTCGCGAGAGAACCGGCTCTGGTCCACTTCTCGTGGTGCGGCCACGCGGGGTGGGGAGTGGTCGCGACGGCGGTCAGGCCACGGAATAGAAGCGGATGGCGACTTCGGAGTCGTCGCCGCGGGCGAGACCGATGAAGACGGTGCGGGCGAGCCAGAGATGGGCGGGGGCGTCGGTGCGGAAGACGGGGGAGGTCCGGTAGTACACGCCCGCCTCGGCCACCTGCAGGACGCCGTCGTACTGGGCAGGGACAGCGGGATCGTCCTCGTGGTAATAGCCGCGGTTGGTGATGTCGATGACCGCGCCGTCATCGGCTTGAAGGAGGTATCGGGCATCGAGCTGGTAGACCCCGCGGCGTCTGTCGCACCAGTCGCCGCCGCCGGCCAGGACAGTGCCGCGCAGGCGGGGTCCATCAACAGTGCCCCCGGTGATGGGGACGTACTCGGTGATCTCGCCGGCACCATGCCCGACGTGCAAAGAGGGGGCGAGGAAGACACGGACCTCGAAAGCGAAGTCGAGAGCGGGAGTGAAACCCGGCCCGACGACGGTCTGCGGCTTTGAGGCAATCACGGCACTCCGTAAGGCTGCAGGGCTGGCGCGGCGGTACGGCAGATCCTAAACAAGCCACACCCAACCCGGTCAACGGCGTTGACATAACGCAGCTCTGCGCCGTTGCAGCTCAGCGGCCACCAAGCACACAGGCGGAACCCCCACCTGGCCGTCGAGCCGGGGCAGAAGCCCATGTCGATCGTGGCGACGGGTGGGCAGCGCGGGGACTCACCGCAGTTTCGAGCCCGTGCCGGGGAAGGTCCACGTGCTTGGTATCGGGCCGGGCCGGCCGCGCGTCCGCCCTGATCGCGTGCGGGCTGACATGGCGTACGCCTCCCGCAAGAACCGGGCCTACCTGCGCCGCCGCGGGATCCGCTCTGCACCATTCCGGACAAGGCCGACGAGGCCCGCAACCGCCAGAAGCTCGGCTCCCGCGGCGGCCGGCCGCCGCGCTTCGGTCCGGTCGACTACCGCGAGCGTCATGCGGACGAGTGAGGGATCAACCGCCGCAAGAGGAACCGCGCTGTCGCCACACGCTACGACAAGCCGGCGGTCCGCTACGAGGTGACCGTCCTCATCGCTGCCATCAGCGACTGGCTATGACGCTGTCTCGCGCGTCATCACGTACATGTTCCCGACGTCAGGATCGCCGAAGAAGAAGAACAGCTTCAACTCGTCATGCTGATCGCGGTCCACGTAGAAGAGCCATGAGTATGTCGATGGGGGTTCAGGCGTCGAGGTGTCAGTGACCGTCGCGGGGGAGCGGCTCTCGACTCGGGTCCGGGCTGTCAGTGCGAGTCGGACGACCTGTCCGCCGTCGTCGTCGGTCAGTTGCCAGGTTCCCGTACCGGAGAGGCGCCAGCCGTCCTCGAAGTCGAAGTCCTGCCCGTCGAGCTTTTCGAGAAGGGCCGTTCCGTCTTTACGAAGCACCATGCGGGTCCCCTCGACGTTGTCCCAGCCTCCAGCGACTTCGGCCGCCGTGGCGTCGTGGGTCCCTGTTCCCTCGTAGTACTGATAGGGGCCGGCGCACGCCGTCAGCGCAGCCAGAACCGCCATCAAGACACCGAGGGCCGACCCCCACGAACGCAGCCTGCCTCCGCCCGCCACCAGGACCTCCCACCCTCAGCCCGCATCAGCCAACCGATAGGAGTGGCCGTGGAGAGGTACATTGCCAGACCTATTGAACGCGTTCAACTCTGCGGCTATGGCGTCTTCGATGCACGGCCCACGACCCCGCCCGCACCGGACCGCGTCCGACATCGAAGCCCGGGTCTGCCGGCTGCGGACGGACCGCAAGGTCGGGCCTGCCAGGATCAGCCCGATCCTGCGCCTGCCCGCCTCGACCGTTCACCGGACCCGGACCCTGACCCGCCACCGGCTGAACCGGCTGGACTGGGCGACCGGCACCGTGATCCGCCGCCCGCGCGGCCGCGCTCTCCCACGCCTGCGGCATCGACCGGATCGAGCGGGTGCCGACGGACAATGCCTGGGCCTACGGCAACGGCCTGGCCTGGAAGGCCGTCCTTCCGATCTCGACACGACCGGAAAGCTGACCCGTGCCTACCGGCCGCAGACCAACGGAAAGGTCGAACGCTTCAACCGCACCCACCTCGACGAGTGGGCCTCCCTACGGCCCTTCACCTGGAACGACGAGCGAACAGCGGCCCTGGCAGACCTCCTCCACACCCACAACCACCACCGTCGCCACACCGCCCTCGACGGACACGCACCCTTCAGCCGAGCCAACAACCCTGCCGGTCGATACACCTAGGCTGTGTCCATCAGGTCAGCCCGGTTGGACGGGCCCGATGGTCAGCGAGTGCACGGTCGGTCCCGCGCAGTGCTCCGTCTTCCACGGGACGAAGAGCGCGGCCTTCTGATCCGGCGGGTAGATCCGCAGGCCCTCGGCGGGAGAGAGCTTGCACTGCGCCGGGTCGTAACCGCTGATGCCGTTCGCGTCGCGCAGCTTGGCGCTCGCCCGTCCGCCGGGCTCGAGAGTGACAGTGGTGACCGTCCCCGGTTCCCGCACGGCGGCGTTGCCGGACTGCACACCGTTCTGCGCCACGTAGGACACGCCCGGGTAGCCGGTCATCGTGCACGTGACGGTGGAGCTGTTGGTGAACACCAGGGTCGCGTAGATCGAACCCGCGGCGGGTTCGGGACTCGTCAGGGCAGCCGAGAGCTGGCTGGTCCTGCATTCCTTGGGCGGGCCGCTCGGGTGGGTCGTCCGGGTACTCCCGCCCGACGACGGCGACGGCGACGACGGCGACGACGGCGACGACGGCGATGAAGGCGATGAAGGCGACGACGGCGAGGAGCTCGTACCGCTGGGCGGCGCGGACGAGGTCGATGGAGCCGACGGGTTCGACGGGGCCGACGACGTCGACGGAGCCGGGGTGGGGGCGCTCGGGGTGGAGGAGGACGAACAGGCCGTCAACGCCAGCGACGCGGCGGCGAGGACGACGACCGGAAGTGCGGCCTTGCTCTTCCACGCCCTCGGCCGTGAAGACTTCGGGTCGGCCGCGTTCCATCCACGGGAGGCCGACCATGGCGGCCTCCCGCGTCGTCCGCGCCCACGCGGTTCCACTTCGCCCGCCCCTGCACCGCCGGGCAGGCTCGAACGTGCCTCGACCATGCCCTCAAGGTACGCCCGCCCGGTCCCTCGGCACCAGAGCCCGGGCCTCGTCCTGGCCGGCGGCCCCGAGCTTGTAGCACCGCCTTGGCCTGGCGTCGTTGCCGTACTAGGGGGGCGTCTTGTCGATCACTGGTCGAGCCAGATGAGGGTGTGCTGGGGAGGGTGATGGCGGCCGGGTGGCGGTCGGGTCGTTTGTCGTAGCGGGTGGCGATGCCGCGCCATTGCTTGAGGCGGTGGAAGCAGCGTTCGACGACGTTGCGTCGCCGGGTAGACGGCGCGGTTGAGCCGGCACAGGCTCTCACCTCGCCGGAGGCGTCCGTCGATCTGGTCGATGCGTTCGGGGATCGTGGCGGCGATGCCGCGTCCGCTCAGGTATGCGCGGCTCTTGCGGGCGGAGTGGCCCTTGTCGGCCACGAGCCGGTGGGGGTGCGGGGGCGTCCCGGCCCGGGCCGGATGACCCGGACCCGGGCCAGGACGGGTTCGAGCTGGGTGCAGTCGCTGACGTTCCCGCCGGTCAGGGTGAAGGCCGGCGGCCTGCCCTGTCTGTCGCAGGCCAGGTGGATCTTGCTGGTCAGTCCGCCGCGGGAGCGTCTGAGGCCGGTGATCGGAAAGACTCTCCCTAGAGCTGCGACAGGGCCTCCCGGACGGCGTCGATGCCGAGGGCCAGGTCCGCGTGGAAGCTCTGGTGGAGGTCGAAGTCCCGGGTCATGTCGACGTAGTAGCCGTCCGGCAGGGTCGACTCGGCACGCGAGAGGTCGCCGTTCAGTTCGTCGAGCTGGTGGATCATCCGGTGTGTGTCGCTCAGGGACTGTGTGAGGGCCTCGGCGAGCGGGCCGCCGGACCGAGGGGAGGTGTCCGCACCGGGCCGGTGCGACGCGCGCAGCGCCGCCTGCACCGCCGCGCGCCGGAACCGGGCCAGGGCGAGGGACGCCTCGATCCCGTCGTAGGAGACCTCGTTGGTCCAGGGGTCGTCATGGGCGAGGCCCGACGCCAGGAAGCCGACGCGGCGCGGGACGTCGAGGTCCTTCACCGCGTCGAACATCGGCGCGGCGAGCGCGGCGTCCTGCGCCAGTGCGACCGCGAACGCCCGGGCGTCCTCCCTCCGGAACTCGTCCCTGGTGGCCCGTGTCCAGGACCTCTCGGCCTCTCGCCGGAACCGCTCCACCTGAAGGGCGAGCACCGCTCCGAGCCGTACAGCCGCCAGTTCGGCCGCGGGAAACCCGCCGAGCGCGGCCTCGCGGCCCTGTGCGTCGCACCGGGCGAGGCCGGCCGCGTACGCCCGTACCCCGGACGGCGCGGGCTCGGCGAACGAGTGCAGTACGGGTGCGCCGAAGGGCGGCACGGGGAGCGACGGGTCGAGGTTCCACAGCGGCGGTACGGGGGCGCGGGGAGCGGGGGCCCCGTCCGCATCAGTGGAGCCGCTCACCTCGTCCAGCCCGGCCCGCAGGTCGAGTACGGGATCCAGCGCGGCGGCCAGCTCGCCCAGCAGTTCCGCGAACCTGACGTCTGCCTCGGTGGACCCCTCGGCCGCCCCGGACCTCTCGGCCTCCCCCGGCGCCTCGGCACCTCCGGCCTGCCGTGCGCCCGTCTCCGCTCCGAGCAGCTTGCCGACGTGGCGCAGGGTGCGGTGCACCTTCGGCATCGACAGGCCCAGCTCGTACCCGATCGCTCCCGGCGCACAGCCGGCCAACCGAAAGGCGGTGACGTTGAGTTGGCGCTCGTTCAACTCTCTCAGCGGGGCGAGCGCCACCACCGTCCGGGCCTGCACCAGGGCGTCGGTGCTGCCCTTCCCCAGGAGGGCGGGCACCGTCCCGTGCACAGGGCGGAGCGCCCCGCAGCCACCGCCGACGGTCATCCGGCACGTCCAGGTCCGCAGCGCCTGCGCGGTGACCGTGGGGGCCCTGGTGTCCTTCGCGGCCCCGGCCGCGTTCGCGCCCAGCAGGTCCATCCACCGCCGGGCCACCGTCATCGAGTCCTGGGCGAGTCGCGCCGCCTCCACCAGGTCCGCGCCCCGCAGCAGCGACAGGGCGACGAGGGGCCCCGCATGCGCCCGGTAGTAGTCCTCGAACCCGACCCCGCTGACGGACGCCGTATCTGCCGGGTCTGTCGCCATTGAGTCAACTCCCATGCCTTGATGGCCGCTTGTGATTTCCGCCGGAGTTCAAGGTAATGGTTCGACGTGCGGGGACGGACTGCCTCGCGCCACTGGAGCGAGGGCGGGGCAGTCACATGGGCGATGCGGGGGGGGCAGTGGGATCTGTGTCGCGCTGTTGGGGAGACGGGCCGCGAAGTTGTCCGGTGGCAGGCGGGCGTGCCTCGCGCTGAGAAGCAGGGCTTGATGCTCGGCGCTTCCAGATGGACCTGCAAGTCACAGGGCTTGGAGAGGCCGAGTGCACTGCTTCTCGAGTTGGACCGTCGGAAGGCCGGCCAGGAGCACAGGTACCGGAGGTCGCGGGTTTGCTCCCAACCGGATCCATCGGCCGACCCGGGCCTCCGAGGTGTCGCGCCGTATGCGAGGGGTGCGAATGGGGCCCGCGCCCCCAGAAGGCGTAGATGACCGACATGCCTGTCCATGACGGTGCCGGTCCCGCTGGAGGCGGGGTCTGGCGCCCGGAGGAGGCTGTCCATGGAGGCTGCGGTACCCACGATCGCGCCCACCGTGCTGGACGCGGCGCCCGACCTGAGAAGGGTTCACTTCGTCGGCGTCGGTGGCGCGGGGATGCTGCCCCTCGCCCGCGTCCTGGCCGTGGAGGCCTTCGCGCGCCTCGCTCGAACGAGCTCGGCCAGTGGGGAGTGGCCCTCCACCGCGGCCGCCTCGCGAGCAACGTGCCGCAGGGCACGAACGCCGTCGTTTTCGCGTACGCGGTTGACGCGAGCAACCCGGAGATCCGGGAGACTCGACTCCGCGGGATCCCGCTCGCCCGCCGGTCCACGGCGCTGAACGCGGCGATGGCCGGCACCCCCGCGACGGCGTGCTCGGGACGCACGGGAAGACGTCCACGGCGGGCATGCTCGCGGTCGCGGCCGGCGCGCAACGGCTCGTCGGTCATCGACCGGCGCGGCCTCGGCCGCACGCCGACACGAGTGGGCTCTCGCCCGGAGCGCGACCGTGATCCGCAAGCCCGACGACGGCGAGGTCGCCGACGCGCAGGCGTGTGCCACATGCCGGCCTCGGCGCCCGGCCACGACATCGGGCTCCGGGGGGTGTTCTTGTGAACACCATTGAAAAGCTATGTGACATGTGCCATTTTACTGCGCAGTCCGTTGCTGACGGAACCCCATTCCCCCTCTCAGGAGTGCATCTTGCGCGCCATGGCCATCGCCACCGCTCTGCTCCTCGCCGCCGTAGCGGCCGCTCCCGCCGCCCAGGCCGCCCAGGCCGACCCCCAGCCGCCCCACGTCTCCGCGGACCCCGGCCAGCGCCCGGCCCACGGCAACGCCAAAGACACCCTCAACGCGACCGGGACCACCGGCGGCAGGCTCGAATCACGCATCCTGCCGATCGTCCACGACTGCAGCCCGTCACTGCGGATTCGCGCCCAGGAGATCACCGCGGCCCAGTTGACGGCCACCTGCGCGAGCCTGGCCGGCCAGGACGCCTACTTCCACGGTGTGGTGGGGGACTCGGGTCCGGTCGCGAACGACTACAACACCACCCTCGAGGTCGATGTCTTCAACTCCAGCGCCGACTACAAGGCCTACGCGGGAAGGATCTACGGCATCGACACCAACAACGGCGGCATGTATCTGGAGGGAGACCCCGCCAAGGCGGGCAACCAGCCCCGGTTCATATGCTACGAGCGCACCGACGTGAGCCCCGGCTGGCAGATCTGGAACCTCAACCACGAGTACACCCACTACCTCGACGGCCGATTCGACCTGTACGGCGACTTCAACGCCAGCCAGACCACCCCGACCGTGTGGTGGGGCGAGGGCATCGCGGAGTACGTCTCCTACTCCTACCGCGGTGTCACCTACTCCAAGGCGCTGGCCGAGGCCGGCAACCACACGTACTCCCTGCGCACGCTGTTCGACACCACCTACGCCAACAGCGACGTCAACCGCACCTACAACTGGGGCTACCTCGCCGCCCGCTACATGACCGAGAACCACCCGGCGGACGTCGCCACCGTCCTCGGCTACTACCGCACCGGAAACTGGACCGCCGCTCGTTCCTTCCTCACCTCGCTGGACTACGAGAACGACTGGAACGCCTGGCTGACGGACGTGGCGGCGGGCGCCTGACCCGCGCGCCCGCTGACGCCGATTTCCCCGTCGGCTGCAGGAAGGCTCCACCGAGGCGCACTCTCAGAAGTCACGTGTGACGGCGACGATTTAGCCCGAAGCCCTCGTCGTCGCACAGCCGGCCAGGAATGAGGGAGAGGCCGGCGGCCGCCCTGCCGTCGGCCTCTCCCCGACCGTTCGTCCGTTCCATCCGTTCGATTCGGTCCGCCGCCGCCACGGAGCGGCGGCGGACCTCGGCGTAGAGGCGGTGCTACTCCGCCCGGGCCGCGAGGGCCGCCTCCGACTCGGCTCAAGTCGGCACACGCGTCGAGGAGGAGCTGCTGGCTTCGCTCGCGTTCGGCGCGGGCTGCGGACCGGACGGTGGGCTTCTCCTGGTAGCGGTGCGCGACGCCGGCACTCAACAGCGTTCCGAGGACGGCGAGAGCGGACGCGAAGAGTTCGGGATCAGCTCGCCCGCCTCGACGAGCACGAAGTCGAACATCTTCAGATCCGTGGCGGCCACGGCTTCCGTCTCGGCCCGGTCGAGATTCGTTCCGTAGCGCCAGTGCGTCAGCCTCAGCGCCACCGTGTCCGTACGGGCCTTCCGCAGCGACTCGGACTGTGCCCGGCCTCGTCCTTCGGTGACCGCCTCGGCCAGGTGGGCGAAGACGACCGTCAGCCACAGCCAGACGCTGATCACCCAGGTGAACACGGACGGGTTGACGACCGCGGACAGGGTGGTGAGGACCGATCCGACCCCGACGACGAACAGCACCGGGTTACGGACCAGGTGCCGTGGATGAAGTTTCCGGAGGGCGTCGGGGAACGAGCTGAGCGTCTGGGCGGGGTCGAGCAGCCCGCCCTCCACACCGCGTTTGCGCCGTGGTCGATGTGCGGTGGGCGGGAAGGAAGGCGCCTGCTGGACTGGAGCGGGGGGATTCATGGGGTCAGGACCTTCATGAAGGAGCCGCCGCCCGGGACGGCGGGCGACGGCTGGACCGGCAGGACGCACCAGGAGGTCCGGGTGCGTCGGACGGACAAGCGGACAGAGGAACGGGAACGAGAGGGACGGCACCCTGCCGCCGACTGAAGCCCAACGCCATGCGACGGCCGTCCGGCCAGGGGCCCCGCCCGACCCGTGACCCTGAGGGGGATCGCGGGTCGGGCCGGCCGCGGGCCGGGGTGTCCCGGGAGTTCTGACACGCACTCCTGGAACGGCACCCCGGCCCGTTCTCGACCTTGCCGCCTGCCGGACGGTCCGTTCGGACCGCGGGCAACGCCCGTAGGGATCGCGTCAAGGGGCTGTCAGCATCGCGGCCCGGCACGCCAGAGGGCCGTCAAAGTGGCTGCGCGATACCCGGCGGGAGGCGTCTCCTCCAAGGGCGCGTGCGACACGAGCGCAACTCCGAGGAAATGCCGCGCAGGCGAAGGGGCAGTGTGGGACATGAGTGTTGAGAACGTCGTCGGACTGATCGTCGCGGTCGCCCTGGTCGGGTACCTGGTGGCAGCCTTCATCGAACCTGAGAAGTTTTGAACGCCCACCACCCTGCCGAGGCGGCCCGTGGTCGCGTCGGCCGGCCCAAGGTCCACCTCGGGGTCGCGAAGGGGCGTGGGCGAGACCTGCCGGATGCTTGAGGAGGGCCGCCGCAGGGCCGCACGGGGAACGGACGTGGTTGCCGGGTTCGTGGAGTGCCACGGACGCCCGTACACCGTCACCCTCCTCGAAGGCTGGACAGGTCGCGTCACAGGGCCGCGCACTGGATCTCGACGCGGTGCTGCGCCGGCGGCCCGAGGTCGTCCTGGTCGACGACCTCGCCCACCCCAACGACCTCGGCTGCAGAATCGCGCGTCGTCGGCAGGACGTGGGCGAGTTTCTCGCGGCCGGTATAGACGTCATCACCACGCACCGGGCGGCGGCCTGACCATGGTCATCGGCCTGCCCTGCGTACGGCTGGAGACGCGCTGCGCCGGCGGAGCCACGAGGGCGGCTCGGTGAGCGAGCCGGATCGGGTGCTTCCGCCATGCCGATTCACTGGTTCAGGCGCGTGCGGATGAGCGTGTCGAGGCGCCGAGACGGCTCTGGACCGGCTGGCCGACCTCGTCGACGCTGCCGGCGGCCTGGAGGAACTGAGCGAGCTGCTGGACGAGGGGTCCATGAGAGCCGGGCTCCTGCTCACGCGACGGGCCGTTGCGACCGGTGACCTGCGCGAGCTGCAAAGGATCTCGGACGCCGGATACGGCGACGCCGAGAACGAGCTGAACCGACTGCTGAAGGGGTCGGTAGGCGAGGCAGCCGACTGATCCGGGACGACGCCGTGTGCTTCAGCCTGCGCATGGATGCCGAAGCGCTGCCTTCCCTCCCGGGAGCGACGACGGGGACGACGTGACCACGCGGATACGGATGGAACGGCTCGTACGGCGGCCGGAGCCGGCCCGGGGCGGCGGTCCTCGTCGACTGCGCTCCGGCCACGGGTCGGCCCGGCCACCCGTCGGCCCAAGGACGCACTCACCGGCCGGCCCGGCCGCCGTCGGTCAGGAGGCGTCCGTCGCGTCCGGCTGCTCCGGCACGGCGCCCGTGGGAGTGTCCGGCGTCGATGTCGGGGCGGCGTCGAACTGGCGGGCGGCCCGGTCGAAGTAGCGGAGCAGCTCCACCGGGAAGGGCATCACGAGTGTGGAGTTCTTCTCGGCGGCCACCTCGACGACGGTCTGCAGAAGCCGCAGCTGCATCGCCTCCGGGGTGTCGGACATGATCCGCGAGGCGTTGGCGAGCTGCTGTGCCGCCTGGAACTCGCCGTCCGCGGTGATCACGCGGGCCCGCCGTTCGCGTTCTGCCTCGGCCTGCCGGGACATCGACCGCTTCAGCGACTCCGGCAGCTGTACGTCCTTGATCTCGACCCGGTCGATGTGGACGCCCCAGCCGGCCGCCGGGCTGTCGATCATCAACGCGAGCCCTTCGTGCAGCCGTTCCCGGTCGGACAGGAGGTCGTCCAGGTCGCTCTTGCCGATGATCGAGCGGAGGGAGGACTGTGCGACCTGGCCGACGGCGAAGGCGTAGTCCTGCACCTCGATCGTGGCGCGAGCGGGATCGGTCACGCGGTAGTAGACGACCGCGTCGACCTTCACCGAGACGTTGTCCCGGGTGATGCCCTCCTGCGTCGGGATCGGCAGGGTCGCGACCTGGACGTTCACCTTCCGCATGCGGTCCGCGACGGGGATCAGGAAGGTGATGCCGGGCTGTCGATGGCCGGGGAGCGCCTTTCCGAAGCGGAACACGACGCCCCGCTCGACCTGATTGATCACACGCATCCCGCTGCGCAACAACAGCAGCAGGAAGACGACCACGACGACGACTCCGGCAACCGCGCTCTCCATGGGAACGCCTCCTTCGTGAAACTGGTTCGGCACTGGTCAGGACGGCCGAACGGGCCCCCTGGATGCGTTCTCCGCGTCAGGAACAGGTCAAGGTTTCGGCGGCGGTTTCGCCGACTGCGCCGCCGCAGAAGCCGCTCGGCGGGCCACAACTCCGTGAGAGGTACCGGGGGGGACACCGGCTGGACGCGGACCACGGCCGCTGCCGTGATCACGCCGGCGTCCGGAGCGGGTCCGACGCGTGAGAGAGAGCACCCATGAACCCCTACCTCGCGATACCTCTTGTCCTCGTGGCCCTGCTGATCGCCGCCGCAGGCATCGCGGCGGTCACGCGCGGCTGGGTGCTTCCGATGAACCGACGCCACATCCGCCGCCCTCACTTGTACGGCTGGGGCCAACTGCTCGTGGCCTTCGCCCTGTTCTGGCAGCTGGTCTTCGGCATGCCGGCCGGCGACCCCGACGTCCGGATGTGGGGCACGTCGACCGGTGGCGTGATGCTCCTGGCCGGCCTGGGCGTCATGATCGCGGGCCAAGTGATGAGCGGTGGGCGAAAGCCCGGCGGTACGTCCTGAAGGAGCCGCCGGCGACACGTGGTGTGGATGGCCGTGATATTCCCAGGCTGGTCATCCGCCTTCTCCTCCCATGGCAGGCCCCGGAGATCGCCACCGCGCCGAGGGGGAACCTTGACGGCCGTCGAGCTGGACTCCTTCACCGACGACCCTGGCGAGATCGCCGCCCTCATGGCGTACTGGCAGCCGGCCGACGACTAAGCGACGTGGGCGCGGACCGTGGCAGAAAGCCGCCGGCAGTACGGCAGTCAGGGTGTCCCGGTCGGTGGTGGGCAGACGCGCCCATGCGGGAGCGGCCACTGCTGCGGAGTCTCCGGCGAAGGATGCGGCGATCGTGTTCGCGCTCTGGACCGTCGGGAGGGTTTCCGGATCGATCCGGCGGAGATAGTCGGCGACAGGTGTCAGTGCGGGGAGCAGCGACCCGCCGGCCGAACGGGATGTCGATCCCCGCGAAGCGGACCGGTGCCGCGGCAGTGCGGTTGTGCCGACGGATGAGGCGCGCCGCCTCCTGGAGTCCGATGGGGAGCGCAGTCGCCAGAAGTGCGGAGAGGTCGTCGTCCGCGCCCTGGCCCTGCGCCCAGGCGTCGAGGGGGATGGCTTCGCAGAAGCCGTACTCGAAGGCGAGGACGGTGAAGCCGCAGTGTTCGATGGGGAACCGCAGGATGCGCCGGCGCATGGCGGCGAACTCGTCGATGAAGTGGCAGTGTTCGCCCAGGGCGACCACCCGGGCACCGTCGAGGATGTCGCGCAGCGGTTCCAGGTCGTCCAGGGGGGGGCTGCCGGGTCGAGGTGGCTGAGCGGGGTGGCATGGCCGCGGAGCCAGTCGGTGAAGGGCGTTCGGTCGCTTGCAGGGGGCATGCTGGTGGCACTTCCGCGAGGGAAATGGTGAGGGCGTGGGTACGCGGGTGGATCACGGGTGCGGGAGGGAGGCCGCCGCCTTCTGCAGCTGGTCGACGCTGCCGGACATGAGTGTCCGTACGTGCGTGGTGATGTGCTCCGCGGGCCAGTCCCACCAGGCCAGTGCGAGCAGTCGGGCGATGTCCTCCGCGTCGTACCGGGTACGGATGAGGCGGGCCGGGTTTCCGCCGACGATGCCGTAGTCGGGGACGTCCGCGGTGACCACGGAGCCGCTGGCGATGATCGCGCCGTGTCCGATGCGTACGCCGGGCATGACGGTCGTACTGTGGCCGAACCAGACGTCGTTGCCGACGACGGTGTCCCCGCGGTCGGGCAGTCCGGTGAGCAGGTCGAAGTGCTCGGCCCAGGAGCCGCCCATGGTGGGGAAGGGAAAGGTCGAGGGGCCGTCCATCCGGTGGTTGGCGCCGTTCATGAGGAACCGCACTCCCGTGCCGAGCGCGCAGAACCTGCCGATGATCAGCTTCTCCGGTCCGTAGTGGTAGAGGACGTTGCGGGTCTCGAACGCGGTCGCGTGGTCGGGGTCGTCGTAGTAGGAGTACTCCCCGACCTCGATCAGCGGGGACGTGACCAACGGCTTGAGCAGTACCACCCTCGGCTGGTCGGGCATCGGGTGGAGAACGGTGGGGTCGGCAGGGACGGGCATGACGGGCTCCCTCATGGCGTGTGACGGGGTTCAGTGTGTGGTCGGTGGTTGCCTGGTGTGGATGGCAGGGGACGCACGCCGGCGTGTGCCGTTCTCCGGCGGGCGTCAGGCCCGTCGGCCCCGCACCCGCTATGGCACAGCAGCCTTCACGCGCCTCGCTCTCAAAGGCACGGCACGTGCCGTGCCGCTGCTGTGGAGGCATGACCAATGCCCGTCGTAGCGGCCCCGAGCTGACCGAAGCCATCATGCGAACCACACTGGAGCTCGGGCAGGAGCTGGGCTACGCCAAGCTCAGCATCGAAGCGATCGCCGCCCGGGCCGGTGTCGGCAAACACACCATCTACCGCCGATGGCCCTCCAAGGGCGCCCTGCTGCTCGACTCGCTGCTGTCGCTCAGTGAGTCAGCCCTGGACTATCCCGACACGGGCGACCTCCTCGTGGACCTGCGCACGCAGATCTACGAGGCCGTCGACCTGCTGGCCGGGGCGCCGTTCAGCCCCTTCTTCAAGGCCCTGGTCGGCGAGGCTCAGCACGACCCCGGCGTTGCCGCGGCGCTCAACGAGCGCTTCATCGCTCCACAAGCGGACAAGACCGTCGCACGCCTGAAGGCAGCACGAGACCAGGACCAACTGTCCCCGGACTTCGACCTGGACGTGGCGATGGCGATCCTCTCCGGACCGCTGTACTTCCGTCTGCTGATCACGCAGGAACCACTGACCCACGAATACGTCGACCGGATTCTCGACGCCCTCTTCACAGGGATGGGACCACGGCCGTGAACTGCGTTTTCAGCAGGACGCCCTGACGCTCACCAGGTGGGCCTGGCGGTTGCCCGCTCCGCTCGCCCGATCACTGCCCGAGGTGACGCTCGCGGGCCCCTCCGACAGTCCACCGGCGGCCGGACAGCCCACCGGCGGCCGGACAAGTCCACCGGCGGCCGGACAGAGCCCGGCATCGTGATCCGCAGATCCTGGTGATCGCCGCTGCACGCTGATCAGGCGCGCCATGTTCACGCGCGTGGGTCGAAGGCGAGTACCTCGGAGACGGGTCGGCGGGGCGTGGCCCTCCCCTGGGGACCGTAGCCCAGGCGGATCACCATGTGGACGAAGCTGATCGTCGAGCCGGGATCGCGCGCGTCGGAGCGGAGTTCGGGCCATTCCAGCGGCTGGGACATGAGAGAGGTGGCGAGGCCGTCGAGGGTGGCCCGCAGGAGGACCCGTTGCATGGCCTGTCCGGCCCTCAGCCAATCCTCCGGGGAGTCCTCGGCAGTGCCGAGCAGCGCGATCTGAGGCCTCTTCTCGAAGCGCGCCGAGGTCCGGCCGGGCACCTGGCGGGGACTGTCGAAGTCCCTGACGGGGGACGTCACGTCGTACTGCCGCGGGCCGAAGGCGTACGCGGGGATGCCTTCGGTGGCCGGGCCTTCCCCGGCCGCGCCTGTGCGTATCCAGGCAGCCATCTCGGCCCGTACGGCTTCGTCCGCGGCCTCGAACAGTTCTGAGGCGTGGATGAGATCCATGACGGTGTCGGTGTGCCACTCTCCCGGTACGACCAGTCGGCAGCCTTCGAGGAGTGCCGCGGCGCGGAGCCCGTCGACCACCTCCGCCGGGATCCGCTCCTCGGTGAAGGGGAAGCGGCTGGTGTGCCGTTGCGACAGGGCACCGTGGAGCAGGGCCAGATCGCTGTCCGTGTCGTCCGGACCGTCGAACCGTATGTCGGCGAGATGCCAGGGATCGTCGGGGGAGGGGAGCAGCCGGACCACGGGACGCAGGGTCCGGTGCGCGGCGGCGACCCGCAGCCCCAACAGGGCGGCGCCGCAGCCGAGGTGGAGGGCACGGTGGTCCGGGTCCTGGTGCGGCATCGCGCGCAGCGGATCGCCGTGGAGCTCGATGGTGCCGGTGCCCGTCCTGAGGACGAACTTCCAGGGCTGTGCGTTGTGCATCGAGGGAGCCGTGACGGCGTCTTCGACCAGCGACGTCACGAGCGACGGGGTCAGGGCGGTGGTGGACACGGGTTCGTCCTGTCTGAGATGGGTCACCAAGAGATGTCGTGCGGAGTCCGGGTGGGAACGAAACGGGTGTCGTCCTCGCGGAAGGACAGCCGGTCGATGACGGCGACGACGCCGTCCACCCGCTCGGCGAGTTCGACGAGCGTCAGGGTCTGGCTACGCCGGCGAACACGACCGGCGAGCGTCGCCACGCCCTCGAGGACGTGGACGTCCACCGCGTCCCCGGGCAGGTGCATGGCATCCGTGAGGACGTCCTCGCGGATGCGGCGCCGTATCTCCGTGTCCGGGCGGAGGTGGACACGGAGCAGATCCCGGCGGGTCACGATGCCCACCAGCCGCTCCTCCTCGTCGACGACGGGAAGGCGCTCGACCCCGCGACGTACCATCAGCCGTGCCGCGTCCGCCACGCTCTCCTCGGCGTGCACCGTGACCGCCGGTCTGCTCATCAGCTCGCGCGCGGTCAGTTCGGCGCGGGTCAGGAGGTCGCTCTCGGACACGACTCCGACGACACGATCGTCCTCGTCCACGACGGGGACCCCGCTGATGTCGTGCTCGGCGAGCATTCTCGCCACCTCCCTGACCGACGTCGTGGGGATGGCGAAGACCACATCGTCGGTCATGAGACCGCCGACCTTCATGTGTTTCATCGCCACGCCTCCTGCTCGTGGGTTCGGACGGTGCGCTGTCTGTCCCGCATCACCACCCTCCGACGCGCGCCCGGGTCCGGGCGAGGGCCGAATGGTCCACGGTCGGGGCCGAACGGGCTCGATACGGCCCGGTCCGAGCTCTGCCCGCCGGGTGGGACCTTTGGGCCCCGTCATTGGCCCCTGCGGCCCTCCGGCGGTCCCCGACCGGCTGCGAGGGTGGAAAGCAGTCCCTCGGACCGCGTGAGGAGGAGCCATGGACGGATCCACAGCCCGCACCGGCCTCGGCAGGGTCGTCGTCGGCGTCGACGGATCACCGTCCGCACGCACAGCGGTGAGCTGGGCGGCGGCGGAGGCGGACCTGCGGGACAGCACCCTCTGCCTCGTCCACGCCGCGGACGCGCCGGCACCGTTCCTGCCCCCGGCGGAGACCGCCGCGAGCCGGCGAGCGGGGCACGACCTCCTCGCACGGACCGCCGAGGAGGTCGCGGCGCGCCACCCCGACCTGACGGTCGTCACGGAACTCGCCGACGGCCCGGCCCCGGGTGGTCTGCGCCGCGCCGCCGCCCTGACCGGCACGATCGTCGTCGGACACCGGGGCGTCGGCGGCTTCTCCGCACTGCTGCTCGGATCGGTCGGTCTGGAGGTGACGGCCGCCGCGACCACCCCCGTCGTGGTGGTCCGCGGGGCCGTCGAGCCCGCCGAGGAGGGCGTCGTCCTGGCAGCGGTCCGGGACGAGACCGACATGGGCTGTGCCCGTGCCGCGGCCCGTGAAGCCCTGCTGCGCAAGATGCCTCTGCAGCTGCTGCACATCTGGGGCGTGGCACGGTCGGCCGACCCACGGGTCGTCCTGCGCAACGGTGGCGAGGAGAAGGCCCGCGATCACGCACGGGTGACGGCGGAGATCTCCGAGCGGCTCCGGGAGGAATTCCCGGAACTGACCGTCCACGCCGAGGGCCGCAAGAGCCACAGCGTGCCCGGCGCCCTGATCGACGCGTCGCACCACGCCGACCTCCTGGTCATCGGCGGCCGACGGTCGCCCGGATATCTCGGACCCACCATCGGACGGACCACGCTCAGCCTGCTGCAGCACGCCCACTGCCCCGTGGAACTCATCCCTCGGCGAGGGCCCGGACACGGGAGCACGTCGTGACACGCATCGCCCCTCGTCACCTGGCACGTCGGCAGGCCGGCACGGACGCACCGTGCACCGCACCGACCTGGAAGCGGGCCCGCACCGCCGTCCGTCCGGCCCACGTGGCAGGAGCGTCCGGCACATCGGGGCTACCGTGAAGGAGAGCCGGTCACGAGCGGCCCCCGCGCTCGACGCGGTCGGAGGTGGCGATGGAGCGGGAGAGGCCGGGGCAGGCGGACAGCAGGATTCCGCGGCTGCGCCTCGACGAGCTGCTCGACGAGCTTCAGGTGCGCATCGACGAGGTGCGGGGCACCAGGGACCGGCTCAACGGGTTGCTGGAAGCGGTCATGACCGTGGGCAGGAAGCTCGACCTGCCGCAGGTGCTCAGGGGGATCGTGGAGGCGGCGGTGTCCCTCGTGGATGCCGAGTACGGCGCTCTGGGAGTCATCGGCGACGACAAGAGGCTCTCCGAGTTCCTCCCCGTCGGCATCGGTGACGACCTGCGCGCTCGGATCGGCGACCTGCCCTCAGGGCACGGACTGCTCGGTGAGGTGATCCGCAGCCCGCAGCCCTTGCGGCTCTCCGAGCTGTCCGAACATCCCGCCTCGTACGGGTTCCCGCCGCACCACCCGCCGATGCACACCTTCCTCGGCGTGCCCATCCGGGTCCGCGACGAGGTCTTCGGCAACCTCTACCTCACTGAGAAGCGCGGAGGGGCCGACTTCGACGCCGAGGACGAAGCGGTGGTGACGACCCTGGCGGTCGCGGCCGGCATCGCGATCGAGAACGCCCGCCTCTACGAGGAGGTCCGCCTCAGGCAGCGGTGGCTCGCCGCGAGCTCCGACCTCACCAGCGCCCTTCTGTCCGGCGCGGAGGAGACCGAGGTGCTCGACGCGATGCTGGAGCAGGCCGTGGACATCGCGGCTGCCGACATCGGGGTGTTCTACCTCGTGGGTGTCGGCGGCGAGCTGCGCGGCTCGCTGGCGCGCGGCACGGGGGCCGAGGCCCATCGAGGTGTGGTCCTGCCGACGAGCGAAGGAACCCTGGCCGAGGCCGCCCTCGCGCAGGACGGCCTGGTCACGGTGGCGGACGTCGAGAGCGACGAGCGGGTCACGGTACAGCCGGAGCGCTGGAAGGGCTTCGGACCGGCCGTCGCCGTCACGGTCGGCACGAAGGAACGGCTGAGCGGTGTCCTGATCCTCGCACGACGCCGGGGGCGGTCGCTCTTCGCGGGCGCCGAGATCGCTGCTCTCCCCGGATTCGCCGGACAGGCCGCACTGGCCCTCGAACTGGCCGACCGGCGTCGCGACGCCGAGCAGGTGAGCCTGCTCGAGGACCGCGACAGGATCGCCCGTGACCTGCACGACCTCGCGATCCAGCGGCTCTTCGCCACCGGCATGACGCTGCAGAGCGCCCGCCGGTTCGTCGAGCACCCGGAGGCCGCTGACCGGTTGACCCGGGCGATCGACGACCTCGATGCCACCATCAAGATCATCAGGTCGACCATCTTCGGACTCCGGGAACACGATCCCCCAGGCACCGCGCCGAAGCTGAGGAGCCGCGTGGTCAAGGCGGTGGACGAGGCCGCGTCCGTACTCGGATTCGCCCCGGCCCTGCGTATGGAGGGCCTTCTCGACACGGACGTCCCGACCGAGGCGGCCGAGGAGGTGGTCGCGGTCATCGGCGAAGCCCTCACCAATGTCGCCCGGCACGCACGGGCCCGCCGGGTCGAGGTGTCGGTCGTCGCCGACGACGGCGTCCTGACGGTGGCGGTGAGTGACGACGGCGTCGGCATCCCGGCGGACGGCGCCCGGAGCGGGCTGCGGAACCTCCGCGAAAGGGCTGAGCCACTGGGCGGCACCCTGTCGGTCCGCGCGCGGGCGGAGCCGGGCAGGGGGACGGTATTGGAGTGGCGGATCCCCCTGCCGGAGCAGGGGGAGTGAGGCACCGACCCCTACTTGTCCGTGCTGTCGTGTTCGTGCGCCTGCGCGGCGATGACGGCGGCCTGCACGCGGCGTTCCACGCCGAGCTTGCCGAGCAGCCGGGAGATGTGGTTCTTGACGGTCTTCTCCGACAGATAGAGCTGTTTGGCGATCTGCCGATTGGTGAGTCCCTCGCCGATGAGATCGAGGACGGAGCGCTCCCGCTCGGACAGCACCGCGAGACGTTCGTCCTCGGGGGGCTTCGCCGTCTCGGGGTCCCGCAACGAACGCATCAGCCGGGCGGTGGTGGCCGGATCGAGCATCGACTGCCCCGTCGCCACGGTCCGTACCGCCGATACGAGGTCGGAGCCCTTGATCTGCTTGAGGACGTACCCGGCCGCCCCCGCCATGATCGCGTCGAGCAGGGCGTCCTCGTCGTCGAACGAGGTCAGCATCAGGCAGGCCAGCTCGGGCATCCGGGAGCGGAGCTCCCGGCAGACGGAGATCCCGTCGCCGTCCGGCAGCCGCACGTCGAGGACCGCGACATCCGGCCGCAGCGCGGGCCCCCGGGCCAGGGCCTGCTCCGCCGTCGACGCCTCCCCGACCACTTCCAGGTCCGGCTCGTCGTCGAGCAGGTCACGAAGGCCCCGGCGGACGACCTCGTGGTCGTCGACGAGGAAGACCCGCGTCGGTGCGTCGGCTGCCGGCAGATCGGTCATGGCTATTCCCGCGGTCGGTGGGTGGTACCCGCCCCCACAAGGATTGTCCGTCAGACAGCGTCTTCATGGGCACCGAGACCCGTCCGGACGTCGACGACACCCTCCGCCGTCCGCACGGTGCGGCCGAGCCGTGGCACCGGTGCATGGTCGGCCGGCGCGCCACCGAGAGTGGCCGGGCCTTCCCGTACGGAGACGTCCCTCCGTGCCGGGGCGGGCGACGCACCCGGGTCGGGACGGGCACGGAGCCCTCGCTCGCAAGTTCCCTGCTCACAAGTTCCCTGACACGCAACGCATTTCGACTGTTCCTGGACGCTCCGCTGACGTAATCTTGATGCCTGGTGTGCCGGGAAGTCTGGTCGGCGGCCGGGTGTCCATGGGTCTGTCCATGAGCCCGGTTCTCACCCGAAGGGCATCCCTCATGACCGCCATACAGCAGCCGGCTGTGCCTGCCTCCGCGCCGGAGCCCTCCGGCCGGCGCGGACCCCGCCGCTCCGTGCTGTTCTTCGCGTTCGCGTTCGCCGTCATCGCCGACCCCGTCTCCTCGGTCGCGTACGCCATCGAAGCCGCGCTGCGCGCCCTCCACGGCGACCTCGCTCTGCTCCTGCCGACGATGGCCCTGGTCGTGGGTCTGGTCGTGGTGGTCACCGCGAACTACTGGCAGCTGGTCCGCCGGTTCCCCAAGGGCGGAGGAGCGGCGGCAGCGGCCGGTCGGGCCTTCGGGCCGCGCTGGACCTTCGTCCCCGTCGGCGCGCTCGTCGTCGACTTCGTCCTCACCATCGGAATCTCCATCGCGGCAGCGGCGAGCGCCGTGATCGCGCTCTTCCCCGGACTGGCGGCCTGGCGGATCCCGCTCGCTCTGCTCCTCCTGCTCGTGGTGGCGGGTCTGACCTGGTTCGGGCACGGCGGACGCCTGCTGTTCGCCGTGATGACGGTGCTCTTCGTGCTGGTCTCGGTCGTGGTCCTCATCCAGGGCTTCGTCTCACCCCATGCGTCGGGTGCGGCCCCCGCCTCGACCGACCCGGGGCGGTCAGCCGTCCTGGCCGTGGTCCTGGCCTTTCCGGTCGCCATGGCCCTGGCCACGGGCGTCGAGGCACCCTCCACCGCGATCGCCCAGCTCGGCCAGCTCGACGACACCCACCGCCGCCGCTTCGGGCGCGGCACCCTCGCCCTGCTGCTGGTCATCGTCGGCGGCCTGACCCTGGCGCTGACCGCCCTCGCCGTGCAACTGCGCGTCGGCATCCCCGGAGAGGACTCCACCCAGATCGCGGACATCGCCCGGGCCGCCACCGGATCCGGCTGGCTCTACGGGGCTTTCCAGCTCACCAGCTCGCTGCTGCTCCTGGCCGCCGCCAGTTCGTCCTTCCAGGCCGGACCCGGCCTGCTGAAGGCACTGGCCGGTACACCGGACCGGCCCGGTGTACTGCCCCCGGTGCTCGGCCGGACCAACCGGCACCACACCCCCTACTGGGCCGTCGTGGTCTATCTGGCGGCCGCGGCCGTGATCATCGTGGCCGCGGCAGGTGAGGAGCAGGAACTGGTCCTCTTCTACGCGGTCGCCGTCTTCGTCAGCTTCCTCGTCGGACTGCTGGCCATGACCCGCTTCGCCCGCGCCGAGCACAAGTCCGCACTCGCGTGGCTGAACGGTACGGCTGCCGCGGCGGTGGCGTTCACCCTCGTCGTGAACCTGCTGCGCGGCTGGCCCGTCCTGTCCCTCGTCGCCACGCTGCTCATCGCGGGAGTGTTCTACCTTCGCTGGGTGCGGGCCGGCCGCCCCTCCGGCCTTGAGGACATCGAGGCCCGCGCCGAGGCCGACTGACAGCCGCCGTGGGGACATCCCATCCCCACCCGGACGGGCGGACCGCCGCCACCGCCCCGTCACGCCCCTTCTGGTTCAGCGTCCGGCGGCGTCACGCAGGAACGGGGGGTGACGTGCGGTCAACTCCTCATCCACCCAGGCCAACCGCTCCTCCAGGGATCGATGGCGTCGCTGCTGTGCCGTCGCGCGCAGCCGATCGAGCAACTGCCGGGCGCGGGACAGCACCATCGGAGCGTCCGAGGCCGCACGGCACAGGTCGTCGAACCCGACCCGGAGGTAGTCCTCCCAGGACGGCAGGCGCATCACCACACGGACGGCGCCCGCCTCATCGGCGATCGTCCGGTCGCCCAGGTCCGCCGACGCGATCAGCCGGAGGAGGCCCTCGACGGCGTCCAGGACCTGGACCGCGGTCGCGGGGTCGTGGATCGCGGGGGAGAGGGCGCGCAGCCCGATGTCGGACAGGAGCCGGAAGGCCAGCGTCGGATCCTGGTGGAACGTACGCTCAAGGCCTCCGATCACCGTCGCGAGCACATCGGAGTCGGGCACGGGGCCACCGCGTACCTCGGCCACCACGTCCCCCGGGTAGAGAGTGGTCCCCACCGGTACCTTCAGGACCACCACCGCGTCCGCCCGCCTCGCCACCCGCACCAGCCGGAGCAGGTCCACTTGTGTCACGAGGACGGTGTCACCGGCCCAGACGACGGTCGACATCACCTCCGGCAGGTGGCGTGCCCCGCCGTAGTCGCGTGTGGCGCCGTCCGCGCGGCCGGCCGACGGGTACAGGGCCTGCAGGACGTCGAGCCCTCGCTCGCGTACGTCGGCGAGGACGTGCGAGAGCTGGATGGAGCGCAGGGCGATCAACTGCAGCCGCCGGGCCAGCACGATCGCCGCGCCGGACAGCACCAGCGCCGTGATGGGAACGGCCACGGACACCGTGCGGTGCGAGCCGATGGCCAGCGTCGCCGTGACCGAGAAGACCAGGATTCCCACCACGAGGGCGAAGACCCGCCACACCACCGGGTCGTACCGGAACAGGACGAGCCGGTGACTGAAGTTCCCCGCCGCCCACTGCACGACGAGGAACAGCAGCGAGAAGATCAGCGTCGCGACGCTCAGCACCCCCACGCCCATGACCTTCAGGACGTCGACGGCCCGCAGGGCGGTGACCTGGTACCCGCCGCTGATCTGTGGGAGGGCCAGTCCCAGCGCGAGCCCCACGGCCGCCGCGGTCACCTGAGCGGCGCCCGCGCGGAGGGCGCGCCGCGGCCGGACCACCCGCTCGGCCGACCGGTCCGGGCCGAACAACATGGTCGACGGGGCGTCCACAGGGGGTCTCCGATCAGGCGCACGGTCGCAGCGAGGAAACGTTCGGGCCAGGGGTGCGGCCGATGCAAGGCGACAGGCCGTCATTCACCCGACAGGGGTCCGCGGCCGGCCGCGGTGCGCGACGCCGGCGGCGAAGTCGCGGATCGAGGCGGAGCCGGTGTATTCGCTCGTGCCGTCGGAGCTCGGCGCGGTGCCGTTCACGTGATTGCCGTTCACGCTAGCGCCGGTGCCGATGGCCTGGTTGATCCCGCCACCGGAGACGAGGCCCGCGGCGCAGTCCGCGTGCGTCGATATCTCGGAGTTGGCGGTGGCGGGGCCGCTGGTGGCCCCGGGCGTCTTCACGGTCACGCTCACGGTGTTGGCGTAGGCGGCTCCCGGCACTGCCAGGACCATTACGGCACCCAGGTTTTCACGGCATCACAACGGCTGCCTGCCACGCGGATGTACGCCGCTCAGGGGCAGGCCAGGGGATCGTACCGGCATTGCGCCACCCAGTACCGGGTGGCGCATGCGGACTCTAACAGCCCAACGCCCACACATCTGCTAGGTGTATGGGAATCTCAGATGGCAGATGCGGAACTCCGGGATGTGACCCTTCAAGATCCCTGGCTGTGCAGGGCGGACGTGAGCCGGGCCGTCGCCTGCTGGGCGACCGACGCGTCCTCGCGGTCAGCCGCGTCACGCAAGGCCTTCAGTGACGCGTCGATCCGGGCCGCCCGGGCGGGGGCCGTGTCGTGCTGGACGCGGTCCCAGGTGAGTTCGAGGCTGGTCACGTCACCGGCGATCGCGCCCGCGTCCCGGGCGGCGCTGTCCAGCGTCGACTGGCGCGCCCAGAGCGCCATCCGGGCCGCCTCGACGGTCGCGAGCGGTTCGTAGCGCAGGTGCAGGTCGACGTCGTTCTGGGCGACCCGGAGCACGGCACCGCGGACGAGCGCGGCATCGCGTGCCTTGACGGCCGCCGTGAGCGAGTCGAGGTCCCGGTCCATCTGCTGGACGAGCAGCTGGGGCACGTGGTCGGCGGCCCGGTACGCGTCCCAGGTGGCGCGCACCTTCGCCACGGTCGCGTCGGTCGGCCCGGCGTGTGCCGCGCGGACCGCGGCCGAGAGGGCCGCGAGCTCGGCGGGTACGGGGCCCGGGGTGACGTCCGTCGGTACGGCCAGCGAGATCGCCTCCAGGTCGGCGCCGTGCTCGTCGATGGTGAGCTCGCCGTACCCGGGGGCGATGACCTTGTCCTCGCGCGAGCCGTCCAGGTTGATCTCGGTCGTGGTGATCGCGCCCTCGACGGGTCCGTACGGCCCGGGGACCGTCTGCCCGACGGCCTTGACGGTGACCTCCTCGAAGACCACACCCGGGCTGTTCTCCGGCCGGAACACGTCACCGGCCTTCGGCTCATGAGGCATGATCATCGCGGCCGGTCCGCTCTTCCCGGCCCGCCAGGTGCCGCCGGTGTCCGCGACCACTCCGTCCTCGTAGTTGAAGACGTCCTCGCCGAGGTACCAGACCGATCCGTCGTCGGCCTGCGCGAACCAGTCGGTCGCGACCTCCTGGACCCGCCCGTCCGAGAAGGACACGTACTGGAGCGAGCGTGCCCGGACCTGCTCGCCGTTCACGGTGATGGTCTTGATGTCGGGCAGCAGCGTGAGCTCGGTGCGGAAGGGCTTCCCGTCGACGTGACCGTCGTAGATCACCTGCTGGATCCGCGAACTGGCGTGGAGCGGGTTGGTGACGTCGGTCGGATGGCTGAACACGGGCGTTCCCCGGTCGACCCGGTCCTGCTCGGGGGCGAGCGGCAGACACGCGTCGGTCTTCTGGCCGCCTTCCTCCACGATCCGTACGCAGCCGGTGCCTGGCACGTGGGCCCTGCTCCCGGCTCCGCCGCCGAGGGCGCTGGCGCTGCAGGCGCCGGTCGCGAGGGTCGCGGCCAGGGCCGCGCTCACCGCGGCCGCCGGATATCTGTTCCTCATGACTGCCTCCTCCGCCGTGACACCGACGCTTCCACCCGGGTGCTGAAGGGAGCCTGAACGGAGCTGAACCGGCCTTCAGGAACCGTGGGCCCGGGTCTCAGGCCCCGGGTCCGGCGGGAGCACCACCTCGAAGCGGGCCCCGCCCAGCCGCCCGTCGGTCACCGTGGCCGTACCGCCGTGCGCCGCGACCAGCTCGGCGACGATGGCGAGCCCGAGTCCACTGCCGGCGGCGTCGTCCCCGTCGGCCGGCCGACGGGACCGCGCTTCGTCGAGGCGTACGAACCGCTCGAAGACCCGCTCGCGGTCCGCCGGCGGCACGCCCGGACCGTCGTCCTCCACACCCAGCACCACCCGGCCGTCCGGCTGCTCGGCGAGGTCGAAGGCGACCTCGGAGCGCGCGTGCCTGGCCGCGTTGTCGCCCAGGTTGCGCACCACCCTGCCCAGGCCCCGTGGGTCCGCCAGGCGCCGAGCCGCCGACACGCCGGCCGTACCGATCCGCAGCCCGGGCGCCGCCCGGCGCAGTCGGCGCACCTCGTCCAGGACCAGGTCGTCGAGGTCCACCGGCCGCAGCCGGGGACGCAGCGCGTCCTCGTCGGCCCGGGCGAGCAGCAACAGGTCGTCGACCAGCCGCTGGATCCGCAGGTCCTCGCTCAGCACGGTCCTGGCCAGCCGTTCGCTCGTCGCCCGGTCCGTCAGCCGGTCGGGGTGGGCGAGCGCGACCTCGGCGTGCTGGCGGATGGACGCCACCGGGGAACGAAGTTCGTGCGAGGCGTCGGAGATGAACCGGCGCTGGGCGCTCTGCGCCCGTTCGAGCCTGTCCAGCATGCGGTTCATCGTGATGGCGAGGCGTGCGATCTCGTCGCGGCCGGGCGGAAGCGGCACCCTGCGGTGCAGCTCCGCCGCCGAGATCGCCTCCACCTCCGATCTGATGGCCGCCACCGGCGCCAGTGCCCGACCGACCGCCATCCAGGTAGCGCCGGCCACCACGAGCATCAGCAGCGGCAGCCCCGTGATCAGCAGCCGAGTGACGATCCGGGCAGCCTCTTCGACCCCGATCAGGGTCTGCCCCACCAGCACGGTCCGGTCCTCGCCGGGCCCTTCGGCGGCCACCGCCACCACCAGGAACCGGTCCTCGTCCAGTGGCGTCGTGACAGTGGACTCTGAGCCCTGCCGCGGGTCGGCCAGGGCCGGCAGGTTCTTGACGTTCGGGCTGCCGGCGACCACGTCGCCCCGGGCGTCCAGGACCTGGACGAACTGTTCGTCCTGTTGGCTCACGGTCAGCGACGGCACCCCTCGCCCCGACTCGATGACGGCTGCCACCTGTTCGGCGCGGGTCCGCGCGGACTGCCGTACGTCGTCGGTCAGTTCGGCCCGCAGAAGCGCGATCAGGGCCACCGCTCCCGCGACCAGGCCCACCGCCACGACGACGACGGCCGCCACGGCCGACCAGATCCGCACGCCCATGGCCGCCTACCCTCCGTCGGGGACCAGGCGGTAGCCGCAGCCCCGTACGGTCTCGATGGACGCCCGGCCGAAGGGCCGGTCCAGCTTGTTCCGGAGGTGCCCGACGTAGACCTCGACGATGTTCGGATCGCCCTCGAAGGCGTCGTCCCAGACGTGCGCGAGGATCTCCTGCTTGGACACGGTCTCGCCGCGCCGGCGCAGGAGGAACTCGAGCAGCGCCAGCTCACGGGCGGTCAGTTCGACCCGTACCCCGCCCCGCGACACCTCCTTGGCCGCGGGGTCGAGCCGCAGGTCACCGGCGGTGAGGGCGGCGGGCCGCTCGCGCGGTTCGCGGCGCAGCAGCGCACGCAGCCGGGCCAGCAGCACGGCGTACGAGAAGGGCTTCGTCAGGTAGTCGTCCGCGCCGGCGTCGAGTCCCTCCACCTCGTCCCACTCGCCTTCCTTGGCGGTGAGCATGAGGATCGGGGTCCAGTTCCCCTCGGCGCGCAGGGCGGCACAGACGCGGTAGCCGTTCAGGCCCGGGAGCATGATGTCGAGGACGATCGCGTCGTACGCGTGCTCGCGCGCCCGCCACAGGCCGTCCGTACCGTCCAGGGCGACGTCGACGGCGAAGCCCTCCGCCTCCAGGCCGTTGCGGAGCCCCTCGGCGAAGCGCTCCTCGTCGTCCACGATCAGAACGCGCATGTCCTGATTGTGACCCCCGTCACCTGAACCGGAGCTGAAGGGCGCGCGGTGCCGGGGGAGAGGCCCCGGCGCGCGTGTGCCGGGGCCTGTCCGTCTACGACGCGGCCACGAGGCCCGGCACGAGGGCGGGCTCCGCCGGCGGCGTGGTGCCGTACACGTCCGGGCTGATCCGGTAGCCGCGCTTGTCCTGCTTCAGCACCTCCCTGCGGACGGCCGCCATCTCCTTGGCGCTGAGCCGGGTGTACTCGGTCAGGGACAGGGTCTCCGGGTTCTCCTCGCCCACGGGCACCACCTTGATGTTGCCCACGTGCGGCGCGTAGGACTTCAGCTGGTGGCCGCCCTCGGGGTCGAGCGGCGCGAACTCGTCCGTCACCAGGACGTTGTCGAAGCAGCCGGCCTCGACACAGACGCTCTGGCCGGTCTGGGACACCGTGGCGCAGTCCAGGAAGTCGATCTCGGGTGCCAGGCCCTCGGTGTAGGTGGGGGAGCCCACGTGCGGCCTGGCGAGCATGGCGATGCCCGCCCTGGCGTCCTGTACGCCGGAGATCCAGGTGTCGGGGGCGCCGGTGAGCCGGCCGTTCTCGTAGATCTCCGGGTACTCGCCGAGGCGCCAGACCGCTCCGCGCCAGTCCTGGGCGAAGAACGCCAGTTCCGACTCCTGGACCTTGTTGCCGCTGAGGTCCTGGTCGAACACCACCACGGTGCGGACGCCGTCGACGAACTTGGTCAGGTCGGTCACCGTCGTCACCACGGTGTGGTCCTCACCGGCGACGTCGCCGTGGAGAGTCAAGCGGGTCCCGGGCTTCAGCGGCAGGAACGTGTTGGTCACCCTCGGGAGGGCGGGGAACATGTACCGGCGGAGCGGGGGAGGGTTTCCGCAGCCGTTCTGCGCGCGCGAGCCGCTCTTCGCCATTGCGGGGGAGGGGGCCTGGGGTTTGTCCTCGGCCGCCGCGCCGGGGGCCAGCAGCAGCGCGGCGACGATCGGGCTCAACAGGGCAGCGGATGCGCGCAAGCGACGGGGCATTCAGCTTGATCCTCTCGGTGGAGCCAGGGTGGGGCTCCACCGGGAGGCGGCGGCCCCGTCCGCCGCCTGCCTCAGTGCGTGGCGGCCGCTTCATGCTGCGGCCTGTGGCGCCTGAAGCCCTTGCCGAAACGCAGGTACAGGGAGGGCACGACGAGCAAATTCAGCAGGGTGGACGTAACCAGACCGCCCACGATGACCACGGCGAGCGGGTACTCGATCTCGTGGCCCGGCCGGTTGCCGAGGAAGACCAGCGGCAGGACCGCGAGTCCGGTCGCCAGGGAGGTCATCAGGATGGGGGACAGCCGTTCCCGCGCACCGCGCAGCACCAGGGCGGGCCCGAAGGCCATGCCCTCGTGCTCCTCCAGGTGCTGGAAGTGGTTGATCATCAGGATGCCGTTGCGTGCGGCGATGCCGAGCACGGTGAAGAAGCCGACCAGGGAACCCAGCGTGATGTTCCCGCCGGCGATCCAGACCGCGAGGACACCGCCGACCAGGGCCATCGGCAGGGTCAGGAACGACAGCAGCGCGAGCCGCCAGCTGCGGAAGGAGACCTGCAGCAGCACGAAGATCGCCAGAGCCGCGAAGATCGCGCTGTAGAACAGGACCCGCTGGGCGGCCTGCCGTTCCTGGTGCTCGCCGAGGAGCTCCGTGTGGTAGCCGCGGGGGAAGTCCGTGGAGGCGATCGCCTTGTCGACGTCCGAGACGACGGCGCTGAGGCTGCGTCCGGAGACGGAGGCGTTCACGTCGAGGTGACGCGAGCCGTTCTCACGCGCGATCACGTTCGGCTGGGGCTCGATGAACACCTGGGCGACGTCGCCGAGCGGTACCGTGGTGCCGGTGGGCGTGTCGATGGGGAGCCGGCTGATGGCCGCCACGTTGCCGCGGGTCTCGGGGGTGCTCCACACCACCGTGTCGTAGGCCCTGCCGTCGCGGAAGATGTCCCCGACCTCCTCGCCGGCCACGAGGGTGGACGCGGCGCGGCGCACGTCACCGGGCTTCAGTTCGTACTGCGCCGCCTTGTCGACGTCGACCCTCACCTGGACCTGAGGGACGTCGACCTGCAGGTCGGCGTGGACGTCGGAGGTGCCGGCGATCTTGGTGATCTTCTCCTGGAGTTCCAGGCCCTTCTCGCGCAGGATCTTCTGGTCCTGGCCGTAGAGACGGACGACGACCGGGTACTTGGAGCCGGTGAGGACCTCGTCGACGCGCTCGTTGAGGTACGTCTGGACGTCCTGCTCCATGCCGGCGTACCGCGCCACGGTCTCCTTGATCTCCGTGAGCGTCTTGTCGTAGTCGGCCTTGGGGTCGATGCTGATCCAGCCCTCGCCGAAGTTGACCCCGGCGATCTCGTCGCCCAGGAACGCCTGCCCGATGTGGGCCCCGAAGGCGTTGCGCACTCCGGGGATGGCCCGTACCTCACGGCTCAGCTGGGAGACCATGCGCTGCTCTTCCTGTACGGACGTGCCGGGTGTGGTGATGAAGTGCACCAGGAAGTCCCGCTCCTTGAAGGAGGGCAGCAGGGACTGGCTGAGCTGTGGCACGAGGAGGGCGGCGACGACCGCGAGCACGCCGGACACCAGGTAGGCGTTCATCGGCCGCTTGACGATGCGCCGCAGCCCCGCCGTGTAGCCGTTCTGCAGCCGGCGGAGCAGCGGGGACCGCCGGCGTTCGACCTTGGCCTTGCGCAGCATGATCAGACACAGGGCGGGGGTCACCGTCAGGGCCACGACCATGGAGGCGATGATGGCCAGCGTGTAGGAGACGGCGAGCGAACGGAAGAACGAGCCCGCCACTCCCTGGAGCAGGAACACCGGCACCGTGGCCACGACGATGATCATCGTCGCGTAGACGATCGGGCTCCGGACCTCCAGCGAGGCGTTCAGGATGATCTTCGCGACCGACGTGTCACCGCCGGCCTCCCGGTGCTCGCGCAGTCGTCTGAGGATGTTCTCGACGTCGATGATCGCGTCGTCCACGACGGCGCCCAGTGCGATCACGAGTCCCGCGAGGGCCATCGTGTTGATGGTGTCCCCGCGCCAGTGGAGCACCAGCACGGCCGCCATGAGGGACAGCGGGATCGTCAGCAGGCTGATCAGCGCGACGCGCCACTCGTAGAGGAACGCCGCGAGGACCACGACGACCAGGAGGAAGCCGAGCACCAGGGCCTGGGTCAGATTGTCGATCGCGGTGTGGATGAAGTCCTGCTGCTGGAAGATGGTCGTGTCGAAGTGGATGCCGGGCAGGCCGGGTTCGAGGGACTCGATCGCCTTCTCCACGTTCCTGGTGATCTCCGGGGTGTCGCCCCAGGGCAGCTTCTCGACGATCAGCAGCAGACCGGGGTCGCCGCCGACGATGGCGCTGCCGCCGAGCGGCTGGTGGGCCTCCGTCACCCGGGCCACGTCCCCGAGCCGGACGGTGCGGTCGCCCGCCGCGGCCACCGGCACCTGGGAGAGGTCGGTGGGCGTCACGACCGGCAGGACGTGCCGGATGCCGATCCGCTGCGTGGGGGTCTCGATCCAGCCGCCGGTGCCGATGAGCGAACCGGTGGTGAACTTCAGCAGACCGGAGTCGACCGACTCGCCGGTCGCCTCCATGACGTCGTCGAGACTGACCTTCTGGGCCTGCATCTTGAGCGGCTCCACCTGCACGGTCATCATCTTCAGCCGCTCGCCGAAGATGCTCACGTTGGCGACGCCGGGCACCCGCAGCAGACGAGCCCTGACCTCCCAGTACGCCGTCATCGACATGTTCATCAGGGCCTTGTCGGAGTGGTCGTCCGAGGACATCCCGATCTTCATGACACGGCTGGTCGCCGCGACGGGCGGCATGATCACCGGCGGGGCCGCCCAGGTCGGCAGTGAGTGCGAGACCTGCTGCACCCGTTCCTGGACCTCCTGCCGTGCCTTGAAGATGTCGGTTCCCTCGTGGAAGATCAGCTGGATCGACGAGAGCTGCGCGATGGACTCGGAGCGCAGGTCGTCGAGTCCGGCGAGGCCGTTGAGGGACTGTTCGAGCGGAACGGTGACCAGGGACTCGACGTCGCCCGTGGCCAGGCCGACGCAGGTCGTCTGGATCTCGACCCGCGGCGGGGCGAACTCGGGGAAGACGTCCACCCGCTGCTGGGGCAGCGACGTGATGCCCACGACCATCATCACCGCGGCCGCGGCGACCACGAGGTAGCGGAAGCGCAGGCTGGACCGGACGATCCAGCGCATCAGAGTGCTACGGTCCCCGGACATCAGTGCTCGCCGTCCGTCTCGTACTCGATGCCGAGCAGTTCGGCGGCCCCGACCGTCACCACGGGGGTGCCCTTCGGGAGGCCGGACTTCACGACCGCGTCGTCCTTACCGAACTGCCCCAGTTCGACGGGGGTCCGGATGTAGACGAAGGGCTCCGGGTTGGTGAAGGCGAAGGTCTTGCCTTCCGGGTCGTAGACCACCGCCTTCAGCGGGATGAGCGTCCGCGGCGGCCCCGTGCCGTCCAGCGGCGCCTGCCGCAGCGGCTCCGTCGTGATGTGGATCCGCATGGCCGTGTCCTCGGCCAGGGTCAGGTGGGGGATCTTCCCCTCCGCGACTTTCTCGATCTCGGCAGGCGGGTCTTCGGAGTGTTCGGCGGCCGACGCCGAGGAGGGGTTCGAGTCGGCGCAGGCCGACAGGCCCGCTCCACCGGCGAGCAGCAGCCCCGCGACCGACAGGCCCACGGCCCACCGGCGCCTGGTGAGACGGCGGCCGGGCCCGCTGTGGGGTGCCACTCGCCGTTCCGTCCTGCCGTCGTCCGCGGCTGCCGCGTCCGGGGTGGGGCCGGCCGTCGCGAGACCCGGTTCCGGTTCCGGACCGTGGTGACGCCGCCCCACGCCGCCGGGGGCGGAGTAGAAGCGGATGTAGAGGGCGGGCACGATGAACAGCGTGACGAGGGTCGAGGTGACCAGGCCGCCGAGCACGACGACGGCCAGCGGGTGCAGCACCTCCATGCCCTCGACGGTTCCGAGGACGACCGCGGGCAGCACCGCGACGGCCGTGGCCAGCGCGGTCAGCAGGACCGGGCCGACCCGGTCGCGCGTGGCGTCGACGATGCGCTGCGGGTCGACGGTTCCGTCCGCGCGCGGCTCGGTCTCCTGGTAGCCGCGGACGAGCAGTACCAGATTGCGCACGGCGATGCCCAGGACGAGCAGGAAGCCGCCGAGCGCGCCGATCGACATGACACCGCCGACGGCGAACGCGGTCAGCACACCGCCGACGCCGGCCAGCGGCAGGGCGAGCAGGACGAGCGTCGCCGCGCGCCAGCTGCCGAAGGCCGCCTGGAGGAGGAGGAAGGTGCCGAGCAGCGCGGCGACCACGAGCCCCGCGATGCGCAGATCCTGGCTCTGCTGGTGCGCGACGTCGCTCTGCACCTCGGCGTGGTACTCGTACGGCATCGGCATGGCCTGGACGCGGCTCCTGACGTCGTCGAGTACGGAGTTCAGGTCACGCCCGTTGACGTCGGCGACGACGTCGAGGCTGCGCGAGGTGGCGTCGTGCTCGATGACCGTCGGGTACGGCGTGACACGGACGGCGGCGACATCGCCGAGGCGCACATGGCCGCCGTTCGGCGTGTCGATCAGCAGGTTCTGGACGTTCTGCGGAGCGGAGCGTGTCGCGGGCGAGCCCCACACCACGACGTCGAAGACCTTCTGCTCCTCGTAGAGGCTGCCCACGGGCAGGCCCGAGAAGTAGGTGGCGGCCGTGCGGCGGACGTCACCGGGCTTGATCCCGTGGCCCTGGGCCGCCCCGAGGTCGACCTTGACCTCGAGGGTCGGCTCCTCGACCACGTCCGGGATCTGCGGCCGGACGACTCCGGTGACCTGCGAGAGGGCCTTGCTCACCTGCTCGGCCTGCTGCCGCAGCACACCCAGGTCGTTGCCGTAGACGCGGACGACGACGGGCGCGCCGTCGCCGTTCTCGGCCCGGACCTCGTCCAGTCGCGCCTGCTGGTACGTCAGCACGTCGCTGTCGAGGTCGGCCTGCTCGTTCATGGTGCGGTTGATCGCGGCGACGGTCTTGCCGTAGTCGGCCGAGCTCCTGAGGTTGACCCAGAACTCGCCGGAGTTGACGTTGACGACCTCGTCGGACTCCCTGGCGCGGCCGACGTGGGCTCCCACGCTCTCGACGCCCGGCAGCGCGCGAAGGTCGTCGGCGGCCGCCTGGCCGAGGCGGTTCATCTCCGGCAACGACGTACCGGGCGCCGCGTCCACGTGGATCAGCAGCTCACGCTGGTGCAGGGCAGGGATGGGGGACGCGCCGTCGAGCTGCGGCCACACCGCGAAGCCCGCGCCGACCAGCACGGCGACCGCGACCACCGCCGGGCCCGGCCGGAGCACGGTCTTGGGGCTGAGCCGGTCGAAGCCGCGGTGGAGCCACCCGAGCACCGGGTTGCGGTGGTGCCCGAGCCTGGTGCGCGCCAGCAGCATGGCGGCGAGTACGGGCGCGAGGGTCAGGGCGACGACGGTGGAGGCGACCACCGCGAGTACGTAGGACAGGGCCAGCGGCCGGGCGAACGCTCCGCCCAGGCCGTTCAGGAAGACGATGGGCACCACGGCGAGGAGCAGGATCAGCGTGGCGAAGAAGGCGGGCCGCCGCACCGCCGCCGTGGCGTCGACCACGACGTCGGCCACCGACCGGCGTTCGCCGGATGGCTGACCTTCGCGCTGGAACTGTCTCTGGATGCGGTCGAAGCCGATGACGATGTCGTCGATGACGACGCCGAGGGCGATCGCGAGGCCGGCCAGGACCATCATGTTGAAGGTCGAGCCGCGCAGATAGAGCACCCACAGGGCGGCGATCTCCGCCATGGTGATCGAGACGAGGCTGATCAGGGCGACGCGCCAGGAGAGGAAGTACAGGCCGAGCAGCACCGAGACGGCGGGCACGGCGACGAGCGCCCACAGACCCACGTTGTCGAGCGCCGTGTCGACGAAGGACGCCGGCCGGTACACGTGGGTGTCGACGGTGATGCCGGACAGTCCGGGCTGGAGTGAGGTCATCGCCTCTTCGACGGCGTGGGTGACCTGACGGGTGTTGGCGTCGGGGAACTTCTCGACCACCAGCATGATCCCGGGGCCGTTGTTCAGCATCACGTCGCCGATGAGGGGCTGGTGGTTCTCCACCACGGTGGCCACGTCACCGATGCGCAGCCGCTTCTCGGCGGTGTCCTCCAGGGCCACGGAAGCCAGGTCCTGCGCCTTGGCGATGGGCAGCACGTGCTGGATCGCCATGCGCTGGTTCGGAGTGTCGATGAACCCGCCGGTGCCCGGCGTCGAGGCCTCCACGAAGGTCAGCGGCGACACCCACAGCGCGTTGCCCGTCGTGCGGACCACCTGGTCCAGTGAGACGCCCCGGCTGCGCAGCTGATCGGGGTCGACCTGGACCTGCAGCTGGCGGTCCCGCTCACCCCAGATGATCACGTTCGCCACGCCGGGTATGCCCAGCAGACGCGGCTTGATGTTCCACCGTGCGAGGACGGACATGTCGATGCGGGAGACGTCCTTCGAGGAGAGCCCGATCATCATCACCCGGCTCGTCGACGACAGCGGCTGGATCATGACCGGCGGCTTGCCCACCTGGGGCAGACCGCCCACCTGGATCAGGCGCTCCTGGACGGCCTGCCGGGCCTTCTGCTCGTTCGTGCCCGGCTCGAAGACCAGGTCGACGGAGGACAGACCGGGGGCCGACTCGGAGGTGATCTGGTCGAGCCACGCCACGCCGTTCAGCAGGTCCTGCTCCAGCGGGACGGTGATGAGCTGCTCGACCTCGGCCGCCGACAGGCCCGGCGCTTCGGTCTGGATCTGTACCTGTGTCGGAGCGAACTCCGGGAAGACGTCTGCCGACGCCGCCCGTGGGAGATGGAAGAGGCCCAGGGCCATCACGGCCGCTGCGACACCGAGGATCAGGTTCCGGAACGTAAGACTGAGAGAAAGGATTCTGTGGACCACGACAGGGTCCTGCCTTCCAGAACGACTGCGCGTTCCGCCGAGCCGCCCTCGGGCCCTCTTGCAGGACCTGGCGAGAGCGCCGGATCACGCATCGGGCGGACGGCGTACGGAGCGCCCGCACGGGGGACGTCCGTCCTGCTGCGGCATCAGTCGCCGGCTTCGACCGGCGATGGGGAGGATTCCTGGCCCCCTTCCTCACCGCGCAACCGCAGGAGAAGGGCGGGCCAACCTCATACTCGTGTCCGGCAAAAAGCTATAGATCGGTCGGGATGTCAACCACGTCTATCGTGGGCAGATACGTCGTAAATGTACCTTGTAGGGGGAATGGCGGTCAATGCATTCACGCCAAAAGGGACGGCCTGTGTGACCTTGGTGCACCGGCCCTCCCGGGACGCCCGGCGCTCTCCTGCCGCAGCGGCGCGGGAGCGGTGGGACGCCGCCGCCTCGCTCAGCCGGTGGTGGGACCGAGCCGAGTGCTTGCGGTGTGGGGGCGGGTTGAACCAGCCCTCGGTGGCTCAGCCTGATCTTTGACCCTTCAACCGCTGTAGGGCGATATGGGTCTTCTCGCGGCGGACGGTTTTGCCCACGTCATAGCGGGGTGCCCGGCGGGTGTTCCTGGAGCCGACTGGTCGTCCAGGTCCCGGCCGGTGGGGTTTCGGCGCCCTGGCGGGACAGGGCATGTGCTGGCGGAGGTCCCGAAACGTTCGGCGGACCCGGGCAGGCGTGAGCCGTCTCGGTGCGGCAGGCTTCTCCCACGGGTGCCGCAGGTCGCGGGCCGGCGGGCGGCCGAGCCGGAGCTGGGGGTATGCGGCGATGATCAGCCAGGTCCATCGGTCGGCCGCCTCCGGCTCCCGCAGTCGAGGCTCCGTCCAGCCCAGGGTCTGCTTGAACAGCCGGAATGTGTGCTCCAGGTCGAAGCGTCGCAGGAACGCCTGCCAGGCCCGGTCGACGCCTGCGTGGTTGGAGCCCGTCCTCGAGGACCACAGCCACACCGCCGGCGCCTCACTGTCCTTCGAAAGGTGCTCGACCTCCGGCCGGATCAAAATCCCCTCGATCAGGGGAAGTTCGCCTTTGTGTCCAGCCGGGCAGCCCAGTGGGTGAGCCGCGGGTGGACTCGGTCCCACGCCTGTGTGACGGCCTTGCCGTAGTTCGTGGTGACCACGGGGTCGGGCCAGGTTTCCGGTGTGGCGAAGCGGAACTCCGGACCGTGCTTGGGCGGTCGGCCGCCCTTGGGGTCGTAGACCCGTGGCGGCTTCGGCAATCGCAGCACGCGGTCGCCGCGGATCCGCCCGGTCAGCTCGACGGGCAGGTCCCGCAGGGCCCAGGCCGGGCGGCTCACGTCGCATCCGGCGTCCGTGACGATGACGATGTCCGGCTCGCCGGGCTGTCACTGCCCCGCGGCGATGAGCGGTCGACGACGTCGCGGAGCTGGGCGGCAGTGACTGCCGTGGCGTCGTCGGCCGGGCCGAGCCGGACTGTGTCACGCTGTTCGAGGCGTGAGGGCCGCTCAGTCGGGCAGTGCGACGGTGAGGTCCACCTCGACCAGCTGCCCTGCGAAGCCCAGCTGCGTAACCCCCAAGAGCGTGCTGGCGGACGTGAACGCCGGCCCGAGGGCGGAAGCGGCAAGCCGGTGCCAGGCGAGGCCCAGGTCCTCCCTGTCGTCGCTCCGCACGTAGACCACCGAACGCACCACGTGCTGCGGCTGGGCATTCACCGCCACGAGGGCGGCGAGTGCGTTGAGGACGACCTGGTCGACTTGCACCTCGAGGGAGTCCGGGCCGACGAGGGAGCCGCTCTGGTCGAGCGGGCACTGCCCCGCCAGGTAAGCCGTTCGACCGGTCTCCACCACGGTGATGTGGTGGTAGCCGGGCGTCTCATGCAACTGCTCGGGGTTGATGCGGCTGATCTTCGCTGTCATGCCCGCAAGTCTGACCAGTCTCCCTCAGACACGCACCGAAATTTTCCCCACCGCGCGACCGTTCGACGCGGCGCGAGGTGAAAGAACAAACTCGGGGTCTGTTTCAGAAGTGGATCAAGGAATGACGTGAGGCAACGGGAAGGGGGCCGTATGCTGCACTCGCATGAAGGATCTTGGTAGGCAAATCGCGTACTGGGACGGCGTCGGCGCAACGAAGACGTTCACTCATCCGGTGAATCTCGACTGGCTGGCAAAGGTGGGTCCGGACGCTCGGGTCTTGGACTACGGCTGTGGATACGGCCGTGTCACGGCCGAGCTGAGCGACCACGGCTTCCGTGACGTATCCGGCGTGGACCTGTCTCCCGTGCTGATCGAGCGGGGCCGTCAGCTGCGGCCTGACCTGCGCTTCGCCGTCCTGGAGTCCCCGCCGGCCCTGACTGGCGCGTCGGGGAGCTTCGATGTCGTCCTGCTGTTCGCCGTGTTGACCTGCGTCCCGGACGGCAATGCTCAGCGGGCGCTGATCGACGAGCTGAACCGCGTCCTGGCACCCGGTGGGCTGCTCTATGTCAGCGACATGGTCCTGCAGGACGATGAACGAAACCACAGCCGCTACGTGACCCATGCCGGGCAATTCGGCACGCCGTACGGGGTGTTCGCCACTGACGACGGTGCGGTGTGTCGGCACCACGACATCGCGGAGCTGCGTACTCTGTTGTCAGATTTCGACCTGGTGGACGAGCGCCGGATCGAGGTCGCCACGATGAACGGCCACCGGTCGCAGGCAGTGCAGTTGCTGGCCCGCAAGCGGTAGCGATGAGAGCCGCTCGTCGATTGCGGCGATCAGGACGGGGGCTTCGTGGCGGACGGAGAGCTTGTCGTACCTCGTGGCCACCGCGCGGTGGCGCTTCAGGCGGCCGATCCCGAACTCCACCGCGTGGCGCTCGCGATAGTCGTCCTTGTCGAATGTCGGCGAGCGGCCTCCGTGGGAGCCGCGCTTCTCGCGGTTCGGGATCTGGTCCTTCTTCTGCGGGATCGTGCAGCGGATGCCGCGTCGGACTGAGTCGATCGCGCAGCGGGACCAGTCCAGCTCTCCGCGGGCACCGAGCTCGTCGAGCACCACGCGGTGGAGCTTCGCCCACACCCGGCCCTTCGACCACTCGCTGAACCGTCGGTGGGCAGTCGCCCCTGACAAGCCGAAGGAGGCTGTCGGCAGCTGCCGCCACGTGCAGTCCGACGTGGCCATGAACACGATCGCCGCCGGCACCTCCCTGTCGCCATGCCGACGCCGACCACCGCCCTGGGGTCGCGACGGCGCTTCCGGCACCACTTTCTGGAACAGCCCCCCACAGCTCATCCGGCACCAGCCGTTCAACAATCCTCATGAACTGTCGCGTTTACGACTTGCTTGAGCAGGTGGTCTCGATCCAGGTCGCCTGGAAGTCACGGCAGACAAGGACGAGGGTGCCGTCCCGGCAGGCGATCTCGTGGCTGCAGCCGTCCCTGTGCGGCAGGATCTCGTCGAGAACCACAGTCCCGAGGTCCGTTCCTCGGTCCTCGTCGGCGGGATCGATGAAGAAACTGGACACCCCTACGTAGCGGATCAGCAGGTCCTGGTCATGCTTCCAGCAGTTGTGCTGGAACTCGACCTCCATCTCCTCACCGCCGGCGCCCCGGACGGCCCGGAGCATCAGGTCCTTCACGCATCGCCTGCTGCGGAAGTCGTAGTGGTCCGCATCAGTGGCGAAAGCCCGGGCGCCCGGCGGCAGATCGCTGGAGATCGAGGGCAGGTGGCTCAGGTAGCGAGCCGGATCCAAGACCCCTGACAGGTCGCCAACCTGTGCATCGAGATTG
This sequence comes from Streptomyces sp. R-07, assembly GCF_049913175.1. NCBI lineage: Bacteria > Bacillati > Actinomycetota > Actinomycetes > Kitasatosporales > Streptomycetaceae > Streptomyces > Streptomyces sp. R-07. Next base: position 8,501,461 of record NZ_CP183978.1, read on the forward strand.
ACGTACTGCATCGGCCTTCGCCCCCACTCGTGGCCTCCTACTGACCGACGAATCGTTGCACAGACTTACGAAATGAGATGACGTCTAAAGAAGCGGTGCCAGGTTCCGAACTGCCGCAGCCGCAGCCCGGGGAACGTCCCCACCTACAACGGCTCAGCCTTCAGCACCCCACCCATGCAAGGGAAATGCCCGACCGCAGCCTCTCGTAACACGCTTTGGAGGTCACTTCATTTGGTGGCTACCTGTGGGGAATCCGCGACAAGGCGAGCCATCTCGTGCAGGTGGTGCCAGTAATCAGGGTGGTCCGTTTCACTGAGCACAGGTATGACCCGGTCCAGGCGGGCGATGCAGCGAAGCAGACCGCTTCGACCTCGCGCATCGAGCTCGCCGCCGTTCTTGATCCAGATAGAAACCCAGGCCGCGGTGTTTGAGTCCAGCAACACCAGGTCGAAGCCGGCCCGGTCCGCGCCAGCCAATCTGGGAGGAAAGGGAAATCTCATGAACTCTTGGTACAGGCGTGCTACGGCCTCAAGCACAGTCGCTTTGCTCACGCTGGCCATGATGGCGCAGCTTTCACAACGCGTGGAGTCGTTGTGAGTCTGCGGTACTGAACGTGAACTCGTGATGTCGGTCGTGTCGCAGAGACCGCTGAACTCTGGCCGTTCGAGATCAAGGGCGTGTCTGCAGCCAGCGACGCGCGGCAGCCAGGGTCACCTCGACGTCGTCGCTCCATGAACAGACTTCCAGCCACGACAGGTAGCCGCCTTGCGTGAAGACCAGGACCTCGCCGGGGCGCTCGCCAGCCTCGGTGACGAGCTGCGCTTCGGCCGCCACGACAGTGCTGGGACCAGTGGGCGCGGGCTCCGCCTTGCTGGTGTCGAGTTCGAAATAGGCGGTTCCGCACCCGCATGTGCACCGACCTCGCACGCTGAGGTACGGAACCTGCTTTCGGAGCGCGACATGAGCCGGACTGTCCGTGTTCAGGACTGCCGCGAGCACGTCGGCTACGTCGGCAGGCAGGCTCTCGGTCATTCCGTCACCGTAGCTGACCAGCAACTTTTGACTTGACCGTGCCGGCCAATCGCCGATCGGCCAGCCATTGCGTTCACGCGTCCAGGGCCAGGCCGGTGGCCGGCGAGGCAGCCGTCGATGACCTCCGGCCGGTACTGCAACATCTTGAGCTTGCGCTTGACGGCCCGGGTGATCTGGCCGAGGTCGGCCGCGGCGAGGTTGCCGATGTCGCGCTTGACCAGCGACCAGATGCCCTCCTCCGGGTTCAAGTCTGGTGAGTAACTCGGAAGCTGAAAGACTGTGAGCCACTCCGCGTGGTCGGCGATGAACTCGCGCAGTGGCTCGACCAGGTGCATGCGCAGGTCGTCCCAGACCAGCACGATCGGGCTGCCGAGCTGGATGTGCGCTCTGACCAGCAGGTCGCGCAGGTCGTGCCAGCCGATGCCCTTCGCCTCGTCCTTGCGGGCCCCGTTACTCGCGGACCGAGTAGAACATCCCTGACCGCTTCCCCGGCATATTGCAGGTCAGCCCGGCCATGGACACCCGGCCCGAGCCCCCGGCCACGGACCCGGACCACCGGCGAGCAGCCATCGACAGGACCCCCGCTTCGCCGCGCTCGCGCCACTGGCGGCGCCACCGCTCCACGGACCGCTCGCTGACCCGCAGCGCGGCAGCGATCTCCCTGTTCTTCTGCCAGTCTCGAAGCGTTCCACGGCCTGCAGCCGGACCCGCTCCCTCACGGCCCTCCCGGCGTCGGTCAAACCGCCGCCCTGCGCGTATCTCACGGTCCAGGGCTACCGGAGCGGATCAGCCGCCGTCAGGCGGACGGCCCCGACATCACCCGTTCAAGTTTCAGTAGCAGCTGAGGGTGCAGGCGAGGCTGGTGGAGGTGCGGAAGTGCTCGGCCATGCGTTCGTGGCGGCGGTGTTGTCGGCGGCAGCCGGCGAGCCAGGCCATGGTCTGTTCGATGGTCCAGCGGTGTCGTCCGAGCCGCTGTGAGGTCTCGACGCCTCTGGCGGGCGATGCGGGGCCGGATGCCTCGCCGTGCCAGCCATTGCCGCAGGTGGCGGTAGTCGTAGCCCTTGTCGGCGGGCTTGCCGGGCTTGCGTCGGCGAGGTCCTCGGCGGGACCGGATCGGGGGAATGCGCCTTCACAGGCGGGATCAGGGCCTGGCTGTCGTGGACGTTGGCGCCAGAGATGCCGACGGACAGGGGAAGACCGGTCCGCTCGGTGATCAGATGGATCTTCGAACCGTATTTGCCCCGGTCGACAGGATTCGGATTCGTGAGGTCCCCCTTTTCAGGGCCCGCATGTTCACCGAGTCGATCGCACAACGGGACCAATCCAGGTGGCCGCGGGCACCGAGTGCGTCGAGGACCAGGCGGTGGAGCTTGGCCCATACCCCGGCCTTCGTCCACTCGGTGAACCGGCGGTGGGCCGTCGCACCGGACGGCCCGAACGACGCCGCGGGCAGCTGCTACCACGTGCAGCCCGACGTCGCTGCGAACACGATCGCCGCCAGAACCTCCCGATCGCCGTGCCGACGCAGGCCACCACCCTGCGGCCGCGACGGCGTCTCCGGCACCACCCGCTGGAACAACTCCCATAATCCGTCCGGCGCCAGCCGCTCAACCACTCCCACCGCGGCGAACAGCCAACCCAGCCTCCTGGCCTGTGCGTGTGGGGGATGAATGAGGTTCAGTGCTCGCAGAGGGAGAATTCTCGTTCGTAGAGCTGCTCATTGTGTTCGTCGATGAAGAACTTGCGCTCCTGCATGAGCTGTTCGCGGAAGTCCTTGGCCTGTTCGAGCGTCATGGTCGAGGTGTCGGACCACGGTTGCTGCGGTGGCACATCGGATGTCGAGACGATCCTCTCCGACGGGTCGACCAGGAAGAACGCGAGGATCTTGCGGTATCCCGGGCGGGTGGCGTCCGAGAGGCGGAACGGGCCGACGCGGTGCTGCAGGATGTTCGGGAACGCCAGGCAGCGGCCCGCTGGGGTCGATGCCGATCCCAGGAGCTGGTTCAGCGCGTCTTCGTCCTCCAGTCCGTACACCTCACGCAGACCGTTGTCGTCGTTCTGCTCGTAATCCGGGTCGTCGAGTGCCGCCCGGAAGCTCAGCCGGCTTTCGGTGATGTTCTCGCTGTCCCAGTAGTAGATGCCGGTCGAGACGATCCGCTCGTTCATCATCCCCTCGACGTGCCAGGAACCACCGGGGTACTCGGGCTTGTCCGGGGTGAGATGAATGGTGGCGAGCTTGACGATGACCTGAAGACGGCGGCCGCGCAGGTCGACTCGGGCGGATGCCTCGGGCAACTCGGGCGGGGTGAAGACCGGGGCGTCCGGGATGACCGGGCGGCGGTTCTCCCACCAGTCGTCCTGGGCCTCTTCCCATGCGCGACGGGCTTCTACGTAAGCCTCGTCATCACTGTAGGAGGCCTTGTCCGGATACTCAGGCTCCGAGTCGTACCACCCGAAGGGATCGGCCTCGATCCGCAGGGGCCGCGGGTGGCGCAGATCGGTGAGCACGTTCTCCAGGAGCGGGCGCATGCGCGCGAACAAGTCCGGGAGGACGGAGGCCAGTTCGTGATGAGTCTCGGGGTGGACGTTGTTGACGTACGAGCGGAAGGCGACGTCGCCGTCGTCACTGATGTCGATGTCCGTGGGCAGCCACTGGAACCTCTCCGAGAACTCATGCTTCGAGTAGTGGTCCGTCGGGTTCTGCCAAGCCCGCTCGGGCGCGCCGCTCACCTCACTCACCAGGCAGAACAGTGAGGGGTGAACCAGATCCAGTACCTGCCCGTCGGATCCGGGATGCCAGTCCTTCTCTGCTTCGGGGACCTGTTCCAGAACCTGGACCGCCTCGCGCAGCCGAGACCTGAGCTTGTCGTCGATCAGCGTGTCCGACTGCCACACCCCATCGACGGCGGACACCTCGACGCCGGTTCGCTCGTCTCGCAGCGCCGCGTAATGCACGAGTTCGGCAAGCACGTAACGAACCTGCGCTTCGGTGAGGCCCTGGGCGATTGCCTCCTGGGTCCACCTGGCGACGATGTCGGCATCGTTCATCTTGTCGAACCACCCCGCCTTCGCCCGAATGTGTGCGCTGCACTCCATCATCTGGAGTTCGCGCAGCGTTCGGGGTGTCGCGAACGATATGGAACGCGAAGCATGAAAGGGCAGCGGGAAAGCGGACAGGCCAGACAATTCTCTTGGTCCTCCCGGTCGGTGTGCGGTGGCGGGAAGGATACTTCAGCGGACTGACATCACAGTCGTGGTCCCTGACCATCGGTCAGGTTCACGGACCGGTCGGTGCGGCGCGGCGGAGTGTGGGTTCAGGGAGGGTGGCTTCGACGACCGCGTCGCGCGGTGCTGCCAGTTCGGGGAGACCAACGGTCTCGCGCCCGAGGAACATCGCGAGGGCCCTGAGCCGTGCGCGTACGCGGGGATGGTTCATGGGAGCTTCCTGGTCCGTGTGCGGGGTGTAGCGGCTGGGCCAGTGGAACTACCGCAGATGCGTGGGTTTGCCTTTCTCGTACGTCGGCCCTGCACGGGGCAGACGCTGCGGTGGGCCGCGCCCCTACTGTGCAGGCGGCTGAGGTAGCGGAGGATGTTCTGCTCTCCATGCCCGCCTGGGACTTTGGGCGGTGGCGGGGGAGGTGCTGGTCGTTCGGGAGCGGCTGGAGGCCCATCTCCTCGGCCGGCTTCCGCTGGGCCGACCCGCGGCGGATCGCCTCGCAGCATGGGGGCGGCAAACGCAGCCCGCAGGCCATCGGGCTCGGGCGATTCCTAGGTACGGTGGGCGCCCTCTGAGCGGATGGCGACGCGGACGCCGGTGGTGACCGCGGCGATCAGGCACAGGGCGATGACGGTCTCGGCCCAGAAGAAGGCGAACCAGTCCATCACGCAGCCGATCGGGGGTGTGCCGGGAGCCGTGTTGCGGAACGCCGAGAGAGCGAACAGCGTGGCCGCCATCCAGGCGAGGGCGGGCCAGGTCACACCCTCGCCACGGGTCGTCAGGTACCAGGCTCCGAGGAGCACGGACGATGCCAGCGCCCACATCACGACCATCATGAAGACCGCGAAGACCAGCAGGCTGGTCGATCGGGACAGCCACAGTTCGACGACGGCGTCCTGCCCGGAGGCCGGGGGCGTCGCGGAGACGGAGAAGCGCGTGTCGTTGTTGGAGAAGAGCATTCGGACCGGCACCTCCTTGCCACCCAGCAGTGCCCAGAACTCGATGTCCGTCCCGTAGGTGTCGAACGGGTAGTCGCCGATCGATCCACCCGTGATCGCGACCTGCACGTCCTTGGGGGCGAGCCGCGCGTGCGCCTTGAACTCCAGATCGCTGAGGGTCGCCACGGAGGTCTGGAGGCTGAGATCGTCCACCGGGGCGGTCCCCTCCTCCTCACCGAGAGCCCCACGGGGGATGACCCTGACCCGCAGGACGAGCTCTCTGGCCGCGGCGTCGACGCTCTGGACGACGGCCTCCACGTCCACCCGGTCGGCGGCTCGGGATCCGGCCGTGTGGACCGTGTCGTTTGCCTGCCGCTCGGTCAATTGCAGCCGGGACCCGACGGACACCGCCACCACGATCAGGACCGCAAGGGGAATCAGGACCGGCAGGAGCGACACCCTGGAGCGGCGTGGGCTGGGTGAGGGTGAGCGCGAGGCCATGGCGACTCCGACGAGGTGAGAGGGACACGTGGTGTCACCCTTCGATCGCAGACGGCTACTGTAGGTGCTCAGTGGCCTGTCGCCGTGGAGGTGGAGGCTCAGGAACCGTGCCGAGTGGTGGTGACACGGCTGAAGCCGGTTCATCCGTACGGTGGCGGTGGCCGCGGCTGGCAGAACGGTTGTCGCGCAAGGGCAGAGCGGTCCGAGTGGCCGCCGGCCGCCGGTCGAGGCGGCCCGCGTCCTGGAGCGCCCGGACGATGTCCGGGTGGGGCAGGCCGACCGCCCCGCTCGGCTACCCCGCATCTGTGGGCAGGCAACGCCTACCGCCAGGCCCGCGACGAACCCGCCGCCCGTACCCCCTCACCCGCCTCGCGACGGAGCGGTGACCCCAGGCCCGCGCGAGCGCAGCATGGGGTGCCAGGATCCAGGCGCCGTCCCGTCGGCGCCGGGATCCACCGCGACCTCAGGGCGTGACGATCGGGAAGTCCGTGTCGGGGGCGTCCAGGACGGACAGGAGACGGGGCAGCAGTTCGGCATCGCCGTTCATGGTGATGCCGGCGGTTCCCTTGCCGGCGAGCAGGGCGAGGAGCTGGGGTTTCGTCATCGTCATGGTCAGGCCCGCGTCCGGGGCGGGATCGCTGTCGGTGGTCCAGGTGAGCAGTCCGTTGGCCAGGCGCAAGTGCCAGTACTGGTCGCCGATGTGCCAGTCGAGGGCGATGCGCAGTGACCAGGCCTTCGGTCCGTCGACACGGACGGCGAGGCCGTCGATGAGTTGCCCGACGGTGAGGGCGAGGTACATGTCGGGACCGAGGGTGGCGCTGGTACTGGCCGTGACGCCGTGGGTGAGCTCCTGGGCGCCCGTGAGGTAGAAGTTGCGCCAGACCGCGTTCTCGGCGGCCTGGCCGAGACGGGCGTAGAGGCCGGCGAGCTGGCGCTTGGCCTTGGCGTCGTCCGGGTCGTTGAAGACGGCGTGATTGAGCAGGGTGACGGCGAACCGCAGGTCGCCCCCGTCGGCGTAGTGCCGGGCGCGGGCGCGTACGGCGGCCTGGCCACCGAGGGACTCGACCCAGCGTCGGGCCTCTTCGGCCGGCGGGTGCTCCCACAGGTGCGCGGGGTTGCCGTCGAACCAGCCCATGTAGCGCTGGTAGACCGCCTTGACGTTGTGACTGAGGGAGCCGTAGTAGCCACGGTTGGCCCACACCCGCTCCAGCTGGGGCGGAAGCCGGAACGTCTCCGCGATCTCGGTCCCGGTGAGGCCCTGGTTGATCAGGCGGACGGTCTGATCGTGCAGGTAGCCGTAGAGGTCCCGCTGGTGGGTGAGCAGCGCGACGATGTTCTCGTTGCCCCAGGTGGGCCAGTGGTGGGAGGCGAACGCCACGTCGGCCGCGCCGGTGTAGAGGCCGATGGACTCGGTCAGGTATCCGGCCCAGGCGTGGGCGTCGCGGACCTGCGCGCCGCGCAGGGTGAGGATGTTGTGCATGGTGTGGGTGGCGTTCTCCGCCATGCAGACCGCGCGCAGGTCGGGAAAGAGGAAGTTCATCTCCTCCTGGCACTCGGTCCCGGGCGTCATCTGGAAACGGATGCGGACCCCGTCGAGGGTGACCTCCTGACCGGTTGCGCCGATGTACTGCGTGGGGGCGATCAGAGCGACGGTTCCGAGGGAGACCGTGAGTCCAAGGCCGCAACCGACCTGGGCGGCGGCGCCGGTGGGGAGCTTGGCGCCGTACATGTAGGCGGCGCGGCGGGCCATGGCGGGGCCGGCGTAGACGTTCTCGCTCACCGCGTGCTCCATGAACCCCTGCGGGGCGAGGACCGGTACGTCGCCGGCGCCGTCGGGCAGGACACCACGGCAGCCGCCGAAGTGGTCGACATGAGGGTGGGTGTAGACCATCGCCTTGACCGGGCGGTCACCGCGATGGCCGCGATAGAGCCGGAGCGCGGCGGCAGCGGTCTCGACGGAGATCAGCGGGTCGATGACGATGATGCCGGTGTCGCCCTCGACGATCGTCATGTTGGACAGGTCGAGGCCGCGGACCTGGTAGATGCGGTCGGTGACCTCGTAGAGCCCCTGACGGGACAGGAGCCTGGCCTGCCGCCACAGGCTCGGGTCGACACTGTCGGGCGAGCCGCCCGCGGCCTCGGCATCGGCGAGGAAGCGGTACGCGCCGGGGTCCCAGGCAACCCGTCCTGTGGTGGTGGTGATCGGCCCCTCGGTGAACGCGGCGATGAACCCCCGGTCCGCGTCGGCGAAGTCGGCTTCATCGTCGTAGGGCAGCCCGTCGGTACGTGTCGGCGACGGTGTTCCGGGGCGGTGGTGTCCGGAGAGTGCCTCAGCGGTCTGCGGGTTCAGCGATACGGCGGCCGCCGCGGCGCCCACCGCTGCGGCAACAAAGCCGCGCCGGTCCATCGAGGTCATTGCAGTACACACCCTTCCCGTCGGCACGCCTGCACGCTCACCGGCCGTGTCCGTGACCGCGCCGCACCAGGTCACTATTGCAGTAGGACTGCAATACGAGTCAAGGGTCTGCGCAGGCGCCCGCGCCGCTCGACCGGCGCTCAGTTCGCCACGGCGTCCAGCAACGCCTGAAGGGTTCGCCGGATCGCCGAACCGGCGGCCGGCATGTCCAGCCCACGCCTGGTACGCAGGTGATCCCAGGCCGCCCAGGAAGAGGTGGCCTCCAGAGCGTCCAGCAGCCCCCCGGGCCGCCGCGCCCGCGGCACCCGCCGCAGCTCCGGCGCGAAGATCGCGGCCAGATCCTCGCGGAACCAGGCGTCTCCCCGCGCCATCACCAGGCGAAGCCCCTCTGACGTCGGCTCAAGTCCCAGCCCCACCTTGCGGATCGGCGTCATCACCTCGTACATCCGGCCGCGCTGAGCCACCAGCACCCGGACCTTGCGTGCCGTCGGCCACTCGGGCGGCACCGGCTCGGCCAGCGCCCGCCACCGTTCCGCCTGCCGCTCGGCAGCGGCGACGTACAGCGCCTCACGATCGGCGAAATGCACGAACACCGTCCGCTCGGACACCCCGGCCCGCTCGGCGATCGCCCTGCGGGGAGGCTCCTGCTCACCCTCGGCGACCAGCTCCAGGAGCGCGTCCACCAGCACCGCGTGGGTGCGCTCCGGATCGCGCCGCCACCGCCGCTCCCGCCCCGCCCCGCCGGAATCCTTGCCGTTCAGTTCACCCTGTGCGCTCACGGAACCCATCGTGACAGGCCCTCGGGATCACGTCGGTCCCTCACCCGTCGACCGCGCCCGCCCCGGCTCCGAGCACCACCTGATCGTCGACCATCATGGAACACCGCTCTGGTGTCCCCGCAGACCCCGGACCGATGGGATGGCGTGACCGTCCCACCCGTCGCCGCTCGGCAACTCCTGTTCCCCCGCCAGGAACCTCGACCTCCCAGCCCCTGCAGAGAGAGCCCATCCGCCTCAGGCAGGGCACGGTGGTTAGGCTCCCTGCATGGCTGATGACTGGTACGTCCTCATCGAGGAGGACACCCGTGTGACCAAACGCGCCGACGGGGTCGAGCTGAAACTGCACCGTTGGACCCTGGTGGCCACCCATCGGGTCAGCGGCACGCAGACGCAGGCGCTGGCCGTCGCCGAGGACGCCGCTCTCAACTACGTGCCTGCCGTCCTGGCCCGACACGCGCGACCCGGCGACACCCCGGCCCGCCGCGCCTTCCTCGCCCCGGACGGTGCTTGGCTGGTCCTGCTCGAGCAGCACCATCGCGAGTGCCACGTACGCGTGACCACAGCCCGCCTCGTCCACACACACGAAGAGAAGCCGGCCCCGCCCAAAACCCTGAAGGAAAAGCTCCGCAACGCCCTGGAGGGCCCCGAACCTCCCACGATCCCCTGGGCCCCCAAGGGCTGACACCCACGCACTGTCAGGGGGCGGCCTCAGGTAGCACTTTGTACTGCAGTGTCGGGATCGATGCCTCGGTGCCGTAGCCGCGACCGACGCCGGCTCCTACTTCCGGATCGCCACCCCCGCGCTGAACATCCGGGTCGACAAGTCGCCCCTGCGCTTCTCCGTCTACCGCGTCGACAACACCACGCTCGTCTGGTCCGAGTCCCAGCCCCTATTTTGGACCGGCACCCAGACCAGCCAGTACCTCACCCAGGGCGCCGACGAGCAGTTCTACGGCACCGGTCTGAGGCTCGGAGAGTGGGCGCTGCGCGGCAAGACCGTCCCGGTCTCGGTGGCCAACACGTGGAAGGAGAACACCAACGCCAGCCCGGCGCCGTTCTACACGTCCACCAACGGCTACGGCGTCATGCGCAACACCTGGGCACCCGGCATGTACACCTTCGGCGCGCCCGGCACGTTCACGCACAACGAGAGCCGCTTCGACGCCTGGTACTTCGTCGGCGACTCCCTCAAGGGCGTCCTGGACGGCCTACACGGACGTCACCGGCAAGCCGTTCCTGGCACCCGCACGGGGCTTCGAGCTCGGCAACGCGGACTGCTGGAACGCGTCCAACCCCCGACTACACCGGCGACCACAACCGGCTGCGCCACCAGACCACGCCCGACGTGGTCGGTTACGCCACCGACGCCCGCGCGGCGGACATGCCCTCGGGCTGGTTCCTGCCCAACGACGGCTACGGCTGCGGCTACACCACCCCGTTGAAGAGCACGGTCGACGCGCTGAAGTCCAAGGGCTTCCAGACGGGTCCGTGGACCTCGACCGGCCTGTCGAACATCGGCACCGAGGTCGGCACCGCCGGCTCCCGGGGCGTGAAGACCGACGCGGCGTGGATCGGCGGCGGCTACAAGTACGCCTTCGACGGTGTGCGGCAGGCGGTCGACGGCATCGAGAAGAACTCCGACGCCCGCCGCTACGTCTGGACCGTCGACGGCTGGGCCGGCACCCAGCGCAACGCCGTCGTGTGGACCGGCGACACCTCCGGCACCTGGGACGCCATGCGCTGGCACGTCCCCGCCATCACCGGCGCCGGACTGTCCGCCCTCAACTACGCCTCCGGCGACGTCGACGGCATCTTCCAGGGCAGCCCGAAGACATACGTCCGCGACCTCCAGTGGAAGGCTCTCACTCCGGCCTTCATGACGATGTCCGGCTGGGGCGCCACGGGCCCGGAGGCCGGCTACCAGGACAAGCAGCCCTGGCGGTTCTCCGACCCGTATCTCTCCATCAACCGCAAGTACCTCAAGCTGAAGATGCGGATGATGCCGTACCTGTACTCGGCGAGCCGCGTCGCCACCGAGACCGGCACGCCCACCGTCCGCGCGATGGTCCTGGAATACCCGGACGACCCCGTCGCCCGCGGCAACCAGACCAGCGGTCAGTTCATGTCCGGCGACTCGCTCGCGGCCGAGATCTCCGCCACCGGAAGGGCCACCCCGCTCCCGGCGAACGTCACCCTCGTGAACGGGGCTTCGGCGAGCTGCGTCGACCTGCCGTACAGCTCCACGACCGCCGGCACGGAACCCGCGCTGTACACCTGCCACGGCGGGACCAACCAGCGCTGGACGTTCACGGCCGCCGGCACGCTCACCGGCAAGGACGGCGTCTGCCTCGACGGCTCGGGCACGACCGTCACGGTGCAGCCGTGCAACGGTTCGGCGAGCCAGGAGTGGCAGCTCGGCGCCCAGTCGAGCGTGACCAGCGGCGGCCGCTGCCTCGCACCGGTCGGATCCGGCACCGCCAACGGCACCAAGCTGGAACTCGCCACGTGCTCGGGCTCCGCGAGCCAGCGCTGGACACCCACCGGCTGACGCCCGTACTGCCCTGACCTGCGCCTCCGGCTCCCCCCACGGCCGGAGGCGCAGTGCCATGCGAGGTGAAACCCTAGACATGCAAGGTTTTCGGACTTACCGTGGCAGAACCGGACGGCCGCGAGTCGTCCACCGCGCCCCGCCCCCCACACCAGGCGCATAGGAGCCCCCATGTCCATCGCCTCCTCCTCCGCCGCCACCGCGCAGAGCCTCCCGCGAAGCGGTTCCCTGGACGCCATCCCTCACCAGCCGGGCCTGGGCACCCGGCGCGCCCTGTGCGTCATGCCGGCGACCACCGAGGCGGTGCCGCTGCTGCGTCGCTTCGCCCGGGACACGGCACGCCACTGGAGCCTCGACGGCCACGCCGACGAGGCCCTGGCCGTCATCGTGACCGAGCTCGTCACCAACGTCGTGCGGCACAGCGGCAGCCTCGATGTCGCCGTCCTCCTCACGACCACGAGGCGAACGCTCGCCGTCCAGGTCCAGGACACCGGCCGGTGGCGCCCCCGACGCCCGCGCCTGCCCGGCGACGACATGGACGCGTGCTCCGGCCGAGGCCTGGGCCTCGTCCGCGCCTACGCCCTGGACTGCGCCGTCGTACGGACGGCACGCGGGACGCGGGTGGCCGTGACCGTGGCTCCCGGCACCGAGGGCGAGCCGGAACCGCAGGGCGCGGACTACACACTCGGCTGAGGACCGGAATCCGGCCCGTCGCCTTCCCCGCTGGTGCGACGCTCGCGTTCCAGGGCGTCCAGCACCACCTCCCGCAGGCGTCCGAGGTCCCCGGCCATGTCGATCGACGGCTCGAGCAGCCACTGGATCTGCAGGCCGTCGGTCGCCGCCAGCAGGACGCGGGCGCCCCAGTCCGCGTCACAGCGGGACATGGGGCCGGCGGACCTGAGCCCAGGGGGCGGACCGGCAAGGAGCAGGGCCGCGATCTGCTCGCGCAGCCCCCGGTAGCGCTCGGTGAAGAACGTGTGGCCGGGGTGGTCCGGGTCGGCGGCCGCCGCCGCGATGTCCAGGAAGAGCTTGACGAGCCCGGGTGTGGCGGCGTTCTCGACGAGCGCCTCGGTACGCCACAGCACGGTCTCCGGGGTGTGCACCTCCTGGGCCGCGATGTCCCGCGCTTCGATCACCGCGGTGAGCAGGGCTTCACGGCTGCCGAAGTGGTGCAGTACCCCGGCGTCGGTCATCCCCACCCGCTGGGCGATGTCCCGTACGGACACCCCCCTGCTCCCCGCCTCGGCATACGCCGCGAGGGCGGCATCGAGGATCTTCTGTCGCCTGGCAGCGGTCTTGGCGTAGGGCCCCCGGGACCCGCGTGTGCTCACCCTGGCAATGTAGCCACGCACCCGGCCTCAAAGCCTTGAGCCCCCATGTTTTGCGGCGTGTCCCCGCCGGGTCACACGCGTCGTTCCCCCGGTCGTGGCGGCCAGGCCGTGGTGACCCTCGGCCACCGGACGGGTCGGCCGCCATCAGGCCCCGCTGAGCCGAGGGTTGCGCGAGCCCCGGGTGCGCGCCGACGGCAGCGGCCGCCGGGTCCGGCCGCGCGCGGCCGGACGGACGCGCATCCACGGGACAGCCCTCAGCTCAGCGTCTTCACCGCGGCCGCGTCGTACGGCTTCAGTTCGTCGGTCCGGCCCGCGAGGACCTTCGCCGCCCACTCCGGGTCCTGGAGCAGCGCGCGGCCGACGGCGACCATGTCGAACTCGTCGCGCTCCAGGCGGTCGAGGAGGTCGTCGATGCCCTGAACCGGCGCGCCCTCGCCCGCGAAGGCGTGGATGAAGTCGCCGTCGAGGCCGACCGAGCCGACGGTGATCGTGGGCCTGCCGGTGAGCTTCTTGGTCCAGCCCGCCAGATTCAGGTCCGAGCCGTCGAACTCGGGGATCCAGTGGCGGCGGGTGGAGGCGTGGAATGCGTCGACGCCGGCCGCGGCCAGCGGGGTCAGGATCGCCTCCAGCTCCTCCGGGGTCTCGGCGAGCCGCGCGTCATAGGCGTCCTGCTTCCACTGCGAGTAGCGGAAGATCACCGGGAAGTCGGGCGAGACGGCCGCGCGCACCGCGGCCACGATCTCGGCCGCGAACTTCGTACGGGCCACGGGGTCGCCGCCGTACTCGTCGGTACGGCGGTTCGTCCCCGCCCACAGGAACTGGTCGAGGAGGTAGCCGTGGGCGCCGTGCAGTTCGACGCCGTCGAAGCCGATGCGCTCGGCTGCTGCGGCGGCCTCGGCGAAGGCCCCGATGACATCGTCCAGGTCGCTCTGGGTCATCGCCTTGCCCGTGCCCTCGGTGCCGTCGGGGCGGATGCCGGAGGGGCCCATGGCCGGGGCGTCGGCGTAGGGGGCCTGCCCCTGCTTGCGCACCATGCCGATGTGCCACAGCTGCGGCACGATCGTGCCGCCCGCCGCGTGCACGTCCTCGGCGACCTTCGCCCATCCCGCCAGCTGCTCCTCGCCGTGGAACCGCGGCACACGGTCACTCTGTCCCGCCGACTCGTGGCCGACGTAGGTGCCCTCGGTGACGATCAGCCCCACGCCGGCGGCGGCGCGGCGGGCGTAGTACGACCGCACGTCCTCGCCGGGAACGCCGCCGGGGGAGTACATGCGCGTCATCGGCGCCATCGCGATGCGGTTCGGGACGGTCAGGCCGTTCAGGGCCACGGGCCGGGACAGTATCTCGGCCGCGCGGGAGGCGGGGGACTCGGTGACGGTCACAGGGGCGCTCCTCATAGCTTTACTTGACAACCTTGATGCTTGAGAACTTCACGCAATGGAAGGAAGGTAGAGGTAGATATTTGAGGTAGTCAAGTTTCTCGCGGTAGAGTGGCTCCCATGACAGAAGCTCGCCGCACAGCAGCGCCCGTCGACACGGCCCAGCTCATGGAGCTGCTCTCGGTGTCGCTCGGCGTCTATTACGGCGACTTCACCGTCGCGGCGGCGAGCGAGAACCTCACGGCGAGCCAGGGTAAGGCGCTGACCGTGTTGCGGCGGGGGCCCGCCGCGATGCGCGCTCTGGCCGAGACCATGACGTGCGACGCCTCCAACATGACCGGGATCATCGACCGGCTGGAGAAGCGCGGCCTCGTACGCCGCGAAGCCGGCGCGTTCGACCGGCGCGTCAAGAACGTCATCCTCACCGCTGAGGGTGAGCGTGTCACCGACGCGATCCGCGCGAAGATGCGCACCACGCAGGACGGCCTGGACAGACTCGGCCACGAGGACCGGGACTCCCTGTACGCCCTGCTGGAACGGGTCTTCGTCTCCCGGCCCGGCGCCTGACCGGGGCGGCCCACGACGGTGAAGTGCCGGCCGGCCGCCCCTTTTGCGGGTCAGTCGGTGCGTCGCAGTGCCGGCGGGGTCCAGTCGCCGGTGAGGGCGGGCTGCTGGGGCCAGTACAGGCGCAGGAAGACGTTGAAGCCGCCCTCGGGTGCGGGTAGCCAGTTGCTCTCACGGTCGGGGCCGGGGTTGTCGTGCTGGACGTAGATGTCCAGGGAGCCGTCGGGGTTGGTCCGCATGCCGCTGCGGTCGCCGATCGCATAGCGGTTCAGCGGGTTGTCGGCGAAGAGCTGACGCTCGTTCATCATCGTGAGGGACCAGAAGCCGTCGACGGGCGGGGTCTCCCCGGCAGCGAAGTGCAGTACGTAGGTATGGGCACCGTCGAGAGGCCGGCCGTCGGCGTCCGTGGTGGCGTGCGGGTACAGGGCGTCGGCGTCGAGGTTGGCTCCGTACCCGAACCGGGTGATGACCGCGCGCTGGGCGTAGTCGGTTCCGTAGTCACCCAGGCCACGGTGCACGGTCCACCCACCGGCGCTCGCGGACTCCGCCCGGGCGATCAGAGCGCGCAGGGTCTCCGGGCCGCGCTGCGCACCCGCGTCCAGGATGGCGAGCTCCTCGGCGGACAGGTCGTCCAGGCTCGCGCCGGGTGCGATGCCGAGTTTGGCGATGCCGCCCAGGAACGGGGCGTCGGCAGGGTCGGGAGGGTTGTCCACCATCATCTGGTTGAGGAGGGTGAAGTACTCGCGGCCGCTGAGAGCGTGGACCCTGTCGACGGGCGGCGTCGTGGTGTCGGCGCCGGTGGGAACGGGGACGTCGGTCGGAGGGGTGTAGTCACCGGGGTCGCCGGTCCACTCCGACAGCGGAATCAGCCGCGTGCCGTCCTGGAGCCGGTTGACCGACGGGAAGTCCGACGGGCCGCTCGTCGCGTACCGGGCGATGATCCAGTTCACGGCGGTGGGGGACTTCAGCAGGGTCAGGCCGGACGGGACCGGTCCCGACCAGGACGGCCCGGCGATCAGGAACGGGCCGGCGGACGGGCCGTTCTTGCGTCGGCCGACGACGGCGCAGACATCGGACCAGGCGTCCAGGATCGGGACCATCCAGAATCGGTCGCCGAACTCGGGCAGAGCCAGCACCAGGGGCTGGTCGGACAGATCGAGCCAGGCACTGGAGTACAGGGTGTCGGCGTTCGGCGAGACGACCTCGGTGAAGGACGCGTCCGGGGTGGTGCGCATGTAGCAGAACTGGTTGACCGGGGCCTTCCGGCGCGGGTCGTCCCGGGCCGGAACCGCCGTCATGGCGTGCTTCGTCATGGCCGCTGTGACCAGCGGGTACCCATAGAGCCATGCCTCGGTGGCCAGCTTCTCCGTCGACTCTTGCGTCATCGGCTTCTCCCAGGTGCTACGGCGAACCCCGTTCGGGCCCGACGCTATGAGGGCCGTCCGCCCGCCGCGCGGCGAGTCCGCCGAACGGGTGACGTGGAGGGAACCGGACTGCGCGGCGACCGGAAGGACACGGTCCTCCAGCGGCCGACTCCAGGGCGGCTCGCTCCCATGGGCGTCTCGGCGCACGGTGGCCGACCTGGAGAACCGATGGGTGGGGGCCTCAGGAGAAGGACTGCCCGCCGATGCCCTGGAGGTCGGCCCGCTGGGCGATGGCCCGGCGGGCCGGATCGGTGAACGCCCGCTCGACCGACTCCTGCAGCAGGCTCAACTGCGCCTGCACCCCGGGGTGTTGCTGCGGTGGCAGGTCCTCGAGCAGGCCTTCGAGCATGGCCCGGAGCCGTCGGCAGATCTGCACGGACGAGCTTCCGTACTCCATGATCTCGCAGACGGCGAGCTGAAGGTAGCTGTCCCAGTCACGCCCCGGTAGCACGAGCCGGGCGTCCCCGTGAGCGTCGGCCAGAACGAAACGACCGGGGAGGTGCGTCGTGCCGACCGTGTGCAGGAACCACTCGATGTAGTTGATCACCTGTACGGCCGTCGTGGGGTCGTTCACCGCCGGGGACAGCGCCCGGATGGCGATGTCGACGAGGACCCTCAGAGCGAAGGCGGGGTCCTGATCGATGGTGCGCTCGGCCCCGAGGGCGACGAGACCGGCCACCCGGACCGGGTCCGGTCGGGACGCGCCCCCGTGGGCCTCGACGAGCACGGTGCCGGGCGGTACGAAGTCCCCGATCAGCCGGGTCACGACGAAGACGCAGTCGTGTCGCGCCGCCTCCGCGACCATCCCCCGCACGTCGAAGGCCTGGATGGCGCCACCCCGTACGGTGCGGATGCGCACCACCGGACCGTCGGACGGCAAAGCTTCGGCTTCGCGCGGCGCGGCGCCCCGGATCGCGGCGGCGCCGCTCGTGAAGACGGACTCTCCCATGCCCGCGACCAGCTCCGCGATGGCAACCGGTCGCAGACGGTGGGTGAACCGGTTGAGGTAGATCAGCAGGAGCACGAGGCTGACGGCCACCGACCCGCCGGCCAGGGTGACCCCGAGGTCGGGGACCGACGTGGACTCGACGCTGCGCAGCAGGGAGAAGGCGAACGCGAACGTCCCCGTGAAGGTCGCCAGCACCGCCTTCTGCAGCCGGTCCCGGTACCAGAGGCGCATGTAGCGGGGGGAGAGGGTTCCCGTGGCCTGCTGCACCACCAGCACGCCGATGGTGACGACGAACCCGAGCAGCGCCACCATCGCGCCCACGATGGCGGTGAGCACCCCGCTCGCCGTCGTGGCGGAGTAGTGCCAGCCGCTGGGCCAATCCGTGCCTTCGGCGGCGAGGGCGAGCTCGGCGAGCAGGCCGCCGAGGACGAGACCGATCATCGGCACGATCCACAGGCTCGCCTTGACGTATTGCCGCAACCTGAACCTGTCCGCCCAGGACGTCATGACACCCACGCCACACCCCCTTCACCGGAGGAATCAGGTGCTCTTGAGGCACAGGAGAGGGGCTCGCTCGACGGGACCGCCATCACCTCACGGTAGGGCGCTTCCCGGACCGGCGCAGCGGCAGCACCGCCACCACCTGGGCGACGCCCTCGCCAGGACGGCCCGCTGTCGTCGGCCTAAGCTGATCGGGTGCCGCCCCGGTCCACCTCGTCCGGGGCGTGATGGCGCCCCGAGTGCGGTCGAACGGGGCTGAAAGGGGTCACCATGGACGGCTATCCCCTGATCGAGGACCACGGTCTGATCGGTGATCTGCAGACCGCGGCCCTCGTGACGACCGATGCGACGATCGACTGGTTCTGTTGTCCGCGGTTCGACTCGCCCAGTGTCTTCGGCGCCCTGCTCGACCGGAGCAAGGGCGGCCACTTCACCGTGCGGCCGGTGGCGGACACGTACACGACCAAACAGCTCTACCACCCGGACACCGCCGTTCTGGTGACGCGCTTCATGACCGAGGCCGGGGCGGGGGAGGTCGTCGACTTCATGCCGGTGACCGGAACGACCGCGACCGACCGGCACCGTATCGTCCGCATGCTGCGCTGTGTCCGCGGCAGCATGACCTTCGAAGGAGAGATCGCTCCGCGCTTCGACTACGGCCGCAAGCCGCACGAGCTGCACCTCACGGAGCACGGGGCCCTGTTCACCTCGGAGGGCCTGGACCTCGCCGTCCACGCCGTCCGTGAGCCGCAGGACGAACGGCTGCTGAACGTCCTCTCGGTCGACGACAACGACTTGCGCTTCTCCCTGAGCCTGCGAGCGGGGCAGCAGCGCGGCCTGGTCATGGAGTCCTCCCCCGGAGGGCCCCCGCACGAGGTCCGTGTTGAGGAGTTCGAGCGGCTCTTCGACGAGACCGTGCGCTTCTGGCGTTCGTGGCTGGGACAGTCCACCTACACCGGCCGCTGGCGGGAGGCGGTGGAACGTTCCGCCGTGACGCTGAAGCTCATGACGTACGCGCCGACCGGGGCCCTGGTCGCCGCCCCCACGGCGGGACTCCCCGAGCAACTCGGCGGAGAGCGCAACTGGGACTACCGGTTCACCTGGATCCGCGACGCCTCGTTCTCGGTGTACGCCCTGCTGGGCCTGGGTTTCACGGAAGAGGCGTCCGCCTTCATCAACTGGCTGCACGACCGCGTGAAGCAGGAAGCCGGCCAGGGGAACGGTACCGGGCCGCTGAACATCATGTACCGGGTCGACGGCTCCGCCGACCTCGTCGAGGAGACCCTGGACCACTGGGAGGGGTACCGCGGCTCCGCCCCGGTCCGCATCGGCAACGGGGCCGCGAGCCAGCTCCAGCTGGACATCTACGGTGAGGCGCTCGACAGCATCTACTTCGCGCACGAGCACGGCATGCACCTCGACCACGGGGGCTGGAAGGCCCTGCACACCCTGCTCGACTGGCTGGTCGACCACTGGGACCAGCCCGGCGAAGGGCTCTGGGAGACACGCGGCGGCCGGAAGGACTTCACCTACGGTCGCGTGATGTCCTGGGTGGCCTTCGACCGCGCCCTGCGGATCGCGCACGACGACGGCCGTCCCGCGGCCGGCGGGCGGTGGGCGGACGCACGGGACGAGATCTACGCACAGGTCTATGACCGGGGGTGGGACACGGGGAAGAAGGCCTTTGTCCAGCACTACGGCGACGACGTGCTCGACTCGGCGCTGCTGCGCATGCCGACGGTCGGCTTCATCACGCCGGACGACCCGATGTGGAAGTCCACCCTGGACGCGATGGACCGGGAGCTGGTCAGCGACAGCCTCGTCTACCGCTACAACCCCGAGGCGTCCCCCGACGGGCTGCGTGGCTCCGAGGGAACGTTCTCCCTGTGTACGTTCATGTACGTCGACGCCCTGGCACGGGCCGGACGTACCGACATGGCCAGGCTGGTGCTGGAGAAGATGCTCACGTACGCCAACCACCTGGGCCTGTACTCCGAGGAGATCGATCTGACGGGCCGGCAGCTGGGCAACTTCCCCCAGGCGTTCACGCACCTGGCGCTGATCGACGCGGCGATCACCCTGGACTCGATTCTCCGGGAGGAACGTTAGGCGCGGGCCCGAGGAGGACGAGAGCGTCCCCGTCCCGTGGTGCGTTCTCCCGCCTCTCCGTGACCGGATCCAGCTGGTGGTCGGCCCGCACCACGAAAAGCGTGTCGTGCTCGGGCGGCAGCGGGTCGGTGGCCGGCTGCACCACGAACCGGGCGCCCCGCGCGTAGCGCTCCGCGAGGACGTGGCGCACCAGGGAGCGGCCGAAGAGGATGTTGGCGCCGGTGTACGGAGCGACCACGCCGTGACTGTCGTGAGGCGGCCCCACCCGGTAGACGGGCCCGTCGACGTTGTCCTGCATCACGATCGAGGCGAGGGCGTTGAAGTCGTCGTCGTCGGTGGCCAGGAACACCGCGGTCACGCCCTCCAGCCGCGCGCCGGGGTTGATGGCCGTGGCCAGCAGATCGCCCTTGGCCAGGTCGACACCCGCTCCCTTGATCCTCTCCCGCTCCTCGTCGAGTCCCGCCCACATCATCACTTCGAGGCCGGCGGAGCGCAGGACCCTGCCGAGGTCGACCACCCAAGGTTCGCCGCCCACCAGGAGCACCCGCGTACCCGCCGCCTTGACGACGCCCAGCCGTCTGGCCACCGGCGCCGCCGTCAGCGCGTACAGCAGAACGGTTCCCACGATCACCAGGAAGGTCACCGGAAGGATCTTCGCCGCTCCGGTCACCCCCCGCTCGACCAGGCCGGAGGAGAAGGCCGATGCCGTGGACGCCGCGACGATGCCGCGTGGGTCCATCCATCCGATGAAGGCGCGCTCCCCTCGTGAGAGATCCGTACGCGCCGCCGCGCCCCAGGCCACGAGGGGCCGGACCACCAGGACGAGGATCCCGATCAGGACGAGCGCGGGAAGGAGCACCGGCACCACGGACGACGGGCTGACCGTGGAGGAGATGGAGATGAACAGCAGCCCGATGATCAGCTGGACGAGCGTCTCGAAGAAGGGCCTGCGCGCGGGCATGTCGAAGCCGCGGATGTTGGCGACGGCCAGCCCCGCCACGATCGCGGCGATGAGCCCCGTGTCGTCGCGCACGATGTCGCATCCCGCCGACACGCCGATCACGATGGCGAGTTGCGCCAGCGTCCCCAAGGTCTCGCCGAGCCGGAGGGTGCGCAGGGTGAACCACAGCAGCGCGACTCCCACGACCCCGCCGACCAGCCCGACGGCCAGGCTGAGGAGGAACTGGCCCAGTTGGTATCCCCGGCCGATGTCGACGTGGCTCGACGAGGCCACCGCGTGGAAGGTCAGCGCGCCGAGGATGGCGCCGATCGGGTCGGTGAGGGTCCCCTCCCAGATCAGGATCCGACGCACCTTGTCGCTCGGCCGCACGAAGTCGAGGATCGGCCCCACGACGGTGGGCCCCGAGACGACGAGGATCACACCGAGCATCGCGGCCACGCGCAGTTCCATGTCGAACATCGCCGGTGCCACCGCCCAGACGACGAGGGCGGTGAGCAGCACGCCGTACACGAGCAGCCTGCCCACGATCCCCCGGTTGTGGTGGGCGAGCTTGCGCAGGTCGAGTCCCAGACCGGCGTCGTAGAGGATCACGGCGACCGACAGCGACACCAGGTCCGAGAAGTCCGGCCCCAGCAGCTTGTCCGGGTGGATGACGTCCGTCATCGCGCCGGCGGCGAAGCCCACGGGGAGCAGGACGATCAGGGCCGGGACGCGCAGTTTGTTCGCCAGGATCTGCGAGCCGGTGGCGAGCACCACCGTCAGGGCGAGGCCGAGAAGGATCTCGTTTTCGGTCACAGCGGCTTCCTCCGTCGGGGGCCGGGCGCGAAGGGGATGTCCGGACCGGACACGAGCGGGCGATCAGCTGTCGCGTACCGCTCCGTCACCGGGGGTGCCGCTTCCTCCGCTCAGCTCGGAGTCGGTGAGCTCCTCCAGCTCACCGTGGGTGTCCAGCCAGTAGAGGAGGACGACGGCCGGCATGACGACCAACAGGGCCACCAGGGTGACGATCGCCAGCCATGTCAGCGTAGAGGGCGCGCCCGCAGCGTCGGCCACGGTCAGCGAGGTGGGGAGCAGGTAGGGGCGCTGGGCCATGCCCCAGGCGACGACGGCGGACGCGACGACTCCGACCGCCGTGACGCGCACCCACGTTCCCGGCGTCCGCAGGAGCAGCCATGCGGTCGCGAGAGCGGCGGCTCCGGCCAGGATGACGAAGAACAGCCCCAGGCCGTGGGTGAGTCCGTGCCACACGTAGGGGGAGTCCTCATGGGTGATGAACCCGGTGACCACCGCCAGGACGGTGAGCACGGCGAGACCGCCCAGCGCCCGCCGCCTGAAGTAGCCGATCAGGTCGGGCGCCTCGAACCTGCGGGCGTCCCCGGTGAGGAACACCGCCCCGAGGAACGCCGTGGTCGCGACGGCGACCAGTCCGAACACGAGGGACGTCGGGCTGGTCCAGACGTCCGCCGAGGCCTCGGTGCCGGGAGCCACGCGTTCCGACGCGACTCCGCCGACGGCGGCACCGAGGAAGAACGGCGTGACGACCGAGGCCGAGGCGAACACCGCACCGTACAGGCGTCGGCCGGCGAGCCGTCGCGTGGGTTTGCGCAGGGCGAAACCGGCACCCCGCAGGACCATGCCCACGGCGGCCAGGGCCAGAGGGAGCCACATCGCGGAGAACACGGTCTGGAACAGGACGGGGAAGCCGGTCCACATGATGACGAGAACGAAGATCAGCCAGACGTTGTTCACCTCCCACACGGGAGCCATGGCGTGGTCGATGAGCCACCGGGGACGCCGGCCGCGTTCCGTCCCGCCGGCCGTCAGGTCCCAGAAACCGGCCCCGAAGTCCGTGCCGCCCGCGCAGGCGTACGCGGTCACGGCCAGGAGCAGTACCACGGCGATGAGGTCGGCGGTCATCGGCCATCACCCCCGGATCGGCCGGCTCCGGGACCGGCGGCGGGCACGTCACCCGCGGGAATCGAGGCTCGCGGTCCATACGGGATGTCGGCCTCCGGCGTGTGGACGCCCGCTGCCGTGGCCTGCTGCTCGTCGGCGAGCCGCCAGCGCGTGCGCATCTTGAGCAGAACGACGAGGAACGAGCCGAAGAGGAACACGTACACCGCCATCACCACACCGAGCATGATCCACAGGCTGGTGGAGCGGGTCGAGGTCACGGCCTCGGCGACCCGCATGTTCTGGTACACGATCCAGGGCTGGCGTCCCACCTCGGTGGCGATCCAGCCGCACTCGACGGCCACGACGGAGCCGACGCCGGCACAGGCCGCGGAGCGGTAGAACCACGGCGAGGCGGGCAGGCGGCGGTGCCGCAGCCAGACGAACCCGTACCAGAGGGCGAGCAGTACCAGCACGGACCCGATGAGGACCATGATGTCGAAGGCCCAGTGTGCGATGGTCGCCTGAGTGGCCGTCGGCCGTTGGTCGGCCGGTACCGAGGTCAGCCCCACCACCTCGGTGTCGGGGCTGAATCCGGCCAGGACGGAATCGAGCAGCGGGATCTTGATGCCACCTTTGACGGTCCCGTCCTCCTGCAGGCGCCCGAAGAGGTACTCCGGCACCCGCGTGTCGGTCTTCCAGACGATCTCCATCGCGGCGAACTTCACCGGCTGCTTGTGGAACACCGACCGGGCGATGGAATCCCCGAGGACGAACTGCACCGGTGCGGCGACGGCGGCGATGGTGAACGGCACGGCGAAGCCCAGCCGGTGGTAGCGGTCCCGGCGGCCGCGCAGCCAGCCGGTGGCGTATACGCCGGCCACCATGAAGCCCGCGGTGAGCACCATCCCCACGACGAAGTGCCAGTACTGCGGCCCGAACATCGGCGTGAAGATCGCCTTCCAGACGTTCACGTCGACCGGGTTGCCCCCGGAGTCGAGCGAAAAGCCCTGGGGCGTGTTCATCCAGGAATTGGCGGCCAGGATGCCGAACGCACCGAGCAGCGCGGCGAACGGCAGAGGCAGCCCGAGGAGGAAATGCGTCCGCGGCTTCAGTCTCCGCCATCCGTACAGGTAGATGGCGATCAGCACGGCCTCCAGGAAGAAGGCCCAGGCCTCGACGCCGAATCCCACGCCGAAGACGTCACCCCACCGTCCCATCAGACCGGGCCACAGCAGACCGAACTCGAACGACAGCACAGTGCCGGTGACGATGCCGAGCGCGAACTGCACCGCCATGACGGCCGACCAGCGCCGTGCCAGGAGCAGCGCCGTGGCATCCTTCCGGCGCAGCCCGCGGTAGTGCATGACCAGGGTGATGAGGGGGAACGCCACGCCGAGGGGGACCAGGATGATGTGGGAGGCCAGGGTGAAGGCCATGAGTTCCCGGGCCGGCAGGAGTTGGGCCGGGGCATCCGCCAGCAGGTGGAGCGAGGTGGGCATACGCGCCTTCGTCGTATCGGGGAGTGAACGGTCGGGGGAGGGTCATCCGCCGGTGGCGAATCCGGGGAAGAGAGTCATGCCGCCGTCGACGTACAGGGTGGTTCCGACCACGTAGTCCATGAGATCGGAGGCGAGTGCGACGACTGCGTGGGCGATGTCGTCGGGGTCCCCGACCCGGTCGTACGGGATGAGCCTCAGGAGGTCCTTCTGCGCTTCGGGCGTCTCCCAGGCCGCGCGGTTGATCGGCGTCTTGATCGCCCCCGGGGCGACCGCGTTCACGCGGATCTTCTCCGGCGCGAGCTCCTGGGCCAGGGTCTGCATCATCATCTGCACGCCGCCCTTGGAGGACGCGTAGTTCACGTGACCCGCCCAGGGGATGATCTGGTGCACCGAACTCATGCAGATGATCTTCCCGGCGGCGCGGGACACCTCGGGGACCACACCCCGGCGCCGGAACTCCTTGGCCGCCTCCCGTGCGCACAGGAACTGACCGGTGAGATTGACGTCGATGACCTTCTGCCACTGAGCGAGGGTCATCTCCGTGACCGAGGCGTCACGTTGCAGTCCCGCGTTGGCCACGAGAATGTCGACGGTGCCGAACTCCTGGACCATCCGGTCCATCATGGCGACGACCTGGTCCTCCTGGGACACGTCCGCTTCGTACGCCGCCGAGCGCACCCCGAACGAGGCGATCTCCGCGGCCACCTCCTCCGCGGCCTCGCGACCCGCCACGTAGTTCACGACCACATCGGCGCCGGCTCGGCCCAAGCCGATCGCCGTGGCCTTGCCGATGCCCGAATTGGCGCCGGTGACCAGAGCCTTCTGGCCGTGCAGCAATCGCGCAGGGATCACACCCTGCGGCGCTCCCACCGTGGAATCCATGCCGTCCTGCCTCCTCGCTGCGCGGTTGCGCTGTGCCCGGCGCCGGCTCGGGGCCGGGCATCGTCACGCAATCACCCGATGAGGCGGTCGGCATCTCCTCCAATTCGCCGTTAGGCCGTTGGATTCAGCATCTTCGTCCGGACGGAGCAGTGTCGACCTCGTCCTCAGCCCAGCCGGGCCAGGAGGTGGTCGCCGACCCGGAGGGCGTTGGCGATGGCCGTCAAGGACGGGTTGACCGCGCCGATGCTCGGGAAGAAGCTCGTGTCGACGACGTACAGGTTGTCGAGATCGTGGGCCTTGCAGTTCACGTCCAGCGCGGAGGCGGCGGGATCGGCGCCGAAGCGCACGGTGCCCGCCTGGTGCGCGGTCGCTCCGATCGGCATGCCCTTGTGCAGGTAGATGCTGTGGGACAGCAGATGGTGCTCGTGCATGCCCAGGTGGCCGAGCATTCCCTGCAGCTTGTGTCGCAGGCGCTTCAGGCCCTCGATGTTGTTGTTCTCGTCGAGAGCGAGCCGGATGCGGGCGTCACCGTCGAGGGTGACCCGGTTGTCGGGCATCGGCAGGTCCTCGCCGCACAGCCAGAAGTCGACGGCGTGATGGGCCAGTACCTCGAACGGCATGTCGGGTGTCACCGCGCCCGCCCACCGGGGCGCCTCGCCGTGGATCTGTTCGGCGTCCGACTTGCCGAGCATCTGGATGCCGCCCAGCGGGAAGTCCCAGTCGTCCGCGCCGAAGTACCAGTCGTGCAGGGCCAGGGTCTTCTGGAACTGCGTGTCGTTGGGTTCCTTCGACACCGCCATCAGGGCCAGGTTGTTGTGCCGCATGTAGAACCGGCCGACCACGTCGGAGCTGTTCGCGAGACCACCTGGATGGTGCTCGTTCGCCGAGGCCAGCAGCAGCGCGGCGGAGTTGACCGCCCCGCAGGAGACGACCACGACGTCCGCCGTGAACCGGACCTCGGAACCGTCGGGGAGCCGGCCGACGACGGCGCTGACACTGCGCCCACGCCCGTCGGTCTCCAGGCGCACCACCTGCGTGTGCGTGACCATCTCGACATTGGGGTGTTCCAGAGCCGGCTCGACGCAGATCACCTGGGCGTCGGACTTGCCGCGCACCAGACAGGGAAAGCCGTCGACCCGGTTGCACCGGATGCAGACGCTGGAGTGAGTGGGCCGCCCCCCGTCCTCCTGGGTCAGATTGACGCCGATCGGCAGGTGGAACGGGTGCAGACCACGCTTCTCCAGGTCGTCGCTCAGCTGCTGGATGCGCGGCTCGTGCTCCACGGGCGGATGGGCGTACTGCGCGCTGACGGGACCCTCGCCGGGGTCCTCTCCGTGCCGTCCGTGGACGAGGTACAGGTGCTCGGCCTGGGTGTAGTACGGCTCGAGGTCCTCGTACCGGATCGGCCAGGCGGGAGAGATGCCGCCGTGATGACGGAGCTCGCCGAAGTCCTCGGGCCTCAGCCGGAAGAGGGCGGCACCGTAGAACTTCGTGTTTCCGCCGACGTAGTAGTTGACCTCGGGCGGGAACTCGGTGCCGTGCTTGTCGAGCCAGAACTCCGGGGCCCGGTACTTGCCCTTGACGAACACGGCCGTCGAGTCCCAGTTGTCCCGCTCACGCGGCAGGTAGCCGCCGCGTTCGACGAGCAGGACGCGTTTGCCCGATGGGGCGAGGCGATGGGCGAGAGTCCCTCCGCCGGCACCGGTGCCGATGATGATGACGTCATAGTGAGGGGCGTCGCCCACGGCGACCACCGTCCTTGGGATCAGGGCCCCGACCTGCTGTCAGGCGCCTGGCGCCCCGCTGGGCGAGGGTCCAGCGGTCCCACCTCCCTCGAAAGTATCCGCCTTGCCCGTGGACGGCGACCGGAGTGCGTCCCCGCTGCGCGGCCGGGTCACAGCACGGCGATCGGGTTCACGGGCGACCCCGTGGCTCCGGCCAGCCGCAGGGGGGCCACCGCACAGAGGAAACTCCAGCGGCCGGTCCGCGCGCAGACCGGGGCGAGGTCCTCGAACTGCAGATAGTCCATGAGGTGGATGCCCATGGCGTGGATGGCCAGGACGTGTACGGGAAAGGCGATCTCCCGCACCGCGCTGGGTGCGGTGTCGTTGTTGCCGTCTCCGCCCATGACCGCGACCTTGCGCTCGGCCAGGAACTCCACGGCGGTCGGGTGAAGACCCACGCGTGCCTCGGCGGCGTTCCACGGCCCGAGTTCGATGCGCCGAAGACGGTGTCCCACCCTCACGAACAGCAGGTCGCCCGCTCCGACGCGTACTCCCTGCGCGGCCTCGGCGGCCCTCAGATCGTCCGAGGTCACGTGGTCACCCGGTTCCAGCCAGGGCACGCCGCGCAACCGCGGAATGTCCAGCAGTACACCTCGGCCGACGATTCCGTCGGCGAGCAGGTCCACGGAGAGCCGGCGGGCACCCTCGGCCGTCACGGTGCTCGCGGGTACCCCTCCGTAGAGCACGCCGTCGAACACGACGTGACAGAGGGCGTCGAGATGGCTGTCCGCGTCGCCGTGCACGTTCATGGCGAAGCGGTCCGTGGCGAAGTGCAGCGCGTCCGAGCCGATGTCGTTCGGGCTCGGTCCGGTCATCCGGTGCACCGCCGGCTCGGGATCGTCGGGGCCCCGCGCGGTCTCGATCGGAGCGGCCAGCGACACGGTGCGGCCGATGCGGACTTCGGCGGCGGCCGCCGCCACCCGCTCGGGAGTCAGATGACGGAGTGCCCCACGCCGGGTGTCCTCCATCGGCCCCGCCGCCAGTCGCCGCAGGCGCTCGTAGAGCTCCCGGAAATCGTCCGCGGTCATACCGCCCGCTGTCGCCGGAGGCACGGACGGTGTCATGAGTACCCCCATGGGCTCAGACCCCACCGGAGCACATGAGTCGCGCCCGGCTGCAGGACGGTGAGGTCCGTGCCGCTGCGGAAGGCGTCCGGCGGGCAGGACATCGCCTCCACGGCGACGCCCCGCCGCCGTTCGGATTCGGCCAGGGTGTCACCCGTGTACACCTGCACGTAGCGGGTTCCCTCGCCGAGCCAGAGATCGATGCCTCGCGGCTCGGAGGGGTGGGCCAGCCGCACGACCGCCCGCCCGTCAGGGTGGCGGTCGAGCCCTGTGAAGGCGGTGTCCAGTCGGAGATCGCCGATGGGGCGGGCGGTGCGGAAGTCGTACGGCGTGCCGTCGACGGGCTCCCGGCCGACGGGCAGGCCCCTGTCGTCGGTACGCACCAGGTACCGCGCGGGGACGGTCAGCACCGCGCTGTCGACGAGGTCCGTGCCGACCGTCAGATACGGATGCTGCCCCGCTCCGTACGGAGCCGGCTCCGTACCGATGTTGGTGGCGTGGACGGCGGTCCTGAGCCCGTCCGAATCCAGCCGGTACTCGACACGGACGTCGAGGAGGAACGGGTATCCCGGCTGGGGGCAGAGGGTCGTGCCGAGCAACACCGAGTCCTCGGTGCGGGCGAGCAGCTTCCACAGGGCCCAGCGAAGCAGTCCGTGGATCGCGTTGCCCTTCTCCACTTCGGTCAAGGGGAGTTGCAGAATCCTGCCGTCGAAGCGGTACTGTCCGCCGCCCACTCGGTTCGGCCAGGGGACGAGCAGTTGGCCCCGCCCGCCCGTGATGGCGGACCCCGTGGAGAAGCCGTCGAGCAGCGCTCGTCCGTTCACGACGTAGTCGCGCAGGGCGCCGCCCAGCTGGACCACGACCGCGCGTTGGTCCCCCCGGACCAACCGCCACGAGGTGCCCGTGGAGCTGGGGGACGCGGAAGGGCCGTCACGGGCAATCGGCACACCGGTGACCGGGTCGGACACGGCGGCGGCCTCCCCGGGCATCAGCGACAGCACCGCTGCGACGACGGCCTCCGGAGACTGGTCGATCTCCACCACCAAGGGGTGCTCGTCGGCCCCCGGCTCCTGGAGAACCGCGAGCTGGCTGTCCAACAGGTCCGCCGGGAAGAAGTGATCGCCCCGTGCTGCCAGGCGGGACTCCAGCAGCTCGCGCGAGCCGTGCAGATACACCAGCAGAACCTCGGGGCGCCCTGCCAGCAGCGTGTCCCGGTAGGCGTGCTTGAGCGCCGAGCAGGTGACGACGGCCTGCCGGCCGGCCGTGATCACCTGGTCCATCCACTCCCCGATCGCCTCCAGCCACGGCCCCCGGTCACTGTCCGTGAGGGGATGACCGGCGGCCATCTTGACGCGGTTGGCCTCGGAGTGGAACTCGTCCGCGTCCCGGTACGCCCAGCCCAGTCGCTCAGCGAGAAGACGCCCCACTGTCGACTTGCCCGACCCGGCGACGCCGACGACGAGCACCATCCGCGGCGGCCCCTCTGTCGCTGTTTCGAGTGCCACGGGTGCCGTCCCGGACGTCAGTCCCTCATCGGCCGGGGCGCGACACACAGCCCCCAGATGATGAGCGCGTCGATGGCGATGAGCAGCAGCGCCCACCACGGCGTGTAGGGAATCCACATGAAGTTGGCGATCATGCTGAGACCGGCCAGCCCCACGCCGACGACCCGGGCCCACGTGGCGCCGGTGAACAGGGCGGCGCCGGTGAGCGCGATCACGATGCCCAGGATGAGATGGATCCAGCCCCAGCCGGTGAGGTTGAACGCATAGACGTAGTTACGCGTGGCCAGGAACACATCGTCCTTGGCGATGGCCGAAATGCCTCCCAGCAGCGTCATGACGCCGCTGAAGATCATGATGACGGCGGCGAACACCAGCCAACCGCTGCTGTGCTCTTCCGCTCGCCGACCGGGTGCGCTCGTGTGGGTCGTCATGACTCGCTCCTCCAACGGCTGCCCACCGAGACGTCGCCGTCCGATGGGTCCAACACCTCCAATCTGACTCCCGTCGTCCGCCGACGCACCTCGGCGAGAGGAGCAGGCCGGTGTCGCCGCCGCCTCCGGCGCGTGACCTGCCGAGGCGAAAGGACCGCCGGACCGCGTCCGTACGGCGTCTTTCCGCCCGGAATCGCGCGGTTCGCGGCTGACAAACCCTTGCCATGGCGAGGACTTGCCGTCACGAGGCCTTCACGACGGAGTTCACCGGTCGATAGACCCATGCCATGTACTCCCCCTCTCATCCTTCCGCCTTCCGGCGCAGGCGCTGGCAGCTGCTGTCGGCCATCACCGCGGTGCCCCTGCTGGCATCGGGTCTCGCCGTCGCGCAGGCGCCGGCCCAAGGCGCTCCGAGCAAGCCGACCGTCCCCGCCAAGCCGTCGGCGACCCACAAGGTCACCCTGGTCACAGGTGACGTCGTCACGGTCACCACGACCGCCGACGGCAAGCAGATCGCCGACGTCGACAGGCCGGACAGCGCCGTCGGCGGTGTGAAGATCCAGGACATCATGGGCGACCTCTTCGTCATCCCGGACGAAGCCGGGCCGCTGCTGGGAACGGGCAAGCTCGACCGGCGGCTGTTCAACGTCACGGACCTCATCGAGATGGGCTACGACGACGCCAGGTCGACCGCCGTACCGCTGATCGCGACGTACACCCAGCCGAAGTCCCGCGCGGCCGTCGAGCCGTCGGCCCCCCGGGGCAGCAAGCTGACCCGGAGGCTCAAGGGCATCGGAGGTGCCGCACTCGACACCGAGAAGCGGCAGGCCCGCACCTTCTGGAACACCGTCGCGCCGCAGGGCAGCACGAAGCTGAGCGCGGGGGTGGCGAAGCTGTGGCTCGACGGCCGCGTGAAGGCCGACCTGAAGGAGAGCGTGCCGCTGATCGGCGCGCCCGAGGCGTGGGCGGCCGGCTACACCGGCAAGGGCGTCAAGGTCGCCGTGCTCGACACCGGCATCGACGTCAACCACCCCGACTTCGCCGGCCTGATCGACGGCACGACCAGCTTCGTGCCGGGCGAGGCCGTCACCGACGTCAACGGGCACGGCACGCATGTGGCCGGCACGATCGTCGGCTCGGGCGCCGCCTCCGGGGGTGAGAACAAGGGCGTCGCTCCCGGCGCCGACCTCTACGTCGGCAAGGTGCTGGGCGGCGCGGAGGGTTCAGGCCAGGACTCCTGGGTCATGGCGGGCATGCAGTGGGCCGCCGAGTCAGGCGCCGACGTCGTCAACATGAGCCTCGGCGACACCTACCCCACGGACGGCAGCGACCCGATGTCGCAGATGGTCGACGCGCTCTCCGCGCAGTACGGCACGCTGTTCGTCATAGCCGCCGGCAACGCGGGCCCGGAGAGCATCTCCGCCCCCGGCGCGGCCGCCGCGGCGCTGACCGTGGCGGCCACGGACAAGCAGGACCGGCTCGCATCCTTCTCCAGCACGGGCCCGCTGGCCTACTCCGGTGCCATGAAGCCGGACATCGCGGCGCCGGGCGTGGACATCACCGCACCCCGCTCGCAGGAGATGACCGACGGCGGCGAGGGCCTCTACCGCACCCTCAGCGGCACCTCGATGGCCACGCCGCACGTGGTCGGCGCGGCGGCGATCCTGGCCCAGCGGCACCCGGACTGGACCGGCGCGCAGCTCAAGGAACACCTGATGAGCACTGCGAAGGGCCTCGGCGACGCGTACTCGCCGTACGAAGTCGGAACCGGCCGCCTCGACGTGGCCTCCGCCGTGCGCACCACGGTCCGTGGCACCGGCTCGCTGTTCTTCGGCAACTACACGTGGCCGCACGAGCCGAGCGACGTCGCCGTCACGAAGGACCTGACCTTCACCAACACCGGCTCCGCCGACGTCACGCTGAACCTGGCGCTGACCGGCGCCGGCGGCCCGTTCACACTGGGCGCCACCACAGTGACCGTCCCGGCGGGCGGCACCGCCTCCGTCCCGGTGACCGGCGACCCGCGGATCGCCCCGGCCGGACGGAACGGCGGCTACGTGATCGCCACCGACGCGACCACCGGGCAGCCGGTGACCCGTACCTCCGTGGCGCTGCTGAAGGAGGAGGAGCGCTACGACCTGAACATCAAGCTGGTCGGCCGGGACGGCAAGCCCGCCGCCGGCTGGGTCACGATCAACCTGGCCGGCGACTTCTGGCCGTGGAACCTCTACGTCGACGGCTCGACCACGATGCGCATGGCACCCGGCCAGTACACCGTCGCGGCCTACCTCGACGTGGCCGGCGAGAAGGCAGACCGCTCGGGCATCGCCGTACTGGTCGACCCGGAGACCGTGCTCAAGGACGGCTCCGCGGAGGTGGTGCTGGACGCGAGCAAGGCCCGCCTGCTGCAGACCGAGGCGCCGCAGCGCACCGAGGACCGCCAGCGCAAGGTCGACTTCAACGTCCACTACGAGGGCCTTGACCCGTTCATGGACTACCGCAGCGCGTACGTGGTGCCGCCGATGTACGACGACGTCTACGTCGCGCCGACGGAGTCGATGAAGCGGGGCGAGCTCATGCTGACCACCCGCTGGCGCAAGGGCGAGCCGAAGCTCGGCCTGAGCACGGTGGGCGGTCGACTCCAGTTCGAGACACTGGTGCAGGCGGGCAGCGCACTGGGCACCGCCACGGACACGCTGGACGCTGTCTACGCCGGCAACGGCGGGGCGGCCGCATACGAGAGCGTCAAGGCCAAGGGCAAGGTCGTCGTCATCGATCGCAGCGACGAGGTCTCGCCCCAGGAGCGCACCGAGGCCGCGGTCGCGGCCGGTGCGAAGGCACTGATCGTGGTCAACGACGGTGTCGGTGCGCTGATGGAGTACGTCGGCCAGTCGGCCATCCCGGTCGCCACCGTGCACCGTGACGCGGGCAAGGCCCTCGTCACGACGGCCAAGGCCGGCACCTTCAAGCTGACCGTGAAGCAGACCGAGCACACGCCGTTCGTCTACGACCTCACCCGGGAGTACCCCGGCCAGGTGCCGGACCGTGCCCTGGTCTACAAGCCGACCAAGGACGACCTCGCCCGGATCGACGCCCGCTACTACGCGGCTGCGGGCGGCCGCTCGGCCGAGGGCTACCGGTCCGACTTCACCCTCAGCCCGTCGTTCAACTTCCCCGAGGCCGAGTGGCACCCGGGAACCCGTACCGAGTGGGTGACTCCCGGTCAGGTCTGGAGGGAGTTCCACGCGCAGGGTGTCGACGGAGGCATGCCGTGGGTGATGGTGTCGGGTGACAACACGTACGCCAAGGGCAGCACCACCCGGCTCGACTGGTTCGCTCCGACGATCCGGCCCGGTCAGAGCGAGTCCTTCGGCGTGTACAACTCCCGCTGGGGGAACTACATGACCTGGAACGTCCAGGCGTGGGCCTCCTCCAGCGACACCATGCGGCTGGGCGGCTTCCTGCAGTGGGGTGAGACGCCGACCCACCTTCAGGTCTTCCAGGGCGACACGCTGATCGACGACAACCCGTACAGCACGGACATGCAGTGGGTGGAGGTTCCGGCGGGCAACCTGCCCTACCGCGCCGTCCTCGACGCGGAGCGGCCCGGTGACATGTTCCGGCTGTCGACGCGCACCCACACCGAGTGGACGTTCATGTCCGACACGGTCGACTCGGACTTCTTCGAGCCGTTCCCGGTGCTGAACCTGGACTACAAGCTGGAGTCGGACCTGCACGGCGACGTCAAGGCCAACGCGACCCAGGAGATCGGGCTCAAGCCGGTTTCGATGGGCGGGGGCGGCACCGTGCCGGGCGCGATCACCACGGTGAAGCTGGACGTCTCGTACGACGACGGCGCCACCTGGCAGAAGGTGACCCTGACCAAGGGCGCCGAAGGCTCCTGGACGGGGGCGTTCAGGACGGCCAAGAAGCCCGGCGGCTTCGTCTCCCTCCGCGCGAGCGCCGGGACGGACAGCGGCTTCAGCGTCAAGAACGAGATCATCCGGGCGTACGGCCTTCGATGAGCCGCACCATCGGGCCCCGGGGAGGCGACTCCCCGGGGCCCTTCCCCTCGCACCCGTTCCCAGCAGGCACTATTCAAGGTCTGCCGCCATGGCGCATACTCTCCCCGCTGCGGCAAGCGGAAGAGAGTCGATCGCCGATGCTGGATGTTCTGGGCCTCGAACCCGATGACGAGCACGTCTACCGGGCGCTGCTCGGACGACCGAACTCCACCGCGGTGCATCTCTCGGACCTGCTCGTGCTGTCACGGGCCCACGTCGACAAGGCGCTGTGCCGCCTGGTCGGCTGGGGGCTGGTGACCAGGTCCGCGGACGAGCGGTACACCGCCGCACCGCCGGCGATGGCGCTCGGCGCTCTCATCAGCCAGCGCCGGGACGGACTGCGTACCGCCGAACAGGCACTGGTGACCTTCGCCGAGGAACACCGGGCCGCGATGACCGGAAGCAGCATCACCGACCTGATCGAGGTCGTCACGGGCGTCGACGCCATCCGTCACCGCTTCCTCCAGGTGCAGCAGGCGGCCCGCACGGAGGTCCGCTCCTTCATCACCGCACCGTTCGTCGCCCTGCCGCCCGACGAGAACACGGCCGAGCCCGTCGCCCTCGACCGCGGAGTGCTCTTCCGAGCCGTGCTGGACCGCGAGGTGCTGGCCGAGCCGGGCATCGTCCGCGACGCCATCGACTCCCTCCGCAACGGCGTGCAACTGCGCGTCGCGGACCGCGTGCCGATGAAACTCGTGCTGGCCGACGCCGATCTGGGCCTGGTCCCGCTCGCGGTCACACCGGCGGGAGAGCCCGGCGCCGTGCTGTTGCACCGCAGTGGCCTTCTGGACGCGCTGGACGCCCTGTTCGAGACGGTATGGCGCACGGCCCATCCTCTTCAGTTGTCGGACACCGGAGGCGAATCCGAAGCAACCGTCGAGGTCGGTCCCCAAGGCCCGACCGAGCTCGACCGCAGAATCCTCGCGCTGCTCCTGGCAGGCCTCACGGACCTGACGGCCGCGACACAGCTCGGTCTGTCACCGCGTACGCTGCACCGGCGCCTGCGCCATCTCATGGACATGGCCGGGGTCCGGACGCGGATGCAGCTGGGTGCTCACGCCGTACGGAACGGCTGGACAGAGCCCCTGTGAGGAGGCCCCGTGCCGGCACCACTTCAGGCGAGGACTCTGCCGACCGGCCTACACCTGGATCGCCACATCGTGCCGGTTCTCCTAGATTTCGCCGAAGACGCGGGCTTCGCCCGCTCCTTCGCCGAGAGGTCCACCTCATGATTCGCCGTTGGTCCACAGCCGTCCTGGGCGCGCTCCTGCTCCTGGCGCCCGGCTCACCCGCCGCGGCTTCGGCCGTCCAGCCGCCGGCCCAGGTGCGGGTCATGACCCGCAACGTCTACCTGGGTGCGGACCTCGCGCCCGTCGTCGCGGCCACCGGCCCACAAGCCCTCGTCGCCGCGGTGACCGCGGTGTACGCGAACGTCCAAGCGACGAACTTCCCCGAGCGCGCGGAGGCGCTGGCTGACGAAATCGCCGACAGCGATCCCCATCTCGTCGGGGTGCAGGAGGCAGCCCTGTGGCGGAGCCAGACGCCCGCCGGCCCGGGCAGCGCCACCCACGTCGAATTCGACTTCCTGCAGATCCTTCTCGACGAGCTCGCCGCACGGGGCAAGCACTACGTCGCCGTGGCCACTGTCACCGTCGGCAGCGACTTCGAGGCCCCGAGATCGACGCCCACCGGTCTGCAGGACATCCGACTCACCGACCGGGACGTACTCCTGGCCCGCACGGACCTGCCCGCGCGTGTCTTCTCCGTGACCCACGCCCAGGCCGCCCAGTACCAGAACTTCGTACCCATCTGCCGCCCGGCGTTCGGCTGCCCGCCCAATCCGCCCATCCAGGTGAAGCGCGGCTGGATCGCCGCCGACGCCACCCTGCGCGGCCACACCACACGGGTGGTCACCACCCACCTGGAGCCCGCCTCCCGCCCCGTCCAGGAGGCACAGGCCGACGAACTGCTCGCCGGTCCGCTGAACACCGGACTCCCCACGATGCTTCTGGGCGATCTCAACTCGGCCGCCGGCGGAGTGGGCGCCCAGCCCGGAACCGACACGCAGACGTACAACCACCTGCTTGCCGCGGGCTTCGCCGACTCGTGGGCCGCCAGGCACGACGGCGACCCCGGCTTCTCCTGCTGCCAGGCCCCCGACCTGCGCAACCCCACCTCCACCCTCACCCAGCGCATCGACTACGTGCTCTTCCGCGGCAGCGTCACCGCACTGACGAGTGACCGAGTGGGCCACACACAGGCCGACCGAACCCCGT
The DNA here is from genome assembly GCF_049913175.1 of Streptomyces sp. R-07. Classification (NCBI taxonomy): domain Bacteria; kingdom Bacillati; phylum Actinomycetota; class Actinomycetes; order Kitasatosporales; family Streptomycetaceae; genus Streptomyces; species Streptomyces sp. R-07. Next base: position 8,537,511 of record NZ_CP183978.1, read on the forward strand.
CAGGCCTGTGGCCCTCCGACCACGCCGGCGTCAGGAGCGTGCTCCTGCTGCGTTGACCGGCGGCGGCGCAGGAGGCACGCTGCGGCCCGGGTCGCGGCGGGTGATCGCCTCGGCTTCCGGCGTTCCTGCGGCGATGCCGGCGAGGAGGCGGCGGACCGGGGTGGGGCGCCCGGTCCGCCGTACCCGTGTCAGGACGGCAGCCACTCCCGCCAGGTGGCTTCGTTCTCCTTCACCCAGCGGCTCGCCGCCTCCTCAGGCGACAGCTTCTGGTCCGCGATCATGAGGGCGACGTCGTTCTGCATGTCGGTCGTCCACCGGAACTTCTTCAGGAAGGCGGCCGCGTCGCCCCCGCCGTCCGCGAAGCGGGCGTTGAGGAACTTCTGCAGCGGGGTGTGTGGGTAGGCGCAGGCCACCTTCTCCGGTTCGGCGTCGCAGCCCTCCTTGTACTCGGGCAGCTTCACCTCCGTCATCGGGACCTTCTCGAACAGCCACTGGGGCTTGTACCAGTAGCTGAGGAACGGCTTCTTCTCCTTGGCGAACTGCTTGATCTGCGTGATCTGCGCCGCCTCCGAGCCCGCGAACACGACCTGGTAGTCCAGGCCCAGGTTGTCCACGAGAGCCTTGTCGTTCGTGACGTAGGACGGGGAGCCGTCCAGCAACTGGCCCTTGCCGCCGCTCTCCGCGGTACGGAACTCGTCGGCGTACTTGTTCAGGTTCTTCCACTCGGTGACGTCCGGGTGCTTCTCGGCGAAGTACGTCGGCACGAACCAGCCGATGTGGCCGGTCACCCCGAGGTCCCCACCCCGCTTGATCGTCCCCTTGTCGTCGATGTACCGCTTCTCCTGGTCCGGGTGGCCCCAGTCCTCCAGGATGGCGTCCACCCGGCCCTGGCTGAGCGCGTCCCAGGCGGGGACCTCGTCGATCTGGACGGTGTCCACCCGGTAGCCGAGCTCGTGCTCCAGCAGGTACCGCGCCACGGCCACGTTGGCCTGTGCGCCCACCCACGACTGCACGGAGAGGGTCACCGTGCGGGAGTCCTTCGCGTCGGCGTACGGGGACGCCTGACGGGTCATGTCGGCGGCGCCGCAGCCGGTGAGGGCCGTCAGGGTGACGGCGGCCGCGAGCGCGGAGCCGCCGAGCGCGAGGCGTGTGCGAGCCATGTCAGGCCCCCTTCCGGGTGAGGTCGCGGCGTTCCGTCGGCTGGGTGACGCGGTCGAGCGCCAGGCCCAGGCAGACGATCGCCGCACCGGCGACCAGACCGGTCGCCAGGTCGCCCTGGGCGAGACCGAAGACCGCGTCGTACCCGAGCGCTCCGCCGCCCACGAGGCCGCCGATGACGACGACGGCGAGGACCAGCACCACACCCTGGTTGACGGCGAGCAGCAGCGCGGGCCGGGCCAGCGGCAGCTGGACCTGGAACAGCTGCTGGCGACCGGTCGCGCCCAGCGAGCGCGAGGACTCGAGGGCGGCGGGGTCCACCGCCCGCACCCCCTGCGCCGTGATGCGTACGACCGCGGGCAACGCGTAGACCACGGCGGCCACGACCGCCGGGGCGCGGCCGACACCGAACAGGGCCACGACGGGGATCAGATAGACGAACTGCGGCAGCGTCTGGAAGACGTCGAGCACGGGACGCAGTACGCGTCCCAGGCGGGCGCTGCGGGCCGCGGCGACCCCGAGGGCGAAGCCGAGCACCAGCGTCACCGCGACGGCGGCCAGGACCTGGGACAGCGTGTCGAGCGCCGGGTCCCAGACACCCAGCGCACCGATCGCCGCCATCGCGAGGACGGCGGTCGCGGCGGTGCGCCAGGTGCCGATGAGCAGTGCGAGCGCGCCGACGGTCAGCAGGACGGCCCACCAGGGCAGCCACTGCAGCCCGTCGCGCAGGGGGTTCAGGATCCACGTGGTGAACCGCGAGGCCCAGTCGGCGGTGCCGCCGACGAGCGGTACGCCGGAGTAGAGGTGGGCGGTCATCCAGTCGACCGCCCCGTTCACGGGTTCGGCGATGTCCACCGTCCACCCGTCGGGCCAGGAGAGCCGGTCGGACAGGCGACCGGCCACGGCGACGGCGGCGGTCACCGCGAGGGCGACGGCCCAGCCGAGTCCGGCCCGGTGGGCCGGAGCGGCGCCGATGCGTTCCCCCGCCGCGGCGGTGACCCGGTCCAGGACGACGGCGAGCAGCACGATCGGCACGCCGGCGGCGAGCGCGGCTCCGACGTCGACGGAGGCCAGCGCCTGGTAGACGCGGTCGCCGAGGCCGCCCGCGCCGATGACGGACGCGATCACTGCCATGCCGAGGGCCATCATGATCGACTGACTGAGGCCGAGCAGCAGCTCCTTGCGGGCCAGTGGCAGCCGGGCCGTCAGCAGCCGCTGCCTGCCGGTGGCACCGAGGGAGGCGACGGCCTCCATGACACCGGCGTCCGCGCCGCGCAGTCCGAGCGCGGTGAGACGGGCCATGGGCGGGGCGGCGTAGACGACGGTGGCGAGGACGGCCGCGGGTACCCCGATGCCGAAGACCAGGACGACGGGCAGGAGGTACGCGAAGGCCGGCAGCACCTGCATGGTGTCGAGGACCGGACGAAGGATCCGGTGCATGCGGCCGGACAGGCCGGCGGCGAGCCCGAGGAGCCCACCGAGCAGCACGGACGCGGCGACGGCGACGACCATCAGGGCGAGGGTCTGCAGGGTGGGCACCCACATGCCGAGCAGTCCGCATGCGGCGATGGCGGCGACGGAGGTCAGCGCGAGCCGGACGCCCGCGACCCGCCAGGCCACCAGACCCGCGGCGGCGGTGACGCCGGCCCAGCCGAGAGCCAGCAGGACGAGGTACACGGCGCGGACGGAGACGACCACGGCGTTGCTGATGTGGCCGAGGAAGTAGAGGAACAGCGGGTGGCCGTCACGGTTGTCGACGATCCAGTCGCCGACGCGGTCGAGCGGCCCGGACACATCGGCGACGAGCGACGCCGGCCAGCTGCCGCCGCCGAGCAGTACGGCTCCGAGGACGAGCGCGACGGCCGTGCCGGCGCCGAGCAGCCGACCGCGGTGGCCCACGAACACGCGCAGGACGCCGGGCGCCGCGCCGGGGGAGGAAGGGCTGGGAGAGGCGGGGGTGACAGTGGCGGTCATCGACCCCACCCGCTCATGCCGCGGGTCCGCGCCACGGGGCGGGCGGAGACCCCTGTTCCCCGGTGGGCCGGCCCCGCCGAGCCGCGGCCGGCGTCACGGGCCGGCCGCGGGCCGACGAGGCACTCCGGGCCGTGTCCGGTGCGGCGCGTTCCCCCGGCGGCGGCGCGGGTCGTGCCGCCCGGCGGCGGCCAGGTCGTATGGGCGTACATCAGGCCACCGCCTTTCCTGTCGTGACCGGGACCCCGGCGACGACACCGAGGAGTCCCGCGTGGTCGACCACACCGAGGCACCGGCCGTCCTCGACGATCCGGGCGTTCGCTCCGGTACGGGCGACGGCCTCGATCGCCTCGTGGACGGTGGCGGTCGGCGCGAGCGAGGGCCCGGCGCCGTACTCGTCCGCGAGCGCGGGACGCATCGCCGAGCGGACGGTCAGCACCTGTTCGCGCGGCACGTCCCGGACGAAGTCCCTGACGTAGTCGTCGGCGGGCGCGCCCACGATCTCCTCGGGCGTCCCGAGCTGCACGATGCGGCCGTCGCGCATCAGCGCGATGCGGTCGCCGAGCTTCAGGGCCTCGCTGAGGTCGTGCGTGATGAAGACCATCGTGCGTCCCTCCTCCTGGTGCAGGCGTACGACCTCCTCCTGCATGTCCCGTCGGATGAGCGGGTCCAGCGCGCTGAACGGCTCGTCGAACAACAGGACTTCGGGATCGACGGCGAGCGCGCGGGCCAGTCCGACCCGCTGTTGCTGACCGCCCGAGAGCTGGCTCGGCCTGCGGTGTTCCATGCCGTCAAGGCCGACCTTCGCGACGAACTCCGCCGCCCGCTCGCGCCGTTCGCCGCGGCCCACGCCCTGGATCTCCAGACCGTAGGCGACGTTGTCGAGCACGGAGCGGTGCGGCAGCAGCCCGAAGTGCTGGAAGACCATCGCCGCCCGGTGCCGGCGCAGCTCGCGGAGCCGTCCGGAGTCCATGGACAGGACGTCCTCGCCGTCGATGGTGATCGTGCCCGAGGTCGGCTCGATGAGCCGGGTCAGGCAGCGTACGAGCGTGGACTTGCCCGAGCCGGAGAGGCCCATCACGACGAAGACCTCGCCCTTGCGGACGTCGAAGGAGACGTCGCGGACGGCGGCGGTGCAGCCGGTGCGCTCGCGCAGCTCGGTCGCGTCGAGCGCTCCGAGCTCCGGGTCGGCGGGCACGCGTTCGGCCTTCGGGCCGAAGACCTTCCACAGGTCACGTACGGAGAAGACGGATTCCGCCGGGTCCCGCGGCGATGTGGTGTGCGGCGTAGTGGTCATCGTGTGGTGCCTCCCAGCAGGTCGGCGCATTTCTCGCCGACCATGAGCACGCCGATCATCGGGTTGACGGCGGTCATGGTCGGGAAGACGGACGCGTCGGCGATCCGGATGCCGTCCAGGCCCCGGATCCTCAGATCGGGCGCGACGACGGCGAGTTCGTCGTCGGCGGCCCCCATCCGGCAGGTTCCGGCCGGGTGGTAGACGGTGTGCGCGACATGACGGGCGTACGCGCTGAGTTCCTCGTCGGAGGTGACCTCCGGGCCCGGGCACACCTCGCGCTTCAGCCAGCCGGCCAGCGGTTCGCTCGCCGCGATCTGCCGGGCGACGCGGATACCGTCCACGAGGGTCCGGCCGTCGTAGTCGTCCTCGTCGGTGAAGTACCGGAAGTCGAGCGCGGGTTTGTCCTCGGGGTCGGCGCTCGTCAGATAGAGCCTGCCGCGGCTGCGCGGCTTGGGGATGTTGGGGGTCATCGACACTCCGTGCGCGGGCCGTTCGTAGCCCAGGCGCTCGGGGTTGTCGGTGAAGGGGATCTGGTAGAAGTGGAACATCAGGTCCGGCCCCTCGGACTCCGGGTCCCGGCGGACGAACAGCCCGGCGTCGGAGTCCATGGCGGAGTTCTCCGGGATCGGACCGTGCGTCTCCCACACGATGACCGACTCGGGGTGGTCGAGCAGGTTCTCGCCCACGCCCGGCAGGTCGTGCACGACGGGTATGCCGAGCTTCTCCAGGTCGGCGCGCGGCCCGATGCCGGAGTGCAGCAGCAGGCGCGGGGTGTCCACGGCGCCCGCACACACGAGGACCTCACGCCGGGCGCGTACGACGTGCTCCGTTCCCTCCTTGGTGCGGATGTGCACACCGGTGGCGCGGGTGCCCTCGAACTCCAGCCGGAACGCCCAGGTCTCCAGGGCGATGTGCAGGTTCGGCCGGTCCAGGAACGGGTGGAGATAGGCGACGGACGCGGACGACCGCTTGTTGTTCTCCGGGTGGTAGGCGAGGTCGAAGAAGCCGACGCCTTCGTGGAAGGGCCGCTGGTTGAAGCCCTCGACGCGCGGAACTCCGAGCGCGGTCTGCGCCGCGTCGACGAAGTCCCGGGCGATCGCGTTCCGGTCGGCCTCGTCGACGGGGACGATGTTGTTGCGCAGCCGGGCGAAGTAGGGGTCCATGGCCGCCGCGTCCCAGCCCTCGGCACCCGCCTCGGCCCACTCGTCCCAGTCGGAGGGAAGGGGCTTGAACGCGATGAGGGTGTTGTGCGAGGAGCAGCCGCCCAGCACGCGTGCCCGGCTGTGCCGGATGTACGAGTTGCCCCGGGGCTGTTCGGTGGTGGGGTAGTCGTAGTCCAGCTCGCCGCCGAGCAGGCCCATCCAGCGGCGCAGGGTGAGGACGTCGTCGCGGCCGACGTCGCTGGGACCGCCCTCGATGACGGCGACGCTGACGTTCGGGTCCTCGGTCAGCCGGGAGGCGATCACCGAGCCCGCCGTGCCGCCGCCGACGACGACGTAGTCGTACACGTGCTGGTCGTTCACGCCTGCTCCTTCAGCGTCTCGCCCGCGAACCAGCGCACGGGGCGCGGAGCGAGGTTCTGGTAGATGTGCTTGGCCTCGCGGTACTCGGCGAGGCCGCTCGGGCCCAGCTCCCGGCCGATGCCGGACTTGCCGAAGCCGCCCCATTCCGCCTGGGGCAGATAGGGGTGGAAGTCGTTGATCCAGACGGTGCCGTGGCGCAGCCGGGCCGCGACGCGTCGGGCACGGTCCTCGTCGGAGCTCCACACCGCTCCGGCGAGGCCGTACTCGGTGTCGTTGGCGAGGGCCACGGCCTCTTCCTCAGTACGGAAGGTCTCCACGGTCAGGACGGGGCCGAAGACCTCCTCGCGGACGACCCGCATACGGCGGTGGCACCGGTCCAGGACCGTGGGCCGGTAGAAGTAGCCGGGACCGGCCGGCCGCTCGCCGCCCGCGCGCAGCACCGCGCCCTCGTCGAGGGCGGAGGCGACGTACTCCTCGGTCCGCGCCAACTGGGCCGCGGAGACCAGCGGACCGCACTCGACGCCCTCGTCGGTGCCGCGGCCCAGCCGGATGTGCCCGGCCCGGCGGGCGAGTTCGGCGACGAAACGCTCGCGCAGCGACTCCTCGACGATGAGGCGGGAGCCCGCGGAGCAGACCTGGCCGCTGTGGATGAAGGCGGCGTTCAGTGCTTGGTCGACGGCGGTGTCGAAGCCCTCGGGCGTCGAACAGGCGTCGGCGAACACGACGTTGGGGTTCTTTCCGCCCAGTTCCAGGGCGACCTTCTTCACGCTGTCGGCGGCCGCCCTGGCGACCTTCGTGCCGCTGACGAGACCGCCCGTGAACGAGACGAGGTCGACGTCGGGGTGCTCGGCGAGCCGGGCGCCGACGGTGCCGCCGGGGCCCGTGACGATGTTGGCCGCGCCGAGCGGCAGTCCGGCCTCCAGCAGCAGTTCGACCAGGACGACGGTGCTCAGCGGGGTGATCTCGCTGGGCTTGATGACGAAGGTGTTGCCTGCGGCGAGGGCGGGCGCGATCTTCCAGCTGGCCTGGAGCAGCGGGTAGTTCCACGGCGTGATCAGGGCGCAGACCCCGACCGGCTCGTACACGACGACACTGCGGATCTCGTCCGAACCGGCGTCGACGACGCGTCCGCCGTCCTCGTTCGCCACGAGGTCGGCGAAGTACAGGAAGGCGTCGCGGACACAGTCGACGTCGATGCGGCCCTCCTCCAGCGTCTTGCCGGCGTCCTGGCTCTCCAGGGCGCCGATCCGCTCCCGATCGCGCTCGAGCAGGGCGGCGACCCGTCGCAGCAGAGCGGCCCGCTCGGGAGCCGGCGTACGAGGCCAGGCGCCGTCGTCGAACGCGGCTCGTGCCGCGGCCACGGCGTCGTCGGTGTCCTGGACACCGCCCTCCGCCACCACCGCGAAGGCGGTCGCGTCGACGGGATCGATGAGGTCGCGCGTGGCGCCGGAGAGGGCTGAGCGCCACTCGCCGCCGACATGGATGGTCTGTTGTGCTGCGGTCACGTCGTGTACGGCCCTTCGTTCCTTTGAGTCCCCCTGCCGGAAGTACCGGCGGTTCAGCCGCCTGCCCGGGGCCGCCCGACCCATGCGCAATGCCTTACGGAGAGTGTTCTGTCTCACGTCCAGTGATGGGCAAATAGTGCATATGGGACAGCTCTGCGTGGGCGAGGCTCTGCTGGGGGACTGGGGGACTGGGGGACTGGGGGACTGGGGGAGCGGGGCCAGGCGGTACGCGTGGCCAGGGGTGACCGGGGCGGTCCCGCACCCAGGTGCGGGCTCGTGACGGCACGAGGCGGTCCGCACCCAGGCGCGGGACCGCCTCGTCCGGCTGAAGGCCTGCCCGTAGTTCCACGCTCGCCGTCAGGGCGGCCCGGAGGCGCATGACCCGTCCCCGGGAGGCAGCACGACGTCAACGGCGAATCCGCACGAGCAGGACGCCGAGGAAGCGGGGCGGCTCAGGAAGTGGAGTCGGCGAGGTACGCCAGCCCTGCCAGGAGTCCCGCGTAGGCCAGGACCAGCAGCAGACTGAAGAGGATCAGGATCCAACCGGTCACGATCCCGAGCAGCGCGATGCCGCGGTCGCGGCCGCCCAGCTGCTTGCCTCGACGGCGGCCGAGGTGCCCGGCGGGGATTGCGACAACCCCGGACGCGAACACCAGGAACGTGTACAACCCGCCGTACAGCAGCCAGAACATCGGCGTCAGGAAGACGCCCGCGATCAGACCGGCTCCCATCAGGGCGACCCAGATGCTGATCCGAGCAGGCGTGTTGCGAGCAGCGCTCGCCGCACCGGTGTCCTGAGCGGCTTCGGTCACGTCTGATTCCCCCTGGCTGGTAGCGGCAAGCCACTCTACGAGAACGACCCGCCTGGGCGACGTGTGCACATGTCCGACGCCACCGAGAAGCTACTGGCCGAGTTCACGGAGAGTCGTTCCCGTACGGCCCGGTGGTGGACGCGCTCGGCACAGCCGGGCCGTGGCTGCCGCCCGCCGAGCGCATACCGCCGAGCGCATCCCGCCGACCGCCGACCGCCGACCGCCGACCGCCGACCGCCGACCGCCGACCGCCGACCGCCGGCGCGCCCGCGGGTTCGTCCTGCGCCTACCGGCCGGCGCCCTGGTGGGCCGTCCGGGCCGCGAAGTCGGCGAACCAGGCGAGTAGTTCGAAATGGGTGACGGAACCCTCACTGCTGACGTCGGCGATGCGCGCACCCTGCAGGATGCGCTTGACGGGGACTTCGAGCTTCTTGCCGGTCAGGGTGCGCGGCACGGCGGGAACCGGCACGATCACGTCGGGCACATGGCGCGGGGACAGGCGGTGGCGGATGGCGGCGGCGATCCGTTCGCGCAGGCCGTCGGCGAGCTCCGAGCCTTCGGCGGGCACGACGAACAGGGGCATGAAGTAGCCGCCGTCCTCCCGTTCCACCCCGACGACGAGGCTGTCCGCGACCTCGGGGAGCTGCTCGACGACGGCGTAGATGTCGGCCGAGCCCATCCGTACGCCCATGCGGTTGAGGGTGGAGTCCGAGCGGCCGGAGACGACGACCGACAGGTCCGGGTGGATCGTGACCCAGTCGCCGTGCCGCCAGACTCCCGGGTAGGTGTCGAAGTAGCTGGCACGGTAGCGGGCGCCGTCGGGGTCGTCGACGAAGCGGAGCGGCATGGACGGCAGCGGGGCGGTCACCACCAGCTCACCCTGTTCGCCGCTGAGGGGTTCCCCGGCGTCGTCCCATGACGCGAGCGCGACGCCGAGGGCGGGGCCCTGGATCCGGCCGACCCGTACCGGCAGCAGCGGGGAGCCGCCGGCCAGTACGGAGCAGATGTCGGTCCCGCCGCAGATGGACTGCAGCCGGACCCCGGGGGCGAGGCGGTCGTGGACCCAGCGCCACGTGCTCGGGGCCAGGGCGGAGCCGGTCTGGAGGATGGAGCGCAGCGCGCCGAGGTCGGACTCGGCGGCGGGATGGGCGCCGGACTTCTCCACGGCCGCGAGGTAGGCCGCGCCCACCCCGACCATCGTCGCCCGTGTCTGCTCGGCGACGCGCCAGGCGCCGTTGACGTCGGGGAAGGTGGGGCTGCCGTCGTAGAGGACGACCGTGCTGCCGTGGAGCAGGCCGCCGACGAGGAAGTTCCAGACCATCCAGCTCGTGGAGGTGAGGAACAGGTAGCGGTCCTCGGGACGCAGGTCGGCACCGAGCCCGAGCGCCTTGAGCAATTCCACGACGATGCCGCCGTGGCCCTGCACGATGCCCTTGGGCACACCGGTGGTGCCTGACGACCACAGGATCCACAGCGGATGGTCGAACGGTACGTCGGCGAAGACGAGCGGTTCCTCGGCGGACGGTAGCTCGGACCAGGCGTGCTGATCGACGTCGGCCTGCGCCGACCACGCTGCGGCCGGAGTCGGGAAGAGATGCTCGACGACCAGGAGATGACGGACGGTCGGCAGGCCGTCCAGGAGTTCGGCGACCGCCGGGCGCTTGTCGTACTCCTTGCCCCCGTGACGGTAGCCGTCGGCCGCCACCAGGACCGTCGGACGGGCCTGCCCGAGTCTGGCGAGCACACTGGGCGTGCCGAAGTCGGGTGAGCATGCCGTCCATACGGCGCCGACGGCGGCGGTGGCCAGGAGCGCCACCACCGCCTGGGGGAGGTTGGTCAGATATCCCGCGACGCAGTCACCAGGCCCCACCCCCATCCTTCGCAGAGCCCCCGCGACGTCGGTGACCTCTCGGCGCAACCGTTCCCACGAGATCTCGACGGGCGTGCCGCCCTCCGTCACGGCGACCAGCGCCGGACGCGCATCCGTGGCCCGGGCCAGGCACCGCTCGGCGAAGTTCAGCCGTGCGCCCGGAAACCAGGAGGCGCCCGGCATCGACGCGTCGGCCAGCACCTCGTCGTAGCGGGTCACGGCGTCGAGGCCGTAGAACTCCCACACCGCCGACCAGAATCCGGGCAGGTCGGTGGAGCTCCACCGCCACAGCTCGGCGTAGTCGGCGAAGCGCAGCCCCCGGACCTCCTCCAGCCACGTCATGAAGCACGCGATGTTGGAGTCCTCCAGCTCGCGGCGACCGGGTGACCACAACAGGTCGGTGTCGGTGTTCATCAGTGCCTTTCCGGGGGCTGCGTGGTGGGCGGGAGGGCCTGCGGTCTATGGGGCCGGTTTCGGTGCCGAACGGCACCAGCCGTGGTCGAGCGCCTCGACGAGTTCCTCGGCCCCGGGCCATGGGCCGTGGCCCGAGGCGGGGTTGAGGTGCCCGACGTCACCGAGTTCGACCAGGCGGCTGCCCCAGTTCCGGGCCAGGTCCGCGACGCGCTCCAGGGAGGCGAGCGGATCGGTCGAACTGGCCGCGACAACGCTGGGGAAGGGGAGGGGGCCGCGAGGCACCGGGGTCCAGCCGGACTTCTTCAGTTCGCCCGGGGTGGGGTAGCCGGCCGGGAGGGGTGTGTCGAAGTCCGGGGGCGCGGCCAGCAGGGCGCCACGGACGTCGGCGTCGTGCCATCGGGCCCACTGCACCGTGGTGATGCAGCCCGCACTATGGGCGACCAACACGACGGGTCCCGTGGTCTGGGCGATGACCTCGTCCAGGAGGGCGACGTGGGCGTCGCGGAACAGACGGTTCTCCACCGGTGGTGGAACGGTACGGACGGTGCGGCCGCCTTCGATGAGCCGCTGAGCCAGCAGGGTCTGCCAGTGGTCCTCGACGTGGTCGCGCATGCCGGGGACGATCACGACCGTGGGCCGCGGGGGCGTGGTCATACGGACACCTCCGATGGTTGCTCGGGCTCCGCCGCCGGGGTGGGTCCGATGAGGCGGCGCAGATCGCGTTCGTACCAGTGGCGGCCGATCAGGAAGGCCGCCGTGGCCCCGATCGCCACGAGTGGGACGAGCTGGAGCGCGTGGAGCAGTCCGATGCGGTCCGCCAGGAGCCCCGTGACGGCCGGGCCGGGGGCGAGTCCGAGCAGGCTCTGGGCAAGGGTGAGGGTGGCGAACGCCGTCGCGGCGACGGCCGCCGGCGTCAGGTTCGCCACCATGGCCGCCCCCGGTCCGGCCGTTCCCGCGCACAGCAAGGTCCCCAGTGCCAGGACCAGAAGCTGCACCGGACCGGACGGCAGGCGGAACGTGATCACCAGAAGGACCAGGGATCCCAGGCTGCAGGTGATGGCGACAGCCCACTTCCGGACCGGGAACCGCCGGCTGAGCCGATCCGACGCGATCCCGCCGAGGATCATGCCGACTCCGATGACCAGGGCGAAGAGGCCCGCGGTCGCCCCGGCCTTCGCGGGCGGCATGTCGTAGTAGCGATTGAAGTAGCTGGGCAGCCAGGCGATGAGCGAGCCGGCGACGAACAGCTGCAGTCCGCTGCCGACGTAGGCGCTGACCACGGACACGGAGGAGAACAGGCGGGGCAGGAGGCTCTTGAGCCGACCGTGTGAGCCGCTGCTGTCGCCGGTGCCGGCCGACTGCCCCCGCGGCGTCAGTCTCCTCTCCGTGACCACGACCGCGTAGAGCAGGGCGAGCACCAGCCCGAAGACGCCCATCACGCCGAACGCCCAGCGCCAGCCGAACTGCTGGGCGACGGCGCCGCCGATCGCCACACCCAGGACCGAGCCGAAGGCACCTCCCGCGATGAAGGCGCCGGAGAGGGTGGCCCGCATCGCGACGGGGAAGACGCTCAACACGACGGCGATGCCGACGCTTCCGTAGGCCGCCTCACCTATGCCCACGACGAGTCGGCCGAGGAACATCTGGCCGTAGCTCGCTGCCACCGCGCAGCCCAGGGTCGCCAGGCTCCACATCATGGCGGCGACGACCAGGGACTTCACCCTGCCCCAGCGGTCGGCCACCAGCGAGAGGGGGAAGGCGAGGAGGCCGACCATCAGTGCCACGATGCCGCTGAGCGAACCCAGTCTGGCGTCGGACAGCAGCCATTCGGCCTTCAGTATCGGGAAGACGGCGTTGAGCACCTGCCGGGACATGTAGTCGGACAGCAGGAGTCCGAAGCTCAGCGCGAAGACCACCCAGGCGTAGCGTCGGGACACCGGCCACCCCGAGGAGGCCGTGGCCCCCGGGGCGGCGTCCGCAGTGGTGTGAAACTCCATTGTCATCACCTCGACTGCTTCTGGAGGAAAGGGGTCAGAACGGTCTGTCGCCGACGATTCCCGCGCGCTCCATCTTGCGGACGGCGGGCCAGTAGTCCTGGACGGCGTAGTGCTGGGTGGAGCGGTTGTCCCAGATGGCCACGCTGTTCTTCCGCCAGCGGAAGCGGACCTGGTACTCGGGGACCGCGGCCTGGCTGATCAGATGGTTCAGCAGGAGGTTCGCCCCGGGCGCGTAGTCCTGGCCGAAGCGCACGTTCTGGGGCGTGTGGAAGTTGACGAAGTGCGTCGTGAAGGCGTTGACGAAGAGGATCTTCTCGCCGGTCTCGGGGTGGGTGCGGACCACCGGGTGCTCGGCGTCCGGGAACCGGGCCTTCAGCGCGTGGCGCTCCTCCTCCGGCAGGATCGCGCCGAAGGTCGCCTCGATGCTGTGCCGGGCGCGCAGGTCCTCGATCTGTGCCCTGATGTGCTCGGGGAGGCGCTTGTACGCCTCGACCATGTCGACCCAGATCGTGTCGCCGCCCACCGGAGGCGACTCGACGCAGCGCAGCACGGCCCCCATGGACGGGTTCTCGCGCCAGGTCCCGTCGGCGTGCAGCGCGTTCTCGTAGTGCTCGGCGGGACTGTCCAGGTCCTTGTAGATACGGACCAGACCCGGGTGGTCGGGATCGCTTCCGGCGACGGGGTGGTCCTCCAGCTCGCCGAAACGCCTAGCGAAGGCGACGTGTTCGGCGCGGGTGATGTCCTGGTCGCGCAGGAACAGGACCTTGTACCGCAGCAACAGGCTCTTGATCTCGGCGAAGAGGTCGTCGTCAAGGGCGGCGTCGGCGAGGCTCACGCCGGAGATCTCGGCGCCGAGGATGCAGGTCAGCGGCTCGACCTCGATCGAGGCGCGGAGCACGCCGGGGCGCACCGGATCGGGAGCGGGTTCGCCGGGGCGGAGGGTCTGGGGCAAGGCGCACACTCCTGGTGTGAAGGTGGCTTCTCGGGTGAAGGCGACTGTGGGTATGAAGGTCGGTCCCGGTACCTCGTGGGGCGCTCAGACGAGGAAGACGGAGGATCCCGTCGTCCGTCCGGCTTCCAGATCGCGATGCGCCTGGGCCGCGTCCTTGAGCGAGTAGCGCTGGTTGATCTCGATCTTGATGCGTCCGGAGGCGACGTGGCCGAACAGTTCGCCTGCCAGGGCGTCCCGCTCCGCGGGGTCGGCGATGTAGTCCGCCAGAGCGGGGCGGGTGACGAACAGGGAGCCGCTGACGGCGAGTCGCATGGCGTCGATCGGCGGCACGGGTCCGGACGCGGTGCCGAAGCAGACCAGCAGACCCCGGCGCTGGAGCGAGGCCAGCGAGCCGGCGAAGGTGTCCTTGCCGACGCTGTCGAAGACGACCGGCACTCCGGTACCGTCGGTCAGCTCCCGCACCCGCTCGGCCACGTTCTCGCGCCGGTAGTAGACGATGTTCTCGCACCCGTGGGCCCGGGCGATCTCTGCCTTCTCCTCGCTGGAGACCGTTCCGATCACGGTGACGCCGAGCAGCCTGGCCCACTGCGAGACGATCAGGCCGACGCCCCCCGCCGCCGCGTGGAGCAGCACCGTGTCACCCGCCTTCAGCGGGTGGATCCGGCGCAGCAGGTACGCCGTGGTCAGCCCGCGCATGGTCATGGCGGCGGCGGTCTCGCAGCTGATCTCGTCAGGCAGCTTGATCAGGTGTGAGGCGGGCATGACCCGCTCGGTGGAGTAGGCGCCCAGCGGGCTGCCGGTGTAGGTCACGCGATCGCCCTCGGTGACGTGGGTGACGCCCTCGCCGACGGCTTCGACCACGCCGGACGCCTCGACGCCGATGCCGTCGGGCAGCCGGACCGGGTAGAGACCGGTACGGAAGTAGGTGTCGGCGAAGTTGAGGCCGACGGCGACGTGCCGGATGCGCACCTCGCCCGGACCGGGGTCGCCGACGGTGACCTCCTCCCATGTCAGGACGTCGGGGTCACCGGTCTCGTAGAAGCGGACGGCGTGTGCCACGGGTTTGCTCCGGATGCTCGTGGGTGGGAATTCTCGGCTACGGCGGCGGTTGCCGGGTCAGCTCTCGAGGTCGCGCAGCATGAAGCCGCGCCGGCCGGGCACGCGGTTCGGGACCATGCCGAGACGGCCGAGGGTCTCGTCGGCGTCGGCGTAGGACTCGCCGATCTTGTAGATCTCCCTGGCCTCCGGACCGGTCGCGATGTCGCGTCCTACGGCGTCCGCGATCCGGACCATCTGCTCGACCTGCTCCACGGACGACATCCGCTCGCCCTTGCGCCGCCACAGGTTGTCCTCGTTGCCCACCCGGACGTGCACCCCGAGGGCGATGGCGATCGCGTTCATCGGCGCCACCGCGCGCATGGAGCTCTCGATGGTGAGGACCGCACCGTCCGGGACGCGGCGGATGAACTCGATCAGATCGGCGGGGTGCCGTCCGGCGAAACCGCCGCCGATCGCCACGTAGTTGAGGACGAGGGGCCCGGTGTGGACGCCGGCGCGGATGAGCCGCTCGACCGTCTCCAACTGGGCCATGGTGGCGAGCTGGAAGTGCGGCTGGATGCCACTCTCCTTGAGGCGCCTGAGGTGTTCGAGGTAGAAATCCGGGCCGGCCTCGACGACCATGTCCCGGTAGGCCCGGTAGTACTCCGGCTTCGCGATCGAAGTGCCCTCCAGGTCCTCGTCCGTCATGATCTCGACGATGTTCATCTGGCTGGTGTTGATCGCGATGGTCACCTGGTCCGGCGCGGGGGTGAGGTCGGCCAGCATGTGGCGGGTGTCGTAGCTGAGCCACTTCGCGTCGGCGCCCTCGCCCTCGGGTGCGAAGGAGATCGACCCGCCGATCTGCAGGACCATGTCCGGCACGGCCTCGCGCAGTCGGCCGAGGAGTTCGTTGAACATGGACATCCGCTTGGAGCCCTTGCCGTCGAGCTCGCGCACGTGGATGTGGAGCACCGTGGCGCCGGCGTTGTAGCAGTCGACGGCCGCCTGGACGTGCTCGTCCATGGTCAGGGGCAGGTCGTCGGCGTCGCCGGGCAGCCACTCCGGCCCGTACGGGGCAGCCTGGATGACCAGCTTGTCCTGGTTCTCGGGGAAGAGCGAGTCGTCGTGGAAATGCACGGTCCTTCTCCTTCGTGTGCGGGTGACGACCCACCGTGACCACCGACGTCCGTGATGTCGGAGCATTCGGGCGCCAGGGGCTGGAGCGGGTCGGGGGGAACGTCGAGTACGTCGTGAACGTCGGTGACGTCGGGCGCACAGGCCCGGTCGTGATCGACCGGCCCGGAGGGGAGCGTGCTGCGGGGGAGCGGCCCGGCTTCCCCTCCGGGGGGCGACCACCTTGTAGGCGGTGCAGCCAAAGTAGAGGCGGGTGAACGCGGCTGCTTGACCCGTGGTGACGGGGGACTTGTCATTTCGGGACAGCGGGCCCTGCGGCAGAGGCGCCGGCCGACCGTCGTCCTGCCGTGGGCGTCAGCCCCGGCCGGAGTCCTGCTCCTGCTCCTGGCCCTTCTCCTTGCGCCACTCCCTCGGGCTGCGCCCGAACTGCTCGCGGAACCACCGGGAGAACGCGCTCAGGGACGAGAAGCCCAGGAGGTCGGAGATCTCCGTGAGTGAACGGCGGGGACTGGCCACGACCTGCTCCGCGAGCCGCATCCGCGTGGCGTTGAGCAGTGACGAGAACGTCTCTCCCGAGAGCGCCAGGTGGCGGTGGACGGTGCGCCGGTCGACACCGAGGCTGCGGGCGACCTGCTCGATCGAGCATCTGCCGGTCGGCAGCAGGGCCTCGATGAGCTCGCGCACCCGGTCCACCACCGAGGTGTCCCGGGGGGTCGCGGCGATGGTGTCGAAGTACTGCCGGGCGTAGTTCCGGAGCTGCGGGTCCGCCATGGCGTTGGGGGCGTCGAGGTCGTCGGCGTAGAAGACCATGCCGTTGAACTCGCGGTCGAACTCGAGGCCGGGGCCGAACAGGCGGCGATGCCTGCCGGGGTCCGCCGGAGCCCGGTGGGCGAACCAGACGGAGAGCGGCTGCCACCGCGCGTCACGGAATCCCCGGAGAATGCGGGTGAAGGCGCCCACGACCAGCTCCGTCGCCTGCCGGGCCGGCATCGTGTCGCCGAGTCTCAGGTCGACTTTGAGGGTGGCCAGACCGTTCCGCTCCGACAGTCGCGTGTGCAGGAGCTCGTTGTACATGTGCTCGTGCCGGAGCAGCAGTCCCAGCGCACTGCGTACGTCGGGCTCCTCGCGGACGACCAGGCTGAGGGGGCCGAGATTGGAGAAGCGGCGGAGCTCCGCCATGCGCAGGCCGAAGTCGTCGTGGTGTGACGCGGCCGCGGAGAGCTCCAGGAGCTGGACCGCGGCCGTGCCGGATATCCATCGGTCCTGGACGGCGAGGTCCGCGGTGTCCAGCCCCACGCGCTTCATCAGCACCTGAGGGTCGACGCCGAGCGAGCGGCTCAGCTCGACGTAGCCGTTCAGCGCTGCGGTGCGGACAAGGGGCCTCATGGCGTACTCCAGGTACTCGGTCCCGAGAAGTTAAGTTTCCCGTCCCGTCACGTCAAGCAGGAGCCTGCGGGACCTCGGGGCCACACCCGGCATGGGGTAGCCGACCCGCCCACTCTCTTGCCACAACTAGTTTGTGATGCAAAGCTGCCGTCATGGCAGACACATCGATGCCCTCGCCGGGCACGCCCCATGAAGTCCTCGCCGACCTGGGCGACTTGACCCGCAAGGTCCGTGCCGCCCAGCGCGGCACCTGGTTTCCCCTCCTGCTGCTCGGCCTGCTCACCCTGGGCGGAATCCTGGTCAGCCACTTCACCTTGACGGTCGAGACCGTTCCCTGTCCGGTGACCGCTCCTGCGGCAGGCACCGGGTGCACCCTGATCAGGCAGGGCTCGCCGGTCTACTGGCCCGTCGGCCTGGCCCTGGCCTACGCCGCCACGGCGTTCTTCTACGTCCGCCGTTCCCGCAAGCGCGGCGTAGGCACCCGGATCCGGCCGTACATCCTCACGGGGATCGTCCTGGTCGGCATGGCGAGCGCCACCGCGTACTGGAGCCTCCGGCAGGGAGTGGCGCAGCCCGGCGACCAGATCGACTTCTGGGGCCTGCACCTCGATCCGGCCTCCGGAGTGACGCAGTTCATCGAACGACTCGCCGGGAACGCCATGGCCGTCGGGCTGCCACTGCTGGTGTTGTCCTGGGTGGAGCGCAGCCTTGCCCTGCTGCTGCTCACCGCGGCGTACCTGGCCGTCGAGCTGGTGCCGCTCACCAGCGGCTGGGCAGGGATGTCCGTCGACTCTCCCTGGCCCGCCCTGCCCCACTTCGCGGTCCCCGGCGCGCTCCTCCTGCTCGGCGCCGTCGGATTCGCCCTGGCCGAACTGCCGCGGCGCAGCGCATCATGACCGATCAGCCTGATCCGCACCCCGTCACCGGCCTCGACGACGTGGTCCATCAGCGCGTCCGCCTCGGCATCCTCACGGTCGCCCACCAGGCGCGCCGCGTCGAGTTCGGCTTCCTGCGCACGGCGCTCGGACTCACCGCCGGGAATCTCAGCCAGCACCTGACCGTCCTGGAGAAGGCCGGACTGATCGACATCGAGAAGGGCTACGAGGGCAAACGGGCCCGCACTTGGATTTCCCTCACCCCGCCCGGCTCCCGGGCACTGCAGGACGAGGTCACCCAGCTCAAACGACTCATCCACCAGATCGAACAAGGCGGCTCGACCACGGAGTCCTGATCCGGACGCCGGCACGCCGTGGTGAGCCGTGAGCGGCGCCCACCGGCGTCCGGAGAGCAACCCCGAGCAGCCGGACGCCGAACACCGTCAAAGAATCTCCGGGGAGGACACGTGACCAACACATCGACCACCCGCATGGACCTGACGCGCCGTCGCATGCTCACGGCCGCGCTGGCGGCGGGGGTCGGGAGCGCCGTGCCGCTCAGCGCAGCGCGCCAGGCGTGGGCGGTTGCGACCGCCTCCGGCGCGTCTCGACTCGTGCTGCCCGGGCCCACCGGACCACGCCCCCTTCTTCGACCGGCACCTGCGGCATCGTGGTGGGCACCTGCTCGACGGCCCCAGCACGGCCTTCCCGGAGGTGAAGTTCCTCTCCAAAGGACTCTCTCGGACCCGGCCACCCGCGACGACGCGCAGAAAGCGGCTGTAGCCCTTGGCGCCGATGACGTGGCCGGGTCGGGCACGTGGCGGCGCGGGCCCGAGGCGGGGTGCCCGTATCGCCTCCCTTGCATGAGGCCGGCCGGAGCAGCTGTGCCGCGAGGGCAGGATCCGCCACCGCCGGGCGTGCGGCTCCAGGCCGCGGGGAGCGCGACGACAGAGCACCGCTCGAGCCGACTGGAGTGGTCTCCCAGCTCTGGGCTTCGAAGCCTTGGCAGGCATGGTAACGGCTGTTACCATGCCTCGTATGGCGAAGACACAGCTGGGTGCGCGCGTGGACGAGGACGTCGCGGAGCTCGCGAAGAAGCGCGCCGCGGACCTGGGGCTCAGCGTCGGGGACTACCTGGCCCGGCTGGTGCAGGACGACGCCAGCGGCCTGCGCGCCCGCGCGGTGGACGCTGCCGCCCGCTTCCTGGCAGAACACCAGACGGTCTTCGACGAGGCCGAGGAAGGCGAGCAGACGCCCCGGGGAGCACACGCGGCCTGATGGAACTGCATATCGACGTTCCCTGGATCCTGCAGGTCGCCGAGGTCGCCGGAGCGAATGACCCGTCCCCCGACGACTACGGCGTTCCGATCTCGGCCGTCGCCCGCCACCGGGCGGAACTGTTCGAGGAGCCCGTCTACGACGGTCCCTACGCCAAAGCCGCCGCCCTGGTGCACACCCTGGGCCGGTGTCGCTGGCTGGAGCGCTCCAATCTTGCCGTCGCCGCCGCTACCGGCGTCATGTACCTCGTGGCCGCCGGAATCCCCGTCACGCCCGCCCGCCAGGACGCCATCGCCCTGAGGGATCTGCTCCTCGACCCCGCCTGCACTGCCGGGAGGATCGCCGCCCTGCTGCGGACCTGGCCCACCGCCACCTGAAGCCCGCAGTCCTCCGGCACCGCTTCCCCGGGCGACGGACGCGGCACCGCCGCGAGCCGCCCGCCGCCCTCTGGGGGACCCGACGCTCCCGGCCCGGGGGGCCCGCCCCCAGCCCGCCCGCGGCCCGGCGACTGTCAGTGGTGGCTGGGAGGCTGGACCAGTGAACGGTGACGAGCAGTTGATGCGCGGCCGGGTGTACGGCAGCGACCACGAAGATCCCGACCCG
This sequence comes from Streptomyces sp. R-07, assembly GCF_049913175.1. Taxonomy (NCBI): domain Bacteria; kingdom Bacillati; phylum Actinomycetota; class Actinomycetes; order Kitasatosporales; family Streptomycetaceae; genus Streptomyces; species Streptomyces sp. R-07. The sequence goes on from NZ_CP183978.1 coordinate 8,557,324, forward strand.
GGCCCGAAGCCCGGCCACGTCTACGCCGAGCTGGTGGGTGGGCCGCTGGACGGTCTCCTCCTCGACGTCACCGGCTGGACGGCGGACGAGAAGACCGGTGTCGCGCTGATGACCGACATCGGCCGGTTCGGCCCCGGCGGCCGAGCCCTGTACGAGCCGCGCTCGGGCGAGCGCAACCGCTGGGACTGGCAGGGCGACGCACCCTGACCGCCGTATTGGTCGAGGAGCTGGGAGTGGCCTCAGCGGCTGGCGAACGCCAGGTCACTGCGGTGAGGAAGATTCTCAACGGGCCACTGGAGAGCATCGTTTCTGCGCCTCCGCGGGCACCGTGATCCGCTGTCCGGCATTGGAGTGAGACGCCGTGTCTCGCGGCTACATATGCCGTTTGACCGTGCGACGGTCACTTTCTGGCACGTCATTCGCACACTTGAGGAGTAGTCATGCGTTCTCTTGCCGCGTCTGTCCTGGCCGTGGGAATTCTGCTCGGCGGTGCCGGTGCCGCGCTCGCCCACGACGGCGTCGGAGCCGGGAACTTCTCCGGCGGTGGCTCCGGCTTCAGTTCCCACTGCGCGACGACCGGCGTTCCGGCCGTGTACGGAACGATCTTCACCGGTTCCTGCTCGGACGCGGGTTGGGAGGAGGGCCCGGAGTTCGCCTACCTCGGCGTCCACTGACCTGTGTCCGCGTCCGGCAACCGGTAGCGCTCGGAACGACCCCCGCATCCGTGCCCGCGCACGGCCTGCGGCAACGGCCCACCCTCGCATGCGAGGGCGGGCCCGCCTGTTCCGTCGGGCCCCCACCGGAGCTCCATGACCGTCAGCACGCCACGCGCGTGGCGGCCGCCCACGGCTACGCCTGGGTGCCGAGTGCATCAGAACCGGGTTCCAGCTGCGCGATCCCCCTTGAGGAGGCCGACCCACCGGAGGGGGAGTTCACTTTCCGAGGGCGCGGTAGGCGGCGACGGTCCGGTCGAGCGCCTCTTCGGCCGGGGTGGCCTCGGCGCCGAGGCGGTCGCGGATGAGGCTGGAGTCGACGACGAACGGCTCCGCGAACTCGTACTGCATTTCGATGAGTTCGCGCACGGTCCGGTTGAACGCGCCCATCGTGTACAGGGCCGCTGTCGGCATCCGGCGCAGCCGGGGGGCGCCGGGGCGGCCGGTGGCGTGGTGGGCGAGGCCGATGAGTTCGCGGGTGGTGCGGGTGTGCGGGTCGTTGGGGAGGTGCCAGACGCGGCCCGCGGCGTCGGGGTGGCGGCCGAGGAGGGCGAGTGCTTCGCCGATGTCGGGGATGAAGGTGTACGTGTGGGGCTGGTCGGGGTCGCCGAGGACGGTGGCGGTCCGGCCGGCGAGGAGGGCGGGGAAGACCAGGTCGCCGAGGTTGGACTGGGCGCCGCCGCGAGGCCCGAAGTAGTCGGAGGCGCGGCCGATCGCGACCTCCACGCGACCGGCCTTGTGCGCGGCGAGCAGGTCCTGGGTCATCCGGCCGCGGAGGCGGCCCTTGCGCGTGGTCGCGGCGTCGGGGGTCTCCTCGGTGAACGGGCGGCCCCCGGGCTCGCCGTAGCTGTAGACGTTGTCCATCGAGACCATGCGGGCGCCGGTGGCCTCGGCGGCGGCGAGTACGCCGGCCTGGAGTGCGGGGAACTCCTGCTGCCAGCGGTGGTAGGCGGGGTTGAGCGCTTGGTAGACGACGGCCGCGCCGGCCGCGACCGCGGTGGTGAACGCGGGGTCGGCCGCGTCGCCGGCGGCCACCTCGACACCGTCGGGGACGTCCGCGCGGCCGGAGCGGTTGACGACACGGACGGACTCGCCCTGGCGGACCAGTGCCTCGGCGACGGCCGTACCCACGGCGCCGGAGCCGAAGATCACGTGACGGGGGGTGGTGGTGTGCTTCATGCGTCGACCTCGCGTGGGGAGTCCGGGCCGGTGGTCCGGCCGGGGGGACTGGCGGGCAGGAGTCTGTGGAGCAGGATGCCGGAGAGGGCGGAGAAGGTGAGGGCGCCGGTGGCGCCGAAGACGGTGAACCGCGCCTCCACGCCGACGCCGGCGAGCGTGGTCACCGTCCAGCCCGCCGCCCACAGGACCGGCATCGCCACCGCCCAGAGCCACGGTAGGCGCGCGGTGTGCGGGAGGGCGCAGGCCTGGGCGGTACCGAGCAGGACGCCCTCGACGGCGCCCATGAACGCCAGTGAACCGAGGTCGGTCCGGTAGTCGACCAGAGCGGCACCCAGCAGGAGCCCGAGTCCGCTGCCGGTGGCGGTGGCCGCCGACCATCGCGCCGGGTCCAGCCGGCCGGAGGAGACGAGCGCCTGCCCGGCGCCGATCACGGCCCCGGTCACGACCCCGCCGGCCAGGGCGCTCATCGCGTCGTCGACCGGACCGGCCGCCGCGCGGCCGGCGAGCCCGGCGATCGGGAACGCCAGGAACCCGGCCGTCCAACGGATCCAGACACGCAGGGCGGGGCGCTCGGGGCCGCGGGTGGGGACGGGCGAGGGGACGTGCATGAGGACCGCCTCCAATTTCTGTACGCTGTGCAATTAATGTACGCCGTGCAAAAATGGCTCGTCAAGGTTTCGAGTCGGGACAGGTGAGGAGGCGTACGGATGGCACAGGACGCGTCGCCGGCGAAGAGGGGCCGGAAGCGGGCGGTCCGCGAGGGCGAGGTCGTCGCGGCGGCCATGCGGCTGCTCGGCGCCCGTGGCGCCGAGGCGGTGAGCATCCGGGGGATCGCCGCCGAACTGGGACTCGCGCCGAACGCGGTCTACACGTACTTCCCGGACCGTGCCGCAGTGGTGGGCGCGGTCGTCGAGCACCTGCTCGGCGAGACCGACCTCGCGGCCCTCACCGTCCGCGACACGCCGTGGCGGGACCGTATCCACGCGCTCGCCGCCGATCTGCGGCACCGCCTGCTCGCCCACCCGGGAGCGGTTCACCTGCTGCTATCCGGCCCGATGGACGGCCCTCACGCCCTCGCGCTCGGAGAGGCCCTCCTCGCGGTCCTCGCGGACGCCGGCCTCGATCCGACGGAGGCGGCCCGTGCCTCGTACCTGCTGATCGTCCAGGTCCTCGGAGCGATCGCCCTGGAAGCCGCGGAACTCCCCTCACCCGCACCGGCCCCACCGATCGTCGAGCGGGTGGCGACCCGCCGGGAGCAGCTCCGCGCCGTCCCCGCCGACCGCTACCCCCGTACGGCCGAGGCGGCGGACACGATCGCGCGGTTCGTCTCCGACGAGCAGTACGCGTGGGGGCTCGACCGGGTCCTGGACGGCATCGCGGGGCGGGCGAAGGGCTGAAACCCGGGCCGTCCTTGCCGGACCCACTGCAGGGGGTGTCAGAGGTGGCTGTCGAGGAACGCTCCGACTTCGGCGGTGGTCATGGGGCCCGACCCGTGCGCCACCGCCTCCCCGTCCTTCAGCAGGACGTAGGACGGGGCTCCGGTGATCCCGTATCGCCGGGTTGCGGCCGGACAGCGCGTGATGTCGGCGCGGACGGACGTCAGACGGCCCGTGTACTCGTCGGCGACGCCACCCACGACGAGGTCCATCGCCCGGCAGGCCTCGATCGCCTTGGGCCAAGTCCCGGTGAAGTACGCGAGGACAGGGACTCCGCTCATCCTGAGGATGAAATCGAACTCCGCGTCTTCGCGGGGTTGATGAACGCGCTTCGCCATGGAAGCTCCTGCCCTCGTGCTCCGTCTTTCCGTCCCCATCGTCCCTCGTGCCCGGAGGGCACGGTCCGCCACGTGATCAGGGGCGGGCGGGACGGAACGGACGAAGACCCGGAGGACTGGCGCGAGGTGGGTTCGGGCGCGCGGGGACGACGGCCGACGTCGCCTCCTCGACGACGGCCGACGTCGCCTCCTGGATGAAGCTGCGACGGCGTTGCGGCAGTCGATGACTTGGTGGGGTCAGTACTTGGCGGCGAGGCTGACCTGGGTGTCGCCTCCGGCTCCTTCGAGCCGCCAGCGGAGCCATTTGCGATCGGGGGCGTTGGTGCCGACGGAGAGCCAGTGTCCGGGGACGACGGCGCCGTGCCAGTTCTCCACCCAGAAGCACTCGTGGCCGCCTACGCAGAAGGGGCCGACGCAGATGCACTCCCAGACGTCGACGAAGAGGGTGGCGTTGCGGGTGCCTTCTGATCCGACCATCGCGATTCCGGTTCCGTAGCCGACGGCGTGGTCGGTGCCGCAGATGGCCCAGTCCCAGCCCTGGACGCAGGCCTGGGCGCCGTTGCAGAAGTTGTTCTTGAACCAGATCTGTTCGTCAGTGGTGCGGATGGCTGCTTCGCTGTAGCCCTCGCGTTCGCCGACCGAGTGTGTTCCTGCGTCGGGAGGGGCCGCGATGTCGCCGGTGGTGGCGGGGAGTTGGGCGACGGATCGTCCGCCTTCCACGATGGCCCGCATTCCGGAGGGGAAGTCGAGGATCTGCAGTGCGTGGTCGTTACCCAGGTCCATGGTGGTGCTGGCCCGTGGCGGGAGTCCGCGCTTGACGCGGTTGTTGGTGGTGGTCATCACAGCTTTCCTCCCTGTGGCAGCCGGGAGCACGCCGGCGGCGTGCCGGGCGAAGGCGGGTGTGCTGGGGGGAGGAGGGAGCCGTTGGGGGCCGGTCACGGCCCTCGCTCGTGCGTCTCCCCTGTATCAAGTCTGGCATGGTGAGGGCCCGCTGTCGTCCCGGCCCGCGCGGTCCGGCGCCCGTCCCGGACCTCGGCCCTCGGCCGGGCCTGCGCATCGGGGGAGCCGGCACGAACGCGTCGGCGGGCGGCTCGTAACCGAGCGCCAGGTTGCGTCGGTGCCGGCCGCTGATCACCGCCACTCGTCGATGGCCACCGACGGGCGAGGCGACAAGACGCCCGTCGTACCAGCCCTCGAGCACGTCCGCGGGAGGTGCCCAGCGCGGCACGGGGCGCGGCTGTCCGTCGCCCTTGGCACGCCAGTGGCGGTGCTCGGCACGGGGCCGGCGGCTCGGCCCCGTCGCCCGCCCCGCAGGGCGATCCACGCACGGATCGCGTTCGGTGGACGTCAGCGGCGGCGCGCCGAGGAAAAAGGTGCGGCGAGGCTGTCACACACGTCCCTCGGGCTCCGTCAGTGCATCGAAAGACCACGAGGGACCGCGACGGACCACGAGGGACCGCGACGGACCACGACAGACCGCAACGAACCACGACGGACCGCGAAGAACACGCCGAAGGGACACCACCATGAAGGCCACCAACACCTCCCGCCTGTCCAACCCCGTCCGCCTCGTACCCGAGCTCGGGGCCGTAGCCGGGGCGCTGTACAAGGCCACGGGGAACGGCTCGGTGCCGAAGACCACGATCGACCTTCTCCAGCTGCGCGCCGGACAGATCGTCGGGAACACGTACCTGACCGTCATGCACACGGAGAGCCTCCGCAAGGACGGGGTCTCCGAGGAGCGGATCACCGCCGTCGCCTCGTGGCAGGACGCCGCGTACTTCACCGAGGAGGAGGCCGTCGCCCTGGCACTCGTGGAGGCCGTGCTCCAGCCCGCCGCGCCCGGGGCCGAGCGGGTCTCCGACGAGCTGTACGCGAGGGCCGCCGCCGTCTACGACGAGAAGGCGCTCACGACCCTCGCCCTGGCCATCGGACAGGTCAACTTCTTCGTCCCTCTCGCCCTGATCGGCAAGCCGCTGCCGGGCGTCAAGCCGTCCGAGCAGTGGACCTGAGCACGATGTCGGCGAGGTGGTGACCCGCCGGGCAGGCGCGGGGAGAGGATCACGGACCTGGGGTCAGTCGCCGAGCGGTCAGGCTAGGTCCACTGCGGAGCGAGGCGGTTCACCCTCGCTCCTTTGACCTGTAGCGACGGGGACTTCGACAGGCCAGTCGTGGAACTCCCCTCGGGCATGACGACTGCGTCGTAGCATGGATTCCTTTGTGACGGTCCACTTCTGACGGAACGCCATGTTCGTACGAAAGGACTCCGGTGCCCTCGATACGTAGCGCCCTCACCCTTCCTCTCGCCGCCGCCTCCCTGGTCCTGGCGACCCCGCCCGCCTCAGCGGTTGGGACGACCACCGCCTCCGTCGAGGAGCTCCGGCTCGACCGGGCCGCACCCCAGGAGATCTTGCGGCGCAGTGGATTCGCCTCCCTGGCACCGGAGTTCGCCGACGCCCTCGCCGGCGCCGACTCCTTCGCCGCGGCCGAGCGGACGGTCGGCCGGTACGGATCGGGGCTCTGGAGGCGGGCCGTGGACAGGGCGCAGGGTCGGGGAGACGCGGGCGGCGACCTCTCGCGGGACGACGACCGCCCCCTGTACTGGTCGCGACTCGCGCTCACCCGTGAGCTACGCGCCTGGCAGCCCGGGTTCGCGATCACCGATGAGGGCCGGGCCCGACTGTTCGACCGGCTCGAACGCTCCTCACGCGGCCAGGACTCGATACGCTACCCGGCCGGAAAGGGTGTGAAGCGGATCCTGCTGACCGGCTTCGACCCGTTCACGCTCGACCGGGACACCCGGACCAGCAACCCGTCCGGTGCCACCGCGCTTGCCTTGGACGGCACCTGGCTGCGCACCTCCGACGGCTCCCTCGCCCGGGTCGAGACGGCCGTCTTCCCCGTGCGCTGGCAGGATTTCGCCGACGGCACGGTCGAGCGGACCCTGCGGCCGCACCTGCCGGAGGTGGACCTCTTCACCACAGTGAGCCAGGGCAGGCCCGGCCGCTTCGACATCGAGCGGACCAACGGAGCCTGGCGCGGCGGCTTCCCCGACAACGAGAACCTGTCCCGTACGGAGACGGTGCCCGTCACCGATCCGGCCACGCAACCCCAGTGGACGTCGACCACCCTTCCGTACGCGGCGATCACGGCGGCGTCCACCGGCCGTTTCCCGGTGTACGACAACACTTCGGTCACCGAACTGCCGACTGGGTCGGACACGCCCGTGGTCCGCCCCGGCGGGCCGACGCCCGGCTCCGTCGCCCGGGCGGGCGGGGGCGGGAACTACCTTTCCAACGAGGTCGCCTACCGGGCCACTCTGCTGCGCGACCGCCTCGGCTTGACAAGGCTGCCGGGCGGTCATGTGCACACGCCGGTCCTAGAGTTCGCCCCGGGAAACACCAACCCGGCGACGGGCACGGTCACAGACGCGGAGTTCGTACGGAACCGACTCGACATCATCGCCCAGGTGCGGGCGATCGTCGCCGTGGCCGCCGGTCGGTGAGGTCCGCCGGCTGCCCCGGCAGAGCGCGGTCCATGGCAGCGCCTACGAGAAGCTGTTCGGCGGCGAGTGCTCCGCGCGGACTCCCGACGAGCAACGCGCGGTATTGGAATTGATCACGGCCGGGGGAGCTGTGGAACACCTGCCCGGTGAACCGTCCAACCCCATCGCGTACCCGATCTTCCGCACAACCGACCCGGTACTGGCGCTGCACGTGGCGCGTCAGCTTGTGGCAGTGGGCGACCGGCAGGACGCGGAGGTGTCCCTGGGCGTCGAGCTGTGCACCGTCCCGGAAGGGTTGCGGATACGCGAGGCGCTGCCGGGTGCATGGTTCCGGAAAACGGATGTCGAGGAGTGGGCGCGAGATCCTTCCGACCCGACGGGATTGCACGGCGGAGTCCACGCGCCCGAGCTTTCCACCGATCGGGACTCCTCTCCTCGCACCTGCCGCTCTGGGCGTCGATGGACTACCGGCCCGTGGGCAGTGTCGAGGAGGACTTCGCTGCCTTGGTGGGCCCGAACGTCGGCGAGATCTGGTGGTCCAGCTTGATCTGGCCCGACGTACCGGACCGTGACATCCGCGGCGAAGCCAACAACGCCCGGGTCTCTTTGCTGTTCAACTGCCGAACTCAAGGCCTCGACCAGCGCTCCGACCACCTCACCGTCCTCGTCCACGTACGCCGTAGGAATCGCGACGGGTCCGAGGAACGGCACGCTTCCTGGCTGGCGGAGCAGATCGGTCAGTCGGTCAGCGGCCCGCCTGAGTAGTGATCCCCTGATCGGCCCCAGCCACTCCAGGTCGATCACGTGACTGCTCCGGCCACGCGTCGCTTCAGGTGGACATGGGGCGGGGTGAACTGAGTGATGCAGAGTGGGAACGACTGCGGCCGTTCCCGCCAGTCGGTAACAGGCGTTGCGGCCGGTGGCGTGATCACCTGCAGGTGGGCAACGGGATTCTTCACCGGGTGCGGACCGGGGTGCCTCGGCACCGCGACCGTCGCAGCCCTCACCATCCGGCTCCGAACGTGACCTCTCGGGCAAGTCGTGGGCGGCGAACTCCGCGTACGGAAGGAGCCCCGACGGCTGGGCCCCAACCCGATTGCCCTCGGCACCCGGCACGGTGTGACATGTGGGCATGAGCAGAATGGCGCAGGTCATCGTGTCGGCACGATACGAGGACGAGGTGATGGAGCCGCTGACGCGGCCGGAGGAGGCCCGCACCTGGCACGGCTGCTTCGTGCAGATCCTCTGGTTTGTAGGGGGCTGGTACATCGAGTTCGAGCGATGGAACCGGCGCCGCGGTGTCCTCAAGGACCTGGAGTCCCTGCCGTGGAACGACCCCGCCTGCGTGCAGGTCATGCTGCACGACGAGGACGACGACCTGTTCGGTCTGTGGATGTTCCGCGACGGAGTCCTCGTCGAGGTGGGCGTCCCCGGCACCCAGCGGGTGCACATCGCTGCCCCGACATGGGAAGCGGACCCCGGCTTCCTGGTCCGGACCGGCCTGGGCAGGGGAGAGGACCGGCACTCGCCAGAGCACGTACCAGACCCGCGTTCGTGCTGGTGACCCGCCGCAAACCGGGGCCGGACAGGTACTGAAGGCGCCGTTCTCGGGCTGAGCCCGCGCGCCTTCGGGAAGCTGGTGACGGTGTTGCGCCGCCAGGGTCGCTGACACGGTCCGCAAGGGCGCGCCGTGGAGCCTTCCACTGGAGGACCGGGCATTGCTGGTCTCGGCCTACTGGCGAACGAACCTGACCACGCGCCAGCTCGCGCCGCTGTTCAGGGTGTCCAAGCCGGCGGCGGATCGGATCAACGACCATCTCGGCCCGATGCCCGCTACTCCACCAACCATCAGGTCGTCATCGACGCCGACACCCGCCTGATCGTGGTGGCCGACCGGCCACTCGCCGCAAACCGCAACGACTGCAAGGCATGGGAGGAATCAGGCGCCAGGGATGCCATCGGGAAGACCCTCACGATCGCCGGCGGTGGCTGCCCGGGCACCGGACTGCCCTCGCCGGATCGGCGGTGGACCGTACCGCGGCCTGACAGCCCGAGACGACCCAGAGATCATTTACGGGACAGCCCTGATGTGGTTGTCATAGCGGCGGGGGGTCGCACTTCAGGATGCATTCGCCGTGCCGCCATCCGCAGCAGCTGCCGCTTCGTGTGGGGTCTCGGTCGACGTATTCCGTGATGATGCGGCCGTCTTCGATGTGGGACACGCCTTCCTGCTTCCTGAAGTCGATCTTCAGGATGTCGAGCTCCATGGTCATGCATTTGATCGCGTACTTGTCGGCCGCTTCGGGGTACTGGGCGAACAGCCTGTTCAGTGCGTCGAAGAACTCGGGGTCGCTTTGCGGCCCACATCCCGACTTGGCGTTCATGGCGATGCTCCAAAGCGTCGAGTGCTCTGAATCCCCCAGGCGAGCGCGCTGAACCCCTCAACTGTCATGGTCTCGCGGGCCTGAGGCTGACGCCACTCGAGTGTGGGGCCCAAGCGTTGTCCCGTAAATGATCTGCAGGTCTCTCGGGCGTGCTTGGCCGCCCTGTGGCCGCCGCCGGTCTTACCGGCGAGGGCGAGGCTATGCATCCGGGCGATGTCGAGCGTGGCGGGATGGACGCCGTGACTTTTGAGGCGGCCGTCTCGGAGGGTTTTCCAGGTCTGCATGCGCGCGAAGACGTGGTTTCTGCCGTCGGGGAGGGCGACGGCTCCGCTCTCGGCGAGCTCGTCCGAATCCGGCAGTGGTGTGGGCGGTGCCGACAGATATGCCGAAGCCGGCCGCGATCTGCGTGAGCGTGTCGTGGCGGCGAAGATAGACCAGGCGGCAGCTTGCAGCGCCGGTCACCCTCACGGGTAACGATGAGCAGGGATACCCACTCGACCAGAGCATGAGGCAGGTCGAGTGCGGCGGGATGGGGGACCAACAGGTCCCCTGTGCCGATGGGTTGAGACTGCGAACACCTCCACCAACGGCATGGGAGCCTTGTGCATTGCGGCCCTCACCTCGACCTGACCGGCGTCACCCGATCACTGGCCACGCTGAACCGCTCAGTGTGGCAGTCAGCCCGATGCGGTCAACGACCTTCACCCGCTCCGGCGCGCATCTTGGTGCGGCGCTTGGGGGCTGGGGCATCTACGACACGATCCTCTGACCCGGCGACGGCCGGATCCACGTCCGGGCACAACCCTCCGGGCACAACCCTCCGGGCCGTTCGAGGGTCCAAGAGGTGACCCGGATGTCCGGGGGAGCGCGTTCGCTCCCCCTCACGTCCACAAGGCTCCTGGGGAGATTCGTGACGGGCAAGCGTGTGACTCTGGCGATCGCGACGGCTCTGGCCGTCGGTTTCGCACCCGCGGTGTTGGGCGGGACGGCGGCCGTCGCCGCGCCTCTGACGGCCATGGCGGCGATGGGGACCGCGACGATCGTCCAGGAGGGCGGCCCGCTGGTGGTGCCCTCCGGCGAGGAAGGGGCGGTCACGACCCGGATCAGGGTCACGCTCCCGGCGGGCCTCACCGGCCCCGTCAAGGCGCGGCTGCTCTTGCCGCAGCCGACATGGGAGCTTCCCGACTTCGACACGCCGGCCTACGAACCCGTCACCCCGACCTGTGCCGTCAACGGCGGTGTCTTCTGGCCCTGTCCGTGGGACAGCCCGGGCAACGAGGTCGTGTTCCCGGCCGCCGAGGCCGCCACGACGCTCACTTACGACATCCGGGTCGACGCCGACAGCCGTGCCGCCGTGATGGGAAACCTGACACCCACCCTCGAGTGACCGACGGGGCCGGGGCCGTCATCGGCAGCGGACCCGTCGCCTTCCGCTTCGCCGAGGGCACCCCTGAGAACTACCGGCGGACCACGGTCCTCGCCCGCGACAAGGCCGGCGTGCTCTGGCAGTACGAGAGCACGGGCCGCCCCGACATGCCGCTCAAGGCCCGCGAGCGCATCGGCGGTGGCTGGAACGCCTACACCTCGATCACGACCCTCACGCACCGGACGGCGGCAGGCGAGGGCGACCTCGTGGCCCGGGACAAGGCCGGTGTCCTCTGGTTCTACAAGGGCTCCGGCAACCCGGACGCCCCCTTCAAGCCGCGCGTCCGCGTGGGCGGCGGCTGGAACACGTACACGGCGATCACCAGCCGCGCCGGCGGCCTCGTGGCCCGGGACAAGGCGGGCGTCCTCTGGCACTACAACGCCACCGGCCACGACGCCCCCCGGGCGCCCTTCGACCCCCGCCAGAACATCGGCGGCGGCTGGAACGCCTACACCGCCCTCGTGGGGAACTGGAGCGATCTCACCGCCGTGGCGCGTGACGGGGCCGGCGTGCTGTGGTCGTACGGCTTCGACTACCCGATACCGGGAGGCGACTTCCCGGGGCTTGAGTACGCACCGCGCGTGCGGGTGGGCGGCGGCTGGAACGTCTACGACCGCATCGCGCTCGCTGGGCAGCTCAGCGGCTCCTCCGAGAGCGACTTCCTCGCCCGCGACGCACAGGGCTACCTCTGGCTCTACGAAGGTGTGGACCGCGCCGGCGGCGGCCTTGTCCCGTCGCCGACCCGCAGGCAGATCGGCTGGGGCTGGGGCATCTACGACAAGATCCTCTGACCCGACCTGGCGCCACCCGGACGTCCTCGTCCTCCAGCGCGTGCGGGAGGGCGAGGCACTGGTCCGGGTCCGTCCGGGGTGCTCACGCCCCGGGCGCAGTTGCCGCCCTCGCGACCACGTGGGGCGGGAAGGACCCGTGCGCGTTGGCAAGGCGGGCGGGGCGACCGTCCCGACGGCGTCCGCCGGGACAGGGGTGACCGGCCCCGGCGGACGGTCAGAACAACTGCGCCGAATGCGACCGCGTCGCGGTACGTCGGCGACAGTCAGGTCGATTACCCAGCCAAGCACCGGCGGCACGGCGTGAACGTCCAGTTCATCACCGATCCTGCGGGCGAGATGCTGTGGATCTCGCCCGCGCTGCCGGGCCGCACCGACGACCTGACGCGGCCCGCACCGATGACCTGAAGCGGCCCGCACCCACCACATCATCAGGATCTGCGCATGCCAGGGCGTCCCCAGCCTCGCCGACCGCACCTACCAGGGCGCCGGCCCCTGGGTCGCCACCGGCCTCAAAGGCCCACCGGGCGGCGATCTCACCCTGGCCCTGCGCACCGTCAACCGGGCCTTGGCCACGGCGCGGGCAGCGGTCGAACGCGGCATGGCACGGCTGAAGTCGTGGCAGATCTTCCGCAGATCACGCATCAGCCCCGACCGCATGACCGTCATCACCCAAGCCGCCCTCACCTGGAGAGGCAACGCTGAAAACGCCTCAGTACGCTGATCCGAATGACCCGTCTTCGAAGAACCGCCCTGCGCTGGGGAGTTAGGCTCACCGCCGTCCTCGCGCTGCTCGCCGGCACGGTGACCGTGGCCGCGGCCGACACCGTGGACCCGGCCACCGCGCCGCCGGTGCGCACGATCACGTACAACGTCTGCGGCCAGTCCTCCACCTGCCAGAGCAAGCTGGAACTCCCCGACTGGACCGCGAAGGTCCGCGACGAGGTCCTGGCCTGGGACGCGGACGCCGTCATGCTCCAGGAGCTGTGCTCCGGGCAGTACGACGCCCTGCGCACCGAGCTGGCCGGCCACGGCTACACCGCCGTGTGGGCGAGCACCAAGCCCACCACCACGGGCTGCGCCCACTGGTCCACCACCGACACCAGCTTCGGCCAGGGCCTGTTCGTCAAGGCCCCGGCCGTCCAGAAGTACACGGCCCAGCTGGATGTGCCCGCCGACAAGGAAGCCCGCTCGGTGCTGTGCGCCCGCGCACCCGTCGACGGCCGCACCACCCTGCTCTGCACCACGCACCTCGCCCAGTACATCGTTCCGGACAACGGTTCGTCCCAGGTGATGGCCAAGATCGACACGTGGGCGGCCGGGATCCCGGTGATCCTCGGCGGCGACCTCAACGCGGGCCCCGGACCGACCTACGACCCGATGCTCAACCCGATACGCGACGGTCTGCCCGGCACCGGCCCGTTCGCCGAGGCCGACGAGAACGACATCGACCACTTCACTGCCGAGTGTCTCCAGGCCGGCGCGTCCACCTGCCACTCCGGCGAGCCGACCACCGCCGAGGGCGTGAAGTTCGACCACGTCTTCCTCAGCGCCCGCGACTTCCACACCGTACGCGCCGACGCGATCGAACCCGGGCTCTCCGACCACAAGCTGCTGCGCGCCGCCGCGTACCCCGAGACCCGGGCGGGCTCGGGCGCCGGCGGAGACCTCACCGGCGACGGCCGCCCCGACCTGCTGGCCGCCAAGGACGACGGCAACCTGCGGCTGTACTCCGGGACCGGAGGCGGCAGCCTCGGAGTCCAGCGCCAGATCGGCACCGGCGGCTGGGCCGACGCGGTGATCAGCCATCGCGGCGACTGGACCGGCGACGGTCGCGAGGACGTCCTCGCGAAGATCGGGGACACCCTCTGGGTCTACCCCAACACGGGCAGCGGCGAGCTGGGCACCCGTATCGCCATGGGCGGCCGGCCCACCGGCTGGACGAACGCCACCCCGCTCGCCGCCGGCGACGTGGACGGCGACGGACTGCCGGACGTCGTGGTCAGGAGCGTCACCGGGCTGTGGCTGCACCGAGGCGGGGCGGCCGTCGACGGCGCGCCCACCTTCGCCCCGCGCGCCGCCGTCCAGATCGGCAAGGCGGAGTGGGCGGGGTACGACGTACTCCTCCCCGGCGACGTCGACCACGACCGCCGCGCCGACCTGTGGGCGCGCGACCGCGCCACCGGTGAGCTCAAGGAGTACCGCTCCAACGGGGCCCTGGAACTCGCCACGCCCCGCACCCTCGACGCCGGGCCGCTTCCGCCGGCCGACCGCCGCTTGGCTGTGACGGCCGGCGACGTGACCGGCGACGGTACGCCCGACCTGTGGACGACCCGGACTGCGGGCACTGCCGAGAACCTGGAGTTCCTGCCGGGCACTTCCACCGGGCTCGGCACACCGGTCACCATCGGCACCGGCGGCTGGCAGTGGATGAAGGCCCTGGGCTGACGCGACCGTTGACGAGAAGAAGGCGAAGGGCCCCGGACACGTCCGGGGCCCTTCGCCTTCTCCGTACGGGTCTACTCCGCGGCCGCCTGCGCCTTCAGGGCGCGCTCGACGCCGGCCCGTTCTCCGTCAGAGACGGAGATTGTGGTCCCCCTGCCCGGCTTCCTGGCCGTCGCGTTCGGGGTTTCACGGTCGCGGGGTCAGCTCAGCTGGCGGGTCGGCATGATGGTGACCTGCTGGAGGTTGACCCGCGGCGGCAGGGAGGCCAGGAAGCCGATGGTGTCGGCGATGTCCTGTGCGGTCAGCCACTCCATCGTGTTCTTCGAATCGGTCAGCCATGTCTGCGCGCCCTCGTCCGTGACGTGGCTCTGCAGTTCGGTGCCGACGATGCCCGGCTCGATCGCCGCCACACGTACGTTCTTCGGGCCCAGTTCCGTACGCAGATGGCGGGAGAGGTGGGTGACGTACGCCTTGGTGGCGGAGTAGACGGCGAAGGTGGGGAAGATGTTCTGGGCGGCGATGGAGGAGGTGTTGATCAGGTCGGCCACGCCGCGCTCCCGGGCGGCCCTGACGAGCTGCGGGGTGAAAGCGGCGGTGATGTTCATCAGGCCGGTGATGTTCAGGTCGATCTGGTGCTGCCACTGGTCGGTGGCGAGCTCTTCGATGGGGGCGGGGAGCATGACGCCGGCGTTGTTCAGGAGGAGGTCCGCGCCGCCGAGTTCGGTTTCGACGCGGTCGGCCGCGGCCCGTACGGCCGCCTTGTCGGTGACGTCGGCGGCGATGGCCAGGGCGCTGCCGCCGTTCTTCTGGATCCGGGCGACCAGGTCCGTGAGCCGTTCGGCGCGGCGGGCGATGACGACGACCTGGGCTCCGAGGTCGGCGAGCTTCTCGGCGGTTGCCTCGCCGATGCCGCTGGAGGCTCCGGTGATGACGGCGATGCGGCCCTGAAGCGTCTTGGCGGTGTGCTGTGTGGACATGATGGCGGTTCCCTCCGGGGGAAGTGAATGGTGTGTGGGTTCGTGCCGTCCGGTGTTCCGGGCACGGCTCAAGCACACCAGCCCGCCGTACCCGGAAGGGCTTTGAAGCTGGCCCTGCTCCGGCTGGTACTGGCAGGGCTACCTTGGCGGCTTCGGGCGGGGTGGGCGTTGTTCCACACTGGGGTCATGGACCGCAGCAAAGAGATCGCCGGTTTTCTCCGTGGCCGCCGGGCCGCGATCAGTCCCGACCGGGCCGGGCTTCCCGTCGACGGGCGGGTGCGCCGTGTGCCGGGTCTGCGCCGGGACGAGGTCGCGCGCCTGGCGGGGGTGAGTACCGAGTACTACACCCGCCTGGAACAGGGCCGGGCCGGCAGCCCTTCGAGCGAGGTCGTCGCGGCCTTGGCCCAGGCCCTCCAGCTGGACGCGTCCGAGCGTGAGCATCTCACCGATCTGCTGCTGCCCGAGCCGCGTGCGGCACGCCGCAGCCCGGGCCGGCCCCAGCGGGTGCGTCCGGGTCTGTATCTGATGCTGGAGACGCTGCGGCATGTACCGGCGTTCATCTTGGGGCGCCGGACCGACGTGCTGGCGGCCAACCACCTGGCCCGGGCGGTTCTCACCGACTTCGAGGCCCTGCCGGCCACTCGGCGCAACCTCGCCCGCTACTACCTCCTGGACCCTGAGGCCCGCGAACGGGTCGGGGAGTGGGAGAGGATCGCGGCGGAGACGGTGGCCGTCCTGCGGCTGGAGGCCGGCCGCTACCCGGGCGACCGCCGTCTGGCCGATCTGGTCGGCGAACTCACCCTATCCTGCCCGGAGTTCTCCGCGTGGTGGAACGACCACAGGGTGCTGCGCCGCACTCATGGCGCCAAGCGGTACGTCCATCCGGTGGTGGGTGAGCTCGAATTCTCGTACGAGTCGTTCCAGGTGCCGGGCGACGCCGAGCAGACCTTGTGCGTCTACAGCGTGGAACCCGGCTCCGACACCGCCCGGGCACTGGAGCTCCTCGGCAGCTGGACCGCCCCCGAGATCACCGTCCCGCCCGCTCACTGACGGCCCCGCCCGCGGTCCGGGGCAGGGGGGGGCAGGGTCTCATCGTGCCGGGGCGGGGTGCTCGTACAGCGTCTCGCGGCATCCAGAACATCTGGTCGGGCGCGGTCCGGCTGAGGACGGGGTCACCTCAGAGGGTTCAACCCCGCATCGTCCATGCGAACTGGATCCGGCGGCAGGAGACGTGGTCCGCTCCGGCTGGCTCAAGCGGCACCTCGACAACGACGGGAGCGGCCGCCGGATGGAGGTCTACCCCGTCGACCGGAGCCAGGTCCCAGCCGAACGCTCCCGCCCTGGCCTCCAGCAGAGGTCCATCACGGTCCGCTACGTCTGGGGCGACCTCGTCGGCGCGTGGGCTGCGCAGGACCAGGACACGGGGGACGAGATCTGGGACGACGTCATCAGCGACCTCGACTCCGACTGCAACGCCTACGCCCACGCCTCCTCCATCGGCATCGGCGCCTGACCCCACCCAGCATCCGCCCGCCCCGCCGTTGTGGCCCCCCGGGGCGGGGCGGACCCCCGTCGGAGCCGGTACCCGATGACGTACGACAGCGCGCCCCACTCGAAGCCGCGCGTCCAGCGCCCGCTGCATTCGACCCCCGCGCGGTCATGCTGAAGCGCCGGCCCCTGACGTCACCCACAGCGCTGTGCCGGCCGCACGGCACCTCGTACTCCAGCCGCGGAGCGCGACTTGGCGCGGCGTCCTCCATGCCGAAGTCGAATCGGCTGATCGGGATGAGGATGACGACGGCCGGACGCAACGGCACGTTCCGGAGCAACTACTTGTCCAGCGGATGCCGTAGTCGGGCCGACTTCACGGCTGGGGGCGTCGCTCGGCCGCGTCGAACGCCGGGGCGAGCGGGGCCAGCGCCGCGCGGAGCTGGTCGGGCAGTGAGCCGGAGGGCACGACCAGCCCTCCGGCGCCGAGGCCCCCGGCGGCCGGCCCGTTCCCGGCCGGCCGGAGCCAGCCTTCCAGCGCGATGCGAACCGCCGCGGCCACGCTCGCCGCGAGAACGCGGGCGGTGGGCGCTCCGGCGTCACCCAGGCGTTCGGCGATCACCGCCGTGAGAGGGGGCTCGATGCCGGCGGTGGCATCGAGGAACGCCTCGCGCAGGGCGGTACGGGTCGTGATCAGCAGCAGCGCCTGGTGTCCGTGCTCGCCGGTGTTCGTGTACTGCTCGACCACCGCTTCGGTGACGGCGTCGGCCAGGCGCACTCCCGCGGGCCGGGCCGCGACCGCCGCCACGATCCGCGCCTCCCGGTCCGCGGTGACAGCGGAGACGATCGCCTGCTCACGGCTGGCGAAGTAGTTGTTGTACGTGCGCGGCGAGACCCCGGCCGCCTCGGCGATGTCCTCGACTCGTACCTGGTCCGGTCCGCGCTCCACGGCCAGACGCAGCGCAGCCTCGCGCAGCGCCTCACGCGTGGCCTGCTTCTTCCGCTCCCGCAGCCCTGGTGGTGGTGTCGTCACGGTGCCAGCGTTCCACACAGAACTGCGTGCACGCAAACTTGCGTGCACGCACTTTTCCTGTCAGCCTCGGCCCCCTCCCAGGGGCGCGGAACGACAGGGAGGACATCACCATGCGAGCAAGAGGAATGACCTACGACACCGGATTCGTCGTCCACGGCCGAACATCCCGCGAGCACTTCGACCCCGCCGTGGTCCGGCGCGAGCTCGCCGTCATCCGCGACGACCTGCACTGCAACGCGGTCCAGATCATCGGCGGTGACCCCGACCGACTGGAGCTCGCAGCCAGTGCCGCCGCCGAACTCGGCCTGGAGATCTGGTTCTCGCCCTACCCGCTGGAACTGGATCCGCAGCAGATCCTCACGCTCTTCCGCGACTGCGCCGAGCGAGCGGAACGGCTCCGGCGGCAGGGGGCCACGGTCGTGTTCGTCGCAGGCGTCGAGCTGAGCGTGATGAACCGCGGATTCCTGCCCGGACACACTCCCGAGGAACGGGTCGAGCAGCTGATGAGCCGACCCGAACGGCGAGCCGAAGCGATCCGCGAACTCGGCTCGCGTATCAACGCGTTCCTCCGCGACGCCGCGGCCACGGTCCGCGAACGCTTCCAGGGCAAACTCACCTACGCGTCCATCCAGTTCGAGCAGGTCGACTGGACCCCCTTCGACATCGTGACGTTCGAACTGATCCGCTCCGCCGAGGTCGCCGACCGCTTCCGGGACGCGGTACGCACCCTGGCCCAGGGCCCGAAGCCGCTCGCCATCACCGGATTCGGCACCGCGGCCTACCGCGGCGCGGGAGACCGCGGGGGACGGGTGCTGGAAGTGGTCGAGTACGACCCGCAGACCAAGGCCCCCGTACGGCTGAACGGCATGTACGAGCGCGACGAAGCCGGCCAGGCCGCGTACCTGAGCGAACTGCTGGAGATCTTCGAGAGCGAGGGTGTGGACAGCGCGTTCGTGTTCTTGTTCGCCCTGCCCGGCTACCCGCACCGCCCGGACGGCGACCCCAGGGACGACTTGGACCGAGCCGGCCTGGGGATCGTCAAGCTCCTCGAAGGGCGCCGGGGTCAGACCTACCCCGACATGGACTGGGAACCCAAGGCCGCCTTCATGGCAGTGGCACAGCGGTACAGGCGGTGACGCCCTGGCCCCCGGGCAGGGAGGCACAGGTCGTCGGCCCGATGGCCGCGCCGGAGAAGTCCGCGACCCATAACTCACGAGCGCTGCGGCGAGACGGCTCCGGCGTGGGGGGGGGCGAGACAGCCATGTACGAGATGCCGAAGCCGAAGAAGCCCGGCCGTGAAGAAGGCCCATTGAACCGGAGCCCGAGCCGGAGCTCTGGTCCGGTGTCGGGGTCAGGCCAGCCCGTCCCAGCCCCAGCGCGGGGTGGGGCCGGGGTCGCCGAGGTCGGTACCCGGGGCCGAGGCCGAGACGTCCTTGGCGATCCGCGTGCCCCAGTCGAAGTACTCCATCACCCGGCGGCGCAGCAGGGCGTCGTCCGGCAGCTCCTTCTCCACAGCCGCCGTCATCAACTCCATCCAGCGCTGCCGCTGTTCCTCCGTGATCCCGAGCCCGAGATGGGCACGGAGCAGGGCCTGGTGCCCGCCGTGCTCCGCAGTGAACCCGGCAGGTCCCGAGAAGACCTCGGCCAGCCACACGGCGACGTGCTCCACATGGGTGGAGGTGAAGTCGGCGAAGACGGGTGCGAGGAGGGGATCGGCGAGGACCCCCTCGTAGAACGTCTCGGAGAGCCGACGCAGCGCACCTGCGCCGCCCACGGCCTCGTACAGGGTGTTCGTGTGCTCGGCGCTCAAGGAGGCCTCCGGGGTCAGGGATGTGTCTCTCCCAGCTTTCACACAACATGGCCCGGATCCAAGGATGTTCGCTCTCGGCGGGGCGCAGGCACCCGCGCGCCGGTCGATCCCGGAGTACTAGGGCTTGTGTCGAAAGTGGATCTTGAGCGTTGGATGATCACGGTTCATGGGGCGGGGAGATCTCACGGACGAAGAGTGGGCGGTGCTGGAGCCGTTGTTGCCGAAGGAGAGGAAGCCGGGGCGGCCGCCCGTCTGGCCTCGGCGACGGCTGATCGACGGCATACGGTTCAGGGTCCGGACCGGTGTTCCGTGGCGGGACGTGCCCGTCGAGTACGGACCGTGGGGTCGGATCTATGACCTGTTCCGCCGGTGGCAGCGGGACGGCATCTGGCACAGAATCTTCACGCGGCTACAATCTCTGGCGGACGCGAAGGGTGCGATCACGTGGGACCTGAGCGTCGACTCCACGGTGTGCCGCGCTCATCAGCATGCGGCCGGGGCCCGCAAGCAGGGTGATCTGCAGAAGGAACCGCCGGGCGGTGTGTTCACCGAGCCCGGAGATCACGGACTGGGACGCTCGCGCGGCGGGTTCACCACCAAGTTGCACCTGGCCGTCGAGCAAGGTCAGCGGCCCATGTCGATCGTGATTACGGCCGGGCAGCGCGGGGACTCGCCGCAGTTCGAACCCGTGCTGGAGAAGGTCCGCGTGCCCCGCATCGGGCCGGGTCGGCCACGCGTCCGCCCCAACCGAGTCCGCGCGGACAAGGCGTACGCCTCCCGTAGAAACCGCGCCTACCTGCGCCGCCGCGGAATCCGCTGCACCATCCCCGACAAGGCCGACCAGGCACGCAACCGCCAGAAGCTCGGCTCCTGCGGCGGCCGACCACCGCACTTCGACCCGGCCGACTACCGCGAGCGCCACGCGGTCGAGTGCGGGATCAACCGGCTCGAGAGGCGCCGGGCCGTGGCCACCCGCTACGACAAGCTCGCGGTCCGCTATGAGGCCACTGTCCTCGTAGCGGCCATCAACGAGTGGCTGTGATCAGCACGTGTCCCTAGAGCTCGTAGTCCTGGGCCAGCTCTTCCCAGCGAATGCTGCGAAGAGCAAGATCAGCGTTCTCGCCCGACGGGACATCCGGGGTGGCCTGGAACCAGGCCACGATGAGAGCGGAGCGGTGCAGCACTGCGTCGAGTTCAGGATCGACCGCTGTAGAGCCGAAAACACCGATGCAAGCCACGGAAGGCAGCACCTCAACGGGGCCGAAGGCGCCGGCGGTCTGGTCCGGGTACTCGCGGGAGGGCGGAACGAGATGAACTGGCGCGAAGGAGAACGCATGCTCGGCCTGTCGCAGGAGGCCGCTGACCTTCATGTCGTTGACGCGCTGGCACGGATAGCCCTCCAGCATCCCCCCATAGGTCGTAGACATCCGCAGCTCGGTGAGTTCGATCGAACGACCGGACGAGAGGGCTATGTGGCTCAGCGACATGCCGACACCCTATGCGCATGATCCGCTTCCGATACACGCCCTAGGGCTTGTCCGGCCGATCAAGTTCGTAGCCAGATGGTGAGGGCTGCCGCGGTCGCGGTGCCGAGGTAGACGTAGCCGCGCTTGTCGTAGCGGGTGGCGACGGCCCGGGACTGCTTCAGGCGGTTGATCGCCCGCTCGACGGTGTTGCGATTCTTGTAGCGGTCCTCGTCGAAGCCGGTCGGGCGTCCACCATGTGAGCCTTTGCGCAGGCGGGCGGCCTGGCTGTCGGTCTTCTCCGGAATCGTGCGCCGGGATACCGCGCCGCCGGAGGTCATCGCGGCACGGCCCGTTGCTGTAGGCCTTGTCGGCCGCGAGACTGTTTGGCCCCTTGCGGGGCCTGTCCGGCCCTGGCCTGGGCACGCGGATCTTCTCTAGGAGATACGCATCGACCTCCCGCCGCACCTGCTCTTCAACCACGACCAGGTCGCCGAGCTGGTCCAGCACGCACTCGCACTCCAGAACCCCTCCTTCTCCTGGCGCCTGGCCGGACGCGACCCGCACCTGCTCGTGAAGAAGAAGCACCGCCCGCCGTCCTCGCTCGGCCTGAACGACCCGACCTGGTGCCCTTGGAGCGCGTCGTCCTCGACAACGGCCGCGCCGAGTCCGAGCCTGTCGAGGTTCCGCTGAGCGAAGGCCGCCATGTGCCGGTCTCGCTCCACGCCGATGGCGCGCCCAGGCCCGGTGACGGCGGCGGCGAGTGCGAGGGAGACCCCGGGGCCAGGCCCCAGCTCCAGGTAGCGGTGGCCCTGGGCGAGTCCCAGGGCTTGAAGGACTTCGATGGTGGCGGGGGTGTAGGTGGACATGGAGGTCATGTGGCCGCCGGTCACCGGCCCGCGGGGGAGCGCGTCAAGCGGATCGCCGTCGGGCTGCAACAGGATCGACTCGTCGCTGTGGATCAGCTCGAGCCACGCCTCCTGGTCTTCGGGGTGGGAGCCGTCGAGGAGGCGACAGTCGATCAGGTCCGCTCCTGGGCCGCTGACCCGTACGTATGCGTGAGGGAGCAGGGCCTCGCGGGGCACGCGGAGCAGGGCGTCGCGCAGCAGTGGGTCGGTCAGGATGCCATCGGCCTTGAGCCGGTCGACCATGTCGGCGCGCTGACGGCTCGTCGCTGCGTGGAGGTCAAGGGACATGAGGGGCATTCTTCGCTGGTGGCGGAGCGGGCGTCGGCGTGGTGGTCAGGCGGCGGGCCGAGCGGACCGCAGCAGCCGGCCGACA
This sequence comes from Streptomyces sp. R-07, assembly GCF_049913175.1. Lineage (NCBI taxonomy): Bacteria > Bacillati > Actinomycetota > Actinomycetes > Kitasatosporales > Streptomycetaceae > Streptomyces > Streptomyces sp. R-07. Next base: position 8,579,590 of record NZ_CP183978.1, read on the forward strand.
TCTCACGTACTCGACGAGCCGGTACGCGGTCGGGCGGTCGCTGCGCAGGGCCTCGCACGCACCCATGGGCCGGCGGTTCTCGGCGAGGATGCTCAGCTGCCCGCCGGGAGCGATGAGGCCGGCCAGGCGGGTGACCGGGTCGTGGCGCAGTCGCCGGCGCGCGATGTCCGGGTGGGCAGCGTAGGTGAGGCCGGTGGTGTCGAAGCCGTTCACCGTGCCCACCCGAGTTCGGTGTAGGTGCGCCCGGCCTGGATGCCCTCGATCGCCGCCCGGGTGTAGGGGACGATCGGCTCGGGCAGGTCCTTGGCGTTCCACCACGCCCAGCGGACACACTTGTCCGGCTCGCGGAGCTCGGGTGTGCCCTCCCAGTGGCGGGCGCGGAAGAACAGCCCGATGCGGGGCTGGTCGCCGGGCCGGTCCACCATGTGCACGATGTGGACGAGCTCGACCTGGGCCGGGTCGATCACCAGGCCGGCCTCCTCATGCGCCTCCCGCACGAGGCACGCGGTCGCCGCTTCCGCCTCGCAGTGCCCCGCGAGGGCGTGCCAGAAACCGCCCGCGTACGCGGAGTCCGGATGCCGCTGCCCCAGCAGCACCATGCCGTCGCGCTCCAGGTAGAGGTGGACGCCGACCACGTTCAGTACGGTCCCGGAGGGCGCTTGCGCCGAGGCGGGCCCGACCCCGCGGGCGCCGCCCGGCAGTGCGGGGTGCTCGGCCGCGTGTCGCTCCAGCAACGACCTGGTCGACGGCAGCATGGTCATGAAGGGGAACTTCTCGGGCTCGACCCATGCGAGCATCACGCCCTCGGTGAGGGGAAGTCTCGCCGGGTCTCCGTTCCAGCGGCCTGTGTAGAGCTGGATCGGCACGCGGGTCCCGGCGGTGCCGGTGACGCTCTCGACGCTGTACGGCTCCAGGCCCGCAACGGTGAGGCCGGCCTCCTCCCGCAGCTCGCGCCGGACCGTGTCGAGCAGGGTCGCGTCCTCGGGTTCCCGGCCGCCGCCGGGCAGATCCCAGCATCCCGGCGCCCAGACGTCCGGTTTCGCGTCGCGCAGGTGCAGGAGGTAGCGGCCGTGGCCGTCGTGGATGATCGCCGAGGCGTTGAGCGGCACGATCACGCCGTCCAGGCCGGAGTCGGAGAGCTTGGCCCGCAGCGTGGGGGAGGAGACCTCGTCGAACGGCAGCCAGACCGCGCCCGTGACCTCCTCGGCCTGTAGGGAGAGCGCGGGCGCGTTGTCGGCGAGGTGGAAGACGAAGCGGAAGTCGTAGTGGCGATGGGCGGGTTCGCCCTTCACCGGGTCGGGGCCGATGTCGTGGACGTCGATGTCGATCGGCCGGTCCCCGAACTCCGAGGTCAGAACGAGGGAGGAAGCGGGGATACCGGCCTCCTCCCCGACTTCTCGAAGAGCCGTGGCGAGCAGCGTCCGGTCGTCGGCCTCGGCGTGCCCGCCGGGGGCTAGCACCTTTCCTCCGGTCGCCTTGTGTCGAACGTGCAGGACCCGCCGGTCACGGTCGATCACCATCGCGCTGCAGGTGATGTGTCCGGGCACGGTGGAGCGGCTCGTCGGATCCGCGTCGGGGCCGGCGTCGGCGTCCAGTGCGGCCAGGAGTTCCTCGAGGCCGTCCCGTTCACCGGGGCGTCGATCCAAGTAGGCGGTGACCAGGGCGCGAATGTGAGGGAGAGAGGGTGGCATGTCAGAACCTCGCGGGCTGAGGAAGCGGGCATGGGGAGGGCTGATGGGCGGCGCAGCCAACTCGGCTATCCGCGCGGTCGGGTGGAGGGAGGGGTGGACACGGCAGGCGGCCCGAGGCCGTCGGACCAGATGGACTGGGGACAGCACGGTGCCTGGGAAGCGAATTCACCAGGATGGGTGGGGTGCATGGCGTTCTCCGGGAGGAAGTGGCTTTGGTCTCATCGGGCTCAACGACCAGGTCGGCCAGGTCGAACACATGTGTTTCGGACGCTGTGCGAATCCCGTGGCAGCGCGCATGCGCGTTCGTGGTGGGTGCACCGACCCTTGCGGCACAAGAGGACGACGATGGGGCCGCTTGGCCGAAACGCCGACGATCGAGGAGCACGACCCGCGTGGGGCGGGCAGGCGCCTGAGGAGAGCGTCGCTGCGGCATGCTGGTCAGTCCCTCCAGCCCTTGCTTCACCAGGCGCCGGGCTGCGATCGGTGAAGAAGGCTCAGGGGCGCGGCGCACGATCGCCTCGTCGCGAGTCAGTACACGCGGTACGAGTCGGCGGGCGGGGACTGCCATCTGCATGTCGCCGTGAGCGAGTCGTACGGCAGTGCGAAGGGCGGGGGCCCGCAGCCGCTCGGTCGTCCGGAGCGGGCGGTCCTCCGAGCGGATCCACAGCGCGGCAGGCGTCTCGTAGGCCTGACAGGCAGCCTGCTCACGTGGTCCCCTCGCGGCGGGCGACCACGTGCACGAGACGGCCGAGCTCCCGGTAGGGGCTGCGGATGGAGGCGGCTCGCTCCACGGCCAGCGCCCTGTTGAAGACGTCCTCCTCCGGCCGCCAATCCTTCCCGAGGTGGTCGTGGAAGATCCGTACGCCTTGCCACGGCAGCGGGGTCAGGCCGTTGTCACGGGCGAGCTGGTCCAGGCGCTCGGGAGTGTCGCCGCGGGTGACCATGCCGAGGTTGCCCATGCTCGCCGTCCGGCCGCTCTCGATCTGCGCCAGCGCCGAGTCGTAATCGCCCCGCAGGGCCTCGCGCACTCCGACGGAGAGGGCGTTCTTCGTCAGGACGCTGAGGATGCCGCCGGGCGCGACGAGCCGGGCGAGGTTGGCGATGGGCTCGGCGGAGTCGGGCAGGTACATCACGACGCCGTGGCAGCACACCGCATCGAAGGCCTCGCTCTCGAAGAGCAGCTCGTAGATGTCGGCCTCGATGAGTCTGACGCGGTCGTCGAGGCCGGCCGCGGCCACCTTCTCCTCCGCGCGCTTGAGCATGTCGGAGGAGACGTCGGTCCCGATGATGCGGTGGCCGGCCGCGGCAAGGCGCAGGACCATCTCGCCGTCACCACAGCCGACGTCCAGGACGCGGGCCGGCTCGTCGCCGAGCTCCTCCAGGACGCGTCGCGTCACGATCTCATGCCGCAGCCGCCCGCGCCCGCCCTCGTTGTAGGCGGCGTAGTCGATGCCGACGCTGGCGAAGTCGGTGCCGACGGTGGCGAAGTCGGTGGTTTCGTCGGTCATGCGGGGAACTCCTCCTTGGTTTCGGACCGGGACGTCCTGGCGGGATGTGCATGAGGGTTATGGGCCGTGGGGCACGCTCTACACCCGATTCCACTGCGAGCACCGCCCCTTCGGCGCGCTCGAGGGCTGGCGCTGACTTCAGGACAGTGAGGTGGGTCGACGCGGTGGTCGTACGGCCCGCAGCAACTCCCAGAGAGGAGTGGAGCCGGCGGCCCACTGGACGAGCAGGTGGCGGTCCACCAGATGCAGGCGTTGGGACGTGGCGAAGTCGAGGGCGGGGCGGGAGAAGCGGCCGTTGGTGAGCATGACGAGGACATCGCCGCCCTGGATCTGGCGTCCGGTGCCGTTGAGGACCTGGAGGTCGGGGGGTGCCGACGGCGGAACCGGACCAGCCCGCCTTGCGGTGCTTGCACTGGATCACCCAGCGCCGCCCGAACGGGTCGGTGGCCTTGACGTCGGCGCCGTTGTCACCGCGTCCGCCGACCTGCCGGGCGTCCGGGCAGCCGTCGCGGCGCATCAGATCACGAACGGCGTACTCGAACTGGGTGCGGTGGAAGCCGTCGAGGTGCTCGACCGCAGACCGCAGGCTCTGTGCGCGAACTCGTTCCCAACGCGCGGCTTCCTGCCGCCGGTGCAGCCAGAGCGCACCGGCGGCCGCCGCGACCCGCAGCCCCAGAAGGACGACCCAGGGGTGCGCGGCCAGCCACGACACCAGCGCCATGACCAGGCTCACGGACACCAGCGCCACGCATGCGAGGAGCCAGGCGTCGATCTGGCCCTTGGTCCTGCGACGGCGCCGGGCCGGGCGGCGGCTCATCGGCCGCTCTCCGCGGTGGGGAAGACGATGGGATACGAGACGGTCGGCGCGGGGCGGACCGCCGGCTTCTCCCATCCCGGCCACTTGATCGGATAGACCACCGTCGATTGCGGCCGGGGTAACCGGTTCTGTCCCGGCTGGGGACCCGCGCCGGAGGTCGTGTTGCCGCCGCCGAACAGGAACACCGCCGCGACGATCACCCCTGCGATCGCCGTCTGCCGCCGGGCGCCTGCCGGGAGGCGCGTGTGCTCCCTGACCACGGTCCCGTCGGACTTCACGTACTGCTCGATCACGGGCACGGCCGGGTCCCCCATCAATCGAGTCACGCCTCCCCGCGCGACCGGCCTATGAAAGCACCCACCACTGACAACGTGTCACATGGAGATCACCAGCCGTGATCAATGTGCGCCAGGTGCCATCCCTGCGCACCGAGGTGGTGGGGATGGTGCGGCACGGGCCCTGGCCTCGATGTCCCAGTCGATCAACCTCTGATGGACTCATGCCGGTGTCACCGACACCTGCACACCCTGGGCGAGAGCGGTACGAGCCCACGATCCGCCGCCCTGTCTTGTCGGCCGGGGTGCCGACCACCGTCAGCAGTGCCGCCTGGCCCGGGCGCCGCAGCACGGATGAGGCCCGGATCCATAGGATCCGGGCCTCATGCCACTTCAGTAGCGGGGACAGGATTTGAACCTGCGACCTCTGGGTTATGAGCCCAGCGAGCTACCGAGCTGCTCCACCCCGCGTCGGTAGGCACAACACTACGCCATCCACGGCACACCCAAGACCAGGCCGTTCTCGTCAGGACTCGGGTGAACGGCCGACGCGGGTCAGGGACGAGCGGCGGCATGGCCCACGAACAGCCACGCGCCCTGGTGATTCCCGGCGGTGGGAGGGGGCGACAGGTCCTGACCGCGAACCTCGGCCAGGACCCGTGCAGGGCGAAGACCTCCGGACCGAGAAGGAGCGCGACACCAACCGCACGCTGAACAAGGCGGTGCGACAGCAGGGGAAACACGCAGACCCCGTCGAGACGGCGTCTTCGGGATGCCGTACGGGGGCCTGAGTCCACGCGTGATCCGGTCAGCGGGGCCGGGCGGGGATGTCCGGCCCGGCGCGGTGGCCGGCACCGGCGGCCCGTTAGAACACCACCCGCACTGTCAGGCCGCCTTCTTCCGGGTTGGCTGATGCTGTTGCCTTGGCTCCGTGTGCCCGGGCGACGGCGTCGACGATGGACAGGCCCAGGTCCGTGCCCTCCCCGGGCGCGTGGGTGCGTTCGTTCAGTCGGCGGAAGGGCTCGAAGAGCAGCGAGACTGTGTCGGATGGCACGACCGGCCCGGTGTTGCTCACTTCGACGCCGATGTCCGGGCCGGTGCGCACGTCGACCCGTCCCTGCGGGACGTTGTGCCGCACCGCGTTCGCGACCAGGTTGTGCAGGAGACGCTCCAGGAGCACCGGATCCCCCTCGATGGACAGCGGGAGGGCTCGGACGGTGACGTGCACGCCCCGCTCCGCCGCCTCGTCGGCCAGCCCGGCCGCAACCCGCCGGGCGAGCTCGTCCACCGCGACCCTGCGACGTTCCTTGAGGCCCTGTTCGGAGGCGGCGAGCAGCAGCAGCCCCTCGATGATCCGCTCGCTGGTGTCCGCGACCTCGATCAGCTTCGACCGCATGCGTGCCACCCGCTGCGGGGACGGATCGCCGGCGAGCCCGATTTCCGCGGCCGCCCGCTGCACGGCCAGGGGGGTGCGCAGCTCGTGCGCCGCGTTCGCGGCGAACCGCTGCTGGGCGGAGACGAGCCGTTCCATGCGGCCGAGCATGCCGTCGAAGGTGTCGGCGAGTCGTTTGAGTTCGCCGGGCGGCGCGTCGAGGGCGATCCTTTCGTGGAGGTTCTCGCCGGAGAGGCGGCGGGCGGTGTCGGTGATGACGGCGATCGGCCGGAGTACCCGGCCCGCCGTCCACCAGGCGAGCGCGACCGACAGAACCGCGTAGCAGACGAGGACGGTCACCGAGACGGTGAGAAGCCGGTCGAGGGCGGCGGACTCGGCCGCGTCGCTCATCGTCCGTGTGATCGCCAGGGCTTCGCTAGGGACGACGGTGCCCGCGCTCGGTGCGGGGCTCGCGGGTGCGGCGCTCGGCATCCCGGTGGCGAAGGCGGTCGGCCAGGGGGACGGCAGTTGTTCCAGCCGCCGCGCCGGCACGGCCGTGGTGACGGCCATGCTGATCGACGAGTACATGCCCTCCTGCACGAGCACGTACACGACTCCCGTGAGGAGGGCCCCGGCGAGCACGAGCAGCCCGGTGTAGAGGGCCGTCAGCCGGGCCCGTTCGCTGCGGAACGGCAGCATGCGGCCGGGTCGTGCGCCGAGGGCCGGCGTCCGTGGCGGGCGTGTGTGCAGCTGCAGAGACGCGAGGAGCTTCCGTACGCCGTTCACGAAGCGATCCGGTATCCGGCGCCGGGGACCGTCTCCACCACCGGTGGCTCGCCGAGCTTGGCCCGCAGCTTGCTGAGCGTCACCCGTACCGCGTTGGTGCGGTAGCTGGTGTGCTCCTCCCAGACCTGCTCGATCAGGTCCTCGCCGCTCACCACCGCACCCTCGGCCCGCAGCAGGGCCTCCAGGACCCCGAACTCCTTGGGCGAGAGGTGCAGGTGCCGGCCATCGCGGCCGGCCTGGCGGCGGGCGGTGTCCAGGACGATCCCGCGCCGCTCAAGAACGGGCGGCAGCGCGGGCCTGGCGCGCCGGCCGAGGGCCAGGACCCGGGCGAGGAGTTCGTCGTACGCGAAGGGTTTGGTCAGGTAGTCGTCGGCGCCCAGGCCGAGGCCCTCGACCCGGTCCCGTACGGTGCCGGCCGCCGTCAGCATCAGGACCCGGGTCATGAGCCGCTGCTCGACCACCCGGCGGCACACGTCGTCGCCGTGCAACCCGGGCAGGTCACGGTCCAGGACGACGACGTCGTACTCCCCGAGCTGCAGCTTCCGCAGAGCCTCCAGACCGTCCGCCGCCACGTCCACGGCGAGCGCCGCCCGGCGCAGCCCCTCGGCGATCATCTCCGCGAGGAACGCCTCGTCCTCCACCACCAGTACGCGCATGGCCCTTGTCTATCCGAAGAGGACCTTTCGCCGATGTAAACGAAACCGTTGAGAGAAGCGAAACATCCCTCCGCGGCACCGTCTCCGGCATGACGATTCGACGGATCATCCGGACGGCCGCCGCCCCCTCCCTGGCCGCGGCCCTCGCCCTCTTCGCCACCGCCTGCTCGGGCTCTGCCCCGGGCGGGAACGACGGGAGCGTGAACGAGGAGGGCAAGAAGGCCGACCAGGCCTTCGAGCACCGCAAGTGCCTGCGTGAACACGGTCTCGACGTGCCCGAGCCCAAGCCGGGCGAGAACGGCGTGGGACTCACCATCGGCGGCGACGGCATGTCGAAGGAGAAGATGGAGAAGGCGTTCAAGGCGTGCGCGAGCAAGGCCGGCGGCGCCGGGTTCGGCAAGGAGCCGACACAGGCCGACAAGGACAAGGCCCTCGCGTACGCGAAGTGCATGCGCGAGAACGGCTTCAACATGCCCGACCCGAAGTTCGACGGCGGAGCACAGCAGGCCATGCCCATACCGCAGGGCGCGCAGAAGGAGAAGTTCGAGAAGGCTGCCAAGGCGTGCGAAGGCGTCGCCCGATGAGCGGCGGGGCAGCGGACCCGCGGACGGGCGAGCGGCGGCCGCTGGGGCGGCGCCGACTCGGGCTCGCCCTCCTCACGGTCGTCGCCATCGCGGGCGGCGGCGTCGCCGTCACCGCCCTGGCGGCCCCGGAGAAGCCCTCGCCCGGCCGCGCCGACGCCAAGGGGCTGCCGCCCGCCACGGCTCCCGTCACCCGGGGCGACCTCGCCGACAGCTCCCAGCAGGACGGCACGCTCGGCCACCTAGGGGAACGGAAGATCAACGCGGGCGGCCCCGGCGGCACCCTCACCTGGCTCGCCCCGTCCGGCTCCGTCGTGAAGCGGGACGAGCGGCTCTTCGAGGTCGACGGCGAGGCCGTCCGGCTGATGTACGGGGCCGAGCCCATGTACCGGACCCTCAAGACCGGCGACAAGGGCAAGGACGTACGGCAGCTGGAGGAGAACCTCGCCGCCCTCGGGTACACCGGCTTCGACGTCGACGAGCAGTACACGGCGAAGACCGCCGCGGCGGTCAAGCGCTGGCAGAAGTCCCACGACCTGAAGCAGACCGGCAGCATGGGCCCGGACCGGATCGTCTTCGCGGGCAGCGCGGTACGGGTCAAGGAAGCGGGCTCCGATTCCGGTACGGGCTCGGGCGGCGGGGACCGGATCGCTCCCGGAGACCGCGTGACACCCGGCTCCCCGGTCCTCACGGTGACCGGCTCCGAGCGGGTCGTGAGCTTCAGGCTGTCGGCCTCGGAGGCCGGATCGGCGAAGACCGGGACCCGGGTCCAGGTCACGCTTCCGGACGGCACGCGGCTGCCGGGGAAGGTGTCGGCGGTCGGCAAGACCGCGACGGCGGGTGACGATCCGCAGGACAAGACCCCGAAGATCGACATCACGGTCTCCTTCGACGACCCGGCCGAGGCCGAGGGCGTCGACCAGTCCCCGGTCACCGTCGAGCTCACCGGCCAGACCCGCCAGGACGTCCTCTCCGTACCCGTCAACGCCCTGCTCGCCCTCCCCGACGGCGGATTCGGCGTCCAGGTCGTCGAGAACGGAGCGGCGAGGGACGTCAGGGTCGAACTGGGCATGTTCGCACAGGGCAGGGTCGAGATCAGCGGCGACGGGCTGCGCGAAGGCATGAAGGTCGGGGTGCCGTCCTGATGACCGGCACCGTGCAATCCATCGAGGACCCCGGCCCGACCCAGGGCCCGGTCCACCGTGCTGCCCCCTCCCGGGTGCCCGTCGTCGAGCTCAGAGGCGTCGTCAAGGAGTACGCAGGAGGCGTCCGCGCACTCGACGGCGTCGGCCTCACGATCGGCGAGGGCGAACTCGTCGGCATCGTCGGCCCCTCAGGCTCCGGCAAGTCAACCCTGCTCCACATCGTCGGCACCCTCGACCGGCCGACCGCCGGCACGGTCGCGATCGCCGGTCACGACGTCGCCGCTCTCACCGACCGGCGGCTCTCCGCCCTGCGCGCCCGCCACATCGGCTTCGTCTTCCAGGCCTTCCACCTGTCCCCGGGCGTCACCGCCGTGGACAACGTCGCCGAGGGACTGCTCTACTCCGGCCTGCCCCGGGCCCGCCGCCGCAAGCTGGCCGCCGAGGCACTGGCCCGGGTCGGCCTCGCCGACCGTATGGGGCACCGGCCGCACGAGCTGTCCGGCGGTCAGAAGCAGCGCGTCGCCATCGCCCGCGCGGTCGTCGGACAGCCCGACCTGCTGCTCGCCGACGAGCCGACCGGCGCTCTGGACACGGCGTCGGGCGAGGCGGTCATGGAACTGCTGCACACCCTCCACCAGGAGGGCGCGACGATCGCGGTCATCACCCACGACACCGAGATCGCGCAGCGCCTGCCGAGAACGGTCCGGATCCGCGACGGCAAGGTCGTCGCGGACTCCGCCCAGGGAAAGGTCGTGGTCTGATGCCCGGCAGGCGCAAGCGGAGGACGTATCAGGCGGCCGACCGGCAAGCCGTCGCACTCAAAGCCCGCCGGCTCGCCCCGCGCGACGTCCTGCACGTCGGCTCGGCCGGGCTTCGCAGCCGGCCCGTGCGGGTGGTGCTGTCAGCGCTCGGGATCGCCATCGGCATCGCCACGATGATCGCGGTCGTGGGCATCTCGGCCTCCAGCCAGGCGCAGTTGCTCCAGCGGCTCGACGGCCTCGGCACGAACATGCTGGTCGCCAGGCCCGGAGAGGGGATGTTCAGCGGACAGGAGGTGAAGCTGCCCAAGGACGCCGTCGGCATGGTCGGCCGCATCGAGGGCGTGGAGGAGGCCGGCGCGAGCGGGGACCTCCGACGCACGGTACGGCGCTCGCAGATGATCCCGGAAGCGGAGACCGGCGGCATCGCCGTGAAGGCGGCGACCGTGGGGCTGCTCGACGTGCTGCGCGGCACGACGGCGTCCGGCACCTGGCTGAACGCCGCCAACGGCCGCTACCCCTCCGTGGTGCTCGGGCACGTCGCCGCGGAACGGCTGGGCATCGACCGGCCTGGCCGGCAGGTCTGGATCGACGACCGGTACTTCACCGTCGTCGGCATCCTCGACCCCCTGCCGCTCGCCCCCGAGATCGAGCGCTCGGCGCTGGTCGGCTGGGAGAGTGCCCAGCGGCTGCTCGGCTTCGACGGACATCCGACCGCAGTGTACGAGCAGTCCACGGACGCCTCCGTCCGGCAGGTCCAGCGGCTCCTCGCTCCGACGATCGACCCGCAGAACCCGCAGAACGTGTCCGTGAGCGACCCTTCCGAGGTACTCAAGGCGAAGGCGGCGACGGAGGGCGCGTTCTCCACGCTGCTCCTCGGGCTCGGCGGGATCGCCCTGCTCGTGGGCGGTGTCGGCGTCGCCAACACCATGATCATCTCGGTCCTGGAGCGGCGTCACGAGATCGGGCTGCGCCGCTCGCTCGGCGCGACGCGAGGCCAGATCCGGATCCAGTTCGTGACGGAGTCCCTGATGCTGTCGGGCCTCGGCGGCATCGCCGGCGTGGCCCTGGGCGCGGCGGCGACGGCCGTGTACGCGTCCACGGGCGGACTGCCGTGGGTGGTCCCGCCCTGGGCGGCCGGGGCCGGCTTCGTCGCAACCCTCGCGATCGGCACGGTGGCGGGCCTGTACCCGGCGGTCCGCGCCGCCCGCCAGTCACCGACCCTGGCGCTGGCGGCGGCGTAGCGGACCGGCCCGCGGCCGCCCGGCGGATCCGAGCCGACCGCCTGCGGAGGCGACGTTGTTCTGCCGGGGGCCGACGAGCGTGCGGTGCCGGGCCTCGTAGCGGGCGAACGCCGCCTCGTGGCCCGCGGGTTCGGCGGCCGGCTCCTCGGCGAGCGTACGGGCGCCCGCCATGGCGAGGGCGGAGCCGTCACCGAACAGGGACACCGACGAGGCGGCGTCTCCGAGGAGCGTGATCCGGCGGTCGGCCCAGTGGCCGAGGGGGACCCGGCTCACCGAGTCGAACCACAAGGTCGTCGGCGGCCCGGGCCCGGTCGAGGAGCTCGGGCACACGCCAGCCGGAGCCCCTGGTAGGCATCGGCGAGGACGTCCTTGTGCTGTTCGACCCACCTGGTCCTGGGCGGTTACCCTTTCCGTTGCCGCCAAGTGCCCAGCTCCTTCGACGCCTTGCCGAACGGCCCGAACTGAGGCCGCAGCTTTCGCGAGTCCAGCCCGGCCCTCGGTGGCTCTTCCCGGGCATGGGCCCGGGCAGGTCGATCTCGACGCACGGCATGACCCAGAAGCTCAACCGGTGCGGCATTCCGGTTCGCACCGCGCGCAACGGAGCGCCGGCCGCCCTCGGTGCCGATCTCCCGAGCCCGATCCTCGCCGACGTGACGGGGATGCATCGCCACACCGCGCTCCGTCGGGTCGCCCACGCCGGACGCGACTTGGGCCGAGAGCCTTGCCGCACGCGCTGAGGACGAGGCGGGCAAGCGGAGAAGAAGGGGAACAGTGCACGGTCGAAATGACCCCCTCCCGCCAGTGAAGTGAGCGCCTTCCACCCACGAATCGCCCCGTCAGAGCGAGGTGTTGGATCCATTCCGATGTCCCCGGCATCGGTCGTGTGCCGGCGCGTCCTGGCATTCGACGCTTCAGGTGAGTCAGCACCCTCTTCGTACGCGCCTGCGGGGCACTCACCCCCTTCCTTGCCTCGAACGCGCCTTGCTAGAGTGCCATACCAAACCTTTTGGTATGGCGTGAGGAGTCAAGGTGAGCGCAGGGAGTTCGGCGTGGCTGGAGCAAGGCTTGGCGCTGCTGGCGGAGCAGGGCGCGCCGGCGGTGACGCTGGAGCGGCTGTGTGAGCGCATGAGCATGTCGAAGGGCGCCTTCTACCACCACTTCGGATCGATGCCGAAGTATCGGACCCGGTTGCTCGGCCACTTCGAGGCCAGGTTCACCACGGCGATCATCGATGGGGTGGAAGTGATCGAATCTCTCCCAGCCCGGGAGAGGTTGAGCAGGCTCCTGACAGAAGCGACCAAGGACGCCGGCCTGCCGCTGGGGGTCGCGATGCGGGCCTGGGCGAAACAGGATCCGGAAGCGGCGCGGGTGCAGGAGCGTGTGGACGCAACACGTATCGGATATCTGCGGGGTCTGTGCGAACAGGCCGGCTACGACAGGCCGGATCAGACGGCCAAGATGCTCTACCTGATGCTGGTCGGCGCGGAGCACCTGATGCCCCCGCTCCCGAAATCAGAGCTGCGTGGAATGTACGAGCTGCTGCTTCCGCTTCTGGATCAGTCGGCCTCCTGACTCCCTCGCTCCCGCCGTATCAAGGAGGACACACCTCATGAACATCATCGACGCCACTCCCGAACTGGCCTCCGTACTCTCCGGCGCCGACCACATCGACGTGAAGACGGCCGAATCCGCAGCGACCCTGCGGGAGTTCGTCGCGGGAGCCATGGGCTGGCAGCCCGGCTGGATGAGGGCGTTGTTCCGCGCCAGGACGGTCCTGGCCAAGTTCCTGCGGCTGCGCGATTCCTACGTCCCGGTCGGCCGGCCGCTGCGACCCGAGGAGATCTCTTTCAGCCCCGGCGACAAAGTCGCCTTCTTCACCGTCACTGACGCCGTTGTCGACCGGTACATCGTCCTGGCGTCAGCCGACACCCATCTGACCGGCTATCTCGTGATCGTCACGGCGCCCTCGGCAGGCGGTCGCGCCAGGTTCGAGATGGCCACCATCGTGAAGTACAAGCGTTGGACCGGGCCGCTCTACTTCAACGTCATCCGTCCCTTCCACCACCTGATGGCCATCGGTATGACACGCGCGGGCGCACGCTCGTCAGCCAGCGCTCCGGAAAGGAACACCGCATCGTGAACACCTCCGTGCGCCCGGAATCCCGTAAGTCCAACGCCGCGGGTCTCCGCCTCTGGGTTCCCCGCCTGATGCTCTCCGCCGCCGCGGTGCACATGATGGTGGGCTTCACCGCCTCGTACTCGCAGTGGAGTGGCGTCATTTCCGACGGACTCTGGAATACCGTCAGCAATGACCACGATGCCCGCATGACGGCGATGTGGTTCATGATCAGCGGAGTGGCTCTCTTGGGTCTCGGGCTCCTCACCAGGCGATACGTGATCGCCACGGGCGCGATGCCCGCGGAGACCGGATGGATCCTGCTGACACTCGGGATCCCGGTGTCACTGCTCGTTCCGGTCTCGGGCGGCTGGTCGCTGATCACCATTGGCGTGCTGGCCTTGGTGACGTCGAGGCGCGACCGCTTCGCGACGGACTTCGACCGAGTAGCTGCTCGACGAACGGGAGGGGCCGTCGCGTCGGGGGCAGCCCAAGGGAATAGCGCACGGTCGGAATAGCCCCTCCCGTCAGTGGTCCTCCATCTTCCCGTCATCCCTCGCCGCGGACCGGACCGGACCGGACCGGACCGGACCGGACCGACTATCAGGTCCGCTCCGCCGTACACCCCAGTACCTGCTCTCAGGGGCATGCGGGAGATGTGCCGCGCTGGAACACGTGAGCGCGCTGATGTCAGGGCAACGGCGCGCTGCCAGGCGGCCCGGACTGCGCAGAGGGGACACCTGAAGGGCGACGCAGAGTGTGCTGGTGGACCGATCACGAGCGTTGCCGACAGGGTGCGTCTCGTCGTCAGGGCCGGACCACCGTGAGCAGGTAGGCGGAGTCCGCGCGGACCGTGCCGTCGGCCGCCGTGTGCTCGGCGAAGACGGCGGCGAGGTCCTGGTGCAGGGCCGGCCAGGAGCCGTCGGCCAGCAGCCGGCACCGCTCGGCCTGGAGGTGCCCGGCGGTGCGGACCCAGAACGCGGCGGCGGCATCTGGTGAAGCGAAGGCGAACGGCACCCGCTCGGTCGTCACAGACACCTCGTGACCGGCGAACAGGGCGCGTACGTACGCCGCGTCGCCCCACCGTACGGGCGGCTGGCCGCCGGGCGGTGGGGTCGGCAGGTAGGGGCCGGCTGCCCGGTTCGCGGCGGCCATGAGCCCGTCCGGTGTCCACGCGGCGGACACGATCCGCCCGCCGGGCGCGCAGGCACGGACGAGGGCGGCGGCGGCCCGCGCGTGGTCGGGCGCGTACATGGCGCCGAAGGCACTGAGGACGCGGTCGTAGGTGCCGGGGAGGCAGTCGGTGTCGCCTTCCTCGAAGGCGACCGCGAGCCCTTCCTCGCCCGCCCGGCGCCGTGCGATCGCGAGGAGTTCCGGGGTCGGGTCGACGGCGGTCACGGCGGCGCCGGCGCGGGCGGCGGCGAGGGCGGCGTTGCCCGTGCCCGTACCGACGTCCAGGACGGTCGTCCCGGGTCCGGGCGCGGCGGCGGTGACGATCCGGTCGGCGGCGGGGCGCAGGTGGACGGCCATGGCCGGGTAGTCCCCGGCGGCCCAGGTGGAGGTGGCGTTGCTCGGGCTGGTCATGCTCCGAGCGTCCTATGCTCGGCCCTGTGGGGGCCGGTACAAGATCTGGACCGGAGTGGGCACGGGGTCGGGGGTACGGTACGTGACGGGGCGAGGGACGCGACACGAGACACGGCGGGGGATCGAGTACTGCCCCGTGACGGCCGGGGTGGAGGCGGTCGGTGACCGTTGGACCCTGCTCGTGCTGCGCGAACTGCTCCTGGGCTCCGAGCGGTTCAACGACCTGCACCGGGGGCTTCCCGGGATCAGCCGCACCCTCCTGTCCGCCCGGCTGCGCCGGATGGGCGCGCACGGCCTGGTCGCCCGCATGACCGACCACGACGGCCGCCCCGCGTACCGCCTGACTCCGGCGGGCGCCGCGCTGGAGCCTTTGGTGTGGCAGCTCGGCGACTGGGCCCGCCGCTGGTCCTTCGGCGATCCCACACGCGAACAGCTCGACGCCGGGTGGGTGCTGTGGCGTCTGCGGCAGTATGTGCGGCCCGAGGCGCTCCCGGAGCGGCGCGTGGTCGTCGAGTTCGCGCTCCGGCTCGCGGAAGAGCCGGACGAACGGGCCTGGCTGGTCCTGTCGGGCCGGGGCTCCGGGGACGACGTCAGCGCGTGCCGGGTGCACCCCGGCTACGAGGTCGACGTCTGGGTCGGCGCCGATCTCGCCGAGACCCACCGCCTCGTCGCCGGCACCACCACCCTCGCCGCCGCCCGCCGCGCCGGCCATCTCCATCTGGACGGCGACCCCGACCTGGTGGCAGCCTTCCCCACCTGGTTCGCCTGGCGCACCCCGCACGACACCCGTTAGTTTGGTCTTTGGCCGTGAGGATGAGTCTGCTGCATCACGATGCCCGGCGAGAGCCGTCGGCCGAACTGTCATGCTTCCGGGGCAAGTTCTGCTCCCGTCTCACCGCCCGCCCGATGCCCTGTTCGAGCTCGCTGACGCTGTCCTGTGCGGGAACGGGCCGGTGAGTCACTGACCGAACTGTCGCTGGTGGGCGAACACCGCCGCAGGCACACAGGGCTCTACGCTGCGCTCGCCCAGGGCCGGGTCGACGCGGAGGCGCGTTCTGCTGCCGGCCGACGTCTCGTGATCCGCAACGGGACCACCGACCCCGCACCGTGGTCACCTCGCCCGGACCGGTCGAGGTCACCGCGCACCCGAAGGTCCTCCAAGCGCGGGGCATCTCGCCCCGCACCTGCGCATGTGGACTGGCTGGAGACGGCGGCCGGACCGGTCGCCGCGACGACGAGGGCACGTCGTGCAGCCCCTGTCAGTCGCGCAGCACGTGCCGGCCTCCGTCAGCCCCGCAACCCGGCCCCCCGTCAGCCGCGCAGCCCGGCCAGCCTCCGGCTGTCGAGCGGCGACGCCCGGCGATCGAGGCGCTGTTCGAGGAGCTGACGGGCGGTGTCGCTGTGACCCGCCTCCACCAGCGCGTACAGCAGGGTCTCCTCGACGACCTCGCGCTGTGCAGCGCTGCCTCCCACGCGGTGCAGCGAGGGCAGCAGTCCCGAAAGGTCCCGTACCGCCGTGGCCCACTCCTGCTCCAGAACCGCCTCCAGCGCCCCGCACAGCGGGACGATGACCTCCCGCTGCACCGGGTCCGCGCCGGCCGCGTGGGTGCGCAGGCGGCGGAGTGCGGGGAGGTCGCCCGCGGCGGTGAGCGCGACGGCGCTGTGCAGGGCAGTGAACGCGGTCGCGGGGCGTTCGACCAGATCGCGGGCGACCGCGTCGAGCACGCCGGCGACCGGGACGCGGCCGGTCCAGTTCCGGGACATGCGGGCCCGCCACAGCAACGACCCGGAGTCGACGAGCGCCCGCACCCCGTTCACCTGGCCCGGGGCGAGCTGGGCGAACCACCGGCGGCGCACGGCCGCGGTGTCGTCGAGGGCCAGTTCGTGGAGCGCCACGTGCCAGGAGAAGTGCGCCCGGTGTACGGCCCCCCGCCCCTGGCCGCCGATCCAGCCGTCGAGCCAGTCCCGGCCGACGCGGTGCTCACCGGACTCGTAGTGGACGTGGGTGAGGGCGTGCACGGCGTGGCCGGAGGCGGGCTCCGCGCCCAGTGCCGCCCGGGCGAGCTCCCCGGCCTCCTCGATCCGCCCCTGCTCCTGCCGGACGAAGGAGAGCAGAGAGGTGTGGAACCAGTGCCCTTCGTAGGGCGAGGCGGTCCGCTCCACCAAGTCCACGGCGAGGGTGCCGTCGAGGTCCGTGACGCCGGAGAAGGCGATCGTGGGGACCGCGATGCCGAGCGCGAACGCGTCGGCGGGGAAACGGCCGAGGTGCTCCAAGAGCGCTGCGTCACCGTTGCCCGTTCCGAGACCAGTGCCCGCACCGCCTTTCTGGGCCTCGTGCGCCATGACGCGCCGCGTGGCGAAGTCGACGAACGACCTCTCCCGCTCGTCCCCGCGTTCCCGCACACTGCGCTGGGCATCCGCGAGCTCCCGCGCGACGTCGACGTCCGCCCCGCACTCGTGACCGAGCAGGGCGAGCGCGGCGTGCCCGAGGGCGAACCCGGGGTCCAGTTCGGTGGCCCGCGCGAACGCCTCGGCTGCCTTCGCCCGTACGGTGATCACACGGCCGAGCCCACAGCGGAACGACGCGGCGGCTGCCGCATGGGTGGACAGCGGCAGTCCGAACTGGTCGGTGGGCCGACGGCGAACCGATCGGGGGGTGCCGGCGAGCGGAGCGAGAACGGCCTCGGCGACCTCCTTGGCCTGGCTCCGGATCTCGGGGATCGCGGTCGTCTCCCACAACTCGCCGCGGCGAGGCGCGCCCAGCGTGAACAGCGGCCGCCCGTGATGGCCCGTGGCGGCGACCAGCCGGCCCCCATCGGTGGACACACCGATGCCCAGCGGCCCGGGTACGGCGAGGCCGTCGGCCAGCAGCCCGCTCCACAAGGGGTCACAGCCGGCGTCGGCCCGCAGCCCGGGCCCCGTACAGTCCACCACCCAGGCCACGCGCAGGACACCGCCGTCGGCGAGGGAGACGACGAGGCCACCGTCCCCTCCGGGCGCCACCGTGGCGACCCGGCCCGAGTGGACGCGGAGTCTGCGGGCGGCGCGCGCCCGGGCGACCGTCTCGGCGGTGGACGGCGCCATCCGGTGCCGGTGGACGTTCCACGGGGTGGCGTCGCGGCCGAGGAACTCCGCCCGCTCCTCGTCGGTGAGGCCCTCCCAGAGCCGTACGATCTCGGGCCGCAGCCCGTCGAGTGCGGGCCGCCAGTCGCCGTGGACACGGCGCGTGGCGGCGAAGTGCCGCGTCAGCTCCCTGCGGAGACGGTGGAACGGAAGACCGACGAGGCCCGGCGGCGGCTCCACGGGGGGCAGCGGGGCGACCGCGTGAGGCTGGGGGAGCAGTCCACTCCGGGACACGGCGTGCACCGTACGGCCGGGCCGGTCGAGGACGAGCGCGAGATCGACCGCTGTGAGACCCGTACCGACGAGGAGGATGTCGTCCGACTCGCCCACGGCGTCGAGCGCCCCCGGCGCCCAGGGGCGGGCGATGAACCGCTCGGAGGCGACGAGCTCGGCCGGGGCCCAAGCCGCCCGGCCCGCCGCGGGCCCGGTGGCGAGGACCACGCTGTCCGCCGTCACCGTGCCGCCGTCGGCGAGCCGGAGCTCCAGCCGCCCACCGGCCGCGTCGGTGCACCCCGTCGCCCTGGTGCGCAGCCGCCGCACGGAGACCGTGCCGTGCGCCGTGATGATGGCGCGCCCGAGCGTGTCGGCGAGATACGAGCCGTAGCGGTACCGGGGGGCGAAATCCGCCGCGGTGACGGTGGGTTCGCCGTGTTGGCAGAGCCAGCGCCGGAAGTGGCCCGGGTCGTCCGGGTAACAGCTCATGCCGCCCACGGGCACGTTGAGCCGGTGCTCGGGGACTTCGGTGGCGTACGCGATGCCCCGCCCGGCCTCCGGCGCGGGGTCGACGAGGACCAGATCGAGCGGGGTACGGCGCCGGGCCGCCGCTTCGCACAGTTGGACGGCGACGAGGGCCCCCGCCGCGCCCGCGCCGACGACGGCCACGGTCGGACGCGGAGGGGAGGACGCGGCGGACGACGGGGAGACGACAGGCACCACGGACACCACGGAGACCTCCGAACCAGGGGCGGGCACTGCAGGGCCAATGTTCACTATGTCGATGAACAAAGTGGACTGACAATGCAGCTTCAGGACAACAGCGCCGCGCCGGATCGCCGTTGACGAGTACGGAACACGCCGCCGCAGGTCAGGTTCCCGTCCCTCGTGAGACATTGAGTGCGTGAGGATCTCAGCACGAACGGACTACGCCATCCGGGCCATGGCCGAGTTGGCCTGCTCCCCGGACCGGCCCCTCAAGGCCGAGGACATCGCCGGGCGCCAGGACATCCCCGTACGCTTCCTCTTCGTCGTACTCAGCGAGTTGCGACAGGGACGCCTGGTACGGAGCGTACGCGGCCCCGATGGTGGGTACAGCCTCACCCGGCCGCCCGCGGAGATCACCCTCGCCGACGTCATCAGAGCGATGGACGGACCGCTCGTCAGTGTGCGCGACCTGAAACTGACGGGCCTGGAGTACCAGGGCGCGGCGGCTTCCATGCCGGACGTGTGGCGTGCCGTGCGGACGAGCCTGCGTCAGGTCCTGGAGGGCACGACCCTCGCCGACCTGGCGGCGGACGCACTGCCCGAGCTCGTACGGGACCGGGCCCGCGACTACAACGACGACGTACGGACGTATCCGTAGCGTCGATGGCCGACGGCGGCCCCACCCCCTACGCTCAGGAACGTGCCACCGTCCACCGAGACCCCCGATCCCACCGAGACCCCCGATCCCGCCGGGACTCCCGATCCCGCCGGGGCTCCCGATCCCGCCGGGACTCCTGCGTCCACCGGGTCCGGCGCCACCGGGCCGCGCCGGCTGTTCGTCCTGAGACACGCCAAGAGCGCCTGGCCCGAGGGCGTACCCGACCGGGACCGCCCTCTCGGCCCGCGCGGCCTGCGCGACGCACCGGTGGCCGGGCGCTTTCTGGCGGAGCCCGGCGGGCTGCCCGATCTGGTGCTGTGCTCCCCGGCCCGGCGTGCCCGAGAGACGTGGGACCTGGCCGCCGCTGAACTGGAGCGCCCTGTCGCGACCCGTCATGATCCGCGGCTGTACGGGGCGGACGAACAGGACCTCCTCGACGTCCTCCACGACGTGCCCGACGAGGTCGGCACCTTGCTGATCGTCGGGCACAACCCGGGCTTGGAGGACCTGATCACGCTGCTCGCGGGCGGTTCGGTCGGGACGGCCCTGGACCGTGTACGGACCAAGTTCCCGACCTGCGCGCTCGCCGTCCTGACCTGGCATGGCACCTGGGCGGACCTCGGCCCGGGCGAGGCGCTCCTGACGGAGCTGCGGATCGCCCGCGGGTCGTCCTGAAGGTGTGCCGGACGGCCGCCGGTCCGCATGACGCCCACGACGTCGGCCGTACCGTCGCAGCCGAGCTCCCCGCCCGGGGCGTGACCGTGACGTCCCGTTCCGCCGCCCCGGGACCGTGGTGCGGCACTCAGTCGCACACGGGCCCGGTGGACCGCCCCGGCAGGTACGCCGTGCGCTCCGCGGGGTGAGGTCGCGGCCGACCGTGCGGCAGATCTTCTCGATGGCTTCGTCGGCCGGGTGAGGCGGACCTCCCACAGCCGGGCCGTCCGGTCCGCGCTGCCGGTGGCGAGGGTGCGGCCGTCCGGGCTGAAGGCCACGGCGGACACTGCGTCGAAGTGCCCCCACAGGGTGGTGCGGGACTTCCCGGCGGCCACGTCCCACAGCATCGCGGACGAGTCGATGCAGCCGGTGGCGAGAGCCCGGCCGTCAGGGCTGAGCGACGTCACGCGAACCGTGCCCTGCCGAGCCGGGTGTCGTCGGAGAACTGCGTCCCGTAAAACAAGGCGTTGCCGGAGAACCGAGCCGCGTTGAACGCCTACGTCAACGCGATCCTGAGGCTGCGCGCGAAGGACGCGACCGCCGGATTCAGGGCGCGGCGGGCCGAGGCCCTGCGGGTGATCGACCTGACCTCCGTGCACAGCAACGGCTATTCCTTCCGGGTCGAGATGAACCACCGCACCGTCCGGCGGGGGTTCACCTCGACCCGGAAGTACCGATTCGCTTCGAGGAACGCGAGCGGGGCGCGTCGAAGATGACCCTGGGCGTACAACTCGAATCCGCCCTCACCCCCTGGAAGCTGCGTTTCGGTCGGCGAGCGCGGCTCCCTCACACGCAGAGGTGACGTAGGTGATTGCGTTCACCTACGTACCCGCCCTCTACTTGCGGCCCACGCCCGCGTACATCGCCACGTCCGGTGTCGGCGCCTGCGGCCGCCACGCCGAGCAGGACACCACGCCGGGCTCCAGCAGGTCCAGGCCGTCGAAGTAGCGCGCGACGCCGGCCGGGGTCCGCTGGGTGAGCTTCGGGGTGCCGTGCTCGTTCCAGAAGGCCACTGCCGCGTCGACGTCCGGCATGTCGGGGTGCGTGACCGTGTGGGACAGGACGAGGTGGCTGCCGGGGGCAAGGGCGTCCATGAGCCGGCGGACGATCGCGTACGACTCCTCGTCGTCCTCGACGAAGATGACGACCCCGAGCAGCATCAGCGCGACCGGCTGCGAGAGGTCGAGCGTCTTCGCGGCGGCGGCCAGGATCGTGTCGACGTCGCGCAGGTCCGCGTCCAGGTAGTCGGTGCGGCCCTCTGGCGTCCCCACCAGCAGAGCGCGGGCGTGCGCCAGGACGAGCGGGTCGTTGTCCACGTACACGACCCGGGCGTCGGGGGCGACGCGCTGGGCGACCTCATGGGTGTTGTCGGCGCTCGGCAGCCCCGTCCCGATGTCCAGGAACTGCCGGATGCCCTGCTGCTCTGCCAGATACCGAACCGCCCGGCCGAGGAACAGCCGGTCGGCCTTCGCGTACTCCCCGATCCCGGGGTGCAAATCCCGGATCCGGTCCCCGGCTTCCCGGTCGACCGGGTAGTTGTCCTTGCCGCCGGTCCAGTAGTTCCATATCCGGGCGGTGTGGGGCCGGGACGTGTCGATGCGCGATTCGATGTCGGTCACACCTTCAACGTAGCGCAGCGCACCAGGCAACTCCCCAGCAGCTAACGGGCATTGCCCTGTTGTTCACGAAGACACTGCTCGACGCGCCGACGACGCGGCGTCCGCCCACCGCCCTGGCCCAACGCCCGCACGCCACGGCCGCCTTCACCTGGACCGCCCGCGCGGCTCAGGTTGCCGACCCGGCTGCGGGATCGCGGACTAGTAGAGGCGACCGCGGCCATGCGCCGCCAGTCGAGGTGTGAGGCCGTCAGGGACGGCCGCACCATCTTTCCCCCGGACACGCTCCCTTGACGGGCGGTCCATGTCATCGCGACGGGATTCGGCACCCTCGCTGCTTCAACCGCTCGTGATCGAAACATTATTGATCGATGTTCAGGCAATCGCCAGGCAAAGCCCGCGGGAGATGATCACCATGCCTGAGGTGATAGGTGCCACCCTGCGCCCCCGCCCCCTGAGCACCGCCGACGTGGAGCACATGACCGTGTACCGCACGCCTGCCGGCGCAGCCGCGCTGTGGAGCCGGGCTGCCACGATTGCCCCGGCCACTGCACGGGAAACCGGGCAGCTGTCCTGTGCTGCCGAAGTTTGCGCGTGTGCCATCGAAGCGTGCGCGGAGCCGGGGCTGGCGCCCATCCGGCCTGCCGGGGCCAGGGCATCGCGGTGACCGCGCCCCTCACCCGGCTGGTGTTTCGCCCGGGGGGACGATCCGTGCGACTGGAGTACGGCGGCGGGGCGTCGCGCCGGGTGTACGAGCGGACGGCTTCCGTTCGGAGCAGGCTCTGCGTGGGTGTCCCGGATTCACAAATCGGGGATGTCCCTGATGGTGCAGCCGGGCGTGGCCGACGACGATGCACCGTATGACCATACCCGTCCTGCCGGCGCCGACCGGGGCGCATCCAGTCGGTACCACGTCGGTGTACCTCGAGGATGTCTCCCGCCGGGACCCGTGGGTCGCGGACGCGTCGACGCGCGAGCTGATGATCTCGGTCTGGTACCCGGCAGCATGGTTGTCCGGTCCACGCGCCCGTTACCTGACGCAGGCCGAATCGGCGGAGGTCCTGGCCGGCCAGCAGGTGGCAGTCGGGTCCGACGTGCTGAGTTCGGTGCGCACCCACGCGCTGCTGGACGCCCCACTCGATTCCGGGCTGCGGGAGCTCCCGCTGATCGTTCTGTCGCCCGGCTTCACCCGGCCCCGCGCCACGCTCACCTCGATCGGCGAGGACCTGGCCAGCCACGGTTATGTAGCGGTCGCGGTCGACCACACCTATGAGACTGCGGCCACCACCTTTCCGGACGGCAGGGTGGCCGCCTTCGCCCTCGGTCGCGGGTTTCCGCGCACCCCGGAGTTCTGGCACAAGGTGAAGACCGGGCGCGCCCGCGACGTCTCCTTCGTGCTGGACCAGCTGCTCGGCAGCAACCCGCCCTGGGCGGGCGCGGCAGCTCTGGCCCCGGACCGGATCGGCATGGCGGGACATTCCGCGGGCGGCGCGGCCACCATCGCGGCGATGCTGGCGGACGAGCGCATCCGCGCCGGCAGCGACGTGGACGGCAGTACCGACCCGCTGATTCCGGACACCGGCCTGTACCGCCCGTTCCTGTTCCTCGGCCGGGACGGCCAGTACTCTCCCGGCGACGGGCCTGCCGCGGACACCTGGGCCCGAGACTGGCCGCTACTGACCGGCTGGAAGCGCTGGCTGGTGGTGGCGGGCGCCAAGCACCAGTCCTTCACCGATCTCGGCCTGCTCGCCGACCAACTCGGCATGCCGCTGGGGGCGGCCACCTCGGGGTTGCGCACCATGGCGATCACCCGCACGTACCTGAGGGCCTTCTTCGGCCAGCATCTGTGCGACGCTCCGCGAACACTGTTCGACCGCCTGGGTGCGGACCACCCCGAGGTGCGGTCCTGCGTGCCGGCCTGACCGTCCGGCGGGTGGGGGATCGAGGGAATGCTTGCTTGCGGCCGGCTGTCGGCGTACCAGTGACCGTGTTCTTCCGCACCTGGCTGAGCACTTGAACAGGTGCGCGGACACGACGAACAGAAGACCTCCAAGACGTGAGGACGTCCTCGGCTGGGGCCGGGCAGGCAACCGCACCGTAGGGAGCGCCAGCCACGTCCCCGAACTCAGCGGCCGCATCCTCAGTCGGCTGAATATGAGGAATCACCGCGACGGCTCTACTCTGCGCCCCGTGATCACCGCCGGTCTGTAGCGGCTGACCGTGTAGCGCACGCCTGCCGGCGCAGCCGCGCGGTACACCCTCTCCTCAAAGAATGCCTGCGGCACCACGCAGTCCTGGCCGCCGTCGTGCCGGCTGACCTGTCGCAACGAAGTTCGTCGGCTGGGTGGCGTTGGCCTGCTGGAATGGATTGAGCCAGACGGCTGCGGGTCGGTGACGTCCCGCGTGCGGGGTTTTCTGCAGGTCTCCAGTTGACTCACGGGTCATTGCGCCGGACCCGAAGAGGCAAGCCCATGTGAATAATCGTCTCTGCGACGATAAGGCTGGGGAATGTGCAGACCGCCATAGGCGACATGGCGGCCAGGCTCGACGGCGTGAGCAGGAACGACCTCGTCGCCCTCAGCCCCCAGGACGCCGCCGGCCCCTTCATAGACGTTCGCGACGGGATCCTCCACTGGGTCGTGGTGGAGCGTGGCCAGGAACTTCAGCGCCGTACCACCGGAAACCTCGACGAGCTCCTGCACTGGGTCGCCCTCGACGCCACCTTCTCCATGGCTCTGCGCTGGGAGCTCGGGCAACGGGGTAGCTTCCCCACCGGCCGGGACACGCGGATAGCCTGGCTTGCCAAGCAGATTGAACTGTTGCGCCGCCTCGACACCGAGTGGGCCGAGTAGTTCCGTGCGGGCATCCCCACCCCATGCCGGGGGGTCCGACTGGAGGACGTGGATACCCACCCCCTCGGCTGAGAGTCATGCCGGTCCCTTCCGCGTGGTGAGGTGCGTCGCTTCGTCCGGGTCCGACCGGGCCTTCAGCTGCTCGGGCCGGCTCAGCCTCCACGAGCAGGGGCGGCCCTTCTCCCACCACGACTCGAAGCCGACCTGCCGTCCGGTAGTCGGCGCCCGGTTCCAGCCCACGCAATGACGGCCACGGCGAGACCACCGAAAAGGCCGAACCGGCGCCATGTCCTCGAAACGGGACGCCACGCAGTCCAGCCGCGGACGACGTTGTCGCTCGCATGGGGTCCACGTCCTCCAACTCGACGTTGGACCCCGCAAGATCCACCCCGGCCGGTACAGCCACTCAGCACCCCGGAGCGATCACCATCACGGCTCGCTTGCCGTTTAACCACCGGCGTCGAACTGGTATCGAACTGGTCGGGGGTTTCCCCAGTGCACCGGACGTGCGAGAGACCGGGACCCGATCCTGTGCTCAGGGTTGATTCAGCACGGAGGCCGGGATGGTGGGACTGGTCGAGCACGCGAGAAGCCTTGTCGAAGTTGTCGGAGTTCCGGTTTGATTTGTACGCATGCTTGACGTCGCGGGCGGATGCCCTGTTCGACGTGAGTGACGCTCTGCCGTGCACCGACGGACCGGTCCGGATCTTGGCGGACCTGTCGCTCGCGCAGGAACACCGACGCGGGCACGGGGCCTTGTACTCCGGGATCAACCGGGGCCAGATCGACGTCGCCCGGCTGTGGCGGGCCCTGGCCGTTGCGCCATTGCCGCGGGCTGCCGACGGGCGCCTGTCGCTGGCAGTGGACGTGTCCCCGTGGCTGCGTCCGGATGCTGACACCTGTTCGGACTGCTCGTTCTGTCATACCTTCGGCCGAGGTCTGGGAAAGCACCAGATGGTGCCAGGCTGGCCGTATTCGATCGTCGCGGCGCTGGAGACGGGCCGGACCTCGTTGGCCGCGTTGTGGAAGGCGGGTGATCCGGACGTCCTGGTCGTGCTGGACGCTGGCTACGACGCTCCTCGCCCTGCCCACCTGCTGGCTGACCTGCCGGTCGAGGTCTGGGCCGGCTCCGGTCGGACCGGGTGATGCGCAAGCGTGTGCCGGTGCCGTGGATCTGTCCGCCGCAGGGCGGTCGCCCGCCGAAACGCGACGGTGAGTTCGTCTTCGGCCGCCCCGAGACCTGGGGCGAGGCGGTGGTGACGGTGACCGACACCGACCGGTAGGGAACGGCGACCGCGCAGGCATGGGATCGGCTACACCCCCGGCTGACCCGCCGGGCGACTTGGGGCGATCACGAAGGCTCCTTGCCGATCACCGAGGGCGCCGTGATCCGGTTGACGGTGGCGAAGCTGCCGAGGGGCGGGGTGAACAAGTGCTCTGGCGGTCGGCCATCGATGCGGAACACGAGGA
This sequence comes from Streptomyces sp. R-07, assembly GCF_049913175.1. NCBI lineage: Bacteria > Bacillati > Actinomycetota > Actinomycetes > Kitasatosporales > Streptomycetaceae > Streptomyces > Streptomyces sp. R-07. Next base: position 8,605,477 of record NZ_CP183978.1, read on the forward strand.
CGTCGACCGATGCTGACAGGCGTTCCTTCGACGGTTCGACGCGGAGCACACCTTCCGCCTGCTCAAGCAGACGCTGGACCCGCCCCAAGCTCCGGAACTCCGAAGCGGCCGACCGCTGGACCTGGATCGTCCTGGCCGCACACCCACCTCCGACTCGTCGCCGCTCGCACGGGATCTCCGCCGGCCCTTGGAGCAGGCGGCGGAACCGAACAGACTGCACGTGAAGACGGGCACGCCAGCCCATGCACCGAAACCCACTCGGCCCGGACCCGGCTGACCACTCGGATCGAAGAACAGGCCGCCCGCCACCCTCTGCGACGTCGGACGAGTCCTCGCTACCGGCGAGTCCCACACCCGCACCGGACACCACAACGTCGGCACCAAACCCCGCAGGACAAGCTGACTGGCGACATCGAGCATCAGCACACTGAGCACATGCGATACGAGGAGAAGGCGTCGCTCACCGCCACGAGAGCCCTGGTCCCCGTGGCCATCCTTGTCGCCTCACCAGTGCTGCTGATTGCCGGTGCTCCGGTCCGTCGCCGATACCTCCGCTACGTCTACCGGGATGACGTCCCAGCGATCCTGGACAAGCAGCAGGGCCGAATCAGTGTCCACTGGTTCGTGGTCACCAGCCCTCTTCTCGCATGGCTCTGTTGGCCCACAGAGTCGCTCGCCCGACTCATCTCGCGACGAGGTTAAACGGCAAGACTAGGGCGTGTTTGAGAACTCGCTGACCTGCTTGGTGAGCCGTCCAGGGGGGTCGCGGGCGCGGCCTGACGTGCACGGGCCCGGCCGCTCGCTCAGGGCTTCGCGGCGTAGGGACCGACCGGGGCCTCGGTGAACCGGTAAGGGCTGTCGTGTTCCTTCAGGGTGAAGTTCGGTCTGGCGATGGCGATGGCGATGGCGATGGCGATGGCGGCGAAGGTGATGGTGTAGGCGGCGCCCTGAAGCTGTGTCCGCGAAGTTACCTTCAACGGCCTCGACCCCTTCGGGGAACACGGCCTTCGCGGCGTCACGGGTGAGCCCTCTCAGCGGCCCGGCACCGCACGCGTGCAGCTCCTTCAGCAGTGCACTTCCTACGTTCCCGGTGGCCCCCGTTACGAGAATCATGAGTACCTTCTCCCGTCGTCAGGTGATCAACTGGAGGACACGCTAGAAGCTCAATCGCGCTTCAGGTCAAGGCGACCCCTGACAGTCGCTGCTCGGATCCGCCTACCGCGTGGCTGCTTCGAGCTGACGGGGGACGGAGCTGGCGGCCTGCATCCGCAAACACTTCAACGGCTCCACTCTCGCCTTCATCACCTGGCTCGACACCGAACTTCCGCCCGCCGGCCAGGCCGTGTGACCTGAGTGCGCCACCCGACACGACTGAGGGCCCGGGAATACCCCGGGCCCTCAGTCGTAACTCTCAGCTACTTGTCGTCTGGTGCCAGTTTAGGGAGTGCAGGGCCGACACCGAAGGCGTCCCACCAGTCCTGCGCCATCGGTCCCAGGTGCCGGACATGTTCGGGACCCCAGTGTTAGCGCAAGGTAGTTACCGGCAGCGTCAGAGCCGCTTCCAGTACACGGAATCCGTTGGCCGGCTCATCGTGGTGCACCGCGTCCGGCATCGCCCTGCTCGCCAGGCCGGCCGAGGCCGCCGGGCCCGCGCTTCGGCGAGCCGCAGCGAACCGCCCCAGCCAGGCGAGCATCAGGCCCACGCCCCCCCGGACACAACGGCCCACTTCGGCGCCCGATCCTAGCCAAGCCCAAGCAGGCCGCCCCCACCTTGGCCACCCATGGGGATGGCGGCAAGGCCGGCGGGGGGCGGGGGATAGAGCACGCCGGGTTCGACTTAGCTTGATCTTTAAGGTCTGACCTGGTCACGTTCGGCGATGGTCTCGGGTCGTCTGACGGTTTTGCCCACGTCATAGCGGGTGGCGTGGTACCGGTTCTTCGAGCCAAGGGGCCTGCCGGGGCCGGGCCGGTTGGGTTTCGGCACACGAGCCGGACAAGGCAGCTTCGGGCGGAGGTTCCTGAACCCTCGGCGGACCCGGGCGGGGGTGAGTCGGCCGGGCTCGGCTGGCTTCTCCCAAGGGCGGCGGAGATCTGCGACCAGCGGCCGGGTGAGGCGGAGCTGGGTGTGGGCCACGACGACCAGCCACGTCCACCGGTCAGCCGCCTCGGGCGTGCGAAGCTTCGGGCGAGTCCAGCCGAGGGTCTGCTTGATCATCCGGAAGGTGTGCTCCAGGTCGAACCTGCGCAAGAACGCCTGCCAGCGCAGGTCGACGTCCTCGCCGGTCAGGCTGGTGGCCGACGTCCACAGCCAGACGGGAAGTGGATCGTGGCCGCCCGGTAGTCGGTCGACCTCCAGGCGGATCAACGCGCCTTCAATGACGGGGAGTTCGCCGGTGTGATCGATCCACGCGGAGCGGGTGGTCAGACGAGGATGGATGCGGTCCCAGGCCATGGCGCGGACGGTGCCGTAGCGGTCGGAGACCTGCGCGGTCGCGACATTGGGTTCGCCCCAGGTGTCCGGCTTGGCGAAGCGGAATTCCTTGCCGTGCTTGGGCGGGCGTCCGCCTTGCGGCGGTGAGGTCCACGGCACCGGGACCGGCTTGCGCATCACGCGGTCCGTGCGCATCCGCCCGAGGACCTCCACCGGCAGTCCTTCCAGCAGGTAGGCCATGCGTGGAGCGTCGTAGCCGGCGTCCAAGACGATCAGGATGTCGCGGTCGCCCGCCTCCCAGCGGCCCATGTCGATGAGATCCTCAACTACCCGGCGGACTTGAGCCGCAGTGGTCTCGGCGACATCGTCGGCCGGCCCCAGCCGCACGGCGTCCAGGATCTGGCACCACGAGGTCCGACCCGACTCCAGGGCGGCGATGAACGAGTAGGGCCAGCCGGGCACGAACTGGTCCGAGGACCGGCCGCTGCGGCCGTATACGTGACAGAACAAGCGGTCTGCACTGGTCGGTGCGTCGGGGCGGAGCCAGTGGGTGACCTCCACCGCCAGGACCAGGCGCCCGTCGGCGGCCTCGGGCTGCGGCAGCCCTGCCAGCGCCTGCCGCAACCGTGGCACATCGACGTTCCCGCTGTTCAAGGCTTCATACATCGCGCCGTGTCCGCGCCGGTGCTCGGCCGTCAGCGTGAGATCCACCGGCGTGGTCACCGGGCCGTCCGCGCACAGCAACGCATCGGTCAGCTCGAACAAGGTGTCCCCGCGCGCGGTCAGACAGTCGAAGAAGTCATCTCGGAAGCGAGACGCCACCGCGAACGGCTCCTGTTGGATGTCAGGTTGCAGCAGACTCATTCCCCCACGGCCTTCGTGCTGGTCAGGCGCATCTTTGGCAGGAGCACAGGATCAGACGAGGGCCGTGTTCACGTCCCCGGAATTCTCATTCGGGCGATCATGTTCGGAGCATAGTTCGAGGCCGACAAGACCCGCCCTTTAGTCGAGTTGGTAGTCGAACCAGATTCGATGCGTGCCGTCAGCGTCAACAGCCATGCCTCCGGCTCCGGAGATCCCGGCCAGCTCGCCGGTGCCGCTTGAAGGCACGATGGTGAAGAACTCCGCTGTGCGGTCGCTGCCGGATGTTGTCGCCGAGTGCACGAAGTTGAAAGACCCGTCCCGTCCCTGCAGCGAGCCTTCGAATGACTCCATGGCCACATAGGTGCCGACGCCGGTCGACTGGTCGAACGCGGCAGTGAACAGGGTTGCCGCGCGCCCCACGACCTCTCCCTCGAAGTGTTTCTCCATCGTCGCGACACCCACCGGCAGCCCCGTGGACACGGCAGGCTCGGGCTTCAGCTCAGTCGGGACGAACGCTTTGACGGTGAAAGTTGCAGTAGCTCTCATACGCCGACCGTACCGAGGCGGTCTGACAAACGGCGGTTGGACCATAGGTAACTCCGCGCCGGGAGGCGACAGAAACCTTAAAGAGCAAGCTTAGGTGCGGCGGGTCGTGGCGCCAGCGGGCAGCACGCTGCCGGGATAGCGGGCGACGGGGTTGCCCTGCGGGTCGACAACGACGATCTCGCCGGGGATGGCCGTGCCGTTGCTGACCATGATCTGCGGGGTGTCGTTGACGTACCGGATCGTCAGCGTTCCGGGGGTCAGAGTCTCCTCGGGCTTCTCAGGCCCTTCGGACACTTCACCGCCCGGCCTGGTGGTCATAGGGATGCCTTATCTGTAGACGCTTCCTTCTTCTCGGCCAAGAGAATCCACCTTGCAGTCAGATGGCTACAGTACGCAACGAGTGGCCCGGCAAGGTGGTTCAGTTGTCGTCCGCGGCGTCCTCAACAGCGTCCGGGTCCCGGAATGGACGCAGTCCCTGGCCGGGGCCGCTGGCTTTGATGTTGAACAGGTAGGGGCCCAGGAAGTTGATGTGCCGGTCTTTGAGTGGAGACAGGCGGGCCACATCCTCGTCTTGGTGCCGTAACCCTCGACGCGGCGCGGGCGGTGGCAGCCAGGTAGGGGGTGTTCCACAGCACCACAACTGCGAGCTGGTCCTCCTGACCCTCGCGCCATGCCTGGCGGATCTGGCCCCGGCCGCCGTGGCAGATCGCACGGGCCAGGCGGTGGCGGGACTCCTGGACCGTGAGCTGTCGATTCATCAGCTGACGGTAGGTGTCGCCGACCGAATCGACCAGAGCGGGCGTCCTGGTGCTCTCCTCGCTCAGCACCGCCGCCGCTGGCGTCTCGTCCAACTGCCCTTTCTTGCCCGGCCGTTCCCGCGTTTCGTGATCTCCTGGCTTCACATCCACAGACTCCGAACGGGTTAAATGTTCGAGTTAATCGCAGGGATAAACTCTGCTACTGTGCAGGCTGGAGGTAGAGGCAAATGGCATCCGAGGAAGAGCTGTTCTCGAACATCGACGCCCTGCTGGAGGAGGAGCCCCAGCTCCCGCCCCCGGCGGAACGCGCCCGACTGCGGGAGGCCGCCGGCATCACCCAGGTCCGCCTCGCGCAGGCCTTGGCGCTGAAGTCGACGCAGAGCATCAAGAACTGGGAGAACGGCCGCAGTGAACCGACGGGGTCACGCCTGGCGGCATACCAGCGACTGCTGCGCGGCTGGGCGACGAAGTATCCCGCCACCGGCACGGCCCCCGCGGCCGCGCCGGCTTCGACCGCAGTGACCCGGCCGCAGGTGCCGACCATGTTCACCGGCCCGGCCGCGCCCGAAGCCCCCGAGTCGGTGCCCACCGCGCCGGTACAGGCTTCGACCACGCCAGAGCGTCCGGCCGCACGCCCCTCGTCGACGTCGCGCCGCCCGGTCGAGAAGAAGCCCGCCGCGCCCGCGCTGGACCCGCGATTCCCCCACGGCCCGCTCGCCGTACTGGACGGTGACGGCTCCGCGTACGGCACGGGCGGCATCGTGCTGGAATGCCCGGCCACCACGGTGGTGGAGCTGGTGGAGTGGACGCTGCGCGAGTCCGGCTTCGGTGCCCCGAAGCTCAACCGCTACGGCAAGGACAGCGACCCGCTGATCGTGCTCACCGCCGCGGCCGCCGTGAGGCTCGGACTGCCGGAGCGCCTGGAGGGCCACGAGCAGCGCCGCTCCCTGCGTCTGCCGGAGGACCACCCGGTCGTGAAGCAGGTCGCGAAGGCGAAGTGGCAACTGACGCAGCGCGGGTTCGGCCCGTGGGCGCGGATCTACCGCAAGGCGCAGGGACGGGAGCGGGAGTGCGTTCAGCTGGCGATCCTGTCGTGGGACGCCCTCGATGAGCGGTCCTGGCCCGGCGTCTCCGACATGGAGCCGGCCGACATCGCCCGCGTCCTCGGTGTGTACGCCCAGCGGGTCATCACCCCACGCGGATCGACGGCCGTCTCCGGCCTGGAGCTGATGACGGCGCTGCGCCCGCCGACGAAGCCGGAACGCGACGCGGAGACCGGAAACTGGGTGTCCAGCTACAACCCGGGCTCGCTGGGGACGGCGCCGATGGACCCGGCGCCGCCGGAGGCCACCCCGGAGCACCCCGTCGTGGTGAACTCGGGCTGGACCGGCGGGTTCCTGAACGAAGAGGCGTACCAGTGGGTGCGGTCGGTGGAGACCCTCACCGATGAGGAGTGCACGCTGCCCCTCGCGATCGGCCTCGACCTCAACACCGCTTTCCTCGCCGCCGCGGCCCGCCTGGTCGTCGGCCTGTCCGCCCCGGACCACTTCCACGCCCCGAAGTTCAACCCTAAGATCCCCGGTTCCTGGCTGGTCGATCTGTCTCACATCGAGCTGGACTCGCGCCTGCCGTCGCCGTTCACGCCGGACGGCACCCGCCCGACGGGCCCGGCCTGGTACCAGACGCACACCATTGCCTACGCCCAGGAGCTCGGCTACGACGTGCACCCGATCGAGGCGTACCTGCGCCGAGAGACCGGCGCGTACCTGGACCCGTGGCACGACCGTCTCAAGAACGCGTACGTCGACACCCTCGCCGACCTCGGCGTCACAAGGGACCTGGACGACCGCCAGTTCCTCGCCGCGATGGAACAGCACAAGCAAGTCGATCCGGCCCTGTCCGCCGTCCTGTCCGCGATCAAGGCCACGGTGAAGGGCGGCGTCGGCAAGCTCCGCGAGCGCCCGCAGGGCAAGAACTACAAGGAGGGCGAGCGGTGGCCGGCCCTGGAGCGGCCGACCTGGCGCCCCGACATCCGCGCCGCCGTCATCAGCAAGGCCCGGGTCAACATGCACCGCAAGCTCAACAACATGGCGAAGATGACCGGGCTGTTCCCACTCGCCGTACTGTCCGACTGCGTCGTCTACCCCTCGCCGGGCGACTCACCGCTGAACTTCCTCCCGTACGCCGCGTCCGGCAAGCCGCAGCCCGGCGCCTTCCGCCTCGGGCCCACGCCAGGTCTGGCGAAGCTGGAGGGCGTCCAGTCGATGCTCTGGGCGGTCGACCTGATGGAGAAAGGCCTCAACCCCGCCAGGCACATCAAGGGCGGCGACGCCGTCCTGGACGAGGGCGAGTAGCCGTGGCCGTGGCCGCCGCGACCACCACCGCCCAGACGCCGTCGCTGGTGGTCGGCGCCGAGCAGGAGCGGACGCTCGACCGCCTCGAGGCGCGCCTGGAGGCCCTGCAGTTCTCCCTGCGCGCCCGCCGTTCCGACCCCCGCTTCGGGTTGTGGCGACATGACATGCGCGAGACGCGCGAGACCTGGTTCCGGCTCGTCGACCCCGACGGGCAGGACCCGACCCCCGAAGGGAGCTGAACCACCGTGGGAGAGATCGAGGACGCCCTGGAGCGCGCCGACCGGGAGCACTTCACGAAGGAACCGCCCAAGACGCTCCAGGGCCGGATCTCCTTCCTGCTCAAGTACCTGAGCACGAAGGAGATCGGCGAGGAGATCGGCGTCACCGCCGACTCCGTGAACAGGTACCGGCGCGGCGCCCGCAAGCACCCGCGCGCCGATGTCGCCGCGAAGATCGACGCGGCCGTCCGGGCCCGCTGGCAGCCCCAGGTCCGCAAGCGCCGGCGCAAGCAGGCCGCCGCGGCCACCGGCATCACGGTGGAGACCCGAGCCCGCTTCGGGTACACCGCGCCGGTCGGCACGACCGACGACGGCCGCTTCCGCCGCCTCACCGTCCACCTCCCCGCGACCTACGCACAGCGCCTGTTCGACGCCCGCGACGCGGGTGCGAGCGACCAACAGATGCGCGGGATCATCGCCGAGGGATTCAAGGAAGTGTATTTCCAGGACGGCGGAGGCCGCGCGCCGGGACTCTCGGACGTCGCCATTAACGACATCGACTATCTCGATCTGGAATTCTGACCGACGCGAAACTTCCCGGACTGAAATCTCGTTTACTGAGCAGAAGCACGGTAGTTGTCACATAGGCAGTCTTGTTGTCACCTGCGAGATGCGGCGCCGGAAGGTCTCAACTCTTGACGGCCTCTGCGATCTGCTGGGCGGCCTGGGCGGGGGTGAGGTGCGTGGTGTCGACGACCTCGGCCTCGGCGTGCAGCCACGTGCGGGCCGCCTCGGCGTAGGGCTCGAGGTATTGGAGACGGAACGGGGAGTTGGGGCCGAGAACGGTGTCGCCCGCGATGCGCGCGCGGAGGGTGTCCTGGTCGGCATGGAGGACGAAGTGTCGGACCGGAATGTCGTGCTGGGCAAGGCCCGAGCTGATCTCGTGCCAGTACTGCTCGACCAGGACGGTCATGGGCATCACCAGGGTTCCGCGGGTGTAGTCGAGGATGCGTCGGGCGGTTTCGACCACGAGGGGCCGCCATGGCGGCCAGTGCTGGAAGTTGTCCGTCGCGGGCAGTCCTGGCTTGATGTCCATGAGTGTCTCGCCGACTTTCTCGGCGTCGAACACCCGTGAGTTCGGGATCAGCTGCTGGACGAGCGCACTGGTCGTTGTCTTGCCTGCGCCGTGGGTGCCGTTGAGCCATACGATCATGGACTTGACGCTAGCGGGCCGCGGGGACAGGCAGAGTAGAAAATCCGGTATGGCTTCGGCGGGTCTCAGGGCGGTACCAGGATCCTTGGAATCGGCTCTGGCCGGAGTTCCGTGAAGGGCCACGTTGCCGGAGTGGAGGTGGCGGGAACCCCGCGACCCACTTCGCAGGCCGCTACCCCGAAGCCACAACCGGGCCGGCTGTGACCTGAGGAGTGTTGGGAAGCAACGGTGCGAGGTTGTCCCTCACGAAGTCCGCCGCCCGCTTAATCGACTCTTCGGCCCCGGACCGGGTTTCGAAGATGCTGGTAGAGACCATCACTCCATCCCCGGCGTCCACCCAGTAGTAAGCCACGAAACCGGGGACCCGGCGCAGGAGAGACACGAATCCCTCGTCCACTCGGCGGCCTGCCTCAGCAGAGTCAGTCACCCCTTCGTAACGCCGAATCACTGCGTACATAACTGATCTCCTCATGGATCCCAAGGCCACCTTGCACGAAACGACATACCCCCACTACGCCTCTCTCGCTCGGAGGACGTCCGGAGGTGACCTGAATGGGTGCACCAGTGAGCCAGGCTGGGCATCAGCCGTGGCCAGGACGTCGACGAACCGGGACTTCACGGAACTCCGGTCGCGTCCAGCAGCATGGCTGGGTGAAGCAGACGGGTGGCGGGCACAAAGTCGCTCCGGCTTTCGACGCAGTTCAGGCTTGCGTGGGGAAGCGCTGGACGACGTAGCCGAGATCCTCGCCGGTGCCCTGGTCACGGTGGCCGGAGTCATGACCGCTCTTGGGCTGACGAGCGATCTCGTCTTCGTGGCGCTCAACAACGAGCCCTGGCCGATTTACGTTGCCTCTCTCTGCGCCATCCTTGCGATCGTCTGCAGCATCGTGGCGTTGCTCATCCACCCGACCAAGAGGGGGCAACTTGTGGGAGACCGTCGTCCTGGTGGTTGGTGTGATCCTCTACATGGTCGCCCTGAGCGTGGCAGTCGTTGGCGCGGCCAAGGCGGCGGGCGGGAACGGCCGGCCGACGATCAGCAACGTCAACCTCGAAGGGCCGAGGTCCAGCCTCAGGCTGAGTTTCGGCGTACGGGCGGACGGGGTCGAGACGTGGGCAAGTGTCGGCGTGTACGTCGTCGCCGTCGACGCGGACGGGAATTCCCTCAACGGCCTGGCAGACCTCTACTCGAGCAGCCTGAGGCCTGACGACAAGGGCGGGATCAACCAAAACGTCAGTGTGCCGGTCTCGGCCGCGCGAGACGCTTGGGGCCTCGAAATCGTCGCGATCAACGCTGGTGGTTCCGATGAATGCGAGGCCCGGGCGGTGCGCGGAGCCGCGTGCACGACAATCCAGCTTCCTTGATCACGACCTTCTAGAGTCGAGGAGGTCTCCGAAGGTGATCTTCTCTTCGTACTCGAAGGTCATCGCGGCGGCGAGCGCCGCCCACCGGTCTGGGCCTCGGCCGCAGCGGTCCAGCAGGATCTGCAGCGCGATCTCGGGTTCGCTTCGGGAGAGGATCTCGTCGGCGGGGATCTGGAGCAGGTGCTCCAGGGTGTGGCGGCGGGACTTGACGACGGCCCGGTAGATCTCGGAGCGGGAGAGGATCTCGCCGGTGCCGGGGGAGTCGAGCCAGCACTGTAGGACGGCCGCGCGGTCGGGGCGCTGGGCGAGTTCGTCATCGCTCACCAGGCGCAGCACACCGTTGTCTTCGTCCTCGTCGACCGGGACGGCCGCTGCCGCGTCCAGGAACCAGTCGGGGCCACCGGCCCTCTCGGAGATCCAGGCCAGCTCCGCGGGGTGCAGCCCGTCCAGGACGTCGGTGACGGCGGTGCGCGGGGTGTGCGGGTTGAGGCAGCGCGGAGATCGTCACCGTCCTCGCCGGGCAGCTTGCGAGCCTCTTGAAGGGCGCGAATCCGAAAGCACCTGACGCGGCGTACACCGAAGTGGTGACCAAGCAGCTCGCATACGCCCGCGCCCATCAGCGCCTCGAACGCCTCCCGTCCGACCTTGGGAGCGAACAGGCGACGCCAGAGGACTGCAGGCCGGTGTCATCCCCAGGCCCCTGGGCCTGAGCGGCGCTGGGCCGGCCCGATGCCGTGCGCAACGTCCGGGGCCTGGCCGTCGGCACCACTTTGGCCTCCTGACGCGCCGCGCAGACGCCGCAGCCGCGCGGATGCCGGTGAAGACGCGGAAGCCGGCGCATCCGCAGGTAGGGGCCGTCTGCGCGCCCTCGCACGCTATCCGGCCAGGTCCGATGGCTTTGTGCCATTCGTCGGCAACCCGCCTCCAACATCACCAAGACGCCGCTACACAAGAGGGTTGGCGGCGGCATTCAGCCGTCCCTGGGGCCAAGGCAAGTCGGTGGGGAGGCCGGGGCGGTTGGTGACCATTAACGTGGCGGTCCTGCTCGTAGTCGTCGTCATCTGGCGGCTGCGGCGGCGTACGGAGGCCCGCAGCCGCTTCGACGAGAAGCTGACCGTCGTCATCGTCCTGGCGCTGGGCGTCCTGATCGCCCCCACCCCGGCCGGTGAGGGGATCGTGAACATTTTGGGACATCTCGCGAACGGCCTCACCCAGGCCAGCCGATGAGCCCCCGCACGCACCGGCCGGACGGCACTCGCCGGCGCGCACTGCGGATCACGAGTTCAGGGGGCGGGGAGTGATGGCGGCACGTCGACGGCGCCGACGCTTGAAGAGGCAGACCCGCAAGCAGTTGCGGGTGTGGGGTGCGGTGGCGGCGGTGATCGCCGTGGTGTGGGTCGCCGGGAACTGGTCGAGGGTGTGGCCCGTCCTGATGACGGTGTTCGCCGCGGCTGTGGTGGGCGGGGCTGGCTGGGCGCTGTTGCGGGCGCACCGCCTGGCGGTCGGCCAGGACCTGGCGTGGCGGGCGCAGGAGGAAGCCCGGGCGCGCGAGTTGTCCATGGCTCAGGTCGACGCCTTGTCGTGGCAGGAGTTCGAGACGTACGTTGCGGAGCTGTGCCGGCGGGACGGCTGCACGAAGGTCGTCGTCAGCGGCAAGAGCGGCGACCTGGGCGCGGACGTGGTCGGCTACCTGGCCGACGGCCGCAAGCTGGTCGTGCAGTGCAAGAAGTACGCGGCGCATCGGAGTGTGTCCTCGCAGGACATGCAGAAGTTCGTCGGCACCGCGCGTCTCGAGCACGGCGCGGACGTCGCCTTGTTCGTGACCACCGGCCGTGCGTTCACGAGGGACGCGCTGGGCCTGGCGCTGCGCCAGGACATCGTGGCCCTGCACCGCGACCTGCTGGGCGCCTGGGTCAAGGGCGCTCACCTGGAGAGCCTGATCCCGCTGAACGGCAGCGGCGGCGGCACCAGGCGGCGCCCCTCCGCCTGACCAGGGCACACGCTGCTGTGGGTTTCCAACCTGCCTTGGTGGATTCGTCGGTGTGGGCGACGAAGGCCCGTCCGGAGCGGGGCGCCTTCTAGGTTGGCCGGCCCGTCCGGACGGAAGCGGAGCACGACCGAGCGCGTACTCGAGATCGGTGCTGTCCACGACGGGGCCTTCCTGCGCTGATCGGAGTGCCGGTGCCCGTCGGGTCGGCGTCGGCTTCACGGCCGCGACCCCACCGAGCACCTCCAGCGTGGCACACCAGCCGCTCCCCGCCGCAGTGATGGGACTTCCTGAATCTCCCCACCCCACGCTCACGGGTTGGACGGACCTGCTCGCCGAAGTTCCCCATCCCCGAGTCGCTGATCAGAAGTCGGGCACCACAGCGGAGAGACCGCCCGATAGCCGGCCAGGTCCAGGGGTGGGTCGAGTGGTCCAGGGTGGGCAAAGCCCAGCGCGAAGCGCCGCCGAAGGGGCCCCCTTGACCGGCCCGGGTATCGCTGGAACCGGGGTTGGCGCCGAGATTGATTCTTGGCGTCCAGCGCAGGTCAGGGATGCCGCGTCGGACTTCTCCAGAAGATCGTGGCCGCCGGCAAGGGGCGTCGACCGTCCGGCGGGTGCCGGTGGAATTTCTGATAGCTGAGTCAGCGCAGGTCGAGCAGCATCACGTCTCGAAGGTCCGCGCCCGTCCCCCACGGCCGCGCCTCGCCGACCTTGCGGTATCCCCAAACCCGGTAGGCGGCCGACGCTGCCTCGCTGCCCTGGTTGACGTTCAACAACACCCGCTCGGCCTCAATACTGTCGAGCAGCGTCTCGTGCAGACGCCGCGCGATGCCTTGCCCGCGCCACGGTCCGCGCACGGCGAGTTCCATCAGCCCGAAGGTGCGGTTTCCGTCCTCCCGTCGCATGTCGTCGGGCACCTGCTCGGTCAGTTCGTCCCACCAGACCGTGTCGGGGTCGAGCGTGTGGCCGTACGCCATGCCGACCGGCTCGCCGTCCCCGGTACGGGCCAAGGCAGCGCGGAACGTGCGCTTGCGGGCCTGGGAGGGGAAGCGGCGGAAGGCGGCGGCGACGTCGTCCTCGGTCTCGTTGTAGGGAGGCTCGGCGAACGCTTCGGCATAGATCTTCCTGAACGCGTCCACGGCCATCACCGCGGCTGATCCGTCCATGCGCTCTATCGCGATGGTCCCCTGCTGCGTCATGTGATGCCCCTCGGTCGGTCTCGCGGATGCGCTCGCCACACTTTAAGGAAGACCAAGTAGCCAGCGAGATCGATCTCAGCACGAGAGCAACCACCTGGGGAACGAAGAGTAGCCCTGGGGAAATTTCGGGATCCGCATCAGCAGCCAGCCGCCGTGGCGCAACGACTCCGGCTACAGGGCGGGCAGGTGACGGGCGAGATCGGCGGCGAGGTCTGGGCCGGGTCCCAGGGCGCCCGCTGAAGGCCGCGCCAGCGTCGGAGCCGTAGGTCAGGAGGTGGCGGCGGGCTCCGCTTCGTCACCTGCGTCCCGCAGGGCGTCTTCCAGGTCGGTGAGGGTGGTCTCGGCTGGGGTGCCGACGGCCTGCAGGGCTTCTTTGAAATAGCGCGAAGCCTGTCACCTACGCTGCCCAGACTGGCAGAATGCGCTCATGCCTTTTACTCCAGCCGTGGATCGTGATCACGGATACGGAGGCTGCTCGCCGGTAGCCTGCCTGCGTGGCTGAGATCTGGGACGAAGAGCAGTTGATCGCTGACGGCTTCGAGCGTGTGTACGCCGAGTTGGAGTGGTACGACGGACCGCGCGCCGGCCTTGCTGACATCGACGGGAAGCCTCACTACTTCCAGAACCACGACTACGACCACCGCGACGAAGTCGATGAGTACGAGGTCTGGCCCGCGACCGAGGCGGCGGCGGAGCTGGAGCGCGAGCAGTGGGCGATCTTCGCCAGGTGGAACGAGCGCCGTAAGGCCGGCGAGGTCGGACCGGAGAGCCATCCGGACCACGGCGGGGTCGACGCCCGCTATGACGAGCTGGAGCTGCTGTTGGCGCCACACCGCCTGGCGCCCGACGACGTCAGCCAACTTGTGGTCGAGCTGCGGTTCGTTGCCGGCGCCCGCTACCGAGTCGAGGGGCTCGACTACTGGTTTCGGTGGCGGCCGAGCAGGTGAGGCCGCCGTTGATCATTAGGTGCTGTGTGGACAACCAATTAATCACGCGGCAGCCTCGGGCGTCAGCGTAGTGCCTGCCCACTGGCAGGAGGCATTCGAAGGTCTGATGAGCCGGATCGCCGGCCGGTTCTCCCGGGTTGAACCCCGTAGCCCGGTGCGGCGGTTGGTCTCCGGGCTGCTTTCGGACCTGCCGAGGAAGAACTGCTGGACCCCGGCCGAGCACGCGGGCGACGCCACTCCCGACGGCATGCAGCACTTGCTCCACCGGGCGAAGTGGGACGCCGACGCGATCCGTGACGACATACGCGCCTACGTGGTCGAGCACCTGCACGACACCGAGGCGGTGCTCGTGGTCGACGAGACGGGCGATCTGAAGAAGGGCACGGCGACCGTCGGCGTCCAGCGCCAGTACACCGGTACGGCCGGCCGCGTCGAGAACGCCCAGGTCGCCGTCTATCTCGTGTACTCCGCCGCCCGCGGACACGCCGCCATCGACCGAGCGCTGTACGTGCCGCGCTCGTGGACGGAAGACCCGGACCGCTGCCGGAGCACGGGCATCCCCGACGATTTGGCCTTCGCTACCGAGCCAGTCGCGTGATCGTCTCGCTGAGGGCCTGATCCAGGAGACGGTCGAGCCCGCTCTGGTCGATCCGGCCCGCCGCGAAGTCCTGGAGACCGTCGAGCACGTAGCGGGGCCGGGGGATGCTGCCGATCGGTTCGGTGGGAATGCTCATGCCCACGAACCTAGGTAGCCCCACCCTCCCTTCGACCGGGGCGCGCGGGCAGGGTCACCGAAACCGGGGGCGGCCCGGTTGCCGGGTTGACCGGGGCCAGCTGACAGGCGCCTCAACTGCCCCTGACGTTCCGTCCCAGGGCAGCCGCTGGGTGGGGAGATCAGGTGAGCAGGTCTGTCCCGAACCGAAGGGGAAGATGCGTGCGCCACTCACATGAGTGACGCCCGTTCAGGCCGATAAATCGCGTGGCCATGGTGCCGCCGGCCTGAGGTCACGGGTCCGCCCGCGGTCAAACATCGGTTTCCGGTCCGCCTTCCGCCTCAGCTCGGGAGTCACCCGTCGTGATGGCAGCAACACTGTGGGTGTCATATCTCCTGATGGAAGGTAGCCAGCCATGCCTGAGTGGAAGCAGATCCGCGGAAACCTCACTGCGATCTCGGCCGGGTCCCGGACGAACGTGTGGGGCGTCAACGCCGCCGGCAACATCTACAAGTTCTCCGGCTACGACGACCTCGGCACCAGCCCGTGGATCCAGATCCCCGGCAGCCTCTCCGACATCGGGGCCGCCGCCGACGGCACCGTCTGGGGCGTCAACGCAGCCGGCAACATCTACCGCTACGCCGGCGACCAGGAGGAGAGCGCGGACCAGTGGGTCCAGATCCCCGGCAACCTGACCCGCATCGCGGTCGGGTCGCGGACGAACGTGTGGGGCGTCAACGCCGCCGGGGACATCTACAAGTTCTCCGGCTACGACTTCCTCACCCCGAGCCCGTGGATCAAGATCCCCGGCAGCCTCTCCGACATCGGCGCCGGCGCCGACGGCACCGTCTGGGGCGTCAACGCGGCCGGCAAGATCTACCGCTACGCCGGCGACCAGAACGAGAAGAACCACTGGTTCGAGATCTCCGGCAACCTGACCCGCATCGCGGCCGGGTCGCGGACGAACGTGTGGGGCGTCAACGCCGGAGGCAACATCTACAGCTTCTCCGGCTACGACGACCGCAGCACCAGCCCGTGGAACCAGATCACGGGCAGCCTCACCGACATCGGCGCTGCCGCCGACGGCACCGTCTGGGGCGTCAACGCCGCCGGCAACATCTACCGCTACACCGGCGACCGCCAGGACTGACCAAGTCGGCAACATGACGCAGGCCCCCGGCTATTGTACACGCCGGGGGCCTTCCGGCCTGAGTGGGAGGCTGTTATCCAGGCCGCTGAACTGCGTGCCCGGCACACTCACCGCCTGAGCGGCAGTCTCGGCGAGCAGACCGCACACGTGGCGCGGTCGAGGGCCGGCCGGGACCGGTTGGCAAAGGACGTGAACGGCTGAGGGCTCTCGTGGTACGGGGGCCGGTGTGCAAAGAGCGACCACACCGCGGGTGTGGGGCTATCGGCCGGTGTGATCGATGACGTTGCCGTCGGAGCAGTTGTTCTTGTGGTTGCCGGCCCACTCGCCCAGGACGGGCGCGACGGCCACCTCCTGGAGGCAGACAGCGGCGGCGGTGAAGTTCCAGTTGTTGGCGGCGTCAATGCCGCCCTGGAAGTTGGAGTCGTTGTCGGCATGGGCGGGCGCGGCCATGCCGACTGCGGCGACTGCGAGGGCGGCGATGGTGATGATCTTCTTCATGTCGGGTGCAACGAGACCCGGGCGGTCAGGACACCCATCTTCCGGCATCAGACGGATCAGGCCGCCACCACCTCCCAGCACTCGCCCCTCTCCCGAGAGGAAATGCCGCGTACTTGAGACTCAGTAGCTGTGCTATCCCCGTGAGACTGCTGAAACCGCCTGGCCAGCACGCCTGGGCGTGCCACGAGCGGTGAGACCCTACACCCGCTTGCAGGTTCTCAAAAACTGCGCCATATCCTCCGCGCCGACTGCATCTCAGCATCATCTATGGCGTCGTGCTGAGATCCGCAGTTCAGCAGGCTCCCTCTTCCGAGCGACGACGATCGGTCCTACCCGGGCCGTCCGAGGAAGGGATGAACTCTCCGCTGCCTCATGCCACCATCGCCAGACTGAGCGGCCGCCCTAGAAGCCCGATACAGCATGGAAAGTGCCGATACGCGTGCATACTCGCGTCGTGACATCTGCACCGGCCGAAGTGCCTGAACTGAGCGTCAGCCGACTGGAACTGTTTCTCGACCTGGTCTTCGTCTTCACCATCACCCAGCTGACGAGCAGTCTGTCCCATCACCTGACGGTGGAGGGTCTGGTGCGGGTGCTGGTGATGCTCGCCGTGATCTGGTGGATGTACGACGGCTTCATCTGGGTGGCCAACGCCATGCCGCCGTCCACGCACTCACGTCGCGGACTGCTGCTGTTGGCGATGAGCGGGTTCCTGGTGATGTCGATGGCCATTCCGGACGCCTTCACCGGCAGCGGGGTCGCGTTCGGGTGGGCGTACGTGATGCTGGTGGCCGTTCATGCGGGCATGTTCGCCGCCTCGGGACTGCCTCGCGCGAGCATCGTGAGGATGGCGCTGATCCAGGCACTGAACGCGGCGCTGGTCGTGGTCGGGGGGTACTTCGAGGGGAACGTTCAGCTGGCGCTGTGGGGCGGGGCCTTCGCGATCCAGTTCGTCACGCCCTACCTGGTGGACATGCCCCGGTTCCGGCTGCAGGCCGGCCACTTCGTCGAACGCCACGCGCTGATCGTGATCGTCGCGTTCGGCGAGTCGGTGGTCGCCATCGGGGTCGGTGCCGGGGATGCCCCCTTGGGGCCTGCGGTGGTGGCAGCCGCCGTGCTCACTCTCGCCGTGTGTGTGGGGCTGTGGTGGGCCTACTTCGGCGAGGACGACGACGAGCGCGCGGCCCGTTACATGGCCGCGCTGACCGAGGCGCGCCGCAATCACCTGGCGATCCGGATCTACAACGTCGGCCACTACGCGCTGTTGCTGGGTGTCCTTCTGGTGGCGGTGGGAGCCAAGAGCGCGGTTGCTCACCCTGTGGACCGGATCCGACTCGGTGAGGCCGCGGCGCTCGCGGCGGGGACGGCCCTCTTCCTCCTGGCCAACACCGTCATACGCCGCACGCTGGGGCTCGCCCCCCTTCTACCCAGGGCGGCCGCGGCCCTGCTGGCGCTCGCGACGATCCCGCTGGGAGCGCACGCTTCGGCGCTTGCTCAGCTGGGAACTCTGGTCGGCCTGTTGGCACTGACGTTTCTCTTCGAAGAGCGTCCCGCCGGCGCGGCCCGGGGCCTGCCTGCGTGATCCGGCTCCGTCAGGCCGGCCCGGGCCGGGCACAATTCCTCGTGTCGTAGTGGTGCCGGGCATCGAGCACGTCCGGGGTCAGGCGCGCGATGACGTCGAAGACGGCGGTCACCTGGGTGGTGATCTCGGCGCCGAGTGGGGTCAGTCCGTATGTCACGGTCGGTGGGTTCGCGGGCGAAGCCCGGCGGTAGACCATCCCGTCGCGCTGCAGGTTCCGGAGCGTCTGGGTCAGCATCTTCTCGCTGATGCCCACGACCCGGCGCCGTAGTCGGTTGAAGCGCAGAGGGCCGTCGCCCAGCGCGCCCAACGTCAGGGCCCCCCACCTGCCGGTGATGTTCTCCAGCGTGCTTCGGGAGCGGCACGTTCGGTCGAAGACATCGAACGTACTGGTGGTCACCGGGGTGTCGGGGTGTCGGGCAGGGCGTTGTGGATCAGGACCCGGGCGGCTTCGACAGCGGCGTGGCCGGGCCGGTCGCTGTCGAGGGAGGTCGACAGGGCCGTGGCGCCCTCGACGAGCACGGCGAGCTGCCAGCCCAGATGCTGTGGGTCCCGTGCGCCCGCCTCGGCCGCCAGGCCGGCCAGGCGTTCGACGAACCGCTGCTTGTAGCGCTGTACCACGCCCGTGACGTCCGGCATCGAGCCGGCGGCTTCGACGGCCGCGTTATGGAAGGGGCAGCCGCGCATCACGGAGGCCACCGATGGCGTCATGGGGTCCTCGGCCACCTTGGTGAAGACGCTGAGCAGCTGCTCCTGGGGGGAGAGGCCGCTGCCGTTCAGCTGCTCGTCGAAACTGCGCGAGATCTGCTCGTCGAAGGTCTTCAGATACTCCTCCACCAGGGCGTTCTTGCTGGGGAAGTGCTGGTAGAAGGTGCGCGAGGAAACCTCGGCCTTCTCGGCGAGACGGGCGACGCCGGTGGCGTGGATGCCCTCTTCGTAGAAGAGTTCCGCAGCTGCTTTCAGGATGCGCTCACGGGCCCCTCGGCCTCCGCGGCGCCGCGTGCCGGCCGCGCCGGTGGTCTGCTTCTCCATACCAGAAGTATAGCGTTTACTTTACTTGGTGGCGCGGGCGTGTTAGCTTCCCTCATTAAGTACATCGATCATTTTACTGTGGGGTGTGGAGCGGCCCCGCGGGCGCAGACGCCCCAGGTCCGGCCGGCTCCGGCCGAGCGGCGACTCGGGCCCATCCCCCCGCGTCGCGAGCCCCGACTTCTTCGCGGGCCGGCGCTCTCGCCCCTTCACGAGACAGACGAGGCAATCAGCAATGACGACTCCTCAGGGCCTCCCGGAGGTCCCGATTTCCCTGCCTGGACGCCTGGGCGACCCCGCGTCGGACTTCCGCAGCGACCGGCGCACCGATCCGCGCATGCTCCAAGGACTCACCCCCTTCGGCCTGGACCGGCACGTCCCCGCACCGCCGACCGGGCCCGACGACGCACTGGAAGACCGCCTGGCATTCGCCGTCGAGGCGGAGACCGGCTTCGAAGGGCTCTTCGCGGCCCTCGTCGAGGGCCTGCCCGAGATCGCCGGAGTGCGCCGGACCACCGAGACGGCCATCGGGGCCGACGGCAACCCCATCACGCTGCACATCCACCGCCCCAGCGACGTGAGCGGGCCCCTGCCCGCTATCGTCTTCCTGCACGGCGGCGGCATGGCCCTGCTGAGCGCCGCCGGTCCGCTCTACCTGCGCTGGTACGACGAGCTGGCCGCGACAGGCTTGATCGTCGTCGGCGTCGAGTTCCGCAACGCCGCCGGCAAGCTCGGCCCCCACCCGTTCCCCGCCGGCCTCGACGACTGCTTCAGCGCCCTGGAATGGGTCGGCGCCCACCGCGAGGACCTCGGCGTCACCAAGGTCGCCGTCGCAGGCGACTCCGGCGGCGCGAACCTCGCCCTGGCCGTCACGATCAAGGCCAAGCGAGAGGGACGGCTGGACCTCGTCGACGGAACGTACGCGCTCGCCCCGTACATCTCCGGCGCCTACGGCTGGAGCGTGCAGGACAAGGCGCGCGAGCTCCCGTCCCTCGTCGAGAACGACGACCACTTCATCAGCTCCGCCGTCACCAGCGTCCTCGTGAGCCTGTACGACCCCGAAGGGCTGAACGCCCGAAACCCTCTGGCCTGGCCCTACTTCGCGACCGAGGAGGACCTCACCGGACTGCCGCCCCATGTCATCTCGACCAACGAGATCGACCCCGTACGCGACGAGGGCCTGGCCTACGCCCGCAGGCTCGCCCGCGCCGGCGTCGACGTCATCAGCCGCACGGTCAACGGCGTCTGCCACGACGGCGAACTCATCTTCGCCACCGCCCTTCCGGACCTGCACGCCGCAGCCCTGAAGGACATCCATGCCTTCACCGCCGGACTGTAGTCCGCGACCGGCGCACGGGACCGCGACCGGCCCCTGGAATACGGACCCCGGTAACCGTGTTTGGCATGACCCGATCAGACAGGCGCCGAACACGCGTCACCCGAGGGAAGGACGGCAGGAGATGCAGGTACGCAACTCGCTCCGCTCACTGAAGAACAAGCCGGGGGCGCAGATCGTCCGTCGCCGCGGTAGGACGTTCGTGATCAACAAGCGCGATCCGCGCTTCAAGGCCCGTCAGGGCTGACACCCTCCACCCGGTCGTCGCCGGCGCACAGCACCGACACCCGGCCCCGGATCCATAGGCCACGCCACTCGCCGGCGCCTTGGGTCCGGGGTCGCCCGCTGTCCTCTCGTGCCGTGTGGCGTATCAGCCCGAGCCGCCCGACGGCAGACCCACGACATCCCTCCGCTCACAGCCGGAACCCCGGACGCTCCCTCCGGGAAACAAAGTAAGGCGATCGCTGTACTTTGACGGCTCTGTCGTGTTAGCTTCGTAAATGTAAGGCGATCGCTTTACATCGAAGCCCGTGAAGACGGCCGGGCCAACGGCTCCACCGCCACAGCGTCGCCGGTCGCCCCGCTCGAAGCCCGGGTGCAACCAGGCCGAAGGCCCCATTACGGAGAGTAGCCATCATGCCCATGATCGACCTGTACGTTCCCGAGGGAGCCCTGAGCCCGGAAGCGGAACGTGACCTGGCCGAAAGGATCACCACGCTGATGCTCAAGGCCGAAGGCGCCTGGCCTGCCGATGAGGATGTGCTCGCCGGCTCGTGGGCCCTGGTCCACCACGCGCAGGTCTACGCCGGCGGCGCACCGGCCGCCGAGCCCCGCTACCGGGTCGACGCCTTTGCGCCGCAGGGCCTGATCAGCGATCCGGAGGTGAGGGAGCGCCTGGTCGCGGACATCACCGAGGCCGTGCTCGACGCCGAGGGCCCCGACCGCCCCCGGGATCCTTCGCGGGTGTTCGTCTTCCCGCTGGAGATACCCGAGCGCCGCTGGGGCTGGGGCGGCCGGCTGATCGGCCTGGAGGACGTCCTCACCATCGTCACCGGCGACGCCGAACAGGCCCGCGAGACCACCCGCGAGCGGCTCGCCGGACAGGGGCGCTGAAACCCCCGCCCCTCCATCCCGACGGATGGGCACACCTCGGCCCGCACCCCGGCCGGATACCCCCGAACGATCGCCCGCCACCCGGTGCGGTGATCAGCTCGACAAGGAGAAAGACACACCATGTCCAACGCCGACATCATCAAGCGCATGTACGCCGCCAAGGGCGACATGAACGTCATCAGCTCCGTCATTTCGCAGGACGCCCAGTGGGACGTCGCCGAAGGCTTCCCCAACGGGGGCGTCTACAACGGCTTCGACTCGATCATCAACGACTTCTTCCCCTTCTTCGGAGAGTTCGACGAGTTCTGGGCCGAGGGTGACGAGTACTGGGAGGTCGACGACAAGGTGATCGCTCTGGGCCGCTACCAGGGCAAGGCGAAGGCCACCGGCAATCGATTCACCACGCGCTTCGTCCACATCTACACCCTGCGCGACAGCAAGATCACCCGCCTGCAGCAGACCGCCGACACCGCGCAGATCTCCCGCGCCCTCGGCAAGAGCTGACCGACGCAAACGGAGCCCTACCCCCACGACGCCCCGGGCGGATACCGCCCGGAACCCGGCCGGAAGCCCGCGAGGGACGGCTGTGTCGCCCGCGCGACCAGCCTCTCCCGGCCCCGGTCCCCACGAGCTCGCATCTCAGCCCGACACAGATGAGGCAACTTCCCAATGCCGACTGTCAAGCGCGGTTTGGCCCCACTCCTCGGATCAGACCGCTACCCGGGTAGGTAAGGCATCCGCCCTCCCATAGGCGAGCACCTGAGCAAGGATCTCCCGGAACTGGGCTTGCCCTCCTGCTCTGGTTCGCCGGCTACGCATCCGGTGGGAGACCCGCGCCTGCATCCACCAGGCCTTCCTCACCCTCGGCTGCGTGATCATCTGCTGGCGACGCCTCAGAACCACGTCACGCGGAAGCTGAAGCGCAAGGATGCGACCCGGCATGCACCATCACAATTCGAAACATACATTGACAAGCGGCCGTGTACGGCCGGGTCATCCACGAGCGCCTCCGCCGTCACCGGATGGGAGAGCGCAAAAGCGTCTTCGCCAGTCGTCACAGCCCTGGAAGGGAACACATCATGACGGCGCCCGCATCAACACTGCAGTACGACACCCTGTGCCTTCGTCGGCCGGGCCTTACCCGCGACTTGCCGCCCGGCACCCGCGAGGACCTCCAGTGGGTCTCCAACACCGCCACGCTGATCTACGGCGAGCGCGACGCGGTAGTGGTCGACACGTTTCTCACCATCGAACAGAACCAGCAACTCGTCGACTGGGTGAAAGCCCACAACCGCAACCTGACATACATCTACATCACGCACGGGCATGGCGACCACGCCTTCGGCGTCAAGCAGCTCCTGGAGGCGTTCCCCCAGGCCAAGGCGGTCTCCACCGCCCCGGTCGTGGCCAAGGCGACCGCCGAAGGCAGCCCGCCGTACTTCGACACCTTCTGGACCTCGCGCTTCCCGGGAGAGGTCCCGGCGCCGCAGGTCTTCCCCGAGGTCCTGGACGGCGACACGTTCACCCTCGAAGGGCACACGCTGCAGGTGGTCGAGACCGGTTTCACCGACTGCGAGGGCAGCACCGCGCTGTGGGTGCCGGACCTGCGGCTCGTCGTGGCCGGCGATGTCGCCTACAACGGCATCGACCAGTACCTGGGGGAGACCACCACCGCGTCCCGCGAGGAGTGGATGCGCGCCACCGACACGCTCGCCGCGCTCGACCCCGCCTACGTCGTCGCCGGACACAAGAAGCCCGACCTGCCCGACGACCCGAAGATCCTGGCCGAGACCAAGAAGTACCTGGCGGACTTCAACCGGCTCGACGCCGAGACTGAGACCGCGGCCGAACTGTTTGAGGCGATGCTCGCGCTGTACCCGAACCGTGCCAACCCGGGCTCACTGTGGGGCGGAGCGAAGAGGGCCAAGAGTCTCTGACGAAATAGCGTTGGCGGCCCGGCGCTTCGTGCAGGCTCGGCCGGTGGGTCGGTGCGGCATGAACCACCGACCCGCCGACAACACTTCAGGCACCGCCGAGAACCGGCCGTGGACCAGGCCGCCACCGCCAAGGGCGCCGGCGGCGCTGTCACAGTCCTGGCCGAAGGCGTGGTCCTGGAAGCCAGCGCGCTGTCGCGGCCGGGAGAAGGTCACGTGGGTGATGGGGATGGCCAGCGGCGTCCACCGCTCGCTGGTCTTCACCCAGCCGGCCGTCCAGGACCCACGCGACACACCGTGAATGGGAAGCCGGACCTGCTTCGCGGGAAACGCTCGCGGGAGTCACCATGCGGACCGCGAATGCCGACGGCCTGATGGCCCACATCGCCGTTCACCGCCGCCCTCTGGGTGGCCTGCACACCCTGTCGGCAACGCGCTCGGCGGCACCGTGCCCCCGACCACTTCGACGCCCCATCCCAGGGACCGGGGCGCTCACTCCGCGTTTTGCACCACCTCACGAAAGGACGCGGACATGCGCCCCTCACCCACCACCCCCCTGCCCGTGGCATTCCCCGCCCCGGACGGCGTCACGCTGCGCGGAAGCCTCCACCTGCCCGAGGGGGCGGCTCCCCACCCGGCCATCACGATGGCCCACGGATACGGCGCGGCGGGAGAGCACGGCCTGGTGCCGTTCGCCGAAGCGTTCACCCGGGCCGGATTCGCCGTCCTGATCCACGACCACCGCGGATTCGGCAGCAGCGACGGCACACCCCGCCACGACATCGACCCCTGGCAGCAGATCGAGGACTGGCGCCGCGCCGTCACCTTCCTGCGCTCGCGCCCCGAGATCGACGCCGACCGGATCGGCCTGTGGGGCACCAGCTACGCCGGCGGCCACGCCCTCGTACTCGGTGCCACCGACCGCCGCCTGAAGGCCGTGGTCGCCCAGGTGCCCATCGTCAGCGGCCCCGAACAGGCCAGGCGCCGCGTCGCCCCGGAGAACACCTCCGCGCTGGAAGCCATGCTCGACGACGACGAACAGGCCCAGCTGCACGGCGAGCCGCCTCGCACCATGGCCCTGGTCAGCGCCGACCCGTCCGTCCCCGCCGCATACCGCACCCAGGACGCAATCGACTTCTACCTCCAAGCCCTCGCCGAGGGCACCGACTGGGACAACTTCGTCACCGTCCGCTCCACCCGCAAGTCGCGGATGTACGAGCCCGGCGCCTTCATCGACCGGATCTCCCCCACGCCCTTGCTCATGGTCGTCGCCCAGAACGACACGACCACCCTCGCCGACACCGAACTGGCCGCCTACAACCGGGCCCTGGAGCCGAAGCAGCTCGTACTGGTCCCCGGCGGGCACTTCGACCCCTACGTCCGGCAGTTCACCCGCGCCAGCGAGGCGGCCACCGAATTCTTTCGCACCCATCTCGCCTCCACCGGAGACTGACCCGCCAGCGGCCACCCCGGCGCGGGCCTCTAAGAGCCCGTGCTGGGGTGGAGTGCTGTCCAGCGAGGGGTAGCCGGGACCCGCGCGGGGAGGGATGTGCAGGGCAGAGGATCACCCCTGACGGGATCGGAGGGCCTGATTGCGGAAGCCGTCAGGTGGCTGCCGGGCAATGGGCGCCGCACGTCACCCCGACTCGTGGGTCACGGGGGGGCTTCCGGCGATCAACTCCCTGCCGACCTGGGCGGATCGTTCTATGGTCACCGGTCGCACTTCTATCAGGGCGGCCACGATTGAAGCCCGCGTGATCGGGAGGGGATGTCGCAGACCACGATCCCCCCTCACGGAAGAGATCTCCATGCCCTTCACCCGTACCGCCGTCGGCTGCGCTGCCGCGGCCCTCCTGCTGACCGGCCTCTCGGCCGGTACCGCACAGGCCAACGTCGGCAACGTCCTAATCCAGCAGTACGACGCGGCGGGCAACACCGTGTGCACTCAAGACCTCTTGGACCTGAACCCGCTCGCCCCGTACTCGGTCACCGACCCGATCTGCCCCAATGTGGTGAGCGAGCGCATCACCAACCTCACCGTCGAGCCGATCACGGACACGGTGGGCACCACGACCACCACGATCCCGGCGGGGCAGTCCGTCCTCGTCGCTGATATCTCGTACAACGCCATCACCCAGGTCGTCGACTTCAGCGTGCCGCCACTCGCCCAGCCGTAACCCCACCCAGTGCTCGGACAGTCCGCGCAGGTGTGAAGCGATCACTCGTCCCGCCCGAGGGCGAGTCATCGACGAGTTAACCCACGGCAGCGAACCGGTGCTGCGTGCCTGTCACCCGCCAGGCCGCCCACGAATGGCGCGGGGCCCTTCCGTCACCAACCCTGAAGAGGTCCCTCTGACGACAGGGTACCGGTGTGTCCGGCCGGAGGCAGAGCCGGAGTTCTGGAACGGAGCAGCAGCTGTGTCGGATCTTGAGCAGAACAAGAAGGTTGTCGTCGACTACTACCAGATGGTGGTCGGTGGGGGGATTGAGAGGGCGATCGCTGACTACCTCGGCCCGGGGTACGTCCAGCACAACCCTGGCATGCAGTTCGGCGACGAGGGGTTCATCGAGTTCAACAGGCAGATGCTTAGCGCCTACCCGGAGATCCGCCTGGACATCAAGCGCGTCATCGCCGAAGGCGACATGGTCGTCACCCACTCCCACCTCATCCTCGAACCCGGCAAGCCCGGCCAAGCCCTGGCCGACTTCTTCCGCCTGGAGAACGGCAGGATCGTCGAGCACTGGGACGTCATCCAGGACGTTCCGGAGACTTCCGCCGACTACGTCGGCATGTTCTGATCCACATGAGGAGTCGTGCCCTCTCCTGCCCTCCACAGCGGGAGAGGTGGCGCGATGCAAGTAGCTGGCTCCGCCACCGCGCACGGTGATCGCGCGGCGGGAGCTGCATCCCGCCGGCTGACATCGCCGTCAGGGGCTCGTCTGTGTGTCGCCGACCCCGTCGTAGCGCTCCGAGCGCCTCCGGCGTCCGGCTGTTGCCCAGAGCGATCAAGGCCAGGCCGCGCGCGTCGACCGCCTCACCGAGCGGAGTGAGGGTGTATTCGAAGGCCGGTGTGCCCGATGCGCTCACGCCCGACACCTGGCACTGCTCGCGGTCAGCGCGCGCTGCGGCGCAGTCTCGTCGGGAACGGCGTTGTCGATCAGTACCCGGGCGGCCCCGACGGCGTCGTGGGCCGGCTGGTCGCTGTTGAGGGAGGTCAACAGGGCGGTGGCGCCCTCGACCAGCACGGTCAGCCGGCGCCCCAGCCGCTGCGGGTCGCGCGCACCCGCGGCTGTCGCCATGGCGGTCAATCGTTCGGCGAAGCCCTGCTTGTACCGCTGGACAGACGACGCCGGTCACCCCCGGCATGGTCCCGGCGGCTTCCACCGCGGCGTTGTGGACGGACAGCCACGCATCACGGAGGCCACCGACGGTGTCGTGGGGTCCTCGGCGACCTTGGTGAACACCGCCAGAAGCTGCTGCTTCGGCGTCGTCCCCTCGCGCTGCAGTTCTTCGTCGAAGCCGCGCGACACCTGCTCGTCGAAGGTCCGCAGGTACTCCGCCGCCAGGGCGTTCTTCGTCGGGAAGTGCTGGTAGAAGGTCCGCGACGAGACCTGAGCCCGCTCGGCCAGGGCCGCAACGCCGGTGGCGTGGATGCCATCCTCGTAGAACAGCTCGGCCGCGGCCCGCAGGATGCGCTCGCGCGCACCGCGGCCGCCGCGGTGCTGCGGGGTGGACGGGCTGGGCTTCTGCGTCTCCATGCCAAAAGTGCACCGATCGCTTTACTTCGTGGCAGGGGCATGCTAGCTTCGTCGAAGTAAGGCGATCGCTTTACTTCTGTCGTGGGGCGTCGCCCCCGCCGATCGCCCCACCGGCCCTCTGGGCCAGTCCAATCAACATCGCCGCGAAAAGGGATCAACATGTCCAATCTTGAGCAGAACAAGAAGGTCGTCGTCGACTACTTCCAGATGGTGGTCGCCGGGGGGATCGAGAAGGCGATCGCTGACTACCTCGGCCCGGGATACGTCCAGCACAACCCTGACATGCAGTTCGGCGACGAGGGGTTCATCGAGTTCAACAGGCAGATGCGTAGCGCCTACCCGGAGATCCGCCTGGACATCAAGCGCGTCATCGCCGAGGGGGACCTGGTCGTCACCCACTCCCACCTCATCCTCGAACCCGGCAAGCCCGGCCGCGCCCTGGCCGACATCTTCCGCCTGGAGAACGGCAGGATCGTCGAGCACTGGGACGTCATCCAGGACGTTCCGGAGACTTCCGCCGACTATGTCGGCATGTTCTGAACGACGATCCGCATAAGCAGCCGTCCCGCCCTCCGGCCCGGCTCAGGTGGTGCGCCGACAATACGCGGCCCGGCCACCGGAGACCTGGTGCGCGGCGCCCCCCGCGATTGGAGCATGTGCGTCAACTTCCTTTACCGACTGTGCGTTTGGCGAACGAGTCGGTACGTTGACTGGGGGCGTATCCCGTGGAGCACCTGCACTCGGCATCAGAAGGGCCAACGCCTGCCTGGTCTGGCCCCGGACCCACGATGGTGACCGCCCCGACTTTCTGAAGTAGTGGCGGCATCAGAGGCTGCGCGATGTCACGTGGGCATGGGTTGGGCCCGCGCCCCTGAACTCGTGTCGACCGAACACGCCGGGCGGCTGCCTGGACCCGCCGTCAGGCCACGGGTCCGAGGCGTGAGCAGCCTGGTCGCAGCGAGGCGCCGGCGCAGGTCGTGGGCCGGTTGCTCGGCGTGTTGGCTGGAGGTTCCGCGAAGGGCCTGGAGCCGTCGCTGCCGGAGCAGTTGCAGACCGCACAGCTGCCCGTCATGAGCCGCGCCGCCTGCCAGAGCGCCTATCCGGGGGTCGACCTCGACGGCATGCTGTGCGCCGGCGCCGCCGACGCCGGCACGGCGACCATCTGCGAGGGTGACGGCGGCGGGCCGCTGGTTGTCAACGGGCGAATCGTGGGCGTCGCTTCATCGCGGGACGGCATCTGCGACACGGTGAACAACTCACCGTCCGTCTTCACCGACGTCGCCACGTGCAACAGCTGAATCAGGGCCAACTCGAGCGCGGATGCTGGTGGCCAAGTCCCGGCGTGACCCGAGAGCGCCCGCTGCCCGCGGCGGAGGCTATCGCCGGGGCCAGTGGCTTCCTCGCGTCGAATTGCGCCCGCTGCGGTGCCGTTGGGCGCGAGCAGCCGGTGAATGAGGACGGGTTCGGTCCGGAAGGACTGCTCAGGGGCGCACCACCCGCGCGAAGACTTCAGCGATCCGTTCGGCGGTCCGGTCGGGAGGCGCGATTGGCTGGACCAGGTGGCTGACGGTCAGCCGGACCAGCGTCTCGATGGCCAGCGCCCGTGATTCGGGGTCGATCTCCGGCCAAGCCTCCGTGATGTGGCTGTCCAGCATGGTGGTGGCCGTGTCGATGACCGGCTCGGACCGGGTGGTCAGCAGGGCGAGCAGGTCTTCGTCGCCTCCTCGGGAACTCGTGAGATGGCCTTCAGGAGTGGGTTGTCGGCGGCGGTTCGCAGCGTGTACTCGGTGCCGGCCGTGATGGCCGCTGTCAGGTCGTCGGGGTGGGCGAGCAGTTGTTCCTGGATGCCGAGCAGGAATCGCTCGACCTCGCGCATGACGAGGGCCTCGCCGATCGCGGTCTTGGTGCCGTACTCGGTGTAGACGGTCTGCCTGCTCACTCCGGCCGTGGTGGCGATGTGCGTCATCCGGAGCCGGTCCCATCCGCCTGCGGCGACCAGCTCGTACGTGGCGTCCAGAATCTCTCACCAAGAGCCGGAAGGTTTTCACCATTCGTGACGTCCCTGAGGCGTGATCGCGGCTCTGTGGAACCATGCGGTACGCACCGATATGGGATGAGGCGTCCTCTGTCCCGCTGGCACCTGAGCGTCCCCGGGACAGGGGAGCAGGGGCGCCTACCGAGCCGCGAACGGGGATTGTCATGCTCATCAGTCATGACCTCGACGACGGTGTACTGCGTCTGGTGCCGATGTGTGATCTCGACGTCTCTGCCCGAGCCGCGGCTACGTTGCAGGCGGAGGCGCTCCTGTACGCGTACCGGCTCAGGCATGTCGAGTTGCCGTTGCCAACCGCTGCTCCGTCATCCGCCTCACTCGGTGCCCTCGCCCGTACGCGGCGACTGTGTGATGCCCTGGGTATTTCCCTGACTCGACCGTTCCAGCCGACTGCGGACGACTCCGCACCGCATACTTCCGGCGGTCGAGACCCGCGTCTTCCGGCTGCGTTGCGAACGCAAGCTCGGCCCGGCATGGATCGGCCCGATCCTGGGCCTTTCCGCCTCGACCGTGTACCGGATTCTGGTCCGTCACCTAGACCTACTCCACCTGCAAGCGGCGCGGCGACGTCCCATCACCCCGAGACCGTCGTCGCCCTCTTCTCTGAACCCGCCCGAACCGTCTCGGTGGGCGCCCTGGAGCGCGCCGGCACGGTCAACGGCTGGCCCCTGGCCGCAGCTGCTGATCCGGTCCTGCTCACTGCGTCGTGAGCAGGTCCACAGCCTCGCGTACGGACCCGTCCGGGTCGTGCGCGAGGAGCGCCAGGACGGCATCGGCCTCGGGTGTCTCGCGTGCGACGAGTCCTTCGACGGAGGCTTCCCGTACGGCGGGGGCGGGGTCGTGGGCGAGGGCCGTGAGGAGGGCGGCGGTGGCTTCGGTACGCCGGTAGGCGACAACCTCGGCCACGGTCTGCCGTACGTCGGCCGGCGCGTCGCCCGCAAGCTCCCGCAGCAGCCCGTCCGTACCAGGCGTCGACCAGCCGGCCACGGCCCGGGCGAGCGCCTGTCTGACGCCGGCGTCCGGGTGCCCCGCGAGCGGCGCGAGCCGCGCTACCGGGCCGCGCCGTCGGAGCCCGTACCACCGGAGCGTGTCGCACAGCGCGGCCGTGTCCGCCCGCGCCTCGGCCCGCTCCAGGCGGTCCAGGAGCACCCGGGAGGCGGGCGCGGGCCCGTCCTGGGGGTCCGGCCGCCGCTCCCGCAGCCGCCGGGACCCGTACTCGCCGCGTACGACACAGCAGACGCAGGGCGTGGTCCCGTGGGCCCCGGGGAAGTACCGCCACCCGCTGACCTGCCGGACAGCCCTTACCTGTCGGACCTCGCTCCGCGCGACCGCCCGGGGCAGGATCACCTCCCACCCCAGCGCCCCGTCGCCCAACTCCCGTATCCGGCGCACCGCATCGGCCGCCGTCACCGCCTCGTGGACCCGCCCGTACCGCCCGACGGTCACCGGCTCGCCGTCCGGCAGCCGCACATGCACGGCGGCCATCCCGCGCGGCCCGGGCCGCCGGGCCAGCTCCCGCAGCCACTGATGGGTCAGCGTGTATGAGGGCAGTACGGGGAACAGGAAGACCCCGGTCCGCCCACTGTTCGCCTTGATCCCGCTCCGCCGGATCCGTTCCGCGTGCGCGGCGGGTGTCAGGTGCACGAAGGTCGCCATGCGGCGATGCTAGGCGGCTTCTCTGGCGGTGGCGGTGGCGGTGGCGCTGGCACTGGCGGTGGCTTGGCACGGCCCGCACCGGTGCGAGGCGTCCGCCCCCTTGGGCGGGTCAGCCCGTGGAGGGCCGGGTTGGGGTGTGGGTGGTCGGCCTGCGTGGGCGGTGTGGTGTGTCCCGCAGGGGAGCGTTCGCCTGGCCACAGGGTGGTTGTGACGTGCCGTGGTGAGGGGGGAGCGGGGTCTGCGGGCTGACTCACCACCGGGCTTACCACGCGGGTCGCAGGCCGCATACCACGCAGGTCACAGGCTGCTGACCGCCGGACTCGCCATGGGGAGTTATGGCCTTGTGACGGCTGGGGCTTGTGGTGGTCAGCTCCGTGGTGAGGGGGCCGTCGAAGGGTGAGGCATCAGCCGTTGCCGACCTCTTCAAGGAGCCCTGGATGCCTCCGCCCGCTCTGCTGAGACCCCGTCGCGGTGCCCGCCCGACAACAACGCGCTCCCGCGTCACCTCTCTACGCGGACGGCGGGCGTTCCTCATTCGGGTCGGGGTGTGGGCGGCTCTCGCCGCGGGCCCCGCTGCCCTCTTGGTCGCGGTAGACCGTCCCGCCGCCGTGCCGGTGAAGCCGGCCGCTGTCGCCCGTCCCGCTGCCCTGCAGCCGACTGTCGACGGCGCCGGTGAGGGTGGCGGGGCCGCCGGGTTCGCGGAGATGGTGGTGGGGGTGTGGCTGGAGTCGGGTACGGCCACCGAGCCGTCCGTTGAGATGGCTCAGCTGCGGCTGCTGGCACCGGGCGTTCAGGCCCCGAAGTGGGGACGCCGACCCGTCGCAGTCCTACAGGTCGCTGCCCTCCGGACCGAGCGGCAGGGGAGTGGCGTGTGGGCGGTGACGGTAGCCGCCCGCCTCGCGGACGCCGCCGTGGGTGTACCGGGTGATGAGTCGGTGCGGGGGCTGCGGTTCTTCACCGTTCCCGTCACCGAGACCGGCAGCGGTGACGGCCGGGCGTACGCGGCTGGGGCGCCGATGGAAGCGGCCGGGCCGCAGGCCGGGCGGGAGCCCGCCTCGCCCTACACCGCCCGCATCGAGGACTCCGCGCTCGCCGACACGGTGGTCGGGTTCCTGTCCGCGTTCCTCGGTGCCGGCGGCGCGGTCGAGCGCTACCTCGCGCCGGGGACGGTTCTGGCTCGCCCCGAGGCCCGGTTCGCGCAGGTGGAGACCCTCCAGGTTCTCTCCCAGGGCCGGCCTGCCGGCGCCGGACAGGACGGTGCGACCGCCCGCGTCCACGCGGCGGTGACCGCCACCGACGTGGCCGGCCGCACGTGGCCGATGGCGTACGTGCTCACGCTCACCGCACGCGACGGCCGCTGGGAGATCGCCTCCCTCGCCACCGGCCTGGCGGCCTCGGCCGCTCCTCGTTCCTGACCCCTCACCACCGTTCACCCCTGTTCTTGTGAAGGAGTCCGCCATGAGCACCGCTTCTGTTGTCCTTGCCGCCCCGATCAAGGAGATCGGCGACCACCTGCTCAGCCTGGGCGGCGAGTGGGGTGAGAAGGCCCTGATGGTCGTCATCCTCATTTCCGTCGTCATTGCCGTGGCCAGCAAGATGAGCGTCAAGGCGGGGATCGGCGCCCTGATCGGCCTGGTCATCTGTGCCGGTCTCTACCAGTCCCGCGACGAGCTGTCCCAGGCGTTCAAGGAAGAGATCACCAACATCGGCGCCTCAACGCCGACGGCGCCGGCGGGCAAGTGACGGCGCGCAATCATGAGCGCGACTCCCGGCGGGCCCGCGCCCCGGGTCGGCCGCAACTACACCAAGGCCCGCACCCACCCCTGGGTCCTGGGCAAGCTGGGCGACTTCGTCCTGTGGTTCGGCCCCTACAACGCCGGCCAGCTCGTCATCGCGGCCGTCGGCGTCCTGGTCCTGATCAAGACGTTCTCGTGGTGGTCCGGCCTCGGACCCGTTCCGGTCCTCGCCCTCGGCGTGTTGGTGTGGGCGTCCCGTGCCCAGCGGATCGGCGGCCGCGCTCCGGTGTGGGTGCTCTACGGACTGGCCCGGCGGGCGCTCCAGCCCAAGGCGGGCCGGATCGGCGGCCGGGCCGCCCGCCCGCCGAGGACACACCACCTGACCGGCACCGTCCTGATCGAGCACACCACCGATCCCACCGAACCGGTCGGGCCGCTCGAGCCCACCGAGCCGGTCGAGCCCACCGAGCCGGTCGAGCCGGCGGGGGCGGAGGGCCGGCCCGGTCCCCGCCTGGCTGTCCGGCCCGCCCGCCGGTGGCGTCCGGCCGCCACCGATCCGGCCGCCCTGGCCCTGGCCCCGGTCCCGGTCCCGGTCCCGGTCCCGGTCCCGGTCCGGGCGGGCGGAGGCGGGGGTCCGGTTCGCACTCCCTTGCAGCAGATGCTTCATGACCGATCGAAGGCGAAGGGAGCAGCCCGATGAAGCTTCCCTTGCGGCACATCGTCGATCACCTCGTCTGGTCGACCAGCGGCACCGTGTGGGCCGTGTGGTCCCTCACTCCGGCCGGCTCCCGCTACATGCCTGACCGCACCCGCGAGCAGATCACCGCCCAGGTCACCGCTCTGGTGCGGTCCCTGCCCGGCAGTGCCCGGATGCTCGGGCTGTGTGCCCGGATTGACGCGGGCGAGGTCGTCGCCGGAACTCTGGACGGCGTCGACTACCGGCGGCACGAGGCGTGGGCGGAGGTCGCCGAAGGCGCAGCTGCGGCTGCTGGCGGGCGAGGACCTTCACGAGCCGGTGGACATGCACCGGCGCACTGTGTGGCTGGCCGTCCCGCTTCCCGCGCTCGGTGGCAGGGGGCAGTGGCAGGCGACGGCCGGGACGGCGTGGTCGGAGCTCGCGGGGCTGCTGGGGCTGCCGCCGGCGCCGGTGAGGGCCCGCGAGGTCGATGAGTACCGGGAGCGGGCCGAGCAGGTGGAGGCCCAGCTCACCGGCGGGATCCAGCTGCGGCGGGCGACGCCGGCGGAGATCGTGTGGATGCACCAGCATGCCGTCGGCCGCGGCCTGGAGGCCGAACTCCTCGGCGAGGCTGAACGCTCCACGTTGTGGGGGAGCCGTATGACGGGCGGGATCCTGCGCTCCCCGTCCCACGCCGACCTCGGCCACGCCTGCCTCCTCGAAGGCGGCCAGCACGCCGGCACACCGCAGCCGAGACGGGGGGCGGGTGGGAGGGCGGGGGAGTGGCGGGGCGGCCGGGGGGAGGTGGCGGGGCGGCCGGGAGTCTGGCCGGCCGGCGCTGGCTGCAGGTCGAGTCCGAGGCCGGCACCTCCTACCAGGCGCACCTGGCGCTGGCGGAGATGCCCCGGCGGTTCACTGCGGCCGGGGCGGAGTTCTTCGCGGAGCTGGACCGGCTGCCGTTCGCGGTCGACTGGGTCGTCGATCTGTCGACCGTCGCTTCCGAGAAGGTCGTCGCCGCGGTCACGAAGAAGAAGCGGGACCTGGTCGACCAGGCCGACCAGTACGCCGCCCGCCGTGCGACCGGTCTGCCGGATGCTCTGCACGATGCCGCCGACGACCTGGGCGACCTGGGGGCCCGCGCGTCGCGGTCCAGTGTCGAGGTCGAGGTGCAGTCCGTGACCGCCTTGAGCGTCTGGGGCACCACGCCGGCCGAGTGCGACCAGCGGGCTGCCGCCCTGCAGGCCCGCCTCAAGGGCGCGAACTACCGGCTCGTGCGCCCGGTCGGCGGCCAGGAGGAACTCTTCACCCTCGGCCTGCCGGCCGCGGTGACACCGGCGGCGGTCCGCCAGTATGTCCAGCACGAACTGGGGGAGGACTGGGCGATGCACGGCGCCCTGCACGGGCAGGCCTTCGGTGACCCGACGGGCGCGATGGTCGGCTACTCGCAGGACATCGGCACGATCTCCCCGGTCCTGCTGAACATCGCCGACGCCCCCGTCCACAACGCCGGCGCCAGCTTCGCGCTCGCCGGTGACCTCGGCGGCGGCAAGTCGACCCTGCTCAAGCTGATCACGGGATCGGTCGTCGACCGCGGCGGCCGGGCGATCGCGATCGACCGCACCAAGTCCCGCGAGTGGGCCCGCTTCGCCCGCTCCGCCGCGCCGGGCCGCTGCCAGGTCGTCGACGCCGCCACCGCCGACATGTCCATCGATCCCCTGCGCGTGTTCACCGACCCGGCCGTCGGCGCCCGCTACGCCCTGTCCTATCTGACCGTGCAGCTCGGCGTCGGAGCGATGACCGAGCACGGCGCCCTGCTGAAAACCGCGGTCAAGCAGGCCGCCGCCGCCCCCTATCCGTCGATGTCCCTCGTCCTGGACGCCCTTCAGGAGATGTCCTGGAAGACAGCGCCCGCGGCCGGCGCGCGGCTGCGCTCGTCGAATGGCTCCGGGTCGCGGCCGACGAGCCGCTCGCGGCAGCTGTCTTCGACCACACCCTGCCGCCGCTCGACCTGGCCGCAGGCCTCGCCTCCGACTTCGTCGTCATCACCACCACCGGCCTGACCCTCCCGCCCCGCGAGGCCGCGACCAACCCCGAACGGCTGCGCTCCCAGCCGCTGGAGGCACTGATCGGCCGCGCCGTGCTCTACCTGATCGCCGCGATCGCCCGCGAGACCGTGTTCACCGACCCCCGCTTCACGCTCCTGCCCCTGGACGAGGCGTACTGGCTCACCTCCTCCACCGAGGGCCAGGCGTTGATCGACGAGATCGTCTACGACGGCCGCAAGCACGGCGCCGGCGTCGGACTCGGCTGCCACGACGTCCTCGAACTCGGCACCTCCACCACCCAGGGCCTGCTCGCCCACCGCTTCCTCGCCCGCACCGCCGACCCCGTCCTCGCCGCCCGCGGCCTGGCCTGGCTCGGCCTGCCCGCAGACGACGAGGACCTGCTGCGCATGGTCACCACCGACCTCTCCCCCTACGGAGGGCCCGAGCGGGCCGGCGAGTTCCTGGCCCGCGACCCCCGCATGAACATCGGCCGCTTGAACACCGGCCTCCCAAGCGACCCATCCCAGTCTCCACGAACTGCCCCGCTGCAATCCCCAAGTTGGCCCGCCCGGCCATGTACGTGCTCCGAGAGGAGTCCAGCGATGAAGCGACCGGCCACTGTGTTCCGGGCAGGTGTGTGACGCATCGGAATCGGGGGCCTCGGGGTCGCCGGAATTGGGGTCTGGCGCGGTCTCCACAAGCCCCCGGCTGCCCTCCGACAGCGGCGCGCGATCCCTGGGCAGACCTCCTCCGAACAGGCGCCCACCCGCCCGCCTACGCCCTCGACGAATAAGGCCTGACCTGGCATCTTCCCTAGATCCGCCTAGGCTGGAGGCTCCGCTGGAGACACCATTGGGGGGCCTAATGAGTGACGCCGAAAATCCGTACGACGCCAGCCACATTCAGGTGCTGCAGGGGTGGGAAGCCGTGCGGATGCGGCCCGGGATGTACGTTGGCTCGACCAGCCAACGCGGCGTGCACCGGATGGTGTTCGAAATCGCCTGCCGGGCGGTGAACGAAGTCCTGGCCGGGCGTGCCAGCGCCGTCGATGTCACCCTCACGTCCGACGGCGGTGTACGTGTCGCCGACGACGGACCAGGTGTCCCGGTCGAGGCCGCCGGGGACAATGGCCGTCCCGGCCTCGAGGCCCTGCTGACTCACATGCACCCGGGGGCGGAGCCAGGCGGCCGCCATGCTGTGGCCATGAGTCTCTTCGGCGTCGGGCCCTGCGTCATCAACGCCTTGTCGAGCCGCCTGACAGCCGAGGTGAGACGCGAGGGCGTCCACTGGGTTCAGGAGTACGCCCGCGGCGTCGCGCTCACCGCACCCACCAGCGCAGGACCGACGACGGCAAGTGGGACCACCATCGCCTTCTGGCCCGACACCGACATCTTCGAGACGGCGCAGTGCTCGTTCGCGGTGCTGGCGGAGCGTTTCAGGGAACTGGCCTTCCTCAACCGGGGCCTGGACATCTCGCTGACCGACGAACGCCCCCCGGGCAGGTCCCGATCGGTGCGGTGCTCTTTCCCGGGCGGTGCTCGTGACTTCGTCGACTTCCTCGGCGCGCAGGCGGGAGCGTCCGTTCACCCAGACGTCATCGGCTTCGAGCGCGAGGACCCCCGGATCGCCGGGACGATCGAGGTGGCCCTGCGGTGGCGTGGCTCCCACGAGGAGCAACTCCACAGCTACGCCAACAGCGAGCCCACACCCAACGGCGGCACGCACATGGCAGGATTCCGCGACGGCGTGGCGGCCGCGGTCAACGCGCACCTGCGGGAGCGGCGGCTCCTGACGGAAGCAGCCCCCGATCTCAGCGTCGACCGGATCGGCGACGGCCTTACGGCGGTCGTGTCGGTGAAGCTGGACCGGCCGGAGTTCTCGGGCTCAACACGCGGCATGCTGGGCGGCGCCGCAGTGCGCGCCAGCGTCTCCCAGGCCGTACGGGAATACCTCGGCACATGGCTGGAGAGACACCCAGAGCAGGCCGCAGCCATTGCCTGCCGGATCACCCAGGACACCCGCCAGGACTGAGCAGCCGCGAACCACCCTTGTCGGGTCCCAGGACGGGACCCCACAGGGCCGGTCGAGGTGAAGTGCCCCGGCTGGCCTTGCTCACCGGTTTCGGTCTGGCTCAGGTTCCGTGGTGCCGACACGGTGAGTGATCACGGCTAATAGAAAGCGCGAAGGATGAGCTGAACTTCTCGGCGCCACTCCGCAGCCGTATCGTCCGCTCCGGATGGTGCGACGAGGTCCTCGTCGCCTCCGGCTCCGAGGTCAGCGCCCGCGGACTCGTCACCGATCTGGAGGACCTGACCCAGGTCACCCGCTCACCGGTCCGGGTGGCCGTCGCCTCCCCGGACACCATGGGCGACTGCGACTGCGACTGCGACTGCGACTGCGACGCGGTCGTGGTCTCCCCGCGCGCCACGTTCACCAACACCGCCACCACCGATGTGCGCATGGCCGGACTTACGGCGAACGCGCCGCTCATCAAGGCTCTCGCCCGGCAGCTCACCGGCTACCCGGGCGTGGCAGTGATGGTCACCAACCCCGTCGACATCCTGACGCGCCTGTTCGCCGAGGTGTCCGGCTGCCCGCGGGTGCTGGGCGTCGGGGCCGCTACGGACACCGCCCGCTACCGCCTCACCCTGGCCCGCCTGTTGCACGTGCCCCCCGATGCCGTACGCGGGCACGTGATCGGCGAGCACGGCGACGCCGCCGTCATCTGCGCCTCCACCACCACCGTCCACGGCCGCCCCGCGCCCGTTCCGGTCCAGCGGGTGCGCGACGAGCT
Source organism: Streptomyces sp. R-07 (assembly GCF_049913175.1). Classification (NCBI taxonomy): domain Bacteria; kingdom Bacillati; phylum Actinomycetota; class Actinomycetes; order Kitasatosporales; family Streptomycetaceae; genus Streptomyces; species Streptomyces sp. R-07. The sequence continues at coordinate 8,643,427 of NZ_CP183978.1, forward strand.
CGCCGCCCGGCCCCGCCGGATCAGCGCCGGGATCGGCCGCACTCGCTCCGGCCCGGCCGGCGCCGTCCTGACCGCCCTCACCCACGCCCTCGGCCTCGACGACGGCGTCACCGAGGTGTCGACCCGCCAGGACGGCGGCGTCTGGCTCGGCATGCCGGTGCAGTACACCCGCGGGCGGCCGACCCCGTGCCCGCCGCCACTCGACTCCTCCGAGGCCGCCCAGCTCGCGGCGTCCGCGGACAAGCTCCACACCGCCTACACCCAGCTCGACAAGGAGATCTGACCCGTGAGTGCTGTACGTATCGCCACCGCCGACGGCCACGCCGTCACCGTGACCAGCGTCGGTGACGCCGTCCCGGACTGGGCCGCCCGCTACTTCGGCGCCTGGTGGACCGCGACGCCGGTCACGGACATCGCCGGGCCCGTGGTCTCCGGCGACGTCGACGAGGAGGAGCTGCGCGCCCTGACGGCCGTGGTCGACGGCTCCTTGCCCGAGCGGATCGAGTACGCCGGCGCCGAGATGCTCTATGTCCGCGAGGACACCATGGTCACGGCCGTCCAGCCGACGGAGGGTCTCGCCTACCGGTGGGACGCGGAATGGAAGCTGCTGCGGATCGTCGGCACCGACGAGACCGCCGTCGCCACCGCCGCCGCCCGACTGGCCCGCGAGGTCGTCCGGGCCCAGCTCCTCGCCGACGGCTGGGCGGTCCTGCACGCCTCCGCCGTCACCGGCCAGGACGGAGCCACGATCCTCACCCTTGGCGACAAGGGCGCGGGCAAGACCACCACCGCTTTCACTCTCGCCCGCGCCGGATCGGCCATGCTCGCCAACGACCGCGTCTTCGCCCGCGTCGACGACTCCGGAACGGTGCGGGTGCTGCCGTGGCCGTCCGCCGCCGCGATCGGCTTCGGACTCCTCGACGCGCTCGACCTCGTCGAGACCACCCGCGAACGCCTCGCCTCCGGCGAGCAGATGCACCCCACCCAGCACCAGAAGGTGACCGACGCCCTCCTCGCCGGGGGCCGCGAGCCGTTGTGGAAGTCGTCCGGCAAGGAGCTGAAGCCGCAGTTCTGGCCTGACCAGCTCGTGAGCTGGCTGTCCATCCAGCTCGCCACCCAGGGCCACGCGGCCGGAATTCTCTTCCCGCAGATCACCCACGATGCCGCCCCGCGGCTGATCGAGATCTCGCGCGGCGTGCAGGACGGCGACTTCTTCGACGAGACCACCGAGGACCGCTACCCCGACGCGTTCGGGCTCCTGCCCCCGGCCGCCGACCACACCGCCCTGCGCGCCCGCCTGGCGGAACTGCCCCGGCAGGGCCTCGTCATGAACCACGACACCAGCGTCAACGCCACGGTCCTGAAGGACGCCGTGGCCCGCCTGAGTGTTTGACCCTCACGCTGGCAGTCCGAGCATTTTCCGCGGGGACCCGACTAGCGCACGGTGCCCCTCCCTGCCCCAGCCGCGCGAGGAGGGGTGCCTCGATAACACGCTGAGGACTGATGAGGACTGTCCGGCTGGGTAGGGACCCGAAACCCCCGGGCTTTCCGTGCAACTATTCGAGCTGTTCGCGAGTCTGAGTCGGACACGGCATTTCCGTGTCCGACTCAGACTTGTGGGGGCTTCACCTTGCAGTTCCGTTCCACCGGCAGCCGTCTCGCCACCGCCGTCACGGCCGTCCTCGCGGTCACCGCCCTCGGCGCCGGCACGCTGGCGACCGCCCCGGCCGCGCTCGCGACGACATCGGCCTCGTCCGGGCAGGCCGACACCACGCTTCCCGTCTACCCCGAGGGCTCCTCCCTCGCGGGCGCGGGCACCAGCGGGTTCTTCACATACGACTACGTCGACGCCGACAGCATCACGGACCTGGTCTGGACGCCCTACCACGGAGGAGCCTCGAAGCGGCTCCGGCATCCCAAGGACGGCGGCTACGCCCTGGCGGGCAACGACGTGGCCGTCGTCGGCGACGACAGCTGGCCCGATGCCATGCAGTCGATCACCTTGTGGAACATGGCCGACCCGGCGGCCCCGGGCGTGGACATCGACCTCGGCGCGCTGAACGGCACCTACGTGGCCGTGCTGAGCCCGACGAGCGTCCTCGCGGACATCCGGAAGGCGGACGACACGAGCGAACTGCGCGTCGTCACCAAGGACGGCGCCACCACGACCACCCGAAAGATCACGGGCCTGCCGGCGGACGCCACCGAGATCAGCGGCTCGACGGTCCTCGGAAGCTCCGTTCTCGTGAGGTACGCGGCGGGCCCGCCGGACGCGCGCACCGGCCACCGGGCCCTGGTCGACGTGGCGGCCGGGACGATGACCGAGACCTACTCCTCCGCCAAGGCCGGATACAACAACGACTCCGGCCACCTGACGTTCTCCGCTTCGCACGTGGCCTGGCTCGACCAGGACGACACCGAGGCGTACGTCACGTCCGTCGACCGCAAGACGGGCGAGGAGAAGAAGACCGTCCTGGGCGACAGCTTCCACGAGTGGTACTACGAGCTGGTGGGCGACTGGTTGGTGTACGGCGCCTACTGGGCACCGGCCAAGGCCGTCTCCCTGACCAGCGGCGAGACTCGCGTCCTCGACGTCACGGCGTCGGAGTCGGCGCCCTCGGCCGACGGCAGCGCGGTGCTGCGTGGCAGCCGTGACGCCGACGGCGACGGGCTGTTCCGCGTCGGGGCCGGTGCGGACGGCACCCCGATGGTCACCAAGGTGGCGGAGACGGGCCAGGTGATGCCCCCGCTGGAGATCGAGCAGGTCCACGTCCCCGACGCGGTGAACCTCGACCAGACCGGCGGCAAGGCGACCCTGGGCTGGACGCTGTCGCGCGCCGACGCCTACCTGGACGTCACGCTCACGCACACCGCCACCGGCAAGGAGTTCAAGAAGCGCCTGGCCGCACCCGCGAGCGGCACGCTGTTCTCCTTCGACTGGGACGGCGTCATCGCGGGCGTCGATGCGCCGAACGGCACGTACGGCGTGGAGGCCGAGGCAACGCTCCTCGACGGCACCGGCGAGCCCGCCTACCAGGGCTGGCTCATGAACATCACCCGCACGTACAACCCGCACGACTACACCAACAACGGCTCCACCGACGTCCTCGCCCGGGACGCAGCCGGCGTGCTGTGGCGCGACGACCTGCGGGACCGTCCGGACTACGGCCAGGTCAAGCCGGCGCAGCGGACGAAGATCGGCCCCGGCTGGCAGACGTACAAGCAGATCGAGGCCGTCGGCAACGTCGGCGGCGGCGCCGTCGGCGATCTGATCGCGGTCGACGGCTCCGGTGTGCAGTGGCTCTACCTGGGCAAGGGCGACGGCACGTTCGCCACCCGGGTGCAGGTCGGCACCGGCTGGCAGATCTACAACAAGCTCGCCGGCGGCTCGGACCTCGACGGCGACGGCCGTTCCGACCTGGTGGCCACGGACAGCGCCGGCGTCCTGTGGTTCTACAAGGGCACGGGCAGCTACACGAAGCCGTTCGCGCCCCGGGTGAAGGTCGGCGGCGGCTGGCAGATCTACAACCAGCTCACCGCCGTCGGGAACATCGCCGGTTCGGCAGCCGGGGACATGGTCGCCCGCGACACCTCCGGCGTCCTGTGGCTCTACCAGGGCAATGGCAGTGGCGGCTTCTCCACGCGCGTGAAGATCGGCGCCGGCTGGGGCGCGTTCTCCCAGCTCGTCGGCGCGGGTGACCTCGACAACGACGGCCGCCCGGACCTGATCGCGTACGGGGCGGGCGGCACGTACGTCTACCGCTCGACGGGCTACGCTACCGTCCCCTTCAGCCGTCAGTCGACGTCGCTGTACGCGGGCGAGGGCACGAAGTTCAACAGCGTGATCTGAGGCATGTCCGTGCTTTGAACGGACCGGTTCGCCCGCGGTGTCCCTCCTCGTCCCAGCCGAGGGGGAGGGACACCGTACGGTTGTCGCCGTCCGGCCCGTGTACCCGGAGGACCCGTTCATGACCAGCGCCGCGCCCACCACCCCGCGGCCGAGTACTGGGACACGCGCACGCCCCATCGGGGAGAGTAGGGAGACGCGCCCCGGCCCCAGGCCGAGCTTTCGACTGACCGGGCTCGCCGCCGGCGGGCCCGGCGCCGATCCCGCCGCACCCCCGCCGCCGCCCCTGGACCTCGGGCCGGCGGAGGGCGAGAACGCGGCCTTCCTCGCCGGCACGGGGGTGGAGGTCACCGCCGTGGACTTCTCGGCCGTGCAGGTCGAACGTGCCCGGCGCTTCTGGGACGGCGAGCCCCGGCTCACGTTCGTGCACGCCGAGGCGTGCGCCTTCCTCGACGAGAGCACCTGCCGGTTCGACGCGATCTACTCGACCTGGGGAGCGGTCTGGTTCACCGACCCCGAGGAGCTGTTCCCGCGCGTCGCCGCACGCCTCACGCCTGGCGGCGTCTTTGCGTTCTCGCACCGCGAGCCGATCGTCGGCCAGTACGGTGCGCAGGAGACGGGCGGGAAGTGGCTGGAGGGCCGCGAGACCGAGCTGACCGTCTGGCGCTGGCAGTACGGGCCCGAGCAGTGGGCCGACATCCTCAAGCGCCACGCCTTCACCGCCGTCGACGCGAAGGTGCTGCCGAACCCCGACCCGGCCGCCCTCGGCACGCTCCTGGTCACCGCCACGACCGCCCCCTGACCTGCAGCGCGCTGGCTTCACGGCAGACCCAGCCGTGAACGTGGCCCCCGCCGGCCTCTTCCCGCGGGGCCACATGCGTTAAGACCGTGTCCTATGTGGTGAGGCGGTCGTTAGGGGCGTCATGGGGCGGGGTACGTGGAGTTGGATGGTTCCGGACGGGTTGTGGGAGATCGCGAAGCCGCTGATCCCGCCGTCGCGGGTGCGGCCGCAGGGTGGTGGGACGCAGGACACGCCTGATGAGACGCTGTTCGCCGCGATCGTCTACGTGCTGGTGTCCGGCTGTGCCTGGCGGGCCCTGCCGCCCTGTTTCGGGGTTTCGAAGTCGACCGCGCACCGACGGTTCCTGATCTGGTCCCGTGCCGGGGTGTGGGGCCGGCTGCACGAGGAGATCCTGCACCGCCTGGACGACGCCGGCCTGCTCGACCTGTCCCGCGCGGTCCTCGACTCCGCCCACGTGCGGGCGAAAAAGGGGGCGAACTCACCGGTCCGAGCCCCGTGGACCGCGGCAGGGCGGGTTCCAAGATGCACGTCCTGTCGGACGCGAACGGCCTGCCCCTGGTCGTCGGCGTCACCGCGGCCAACACCCACGACAGTCAGGCCCTGAAGCCCGTGGTGCTCGGTCACCAAACGAGACACGACCCTCACCGCGGCCGTCATTTCAAGCCCCAGCGTCTGCATGCCGACAAGGCCTACGACATACCTGAGCTGCGAAAATGGCTCCGCGGGAAACGCGTCGGGGTCCGTATCGCCCGCAAGGGCATCGAATCCAGCGAACGACTCGGCCGCCGCAGGTGGGTCATCGAGCGGACCATGTCCTGGCTGACCGGCTACCGCCGGCTCAACCACCGCTACGAGCGCCATCCCCGCAACTACCTGGCCTTCCTCGGCCTCGCCGCCGCCCTCTGCTGCTTCAAGCGACTGGTCCGCCTCACCACATAGGACACGGTCTTACTCAGTGGCACGATGCTCTCACGCAACGTGGCGAGCCAAACGCCCGTACGTATGAAGCCGGTTGGAGCCGGACGCCCTCACAACCCGAGGGCACCCCCATGACCGCCCTGTGGCGGCAGGTACAGAGAGAGAAGCATCATGTCCCGCATCCGTACGATCTCCCCCAAGCAGCCTCTCGCCGCCGCCGCCGGCGCCGCCGTCATCATCGTGATCGTGGTGACAGCCGCCGCCCTGACCGCGCTCACCGGCGAGGCCTCGCCCACGCGACCGCTCAATGTCCTCGGCCTGCTCGTCGCCTCCGCCGCCATCGGCGTCCTCACGATCCGCCTTGCGGCCACCGGAATCGCCGACCGGCTGCGCACCTCGGCGATGCGCATCCTCACCCCCACACCCCCACACCCTCGCAGGGCTGAGTGAGGGCAGAGGAGGTGGCTCCATGGCGACCCGGAAGGGCCGGCCACCGAGCCCGGTGGCCAACGCCGTCAACGGCCTGGGCAAGTTGGCCGAGTACCTCCGAGCGGCACGCTGCAAAAGGGAACTGTCCCGCGAGCAGCTCGCGATCAAGCTCGGATGCTCCATCACGACCATCCAGCGTGCCGAAGGAGGAAAGACCCCTCCCGCACGCGACACCCTCGACGGGTACATCCGCGTCTGCGTCCTGGACCACACCCAGGCCGAGGCGCTGTGGAGTAAGGCCGTGAACCTCTGTCGCGGCCGCACGCCACGCACCTACACACAGGCCCCCGGCCCGATCTTGTGCGCACCGCCGACGAACTCGGCGCCGCGCTCGCCCGGGTCTGGGAGCAGGACGGCCGCCCTTCGACGAGGGAAATGGAGAGGCGCGCGGAGGGCCGCTACAAGGAGACCAGGGCGCCTCTCTCCCGCAGCACGGCGGAGAGGATCTCCCGGCGCAAGTCGCTGCCGGGTTCGGAGCGAACTTTGTACGCGCGTACCTGATCGCCTGTGAGGTGCCCGAGGCGAAGTTCCCCATGTGGGCCCAGGCATGGGGACG